>CAWBWP010000001.1:0-564108 GCA_963792555.1 uncultured Alphaproteobacteria bacterium
GCATCGGCGGTTCCGCTGCCCAAATGCGGGTCGAAGGACGTCAAGCTCGACGCCGATTTCTATGGTCACGCTGTGCTCGCCAGCGCAGGCCGGCAACGCTGGCGGTCGTGGAGGAGCGGCTGCGACCCGGCCTGCGGCCACCGCCGCCGGGTGTCGCCTTGTCCGAGTGGAACCGCGCGACCGAGGCCGAGCGCAAGCGCCTCGTCGATCGGGCGCGCTCGTAGCGCGTCACGCATCGTCGGCGGGTCGCCGCGCCGGGTTGAGAAGCGACCGATAGCCCCCTGCGACCGCTTTTTCGCCGGCTTCGGCGAGGCGGCGCAGGTCTGACCGTTCTGAGCTGCTCCGCCACTGCTCCGGCATACGGTCGAGCAAGAATTCCCCAATGGCGTGCAAGCTGTTGCCAGCTTGGACGGCGTCGTAAACGTAGAGCATCGCTACTTGGCGGGATGCGTCACCAAGCGCGATCGGGCGACGCGCGAGATCGCGCCCAACACCGCGCGCGATCCGCGCCGCCGCACGAAGACGGCCGGCGCGGTCCACATCGGCGTGCAGATAGAAGCCGAACGGCTCACCCATGCGCGGGGCGAGGCCCGCCGGCAGCCAAAACGCCTGTTCGGGCGCGCTGTGGCGGCGGACGAGCAGATGAGTGCCGCCGGGTGCGGCCAGCCGGAACACCCCGGGGCCCCAGCGCTCGGGCTCGAAGCGAAGTCCCGAAGCTGCGCGCGCCCATGGCAGTGCGCGGACGAGGCACACCGTGTCGGCGCGAACCTCGGGCAGCCAGCCGAGCAAAGGATGCTCGGTCGCGGGCGTGTCAGGAGGGCGGCGAAAGGATAGGCCCCAGGAGGCCGTCCTTTCCGCCAGCGGATGCCGGGCAAGCTCGGTGACGTTGTTCGTAGTCCGGCGCGCGGCGAGTGCCGCCCGTGCCGACGCGCGGCGCGCGGCGGCACCGGCGGCCGCCCAGAGCGCGCGGAAGGCGGGATTGCGCCGCAGCCACTCCCAGGCGAAGCCCGATGCATCGAGATCGAGCATGGCACGGTACTGCGGCGGCAAGCGAAGTTTTTGATAACCCGGCATCGTCAACTCCTTCACGCAACTGGTCCTCACCAAGATGGACGATGCCGAGATGCCGCCCGCGAGCCAAGCCGGACGACACTTATGTACCTATAATGCCAAGCTTATATGGAATGATCAGGATGGCGGCCCTGAGTGGAAAAACCAACGTGCGAAAAGCCCCGCCCGGTTTCCCGGGCGGGGCTCGTCGTGATCCGTCAGTCGTTGCGGCGGGTCGGCCGCGACCAGATCAGGCTGAACGTCTCGCCTTCCTCGTCGTCGAACAGGTTGGCGTAGATCGGGGCGGTGAAGCTCGGGTCGTCGAGCTTGAGCCCCAAATAATCGCGGCCCTCGTTCGACTTCTTGGTCCAGGCGGCGCCGATCTCCGCGCGGCCGACCATCACCCGGTGCGACGGCGTATTGTCGTTGGCGCGGTTGGCTTCGGGGACGATGCGGACGTTCCGGGCCTGAACGCTGAGGGTGACGATTTCGCCCGAATACTCGTTCGTCGCGGTCTTCTTGAAGGTGCCGATGGTCGCCATGTCGTATCTCCTTTGCTCATCTGATCGAGCCCGCGACCACCGCGGCCTCGATGGCTGCCCGAAGACCGGGGCGATCCGCCGCCGCAGCCAGCGGCCCGCAGCACAGCGGAGGACGGCAAGCGGGGGCTATTTTGCCTCGCGAGGAATGGGCAAAGCCCAGGGGAAAATAGCTCCGGCGCGCCGTTGCGGTTCAGGCGGTCGAGGCGCAGCCGGCCCCGATCATCAAAGCCCATCGAGAGGCCGTGTGGACGCGGGTTCGGCATGCGCAAACGGAGATGGTGGCGACGCTCGGCGCTTCGAGGGAGACGACGGGCGCAGTGCAGAAGGGGCTAGAAACGACGGCGTTCCGGCCGGATGACCACTTCGTCCCCCTCCGTTCCCAGCGGTAATCGCCCGCAGGGGTGACGACGCGCGCAGGTTGGCGGCCGCTGGATCGGATAGGCCGAGGGGCGGCGCTTCGGGTTCAGCCGACCCGCACGAGCACGGTTCCGACACAAGCTGCCTGTCGGCGGCGAACCGGTCGAACCCAGCTTCGGTCGCCGCCGCGCTGGCGCAACGATGAGGGGCACAGCGCCGCGTCCGGGCCGAGACGCCCGCCGCCCGCAAAAGGAGACCGCGGTTTGCGCCCGCTGACCGATTAGACGCGCGGGGCGAGTTGCCGTTTCGCGGCCACCGCTGCGGTCGCGATCGCTGCAATCGCCGCAATGCCAACGCCCCATCCGCTGATGCCGCCGAAATGCAGCAAAGCGTACGCGACCTGATATCCGAGGATTGCGGCCGGCACGGCAAACAGCAGCATGAGCGCCATGCGCGCTTCGTGCGACGGCAGGAGCAACGTCGCCATGCGGCCGACGGCGATCACCAGCATGAATACGGCAATGCCGAGGAGCAGCGCGCCGACGCCCGATGCGCCGGCGTGCGCCGCTGCGAACCCGGCGCTGAGCGCGGCGATCAGCGGCAGCGCGTAGCTCGCGGCCCCGAACAGCAGGTAGATCAGATAGCCGACGCCGATCAGCGCCAGCGGTAAGGTGATAAACATGGCGGTGCGTCCTTTTCAAAGATGATCGGACGCGCCTCCACCTGCCACCACAGCGCGGCGACGATCATAGCAAAATTCAGCAGAGGAGGGAATCCGGCGCATCGTAGAAATGTGCGGCTGAGCTGGGTCTGAATTCGGCGCAACCAACGGCGCTCACCCGCCGCGGCGCTTCGGCCGGAAATCGAACAGCGGGATACCGAGCTTGCGCGCCTTGTCGGCGAGGTTGTCCTGGATGCCGGTGCCGGGAAAGACGACGACGCCGATCGGCAGGATGTCGAGCATCGCATCGTTGCGCTTGAACGGCGCCGCCTTGGCGTGGCGGGTCCAATCAGGCTTGAACGCGATTTGCGGGACTTTGCGCTTGTCGGCCCATTTAGCTGCGATGAGCTCGGCCCCCTTGGGACTGCCGCCGTGGAGAAGTACCATGCCCGGGTGCTTGCCGTGGACCCTGTCGAGCGTGTCCCAGATCAGCTTGTGGTCGGTAACATCGGTCCCGCCAGTGAACGCGATCTTCGGACCGGCCGGAACGAGGACTTCGTTCTGCGCGCGGCGTCGGGCTGCGATAAACTCGCGGCTGTCGATGACGGCGGCGGTCAGCGATCGGTAGCTGACGAGTGAGCCGCGGCGCAGGCGCCATGGCGAGCCGGTGTGGACCTCGAACAGTTCGGCGGCGCCGTCGCGCATCGCTTCGAATGAGTTGCGCCGTTCAATCAGCGTCAGCCCCTCGGCGAGCAGCTTCTCGAGTTCGACCGAGGCGATCTCGGAGCCGTCCTGATCGCGCTGACTGCGCTTCTGCGCCGCCTCATTGGTGTCGAGCTCGCGTTCGATCTGCGTCACGGTGCGGTGGAACAGGTTGACCGTGCCCCAGAGCAGTTCCTCGAGATCGGGTTCGAGGCGTGTCTCGAGCAGGGTCGAGACGAGCGCATCGAAGATGTCGGCGAGCGCGCCGCGGACGATGCGATCTTCGGGCAGTGGCCGCGCGTCGGGCTCGTCCTGGAACGGCCGGTGCCCGTAGAGCTGGAGCTCGGCGAGGAGCGAAGCGGTCGGGGATTCGGTGTGGATCGGTTCGTCGTCGGTCGTCATGGCGTCTGCCTCCGGTAACGTCGGCCGCGCCCATCGCGGCCTTCGCCGGCGACGAAGACCGGAGGCGGACTGGGCCGGCACCGCCGAGGGCGTCAGCCCCGTGCGGCCGCAGCACAGCGGAGGACGGTGAAGGCTGCGACTATTTTGCCGCGCGAGGAATGCGCGCCTCGGGCGTGCAGGGGAAAATAGTCGCAGCCGAAGCCGTTGCGGCCCGGACCGCTTCCGGTCCGATCGCCCTCTCAGAAGGCCGTGGGCGTGGTCCGCTCAGCTCAATGGCAGACGTGCGGCGTCATGGGCCGGAGCCAATCCACCGGGACGCCACAGTCTCCCGATGATCGACTTCAGGCGCCAAGAACCGCGCGACGTCTTCCGGAGCCAGTTGAACGCGCACCGTGGCGGCGATAGCTTGGATGCCGAGCCTCTGCAGATCGTCATTGAAATCGTCGAATCGTGGCGTCAGAGTCAGCACCTCGATCCCCGCCGCCTGGGCGCGTTCGGTCAGGGCGTGCATCGCGTGATCCCCAGCGGGATCGTTGTCGCGGGCGATGTAGAGACGGCGCAGTGTCGGCGGCAGGAGCAACGCCGCGAGGTGATTGCCGGAGAGCGCGGCGATGCTCGGCAAGGCTGGCAAGACCTGAGCGAGCGATAACGTCGTCTCGATTCCCTCACCGGCGACCATCATGTCATCGGCACGGCCGAACCGCACGCCGTTGCCGAGGAGATGGCCCATGGCGCGACGGGGGGTGGCGACCGGCGCCTTGCCCCGCCCGGATGGATCGAGCCACGTCCGGTGGACCCCGGTGACGGTGCCGTCGAGATCGCTCACGGCGGCGATCAATGCCGGCCACGATGTTGGGCCGCCGTCTTGGTCGTCGGTGTCCGCTCGGTAGTAGCAGCGTGGATGGAAGCGGAGGCTGATCTTCCGCGAATGAGTGATACCCCGGCTGCGCATGTAGGTTTCAGCCAAAGTGCCGGCGATTGGCGTGGACATGGCAAACAGGCGGCGCGCAGCCTCCCGCGACCCAGTCGGCACCCGTTCGAGACGCCGGTCATCGAACCGCACAGTCGACGGCAGACTAAGGAAGCGCCGCGCTTCGTCGAGTGTGTCGCCCAGCGTCGTTAGCCGTTGGCGGCCGGCGATCAGGTCGAGCAGGTCGCCGTGTTTACCGGTGGCGGCATCGGTCCATTTACCGGCCGCACCTCGACCAGTGCCGGTACCGATCAGCCTCACGTAGAGGCTGCGTCCCGGTGTGTTGTCGACGTCGCCGATCAGCCAATAGCGGCCGGCACGCTTGCCGTTGGGGAGATAGTGCCGGCACACCGCCTCGGCGTTCTCGGCGAGACGGTGTGCCAAATCGGATGCGGTGTTCTGCATCGTGCACCTTTCGAGAAAAAAAGGGCCCGCCGTTGCCGACGGGCCCAAGTGTGCGGCGAGTCGGGGGTTACTCGGCCGCGATCGCTTGGGGGGCCTGCGCGATGTCGTCATAGTCGACGAAGGCATCGTCCTCGGCGATGGCCTGTTCGCCGTCGCCTACCGTCGTTTCGTCGACCTGCTCGTCCGCGGTGGTCCCGACGGATTCGGTCAGCCAAGCATCGGCGACGTTGGCCTCGCCCTCGGCCGGCACGAACGACCGGCCCGGTGTCCGCAACGGATCGGGCAGCCAGCCCGTGCCGGCGAGCTGGACCTCGGCGGCGACCACCATATCGGGCTTCTTCATGCCGGTCAGTCGGTCGGCAGCCGCATCGCCGCGAGCTTCGCGGACCGCCTCGACGATTCGCGCCTTAGTCACGCGGCCGATGAAGTTTTCAGCCGTCGGCGTCCACGCCGGCGCCATGTCGAGATCGACCGCCGCCGCCAGCCGGTCGGCATGCGCGAGCGCGCGCGGCCGCCGGTTGTAGGCTTCGTGCACCGCGTTGACGCCGTGGGCGATGCAGTGCGCGAACAGGTTCGAACGATCATCGTCGCCGAAGCTCACGAGCGCATCCCACAAGTCTCCGGGTTCACGCGGCAGCCGCTCGGCAAAATCGCGATGCCGGATGTCGATCGCGATTGCGGCCGCCGAGTCGTTGAGGCCGGGGACGCCCGACCCGAACGCCACGCTCTTGATGTCGAGCTCGACGCAGCTGTCCTGAGCATAGTGGTAGAACAGCTTGAGGCAGAGCGCGTGGAGCGCTGCGGTGAACGCAACCTCCGGCGACCGCCCGATCGCCTCGCGCAATGCCACCGTCCGGCACGCGGTCAGTTCGGTCAGCAGCCGGTCGGGCAGCGGCTTGAGGCCCTCGTCCTCCTCGGGCTCGGTCGTGCCCGTGCCGATGCCGGTGCCGACCGTATCGACGCCGTCGTGCTCACCGTCGCCAGTCTGCGCGTTGGCACCGCCGTCGCCGCTGCCCGCATCATCGTCGAGCAGCGGCGCGACCGGCAGCCTCGTCCTCGGGCCGGACATAGCCCCGCTCGACCCGCAGCTTGCCCTGCCCGTCGATGCTGACGAACGCACCGGCGATGGCGAGGTCTTCGGGCCGATAGACCGCCGGGCGGTTATCATACGCCTCGAGCGCGGTCTCGATCTCGCCGAGCCGGGCATCGACCTCGTCGGGCAGATCGGCGTCGCCCGCGTTGGCGGCTTCGATCTCGGCATACTCGGTGACGAGCACCTCGCGCGCCGCTTCCTCGTCGGCGGTCAGTTCGTGCCGTTCGCCGACAATGCCGCGCAGGCCATAGGTATGGCCATAGGCGAAGTCGGGTGCGGCCTCGACCCAGCGCCAGCCCTCGGCACGGACGGTCTCGGCTTCCTCGCGCAGCCGCTCGGCGACGAGCATGTCGAGCAGGCCCGGGTCCTGCAGCCAGCCGCCGTCGTCGGCCTGGAACAGGTCGCGCAGGATCGTGCCGCCCGCTTCCTCGTACGCCTCGAGCCCGACGAACACCGCGCGCTTGTCGCTGGCGCGGACGGCGCCCTCGGTCAGCATGCGGCGGATCGCATAGGGCTCGCGCGAATAGGAGCGCTGGATCGCCTCCCACACCGCATCCTGCCGCTCGTGATCGGAGCTGACGGTGAACGCCATCAGCTGTTCGAGCGTCATGTCGTCCTCGGCATAGACGTCGAGCAGCGCCGGCGACACGCTGGCGAGCCGCAGCCGTTGCTTGACGACGGCGGGGGTGACGAAGAACGCCGCGGCGATCTCCTCCTCGCCCATGCCCTGCTCGCGCATCGCCAGGAACGCCCGGAACTGGTCGAGCGGATGCAGCGGCGCGCGCTGGACGTTCTCGGCGAGGCTGTCCTCCTCGGCCATGCCCGACTCGCGGATGACGCATGGGATCGGCGCGGTCTTGGGCAGGCGCTTCTGCTTGACCAGCAGTTCGAGCGCGCGGAACCGGCGGCCGCCGGCGGGCACCTCGAACATGCCGGTCTCGGCACCGTCGTCGCCGACGACGGCGCGGACGGTCAGGCTCTGCAGCAGCGTGCGCCGGGCGATGTCCTCGGCGAGCTGCTCGATGCCGACACCCGCCTTGACGTGGCGGACGTTCGATTGGGCGAGCACCAGTTTGTCGAAGGGAATGTCGCGCGAGGTGCTGAGCGCGATCTTCTGGACGGACTTGGTCACGGGGCTTCTCCATGACGGGCCGGCCGAAAGCCTCTCTCTCGACCCTGAACCCGTCACGAAACTCCAGCCCACCTCTTCCTCTAGGAAGCGGCGGGCCGGAGAACCGAGGATCGAAGAGGCGTAGAACCGGACAACCGCAAAGCCGCCGAAGCGGCTTCGCGGATCGGCGCTACCCTGCGCTCGCCATCAGCTTGGCGGCGCGGGCCTCGAGTTCGAGGCGCGCGTCCTGGTGCGGGCGGTCGCGGGCGACGGCGGTGATGCCCTGGACGAAGTCGTAGATGCTCTCGGGCGGACGGCCTTCCTCGCCGAGCACGGTGGCGATGATCGTCGTCGTCTCGGCCTTCGAGAACCCGCGCTTGCGCAGGAACGTCTCGCGGTCCTCGTCGGTGCGCGCGACGATGCGCTCGCGGGCAGCACGGATGCCGCTGACGAACGCGCCCGCCGAGCTGTCGGCGAAGCGTTCGAGCGCGGGCGCGGCCTGATGCGCGAAGCGGTGCGCGGCGAACTTGCTGTGCCGGATCGACACCTCCTCGAAGCCCTCGGCACCCCAGATGTTGCGGTTCATGCAGACGGCGCGGAGGAAGAACGACGCCATGCCGAGTGTCTTCGAGCCGACCTCGGAGTTCCAGCAGTAGAAGCCGCGGAAATAGAGATCGGGATCGCCGTTGGGCAGCCGCCCCGCCTCGATCGGGTGGGTGTCGTCGACCAGGAATAGGAAGACGTCGCGGTCGCTGGCATAGAGGGTCGTCGTATCCTTGGTCACCTCGACGAACGGGTTATGGGTCATCGTCGACCAGTCGAGCGTGCCGGGAACCTTCCAGCGGGTGTCGCCGACGCCGTCGCCGGCGATCCGCATGACGGCCTCGACGAGTTCGTGATCCCAGATCCGGCCATAGTCAGGGCCGGTCACCGCACGCAGTTCGATGCGGCCGTCGTCGGCTTCGAGCGTCTTGACGAGTTCGGTACGGTGGGACGCCAGACCGTGCTGAAGGTTGATGCCAGCGAGCGGTGCGGGCAGCTGGCGGAGGTACCCGGCTGGAGCGCCGACGAGGCCACACAGCTGGCCGAACGACCAGTGAGTTGGCGCGACCGGCTCGGCACGGCCGGGAATGGCGAGTGCGAGACGGCTGACATCGTTGGTGCGTGCCTCGATGCGGAGGGATTTGGTCTCGACGGTTCGTGAGGTCGCTTGCTCGGCTCGGCTGCGCACCGCGTCGTGCAGCGTACTGAGCGACAGGTAACGCTCGTCGTCAGGGCGCGAGAACCATTCGGACGAAACACGGCCAATCCGCTCGCCGCGGCTGATATCGACTTTGTAGGCACCGTTTACCGGCAACGCGGAGCCCGGCGGAATCGGCGCGGCGGGGAGGCTGGGTCTGAAGCATGGGAAGTCTCCGGACGGGTTGGCCGGGAGCCTCTCTCTCGACCCTCAACCCGTCACGGCAACAGCCGCGCCCTCTCACTCTCGATCTCTCGGATACTTTAACGTCTGTACGCCCTGTCCCCCGATTCGCAGTGGCCTCTGCCGTCGCGCCCATGCGTGCGTTTGGGCGTGCGTCCGCAAACACCGTTCTAATCACCGTTCTAAGCCAACAGCTTAGAACGGCGATTTCGGTATAACCGTTTGAATTTATTGGTGCGCCCGGAACAATTCGAACGTCCGACCCTCAGATTCGTAGTCTGATGCTCTATCCAGCTGAGCTACGGGCGCGTGGCGAGTGCATGTACGGCGCGCGGGCGGTGGTATGCAAGCGCTGCTGTGCGTCCGCGCTTGTCGACGTGCCGGGCGCACCGTAGGAGCGAGCGCGTGTACCGCGCGCTCTGCCTTGTCCTTCTTCTCGCCGCTTGCAGCAGTGGCGGCGGCTCGTGGCCGAGCCTGGCGCGGCGGCCGATCGAGGGGCCGGCGCCGCTCGCGCAGGGACTGCGCCGCTGCGCCGCCGCCGCGGTGCCGACGTGCGGTCCGGCCCTTCCCGCGAGCCCGGCCGTTTCGGCGTCGACCGCTCCGCCTGCCGTCGTTGCCGGCGCGGGGGACCGCGGAAGCACCCCGACCGGTTCGCCCGCCGTCGCTGGCACGGCGGACCAGGGTGGCGCCCCTGCCGTCCCGCCGGTGCCGATCGACGACGCGGTCGCGCAGCTGACCCTCGCCGACCGCGACCTCGGCGACGCGGCGACGCGGCTTGCGGCGCAGCGGACGACCGCCACCCACGCGGTCGCGGCGGGTCGCGCGGCGGGGGCGGGCAGTGCCGCCTGGGCGCAGGCGCAGGTCGAGACGACCGCGTTGGACCGGATTGGCAACCAGATCGCCGACATCCGGACGCGGTTGGACGGCATCGCCGGGACGCTCGCCGCCGCCAGCGTGGCCGGGACCGAGGTTGCCGCGCCGCTCGCGGCCACGGGCAAGCTGATCGCGCGGGCGACGGCGTTGCAGCGCGCGTACGAAACCGCCGCCGCGGGGCTGCGCTAACCCAACACGGCGCGGCGCACGGCGCGGGCGACGGCGTCGGCGGCGAGCGTGCCGAGGAGCGCCAGCGCGACCGGATCGACGCCGTCGGCCGGACCGGTCGACAGCGCGAACAGCGTATCGCCGTCGAACGGCGTGTGGATCGGGCGGATCGCCCGCGCCAGCCCGTCGTGGGCCATCATCGCGACGCGCTGCGCCTGCGCCCGGGTCAGCGGGGCGGCCGTCGCGACGACGCCGATGCAGGTCGACTGCGCCGCAAGGCCGCCGGCGCGGGCGAGCTTGGGCAGCGGGACCTCACCGCTGGCTGGCTCGCCGGCATAGACCTCGCCGAAGCTGTTGACCGCGACCAGCGCGCCGACGGTAAGGCCGTGCGCGCTGACGCTCGCCGAGCCGATGCCGCCTGCGCGACTGCCGGCGACCGCGCCGTGGCCTGCGCCGACCGGTCCGCTCGCGTCCGGGTGCGTCGCCGCCGCCAGCGCCGCGCGGGCGAGGGCTGCATAGGGCGGTTCGGCCCAGCCCTTGTCGCCGCCGTTGGCGAGGTCGAACAGGCAGGCGGCGGGGACGACCGGGATCGGCAGCGGCCCCGCGACGAGGCCGATGCCCGCCTGCGACAGGGCAAGGACGACGCTGTCCGCGGCGGCAAGGCCGAAGACCGAACCGCCCGACAGCACCAGCGCATGGACGCGCTCGACCAGCGTGTGCGGCGCGAGCGCGTCGGTCTCGCGGGTCGCCGGGCCGCCGCCGCGAACGTCGACCGCCATCGTCACCGCCGCACCCGGCAGGATCACGGTGACGCCGGTCCGCGCCGCCGGATCGTGAGCGTGGCCGACGCGGAGCCCGGCAATGTCGGTCAGGCAGTCCCGTTCATCCCTCATTGTGCCACCGTGCCGCAGGCAGGCAGCGGTCGCCAGCCTGTTAGCGTACTTATGCGTGCGCGGCGGCGTTGTGCGGCAGGACGACAGCGAGGAGATCCGACGTGACGGTCGCGCATATCAACCGGATCGGCACCGCGGTTCCGCCGAACGACGTCCACGCGGCCTTCGTCCGCTTCGTCGGCCAGTTCATCACCGAACGGCGCGACTCGGCGCTGTTCAAGCGCATGGTCGGGCGCGCCGGGATCGATCACCGCTTTTCCTTCTTCACCCCGGTGACCGATCCCGACGGCTTCGAGGCGGATGCCGAGGGCTTCTATACGCCCGGGGCGTTTCCCTCGACGGCGGTCCGGATGGCGCGCTTCGCCGCGACCGCCCCGGGCCTTGCGCTGCAGGCGATCGACGCGCTCGGCATCGAGGGCGAGCGCGAGCGGATCACGCATCTGGTCGTCGCCAGCTGCACCGGCTTCATCGCGCCGGGCATCGACCAGCTGATCGTCAAGGCGGCCGGGCTCGACCCCGGCGTCGAGCGCACCGGCGTCGGCTTCATGGGCTGCTATGCCGCGGTCAACTCGCTGCGGCTGGCGCATCATTTCGTCCGCTCCGACCCCTCGGCGCGGGTTCTCGTCGTCAACCTCGAGCTGTGCACGCTGCACTTCCAGCAGACGGCGAGCCTCGAGCAGTTGCTGTCCATGCTGCTGTTCGGCGACGGCTGCGCGGCGACGCTGGTGACCGCCGACGAGACCGGCATCGCGCTCAAGGACTTTCGCGCCGCGACGATCGCCGACTCGGGCGAAGCGATCACCTGGGCCGTGGGTGACCAAGGCTTCGACATGCACCTGTCGGGCGAGGTTCCCGGCAAGATCGCCCGGGCGCTCAAGTTCGAGCATGAACGCAACGACGACCAAGGCCTCCTCCGCGGCCAGCGCCCGGCCGATTTTCCGCTGTGGGCGGTCCATGCCGGCGGGCGGACGATCCTCGACGCCGTCGAGACCGGGTTCGAGCTGGCACCCGAGGCGCTGCACTGGTCGCGCGGCGTGCTCCGCGACTTCGGCAACATGAGCTCGGCGACGCTGATGTTCGTCCTCGAGCGGATGCTGAAGGGCGTCGGCACGTCGGTCGAGCGCGCCGCCGACGGCTTCGGCGTCGCCTTCGGCCCGGGACTGGCGGCGGAGAGCTTCCGCTTCCGCACCGTTTGATGCGCAGCTTCGCGGGCCGCTCGGGCGAGGCCGAGCTGATGGACGGCGACGCGGTCACGCCGGCCGCGTTTGCCGCCTGCCTGCGCGACCTGGCGACTGTCAACACCGTGACGCTGGCGCGCGGCCCGACGCTGCGGTGGCTCGCCGCGGCAACCGCGGCGCTGCCGGCGGGGGCGGCGTTCACCGTGCTCGACGTCGGCTACGGCGAGGGCGACATGCTGCGTGCCGTCCATGCTTGGGCGACGGCGCGCGGCTACCGGCCGCGGCTGATCGGGATCGACCTCAACCCCCGCGCGCGAACCGGCGGCGCGGGCGGCGACCGACCCGGCGCTGGCGATCGATTTCCGCACCGGCGACCTGTTCGCGTTCGCAGACGACGAGCCGGTCGACTTCGTGATCAGCTCGCTTGTCGCGCACCACCTGAGCGACGGGCAGCTGACGCGCGTTCCTGGCCTGGATGGAGGCGCGGGCGGCGCGCGGCTGGTTCGTCAACGACCTGCGGCGGCACTGGTTTGCCTTCTACGGCTTCAATGCGCTGGCCGCGGTCATGCGCTGGCACCCTTTCGTCCGCCACGACGGGCCGGTGTCGATTGCGCGCGCCTTCGTTCCCGACGACTGGGAGCGCGCGTTGGCGATCGCGGGCATCACCGCCGCGACGGTCGCCAAGGTCTTCCCCTTCCGCTTGTGCGTCGGGCGGATCAAGCGGGCCGCATGGTGACCGGGACCGGCGGAGCCGGCGGGGTCGTCGTCGCCGGCGGCGGGTTGGCCGGCGCGGCGGCGGCGACGCTGCTCGCGCGCGGCGGCCGGCGACCGCTGCTCCTGGAGCGCAGCATCGGACCGCACGACAAGATCTGCGGCGACTTCGTATCGACCGAGGCGAGCACGCACCTGGCGGCGCTGGGCTTCGACACCGGCGCGCTCGGCGGCCATCCGATCGACCGGGTGCGGCTGGTTTCCGGCATGCGCAGCGTCGGTGCGCGCCTGCCGTTCACCGCACTGGGGCTGACGCGGCGGCGGCTCGACGCGGCGTTGCTCGACCATGCCGCGGCGGCGGGCGTCGAGGTCGCGCGGGGCGTCACGGTGCGCCGGGCCGAAGGACGGACGCTGGCGACGAGTGCGGGCGATCTCGCTCCTGCCGCCCTGCTCGTCGCGACGGGCAAGCACGACCTCCGCGGCGCGGGGCGCGACCGTGCCGGAACGCTCGATCATCTGATCGGCTTCAAGCAATATTACCGGCCGTCGGCGGCAACGCTCGCCGCGCTCGACGGCGTCATCGAGATCGTCCTGTTCGACGGCGGCTATGCCGGGGTGCAGCGGGTCGAGGACGGGATGGTCAACCTGTGCCTTCTGGCCGACCGGCGGCGCTTCGATGCCAGCGGCGGCGATGTCCTGGCCGACGTCATCCTCCGCGAGCCGCGGCTGGCGGAGCTGGTCGGCGACGCGACGCCGCTCCTCGCCCGGCCCTTGACGATCAGCGCGGTCCCCTACGGCTTCGTCCACGGCGGCGACGATGCCGCATTCCGGCTCGGCGACCAGGCCGGTGTCATTCCCTCGTTCACCGGCGACGGCATGGGGATCGCCCTGCACAGCGCCCGGCTGGCGGCGGCGGCGGTTCTCGGCGGCGCCGGGCCGGCCGCCTACCATGCCGCGTTCCGCCGCGACTGCGCGCGCCAGATCGGCCGGGCGACGGCGTTGCAGCGGCTGGGCGAAGGCGGCGCGGGGCGGCAGATCGTCCTCGCCGGGATCGGCGTATTGCCGAGGCTGCTGCGCTGGGCGGCGGCGCTGACGCGGGTACCGCCGGCAGCACTCAGGCGCGCCGGCGTCGCCTGATTGCGGCGGTACCGGCTTTCCGCCATGCTCGCGACCAAAGCGTCCTGGGGAGGACCGACCGAATGGACGCCGTCACCGTGCCGCGCACCGCCGCGCCCGCCCGTCTCGACCGCGCCGCGTGGAGCTGGGCGCTGTTCCAGGGCGCGCGCGACCCGTATTTCGTGCTCATCACCATCTACGTCTTCGCGCCGTACTTCGTCCGCGACGTCATCGGCGATCCGGTGCGCGGGCAGCTGCTCGTCGCCGCCGCGTCGAAGTACGCCGGCTGGCTGGTCCTGCTGACGGTGCCGCTGTTCGGCGCGGCGATCGACCGGATGGGGCCGCGCAAGCCGTGGCTGGCGGGCACGGTGGCGGTGATGGTGCCGCTGCTCGCCGCCTTGTGGTGGGTGACGCCGCAGGGCGGCATCGGCGTGGCGGCGGCGCTGGTCATCTTCGCGCTGATGGGTTGGCTGACCAGCGTGTCGGACACGCTGCACAACGCCCTGCTGCTGCCCGCCGCCGGCATGGCCCGGGCAGGGGCGGCGTCGGGGGCGGCGCTGGCGCTGGTCAACGCGCTGTCGGTGGCGACGCTCGCCTTCGTCGTCTGGGCGTTCGCCTTGCCGGGCAAGGTCGGCTGGGGCTTCATCCCGGCGCATCCGCTGTTCGGCCTCGATCCCGCGACCCACCAGACCGACCGCATCGTCGCGCCGATCGCGGCGGCGATGATGCTGGCCGGCTCTCTCCCCCTGTTCGCCTTCGTGCCCGACGTCGCGGCCAGCGGCACGCGCTTGGGCGCGGCGCTGAAGGCGGGGTCCGGCGACCTCGTGGCGCTGCTCCGCGAGGCGCGCGGCCACGGCAATGCGCTGCTCTATCTGGCGAGCGTGCTGCTGTTCACCGACGGGCTGACCGGCATCCTCGTCTTCACCGGGGTCTATGCCGCCGGAGCGATGGGCTGGGGCAGCCTCCAGCTCCTCGCCTACGGCATGATCCTCAGCGTGTTCTCGGTCGCCGGCGGCGTGCTCGCGGGCTGGCTCGACGGCGCGATCGGGCCGAAGCGGGCGCTGATGCTCGAGCTGGCCGGCGTCGTCACGTCACAGCTGCTGTCGTTCGGCCAGACCAAGGCGCTGTTCTTCTACCAGCCCTACGACCGCGCCGCCCACGCGCCGTTGTGGCAGGGGCCGATGTTCACGACGCTGCCCGACCTCGGCCTGCTCGGCTGCGGTTTCCTGGGTGCGGTGAGCGTCACCGCCGCCTACGGCTCACGGCGGACGATGCTGACCCGCGTCGTGCCGCCCGACCGGGTCGGCGTCTTCTTCGGCCTGTTCGCCATCGCCGGTACCGCGACCATGTGGCTGGGGCCGATGCTGGTCGAGATCGCGACCGCCGCGACCCATTCGCAGCGCGCAGGGCTGCTGCCGATCCCGGCACTGGTGCTGGCGGGGCTGACGGTCCTGCTGTTCGTCAGGGGCGGCGGGCGGCTGGAGCGGTAGGCGCGGACGGGCGCTACCCGATCGTCTCCACCGCCGAGACGCCCCACAGCTGCGCGCGGAGGATATACCCCGACTTGCCGCCGCGATCGACCCGGCACCACGCCTCGCTGCACAGGACGACGCGGACGATCGCCCCCGGCGCGATGCGCCAGACGGCGCGGCCCTGCAGGTCGGGCGTCGCGTACATCGCCCGGGGGGCGCCGGTGACGACGGCGGTCCGGTTGCCGCTGATGAGCTGCTTGTTCATCCACCCGACCGAGCCGCCGATGTCGCGGATCTGCCGCCAGATACCGTATTCGCGGATGACCTCGACCGGCAGGCCCTTGCGGACATAGACCCAGACGACGGGGTAGCGATCACCGGGCCCGGTGCGGAGATAGGCCTTGTCCGACTTCAGGCTGACGAAGCGCGGCACCGGCAGCCCCGACAGCCCCGCCGTCGCGTCGACGTCGACGGCAGCCGTCCGCGCCGGGGCGGCGGCGGGCGCGGCGGCGGCGAGCAGCAGGGCGGCGGCGAGCATCGGCGGCGGATAGCGCAATCGCCCCGGGCGTGCCACTTGTCATCGCGCGCCGGCACCTTTAGCCCTCGTGGCCATGCCGGTCCGCCCCAAGGTCATCGTCACCCGCCGCCTGCCGCAGGCGGTCGAGACGCGCATGGCCGAGCTGTTCGACGTCGAGCTCAACTTCGCCGATGCGCCGATGGACGCGGCCGGACTCGCCGACGCGCTCGGCCGTGCCGACGTCGTCGTGCCGACCGTCACCGACGATCTGACGGCCGAGGTGATCGCCGCCGCCGGGCCGCGGCTGAAGCTGCTGGCGAACTTCGGCACCGGCGTCGATCACATCGACCTCGCCGCGGCGCGGGCGAAGAACATCGTCGTCACCAACACGCCCGGCGTCCTCACCGATGACACCGCCGACATGGTCATGGCCCTGATCCTCGCCGTCTCGCGCCGGATCGGCGAGGGCGAGAAACTGCTCCGCGCCGGCGAATGGGGCGGCTGGTCGCCGACGGGCATGCTCGGCCACCGCGTCACCGGCAAGCGGCTGGGCATCGTAGGCATGGGCCGCATCGGCCAGGCGGTCGCGGCGCGGGCGCGGGCGTTCGGCTGTGCCATCCATTATCACAACCGCGAGCGCCTGCCCGCCGCGGTCGAAGGCGCGGTCG
Source organism: uncultured Alphaproteobacteria bacterium (assembly GCA_963792555.1). Taxonomy (GTDB): domain Bacteria; phylum Pseudomonadota; class Alphaproteobacteria; order Sphingomonadales; family Sphingomonadaceae; genus Polymorphobacter_B. The sequence goes on from CAWBWP010000001.1 coordinate 16,313, forward strand.
AGGCGACCTATTGGCCGACGCTGGCGGCGATGCTGGCGCGGGTCGACATCGTCTCGATCAACTGCCCGCTGACGCCCGAGACCCACCACCTGATCGACGACGCCGCGCTGCGCCTGATGCAGCGTCACGTCTACCTGATCAACGTCGCCCGCGGCGGCGTGGTCGACGAGGCGGCGCTGGTCGCCTGCTTGGCGCGCGGCGGCATCGCCGGGGCCGGCCTCGACGTTTTCGAGCGGGAGCCGCAAGTGTCGCGTCCGCTGCTCGACCTGCCGGGCGTCGTGCTCGTGCCGCACCTCGGCTCGGCGACCTTCGAGGGGCGCCTCGACATGGGTGAAAAGGTCATCGCCAACATCCGCAGCTGGGCCGACGGTCACCGCCCGCCCGACCAGGTGCTGGAGGGGTGGGCGTGATACAGGCGGCGCGCGGTCCCGCCAGTCCGTCCGGCGGCGCGGCTCTGGAGCGATCCCCTCGTCGCGACCGCGTCCAGCTGCCGTTCACGGAACGGCGGCTGCGGTCGACGGTTATTCTCCCGCAACGATACTTTGGGAGTTCGACCATGACGCGCCTGCCATTCGTCCTTGTCGCCGTCGCGGCGCTGGGTACGACCGCCTGCACCACCGATCGCTACGGCAACGAGCATCTGAACGGAGCCGGCAAGGGTGCCGCGATCGGTGCCGCCGGCGGTGCCGTCGTCGGCGCGCTGGCGGGCAATCCGCTGCTCGGTGCGGCGGTCGGTGCAGCCGCGGGCGGTGTGGTCGGAGCGGTCGCCGACGATCATAATCGCTACGAGGATCGCAACGGCCGTCGATATTACTATGAGAACGACAACCGCCGTTACCACTACGAGGACAATCGCCGGGTGTACGACCCCTATTGATCGGCGGCCCCTCGCGCATGCAGACGGCCCGCTTCGGCGGGCCGTTTTCGTTCAGCCCCGGGCAAGGTGTGCCGGGCGAACTGCCGCTGGGACGGAACCGCACTTTAAGCCTAGAGTGCGGGCGCGACGCGGCAGAGGATGACGGCGACGATGCGAACTTCAGTGCTTGCGGCCCTCCTCGCGGCCGCCGCCGTTCCGCTCGCCGCCGCCTCGCTTACCGCTGCCCCGCTCGCCGCGCCGCCGGTCAAGCCGCTCGTCTATACCGAACGCACGCTGCCCAACGGGCTGCGGGTGTTCGCCATGCCCGACCGCTCGACCGCCAATGTCGCGATCGAGGTGATCTACGACGTCGGTGCGAAGAACGACCCCGCCGGCCGATCGGGCTTCGCGCACATGTTCGAGCACCTGATGTTCAAGGCAACCCGCGATCTGCCCGACGAGGCGTTCGACCGCCTGACCGAGGATGTCGGCGGCAACAACAATGCCTCGACCCACGACGACTTCACCGAATATCACGAGGTCGTTCCCGCCAACCACCTCGAGCCGCTGCTGTTTGCCGAGGCCGAGCGCATGGGCGCACTGGTCGTCAACACGCCGGTCTTCGCCAGCGAGCGCCACGTTGTCGAGGAGGAGCTGCGGCAGGGCGAGGCGCGCCCCTACGGCAAGCTGTTCCAGGTCGACCTGCCCGCCCTCAGCTACGTCCGCCACCCGTATGCCCGCTCGCCGATCGGCAGCATCGCCGATCTCGATGCGGCGACGCTCGACGACATCCGCGCGTTTCACGCGACCTATTACCGCCCGGACAACGCCGTGCTGGTCGTCGCGGGCAACTTCGATCCCGCGCAGCTCGATCGCTGGGTCGACAAGTATTTCGGCCCGCTGACGACGCCGGCCCGGGCGATCCCGCGCGTTACCGCCGTCGAGCCGCCGCGCACGGCACCGGCACGCGTCACCGTCCACGCCGCGAACACGCCGCTGCCGGCGGTGGCGATCAGCTGGGCGATTCCGCCGGCGCGGTCACCCGACGACGCGCCGCTGACGGTGCTCGACGCCGTCCTGTCGGCTGGCGAATCGTCGCGGCTGTACGAGACGCTCGTCTACCGCGACCAGCTGGCGACGAGCGCCGGCAGCCAGCTGGACGACCATCACGACACCGGTCTCCTCGCGGTCTATGCGATCCTCGCCGGCGGCAAGGACGTCGCCGCCGGCGAGGCGGCGCTGCGCCGGGAGGTCGCCCGCCTGCGCGACGCGCCGGTGTCGGCGGCCGAGCTCGACATCGCCAAGAACCAGCTGCTGACGACGACGATCCGGTCGCGCGAGACGCCGCTCGGCCGCGCCTCGACGCTCGCCCAGTCGGTGATCGTCGAGGGCGACCCCGCCGCCGCCGACCGGGACATCGCCGCGCTCGCCGCCGTCACGTCCGCCGACGTCCAGCGGGTCGCGCGCAAGTACCTGCAGGACAGCGCGAGCGCGACGATCCGCTACCTGCCGGCGGCACCGGGCGCGGGGTCCGACCCGTCGCTGCCGATCGCGCCGACGGTCGTGGTCAAACCGTTGGTCGTGCCGCCCGATGTGCCCATCGTCACGGCGGCCGCGCCCGGCGAGCGCATCCCGACCCCTCCGCCGGGGCCGCCGGTGCCGGTGCCGGTGCCGGTCGTCGCCCTGCGGACCCTGCCCAACGGCCTGCGCGTCGCGGTCGCCAGTCGCCATGACATTCCCCTCATCGCTGCCGTTCTCGTCGCTCCCGGCGGTTCCGCCGGCGATCCCGCCGGCCGCGCCGGAACCGCCGAGCTGATGGCGACGCTCCTGACCAAGGGCACGGCGACGCGCTCGGCGACGCAGATCGCGCACGAGGTCGAGGCGCTGGGCGGCAGCATCGGGGCCGGCGCGGGCTGGGATGGGACCACGCTCAGCGTCTCGGTCAAGGCCGACCGCATCGCGCCGGCGCTCGCCGTCCTCGCCGACGTCGCCCGCCACCCGGCCTTCGCGCCGGAGGAAATCGAGCGCGCGCGGACGCAGGCGCTCGACGACGCGGCGATCGCCCTGACCGATCCCAAGGCGGTGGCGCGGATGACCGCGACCAAGGCGGTGTTCGGGGCGACGACCTACGGCCACATTGCCAGCGGCACGCCGCGGACGCTGAAGGCGATCACCCGTCCCGACATCGCCAGTGCCTACGCCGCGACGGCGCGGCCGGACCAGGCGACACTGATCCTGACCGGCGACATCACCCCCGATGCGGCAGTGGCGCTGGCGACGACGGCGTTCGGCGACTGGCGCGGACCGCCGGGAGCGGCCGCGCCGCCGCCGGTCGCGGCTGCCTACCCGCCGGCGCGCACGATCGTCGTCGACTTGCCCAGCGCCGCGCAGGCCTCGGTCGTCGTCGCCCGCCCGGGCCTCGCCCGGAGCGATCCCGCGTACTATCCGGCGATCGTCGCCAATGCGGCGCTCGGCGGCGGCTTCGGCTCTCGCCTCAACACCGAGATCCGGGTCAAGCGCGGCCTCGCCTACGGCGCGTCGAGCGGGCTCGACGCCCGGCGCGGCGTCGGCTCGCTGATCGCGGCGACGGCGACCAAGAACGCGACCGCCGCCGAGGCCGCGGCGCTGATCGCGGCCGAGATGAAGCGGCTCGCGGCAGAGCCGGTGGCGGGACCCGAGCTCGCGGTCGAGAAGGCGGTGCTGACCGGCGATTTTGCGCGGCAGGTCGAAACCGTTGCCGGCCTTGCGGGTCGCCTCGCCGGCCTCTCCATCGACGGCGTGCCGCTGAGCGAGCTGGCGGCCTTCTCGGGCAAGGTCGAGGCGGTGTCGGCGGCCGACGTGACGGCGGTGGCGGCGACCCTGTTCGATCCGGCACGTGCGAGTACGGTCATCGTCGGCGATGCCCGCGCCTTTCCCGTCCCGGCGGGCGCGACGGTGATCCCGGCGGCGAAGCTCGACCTCGACGCGCCCGTCCTGCCGTGATCGGCACGTTCGCCGTTCAGCAGCTCGGCCACGCCCCGACGCGCGAGCTGCACAACGGGGGCTGGACCGATCACGCCGAAACGCCGGCGCGCGCGGCCGCTATCGTCGCGGCGCTGCCGCCGCTGCGGCCGGCGGTCGACCATGGCCGTGCGCCGCTGCTCGCCGTCCATACGGCCGAGTATCTCGACTTTCTCGAGACGGCGCACGGTCGCTGGCGGGCTGCGGGGCGCGACGGCGACGCACTGCCCTACGTCTGGCCGGTGGTCGGGCGGCGACCGCTTCGCCTCGACCGCGTCGATGCGCTGCTCGGGCGCTTCAGCTTCGACGCGGCGACGCCGATCGCGGCCGGGACGTGGGAGGGGGCCTACTGGGGCGCGCAGACCGCGCTGACCGCGCTCGACCTCGTGCTCGGCGGCGAGGACCACGCCTTTGCACTCTGCCGCCCGCCCGGACATCATGCGGGAGCCGATTATTTCGGCGGCTATTGCTACCTCAACAACGCCGCCGTCGCCGCGCGCGCAGCCCAGGCGGCGGGACGGGCGCGCGTTGCCGTGCTCGACGTCGATTATCACCACGGCAATGGCACGCAGGATATCTTCTGGGAGGATGGCAGCGTCTTCTACGCCTCCCTCCATGCCGACCCGGCGACCGACTATCCGTTCTACTGGGGCCATGCGGACGAGACCGGCGGCGGCGCGGGCGCGGGAACGACGCTCAACCTGCCGCTGCCCCAGGGGACGGGGATCGGCCCCTACCGCGCGGCGCTCGACACCGCGCTGGCGGCGCTCCGCCGGTTCGCGCCCGATCTGGTCGTGGTGTCGTTCGGCGCCGACACCTTCGCCGCCGATCCGATCTCGTCGTTTGCGCTGGCGACCGCGGACTTCACCACGATCGGCGCGCGCATTGCCGGCGCGGGTTGGCCGACGCTGGTGGTGATGGAGGGGGGCTATGCGACGGCCGAACTCGGGGTGAACGTCGCGGCGTTTCTCGACGGCTTCACATAGGAGGCACCGCGGCGGCACCGCGTCGTCGGACCGGTTCGGCGGAAAGGATCCGCGACCCCGCCGGCCGGCCTTGCGCGAGTTCGGTGCCGAACGGATGAACGCCGAGGCGTTCATCCGTTCGGTACGCGCCGTGCTGCGGCTACAGCACGTGCTTCGTGCCGCGCACGCGGTTGTGCTTGAAGCGGTCGATATGGCGGGCGGCGGCGTCCTGCATGTCGTGGATCTTCTTGGTGTCCATCGCCGTCATGTGACCGCCGTTGTGCGCCTTCATGCGCAGCTTGGCGCGGGTGATGAGGTTCTGCTCCTGACGCAGGACGCGCGCCTCGTGACCGCTGATCCGGCCGCTGCGGACGCCGGCGTCGATCGAGCTGCGCTGCTGGACCTGGCGGGCGTTGACTGCGGCGACGGCGGGCATGGCGGTGCCGACGGCCATCAGGGCGGCAGTGGCAGCAAAAAGGAATTTGTTCATCGACGAGGCTCCTGTGACGGAAGATCACGCGCCGCCCAACGCCTGGCGGGGGCGAAACGGTCCGCTGTCTTTGCCGATCCTTGTGACGTCTGCAAGCGAGCGGTAAGAACAGGGATTAACCCTTTGATCCCCGGAGTCCCATGCGCGCTCACCTGCTGGCCGTTTCGCTTCTCGCGCTCACCCTTGGCACCGCTGCCCAGAACGCCGCCGCCCAGACCGCCGCCGCCCCGAACGCCGCCCCGCACTTCGGCGACTTCGGCTTCGCCGCGACCGGCATGGACCGCGCGGTCAAGCCGGGCGACGACTTCTGGGCCTATGCCAACGGCGGCTGGGACAAGCAGACCGCAATCCCGGCCGACCGTACCAGCTTCGGCTCGTTTGCCCTGCTCGACGACCTGTCGCGCGAGCGGACGCGCGCGATCATCGAGGCGACGGCGAAGGCCGGTTCCAGCGCCGACGCCGACACGCGGCGGGTCGGCACCTATTACACCACCTTCATGGACGAAGCCGCGATCGAGGCGAAGGGCATCGCGCCGCTGCGGCCTGAACTCGACCGCATCGCCGCGATCCGGACCCCGTCGGACCTGTCGACCGCCTTTGGCCGCGATGCGCGGGTCGGGATCGAGGGGCCGATCCGCATCGGCGTCGAACAGGACCCGAAGCACCCGACCCGCTACATCGCGGGCATGAGGCAGTCGGGCCTGGGGCTGCCCGACCGTGATTATTACCTCGTCGACACGCCGAAGTTCGCCGACGTCCGCGATAAGTACGTCAAGCATATCGCCGCGATGTTCCGCCTCGCCGGGTTCGCCGACGCCGACGCACGGGCGAAGGCGGTGTTCGACCTGGAGACGGCGATCGCCCGCGTCCACTGGACCCGGGTCGAGAACCGCGATCCGGTCAAGACGTACAACCCGCGCACGCCGGTAGCGCTCGCCGCCGAGGCCCCGGGGCTCGACTGGCCCGCGTTCCTCGCCGCGACCGGCGTCGAGCGCGAGGGCCAGCTCGACATCGCCCAGCCGCCGGCGATCGCCGGCACGGCGCGGCTGGTCGCCAGCCAGCCGATCGGCGTCTGGCGCGACTACCTGGCCTATCATCTGCTGACCGCGCGCGCGCCGGTGCTGCCCAAAGCCTTCGTCGACGAGAACTTCGCCTTCAACGGCACCGTCCTCGGCGGCCAGCCGGAGATCCAGCCGCGGTGGAAGCGCGGCGTCAGCGCGGTCAACGGCGCGATGGGCGAGGCGGTCGGCAAGCTCTACGTCGCCAAGTATTTCCCGCCCGAGGACAAGGCCAAGGTCGACGCGCTGGTCCACAACCTGCTCGCCTCGATGGGCGCGCGGATCGATGAGGCGGCGTGGATGAGCCCGGCGACCAAGGCGCAGGCGCACGCCAAGCTCGCGACCTTCGATCCCAAGCTCGGTTACCCGTCCAAGTGGCGCGACTACACCAAGCTCGTCGTCACCAACGATGCCGTCGCCAACGACGCGGCGGCGGAGTTGTTCGAGTACGACCGCAACCTCGCCAAGCTCGGCGGTCCGCTCGACCGCACCGAGTGGGGCATGACGCCGATGACGATCAACGCCTATTACAACCCGCCGATGAACGAGATCGTCTTTCCGGCCGCGATCATGCAGCCGCCGTTCTTCGACCCCAACGCCGACATGGCGCTGAACTACGGCGCGATCGGCGCGGTCATCGGCCACGAGATCAGCCACGGCTTCGACGACGAGGGGCGCCAGTACGACGCGACCGGCGCGCTGCGCGACTGGTGGACCCCGGCCGATGCCACCGGCTTCACCGCCCGGGCCGACCGGTTGGTTCAGCAGTACGACGGCTATGAGCCGCTGCCGGGCACGCACATCAAGGGTGCGCTGACGCTGGGCGAGAACATCGCCGACCTGTCGGGCATCCGCATCGCCTACGAGGCGTATCACCTGTCGCTCCACGGCAAGCCCGACAAGGTCATCGACGGGCTGACCGGCGATCAGCGCTTCTTCCTCGGCTGGGCTCAGGTCTGGCGCGGCAAGACGCGCGACGCGGCGATGCTCGCGCGGCTGACGAGCGATCCGCACTCGCCGGAACGCTACCGCGTGTGGACGTTCCGCAACTTCGACCCGTGGTATACTGCCTTCAACGTCCAGCCGGGCGACAAGATGTACCTGAAGCCGGACGCGCGCGTGCGGATCTGGTAATCACTCCATCGCCATATGCTCGGGGTCGACCGCAGCCTTGCGCGGGGCCCTGAGCAGCAGCACCAGCGGCACCAGCGCCACCGACAGCCACATCATCAGCGTGAAATCGTCGAGGTAGGCGATCATCGCCGCCTGGCCGTTGACCGTCGCGTCGAGCAGCGCCAGCACCGTGTCGCCGGTCGCGCCGAGCGCCCGGGCGATGTTGGGGTCGGCGCCGGGGAGCGCGAACGGCGTCACCGCGCCGCCGATGTCGGCATGGGCGATCTGGCTCTGGCGGGCGAGGATGCCGACCGACAGGCTGACCCCGACCGAACCGCCCAGATTACGCAGCAGGCTGTAGAAGCTCGACGCGTCGGTCCTGAGCGCCGGGGCGACGGTGGCGAAGACCAGCGTGTTCAGCGGCACGAAGATCAGCCCGACGCCGAAGCCCTGGACGAAGCCGGTGGTCAGGAACGGCATCATGCCCATGATCGGTGAAAAGCCGGTCATCACCCACATCGATCCGGCGACGAGCGTCATGCCGATCATCATCAGCAGGCGCGCGTCGACCTTGCCGATGATCCGCCCGACGATCAGCATGCCGGCCATCGTGCCGATCCCGCGCGGTGCCATGGCGAAGCCCGCAGTGACGACGGGATAGCCGTACAGCTGCTCGAGCATCGGCGGCAGCAAGGCGCTGGTCGCCACCTGCAGCATGCCAACGACGAAGATGAAGCCAAAGCCGGTCAGGATGTTCCGGTCGCGCAGCAGCTCGGTCGGCAGGATCGTGTCCTTGGCGGTGAAGATGTGGACGCCGAACACCCACAGCCCCGCGACGCACGTCGCCGCCTCGATCATCACCTCGCGGCTGGAGAACCAGTCGAGCTGCTGGCCGCGGTCGAGCATCAACTGCAGCGCGCCGATGCCGATGCCGAGCGCGACGAAGCCGAAGGCGTCGAAGCGGCGGCGGAGCGACTCGGCGCCCGGCAGAAAGGTCGCCGCGCCGAACAGCGCCAGCAAGCCGAACGGCAGGTTGACGTAGAATACCCAGCGCCAGCTGTAGTTGTCCGTCAGCCAGCCGCCGAGCACCGGTCCCATCACCGGCCCGACCATGATGCCCAGCCCCCACAGCGCCATCGCCTGCCCGTGCTTCTCGCGCGGATAGGCATCGAGCAGGAACGACTGGCCGAGCGGGATGATGAACGCACCCGACGCCCCCTGGATCAGGCGGAACGCGACCATCTGGCTGAGCGATTGGGCCAGGCCGCACAGCATCGAAGCGCCGACGAAGCCGGCGATCGCCAGCAGGAACAGCCGCTTGCGCCCGACTTTGCCGCCCAGCCACGCCGTCAGCGGCGTGGCGATGGCGGCAGCGACGATGTACGACGTCAGGACCCAGGTGACGGTGTCCGACGCCGCGCCGAGGCTCGCCTCCATGTCGGGCAAGGCGACGTTGGCGATCGTCGAGTCGAGCACGGTGATGAACGACGCCAGCATGATGACGCAGGTGATGACGAGCGGGTTGACCGTCTTTGCCGCGGCGGGCGCGGCAGCGAAGGGAGCGGCGGTGGCCATTCAGCCCCTGTTCCGGCGCGGCGGGGAGGTCGGCGTCACTTTCCGCTCCGCAGGTCGACCGTCACGGTCGCGCTGAGGCCGGCGATCGGCGGCAGGCCGCGATGGTCGTCGATGGCGATGCGGACCGGCACGCGCTGGACGACCTTAACCCAGTTGCCCGTCGCGTTCTGCGCCGGCAGAACCGAAAACTCGCTGCCCGTGCCGCCGCCGACGCTCTCGACATGGCCGGTGAGCGGCGTGCCAGGATAGGCGTCGAGCTTGACTGTCGCCTTCTGGCCGACGCGCATGTGGTCGAGGTCGGTTTCCTTGAAGTTGGCGTCGACCCAGTCGTGCTTGGACACCAGCAGGCTCATCGTCGGGATGCCGGTGGCGACGATCTGGCCCGGCTGGACCTTGGTCGTCTGGCTGGCGAGGCCGTCGGCCGGGGCGCGCACCGTCGTCCGGCGGAGGTCGAGCGCCGCCTTGTCGACCGCCGCCTTTGCCGCCAGCACCAGCGGGTGCTGCTCGATCGGCCCGGACGGCGCACCGGCGAGCGCGGCAGCCGCATTGGCCTGGTCGGCCAGGGCCGCATTATAGTCGGACCGCGCCTGCGCCAGCGTATGCTCGGCCTGCTGCAGCCGGGCGCGCGTGGTGAAGCCGTTCGTCATCAGGTCCTGCTGGCGCTTCAGGTCGATCTCGGCATAGCCGATCGCCTCGCGCTTGCCGACGACATCGGCCCCCTTGCCGGCGTAAGTCTGGCGCATGCCCGCGACCTGCGCCCGGGCGCTCGCGAGGTTTGCCTGCGCCTGTTCGAGGGCGATGCGGAACGGCTCCGGGTCGATGGTGAACAGCACGTCGCCGCGCTTGACCGACTGGCTCTCGCCGACGTTGACGGCGATGACCCGGCCGGTGACGTCGCTGCTGATCGACACCTTGTCCTGCGCGACATAGGCATTGTCGGTCGACACCGACCGGCCGGCTGTCACCACATAATAGGCCGCCCCCGCTGCAATCAAAAGCGGCACCAGCAGCATCAGAACCGGGCGGCGGAGCCGCGCCCACAGGCTGCGGCGCGGCGCGGCGACCGCCTGGTCGCGGCCAACGACATCGTGCATCATGCTACTCCTGCCTCCGCCGTGTCCGCTGGGCGGACGGGCGCGCGTCCCGACAGATTGATCCTCACCGCGTTCAACGCCGCAATCGCCGCTTCGAGCCGCGCCGACTCGATCCCGACGACCGCTTCGGCGACGACTTCGTCGCCGAGGACGCGGAGCTGCTCGAGCAGCGGGTACGCCCCCGGCATCAGGTGCAGCCGCCAGGCGCGGCGATCGGCGGGATCGGAACGGCGCTCGACCAGGCCGGCCTCGGCGAGCCGATCGACCATGCGGCACAGGGTGATGGTCTCGACCTCGAGGTAATCGGCGAGCCCGGTCTGGTTGATGCCCTCGTTGCGCGACAAGGCGAACAACACGCGCCACTGGGCGCGGCTGACGCCGAGCGCGCGGGCGCGGCCGTCGAAGCGGCGACGGATCAGCCGGCTGACATCGCCGACCAGGAACGCAAGGGAGTCTTCTGCCATGCGCGGCAGATAATGTGCATGCTTGTTATATGCAAGATGTTAGAACGGCGGGGCCTGGACCGGCGCGCCGGGCGTGATTTCGGGAACGATCGCCTGGGGGACCTCGCCGGCCTTGCGCGCGGCGCGATACTGGTTCTGCATCGCCTGGTTGCAGCCGGTGCCCCCACCCGGGCCGACCGCCGAGCAGCTGCCGATGCCGCCGCCCGCGCCGCCGCTCGCATCGCCGAGCAGCGCCTTGCGGTTGTTGCCCTCGAACGGGCCGTCGGGCTTGATGTCGCTGCGGACCGTCGGCGGGATGCGGTAGCGATCCTCGTCCGGTCGCCGGGTGCAGACGATGATCTCGTCGGGGTCGGTCGACTTGGGGCAGGGATCGGTCCCGAAAACGGTGACGACCTTCTGGCGTGGCAGGCTGGTGTCGCTCGGCGCCGGCTTCAGCGTCGAATAGCCCGACGTCGGTCGCGGCGCAGCCGGCGGCGGGGTCTGCGCCGCCGTCGACGTGGCGAGCAGCATCAGGGCAAGGGTCGCGGTACGCTGCATCGCTTCAACTCCGGGTCGCTGGCCACGTCTAGCAGACCGCGATGAACGCTCAATGCTGTGATCCGGATCACAGCACATGCGGCGGCATCATCGTTAAACGAACGGAACGGCTGCGACGAGCCGACGTTTATCATCGACGAGGAGAGTTTCGATGTCACCGCTGCTGATCGCCATGACCCTGCTCGGCTGCAGTGACGCCGGCGACCAGTGCCAGCAGATCCGCGTCCTCCCGGCGCGCTATGCGACGGTCGAGGCGTGCAACGCCGCCGCCGGCGATATCCTCACCCGCCTTGCCGAAGCCGATGCGCCGGTGATGGCGGTCCACTGCCAGAAGATACCCGAGCCGCAGCTCGCCGCGCGCTAGGCCGGAGGCACCGTCCCCGGGTACGTCGTCGCCCAGCTGCCGCCGAGGGCGCGGATCAAGGCGACGGCGGTCGTCTGCCGCGTCACGGCCGCCTGCACCAGCGTGCGCCGCGCCGTCAGCGCCGTCGTCTGGTTGGTGACGACGGTGGTGAAGTCGACCTGGCCGGCAAGATACTGGTTCAGCACGAGCTGCTCGGTCTGGTCGGCCGCCTGCGACGCGGCCTGGCGGAGCGTATAGGTGACCGCCTCCTGCCGCGTCCCGGCGAGCTGATCCTCGACGTCCTGGAGGGCGGTCAGCACGGTCTGGCGGTACGTCGCGGCCGCCTGCTGCCACGCCGCGCGCGCCGCGGCGACCCGGGCGCCGGTCAACCCGCCGTTGAAGATCGTCTGCGCCAGCGACGCGCCGACCGACCACAGGAAGGCGCTCCCGGTGAACAGGTTGCCGATCGTCGTCGCCGACTGGCCGACCGAGCCGGTCAGCGTCAGGGCCGGGTAATAGCCGGCGACCTCGACGCCGATGCCGGCGTTGGCGGCGGCGACGCGGCGCTCGGCCGCCGCAATGTCGGGCCGGCGCTGGAGCAGGGTCGACGGCAGCTCGAGCGGGACCGCCGGAACGACCGGGTTCCACTTGGCGACGGCAATGACGAAGGTCGCCGGGGCCTGGCCGGCCAGGACCGCGACCGCGTGTTCGAGGACCTCGCGCTGACGGACGAGCTCGGCCAGGTCGCCGCGCGTCGTCGCCACCTGCGTCTCGGCCTGGAGCAGGTCCGTCTTGGCGGCGACCCCGGCGTTGTAGCGATTGACCGTGATCTGCAGCGCGCGGTCGTACGACTTGCCCGTCGCCTCGACGAGCGCGATCTCGGCGTCGAGCGCGCGGACCTGGAGGAAGTCGCTGGCCAGGTCGGACTGCGCCGACAGCCGCGCGTTGGCGAGGTCGGCGGCCGTGGCGGCGGCGGTGCCGCGCGCCTGCTCGACGCTGCGCCGGACGCGGCCCCACAGGTCGGGCTCCCAGCTCGCGCCGCCGGTGATGCGGTAGCGCGTGCCGCTGCCGGTCGAACCGACCGACGAGCTGCCCGTGCCGGTGTTGCCGGTGGTGCCGGTCCCGGTCCCTGTCGTGCCGGTGCCGATCGTGCCGCCGCTGGTGATGATCGTGCCGCTGCTGCCGCCGCCGCCCGACTTGGTCACGGCCGGGGTGACGTCGAGCGTCGGGAAATAGCCGGCGCGGGCCTCGCGGACGAGGGCGCGCGCCTGATCGTAGGCGGCGGCGGCGGCGGCGACGTTCTGGTTGCTGACTTCGATCCGCGCGCAGAGGTCGTCGAGCACCGGATCGCCGAACAGCGTCCACCACGCGCCCTTGTCGAGCGTGTCGCCAGGGCGGGCGGGGGTCCATTCGACCCCGGCTACCTCCTTGAACGCCGGCGGCGTCGCGTCGGCCGGGCGGCGGTAGTTCGGGCCGACGGTGCAGGCGGCGAGCAGCGAGGCGACCGTGACGGCCGGGATCAGGCGCTTCATGCATACTCCGGGCGCAGCTGGGCGGCGCTGCGAACCGCGCCCTGCCGGCGGAACCGGTCGAGGAGCAAATAGACCACCGGCGTCGTCAGCAGCGTCAGCACCTGGCTGACGAGCAGGCCGCCGATGATGGCGATGCCGAGTGGGTGCCTGAGTTCGGCCCCCTCGCCCCAGCCGATCGCCAGCGGCACCGCGCCGAACACCGCCGCCAGCGTCGTCATCACAATCGGGCGGAAGCGGAGCAGCGAGGCGCGGGTGATCGCCTGGCGCGGCGTCAGCCCTTCCTCGCGCTCGGCGGCGAGGGCGAAGTCGATGATGAGAATGGCGTTCTTCTTGACGATGCCGATCAGGAGGACAACGCCGATCAGGGCGATGATCGAGAACTCGGTACCCGTCGCCAGCAGGGCGATGACCGCGCCGACGCCGGCCGAGGGCAGGGTCGACAGTACCGTGATCGGGTGGATCAGGCTTTCGTAGAGGATGCCGAGCACGATGTAGATGGTGACGATCGCCGCCAGGATGAGGAGCGGGGTCGACTTCAGCGAATCCTGAAACGCCTTGGCGGTGCCGGCAAACCCGCCGTGGACCGTCGCCGGGGCGTTCACCTGCGCCAGCGCGTCGGCGAGCACCGGCGTCGCGTCGGACAGCGACTTGCCCGGCGCGACGTTGAAGCTGATCGTCGCTGCCGGCGACCCTGCCTGGTGGTTGATCGAGGCCGCCGTCGCCCGCGTGTCATAGGCGGCAAAGGCCGCGAGCGGGACCATGGTCGAGGCCACCGCCGAAAGCGGCGAGCCCGCCGCCTGGGTGTCGCCGTTCGAGCTTGCCGCCGGTGCCGTCGCATTCTGCGCCGTGCCCGCGCTCGCCCCGATGACGCCGCCGCCGACGCTGGTCGCCCCGGCACCGCCGCCGCGCGTCGCCGCCACCGGCGCATTGGCGGGAACGTAGATATTGGCCAGCGCCTGCGGGTTCTGGCGGAACGGCGCGGCCGCCTCCATGATCACCTTGTACTGGTTGAGGTCGGAATAGATCGTCGCCACCCCGCGCTGGCCAAAGGCGTCGTACAGGATGTTGTCGACGTCGCGCGCGGTCAGCCCCAGCCGGGCGGCGCGGTCGCGGTCGACGGTGACGAAGGTCTCGACGCCGTTCTGCTGCGTGTCGGCGTCGACGTCGGTCAGCACCGGGGACCGCTTGAGGATCGCCGCCATCCGGTCGGCGAACTGGGGCAGGGTGACCGGATCGTCGCCCGACAGCGTGTACTGGTAATTGGCGTTGCCGCCGCGGCCGCCGACGCGGACGTCCTGCACCGGGGACAGGAACAGTTGCGCGCCCGTGACCCGCGCCAGCTTCGGCCGCAGCCGGGCGATGACGGTATTACTGCCGACGCCGGGGCGCTCCGCCTTGGGGATCAGCGTGGCGAAGGCAAAGCCGCCGCCCCCGCCGCGGTTGCCGCCGCCGCCGGTGAAGCCGACCACCGTCGCCACCGCCGGGTCGTGGGCGACGATCGTCGTCAGCTGCCGCAGCTTGTCGGACGACGCGGCGAACGACGACCGCTGGTCGAGCCGGACGCCGCCGTTCAGCGAGCCGGTGTCCTGTTCGGGGAAGAACCCCTTGGGAATGGCTGCCCACAGATAGACGTTGATGCCGATCGTCGCGACCAGGATCAGCATCACCAGGCCGCTATTGTCGAGCGCCCAGTCGAGCGCGCGCCCATAGCCGCGGATCGTCCGGTCGAACCCCGCCTCGATCAGCCGCGAGGCGCGGTTGGGCCGGGCGTCGTCCTTGTCCTTGAGCAGCAGCGCGGCGATCATCGGCGTCGTCGTCAGCGAGATGACCAGGCTGATCATCACCGAGGCCGACAAGGTGACGGCGAACTCGCGGAACAGGCGGCCGACGATGCCGCCCATGAACAGCAACGGGATGAAGACGGCGACGAGGCTGATCGAGATCGACACGACGGTGAAGCCAACCTCGCGCGCGCCGCGCAGCGCCGCATCCAGTCTGGGCATGCCGTCCTCGACATGGCGGACGATGTTTTCGAGGACGACGATGGCGTCGTCGACGACGAAGCCGGTCGCCACCGTCAGCGCCATCAGCGACAGGTTGTTGAGGCTGAACCCCGCCATATACATGATGCCGAGCGTGCCGAGCAGCGACACGACGACGGCGACCGCGGGCACCACCGTCGCCCGCCACGACCGCAGGAAGATCGAGACGACGAGAACGACCAGGATCGTCGCGATCGCCAGCGTCACCTCGACGTCGCGCAGCGAAGCGCGGATGGTCGTCGTCCGGTCGCTGGCGATGTCCATCGAGATGTCGGCGGGCAGCCCGGCGCGCAGTCCCGGCAGCTGCGCCTTGACCGCGTCGACCGCGGCGATGATGTTCGCGCCCGGCTGGCGGCTGATGACGGCGACGATCGCCGGCCGGCCGTTGAACAGCCCGACGGTGCGCGCGTCCTCCGGCCCGTCGGTGACTTCGGCGATGTCGGACAGGCGCACCGCCGCGCCGTTGCGGTAGGCGATGATCAGCGGCCGGTAGTCGCTCGCCGCCCGGCGGGACGCGCTGGTGTAGATCTGGAACGATTCGCCGCCGGCGTGGACGGTGCCCTTGGGCCGGTTGGGGTTGGTCGAGGCGAGGGCGGCGCGGACGTCCTCCAGGCTGATGCCGAGCCGGGCCAGCGCCAGCGGATTGACGTCGACCCGGACGCTGGGCAGCGAGCCGCCGCCGATCTGGACCTCGCCGACGCCGGGCACCTGGCTCAGCTTCTGCTGGACGATGTTCGACACCGCGTCGAAGATCTGGAAGGCGCTCCGCGTCTTCGACGTCAGGGCGATGATCATGATCGGCGCATCGGCGGCGTTGATCTTGCGGTAGGTCGGGTTCGACCGCAGCGTCGCCGGCAGGTCGACGCGCGCCGCCGCGATCGCCGCCTGGACGTCGCGCGCGGCGCCGTTGATGTCGCGGCCGAGGTTGAACTGCAGCGTGATCCGGGTCGATCCGGTCGACGACTGGCTGGTCATCTCGCTGACGTCGGCGATTGTGCCGAGCCGCCGTTCGAGCGGCGTCGCGACCGAGGACGCCATCGTGCTCGGGCTGGCACCCGCCAGGCTGGCGTTGATCGCGATGGTCGGGAAGTCGACCTCGGGCAGCGGCGACACCGGCAGGACGAAGAACGCCGCGATCCCCGACAGGGCGATGCCGATCGTCAGCAGGATCGTCGCGATCGGCCGGCGGATGAACGGGGCCGAGATGTTCATGCCGCCGGCACCGGGCTCGCGATCGGGTGGCGCGGCTTTGCCAGGCGGTCGAACGCGAGGTAGATCACCGGGGTCGTGAACAGCGTCAGCATCTGGCTGACGATCAGCCCGCCGAAGATGGCGAGGCCGAGCGGTCGCCGCAGCTCCGACCCCTCGCCCCAGCCGATCATCAGCGGCACCGCGGCGAACAAGGCGGCGAGCGTCGTCATCATGATCGGGCGGAAGCGGAGCAGGGCCGCCTGGTGGATCGCCTCGCGCGGCGGCTTGCCCTCCTCGCGCTCGGCGGCGAGCGCGAAGTCGATCATCATGATCGCGTTCTTCTTGACGATGCCGATCAGCAGCACGATGCCGATGATGCCGATGACACCGAGGTCGTTGCCGGTGATGATCAGCATCAGCAGCGCGCCGATGCCGGCCGACGGCAGGGTCGACAGGATCGTCAGCGGGTGGATGTAGCTTTCGTAGAGCACGCCGAGCACGATGTAGACCGTGACGACGGCGGCGAGGATGAGCCACAGCTGGTTCGACAGGCTGCGGGTGAAGGCGTCCGACGCGCCAAGGAACGTCAGGCCGACCGTCGGCGGCAGGGTGATCGCGGTCGCCGCGTCCTTCACCGCCTGCACCGCCGCCCCCAGGCTGACGCCCGGCGCGGGGTCGAAGCCGATCGTCGAGGCGGGGAACTGCGACACGTGGGTGATCGCCAGCGGCACCCGCTTGGGCACGATCCGGGCGACGGCGGCGAGCGGCACCGGCTTGCCGGTCGACGACTGCAGCTGGAGCTGGCCCAGACCCTGCAGCCCGGTCAGCTCGCCCGGCAGCGCCTCGAGGATGACGCGGTACTGGTTCGACTGGGTGAAGATCGTCGAGATGATCCGCTGGCCAAAGGCGTTGTACAGCGCGTCGTCGACCGCTGAGGCCGTGATCCCCAGCCGGGCGGCGGTGTCGCGGTCGATGTCGACGAACGCCGATAGCCCGTCCTGCTGGATGTCGGACACGACCGCGCCGAGCTTGGCGCTGGTCCGCATCTGCGACGTCAGCCGCTGCGACCAGGTGGCGACGTCGGCGGTGGTCGCGCCCGTCAGGCTGGCGCGGTAGGTCGTCGGGCCGGACTCGGCGTCGATCGACAGGTCCTGCACCGGCTGGAACCAGACCGTCACCCCGGCGACGTGCGAGGCCCGCTCCTTCAGCCGGTCGAGCACCGTCGCCAGGCTGCCGTCGCGGTCGCCCTTGGGCTGGAGGTTGATCAGCAGCCGCCCCTCGTTCTGCGTCGCGTTGACGCCGTCGACGCCGAGATAGGACGACAGGCTGGTCACCGCCGGATCCTGCGCCAGCGTCCGCGCGACGTCGTTCTGCAGCACGGCGGCGCGGTCATAGGCGACCGACTGGGCGGTGCGGATCACCGCCTGGACTTGCCCGGTGTCCTGCACCGGGAACAGACCCTTGGGGATCGCGATATAGAGCACCGCCGCCAGGACGACCGAGGCGGCAAAGACGATCAGCGTCAGCCCGCTATGGTCGAGGACCCAGGTCAGGCCCTTGTCGTAGCGCGCATTGACCGCGTCGAAAACGCGCTGCGCGCCGCGGGCGAAGCGCGAATCGCTGGCGTGGCTCTTCAGCATCCGCGCCGACATCATCGGCACCAGCGTCAAGGCGACGATCGCCGAGATGACGATCGTCACCGCCAGCGCGACGGCGAACTCGCGGAACAGCCGGCCGACGACGTCGCCCATGAACAGGAGCGGGATGAGGACGGCGATCAGCGACACGGTCAGGCTGATGATGGTGAAGCCGATCTCGGCCGCACCCTGGACGGCGGCGGCATAGGGCTTCATCCCCTCCTCGATGTGACGGCTGATGTTCTCGATGACGACGATGGCGTCGTCGACGACGAACCCCGTCGCGATGGTCAGGCTCATCAGCGTCAGGTTGTTGAGGCTGTAGCCGAGCAGGTACATGACCCCGCACGTCCCGATCAGCGAGATCGGCATGGCGATCGAGGCGACGATCGTCGCCGGGAAGGAGCCGAGAAAGGCGAAGATCACCAGCACGACGAGGCCGACGGCAAAGACCAGTTCGAACTCGACGTCGCTGACCGAGGCGCGGATGCCGGTGGTGCGGTCGGCCAGCGTCCGCACCGTGATGTCGGGCGGGATGGCGGCACGCAGCGTCGGCAGGACGGCATTGATCGCATCGACCGTCTTGATGACGTTGGCCCCGGGCTGACGGCGGACGTCGACGATGATCGCCGGCTCGGTCCCGACGAAGGCACCGAGCTTGGTGTTCTCCGCGCCGTCGACGACGGTGGCGACGTCCTTCAGGAACACCGGCGCGCCGTTGCGGTAGGCGACGATCAGGGCCCTATATTCGTCCGCGGTCGACAGCTGGTCGTTCGCATCGATCGTGAACGCCTCCGCCGCGCCGTCGAAGCTGCCCTTGGCCCCGTTGGCGTTCGCCGCCGCGATGGCGGTCCGCAGCGTGTCGAAGGCGATGCCGAACGACGCGAGCTGCTGCGTGTTGGCCTGGATGCGGACCGCGGGCCGCGCGCCGCCCGACAGCGAAACCTGGCCGACGCCGCCGACCTGCGCGATCTTGGCGGCGAGCTGGCTGTCGACGATGTTCTGCACCTGCGTCAGCGGCCGCGTCCGCGAGGTTACGGCAAGGGTCAGCACCGGCGCGTCGGCGGGATTGACCTTGGCATAGACCGGCGGCGCAGGCAGGTCGGCCGGCAGCAGGCTGGTCGCGGCGTTGATCGCCGCCTGCACCTCCTGCTCGGCGACGTCCAGCGGCAGGCCGAGGTCGAACTGGAGCGTCTCGACCGACGAGCCGGCCGAGCTGACCGACGACAGGCGCTTCAGCCCTTCCATCTGGCCGAACTGACGTTCGAGCGGCGCGGTGACGGTCGCTGCCATGACGTCGGGCGAGGCGCCGGGATAGCCGGTCGTGACCTGGATCGTTGGGAAGTCGACCTGCGGCAGGGCGGAGAGCGGCAGCAGGGTGAAGCCGACAACCCCGGCGAGCACGATGGCGATCATCAGCAGCGCCGTCGCCACCGGCCGGGCGATGAACGGCCGCGAGGGGCTGGCGCGACCGGACGCGCCGGCGGGATCGTTCGCCGCGCCGTCGGGCAGCGCCTGGCGGTCGCCCGCGACGCGCGGGTCGGCGTCAGCCACCGGACGGGGCATGGTGGCGGTGCTCGCCGCCACCCGCAGCGCCGCCCACGCCGCCGCCAGCGCCGCCGCGGCCCCCGTGCGCGCTTGGCAGCACGATCTTGCCGCCGTCCTTCAGCTTGTCGGCGCCTTCGGTGACGACCGTCGCGCCGGCGGCGAGCCCGGTGACGCTCAGGCTGTCGCCGTCGGCGGGACCGATCGTCACCGGCGTCAGCTTGGCCGTCGACTGGGAGGTGACGACAAAGACGAAGCTGCCCTGCGGCCCCTGGCGCACCGCCGTCGCCGGCACCGTCACTGCGCCCTTCAGCGTGTCGAGGAGCAGCCGGGCGTTGACAAACTGATTGGGGAACAGCGCGCCGTCGGCGTTGGCAAAGCGCGCCTTGGCTCGAACCGTGCCCGTCGTCGTGTCGATCAGGTTGTCGAGCGTCAGGAACTTGCCCTGCGCCACCACCACGCCGGCGTCGCGGTTGAGCGCCGTCACCGGCAGCGCCGCCCCGGCCCGGTGCCGCGCCTCGACCGCCTGAACCTTGTCCTGCGGCAGAGTGAACAGCACGTCGATCGGGGCGATCTGGGTGATGACGACGATGCCGGTCGCGTCGCCCGGCGCGACATAGTTGCCGACATCGACGCCGCGCAGGCCGACCCGCCCGCTGACCGGCGCGATCAGCGTGGTGTAGCCGAGGTTGACCTTGGCCGCGCCGACGAGACCGCGGTCGGTCTCCACCGTGCCGCTATATTGCTTGACCAGCGCCGCCTGCGTATCGACCGTCTGCCGCGCGATCGAGTCCTGCGCGAGCAAGGTCTGGTAGCGGGCGAGGTCGACCCTGGCGGCCGCGAGCAGCGCCTGGTCGCGCGCCAGCGTGCCCTGCGCCTGGGTCAGCGCTGCTCGATACGGGGCCGCGTCGACCTGCGCCAGCCGCTGCCCCTTGTGGACGATCTGCCCTTCGCGGAAATCGATGGCCTGCAACCGGCCGGCGATCTGGGTCCGCATCGTCGCCGTCACCGGGGAGACGACCGTGCCCAGCGCGTCGAGGGTGATCGGCACGTCGCGCTCGGCCGCCCGGGCCGTGCCGACGGTGACCGCGCCGCCGCGTCCGCCCGCGCCGCGCCCGCCCCGGCCGCCGCTCCCCGGCGGACCGCCGGCGGCTCCCGCCGCGCCGCCCGACTTGGCACCGCTCGCCAGCTTCCACGCCACGAAAGCGCCGAAAGCGATCGCCAGCAAGACAAGCACGGTCGACAGCCAGCGGCGACGCGGACGCGTCTCGACGACGCGTGGTCGGCGGGCGGCTCGGACGGCCGAGGATCAGCGTCGCTCATTCGGGCCTTTTCGTCGGGTCGTTGCGCCGCTCAGCAACGCCATACGAACCCTGCCGACGCAATCCCCCGAAACGATTAACGGCCTCCAACCGCGATCAGGCGATCAGCTTGTCGATCGTGATCGGCAGGTCGCGGATGCGCTTGCCGGTGGCGTGGTAGACGGCGTTGGCGATGGCGGCGTTGGTTCCGACATTGCCCAGCTCACCCACCCCCTTCGCGCCCATCGGCACCTGATCGTCTTCCTCGGGCAGCATGATGACCTCGACCGAGCGGATATCGGCACAGACCGGGATCAGATACTCGCTGAGGTTGTCGTTGACGTAGCGCGCGCGCTTCTCGTCGATCTCGGTCGCTTCGTGCAGCGCCGACGAGATGCCCCAGATGAGGCCGCCCATCAGCTGCGACCGGGCCGTCCGCGGGTTCATGATCCGCCCGGCGGTGAAGGCGCCCAGGATGCGCGGCACCCGGATTTCCTTGGTCCGGCGATGGATGCGGACCTCGACGAACTCGGCTCCGTACGCAAAGGCGAGGATCGGCTTCTCCTCACCCTCGGCACCGCCGCTCATCTGACCCTGGTACAGGCGCGCGACGCTGCCCTTCGACTTCGGCGGGGCCCACTCGGCGTATTCCTCGATGACGCCGACGCCCAGCCGGGTGAATGCGTCCTCCAGCGGCTTGCCGGGGGCGGGCATGCGGTTGCCAAAGCGTGCGGCCACTTTGTCGCACGCCGCCTTGACCGCCGAGCCGCCGCTCGCCGTCGTCTGCGAACCGCCGGCGACCGGACCCGGCGGCAGACGCGAATCGCCCATCTCGACCTCGATCAGGTCCAGCGGGATGCCGAGCGCCTCCGACGCGACCTGGCCCATGACGGTGGTCGCGCCGGTACCGACGTCGTGCGCGGCGATCTGGACGCGGACGTGACCGTCGGCCGACAGACGCACGCGCGCCGTCGCTGCCATCGTGTTCGCCGGATAACAGGTCGCAGCCGTGCCGTAGCCGATCAGCCAGTCGCCCTCGTGCATCGACCCGGGACGGGGATCGCGGTCGCTCCAGCCGAACGCCTTCGCCCCTGCGTCGAAGCATTCGATCAGGTGGCGGGAGGTGAACTTCTCACCGGTGATCGGCGAAGTCCTGGTGTCGTTGATCCGGCGGAACTCGACCGGGTCGATCCCGCATTTCTCGGCCAGCTCGTCCATCGCGCATTCCAGCGCGAACATGTACGGCACCTCGGGCGGGGAGCGCATGAAGCCGGGCGTGTTGCGGTCGGCGCGGACCAGCCGGACCTTGGAGGTCACGTCGGGCACCGCATACATCTGCGTCGTCGCCTCGGTGCCGCCGACCTTATATGGGTCGTTGCGGCTGGTCAGCTCCCATGCATCGTGGCTCAGCGCCGTCAGCCGGCCCTTCTTGTCGGCGCCAAGCTTGATGTGGTGGCTGGTCTCGGCCCGGAAGGTGGCGATGGTAAAGCCCTGATCGCGCGTCGCGACGAGCTTGACCGGCCGCCCGACGATCTTCGCGATCCGAGCGACGATCCCGGTCCGCTGCGTCATCATCCCCTTGGAGCCGAACGCCCCGCCGACGAACGGATTGATCACCGTCACCTTGGCCGGGTCGATGCCGAGATTCTTGGCGACGGCGTTCTTGAGGTTCCAGACGAACTGGCTCGGCTCGTAGATCGTCAGCTGGTCGCCGTGCCAGACGGCGGAGGTGGTGAACAGCTCGATCGGGTTATGGTGCTGCGCCGGGGTCGAGTAATCCGCCTCGATCGTCACCGCCGACTTCGGCCAGGCCCGGTCGAAATTGCCCGCTTCCTTGTCCTCCCAGCCCTTGGCGACGTCGGCGGCATCCTGCGTTTCCGCGCCGCGGCTGGTCAGCGTCGCCGACGGCACCGCCTCGCTGTAATCGACCCGGACACGGTGGGCGGCGTCGCGGGCGATCTCATAGCTTTCCGCGACCACCACCGCGACGATCTGGCCGTCGTGCGCGATCTCGGCCGAGCCCAGCGGATCGTGCGAGTTCGACACATAGCCGCCCTCGCCGGCAAACTTGACGTCCGCGCGCTTGGGCAGGTTCTGGTAGGTGAACACCTCGATGACGCCGGGCAGGGCTTTCGCCGCGGCGAGGTCGAAGCCGCGGATCGTCCCCTTGGCGATGCCGCTGGTGACGAGAAAGGCGTACGCCGGGTTCGCCAGGGGCGTGTCGGAGGCATACAGCAGGCCGCCGGTGACCTTGGCGCGCGCCTCGATGCGGGCGTCGGGCGCGCCCATGTTGCGGCCGGGCTGCGGGACGGGTGTGGTATAGTCGGCCATCGTCAGACCCTCATCGAGTGCGCCGCAAGCAAGGCGCGGGCGACCGTCGCCTGCCCGAGCGGCACCTTGTACGCATTGTGCTGATGGACCACCGCGCCCATCATCGCTGCCTGGCCGGCAGCGGCCGCCGCCGCCTCGTCGAGCGGCTTGCCGGCCAGCAGCGCCTCGGCCCCGCGCGCCCGCCACGGCACGGTGGCGACGCCGCCGAGCGCAATGCGGGCGGACCGGA
This sequence comes from uncultured Alphaproteobacteria bacterium, assembly GCA_963792555.1. Taxonomy (GTDB): domain Bacteria; phylum Pseudomonadota; class Alphaproteobacteria; order Sphingomonadales; family Sphingomonadaceae; genus Polymorphobacter_B. Next base: position 39,616 of record CAWBWP010000001.1, read on the forward strand.
CGATGTCCCCATCCATCTCGAGCGCGACCGCCGCGCTGGCGAGCGCGAAGGCATAGCTCTCGCGGTCGCGGACTTTGAGATAGGTCGACCGCTGCGTCCACGGGCCTGCGGGCACGACGAACCCGGTGATCAGCTCTCCCGGCGCGAGGCTCGTCTCGATGTGCGGCGTCCGGCCGGGCAGGCGGTGGAGATCGGCAAAGGCAAGGGTCCGCGGCCCCGCTTCGCCCAGCACCTCGACCACGGCGTCAAGCGCGATCAGGGCCTGCGCAAAGTCGCCCGGATAATGTGCGATGCACGCCTCGCTGGTGCCGAGAACCGCGTGCAGCCGGTTGAAGCCGTCGATCGCGGCGCAGCCGCTGCCGGGGTCGCGCTTGTTGCACTGGCGGTAGGTCGCATCGCGAAAATAGGTGCACCGCGTCCGCTGCAGGACATTGCCGCCGAGGCGCGCCATCGTGCGCAGCTGCGCCGATGCCGCCTGCGCGAGCGATTCGGCGATGACCGGATAGTCGCGGACCACTGCCGGATGCTCGGCCGCCTCGCTCATCCGAACCAGCGCGCCGAGGCGCAGCCCCTGCGGCGTCGCCTCGATCCGACCGTCGCGACCATGGTCGAGGCCGGTGACATCGACCAGCCGCTCGGGCCGCATGACGTCGAGCTTCATCAGGTCGAGGAGCGTCGTCCCGCCGCCGATCAGCTGGACCGGCGCGCGAACGTGGGCATCGGCCGGCACGGTTGCCGCCCGCACTGCGTCAGGGGCATCGGCGGCGACGGCATAGGTGAAGGGGCGCATCTCAGGCGGCCTTCGACACGGCGGTCATCGCGACCGTCGCCTGCTCGATCGCCGCGACGATGTTGGGATAGGCGGCGCAGCGGCACAAATTGCCGCTCATGCCCTCGCGAATGTGCGCCCGGTCGACCGCATGGCCCTCGGCGATCAGGGCGACGGCGGACATGATCTGGCCCGGCGTGCAGTAGCCGCACTGGAAGGCGTCGCAGTCGATGAAGGCCTGCTGGACCGGATGCAGCGTCCCGGTCGGCGTCGCGAGGCCCTCGATCGTCGTCACCGCCTTGCCCTGCGCGGCGACGGCCAGCGTCAGGCAGGCGAGCGTGCGCCGCCCGTCGACGTGGACCGTGCAGGCCCCGCACTGGCCCTGGTCGCACCCCTTCTTGGCGCCGGTCAGCCCGAGGTGCTCGCGAAGCGTGTCGAGCAGGGTCGTGCGCACGTCGACGGTCAGCCGGTGCTCGCCGCCGTTGATCTTCAGGACCAGCGGCACCCCGGCCGCCGTCGTCATCGCCTCGTCCATGCTTCGTGCTCCCGGCCGTGCCTCGGCGACGAGCGGGATCGCCGCTGCCGCCAGCGTCCCGGTCGACAGGAACGCCCGGCGGGAAAAGCCGCCCGGTGAGCGGTCGGTTCCCTCCATGCGGCGCTTTCCCGTGTTCCGGTGACCGGCAGTGAACCCGCGCGCCCGGCAAAGGTTCAAGCGGCGGCGGGGCGGATTGCCGCAGCACCCGGTTCCGGCGCTGTCAGTTCGGCGAGGCGGCGGCCTGGGCGTCGGTGGCAAGGCGGGTCTCGTGGAGCCGGCTCAGGTCGACGTGGACGCTTCCGTCGAGCTGATATTCGAAGATGTCGACGAACTCGTGGCCGATGCGGACGTGCTCGCGGCGATAGATCTTGCTGGCGAAGACCTGGTTCGACAGCAGGGTGTCGAGCCCGCGCACCGTCACCGTGATCCGCAGGTCGCTGTCGTCGTCGCCGACCTTCGCCAGCGGGCTGGCGTCGTCGATGACGTGCACCACCGTCCACGCGAGCAGCATCATCGAGTTGCGGTTGTTGACCAGCGGCAGGTCGCGGCTGCGGCGGTATTCCTGGCCCGTCGGTAGCGTCACCGTCTCCAGCACGCCGATCTGTGCGGTAACGTCGGCCAGCGGCCGGGCGCGGGTGCCGGCGAGGCGGATCATCGCCAGCCGCTGACCGCCGACGTCGACGATGACCAGCTTGTCGCTGAACATCATGCCCTCGCGCGGCCGGGCGAAGCGCTGGAAGATGAGCCCGGTCAGCGTCGCCGTCAGGAACAGGCCCGTCAGGATCTCGACCACCGCAACGATGTGCCCGGCGAGCGTGTGCGGCGCCATGTTGCCGTAGCCGACGGTGGCGATCGTCTCGACCGAGAAGAAGAAGCCGTAGGCAAGGCTGCCCGCCGGCATGTTGTCGATCGCCCCGGGCAGCAGCATGTAGACGGTGCCGAAGACGAGATTGACGACGACGAAGACCGCAGCGACAAAGGCGATGAACACCCGCCAGCGCATCTCCATCAGCTCATAATAGAGATCGCCCGGCCCCCACGGCGCGCCGTGCTTGACCGCGCGCAGGCCGCCCGACTCGAAGATCTGGTGGCGGACGGGGCGGGCAAGGCGGGGTCTAGGCGGCAGGGTCATCCGGCGTCGCTGTCCTTGACCTCGACCTCGGGACGATCGTCGCCGTCGGCGGTTTCCTCGTGCCAGCGGCCGTCGGCGTCCTCCCAGCTGATCGGCGTCGTCTCGCCGCTCAGCTGGTGCTCGTTCGCCGCCGCCTGCGCTGCGGCCGCGGCTTCCGCGTGCGTCGGATAGGTTTCGGTGAAAACGTCGCCGACCTTGTAGGTCCAGCCGCCGTCGTGTTCGACGACTTCATAAGCGATGCGGGTCATGATCGTCTCCCTGGTTGCTGCCGCTCCCCTAGCGCGGGCCGTCCGGCTTGCCCATGCTCCGGCCGCGATCCTCCTGCGCCGCGACGACGGCATAGGCGAGGACACCGGCGGCCACCGCGACGTTGAGGCTGTCGGCGCGGCCGCGCATCGGCAGCTTGACCAGCGCGTCGCACCGGGCCGCATAATCGGGCGGCAGGCCGGCCTGCTCGTTTCCCAGCAGCAGGAACGTCGGCGCCGGATAGTCGAGTTCGCGGTAATCGACCGCATCCGTCAGCGCCGCGCCGGCGACGAAGCCGCGCCCCTTCGCCCAAGCGAAGAAGGTCGGCCCGTCGGTCAGCGTCAGCGACTGGGTGAAAATCGCGCCCATCGACGCCCGCACCGCCTCGACGCCGTAGGCATCGCAGCAGTCGTCGAGCAGGATGACGCCGCCGGCACCGACCGCATCGCCGGTGCGCAGGATCGTGCCGAGATTGCCGGGGTCCTTGACCGCCTGGACGACGAGCCACAGCGGCGCGGCCGTCACCTCGAGCGCGGCGAGCGGAGTCGGCCGGGCGCGGAAGACCCCGACGACCGCCTGCGGATTGTCCTTCAGCGTCAGCCGGTGGAGCATCGCCGGCGTCGTCGCGATCGCGTGGCCGCCGCCGCCCTCGGTCGCGGCGATCAGGCGCTGGACCAGGGGATGGCCGGCGAAGCCGTCCGCAAAGACCAGCACTTCGGGAACGATGCCGGCGTCGAGCGCCTCGGTGACGATGCGCAGACCCTCCGCGAGAAAGCGCCCGTCGGCGCGGCGGAATTTCTTTTCGTGGAGCGCGCGCAGACCCTTGAGCGTCGGGTTGGCGGGGCTGGTGAGCGTGTCGACCATGGTCGCACCCCTCTACCACCCGCGGCTCGCGCGCGCTAAGACCATCGACGATGCCCTGCAGACGAGTTCCCGATGGCTGGTGAGATCGGCCATTTCGCCCTGATCCTCGCGCTCGTCCTGGCCTGCGTCCAGGCGACGGTGCCGATGATCGGGGCGGCGCGCGGCGACCTCGCGCTGATGGCGGTGGGCCGCGCGGCGGCGACACTGCAGGCGCTGTTCGTCACGGCAGCCTTCGCGGCACTCGCCTTCGCCTTCGTCCGCCTCGATTTCAGCCTTGCCGTGGTTGCGGCCAACACCCACTCGACGCAGCCGCTCGTGTACCGCTTCGCGGGCGTGTGGGGGAACCACGAAGGGTCGATGCTGCTGTGGGTTCTGATCCTCGGGGCCTTCGGTGCCGGCGTCGCCTGGTACGGCGACAATCTTCGCGCCTCGTTTCAGGCGCGGGTGCTCGCGGTGCAGGGCATGATCGGCGCGGCGTTCCTCGCCTTCCTGCTGTTCACCTCCAACCCGTTCGCGCGGCTGGTGCCGGCTCCGGTCGATGGCGCGGAGCTCAACCCGCTGCTCCAGGACCCCGGCTTGGTCATCCATCCGCCGCTGCTGTACCTCGGCTACGTCGGCTTCTCGGTCGCCTTCGCCTTTGCCGCCGCGGCGCTGATCGAGGGCCGCGTCGACGCCGCCTGGGCGCGCTGGGTCCGGCCGTGGGTGCTCGCGGCGTGGATCTGCCTGACGTGCGGCATCACGCTCGGCAGCGTCTGGGCCTATTACACGCTCGGCTGGGGCGGCTGGTGGTTCTGGGACCCGGTCGAGAACGCCTCGCTGATGCCGTGGCTGATGGGAACGGCGCTGCTCCACTCGGCGCTGGTGCTGGAACGGCGCGGGGCGCTGATCGGCTGGACCATCCTGCTGGCGATCCTGACCTTCTCCCTGTCGCTGATCGGCACGTTCCTCGTCCGGTCGGGCATCCTGACCTCGGTCCATTCGTTCGCCGTCGATCCGCGGCGCGGCGTGTTCATCCTGGCAATCATCGTCGGGGCGACCGGCGGCGCGCTGGCGCTGTTCGCCGCGCGTGCGCCGGCGATGGCGTCGGGGGCGCTGTTCGGCCGCGTCAGCCGCGAGACCGGGCTGGTGTTGAACAACCTGTTCCTGATGGCGCTGACGTCGGTCGTGTTCCTCGGTACCTTCTATCCGGTCATCATGGAGGCGTTCTCAACCGACAAGATCTCGGTCGGCCCACCCTATTACGCGCTGACCTTCGCGCCGCTGGCGGTGCCGCTGCTGCTGCTCGTGGTCTTCGGGCCGATGCTGATGTGGAAGCGCGACTCGCTGCCCGCGCTGGTGCGCCGCCTGCGCGTACCGCTGGCGGCGACGCTCGCGGCGCTGGTCGCCGGGCTGGCGGTCGCCGGCGTCACCCGGGTCGCGGCGGCGGGCGGCATCGCGCTGGCGGTGTGGCTGGTGTTCGGTGCGGCAGCGATCCTCGTCCGCCGGTGGAGCGGCAGCGACACGTGGCGCAAGATGCGGACGACGCCGCTGGCGACCTATGGCCTCGTCCTCGCGCACGCCGGGCTCGGCATCCTCGTTGCCGGCGTCACCGCGATGTCGACGTGGCAGACGTCGCAGATCCTCGTCCTTCAACCCGGCGGCCAGGTCGCGGTCGGTCCGGCGACGCTACGCCTCGACGGGCTGCACGAGGCGCTCGGGCCCAATTACGTGACGCTGGTCGCGCGCTTCACCATGACGCGCGCCGGCGTTGCCCGGCCGCTGGTGTCGGAGCGCCGCTTCTACCCTGCCAGCCGGACACAGACGACGCAGGCGGGGATTGCCTCGTTCCTCGCCGGCAACACCTATGTCGCGGTCGGCGAGGTCCAGGGCCGGGGCATCGTCGTGCGCGCCTATGACCACCCGCTGGTCGGCTGGATCTGGGCGGGCGCGGTGATGATGGCGGCGGGCGGCGCGGCGTCGCTCGCCGACCGGCGGTTCCGCCTCGGCGTCGCCCGGCCCGCGGCGGCGGCGGGGCGGCTGGCGGTCGCATGAGGCGGCTGGTCTACCTCGTGCCGGTGGCGGCCTTCGTCGCGCTGATCGCCGTCTTCGCCCACGGCCTGACGCAGGACCCGGCGCGCATCCCCTCGGTGATGATCGACCGCCCGCTGCCGCCGTTCCGGCTCGCCGGGCTGGACGGGCAGAGCGGGTTCGCCGCCAGCGACTTCGGCTCGGTGACGGCGCCGACCGAGCCGCACCTCTTGAACCTGTTCGCCTCGTGGTGCGCCGCCTGTCCGCAGGAGCATCCGATGCTGTTCCAGATCGCGGCTGCCGGCGTGCCGGTCTACGGCATCGACTGGAAGGACGACCCGCAGGCGGCGCAGAAATGGCTGGCACAGCTCGGCAACCCGTATCGCCGCATCGCCGCCGACCCGACCGCGCGCACCGGGATCGACCTTGGCGTCACCGGCGTGCCCGAAACCTTCGTCGTCGATCGCCATGGCCGCATCCGCTACAAGCAGATCGGACCGATCACGCCCGCGGACTGGAGCGGCACGCTGCAGCCGATGCTCGCCAGGCTCCGCGCCGAGGCATGACCAGGCTCCTTGCCGCGCTCCTGCTGCTCGTCGCCGTGCCCGCCGCCGCGGTGCTGCCGAGCGAGCAGCTGAAGGACCCCGGGCTCGAGGCGCGGGCGCGGGCGGTGAGTGCCGGCCTGCGCTGCGTCGTCTGCCAGAACCAGTCGATCGACGACAGCGACGCGCCGCTGGCGCACGACCTCCGCGTCATCGTCCGCGAGCGCATCGTCGCCGGCGACAGCGACGCGCAGGCGGTGCAGTATCTCGTCGACCGCTACGGCCACTATGTCCTGTTGAAGCCGCCGTTCGAGACCGCGACCTGGCTTCTCTGGCTCGGGCCGGCGCTGGTGCTGGTCGTCGGCGGCACGGCGATCGCCGTGTTCCTCCGCGGCCGCGCGGGAGCAACGGTCGCCGACCTCGACCCCGCCGAACAGGCCGAAGTCGCGCGGCTGCTCGGCCCGGAGCGGTCGTGACCCTGCTCTGGATCGTCTTCGCGCTGATGCTTGCCGTTGCCGTCGCCGGGCTGACGATCCCGCTCGTCCGCCGCTACGACGGCATCGCGCGCGAGGGGGAGACGGTCGCCGCGGTCATCCGCGGGCAGCTGGACGAGGTCGACGGCCAGCTGGCGAGCGGCCAGATCGATGGCGACGCGGCCGCCGCGCTGCGGACCGAGCTCAAGCGCCGCCTGCTCGTCGAGGCGCGGGCGCGCCCCGTGGCGGTGCGGCTAATGTCGGAGCGGGCGAGCGCGCGGCGGGCGCTGCTGCTGGCCGCAACCGTCGCCCTCGTCGCGACCGGCGTGTACGCGGTGCGCGGCCGGCCCGATCTCGGCAGCACCGCGCCGCAGGTGCAGGCCGAAGTTGCCGCCGTCACCGGCACGGCACCATCGGTCGACGCTGCGGCGAGTGCCATGCTGGGCCAGCTCGAAGCCCGCGCCGCGGCGACGCCGGGCGACGCCGTGCTGTGGCAGACGCTCGGCTCGGCGTATTTTGCGCAGCAGCGCTTCGCCGAGGCGGCGGCCGCCTACGGCAAGGCGGCGGCGCTCCGCCCGCAGGACGCCGCGCCGCGCTCGGCCGAGGGCGAGGCGCTGGCGCAGGCGGCGGGCGGGGTGGTGACGCCGGAGGCGGCCAAGGCCTTTGCGACGGCCCATGCGCTCGATGCCGCCGACCCGCGCGCGCGCTATTTCCTTGCGCTCGCCCGCGATCAGAAGGGCGAGCATGCCCAGGCGATCGACGACTGGGTCGCGCTACTCAACAGCGCGCCGCCCGACGCGCCGTGGGTGCCGGAGCTGCGCAAGTTCGTCGAACAGGCCGCGGCGGACGCCAAGATCGACATCGCCGGTCGCCTGAAGCCCGGGGCTGGTCCGCCGCCGGTGCTCGCCGGGGCGGCCAACGCGCGCGGGCCCGACGCGGCCCAGGTCGCCGCCGCCGGGCAGATGAGCGACGCCGGCCGCGCCGCCTTCATCACGCAGATGGTCGACAACCTGGCCGCCAAGCTCGCCGCCAACCCGCGCGACGCCGACGGCTGGATCCGCCTGATCCGCGCTCGCAAGGTCATGGGCGACGCCGCCGCGGCCAAGGCGGCGCTGGCGAGCGGGCGAAAGGCCTTCGCCGACGAGCCGGCGACGGCGCAGGCGATTGCGACCGCCGCCGCCGGGATGGGCGTGTCCTAGCTCTGCGGCGTCGCGGGGGCGCATCGGCTGTTTACCGCGTCCGTGCGCCCGACTAGGTTCGTGCGCGGGGGGCCACGCAACTGCACAAGGGGCAGGAACCATGGCCGACAACTGGCTCGACGAAGTCCGCAGGTACGCTCCCGATGCCGACCTCGGGATCGTCGCCGGCATCGTCCGCTACTGCGGCATCGGGCTGAGGACCGACGGCGCGGCGCGGGTCGACTTCGCCGACCCGGTCGAGACGGTGCGCGTGCGCGACCATTTCTGCCGCAACAAGCTCCGCCTGACCGAGCCCGACGCCACAGTCGACGCGGCGATCGGGGAGGTGCGGACGCGGATGGGCAATCCGGCGGCGGGCGACCGCGTCGCGGTCTACTACCTGCTCGCCGAGCGGTTCGGCAAGCTCGGTCTGTTCGCCGGGGCGGCCGCTGCGTCGCCGGCAGCGGCGGCCGGGATACCGCGCCGGGTCGCGGTCACGCCTGACGCGGCAAGGGTGCGGCCGCGCGACAGCACGACGCCAACCGCGCTCCTCGGCTGCGGCGCGCTGGCGGTGATCGTCATCGCCACCGCCGCCGCGGCGATCTTCTTCGGCCATCCGCTCAGCGCCGGCGAGGGCGTGCCGGCGTCGGTCGCGGTGGCCAACGGGCCGCCGCCGGTCTATCCGCTGCCTGCCGCGGGTGCGATGCCGGCGACCGCAGCCACGCCGGCGGCCGGGCCGGCGATCCCTCAGGGGGCGGGCGTCCTCGCCAGCACGGTCGCCGGCCGGCCGCAGGTCTCGGTCTATTTCGCCACGGCCAAGGCCGACATCGCGCCCGACTTCGCCACGGCCGTCGCCCCGGTGAAGGCATATCTCGACGCCCATGCCGGCGCCCGCCTGCACGTCTCGGGCTACAACGACCCGCGCGGCGATGCGGCATTCAATGCCGCGCTGTCCAAGCGCCGCGCCCAGGCCGTCGCGGCGGCGTTGACGAAGCTTGGCGTGACGTCGGGCGTCATCGACCTGGTCAAGCCCGCCGACACGACCGACGCCACGACCACCCAGGCCGAGGCGCGCCGCGTCGACGTCACGGTCGCCGACGCGCGGTAGCCGCTTGGCCGCCTAGCGCGCGAAATAATGCGCGTAGGCGGGCAGCGTCAGGAACGGTTCGAGCGCGTCGGCCAGGACGAGTTCGCGGAACACCTCGGCCGCCTCGGCGAACTTGCCGGCGGCAAAGAAGTTGTCGCCGACGTCCGTCCGCCACACGTCAAGCTGCGCCGCGATGGTCCGCTCGATCAGCGCCGCGTCGACCGGCTCGCCCGAATCGAGGCGGGTCTCGGTCACCCGCCACTGCCAGACTTGCGTCCGGCTGATCTCGGCAGTGGCGGCGTCCTCCATCAGGTTGTGGAGGGGGGCCGCCCCCTGGCCGCGCAGCCACGAGGCGATATAGCCGATACCGACGTTGACGTTGCTCGTCAGCCCGGCAAGCGTCTTCGGCCCCGGTGCCGGCGTCGTCAGCATTTCCGCCGTCGCCGCGCCTTCGGGGATGACGCCGAGCTGGTTCGGCCCCGGCATCGCCGCGTCGAACACCTCACGCGCCACCGGCACGAGGCCGGGATGCGCGACCCAGGTGCCGTCATGGCCGAAGCCGACCTCGCGCTCCTTGTCGGCGCGTACGGCGGCGAAGGCACGGTCGTTGGCCGCCTCGTCGCCCTTGACCGGGATGAAGGCGCTCATCCCGCCCATCGCGTGCGCGCCGCGCTTGTGGCAGGTGCGGATGACGTGGAGCGCATAGTCGCGCATGAACGGCACGGTCATGTTGACCGCCGCCCGGTCGGGCAGGACCTTGTCGGGATCGGCGCGGAAAGTCTTGATGAAGCTGAAGATATAGTCCCACCGCCCGCAGTTGAGCGCGGCGATGTGGTCGCGCAGTTCGTACAGGATCTCGTCCGCCATGAACGCTCCGGGCAGCGTCTCGATCAGCACCGTCGCCTTGATCGTGCCGACCGGCAGCCCCATCACCGACTGGGCGTGGACGAAGATGTTGTTCCACAGCCGCGCCTCGAGATAATGCTCGAGCTTGGGCAGATAGAAATACGGCCCCGTGCCCTTGGCGACGAGGGCCCGGGCGTTGTGGAAGAAATAGAGGCCGAAGTCGACGATCGAACCGGCGACGACCTCGCCGTCGACGACGACGTGCGCTTCGGGCAGGTGCCAGCCGCGCGGGCGGACGAGCAGGATCGCCGTCGTGTCGTTCAGCTTGTAAACCTTGCCCTTGTCTTCGAGACCGATGGTCCCGGCGACGGCGTCGCGCAGGTTGACCTGGCCCTCGATCATCGTCTCCCACACCGGTGACGAGGCGTCCTCGAAATCGGCCATGAAGCATTTCGCGCCGCTGTTGAGCGCATTGATCACCATCTTGCGGTCGACCGGGCCGGTAATCTCCACGCGGCGGTCCTGGAGGTCGGGCGGCGAGCCGGCGACCTTCCAGTCGCCCATCCGGACCGACGCCGTCTCGGACGCGAAGTCGATCGGGTTGCCCGCGTCCCACCACGCCTGCCGCGCCTCGCGCGCGCGGAGCAGGGCAAGGCGGGTCGGGTCGTATTGGCGGTGGAGGTTGGCGACGAAGGTCAGCGCCTCTTCGGTCAGGATCGTCTCGAAGCCGGGCTTCATTGCGCCCCTGATCTCCACACCGGCGGCCATCACTCGTCTCCCAAAGTCGTTGCGCGTGTCGTGAAGCGGAAAGGGGTCAGCCCGCGGCTGCGCTCGTCGACCGTCAGCCGGACGCCGGCGGGGGCAAGGCTCCGCTGGCGGCAGGCGGTGCGGGTGCAGCGGGCACAGCCGAGCCCGATCGGGGTGGCGGCACCGGGCCCCGTTTCGAGGCCGTCGGCGTAGACCATCGGCCGCGCCGACGCCAGATCGGCGGCGAGCAGGATGGCGAACTCGGGTCGCACCTGGCGGTAGGGCGCGGCAAAGGTCCGCACGGTGCGCGCGACCGAGAGGTACTGCTGCCCGTCCTCGGTCTCGACCAGCTGGCGCATGATCCGCCCCGGCCGGTCGAAGGCGGCGTGGAGCACCCACAGCGGGCACCCCCCGCCGTCGGCGGCAAGGGCCGAGCGGAAGGCGGCGAAGCGCTTGGAGATGTTGCCCGCGCGGTCGGTGCGGATCATCAGGAAGGGGATGCCGCGCAGGCCCGGCCGCTGCAGCGTCGTCAGGCGGTGGGCGACCTGCTCGAAGCCGGCCCCGAAGCGCGCCTGGAGGAGCTCGAGGTCGTAGCCGAGCGCCTCGGCGGCGGCGTGGAAGCGGCCGTAGGGCATCATCGTGGCGGCGGCGGCATAGTTTGCCAGCGTCTGGACGGCGAACCGCTCGTGCGCCTTGCTCGGCAGTCCGGCGGACGCGACGACGGCGTCGATCTCGGGCTTCAGCTCGATCAGCGCCAGCTGGTAGGCGATGGCGAAGGTCCGCGAGGCGGCGTCGAGCGACTCGGCGAGCTGCAACTGCCGTGCATGAAGGTCGAGGCGGCGCAGCAGCTCGGGCATCACCACGCCCGGCAGCACGCGTACCGCAATGCCGTGGCGCGCGCGCAGGCGCTCGGCCAGCCCGGCCGCGAGGTCGGCCGCGGCAAGGCGGAGATCGTCGGCCAGCGCCTCCGCCGCCGCGTCGAGGTCCGGAAAATGGTTGCGCCGGTCGAGCAGCAGCGCCGTCACCGCCTCGACCGGGCCGGCGGCGGTCTCGCCCGCCGGGGCCGCGCCGACCGCGCCCAGGCGGAGCAGCGCCTGGGCGACGCCAGGTGCGCTCGCCGCGACCTCCGCCAGTTCGGCGCGACCGACGTCGAGGCCGGCGAGGCGCGGATCGGCAAACAGGGCGGTGAGCTCCGCCGTCACCGCCTCGCCGTCGTCGCCGGTCAGCTGGCGCAGGTCGAGGTCGTACGCCTCCGCCAGCTTCAGCAGGAAGGCCGCGGTCAGCGGCCGCTGGTTGCGCTCGATCAGGTTCAAATAACTGACCGACACGCCGAGGTCGTCGGCCATCCGCGTCTGGGTGACACCGCGCTGGAGGCGCAGTCGGCGCAGGCGCGCGCCGGCGAACAGCTTGCGCTCGCCGGTCATCGGCCGTGCCGTCCGAATGTCATGCTGGCCCACGCCGCCAGCTGCGGCCCGACGCGATGCCCGCCACGGCGCCTTGCCCCGAGATGGATGCCCGGCATCCGCCAGCAAGACCCGAGTGTCAAATAATTTACAATACGACACGGTGCGACGTCTGCCCCGCACACACTTCGACACGAATTCGACACGGCCGCCATTGACCGTCGCGTAGTCGATCGGGCACTCGGCGGCAACTGCTTCTGGGGAGGAGCGTCGGGCGCGGGCAGATCGAACGATCGCCCGCGCCATTTGTAAAGACTGGTCAAAGGACGGACGCGATGATCTACGACGAACAGGTCATGAAGGCGCAGCAGCTGATCGCCGGCCACGGCGGCACCTGGGACGGCATCAGCGCCGACGCGGTCGCGCGGATGCGGCTGCAGAACCGCTTCCAGACCGGCCTCGACATCGCCCGCCATACCGCCAAGATCATGCGCGCCGACATGGCCGCCTATGACGCCGACCCGGCCAACTACACCCAGTCGCTGGGGGCCTGGCACGGCTTCATCGCCCAGCAGCAGATGATCGCGATCAAGAAGCACTTCGGCGCGACCAAGGGCCGCTACATCTATCTGTCCGGCTGGATGGTCGCGGCGCTGCGCTCCGACTTCGGCCCGCTGCCCGACCAGTCGATGCACGAGAAGACCAGCGTCCCGGCGCTGATCGCGGAGATCTATACTTTCCTGAAGCAGGCCGACGCGCGCGAGCTCGGCATGATGTTCCGCGATCTCGACGCGGCGCGGGACGCCGGCGACCAGCTCCGTGCCAAGCAGCTGCAGGCGGCGATCGACAATTACCAGACGCACGTCGTGCCGATCATCGCCGACATCGACGCGGGCTTCGGCAATGCCGAGGCGACCTACCTGCTCGCCAGGAAGATGATCGAGGCCGGGGCGTGCGCGCTCCAGATCGAGAACCAGGTTTCGGACGAGAAGCAGTGCGGCCATCAGGACGGCAAGGTCACCGTCCCGCACGAGGACTTCCTGGCCAAGGTCCGCGCCTGCCGCTACGCGTTCCTCGAGCTCGGCATCGACGACGGCATCATCGTCACGCGGACCGACTCGCTCGGGGCCGGGCTGACCAAGCAGATCGCCGTCTCGACTGCGCCCGGCGACCTCGGCGACCAGTACAACGGCTTCCTCGACTGCGAGGAGATCGACCCGGCCACCGCGCACAACGGCGATGTCGTGATCAACCGCGGCGGCAGGCTGCTGCGGCCCAAGCGCCTGCCGTCGAACCTGTTCCAGTTCCGCCCCGGCACCGGCGAGGACCGCTGCGTCATGGACTGCATCGCCTCCCTGCAGAACGGGGCCGACCTGCTGTGGATCGAAACCGAGAAGCCGCACATCGCCCAGATCGCCGGCATGGTCGACCGCATTCGCGCAGCGGTGCCCAACGCCAAGCTGGTCTATAACAACTCGCCGAGCTTCAACTGGACCTTGAACTTTCGCCAGCAGGTGTTCGACGCCTGGAGTGCGGAGGGCCGCGATGTCTCGGCTTACGACCGTGCCCGGCTGATGAGCGCCGACTTTGACGCGACCGAGCTCGGGGCCGAGGCCGACGCCCGCATCCGCACCTTCCAGAAGGACGCAGCGGCGCGGGCGGGAATCTTCCACCACCTGATCACCCTGCCGACCTATCACACCGCGGCGCTGTCGACCGACAATCTCGCCCGCGAATATTTCGGCGATGCCGGCATGCTCGGCTACGTCAAGAACGTCCAGCGCGCCGAAATCCGCCAGGGCATTGCCTGCGTCAAGCACCAGAACATGAGCGGGTCGGACATCGGCGACGACCACAAGGAGTATTTCGCCGGCGAAGCGGCGCTGAAGGCCGGCGGCACCCACAACACGATGAACCAGTTTGCCGCCTGAGCGCGGCCGGGGGTAGCGAGCCGGCGCGGAATGCGCCCGCGCAGCAGCGCCCGGACCCGCGCCAGGCCGGCCGGCGGCCCGGGCGATCTCCCCCCCGGTGCCGTCCGACGACGACGCGGCTTTGCCGCGGCTGCCTTCTGCTCAGCGCCGAAGGAACGCCAACCTGTTCGCCCAGTTGACGCCTGGCAACAATGGAGGCGGTGATGGCGCAGAAGGGTAGCGGCGGCAACGCCGGGGCGGTGACCAAGAAGGGCGGCGACGACGCTGCCGGCAGCACCGGGACGGGACGCGGCGGCGGCAAGGGCGGCAAGGCGGGGAAGAAGGGATGACCGGGACCAACGCCCGGCCGCTCGACGTCACCGTCGCTGGCATCGGCGAAGGCATCCCCGATGACGCCCTCGCGCCGGGCGAGGACATGCCGACGCCGCCGACCGACGCCGAGGTCGCCGCCGTCGCGCGCCGCCTCGGGGTTCCGCGGACCGAGGTCCATCCCGGCGACGAGGCCGCGCCCGGCACCCCCGGCACCGGCGACGACGTCTGTCGCACGTGCAACGGCAGCGGCCTGGTGGACGGCGGGGACTGCCCGACCTGCGACGGCACCGGCATCGTCACCGAAGGGATCGGTGGCGGCTGAGGCGCGCACGGGTCCTCAGGCGCGGCACCACGACGCCTTCGACAAGGCGCGGTCGCTCGGCTACCATCGGGACATGAACGCACCCGTGCCGCCGCCTGCTCAGCCCGCCCGCTCGCGCCCGCGGCCGACGCGGCGCGGCTTCCTGATCGGCACCGGCGCGGTCGCGGGGCTGGCGGTCGGCTACGCGGTCTGGCCGCGGTCGCACCCGCTCAACTGGGCGGCCGCTCCCGACGAGACGGTCGTCAACGGCTTCGTCAAGGTGGGCACCGACGGCCGCGTCGTCGTCGCCATTCCCCAGGCCGAAATGGGCCAGGGCGTGTCGACCGCGCTGGCGCAGCTGGTCGCCGGCGAGCTTGGCGCCGACTGGAATACGGTTTCGGTCGAGCCGGCGCCCTTGAACCCGATCTACGCCAATCGCGGCATGGTCCTCGACGCCACCGCCGGCCTGCCGCCGAGCCTGCAGGGCTTCGCCCGCTGGGGGTTGGGCGGCGTCATCGACCATTTCGACGTGCAGATGACCGGCGGGAGTACTTCGGTCCGCGGCTTCGCCAAGCCGATGCGCGCGGCGGGCGCAGCGGCCCGCGAAATGCTGTGCAAGGCGGCGGCGCGGCAGTGGGGCGTCGACTGGACCCAGTGCGATACGCAGGCGGGCTTCGTCGTCTACAAGGCCAACCGGGTGCGCTTCGCCGACGTCGCCGGCAAGGTCGAGCCGAGCGACGCGCCGTCCTCGCCGACGCTGCGGGTCGAGCCGCCGCTGATCGGCACGGCGGTCCCGCGCCTCGACATCCCCGGCAAGACCGACGGCAGCGCCCGCTTCGGCATCGACGTCCGCCTCCCCGGCCTGGTCTATGCCGCCGTCCGCTCCGGCCCCGCCGGGGACCCCAGGCTGGTCCGCGTCGACGACGCTGCGGCCCGCAACGCGCCCGGAGTGATCGACGTCGTCCACGGTCCGACCTGGGTTGCGGTGGTGGCGACGACGTGGTTCGGTGCCAACAAGGCGCTCGACGCGGTCACGCTCGAGTTCGCGAAGCAGTCGCGGCCCGCCGGCCCCTGGGTGTCGGACGCGCCGCGCCTCGCGCTCGCGGCGACCGATGCCAAGGTCGTGCGCAGCGACGGGGACGTGCCCGCCGCCCTGGCGCACGGCGCGGTCGTCACCGCCGAGTACAGTGTGCCGTACCTCGCCCATGCCGCGCTCGAGCCGATGACGGCGACGGCGCGGATCGACAACGGCCGCGCCGAGGTCTGGGCCCCGACCCAGTCGCTGACGCTGACCACCTGGGCGGCCGCCAAGGCGCTCGGCCTGGAGGACAGCGCCGTCACCGTCCACCCGACGCTCATCGGCGGCGGCTTCGGGCGCAAGGCGGAAAACGACGCGGTGATCCAGGCGGTGCTGATCGCCCGCGCGGTCAAGCGCCCGGTTCAGCTGATCTGGTCGCGCGCCGAGGACCTGGCGCAGGATCGCTTCCGCCCCGCCGCCGCCGCCCGGATGCGCGGGTCCGTGGCGAACGGGCGCATCGCGGCGTGGGACAGCCGCATCGCCGTGCCCGACGTGACGTCAAGCTTTGCCAACCGGAACCTGCCGGCGATGGGCGGGGCCCCCAAGGCGTCCGCCGAGGGCGTCGACGGCGCCACCCAGCTGCCCTACGACCTCGCCAACGTCCGGGTCGAGCACGCGCTGGTCGCGTCGCCGGTGCCGCTCGGCTTCTGGCGGTCGGTCGGGCATAGCTTCAGCGCCTTCTTCGTCGAAAGCTTCGTCGACGAACTCGCTTATGCCGCCAACGCCGACCCCGGGCAGTTCCGCCTCGGCCTGCTGCATGCAAGCCCGCGCCACGCCGCCGTGCTCGCCGCCGCGCTCGATGCCGCGCCGCCGCTCGGCCATGCCGGGCCGGGGCTTGGCCGCGGCGTCGCCCTCCACGAGAGCTTCGGCTCGATCGTCGCGCAGGTCGCCGAGGTCGAGTGCAAGGCGGGCGAGCCGCCGCGCGTCCGCCACGTCTGGGCGGCGATCGACTGCGGCCAGGTGGTCAATCCCGACGGGGTTCGCGCGCAGATGGAAGGCGCGATCGCCTACGGCCTCGGTGCGGCGCTGAAGCAGCGCATCACCTTCGCCGACGGTCGGGTCGAGCAGACCAATTTCGACGGTTTCCCGTCGCTGATGCTGGCCGAAGCGCCGGCGATCGACGTCGTGCTGGTCAATCCGACCGGGGCCGGCGGGGCACCGCTGGGCGGGGTCGGCGAGCCCGGAACGCCGCCGATCGCGCCCGCCGTCGCCAACGCCGTCTTTGCCGCCACGGGCAAGCGCCTGCGTTCGCTGCCGCTTGCCGCGTGAAGCCGCTCGCCGCCCCGCCGCTGGAGGCCGCGCTGGCCGGCGCCGCGGCGCTGCCGCCGGCGCACCCGCGCGTCGCCTTCGGCCGGGTCGGCGTGCTGCTGGTCAATCTGGGCACGCCCGACACGCCCGAGACCGGCCCGGTGCGCCGCTACCTTGCCGAGTTCCTGTCCGACCGCCGCGTCGTCGAGCTGCCGCCGATCCTGTGGCAGCCCCTCTTGCGCGGCGTCGTCCTGATGACGCGGCCCAGGCGCACCGCGGCGAACTACGCCAAGATCTGGGACCGGCAGGCGAACGATTCGCCGCTGCGCGTGATCACCATCGCCCAGGCGGCCGCGCTCGCCGCCGACCTGCCCGATGTCGTCGTCGACTGGGCGATGCGCTACGGCGTGCCGTCGATCCCCGAGCGGCTGGCGGCGCTGAAGGAGGCGGGGTGCGAGCGCATCCTGATCGCGCCGCTCTATCCGCAATATTCGAGCGCGACGACCGGCACGGTCAACGACAAGGTCTTCGCCACGCTGATGAAGTGGCGGTGGCAGCCGGCGCTGCGGACGCTCCCGCCCTATCACGACGACGCCGTGTTCATCGCCGCGCTGGCCGACAGCTTCGCCGCCGGGGTCGCCGAGCTCGACTGGACGCCGGACGCGCTGCTGACCTCGTTTCACGGCATGCCGCGGTCGACGCTCGACAAGGGTGATCCCTACCATTGCCAGTGCCGCAAGACCGCGCGCCTGCTGGCGGAGCGGGTGCCGCTGCCGGTCGAGGTGTCGTTCCAGTCGCGCCTCGGCCGCGCCGAATGGCTCAAGCCGTACACCGACGCAACGCTCGCCGAACTGCCGGCGCGGGGCATCAAGCGGCTGGTAGTGATGGCCCCGGGCTTCAGCGCCGACAATCTCGAAACGCTGGAGGAGGTGGCGATGGAGGGGCGCGCGACCTTCCTTGCCGCCGGCGGAACCGATTTCGCCTATCTGCCGTGTCTCAACGCCGGCGCGATCGGCAATGCCGCGCTCGGCGCGATCGTGCGGCGGGAACTTGCCGGGTGGCTGCCGTCTTCCTAAGGGTAATGAACTCTGGGGAGAGATAAGATCATGGCACGCATTGCGATCGTCACCGGCGGCACGCGCGGCATCGGCGAGGCGATCAGTCTCGCGCTGCAGGCGGAAGGGATCACCGTCGTCGCCAATTATGGCGGCGACGACAAGAAGGCGGCCGAGTTCAGCGAGCGCACCGGCATCGCTGCCCGGAAATGGAACGTCGCCGACCACCAGGCCTGCCTCGACGCCGTCGCCGCCATCGAGGGCGAGCACGGCGCCGTCGACATCGTCGTCAACAACGCCGGGATCACCCGCGACGGCACGCTGCTCAAGATGACGTACGAGATGTGGCGCGAGGTCATCGACGTGAACCTCGGCGGCTGCTTCAACATGGCCAAGGCCGCCTTTCCGGGGATGCGCAACCGCAAGTTCGGCCGCATCGTAAACATCGGCTCGATCAACGGCCAGGCCGGGCAGTACGGCCAGGTCAATTATGCGGCGGCGAAGTCGGGGATCCACGGCTTCACCAAGGCGCTGGCGCAGGAGGGCGCGCGGGCCGGGGTGACGGTCAACGCCATCGCCCCCGGCTACATCGACACCGACATGGTCGCCGCCGTGCCGGCCGACGTGCTCGAGAAGATCGTCGCCAAGATCCCCGCCGGCCGGCTCGGTCAGGCGCGCGAGATCGCCCGCGGCGTCGTGTTCCTGGTCGGCGACGACGCCGGCTTCGTCACGGGATCGACCCTGTCGATCAACGGCGGGCAGCACATGTATTAGCGTGCAGCCGGTGCCGTCCCGCTCCCCCACCCACCCCATCAGCCTGCCCTGGCCGGTGGTCGAGCGGGGACGCGGGACGGCACGGCTTATGCCGTGAGCAAGGACGGCCTGCTCAAGGGCTCGGTGACCATCGCCGGGCACCGCACGTCGTTGAGCCTCGAGCCCGTGTTCTGGACGGCGCTTCGTGCCGCCGCGGTGGCGCAGGGACGGCCGCTCAACGCGCTGATCGCCGAAATCGACGAGGCCCGCACGACCAACCTGTCGAGCGCCGTGCGCGTGTGGCTGTTCGAGCGGGCGCTAGACGCCGTCAAATAAGCTGCGCCGTCACCCCACGGCTGTGGTATGCTCGGCTTGGGCATCGACTTTCGGGGTAAGTCAACATGCGCGCACTTTACTTGCCGGTCTCGTTTGCCGTCTACCTCGTCTTCTTCGCCACCTTCCTCTACCTGATCGGGTTTCTCGGCGACCTGCCATTCCTCGCCATTACCGTCGATCGCGGGCCGGCCGCGCCGACGGTGCTCGCCGCACTGATCGACGTCGTCCTGATCGCGATCTTCGGCATCCAGCACAGCGTCATGGCGCGCCCGGCGTTCAAGGCGCGCTGGACCAGGGTCGTCCCGCCGGCGCTCGAGCGCACCGTCTATGTGCTCGCCGCCAGCCTGTGCCTGATCCTCCTGTTCGCGGCCTGGTACCCGATCCCGCGCGAGCTGTGGCGCGTCGGCGGCGCGGGGGCGCTCGTGCTCTGGGCCCTGTTCGCCGCCGGCTGGGCGATCGTGCTGCTGAGCACCTTCCTCATCAACCATTTCGAGCTGTTCGGGCTGGTGCAGGCGTGGCGCGCCTGGCGCGGGGCCAGCGCCGCCCACCCGCGCTTCCGCACGCCTTTGTTCTACAAGCTGGTTCGCCACCCGCTCTATTCCGGTTTCCTCATCGCCTTCTGGGCGACGCCGGTGATGACGGTCGGCCACCTGCTGTTCGCCGCGGGCATGACCGTGTACGTCGTCATCGCCATCCGCCACGAGGAGCGCGATCTCGTCGACCTGTTCGGCAGCGACTACGCGACCTACCAGGCGACGACGGGGATGCTGGTCCCCGGCCTCGGCAAGCGCGCCTAGAGCGGTTTCGCCATGACGACGAGCGCCAGCGGCGTGCTTTCGAGCAGTGCGGGCGGGAAGGGGCGGACCTCGCCGGTCGGCGCGTAGCCGCGGCGCCGGTAATACGCGATCAGCTCGGGACGGCGGTCGACGACGGTCATCTCCATGACGCGCGCCCCGTGATCGCGAGCCCGGTCTTCGCCTGCCGCGAGCATCCCCCGGCCGAGCCCCGTCGCCTGAAGGGCAGGGTCGACCGCGAGCTGGCCAAGGTAGGCGACCGAGCCGCTCAGATCGACCTCGATACAGGCGACGATCGCCGCCCCGTCGACCGCCACGAGAAAGGCCTTGTCCGGCGCGGCGACGATCGCGGCGACGCTGGCGGCATCGGTCCGCGGCCCCTGGAGCAGGTCGGCCTCGTTGGTCCAGCCGCGGCGAGCCGAGTCGCCGCGATAGGCGCGCTCGATCAGCGCGTGGACGGCGGGGACGTCGGCGGGGGTCGCGGGTCGGATCGGCAGCGGCATGACCGTGGCGTAGCGGCGGCACCGCCGCCTGCCAAGGCGTGAGTGGCGCTTCGCGGCGGCGCGTCCTAAGACAGCCGCCGTGAGCCCCGATCCCGTCTGGACTGCGCCGCCGAGCGCCGCCGAAGCCGCGCTGCTCGAGCGGATCGACGCGCCGACGGCGCTGGCGCGGACGCTGGCCTGGGCGGCGATCAATTCGGGCAGCCGCAACCTGGCCGGGCTGGCGGCCATGGCCGACGCGCTGCATCCGGCGCTGGCGACGTTCGGACCGGTCGCGCGCGTCGCCCCGGCACCGGCGAGCAGCGTCGATGCGGCCGGCCAGCCACACCCCCTGGCGCACGGCGACAGCCTCCACCTCAGCCTGCGCCCCGGCGCGGCGACGCGCATCCTCCTGACCGGCCACATGGACACGGTGTTTGCCGTCGACCACCCGTTCCAGGCGGTCCGCTGGACCGATGCGGTGACGATCAATGGTCCGGGCGTCGCCGACATGAAGGGCGGGATCGCCGTAATGCTCGCTGCCCTCGACGTCGTCGCGGCGTCGCCCTGGGCCGACGCGCTCGGCGTCGAGATCGTCATCAACGCCGACGAGGAGGTGTCGTCGCTCGGCTCTGCCCCGCTCCTGGCCGCCGCCGCCCGCCGCTGCCACCTCGGTCTGACCTACGAGCCGGCGCTGGCCGACGGTACGCTGGCCGGCGGGCGGCGCGGCTCGGGCAACTTCAGCGCCGTCGTCCGCGGCCGCGCCGCCCACGCCGGCCGCGAGCCGGAGCAGGGGCGCAACGCCGTCGTCGCCGCCGCCGACCTCGCCCTGCGGCTGACGGCGCTCGCCGGGCCGGAGGTGTCGGTCAATCCGGCCAGGATCGACGGCGGCGGGCCGAACAACATCGTCCCCGACCGTGCGGTGCTGCGGTTCAACGTCCGCCCCGCGACGCTCCCGGCGCAGTCGGCGGCCGAGGCCGGCATCGCCCAGGCGGTCGCGGCGGTGGCAGCGGCGCACGACGTCGCGGTCACGCTCGACGGCGGCTTCGCCCGCCCGCCCAAGCCGCTCGACGCCACCCAGGGCCGCGCCTTCGAGCTGGTCCGCGGCTGCGGCGCGGCGTTGGGACTGGCGATCGGCTGGCGCGATACCGGCGGTGTCTGCGACGGCAACAACCTCGCCGCGACCGGCCTTGCGGTGGTCGACACGATGGGCGTGCGCGGCGGCGCGATCCACTCGGCGGACGAGTTCCTCCTGGTCGACAGCATCGCCGAGCGCGCGCGGCTGTCGGCCCTCGTCCTGCTCCGCGTCGCCCAGCACGGATTCACCCGCGCATGACCCGAGCCATGCCGAGCCGCGCCGTCGCGTCGGTCCGTGGCCGCGCATGACCTGGTTCGTCCGCCCCGCCCGCGCCAGCGACCTCGACACCCTCCTCGAGCTGTCGCACCTGACCGGCGGTGGCTTCACCAACCTGCCGCCCGACCGCGACGCACTGGCGCGGCGCCTGGCGCGGTCGGAGGCCTCGTTCACCGCCGACCTCACCACCCCGTCGGACGAGCTCTACCTGCTGATCCTCGAACAGGCCGCGACCGGGCGGATCGGCGGCACGGCGGCGGTGTTCAGCCGCGTCGGCTCGGAATGGCCGTTCTACAGCTACAAGATCTCGACGGTGTCGCAGACCAGCCGCGCCCTGCGGCGCACCTTCTCGATGCGGCTCCTCAACCTGTGCACCGACCATGACGGCGCGAGCGAGGTCGGCGGGCTGTTCCTCCACCCCGACCTCCGCACCGGCGGCCTTGGCCGGCTGCTGGCGCGCAGCCGCTATCTGCTGATCGCGGCCAACCGCGCGCGGTTCGCCGCCACCCTGCTCGCCGAACTGCGCGGCGTCATCGGGGACGACGGGGACAGCCCGTTCTGGGACAGCCTCGGCGCGCGCTTCTTCGGCATGGCCTTCCGCGAGGCGGACGAGTTCAACAGCATCCACGGCAACCAGTTCATCGCCGACCTGATGCCGAAGTCGCCGGTCTATGTCGCGCTGCTCAGCGAGGCGGCGCAGGCGGTGATCGGCCGGCCCCATCCGCGCGGCGTGCCGGCGCTGAAGATGCTCGAGGCCGAGGGTTTCCGCTACGACAATTACGTCGACATCTTCGACGGCGGGCCGACGGTGACCTGCCCGACCGACCAGGTCCGCACCGTCGCCGCCAGCCGCGCGGCGACCGTCGGCGAGCTGTCGGACGGGCCGGGCGGGATGCCGCGGGCGCTGCTCGCCGCCGGCCGGCTGGCCGACTTCCGCAGCTGGATCGGCCACGCCGACTGGTGCGCCGACGGGCTGGTGCTGCCGGCGGGCGAGGCGGAACTGATGACCGTGAAGCTGGGCGACGAGGTGCGGCATGTCGGGTTCTGAGCTGATCTCGACCGACCCCTGTACCGGCGAGATCGTCTGGCGCGGCGCGGCCGGCGACCCCGCCGCAGCGGTTGTCGCCGCCCGCGCCGCCTTCCCCCCGTGGGCGGCGACCCCGCTGGCCGAGCGCATTGCCGCGGCCGAAGCCTTTGCCGCAACGGTCCGCGACCGCGCCGACGACTTCGCCGCGCTGATCGCGCGCGAGACCGGCAAGCCGCTGTGGGAGACGCGGACCGAGGTCGCCAGCGTCGCCGCCAAGGTCGCGATCTCGATCGCCGCCCAGGCCGAGCGGGCCGGGGAGCGCCACGGCGAGGTCGGCGGGGTCCGCCAGGCGGTGCGCCACAAGCCGCACGGCGTGCTGGCCGTGCTGGGGCCGTATAATTTCCCGGCGCACCTGCCCAACGGCCACATCGTGCCGGCGCTGCTGGCGGGGAACGCGGTGGTGTTCAAGCCATCCGAACAGACGCCGGCGGTCGCCGATTTCATGGCGGCGTGCTGGGCCGCGGCGGGGCTGCCCGAAGGCGTGCTGACCGTCGTCCACGGCACCGGCGCGGAGGGCAAGGCGCTCGCTGCCGCCGACATCGACGGGCTGCTGTTCACCGGCTCGGCGACGACGGGCGCGGCGCTCGCCCGGCAGTTCGCGGAGACGCCGCATCGCATCCTGGCGCTGGAGATGGGCGGCAACAACCCGCTGGTGGCGTGGGACGTGCCGACCGATCAGCTCGACGCGGCGGCCGCGACCGTGGTCCAGTCGGCATTCCTGTCGGCCGGGCAGCGCTGCACCTGCGCGCGGCGGTTGATCGTCGGGCCGGACGGCGACGCCCTCGTCGACCGGGTCGCGGCGCTGACCGACCGGATCATCGTCGGGGCGCCGTTCGACAGTCCGGAGCCATTCATGGGGCCGGTGATCGACAACCGTGCGGCGGACGCGCTGCAGGCGACGTTCGCCGGGTTGATCGGACGCGGCGCAAGCGTCATCCGCCCGCTCGCCCGGCGGGACCGCGAACGCCCGTTCCTGCTGCCCGGCATCGTCGACGTCACCGCCGTCGCCAATCGCCCGGATGCGGAGCTGTTCGGCCCCGTGCTGCAGGTGATCCGCGTGCCCGACTTCGCCGCCGCCCTGGCCGAAGCGAACGCGACGCGCTTCGGCCTCGCCGCCGGGCTGATCGGTGGCACGGGTGCGCTCTACGACCGCTTCCGGCGCGAAAGCCGGGCCGGTGTCGTCAACTGGAACCGCCCGACCAACGGCGCCGCGTCGAGCGCGCCGTTCGGGGGCGTCGGCCTGTCCGGCAACCACCGTCCCAGCGCTTACTACGCCGCCGACTATTGCGCCTGGCCGGTCGCCAGCCTGGAAGCCGACGCCCTGACCGGCGGCATCGCCACGGGGCTGCGATCGTGATCGAGATCAACTTCGACGGACTGATCGGGCCGAGCCATAACTATGCCGCGCTGTCGCCGGGCAACCGCGCGAGCGCGGCCAATGTCGGCGCGGTGTCGCGGCCGCGCGAGGCGGCGCTGCAGGGGCTGGCGAAGATGCGGACCGCGCTCGGCCTCGGGCTGGCGCAGGGGCTGTTCGTGCCGCACGACCGCCCGGCCACCGCGTGGCTGCGCGCGCTCGGCTTCGGCGGCGACGACGATACGGTCGCGGCGGGCGCGGCGGCCGACCCGGTCCTGATCGCCCGCGCGATGTCGGCCTCGCCAATGTGGACGGCGAACGCGGCGACTGTCTCGCCGGCGCCCGACACGGGTGACGGCCGCACGCATTTGACCGTCGCCAATCTGAGCGCGATGCCGCACCGCAGCCACGAAGGCGCGGCGACCCTCGCCCAGCTCCGCCTCGCTTTCGCCGACGCGGCCTTCGTTGTCCATCCGCCGGTGCCGACCTTCGGCGACGAGGGCGCGGCCAACCACATGCGGGTCGCGCCGGCGGCGGACGCGCCGGGCGTCGAGATCTTCGTCTACGGCGTCGACGGCGGCGGCTTTCCCGCGCGCCAGAACCGCAGCGCGAGCGAGGCGGTTGCCCGGACGCACGGCCTCGTCCCGGAGCGGACTCTGTTCGTCGAGCAGTCGACCGCCGCGATCGCCGCCGGCGCGTTCCACAACGACGTCGTCGCCGTC
This sequence comes from uncultured Alphaproteobacteria bacterium, assembly GCA_963792555.1. Classification (GTDB taxonomy): domain Bacteria; phylum Pseudomonadota; class Alphaproteobacteria; order Sphingomonadales; family Sphingomonadaceae; genus Polymorphobacter_B. The sequence goes on from CAWBWP010000001.1 coordinate 64,249, forward strand.
GCCAACGGCACGGTCGTGTTCGCCCACGAGAACGCCTTCGCCGGCGAATTTGCCGGCGACCTTGCGCGCGCCGCGCCGTGGGCCGAGCTGATCGTCGTCCCCGCGAGCGCAGTCGGCCTCGACGATGCGATTTCGTCCTACCTGTTCAACTCGCAGCTGGTGACGCGGCCCGACGGGACGATGGCGCTGATCCTGCCGACCGAGGCGCGCGCCAATCCCCGCGTCGCCGCCTATCTCGCCGATCTGGTCGCCGGCAACGGCCCGATCCGCAGCGTGCATTTCGTCGAGGTCCGCGAATCGATGCGCAACGGCGGCGGCCCGGCGTGCCTGCGCTTGCGCGTGACGTGCGATCCGGCGACGGTCGACCCGCGCTTCCTGCTCGACGACGCCAGGATCGCGCGGCTGGAAGCGGTCGTCGCCGCGCACTGGCCGGAGGCGATCGCGCCCGCCGACCTCGCCCGCCCGGCGCTGTGGGCGCAGTGCCGCGCCGCCCGCGCCGCGCTGCTCGCCGAACTCGATCTGGCCGAGCTGGCGAACGCCTGACGGCGACGCTGGTAACCGCACCTTCGCGCCGCCCAAGAAAGCCTTGCTTTCATCGGCGGCCCACACGACCCATGTCCCGGTGATGGAGCAGCCCGCCCTTGCCACCGGTCGCGTCGTCCTCGTCGGCGCCGGTCCCGGCGCGCCCGACCTGCTGACGGTTCGTGCCGTCCGTGCGCTGGCGGCAGCGACGGTCGTGGTCCACGACGGCCTGATCGACGCCGGCGTGCTCGATTTCGCTCCGACGGCGCGGCGGGTCGACGTCTGCAAGCGCCGCGCCCGCCACACGCTGCCGCAGGACGCGATCAACGCCCTGCTCGTCGCCGAGGCTCAGGCGGGGGAGATGGTCGTCCGGTTGAAGGGAGGCGATCCGTTCGTCTTCGGCCGCGGCGGCGAGGAAGTCGCGGCCTGCATCGCTGCGGGCGTGGCGGTCGAGGTCGTTCCCGGCGTCTCGGCGGCGCTCGGGGCGGCGGCGGGCGTGCTGATGCCGCTGACGCACCGCGACCATGCCTCCATGGTCAGCTTCGTCGCCGGCACCTGCCAGGCACTTGGCGAGCAGAACTGGAGCGGGCTTGCCGGCCACGGCCGGACGCTCGTCGTCTACATGGGCGTGACCAACGCCGACGGCATCGCCGACAAGCTGATCGCCGACGGCCTCGCGCCCGATACCGCCTGCGCCGTCCTCGAACGCGGCACGCTGCCGGGGTCGCGCGTCGTGCGGACGCTGCTCGCCGACCTCGGTCCGGCGGTCGTGACGCACGCCATCGTTTCGCCCGCGCTCCTCGTCATCGGTGACGTCGCGCGGCTGGGCACGAGCGACGTCGTGCTGAAGGAGATCGCATGCGCCTGCTGACCGGCAATATCCTCGAAACCGGCGACGTCGTCTGGTGGACCGGCCGCGACTGGAGCCTCCACCTTGCCGATGCCGTCGATGTCGGGGTCGAGGGCGACGCGCTGCTCGCGGCGACGCTCGCCGCCGAGCGGATCAACGATCCGGCGCTGATCGACGCCGAGCCGACCGCCGCCGGGCCGCGCCCGCGTACCATGCGCGAGCGTGTCCGCGGCACCGGCCCGACCGTTCGCCGCGACCTTGGGGTACAGGCCGATGTATAGATACGACGAATACGACCAGGCGCTCGTCGACGCCCGGGTCGACGAGTTTCGCGATCAGGTCGCGCGGCGGCTGGCGAACGAGATCACCGAGGACCAGTTCAAGCCCCTGCGGCTGATGAACGGGCTCTACTTGCAGCTTCACGCCTATATGCTGCGCGTCGCCGTTCCTTACGGGACGCTGTCGGGGGCGCAGCTGCGGATGCTGGCGCACATCGCGCGCCGCTACGACCGCGGCTACGGCCATTTCACGACGCGGCAGAACATCCAGTACAACTGGATCAAGCTGGCCGAGGCCCCCGACCTGCTCGCCGAGCTGGCGACGGTCGAGATGCACGCCATCCAGACCAGCGGCAACTGCATCCGCAACATCTCGAGCGACCAGTTCGCCGGGGCCGCCGCCGACGAGGTCGCCGACCCGCGCCCCTATGCCGAGCTGCTGCGGCAGTGGTCGAGCTTCCACCCCGAATTCAGCTTCCTGCCGCGCAAGTTCAAGATCGCCGTCGATCGCCAGCGACACCGACCGCGCCGCGATCCAGCTCCACGACATCGGCCTGCAGCTGGTGCGCGGGGCGAGCGGCGGACTCGGCTTCAAGGTCTGGGTCGGCGGCGGCATGGGGCGGACGCCGATGATCGGCCATGTCGTCCGCGACTTCATCCCGGTCGCGCCAGTATCTGAGCTACTGCGAGGCGATCCTGCGCGTCTACAACCGCTACGGCCGGCGCGACAACATCTACAAGGCGCGGATCAAGATCCTCGTCCACGAGCTCGGCGCGGCCGAGTTCACCCGCCAGGTCGAGGCGGAATGGGCCGAGCTCGAGCCGCTCGGCCTCGACGCGCCGGCGGCCGAATACGCGCGGATCGCCGCCCAGTTCGCCGAGCCGGACTACGACCTCGCGCGCCAACGACAGCATCGACCGCAGCGACCCCGACTTCGCGCTGTGGGTCGACCAGAACGTCCACCCGCACAAGCAGCCCGGCTATGCCATCGCCACGATCAGCCTGAAGCCGGTCGGCGGCATCCCCGGCGACGCGACGCGCCGAGCAGATGGACCTCATCGCCGACCTCGCCGAACGCTATGCGCACGACGAGATCCGGGTGACGCACAGCCAGAACCTGGTCCTCGCCCACGTCCGCAAGCGCGACCTCCATGCGGTGTGGCCGGCGCTCGCCGCGGCCGGGCTGGCGACGCCGAACCTCGACCTCGTCACCGACATCATCGCCTGCCCGGGCCTCGATTATTGCGCGCTGGCCAATGCGCGCTCGATCCCGGTCGCGCAGAAGATCGCCCAGCGCTTCGCCGACCTCGACCGGCAGCACGACATCGGCGAGATCAAGATCAAGATCTCGGGCTGCATCAACGCCTGCGGCCATCACCACGCCGGCCACATCGGCATTCTCGGCGTCGACCGGAAGGGCGAGGAAGCCTACCAGCTCTGCCTCGGCGGCTCGGGAGCCGAGGATGCCAGCCTGGCAAAGATCCTCGGCCCGGGCTTCTCGGAAAGCCGGCGTCGTCGATGCGGTCGAGAAGGTGATCGAGGCGTATCGCACCATCCGCAGCGGCCCGCCGAGCGCTTCCTCGACACCTACCGGCGCTCGGCGACGCCCCGTTCAAGGCGGCGGTCTATGGGTAAGCGGGTCGCGATCTTTCCCGCCGGTCGGCAGGAATTATACGAGCGCAACAAATATTCGGCGGCGGTGGTGTCGGGTGGCTTCCTGTTCGTTTCGGGCCAGGTCGGCAGCCGCGCCGACGGCAGCCCCGAACCCGACCCCGAGGCGCAGCTGCGGCTCGCGTACCGGAACCTCGAAGCGGTGCTCGCGGCGGGCGGGTGCACGTTGGACGACATCGTCGAGCTGACGATCTATACCGTCGACCCCGAAAGACGCTGCCGATCGCCGCCAAGGTGCGCGCCGAGTTTCTGGGGGAGCCGCCGTATCCGGCGCTGACCGGGATCGGCGTGACATGGCTGTACGGCTTCAACTTCGAGCTGAAGGTCATCGCCAAGCTGCCCGAGGACCCTGCATGACCGACGTTCAGGACCAGTCGCCGGTCGCCGATGCCGCGCCGCCGCCCGAGACCGCGCCGGCGCAGGTGCTCAGCTTCCGCGACGCGCCGCTCTACGACGGCCCGGTCGTCGCCGCTCGCCGAGTTCGGCGCGGCGTCGAACACCGCCGCCGTCCGGCTCGATCCCGGCGACGATGCGCGCGCGTTGCTGCCGCACCTCGCCGGGTTGCGGCTGATCGAGGTCAGCTTCCCCAAGTATCGCGACGGCCGCGGCTATTCGTCGGCGGCGCATCCTGCGCGCGGCGGGCTACACCGGCGAGCTGCGCGCGGCCGGCGACGTCCTGCTCGACCAGATGGTCTTCCTGCGCCGCGTCGGCTTCGACAGTTTCGCCCCGGCGAAGCCGCTCGATCCGGCGGCCGTGGCGACCGCGCTGACGCGCTACCCCTTCGTCTACCAGAAGGCGGCCGACGACCGGTTGCCGGTCTGGGCGCTGCGCCATGGCTGAGGCGGCGCGCCGGCCCGACGTCATCGACGTCGCCCCGGCGTTCGCGGCCGCCGATGCCGACGCGCTCAACGCGCGCTTCGCGGGCGTCGATACCCTCGGCCTGCTCACCGCCATGCTCTTGCCGAACTGAACGGGCGCGTCGCGGCCGTGTCGTCGTTCGGCGCGGAGTCGGCGGTGCTGCTCCACCTCGTCGCCCAGGTCGACAAGGCGGTGCCGGTGATCTTCGTCAACACCCAGAAGATGTTCGGCGAGACGCTCGCTTATCGCGATGAGCTCGCTGAAAAGCTTGGCCTGACCGACCTGCGCGTGGTCCGTCCCGACCCCTTCCGCCTCGCCGCGCGCGATGCGACGGGGCTGCGCTGGAGCTTCGACCCCGACGGCTGCTGCGAAATCCGCAAGGTCGAGCCGCTGCGCCGCGCGCTCGGCGGCTTCGACGCGTGGTTGTCGGGGCGCAAGGGCTTCCAGGCGCCGCACCCGGAGCGAACCTGCCGCGCTTCGAGATCGACGAGGGCAAGCTCAAGATCAATCCGCTCGCCGACTGGGACCGGGCGCGGATCGACGCCTATTTCGCCGCCCACGATCTGCCGCGCCACCCGCTCGAAGCCCAAGGCTTCGCCTCGGTCGGCTGCGTGCCGTGCACGACGACGGTCGGGCCCGGCGAGGACCCGCGCGCCGGGCGCTGGCGCGGCTGGGACAAGACGGAATGCGGCATCCACGCCGCCCGGCACAGGCGCACGACCCGGCGTTCTAGGCGACGCGCGGAGACGACGACGACGCGGGCGCGCGACGGCGACCCGCCGCCCGTCGCGCGTCTAGAGGATGAACTTCGACAGGTCGGTGTTGCGCGCGATGTCGCCCAGCTCGCGCTCGACATAGGCGGCGTCGATCTCGACCGTCTCGCCGCCGCGCTCGCTGGCGTCGAAGCTCAGCGAATTCCAGCAGCTTCTCGCAGATCGTCTGCAGCCGCCGGGCGCCGATGTTCTCGACCGCGTCGTTGACCTGCGCCGCCGTCGCCGCGATCGCCTCGATGCCGTCGGCCGTGAAGTCGAGGTTGACGCCCTCGGTCGCCAGCAGCGCCGTATACTGCCGGATCAGCGACGCCTGCGTGTCGGTCAGGATGTGGACGAAGTCGGCCTTGGTCAGCCCCTTCAGCTCGACGCGGATCGGCAGCCGGCCCTGCAGCTCGGGCAGCAGGTCGGCGGGCTTGGCGACGTGGAACGCGCCGCTGACGCGATGAACAGGATATGGTCGGTCTTGACCGGCCCGTACTTGGTCGCGACCGTCGTGCCCTCGATCAGCGGCAGCAGGTCGCGCTGGACGCCTTCGCGCGACACCGAGCCGCCGCGGACGTCGCTGACCGCAATCTTGTCGATCTCGTCCAAGAAGACGATGCCGTTCTGCTCGGCCGACTGCGCACCGCCTCGCGGTTGATGTCGTCGCTGTCGAGGCGCTTGTCGCTCTCCTCGGCGACCAGCACCTCCCACGCGCCTTCGACGCTCATCTTGCGCCGCTTGGTCCGGCCGCCCATCGCCTTGCCGAACATGTCGCCCAGGTTGATCATGCCGACCTGGCCCGGCTGCATGCCCGGCAGCTCGAAGCTCGGGCCGCCGCTGTCCTCGACTTCGATCTCGACTTCGCGGCCCTTGAGCGCGCCCTCGTGGAAGCGCTGGCGGAACGCCTGGCGCGTCGCCTCGCTCGCGTCCTTGCCGACGAGCACGTCGAGCAGGCGGGCCTCCGCGGCAGCCTCGGCCTTGTCGCGGACGCTCGCCCGGCGGCTCTCGCGGACCAGGCGGATCAACTCCTCGACCAGGTCGCGGATGATTGAATCGACGTCGCGGCCGACGTAGCCGACCTCGGTGAACTTGGTCGCCTCGATCTTGAGGAACGGCGCCTCGGCGAGCTTGGCCAGGCGGCGGCTGATCTCGGTCTTGCCGCAGCCGGTCGGGCCGATCATCAGGATGTTCTTGGGGTTGACCTCGTCGCGCAGGTCGTCGCCGAGGCGCTGCCGCCGCCAGCGATTGCGCAGCGCGACGGCGACGGCGCGCTTGGCCTCGGCCTGGCCGACGATGAAGCGGTCGAGCGCGGCGACCGTCGCGCGACGGGGTCAGGGCATCGAGGCCGGTCGGCACTTCGGGCACCTCGATCTGGGGCATGGCGTTCATCCGATGGTTTCCACGGTGAGATTGGTGTTGGTGTAGACGCAGATGTCGGCGGCGACCTGCCATCGCGCGGCGGGCGATGCCTTCCGCGTCGAGGTCGCTCGGCAGCCGACGCCAGCGCGCGCGCGGCGGCGAGCGCATAGTTGCCGCCCGAGCCGATCGCGGCGACGCCGTCGGTCGGCTCGAGGACGTCGCCGGTCCCGGTCAGGATCAGCGTCACGTCCTTGTCGGCGACGATCATCATCGCCTCCAGCCGGCGCAGGTAGCGGTCGGTCCGCCAGTCCTTGGCCAGCTCGACCGCGGCGCGGGTCAGCTGGCCGGGATAGCGCTCGAGCTTGGCCTCGAGCCGCTCGAACAGGGTGAAGGCGTCGGCGGTCGCGCCGGCGAAGCCGGCGATGACATCGCCGCCGCTCGCCCAGCCGGCGGACCTTCTTGGCGTTGGCCTTCATCACCGTCTGGCCCATCGTCACCTGGCCGTCGCCGGCGACGGTGACGCGGCCGTCCTTGCGCACGGACACGATCGTCGTGCCGTGCCAGTCGGGAAAATCGCTCATTCGGGGTGGTGTGCTTTCGTTTGATAAGGGGAATTGTTGTTCCCAATGTAGGAAGCGCGGAGCGCGGCGTGAAGAGCGGCAGAAATCGCGCGGGCCGCCGCCTTCCGGAATCAGCGCGGAAAGCGTTACATTAGGCTGCATGATCCATCAGGAGACGCTGCCATACCCCCGCCCTTGACCCGCCGCCCGCAGAATGCGCCCGTGCCGATGAACGGCCCGCGCTACGACGAATTCATCACCGTGCCCAAGGTGCGCGTGATCGATCAGGACGGCGAGAACCTCGGCGTCCTCTACACCCGCGAAGCGATCGCCACCGCGCACGAGGCGGGCATGAACCTCGTCGAGGTTTCGCCCGGTGCCGATCCGCCGGTGTGCAAGATCCTCGACGTCGGCAAGTTCAAGTACGAGGCGCAGAAGAAGGCCGCGGCGGCGCGCAAGAACCAGAAGACGCAGGAGATCAAGGAGATCAAGATGCGTCCCAACATCGACGACCACGACTATGACACCAAGATGAAGGCGGTTCAGCGCTTCATCGAGGAGGGCGACAAGGTCAAGCTGACGCTGCGCTTCCGTGGCCGCGAGCTCGTCCCACGGCGAGCTTGGGCTGGCGCTGCTCGAGCGCGTCCGCGACGATGCGATCGACTATGCCAAGGTCGAGCAGCTGCCGAAGATGGAGGGGCGTCAGATGCTGATGGTGATCGCCCCCCGGTGAAGCTGCGCGCTGCTGCTCGCTGGCCGCTGGCCGGCGTCGTCGCCGGCGGCGCGGCGCCCGTCCGCGAGCCGGTGTTTCCCGCCACCCGGCGCGTCCGGTCGCGCCGATCGTGTCGGCGCGCTGGTCGGACGAGCGGCGCGCGACGACGCCGGCGAGGCGCGGATCGTCATCGCCGCGCTGGGGCCGCTGGCCGGGCGCACGGTGGCCGACATCGGCGCGGGCGAAGGCTATTACGAGCCGCCGCTGTCGCGCGCCGTCGGCCCGCGCGGGCACGTCATCGCCGAGGATATCGACACGCGCGACCGTGGCGCAGCTCGCGCGGCGGGTGCGCCGCTAGCATAACGTCACAGCGCTGCTCGGCGCGCCCGACGCCGTGCCGCTTAACCCGGGCAGCGTCGACGTCGTATTGATGGTCCACATGTACCACGAGATCAGCCAGCCCTACGCGCTGCTGTGGCGGCTGCGGCGGAGCCTCAGGGTCGGTGGCCGCATCGCCATCGTCGACGCCGATCGGCCGACGCTCGCCCACGGCACGCCGCCCGCACTGCTCGCGTGCGAACTGGCGCCATCGGCTACGCCCGCACGGCCAGCCGCGCCGGTCGGCCGCGGCGTGTACCTCGCCGTGTTCGAACCGCGCGCGCTGCCCGACGCCATCGCCGTGTGCCGGTGACATGCGCCCTGCGCGCACAGCCGATTGCACGGCCATGCAAAAGGACTAAGGTTCGCGGCTTAACAAGGCCCTTCAGGCCGTTTGAAGTAGCGACCGACCAGGACAAGGGGAGAGAATGTCGATGGCGACGACACCGAAGACCGCCAAGCCCAAAGCCGACAAGCCGGAGAAGGCCCGCCAAGGCCGCTCCGAAGACGACTGCGGCCAAGGAGGCGAAGCCGAAGGCGGCCAAGGCGGCTGCCGAGCCCAAGGACCCGAAGAAGCCCGACGCGCTGCAAAAGCCGCTGACGCCGTCGCCGGAACTGGCCGAGATCGTCGGCAAGGACATGCTGCCGCGCGGCCAGGTGGTCAGCAAGGTGTGGGATTATATCCGCAAGCACAACCTGCAGAACCCCGCCGACAAGCGCGAAATTCTGGCCGACGACAAGCTCAAGAAGGTCTTCGGCCGCGACAAGTGCACGATGTTCGAGATGAACAAGTATCTCGGCGCAGCACCTGAAGCTGAGCCGCGACATCCGCCAAGCGGAGGAGCGCCCTTCGCGTTCGTCCGCTTGGCGCAAGTCGCCTGGCGATGCTGGCCGCCGGGTTTGCGGGTCATCCCCCCGGACCGGTACGACGGCGGCCCTTTGCCGCGATCACTTTGGAGCGGCTGTCGGCGGGCAACGCCCGCGTCGAATGGTTCGGCAGGGTTCGTCCGCCGCCCCGCCGCCTAGCGCGTATCCGGCGACGAGCTGACGAACGGCAGGACGGTCGTCAGCTTGCCGTCGGCCGCAGCCGGGCCTCGATCGCGTCCCAGATCGCCGCCGCCGTATCCGTGCCGTTGAACCGGTCGATGGCGACGATGCCGGTGGGCGAGGTGACGTTGATCTCGGTCAGATAGCCGCCGATGACGTCGATGCCGACGAACACCAGCCCGCGGCGCTTCAGCTCCGGCCCGATCGTCTGCGCAGATCTCCTCCTCGCGCGGCGACAGTGCCGTCGCTTCCGCAGCGCCGCCGGCGGCAAGGTTGGAGCGGATTTCGCCCGTCTTGGGTCGCCGGTTGATCGCTCCCGTCGCGACGCCGTCGACCAGGACGATGCGCTTGTCGCCCGCGCGACACGTCGGGAAGGAACTTCTGGACCATGAACGGCTCGCGCCAGACGTCGCTGAACAGCTCGATCAGCGCGGCGAGGTTGGCGTCGCCTTCGCGGATCTGGAACACCGCCGAGCCGGCGTTACCGTACAGCGGCTTGATGACAATGTCTCCGTGCTCGGCGCGGAACGCCTGCGCTTGCGCCAGGCTGCGCGTCACCATCGTCGGCGGCATCAGCTCGGGAAACCCGAGGACGAACAGCTTTTCCGGCGCATTCCGCACCTCGGCGGGATCATTGACCACCAACGTCTCACCCTGGACCCGCTCGAGCAGGTGCGTCGCGGTGATGTAAGCCATGTCGAACGGCGGGTCCTGGCGCATCAGGACGACGTCGGTGTCGCGGCCAAGATCGAGGGTTGTCGTCTCGCCGGTCCAGCGGAAATGCGCCCCCGGCGTGCGCTCGACCGTCAGCGGGCGTGCCCGCGCCGTGACCCGTCCGCCAACATAGGTCAGCGCGGTCGACAGGTAATGAAACAGCCGGTGACCGCGAGCCTGCGCCGACAGCATCAGCGCAAAGGTCGAATCGCCGGCGACGTTGACGGTCTCGATCGGGTCCATCTGGACGGCGACGGTGAGCATGGACGACCCCGCTGATATAGTCTCCGCGGGGTAGTCGGGCGCGCCGCCGCCGGCAAGCGCCCCGGCCTTGCGCCCAACCTCACGCGGCTGCCGAGCGCCCTGCTTCGTGCCGCCGCCTAGCGTCCGCGCCCGGTCTTCTCTTGCAGCGCATCGATCTTGAGCGAGGCGTCGGCCTTCGACAGCTCGGGGTCGAAGTCCTCGTGGGCCTCCTCGGACAGCGTCTTCAGGTACGACGCCTGTGCGCCTGTCATCGGCTCGTCGCCGGTGGTCCAGTCGTGCGGGTCTTTCTCGGCGTTCGACGTCGGGTGGGTCTTGGGATTTTCGGGAGTATCGGTCGCCACGGCGTGTTCCTTCTTCCTTCCGTCCCGCGCAGGCGGCAACGGCAATCAGCGGGAGAAACCCCGCCGCCGCCGCATCGTTCCCGCTTCGTTCGCGCTGCGCCGAAGCTTGCGGCATCGTGTCCCGCAGGCCACAAGCGCGGCAACGATCGGGAGGACGGGCATGGCGGGACGGTTGGCGGGCAAGGTGGCGATGGTCACCGGTGGGGCGCAGGGCCTCGGCGCGGCGATGGCGGCGAAGTTCGTCGCCGAGGGCGCGCGCGTCGTCGTTACCGACATCAATGCCGCCGGCGCCCGGGCGACCGCCGCCGGGCTCGGCGCTGCGGCCGCCGCGCGTGGCCACGACGTCACCTCCCCCGATGAGTGGCAGGCGGCGCTGGCGTTCGCCACGGAGCGCTTCGGCGGATTGCACATCCTCGTCAACAATGCCGGCATCGGCACCGGCGGCACGGTCGAGAGCACGAGCGACGATGATTGGCGACGGGTCCACGCCGTCGACCTCGACAGCGTCTTCTACGGCTGCAAACACGCACTGCCGCTGATCGTCGCCACCTGCGCGGCCGACGGCGGGCGCGGGTCGATCCTCAACATCTCGTCGATCGCCGGCGTCATCGCCGCGGCCAACATGGCGGCGTATAATTCGGCCAAGGCGGCGGTGCGACACCTGTCGAAATCGGTCGCGCTCCACTGCGCCAAGGAGCGCTATCCCGTGACCTGCAACAGCATCCATCCCGTCTTCATCGACACGCCGATCCTCGACAACCTCGTCGGCGGCATGCGAGCGCGAGGCGGGGCTTGCCAAGCTCGCGCGCCAGATCCCGCTGGGCCGCGTCGGCGAGCCCGACGACGTCGCCTGGGGCGCGGTCTACCTCGTCAGCGACGAGGCGAAATTCGTCACCGGCACCGAGCTCTATATCGACGGCGGCATCAGCGCGACGTGACGCTGCCGCCGGTGACGCCGCAGCGCCTCGCCTTTCCGGCCATGCTCGCCGGCTCGGTGGCGCTCGCCTTCGGGCCGTGGCTGGTGCGTCTGGCCGACGTGCCGGCGCCGGCGTCGGCCTTCTGGCGGATGGCGCTCGGCACGCTGCCCCTGTTCGTCCTCGCCCGCGCCGTGGCCGGGCCGGTGGCGCGCCCGCGGGGAGCGATGCTGGCGGCGATCGCGGCGGCGGGCGGGCTGTTCGCGCTCGACCTCGCGCTGTGGCACCTCGGCATCGTCCGGACGACACTGGCGAACGCCGCGCTGGTCAGCAACTGCGCCAGCTTCCTGTTGCCGGCGTACGGCTTCGCCGTGGCGCGGACCTGGCCGACGCGGACGGCGGGTGTTGCGCTGCTGTGCGCCGGCGCAGGCATCGCCCTCCTGATCGGGCGCAGCGCCGACGTCTCGGCGACGCACCTGACGGGGGACCTGCTGTGCATCGGCGCAGGGATCGCCTATACCGGCTACTTCATCGCGCTCGACCGGGTCCGCGCGACCGTCGCGCCCCTGCCGCTGCTCGCCTGGGCGACGCTGTTCGGCGCGCTGGCGCTGCTGCCGCTGGCGGCGGCGGGGCGCTTCTGGCCGGGCGACTGGACGCCGCTGGTCCTGCTCGCACTCGGCAGCCAGGTGGTCGGGCAGGGGCTGGTCGTCTTTGCGGTCGGCTATCTGCCCCCGCTCGTCATCGGGCTGACGCTGCTCGTTCAGCCGGCGATCGCCGCGACGATCGGGGCGTGGCGCTTCGGCGAAGCGCCGGGTGCGGCCGAGCTTGGCGGCATGGCGCTGGTCGCGCTGGCGCTGGTACTGGTCCGGCTGCCGGGGCGACGGCTGGCGGCCGTCGCCGAAAACGGCTGAGGCGTCAGAACATCCGTTTCGGGCTGCTGAACACGCGCGTCACTTCGGGGCGGAAGCTCTCGAGGCTGTCGGCGGGGAAGTCGGGATCGAATGCCGGGCCGTCCCACTCGTCGACCAGCTTGACCGCAAAGTCGTACCACGGCTCGCTCGCGAAATCGTCGCGCAGGTTCGGCGACTGGCCGAGATATTCGTAGTAATAGCGGCCCTGGAACGCCTGATGGTGCTTGACCGCGTGATAGATATCCTCGCGGACATAGGGCTTCAGGATTTCCGCCGCGATCGGTCCGTGATTGGGGATGCTCATCAGCTTGCCAAGGTCGTGGCACAGCGCGGCGACGACTTCCTCGTCGCTCGCGCCGGCGCGGCGGGCGAGGGTCCCGGCCATCAGGCTGTGGCCGAGCTGGGTCGCGGCGAAGCCGACCTCGATCCGGTCGAGGCGGGCGAGCGACTCCATGATCTGCTCGGGCGCGGCGGACTTCTGGTGGACGGCGTGCTCGCGGGCGATGTGGCCCCAGTCCTCACGCGTCCCCTCGACCATCGTCGTGAACATCAGACATGCTCCTGCGCGGCGTAGAGCGCGCGATATACACCCCGCAGGGCCACCTTGTCGATCTTGGCCGAGCCGAGCTTGGGCAGCGGCTGGTCGGCGAACCACAGATGCGCCGGCACCTTGAACGAGGCGAGGTCGCGGGCGACGAACTGGACCAGCGCCTCCGCCTCCAGCGCCGCGCCGGGCTTGCGATAGACCACCGCGCCGACGATCTCGCCCAGCCGCTCGTCGGGCAGGCCGAAGACGCACGCCTCGGCGACGGCCGGGTGGGCGTAGAGCGCGCTCTCGACCTCCTGGCAGCTGATGTTCTCGCCGCCGCGGATGATGATGTCCTTCTTGCGGTCGACGATGAACAGATAGCCGTCGGCGTCGAGCCGGCCGAGATCGCCGGTGCGGAACCAGCCGTCGCCGACGAAGGCGGCCGCGGTCGCCGCCTCGTTCCGCCAATAGCCGCGGCAGTTGGCGACGGTGCGGATGCAGACCTCGCCGACCGTCTCCGCCGGCAGCGGCGCGAAGGGACCACCGGCGGGGTCGGCGATGCCGATCTCGACCAGCGGCGGGGCGGCGCGGCCGGTCGAGGCGGGTTTGGCGAGGTAATTGTCGCGGAAGATGCCGGCACCGACGCCGTTGGTCTCGGTCAGGCCGTAGCCCTGGACCGGCTGCTTGCCGGGAAACGCCTGGCCGATGCGCTCGACATGCTCGGGCGGGCGGGGCGCACCGCCGCTGGCGATGTCGACCAGGCTCGACAGGTCGTACTTGCCGCGGTCGGGGTGGTTCATCAGCTCCAGCCCCATCGTCGGCACGCCGACGAAGTAGGTCGCCTTCTCCTCGGCGATCAGGCGGAGCGCGTCGCCGGCGTCCCACTTGTGCATGATGACCATCTTGCGCCCGATGGCGATCGACACCAGCAGGACCGGGACCGAGCCGGTGATGTGGAACAGCGGCACGTTCAACAGCATGACCTGCTGCTCGGCTGACGGCAGCCCGGCGGCGGTCGCCAGCTGGAGCAGCGCGAGGCCGGTGACGAGATAATTGAGGGACCCACTGGCGATCGCCCGCTGGGTCGACACGGCTCCCTTGGGCATGCCGGTCGAGCCGGACGTGTACATGATCGTCGCGTCGTCCTCGGGGTCGACCGGCGGCAGGTACCACGGGGCGTCGGCCGCGGTCGCCAGCGCATCGTCGAGGCGTTCGAAACCGAGGCCGGCGGCCACGTCCGGAGACGTCCGTACCGTCAGCACCGGCACGCCGAGCGCGGTCAGCGCCGCCAGCCGCCGCGCCCGCTCCTCATCGGCGACGACCAGCCGCGTGCCCGAATGGGCGATGCCGTAGCCGAGCTCCTCGCCCTTCCACCACGCGTTCATCGGCACCGCGACCGCGCCGAGGTGGAGCACGCCGCAATAGGTGCTGATCCATTCGGGATAGTTGCGCATGGCGATGGCGACGCGGTCGCCTTTGGCGATGCCGCGGTCCTGAAGGACGGCGGCGACCTTCAGCGCCTGCGCATGGATGTCGGCGAAGGTGTAGCGCTCGCCCTGGTAGACGAGGAACTCCTTGGCCCCATTGGCGGCGAAGAAATAGGCGAGATAGTCGCGCATCGTCGCCGGTGCGTTGACGAACACCGGCAGGTCGGCACCGCGGATGGTCGCGTGGCCGACGGCGAGCGGCCCGCCCGGCGCCGTGATCGCGGCGACGACGGCATCGAGCTGGGCGTCGAGGGCGCTCCCCATGTCAGTAGCCCATCAGCGCAGCGAGGCGGTCGCCGTGGAAGGCGAAGTCGCCGAAGGTCTCCCGCGCCGCCCGCGCCCGTTTCATGAAGAAGCCGATGTCGAAGTCGTCTGTCATGCCGATGCCGCCGTGCATCTGCACGCCTTCGTTGGTCGCGAGCTTGGCGACCTCGCCGGCCTTGGCCTTGGCCAGGCTGGCGAACAGCGGCACCTGGTCGTCGTCGGCGTCGAGGGCGACAAGCGCGCGCAGCGTTGCCGAGCGGGCCAATTCGACCTCGCAGAACAGGTGCGCGGCGCGGTGCTGGAGCGCCTGGAAGCTGCCGATCGTGACGCCGAACTGCTCGCGTTCCTTCAAATAGTCGACCGTGCGGCGGAAGCTTTCGTGCGCCACGCCGAGCATCTCGGCCGCTATGGCGGCGCGGCCGGTGTCGAGCACGCGGTCGAGCAGCGGCCAGCCGCCGCCGACCGTCCCCAGCACGTCCGCGCCGTCGACCGCGACGTCGCTGAGCGTCACGCGCGCCGCGCCGCGGCTGTCGACCATCGACCGGCGGGCGATCTCGACCCCGGGTGCATGGGCGTCGACCAGGAACAGGGTGATGCCGTCGGTGGCGTCGTCGTCGCCGGCGGTGCGCGCTGCGACGATCAGCGTGTCGGCGACCTGCCCGTCGAGGACGAATCCCTTGGTTCCGGTCAGGCGAAAGCCGTTGCCCGATGGCTCGGCGCGGGTCGCTATGCGCGCCGGCGCGTGGCGCGCGGCCTCGTCGGCGGCGAGTGCGAACAGACGTTCCCCGCTGGCGATCTGTGGCAGATACTGCGCCTGCTGCTCCGGGCTGCCGCCGCGGACCAGCGCGGTTGCGGCGAGGATCGCGGTCGACAGCAGCGGCGAGCACGACAGGTTGCGGCCGATCGCCTCCTGCACCAGCCCGGCGGCGACATGGCCGAAGCCCGCCCCGCCGTGGGCTTCGGGGACGAGCACGCCGGCAAACCCCATTTCGGCCATCTTCGCCCACAGACCGCGGTCGAACCCCGCTTCGTCGCCGGTGTCGCGCAGCCGGCGGAGCTCGGCGACGGGAGCCTCGGCAGCGAAGAAGCCGTCGGCGGAATCGCGGACCATCGCCTGGTCGTCGGTCAGGACTAATGCCAAGTCGTCACTCCCCTCGCGGCCGGCTCCAGGGCCTGGCCGTCGTTACTTCGGCAGGCGCCGTTGTGGCGACCGCATGCTCATCTCGATGATCGTCTCGATGCGAACCAGGCGATTCTCATGGTTCGCTTCCTTGTCGATCAGGCGATCGACCCCGACCTGAAGGCGTCTGAGGTCGTCGCGCATGACCATCAGGTCTTTGATGCCGCCGAACAGACGCTCGGTGAAGCTCATGCCGGAACCTTGCCCGCTGCCCAGAAGATATCCTGCAGCGCCGCGAGCTGATCGTCGTCGAGGTCGATGACGGGCGGCTTGGCCCGGATCGTCGCCATCTCGGCGAAATGGGCGTCGATCCGCTCGTTCGTCTCCCGTAGCGTCTGGCGGATGTCCGCCACTGCCGTCTCGAATTCGTCGGCCAGCATCTCGAGCATCCGCGCCTCTTCCGGCGTGACCTGCTCCTCGTATGACGCCGCCGCGCGACGAACCAGTTCGCTGGTCGACAGGTCGAGCGCCCGCGCCCGCGCCTCGATGGCCTTCTTGTCGCCGGGCGTCATCATCACGACGAGGCGCGAGGTCATGGCAGCGGCAGGCGCAAGGCTTATGTCCATGGCTTGAACATAGTTGATCGAGGCGCGCGGCGCAACCACGCCTCAGGCCCCCGGCAGCTGCAGCACGCGCTTGGCGATGATGTTCAGCTGGACCTCGCTCGTGCCGCCCTCGATCGAATTCGCCCGGCTGCGCAGCCAATGGCGGGCGGTGTCGACCTCGCCGGCGCCGTCCCAGGCGAGGCTGTCGCTGCCGCCGACGCTCATCAGCAGTTCCTGCCGCGCCTTGTTGAGCTCGGTCCCGTAATATTTGAGCATCGACGACAGCGCCCCCGTGCCCTGGCCGGCGCGCGTCTCGTCCTTGACCCGCTCCATCGTCAGCCCGAAGGCGAGCGCGTCGATCTCGTGGCGGACGATGTCGGTCCGGAGCGGCGCGACGCCGGCCTCGCCCAATGTCTTGACCGCGATCTGCGACAGCGAGCGGCGGCCGTCGTCGAGATCGCCGATCATCTCGCGCTCGTGCGTCAGCAGGTATTTGGCGATGTCCCAGCCCTTGCCCGGCGTGCCGACGAGGTTGGCCGCGGGCACGCGGACGTCGTCGAAGAAGGTCTGGCAGAAGGGCGAATAGCCGCTGATCAGCTTGATCGGCGAGGTCGAGACGCCCGGGCTCGCCATGTCGAACAGCAGGAAGGAGATGCCCAGGTGCTTGGGCGCAGCCGGGTCGGTGCGGACGAGGCAGAAGATCCAGTCGGCCTTGTCGGCATAGCTGGTCCACACCTTCTGGCCGTTGACGACGTAGTCGTCGCCGTCGAGGACCGCGCTGGTGCGCAGCGAGGCGAGGTCTGACCCTGCGCCGGGCTCGGAATAGCCCTGGCACCAGCGGATCTCGCCACGCGCGATCTTGGGCAGGTGCTCGCGCTTCTGTTCCTCGTTGCCGTACTTCAGCAGCGCCGGCCCGAGCATCCAGATCCCGAACGACGACAGCGGCGAGCGCGCCCGGATGCCGCGCATCTCCTGCGCCAGGACCTTGGCCTCGTCCTTGCTGAGGCCGCCGCCGCCATAGGCCTGCGGCCACTCCGGCACGGTCCAGCCGCGGCCCGCCATGGCGTCGAGCCACGCGCGCTGCGGCGGCGTCATCGTCGCGCCGCGGCCGCCCCAGACGACGTCGCCGTCGCCCTTGACCGGCAGCCGCATCTCGGGCGGACAGTTCGCCTCGAGCCAGTGGCGCGTCTCGTTCCGGAACGTGTCGAGGTCGGCCATGTCCTCACCCAATTGTCTTCTCGTTGCCCGCGACTATGGTGCGCGCTCGCCGCGACGCACAAGGCCAAATATGCTCGGACACGCCCAGATCGCGCTCGACTGGACCAGCCTGCACCTGTCGCCGGTGCTGTTCGAGTTCCACGGCTTCGCGCTGCGCTGGTACAGCCTGGCCTATATCGGCGGCATCCTCGGCGGCTGGTGGCTGCTCGGCCGGATGCTCGACAGCTGGGGGCCGCCGATGACGCGGGCGCACGCCGACGCCTTCATCACCTGGGCGACCGTCGGCATCATCCTCGGCGGGCGGATCGGCTATGTCCTGTTCTACGACTTCGCCCGCTTCGCCGCGCACCCGCTCGACATCCTGAAGCTGTGGGAGGGCGGCATGTCGTTCCACGGCGGCGTCATCGGTTCGCTGATCGCCATCATCCTCTTCGCGCGGGCGAACGGGCTCAACTGGCTGCGGATCGCCGACTATGTCGCCTGCGTCGAGCCGATCGGCCAGTTCCTCGGGCGCTGCGCCAACTTCGTCAACGGCGAGCTGTGGGGCCGCGTCACCGGCCACGACTGGGGCATGATCTTCCCCGACGCCGGGCCGCTGCCCCGCTACCCGAGCCAGTTGTTCGAGGCCGCCGGCGAGGGGGTGCTGCTGTTCGCGATCATGATGTGGCTGTTCTGGCGGACGCGGGCGCGGGTCCATCCCGGGCTGCTTACCGGTGCGGCGGCGGCCGCGTTCGGCGCGATCCGCTTCGGCATCGAATTCTTCCGCGAGCCCGACGCGCAGGTCGGCTATCTCGCGCTCGGCCTGACCATGGGCCAGTGGCTCTGCCTGCCGATGATCGTCGTCGGGCTGGCGCTGGTCCTGTGGAGCCGGCAGCGCACGGCGGTGCCCGTCGCCGCATGACGTTTGCCGCGCGCCTGCGCGCCGACATCGCCGCAGCGCCGATGTCGGTCGCCGCCTACATGGCGCGGTGCAACGCGCAGTATTACGCGACGCGCGATCCGCTGGGCGCAGCGGGCGACTTCACCACCGCGCCCGAGATCAGCCAGATGTTCGGTGAGCTGCTCGGCGCGTGGCTCGCCGACCGCTGGCGGAGCGCGGGGGCACCGGCGGCGGCGCGGCTGGTCGAGCTGGGGCCGGGGCGGGGCACGCTGATGGCCGACATGCGGCGCAGCCTCGCGGCCGCCGGCTGGCAGCCGCCGGTCGCCTTCGTCGAGACCAGCCCGGCGCTCCGCGCGGCGCAGGCGGCGCGGCACCCGGCGGCGGCGTGGTTCGACGCGCTCGATGCGGTCCCGGACGACGGGCCGCTGTTCCTGGTGGCGAACGAGTTCTTCGACGCGCTGCCGGTCCGCCAGCTGGTCCGGACCGAGCGCGGCTGGCGCGAGCGGATGGTGGCGGCAACCGGCGACGGACTGATGTTCGCCGCCGCACCCGCCGCTGCCGCGCCGCTGGTGCCGCCGCCGCTCGCCGCGGCCGCACTGGGCAGCGTCGTCGAGCTGTCGCCGGTGAGCGGGACGATTGCCGCCGAGATCGGGGCGCGGCTGCGGGCGCAGGGGGGCGCGGCGCTCATCGTCGACTATGGCTATGCCGGGCCGGCGGTCGGCGACACGCTGCAGGCGGTGCGCGGGCATGCGCCGGCCGATCCGCTCGCCACGCCGGGCGAGGCCGACCTGACGGCGCACGTCGACTTCGCGGCGCTGGCGGCGGCCGCCGGCGTCGCCGCCTGGGGCCCGGTCGGGCAGGGCGAGTTTCTACGATCGCTTGGGATCGACGCGCGCGCGGCGGCGCTGAAGCGGCGGGCAACACCGGTTCAGGCGGAGGCGATCGACGCGGCGGTGGCGCGGCTGACGGAGGGGCAGGCGATGGGGATTTTGTTCAAGGTCATGGCGCTGACGCCAGGTGGCGACTGCCCGCCGGGGTTCGCATGACGGTCGCCTACCGCGACGCGTCGAGCCGTGACGCACAGTCGCTGTCCGCGGTTGGCAAGCGCACCTTCACCGCCACGTTCGGTCATCTTTATTCGCCCGAGAACCTGGCGACCTTCCTTGAAAACCACACGCCCGAGCGGTGGGCGGCGGCGCTGTCCGGCGACGCCAGCGTCCGCCTGGCCGAGGTCGGCGGCGCGGCGATCGGCTATGCCCGCATCGGCCCGCTGACCTTCGACGTCGACGCCCAGCGCGGCGAGCGGCCGGGGCTGCAACTGTACCAGCTCTACGTCGACCCGCCCTTCCACGGCAGCGGCGTGGCGGCGGCGCTGCTCGGCTGGGCGGTCGCCGCGGCGCGGGGCCGCGGTGCGGCCGACCTGTGGCTGTCGGTGTTCGTCGACAACCCTCGGGCGCGGCGGTTCTACGCCCGCGCCGGCTTCGTCGAGGTCAAGCCGTACACCTTCATGGTCGGCGATCATGCCGACGAGGACATCATCTGCCGCCTGGCGCTCGACGCATGACCGTGCCGTTCGCCACCACCGCGACCCTTGCCGGCACGCGCCACGGCTTCTGCGGGCGCAGCGGCGGCGTCTCGGGTGGCATCTTCGCCAGCCTCAACACCGGGCTCGGCTCGTCCGACGACCCCGGCGCGGTGACCGAAAACCGCCGCCGCGCCGCCGCCGCCGTTGCCCCCGGCGCGGCCCTGGTCACCGTCCACCAGATCCACAGCGCGACCGCGGTCGTTGCCGACCCCGGTTTCAGCGACGCCGCCGACCTCGCCGCCCGGCCGCAGGCGGATGCGCTGGTCACCACCGACCGCACTGTCGTTCTGGGCGTCCTGGCCGCCGATTGCGCTCCGGTGTTGTTCGCCGATACCGCCGCGGGGGTCGTCGGCGCGGCGCACGCCGGGTGGAAGGGCGCGCTCTACGGGGTGCTGCCGGCGACCGTCGCCGCCATGGAGCGACTGGGCGCGCGGCGCGCGCGGATCGTCGCTGCGGTCGGTCCGTGCATCGCGCAGGCCAGCTACGAGGTGCAGGATGCCTATGCCGCGCCGTTCCGCGCCGCCGACCCCGCTTTCGACCGCTTCTTCCGCGCCGGCCGGCCCGGGCACCTGCACTTCGACCTCGAAGGCTTCGTCGCGGCGCAGCTCGCCGCCGCCGGGGTGACGCGCGTCGCGTGCCTGGGTATCGACACCTACGGCGACCGACCACTTCAGCTACCGGCGCTCGGTCCACGCGGGTGCGGGCGACTATGGCCGCAACCTGTCGCTGATCGCGCTGCCCTGACCAGGCTCAGGGGAGCGGGGTGCCGCCCATCAGGGCCCGCGCCTGCGCGCGCATGTCGTCGTTGTCCGACCAGGCCCAGAAGACGACGCTGACGGCGTCGTTGCCCTTGGCGGTCGCGCGGATCCGCAGGCCGTCGCGGGTCAGCTCGCAGCGCGAGCCCGGCGCGTGGACCGCGAAGATGCGCTGCGCCCGCTCGAAGTCGCTCGCCATCCTGCCCCCTCCGCCCTGCGCCCGGAGCCCCCTCCGCACCGCCCATTGTCGCTGCGCTGTGTGACCGGATGATTGCGCTGCTCCAGATGTTGCCGATCCGTGACCGCTTGGGCTAAGAGCGCCGGCATTATCGGGGGTGCGCCATGAAGATCCTGTCGGGGAATTCGAACCCCGAGCTTGCGGCGGCGATCGCCTCGTATCTCGACCTGCCGCTGACCAAGGCCAGCGTCCGTCGCTTCGCCGACGAGGAGGTGTTCGTCGAGATCCACGAAAACGTCCGCGGCGAAGACGTCTTTGTCGTTCAGCCGACCAGCGCGCCGGCCAACGACAACCTGATGGAACTGCTGATCTGCATCGATGCGCTGCGCCGCGCTTCGGCCCGGCGGATCACCGCGGTCGTCCCTTATTTCGGCTACGCCCGGCAGGACCGCAAGCCGGGGCCGCGAACGCCGATCTCGGCCAAGCTGGTGGCGAACCTGATCACCAAGGCGGGTGCCGACCGCGTGCTGTCGGTCGATCTCCACGCCGGGCAGATCCAGGGCTTCTTCGACATCCCGACCGACAACCTGTTCGCCGCCCCGGTGATGCACGCCGACATCGTCGCGCGGCTGCCCAAGACCAACCTGACGATCGTCTCGCCCGACGTCGGCGGCGTCGTCCGTGCCCGCGCCCTGGCCAAGCGACTGGGCAACGCGCCGCTGGCGATCGTCGACAAGCGCCGCGAGAACCCCGGCGAATCCGAAGTGATGAACATCATCGGCGACGTCGGCGGGCGGACCTGCGTGCTGGTCGACGACATCATCGATTCCGGCGGCACCCTGTGCAACGCCGCCGCCGCGCTGATGCAGTCCGGCGCGACGAGCGTCACCGCCTACATCACCCACGGCGTCCTGTCGGGCGGGGCGGTGGCGCGGGTCGCGGCGTCGGAACTGACCGAACTCGTCATCACCGATTCGATCGCGCCGCTGGAGGTCGTGCGGACGGCCAAGAACATCCGCATCATCACCATCGCCCCGCTGCTCGCCGAGGCGATGCGCCGGACGAGCGAGGAGAGTTCGGTCTCCAGCCTGTTCGACTAGGCGGCGAGCGCGGTTCGCGCCTGCGCCGCCAGGTGGGCGAGCATCGCCGTGGTCACGCCCGCGCTCGTCCGCGCCCGCGCGACCGAAGCGGCGATGCGGGCGACGGCGGCGTCGTGCGCCGCCTGCCACGTCGCGACGGCCGCACGGGGGTCGCCGCCGGCCGGAACGATCCGGCGTAGAAGGTCGAGGCGCAGCGCTTCGAAGTCGCGGACCAGCCCCGCCTTCAACAGCCGCTCCCACGGATCGGACGGGGTCAGCGCCGCCGCCGCGCCCTTGGCCCAGTCGAGGCCGGTCGCCGCGCCGAGATCGGTGTACGCCCCCGCAAGACCCGCCTCGTCGAGGCCGAGGTCGGCGGCGAGCAGGCCGACGCCGACCGCCCCGTCGAGCGCCTCGATCCGCACCAGCCAGTCGGCGATGGCGGCCGGCGCGCCGAGCGTCGTCAGGGCGGCGGCAAGGCGGTCGATCTGCGCCTTGGGCTCGGGGCGAAGCAGGTCGGCGAGCGTGTTCCCCAGCCGGGCGATGCCGGGACGGAGCTTGGTCACCAGCGCCGTCGGGCTCATGCCGGCCCCGGAACGGAGCAGGTCCGACATCTGGGTGCCGAGCGCCGACACCGCCTGGACGTGGAGGTCGAGGTGGACCGGCCCCGGAACGTCGGCGGCGTCGATCGCCTCCCACAGGCCGCGGAAGTCGAACAGTTCCCGCGCGGCGACAAAAGCACCGGCGACGGCGGCCAGATCGACGCCGAATTCCTCGCCCAGCTCGAACGGCAGGGTCAGCCCGCCGCGGTTGACCAGCGCATTGGCAAGCTTGGTCGCGATCAGCTCGCGCCGCAGGCGGTGGTGGTCGATGGCGCCGGCAAAGCGCTCCTGCATCGCGCGCGGGAAGGCGCCGTGGAGCACCGGCACGAGCAGCGGATCGTCGACGACGTCGCTCGCCACGACCGCGTCGTAGACCGCCATCTTGGCATAGGCCATGACGACGGCGAGTTCGGGGCGGGTCAGGCCGTGGCCGCTGCGCCCGCGCTGGGTCAGCGCCTCCGACGACGCCAGCCCCTCGACCTTGCGGTCGAGCTCGGCGGCCGAATCCTCCAGCATCTCGATCAGGCGGACATGGCCGGGCAGCGCCGCCACGCCGCCACGCTCGGCGATGCTCAGCGCCTGGGTCTGGAGCGTGTTGTCGCGCAGCACCAGCGCCGCGACATCGTCGGTCATCTCGGCGAGCAGGGCGTTGCGCGCTTCCTCGCTCAGCCGCCCGGCGGCGACTTCGGCGTTGAGCGCGATCTTGATGTTGACCTCGTTGTCCGAGCAGTCGACGCCCGCCGAATTGTCGATGAAGTCGGTGTTCAGCCGCCCGCCGTGCGTTGCATATTCGATGCGGCCGGCCTGGGTCAGGCCGAGGTTCGCGCCCTCGCCGACGACCTTGGCGCCGATGTCGGCACCGTCGATGCGGTGCGCGTCGTTGGCCCGGTCGCCCACGTCGGCGTTCGATTCGCCCGCCGCCTTCACATAGGTGCCGATGCCGCCGAACCACAGCAGGTCGACCTGCGCCTTCAGGATGGCGACGATCAGCTCCGACGGCGAGGCGCTGTCGGCGGCGATGCCGAGCACCGCCTGGACCTCGGGCGTCAGCGGAATGGCCTTCTGGCTGCGCGGAAAGACGCCGCCGCCCGCCGAGATCAGCGCCCGGTCATAGTCGTCCCACGACGAGCGGGGCAGGTCGAACAGCCGCTTGCGCTCGGCAAAGGACGCCGCCGCGTCGGGCGTGGGATCGAGGAAGATGTGGCGGTGGTCGAAGGCGGCGACGAGGCGGATCGCCGACGACAACAGCATACCGTTGCCAAAGACGTCGCCGCTCATGTCGCCGACGCCGACGACGGTGACGGGATCGCGCTGGACGTCGACCCCCATCTCGCGGAAGTGACGCTGCACGGAAATCCATGCGCCGCGCGCGGTGATCGCCATCGCCTTGTGGTCATAGCCGACCCGGCCGCCGCTGGCGAAGGCGTCGCCCAGCCAGAAGCCGTGGTCGAGGGCGATGGCGTTGGCCGTGTCGGAGAAGGTCGCCGTGCCCTTGTCGGCGGCGACGACGAGATAGGGATCGGGACCGTCGTGGCAGACGACATCGGCGGGCGGTACCGTGCTGCCGTCGGGCGCATAATTGTCGGTCAGCGACAGCAGGGCGCGGATGAAGACCTTGTACGCCGCCGTCCCCTCGGCCAGCCACGCGTCGCGGCTCGACGGCGGCGGCAGCTGCTTGGGATAGAAGCCGCCCTTGGCTCCGGTCGGGACGATGACGGTGTTCTTGACCTTCTGCGCCTTGACCAGCCCCAGCACCTCGGTGCGGAAGTCGTCGCGACGGTCCGACCACCGCAGCCCGCCGCGGGCGATCGGGCCGTAGCGCAGGTGAATGCCCTCGACCAGGGTCGAGAAGACCCAGATCTCGCGGTACGGCACCGGTCGCGGCAGGCCCGGCACCGCGCGGCTGTCGAGCTTGAACGCCAGCGCCTCCGGACCGCCGGGAACGAAGGCGTTGGTGCGCAGCGTCGCCAGGATAACGGCGCGGTACAGGCGCAGGATCCGGTCGTCGTCGATCGCCGCGACGTGTGCCAGCCCCGCGTCGATCGCGCCCGCGTCCGCCACGCCGTCGCCGGTGAACCGCGCCTCGAACAGCGCGACCAGGGCCCGGGCGATGTCGGGATAGCGGCGCAGCGCGTCGACGACGGTCATCAGCCCGTACGTCACGCCCGTCTGTCGCAGGTAGCGGAAATAGGCCCGCAGCCACCCGGCCGCCTCCGCCGATAGGCCGCAGGCGACGACCAGCGCATTGAAGCCGTCGTTTTCCTGTTGTCCGAGGAGGACCGCAGTCAGCGCCGGCTCCAGGCGCGCGCGCAACGCCGCCAGGTCGGCGACGGCGGCGGGATCGCCGGCCTCGAGCAGGAAGTCGTGGATCCATGCCGCGCCGCCGTCGAGGTCGAAGGGGAACTCCTCGATCACGCGCAGGCCGAAGTTCTCGAGCACGGGCACGGCATCGGACAGGGCGATGATCTTGCCCAGCCGGTAGATCTTCAGCCGCAGCTGCCCCGGCGCATCGCCCGCGTTGCGGTGGAACTGGACGGCCCGCCCGCCCTCGTCGCCCAGGCTGCCGAGCGCGACGAGGTCGGCGGCGGCTTCGGCGGCGCTATACTGGGCGCGGAAGCTCGCCGAGAAGCCGTCGCCGTGCGTCAGCATCAGCCGCGCCGCCCGCGTCGGGCCGACGGCGGCGACGAGGGCGGTCTCCAGCGCCTCGTCCCAGCCGCGGACGAGGGCGTCGAGCTCGGCGTCGAGCGCCGCTTCGTCGATCTCGGCGACGTCGCCGGCGGGCCGGGCGAGGACATAATGAACCCGTGCCAGCCCCTCGGCGCGCAGTTCGACCTCGTAGCGGGTCAGCGTTCCGCCGAGCGCCGTGGTCAGCATCGCGCCGACACTCGCGCGGACGCCGCTGGTATAGGCGTCGCGGGGTACGTAGACGAGGACCGAGACGAAGCGCCCGAAGGCGTCGGCGCGGGCGAACAGCTTGGGCCGCGGCCGGTCGAGCAGCGACAGCAGGCCGAGCGCCATCGTTCGCAGCCGCGCCGGCGTCACCTCGAACAGCTCTTCGCGCGGGAAGCTCTCGATGACGTGCGCCAGCGCCTTGCCCGTATGCCCCCGGGGGTCGAAACCGAGCGCGTCGACGACGCCGGCGACCTTGCGGCGGAGCAGCGGCACGTTCTTGGGGCTGGTGGCGAGCGCGGCCGAGGTGAACAGGCCAAGGAAGCGCGTCACGGCAACCGCCCGCCCGTCGCCGGCGAAGGTCTTGACCGCGATCAGGTCGGGGTTGACCCGGCGGTGGACGGTCGACAGCGTCGCCGCCTTGGTGATGAGCAGCGGCTCGGGCGAGACGAGGAAGCGCTGGAGCGCGCCTGCGGGCGGCGTGCCGTCGCCGCCGGCGGGGTTGCGGCACAGGCCGAGACCGTCATCGGCCGGCGCTTCCTCGCCGCCTTCGCCAAGCGTCGACACGGCGACGCCGAGCAGCGTGAACCGGTCGGCGGCGAGCCATTCGAGGAAGGCCATCGCTTCGGCCGCCGCATGCGGCGCGATCGGCGGCGGGTTCTCGCCGAGCGCCCGGGTCGTCGCGTTCAGTTGCGCCAGCATGACCGGCCAGTCGGTGACCGCGGCGCGGACGTCGGCCAGGACCCGCTCGAGGTCGGCGACGAGGTCGGCGCGGTCGCGCGCCGCGGCGCGTTCGAGCTCGATGTAGATGACCGATTCGCGGGTGACGCCGGCGGCGACTGGGCCCGCGCCAATGCCGACCAGGTCGATCAGGCGGCCCGCGTCGTCGCGGCGGACGTCGACCACAGGGTGGAGCAGCCGGTCGATCCGCAGCCCTGCCGCGGTGATCGCGAGGCTGACCGAATCGACCAGGAACGGCATGTTGTCGTTAACGATCGCCAGCGCGAGGCGGCGGCGCACCTGCGTCGCGCTCGCCGGCGCGGCGGCAAGGACGATGGTCGGCGTGCCGGCGCGGCGACTGGCGGCTGCGGCCGCGACGAAGCTGCGAATCTGCGCGGCGGCGGCGCTGTCGATGTCGTCGGCCTCCCCGGGAAGCGCGCTGTCGAACAAGGCGGCGGCGAAGGCGCGTTCGACGCGCCGCTCCGCGTCGTCGGCCTGCTGCCGGTCCGTCGCCATCGCTAAGGCCCTCCCGCCGTCGTTGCCTGGCGGCTTATGCGTCGCCCGCGCCCCCGCGACAACCCGCCCGCCGGCGCTTGTGCAGCCCCGCCCACGCTGCTAAGCCGCGCCATCGTGCCGCTTTAGCTCAGCCGGTAGAGCACATCATTCGTAATGATGGGGTCAGGTGTTCGAGTCACCTAAGCGGCACCAATTATCTAAAGCGGTTGGTTGCCATAGAAGGTCGCCTCCTGACGTCCGCCCCTGGTGGACAATCACCGGACAATCGCGAGATGAAGATCGGGCTGCACCTCGCCGCCGGGCGGCTGGCACCCATCGGGCATCCGACCGGACGTCAGGAACGTACCGACGCGCTGGCGCAAGGGTGAGTACGAGACGCGGTGGACGCGGCAGATCAACCTGAGCCAAGGCTTGTGAGCACTGCGCTAGGGGTCAGCGTCGTTGACGGCAAGATTGTCCTGGATGGTGCAGGAAGCGGCGCTCCCTCACTGACACCGGCCGCAGCTCGCGAGACAGCACGACGCCTGATCGAAGCGGCCGACACGCTGCAGCCCCTCTAATCGGCCCTTCGCGGCATTGTCCGGCACGGGCAAGCAAGTCGCAGTCACCCGTGACGTGATGGCCATCTACCTTGCGGTGCGGCGTGGACCAACCGCGCAGAGTTGCGAACGCTGATTAGACGGGCCGGCTAGCCGCTAAAGCCGCTAAAGTTGCTAAAGCCGCGGATTAGCTCAAGCAGCGAGGCATCGAGGCCGCCCAGCTTGGACGCCCCTCAACATCGGCTGGGCCTGCTTGTACCGGTCACCAAGCTGTCCACCCCGCCTGGCTGCCAGCCGTCGAATCTGTCGGATATCTTTACACCTGGACAGAAGTCATTTCGGGTGCGTGTAGGCAAGCCGTTGATAATGGTTAACCCGAAGTAGATGGCATATTATATGCTTGTCGCTTATTTACTGAACTCTAGCAGGGGAGAAGTATCGTGCAATCGACACTTTTGGGAAGCAACAGCGGAGCTGGGCGATCATCATCGCGTCTGCTTGGCACCATAGTGGCCGGTGTCTTCGCAGCAAGCTTGAGCATGGCTCCGGCACATGCGAGCACATTTACCGTCTTCACGGGCTATGCCGACAACCTGCGGCCTAGCGGCTTTTTCCCAAGTCCGTGGCTCGGCGATGCAAGCGTCGTCTCCCAGTCTGCCGCCGCGCAGAGCTTCAACTCGGGCGCAGTCCGCATCTGGAACACAGGGTCGAGCGCGATCACCATCTCGAACTTTACAGTGACCATGAACGGCGGCAGCGGCCCCGTCTATAACATCTGGAATTCGCTGACGATCGGTGCAGGTAAGAACGGCATCTTCACGCAAACTGCTTCCTACAATTTCGACAGCAGTGATAATTCGACCGGCGGCCCGCCGGGCGGGATCAGCGGCGCATCCCCGGGCAGCAACGGCATCGGCGGTTGCAGCAGTACGGCTGCTGCACAGGCTATGGCCGGCATAACGAGCTATTGCGCGGGTCGCCAACCCATCGTGGCCTTCGACCTCGGCGGCACGCACTTCATGCTGAATGACACCGGTCACATTATCGACACGGGCAACTACGATTTCATCAACGGCAGCACCGACGGCAATGAGTCGATCAACTGGAACGTCATCGGCTCCGGCGCTAGCCGTGGTGGTGGAACGGTACCGGAAGCGTCCGTCTGGGTAATGATGGTCGTTGGCTTTGGTTTGGTGGGAGCCACGGTGCGGCGTCGCACGACGAGCGTCACTGCCTGAGCACGTCCAGGGCGGCTCCGGCGGAGTCGCCCCTCCATCAAGGCGGGAAGACGGCGCGCAGAACGCATCGCATCGCGGCGCGACCGTAGACACGCTGCGTACCGTTCCTGTAACGTTCCGCTGTGTCCGTCCGCCTCCGTCTCGCCTGGTACGCGCTATGCGTGCTTGACGAGGCGGTGGAGACGGTCGGCACCCTGTTGTTGCTTGTATCGCCTGCCCCGGTCGCCCGGCTGCCCGCTGGTCGAAACGGCGTCGCGCCTGACGCGCCGCACCTGAGGGTGGGCCGCTGCGAACGGGGTTGACCGAGCAGACCCTCTCGCTGTCGCGGTCATGCATCATCAGGGTGCCGGCGGTGGGCGCACGCGCGCCGACGTTCCGGTCGTTGGGGAATTAGGTCGGCCCGCACGCCGGACTGCTGCAGCTCCGCGCCAACGCGATCAAGCCTCGCCCGAGGAGATGGGCCGCGGCGTCAGGTCCCGCAATTTACACGCACGGCCATATCGCTAGCGTCACGAAACTCTGCTATCCAAAGGACCAGATCGAGGGTCGTTCGCTGCTCCAGTTGACCTGCAAAGCGGTTCGAGAGGCTTCTCGCACCGACTTGCGATCGCCGGGTGGATCGCAAGCCATGCGCCGATGGCCGATCCGGCTGCCGGTCCGGGCGCCTTGGCAGTACTGCGATCGTACGATCTAGACTGTGAAAATCGGAAGGCCGTCAGATTCCAAGTTCAGTCGACTGCTCAAGCGTGAAGTTTCCCGACGAGGGTG
The DNA here is from genome assembly GCA_963792555.1 of uncultured Alphaproteobacteria bacterium. Lineage (GTDB taxonomy): Bacteria > Pseudomonadota > Alphaproteobacteria > Sphingomonadales > Sphingomonadaceae > Polymorphobacter_B. The sequence continues at coordinate 93,354 of CAWBWP010000001.1, forward strand.
CGGCCCGAGGTCCGAATGACAATGGTTACGTCTCATGACTGATCTTCCGGCCGCGATCGATCTTGCCCGGCTTCAGTTCGCCTTCACGGTGTCCTTCCATTTCATCTTTCCGGCATTGTCGATCGGCCTGGCGAGTTATCTTGCGGTGCTCGAGGGCCTGTGGCTGCGGACGGGGCGCGACGTCTTTCTGGTTCTGTTCAAATACTGGCTCAAGATCTTTGCCGTCGCCTTCGGCATGGGCGTCGTGTCGGGAATCGTGATGGCGTACCAGTTCGGCACCAACTGGGCCGTGTTCTCGGACCGGGCCGGCCCGGTGATCGGCCCGTTGATGGCGTATGAGGTCCTGACCGCCTTCTTCCTGGAGGCGGGCTTCCTCGGTGTCATGCTGTTCGGCATGAACCGCGTGGGCAAGACGCTCCACTTCGTCGCCACCCTCGCCGTGGCGGCAGGGACGTTCATTTCGGCGTTCTGGATCATCGTCGTCAATTCGTGGATGCAGACGCCGCAGGGCTACGCCGTCAACCGCAATGGGCAGTTCGTGCCGGCGGACTGGCTGGCGATCATCTTCAACCCGTCGATGCCCTACCGTCTGGTTCATACGGTTCTCGGCGCGTACCTGACGGTCGCCTTCGTCGTCGGCGGGGTCGGGGCGTGGCACCTGCTGCGCGAGCGGCGCCACCATGGCGGCCCGAGCGAAGGCACCCGGGTGATGTTCTCGATGGCGATGTGGATGGCAGCGATCGTCGCGCCGGTGCAGATCCTCGCCGGGCATACCCAGGGAACCAACACCCTGCGGTATCAACCCGCCAAGATCGCGGCGATGGAGGGCGATTATCAAAGCTACCCGCGCGGGGCGCCGCTGGTTCTGTTCGGCCTGCCCGACCAGGCGGCGGCGGTGGTCCGGGACAAGGTCGAACTGCCGAACCTCGGCTCGCTCGTCCTGACCGGCGACCTGCATGGCGCGGTACGCGGGCTCGACGCCTTTCCGCGCGCGGACTGGGCCCCGGTCAACATCGTCTTCTGGTCGTTCCGGCTGATGGTCGGGATCGGCGTCGGCATGGCGGGGCTGGGGCTGTGGAGCCTGATCGCGCGGGCCCGCGGCGGCCTCTACGACTGGGCCTGGATGCACCGCTTCGCCGTCCTCCTCGGGCCGACCGGCTTCGTCGCCGTCATCGCCGGCTGGACCACGACCGAAAGCGGCCGGCAGCCGTTCACGGTCTTCCACCTGCTCCGCACCGCGCAATCGGTGTCGCCGCTCGCCGCCCCGGCGGTGGCGTCGTCGCTGATCGCCTTCGTCGTCGTGTATTTCGCGGTGTTCGGAACTGGCACCTGGTTCATCCTCAAGCTGATGGCCGCATCGCCGCACCCGGGCGAGCAGGGGCCGGCGCGGGGCGAGACGACGCGGACCGCGGGGATCACGCCCCTTCCGCAGGTCGCCCCCGGCGCGATCCCGGCGGAGTGACCGCATGGACCTGACCCTCGTCTGGGCGGCGATCATCGGCTTTGCCGTGTTCGCCTATGTCGTCATGGACGGGTTCGACCTCGGCATCGGCATCCTGTTCCCGCTCCTCGAGCCGGGGCGCGACCGCGATGTCGCCGTGAACTCGGTCGCGCCCGTGTGGGACGGCAACGAGACGTGGCTCGTGCTCGGCGGCGGCGGGCTGCTGGCGGCGTTTCCCCTCGCCTATGCGGTGATCATGCCGGCCGTGTACGCGCCCGTTGTCGCGATGCTGCTCGGCCTTGTCCTCCGCGGGGTCGCCTTCGAGTTCCGTGCCCGGACGACGCGGCTGTGGGTGTGGGACGCGGCCTTCGCCGGCGGCTCGATCCTCGCCGCGCTGATGCAGGGCATCATCCTGGGGGCGGTACTCCAGGGCATCGCCGTCCGCGGCCGCGCCTATGCCGGCGGCTGGTGGGACTGGCTGAGCCCATTCACGGTGCTCACCGGGGCGGCGGTGGTGGTCGGCTACGGCCTGCTCGGCGCGACATGGCTCATCTACCGCACCGAAGCCGGGCTGCAGGCGCGCTGCCGCCGCTTCGCGCTTTGGCTCGGCGGCGGGACCCTCGTCGCGCTGGCGGCGGTCAGCGCGGCGACGCCCTTCCTCAGCTACGACTATTACTCGCGCTGGCTTCGGACCCCGGGGATCTATGCGACCGCGCCGATGCCGATCCTGGTCGCACTCGTCGCGTTCTGGCTCTACCGAAGCCTCCGCCGCCAGGCCGAGCTTGCCCCGTTCCTGCTGTCGCTCGCCCTGTTCCTGCTCAGCTTCGTCGGCCTGGGGATCAGCATGTTCCCCTATGTCGTCCCGCCGTCGATCACGCTCTGGCAGGCGGCGTCGCCCGCCAGCAGCCAGGTGTTCATGCTCGTCGGCGTTGCGATCATGGTGCCGATCATCCTCGCGTATACCGGCTACGCCTACTGGGTGTTTCGCGGCAAGGTCGGCCACGAGGGCTATCATTGAGCCCGGGCGTCAAGCGCTGGCTGTGGTTCGTCGGCCTGTGGGCGACGGGCGTGGCGAGCGTCGGGTTGGTGTCGCTCCTGCTTCGCGCGTGGATCGGCACGCACGGGTAGGTCGACCGCCGCGGTGCCTTGGCCGGCAAGCGCAGCGCCACCGGTCGCCAACCGCCGCTGGCTCCCCCGCCAGGATGAAGGACCGCCTCGTCGCGGTGCCAAACGCCGCGCCGCGCGCGGCACGGCGGCTTCGTCACGCTGCATCCGGCCGCGCATGCGGTCGCTGCATCGCCACCGCTGCCGCCGCCAGCAGCGCTGCTGCGATCAGCATCATCGTCTCGGGAGCCGCCGGGAACCAGCTGCGCAGTACGCCGCCCATGATCGTCGCAATCACGAGCTGTGGCAGGACGATGAAGATGTTGAACAGCCCGACATAGGCGCCAAGCTTGCCGGACGGGACGGCGCGGACGAGAATCACGTACGGCAGCGTCAGGATCGACGCCCAGGCGACGCCGATGCCGGCCATCGCCAGCAGCAGCCACTCCGGCTGGCGAACCAGGAACAGCGCGACGAACGCCAGCGCACCGGCCGCAAGGCAAAGACCGTGCGTCCGCGCGACGCCGAGCCGTCGGACGAGGCGCGGCAGCAGGAAGGCCGCGACGGTCGCTACCCCGGAATAGCTGGCGAACAGGATGCCGACCCAGTTCGCCGCCTCGCCGTAGGCCGCCGACGCCGGGTCGAGCGTGCCCCACGCGGTGTGGGCGACGACCGGCGTCGTATAGACCCACATCAGGATCAGGGCGCCCCAGGTGAGGAACTGGACGGCCGCGAGGCGGCGGAGCACCGGTGGCATGGCGGCGAGATCGCCCACCAGATACGCGACGGCTCCCGGCCGGCGGCCCTGCCGCTGCGCCCGGCGTACCCCCAACTGCGCCGCGCCGAAGGCGGCGAGGCTTGCGGCAACGAGCAGCGCCTCGCCTGAACTTGCCAGCCAGCCGGCGCGCTCGCACAGGAGAATGGCCGCGGCCAAGAAGGCCCCGCCGCCGATCCAGCGCCAGCCGGTCGCTGGGGCCGGCGTGGGCGGCGCGATGTCACCGGCTGCCGCCCGCGCAGGCGGCGCTTCGCGCGTCGTCACGATCGTCCACGCGACGGCAGCGAAAAGCGCCGCGGCCCCGAGGTAGAAGCTCCACCGGACGGTCGGCGGCACGACGCCGGCTGGCGCCGAATTCGGCAGATGGAAGACATGGTCGAGAAGCCACGGCGCAAGGCTCGCGACGACGGCCCCCGCGCCGATGAACGCGGTCTGAAAGGCGTAGCCGGCGGGCTGCTGTTCTTCGCCGAGAACGTCGCCGACAAAGGCGCGGAACGGTTCCATGCAGGTGTTGAGCGAGGCGTCGAGCACCCATAGCGTCATGGCGGCAAGCCAGATTGCCGGTGCCTGGGGCAGTGCCACCAGCGCCAGCGTCGCCAGCACCGCGCCGGCAAGGAAGAAGGGACGCCGCCGGCCGAGGCGGGTCCACGTCCGGTCGCTGAAGTACCCGACGAGCGGCTGGACCAGAAGCCCGGTCAGCGGCGCCGCGATCCACATCAGGCCGAGCTGGTCGAGCGGCGTGCCGAGGGTCTGGAAGATGCGGCTGGCATTGGCATTCTGCAGCGCGAACCCGATCTGGATGCCGAAGAAGCCGAAGGACAGGTTCCACAACCCGCGCCAGCTCTGACGCGGACCCGCGGTGGTCATGCCGCAGCCGCCAGCCGGACGAGCGCGCGGTCGTGGTCGGTGAAATTCAGCAGGCAGCCGTCGAGCAGCCGGCCCACTCCGGCGCGGTCGACCGGATCGGGCGCAGGCCGCAGGCGCGCGGGCTCGGGGAAGGTGCCGTAGCCCGCGAAGAGGCAGTCCCACGACAGTGGTGCATAATAGCCGCCGAGCTTGCGGGCGACGACTTCCGCGGCGACGTCGCCGCCGGTGAACCATCGGGTCATCAGCGCCTTGAGGTCATCGGACAATGCGTCGTTGGCGGCGTTGGCGCGCCAGAAATCGGTGTCGCTGCGCTGGGCCAGGCGATAATGGGCAACGATATAGTCGCGGATGCCCTCGATCCGCCCGGCGATCCGGCGGTTGAAGGCATCGCGCCCGACCGGCGTGAAGCCGTCCTGCTCCCATGTCGCGATGAACTGCTCGACCGTCGTTTGCACGAGGTGAAGCGCGGTCGCCTCGAGCGGTTCGATGAAGCCCTGCGCCAGGCCGACGGCAAGGCAGTTTCCGGTCCACGTCGTCGCGAGCCGTCCGACGTCCATGGTCAGGTGCCGCGCCGGCGCGTCGGTACCGCCGAGAAAGGCGCGCAGTTCCGCTTCCGCCGCATCGGCCGAGCAGAAGCGCGATGCATAGACATAGCCGTTGCCGGTGCGGCTGGTCAGCGGGATCGACCATGCCCAGCCGTGGCGCAACGCGGTCGCGCGGGTGTTGACCGGCAGGCGTCCTGCGCGCGGCGTCGGGACGGCGACGGCGCGGTCGCAGAACAGGTTCGCGGCAAACGGCAGGAAAGGCACACCCAGCGCCTGGCGCGCGATGACGCCGGCAAAGCCGCTGGCGTCGACGAAGATGTCGGCGGTCACCGCCGCGCCGTCGTCGAGCGTCACGCTCGTCACCCTTGCCGCCGGTCCGACCTCGACGCTGGCCACCCGCGCCGCGCGGTGGACGACCCCCCGGCCGGTCGCGTGCCGGCGCAGCCACTCGCCGAGCTTGCCGGCGTCGAAATGATAGCCGTAGCCGACCTCGAACGGGAATGTCGCCGCCGCTGTCGGCGCAAGGCCGGCGGCGGCAAGGCGGCTGGCGAGGAAGAACCCATCGGGATGGGCGTCGACCGCGTGCCCGGTCCGTCGCGCCAAAGCGGCGGCGTGAAACGCTGGCTGCGTATGGACGTCGATCGCGCTCGCGAACGGATGGAAATAGCTGTCGAAGCCCTCCGCCCGTGACCAGCCGTGGAAGCTGATCCCGGCCTTGTAGGTCGCGTCGCAGAAGGGCATCCACTCGGCTTCGGTGACGCCGAGCCTGGCGAACAGGGCGCGCAGTTGCGGCGTCGAGCCTTCACCGACCCCGATCGTCGGAATGGCCGGGCTTTCGATCAAGGTGATCGGCGCGGTGGGCCACGCCTGCGCCATCAGGCAGGCAGTCATCCAGCCGGCGGTCCCGCCACCGAGGATGACAACCGCGGGTGGGGTCACGCCGCCGCCCGCAACACGCGCGCGCCGTAGGGCGGAAGCCCGGTGCCGCCGTTGTCGACGGTGTCGATCAACGACGTCCAGCCGCCCGGTGCCGCCCAGGCAAGCGGGCGCGCCGACAGGTTGAACACACACCGCAAGCGTTCGCCGCCTTCGTCCGGAGGGACGTGGCGGTCGAAGACGAGCAGGTCTCCCTCCGCCGCGACCAGCTCGGCGTCCCCATGATGCAGCGCGGGGTGCGCCCGTCGCAGCGCCAGCACCTTCCGCGTCCACGCGAGCAGCGATCCGGTGTCCGCCTCCTGGCGGTCGACGGCCAGCGCGGCATGATCGCAACCGAGCGGCAGCCACGGCGTGCCGGCCGAAAAGCCCATCGCCGGCGCATCCGCCCGCCACGGCATCGGCGTCCGCGCGCCGTCGCGGGCGAGCGTGCGCGGCCAGTTGGCGATCGCCTCCGGGTCGCGCAGCTGCTCGAACGGCACGTCGACCTGCGTCAGTCCGAGTTCCTCGCCGTAATAAACGATCGGATTGCCCCGCAGACAGGCGAGCAGCAGCAGCTTCATCCGCGCGAAGCTAGCGTGATGCCCGGCCGTTGCCCAGCGCGACCCGGCACGGGGAGCGTCGTGGTTCTCGAACGCCCAACTCGGCCAACCCTGGCCGGCGGGCCAGGCGGCGAGCGCGACGGCGACGACCGCCGGGGTCAGCGCGTCGGCATAAAGGAAGTCGAAACCGTAAGCGCTGTCGAGGCGGCCCGCGGCGGTGAACAGGCGCATCTCGCGGACCGCATCCGCGCCGCCGACCTCGGCCAGCGTGAAGCGGCCCGGCCTGGCGTCGGTCAGCGCGCGCAGCCGCTCGAGAAAGGCCGGGATGGCAGCGTGGCTCTGGTTGAAGGCGTGGAGCTGGAAATCGAACGGGCGGAGCCGCGGGCGTCCGTCGTCGGGTGCCGGCGGATTATCGCGCAGCATCGGATCGTGCATCAGGAAGTTGATCGCATCGAGACGAAACCCGTCGACGCCCCGGCCGAGCCAGAAGCGCGCGATGTCGAGCAGATGCTCCTGCACCGTCGGATGATGGGCATTCAGCTGCGGCTGCGCGCTCAGGAAATTATGGAGATAATATTGCCGCCGCCGCGCATCCCACGTCCACGCCGGGCCGCCGAACACCGACTGCCAGTTGTTCGGCGGGCTGCCATCGCGCCTGGCATCCGCCCAGACGTACCAGTCGGCATGCGGCCCCTCGCGCGCCGCTCGGCTGGCGGCGAACCACGGGTGCTGGTCGGACGTGTGCGACCACGGCTGGTCGACGATGACTCGCAGCCCGAGCGCGCGGGCGCGGGCAACGAGCGCGTCAAAGTCGGCCAGCGTGCCAAACAGCGGGTCGACATCGCAGTAGTCGGCGACATCGTAGCCGAAATCGGCCTGCGGCGAGGGGTAGAACGGCGACAGCCAGATCGCATCGACGCCAAGGCGTGATACATAGTCGAGGTGCGCGGTGACGCCCGGCAGGTCGCCGACGCCGTCGCCGTCGGTGTCGGCGAAACTGCGCAGGTAGATCTGGTAGATGGCCGCCCCTTGCCACCACGGCCGCGCGCTCATCGCGCCCGCCCGATCGCGCAGACGGCATAGCCGAGCGGCGGCAGCGTAACCTGCAGCGTGAACGGCGCGGCGACGCGGGCGGTGCAGCCGCTGCCGGCCAGCGTCGCCGCCGTCGTGCCCGGTCCGACCTGGACGTTGGCGGCAACCGGCGCGGTCGACGTGTTGAAGGCGAGCAGCACCTCGGCCCCCGTCGCCGGATCGATGCGCGACACGGCGAGCAGGCCGGGCTTGTCGCCGGCGAAGCGCAGCCGCTGGTCGCCGCGCCGCAGCGCCGGCGTCGACCGGCGCAGCCGGGCCAGGGCCGCGATCTGGCGGAACAGCGGGTGGTCGGTTTCGAAGCGCGGCGTCGCCGTCGTCGCCCGGGTGCCGAGCAGTGGCTGGTCGTTGTCGCTGGTGACACGGCTGCCGAACTGGTCCTGCCGCGCGTCCTGGTCGCCGCCCGTGCCGACGAAGCCCTGCTCGTCGCCGGCGTAGATCGTCGGCACCCCGCGCAACGTCAGCAGCATGGCGTTGGCCAGTTCGACGCGCGCCAGCACCTCGGCATCACCCGCCCGGGGGAAGCCCTTGCGGACGGCGGCGGCGAAGCGGCCGTCGTCGTGGTTGCCGGTAAACGTCGGCAGGTCGCGCGGGTTGCCGGCATACAGCGCATCGGCGGCGATCCATCTCGCCCAGACGTCGGTTCCGCGGACACCGGCCACGGTGTCGAGCATCGCCTGTTCGAAGCTGAAGTCGAGTACCGCGGGCAGCCGGTCGACGCGGGTGTGGCGGGCAAGCGTCGCTGGATCGGCGTCGTGCACTTCGCCGAAGATGTGGAAGTTCGGGATACCACGGGCCTTTGCCCGGGCGAGCAGCGCCGGCACGAACGCCTGCCAGAATTCGGGCTCGACGTGGCGGGCGGTGTCGATGCGGAAGCCGTCGATGCCGAAGCGGTCGATCCAGCCGCCGTAGATGGCGATCATGCCGGCAAGGACGCGCGGGTTCTGCGTCATCACGTCGTCGAGACCGGCGAAGTCGCCCTCGGTCGAGCTTTCGCCGGTAAACGTCGAGTCGCCGCGGTTGTGGTACAGGGTGACGTCGTTCAGCCAGTCGGGATGCTTGGCGTGCTCCTCGCCCGCCGGAATATACGGCGTATAGGCATAGGTCGGGTCGGTCAGGTGCGCGAAGTTGGCGGCCGAGCGGTCGTCGTCGCCGGCGAAGCCGGGGTTGATCGCCGCCCCACGGACGCCGCCGCGGCGCTGGTAGGGATAGTCGGCACGGCTGCGATAGGGGCACGGCCCGGCGCTGCACTCGCGGTACCGGATGACGTCGGCGGTGTGGTTGACGACGATGTCCATATAGACCTTGAGGCCGCGAGCGTGGGCTGCCGCGACCAGCGCGGCGAAGTCGTCGTCGTTGCCAAAGTGCCGGTCGACGTGCTCGAAGTCGGTGATCCAATAGCCGTGATAGCCGGCGCTCGCGTGATCGGCTGAGCCCTGCACCGGCTTGTTGCCGAACACCGGTGCCAGCCAGACCGCGGTTGCACCGAGCGCTGCGATGTAGTCGAGGCGGCGCGCGACCCCCTTGAGGTCGCCGCCGTGATAGAAGCCCTTGTCGGCGGGGTCGAACCCCGTCGCCAGGCGATCGCCCGTCAGACCCCCCCGGTCGTTACCGGGGTCGGCATTGTCGAACCGGTCGGGCAGCAGGAAATAGATGATCTCGTCCTGGGGCGGCCGGTCGCGCCGCTCCTCAGCCTGGATCGACATCGGGGCGGCGAGCGCAAGGGCTGCGGCGAGTGCCCTGATCAGTCTGCTGCGCGTCATCGCTCCCCCGCAGGCCTGTCGGCCCGCCCCCGTGATGACGGTCGGACCCACCAGCGGGAAGCGGGTTGAATACGTATTCTTGCATGTGACGGAATGATTTATACCGATGGCCAAAGCGGGGGGGCAGGCGTCGATGGCGGTCGGGGACAGGGTCACGTCGTTCGACATCGCCGCACTCGCGAAGGTGTCGCAACCGACGGTGTCGCGCGCGCTGCGCGGCGACCGGACGGTCAGTGAGGCGACGCGAAAGCGCGTCGAGGCGGTCGCGCAGCTGCTCGGCTATAAGGTCGACCGCGCCGCATCCTCGCTGCGCAGCGGGCACAGCAATACGCTCGCGCTGTTGTTCTTCGAGGATCCGCTGCCCGACGGTTCGTCGATCAACCCCTTTTTCCTGTCCATGCTGGGCTCCATCCTGCACACCTGCGCGCAGCGCAAATACGACCTGTTGACCTCCTTCCAGCAGCTGTCGAGCGACTGGCATGTCGAGTATGAGGACAGCCGCAAGGCCGACGGCCTGATCCTTCTCGGCTACGGCGACTATGCCATCTACCGTAAGCGGCTCGACCAGCTTGCGCAGCAAGGGACCCAATATGTCCGCTGGGGAGCAGTCGAGCCCGGCGTCGACGACCCGACGATCGGCTGCGACAACGCCGCCGGGGGGCGGGCCGCCGGCGAGCATCTTGTCGCCCGCGGCCGACGCCGGGTGGCCTTCCTCGGGGACGCCTCCGACCATTATCCCGAATTCCGCGACCGCTATGCCGGGCTGTGCGACAGCCTGCTCGCGGCCGGCGTGACGCCCGATCCGCGGTTGCAGGCCGACTGCCTGTCGGTGGAGGCGGCCGGATATGCGACGACGCGGCAGCTGATGGCGGACGGCCTTGCTTTCGATGCGCTGTTCGCCGCGTCGGACCTGATTGCCCTTGGCGCGCTCAGGGCGCTGGCCGATGCTGGCCGGCGGGTGCCCGACGATGTCGCCGTCATCGGCTTCGACGACATTCCCGCCGCCGCCCTCGGCCACCCGCCGCTGACCACCGTGGCGCAGGACTATAGCCGAGCCGGACCGTTGCTCGTCGACGCGCTCGTCGGGCGCCTGAACGGCGAAGCGCCGCGGAACGGTGTCCTCGCCCCCCGGCTCGTCGTCCGCGCGTCAGCCTGATCCCGCCATCGCCCGCGCCGCGCAGTGGCGCGCGATAAACTCCGCGTGGTCGGGATATCGCGTCGCCTCCCGGGCATAGAGTGCCGGAATTGCGGCCATATACTCGGCCAGATCACCTTCGGCGATCATCTCGGCCAGCGGCGAGTGACCGTCGGCAGCGATACCCTGGCCTTCCAGCACCTGCAGCCAGGCAACCTCGGTGAACAGCTCTTCGTGTTCGCGGAAGATGTGGCCGCTCGATCGATAGAGGTCGATCCGCGCCTGCAGGCTGTCCGGAAGCGGCTCGCTCCGGACCGCCCGCCAGAACGGTTCATCGCGGCGGCTGGCATGATAATGCAGGATGAGGAAGTCGCGGATGGCCTCGATCTCGAAGTCGACCTGGCGGTTATATTCGCGCCGCTGGGCATCGGCGATCGTCCGACCGGGCAACAGCTTGAGCAGTCGCGCGATCGCCGACTGGACGAGGTAGATGCTGGTGGATTCAAGCGGCTCGAGGAAGCCGCTGGCAAGACCGACCGCGACGACGTTCCCCGTCCACGCGGCGCGGCGCCGCCCGGCAGCAAAGCGCAGCCGATTGGGCTCGGCCAGCGGTGCCCCGTCGACCGCGGCGAGCAGGGCATCGAGAGCGGTGGCATCGTCCTCGAACGCGCTGGCATAGACATGGCCGTTGCCGACGCGATGCTGCAGCGGAATTCGCCACCGCCAGCCGACCGGCATCGCAGTCGCCTGGGTATAGGGAAGCGGCGCACCATGGCTCGCGGTCGGCAACGCCACCGCCCGGTCGCACGGCAGCCAGCGCGCCCAGTCCTCGAACCCGACGCCCAGCGCCTCCGCGACGAGCAGCGCCCGGAAGCCCGTGCAGTCGATGAACAGGTCGCCGGCGACTTCAGCGCCCGCTTCGAGGCGAAGGGCGGCGATCCCGGCATCGCCGCGCACGACCTCGACGATGCGGCCCTCGGTCCGGATGACGCCCCGTGCCTCGGCGAAGCGGCGCAGCCATGCGGCGTAGCGACCGGCATCGACGTGGAAGGCGTACGGCACGCCCGGCAGCGAGGGCGCGGTGAGCGGTGCTCCGCGGTGCATCCGGCCTGCCCGGGCGGCGGTTTCGTTGAGCGAGAAGGCACCGAGCGGCCCGGCGATGCCGAGGGCGCGGGCGCGGTGCCAATAATGCTGGAACGGGATCAGCCCGACGTCGCGGCCGACATCGCCGAACGCGTGCATGTAGCGCTCGCCCGGCGCGCCCCAGCCGATGAACTCGATCCCCAGCTTGAACGTGCCGCCGCACGCGCGGAGCATCGCATCCTCGTCGAGCCCGAGCGCCTGGTTGAACGTCCGCATCTGCGGGATGGTCAATTCGCCGACGCCGACGGTGCCGATGTCGTCGGATTCGACCAGCTCGATGGCAAAGCCGCGTTCGAGGAAGCGACCCAGCGCGGCCGCAACCATCCAGCCGGCGGTGCCGCCGCCGGCGATGACGATGCGCTGCGGTGCGTCAGCCATGCCCGGTCCTTAAGGCTGCGCCGCCGGCGACCCGGCGGCGCGCGCTTCAGAACTTGTAGGCGAGGCCGAGGTAATAGTCGCGACCGTAGCGCTGATAGTCGATCACCTGGCGCCGGTCGTTGTTCTGGTAGGTGATGAACGGGCGGTCGGTCAGGTTCTTGCCCTGCGCCAGGATCGACAGGCCCTTGAGCGCTCCATGCTGGAACTCGTAGCCGATCTGGGCATCGAGAATGCCTTCGGAAACGACGTTGCGGTAGGTCGGTGCCGCCGACAGGCCGGCCACCTCGCCGAGGAAGTCGGAGCGGTAGCGGTAAACCGCGCGCAGCTGCACGCCGTTCTTCTCGTAATAAGCGGTGCCGCTCCAAACGTACTTCGACAAGCCGGGCAGGGTGATCGGAACCGGGTTGGTGCCGAGCTTGATCTCGCTCTTGGTATAGGTGCCGGTGGCGAAAACGCCGAAGCCGTCGAGCGAGCGGGTGATGAGGGTGAACGGCACCGAGACCGTGCCCTCGATGCCGGCGAGATAGCCGCGCCCGTCGTTGTTGGGCTGGTTGTTGAGCCCGGTCAAATTACCCGGCGCGAACACCGTGCCGGTCGGGAACAGCGAGGTATAGGTCGAGAAGTCGGCGAGCGTCGAGGCGCTGGCATCGACGTAGTTGGTCAGCCGCTTGAAATAGCCGGCCACGGCAACGTAGCCGCCCTTGAAGTATTTTTCGAAGCTGACATCGACGTTGACCGAGCGGTAGGGGCGCAGGTTGACGTTGCCGCTCTGGTAGCTGAACGGCCGGTTGGTGATCGGCTGCGGCACGGCGGTGACGACCGAGTAGTTGACGTCGAGCTCGCGGTTGGCCCGTTCCTGGTCGAGGCGGGGCCGCACGATCGTCTCCGACGCACCGAGCTTGGCGAAGAAGCTCGGCCGCAGCTCGATGGCGAGCGTGCCGCTCGGCAGGACGTAGGTGTACTTCGAGTTGTCGGTGATCGGGAAGATGGTGACCACGCCCGTCGTCGGGTTGAACGTCGAGGTCGTGCCGTTCGACGACTGATCGGTATGGATGACCTGGAAGCCGATCGACCCCTTGACCGGTACGTCGCCGGCGACGGTATCGAGGTTGAGCTTGGCGTAGCCGGTATAGACGTTCTCGATCACGGTGTTGTCGCGCACCAGGCTGACCGGGCGGTTGTCGAGCACCGAGTTGTAGGCGTTGTTGTAGAGGTAGAGCGGGTTCAGCGCGATGACCGCGGGCACCCCGAGATAGCCGAGCGGCGCCGAGCCGATGACCGCCGCCGCCGGGATCGGCTCGCTGGTCGGCGTGCCGCTGGCGACGGTGCAGTTGGTGCCGCCGCCCTTGGGGCAGAGGAAGTAGGACGTGTAGGCGCTGGTCTTCTCGCGCCGGCTGAAGTTGAAGCCGGCTTCCCAGCCCTTCAACACGCTGTTGTCGAACTCGCCGTTCAGGCTGGCGCGGATCGACTTCAGGTCATCCTTGAAGCTCGGGCGGTTGAGGAAGCCCGACTGCACGACGGCGGTGGTGCCGTTATAGCCCCAGCCGCCCGGATCGGTGATCTTGAACAGCGATGTGTCCGTATAGTTCTGCGTCGGCACGAGGTTGAAGGTGCCGTTGGCATTCTGCGTGAACTTGACCGTGTCCTTCGGACCGGATTGATTATAGCCGGTGCCGGTATAGTCCTCGAGCAGGAAGTCGGTGCGCTTGGTGTGCGACCAGCTCGCGTCGACGTTGAGGTGGACCTTTTCGCCGATTTTGAAGTCGTTGTTCCAGCCGAGCGAGATGTCGTCGGCGGTGCGCTGGTTGAAGTCGTTGCGCTGCACGGCGAAGTTGGGGGTGAAGGTGCCGCTGGTCACGAAGCCGTTGGTCACCGTCGCGTTCGTCAGCGCCGCGCCGCCGAACGAGAAGGGGAACTCGATCCCGCGCAGGTGCTGCGTGTCCTCGAAGTGGCTGTAGAGCGCGTCGAACGTCGAATGCCACGCTTCCGACGGCTGATACTCGATCGTCGCGACGCCACCGTAGCGCTTGAGCAGTTCGGAATCCACGTAGGGCTTGGCTCCGCCGAGCGTGTACGGGTCGGTCGGGGTGCCGCTGCCCGAATAGCCCCACGCGTTGTAGCGCTCGTTCTGGGTCGGCGCCTGCGTCGCGGCAACGCCGATGGCGATGCCGAGCGTGTCGTCGAGGAACTTGTCGACGTAGGTCGCCGAGGCGCGGTAGCCCTCGCGCGGGCTGTCGGGGTTCAGCGCCTTGATCTCATTTAATTCGGCGCGCGCCGACACGGCGATGACGCGGTCGGGCGTGCTGAGCGGGCGCAACGTCCGCAGGTCGATCGTCCCGGCGATGCCGGCCGCGATGAGGCTGGCGTCGGCGGTCTTGTAGACGTTGACGTTCTTGAAGAATTCCGAGGGATACTGGTCGAACTCGACGCCGCGGTTGTCGCCGGTGGTGACCTGTTCGCGACCGTTGAGCAGCGTCGTCGAGAAGTCGGGGCCGAGGCCGCGGATCGACAGATTCTGGTCGCGGCCGTCGAGCCGCTGGGCGGTCACGCCGGGCAGGCGCGCCAGCGAGTCGGCGATCGACACGTCGGGGAGCTTGCCGACGTCCTCGGCCGATAGCGATTCGACGATCAGCACGGCGTCGCGCTTGGTCTTGGCCGAGTTGGCGAGACCGGCGCGCAGCCCGGTGACGGTGATCTCGCCGGCATCGGCCGCCTGATCGCTGGCGGTCTTCTCAACCGCCTGCTGCTGGTTCGGCGTCGGCACCGCCGGCGACGGCGGCGCGCCGGGCTGGGTCGTCGCCGCCGAGGTGGGATCGGCGTTCGGCGTCGTCGGCGAGGTCGGCTGCCCGGTCTGCGCCTGCGCGCTGGCGGCGATCAGGCCGACGGCGACAGCGGTCCCGCGCAGCAGCCGGGCATGAAGGCTTCCGCGGCGAGCAACATTCGACATGATTTCATCCCCCAAGGTGTGGCCGGCACGCCAAGTTCAACTGTCGGTGGTCTTGTCAGCCACCGCTCTTCTTCCGGCCTAGCGTGGCCGCCGTTGCCGGGAACAGCATCCGGTATACGTATTCAGGGGAAGGAGCGGCACCTGTGTCGAATCGGTGACAGTCAGCGAAGGTCGAGGAAGGTGTTGACCGTCAGCCGCCCTGCCTCCGGGTCGGCCGAAAGCACCATCTCCGGCGGGATGGCGGCGCAGTGGAGCGCATTGCTGCGATAGAGGAGGGCGCGATTGAACCGACCCGCGTGACACGCGATTTGCTCGAACAGCGGCGTATCGCCGGCGATATAGGCGGCCGCAGGCGCGCCGTGGCGGGTGAGGTCGGCGGCAAGCGCGGCGCGGTAGGCGGGCAGCCGCGCGGCGTCGAGGCTTTCCCACCCCGTGGCGCGGTGCCGGAAGAAAGCGGTTCCGCTCGTCTCGTCGCGGCTGAGAAAATGGAGCAGCGCGAGGCGGCGCGGCGAGGTCTCGTCGACATGCGGCAGGCGCTGGATCGGCGCGAGAGCGGCCGGAGGGGTCGTCACCAGCGAGTAGAAGGCGTCGACCACCGTCGGCTCGCCCGGGCCGAAGACCGCGGCGATCGTCGGCCGCAATGCCGTGAGCAGCGGCTGCAGCAACGGCATGGGCACCTCGGCGCGCACGCCGGGGTAATGCTCGCCCATCGGGGCGAAGGCGAGAACGGCGGCATCGTCGATCAGGCGCTGCGGGACGGGCGCAAAGGTGTCGATGACGACCACCGGCAGCGCCTCGGTCCCCGCACGCGCGACGTGCAGCCGCCAGCCCGCCGGCGCGGTCACCGGGCGACGGAGATCGTGGCGGCGCGCGGCTGGTCGTCGAGCGTGAAGGCGATCGTTTCCGCCGCCGCGTCGCTATGCGAAGCGCTCGCCGCGCCGCCGGTGACCCGTCCGGCGCCGCGCCAGCCATGCACGGTTACCGCAATCGCCCGCCACCACGGCGCAAAGCTGCCGGCACGGTCGCCAAAGTCGATCGCGAGCCCCGTCGCCGTCGTCCGGCAGCGGATTTCCTGCCGCAGGAACTGCCCGCGCCGGTAGGCAAGGCTATGCCCGTCGTCGAGATAGACGGTCCCGCTACAGTCGTCGCCGGGGTAGATATCGAGCTCGAGCGGTCCCGACGGCGTCTCGGTCGTCGACTGCACCACCGCCTGCCGCGGCAGGACCGTGCCGGCACGGACGAAGACCGGAAGCGTGTCGAGACGCGGGGTCGCCTCGACCCGCTCACCGGCGGCGCGGACCTCGCCGGTCGCCTGGCTCGCCGACTGCACCGCGTCCCTGCCGACCGGCGCCCCCGTGATCCGCCGGCCCGTCCAATAGTCGAACCAGCCGCCCGCGGGCAGGCAGATGGCGTACGCCTGCGGGCTCTCCGGCGACGGTGGCGGGGCGACGAGCAAGCTGCGGCCGACGGTGAAGGTCCACGACTGGTCGCACGGAAGATGCAGGGCGGAGGGATAATCGTAGAACACCGGACGCAGGACGGGATCGCCGGTCCGAGCGTTGGCGTCGGCGAGGGCGTAGAGATAGGGCAGCAGCCGATAGCGCGCCTCGACGAAGCGACGGCGGATCGCGAGATGCGCGGGCCCGTCGACCCACGGCTCGACGCGCGGGGTCCCGGTCGCGCTATGGTCGCGGAAAATCGGATAGAAGGCGCCGATCTCGAACCAGCGTGTCAGCAGTTCGGGGCTGGGACCACCAGCAAAGCCGCTGACGTCGGCACCGCTCCAGGCGAACCCCGACAGCCCAAGGTTGACGATCTGCTGGACCGACAGCTTGAGATGGTCCCACGTCGCCAGATTGTCGCCGGTCCACGTCACCGCATAGCGCTGTCCGCCGGCGTAGGACGCGCGGGTCATCACGAACGGCCGCTCGTCGGGAGCGGCGCGGGCCAGCCCGTCGAACGTCGCGCGGGTGTTCTCCATGCCGAAGACGTTGTGGATCTCGGCATGGCTGGCGGCGCGCGGGGCGAAGCCGTCGCCGGCGATGCGGTGCACGGTGTCGAGCGGCATGGTCTTGGTCGGCGTCTCGAAGATCGCCGGTTCGTTCATGTCGTTCCAGCTGCCCGCGACGCCGATGCCGACCTGTCCGGCGAACAGGGTGCCCCACCAGTCACGGACCCGCGGCAGGGTGAAGTCGGGGAAGACCGACGGTCCGGGCCAGACCGGGGCGACATAGACGTCGCCGTCGGGCCGGTGGACGAAGGCGTCGATCGCGCGCCCGCTGTCGTACGGCGGATAGCTGCCCGCCGGACGGTTGGCGGCGACGTGGAGATCGGTGATGGTGACGACGTGAAAGCCGTCGGCACCGGCCTCGCGGATCAGCCCGGGCAGGTCGGGAAAAGCCGCGGCATCGACCGTGAAGGGCGTATTCCGGTCGAGATAGCCGATGTCGAGCCACAGGACGTCGGCCGGGACACGCTCGACGCGCAAGCGGGCAGCGACCCGCCGGACTTCGGCGGCGCTGCCATAGCTGTAGCGCGACTGCTGGTAACCAAGTGACCAGCGCGGCGGCAGCGGTGCCCGGCCGGTCAACTCGGCGTAGCGCCGGACGACGTCGGGCGTGGTCGGCCCGGCGATCAGATAATAGTCGATCGGGCCGTCGTTTGCGCCGAGCGCAAGCGTGTCGGCTTCGCGCCGGCCGAAGTCGAAGAAGGCGCGCCAGGTGTTGTCGAGGAACAGGCCCCAGCTGCCCCCCTCGCCGCCGACGGCGAGGAAGAAGGGCACCGATTTGTAGATCGGGTCGGTCGCCGCGGTGAACCCGAACGCATCGGTATTCCAGTCGACGAAGCTGCCGCCGCGCCGGTCCATGCCGCCGGTCTTGTCGCCAAGGCCGAAATAATGCTCGGACAACGGCATCGCCTTGCGCAAGGTGAAGGCGCGCCCGTCGAGCGCGACCGGCGCGCCGGCGTCGGCGACAACGATGCGGCCGGCGAGGTCGGTCACGGTCAGGCGGAGCGTGACGGGGTCGAGATGGGCCGCGACCGCGGCGGTCCTGAAGCCGTCGGCCGTCGCGGTGACGGCGACGCTGCGGTGGCGCGCCGCAGCCGCGACCGCCCAGCTCGCATCCTCGGGCAACGCGCCGTCGCGCGCGACGCGGACCCGGAGCACCGCATCGGTCAGCGCGATGACGGACACCACGACCGGCCCGCGGCGAGCGCTGACGCCGTTTGCCGCGTGCTCCAGCCCTGCGGCGCCGGCGGCCGCGGCAAACATCAGCGCGCAGAGGAAGACTAGAATGCGCACGCGCAGGCTCCTTCGAACGGCAGGGAGCGGGTCCTTGCCACAGCCCGGCGGCGGCGGCGAGCCTTGCTGCGCAGCGACCGCGGGTGCTAGGTACCCGGCGATGCCGACGCCGGTTGCCGAGTATCATGCTGTCGATCGCGCGCGGTTCGAAGCCGAGATCGTTCCGGCGGGACGCCCGGCCGTTTTCCGCGGCCTGGTCGCCGACTGGCCGATTGTCGCGGCCGGCGACGAGATCGCCGCCTGGCTGCGCCACCACGCCAGCGCCGAGCCGGGACAGGTTTGGCTCGGGCGGCCCCAGATCGACGGGGCCTTCGGCTTCACGCCCGATCTGACCGCCTATAATCACGAGCGGCGGTTGGCGACGGTCGCGCAGATCATCGACCTGATCGCCAGCCAGCGGCACGAGCCGACGCCATGGGCGATCTATGCCGGGGCGCTGCCGGTCGACAGCCACCTGCCGGGGTTTCGCGCGAGTCACTCGATGGCGTTGCTCGCCGCCGACCGCGACATGCTGGTCTCGCTGTGGCTTGGCAACCGGTCGCGGACGGCGGTCCACTGGGATCTGCCGCAGAACCTCGCCTGCGTCGTTGCCGGCCGGCGCCGTTTCACGCTGTTTCCGATCGATCAGGTGGCGAACCTCTATGTCGGCCCGCTCGACCGGACGCTGGCCGGGCAGCCGTCGAGCCTCGTCGACCTCGCCGACCCTGACTTCGACCGTTTTCCCCGGTTCGCCGTCGCGCTCGCCGCCGCCCAGACCGTGGAACTCGGCCCCGGCGACGCGCTCTACCTGCCCAGCCTGTGGTGGCACGGCGTCGAAGGCCAGGACGCGTTCGGGGCGATGGTCAATTTCTGGTGGCGCGACGGCGCGGCGGCGGTGCAGGCGTCGCCGCTCCTGTCGCTGCTGCACGCCATGATGACGATGGCCGATCTGCCGGCGGTCGAGCGGGCGCGCTGGCGCGTCCTGTTCGACCATTATCTGTTCGGCGCGAACGGCGACCCTGCGGGACATCTTCCAGCCGCCGCCGCCGGCATCCTTGGCGCGCGCTCGGAAGCGGTGCTGGAGCCACTTCGCCGGCGCTTGTCGCAGGCGCTCAATCCCTAACATCGCGGGTGCAGCCGCTGGCGGGGAACGGGCAGCGGCTATGAAGCGAGATCGTGCCCGACCGCGACCCGGATGCGATCAGGGGTGACAAGCCGGTGAACACGCATCGGCCGTTCGAGCCTATGACGCGGCTGATCGAAGAATACGCGCGCGGGGGCGGCAGCCTCGCCGTGGATCGGCTGTTGCCAGTCGCCAGTCGCGAGCACGGGACAGGTGGGCCGGCGCGGCAGCGTCCTGGCGACGGCCGAAGCTCCGCGCTCGGTCGGGGCGGGGCGCAGGCTGCCGGCGTCGGGGGTGATCTAGTCGTCGACCTGCCCGGCAATGGTCAACGTGCGGACGCGGTGGTCGCGCAGCAGGTGGACCCGGACGATCGCGCGTGCCGCCCACGCCTCGCGGGCAAGGGCTTCGATCCGTCGCTCGTCGCTGACGACGATCCGGTGATCGTCGTCAGCGGTTTCGACGACGAAGCCGGAAAAATCGCCGAAATGATCGTAACGCAGCGACGAGACCTTCCCAGTGACCGCGTCGTCGTCGTCACCAGGCTCCCGGTATCCACGGGCGCGGTCATGGCGATCGTCGTCGCCGTAGGGATCGTGGCGGCCGTGATCCCCGCCGCGATCGCGACCGCCGTCGCCATGACTACCCCCGCCATGACTACCCCCGCCATGACTACCCCCGCCGTGATCGCCGTCGCCATGACTGCCGTCGCCATGACTCCCGCCCTTCCCCGGGTGCTGCCAGTTGCCGTCGCCGGTCGGGATGATCTTCGCCGGGTCGCCCCCCATGCCGGCGACGCGACCGGTATGAAGCTCGACCAGTCGGCGGAAGACGGGCCACCATTTGGTCTCGATCGGCACCGTCTGTTCGATGTGGCGGAGGATCGACAGGGTCCGCTCCTCGGTCGCGAGCAGGTCGCGGCGCGTGCTGATCGGAATGACGACGCTGAACGCGCCGATGGTGCGGCGGTAGAGAAAACCCTTGCGCCCCGCGGCGTCGCTGCGCGTCAAGGTGTCGGGCGACGCGGGGCGCGTCAAGGTGTCGGGCGACGCGGGGCGCGTCATGGTGTCGGGCGACGCGGCGGCGACGGCGATCCGGGTCGACTGGGTCGTGGCCTGGACCCTCTGGCCGACCTCGACGACGCGACCGGCCCCGAAGCGCGCGCCGGTCAGCTGGCGGACGCGGACCGAGTGGCGCTGGCCCTTGCGTACCGTCGGCGGCAGGTCGATCGACAGCAGGCCGACGTGGTCGACCGTCCCGCCGCCGGGGATCGGCACGAAGGTGACGCCGCCCGCTGCGCAGCGCAACGTATGCGCATCGACCTTGGCGAGCCGGTTGGAGACATACAGTCGCTTCGCCCAGGCGAGCGCGGCGTCGGCATCGACGGTGGGCAGATACAGCTCCGCCTGCGTTCCCCCCGGCACCGTGCCCCAGTCGATCATCAGTTCGTCGGGCCGGCCGTCGAGCGCCACTGCCGGCGTCGGCCGGATCTGCAGCGTCTGCGGCGCGATCCGCGACTGCGCCACGCCGGGATTGGGCACCCCGACGATGGCGAGGTTGCGCTGCGCGAGCTTGTCCGACGTCGACGGGTCGGCCGAGGCGGGGATCGTCTGGCCGTCGAGGTTGATCTCGGCGATCAGGCACTGGTGAAGGCTGCGGATCTGCTGCTGGATCGACAGCAACGGCCCTGCGCCGACGAAGGGCCCGTCGGGCAGGTTGGCCGGCGTCGTCCCGATCAGCCGTGCGGGAAAACGAAGGTCGTTCGGCTGGTTGATGTCCAGCCAGCACCCGAAATAGGCGACCGTCTCCAGTCCCAGCGTGTCGTGGGCGATGGTGCGGACGTTCGGCGCGTCGACTTGGGTCGTCATGCTGACGGCGGACGCATCGACCCGCGGCGCGGCGAAGAACGGGATCGTCGCGATTTCATCGCCCTGCCGCCCGAGGAGCGGCACATGCCGCGCGCCCGCAACGAAGGTCCGGTACAGCGTCTGCGGGTCGTGCGCGGCGCTGGTCTGCTGTGCCGGCCACAGGCGGAAGAAAACCCGGACATTGGTGGCGTCCTGGTTGAGGTCGCGCAGGCGGACCTTGGCCACGGCGAAGTTATACACCGGCGTGCCGCCGGAGTTGGTCGGGGCGAGCGCCAGTTCCTCGGATGCTTCCTGGGGATCAATCGCATCGAATTCGGCACCGAGGGTCGGGTGGGCGGGATTGTTGAGGTTGGTCAGAACCGACTGGATGAAGGTCGTCGCCGCATTGGCCCCGCTGCCCATGGTCACGGCAAATCGGCGGCCGTTCTGCACGACCTGGAAGACGCGCATGTCGATGCTGGTCCACCAGTCGACCCCGCGCCCGGGATCGCCGTCGAGGATATAGGGATTCGGCGACTTGAGCAGGCGGAGCACGCCCGAATTGCTGACCGTCGCGCCGGCTGCAGCCATGGTCGCGGTCACGACGTGGTCCTCGAAATCGGCGCCGAAGCCGAACATGCCGTCGCCGTCAAAGCGCAGCGCGAACGGAAAGGTGAAGCGCTGCGGCACGTTGGGCGGCAGCGACGGGTCCTCGGGCAGAACCGTCCCGCGCTGGACGACGCTGACGCCCGGCAGCGGCGAGGCAAACGCCGGCGGGTTCGGGGGCGACGCGAGGTTGGCCGCGGTCAGCCCGAGCTCGCTTGCCGTGAAGCCCTCGACGATCACCAGCACCGCGGGATCGATCAGCGCCGGCGCCCCGTTGAGCGCGATCAGCCCCTGGACCTCGCCATGGCTGACGTTCGAGCGGTCCATGACGACGTAGCAGTCGCGGGTGCCGACCTGGACCGCGAGCGGCGCCGAAGCGATCGCGTTGGCGACGACCTCCATCGTCCACGATCCCGGGCTCAAGGTGAACGGCACCTCCACGATCGCCGTCACCGTAGCGCCCGCCGTCGCAATGCCCATCGTCGAGAAGCCGTGGGTGCGGCAGTAGCGGACGTCGCTGCCGCTGCGCAGCCGCACCAGCGGGAAGTTGGTCGCGTTCTGGCGATCGTCGCCATAGCCATTGGCGTGGCTCAGCCCGTTCAACTGCGTGCCGGCGATCTCATAGGCGTGGCCGGCGATCAGGGCCGTCGGGGCGGCGGTCAGGACCGGCCGGAACTGGTCGAGCGGGGTCAGTTCGGCTGCATCGGGGACATATTCGTTGATGGTGTTCTGCTGCCCCGACAGCAGGACGTGGCCGTTGGGCAGCAACAGGAAGCAGCACATCCAGGTCCACCCCGGCGCGCTCGACGGCTGGGCGGCAGGGACCGACAGGGTGTTGCCGTTGGGATCATAGTCGCAGATCGTCACCGGGCCGGAGAAAAACTGGCCGCTGGCGGACGGGTCGACCGGGCCCGACGTGATCAGGACGTGACCGTTGGGGAGGAGGACGCAGGCCCCGTCGCTCGACGTGTGGAGGCGGTTGGGCGAGTTGGCGTTGGTCGGGTCGGCGGGCAGGTCGGGGCCGGCGACCCAGCTGCCGATGTCGGTCGGCGTCGCGCCGGGAAGATAGACCGCAGTGCGGCCGCTCGCCCCGACGAAGAAGGCATGGCCGTTCTGCAGCGTCACGGCCGCGCCGATCTCGTTGAAATTCTTGCCGCCGATGACGCCGATCGGCAATGTCTGCGGCGTCGCGCCGGCGGTGATCCAGCGATCTTCCGACGGCACGTACATCTCGGCGTTCTGCGCCGCGGTGGCGCCGAACGTCTGCACCGTCAGGACGTTGTTGTTGGGCAGCAGGCACCAGCTTTCCTCGTTGGTCGTGCCGATCTTGGTGTTGCCGACCGTCCCGAAGCGCGTTCCCGCCGCGACCCATGAATTGTTCGTCGGATCCCAGATCGCCGTCTGCGATGAGCCGATCGCGCCGAACAGGACGCGCCCGTCGTCCAGGACAATCGAAATCGCGTCGCCGATGATGAAGTCGAAGCCGGGCGTCGGCTTGATCATCGCCGACCAAGTATTGGCAACCGGATCGAAGATTTCGCCGCGCGTATCCTTGTCGGGGGTCTTGTCGGAAGCACCGAGGATATCGGAAAACTCCCCGCCGACCACGTACACGCGACCGTCCTTGAGCACGCCGCTGGAAAAGAACTGCCGTTGGCCGCTCATCGGCAGCGCGCCGGACCAGGTGCCGTTGCGGTAATCGCCGTTGCTGTCGGGCGTCAGGCGGTACCAGTTGGCCCCGCCGTAGTTCTGGCTGAGCGATGGCCGATTGGCATCGTGGACGAGGACCGTGCCGTCGGTCAGCAGCAGCATCGTGTCGGCAGAAAGCCCCGACGGGGCGGTGAACGTGTTCCAGGTTCCCGTCATCGCAGTCAGCTCCTTCGTTCGCGGCAGCCGAAAACAGCAACTTCAGTCGTGGCAGCAGCCGAGGATGCCGCGCTGTCGGCGTTCACCCGGCTCGTCGGCCGGCGAGATCATCTCCACTCGGCGGCGCCGCGTCGTGGCCGGCCGTCGGCTCCGCGGCCGGCGTCGAGCCGTCGAATTCCGGTTGGCCCGCTGCCCTCTGTTGTATCGAGCGGTCAGTCGACCGCTATCTTTAATGATCGTGACGTTCCGCACTGCCGCATCGAGCAGATGCGTACAAATATACGCAAGCAGATTGCACCTGCTTTGCGAAGATTATCGTTGATCGATCAGCACTCTGAACTTGTCAACTTTAGCACGACTTGAATAACCAAAGGTAAAGATGGACCGCCGTCTTTGCGCAGGGCAGCCAGCGCAAGGTCAATGCGGCGGTAGCCGAGGCAACGAGGGCGCGGCTGCTGCGGCCCCGGCGCACGCGGCGGCCGTCGCGCCCGTAACGCTGCGACCCCCGGTGGCGGCGCGCCCCCTGAAGCAGCCGCGCCGACCGCCGTATCTCGCTTCATGCCCAGCCCTCGCCACCTGTCGGCCTTTCGCGGCGCCAGTGCGGGCAACGTGTCGCTGATCGTCGCGCTCGCCTTTCCGGTGATGGTCGGGCTGGCCGGGCTCAGCCTAGAATATGGCGACGGGCTGATGCGGCGGATGAGCCAGCAGCACGTCGCCGACGCCGCCGCTTATGCCGGCGCGCTCGCCTATGCCCAGTCGGGCTCCACCGGGAGCATGGTGACGGCGGCGCAGTCGATCGCGACCCTCAACGGCCTGCCGGCGACAGCGGTAACGGCGACGCTGATCTCCTCACCGAGTGGCAACGGCAACCAGGCGGTCAAGGCCGTCGTCGAGACCAGCTCGCCGCTGGTCTTTTCGCGCGCGCTGGCGCTCGGCTCGGCGCTGATCGTCGACTCGACCGCCGCCGCCGAACTCGCCGCCGGCGCGACGTCGTGCGTCCTCGCGCTGGCGGCGGGCGGAAGCGGCATTTCGCTGTCGGGGGGCACGGCGCTGTCGGCGCCGTCGTGCGGGATCGCCTCGAACGCCTCCGTCAGCCCCGACGTCGTCGTGCCGTGCGGCACGAGCCTGACCACGATCGGCGTCGCCTACGCCGCTGCCACCGCCCCGCAGGCGGCGTGCGGCGGGCTCCGCGCGCCCAGCGGCAAGACCCTGAAGCTGACCAAGGCGACGACGGCCGATCCCCTTGCAGGAAGTGCCGAAGTTTCCGGCGACCGCGCCCGTCTCACCCTCGTCGCCGCGACAACTCCTCCGGCCAATCCCGTCGTCGGCAGCGGATCGCCGATCGACTTCGCCTACAACCAGAGCGGGACCAAGGCTGCGGCGCAGGCGGCCGGCTGCACCGCCGCCTTCGACGGGTCGAGCACCTGGACGCTGACCTGTCCGGGCACGCTCGTCCGCTTCAGCGCGATCACCATCGGCGGCGGCATCAAGGTCAACTTCAATACCAGCGGCAGCGCGACGACGACCTACGAGATCAGCGGTGCGATCACGAACACGGGCACGTCGATGCAGTTCGGGCCGGGCAACTGGAAGATCGGCGGCGGCGTGTTCAGCAGCGGCAGCGCGACGACGAGCTTCGCCGGCGGCGCGCTGGCGATCGGCAAGCCGACGGCCGGCTGCAACGGCACCGCGGGGTACAGCATCTGCCAGACCAGCAGCGGCGCGATGACGGTCGGCGCGACGACCAGCATCGCGCTGGCCGGCGGGATCCTGGTCGCGGGCGGGGCCCGGCTGACGCTCGCCGGCACCGGCGGGGAGGCGGTCGCCATCGGCAAGGCCGGCGACGGCAATGCGATTAACCTCGGCGGCGGCGGCAGTTTCACGTTGGGCGACACGGCGGGCAGCACCGTCGGCTATCTCGGCAACATCACCACCGGCGGGGGAAGCTGCCTCAGCCTGGGCGCGGCCGCTCAGCACGACGTCCAGGGGTCGCTTGCCGGCGGAGGCGCGGTCACGCTCGGGTCCGGCATGTACACCGTCACCGGCGCGGCCGGGTTCGGCGTCAATGGCGGCGGCAACGTCACCTGCAGCGGCGTCACGACCGGCGTCGCCGGCAGCGGCGTCACCTTCGTCGTCGGCGGCAGCAGCACGCCGGCGAGCGGAAGCTGCGCGGGACAGGTCTTCTGCGTCGCGGCCGGCTATTCGTCGGTCTCGCTCGCGGCCCCGGCGAGCGGCGCGCGGCTGCTCCTGGTCGGCCCGGCGACCAACCTCGGCGGCGGCCTGCTGACCGAGGGCAGCAGCGGCAGCAGCCTGTCGGGCACGGTCTATTTCCCCGTCAGCGCCTTCAGTCTCAACGGCGGCGCCGGCGTCGGCAGCGGCACGGGGCAGTGCCTCAGCCTGATCGCCAGCCAGGTGACGCTGACCGGCGGGTCGGTGCTGGCGACCGACTGCCTGACCGGCAGCAGTTCCGGAAGCAGCAAGCACCCGGTGCTCGTACAATGATCGCGCGGCTGATCACCGCCACCGGCGGCGCGGCGGCGGTCGAGCTGGCGATCGCGCTGCCGGTCGTCATCGTCCTGTTGAGCGGCGTCGGCGAATTCGGGCAGGCGATGGTGCAGCGGGAGCGGATGCAGGCCGCGGTCAACGCCGGCATCGAACTGGCGCTGCAGGGGGCCGATCAGGCCAACGACACCGGCGGCACGACCCTCGCGAGCACCGTCGCCCAGCTGGTCCGCGACCACGCCAGCGGCGGCAACGGTACGGCCACCGTGACGGTCAACAACGGGGCAACGGCGACCGCCCAGGCTGCGGGCGGATCGCCAAGCATCAGCGGCACGGCCGCCAATGCGGCGCAATGCTACTGCCTGACCGGAACCGCCTCGCTTCCCGTTTGGGGATCGCCGCTCGCGTGCGGCAACAGCTGCCCCGGCAGCGCGACCGCCGGCCGCTACGTCACCGCCACCCTGGTCCAGTCGCGCACGCCCCTCTTTCCCGGCTGGTACGCGATGCCGGGACCGACCACGCTTCGCGTCGCCGCTGCGGTCCGCGTCGGTTGACCGGCCGGCGCGCCTACCTCCGCGATCTGGGCGGTGCGGCCGCCGTCGAGTTCGCGCTGGCGTCCGTGCCGCTGTTGATGACCGTCATGGCCGCGATGGGGCTCGGCCGCTACGCCTGGACGGTGCAGGCGCTCCAGGCGGTCGCGACCGATGCCGCGCGGTGCGTCGGACTGCGGCGGGCCGCGTGCGCCACGTCGGCCACGCCCAGCGTCTCCCTGACCCAGTCTTACGCCGTGACCGCCGCCGGCGGCTGGCACCTGACGTTACTCCCGTCGCAGGTCACCGTGACGACGTCGACCACCTGCGGCGGCGCGAGCGCCATGTCGCTGGTCCAGATCGCCTATACCTTCACCGGCAGCGGCGGCCTCGTCCCGGCGCTGGGGAGCGTCGCCGTCACTGCGTCGGCCTGTTTTCCCAACGCCTCCTGAGGGCGTCACATCCGGCTGAAGGTGTCGAGCGCCTTCAGGACCGCCGGGCCGAGCAGCACGATGAACAGCACCGGCAGGATGAAGACCATCATCGGCAGCGTCAGGAGCACGGGCAGGCGCGCGGCGCGCTCCTCGGCGGCCATCATCCGCCGTGCCCGGAAGTCGGCCGAAAGGATCCGCAACGCCTGGGCGATCGGCGTGCCGAAGCGCTCGGCCTGGATGAGGGTGGTGACGACCGAGGCGAGCTGGTCGACGCCGGTGCGCTCGACCAGCTTGGTCAGCGCCTGCCGCCGCTGCGGCAGGAACGCCAGTTCGGCCGCCGTTGTCTGCAACTCGGCGGCGAGTTCGGGGTGCGCCCCGGCAAGTTCCCGCCCCACCCGGCCGATGGCTTCGTTGAGGCTGAGCCCGGCCTCGAGGCAGATGACCAGCAGGTCGAGCCCGTCGGGCAGGCTCTTCTTGAGCACCGCGACGCGCTGGCTGATCTTGTTCTTGAGGAACAGCGGCGGGCCGTAGAAGCCGATCAGGACCCCACCCATGCCGATCATCGGGCTCCACCGGGCCGAGGTCGGCAGGACGTGGCAGAAGAGGTTGAGGAAGACCAGCATCGCCATGAACGGCGGCAGCCCGACGCGAATGAACAGATAGGTGCCGAGGAAGGTGTCGGAGGTGATGCCGGCGCGGCCCATCAGCAGGCGTGCGGCCGCCGCCTCCTTCGACGTCAGCAGGCGGAGGCGGCGGGCGATCTGCATCAAGGCCGGGGCGCTGCCCGCGCGGCGGCGGGCTGGGTTGCCGGCGACAAGGCTGCTGCCGCGCGCGCTCGTGGCGACGGCCCGCATCCGCGTCGCGACCGTCTGCTGGCGCGACCACGACCACGCCAGCAGCGCGGCGAAGACAAGGACGGGGGGGAAGAGCAGCCACGGCATCGGTCAGACCTCGAACGAGACGAGCTTGGCCATGATCAGGCCGCCGACGGTCATCATCAGCGCGCCGCCGCCGAGCATCGCCCACCCCCGCGGATCGTGCAGCATCGGCGAGATATAGTCGGGGTTGGTCGCCAGGAGCAGCAGGCCGATGGCGAACGGCAGGCCGCCAAGGACCATGGCGCTGGTCCGCGCCTCGCTGGTCATCGCCTTGACCTTCAGCGTCAGCTGGCTGCGCGAGCGCAGGATCTCGGCAAGATTGCCGAGCGTTTCGCCAAGGTTGCCGCCGGTCTGGCGCTGGACGGCGATGCTGATGACGAGGAAGCGCAGTTCGGGCAGGTCGATGCGGCGGGCCATGCTCCACAGCGCGTCTTCGAGCGAAAGCCCGATGGCGATGCCACCGACCACCCGCCGGAACTCGCCACCGATCGGGTCGGCGACTTCACTCGCTACGCTGTGGATCGCCTGCGACAGCGGCAGCCCGGCGCGGAGCGCGCGCACAACAAGATCGATCGCGTCGGGAAACTGGCCGGCGAAGCGCTTGAGGCGACGGCTTCGCCACCGCGTGAGCAGCGTCCGCGGCAGCACCTGCCCGTCGACCAGTCCGCCGACGAGCGCCAGCCACAGCGGCGCGCCAGCGGTCAGCGCCAGCGCGATCGACGCCGCGGAGACGATCGCCATGAGCCCCAGCATCTGCCCGATCGTCATGCGCTTCCCCGCCTGGACGAGCCTGAGCTGGATCGCCGCCGCGCCGGGCACGATGCGCAGGGCGAGGCGGTCGAGTTGCGGCGTCGTCGACTCGGCGAGCGCCAGCGTCTGGACGGCGGTGGCGGCGGTGGGCGCCACCTCGCGTCCAGCCGCCCGCGCCGCCGACCGGCGCAGGCGCTCGCGGCGACCGCTGGCGTGACGCCCCTCGATGAAGGCGACGGCGGCGAGCGCGGCGATCGTCACCGCCAGCGCCGCGCCGATCGACAGCAGCAGCCAGATGGCCGTGGCGGTCACGCCAAGGCGTCGCGCAGGGCGTGGTCGAGCCCGTAATAGGCTGCGCGGGGCATGAAGTGCGGGATCACGTGGCTGCTCTCGAACGTCCCGCGTAGCCGCCCCGTCGAAGTCTCGCCTTCGTAGCGGTAGTGGAACAGCTCCTGCGTCGTGATGACCTCGCCCTCCATGCCGGCGATCTCGACGATGTTCGTGACGCGGCGCACGCCGTCGCGCATCCGGTTGATCTGGATCAGCATGTTGACCGCGCCCGCGATCTGCGAGCGGATGCCGCGCGGCGGGATGTTGACCCCCGACATGCTGACCATGTTCTCCAGCCGCGTCAGCGCCTCGCGCGGGGTGTTGGCGTGCAGGGTCGACATCGAGCCGTCGTGGCCGGTGTTCATCGCCTGCAGCACGTCGAGCACCTCGCCGCCGCGGATCTCGCCGAGGATGATCCGGTCGGGGCGCATCCGCAGCGCGTTCTTGAGCAGGTCGCGCATGGTGATCGCCTCGAGCCCTTCCAGGCTCGGCGGCCGCGTTTCGAGCCGAACGACGTGCGGCTGCTGCAGCTGGAGCTCGGCCGCGTCCTCGATCGTCACCGTCCGCTCGTCGGCGTCGATCATCCGGCTGAGCGCGTTCAGCATCGTCGTCTTGCCCGAGCCGGTGCCCCCGGCGACGAGGATGTTGAGGCGGCAGCGGGCGGCGATCTTGAGCACGCTGGCCATCGCCGGCGACAGCGATCCGGTCTCGATCATGGTGTCGAGCGTGATCAGCTTCTTCGAGAACTTGCGGATCGAGATCGAGGTGCCGTCGATCGCCAGCGGCGGGATGATGACGTTGACCCGGCTGCCGTCGGGCAGGCGGGCGTCGCACAGCGGCGTCGTCTCGTCGACTCGCCGCCCGACGCGGGTGACCATGCGCTGGGCAATGGCGAGGGCGTGCGCTTCGTCGCGGAACACGACATCGGTCGGCCCCATCTTGCCGCGGCGCTCGGCAAAGACCTTGAACGGGCCGTTGACCATGATGTCGCTGATGCTGTCGTCGGCGAGCAGCGGCTCGAGCGGACCGAGGCCGAGCATGTCGTCGACCATCAGGTTGACCACCTCGCGCTGCTCGCTGGCGTTGAGCTGCAGCCGCTGTTCGCCGACGATGTCGCCGACGAGGCGGCTGAGCTGGCGCTCGAACTCGTCGCGCGGCAGCGCCGCGGCCGCAGCGACATCCATGCGGTCGACGACGACCGCCTGCAGGCTGTCACGCGCCGCCCCCACCCGCGCCGCATTGGCCAGGACCGCGCGCGCCGACGGGGCGGGGGCCGGGGCGGGAGCGGTTAGTTCGGCGGCGGCCGGCGGTTCCGGCGGGGCGGCCGGTGCCGGCAGGGGAGGGGCCTGAGGCTCGGGACCGGCGTCCGCTGCGGCGGCGTCGGCGGGCTCCCCCGGCCACAGCTGCGGCCGGCCCCGCCGCAGCGACGGGGCGAGCGCGCGGTCGAGGCGGCTCGCTTCAGCCACGCACCTGCTTCCGGGCGAGCGGCCACAGCTTGGATGCCGGCGACCCGCCCGGCACGCCGTAGCCGAGCGCCGCGGTCAGCGCCGTCACCTGACGGGTGTAAGGACTGCGCGGGGCGCAGGCAGGAACCGGCTTCGCCGCATTGCCGGCCTGCGCGAACGATTTCTCGTCGCTCGGCAGGACGAGATCGAACTTGCGGCCCAGGTTCTTCTCGAACTCGGCTTTCGGCAGGCGGCCCTCGCCGGGCCCGGCGACGATCTTGACCACGGCACCCGCGGCGACCTGCGGCAAGACCGCCAGCCAGCGCAGCGTGTCGCGCAGCGCCGGCAGCGTCAGGGCGGTGACGAGAACGATGTCGGTGGCAGCGGCAAGAACCGGCTTGTGGAACGGCGAGTAGCCGGGCGGCAGGTCGACGACGACGCACTGGAAGGTCTGCCGCAGCTCGTCGATGAGCAGCCCTGCGGCGGCCGGATCGACCGCCAGTTCCTCCTCGAACGGCAGCTCCGCCGACAGGACGGCGAAACGCTTGCTGTCGCGCACCAGGCTGCGCTCGATGAACGTGGTGTCGATTCGCGACGGCTGTGTCAGCGCCTCGAGCAGCCCGCGGCCGGGATCGATGTCGAGCGAGAAGGCGACCGTCCCGAAGCTCAGGTCGAGGTCGAGGAGGACGGTATTCCGTTCGTTGACCTCGGCCAGCGTCCAGGCGGTGGCGATCGCCAGCCCGCTGCTGCCGACGCCGCCCCGCGCGCCCTGGACGACGATCAGCTGGCCGTCGCGTGTCGGGCTGGGATCGGCATGCCGGCGCGAGCGGAGGCGACGCGCCCGGGTCACGGCCTCGGCGACCACCATCGGCCCCAGGGCATGGTCGACATAGTCGAACGCGCCGGCGGCGATCAGCTCGCGGAACAGCGCGAGCGGCAAGTCACCGCCGAGGGCGATGATCGGCGCGTCGCGCGGGACGTAGCGGGCGAGGAGCTGGAGCGCCTCCGCCGCCCGCTCGGTCCCGGACACGTCGACGAGGATGAGCGACGGCTCCTCGCCCCGGCGCATGGCGGCCAGCGCCGCATCGGCACCGCCGTCGATCTGCGTCACCTGGCCGATGGCAGGGCGCTCGAACGCCTGCTCGACCACCCGCCGGACGGCGGGGTCGCGGCAGAAGGCGAGGATCGGGCGGTCCGCGCCGCCGAAGTCGATGCGGGGCATCGGGGCGGTCATGGCACGGGATCGTCGGCAATCGGGCCGCCCGACGCCGGCCGGTCGGCGGCCTTCAGCGGCTTGACGCGGTCCGCCGCGAGCCGGGCGACGGCGGCGCCAAGCGGTGCCGCCGTGGTCGTTCTCCGGCCGCGCCCCGCGACGAGGTCGCGCGGGTCGTCCACCTGTGCGGCGAGATTGGCGGCGTCGGCACAGCCGAAATTGCTCGACGGCAGGTTCGAGAAGTCGTCGTCCGAACGCCGCGACCAGTTGGGACACGCGGGCGCGCTGGCCTGCAAGGTCGTGACCTCGACGCGGAGCCGTGCTCCGCTCGCGACCTCGAGCTTGACCGACGGGCGCTGGGCCGCGGGCAGCTCGCCGATGGCCGCAAGGACCGCTGCGGCCGCTTCGGGCGGGGCCACGACGACGTAGGTGGCGGCGACTCCGCGACGGGCCGTCCCGTCGACCAGGGCGGCGAGCTCGGCTGGTCGGGCGGGGTCGAGCGGGAGAATGGCGGTCGCCGACGCGACGCGGATGCGGTCGACCGCGGTCTGCGGCGGCGTGTCGGGAAGCGTGGCGCAGCCAGCCAGCAGCAGCGCGCCAAGGACGGTCGAACGCCGGGTCACTGGGCACCCTCCGGAGGATGGTCGCGGGCGGCGGGGGCGGCATGCTTCTGGTAGAGGCGTCCGCCGATCACCCGGTCGACGTCGTTGGGCACCACCAGCCCGTCGGTCGGCATCGCCGCCGCCCGCGGGTCGGTCAGCGGATGGACGAGGTAGGGCGTGACGATGATGACCAGCTCGGTCTCGCCGTGGCGGTAGCGGGTCGAGCGGAACAGCGTCCCGAGCACGGGGACATTGCCCAGCCCCGGCACCTTGCTCAGCGCCTGTTCCGAGGTGCGCTGCAGCAGGCCGGCGATGACGAACGTCTGGCCGGACCCGAGCTCGATGGTCGTGTCGGCCCGGCGGACGGTGATCGCCGGGATGCTGAAGCCCTGCTGCTGGACCGCGCCGACCGATGACAGCTGCGACACCTCCGGCCGGACGCGCATGCTGATCGCACCGCTGTCGAGCACCGTCGGGGTGAAATCGAGGCTGACGCCGAACTTCTTGAATTCGACGCTGATCGTCGGGACGGTCCCGTTCTGGCTGTACGCCACGGGAATCGGGAACTCGCCGCCGGCAAGGAAGCTCGCGGTGTGGCCCGACAGCGCCGTCAGGTTCGGCTGGGCGAGAAGGGTGATGAGACCGTCCTGCGCCAGCGCATCGACCGTCGCCGTCAGGTCGCCATTGCCCAGGCGGGCGATGTTGCGCACCAGCCCGTCGCTGAAGGTCACCGGGTTCTGGGTCGCCGCCGCGAAGGCGAACTTGCCCGACTGCAGGACGCTTTCCCAGTTGATGCCGATCTGCTTCAGCGCGTTGCGATCGACTTCGGCGATGCGCACCCGCAGCTGCACCTGCGCCGGCTCGGCGACGGTAAGCCGGTTGAGGATCTGGCTCTCCTTGTCGACGAACTGCATGGCGATGCGGACGATGTCGTCGGCCACCGCCGGGCTCGACACGGTGCCGGTGAGCGCGATCGTCGCCCCGAGCGGGACGAGGGCGACCGGCTGGTCCGGCAGCAGGCGGCGGAGTGCGGCCGCCAGCGCGTCGCAGTTCGGCGAGACGACGACGTCGGCCGAGTACAGCACCGTGCCGTGGGCATCGACCGCGTATACGACCGTCTGGCCCGCCGCCTTGCCGAAGATATACAGCTGGGCCGCGGCGGGCGTCTGGACGTCGGCGACGGACGGATCGGCGACGAAGAACGAGTCGGCCGGCTGCCGCATCTGGAGCAGCACGCCCTTGCCGCGCTCGAGCGCGATCGGCGGCTCCGACGGCCGGACCAGCGTGAAGCGTGCCGCCGACGACGGCGTCGGCAGGAAGGGCCGGTGCGGTGCCGCAAAGGTGATCTTCGCCGCGGGACCGGCAGGCGCGACGGCGGGCACGGACGGACCCGCAGGCGCGGCCAGGCCCGGTGCGCCCGAGCCCGGTGCGCCCGGTGTCGCCGCGCCCGATGCAGGCGCTGCTGACGCGGCGGGGGCGGGGGTCGGCGTCGCGGCCGACACCGGCGCGGTCGCGCCCAGCAAGGCGACGAGCAGCCAGGATGCGACGTGGCGGCTCACCGTGCGGCTCCGGCGTCGGCCTGGCTGCCGTGGAAGACCTTCGGACCCGCCGGCCGCACCGGTGCCGCCGCTGCCACCAGCGGCGGAGCGGTGGGCCGCGCCGGTGCCCCCCCGGCGAAGAGG
The DNA here is from genome assembly GCA_963792555.1 of uncultured Alphaproteobacteria bacterium. Lineage (GTDB taxonomy): Bacteria > Pseudomonadota > Alphaproteobacteria > Sphingomonadales > Sphingomonadaceae > Polymorphobacter_B. Next base: position 127,101 of record CAWBWP010000001.1, read on the forward strand.
GTATCGAGATCGACATCGCGCGTCGGCGGCGACGCGGCTGGTGCGGTGCCGCGGTCGCGCTGGAACGGCCGGAGGACGAGCGACAGCTTGCCCATCTCAGCCCCGAGGTCGAGCATCTCGGCCTCGCGCGGCGCGACCTCGAGGCTGGCGGTCCGGGGCTCGATTGGATTGGCGGCAACGCCCACAGCCGTGATCGCGTCGTTCTTGACGCCCAGCTTCTGCTCGATCGCGAGCACCCGGCGGTCGCGGATCAGGGTGACGGCGGCGTGGTGCTCGAAGGTCGCATCGGGGCGGCGCGGGACGGAATGGGTCAGCACGACGTCGACGTGATCGCCCGGCATGATCAGCCCGGAGACACCGGAGGCGGCGTTGACGGTCAGCGACACCGCGCGCATCCCCGGCGCAATGACGAGGGCCAGGGCACCCGCCTCGCCCTGCCGCACGAGCGTGTCGCGCGACAGTGGCTGACCGGGCGCATAGCTGACGCGCGCGATGCGGCCGGCGGCATTGCCGATGGTTTCGCCGTCGCGGACATAGCTGGCGTCGAGGCTCGCGGCGGGCCAGGCGCGCCAGGCGACGTCGGCCTCGGCGATCGGCACGCCGGCGGTGATACTGTGGACCGCGACCAGGACCTTGACCGCGGGCGGCCCCGATGTCGCGGCCGCCGCCGGCTGCGCGGCAAGCAGCTTCTGGCCGCCGACATAGACGAGCCCGGCGACGACCAGCGCGGCGACCGCGAGCAGGAGGGCGCGGACGGGCACCGATCAGCCGACGAGCGGCAGGCCGACGGCGAGCGCTCCGGCGGTGATGGCGACGCCGTAGGGCATCGCGCTTGGACCCGCCGCCGCCCCGGTGGGGGACGCGCTCCGCAGCCGACGCAGAGCGCGGGCGATGGGCGGAACGAGCAGCAGCAGCGCCAGGACACCGCCGGCAAGGCTCGTCGCCAGGAGCAGCAGGGAAAGATGGCCGGGGCCGGCCCACAGGCTGACCGCGGTCAGCAGCTTGGCGTCACCGCCGCCGATCAGACCGGCGGCAAACAGGCCGAAGCCCGCGACGAAGACCAACGCCGCGACGCCGACGGCGAGCACGGCCGGCCCGGCCGCCATGTGGGTCGTCAGCGCGTAGGGCAGGTACAGGCCGAGGATCGCCGCCGAGACCGCGTTGGGGATCGTCAGCGAGCGCACGTCCGAGACGGCTCCGGCGATCGCCGCGACCAGCATCGCGATCAGGAAGAGGTTGGCGGGCAAGACGGCTCCTGCGGCGGAATGGGAAAAGGGACGGGGCCCGGCGGCGCTCGCCGGACCCCGTCGGCGACGGCTTACGACGCGGGCGTGCCCGACATCTTGGTCTTCACGTCGGTCATCGTCGTGTTGATCTGCGTCCCGAGCGCCGAGAAGGCGGTGACGCCGGCCACGGCGACGAGGGCGGCGATCAGGCCATATTCGATGGCGGTGACGCCCGAACTCGTTGGTCAGAAACGACTTGATCAGTGCCTTCATTGCAGTCTCTCCATCACAAGGACCGCCGTAGCGGCAGTTGCGCCAATGTTCCGCGGGAAGTGCGGCGTCGACGGCTTTGGCATTCCGCCTACTCTGATAATTACGGTCTCGACACTAACTGTATTAAGATCGCCATGAAAATTATTTGGATCGTGAATGTCGAGACGAATACTTTAGAACAGCAAAACCAGCTGCGAATCAATACTTGCTTGCTTTGACCGGAACAGGCCGTTGCTGCAGAGGCGAGGGGGCACCCATGATCGCGGGCTGGGAAGCCCCATCAGGCGTCCCACGCGGCCAGGTGCGGGCGCATCCGGTTGAGTGCGGCCGTCTTCAGCTGGTGGACGCGGACCGTGCTGAGGTTGAGGTCGCGGCCGATCTCGTGGAGCTGGCGGTCCTCGCCGAAATACTGGTTGACGATCAGCGCCTCGCGCGAGGGGAGGCTGGCGATCGCGTCGTGGATCGATCGCTTCAGGCGCACCTCGTCAAGGGTGCTGAAGGCGTCGGGCGACGGGTCGGCGAAGGCCGCGTCCGCGTCCGAATAAAGGGCGTCGAGCGCCTCGTAGTGGATCGGCTCGTTGGCCTGGACCGCCGCGCTGTACGCCGCCGGCGTCAGCCCCAGCCGGGCCGCGATCTCGGCCGATGTCGGGGTTCGGCCGAGTTCACGCTGGAGCGTCTGGCGCGCGGCCGCGATCTCGCGGGTCCGGCGCATCGCCCCGCGGCTGAGGGGGGCGCTGAGGCGCAGCGCGTCGACCATGGCGCCGCGGACGCGGACGACCGCGAGGGTCGAGAACGCCACCGTGCCGCGGTCCTCGAACCGCTGCGCCAGCTCGACAAGGGCGACGGTGCCGATCTGGATGAGGTCGTCGAGCTCGATCGCCGACGACATCCGCGTGTAGATCTGCCAGGCGTGCTTGCGAACCAGCCGCAGGTGATCGCGAACCAGGCGGTCGGCGTCGCGGCGGGCCGGCGGCGCGACCGCGACCGCGACCGGCTCGAAGCTCGACCGCGCGTCCGGTGCCTCGACTTCGCCTGCGGTCCGCGCGGCACGGCGACGCCACGCCGGCTGGCTGCGGCTCCCACCCGCGCTGCCGCCGGCGATGTGGATCGAAGCCGCCAGACCGGCGGGGATGCCATCCGCCTGGGAGCGGCGCGCAGCGGATCGGAGAGCGGTCATGGTCCTCATCCTTGTCGGGGGTGTGCCGGCGGGTCGGGAAGCGGGTCGGTGCGGCGGCGATCAGGCCAGCGGCGCGCGGCGCGGGGACTTGCGCGGCGCGCGGTTGAGCAGGGCGATGCCGAGCGTCATCAGCGCGCCGGCCTTGGCGTCGCGCGCGTCGATCGTCAGCGGCAATGCCGCCGCCGCGCCCGGCATCGACGCTTCGGCAGTCCCGGCCATGGCGAGGACGGCAACGGCGGCGAGGGTGATCCTGAACAGCATGGCTTGTCATCCCGGTCGGTGGCGGCGGGAGAACCGGATTAACCGTGTCCGTCCCGTGTGCAGGGACTATCGCTGTGCCGTCGGGCGCGAGAAAGATGTGGAAATTACGTACCGTAGCCGCACGGTATGGCGGCTTGAGGAGCGAGGCGGCGGCGACGAGGGCGTCGGTCCGTCGGGCCCGCCGATGGGTCTTTAACCGCGCTGCGCGCGCCCGACGCCGTGGGGCCGCCGTCCTCGCGGTCGGGCGGTCCGCCAGGCCGGTGCGTCAGGATCGCCAGGGATCGGCGCTGGCGTCGAAACGGCTCGCGCGGTTCGGATCCCCGCCGCCGCCCCGCTGCCCCGCTGCCCCGCCGCCTCGCTGCCCCGTCCCCCCGCCGCTAACGTGGTGCCGGTCGGGCCGCCGTCCATCGCGATGGACGGATGGCGCGACCGGCGTGCGTGACTGGCGGTGGCGTCACCAGAACCCGCTCCCCGGCACTCCCTTGAACGGCCCGGCGACCGCGGCGGTGATCCAGCCGCCGTAGAAGCCGCCGGGCTGGGGCACGACCCGTTCGCCGTCGACGAAGCAGGCGTCCATTGCTCCCGCGTAGAAGGCAACGTGGTCGCGCAGGACCGCGAACAATGGCGTCGGATCGGGGTACGACCAGGCGGCCTTTTCCCGGTGCTCGCCGCCCGCGGTCGCGTCGAAGTAGCGGGCGTACCCCTTCCACTCGCAAAAGCTGATGCCGCCGATCGGGGCCAGGACGCCCGGGACGATGTCGGCAAGCGGGATGTAGTAGCTGGGCGGATGGCTGGTCTCCAGCGTCCGGACGGCGCGCCGCGTCTCGGCGACGACCTTTCCGCCGAGCTTGATGACGATGTGGGCGCCGGTCGGCGCCGCGACTGCCGGGCGGGGATAGTCCCAGACGCTTTCCTGGCCGGGACGCACAGGATCGGGACTTACCGGGTGCATGCCGTATCAGTGTCCCAGACCACGGCGCGCCGCACGACGCATCTCGTCGCAGCAGGGCTCGGCGCAGCGTCCGCGACCGTCCGGGCGACGGGTTGCGGCCAAGCAGCGGCGGCACCGCACCCGCCGGCAGGTGCCGGGGTGCCGCCGCTCGCCGATGATGCGACGCGGAGCGTCATCGCTGCGCATACCGGCGGGCGCCGGTGCACGTCTCGAGGGCGGTCAGCCGCCGCGCCGCCGGCCCGATCAACAGGATCGCAGGGCCGTCGGTCAGGTCGGCGGCGGTCGCGATCTCGAGCAGGTCGAGGCGGGTCGCGACGATGCGTTCGTCCTCCAGGCTGGCGTTCGCGACGACCGTCGCGGGGGTCGAGCCGGGCAGCCCCGCCGCCATCAGCGCCGTCGACACCGACCGCGCCCGCGATTTGCCCATATAGACCGCCAGCGTCGTGCCGGGGTCGGCAAGGCGCGCCCAGTCGAGGTCGAGCGGCTCGCCGGCGCGGACATGGGCGGTGACGAAGGTGACGGCGCGCGTGCTGCCGCGCATCGTCAGCGAAACCCCGGCGGCAGCGGCCGCGGCGCTTGCCGCGGTGATCCCCGGACAGATGCGGACGTGGATGCCGTGCGCGGCCAGATGGTCGATCTCCTCGCCGGCGCGGCCGAAGATGCCTGGGTCGCCACCCTTCAGCCGGACGACCCGGCGGCCGGCCTGCGCCGCGGCAAGCAGCAGGTCGTTGGTACTGCTTTGGCTTCTCGAATGGCGTCCTGAACGCTTGCCGACGCTGACCCGGTCGCAACCGCCAGGGATCAGCGCGAGCACGCCGGGCCCGACGAGCGCGTCATGGAACACGATGTCGGCGGCCCGTATCAGCCGTTCCGTCCGCCGCGTGAGCAGGTCGGGGTCGCCCGGACCGGCATCGACCAGCCAGACTTCGCCGCGGCCGATGAGGTCAGGCATGGGCGAGGTCCCGCGCAAGCAGGCCGGCGATGGCCGGGCGGCATGATCCGCAGTTGGTCCCGGCGCGCACCGCCGCTCCGACCGCGTCGATCGTCGACAGCCGCTGGGTGGCAATGGCGGAGGCGATCGTCTTCTGGCCGACATCGAAGCACACGCAGACGACGGGTCCGCGATCGGGCACCGCGACCGCGGGGCGGCCGGCGAGCAGATCATTGGCCTGAACCCCTGCCGCGCCGAGTTGCGCCATCAGCCAGTCGCGGGGCGGCAGGTCGCGCCCGCGCGCGACGTAGAGCGCGGCCTGCAACCGCCCGCCGTCAATCACCGCCGAGCGGATCACGCCGCGCTTGGGGTCGATCATTTCGGCGCGCGCCCCCGGTGGCAGCTGCCCGAGGAGGAGCGCGGGGTCGCCGTCGCCGGCGACTTCGACGAGCCAGCCGTGCGCCGCGCGGACACGGGTCCAATAGGCGCAGGCGGGCGCGGGCAGGCGGACGCGGGAGACCAGAAAGCCGCGCCATTCGGGCAGGTACGGGCGGACTCCGGCCGGAGTGTTCTTGAACCCCGGCTGCCCCGAGACGGGATCGCGTGCGCTTCCCGTCAGGATGCCCGCACGGCCGCCGGTGCTGGTCTGGGCATTCCAGTGGATCGGGACGAACAGCTCGCCGCGGCGCTGGTCGGCGGTCTCGGCGACGCGGAAGACGCTGCGGCCGCGCGCCGTCTCGATCCACGCCCAGCCGCCGTCGCTCAGGCCGAAGCGCCGCGCGGTTTCGGAATGGACTTCCACCACGGGCTCGCGACGGTGCTGCGACAGTGTCGGCGACAGCCCTGTCCGGGTCATCGTGTGCCAGTGATCGCGGTAGCGGCCGCTGTTGAGGCGCAGCGGCAGGGTGCCGGCGTCAACGCGCGGGGCGTGGCGGACGGGCACCAGGCGGGCGCGGCCGTCGGGCGTCGGATAGCGCCCCGCGGCAAAGGGCGAGGCTCCGCCCCAGCGGAAGGGTGACATGGCCGCATAATCGTCGTCGCCGATGGCCGCCCTGTCCGAGATGTCGAGCAGTCGCGTGCCGTTGTTCTCGAAGCCGGTCTGCGCGGCGAACTCGCGGAACACGCTCGCGGCGCTGGGGAAGTCGAAGCCGTCGAAGCCCATCCGCTGCGCCACCTGCGCCACCGCGCGCCAGTCGGCGCGCGCCTCGCCGGGCGCGGCGAGGAATGGGCGCTGGCGCGAGATGCAGCGCTCCGAGTTGGTCACCGTCCCGTCCTTCTCGCCCCAGGCGAGCGCGGGCAGGCGAACATGCGCGTAGCGCTGGGTATCGGTGCCGTCGATACAGTCCGACACGACGACGAACGGGCAGGTCGCGAGCGCCATGCGCGCCCGGTTCGTGTCCGGCATGCTGACGACCGGATTGGTCGCCATGATCCAGACCGCCTTGATCGTGCCCGCCGCCATCGCCGCGAACAGGTCGACCGCCTTCAGCCCCGGCCCGGGGGCGATCGTCGGCGATCGCCAGAAACGCTGCGCGCGGTCGCGCTCGGCGTCGCTGAAGCCCATGTGTGCCCCCAGCATCGTCGCCAGGCCGCCGACCTCGCGCCCGCCCATCGCGTTCGGCTGGCCGGTGATGCTGAACGGACCCGCCCCGGGCTTGCCGATCCGCCCCGTTGCCAGATGAACGTTGATGATCGCACTGGCCTTGTCGGTGCCGCTGGTCGACTGGTTGACGCCCTGGCTGAACAGCGTGACGGTGCGCGGGTGGTCGGCGAACAGGGTGTAGAACGCCTGCAGGTCGCCGCGGCTGATGTCGCACACCTTCGCCACGTCGCCGGCGTCGAGCGACGTCCAGAAACCGGCCGGAACATCGACGTGGCGGGCGAGATAGCCGCCGTCGAGCTGCCAGATCGCGCGCATTTCGGCGAGCAGTCCGTTCCACAGCGCGACGTCGCTGTCGGGGGCGATCGCGAGATGGAGGTCGGCAGCCGCCGCCGTTTCGGTGCGGCGCGGGTCGATGACGACGATCTTGGTCCCGCGCGCCGCGCGTGCCGCCTCGATCCGCTGCCAGACGACCGGGTGGCACCAGGCGGTGTTCGACCCGACGAGGATGATGAGATCGGCGGCGTCGAGGTCGTCGTAGCTGCACGGCACGACGTCCTCGCCGAACGCGCGGGTGTGCGCGGCGACCGCGCTCGCCATGCACAGCCGCGAATTGGTGTCGATGTTGCCGGTGCCGATGAAGCCCTTCATCAGCTTGTTGGCGACGTAATAATCCTCCGTCAGCATCTGGCCCGACGCGTAGAAGGCGACGCTGTCGGGGCCGTGCTGAGCGACTGCGGCGGCGAATTTGGTCGCGATCAAATCGACCGTTTTGTCCCACTCGGCGCGCTTCGTCCCGATCATCGGATGGAGCAGCCGGCCTTCGAGCCCGATCGTCTCGCCGAGATGCGTGCCCTTCGAGCACAGCTTGCCGCGATTGGCCGGGTGATCGGGATCGCCGGCAATCGTCGCGGCGCGCTCCCCCGTCGGCGTCGCCAGCACGCCGCATCCGACGCCGCAATAGGGGCAGGCGGTGCGGACCGGGGTCACCCTGCGCCCGCCAGCGCCGCCGCGCGTCCGATCAGGATCCGGCCGCCGTCGATCTTGACCGGAATGACCGGCACGCAGCCCGTGTCCTCGCCGAGCGCCTGACCGGTGACGAGCGAGATGCGCCAGCCGTGCAGCGGACAGGTTACCGTCGTGTCGTGGACGATTCCCTCGCTCAGCGGCCCGGCCTTGTGCGGGCACTGGTTGGCGAGCGCGTGGATGCCGCCGGTCGCCGTGCGGAAAATGGCGATTTCGCGCCCGCCGCGCACCGGCAGGGTCCGCGCGCCCAGCGACGGCAGTTGATCGACCGGGCCGATGTCGAGCCATTCGGGGTCCATCAGACGGGCTCGGCGATGCGCGCCGGCACGGTCGGCGCGAGGGGACGGATTTCGGCGAGATGCCGGTGCAGCTTCCAGTCCTCGCCACTGCGCGCGCTTTGCCCACGGATCGTCCTGCATGAACGCCTGCGACCGGTGGAAACGCGCGGTCAGCGCGGCACGCCCGGCGGCGTCGTCGACGATCCGCCCCCTGATATAGTCGAGCCCGACGCGCTCGACCCATGGCGCGGTGCGGTCGAGGTAGCGCGCCTCCTCGCGGTAGAGCTGGATGAACGCGGCGCAATGATCGAGCGCCTCCTGCCTCGGTCGCGACCTTGCACAGGAAATCGGTGCCGCGCAGCTTGATGCCGCCGTTGCCGCCGATCGACAGTTCATAGCCGCTGTCGACGCAGATCACGCCGAAGTCCTTGATCGTCGCCTCGGCGCAGTTGCGCGGGCAGCCCGAGACGGCGATCTTGAACTTGTGCGGCATGAAACTGCCCCACGTCATCTTCTCGGTCTTGATGCCGAGCCCGGTCGAAATCCTGCGTGCCGAAGCGGCACCATTCGGAGCCGACGCAGGTCTTCACCGTCCGCAGCGCCTTGGCATAGGCATGGCCGCTGACCATGCCGGCCGCGTTGAGGTCGGCCCAGACGGCGGGCAGGTCCTCCTTCCTGATGCCGAAGATGTCGAGCCGCTGGCCGCCCGTCACCTTGATCAGCCGCGCATGATATTTCTCGGCGACGTCGGCGATCGCACGCAGCTCGCGCGGGTTGGTGACGCCGCCCCACATCCGCGGCACGACCGAATAGGTCCCGTCCTTCTGGATGTTGGCGTGCATCCGCTCGTTGACGAAGCGCGACTGGTTGTCGTCGACGAACTCGCCCGGCCACGCGCACAGCAGGTAATAGTTGAGCGCGGGGCGGCACGACGCGCAGCCGTCGGGCGTCGTCCAGTGCAGCGCCTGCATCACTTCAGGGATCGCCTCTGAGCGACTTTTCGAGGATCAGGCGGCGAACGTCCTCGTGGGTGAAGCTGGTGCATTTGCACACGGTCGGCGCGGTCCGTTCGCCCGCGAAATCGACGCCGAGCGTCAGGCTCAGCAGCCCTTCGACCAGCCCGGTACACGACCCGCACGACGCCGACGCCTTGGTGCACGCGCGGACCGCGTCGAGCGTGACCGCGCCGCCGCCGATCGCACCGACGACCCGGCCCTTCGACACGCCGTTGCAGCCGCAGACCTCGGCGTCGTCCGCCATGCCCGCGACTGCCGCATTAGGGTTTGCCGATGCCCCTCCTCCCTGAGCAAAGGCCTGGCCGAAGATCAGCGCGTCGCGGATCGGGCCGACGTCCTCGCCGCGCTTGAGCAGGTCGAAGTACCAGTTGCCGTCGGCCGTATCGCCGTACAGCACCGCGCCGACGACCCGGTCGCCGCGCACGACGACGCGCTTGTAGACCCCGCGCGCGGCATCGCGCAGGACGATGTCCTCGGCCCCTTCGCCGCCCGAGAAATCGCCCGCCGAAAACACGTCGATCCCCGACACCTTGAGCTTGGTCGAGGTGACCGACCCGGCATAGCCGCTCGGCGTCGCCACCAATCCGTCGGCCAGCGACCGGCACATCTCCCACAGCGGCGCGACGAGGCCGTAAACGAGGCCGTTGTGCTCGACGCATTCACCGACCGCGAGCACGTCGCCGTCCGACGTCACGAGGTGGTCGTCGACATGGATGCCGCGGCCGATCGCGAGCCCCGCCTCGCGCGCCAGCCGGACGTTCGGGCGGATACCGACCGCCATGACGACGAGCGTGGCCGGGATGTCGCGGCCGTCCTTCAGCCGCACGCCCTCGACGCTTGCCCTTGCCCGTAGATTTCGGCGGTATCGGCGCCGGTCAGGATCGTCTGCCCGCGCCCCTCGAGCGCGGCCTTGAGCAGCCACCCCGCCGCCTCGTCGAGCTGGCGCTCCATCAGCGTCGGCATCAGGTGGATGACGGTGACCTTCATGCCCCTTAGCGCGAGGCCGTGCGCCGCCTCCAGCCCGAGCAGCCCGCCGCCGATGACGACGGCGTCGCCGCCCCCGGCAGCCTTGCCGGCTTCGGCCGCGCGCAGCATCGCGCCGACATCGTCCATGTCGCGGAAGGTGACGACGCCCTGCAGGTCGTGCCCCGGCACCGGAATGACGAACGGGTCGGAGCCGGTCGCGAGCAGCAGCTTGTCGTAGCGTTCCACCCGGCCCGAGCGCGCCGTCACCGTCCGCGCCTGCCGGTCGATCGCGACGACCGGGTCGCCGGCAATGAGGTCGATCCCGTTGTCGGCGTACCACGCGGCATCGTTGATGACGATGTCGTCGAACGACTTGTCCCCGGCGAGCAGCGGCGACAGCATGATCCGGTTGTAGTTGACCCGCGGCTCGGCCCCAAAGATCGTGATGCGGAAGCGATCGGCGTCGCGCGCGAGGATTTCCTCGACCGCCCGGCAACCGGCCATGCCGTTGCCGACGACGATCAGGTGCGGGCGGTGGGCGTGCATCAGATGCGCGCCCCGGCGGTGGCGCCCCAGGTCGAGCGCCAGTTGGCCTTGACCGCGGTCAAGCCGGCGAGCGCGATCAGCGCCAGCCCGGCGAAGATCAGGAAGCCGGGCGACGGGCTGCCGGTCAGCTGCTTGGCGAGCCCGAGCGACGACGCGAGGTAGAAGCCGCCGACGCCGCCGCCGAAGCCGACGAGACCGGTCAGGACGCCGATCTCCTTGCCGAAGCGCTGGGGCACCAGCTGGAATACCGCGCCGTTGCCGAAGCCGAGCGCCCCCATGGCGACGAGAAACAAGGCGACGACGGCGATCAGCGAGGCCGGTCCGGCGGCAATGACGGCGAGCGTCGCAGCGGCGAGCAGATAGACCCCGGTCAGCGTCCTGACACCGCCGATCCGGTCGGCGACCGCGCCGCCGAACGGCCGCAGCAGGGAACCGGCGAAGACGCAGCCGGCGGTGCAATAGCCGGCGATGATCGGTGTGACGTGGAACTGGTCGGTGAAATACAGCGGCAGGCTCGCCGACAGGCCGACGAAGCCGCCGAAGGTGACGCCGTAGAACAGCATGAACCACCACGCGTCGCCGGTCTTCAGCACCGTCAGATACTCGGCAAGCGTCTTGGCCGCGGGGCGACCGGGGGCGTCCTTGGCGGCGACCATGTAGATCACGAAGACGATCGCCAGCGGGATCGTCGCCAGGCCCAGCACCGCGTTCCAGCCGACCGCCTTGGCGAGGAGCGGCGCGAACAGCGCGGCGAAGACCGTTCCCGAATTGCCCATGCCGGCGATGCCCATCGCCTTGCCCTGATGCTCGGGCGGATACCAGCGGCTGGCGAGCGGCAGCGCGACGGCGAAGCTCGCCCCGGCAAAGCCTAGAACGACGCCGACCGCGAGCGTTCCGTCATAGCTGTCGATGCCGAAGAACCAGGCGGTCAACAGGCCGGCGATGACGATGATCTGTCCGATGGCACCGGTCCGCTTGGGGCCGATGCGGTCGACCAGCACGCCGTTGACGAGGCGCAGGATCGCGCCCGCGAGCGTCGGCACGGCGACCATCAGGCCCTTCTGCGCGGGGCTGAGATGCAGTTCCTTCGAGATGATCGGCGCCAGCGGCCCGAGCAGGACCCAGGTCATGAAGGCCACGTCGAAATAGAGGAACGCCGCGATGAGCGTGCCGCGGTCGCCGACGCTCCAGAAGCTGGCGTCCTTCGCTGCACCCGGCGGGGCGATGATCGCTCCGTCCGCCGTCAAATCGAGCGTCGTCATGTCCCCGGCCCCTCGCCTGCAAACGCAAAAAAGCCGTCGCGATGCTCGCGAGGCTGCGAGATCGGGACGGCGGCTTTGCCTGATTTCGGTGATGCCGGGCGCTACCTCGTTGTAGCCCTCGACACCCCTCGAACATGACCGTGATCGGCAATTAACGCAACGGAATTTTTGCAGCGCAGCACGGACGATCCTAGCGGGCGAACTCCGCGAGATAGTCGTCCACCCGGTCGGGATCGAAGCTGCGGGCGTCGAAGAACGAATCGGCGCCGAGGATCAGCCGCCCCTGCGTCGTCCCGACCCCGGTCGGGCCGGCAATCCCGCCTTCGAGCTTGGAACTCGCCCCCGGCAGCGGCACGCCGAGCGGTCGCAGCGCGGCGCGGTAGACGTCGGGACGGAACACCCCCTGCGCCGCCGCATAATGCTCGGCGCGGTGCTTGACGTGGCCGGCAAGGACCATCTGCGCGTACAGCCACGCCGCCTGGCTGGCCCAGGGAAAATTGGCCGCCTCGCGGTGCTGGAACATGAAGTCGGGAACGTGCACCGGCTCCGCCCCTTGCGCGAAGCGGATCCGGTCCGACACCGCGCGCCGGATCAGCGCGGCCGAGCCGTCGAGATAATCGGCGCGCGCCAGCACGTCGGCGATCTCCGCCAACCGCGCCGGATCGACGAAGGCGACGCCGGCGCGGTACAGCGCACGGATCAGCCGCCGCGTCACTTCGGGCTCCGCTTCCATCCGGCGCGTGGTCATCGCCAGCACTTTCTCGACCCCACGCCGCCAGATCTGCGAGGTCACCGCGGCGATCACCCCGACCCCGCGCTCGACCGCGACGCTGTTCCACGGTTCACCGACGCAGATGCCGTCGACTTCGCCGCCGGCAAGGGCGTCGGCGGCAAACGGCGGGGCGACGGTGATGATTTCGACATCGCGGTTCGGGTCGATGCCGCAGCCCATCAGCCAATAGCGCAGCATGTAGTCGTGGCTCGAATAGCGATGGACGACGCCGAAGCGCAGCCGCGGCGAGGCGCGGATCACCTCGGCCAGCCGCCGCCCGATCGCGGTGACGTCGCCCGGGCCGCCGGGGACGGTCACCTGGGCCGCAAGACCGGGACGCAGCGTGATGGCGTTGCCGTTGAGCCCGAGCACGAAGGGCACCGACAGCGGCGTCGCCGGCCGCCCCAGCCCGAGCGTCGTCGCGATCGCCAGCGGCGCGATCAGGTGGGCGCAGTCGCTGTCGCCGTACAGCAGCCGGTCGCACACCGTCGCCCAGCTCATGTCGCGGACGAGGGTCAGGTCGAGCCCTTCGGCCTCGGCGAAACCGAATTCGCGGGCGAGGATCGGCAACGCCGCGTCGACCAGGGGCAGGAAACCGACGCGCAGCGGGGTCAGGCTCATAGTTCCCCCATCAGCCGGTCGGCCGTGACCAGCGCGTCGGCGACGTCGGCGATCCGGCGCCCGCTATCCATCGCCGCCTTGCGCAGCGCCGCATGGGCGGCGGGTTCGTCGAAGCCGCGTTTCTTCATCAGCAACAGCTTGGCGGCGTCGATCGCCTTGCGGTCGGCGAGCGCGCTGCGCGCTGCGTCGAGTTCGGCGCGCAGCAGCGAATAGGCGCGGAACCGCCGGATCGCCAGCTCGAGGATCGGCCGGATGCGCTCCTTCCTCAGCCCGTCGACGACATAGGCCGAAACGCCGGCGTCGATCGCCGCCTCGATCCCGGCGACGTCGCTCTGGTCGACGAACATCGCCACCGGCCGCGCCATCGCCCGCGACAGCGCGAAGGATTCCTCAAGCTCGTCGCGGTGCGGATTGGCAAGGTTGATGAGGACGACGTCGGGCGAAAACGCTTCCAGCCGCACCGCGACGCCACGGCGCTCGGCAAAGATGGCGACATCGCTCAACCCCGCCTCGCGCAGACCCTCTTCGATCACCGCGGCGCGCGCGGCGCTTTCGTCGATGATCGCGATGCGCAACCCTGCTCCTTTTGCTGCAGTGAAGCATGCCGGCCTGCGACCTGATTTTCAAGCGAACGCCACGCCGCCCGCCCGACCGGACGGGGATCAGGCGATGCAGGCGCGTGCGGATTGCCATGGCGCCCGGGCGGTAACGCTGCCACCGTCCGTCGAGGGACTGGCGCGGACGTTCGTCAAGGCAGGGTGTTCACCGGACCCTGCCGCGACGGGCAGGCCGGTTGGCTCATCGACGCCGACCGTCGTCCGACGTCTGCTGTCCAGCGGCGGCTGGTGTCTTGTGCACCTTTTAGCCGCCGCAATCGCATGCGACCGGACAGCCCGCGACGGCATTCCAGGCGGCCGGAGCGGGGGTGATTCTGGCAATTATCAGCCGTAGCGTTCGCGGCGCGCTTTGACGGCCAACGACACCGCTCCGGCCCCGGCGCCTAGCCAGCAGCTCCGCCGGCCTCCGTTACCGCCCGTCCGCGGCAGTTTCCCCAGACGGGCGGAAGATGTTCTCGTTGTTCAGGCGGTCGTGGCCGGCGTCAAGCGGCGGCGACGGGCGGCGAAGCCGACCAGGCCGAAGCCGCCGATCATCAGTGCCCAGCTCGCCGGCTCCGGCACCGCGGCGGCGGCGAAGCTGTCGAACTCGAAGGCGACGCCGCTGCTGTTGAAGCGCAGCCCGGTGATGACCTCGCCCGAACCGGCGGTGAAGTCGACGCGGCGGTTGGTGCTGCCGATCGACTGATTGCCGTTGGCCGGCGGGATCATGCCCCCCGAGACGGTGGTGAGCGTGGTGCCACCCGCACCCAGGACATCGACCGAGTTGTAGGTGTCGATCGACCCCCAATAGAAGCTGATCGACTTCAGGTTCGGCGTCGACAGCGTCGAGGTCGACGGCGCGGCGGCGGAGGTGACATAACCGAAGGTCGTGGCGTCGCCGGCGGGGGCGGCAGCACCGGGCAGCGACATCGGCGACGTATGGATGTTGGCGTCGAAGCTGTAGCCGGCGGCGTTCGGCGCGTCGAACGTGACGACATAATGCTGACCGGCGAACGGACCGGGGTCGGGTGCCCCAAAGGCGGACGTGACGGTGACGGCGCCGGCGGCGGCGGACGACAGCAGCGCAGCGGTGGCAATGAGGATCGAACGCATCTCACACTCCCTGATAAGCTTCCTGTTAATAAATATGCACGGACCGTGCCAACCAGCGGAGCTGACTGTTAACAAGTACTTACCGGCGGGTTCGTAATGGAAGTGTAAAGAATTTCGACAGTGCGCCGAGTCGTGTGCCGACGAGGTGCTCCGTCAGGCAGGCACCACACATCGGCCGCTCGATGGTGGATTGATGGGCCGGACGCGATGAGGCCGATCCGCCCCTCGCCCCAGGTGACGGCGCGCCTCTTCGGCGAAGCGCGCTGCACCGCCGCTGCAGCGATCGATCCGCTATTCCGCCGGCAAGCAGCGTACCGTTGACTGATCTCGAGCCAGGATCGCCGCACCTCGAGGTTCGGCGCGCGGCGCGCGGCCAACGGGCCGCCGGGCGGGGGTCAGCGGCGCGGACCCGGTCGCGCGTCGTCCGCTTCGAACAGCTGCGCCAGTTGCTCGATGATCGTCCCGCCCAGTTGCTCGGCGTCCATGATCGTGACGGCACGCGCGTAATAGCGGGTGACATCGTGGCCGATGCCGACCGCGATCAGCTCGACCGGCGACCGCGTCTCGATCATCTGGATGACCTGGCGCAGGTGGCGCTCGAGATAGTTGCCGGTGTTGACCGACAGCGTCGAATCGTCGACCGGCGCGCCGTCGGAGATGACCATCAGGATGCGCCGATCCTCGCCCCGCCCAAGCATCCGGTTGTGCGCCCACAGCAGCGCCTCGCCGTCGATGTTCTCCTTCAACAGCCCCTCGCGCATCATCAGGCCGAGGTTCTTGCGCGCCCGCCGCCACGGCGCATCGGCCGCCTTGTAGACGATGTGGCGGAGGTCGTTCAGCCGCCCGGGCTTGGCCGGACGCCCGGCGGCAAGCCACTTCTCCCGCGACTGGCCGCCCTTCCATGCCCGCGTGGTGAAGCCCAGGATCTCGGTCTTGACCGCGCAGCGCTCGAGCGTGCGGGCGAGAATATCGGCACAGATCGCCGCGATCGAGATCGGGCGTCCGCGCATCGACCCGGAGTTGTCGATCAGCAGGGTGACGACCGTGTCGCGGAACTTGGTATCGCGCTCGACCTTGTAACTCATCGCGTGGCCCGGCGTAGTGACAATCCGCACCAGCCGCGCGGCGTCCAGGATTCCTTCCTCCTGGTCGAAGTCCCAGCTGCGGTTCTGCTGCGCCATCAAGCGCCGCTGCAGCCGGTTGGCGAGCTTGGTCACCGCCCCCTGCAGGTGGAGCAGCTGCTGATCGAGATAGCCGCGCAGCCGCGTCAGCTCCTCGGGATCGCACAGGTCCTCGGCGGCGACGACCTCATCGAAGGCGGTGGTATAGGCGTGATAGTCGAACCCCGCGGGAAGGTCGTGAAGCGCGGTATTCGGCCGCCACGGCGTCGTGCCCTCGCGCCCCTCCTCGCCCATCTCGGCCTCGGACACCGCTTCGGTATCCATCTCGACCTCGCGGCTCTCGGTCTCGTCGGTCGACTCCGACGTCTCCTCGGCGCGCGTCTCGACCGACAATTCCTGGCCCGCGGTCTCCCCCTGCTCGTCCTGACCTTCGTCGCCGGCCTCATCGGCGGGGTCGTCGTCGCTCTCGTCGTCGCTGTCCTCGGGCGTGCGATCGGGGTCCTCGCCGAGGCCGAGATCGTTCAGCACGCGCTTCATCACCAGCCCGAACGCCGCCTGGTCGCCGACGTTCGCCGCCAGGTCGTCGAGGTGCGCGCCGGCCTTGCCCTCGATCCCGGCACGAACGAGGTCGACGCCAGCCTCCGCCAGTCGCGGCGGCTTCTGCCCGGTCAAGCGCTCCCGGACGACGAGGCTGATCGCGGTCGCCAGCGGCACCTCGTCGGGGGTGCGGGCGCGGACGATCGGATCGGTCTTGATCCGGGCCTCGGTCATCCGGTCGAGGTTCAGGGCGACCCCAGCCATGTCGGCGCCGCCGATCGCCTCGATCCGTGCCTGCTCGACGGCGTTGACGATGTCGCGCGCAACGCCCGCCTCGGGCAGGCCCTCGGCATGGGTGCGGGCGTCGTGGTGGCGCTTGCGCAAGGCGAAGCTGTCGGCCCAGCCGCGCGACTCGGCGACCTGCTCGGCGGCGAGCGCCCGTCCCGGCTGCGGCACGCGCGCCTGGTCGCCAAAGCACGACGGCTTGTCGGCGGTGTAGCTGAGGTCGAAGTCGGGCTCGTGCCCCAGCGCGCGCAGGGTGGCGGCGAGCGCGACGCGGAAGTCCTCCAGCGGGTTGTCGGGCTGCGGCACGGCTACGCCCGTCCCGCGCACCACGGGTCGGGGCGCATGTCGAGGGGCGGTCCGGCATGGCCCGGCGGCGGGAAGCGCGCCTTGAAGGTGAACGCCTGCTGGCTCGGACCGAAATTGTCGAGCAGCCAGAGCTTGGCGAGGGCGTCGCTGACCGTCGGCAGCTCGCCCGCCTCGACCCACCACAAGGCCTGGTGCGCCCCGCTCATGCGGTCGAACCACGCCCGCCGTCCGGCCATGACGCCGACGTGGGCGCTACGATAGACATAGTCGAACAGCGCCTCGGCGTCGCTCCAGACCGACATGTTGATCAGGAAGAAGGGGTCGGGTGCCGGCCGCAGGTCGGTCGCGTCATTGCCCTCCCCCTGCAGCCGCCAGACGAAGCCGCAGCTGGTGTCGGCGACCGCGTTGATGCGGTCGAGTTCGGCATAGAAACCTGCGACGACGTCATCGCCGCGCTGGCCGTACATGCGCCCGACGTTGACCTGCGCCAGGTGGAAGCCGCTCACCGCCGCACTTTCGCCGCTACCGACTCCGGCAGTTCCTCGCCGAATACCCGCTGATAATATTCCGCGACGATCGACCGCTCGGCCTCGTCGCACTTGTTGAGGAAGGTCAGCCGGAAGGCGAAGCCAAGATTGCCGAAGATCGTCGTGTTCTGCGCCCAGGTGATCACCGTGCGCGGGCTCATCACCGTCGAGATGTCGCCGGCAATGAAGCCCTGGCGGGTCATGTCGGCGACCTTGATCATGTTCGCCACCGTCTTGTCGTCGAAGCCGGGGGCCTTGCCGCCGACGATCTTCGCCTCGGCGGCGGCAGGCAGGTAGTTCAGCGCCGTGACGATCGACCAGCGGTCCATCTGGCCCTGATTGATCTGCTGCGTGCCGTGGTACAGCCCGCTGGTGTCGCCCAACCCGACAGTGTTGGCCGTGGCGAACAGGCGGAACCACTTCGACGGGCGGATGACGCGGTTCTGGTCGAGGAGCGTCAGCTTGCCCTCGACCTCGAGCACGCGCTGGATGACGAACATGACGTCCGGGCGGCCGGCGTCGTATTCGTCGAACACCAGCGCCGTCGGGGTCTGCAGCGCCCAGGGCAGCAGGCCTTCGCGGAACTCGGTGACCTGCTGGCCGTCGCGGAGCACGATCGCGTCCTTGCCGATCAGGTCGATGCGGCTGATGTGGCTGTCGAGGTTGATGCGGACGCACGGCCAGTTGAGCCGCGCCGCGACCTGCTCGATGTGGGTCGACTTGCCGGTGCCGTGATAGCCCTGGATCATCACCCGGCGGTTGAAGGCAAAGCCGGCGAGGATCGCGAGCGTCGTGTCGGGGTCGAAGACATAGCCGGGGTCGATGTCGGGAACGCGCTCGTCGGCAACGGAGAAGGCGGGGACCTTCATGTCGACGTCGACGCCGAACAGCGCGCGGGCGTCGACCTCCATGTCGGGGGCGTCGAGGACGGTCTGGTCGTGGTCGACGTCGGACGAGGCGAGCTGGGTGGCCAAGGGAGGCTGCTCCTAGCGGGTCTTGGTGAGGGCGGCGGACTTCAGGTGCGTATAGGCTTGGACCACGGCCTGCAACTTTCCCTCGTGCGCGCGGTCGCCGCCGTTGGCGTCCGGGTGGTAGCGGCGGAGCAGCCCCTTGTACGCGTGGCGGATGTCGGCCGGCGACGCGGCAGCGGTCAGCTCCAGCGTCTTCAGCGCGGCGAGGTCGGTGTCGGACAGCACCTGGCCCGAGGGTGCGCGGCGGCTGGCGAAAACGTCGGCGCCGTAGCGGTCGCGCAGGATCCCCGAGCGATCGTTGAAGCGGACGGTGGGGTCGTGCGCGGCGCGTTCCCAGCCGGCGAGCGGCGACTGGGCGGCGGCGATGTCCTCGGGGCTCATGCCGTCGAAGAAGTTGTAGCCGGCGTTGAAGGCGCGAACGTGGTCGAGGCACAGCCACTGCCAGCCGCCGACGCTGCCGGCCACCCGGTTCGACTGCGGCGCGCGGAACTCGGCCGGCTGCGTGCAGCCGGGATGGGCGCAGGGCGTCGGCTCGGGCCGCTCGATGCGGCCATGGAAGCGGGGGCGGCGCACCCGGGGCTCGGGGCCGGGCGCGTCGGGGCCTGTCTCGGTCAACGGGGCGTTATCCTCAGGGTCGATATGGCGATATAGGCATGGCGACCAACGGTGAGGAGGGTGACATGGGCGCGCGCGCAGCGGAAATCGAACGGCGGCTGACGGCGGCGCTGGCGCCGACCCGGCTCGAGGTGATCGACGACAGCGACGATCACCTCGGCCACGCCGGCCACACGGGGGCGGGCGAGTCGCACTTCACCGTCCGGATCACCGCCGCCGCCTTTGCCGGCACGTCGCGGGTCGAGCGGCAGCGGCTGGTTTATGCCGCGCTCGGCGACCTGATGGCACCCGACCGCATCCATGCCCTCTCCATCGACGCAAGCGAGCCGGCTTGATCGTGCGCCGTGCTGGTCGCATAGCGGGCGGCGCGCCGGCTTAGCTCAGTTGGTAGAGCACCTGATTTGTAATCAGGGGGTCGCGGGTTCGATTCCTGCAGCCGGCACCGTTGCGTGTAGCGGGCTCCGTTGCGTATCGCGTGACGCTGATCGATTGCAGCAACCGCGGACCGTTGCCACCGCTCGTCCGTTCAGCGCCCGGACCCATCCCGTATCCGCTGGAAGAAATCACCATGACCGACCGTTCCGCCTCCCCGGTGCTGCAGCCCGTGACGATTGGCGATCTCGCCTTGAAGAACCGCATCGTCATGGCCCCGCTTACGCGCAGCCGCTCCGACGACGACGGCGTCCCGCCCGCGTTCGCCGCCGATTATTATGCGCAGCGGGCCGATGCCGGCCTCATCATCACCGAGGCGACCAACATCTCGCCGCAGGCGGTCGGCTATGCGCTGACGCCGGGCATCTGGACCGACCGGCAGGTCGCGGCGTGGCGCCCGATTGTCCAGGCCGTCCACGACCGCGGCGGCCGCTTCTTCCTGCAGCTGTGGCATACCGGCCGGATCTCCCACCCCGACGTCCAGGGCGGAGCGCTGCCGGTCGCGCCGTCGGCGATCAGGCCGGTCGGGCAGGCCTTCACCAAGGACGGCATGAAGGATCATGTCACGCCGCGCGCGCTGGAGACCGACGAGATTCCGGCGATCGTCGAGGATTACCGCCGCGCCGCCGCGAACGCCAAGGCGGCGGGCTTCGACGGCGTCGAAGTGCATTCCGCCAATAATTACCTGCTCGAGCAGTTCGTCCGCGACAGTACCAACCAGCGGACCGACCGCTACGGCGGGTCGGTCGAGAACCGCCTGCGCTTCCCGCTCGAGGCGGTCGACGCGGTGGTCGGCGTCTGGGGTGCCGGCCGCGTCGGCATCCGCCTGTCGCCGGCGACGACGATGCCGGGCGAGACGCCGCTCGACAGCGATGTGATGGCGACATACGGCGCGTATGTCGACGCCTTGTCCGCCCGTGGTCTCCTCTACATCCACGATATCGAGGGCGTGACGCAGCAGACGCGCGAGGCTCCGGGCGACGTCGACTTCCCGGCGCTCCGCCGGCGCTTCTCCGGCGCCTACATCGCCAACAACCAGTACACGCTCGATCTGGCGGAGAAGGTGCTGGCCAAGGGCGATGCCGACCTGTTCAGCATGGGCCGCCCGTTCATCGCCAACCCCGACCTGATCGACCGGCTCCGCACCGGCGGTCCGCTGGCCGAGGCGCCGAAGCAATATTGGTACGGCGGCGGGTCGGTCGGCTATTCGGACTGGCCGGCGATGCCCTCGGCCGCTGCTTAGCCGGTCGGGTGCGAGGCGGCGCCGGACGCGTCGCCGAACACCCGGGCGAAAATCGTGTCGACGTGCTTCAGGTGGTAGCCGAGGTCGAACAGCGGCGCGATTTTCCCCGGCGGCAGCCAGCGCGTGACGTCCGGATCGGCGGTGAGCAGGTCGAGCAACTGCAGCCTCCCATCGCTTTCCCACACCCGCATCGCGCTGCGCTGGACCAGCGCATAGGCGTCTTCGCGGCTGGCCCCCGCCTGGGTCAGCGCCAGCAGCACGCGCTGCGAATGGATCAACCCGCCCATCTTGTTGAGGTTGGCGAGCATCCGGTCCGGATAGACGAGCAGCTTGTCGACGACGCCGGTCAGCCGGACGAGGGCGAAGTCGAGCGTCACCGTCGCGTCCGGGCCGATCATCCGCTCAACCGAGGAATGACTGATGTCGCGCTCGTGCCACAGGGCGATGTCCTCGAGCGCCGGCGTGACATAGCCGCGGACCAGCCGCGCGAGCCCGGTCAGGTTCTCGCTGAGCACCGGATTGCGCTTGTGCGGCATCGCGCTCGACCCCTTCTGGCCGGGCGCGAAATACTCCTCCGCTTCCAGGACTTCGGTGCGCTGCAGGTGGCGGACCTCGGTCGCCAGCCGCTCGACGCAGCCGGCGACAACGCCCAATGTCGCGAAGAACATCGCATGGCGGTCGCGCGGGATGACCTGGGTCGACACCGGCTCGACGGTCAGCCCCATCTTCTCGGCGACCCATGCCTCGACGAACGGATCGACATTGGCAAAGGTGCCGACCGCGCCGGAGATGGCGCAGGTCGCGACCTCGGCGCGCGCCGCGACGAGGCGAGCCCGGCAGCGGGCGAACTCGGCGTAAGCCTGCGCCAGCTTCAGGCCGAACGTCGTCGGCTCGGCGTGGATGCCGTGGCTGCGACCGATCGTCGGCGCGTCCTTGTACTCGAACGCCCGCCGCCGGAGGACGGCGAGCAGGGCGTCGGTATCGGCAATGAGCAGGTCCGCGGCGCGCGCGAGCTGCACGCCGAGACAGGTGTCGAGCACGTCCGAACTCGTCATCCCCTGGTGGACGAAGCGCGCCGGCTCGCCGACGTGCTCGGCGAGATTGGTCAAGAAGGCGATGACGTCGTGCTTCGTCTCGCGCTCGATCGCGTCGATACGGTCGACCTCGAAACGGCCGCGTTCCCACACCGCCCGCGCCGCTTCGGCCGGAACGATCCCCAGGGCGGCGAGCGCGTCCATGGCGTGCGCCTCGATCTCGAACCAGATGCGGAAGCGCGTCTCGGGCTCCCATAGGGCGACCATCTCGGGACGGGAATAGCGCGGGATCATGGGTGCAGGTCCTGGCAGGCGCGGCCCACGCCGCGCGATCGAGCGGCGGCGCTTATCATGGGGTGAGCCGACGCGCCAACGCGGCGGTGCGTGCAACCGTTGACGTTATTGCGGGTTGGTGGGCTGGGTCGAAGGAAAAGTAGAATGATCAGGTACTTAGTTACGGTGGCGGCCCTGATCGCGGGGCCGGCGATGGCGCAGACGACGGCACCGGGCGCAGTTGGCAGTGCCACTGTTCCCTATGCGCCGGCAGGCACGGCGACGCCGGCCGGCGCTCGCCCGGGGACGGTCGGGCCGGCGGGTATCGCGACGGTACCGACGTTGCCGCAGCCCGCAACCGGCGTGACGCCGCCGGTCGGCACGACGACGGCCGGAACCATCGGCGATGGCCGTGTCGGGACCCTTGCTCCCGGCGGCGGAACCCAACCGGCAGTCACGGGCATGGTCGGCACTCCGACGACGGCGGGCATTTCCGCCACGACCCCGACGACCAATCCACCGCCCCGCTGACGGGCAACCAACCAGGAGACAAGCGATGAAGACGATGCACAAGATGATCGGGATGACAGCTGCGGCGGCGTTGCTGGCGACGGGCGCGATGGCGCAGATGTCGTCGGGTGGGACGAGCGGGGGCAGCAGCGGGTCGAGCGGGTCGATGTCGACCGGGTCGGGCGCGGGCGGCAGCACGGGGGCCGGCGGCAGCATGTCGAGCGGCGGCGCGGGAGCGATGGGCAGCTCGTCGGGCGGCGACACCTCGGGCACGATGTCGAGCGGCGGCATGGGCGCCTCGGGCAGCAGCACGGGCAGCATGGGGACGAGCACCTCGTCCAAGGCCAAGCACCACCGCAGCCGCTCGTCGACCTCGACCAGCACGCAGGGCTCGGGCAGCACGCCGCAGTAAGATGGCACCGATCCCCGCCCTCCGCGTTGTCGGGGGGCGGGGACCGTTCCGGGAAGGAACGGCCATCTTAGGAGAAGAACAATGCGGACACTTTTGACCTTCGCTGCTGTTGCTGCCCTGGCCACAGGTGCCAACGCGACCACGACCACCACTCATCATCATCACACGACGCGCACCACGGGCCACCACATGGCACGCGCTGACTCCGGTTCGGCTGCGGTTCGCGCGTTGAACGAGCGCTCGCTGCAGCAGGCGTCGGCGGCACCCACGGCGTCGGGCGCTCCGGGTGCGATGTCTGATTCGGGCAGCGGATCGATGTCGGGCGGTTCGTCGATGAGCAGTGGTTCTTCGATGAGCGGCGGGTCGAGCGGAATGTCTTCGGGCAGCGGCTCCGCCGGCATGTCTTCGGGCAGCGGCTCCGCCGGCATGTCGTCGGGCAGCGGGTCGGCCGGCATGAGCGGGTCGAGCGACACGAGCAACCCGGGAACGGCGTCGAACGGCAACGCGCCAGCGACGTCGGGCGACAGCATGGGCGCGCAGCCCACGACGCCGCCGCAGCAGTAAAGCGTTTCTGCCGGACGTCAGGCCGGGCGGGCAACCGCCCGGCCTTTTTTATGTTCGCTCAGGGTACGTCCGCCGGCCGCGCTACAGCAGCCCCAGGGCGCGAAAGCTGGCGTGGCCGCTCCGCCCGACGACGACATGATCATGCACCGCCAATCCGAGGTGGCGACCCGCCTCGACCACCGCTTTGGTCATCGCGATATCCTCGCGGCTCGGCTGCGGATCGCCGCTCGGGTGGTTGTGGACCAGGATCACGCCCGAAGCGCCGAGTTCCAGGGCCCGCTTGACGATCTCGCGCGGATAGACCGGGGCGGCGTTGACCGTGCCGCTGCCCATCGCCTCGTCGCGGATGAGAATGTTGCGGTTGTTGAGGAAGATGACGCGGAATTCCTCGGTCACGCGGTGCGCCATGGCCGCGTGGAGATAGTCGGTCAGCGCCTGCCAACCCGATAGCACCGGCCGGTCGAGCGCGGCCGCCCGCAGGCTGCGAAGCGCCGCCGCCTCGACGAACTTGAGCGCCGCCGCTCCGCCCGCCGACAGTCCCTCGACCCGCGCCAGCTCGGCCGGTGAGGCCGACAGGACCGCCGGGAACGAGCCGAACTCGGCCAGCAGGCGCTTGGCCAGCGGCTTGGTGTCGCGCCGCGGGATGGCTAGCGCGAGGATATATTCAAGCAGTTCGTAATCGAGGAAGGCGTCGCCGCCGCCTTCGAGCAGCCGCTCGCGCAGACGCTCGCGATGACCGCTGGCGTCGGGCTCAGGCGACGCCAAGGCCGGCGTAGGGCGGATGGTCGAGCCCGGCGGGACTTGTGGTGAAAACTTCGCAGCCGGTTTCGGTGATGCCGACCGAGTGCTCGAACTGTGCCGACAGCGAGCGGTCGCGCGTCACCGCCGTCCAGCCGTCGTCGAGCAGCTTCACCTCGGGCCGCCCGAGGTTGATCATCGGCTCGATGGTGAAGATCATGCCCGGCTTCAGCTCCGGGCCCTTGCCCGGTCGTCCGACGTGGACGACATTGGGTGCGTCATGGAAGACGCGGCCGACGCCGTGGCCGCAGAAGTCGCGCACGACCGAGCAGCGCTGGCCTTCGGCGAACGATTGGATCGCGTGGCCGATGTCGCCGAAGGTGTTGCCCGGCTTGGCCGCGGCGATGCCGCGCTGCAGGCACTCCCAGGTGATGTCCACCAGCCGCCGCGCCTTCAGCGGCACGTCGCCGACCAGGTACATGCGGCTGGTATCGCCGTGCCAGCCGTCGACGACGACAGTGACGTCGATGTTGACGATGTCGCCCGCCTTCAGTCGCTTGGCCCCCGGGATGCCGTGGCAGACGACGTGATTGACGCTGATGCAGCTGGCATGGGCATAGCCGCGGTAGAACACCGTCGCCGGGACTGCGCCGGCGGCCATGACGAAGTCGTGGACGCGCTGGTCGAGCTCGGCGGTCAGCGCCTCGGGAACCACGAGCGGCACCAGCATGTCGAGCACGCGCGCGGCAAGCTGGCCGGCGGTGCGCATGCCGGCGAAGGCGGTGGCATCGTGGAGCTTGATCGTCGCCGACGGCTCGTCGAGGTAGGTCTCGTTCATTTGCTTGAGATAAGGCGCGACAGCGGTGTTGTCGACAGTCGCGCACCGCTCCGCTAGAGCGCGGCGATGGCTGCCGCCGATCCTGCCCGCGACCCGGACCGCATCTATACCGCCGCGCTCGTCGTCATCGGCGACGAGATCCTGTCGGGGCGGACGCAGGATGCGAATATCGCCTATCTCGCCAAATGGCTGGGGCTGCAGGGCATCCGCCTGCGCGAGGTCCGCGTCGTCGCCGACGATCCCGACGCGATCGCCGGCGCGGTCAATCCGCTGCGGGCGGCGCACGATTATCTGTTCACCACCGGCGGCATCGGCCCGACGCACGACGACATCACGGTCGATGCGATCGCTGCGGCATTGGGGGTCGAGGTGGTCCATCACCCCGAGGCGGTCCGGGTGCTGACCGACCATTATGGCGACCGGATCAACGAGGCCCGGCTGCGCATGGCGCGCGTGCCCGCCGGGGCGGAGCTGATCGCCAACCCGCGCACCAAGGCGCCGGGCATCCGCGTCGGCAACATCTTCATCATGGCCGGCGTCCCGGCGATCACCCAGTCGATGCTCGAATCGCTGGACGGCAAGTTGCCGGGCGGGCGTCCGGTCCTGTCGCGGACGATCGCCGCCTGGACCGTCGAAAGCCGGGTCGCGTCCATCCTTGCCGCGGTCGAGAAGGCGCACGCCGGCGTGCAGATCGGCTCCTATCCCTTCTGGCGCGAAGGCCGGACTGGGGCCAATTTCGTCATCCGCAGCGTTGATCAGGCGCTGCTCGACGCGACCGCAGCGGCACTGGTCGCGGCACTGGCAGCCGACGGCATCACCGCCGTCGATGGCGAGCTGTGATAAGGATCGGCCGATGAAGGCGCTGCGATTGATCGGCTTCGGCGTCGTCCTGGCGCTGTTCGCGCTGTTCGCCTTCTCCAACTGGGTGCGTGTGCCGGTGGTCCTGCCCGACGGCGCGATCGTGTCGGTGTTCCTGCCCCTGATCGTGCTGGCGGCGCTGCTTATCGGCTGGCTGCCGATGCTGCTGGTCCACATGGCGGCACGCGCGACGTGGCGGCGGCGGACGGCAAAGGTCGAGCGCCTGCTCGACGACGCCCTGGCGACCGGCCCGCGCGTGGCGCCAGCGGGGACGCCGGCGTCGACGACGCTCAACCCGCTGCCGTGAGCCTCTATGTCGCCGTCGACACCGCCGACCTCGCGCGGGCCGAGACGCTCGCGCGGGCGGTCGCGCCGCATGTCGGCGGGCTGAAGCTCGGCCTCGAGTTCTTCATGGCCAACGGTCCCGACGGCGTGCGGCGGCTGGCGGCACACGGCCTGCCGGTCTTCCTCGACGTCAAGCTGCACGATATCGGCAACACCGTCGCTGGCGCGATGCGGGCACTGGCCCCGCTGGAGGTCGCCGTCGTCAACGTCCATGCGACAATCGGTGAAGCCGCGATGCGCGCGGCGCGCGATGCCATGCGGCCAGAAACGGCGATCATCGCGGTGACGGTGTTGACCAGCTTCGACGCCGCCGATCTGCACACGGTCGGCGTGTCCGCCGCGCTTTCCGACCAGGTCGCGCACCTTGCCGGCCTCGCTCGCCGCGCCGGGCTGCAGGGTGTCGTCTGTTCGGGCGCGGAAGCCGCCGCGACGCGCCTGGCGTGGCCGGACGCGGTCATCGCCGTCCCGGGCCTGCGCGCGGACGGCGATGCCGTGGGCGACCAGAAGCGCGTCATGACCCCGCGCGCCGCACGCGATGCCGGCGCGTCGATCCTCGTCGTCGGCCGCCCGATCACCGCCGCGCCCGATCCCGCCGCCGCCGCCGCCGCGATCGCCGCCACGCTGTGACCGCCCGCCGATGACGGACATCAAGATCTGCGGGCTGTCGACCCGCGCCACCGTGGACGCCGCGGTCGCGGCAGGGGCCAGCCACATCGGCTTCACCTTCTTCCCGCCGTCGCCGCGCAACGTCGCGCCCGAGGCGGCGCTGGCGCTCGGGCGCGATCTCTCCGGCCGGGTGGTCCGCGTCGGCGTCTTCGTCGATCCCGACGACGACCTGCTCGACCGCGCCGTACCCGGCGCTCGACGTACTCCAGCTCCACGGCAGCGAGCCGCCCGCGCGCGTCGCCGCCGTCCGCGCCCGCTACGGCCTGCCGGTATGGCGCGCGGCGGGCGTGGCGACGCGCGAGGACATCCGCGCTGCCGTGGCCGCGGCCGGATGCGCCGACCGGTTGCTGTTCGACGCCAAAGCGCCTAGGGGCTCGACCCTTCCCGGCGGCAACGGCGTGCGCTTCGACTGGCGGCTGCTCGACGGCGTGGCGCTGCGAACGCCGTGGGGCCTGTCGGGCGGGCTCGACGCGGCCTCGGTCGGCGAGGCGGTGCGCCAGGCGCGGCCACCGCTGGTCGACGTGTCGTCAGGCGTGGAGGAGGCACCCGGAGTGAAGTCGGTGGACAAGATCAAGGCCTTCGTCGCCGCCGTGCGGGCCGCCTGATGGCGACCGCTGCCGCGCCGCGCGTCAGCCTCCGGTCCGGCCCCGACGCGCGCGGGCATTTCGGGCCGTTCGGCGGTCGCTACGTCGCCGAGACGCTGATGCCGCTGATCCTCGAATTGGAGACCGCGTACCGGGCGGCGCAGGCCGATCCCGCCTTCGCCGCCGAGTTCGACTACCTGCTCAAGCATTATGTCGGTCGACCGAGCCCGCTCTACTTCGCCGAGCGCTTCACCCGGGCGCTGCGCGACGGCGCCGGCAGGCGGCGGCGCCAAGGTCTATTTCAAGCGCGACGAGCTCAATCACACCGGCGCGCACAAGATCAACAACTGCATCGGCCAGATGCTGCTCGCCCAGCGCATGGGCAAGACGCGGATCATCGCCGAGACCGGGGCGGGGCAGCACGGCGTCGCGACCGCGACCGTTGCCGCCCGCGCCGGCCTGCCGTGCACGATCTACATGGGCGCGCGCGACATCGCCCGCCAGGCGCCGAACGTCTTCCGCATGAAGCTGCTGGGTGCCGAGGTCCGCAGCGTCGAATCGGGATCGAAGACCCTGAAGGATGCGATGAACGAGGCCCTGCGCGACTGGGTGACCAACGTCCACGATACCTTCTACATCATCGGCACGGCGGCGGGTCCCCACCCCTATCCGGAGCTGGTCCGCGACTTCCAGTCGGTCATCGGCACCGAGGCCAAGGCGCAGATCCTCGAGGCCGAGGGCCGCCTGCCCGACGTGCTGGTGGCGGCGATCGGCGGCGGGTCGAACGCGATCGGGCTGTTCCACCCGTTCCTCGACGACGACGTCCGCATGATCGGCGTCGAGGCGGCCGGGCACGGCCTCGACACCGCGGCGCACGCGGCGAGCCTCGCCGGCGGGCGACCGGGCGTGCTCCACGGCAACAAGACGCTGCTCCTCCAGGACGCCGACGGGCAGATCACCGAGGCGCACTCGATCTCGGCCGGCCTCGACTATCCCGGCATCGGGCCCGAGCACGCCTGGCTCCACTCGATCGGCCGGGTCGAGTACCAGTAGCGCGACCGATGCCGAGGCGCTGGCGTCGTTCCAGCGGCTGTGCACGCTCGAAGGCATCATCCCCGCGCTCGAACCGGCGCACGCGCTGGCGGTGGTCGAGACGCTCGCGCCGGCGATGCCGGCCGACGCGATCATCGTCGCCAACCTGTGCGGGCGGGGCGACAAGGACATCTTCACCGTCGCCGAGGCGCTGGGGTTCGGGCTGTGAGCCGACCGGCAGTCGGGACGACCGACCGCCTCGCGGCACGCTTCGCCGCCTGCGCCGCGCGAGGACCGCGCCGCGCTCGTCACCTTCGTCACCGCCGGCGATCCCGACCTCGACCGGATGCCGCCGATCCTCGCTGCGCTGGTTGCCGGCGGGGCCGACATCATCGAGATCGGCATGCCGTTCACCGATCCGATGGCCGACGGCCCGGCGATCCAGGCGGGCAACATCCGCAGCCTGGGGTCAGGGACGACGCTGCGCCGCGGTGCTCGCGGCGGTCGCGCGCCTTCCGCGTGACGGACGCCGCGACGCCGCTGATCCTGATGGGCTATTTCAATCCCGATCCTCGCCTACGGCCCCGAGCGCTTCGCCGCCGATGCCGCCGCGGCGGGCCTCGACGGGACGATCGTCGTCGACCTGCCGCCCGAGGAGGACGCCGAACTGGCGCCGCTGCTCCGCGCCCACGGCCTCCACACGATCCGCCTCGCGACGCCGACGACCGACGCGCGCGCGCCTGCCGGCGGTGGTCGGCGGGCGCGTCCGGGTTCGTCTATTACGTCGCCGTCGCCGGCATCACCGGGGCCGGGTCGGCGACGACGAGCGACATCGCCGCCGCGGTCGGCCGGATCAAGGCGGCGACGCCGCTGCCCGTCGCCGTCGGCTTCGGCGTCCGGACGCCGGCGCAGGCGGCGGCGATCGCCGCCCATGCCGATGCCGTCGTCGTCGGCTCGGCGATCGTCGAGCGGATCGGGGCGGCGGCGGCGGCGCGCGCCAACGACCTGCCCGAACAGGTCGAGGCGTTCGTCCGCAGCCTGGCCGACGCGGTCCGCGCTGCCCGGCGCGACGGCACCGGGGATCGCGGCATGAGCTGGCTGACCCGCATCCGGCCGCGGCTGACGGCGATGCTGAGCGCGGCGCGAGACGCCCGACAACCTGTGGCGCAAGTGCGCCAAGTGCGGCACGATGCTGTACATCAAGGACTTCGAGGAGACCCTCGGCGTCTGCCCGCGCTGCGGCCACCACGAGCGGATCGACCCGGCGACGCGCTTCGGCCAGGTTTTCGACGGCGACGTACAAGCGCCTCGACGTGCCGAAGGTGCCCGAGGACCCGCTCAAGTTCCGCGACCAGAAGCGCTACGTCGACCGCCTGAAGACGGCGCGGACGACGACCGGCGAGCCCGAGGCGATGGTCGTCGCGCACGGGCACGATCGGCGGCGAGCCGGCGGTCGTCGCGGTGCAGAACTTCGCCTTCATGGGCGGCTCGATGGGGCTCGGCGTCGGCGAGGCGTTCCTCGCCGGGGCGATGGCGGCGGTCCGCGCGCGGACGCCGTTCATCGTCTTCACCGCCGCCGGCGGCGCGCGGATGCAGGAGGGCATCCTCAGCCTGATGCAGATGCCGCGGACCACCGTCGCCATCGCCGAACTGCGCGAGGCGGGGCTGCCGTACATCGTCGTGATGACCGACCCGACGACCGGCGGCGTCACCGCGAGCTATGCGATGCTCGGCGACATCCAGATCGCCGAGCCCGGCGCGCTGATCGGTTTCGCCGGGCAGCGGGTGATCGAGCAGACGATCCGCGAGAAGCTGCCCGAAGGCTTCCAGCGCGCCGAGTATCTGCTCGACCACGGCATGCTCGACATGGTCGTCCACCGCCGCGACCTGAAGGCGACGCTGGCACGGCTGATCGGGCTATTGATGCGCCCGCGCGAGGCGGCGGCCGCGTGAGCCTTTCGAGGGGCTGATGGAGGCGGCGCGGTCGGACAATCCGGTGCTCGACGCCCTGCTCGCGGCCGCGTTCCGCCTGCACCCGGCGACGATCGACCTCGGCCTGGAACGGCTCGAGCGGCTGCTCGTCCGCCTCGGCAATCCGCATCGGAAGCTGCCGCCGGTGTTCCATGTCGCCGGGACCAACGGCAAGGGCTCGACCTGCGCTTTCCTCCGCGCCGGGCTGGAGGCGTCGGGGCGGCGGGTGCATGTCTACACCTCGCCGCACCTCGTCCGCTTCAACGAGCGTATCCGGCTGGCGGGAACGCTGATCGACGACGCGGCGCTGATCACCACGCTGCGCGACGTGCTCGACGCGAACGGCAGCGCCCAGATCACCTTCTTCGAGCTGACGACGGCGGTGGCGTTGCTCGCCTTTGCCCGCGTCCCTGCCGATGCGGCGGTGATCGAGGTCGGCATGGGCGGGCGGCTCGACGCGACCAACGTCGTCGCGCCGGTCGTCACCGGCATCGCTGCGCTCGGCCTCGATCACCAGCAGTGGCTCGGCCACTCGATCCTCGATATCGCCGCGGAGAAGGCGGGGATCGCCAAGCGCGGCGTGCCGCTGGTCGTCTCGCGCTACCCGCGCACGGTGACGGCGCGGATCGCCGAGGTCGCGGGACTTGCCGGGGCCCGGCTGAAGGTGCGCGGCGACGATTGGGACGCGGCGGTGTACGAGGGCGCGCTCCACCTGCGCGACGGCGCCGGCAAGCTCGCGCTGCCGCTGCCGCGCCTGGTCGGCGCGCACCAGATGGACAATGCCGCGCTCGCCGTCGCCATGCTCCGCGCGCAGGCGGCGGTGCCGGTGCCGGAGGCGGCGCAGCGGGCGGCGATGGGCTGGGCCGAGTGGCCGGCGCGGCTGCAGCGGCTCGACGGCGGACCTTTGGTCGGGCGGCTGCCGGCGGGGAGCGAGGCGTGGCTCGACGGCGGACATAATCCGAACGCCGCGCGTGCCATCGCCGATGCCTTCCGCGGCCACCCGCTGGCCGAGCGCCCCTTCTACCTCGTCGCCGGCATGCTCGAGACCAAGGACCCGGCGGGCTTCTTCAAGCCCTTCGCCGGCCGCGCGACCGCGGTGTACGCGGTTCCCGTGCCCGGCCATGCCGCATATGCCGGCGAAGTGCTGGTCGCCCGGGCGCGCGAAGCCGGGCTGCCTGGGCTGGTCGCGGGCAGCGTTGCCGACGCCTTCACTGCCATCGCGCGCGGCGCCGACCGCGCCCGGCCGCCGGTGGTGCTGGTGACGGGATCGCTGCATCTGGCCGGCGCGGTGCTCGCCGCCAACGGTCAGCCGCCGACGTAGGCGACGGCGGCGACGACCTCCGGCAGCGGGCTGAGGTCGACGCGGTGCGGGCCGATGCCGGGTGCTGCCGCGACGCCTGCGCCGAGGCTCCAGCGTTCCGGCGCGTCGGTGAGATCCCGGCCGCAGGCCTTCAGGACGGCTTCGCGCGCTGCCCAGACGCCGCCCGGGCCGTGCCAGGCCGCCAGATCGGCGACGTCCACGCCGCCCAGCACCGCGGCCGCTCCCGCGGCGGCTTCGGCGCGGCTCTCGATGTCGATGCCGACCGGGTGCGGCGACAGGACGGCGGCGACCCAGCCGTCGCGCTCGGAAACGCTGGCGAACAGCGGCGTTCCGGCCAGGCGGCGGATGCCCTCGCTGCCGGCGATGAGCTCGATCGGAAGGTGGACCACGCGCCGCGCCAGCGCCGCCAGGACCTGCCGCCGCGCGGCGCATCGCCAGCCGGCCGGGCCGCCCGCGGGCCGCGGCGGCAGGGCGAGCACCGCCGCGGCGGCGCAGGACCAGCGCCACCGGTCCGTCGATCCGCGCCGGTGCGTCGTCGGCGCGGACCAGCCACCGCGTCAGCGGCTGGCCCCGTGTGACGGGCCGGCGGGCCGCGCCGGCGATCCCTCCCACGCCGTGCCCGCCGCGAGCGTTTCGCCCTTCATCAGGACCGACAGGTCGCCGAGCTCGGCACCCTCGCCGATCTCGGCGTCGTAAAGGATGATCGCCAGCGACCCGACCGTCGCCCGGGCGCCGACGGTGACGGTCGAAACCTTCATCACCCGGTCCTCGAACAGGTGCGTCTGGAGCCCCGCGGCGTCGTTCAGCGCCGCGTCGTCGCCAATGGCGACGAGGTCGAACTCGGTCAGATCGGTCGTGTCGAGATAGACCCGCTTGCCGATCCGCGCCCCCATCAGCCGCAGATAGGCCGACAGCCACGGCGTTCCCCGCAGCGGCTCGAGCAGCAGGTTGACGGCGAGGTTCTCGTAGGTCGCGGTGACGAGCTCGGTGCGCCAGACGAAGAAGCTCCACAGCGGCTTGGTCACCGGCCGGTAGCGGCCGACCACCAGCCACTTCAGCGCGACCACGGCGAAGCCCGCCGCGGCGACGAAGGCGAGGTAGAGGGGGACGAAGGCAAGCGCGATCGATCGGCCCGGATGCGGCAGATCGGCAAGGTCGCCGACGACGCTCAGCAGCAGGCTCGAGAAGCGCAATGAAGATCGACAGCGGCAGGATCGTCCGCAGCGTCTCCATCGCCAGTCGCGCCGCGACCAGCCGCTTCGGCGGGTTGAAGCGCGCGCCTTCGTCGAACATCGTCGCCACCTGCCGGGCCGGCAGGCGGAGCGGCGGCGAGCCGAACCAGGTCGCCCCCGACGCCGCCGCGCGGTCGGCCTCGGCGGGCGGCCGCGACAGGACGCCGATCAGCGCCTCGTCGCCGATCGTGCTGCCGGCGGGAATGACGGCGCTGTTGCCGATGAAGGTGCGCCGCCCGATGACGGTCGGGGCGAGGACGACCGCGCCGGGCGCGGCGCAGGCGGCGCCGAGGACGACGCCGTCGGCGATGAAACTTTCCGGCGCCGATCGTGACCAGGTCGTGGACGACCGACGTCGCCGTCGAGATCTCCGCCCGCGCCCCGACCGTCGCCCCCATCAGCCGGAACCAGGGACGGACGAACAGCGTCGCATAGATCGGGTGGAGCAGTTCGAGCGCCAGCGCCCCGAGCTGCCGGACGATCCAGAAGCGCAGGTAGGCGACGCTCCAGATGGACACGGTGCCGGGGCGCGCCTGGCCGATCAGCGTCCATTTGACCGCTGCCAACAGGATGCACATCAAAATCACGTACGCCGCCGCCAGCAGCGGCGAGAAGGCGATGAAGCTATAGCCCTCGGTCCGCCAGTCGACCTCGATCATGGCGACGAGCCCCGGCGCGATCGGCAGCAGGGCGGCGAGCGGCAGCAGCGCCGCAGCGACGAGCAGCGCCAGCGCCATCGCCCTCCGGCGAAGCGGCGACGGCGACGGCGGGACGCGCGTGCCATGGGCCGACAGGC
Organism: uncultured Alphaproteobacteria bacterium; assembly: GCA_963792555.1. Taxonomy (GTDB): domain Bacteria; phylum Pseudomonadota; class Alphaproteobacteria; order Sphingomonadales; family Sphingomonadaceae; genus Polymorphobacter_B. The sequence goes on from CAWBWP010000001.1 coordinate 160,928, forward strand.
GGACCGCGGGCGAGCCGCCCCAGCGCTCGCCGGGCGGAATGACGCCGCCTGCCGGCAGGCTCGACAGGTCCTCGAGCACCGCGCCGTCGCCGATCCGCGCGTCGCGCCCGACGACGGCGGTCGAGCCGACCGTCGCGCCGGCGCCGATGTGCACCCGGCCGAGGCGGAGCAGGCCGCCCTCGACCGAGCTCGTCGCCAGGATCGCGCCGGCATCGAGCGCCGCGTCCTCGCCGATGGTGACGAGGTCGGCGACGTCGATGAAGTCGCCGAGCAGGAGCGCGCCGCGGCCGACCTTCGCCCCGAGCAGGCGGTAGTAGAGGACATAGGCCGGAGTGCCGGCGAGATACTGCGAGGCGACGGTCTCCAGGACCCGCCGGACCAGCCACCAGCGGAAGTAGTAGGCACCCCACAGCGGGTAATCGCCGGCGCGGGCGCGGCCGAGGACGAGCCACTTGACCGCGATCGAGGCGAGCAGCAGCACCGGCGGCAGGGCGACGAAGGCGGCGGCGGCCGCAGCGGCGGCGGTCAGGCGGGAGAGCCCGTTCGAGGCGAGATCGACATAGGCGAGGTAGGGCAGCAGCCACTGCAGCCCGGCAAAGCCATAGATGAACGGCAGCGCCAGCGTCTGCGCGATCGCGCAGGCGAGGAACCGCCGCTGGTCGACCGCCGCAAACGGCCGTGCAGGCGTCGCGGCTGTTCCGCCGCCGCGCTCCGCCAGCCGCACGGCGAGCGCCCGGATCGACGGCGCGGCATAGAGATCGTTGATCGACAGGTCGGCCAGGCCGGGCAGCTGCCGCGCCCGCGACACCGCGCGGGCGGCCCGCAGCGAATGGCCGCCGAGATCGTCGAAGAAGTCGGCGGTGACGGACACCGGCAGCGGCGCGAAGACCTCGCTCCACGCGCGGTGGAGTTCGCTTTCGACCACGCCTTCCGGGGCGACGATGTCCTCGCGCACCGGTCGTGCGGCCGGCGCGGGCAGCGCCTTGCGGTCGACCTTGCCCGAGACGAGCAGCGGCAGCCGCGCCACGACCTCGTAGAGCGCGGGCCGCATGTACGACGGCAGCCGCGCCTTCAACGCCGCGGCGATCCGCGCCTGCTCGACCGTCGCTCCCTCGCGCGGGACGAGATAGGCGACGAGGACGTCGCTGCCGTCGATCGGCACGAGGCTGCACACCGCCTGCGCGACCGCAACGTCGCCCGCAATCGCCGCCTCGATCTCGCCCAGCTCGACGCGGTAGCCGCGGATCTTGACCTGGGTGTCGATGCGGCCGGCAAAGACGATGTCGCCGGCGGGGTCGAGGCTGACGAGGTCGCCGGTGCGGTAGACGCGCTCGGGCCCGACGTCGGCGGCGAAGGTCGCGGTGACGAACTTCGCCGCGGTCTGATCGGGCAGGCCGAGATAGCCCACGCCGACGCCGGGTCCGCCGATGACCAGCTCGCCGGCGGTGCCCGGCGCGACCGGCACCAGCGCCTCGTCGACGATCCAGGCGCGGTAGCCGGGCAGCGGCGTGCCGATCGTCACCGGCGCGTCCGGCGGCAGCTCGGCCCAGGTCGCCGTCACCGTCGTCTCGGTCGGGCCGTAGGTGTTGAGCAGGCGCAGGCCCGGGCGCGCCCATCGCCGGGCGAGGTCCGGCGGGCACGCCTCGCCGCCGAGGTTGATCAGGCGCAGCGCCGGCGGCCGCGCCTCGACGACCGCGAGCAGCGAGGGGACGCAGTGCCAGACGGTGACGCCCGGCGGCGTCGATGGCAGTGCCGATGTCGGGGCCGCTCCGCGCCAGCGCCTCGCTCGAGACGATCAGCTCGGCCCCGGCGAGAAAGGCGGGCCAAGTCTCCTCGAGCGACATGTCGAAGGCGAGGCTGAACCCCTGGAACACCCGGTCGTCGGTGCGCAGCCCGAGGATCGCGGCTTCGGCGCGCACGAGATGCGCGATGTTGCGGTGGCGGATAGCGACGCCCTTCGGCTTGCCGGTCGTTCCCGAAGTGTAGATGACATAAGCGATGTCGTCGGGCGTCGCCCCCGTCGCGGCGCGGGTGAACGGCCAGGCCTCGCCGGTGGCGATTTCGCCAAGGCGGTCGTCGAGCGGCACCACCATGGGGATGCGCGAAGTCGCCGAGCCGCTCCTGCGTCGTCAGGATGAGTTTCGCCGCGCTGTCGGCGGCGATGAAGTCGATGCGGTCGGCGGGGAAGCTCCAGTCGACCGGAACATAGGCCGCGCCGGCGCTGAGCACGCCGAGGACGGCGACGAACTGGTCGAGCCCGCGCGGCAGGCAGATGACGACGCGGTCGCCGGTGGCGACGCCGCGGCTGCGCAGAAAATGTGCGAGCTGCGACGACCGCTGCGCCAGTTCGCCGTAAGTCAGATGCTGCGCGACGGCCGCTGGCCGGGTCGTGATCGGCAAGCCGCAGCGCTGTCCGGTCGGGAATCGCCGCCGCGGTTGCCGCGAAAATCTCGTGAAGCAGTTCGTCGCGGGCGTATGGCGGATCGGGGTAGGGTGGGGCAGCGGGGCAGATGGTCATCGCAATGGTTGCCGCTCACTTCCTGGCGGCAGGCCTTACCGGGAGATCGCGGCGACGGTAAAGCGATTAGTCGGCGCTCGGGACGGCCGTATAAACACGAAACCCCGGACGGCATACGCTGTCCGGGGATCCGAGTTCGCGTTTCAGCCGGCGTGCGCCGGCTAAGCTAAAGCCTTACTGGGCCCAGGGCGGGATGTCCCAGCTGAACGACGTGAGAAGGTGCAGAAGATAAGCCATGTTGATTTTCCCTCGGCGTTGACGTACTCTAGTGACGGTCATTCCTACACGTTTTTTAGTGTGGTACAAGTGCGCCGATTCTTTATCTTACGTAGTTAACGCCTTTAGATCAATGACTTGTGCCCACCTAGCAGTGAAGTCCATGAATTCCTTATAATAGCATGTGGTCTGGCGTGGTGACGCTTGTTCATCACTGTTAAATATCGCCTGTTCGATCGACCGCCGACAGCGGTTTCTGCTCGTCCGACTCGGCAGATGGGCAGTTTGTCGTATCGGCTATGCCGCGTTCGGGGTATTGCTGCGGCGTGACGGAAGCTCTTTCCCGATGGGCGCGGATTTCCGCGGCGCTGCCGCGCCTGCTCGGTGTCGCTGACGACCGCGCCCAGCTGCAGCGGCAGTATCGTCGGCTGATCAGGGCCGAGCTGCCGCGGGCGCTGACCAACGGCGAGATTTACGTCGTCTATCAGCCCAAGCTTTGTCTGCGCGCCGGTTGCTATGATGGTGTCGAGACGCTTTTGCGCTGGCAGCATCCGACGCTCGGCGAGGTCGATCGCGGCAGCATCGTCGAGATCGCCGAGAGCGGCAATCACATCCACGACATTTCGCTATGGGTCCTCGATCGCGCCGTGCGCGACCAGCGGGCACTGGCCGAGGCCGGCACTGCCCTCGGCTTCCACGTCAACCTGTCGGGAAAGTCGCTCGGCAACGACGCCTTCATCGACCGTGCCTGCGCGCTCGCCGTCGCCGCCGAGGGCACGATCGGCTTCGAGATCACCGAGACCGCCTTCATCGCCAATCCCGCTGCGGCGCTCGCCAACCTCAACCGCCTGGTCGACGGCGGGAATCGCGATCTCGATCGACGACTATGGCTCGGGCCATTCGTCGCTGGCCTATCTGAAGGAATTGCCCGCCGACGAACTCAAGATCGACAAGCTGTTCGTCAGCGGCATGACGCGGAGCAACCGCGACCCGCTGATCGTCCGTTCGACGATCGATCTCGCCCACGCGCTGGGCATGCGCGTCGTCGCCGAAGGGGTGGAAAGCCAGGCGACGCTGGCGCTGCTGCGTGTGATGGGCTGCGACATGGCCCAGGGTTTCTTCATCAGCCCGGCGCTGCGGCTGGCCGAGCTCGAGGCCTTCCTCGCCAACACCGCCCATCTGCGCCGCTTGAATAACACCGACATCTCGCTCACGCCGTCGAGCGAATTCTGGGCGCGGTGCGAAACGCGAGAGCGAGGCGGGGGCGCGCGATGGTGCGCAAATCGGCGACTAGCTGGCTCGCCGCCGGCGCGCTGTTCCTGCACGCGACCGTGGCGATCGCCGGCGCGCCCGCGCCCGCCGATGCGGGTCGCACCGCCCGACTTCGACCGCGGCGATCGCCAACGCCAAGGCGGCCATGCTGGGTGATCCGGTTCGCGCTTTCGCGCTTGGACGCGCGGCGCAGGCGGAAGCTGAGACGTGGCCTGCAGGAAGTCAGCGCGACCTGGCAGTGGCGACCGCAGAATGGATCGAGGGCGAGGGCGCGTATCGCGCCAACAACGTCGGCGGCGGCCGTGCCGCTGACAGGCGCGGCGCTAGCCGTTGTCGACAAGGTCGCTCCCGGCAGTTCCAGCTGCACGCCGATCTTTTGCTGTCGCGCGCTCGGTTGCGGCGGGAAGCTGGCTATCCCCAGGACGCGCTCGCCGATCTTCAGCGCGCCTACAACATCTTCGCGCAGCGAAACGAGGCGCGCAGCGAGGCTAAGGCATTGCAAAGTATCGGCTCAATCTATTTGGACGCACAAGACTATGAACGCGTCTTATACTACTACCGAAGCGCCGAAGATATTTATCCGAACGACCTGTCGTTAGCTCTGCCGGCGAGCAACAATGTCGCTACGGCATTGCAATTCCTCGGGCGTCGAAGAGAGGCTCAGATTGCATTCAACAATTCTCTCACTATGGCCCGAAAGATAGATAGCCCGCTCCTCATGGCGCGCATTCTCGCCAATCTGGGCGATCTGGCGATCGAAGACGGTAATTTCAAAGGAGCGACATCGGCCATCGCCGCGGGACTGCGCCTTACTGAGCAGTCATCCGCGCTTAGTTGGCGACCGATATTGCTCGGCATTCGCGCCAAGCTAAGTCTTGCTCAAGGACAAGTACCGGCGGCGGAACGCGATCTGGGCGCCGCCTTCTCGCTCAGCACCATTGCACGCGCCGACCAGATCTTCAGCCCGCTCCACCTGACTGCCTATCGCGTGTACAAGGCGCTCGGTGATCCGGTGCGGGCGCTCGATCATCTCGAAACCTATCAGCGAATGGACAATCAGGCGCGGACGCTCGCCGCCTCGACCAATGCCGCGCTGATGACGGCGAAGTTCGACTTCGCCAACCAGAATGCGCGCATTGCGACATTGAAGGCCGGCCAGCTGAGCCGCGACGTCGCCTTGACCCGGCTGCGCGCGCGCCAGGCGACGATCATATTCAGCGCCGTTCTCGCCGCGCTGGCAGGTCGCGCTGGTGTTCCTGTTCGTCTACCTGCGCGCGGTCCGGCGCAGCCGCGCCAAGATCATCGCCGCCAACACGCGGCTGGCCCAGACCAACGCCGACCTTGGCGAGGCGCTGCAGGCCAAGTCGCAGTTCCTGGCGACGACCAGCCACGAGATCCGCACGCCGCTCAACGGCATCCTCGGCATGACGCAGGTGATGCTGGCGGACCGCAAGCTCGCCGGCGCGACGCGCGACCGGGTGGCGCTGGTCGATGCGCGCCGGGCGGTCGATGCGCGCGCTGGTCGACGACATCCTCGACTTCGCCAAGATGGATACGGGCGCCTCCGGCTCGAAGCCGCGCCGGCCGACCTGGCGGCGATGATGGCCGAGTGGTGGCGATCTGGCGGGTCCAGGCGGAGGCCAAGGGGCTCGAAGTCCGCCTGACGACGGCGGGCGATGGAGGCCCCGCTCGCTGAGCGACGCCGCGCGCCTGCGCCAGGTGGCGGTCAACCTGCTGTCAAACGCGGTCAAGTTCACCGCCGTCGGCACCGTCGCCGTCGACGTCCGCCGCGATGACGGGCGACGGCGGCGACTGGTGCGACGATCGCGATCAGCGACACCGGCGTCGGTATCCCGGCGAGCGCGTTCGAGACGATCTTCGAGCCGTTCCGGCAGCTCGACACGACGACTACACGGCAGCTTCGGCGGCACCGGCCTCGGCCTCGCCATCTCGCGACACCTGGTGCGCGCGCTCGGCGGCGACATCTCGGTGGCGAGCACGCTGGGGCAGGGAGCGACCTTCACCGTCCACCTGCCGTACCTGACCGCGCCGGCGGCGGTGGCAGCCGTCGAGGCCGGCCCCGCCGTGCCCCTCCTGATCGTCAGCGCCAATCCAATCCGCCGCAGCTACTTGCGGACCGCGCTCGAGGCGGAGTTCGGCCGCGCCGCCGTCTGCGATCCGGCGGGTGTGCCGGCGTTCGTCGCCACGACGCCGGTCAACGTCGCGCTGCTCGATGTCGCCGACGACGGGACTGCCGAAGAGGCGGTGGCGCTGCTCGCGGCGCTGGACCTGCCCGACCGCCCGCGGCGGGTTCTCCTGGTGCCGGAGACGCTGGCGGGACAGGCGGCGGCATGGCGGGCGGCGGGAGCCGTCGCTGTCTTGGCCAAGCCGGTTGCGGTCGAGACGGTCCGCCTGGCACTGCGCGAGGCGACGGAGGGCACGGCTCCGGCATTGGCCGCAGCACGGCCGGTGGCGCTATCGTCCGATCTGCCGTAATAACAATCTGACGGGATGATTATCGGGCGGAAGAGAGGCCGGTGCGGGTTCTTGCCATCGAGGATGATGCCCTCAACCGCCGTGTCGTGCGCGACATGCTTTCGGTTGCGGGCGTCGGGATGGACGAGGCGGACAGCGCCGAAGCCGGGTTGCGGATGATCGCGGGCGACCAGTTCGACGTCATTCTGATGGATCTGCGGATGCCGGGCATGGACGGGCTGGAGGCGATCGGCCACATCCGCGCCCAGCCGAGCCCCACGAACAACCTGCCGATCATCGTCATCACCGCCGATGCCGCCGAAGGTCTGCGCGACCGCTGCCTCGACGGCGGGGCGGACGAGCTGCTGCTGAAGCCTGTGGCGATGGAGGAGCTGTTCGACGCCATCGGCCGGGTGCTGGCTGCGCGCGGATCGAGCCTCGACCTGGTCTTCTGAGGCGGGAGCGCTCGTCAGCCGTGCAGGCCGGCGACTGTTGCTACCGCCGCCAGCGTTCCGCCGATGCCGAACAGCAGCGCGCCGGCGACGATCGCGCGCGAGCGGGCGACGAGGGCGATCGACAGCAGCACGATCGCCAGCTGCAGCGCGGTCTCGCCCAGCTCATAGCCTTCGACCGCGCCGGCCGCCGTTTCGCCCGCCGCCCGCGCCCGCTTGCCGGCGGCTTCGAGCTGCGGAATGGCGTGGCCGGCGGCGTCTGGCGTCCGCAGGCGCGCCGCTTCCGATGCCCAGGCCGCGCGGTCGCCGGGCGCGACCGCGCTCGACTGCGCTGCGGCCTTGGCGACGTTCTCGCGAACGATCTTTGCCTGCATGTAGTTGAACGTATCGGACGCCTCGATGCCCTTCAGCAGGCTTTCGCGGGCGGCGCCGGATGCGGCCATGTGGATCACCGCAAGCAGCACGGCGAACACCCCGACCAGGATCGAGACCCGGTCGCGGAAGCGCTTCTCGGCTGCCCGCACGGTCGCGGCGGCCTCGTCGCGCTCCTCTTCGGCACGCTCGATCGCTTCGTCGATCAGTTCCTTGGCATCGGCCGGCTCGACCATGATGTCCTGCTTTCCCAATGCGCCGCGGGTGCCGCGGCCGTGGTTTCAGCATGACAGCGCGACCGGACTTGCGCCACTATCGACCGCACGAGCCGCGGTAAGAGGGATGCTGGTGAAGGCAGAGATGAAACGGCTGGTCGCCGTCGTGCTGGGGCTTGCGGGGGCGACGGCGGCGGCCGCCCCGCTCGCGCCGCTGACGCAGTTCAGGGCGCTGGCGATCTCGCCCGACGGCCGCCGGGTCGCCAGCGTCGACAGCCTGCAGGCGGCCGACAGCGCCGTCCCCGAAACCCACGCCAGCGTCGTCGTCCGCGACGCCGCGACGGGCGCGGTCGTCGCCCGCTATGATCCGTGCGCGGCGTGCAGCTATGCCGGAACCGCCTGGTCGCCCGACGGCACGGCCCTTGCGTTCGTCGCCAGCGATGCCGCCAGGGGCACCGCCCAGATCGACGTCGCCGCCGGCACGGTTCGGACTGTCGCCACGATCAGCGGGGTGGCGCAGAACCCGCGCTGGTCGCCGGACGGCAGGCGCCTCGCCTTCCTTGCCGTGTACGGCGCGCACAAAGGCGTCGGCGCGGTCGAGGCCGGGCGCGCGCAGGTCGGCGAGATCGGCGAGGCCGACGACGAGCAGCGTATCGCCGTCGCCGATCTGGCCGGCGGCGCGGCGGTGCCGGTGTCGCCGGCCGACACCTGGGTCTACGAGTTCGACTGGACGCCGGCGGGCGGCTTCGTCGCGACGGCGGCCAAGGGCAACGGCGACAATAATTGGTGGGTGGCGAAGCTCGTCGCCATCGAGGCTGGGCGGATGCGGACGCTCGCCGCGCCGGCGATGCAGATTGCGGCGCCGCACGTCGGCCGCGACGGCCGTGTCTGGTTCATCGGCGGGCTGATGAGCGACTTCGGCGTGACCGGCGGCGATCTCTACGCCGTCCCGCTCGCCGGCGGGACACCGGTCGACCTGACGCCGGGCGCGACCTTCACCATCACCTCGATGACCACCAGCGCCGCCGATCCCGTCGTCACCCGCCAGTCCGGGGACCGCTTCGAGGTCGCCCGCGTCGCCCGCGACGGACGCATGACGCTGGTGTGGTCGGCCCCGGTCGCGGGCAGCGCCGGCGACGACGACGGCGTCGCGGTCGCCGCCGACGGGCGGACGATCGCCAGCGTCGTCAGCGACTTCGCGCACCCCGCCGAGATCGCCGTCGGCACCGGCGGCGACCACGTCGACCTGAAGCCGATCACCACGGTCAACGCCGGCCACCCCGCCTTCGTCACCGCGCGCAGCCTGACGTGGACGAGCGAGGGTCACCAGGTCCAGGGCTGGCTGCTGACGCCGCTGGCCCCGCATCCGGGCAAGCGGCCGATGATCGTCGACATCCACGGCGGCCCGTCGTCGTTCGCCGCGCCGCGATATCTGTGGAACGGCGTCGACAAGGCACTGGTCGATCACGGCTATGCCGTCTTCCACCCCAACCCGCGGGGCAGCTATGGCCAGGGCGAGGCGTTCACCCGCGCCAACATCCGCGATTTCGGCGGCGGCGACCTCCGCGACATTATCGCCGGCGTCGATGCGGTGGTGGCGAGCGCGCCGGTCGACGGCAACCGGCTCGGCGTCTTCGGCCACAGCTACGGCGGGTTCATGACGATGTGGACCGTGACCCACACGGCGCGGTTCAAGGCGGCGGTGGCAGGGGCGGGCATCGCCAACTGGATCAGCTATTACGGCGAGAACGGCATCGACCAGTGGATGATCCCGTTCTTCGGCGCGTCCGCCTATGACGACCCGGCGGTCTATGTTGCGGCCTCGCCGTTGACGACGATCAAGCGGGCAAAGACGCCGACCTTGATCTACGTCGGCGAGCGCGACGTCGAGTGCCCGCCCGCGCAGTCGGTCGAGTTCTGGCATGCGCTGAAGGCGGTGGACGTGCCGACGCAGCTGATCATCTACGAGGGGGCCGGCCACCGCCTGCGCAAGCCCGAACAGGTCCACGACCGCGAGGACCGCACCGTCGGCTGGTTCGACCGCTTTCTGAAGTAGCGGTCGTCGTCGGGCTGGCGCGCCCGCTCAGCGCAGCGGCGCGGGATCGAGCGTCTGGTCGCCGCCGAGCGTCTGATAGAGGGTGACGAGGCTCTGGCCGCGGAGGAGTTCCGCCTGCGCCAGCGTCTGACGCGCCGTGTAGAGCGTCCGCTGCGTCACCAGCACGTTCAGATAGGGGTCGACCCCGCCGCGGAAGCGCGCATTCTCCAGCTGGTCGGCATCGGCGGCGGCGCGCTCGAGCGAGGTTTGCGCCGTGACCTGCGCCTCGACGGTGCCGCGGCGGGCAAGCGCATCGGCGACCTCGCGAAACGCCGTCTGCACCGCCTTCTGATACTGGGCGACGGCGAGGTCGCGCTGGGCACGGGCATAGGCGAGGTTGCCGCGATTGGCCCCGCCGTCGAAGATCGGCAGTGCAGCGGAAGGGGCGACCGACCAGCTGAACGCGCCGCCGGTGAACAGCGAGGACAGCGCCGTCGAGGCGAGCCCGGCGGCCGCGGTCAGGCTGATCGTCGGGAAGAAGTTCGCCCGCGCCGCGCCGATCCGGGCATTGGCCGCGCGGAGCGTGTATTCGGCCTCGACGACATCGGGTCGGCGCAGCAGGATGCGGCTGTCGAGCCCGGCGGGCACGGCGGCGATCTCGGTACCGACCGCCTCGATCGAGGACGGCAGGTCGGTGTCGGCGACGGCACCCCCGACGAGCAGCTCGAGCGCGTTGCGGTCCTGCGCGACGAGCGTCGTCTGGTTCGCCCGGTCGGCCTGCGCCTGGTACAGCGTCGTTTCCGCCTGGCGGAGGTCGGTGCGCGGCGCGACGCCGCCGGTCAGGCGCGCGCGGGTCAGGTCGACGGTCTTCTGCGCGCTCGCCTCGGTGTCGACGGCGATGGCGAGCAGGCTGCGGTCGGCGGCGAGCGTCAGATAGGCGTTGGCGATGTCGGCGACGAGCGTCAGCCGCGTCGCCCGCGCCGCCGCCTCCGTCCCGAGATACTGCTGGAACTGGGCGCGGGCGAGGCTGTGCAGCTTGCCGAAGAGATCGAGCTCGAACGCGGTGACGGCGAGCTGCGTCGAATAGACCGTCCGCGTTCCGCCCGAGCCGGTGGTGCCGACGGTTCCCGTCGTGCCGGTCGTGCCGGTGCCGGTGCCGGTCCCTGTTCCCGCGCCACCGGTGCCCGTGCCCGTGCCACCGGTGCCCGTCCCCGTGCCGGTTCCACCGGTGCCCGTCACGACCCCCGCCGTCCCGCCGGTCGAACTCGTCAGCAGCCCGTTCGACGTCGTCACGCGCGCATCGGCATCGACCTGCGGCAGCAGCTGTGCGCGCTGGACGCGGTACAGCGCGCGGGCCGACTCGATGTTGGCGGCGGCGATCGCAAGGTCCTGGTTGGTCACCAGCGCGCGGGCGATGATCGCCTGCAGGTGGGGATCGCGGAACACGGTTCGCCAGTCGAGCGACGGCAGCGCCGCCTCGCTCTGCGCGAGATAGGCGTCGCCGACCGGCCAGCTCGGCGGGATCGCCGGTGCGGGCCGCCGGTAATGCGGATCGAGGCTGCACGCGCCGAGCAGGGCGGCCGCGAGGAGGGGCGCGGCGAGGGGCGTGCGGCGGGTCATGCCGGCGCTCCCTCGGGCGCCGGGCCCTCGGGTGCCGGGCGACGGTCGGGGGCGGCTTCGTCCTTCGGTTCGTCCTCCGGCGCATCCTTCTTCTTGCGGGTGAACAGCCGGCGGACAAGAACGAACGCCAGTCGGCACGTAGAAAATGGCGAGCGCGGTCGCCGTCAGCATGCCGCCGATCACCGCGGTGCCGATGGCGATGCGGCTCTGCGCGCCGGCACCGGTCGAGATCGCCAGCGGCACGACGCCGAAGATGAAGGCCAGGCTGGTCATGATGATCGGCCGCAGGCGCAGCCGCGCCGCCTCAAGCGCCGCGTCGAGCGGGCTCTTGCCTCCGCGCTCGGCCGCTTCGGCGAACTCGACGATGAGGATCGCGTTCTTCGCCGACAGGCCCATCGTCGTCAGCAGCCCGACCTGGAAATAGACGTCGTTGGTCAAGCCGCGCAGCGTCACTGCCAGCGTCGCCCCGACCAGCCCCAGGGGAATGACCAGCAGGACCGAGAACGGCACCGACCAGCTTTCGTAGAGGGCGGCGAGGCACAGGAAAATGACGAGCAGCGACAGCGAATAGAGCAGCGGCGTCTGCCCGCCCGACAGCCGCTCCTGATACGACAGCGCGCTCCACTCGACCCCGAGCCCCTGCTGCTTGGCGGCGAGGTCGGTCATCGTCTTCATCGCCGCGCCAGTGCTCGATCCCGGCGCTGGCTCGCCGGCGATCTCGAATGAAGGGTGGGCGTTGTAGCGCTGCAGCGTCGTCGGCGTGCGGGTCCAGCTCGTTTGGGCAAATGCCGAGAAAGGCGTCATGGAGCCCTGGCCGTTGCGGACGAACCAATGGGCGAGGTCGCCCGGGTTGCTGCGGTACGGCGCGTCGCCCTGGACGTACACGCGCTTGACCCGACCACGGTCGATGAAGTCGTTGACGTACAGGCCGCCCCACGCGCCCGCGAGGGTCTGGTCGACGTCTGCCTGGACGAGGCCGAGGGCGCCGACCTGCTCCTCGTCGACATTGACGGCCAGCGTCGGCACGTCGTCGAGCCCGTTCAGGCGGACCGCCGTGAGCGACGGATCGGCCTTGGCCGCGGCGACGACGGCGTCGGCCCGCTGGCGGAAGGTCGCGCGATCGAGGTTGCCGACATTCTCCAGCTCCATGGTGAACCCGGCCGACTGGCCGAGCCCGCGGACCGGGGGCGGATTGAGCGCGGTGAACTGGGCGTCGCGCAGGCCCGACAGCTGCTTGTTGGCGCGGGCGACGATCGCGGCGGCGTTCTGATCCTGACCGGTCCGCTGGTCCCATGGCTTGAAGCCGATGAAGCCGCGGGCGACGTTCTGGCCGGTGCCGGCGTTGTTCTGGCCGATGACGACATAGACGATGTCGATCGTCGCCTTCTCGGTCTTGTCGGAAGAAGTCCTCGACCTGCTGCGCCACCGCCGTCGACCGCGCCTGGGTGGCCCCCGCGGGCAGGATGAACTGGAGCTGGGCGATGCCCTGGTCCTCGTTGGGCAGGAAGCCGGTCGGCAGCCGCAGGAAGCCGATCACCAGCACCGCGACGATGACCCCATAGGCGATAAGGAACAGGATCGGCGTGGCGACGACCCGGCCGACGGTGTCGCGGTAGCGGTCGGCGGTGCGGTTGAACCAGCGGTTGAAGCGGTCGCCGAGGCGGCCGACGAGGCCCGGCTTCTTGTCGGGATCGGCGCGTTTGAGCAGGTTGGAGGCGAGCGCCGGCGACAGGATCAGCGCGACGGCGACGGACAGGATCATCGAAGAGACGATGGTGACGGCGAACTGGCGGTAGATGACGCCGACCGAGCCGCCAAAGAAGGCCATCGGCAGGAACACCGCCGACAACACCATGGCGATGCCGATCAGCGCGCCCTGGATCTCACCCATCGACTTGATCGTCGCGTCGCGCGGGCTGATGTCGGGCTCCTCCTCGAGCACGCGCTCGACGTTCTCGACGACGACGATGGCGTCGTCGACGAGAAGGCCGATCGACAGCACCAGCCCGAACAGCGTCAGCGTGTTGATCGAGTAGCCGAAGGCAGCAAGGATGCCGAACGTGCCGAGCAGGACGACCGGCACGGCGATCGCCGGGATCAGCGTCGCCCGCCAGCTCTGCAGGAAGACGAACATGACGATGACGACGAGGATGATCGCCTCGCCGAGGGTGATGACCACCTCGCGGACCGACAGCTTGATGAAGGCCGTGCTGTCGAGCGGAAAGGCGTATCTGTAGCCCGGCGGGAACGACTTCGACGCGTCCGCGACCGCTGCCTTGACCAGCTCGGCGGTCTTCAGCGCGTCTGGCCCGGGGCCAGCTGGATCGCCATGCCGACCGCGGGATGGCCGTTCAGGCGGCCGGTGTTGGTATAATTCTCCGCCCCCAGCTCGACGCGGGCGACATCGCGCAGGCGGACCAGTGATCCGTCGGACTGGGTCTTGACGATCACCTGGCGGAACTGGTCGGCATTGGTCAGGCGCGAGCGCTCGGTGACGATCGCCGACAGCATCTGGCCCGGCGGCGACGGCTGCGCGCCGAGCTGGCCGGCGGCGATCTGCGTGTTCTGCGCCTGCAGCGCGGTGACGATGTCGCCGGGCGTCAGCGAAAAGCTCGCGAGCTTGAACGGGTCGAGCCAGATGCGCATCGCGTACTGCGCGCCGAACACGGTGTAATCGCCGACGCCCTGAAGCCGGCCGATCTGGTCCTGGAGGTTCGAGACGAGATAGTCGGCGACATCGACCGAGGTCGACTTGTCGGACGCGTCGTACAGCGCGACGACCATCAGGAAGTCGGCGTTCGACTTGGTCACCGTCAGGCCCTGCGCCTGGACCTGCTGCGGCAGGCGGGGCAGCGCCTGCTGCACCTTATTCTGTACCTGGACCTGGGCGATGTCGGGGTTGGTCCCCTTGTTGAACGTAACGACGAGCGTCAGCGCGCCGGCGGAATTCGACGTCGCCTGGAAATAGATGAGGCCGTCGATCCCGGTCAGCTGCTGCTCGATGACCTGGGTGACGCGACGACTCGAGCGTCTCGGCCGACGCGCCGGGGTAGGTCGCGCGGATGTTGACCGCCGGCGGCGCGATGTCGGGATATTGCTCGATCGGCAGCGACAGGACGCCGCCAATGCCTGCGAGCATGACGATGATCGCCAGCACCCAGGCGAAGATCGGCCGGTCGATGAAAACCTTGGAGATCATCTAGTGGGTCGGGCCGCTGCCGCTGCTGCCGTTGCTGCCGCTGCCGCCACTGCCGCCGTTTTCGCCACTGCCGCCGCTGCCCGAGCCGCCGCCGGTCCCGCCGCCGCCGCCGAGGTCGCTGCGTCCGCCACCCGACTGCGGCCGCGCGCCCGCCGGCACCGGATGGACCGGCTGCCCCGGCTTGATCTTGTTCGCGCCCTCGACGACGAGCCGGTCGCCGGACCCGAGACCCTTCGTCACCAGCCAGCGGTCGCCGACGGTACGGTCGAGGACGACGTCGCGGCTGGCAACGGTGAAGCCGGTCCGCTGCGGCGGCTGCCCTGCGTGCTTGCCGCTGCCGCCGCTGCCGCCGCTGCCGCCGCTGCCACCGCCGCCGCTGCGGCCGCCGGACTGGCCACCGCCGCCCGACCCGCCCCCGGCCTGGCCGCCGTCCCCTTGACCGCCGTTCGCGCGGCGGGCTTCGGGCGCATCGTCGCGGACGATGACCAGCGCGGTGGCGTTGCCGCGGGGGTCGCGGGCGATCCCGGCCTGCGGCGCAAGGATCGCGTTTTCGACCGTCTGCTGCGACAGGCGCGCGCGGACGAACATGCCCGGCAGCAGCACGCCGTGCGGGTTGGGGAAACGGGCGCGCAGCGTCACGGTGCCGGTGTTGGGGTCGACCATCGCCTCGGCGAACTCGACATGGCCGGTGGCCCCATAGTCGCTGCCGTCGGCGAGTTCGAGCGTCACGGTCGCCGACGACGCCTGATGACCGCCGGTGGCGAGCGCCCGGCGCAGGCTGAGCAGGTCGGCGCTCGACTGCTGGATGTCGACGAAGATCGGGTCGAGCCGCTGGATCGTCGTCAACGCCGTCGTCTGGCCGACGGTCACAAGACCGCCGGTCGTCACCAGCGAGCGCCCGACGCGCCCGGTGATCGGCGCGGCGACGTTGGTGTAGCCGAGGTTGATCTGCGCCGCGCGCACTGCGGCACGGTTCTGGGCGACGGCGGCGGCGGCCTGATCGGCGGCGGCGACGGCGTCGGTATAATCCTGTTTCGCCACCGCCTCGATCGCCGCCAGCGGCCGGTAGCGATCGGCGCGGGCGCGGGTCGAAACCGCCGTCGCCTGGGCGCTGGCGAGGTTCGCCTGCGCCTGCGCCAGCGCCGCGCGGTAGGTCGCGGGATCGATCCGGTACAGGGTCTGGCCCTTGCGGACGATGCTGCCCTCTTTGAAGGTGCGCGCCTGGATCAATCCGGCGACCTGCGGCCGCACGTCAGAGGTCTCGTACGCCGTCGTCCGCCCGGTCAGCTCGATGAACAGCGGCACCGTCTCCGGCCGCAGCACGACGAAGCCGGCCTCCGGCGTCGGCGGCGGCCCCTTGGCATCCTTCTTGGCGCACCCCGCCAACGCCAGGACGACGGCGACGGTCAGCGGGATCGGGAGGAAGCGCCGGGTCATTGGGGCAGGCTCATCGGCGGCGATTCTCTCCGGTGGCGCAGGATCTTTCCGGAGCGCGCAACGCCGCACAACGCTGACCGTACGGATTCTTTCCCTGTGGTTTACGCCGCGACGCTCGACACTCCCCCGCGCCGAGGCGGTCGTCACCCCTTTGTCGCGGAACTGTCATCTACGGGTCACACATTTCTGCGAACCGGCGGAGCGGGGCGAGCTAATCTGGTTCGCAGGCAAAAGGACTGGCCATGACCATTATGCTTTCGCGGGTAGCGCGCGGCGCGCTGACCCTGTTGGCGTCGACGGCGATTGCCGGCACTGCCTTTGCTGCCGAGATCACCGGCGCGGGCGCGACCTTCCCGGCGCCGCTCTACGCCAAGTGGGGTTCGGCCTATAAGGCGGCGACCCAGAACGAGCTCAACTATCAGGCGATCGGCTCGGGTGCCGGTCAGGCGCAGATCAAGGCGCGCACCGTCGACTTCGGCGCGTCGGACGACCCCATGAAGCCCGAGGACATCAAGGCCAACGGCCTGGTCCAGTTCCCGGCGGTCATCGGTTCGGAAGTGATCATCGTCCACCTGCCGGGCGTGGCCAACGGCCAGCTCCGCCTGACGCCGGAGCTCATCGCCGGCATCTACATGGGCAAGATCACCAAGTGGAATGATCCCGCCATCGTCGCCATCAACCAGGGCGTGCCGCTGCGCGCGATGCCGATCACGCCGGTCTATCGGTCGGATTCGAGCGGCACGACGGCGATCTTCACCAACTACCTCAGCAAGACCGCGAAGAACTGGACGCTCGGCGCCGGCAAGACGATCAGCTGGCCGACCGGCTCGGGCGGCAAGGGGAACGACGGCGTCGCCGGCAACGTCAAGAACACGACTGGTGCCATCGGCTACGTCGAGTTCAACTATGCCTTCGCCAACAAGCTGCCGGTGACCAAGCTGGCGAACGCCGACGGCAAGTTCATCGACCCGACGCCGGCCGCCTTCAACGCCGCCGCGGCGCAGGCCGACTGGGCCGCCGCCCCGAACGCGGTCGCCAACATGCTGGCGCTGCCGGGGGCCAACACCTGGCCGATCGTCAGCGCGACGTACATCCTGGTGCCGGCGAAGCCGGCCGATCCGGCGCGCACGGGGGCGGCGCTTGCCTTCTTCGACTGGTCGCTGAAGAATGGCCAGAAGACGGCGACGGACCTTGGTTACCTGCCGCTGCCGCCGGCCGCGGTGAACCGCGTCCACGAGGAGTGGCGCCAGGTCAGCGGCGTCAACATGCCGAGGTAAGCGGTTGGGCCGGGGGGCTTGGTCCGTACTGCGCCCCCCGGCGGCCTTTTTGACGCCGGAGCAGCCATGACCCAAGCCGCCCTTCCTGCCGACACCCGTCTCGCCACGGCCCAGCCGGCGCGGATCGTCAACCAGTCGCCGGCGACCGAGCGGCTGTTTTCCGGCACGGTGATGGCGATGGGCTTGCTCGTGCTCGCCATCCTCGGCGCGATCATCGTCATGCTCGCGGTGGGCGCGTGGCCGGCGTTCCGGACCTTCGGCATCGGCTTCCTGTGGCACCCGGTCTGGGATTCGGTCAACAACATCTACGGCGCGGGCATCATGGTCTACGGGACCCTGCTCAGCTCCGTCATCGCCCTCGTCATCGCCGTGCCGCTGTCGATCGGCGTCGCCTATTTCCTGACCGAAATCCTGCTCGTGCCGCTGCGCCGGCCGGTCGGCGTGGTCATCCAGCTGCTCGCCGCCATTCCGTCGATCATCTACGGCATGTGGGGCTTCTTCGTCCTCGCGCCGTGGCTCGCCGACCACTTCATCCTCGACGTCGCCGACCTGGCGGCTCCGATCCCGGGGCTCAACAAGGTGCTCGACTACGGGTCGGGCAACAGCGTCTTCACCGCCGGACTGGTGCTTGCGGTGATGATCCTGCCGCTGATCACCGCGATGTTCGTCGAAATTCTCGGCGCGACCCCGGTGGTGCTGAAGGAATCGGTCTACGGCCTCGGCGCGACCCGCTTCGAGGTCATCCGCCATGTCGCCGTGCCGTACGGACGGCGGGCGATGATCGGCGCGGTCATGCTCGGGCTCGGCCGGGCGCTGGGCGAGACGATGGCGGTCACTTTCGTCATCGGCAACGCCACCCGCCTCTCGCCCAACCTGTTCGCGCAGGGGTCGACGATCGCCTCGACGATTGCCAACGAGTTCGCCGAGGCAGGCTTTGGCACGATGAAATTGTCCGCGCTCCTCGGCCTCGGCCTGACGCTGTTCATTATCTCCTTCCTCGTGCTGGCCGCCTCGCGCGCGCTGGTCCAGCCCCGGGCGGTAAGCTGATGAGCGCGCAGTCGGCTCGCCGCAAGGCGACGAACACCATCATCGCCGCGCTCGCCAGCGCCGCCGCGGTGCTGTCGCTCGCGCTGCTGGCCTCGATCCTCATCACCCTCATCGCGCGCGGCCTGCCGGCGCTGCGATGGTCGGTGCTGACGACGTCGATGGCCCCGACCGGCGAGCATGGCGGCCTGGCCAACGCCATCGTCGGCAGCCTGATCCAGGTCGTCCTCGGCATGCTCATCGCCACGCCGATCGGGGTTCTCGCCGGGACCTATCTGTCGGAATATGCCCGCGGATCGAAGATCGGCGACACGACGCGCTTCGTCAGCGACATCCTGCTGTCGGCCCCGTCGATCCTCGTCGGCCTGTTCGTCTATGTCATCCTGGTGGCGACGACCAAGACCTACTCCGGCATTGCCGGTGCGGTTGCGCTTGCCGTCATCGCGATCCCGATCATCATCCGCACGACCGAGGACATGCTGAGCCTCGTCCCCGTCGCCCTGCGCGAAGCCGCCGCGGCGCTCGGTGCGCCGAAGTGGAAGGTCGTGACGATGATCGCCTGGCGCTCGGCCGGGGCGGGGATGCTGACCGGCTTGTTGCTGGCGCTCGCCCGCGTCGCGGGGGAGACCGCGCCGCTGCTGTTCACCTCGCTCGGCAACCTCAACTGGTCGACGTCGCTGGCCAAGCCGATGGCAAGCCTGCCGGTTGCAATCTACCAGATGGCGGCGAGCCCTTATAATGACCTCGTCGAGCTTGCCTGGGCGGGCGCGCTGGTCATCACCTTGGGCGTGCTGGCGATCAATATCCTGGCGCAGCTTACCGTTGGCCGCCGGCGCTAGGGAGTTATCATGAACCAGCCCCCCGAAATGGCGTCACTCGCGGACGCAATTGGTCGTCACGACACGCTGGCCGGCACACAGCCGTTCATCCAGACGAAGAACCTCGACTTCTTCTACGGCGACAACCGCGCACTGAAGACGATCAACCTCGACTTTCCCGAAAAGCGCGTGACAGCGCTGATCGGTCCGTCGGGGTGCGGCAAGTCGACCCTGCTGCGCGTCATCAACCGCATGTACAGCCTCTACCCCGGGCAGAAGGCGACCGGCGAGGTCGTCATGCAGGGCGAAAATCTGATCGACGCCAAGGTCGATCCGACCGATCTGCGCTCGCGTATCGGCATGGTCTTCCAGAAGCCGACGCCGTTCCCGATGTCGATCTACGAGAATGTCGCCTTTGGCGTTCGCCTCCACGAGCGGCTGAACAAGCGCCAGATGGACGAGCGCGTCGAATGGAGCCTGCAAAAGGCTGCGATCTGGGAGGAAACCAAGGACCGCCTGACCACCAGCGCGCTCGGCATGTCGGGCGGGCAGCAGCAGCGGCTGTGCATCGCCCGGACGATCGCGGTCCGCCCCGAGGTGCTGCTGTTCGATGAGCCGACCTCGGCGCTCGACCCGATCTCGACCGCCAAGGTCGAGGAGCTGATCGCCGAGCTTCGTGCCGACTTCACCATCGTCATCGTCACCCATTCGATGCAGCAGGCGGCGCGCTGCTCCGACCAGACGGCGTTCATGTACCTGGGCGAGGTCATCGAGGTCGGGCCCACGGCGCAAATCTTCACCAACCCGCGTGAGCAGCGTACGCGGGAATATGTCACCGGCCGCTTCGGCTGATCCGGGCTGAGGAGAGAAACATGGCGGAACTCGGCGCGCATACGGTCAAGTCATTCGACGACGACATCCACCAGCTACGCTCGCTCGTGACGCAGATGGGCGGGCTGTGCGAGGCCCAGATCGCCGCGGCGATCGAGGCGCTGGTCGAGCGCGATCCCGATGCGGCGATGGCGGTGGTCGAAACCGACGCCCGCATCGACGCGCTCGAGGCCGAGGCCGAGCGGCTGGCGGTGACGATGATCGCGCTGCGGGCGCCCATGGCCAACGACCTGCGCGAGATCATCTCGGCGCTGAAGATCAGCGCGGTCCTCGAGCGGATCGGCGACTATGCCAAGAACATCGCCAAGCGCGCGACGACGCTGACCGCCAGCGGGCCGATCGAGCCGGTCGTCATCATTCCGCAGATGGGGCGCGTCGTCATCGAAATGATGCGCGATGCCCTCGACGCCTTCGTCGACCGCGATGCCGATAAGGCGGTTGCGGTCTGCCAGCGCGACGCGGTCGTTGACGATTTCTACAACAGCCTGTTCCGCTCGCTCCTGACCTTCATGATGGAAAATCCGCAGCACATCACGCCGTCTGCGCACCTGCTGTTCATCGCCAAGAACCTCGAGCGCGTCGGCGATCATGCGACGAACGTTGCCGAGATGGTCTATTTCAGTGCCACCGGCGAGCATTTCGCTGGTCGGCCGAAGACCGACGACACCGCCTATGCCGTCTGACCGGGAATGAAGCCGAAGATCCTTCTGGTCGAGGACGACGCCAACCTCGTCGAACTCGTCAGCTACAATCTCGAGAAGGAGGGCTTCGACGTCATCCGCACCGGCGACGGCGAAGAGGCCCTGGTGCTCGCCGAGGAGGAGAAGCCTGACCTCGTCATCCTCGACTGGATGATCGCCAATCTCAGCGGCATCGAGGTCTGCCGCCGCCTGCGCCGCGCGCCGGTCACGGCGGGGCTGCCGATCGTCATGCTGACCGCGCGCGCGGAAGAAGCCGACCGTATCCGCGGGCTGGAGACCGGCGCCGACGATTACGTCACCAAGCCCTTCTCCCCGCGAGAACTCGTCGCCCGAATCCGCGCCGTGCTGCGCCGCCTGCGCCCCGCTCTGTCGGGCGGCAACCTCGATTATGCCGGCATCACGATGGACACTTCGGCGCACCGGGTCACGCGCGACGGGCAGCAGATCGCCCTCGGCCCGACCGAGTTCCGCCTGCTCCGCCACTTCCTCGAACATCCGGCCCGCGTCTTCAGCCGCGAACAGCTGCTCGACGCCGTCTGGGGCCGCGATGTCTATGTCGAGCAACGCACGGTCGACGTCCACATCCGGCGGTTGCGCAAGGCGATCAACGGTGCCGACCTGCCGGACGTCATCCGGACCGTGCGGTCGGCCGGCTACGCGCTTGACCTCGAAGGGGTGCCTGCCGCCCCCGAGTGAGGCTTGCGCCGTCCCCTGCTCCGGCTAGTGTCGGGGAAACAAATCAAGGGGATATCGGTGCATCGTCCGCTCGCTCTCGTTCTGCTGCTCGCCGCCATGCCGGCGGGGGCGGAAACCTTCTTCATTCGTGCCGGGCACGTCATCACCGATGCGGCGCTGCCGCCGCGCGGGCCGTCCTCGATCGTCGTCACCGACGGCAAGATCGTCAGTATCGGGGCGGCGGAGGCGGCCGTGCCGTCGGGGGCCACGGTCGTCGACCTCGGCGGCAGGACCGTCATGCCGGGCCTGATCGATGCCCACGTCCACCTGACGCAGGACAGCGGCCTGCCGTGGTATGCGACGCTGCGGCCCAAGTATTCCGAACCCTATGCCGCTGCCACGGGGATCAAGAATGCGCTGATCACCGCACGGGCCGGCTTCACCACGGTCCGCGATGCCGGCGGGCCGACGCTCGCCAGCCTCGCCATGCGCGACGCCGTGGCCGAGGGCAGCTTCCCCGGGCCGCGCATCCTCGTCGCGGGGACGCCGCTGTCGATCAGCGGCGGCCACGCCGATGCGACCGTCGGCCTCGCGCCCGAGATGGCGGCGGCGATCAATGCCGCCGGGCAGAACAGCGGGGTCTGCGACACGCCCGAGGCGTGCGCCCTGGTCGTCCGCCACACCGCGGCGAAGGGCGTCGACGTGATCAAGTTCATGGCCACCGGCGGCGTTCTCGACGACGGTGCAATCGGGCTGGAGCAGCATTTCTCCGACGCCGAGATGAAGGCGATCGTCAGCACGGCGCACGGCGTCGGGTTGAAGGCGATGGCCCATGCCCACGGCGCGCGCGGCATCGAGGCGGCGGCGGCGGCGGGGGTCGATTCGATCGAGCACGGCACCTATCTCGACGACCGCGGCGCCAAGGTGATGAAGGCGCACGGCACCTGGCTGGTGCCGACGCTGATGGCGTACGAGGGGCTGAAGCTGCACGTCGGCAAGAACTTCTATACGCCCAACGTCGAGGCCAAAGCGTTGGAAACGATGAAGATCGTCGGCCGCAACATCGCCGTGGCGCAGCGCAACGGCGTCCACATCGCGCTCGGCACCGATGCCGCCGTCTATCCGCACGGGCGTAACGCCGAGGAGCTGGCGCTGATGGTCGAACATGGCATGACGCCCAAGGAAGCGCTGATCGCGGCGACCAAGGGCGGGGCGGAGCTGCTCGGCGTCGACAAGGTCACCGGCACGCTCGAGCCCGGCAAGGCCGCCGACCTCATCGCCGTCGACGGCGACCCGCAGCGCGACCCCAAGGCGGTGCTCAGCGTCAGCTATGTGATGACGCAGGGCCGCGTCATCCCGATGAAGTAGCGGCTACCGGGCGCCGAGCAGCGCGTCGAGGCTGCTCGCGCCCTTGCCCGTCCGCTCGAGGTGGGGGTAGCGCAGGCCGCCGTTCCAGGCGACATCGACGGTGCGGTAGGTGTCGTTCTGCTCGATCAGCAGGGCGATCGGCGCTGCCCCGTCCTTGGCCGCGGTGACGACCTGCTTGATTTCGTCATCGCTGTATTTGGCCCCGTTGACCGCAACGAGCGTCGCCCCGACGGGGATGCCGGCCTTGTTCGCCGGGCTGTCCCACTGCACCGCCCTGACCAGCCCGCTCTTGCCGATAACGAGCCCGAGCGAATAGGTCAGGTCGAGCTGTTCGCGGCTGGTCTCGCGCGCCTTCCACAATTTGCCGGGCTCGGCCGTGTAGACCAGGCGGTAGCCGCCGCGCGTGACGCCGTCGAGCGGCGCCGGCACGCCGGCCAGGTCCACGCGCGTGTGGAGGAACCCGGCCCAGTCGTACGGCTCGACCGCGTTCAGCGCGGCGATGACGTCGGCGCGGGTGTAGGTCAGCTCGCCCCAGTCGCGGTCGCGCACCCCGAAGAAGGCGCGGGCAAAATCGTCCAGGCTGCGCTTGCCGTGCGAGCGCTCGCGGATCAGGCTGTCGGCATCGAGCCAGATCAGCATGCCCTCGTTGTAATAATCCTCGGCACGCTGCCAGCTGGTATAGGGCTCCGGCCGGCGGTTCGACATGATCTCCTCGTTGGTCGTGTCGAGGAGGGGCCGCCAGCGCCGACCGGCCTCGCTGTCGTAATAGGCGGCGACCTGGGCGATGCGGTCGCGCATCTCCGGCACCGCGATCAGCCCGGAGCGCGCCGACAGGATGTTGCCCCAGAACTCGGTCTGGCCCTCGTAGACCCAGAGCAGGCTGTTCTGCATCGGCGTGCGATAGTCGGGCGTCCACAGGTCGGCGGGGCGGCGGAACTTGCCGTTCCAGCTGTGGGTGAACTCGTGCGCGAGGAGGTCGCGACCGTAGACGCTCGCGTCCCAATCGAGGAAGTAATCGGGCGAGGCCTCGTCCTCCGACGAGCGGTGATGCTCGAGGCCGAAGCCGTCGATCCGGTCGGACAGCACGAAGAGAAAGTCGTAATGGTCGTAGTGCTGCGCGCCGAACAGCTTGACCGCCTGGGTGACGAGCGCGCGGTGGGCGGCGAGCTGGGCGTCGGTCGGCTTCAGTTCGTCGGCGCGGTCGGCAAACAGGTCGAGCGTGACGTCGGGCGACAGCGGCTCGCGCCGGACGAAGCGCCCGGCAAAGACCGGCGAGTCGGCCAGCGTGTCGAGCGCGACGGGGGCGTAGCGGATCGTCCCGCCGCGGTCGATCGGATCGCCCGACCGCAGCGCCGTCGCCGCGGCCCAGCCGGCGGGGAAAGTCGCGCTGGGGGAAACCATGATGTCGCGGACGAAATGGCCGGCCGGGTACAGCAGGTTCGAAATCCATTCGAGCGCGACGACGTTGGGCGTCATCACCACCGGCCCCTGGTTGGCCGCGGTCGCCGAGACGAACTGGAAGCGGACGTCGAGCGTGGTCACGCCGGCGGGAACGTCGACGTGGAAAGCGTGCACGTCGACCGTGTCGCGCCGCCACGGCAGCGTCTGGCCACCGCCGATGATGGTCAGCCCGGCGATCTTGTCGATCTCGCCTTGCGGCGCGTGCGCACCGGGCAGCCAGGCGGGATAGAGCAGGACCAGCGGACCCGCCGTGACCGGCACCTGCTCGGCGATGCGGAACACGCCGCGGGCGACGTCGGTCGCGTCGACCGCGAGCGTGATCGTGCCGGGATAGGGCACGTCGCGCGCGGGCGGGATGGCGTCGGGAAGCGCCACCGGCTGCGGCTTGCTCGTGCCGGTCGGCGCGGGGGCTTCCTGAGCGGAGAGGGTGACGGGCAGGGCGGCGGCGAGGAGGAGCAGGGCACGGACGATCATGGTCATCGTTCGGTCTTGCGCGAGGCATGGCCGCATGTCCAGCCATGCGACCCGGCCCCTGGAACCCGCCGGGAAAGCTATCCGCGCAGGGTCGCGCCGGCCTTGGCCGCGCTCGCGACGATTTTCGCCGACAGCGCCTCGATCTCGGCGTCGGTGAAGCTCCGCCCGACCGGCTGCAGCGTGACGGTCACGGCCAGGCTGATCTGGCCGCCGTCCATCGCGAAACGGTCGAACAGGGCGACGTCGGTCACTGCCGCCTTGTCGGCGCTGCGGACGGCGCCGAGCAGCTTTTCCGCCGGTGTGGCGGCGGCGACGACGAAGGCGAAGTCGCGCTTGACCGCCTGCAGCGGCGGCGGCGTGAACGCAGGCCGGGCGCGGCGGGCGCGGGCCGGGGGCAAAGCGTCGAGGAAGACCTCGGCGACGACCACCGGCAGGCGGAGGTCGCCGACCAGGCGCGGGTGGAGTTCGCCGAAGCTGGCGAGCGTCTTCGCGCCCAGCGCCAGCCGTCCGGCGCGGCCGGGGTGGAACCACGGATCGGCGGGCGGCAGGACCGCCAGCCGCTCGATCGGCGCACCGGCGGCGGCCAGCGCCGCGAGCGCCTCGGCCTTGGCGGCGAAGGCGTCGAAGCCGGCGGCCGGGCCACCCTGCCAGTCGCGCGGACGCGCCACGCCGGCGAGGAGCATCGCTGCCGTCGGGTGTTCGCCGTCGGCCAGGTAGCGGCGGCCGACTTCGAACAGGCGGACGCCGACCTCGCCGCGGTCGAGGTTGCGCCGTGCCGCCGCGAGCAGGCCGGGGACGAGCGACGGACGCATCGCCGCAAGGTCGGTGGAGATCGGGTTGGCCAGCGTCCACGCGGCGCCGCCGAACGGGTCCGCCTGCGCCGGGGCGACGAAGCTCCACGTCACCGCCTCGTTCAGCCCGCGCGCGGCGAGCGCGCGGCGCAGGCGGCGCTCGGTCCGCTGCGCCGGGGTCGCGGTCGGACGGGCAACGCCTGCCACGCGCGGCAGCGGCGTCGAGGGTACGGCGTCGAGGCCGTGGATGCGGACGACCTCCTCGACGATGTCGGCCGGGCCGTCGATGTCGCGGCGCCAGGAGGGGACGCTGACCTGCCACGGCGTGCCGCCCCTTCCCTTCGCACGCTGACCTGCCCCGGCGTGCCACGCACGCTGACCTGCGACGGCGTGCCGCGCGTCACGCCGAAGCCGAGACGCGCCAGGGTCTTGGCCTGCTCGTCGGCCGGGATGTCGATGCCGGCCAGCGCCAGCGTCCGTTCGGGCGCGAAGGCGATCGTCCGATCGGCCGCCGGCGGCTGCCCGGCGCGGGTGACCGCGCTCGCCGTCCCACCACAGAGTTCGATGATCAGGTGCGTCGCGATCTCGAGTCCCTCGTCGAGAAACGCCGGATCGACGCCGCGCTCGAACCGCGCCCGCGCGTCGCTGGTCAGGGCCAGCTTCTGTCCGGTCCGGGCAATGCCGGCGGGGTTGAAATAGGCGCATTCGACGAGCACGTCGGTGGTGTCCGCGGCGCAGCCCGAACTCCATCCCGCCCATGATGCCGCCGATGTCGTGGACGGTCCGGTCGTCGGCGATCACCGTCATCGTCGCGTCCAGCGCATAGCTCTTGCCGTTGAGGGCGACGACCTGCTCGCCGTCGCGCGCCTTGCGGGCGACGAGCGTCCCGTCCAGCTTCGCGCGGTCGTAGACATGCAGCGGCCGCCCGAGATCGAGCATGATGAAGTTGGTGATGTCGACGAGCGCCGAGATCGGCTTCTGCCCGACCGCGACCAGCTTCTGCCGCAGCCACGGATGCGATGGCCCGTTGACGACGCCGGACACCGCGCCGGCGAACAACGCCGGGCAACCGGCGGGATCGTCGGTCCTGACCGCCGGCCCCGGCCCGTGGCGCGGCACGGCGAAGACGGCGACGCGGTAGGCCTCGGTCAGCGGCTTCAGCCGTCCCAGCCCTGCGGCCGCGAGGTCGCGGGCGATCCCGCGCACGCCCATGCAATCCTGCCGGTTCGGCGTCACCGCCACCTCGACCACCGGATCGTCGAGCCCCGCCCAGGCGGCATAGCCCGCCCCAACCGGCGCGTCGGCGGGCAGGTCGATGATGCCGTCGTGCTCGTCCGACAGTTCGAGTTCGCGCATCGAGCACATCATGCCGCGGCTCTCGACCCCGCGGATCGTCGCCACCTTCAGTGTCAGGTCGCTGCCCGGGACATAGGTCCCGGGGCCGCCGAACACGCCCTTCATCCCCGCTCGCGCATTGGGCGCGCCGCAGACGACCTGGACCGGCTCACCCGCGCCGGTGGCGACGGTCAGCACCTGGAGCTTGTCGGCCTGCGGGTGCGGCGCGGCGGTCAGCACCTCGGCGATGGTGAACGGCGCAAGGCGCGCGGCGGGGTCGACGACGCCCTCGACCTCGAGCCCGATCGCGTTCAGCGTCGCCAGGATGCGGTCGAGCGGCGCGGCGGTGTCGAGATGGTCGCGCAGCCACGACAGGGTGAACTTCATCGCATCGGCGCCCGTGGTCGGCGGGGTCGGGTGGCAACGACCGTCGCTGTCGCAAGAGACACCCGCCCGGGCAGCGCCTTTCGCCGGAATGCCCTCGCGCTCACGCCCCCACGCCCCCGCTCAGCGTGGGCACGTCGGTCGCCTTGAAGCCGTAGTGGCGCAGCCAGCGCGCATCGCCGTCGAAGAAGGCGCGGAGATCGGTCATGCCGTACTTGAGCATCGCCAGCCGGTCGATGCCGCAGCCGAAGGCGAAGCCCTGCCACTCCTCCGGGTCGAGCCCGCAGGCGGCGATGACGCGCGGGTGGACCATGCCGCTGCCGAGGATCTCCAGCCACGACGCGCTGCCGCCGATCGCCAGCGTCCCGCCGTCCCACGCGCAGCCGACATCGACCTCGACCGACGGCTCGGTGAACGGAAAATAGCTCGGGCGCAGGCGCAGCGTGACGTCGTCGACCTCGAAGAACGCCTTGACGAAGGTCTCGAGCGTCCACTTGAGGTGACCCATGTGGATGCCGCGGTCGATCACCAGCCCCTCGACCTGGTGGAACATCGGCGTGTGCGTCGCGTCGCTGTCGCTGCGGTAGGTCCGCCCCGGGGCGATGATCCGGATCGGCGGCTTCTGGCTCAGCATCGTCCGGATCTGCACCGGCGACGTGTGGGTGCGCAGCAGCATCCGTCGCTCGCTGCCGGGGGTGTCGGGGAAATAAAAGGTGTCGTGCATCGCCCGCGCCGGATGGCTCTCGGGGATGTTGAGGGCGGTGAAATTGTGCCAGTCGTCCTCGATCTCCGGTCCGTCGGCGACGGCGAAACCGAGGTCGGCGAAGATTTCCGCCAGCTCGTCCATCACCTGGCTGATCGGGTGGATCGTGCCGGCCGGGCCGGGCGACACCGGCAGCGTCAGGTCGAGGCGCTCGGCCGCGAGCCGGGCGTCGAGCGCGGCCGCCTCCAGTTCCGCCTTGCGCGCGGCGATGGCGGCGGCGACGGCATCGCGCAGCGCGTTCAGCCGCGGCCCTTCGACGAGCCGTGCCTCGGGTGACATCTGCCCCAGCGTCTTCATCAGCGCCGTGACCGATCCCGCCTTGCCGAGCGCGACGACGCGCGCCGCCTCCAGCGCCGGCAGGTCGGCGGCAGCGGCAACGGCGGCGAGCGTTTCGTCGCGCAGCAAGTCGGGGTCGGTCATCGCCCTGCTGGTAGCCGCCCGCCGCCCGGAACGAAAGCCTCAGTAGAGGCCGCGCCGGCGGTTGAGGCGGCCATAGGCGCGGTAGCGGCGCGGGTTGGCGGCGCGGTAGGCATCGAGCGGCGCGAGCAGGGCGTCCTTGCAGCCCAGCTCCGCGTCGGCCAGGGCGACGACCAGCCGGTTGGGCCACGGCTTGACGGTGATCCGCAGCAGCTCGGCGAACGCCGCCGCCTCGGCTCCCGGTCCGGCGGCGAGCGCCAGCGCCAGATAGGCGCACGCGGTCGAGCGGCTGATCCCCATGTGGCAGTGAACCAGCAGGCGGGCATCATGCGCGCGCGCCGCCCAATCGCGCAGGAAGACAAGGACGTCGCCGATCGCGTCGGCGTCGGCCGACAGGTCGGCGGGCCGCTCGACGTCGAAGAACGGCCGCTGCAGGACGCGCGCGGACGACGGGAGGGCCGGCCGCCGCGGGAGAGCGAGGTCCGGGTCGATCAGCGACAGGATGTCGGTCGGGGCGAAATCGGCAATGTCGCGTGCAAGCCGGCCGGCGAATAGCGACGACACGCGGACGGCCGGAAATCCAGTCAAGGCGATGCCCTCCGCGCACCCAGGTCCACGGAAGGCATTACATCCCGGATGTGACGGCTTTACGCCGCGATTGCGACCGGCTTGGCGTCCAATGCCGCCTGGACCTGCGCGGCGATGGCGCGGAACGCCTCCGGCTCGTGCATGGCGAGGTCGGCGAGCATCTTCCGGTCGAGCGCGACGTTGGCCAGCTTGCAGCCGTGCATGAACACGCCGTACGTCAGGCCGACTTCGCGTACCGCAGCGTTGATGCGCTGGATCCACAGGGCGCGGAAATTCCGCTTCTTAACCTTGCGGTCGCGGTAGGCGTACTGCCCGGCCTTCTCGACCGCCTGGCGGGCGATGCGGATGGTGTTCTTGCGTCGGCCGTAATAGCCCTTCGCCTGTTCCAGAACCCGCTTGTGACGGGCGTGCGAGGTCGTCCCGCGTTTGACACGTGCCATGGCGGTTCTCCCTTAACGCAGGCCGTACGGGGCCCAGAGCTTGACCGTCCGGGCGTCCGCCTCGGAGATCGTGTCTGTGCCGCGGTTCTGGCGGATGTACTTGGCATTGTGGTGGGTCAGGCGGTGACGCTTGCCGACCGCGCCGTGGGTGACTTTCCCCGACGCGGTGATCTTGAAGCGTTTCTTGACACCGCTCTTGGTCTTGAGCTTGGGCATTTCGACTCCTGAAGTCACGCGAAGTACCGCCTCGGCAGCCCATTCAGCCGGGCGATCCCTACGTGGAGGCGGGCGCTTAACAGGATCGGCCGAGCCGCGCAACCGGTCGCTGCCGGAACGGTTGCGGCGCGTGGGCCGTTGAGCGGCGATGGACACGATCACCCGCCCGCGCCCGTTAACGCGCCGGAACCCGCTCGACACGGCGGTCGGCGTCGTGGCGAGCGTCGTCGTAACCCTGCTCGGCCTGATCGTCCTCGCCTGGGCGATCCTGTTCGTGACCAAGGGGCGGTTTCTGAAATCCACCTTCGTCACGTATGCCAGCCGCTATGCCGGGCGCCCGGTTGCAGTCGGCGGCGACTTCCAATTCTACTTCAACCCGTTCGACCTGAAATTCCTTGCGCAAGACCTCACCGTCGCAAATCCGGCCTGGGCCCGCGACCGCCAGTTCTTCAGCGCCCGGCTGATCGATAGCGAGATCAGCACCTGGGACCTGATCTTCGGCCGCCAGCACGTTCTCGCCCTGACCCTCGACGGCGCGAGCGCGGGGCTGGAGATCGACCGGGCGGGGCGCAACACCTGGACCTTCGCCGGTGACAAGCCGTTCAAGATGCCGCCGATCGACCGCGCCAGCGTCACCGGCAGCGTCGCGCATTATCTCGATGCCAAGCATCGGGCCGACGTGCGGCTGACGTTCGGCGATCTGGTCGGCAACGTCAACGGGCGTGGCGGCGAGCAGGTCGCGGGCCCGCTGACCTTCCGCGGCGGC
The DNA here is from genome assembly GCA_963792555.1 of uncultured Alphaproteobacteria bacterium. Classification (GTDB taxonomy): domain Bacteria; phylum Pseudomonadota; class Alphaproteobacteria; order Sphingomonadales; family Sphingomonadaceae; genus Polymorphobacter_B. The sequence continues at coordinate 191,148 of CAWBWP010000001.1, forward strand.
GGCACTGCCCTCGGCGCTCCCTTCGACCTGCGCGGAGCGCTGACGACGCCCAACTCGACCATCCGCGGTGGTCGAACCGGCCTCGAGCTGCATGCCAACGTCGCCGCCACCGCCATCGACATCGCCGGCACGCTGCCCGGGGCGACGCGGATCGACGGCGCCGACCTGCAGGTGACCATCGCCGGACGCAACCTGCAGACATTGTTCAAGCTCGCCGGCGCGACCGCCCCGGCGACGCGGCCATATCGCCTGGCCGCGCACTTCACCAAGGAGGGCGAGCGCTACCGCTTCCAGCGGATCAACGGCCACTTCGGCGACTCCGACCTGTCCGGCGACCTTGTCGTCCAGACCGGCGGCGCGCGGACCAAGCTTGCGGGCACGCTCCACAGCGACACCCTTGCCGCGCTCGATATCGGTCCCTGGCTCGGCTACTCGCCCGAAAAGCTGCAGGCCAAGGGAGCCAAGGGGGTCGTCACCACTGTTGCCGGACATCCGCGCATCCTGCCCGACGCGCCGCTCGAGATCGACGCGCTGAAGAGCTTCGACGCCGATGTCCATTATACCGCAGGGCGCATCAGCACCGGCACCGTGCCGATCACCAACCTCGTCATCGCGGTCGACCTCGACGATCGCAACCTGAAATTGGCGCCCGTCGCGTTCGACGTGCTCGGGGGCCGCATGACGGCCACCATCGACCTCGACGCGCATCACGAGCCGGTCGCGGCGACCTACGACATCCGCATGTCGGCGGTGCCGCTCGGCCGGTTGCTGACCTCGTTCAAGGTCGAAGGCAACGGCACCACGGCCAACATCGCCGGCCATGTCGCGCTCCACGGCCTCGGCGATACGGTGCACCAGTCGCTGAGCACGTCCAGCGGGCGCATCGCGGTCGTTCTCAGCCAAGGCACGCTGTGGATCCGGAACATCGAACTCGCCAAGCTCGACGTGCAGAACTTCGTCGTCGCGTTGCTGGGCAAGGACCTGAAAAAGCCGCGCGACATCCGCTGCGGGGTCGCAGCCTTCACCGTTCGCGACGGCGTTTCAACCGCCGACCCGGTGCTGTTCGACACCGGCCGCGCGATTTATTCGATGAAGGGGCAGTTCAGTTTCAAGGACAAGTCGATCGACCTCGCGCTGCGCGGGCGGTCGAAGGAGTTCAGCCTGTTCTCCGGCCAGTCACCGATCGGCGTGAAGGGCTATTTCGCAGCGCCAGGGATCAACCCGATCTCCAAGGAACTGCTCGGCCGCGCCGGCGGATCGATCCTGCTCGGCGTCGTCGCGACGCCGATCGCCGCGATCCTGCCCTTCGTCGACCTCGGCACGGCGAAGAACTCGAACTGCGCCGCGGTCGAGCAGGCCGAGACGGCCGCTCAGGTGACGGCGGCTCCGCCCGACCCCAAGGTCGGCAAGCACAAGAAGAAGGTGCTCGGCATCTTCTAGGCGTCAGGCGGTGCCGGCGGTCGCCGAGAGGAACCCGACGTCGATCCCCAGCGCCGCGAACGCCCGCGGCCAGCGCCGGTCGGCAGGCGCATCGAAGACGATGTCGTCGTCGCCGTCGAGGCTGTGCCAGCCATGGCGCAGCAACTCGCCGTCGAGCTGTCCCGGTCCCCAGCCGGTGTAGCCGAGCGTCACCAGCCAGCGCCTGGGCCCCTTGCCGCCGGCGATCGCGCGCAGGACGTCGACGGTCGAGGTCAGGCCCCAGCGGATGCCGCCCAGACCGGCGACGGTGATCGTTCCCTGCCCGGCATAATCGGGGGAATGGAGGACGAAACCGCGCCCCGGCTCGACCGGGCCGCCCGACATCACATGCACGGTCTCCGGCGTCCGGCCGGGATCGACGTCCAGCTGCGTCATCAGCTCGCGCACGGTCATGTCGGCGTGCGGCCGGTTGACCATCACGCCGAGCGCGCCGTCGTCGTCGTGGAGGCACATGGCGATCACCGCGCGGCTGAAGCGATCGTCGCCGATGCCGGGCATCGACAGCAGCAGTTGGCCGGAAAGGAAGCGCGGGTCGATCACTGTCCCTCTCTTGTAAGCCGCGCCGCTTTACGGGGGCAAGGTGCCCCGCTATCGCAGGGCCGCCAACCCCGACAGGAGACGACGCCATGACGATCAAGGTAGGCGATGCCGTGCCGAGCGCAACGCTGATCAAGGCGACCGACGCCGGGCCGCAGCCGATTTCGACCGAGGCGCTGTTCGCCGGGCGCACCGTCGCGCTGTTCTCCGTCCCCGGGGCGTTCACCCCGACATGCTCGGCCAAGCACCTGCCCGGCTATATCGCCAATGCCGAGGCGATGAAGGCGGCGGGCGTCGACGAGATCGTCTGCATCAGCGTCAACGACGCCTTCGTCATGGGCGCGTGGGGCGAAACCGCAGGCGCAGCGGGCAAGGTGACGATGGTTGCCGACGGCAATGCCGAGTTCGTCACCGCGCTCGGCCTGACGATGGACGGCAGCCGCTTCGGCATGGGCACGCGCGGCCAGCGCTTCTCGATGCTGGTCCGGGACGGCATCGTCGAGCAGCTCAACGTCGAGGACCCCGGCGCGTTCAGCGTCTCGTCGGCCGAGCATCTGATGGGCCAGTTGGCGTAAGCTGCCGCCGTCTCGCGCCCGCGGGAGGGGCATTCCGGGCCGATCCCTCGCCGCCCGGCGGGAGCGGGGCGGGCCTAGCGCGCGACCTGCGGCGCGAAGCCGGCCATCATGTCGAACAGCCGGTCGGGATCGCTGCCGCGCAGGCCGACCAGCGCCATTTCCGGGCCGTCGCCGACCCTGATCTCGCGGGTGCCGGCGGCGATGCCGGCGAGGATCGTCGCGGCGGCAGCCTCGGCGCTGACGCCGCCCTCGATTTCGGGGTCGCTGCGCCCGCGGGTCGTACCGTCGCCCTGGACGGCATTGACCGCGACGTTGGTCTTGACGAACCCCGGCGTCACGACGTGGACGGCGACGCCGTATTGCGCGATCTCGGCGCGCAGCGCGTCCGACCAGCCGACCATCGCGTGCTTGGCGGCGCAGTAGCCGGTCCGCAGCGGCGAGCCGATCTTGCCGGCGACCGAGGCAATGTTGACGATCGCTCCCGACCGCGCCGCGACCATCGCCGGCAGGACCAGCTGCGTCAGGCGCAGCGGCGCGAAGAAGTCGACCTCGAGCAGCGTGCGGTAGACTTCGAACGAGGTGTCGAGAGCCAGGCTGCGCTGCGACACGCCGGCGTTGTTGACCAGCATGTCGACCGGCCCGGCGGCGGCGACGATCTCCGGCAGGGCGGCGAGGTCGGTCGCCTCGAACGCCAGTATGCGCGACCCCGGGCAGTCGGCGGCGACGGCCGCCAGCGCGTCCTCGCGCCGGCCCGAGAGCAGCACCTGGGCCCCCGCTGCGGCCGCGGCCCGGGCGAGCGCCGCCCCGATGCCCGACGACGCGCCCGTGATCCAGATGCGCCTGGCGTCGATGTTCATGCGCTACCCCACAGGTTTGGCCCGCCCGCGACCGGATGCAGGTAGGTCGCGACGACGAACACGACGATGCCGCCGATCAGGGCGGTCCAGCCCGGCGTGGCGACGCCGCGGCCGAACGGGACGAAGCTCGTCGCCGCTTCGTGCGCCGTCCACGCCGCGCCCATCTGCTGCCGCTTCTTGCCGTCCTGCAGCCGCGCCCCGACGAGCGCCAGGACGAGGATGCCGCTGCTCAAGGCGATGTCGCGCCCGGTGCCGCCCACCGCGGCGTGGACAACTGCCCATAGCGCGAAGGCCCACATCATCGGATGCCGGGTGATGCGCTGGATGCCGCGGGGCGCACCGTCTGTCTTGCCGCCCATCAGCGCCGGGTTGGGCGTCGCGACCGAGCCGACGAACAGGATGCTGGCAACGAGCATGACGACGGCGGCCACCGGCCAGACCCATCCCGGCACCGTCCACCAGACGTCGACCGGCGCGCGCCGCCACTCGACCACGGCCCAGCCGAGCGTTACCGCGGCGACGAGCGAATAGACGCCGGCAAACCCGCCCGCGCCCAGCCGCGCCACCAGCGGGGCGCGCAGCGGATGTGCGAGCAGGAAATGGGTGCCGACGAAGGCGATCAGGGCGATCACGAGGAGGGTCATCGCTTCCCCTCCATCACCACCACGATGTTTGTCCCCCACGGCATCGCGACGCCCTTACGGCCGGTACTGGAGGGGCAGCGTGTCGTGCTGCAGGCGCAGGTAGCGGTCGCGCAGCTCGGTCTGGCGATTGGCCAGCGGCTGGGCGACGCCGTCGATCAGCACCGCGACCGGCGCGCTGGTCAGCTCGAGCGGGTCGCCGTCCCACACGACGAGGTCGGCGCGTTTGCCCGCGGCGATGGTGCCGGTGTCGGTCATGCCGAAGATCTCGGCCGGATTGCGCGTGATCAGCTCGAGCGCCTGGTCGCGGGTGACGCCGACGCCGCCGGGCAGCCGCCCCTGGGCGACGAGGTTGCCGGCGAACTGGGTGACGTTGCGCGGCTGGTTGGTCGATTCGCCGCCGCTCGTGCCGATCCCGACGACGACGCCGGCGGCGAGCAGGCGACCGACGTTCGAGCGCGTCGAGGCCAATGTCTCGAACGAGTTCGGGCAGGTCGTCGACCGCGCTGGTGATGACCGGCACATGGGCGGCGGCGATGCGGTCGGCGACGGTCCAGCCCTCGCGCGCGCCGAACAGGACGAGGCGCAGGTGCGGGAAGTCGGCCTTGAGGGCAAGCACCGCGAGGATGTCCGACGCCCGCTCGACGTGCACCACCAGCGGCTGGCGGCCCTCGACGACGGCGACCAGAGCCTCGGTATCGGCGCGCGGATAGACGTTCTCGCGGTTGCCCTCGCGGCCGCCGTCACGACCACCGCGGCCGGCGAAGCGCTGCGCCTCGTCGAGTGCGTTCCGGAACAGCGCGAAGGAGGCGGTGCGGCTGCCGCCGGCGTTCTCCGCGCCCGCCTCGCCCAGCTCGACAAGCTGGAAGGCGCGGCCACGGGTGAGAATGTCCGGTCCGTCGGCGAGGCGGATCAGCGCCCCCTGCCCGGCGAAGATATCGCGTCCGGCCGCGGGCGCGACGACGGCGCGGGTGACGCCGCCGGTACGGGCGACGGCGATCTGGCTGTCGCGCCCGTTCAGGGCTGGGACGACATCGAGCGAGGCGGAGAAGGGCGACTTCCTCGCCGCGGTGTCGTTGGCCTGGGGAACACCCTCGACTTCATCGAGGCCAAGGTCGCTCATGCCGACCACGAGGCCGGGCGTGACGACCTTACCGCTGCCGTCGATCACCGTCGCGCCCGCCGGCGCCGGGCCGGTCCCGACGCTCCTGATACGGCCGCCGTCGACGACGACCGTCGCGCCTTCGATCGTGGCGCCGGCACCGGTCATCACCGTCGCGTTGGTAATGGCGATGGGCGCGGCATGGGCCGTGCCGGCGAGCAGGGCAAGGACCAGGAAAGGCTTCACTTGACGTCTCCCGCGCCCGGCTGGCCGACTTCGAAGTCGGCGCGCGGCCGCCGGTTCGGGTCGGCGGCGTCGTACATCAGCGCGCCGTCGATCCAGACGTCGACCGGGCGCGAATAGACGCTGAACGGCTCTCCGTTCCACAGGACGACGTCGGCCATCTTGCCCGGCTCGAGCGAGCCCGTGACGGCGTCGATGCCGAGGCCGCGGGCCGGGTTCAGCGTCATCCATTCGACCGCGACCTCGGGGGCGACGACGATGCCGGCGCGCCGGCCGGCGGCCATCGCCTTCGCCACTTCCTGGTTCAGGTGCTGGATGCCGTTGGGATCGTCGCTGTGGATCATCGCGCAGGCGCCGGCATTGTGGACCAGCGGGATGTTCTCGCGGATGCCGTCATAGCTTTCCATCTTGAACCCCCACCAGTCGGCCCACATCACCGCGCAGATGTGGTTGTCGCGGAGCAGGTCGGCGATCTTGTACGCCTCGACGGCGTGGTGGAAGGCGCTGACGTGGTAGCCGAACTCCTTCGACATGGCGATGACGTTGGCCATCTCGTCGGCGCGGTAGCAGTGGTTCTGGACCAGGATGTCGCCGTTCAGCACGCCCATCAGCGTGTCGTTGGCAAGTTCGCGGCGCGGGGCCTCGCCGGGCTTGGCGGTGCCGGCCCTGGCCTTCCGGGTATAGTCGTCCCACTTGCGCTTGTAGGCGACGGCGTCCGACCAGACCTGGCGGTCGACGGCGATGTTGCCCATGCGCGTCGCCGGCGACTGGCCCTTGCTGCCATAGACGCGCTTGGGGTTCTCGCCGCACGCCATCTTCAGGCTGGGCTTGGCTCCGGGGAACTTCATGTCCTGCGCGGTGCGGCCATAGACGTTCTTCAAGGTCACGCCGCGGCCGCCGAACAGGTTGGCCGAGCCGGGAAGGACGTGGAGCGTCGTCACGCCGCCGGCGAGCGCGCGGCCGAAGCCGGCGTCCTGCGGCCAGATCGAGTGTTCGGCCCAGACGTCGGCGGTGTTCGGCCGCGTCGCCTCGTTGCCGTCGCTGACCGCCTGCACCTGCGGGCTGGGGTAGTCGCCGAGGTGGCTGTGGATGTCGATGATGCCCGGCGTGACGAACTTGCCGGCGGCGTCGATCACCGTCGCGCCCGGCGGAACCGCGACCGTCGCGCCGATCTCGGCGACCTTGCCGTTCTCCAGCCGGACCATGCCGGGCGCAAACTTGTGCCCCGCGCCGTCGTAGATGACCGCGCCGCGGATCACCGTCGTCACGCCGGGGTAGGAATGGTAGGTCGACGGGAACGGGTCGGCGGGGATGCTGACGACCTCGACCGGACCGGCGGGCTTGTCGCTCGCCGACTTGACCGGCGGCTTTCCCGCGCAGCCGGCAACCGCCGCCAACAGAAGCAAGGGCAGACGCCGCATCAATCGACTCCGTGCATCAGGCGCTTCAGGACAAAGGACAGGCCGAGCAGGACAACGCCGATCCCGGCGGCGACGAGGCCGATCGTCTGGAAGACGCCGGCATAGGTATCCAGGCTGACCTTCAAGTTGGTCACCTGCCCGCCGACCGTCTCGACACTCGCGACCGAGGCGACGACGCCGGCGACATATTGCGCGACCGAGATCGACAGGAACCAGACGCCCATCATCATGCCGACGATGCGCGCGATCGACAGCTTGGTGATCATGCTGAGGCCGACCGGCGAGATGCACAGCTCGGCCATCGAGTGGATCAGGTAGAGGCCGGCAAGCCACCAGATCGCGACCTTGAAGTCGGGACCGGCGAAGCGGGTGCCAAGGACGAGAAACAGGAAGCCGACGCCGACGCCGATCAGCGCCAGGGCGAACTTGACCGGGATGCCCGGCTCCAGGCCGCGGCGGGCGAGCGCCAGCCACATCGCGCTGAACAGCGGGGCGAGCGCGACGATGAAGAAGGCGTTGAAGAATTGCGTCTGCCCGGCCGACAGGTTGAACAGGCCAAAGACGCTGAGGTCGGTGTTGCGGTCGGCGAACAGGGTCAGCGACGATCCCGCCTGCTCGAACAGGGTCCAGAAGACGACGTTGAAGACGATCAGGATGATCGCGGCCAGCATCATCTCGAACTCCTGCCGCGTACCGACGCGCCACGCCCAGACCGGGATGCCGACGACCGCGGCGAGGAAGGTGAAGAACAGCACCTTGCCCAGGATCGGCAGCGCCAGGATGTAACCGCCCAGTCCCTCGCCCTTGACCGGCGGCGGTGCGCTCATCAGGTTGGCAAACAGCAGCCAGACGACGGGAATGGCGAGCAGCGCCAGGGCATAGATCAGCAGCCCGCGGTCGCGCCCGCCGTCCGCTGCAACCGGCGTGTCGCCGACGCCGCGCATGCTTGGCCCGGCGAACTGGATCAGCGCCCACGACACGGCCATGCCGATCGCGGCCAGGGCGAACCCGGCCCACCAGCCGATGCCGCTCCAGCCGAAGCCGCCGACGGCAAGCAGCGGGCACAGGATTTGCGAGAACAGGCTGCCGAGGTTGATGCCCATGTAGAATATGGTGAAGCCGGCGTCGCGCCGCCGGTCGCCCGTTGCGTAGAGCGAGCCGACCATGGTCGAGATGTTGGGCTTGAAGAAGCCGTTGCCGACCGTCACCGCCGACAGCCCGAGGAGCAGGACCGCGGTGTAGAACGGCGAGCGGTCGCCGCCGGCCTCGAAGCCGCCCTTGGCGACGTGCCTCGCAACGGTGCCGTCGGGCGCGGTCAGCGTCACCGAGCCGTCGTCGTTGCCGTGGATCGCGAGCCGCCGGCCGTGGTCGACGACGAACTGCTGCTTCGCGTCGCCCTGCCGCTCGACGGCGACCTCGTAGCGCTGGCCGCCGATGGTGGCGAAGGGATGCGCCGCCTCGCCGCCGAAGCACAGGGTCAGATAGCCCGCGCTCATGACGATGGCCCCGAACTTGACGCTGCGCTTGGCCCCCAGATAGCGGTCGGCGACCAGCCCGCCGACCAGCGGCGTCAGATACACGAGTGCGGTGAAGCCGCCGTACAGGCTCGTCGTCGTCGCGTCGGAAAACAGGAAGTGGTCGGCGAGGTAGAGCGTCAGCAGCGCCCGCATGCCGTAATAACCGAACCGCTCCATCGCCTCGGTGGTGAACAGCCGGGCAAGCTGGCGCGGATGGCCGAACCACTGCGGTGCGGCGACGGGGACTGAGGCCATGAAGCTCCCTTGGCCGGTCGCTCAGAGGGCAACCGTTGACCGTCACACTAGCGGCGGCGGCGGACGGGGCAAGGGGTGGCGTTTGGCAGGCAACCCAAGGCGGCGAGGGGCGAGGAGTGGCGGATTTCGCCCAGGTACTGCCAATCAATGATCCGTCGAGCTGCTCCAGGGTCGACCATCAAGCTTCCGCCGGCGACCGTTACGGCAGCGATATTCCGGTTTTGGGCGGTGCAGTCTTATAGCCGAGGCCGAGATCGGTACCGCCGCAAGTGGAGAGCTGAGTGAGAACGGAAGTACGCGCGACGTTCATGCGTGGCGGCACCAGCAAGGGACTGTTCTTTAACCCCGCAGATCTGCCCGCTGATCCTCTTGCACGAGACCGGCTGTTGCTTCGCGCCACCGGGAGTCCTGACCCGTACGGCCAGCAGATCGACGGCATGGGAGGCGGCAGCTCGAGCACCAGCAAGGCCGCTCTCGTCAGTCGGAGCGCCCGCCCGGGGTACGACCTGGATTATTACTCGGCCGCCATACCGATCGACGCCCCATTCGTCGATTGGAGCGGAAACTGCGGAAACCTTGCCGCGGCGGTCGCGCCGTTCGCTTTCCACCGCGGCATGCTGCAGGTGCCGGCAGACGGCGTCGCACTGATACGGATCTGGCAGGTCAACACCGCCCGATTGATCGTGGCCCATGTTCCGATCAGCCGCGGCCAGGTACAGGAGGACGGCGACTTCACGCTCGACGGCGTCGCGTTTCCTGCAGCGGAGATTCGGTTGGATTTCGAGAGCGGGCCAGAGGCACCCGACCTCTTCCCCACAGGATCTCCGATCAGCGTCGTCGAATGGCCCGGCGGATCGCCATTCGAAGCGACACTGATCGACGCCGGAAGCCCGACGATCCTGGTTCACGCGGCCGCGCTCGGCCTGACCGGCGTAGAGACCCCCGCGGAGGTGAACAACAACCCTGAGCTGCTGGCCCGAGCGGAGCAGATGCGCACTCATGCCGCTGTACGCCTGGGCGTCGCGGCGACGCCCGACGAGGTGACTGCCCGGTTCAGGCAAAGCCCCAAGCTGGCGTACGTCGCTTGTGCCCAGGATTACGTTACGGGCAGCGGAATGCGGGTGCCAAGGGACTCGATCGACCTGGTCGCACGTACGTTCTCGATGGGCAAACTCCACCACGCCATGACCGGTACCGGGACGGTAGCAATCGCGGCAGCGGCGGCGATCCCCGGTACCGTGGTGAGCGCTCTGACGGGCGTCCGGAGCATGGTGCGGGTCGGCCACGCCTCCGGATCGGTGCCTGTCGGGTCCGAAGCGGAGAACAATGGCGGCTGGCGGATCACCCGTACCTCGTTCAGCAGATCCGCCCGGATCCTGATGGATGGCGCAGTGTCGGTCCCAGCGCAGGCTCAAGCGCGGACGATCTGAAATTCACCCCTTCCGGCCACTTCCGCTTACCCGGTCTAGGAACCCCGCCCCGACTCCGCTACCAGCGCGCCCATGTTCAACGACCGCTCGACCCCCCTGTCGCTCCTCGCCACGCGCCGTTCGGGCAAGCCGCGCGACATGGTCGCGCCGGGACCGACGCCGGGGCAGATGGCGTCGATCCTGCGCGTCGCGGCGCGGGTGCCCGATCACGGCAAGCTGGCGCCGTGGCGCTTCGTCACCGTCGCCGCCGAGCGCCGCGCCGCGTTCGCCGGGATGCTAGTCGACGCCTACCTTGCGGAGCGGCCCGAGGCGCGCGAGCGCGAACTCGACGAGGTGCGCGCCTTCGCCCACCAGGCCCCGGCGCTCGTTGTCGTCCTGTCGCGCGTCGATCCTGCCGCCAAGATCCCGGCATGGGAGCAAGAGTTGTCGGCGGGCGCGGCGTGCGGGCTGCTCGTCGCCGCGGCCTCGGCGGCGGGGTTCGTCGCGGGCTGGCTGACCGGCTGGGCGGCCTATTCGCCGGCGGTCGTCGCCGCGGTCGGGGTTCCCGGCGACCGCATCGCCGGCTTCGTCTTCATCGGCTCGCCGTCGCGCGCGCTCGAGGAGCGGCCCCGGCCGGAGCTGGAGGATGTCGTCCGCGCGTGGTGAGGGAAGGCGCGTCGTCGTCCCGCTCCGGCGGTTAGGGCGCGTTGGGCCGTCGGCCGGTGCTGCGCGAGTCGGACCGCCAGGGGACAGAACGTTCCTCGCCTTCGGCCCTCGCCGCGCTTGACGCTCTGGTGTCCTAGAGCCATACCACAGTCATGTGGCAGGGCGACCGACCCATCTACCTCCAGATCCGCGACCTGATCGTCGCCCGGATCATCGACGGCGACGAGCGCGCCGCCGAACCGTTGCCCTCGGTTCGCGCCCTCGCGAGCGAACTCGCGGTCAACCCGCTGACGGTCGCCAAGGCCTATCAGGAACTGCGCGCCGCCGGCCTGGTCGCGGCGCGCAAGGGGGTCGGCCTGTACGTCGAACCCGGTGCCGCCGCGGCGCTGCTGGCATCGGAACGCGAGACATTTCTGGCGGGCGACTGGCCGCGCATCCGTCGCCGCATCGACCGGCTCGGGCTGACCGCCGCCGACTTGTTCGCCGACGCCTGAAACGGCGCGAGTCGGCGGCACGCGTCCGGGGGGGGGTGACGGCGGCCCGGCGAGCGCCTAATCCTTGCGGCATGCTGTCCCACGGCCTGCTCGATGCGCTGGTGCCCGTGATGCGCGAGGCGGGCGAGCTGATCGAGGCGGTCCGCGTCGCCGGCTTCGAGACCCGCGGCAAGACCGACCTGTCGCCGGTGACCGAGGCCGACGAGCGCGCCGAGGCGCTGATTACCGCCGTCCTAACACGCCTCGACCCCTGGACGCCGATCGTCGCCGAGGAGGCGCACGCCGCCGGGCACCGGCCGCCGCCGGCCGCGCGCTTCTGGTTGATCGATCCCCTCGACGGCACGCGCGACTTCGTCGCCGGGCGGCCGGCCTACTCGGTCAACATCGCCCTGATCGAGGACGACGTGCCGGTGCTCGGCCTCGTCCTTTCCCCCCGCGACGGCGTGTTGTGGGCGGGGGCGCACGGGGCCGGAGCCTTCCGCGAGCGGCCCGGTGAGGGGCGGGCGCCGATCCACACCCGGCGTGCCGCGCTGCCGCCGACCGTCGTCGTCAGCCACAGCCATCTCGACGATGCGACGCGGGAGTATCTGTCGCGCCTGGGCATGGTCGATCTCGAGCCGGCGGGGTCGAGCCTCAAGTTCTGCCGCCTGGCCGAGGGGTCGGCCGACGTCTATCCGCGCTATGGCCCGACGATGGAGTGGGACACCGCCGCCGGCGACGCCGTCCTTCGCGCGGCCGGCGGCGCGATGGTCGGGCCGTCGGGGCGACCGTTCGCCTATGCCAAGCCGGGCTACCGCAACGGCGCCTTCCTCGCGGTCGGCGATCCGGCGCTGATCGCGACGCTGCCGCCGCTCGAGGGGCGTGACGCCGGGCCGCGCGGTGGGTGCGCGGCGGCGTCAGGCCGCGTTAGGGAGTGGGTTGAGGGCGCTTACCCGCACGATCCGCGACGAGCTCGATCTGGATCGTCGCGTGGCCGATGCCGAAATCGTGTTCGAGCATGTGCGCCGTCTCGCACAGGAAGGCGTCGCCGGGATGGCCAGCCGGGCACAGCAGGTGCGCCGTCAGCGCCGTCTCGGTCGTGCTGACCGGCCAGATATGGACGTGGTGCGCGTAGGTCACGCCGGGCAGCGCGGCGAGGCGGGCGCGGACCGCGTCGAGCTCGACCCCGGGCGGCACCCCTTGCAGCGCCAGCGTGATCGCCTCGCGCAGCAGCCCCCAGGTGCCGGCGACGATGATCGCGGCGATGATCAGGCTGACGAGCGGGTCGAGCCAGGTCCAGCCGGTGCCCAGGATGACGAAGCCGGCGACGACGACGCCGGCCGAGACGACGGCGTCGCTCAGCATATGGGCGAAGGCCGCGCGGACGTTGATGTCGTTCTTGCCGCCCCGCGCGAACAGCCAGGCGGTCAGTCCGTTGACCACGATCCCGGCCGCGGCGACGGCGATCACCGTCAGCCCGGCGACCGGCTGCGGGTCGGCCAGCCGCTGGACCGCCTCCCACGCGACGGCGCCGATCGCGACGAGGAGGAGCACCGCGTTGAACAGCGCCGCGAGGATCGACGAGCCGCGCAGGCCGTAGGTGAAGCGCGACGACGACGGCCGCCGGGCGAGCACCGTCGCGCCCCAGGCGGCGGCGAGGCCGGCGACGTCGGACAGGTTGTGCCCGGCGTCGGCGAGCAGCGCGACCGAGTTGGCGAGGACGCCGTACACGCCCTCGACGACGACGAAGCCGAGGTTGAGGACGACGCCGACGGCAAAGGCGCGGCCGAAGTCGGTCGGCGGCGCATGGTGGTGGCCGAACAGGCCATGCCCGTGGTCGCCGTGGTCGTGGTCGGGAGGATGGTTGTGCCCGCGAGCGTGCCCGTGCCCGCGAGCGTGCCCGTGATCGTGCGCCGTGCCCGTGATCACTGGCGCTGGTCGCACCGGTGTCTCCCCCAGGCGCGTGCAGGGGGTCGCCACGGCCACCGGGCGCGGGAGCGTGGCCGTCGCTCATGCCGCGAGCGCATCCTCGGGGACGGCATAGAGCAGGTCGGCGCCGCGCGTCACCGGGCCGAGCAGCGCCGTCGCCTGCGGCAGCATTTGTTCGGCGAAGAAGCGGGCGGTGGCGAGCTTGGCCTTGAGGAAGGCGGGATCGCCCTCCTGCCGCACCAGCCGCTCGTGGGCGACGACCGCCTGCCGCGCCAGCAGCCAGCCGCCCACCGTGATGCCGAACATGCGCAGGTAGGGCGTGGCTCCCGCCGCCGTGTCGGTCAGGCGGTCGGCGGCGTTGCCGGTCAGCCACACGGTCGCGCTCTCCAGCGCCGCCAGGGCATCGTCGAGGTAGGGCTTCAGCGTCGCCAGATCGCCCTTGGGCGGCAGGTCGCGCAGGTCCTGGCGGATGTCGGCGAACAGCGCGCGCCAGTGCGCACCGCCGTCCTGACCGAGCTTGCGGCCGACGAGGTCGAGCGCCTGAATGCCGTTGGTTCCTTCGTAGATCGGCGCGATGCGGGCGTCGCGCAGGTGCTGCGCCGCGCCGGTCTCCTCGACGAAGCCCATGCCGCCGAACACCTGCAGGCACAGGCTGGCGACCTCGACGCCGCTGTCGGTCGCCCACGCCTTGGTCACCGGGGTCAGCAGGTCGGCGCGCCCGGCGGCGGCGGCGTCGTGGCCGGCATGGCCGCGGTCGACGGCGGCGGCGGTAAAATAGGTCAGCGCCCGCGTTGCCTCGGTGACCGCCTTAGCCGTCATCAGCATCCGGCGGACGTCGGCGTGGTCGATGATCCGCACCGCCGCGCCGCCATGGCCGAAGCGCGCCGACTGCACTCGCTCGCGGGCGAAGGCGAGCGCGCCCTGATACGCCCGCTCGGCGATGGCGACACCCTGCAGGCCGACGTTGATCCGGGCGTGGTTCATCATCGTGAACATCGCCCGCATGCCGCCGCCCTCGGGACCGACAAGGAAGCCGACGCAGTTCCCCTGCTCGCCAAAGGCCATGGTGCAGGTCGGCGAGGCGTGGATGCCGAGCTTGTGCTCCAGCCCGATGGCGCGAAGATCGTTGCGGACGGTGAACCCGCCGTCGGCATCGGGCAGGAACTTCGGGCAGAGGAACAGCGAGATGCCCTTCGTTCCCGGCGGCGCGTCGGGCAGGCGGGCGAGGACCAGGTGGACGATGTTCGCCGCCGCGTCGTGTTCGCCCCAGGTGATGTAGATCTTGGTGCCGCTGATCCGGTAGCTGCCGTCGGCATGGAGCTCGGCGCGGGTGCGGAGCGCGCCGACATCGCTGCCCGCCTGCGGCTCGGTCAGGTTCATCGTCCCGGTCCATTCGCCGGTGACGAGGCGGGTCAGATACGTCTCCTGCAACGCCGGGGCGGCATGCGCCTGCAGCGCCTCGATCGCGCCCTGGCTCAGCATCATGCACAGGCTGAAGGCCATGTTGGCGCTGGTCAGCTGCTCCTGCACCGCGCTCGCCAGCACGAACGGCAGGCCCTGGCCGCCGTGCGCCGGGGCCGCGCCGAGCCCGGCCCAGCCGCCCTCGACGTAGCGGGCATAGGCGTCGACGAAGCCCGGTGGCAGGGTGACGACACCGTCGGCGAGGCGCGCACCGGCCTTGTCGCCGGGGGCGTTGAGCGGCGCAAACACGTCCTGCGCCAGCCGCGCCGCCTCGCCGAGCACGGCGTCGACCAGGTCCGGCGTCGCCCCGTCGAAGCCGGGCAGCGTGGCGAGGCCCGGCAGGTCGGCGACGGTTTCCAGCACGAAGCGCTGTTCGGCCAGGGGAGCGGTGTAGGTCATGCGCGGGATCTCGCCTGAGGACCCTTGGCCGATTAGCAGGCGCGGGCGGCCTTGTCGCCGGGTCGCGACGGCGCAGCGCTCACGACAGCCGCCGCCCGACCCAGACGACGCGGCCGATGACGGCGACGCTCGCGGGGTCGCAGTCGTCCCAGCTCGGATAGGCATCGTTGTCGCTGCGGATCGTCAGCCGCCGCGTCGCCGGATTGACGCTCAGCCGCTTGACCAGCAGCGCGTCGTCGGTGCGCAGGACGTAGATGCCGTCGCGCAGCCGCTCGCGGTCGTCGCTGTCGACCAGGATGTGGTCGCCGTCGGCCAGCGTCGGCAGCATCGAATCGCCTTCGACGCGGATGACCGACAGCGCCTCGGGCCGGCCGCTGGCGACGCTGCGTACCCAGCTCGCCTGGAAGGCAAGGGTGGCCAGCGGGTTCTCCGCCCCGGGATCGGTGCCGCTGCCCGCCGAGGCGCCGACGTCGAGCTGCGGGATGAGGACATAGTCGCCGCCCGACGCGGCGCTGGGGCGGATGACGACCGCATGGCCGACCGCCTCCGCCGGCCCGCCGAGCAGGCGTTCGGCGATGCCGAAGTGGCTTGCCAGTGCGCGCCGGTCGTCCTCGCTCAGGCGGCGCGGGACGCCGCGTTTGACGAACTGCTGGACGTAGGTCGGGTTGCGCCCGAGCAGGCGCGACAGCGAGGCATAATCGTCGCCCCGCTCGGCAATCAGCGCGTCGAGCCGTTGGCGAATAGCAAGGCTGTCCATCCGAAACCCTTCTGCAGCGATCATTAAAAACCTATAAACATCGTTTTTAGCCTAGACTAGTAGGAAATCCCATACCAAGTTTCCCCTGTCCAGCGAATCGGGAGGAAAGCGTGATGAACAGCCTGTTAATGGAGATTGAGCGTTGTTTGCGGAAGAGAAACATCGCGGCATCGCGATTTGGCCGTGAAGTCGCGCGGGATCCGCGGTTCGTCTTCGATCTCCGCCGCGGCCGCGAACCGCGCCCGCGTACCCAAGCGCGCGTCCTCGCCTTCATCGCCGCAAGCGGACCCGAGGTCAGGCCATGAGGCCGATCCTCAGTCCCAGCCAGGCCCGTGTCGTCCGTGCCTTGACCGCAATACTATCATCGGAGGGTAAACAGAAGCTGACGCAGACCGGCGAATTCAGCGGCTTCGTGCTGGAAGATATCGTGTCGCAGCCGTGGGCGAGCCTGACCTTCGCGGGCGAAAGACATCGGATCGTGGGTCGGCTGCCGGCGGGGGGCAGGCCGGTGGCGATCGACAGCGACAGCCTGGCGGTTCCGGGCAAGATCGTTGCCGTCGAGGGCGTGGCATGGTGCCAGACAGCGGAGGGACCGCGGCTGACGCTCGCAATGCTGGACTCTGGCCGCCGCGCGCCGACCTTAACCCGCGATCGTCGCGCCGGTCCGATAGGGTTTTAACAAGCAGGCGTGCGCTTGCGGCTGACGGGGAACGCCGCCGCGAGCGTAACGTTTACCGCCGATGCTCACTTATGGCGACGCCGGCGGCCCCGGCATCACCCGCCGTCAACGCGGACAGCACTGGCACTATCTCGCGCCCGACGGCAGCCGGATCACTGACGCCGACGAGATCACCCGCCTGAACAAGCTGGCGGTGCCGCCCGCCTATCGCCGGGTGTGGTTCAGCACCAGTCCCGACAGCCACCTGCAGGCGGTCGGCTACGACGCCAAGGGGCGCAAACAGTATCGCTACCACCCCGACTTCCGCTCGCAACGCGAGGCCGACAAATACGATCGCTGCGCCGCCTTCGGGCTCGCGCTGCCGAAGATCCGCGGCGTGGTCGAGGAGGATATTGCCGTTCGCGGCCTCGGCCGGACAAAGGTCCTCGCCGCCGTCGTCCGCCTGCTCGATTCGGGCCACATCCGCGTCGGCAACGACTGCTATGCCAGCGCCAACGACAGCTACGGCGCGACCACGCTCCTCGCCGAGCACAGCCAGGTCAGGGGCGACCGCGTCAAGCTCGAGTATCGCGGCAAATCGGGCAAGATGCAGCGCCTCGTCATCGCCGACGCCAGCCTGGCGAAGATCGTCCGCCGCTGCCACGACCTGCCCGGCCAGTCGCTGTTCCAGTATGTCGGCGACGACGGCGAGCCGCACCGCATCGGCTCGGCCGACGTCAACGCCTATATCAAGGCGGCGATGGGCGACGACTTCTCGGCCAAGCACTTCCGCACCTGGGGTGCGAGCGTCATCGCGCTGCAGGCGATCCGCGACGGCGCGCCGACGTTGAAGGCGATGCTCGAACCCGTCGCCGCCGCGCTCGGCAACACCCCGGCGATCAGCCGCAAGAGCTATGTCCACCCCGCCCTGATCGCGGCGATGACCGACGGGCGGGCCGCCGACCTGGCGGCGCAGCCGCTGCCGCGCACGACCCGGTACCTGACCGGCGTCGAGCGCGGGTTGATCGCCTTCCTGGGCGCGTGACTACTTCATCGAGATGTCGACACCGCCGGCGTTGGCGCTGAGCTGCAGCCCCTTGGACGTCGTGTGCAGATCGAGGACGACCCCATTGCTGTTCTTCAGGCGCACGCCGCCCGACCCCTCGACCAGCGTCGCGCTCGCCGCGAGCTTGGAATAGGTGCCGGTGAACTGGTCGATCGCGGTCATGTTGTAGACCGTGCCATAGCCGCGGGTGTGCGATCCGCCGATCGTGCCGACCGAGATGCCGCCGATCTTGAACGGATAGCTTCTTGCCGTGGAAGTGGAGCACGCCGCCGCCGGTCGAGCCCCCGAGCAGGAAGCCGAACTGCGACTCGTCGATGGTGATCGTGCCCGACTTGACCATCGGCTCGGCAGCGGCGGCAGGCGCGACGACCCCGAAAGCGGCGGCGGCGACGGCGGTTAGCAGATATTTCATCTTCTGGTCCTTGCGCGTTGTTTCGGCGTCAACGCCTCACGCACTCGCCGGGGTCCGGCGTCGGCCTATCCTTTGGTGGTCGCGCCGCCATCGCGGCGCGGTGCCGTCCTACCCCAGCCTGGCAAGGGCCGCGCGCAGGCGCTCGGCCTCGGCGGCGCGGGCGGCATGGTCGGCGCGCGCCTTGTCGATCGCCTCCGGCTTGGCCCGCTCGACGAAGCCAGGCGAGGCGAGGCGGGCAGCGAGCGCGTCGCGCTCCTTTTCGGCCGCCGCGGCATTCTTGGCGAGGCGGGCGCGCTCGGCAGCGAGGTCGATGGTGTCGCCGAGGTCGAGCGAGAAGGTCGCGCCGTCGTGGACGATCTGAAGCTTGGCGTTACTGGCCGGCGCGCCCTCGTTCGGCGAGATGCGCGCGAACCAGCCGATCGCCGCCGTGTTCGCCAATCGCCATGCCGTCTGCTGCGGCGCTTTCATCGGCAACCGTATAGGTCAGGCGCACGCCTGGCGGCACGTTCAGCTCGTTGCGCGCCGACCTGACCGCCGGCACCAGCCGGATCAGCCAGTCGATCTCCGCGGCGACGGCAGCATCGACCAGCGCCGCATCGGTCACCGGCCACGTCGCCACGATCAGGTCGTGGTCGCGCGTCGCCAGCCGGCCCCACAGCTCCTCGGTAATGAACGGCATCACCGGGTGGAGGAGGACGAGGATCTGGTCGAGCGCCCAGCCGGCGACGGCCCGCGTCTCGGCAGCCAGGGCAGCATCGGCCCCCTCCGCCAGCAGCGGCTTGGTCAACTCCAGATACCAGTCGCAGAAGCGGTTCCAGGCGAAGGCGTAGATCGTCTCGGCATACTGGTCGAAGCGGAAGGCGGCGACGGCCGCATCGAGCGCCTGAGCGGTCTGCACCACCTCGCCGATGATCCAGCGGTTGACCGGGGCCGTCGCGGCGGGCGGCTGAGCCGAGCGGCTGCCGGCGATCCCGTTCGACTGGCAGAAGCGCGCCGCGTTCCACAATTTGGTGGCGAAGTTGCGGTAACCCTCGACGCGCTTCTCATCCAGTTTGATGTCGCGCCCCTGGCTCTCCATCGCCGTCAGCGTGAAGCGCAGCGCGTCCGCCCCGTAGCGGTCGATCAGCGCCAGCGGGTCGACGGTGTTGCCGCGCGACTTGGACATCTTCTGCCCCTTGGCGTCGCGGACGAGCCCGTGGCAGTAGACCGCGGCGAAGGGCACCTCGCCCATGAAGTGCAAGCCCTGCATCATCATGCGGGCGACCCAGAAGAAGATGATGTCGAACCCGGTGACGAGGACGTCGCCGGGGTAGTAGCGGGTGAGCTCAGGCGTCGCCTCCGGCCAGCCGAGGGTGCCGAACGGCCACAGGGCGGACGAGAACCAAGTGTCGAGGACGTCGTCGTCCTGCCGCAGCGGGACGCCCGCGCCGGCCATCGCCTGCGCCTCGGCCTCGGTAGAAGCGACGAAGCACGTGCCGTCCGGCCCGTACCACGCCGGGATCCGGTGCCCCCAGGTGATCTGGCGGCTGACACGCACCACGGCTGGATGTTCTCCATCCAGTTGAAGTAGGTCTTCTCCCACGTCGCCGGCACGAAGCTGGTCGCGCCCGACCGCACCGCTTCGATTGCCGGCTTGGCCAGCGTCTGCGGCGTCGACGTACCACTGGTCGGTCAGATACGGCTCGATGACCACGCCGGAGCGGTCGCCATAGGGCATCTGGTGGCGGTGCGGCTCGGTCCGGTCGAGCAGGCCGAGGGCGTCGAAGTCGGCGACGACCTTCTTGCGCGCCTCCTCGCGGGTCAAGCCGCGGTAGTCGGGCGGGCAGGCGGCCGACATCGTCGCGTCGGGGTTCATCAGGTTGATCAGCGGAATGTTCGCCTCGGGGTGGCGCTGCGAGACAGCGAAGTCGTTGAAATCGTGCGCCGCGGTGATCTTGACCGCGCCGCTGCCAAAGTCGGCCTCGACATAGCGCGTCGGCGATGATCGGGATCAGCCGCCCGACCAGCGGCAGGCGCACATGCTGGCCGACCAGATGGCGGTAGCGCTCGTCATCAGGGTTCACCGCGACGGCGCCGTCGCCGAGAATCGTCTCGGGTCGCGTCGTCGCCACGGCGACGAAGCCGCTGCCGTCGGCGAAGCGGATAGCGGAAGTGCCACATCGAGCCGTCGATCTCGCGAGACTCGACCTCGAGGTCGCTGATCGCGGTCTTCAGCTTGGGGTCCCAGTTGACCAGTCGCTTGTCGCGGTAGAGCAGCCCCTGCTCGTACAGCGTAACGAAGACCCTGGTCACGGCGGCCGAGAAGCCCTCGTCCATGGTGAAGCGCTCGTGCCGCCAGTCGCAGCTCGCGCCCAGCCGGCGGAGCTGGCGGGTGATGGTGCCGCCGCTCGTCGCCTTCCACTCCCAGACGTGGGCCAGGAATTCGTCGCGGCTCATGTCGGCCCGCTTCGGCCCCTGCGTCGCCTCGGCCAGCTGGCGCTCGACGACCATCTGCGTCGCGATACCGGCATGGTCGGTGCCGACGACCCACAGCGCGTCGCGGCCCTTCAGCCGGTGGTAGCGGATGAGGACGTCCTGCAGCGTGTTGTCGAGCGCGTGGCCGATGTGGAGGCTGCCCGTGACGTTGGGCGGCGGGATGACGATGGTGAACGGCGCGGCGTCGGGGCGCGCGGGGCGGAAGGCGTCGGTCGCCTCCCAGTGCGCGTACAGGCGCGGCTCGATCTCGCCCGGGTCGAAGGTCGTCGGCAGGATGTCGGTCATCGCGGTGTCTTAGCGGGCGACGTCGCGCGCGCAACGGCTGCCGCACGCGGCTTCGGGTCAGGCCGCCGTCAGCACGTCGAGGAACGCCTGCCCGTACGCCTCCAGCTTGCGCGCGCCGACGCCGCTGACCTGGCCAAGGTCGGCAAGCGACCGCGGGCGATCGGCCGCCATGGCGCGGAGCGTCGCGTCGTGGAAGACGACATACGGCGGGACGCCGCTCGCTGCCGCCAGCTCGCGGCGGACCTTGCGCAGCGCCTCGAACAGCGGGTCGTCGTCGCTTTCGCCGCGCGCCCGGCGGTCGCGGGGACGGCGCGGCGGCGTCGCCACCTCGCGCAGCGCGATGCTCGTCTCGCCCTTGAGGATCGGGCGTGCCGCCGGGCCGAGGACCAGCCCGCCATTCTCGTCGCGGACCAGCGCCTCGCCCGCCTCCAGCTGCCGCGCCAGCGCCTGCCAGTTCGCCTGCGGCAGATCGCGGCCGATGCCGAACACCGACAGCTGCTCGTGGCCGAACTTCCGCACCTTCTCGCCGGCGTTGCCGCGCAGCACGTCGACGAGATGGCCGACGCCGAAGCGCTGGCCGGTCCGGTACACCGCCGACAGCAATTTGCGCGCCGCCTCGGTCGCATCGGTCAGGACCGGCGGGGCGAGGCAGATGTCGCAGTTGCCGCACGGCGGCGGCGCGGGATCGCCGAAATAGGTGAGCAGCGGCACGCGCCGGCACTGGCTGGTCTCGCAGAACGCGATCAGCGCGTTCAGCCGCGCCGTCTCGGCCCGCTTGCGCGCCTCGTCGCCGCCGCCCTGGGCGATGAACTGCCGCGCGCGGGCGATGTCGTCGGCCCCGTAGAGCAGGTGCGCCACCGCCGGATCGCCGTCGCGCCCGGCGCGGCCGGTCTCCTGGTAATAGGCCTCGATCGACTTCGGCAGGCCGAGGTGGGCGACGAAGCGGACGTCGGGCTTGTCGATCCCCATGCCGAAGGCGACGGTCGCGACCATCACCCGGTCCTCGCCGGCGACGAACGCCGCCTGGTTCCGCGCGCGGACGGCGGCGTCCAGCCCGGCGTGATAGGGCAGCGCCGGGATGCCGCTGCGCACCAGCGTGTCGGCGACGCGGTCGGTGATCGCGCGGGTCGGGGCATAGACGATGCCGCTGTTGCCGCGCTGCGTCGCGAGGAAGGCGGCGAGCTGGCGCGAGCCGTCGGTTTTGGGCGCGACTTCGTAGCGGATGTTCGGCCGGTCGAAGCCGGCGACGACCATGCGGTCGGGCGCGATGCCGAGCTGGTCGAGGATGTCGGCGCGCGTCGCCCGGTCGGCGGTCGCGGTCAGGGCGATCCGCGGCACGCCCGGCAGGCGGTCGCAGAAGGCGCGAAGCTGGCGGTACTCAGGGCGGAAGTCGTGGCCCCACTGGCTGACGCAGTGCGCCTCGTCGATGGCGACGAGCGCGACCTCGACGCTGCCGACGAGCGCCTGGAAGCCCGGCTGGCTGGCGCGCTCGGGGGCGACGAACAGCAGGTCGAGCTCGCCGTCGCGCAACCGCCCGATGGTCGCTTCGGCATCGTCGGACGCGCTGTTGAGGGCCGCCGCGCGGACGCCGTAGGCACTCAGCGAGCGGACCTGGTCGGCCATCAGCGCGATCAGCGGCGAGACGACCACCGCGCAGCCCGGCCGGACGAGGGCCGGCACCTGGTAGCACAGCGACTTGCCGGCTCCGGTCGGCATGATCGCGAGCACGTCGCGTCCCGCGCAGACGTCGGCGATGATCGCCCCCTGCAGCCCGCGGAAGGCGGGGAAGCCGAAGACCCGGTGGAGGACTTCGGCGGGGGCAGGCAACGGCGCGGGCATCGGCGCTGTCTAGAAGATCGTCCCCACCGGCGCTATGCCGCCTCGCGCCACATCGTCCACATCGTCCGCCCGGGCGCATAGTCGTAGGTGCCGGTGACGCGGAAGCCGAGCGCGCCGTAGAGGCCGAGGTTGCGCTCGGTCGCCGTCTCGAGGCTCGCCGGCAGCCGCTCGGCGTCGACCTGGACGAGCTTCGCGCGGATCGCCGCGCCGCCGAACCCACGGCCCTGGCTTTCAGGGGTGCAGCCGGCGAAGGCGAGATACCAGTGCGGCACGACCGGGTGGTTGGCGTCGACCAGCGCCTGCAGGCGCAGCGCGCGCGGCAGGGCGGTGCCGAAGGTCCGCAGCATCGGCCAGGCGAGGCGGAGCATCGTCGCGGTCGGCACCGCGCCCTTGCCCGGCGGCCGCCAGATCGTCGCCGCCGCCCCCTCGCCGGCAATCGTCCATTGACCGGGATCGGCCTCGGCCCGAACGATCAGGTCGTAGAAGCGCTGCAGGCGGAGCGCCCGGCTGGCGGCGTCGGGAAAAACATACGCCATGATCGGATCGGCGATGAAGGCGCGCGCCAGGGTCGCCGCGACGATCGCCCGGTCGCTGCCGGTCGCGATGCGGACGGGGATCGGGGCGCGCTCCATGGCGCTCCCCCTAGCCAATATTTACGTAGCAGTCTAACGCAAAAACGTCAGGCGGCCGGCGTCTCGACGGTCGCGGCCAGCTTTTTCTTGATCTCGCGCTTGAGCTTGGCGGCGCGGTCGGACAGCTTTTCGGCCTTGGTCTTGATCAGCCAGTTGTCGAGCCCGCCGACGTGCTCGACGGAGCGCAGGCCGTTCATCGACACGCGCAGGCGGACCGAGCGGCCCAGGATGTCGCTCATCAGCGTCACGTTCTGCAGGTTGGGCAGGAACAGGCGCTTGGTCTTGTTGTTGGCGTGCGACACGTTGTGCCCGACCATCCGCCCTTTGGCGGTCAGCTCGCAGATGCGCGACATCGTCTATCGTCCTAAAGATACCGACCGGCGTCGGCAAAGGCGAGGCGCTTAAGGGAAAGCGGCGGCGGCGTCAACCGATCAGCCACGGCCACAGCGGCGGCACGACCAGCGCCACGAGCACGCCGGTGCCGACCAGGGCCGCGCCGGCGAAGCTGCCGGCGATGGGGTCGCGGCGGCCGACGGCATCGGTGCCGACAAGGTGCGCGGCGACGCCAGCGGCGGTGCCGACCGCGCGGGAATCGCGCAGGCGCACGGCGTGGAGCAGCGGCGGCAGCAGCAGCGCGCCGACGACACCGGTCGCCACCGCCAGCCCGGCGGCGAGCGACACCGGTCCACCGACACGCGTCTGGACCAGGATGGCGAACGGCGTGCTGACGGTTCGCGTCACCGTCGCGGCGCGAAGGAGCGGCGCGAGGCCGAGTGCGCGCGCCAACAGCACGGCGCTAGCGATCCCCGTCACCGCGCCGATGGGGATCGCCAACGCCAGCGGCCCCGCCGCCCGGCGCAGCGCCGCACGGTTGCGGTGGACCCCGGCCCCCAGCGCAACGATGGCCGGCGCGAGCAGCAGGTGGAGCGGCGCGGTCAGCTGCGCGAAGCGGGCGAGCGGCGTTCCCGTCGCGCCGAGCAGCCCGCCGAGCAGCAGCGCCGCGACGACGACCGGGCTGACCGCCGCCGGCAGGGCAGCGCGGCGGATCGCGGCGACGACGGCGAGATAGCCCACGACCACGCCCGCGGAGACGGCGAGCGCGGCGATCACCGGCTGGCGAGGCGGAAGGTCGCCGCGGTGACGACGCCGGTGACGACGACGCCGGCGACGAGCGCCAGCGCCAGCCGCGCCCCGCCGGCGGCAAGCACGGGGGCGAAGGCGGCGATCCCGACCAGCGGCGGCACGATCAGCGCGCCGAGCAGGCCCGCCAGCCAGCGCCCGGCCGGAACGCTCCAGTTCCCGCCGCCCGCCGCGAGCAGGGCGAGATAGGCGATCAGGCCGACCACCGCGCCGGGGATCGGCAGGCCGACTGCCGCGACGAGCCAATCGCCTGCCGCGGCAAGCACGACCAGAAGGGCGATCCCGGCGATAAATCCGGCTGTTCGGCGCATGAACGAGCCTATAGACCGGCTTTCGCGCCGCCGACCAGCCGGGGTGCGGAGCGGGGCGTCATGGCGTATTTTGCGATCCACTGCATCGACAAGCCGGGGAGCGCCGACCTGCGCGCCACGACCCGGGCGAGCCACCTCGATTATATCGCCGCGCTCGGCGACCGCATTCTTGCCGGCGGGCCGCTGATCGGCCTCGACGGGGTGGCGATGGGTTCGCTGCTGATCATCGACTTCGCCGACCGCAAGGCGGCGATCGCCTTTGCCGCCGACGATCCCTATGCCCTCGCCGGCCTGTTCTCGAGCGTCGCCATCACCGCCTGGCGCAAGGTCTTCCCCGCCGCCTAGCCGGGCGGCCTAACCGAGCGCGATGCCGCTTTCGGCGGCCAGCCGGGCGAGGTCGGCGCGGATGGCGGGGTTCGCCACCGCCAGCCAGCGGGTCATCGCCGTCTTCGCCTCCTCCAGCCCGGTCGAGCGGACCATGGCCTTGACCGGGCCGATGGCGGCGGGGGTGATCGACAGCCGCTCGACGCCGATCGCCAGCAGCGCCAGCGCCTCCAGCGGTCGGCCGCCCATCTCGCCGCACACGGTCAGCGGCTTCCCGTGCGCTGCGGCGAGGACAACGATGCGGCGCAGGAAGCGCAGGATCGCCGGCGACAGCCAGTCGTAGCGGGCGGCGAGCGCCGGGTTGGCGCGGTCGGCCGCAAACAGGAACTGGGTCAGGTCGTTGGTCCCGATCGAGACGAAGTCGACCCGCGGCAGCAGCACGTCGAGCGTCTCGGCGATCGCCGGCACTTCGATCATCGCGCCGTAGCGGACGTGCTCGGGCAGCGGCCGGCCGGAGCGCGCCAGCCACGCGCGCTGCTCCTCGACGATGGCCCTGGCGGCGTCGAACTCCCACGGCTCGCTGACCATCGGGAACATGATCTCGAGGGTGCGGCCGGCGCCTGCATCGAGCAGCGCGCGCGCCTGCACCTTCATCAGCCCCGACCGGCCCAGGGCCAGGCGCAGCGCCCGCCAGCCCATCGCCGGGTTCTCGTCGGCATGGTCGCCGTCGCGCATGTACGGCACCGCCTTGTCGCCGCCGATGTCGACCGTGCGGAAGACGACCGGGCGCGCGCCGGCGGCGTCGAGCACGCTCTTGTAGAGCGCGGTCTGCCGCTCGCGCCGCGGCAGCGTCGCCGACACGAGGAACTGGAACTCGGTGCGGAACAGGCCGATGCCGTCGGCATTGGTCGCGGCGAGCGCGGCGGCATCGCCCTGCAGCCCCGCATTCATCATCAGCGTGATGCGCGTGCCGTCCCGCGTCACCGCCGGCAGGTCGCGGAGCGCGGCATATTCGGCCTGGCGCTTGGCCTTCAGGGCACTGGTCGCAGCGAACGACTTGACCATCGCCGCCGAGGGCCGGACCAGCACCACCCCGGCGCTGCCATCAAGCAGCAGCTCGTCGCCTTCCGCGATCGTCGTCCGCAGGTCGCGGACGCGACCGACGACGGGGACGCCCATGGCGCGGGCGACGATGGTGACGTGGGCGGTCAGCGAGCCTTCCTCGAGCACCACGCCCTTCAGCATGCGGCGGTCGTATTCGAGCAGCTCCGCGGGGCCGAGATTGCGCGCCAGGACGATCGTGTCGCCGCGCAGCCCCGCGCGTGCGGCGCTGCCGAGCTGCCCGGAGACGATGCGGATCAGCCGGTTCGACAGATCGTCGAGGTCGGTCAGCCGCTCGCGCAGGTAGGGGTCGGCGATCGACCGCATCCGCGCCCGCGTCCGCTGCTGGACGCGCTCGATCGCCGCCTCGGCGGTTAGGCCGGTGTCGATCGCCTCGTTGATCCGCCGGCTCCAGCCCTCGTCATAGGCGAACATCTTGTACGCCTCCAGGACGTCGGCGGTGTCGCCGCCGGTGAACTCGGCTTGGTTCATCATGCCGTCGATCTGCTCGCGCATCCGGGCGAAGGCGCCGTAGACGCGCGCCCGCTCGGCCTCGGTATCGTCGGCGACGGTATGCTCGATGACGACCCGCGGCTGGTGGAAGACGGCGGTGCCGCGGGTTAGGCCGTCGACCAGCTTGAGCCCTGCCAGCCGCACCGAACCGCTCGCCTGCGCCCGCGCCTTGGCGGCGGCGACGTCGTCGATCAGGCGCTCGTTGGCGATCAGCTCGGCCAGGACCATCGCAACGGTCTGCAGCACCTCGATCTCGACCTCCTCGTACTGGCGCGGGTCGGCATGCTGGACGCACAGCACGCCGACCGACGCCTCGCGGCGGACGATCGGGACGCCGGCGAAGCTGTGGAAGATCTCCTCGCCGGTTTCGGGCTTGTAGGCGAAGTCGGGGTGCTCGCGCGCCTCGGCAAGGTTCAGCGGCTCGCGCGTCGCCGCGATCAGCCCGGTCAGGCCCTCGCCCAGCGCCAGCCGGGTGACGTGGACCGCCGCCTGCGCCAGGCCCTTGGTCGCGAACAGTTCGAGGACGCCGTCGCGCAGCAGGTAGATCGAGACGACCTCGCTCGACAGCTGCTCGGCGACGATGCCGACGACCGCGTTCAGCTTGGCCTGGGCGCTGGTCGAGGCGGCCATGACCTCGTGCAGCGCGCGCAGGATGGCGCGGGCCGGCGAGATGGTCATGCCGCCCGGCGGCACAGCGCCGCCTCGGCGTCGGCGACCAGCTCGGCGATGATCGTGGCGACGGGGGCAACCGCGTCGACCATGCCGACCGACTGCCCGGCCATGACCGATCCGGTCTCGACGTCGCCGTCGACGACCGCGCGGCGGAGCGCCCCGGCCCAGTAATGTTCGATCGCCAGCTGCCCCTCCGCCAGCGTCATGCTGCCGGCGTCGACTGCGGCGGCGACCTCGCGCTGCTTGGCGGCGAAGGCCTCGCTGCCAGCGTTCTTCAGCGCGCGCACCGGGATCACCGGCAGGCGCGGGTCGAGCTGCACCGACGCCACGGCGTCGCGGGCGGAGGCGCGGACGAAGGCGCGCTTGAAGTTGGCGTGGGCGACCGACTCCTCGGCCGCGGCAAAACGCGTCCCGAGCTGGACTCCGCTCGCCCCCATCTCGAGGTAGGCGGCGATCGCCGCGCCGCGGCCGATGCCCCCGGCGACGAACACCGGCACCTCGGTGATCGCCGGCAGGATCTCCTGCGCGAGCACGCCGGTGCTGACCGGGCCGATGTGCCCGCCCGCCTCCGACCCCTCGATGACGATGGCGTCGACGCCCGAGCGGACCAGCTTCTTCGCCAGCGCCGCGGTCGGCGCGAAGCACATCAGCCTGGCGCCGGTGCCCTTGATCCGGGCAATCGCCGCGCCCGACGGCAGGCCGCCGGCCAGCACGACATGGCCGACGCGGTGCCGGCCGCAGATGTCGATCAGCTCGTCCATCGCCGGGTGGAGGGTGATGAGGTTGACCCCGAACGGCCGCCCGGTCAGCGCCTTCGTCGCGGCGATCTCGGCGTCGAGGACGGCGGGCGGCATCGACCCGCAGGCGATGACGCCGAAGCCGCCGGCGTTGCTGATCGCGCTGACCAGGTGGCGCTCGCTGACCCAGGTCATCGCCCCGGCCATGATCGCGTGGGTCGAGCCGAGGAAGTCGCGCCCGCGCGCCGACAACTGGTCGAGGCGGGTCATGCCGCGGCGTCCAGCCCATAAGCGGTGTGCAGCACGCGCACGGCGAGCTCGGTATATTCCTCCGCGATGAGCACGCTGACCTTGATTTCGCTGGTCGTGATCGCCTGGATGTTGATGCCGCGGTCGGCCAGCGCCTTGAACATCGTCACCGCGACACCGGCGTGGCTGCGCATGCCGACGCCGACGACGCTGATCTTGGCGACGGCGGCGTCGCTGATGACGTTGGCATAGCCGATCGCCCCCTGTGCTTTCGCCAGAACGTCCTGGCTCAGGGCTAGTTCGGTCCGCGGCACGGTAAAGGTGACATCCGTGGTGCCCGCGACATAGGCGATGTTCTGGACGATCATGTCGACGTTGACCTGCGCGTCGGCGAGCGCGCCGAAGATCGCCGCGACGATGCCCGGCTTGTCGGGCACGCCGGCGACGGTGATCTTGGCCTCGTTGCGGTTGTAGGCGACGCCGGCGATCAGTTCCTGTTCCACGATCTCATCCTCATCGACGACCAATGTTCCGGGGGTGGGATCGGTACCGGGCGGGGTGAACGACGACAGCACCTGGACGCGGACCTTCTCCTTCATCGCCAGCTCGACCGACCGCGTCTGGAGCACCTTGGCCCCGACCGAGGCCAGTTCGAGCATCTCCTCGTAGGTGATCCGCGAGAGCTTCCGCGCGCGCGGCACGATCCTGGGGTCGGTGGTGTAGACGCCGTCGACGTCGGTGTAGATGTCGCAGCGGTCGGCCTTGAGCGCCGCCGCCAGCGCCACTGCCGAGGTGTCCGAGCCGCCGCGGCCGAGGGTCGTCACCCGGCCGTCGCCGCCGACGCCCTGAAAGCCCGGGACGACGGCGACGGTGTGCGCCAGGCTCGCGGCCAGGCCGGTGGTGACGATGTCCTCGATGCGGGCGGTGGCATGGGCGCTACTCGTCGCCACCGGCAGCTGCCAGCCGAGCCACGAGCGGGCGGGGGTGCCGCCGGCCTGGAGCGCGATGGCAAGGAGGCCGGCGGTGACCTGCTCGCCGCTGGCAACGACGACGTCGTACTCGGCGCGGTCGGCGAGCGGCGACGCCTCGCGGCAGAACCCGACCAGCCGGTCGGTCTCGCCGGCCATCGCCGAGACGACGACGGCGACCTCGTGCCCGGCGGCGCGTTCGCGCGCGACGCGCTCGGCGACGCCGCGGATCCGTTCGATCCCGGCCATCGACGTGCCGCCGAACTTCATGACAATGCGGGCCACGCTTGCTTTGACCAGTTCCCGTTGCGACGACGGCGGCGCTTGGCCCCCACGGCGCGCGTGATAGAGGACGAACGGATTTAGGCAAGGTTGGGCCGGTGGCGACGATCGACGGCAGGGAAGCGGACTTCTTCGGTGCGCTCGCCAGTGACTGGTGGGACCCGCGCGGCAGCTCGGCGATGCTCCACCGCATCAACCCGCTGCGCCTGCGCTATATCCGCGAGGCGGTGCCCGGGCTCGACCCGCGCGCCCGCCGTCCGCTCGCCGGACGCAGCGCACTCGATGTCGGCTGCGGCGCCGGGCTGCTGACCGAGCCGCTGGCGCGGATGGGCGCGGCGGTCACCGGGATCGACGCGGCGGCGGAGAACATCGCCGCGGCGCAGGCGCATGCGGGCATCAGCGGGCTTACCATCGACTATCGCTGCGGCGAGGTCGCCGGCCTGGCGGGCGAGGGGCGGAAATTCGATCTCGTCACCTGCTTGGAGGTGATCGAGCACGTTGCCGACGTGCCGGCGTTTCTCGCCGCGCTGCGGTCGTTGACGTCCGATGCGGGGCGGCTGGTGATGTCGACGCCGAACCGGACGGCGCTGAGCTATGCAACGCTGATCGTCGGGGCGGAGCGGGTGGCGCGAACGATCCCGCGCGGCGCGCACGACTGGCGGAAGTTTCTGAACCCGGCCGAGCTGACGGCGGCGCTGGCGAGCGCGGGTTTCAGCGTTACCGACGTCCAGGGGCTGACGTGGCGGCCGGGGACGGGGTTCGTCCTCGGCCGCGATGTGTCGGTCAATTACTATCTGACGGCGGTCCCGGCCTAGCGGCGGTAGCCGTAGTGGTGCCGATAGCCGTGGTGATAGCGCCAATGGCGCATGTGCATCCGGTCATGGCGCATCCGCATCCGGTCGTGGCGCATGTCCCGGCGGTCGTGGCGGACGTCCATGCGGTCGTGGCGCATCTCCATGCGGTCCGCGGCGACCGGCTGCGCGCTGGCCGCGCCGGCACTCAGCGCCACGGCGGCGGCAAGGATCAGGGTCTTCATCATCGTCGTTTCTCCCAAAAGTCCACGAGTTAGTAGAACAGGCCCTGAATGACGCGGACGACCCGACCGTCGTAGACCCGGATCAATAACGCATCCGGTCCGACCCGGATCCACCGCGTGCCGGCATACGCAAGCGGCAGGCGGTATGCGTAGGGGTTGCCGATGTAGTAGCGCTGGTCGAAGAAAACGCGCGGCAGGAAGGTGCCAACGCTGTAATAGCGATAGCCGTAGCCGCGGGGGTAGAAGTAGCGGTTGCCGTGGAAGCGGGCGTAACTGTCGCTTTCGCCGTAACCGCGGCGGTCATCGCGGAACGCCTGGCGATAGTCCTGCCGGATATCCCCGCGATTGCCGTAGTCGCGCCGGTCGTCGTGACGATAGTCACGGCCGTCGTGGAAGTCGCGGCCGCCCTGGTCGCCGCGCTGGTCCTGGTAGCCGCGGTGGTCGTCCTGGCGCATGTCGCGCCCGTCGCGGTGGTCATAACCGCCCTGCTGGCCGTCGCGATCGGACCGGTGCTCGTCCTGACGGATGCCGCCGTTCTCCTGGCGGAAGTCGCGCCCGTCGGGCCGCGCGTCGCGGTTGTCGCCCCGGTTGTCCGGGCGGGCATCGCGGGTGTCGCCGCGGTGGTCGCGCTCGTCCTGGCGAACCTCGGGCGGCGGAACCTGGGCCAGCGCCGGCGCGGCGGTGACCGCCAGCAGGGCGGCGAGAACTAAGCGTCGCATGGTCGTCCTTTCGTAACGCAGCCGAAGCGGCCACTCCTGCGACATATCGCTCCGCCGGCGTGAACGATCCGTGAGGCGAAAACTTAGGCACGGTTCATCAACAACCGTCCGACGGCCCACGCCGACGCGGTTCGCACTCAATAGGGTCTTGGCCTGAAAACGACCGCTGGCGGCGGGTGCAGGGCCGCCCGGCCCGGCGCGACCCCCTACAGGAACCGCGCCACCACGTCGCGGTAGCTGCGGCTGACCTTGATCTGCGTGCCCGAGCCGAGGACGAGGAAGCACTCGCCGTTGGTGTGCGGCTTGACCGACTTGACGTTGTCGAGGTTGACGATCGTCGAGCGGTGGACGCGCTGGAAGCGGCGCGGGTCGAGGCGCTTTTCCAGGTCCTTCATCGTTTCGCGCAGGATCAGCGTCTGGGCGGCGGTGTAGATGCACATATAATCGCCCGCCGCGTCGATCCGCTCGATGTCGTCGACATCGACGCGGAAGATCTGGCCGCGGTCCTTGATGTTGATGATCTTCTCGAAGCGGCTGGCGGCCGGGTCGGTGGCATCGGCAAGGTCGTCGGGCAGGGCGTCGGGGGCGACGTCGGCCAGGATGTCCTTCAACCGCCCGCGCTCCTCGCAGCTGCGCTTCTCGGTCAGGCGCGTCCGCACCCGCTCGATCGTCGCGGCGAGGCGGTCCTCCTCGACCGGCTTCATCAGATAATCGACCGCGTGCGCTTCAAACGCCTTCAGCGCGTGCTCCGTGTAGGCGGTGACGAAGACCACGAGCGGCGGTTCGACCTCGGCCAGTCCGGCGATGACCGAGAAGCCGTCGAAGCCCGGCATCTGGATGTCGAGGAAGACGAGATCGGGCTTAAGCGTCTTGATCGCGCGGATCGCCTCCCGCCCGTTGCTGCAGCACTCGACGATGTCGATGTCGTCGAACGGAGCCAGGCGTAACTCCAATCCCTGGATGGCGAGGCGTTCGTCATCGACAAGAATGGTCCGGATCATGCTGCGCTTTCCCTCGTCGGTAGTTGCGCCCCCGCTTTCAGATCAATGCGTTCCGTCACTGACGGTGCATCGTCGCCCTCGGTTTTGCCGTCCGCTGTCTGGAACGGAATGTCAATCAGGACGATCAACCCGCGCGGGTCGTTGGGGACCAGTTCGAAGCGGTGGTCGTCGCCGTACGCCTGGGCCAGGCGGTCGCGGATGTTCGGCAAACCGACGCCGGTACCCGACGTCGTCACTGGCGCCTCGCCCTGCAGCGCGGCGAAGTCGACCCCCGGTCCGGAGTCGGCAACGGTGATGACCAGCCGCGCCGCGTCCGGGCCCGCGCGCGGGTCGCCCGGCAGCACGCGGATGTCGATCTCGATGTCGGCGCCGTCCTCGGCCGGCGTGACGGCATATTTGACCGCGTTCTCGATGATCGGCTGGAGGATCAGCGACGGCAGCCGCGCCGCCATCGCCCGCGGCTCGATCTCGAAGGTGGCGCGCAGCCGCTCCTCGAAGCGGGTCCGCTCGATGTCGAGGTAGAGCTTCAGCGCCTCGGTCTCCTGCGCGACGGTGGCCAGCCCCTCGCGCTCG
Source organism: uncultured Alphaproteobacteria bacterium (assembly GCA_963792555.1). Classification (GTDB taxonomy): domain Bacteria; phylum Pseudomonadota; class Alphaproteobacteria; order Sphingomonadales; family Sphingomonadaceae; genus Polymorphobacter_B. The sequence goes on from CAWBWP010000001.1 coordinate 223,862, forward strand.
CCGACCAGACTGTAGCGGAGGAACGACGACAGGCGCGACAGCATGGCGTTGGCGCGCTCGGTCTGCTTCAGCAGCACCAGCGTCGAGATCGAGTTCAAGGTGTTGAACAGGAAGTGCGGATTGAGCTGGTAGCGGAGCATCTCGAGCTGCGCGCTGTTCGCCTGGGCGGCGATCTGCTCCATCCGCCGCGTCTGGTCGGCGAGCAGCAGGTAATAGTTGATGCCGAAGTACAGCCCGCTCCACGCGCCGAGTACCGCGCCGTCGAGGAGGATCGCGCCGAGGAACTCGATGCCCACGGGCTTCCACCCGGGCTCGTAGAAGGTCGCGTGCGCCCATACCTCGAGCAGCGAGAACAGCGCCGCCGCCGCGGTGACGATGACCAGCGTCAGCGTCCAGACGAAGGCCGGACGCATGCGGATGACCCGGCGATAGGCCGCCGCCATCAGCAGCGTCAGCGAAAAACCGGTCGCCGTGACGATGATCGTCGGCAGGAAGAAGGTCAGCCCCATGCGGTTGGCCAGCCCGCCGAGCGTCCGCAAGAGCAGGTACGCGCCCCAGCCGCCGCCCTGGAGCAGCCAGAAGGCACGGTTCTTGTCGGCGAAGAAGCCCTGGCTGCGGAGTTCGCGGAACGGCATGGACCGGTAATGTAGAGCGTCCGGCCGTGTTGGGGAACCGGTCTGACGTCCGCTCCGGTCGGGGCTGGTTTATTCGATCAGTCTTCCGGCGCGATCCGCACTGCCAGCCCGTCGAGGGCGGCGGTGAAGTCGATCTGGCACGACAGGCGCGAGGTCGCCGTCCGGTGGTCCGAACTGTCGAGCAGGTCGGCCTCGTCGCGGTTCGGCGGCCCGACGCGCCCGCTCCATTCGGGCGCGACGATGACGTGGCAGGTGGCGCAGCTGCAGCAGCCGCCGCACAGGGCGAGCAGTTCGTCGAAGCCGTTGTCGCGGATGATCTCCATCACCGAATGACCGGGCTTGGCGGGAACGCTGGTCGTCGTTCCGGCGCGGTCGGTGACGCTGATCTGGGGCACGGGCGGTTCCTCATCGACGGCGGGGGTCAGCGCGCCTAATAACCGCCGGGGGGCGACAGACAAGAGAGACGGCCATGGGACTGAGCGACGCGCGCCTGCGCCAGGGGGTCGAGGCGATCGCCGCCGCCTCGCCGCCGCTGGCGGCGGCGCTGGCCCGCGCCGGCTACCCGCCGGAGCGCATCCGCGAGCGCGGGCCGCTGACGCTGATGCGCGCGATCGTCGGGCAGCAGGTCTCGGTCAAGGCGGCCGACAGCATCTGGGCGCGGCTCGACGCGACGTGCGGCGGCTTCACCGACCTCGCTGCGGTGCTGGAGGTGCCGGTCGAGGCGCTGCGCGCCGCCGGCCTGTCGGGGCAGAAGGCGGCCTACGTCCATGCCCTCGCCCGCGCCTGCGTCGACGGCCTCGACTTCGCCGCGTTGCCGGCCGACGACGAGGAAGCGATCGCGCGGCTGGTCGCGGTCAAGGGCATCGGCCGCTGGTCGGCGGAGATCTATCTGCTGTTCGCCGATGGCCGCGGCGACGTCTTCCCCGCCGGCGACCTCGCCGTGCAGATCGAGCTGGGGCGGATCCTCGGCCTGGAGGGCCGGCCGACCGAGAAGCGCACCCGCGAACTCGCCGCGCCGTTCGCCCCGCACCGGGGCGCGCTCGCAGTCTTCCTCTGGCACCACTACAACACCGTCAGCACGGTCAAGGCGATGCCCGACGGGCCGCTTTGACCGTGGCTCAAAACTGGGGTTAAGCAGGATTGGGGCCACGGATGCGGCCGAGCGCCTGGGAGCACATGCGATGATCGACTTCTACTTCTGGCCGACGCCGAACGGGCACAAGGTCACGCTGATGCTCGAGGAGATGGGCGCGGACTACACCATCCGCCCGGTCAACATCGGCAAGGGCGAGCAGATGGCACCGGCCTTCATCGCGATCAGCCCGAACAACCGGATGCCGGCGATCGTCGACCATGATCCGAACGACGGCGATCAGCCGGGCGGCGGCGGGCCGCTGTCGATCTTCGAATCGGGCGCGATCCTGCTCTACCTCGCGAAGAAGGCGAAGGCGTTCGCCGGCGATACGCTGCGCGAGCGGGTCGCGGTCAAGGAATGGCTGTTCTGGCAGGTCGGCGGCCTCGGGCCGATGGCCGGGCAGATGAGCCACTTCGTCCGCTTCGCGCCCGAACAGGTCCCGTACGGCATCAAGCGCTACACCGACGAGACGACGCGCCTGCTCGGCGTCCTCGACCGGCGCCTGGCGACGCAGGAGTTCCTCGCCGGCGGCGGCTATTCGGTCGCCGACATGGCGAGCTACCCATGGGTGCGGGCGCTGGCGACGATGGCCGCGCCGCTGGTCGCCGACCTCGCGCACCTGCGCCGGTGGAAGGAGGCGATCGACGCCCGTCCCGCGACGGTGACCGCCTATGACAAGGGTAACGCGGTCAACCCGCCGCCCGCCGCCTAGATGCGCGGCGATCCGCGGCGGCGCGACGCCGCCGCCTACCCGTGGTCGGTCGAAATCGGCACGCGCTTCGGCGACATGGACCTGAACGCGCACCTGAACAACGTCGCCGTGGCGCAGCTGTACGAGGAGGGCCGGGTCCGCTTCAACGGGCACCTGCGCGCCGCCCACGATCTTGGCCGGCCCCGCTTCCTCGTCGCCCGCGTCGAGATCGATTACCTGGGCGAGGCGCGCTATCCCGCACCCGCGACGGTGACGGCGGCCGCGATTGACGCCGGGCGGACGAGCTGGCGCATCGCGCTCGGCCTGTTCCAGGCGGGCACCTGCGTCGGCCTGTGCGACACCGTCATGGTCTTTCGCGGCGAGGCCGGCCCCGCGCCCTTGCCCGACGCGCTCCGCGGCGCGCTTGGCGGATACGGCCTGCGCCCCTAGATACGCGCCTCCACATCCGGAGTAGCTTGATGACCGCTGAAACCCTGACGCTGACCCTGGAGGGCGGCGACGTCACGATCAAGCTGCGCAATGACTTGGCGCCCGGGCACGCCGCGCGCATCGCCGAGCTGGCCAACGAGGGCTTCTACGACGGCACCGTCTTCCACCGCGTCATTCCCGGCTTCATGGCGCAGGGTGGCGATCCGACCGGCACCGGCAGCGGCGGCTCCAAGAAGCCCGACCTCAAGGCCGAGTTCAGCCGCGAGCCGCACGTCCGCGGCGTCGCTTCGATGGCGCGGACGTCGAATCCCAATTCGGCCAACAGCCAGTTCTTCATCTGCTTCGGCGATTCGCCGTTCCTCGACGGCCAGTACACCGTCTGGGGCGAGGTCACGCAGGGCATGGAGCTGATCGACGCGCTGCCCAAGGGCGAGCCGCCGCGGGCCCCGGGCAAGATCCTGAAGGCCCGCGCGGCGTAAGGCCGACGTCCTCCCTCTCCCGGCCAGCGGGAGGGGGAGGCGCTACCAGTCGAACGCCGCGACCTCGGTCCGCTTGCCGAGCATGAAGGCGTCCGCGAGAAGCTCGATCGGGCGGACGTCGAAGTCGACCGCGCGGGCGGCGACCAGCTCGGCGAAGTGGCGGTAGAGCCCGCGATACTCGACGTGGGGATCGTCGTGCGGCGGGATCACCGTTCCGGCGAGGTCGAGCGCCGATCCACCCTGGGTCAGCTTCAACGTTCCGGCGTCGGTGTCGACGTCGATCTCCCATGTCTGCTCGCCCGTCTGACGCCAGTCGAAGCGGACGTCCATCGGCACGCCGGCGGCGTCGGTCATGGCGAGCGTCGCGGCGATCGGCGTGTCGCGGTTGGCCGGGAACATCAGCTCGGCCGAGGTGATGAAGGGGCTCGCCGGCAGGATCGCGGTCAGCGACGACAGCGCGTTGATGCCGGGGTCGAACACGCCGAGCCCGCCCGGCTGGAACACCCAGTCCTGCCCCGGATGCCAGCGGCGGACGTCCTCGAGCCAGCGGACGCGGACCGCCTTGACCGTCTTGCCGCGCAGCCAGTCGTGGGCCGGGGCGACGGCGGGGGCGAAGCGCGAATGATAGGTGGCGAACAGGGCGACGTTCTTGGCCTTGGCCAGGCCGGGCAGGTCGGTGATTTCGCTGAGAACTCGCGCCCGGCGGCTTCTCGAGCATGACGTGGAGCCCGCGGTTGAGCGCGTCGCGAATCAGGACGTGGCGGTCGACCGGCGGCGTGCAGATCGTCACCGCCTCGATCTCGGGATGCTGCGCGCACATCGTGTCGATGTCGGGGACGGTCGGCACCCCCTCGACCGGCTGCCCGGACTTGCTCGCCGCCGCGACGAGGGTGAAGGCGGGATCGGCGGCGATCACCGGGAGATGCTGGTCGCGCGCGATCTTGCCGACGCCGACGATGCCGAGCTTGATGGTCATGGGCGCTCCAACGTTCCGTCGCCGGATTTGGTGCCGCGCCCCTCGCTGCCACCTTCGCCGCCAAGGTCGCGGGCGATCTCCGGGCGGCGCAGGATGGCATCGATCCGCGCGCCGGCGTCGAAGCTCTCGTCGAGGCGGAAGCTGAGATCGGGCGTGTACTTCGTTGCCAGATGGCGCGCGACCTCGCCGCGCAGGTAGCGGGCATTGGTCTTGAGCGCGGCCAGCACCGCCTCGGCATTGGTCCCGCCGAGCGGATGGACGAAGACTGTCGCCTGGCGCAGGTCGGGCGTGACGCGGACTTCGCTGACCGAAACGATCGCCGCCTCGAGCACCGGATCGCGCACCTCGCGGCGGGCGAGGACACCGGCGAGTGCGTGGCGGACCTGCTCGCCGATCCGGAGCAGGCGCACCGACTTGCCCGCATCCTTGCCGTCCGTGCGCTCCGCTTTCATCGCTGCCTTCCTCCGCGCCGCGCTGGTGCGCCGCGACCCTTCAGTTCGACTTGGCCAGTCCGGCGAACACGGCTTCGACCAGCTGCGGCCCGGTCCGTGTCGGCGGCGGCGCGGGGTGGTCGGCAACCCAGTCGAGGCTGTCGATCAGGAGGACGCGGCGCAGGCCCTCGATTTCCGCATCGACGGTCGCCAGCGCCGTCGAGATCGAGCCGGCGATCTCCACCCGGGCAATCGTCTCCGGCTCGGGCAGGGCGCAGTTCTCGGCCGGGCTGGTGACCAGATACTCGCGGCAGATCGTCGGCCGGTCGGGGTAGATCGAGCACGAGCCGTCCTCGAGGAACGGGCACGACACATTGGCCGCCATGTAGGCGGCGACGCGTTCGCGCATGACTTCCGGAGTGGGGCCGAAGATGACGTCGCCGCGGACGCGGACGCCGGCGGCGGCAAAAGCGGCTTTGCCGGCGGCAAAGCGCGCGCGGATCGTCGCCTGGCGCGGCCCGGGCATCGCCTCGACCACGTCGGCGAGCGCGCGCGCCTCGCTCGGCGCCAGCGGGACCGGCTGACGGCAACAGGCGCCGCAGCCCGCCCGGCACGACACCGTCCGCCCGGCCGCGGCGGCCCGCTGGGTACCGTGGTCGGCGAGCACGCCGGCGAACTCGTTGAACAGCGGCAGCAGGCCGGACAGCGGCGTCGGCCCGGCGGGAACGGTGACGCTGACCGTGACCGGCGTCTCGGCGACGACGACGGTGACGTTGCCGGTGACCATCTGCTCCATGGTTCCAGCTTAGCCCCGCTGTCGGAGGAGGCCAACCCCGGCGACGAAAAGCGGGTGACCGGCCCCGGCGAAGCGACTAGGCGAACGGCAATGGCTTTTGCCCGCATGCCCAGCGATCCCGTCGGCACGCCCGCGCGGCGCGCGGCGCTCCGCCTGCTGACCAGCGTCCTTGGTCAGGGACGGCCGCTCGAGTCGGCGCTCGACACGGCGCTGGCCGGGGTCGAGCATCCCGCCGACCGGGCGCTGGCGCGCAACCTGGCGGCGGCGGTGCTGCGCTGGCTCGTCGACCTCGACGCGCTGATCGATTCGGCGACGCCGAAGCCACTGCCGGCGGACGCCCGGGCGCGGATGGCGCTGCGGATCGGGCTGGCCGGCCGCCTGCTCCTCGCCACGCCGGCGCACGCGGTGATCGCGACCACGCTGGCGCTGACCGAAGGGGGGCCGCGGCGGCTGGTCCACGCCGTACTGTCGCGGCTGCTGCGCGAGCAGGCGCGCCTGCCGTCGGCGCCGACGCTGCCCGAGCCGTATCGCAGCCGCTGGCGCGCGGCGTGGGGAGGGGCGGCGGCGGACGCGGCGGCAGCGGCCTTCGGGCACGAGCCGCCGATCGACCTGACGCTGCGCGACGCCGCCGAGACCGCACGCTGGGCGGCCGCGCTCGACGCCGTGTCGCTGGCCCCGGGCCATCTGCGGCTGGCAAGCCGGGCCGCGATCCCCGACCTGCCGGGCTTCGCCGAAGGGGCGTGGTGGGTCCAGGATCTCGCCGCCAGCCTGCCCGCCCGCCTGCTCGGCGTCGCCCCGGGTACGGCGACGCTCGACCTGTGCGCCGCGCCGGGCGGCAAGACGCTGCAACTCGCGGCCGCCGGCGCCGCGGTGACCGCGCTCGATGTCTCCGAAGGCCGGCTCGACCGGTTGCACGACAACCTTGCCCGGACGAGTCTGAGCGCGCGCATCGTCGCCGCCGACGCGCTGGCGTGGCAGCCGGCGACCGCGTTCGACGCCGTCCTGCTCGACGCGCCGTGCTCGGCCAGCGGCATTTTCCGCCGCCACCCCGACGTCCTCCACCTAAAGGGCGGGCGCGACCTTGGGCCGCTGCTCGACCTGCAGGCGGCGCTGCTCGACCGGGCGGCGGCGTGGCTCGCGCCCGGCGGCAGGCTGGTCTTCTCGACGTGCAGCCTCGAACGCGCCGAGGGCGAGGACCAACTCGCCGCCGCACTCGGCCGCCACCCGGAGCTGCGGCTGGATCCGGTCGCCGCAAGCGAACTGCCCGCGGGCATCGCGCCCGTCGACGGCGTCGTCCGCGTCCTGCCGGGGATGCTGGCGGACGCCGGCGGGGTCGACGGCTTCTTCATCGCCCGCCTGGTCAAGGCCGGGTGACGCGCCCGCGCGGCTGCGGTACGGTGGGACGATGACCGCGACCTACCACGTCAAGACTTTCGGCTGCCAGATGAACGTGTACGACAGCGAGCGCATCGGCGAGCTGCTCGAGGCCAGCGGCCATGTCGCCGCGGGGATCGAGTTGGCCGACATCGTCGTCCTCAACACCTGCCATATCCGCGAGCGGGCGGCGGAGAAGACCTATTCCGAGGTCGGCCGCCTGAAGGCGCGTGCGGATAAGCCACGGATCGTCGTCGCCGGCTGCGTCGCCCAGGCCGAAGGCGCGGAGATCATGGCCCGCGCGCCGGCGGTCGATGTCGTCGTCGGGCCGAACGCCTACCACCGCCTGCCGGCGCTGCTGGCGACCGGCGGGATCGATACCGACATGCCGGCGGCCTCCAAGTTCGCGGCGCTGCCGGCGCGGCGCGGCCCCGTCGGCCACGCGGCGTTCCTGACGGTGCAGGAGGGTTGCGACAAGTTCTGCACCTTCTGCGTCGTGCCTTACACGCGCGGCGGCGAGGTTTCGCGGCCGGCGGACGCGCTCGTCGCCGAGGCGGCGACGCTGGTGGCGGCGGGCGCGAAGGAGCTGACGCTGCTCGGCCAGAACGTCAATGCCTACCGCGACGGCGACGTCACGCTGGCCGGGCTGATCCGCCGCATCGCCGCGCTGCCGGGGCTGGCGCGGCTGCGCTACACGACCTCGCACCCGCGCGACATGGCCGACGACCTGATCGCCGCCCACCGCGAGATCGACGTGCTGATGCCGTACCTCCATCTGCCGGTGCAGTCGGGGTCGGACCGGCTGCTGAAGGCGATGAACCGCGCCCATTCGCGCGCCAGCTACCTGCGCACGCTGGACCGGCTCCGCGCCGCCCGGCCCGACATCGCGGTCTCGGGCGACTTCATCGTCGGTTTCCCCGGCGAGACCGACGCCGACTTCGCCGCGACGCTGCAGATCGTCCGCGAGGTCGGGTACGCGCAGGCGTACAGCTTCAAATACTCGGCCCGTCCGGGGACGCCGGCGGCCGCGCTCGACGATCAGGTGCCCGAAGCGGTCAAGGACGTGCGGCTGGCCGAGCTGCAGGCCGCGATCGCCGCGACGGCGCTGGCGTTCAACCGCGCCAGCGTCGGGCGGCGGTGCGAGATCCTGCTCGACCGCGCCGGCCGCCGCCCCGGCCAGCTGATCGGCAAGTCGCCGTGGCTGCAGTCGGTCGTCGTCGTCGCGCCCGGCGCGGCGATCGGCGACCTGGTTGCCGTCGACCTGATCGCCGCCCACCCCAACAGCCTCGAAGGAGCGCCTGTGACCCTGACCATGGCTGCCTGAGTGGCAAAGAAATCCGCGCCCCGCGGCCCCGCCGCCGGCCTGCGTCCTGCCGGCAATGGCACTCGCGGCGTGCCGGTCGGCCCCAGCGACCGCGTTCGCCTCGAGCTGGAGTTCGACCGGCCGCAGTTGCTGGGGCCGCTGTTCGGCCAGTACGACCAGAACCTGATCGTGCTCGAGAACCGGCTCGGCGTCTATATCGCGGCCCGCGGCAACAAGGTCTCGATCGAGGGCGAGGCCGACAGCGCCGCCCGCGCCCGCGACGTGCTCAGCAGCCTCTACAACCGGCTGGTGCAAGGGCAGGGGGTCGATACCGGCGACGTCGAAGGGGCGGTGGCGATTACCTCCGATCCCTCGCTCGACGGGATGATCCGCGACGACGGCACGCCCAACCCGGCGGTCGTCATCCGTACCCGGCGCAAGACGATCGTGCCGCGGTCGCCAACGCAGGTCCGCTATATCGAGGCATTGGGCCGCGACGACGTCATCTTCGCGCTCGGTCCGGCGGGAACCGGCAAGACGTATCTTGCGGTGGCGCAGGCGGTCAGCCAGCTCGTCGCCGGCTCGGTCGACCGGCTGATCCTGTCCCGCCCCGCGGTCGAGGCGGGCGAGCGGCTCGGCTTCCTCCCCGGCGACATGAAGGACAAGGTCGATCCGTACCTGCGGCCGCTGTACGACGCGCTGTACGACATGCTGCCGACCGAGCAGGTCGAGCGGCGGCTGGCGAGCGGAGAGATCGAGATCGCGCCGCTGGCCTTCATGCGCGGGCGGACGCTGGCCAATGCCTTCGTCATTCTCGACGAGGCGCAGAACACGACGCCGCTGCAGATGAAGATGTTCCTGACGCGCTTCGGCCAGGGCAGCCGGATGGTCGTGTGCGGCGATCCCAACCAGGTCGACCTGCCCAACCCGGCGGCGTCGGGACTGGCCGACGCGGTGCGCAAGCTCGCCGGCATCCCGGGGATCGCGACGCTTCGCTTTTCCAGTCGCGAGGTCGTCCGCCACCCGATCGTCGGCGCGATCGTCGAGGCGTACGAGGGGCCTCCCCAGAATGGCTGACCGGCACGCCGGATGCTGACCGTCGACACCGAGGTCGCCGGCGGCGGCTGGAATGCCGGCACCGACTGGTCCGCGCTGGCGGCGGCAGCGGTCGCTGCGGCGCTGGCGCAGTCGGCGCACGCGCATCTGGCCCAGGCCGGCTTTGCGCTCGAGGTCGCCGTCCGGCTGACCGACGATGCCGAGGTGCGGACGCTGAACGCGCAATACCGGCACCAGGACAAGGCGACCAACGTCCTGTCGTTCCCGATGGTGCAGGCCGACCTGCTCGACGGACTGAGCAACGGCGACGACGGCGAGGTTCTGCTCGGCGACATCGTCCTCGCCTGGGAAACGGTCGCGGCGGAGGCGGCGGCCAGTAAAATCTCACCGGCCGACCATGCCCGCCACCTGATCGTCCACGGCCTGTTCCACCTGCTCGGCCTCGACCACGGCGACGACGGGGCCGCCGCGCACATGGAGGGGCTCGAAACCGCGGCGCTGGCGACGCTCGGGCTTGCCGATCCGTACGCCGCCCCCGATTAAGGGCACGATGAGCGACCCTTACCCTAGAAGCGACTTCGCCACGCGGCTGTGGCGAAGTCTGAAGCGGGCCTTCGGCGGCACCAGCGCCGAACCGAGCCTGCGCGAGAGCCTGGAGGAAGCGATCGACGAGGTCGTTGGCGAGCCTGCCGACCGCGACGACCTGTCGATGGTCGAGCGGACCATGCTGAAGAACCTGCTTCACTTCGGCGAGCGGCTGGTCGACGACGCCGCCGTGCCGCGCGCCGACATCGTCGCTTTCGACGCCGACGACAGCTTTGCCGAGCTGGTCGCCCTGTTCCGCGAGGCCGGCCACAGCCGCCTGCCGGTGTACGCGGGCAGCCTCGACCAGGTCATCGGCATGGTCCACCTGAAGGACGTCTACACGCGCATCGCCACTACGTTCGACGACGCGGTGTCGTCGCAGCCGTTCCACGACCTGGATGTCCGGTCGCTGCTGCGGACGGTGCTGTTCGTGCCGTCGTCGATGCGCGTCCTCGACCTTCTCGCGCGGATGCGCGCCGGGCGGACGCACATGGCCATCGTCGTCGACGAGTTCGGCGGCACCGACGGGCTGGTGACGATCGAGGATCTTGTCGAGCAGATCGTCGGCGACATCGAGGACGAGCACGACGAGGACGAGGCCAAGCTGCTCCAGGCGATCGGCGACGATCTCTACGAGGCCGACGCCCGCCTGGAACTCGCCGAACTGGAGGCGACCACCGGCCAGGTGTTCGCCAGCGACGATGTCGGCGTCGATGTCGACACGTTGGGCGGCATGGTCTTCATGCTTGCCGGGCGGGTACCCGCGGTTGGCGAGATGATCGCGCACCCGTCGGGCTGGCGCTTCGAGGTGATCGACGGCGACCCGCGCATGGTTCGCCGCCTGCGCCTCTACCCGCCACCCGCGGAGGCGTCTGCCGCATAAGGCTGTTGCACCGCGTCACGGCCGTGCAATGTGCGCGCTTCGACCCGTGGAGAATGCCCCATGCGCCTGCTTGCCGTTTCGCTGATCGCCCTGCTCGCTGCCCCGTCCACCATGGCTCAGGAGCGTCCGACCGCCGCCGCCACCGGCGCGCAGGCGGAGCGCGGCCGGCACAGCGGCACCGCGGCGGACCGGGACGAGCCGGGCCGGGCGGACACGACGAACAACCAGCCGGCCGGCGATCCGCGGGCCGAGCGGGCGCGCGAGGCCAAGCTCGGCGACAGCGACATCGCCACCGCGCCGATCCGCGAGCTGCGCGTGCCCAGCCGCCACACCGCGACGATCGGCGGGCGGCAGGTCGCCTATACCGCCACCGCCGGCACGGTGACGATCCGCGACGACGACGGCAAGCCGACCGCCAGCCTGTTCTACGTCGCCTATACCACCGGCGAGCCGAACCGGCCGGTGACCTTCCTCTACAACGGGGGGCCGGGCAGCTCGTCGGTCTGGCTGCATATGGGGTCGCTGGGGCCGGTCCGCGTCCGCACCGACAGCCCGCAGGCGACGGCCGGGCCGCCGTTCAGCCTCGTCAACAACAACGACAGCCTGCTCGACAAGTCGGACCTCGTCTTCGTCGACGCGCTCGGCGCCGGCTTCTCGCGGCCGCTCGGCGATACCAAGCTGGAAAAGCTGTGGGGCACCGACGCCGACATCGACACCTTCGCCCGCGGCATCGAGCGCTGGCTGACGATCAACGACCGCTGGAATGCGCCCAAGTTCATCTTCGGCGAATCGTACGGCACGACGCGCTCGGGCGGGCTGTCGTACCGGCTGGCGCAGGACGGGGTGCAGCTGAACGGCGTCGTCCTGCTGTCGTCGATCATGAACTACGGCCGGCGCGCACCGGGGCTCGACCAGGACCTGATCAACTATCTGCCGAGCTATGCCGCGACGGCGGCCTACCACCACCGCATCCCGGCCCCGGCCGACCTCAACGCCTTCCTCGGCGCCGCGCGGGCGTTCGCGCGCGGGCCGTACGCGCAGGCGCTGGCCCAGGGCCAGGACCTGCCCGACGCCGAGCGGCAGCAGATCGCGCAGCAGCTGGCGGGCTTCACCGGACTGCCGCTGCGTTTCATCCTCGATTCAGACCTTCGGGTCGACCTCAGCCGCTTCCGCAAGGAGTTGCTGCGCGACCAGCGGCGGACGCTGGGGCGCTACGACAGCCGCTTCACCGGCATCGACGCCGACACCGCGTCCGACAGCCCGGAGAGCGATCCCTCCGACACCGGCATCACCGGTGCCTTCGTGTCGAGCTTCCACCACTATCTCGCCCACGACCTTGGCTTCACCAGCACCCTGACCTACCGCCCGACCTATTACTCGCCGGCGCTGAAGTGGGACTTCTCGCACCGCCCGCCGGGCGCGCGCGGCGGCGGGGCGAGCCAGGCCCTGGCCGACACCGCGCTCGATCTGTCGGCGGCGATGCGCGAGAACCCGCACCTGCTCGTCTATTCGCTGAACGGGCTGTACGACATGGCGACCCCGTTCTTCGGCACCGAATACGACCTCGCGCATCTGCAGATCGACAAGACGCTGCGGCCGAACCTGCGCTTTGCCTACTACCCCTCGGGGCACATGGTCTATCTCAACACCGAGGCGCTCCACGCCATGAAGGCCGACCTCGCCCGCTTCTACGACGACGCGGTGCGCTAGGGCTACGGCGTGCCATGGTCGTCGTCGGGGTCGCTCAGCGTGGCGCTGGCGACCTCGATGTCCCCGGGAACCTTGGGCATCCGGTCCCATGGAAGCTCGCGGTGGAGGGTGACCGACCAGCGTTCGAGCCATTCGTTGCCGTCGGGACCGGCATAATCCTCCGTCGTCATGTAGGCCGGATCGGCCATCGCGGCGTCGAGCGTCACCGCGCGCAGATGCTCGCGGTGGATGATCCTTGCCAGCGCCGGCACGGTGTCGGCGTTGAGCTTGCTCGCGTGGAGCAGCCAGACGAGGGCCGGGCGGCGCCCGAACAGGGCGAGGGCGGCGCTGCGGTACCAGGTGACGGCGGCGGCGGAGTACGCGACATATTCGCGCCGGATCGCCCGCGCCCGGCGCGTGTCGCCGACGGCGAGCGCGGCATCGTACGGATCGGCGAACTGATAGTCCGAATTCTCCAGCGTCACCGGCGCGACGCGGTAGTGCGCGCCCGCCAGCCAGTCCTCGAAGGTGTGGCGGACCGCCAGCGTCGGTCCGGTTTCGAGGAAGGGGTAGCGGAACCAGCGCTCGCTCCGCCCGCGCGCGGCAAGCAGCGTCTTGGTCACGGCGTCGCCCTTGGCCGTATCCTCGATATAGTCGGCGACCGGCGTGACGGTCAGCGACAGATGGCTGTAGCCATGGTTGCCGAGGTCCATGCCCGCGTCGAGCCACGCGGCCAGCAGCGCGATCCGGGCCGGGCGGTCGCCGCCTTCGAGGTTGACCTCGTTGACGAAGCCCGTCGCCGGCAGATGATGGCGGACGAGGCCGCGCAGCAGCTTGCGGGTGATCGCCGCCTGCGCAGCGATCGGGCGAACCGTGCCGAACACCGGCAGGTCGTCGAAGGTCAGCGCGACCGGTTCGGCCGGCACCGCCGCTGCCGGCGGCGCGGTCACCGCCGGCGCGGCGACGAGGAGCGCGATCAGCGCGGTGCGGATCACGCCAGTTCGACGTTCAGGAAGGCCGCGACGTCGTCGAGCGGGACATCGCGCGCGACGAAGGCGTGGCCGATGCCGTGGGCGAGGATGAAGGGAACGGTGCCGCCGGTGACCTTCTTGTCCTGGCGCATGTGGGCGATCAGCGGCACCACGGTCGCGGCGATCCCCCGCGGCGATACCGGCAGCCCGGCGGCGGCGAGGTGCGCCGTCACGCGCTCGGCGTCGGCCACCGGGCACAGGCCGCGCCGGGCGGAGAAGCGGAACGCCAGCGCGCAGCCGATCGCCACCGCCTCGCCGTGGTACAGCCGGTCGGAAAAGCCGGCCTCGGCCTCCAGCGCATGGCCGAAGGTGTGGCCGAGGTTGAGCAGCGCCCGGATATCGCCGGTCTCGCGCTCGTCGGCGGCGACGATTTCCGCCTTGGCCGCGACGCTGGTGGCAATCGCGTGCACCCGCGCGGCGGCGTCGCCGGCCAGCGCCGCACCGCCGTTCGCCTCCAGCCAGGCGAAGAAGCCGGCATCGCCCAGCAGCGCGGTCTTGACGATTTCGGCATAGCCCGCGCGGAGGTCGCGCGGCGACAGCGTGTCGAGCAGGGCGGGGTCGATGACCACCGCCGCCGGCTGGTGGAAGGCCCCGACCAGGTTCTTGCCGGCCCGCGCGTTGATCGCGGTCTTGCCGCCGACCGAGCTGTCGACCTGGGCGAGAAGGGTCGTCGGCACCTGCACGAAGCGGCAGCCGCGCCGCAGGACCGCGCAGGCGAAGCCGGCGAGGTCGCCAACCACGCCGCCGCCGAGCGCGACGACACAGTCCCGGCGCTCGACGCCAAGGTCGAGCAGCGTCTCGACGACCGTTTCCAGCGTCCGCCAGTCCTTGCTCGCCTCGCCCGGCGCGACGATCACCGGCACGGCGTCCAGTCCGGCGGCAGCCAGCGCCGCCGTCAGGCGCGGCAGGTGGAGCGCGGCGACGGTCGCATCGGTGACGACGGCGACCCGGCGGCGCACGGTCAGCGGCGCGACGATGTCCCCGACCCGGTCGATCAGGCCGGGAGCGATGTGGACGTCGTAGCGGCGCGGCCCCAGCGCGACGGGCACGATCATCCGCGGTGCTCGGCCAGCGCGGCGAGGATCGAGCGCACTGTGGCGTCGTGCGGCGTCGGTTTGCTGCTGATGTGGATGTGCGCCTCGGCGTAGAGTGGGTTACGGACGCGGGCGAGCTCGCTCAGCACTTCGGCGGGATCGCGGTCCTTGAGCAGGGGGCGCGTGTTCCGCCGCTTGACCCGCTCGGCGAGCGTCGCGATGTCGGCATCGAGCCAGACGGCGATGGCGCGCTCGAGGATCAGGCTCCGGGTGTCGGCGGCGATGAAGGCGCCGCCGCCGGTGGCGACGACCTTGGGCTCGCCGGTGATCAGGCGGGCGATGACCCGGCGCTCGCCGTCGCGGAAGTGGGCTTCGCCGAAACGCTCGAAGATTTCGGCGATGGACAGGCCGCTGGCGCGTTCGATCTCGGTGTCGGCGTCGACGAAGGGCAGGCGCAGGCGGCTCGCCAGGCGGCGGCCGACGGTCGACTTACCCGCGCCCATCAGCCCGACGAGGACGATCGGGCGCGTCAACGGTGCCGGTCGTCGCGGCGCGGGTCGGCTGTCCAGGTTTTTTGCGTCGCACTCCACGATCGGCTTACGCTATACACCGCCGCGTCGCGCGGCCAACCCCGGCCGACTTCGGGAAAGTTGTTCATGCGTCTGCTGCTGTGGATCGTCCTTGCCCTCGTCCTGCTCGTGGTCGCCGGTGCGGTCTATCTGATGACGGCGAACGTGCCCGCGCCGACGCACCACGTCGAGCAGGTGATCCCGAACGACCGCCTTGGCCACTAAGCACCGCCTCGCGATCCTCGCCGCTGCGGCGGCGCTTGCGGCCGCGCCGACCGGCGGGCAGGTCGCCGACGCGCCGGCCGCGCCGGCCGCGCCGCCGCCTGCCGCGCCGCCGCCTGCCGCGCCCAAGTCGCTGCTGCCCGACGCGTTCGGCGCGCCGCCGCCGCCGCCCGTCGTCGCGCCGTCCCCGTTGCCGCTCGCGCCCGCGCCGCCCGTCGATGCCGCGGCGGCCGAGCCGGAGGCGACCGACCAGCCGCCGCCCGCCGCCGCGGGGCCGGCGATCGGTGCGGTCGGACCGCTGACGCCGGCGCTCGGCGGCTTCGGGGCAGGCGTCTTCGCCGGCAGCGACGGGCGCTTCGTCGACGGGCTGCTGCGCCGGCTGGCGACGCCGGTCGCCGCGCGCTGGGCGCACATCGCGCTGCGGCGGGCGCTGGCGACGCAGGCGGAGGCGCCGCCGGGGGTCAATGCCGCCGACTGGGTCGCCGACCGCGCCCGGGTCCTGCTCGGCATGGGCGAGGTCGACGCGGCCAAGGCGCTGGTCGACAACCTGACCGTCGACCGGATGACGCCCCGCCTGATCCGCGTTGCCGGCCAGGCCGCGCTCGCCGCGGCCGACATCCCCGGCCTGTGCCCGCTGGCCGACGTCGGCGGCGCGGTGTCGGCCGACCCGCTGTGGAAGCTCGCCGAGGCGATGTGCGCGGCAATCGCCGGCGACGACATCAGCGGCGCCAGTCGCTTCGATGCGCTGCGTGGCGATGGCGGCGACGGAGCGATCGTCGATCCCTTCGACATCCAGCTGGGTGAGCGGATCGCGACGATCAGCCTGGGCGCCGGCCGCGCGGCGAATGTCGACTGGGACAGCGTCGGCCAGATCACGCCCTATCGCTTCGGCGTCGCGACGGCCGCCGGTGTGGCGATCCCGCTCGACCGGCTGGAGGGGCTGGCGCGCGCGACCGGCGGGGTCAGCTGGGGCTGGGTGCTGCGCGCGCCCGGGCAGCCGGCGGCCGTCCGCGCCGCAGCGCTTCGCCCGGCGGCGGTGCTCGGTATCGCGTCAGCCGAGGACCTCGTCGGCGGGATCGCCGCGGCGAGCGCCGACCTTGACCGCAGCGCCTTCGACGCCAGTCCGGCGGGCACGCTGCGCGACGCCTTTGCCGCGCCGACGACCGTCGCCCGGGTCGCAGCGATGCGGACGCTATGGAGCGGCGACGGCGATCATTATGCCGCGTTGATCGCTACCGGCATCGCGGCCGCCCGCCTGCCGGTCGATCGCGCCGTCGCCGCCGACACCGCCGAGCTGATTGCCGCGATGCTCGCCGTCGGCGTCGAGGACCGCGCGCGGGCGTGGTGGCCGGTGGTCGCCGGCGGCGACGACGCGGCGTCGCGCCAGGCCTGGGCGCTGCTCGCGGTCGGGGCCAACGGCGGCATCGCCGTCTCGCCGGACCGCTTCCGGGCCTGGGCGAAGGACGTGCCGCCGCACCGTGCGGCCCTGTTGCTCGCGGCGCTGCAGGGTTTCGGCCATGCCCGCGGGGCGGACTGGGACGCGGTCGCCCGCGATGTCCGCGTCGTGCCGGTGGCCAACAGCTGGACCCGCGCGATCGACGCCGCCGGTGCCGGCAGGCGCACGGGCGAGGTCGCCGTTCTCGCCGCGACCGGGCTGCAGACGAGCTGGCGCGGAGTGCCGCCCGCCCATCTTGCGCACATCGTCGCGGCGTGGGTTGCAACCGGCCACGGGCACGAGGCGCGGATGATTGCCGCCGAAGCCGTCACCCGTGGCTGAGCCGCTGACGGATGCCGACATCGGGCAGGCACCGACCGACGCCCCTGCCGGCACGGCGCTGACCGATACCCGCGCCGTCGCCCTGTTCCTCGACATGTGCGCCGCCGAGCGCGGGTCGGCGACGAACACCATCCTCGCCTATCGCCGCGACCTCGACGGCGCGAGCGCGGCGCTTGGCGGCCGGCTGGCGGCGGCGACGGCGGACGATCTCGCGCGGCTGAGCCACGGCTGGCGCGATCTCGCCCGCGCCACACTGCAGCGCAAGGCATCGGCGCTGCGCGGCTTCTTCGCCTTCCTCCGCCGCGAGGGGCTGCGCGGTGACGACCCGACCGCCGACCTGCCCGCTCCGGCGCGCGCGCGGCCGCTGCCCAAAACCTTGGGCGCGGGCGACGTCGACCGGCTGTTTGCCGTGCTTGCCGCGCGGGCACCGACGCCGGCGACGCTTCGCCTCGGGGCGCTGGTCGAGCTGCTGTACGGCTCGGGCCTGCGCGCGACCGAGCTCGTCAGCCTGCCGCGCCACGCCGTTCAGCCGGGGCGCGGGTTCGCCGTCCTGACCGGCAAGGGCGGCAAGGAGCGGCTGGTGCCGGTCGGCGCCGCCGCCGCCGCCGCGGTCGAGCGCCACGGCGCCAACGTCCCGCGCGAGGCGCGCTATCTGTTTCCCAGCGGCACCGGCCACCTGTCGCGGGTGCGGCTGTTCCAGCTGGTCAAGGTGCTCGCCGCCGACGCCGGCATTCCGCCCGACCGGATCAGCCCGCACGTCCTGCGTCACGCCTTCGCCACCCACCTGCTCGAGGGCGGCGCCGACCTGCGGACGCTGCAGACCCTGCTCGGCCACGCCGATATCGCGACGACGCAGATCTATACCCACGTCGCCAGTGCAACCCTGGTCGAGCTGGTCAACGCCAAGCACCCGCTGGCCGACGGCGCGGCGGTCGATCGGGCGCTTGCCGATCCGGGCTGACGCGCGCACAACGGCGCAAAGCCTTGGGAGAGTCGTCATGGCCACCGTGCTGAAGTCCGTCGACAGCCTGCAGGACCGGGTGACGCCGGAGGAATGGGCGATCCGCGTCGACCTTGCCGCCGCTTACCGGCTGGTCGCGCACTACGGCTGGGACGACTTGATCTTCACCCACCTGTCGGCGCGCGTGCCGGGGCCGGAGCATCACTTCCTGATCAACCCGTACAACCTCATGTTCGACGAGATCACCGCGTCGAGCCTGGTCAAGATCGACGTCGAGGGGCGGCCGGTGATGCCGACCGACTATGTCACCAATGCCGCCGGCTTCACCATCCACTCGGCGCTGCACATGGCTCGCGACGACGCGCACGCCGTCATGCACCTGCATACGCCCGCCGGTCAGGCGGTGTCGGCGCAGGCGGAGGGGTTGATGCCGCTGACGCAGACGGCGATGCTGATCCGCGACGAGATCGCTTATCACGAGTATGAAGGCGTCGCGACCGACCTCGAGGAACGCGAGCGCCTCGTCGCCGACATGGGCACCAAGGACGCGATGATCCTGCGGAACCACGGCACGCTGACCGTCGGAGCCAATGTCGCGCAGTGCTTCATCAAGATGTATTTCCTGGAGCGCGCGTGCGAGGCGCAGATCATGGCGCTGTCGGGCGGCGTCGACAATCTCTACCACCCGCCGCAGGGGACACCGGAGAAGGCGGCGGGGCAGGGGAAGGGCGGACTTTCGGTGGTCGCCGACCGCCTCGCGTGGCCGGCGCTGCTCAGGAAGCTCGACCGGATCGACCCGAGCTTCCGCAACTAGGGCCGGACGTTACGACCGCGCCGGCGGCACGAAGGGAGCGAGCGCCAGCCACAGCCAGCCGAGCAGCATCGCCGAGCCGCCGACGGGCGTGATCGCGCCGACCCAGCGCGGGCTGCCCAGCGCCAGTAGGTCGAGCGTGCCGGCGAACACCAGGCTGCCCCCGAGCAACGCCCAGGCACCGCCGCGAACCGCCGGCAGGTCGCGCCAGCCGAGCAGGGCGAAGACGGCAATGGCGTGCGGCAGCTGGAACTGGACGCCGGTCTGGAGGAGCGACTTCGCCAGCGGGTCGGTCACGCCGTGCACCGCCGCCGCCCCGACCGCGATCGCCGTGACGGCGGACAGCGCCGCCAGCGACGGCAGATAGCGGGCAGGGGTGTCGGGCGCGCTCAGTTGCTCGCCCGCATCAGCTCGCGCGCGACGACCACCCGCATGATCTCGTTGGTGCCCTCGAGAATCTGGTGGACGCGCAGGTCGCGGAACAGCCGCTCGACCGGATAGTCCATCAGATAGCCGTAGCCGCCGTGGAGTTGCAACGCGCGGTCGACCACCGCCATGCCGGTATCGGTCGCCAGCCGCTTCGCCATGGCGGCAAAGCGCGTCTTGTCGGGTGCCCCCGCGGCGACCTTGGCCGCCGCCTGGTAGAGCAGGACGCGGGCAGCGGCGAGTTCGGTCTCCATGTCGGCGAGCTTGAACTGCGTCGCCTGGAAATCGGCGATGGCTTTCCCGAACTGGCTCCGTCCGCGCGTATAGGTCAACGCCTCGTCCAATGCGCGCTGCGCCCCGCCCAGGCTGCACGCGCCGATGTTCAGGCGCCCGCCGTCCAGCCCCTGCATGGCGATGGCGAAGCCCTGGCCCTCGTCGCCGACGCGGTTCGCCACCGGCACGCGGACGCCGTCGAAATTGACCTGCGCCGTCGGCTGGCTGTGCCAGCCAAGCTTGCGCTCGGGCGCGCCGAAGCTGACGCCGGGCATGTCCTTGTCGATGACGACGCAGCTGATGCCCTTCGGTCCGTCGACGCCGGTGCGGACCATGGTCACATAGACGTCGTTCGCCCCGCCGCCGGAGATGAACGCCTTGCTGCCGGTGACGACGTAATCGTCCCCGTCGCGCACCGCTCGCGTGCGCAGCGCCGCGGCGTCCGACCCCGACCCCGGTTCGGTCAGGCAATAGCTGGCGATCTTGTCCATCGGCACCAGCGACGGCAGGTAGCGCGCCTTCAGCTCGGCCGAGCCGAACGCGTCGATCATCCACGCCGCCATGTTGTGGATCGAGATGAAGGCGCTGGTCGAGGGGCAGCCATAGGCCATCGCCTCCATCACCAGCGCCGCCTCGATCCGTCCCAGCCCGATGCCGCCCGACGCCTCGGACACGTAGATCGCGCCGAAGCCGAGCGCGGCGGCGGCGCGGATGGTGTCGACCGGGAAGATGTGATGCTCGTCCCAGTGCGCGGCGTGGGGCGTGATCTCGCTGGCGGTGAAGCGGCGCGCGACTTCCTGGATCTCGCGCTGGTCGTCGGTCAGGTCGAACTGCATGCGGGCGCGTGTAGCAGCCGCGCCACCGCCGGTCACGGGCGACTTTGCCGCGTCACGAGCGCGCTGCTATCATCGCGCATGACTTCCGCCGAGATCGTCGACGCGCTTGCCGCGACCTACGCCGCTTCCGTGGCGGCGCTGCGCGGCGCGCTGGCGGCATATTTACGCGAGGGCATCGTGCCCGATGCGGCGCTCCGGGCGGCGGGCGCGTTCGCCTATCCCGAAATCCGGCTGACCTACCGCGGCGGCGGGGCACCGCGGCTGATCCGCGCCTTCGCCCGGGTGACGGTGCCGGGCGATTATGCGGCGACGGTGACCCATCCCGAGCTGTTCCGCGACTATCTGGTCGAGCAGCTCGACCTGCTCGTCGCCGACTTCGGCGTCGAGGTCACGGCGGCGCGGTCGCGGGTCGAGATTCCATACCCCTACGTCCTCGACGGGGCCGAGGACCTGCGCCTCGATGCGGCCGCGGCGGCGGAGCTGGCGCGGCACTTCCCGACGACCGAGCTCGCGCACATCGGCGACGAACTGCCCGACGGGCTGTGGCTGCTCCATCCCGAGGTGCCGCGGCCGCTGGCGCTGTTCGACGCGCCGCGCACCGACTTCAGCCTCGCCCGCCTCCGCCACTATACCGGGACGCCCGCGGCGCACGTCCAGCGCTACGTGCTGCTGACCAACTATCACCGCTACGTCGACGAGTTCGTCCAGTGGGCGTGCCGCCAGCTGTCGGCCGACACGCCGTACACGGCGCTGTCGTGCAGCGGCGGCGCGCTCATCGGTCGCGACGATCCCGCGCCCGAGCGCGCGATTGCCGACGGTGCGTGGCGGCGGCACCAGATGCCGGCCTATCACCTGCTCGCGCCCGGCGGCGCGGGCATCAGCCTTGTCAACATCGGCGTCGGGCCGGCCAACGCCAAGACCATCACCGACCACCTCGCCGTGCTGCGCCCAGAGGCGTGGTTGATGATCGGCCACTGCGGCGGTCTGCGGCCCAGCCAGACGATCGGCGACTATGTGCTTGCCCACGCCTATCTGCGCGACGACCATGTGCTCGACGACGTCCTGCCTCCGGAGATCCCGATCCCGCCGATTGCCGAGGTCCAGCAGGCGCTCAGCCGCGCTGCCGAGGAGATCACCGGGCTGGCCGGCGAGGCGCTGAAGCCGCGGCTGCGGACCGGCACCGTCGTCACCACCGACGACCGCAACTGGGAGCTGCGCTTCAGCCGTTCGGCGCTGCGCTTCAACCAGAGCCGGGCGGTGGCGGTCGACATGGAGTCGGCGACGATCGCGGCGCAGGGGTACCGGTTTCGCGTCCCCTACGGCACCCTCCTCTGTGTCTCGGACAAGCCGCTGCATGGCGAGATCAAACTGCCGGGCCAGGCCAACCGCTTCTACGAGGGCGCGATCAGCGAGCATCTCCAGATCGGCATTGCGGCGATTGACCGCCTGCGAGCGGCGGGCGACAGGCTGCACAGCCGCAAGCTGCGCGCGTTCGACGAACCCCCCTTCAGGTAGGAACCGGTATTATGGTCAAGGCCGTGTGGAACGACACCGTCATCGCCGAATCGGACGACACGGTCGTGGTCGAGAACAACCATTATTTTCCGCTCGACGCCGTGGTCCCCGGCGTTCTCAGCCCGACGGACACCACCAGCACCTGCGGCTGGAAGGGCCTAGCCAACTATTATTCGGTGACAGCAGGCGGCCGGACCAACCCCGACGCGGCCTGGTACTATGCCGATCCCAAAGCGGCAGCAGCCGAGATCAAGGGGCGGGTGGCGTTCTGGAAGGGCGTGCGGATCGCCTGACCCGCACGTTTCGGCTGGCCGCGGCGTGATCGCCTGACCGGTGGGGCGCGAGCCGGTGCGGGTCGCGCGACCCGCACCGTCGGGTTCAGGCCGCGCTCAGCGCCTTGCCGAGGTCGGCGACCTTCTCCTTGGTCTTCTCGTCGGCCCGCTCGGCGATCTTGGCCGTCGCTTCGCCGAGCTTGTGGACCAGCGTCCTGATCTTCTCGGCATCGGGTTCGCTGGCCTCGAGCGCCTTCTTCAGCCGCTCGAGGTCGCCCGCGATGCCCTTGGCGCCAGGAACGTCGGTGTCCTTGAGCTCGGCTTCCCACGCATCGATCAGCTTGACGCCCGACGACGCGGTGGTGTGCTCGATCCCCTTTTCAAAGGCATTGGCGGTGGCGGTAAAGCGTGCGGGCATGGTCAACTCCTTGGATACGAACGGTGCGCTGCAGAACCCGCGCCGTACGCCATCGTACCTGCGACGAAAGCGCGCGCGGCTCAGCGGCAACACTTCACCCGGCGCAGCCCGTCGCCACGACATTCCGATTGACGGCTGCGGCAGGCATGCCAAGGCCACCGCGGTGATCAGGTCGCGTTGAGGGAATGAGCCGTCCAGTCCTTGCCTTAGCGCTGCTCCTCGCCGCCTGTGGCGGCAGTGCCGCCCCGCCTCATTCGCGGCCGCCGCTGACCGTCGCGGTCGAGCCGGCGGCAATGGCGGACTTCGCGCCCAAGCTGACGGTGCTCGGCACGGTGACGCCGCTGCAGTCGGTCGCGGTGCGGCCGCGCGTCGACGGCCAGATCGTCGCCATCCTGTTCCGCGAGGGCGAGACCGTCCGGGCCGGCCAGCCGCTGTTCCGCCTCGACGACCGGGCGGTGCGCGCGACGATGGCGCAGAACCACGCGGCACTGGCGAGCGCGACCGCAATCCAGGCGCAGGCGGCTGCCGATCTCAAGCGCAGCCAGGCGCTGGTCGCCAACGGCTTCGTCTCCAAGGCGACGATCGAGGTCAAGCAGGCCGCTGCCGACACCGGCAAGGCCAACATCGATTCAGCGCGGGCGGCGATCAGCGCGGCCGAGACGCAGATGTCGTACCTGACGGTCCGCGCGCCGGTCGGCGGGCGCACCGGCGAGATCAACTACAAGATCGGCGCAACGGTCCGCACCGCCGACGTGCAGCCGCTGGTGACGGTCAACCAGTTGAGCCCGATCCTGGTCCGCTTCGCCGTGCCGCCCGAGAAGATCCAGCCGCTGCGGCAGGCGATGGGCGGCGGCCCGGTGCCGGTTGCCGCGCGTGTCCATGCCGGCACCGACTTCATCGCCGCGGGGCGGCTGGTGTTCCTCGACAACAGCGTCGATGCCGCGACCGGCAACCTTGCCGCCAAGGCCGAGTTCGCCAACGCCGGCGACGCGCTGTGGCCGGGCGCGCTGGTCGATCTCGACGTGCCCCTCGGCCGGCCGGCGCCGCACATCGCCGTGCCCGAGGCGGCGGTCCAGACCGGCCCCGACTTCACCTTCGTGTGGACCGTCGACGGGGCGAGGAAGGCCGTCCTGACCCGCGTCGTCGTCGCCGGACGGGATGGCGGGCGGGCGTATCTCGCGCAGGGCGTGACGCCGGGGGCGCTGGTCGTCACCGACGCGCTGGCCAAGCTCCGCCCGGGCGATGCCGTCAAGGTCAAGCGGCCGGCGGGCGCATGAAGCGGAGGCGGGAATGAACTGGGTCCGGGCCTTCGTCGACCGGCCGATCGCAACCATCCTGATGACCGTCGCGATCGTCGCCGCGGGCGTGTTCGGCTACGCCCAGCTGCCGGTCGCGGCACTGCCGCAGGTCGACTTCCCGACGATCCAGATCGGCGCCAGCCTGCCGGGCGCGAACCCGGCGACGATGGCCAGCGCCGTCGCCACGCCGATCGAGCGCCAGCTGTCGACCGTCGCCGGCATCGACCAGATCACGTCGTCGTCGTCGACCGGATCGACGAACGTCACCGTCCAGTTCGCGCTCAGCCGCAACATCGATGCCGCGGCGCTGGATGTGCAGTCGGCGCTGTCGGCGGTCGCGCGCAAGCTGCCGATCGAGATGACGACGCCGCCGTCGTTCCAGAAGGTCAACCCGTCCGACCAGTCGATCCTGGTCATGGCGCTGCGCGATCCGACGATGCCGCTGTCGGACCTGCAGACGATCGCCGACACGCAGATCATCCCGCGCATCTCGACCCTGGAAGGCGTGGCGCAGGTCGATATCTTCGGCGCGCGCAAGTTCGCCGTGCGCGTCCAGTTCGACCCGACCAAGCTGTCGGCGCGCGGCCTGACGCCCGAGGACGTCCGGGCGGCGGTGGCGGCGGCGAACAGCAACACCGCCGTCGGCCTGATCGGCAACGGCCCGCGCAACTACATCCTCGACGCGACGGGCACGTTGAAACACGCGGCGGACTTCATGCCCATCGTCATCGCCTACAAGGACGGGCTGCCGGTGCGCCTGGGGGACATCGCTACCGCCGTCGATTCGGTCGATAATCTTCGCGGCGCGGCCAAGTTCAACGGCGCGCCCGGGCTGGCGATGGGGATCAAGCGCCAGCCGGGGGCCAATGTCGTCGCCATGGCCGACCGCGTCGAGGCGCTGCTGCCGTCGATCCGCGAAAGCCTGCCGGCGAACGCGCAGTTCGACATCATCGTCGATCGCTCGCAGTCGATCCGCCACTCGGTCAAGGACGCGCAGGCGACGCTGATCGGCACGGCAGCGCTCGTCGTCCTCGTCATCTTCCTCGTGCTGGGCGACGCGCGGGCGACGCTGATCCCGGCGATCGTCCTTCCCGTCGCGGCCGTCGGTACCTTCGCCGGCATGTTCCTCGCCGGCTTCAGCCTCGACAACCTGAGCCTGCTGGCGCTGACGCTCGCGACCGGGTTCGTCGTCGACGACGCTATCGTCGTCCTGGAAAACATCGTCCGCCACGTCGAGGGCGGAGAGGAACCGCACGACGCCGCGATCAGCGGCACGCGCGAGATTGCCTTCACCGTCGTCTCGATCTCGGTCAGCCTAGTCGCGGTGTTCATCCCGCTGCTGTTCATGGGCGGCGTCATCGGCCGCCTGTTCCGCGAGTTCGCGGTGACGATGACGATCGCCATCGGCGTGTCGGCGGTGGTTGCCCTGAGCCTCGCGCCGATGATCGCCTCGCGCGTGCTGAAGGGCGAGCACAGCCGGCCCGGAGCGGTCGCGCGCTGGTCGACGCGCAACTTCGAGCGGGCGCAGCGCGGCTATGCGCGCGCGCTCGACTGGGTGCTGGCGCGGTCGCGCGCCGTGCTGATCCTGACCCTGGTCTCGATCGGCGTCGCGGTCTGGGGCTTCGGCGCGATCCCCAAGGGGTTCTTCCCGACGGAGGACACCGGCAATATGTTCGTCGGGGTCGAGGTCGCACCCGATGCCGCCTATCCGACGCTGCAGGCAAAGCAGGACGCGATCGCCAAAATCCTGCTCGCCGATCCCGCCATCCAGCTGGTCAATTCGTTCACCGGGACCGGCGGCGGCGCGGGGCGCATCTTCGCGCCGATGAAGCCGCGGGCCGAGCGCGATCCGGCCGAGGTCGTCCAGGCACGGCTGAGGAAGAAACTGTCGGGCATTCCCGGCGTGCTCGCCTCGCCCAACATCCCGCAGAACCTGACGCTCGGCGCCCGGCCGTCGTCGACCAACTTCCAGTACACGCTGCAGTCGGTCGACCAGGCGGCGCTGTTCGACTTCGGCCAGCGCTTCGAGGCGCGGCTGCGCGGCACGCCGGGCTTCGAGGACGTCAACAGCGACCTCCAGCGCGGTGCCCGCCAGGCGCGCGTGATCATCGACCGCGACGCCGCCTCCCGGCTCGGCGTCCCCGTCCAGGCGATCCGCGACACGCTGTATTCCAGCTTCGGCACGCGGCAGATCTCGACCATCTACACCGACGTCGACAGCTACCAGGTAATTCTCGAGATCGACCCCGGCCAGCAGCTGACGCCCGACAGCATCACCATGCTCTACGTCCACGGGGCGAACGGTGCGACGGTGCCGCTGTCGGCGGTCAGCCATGTCGTCATCGAGGGCGCGCCGTTGTCGATCAACCACCAGAGCCAGCTGCCGGCGGTGACGATCAGCTTCAACCTGACGCCGGGCACCGCGCTCAGCCAGGCCAAGGACAAGATCGACGCGCTCGAGGCCGATCTCCGCATGCCGACGACGATCGAAGGGTCGTTCCAGGGCAATGCGCAGGCGTTCGAGGCGTCGACCAACGGCATGGGGTGGCTGTTCCTTGCCGCCGTACTCGTCATCTACATCGTGCTCGGCGTGCTTTACGAAAGCTTCGTCCACCCGATCACCATCCTGTCGGGGCTGCCGGCCGCGGGCATCGGCGCGGTCGCGGCGCTGGCGATCTTCCACATGCCCTTGGACGTCATCGGCATCATCGGGGTCGTCATGCTGATCGGCATCGTCAAGAAGAACGCGATCATGATGATCGACTTCGCGCTGGCCGGGCAGCGCGACAACGGCTGGACGCCCGAGCGCGCGATCCGGGCGGCGGCGACGACGCGCTTCCGGCCGATCATGATGACGACCTTCGCCGCCATCGCCGGGGCGCTGCCGCTGGCGCTCGGGCTCGGCGCGGGGGCGGAGTTGCGCCAGCCGCTCGGCGTCGCCGTGCTCGGCGGGCTTCTGGTCAGCCAGGTGCTGACCCTGTTCATCACCCCGGTCGTCTACCTGGCGATCGAGGGCGTCGGTGCGCGCCGGCGGGCGCGGCGGGCGGCACGCCAACCGCGCGGGGAGACGGTCGGGCTCGGACCGGAGCGGCTGGCGGCGGAATGACGTTCACCTGTCGGACAAGCGGGCGAGCGTAAGCCGGGGCGATGCTCAACGGAACCAAGCCGATGTCCCTGCGCTTCGCCGTCCTTCCCCTGCTGCTCGCCGCCGCCGCGCCGGCTGCGGCGCAGGATGCGTATGCGGGGGCCTACGTCTCCTCGGCCGGCTATGCCGCCGACGGCCAGTCGGTCGATTCGATCGCGGTGTTCTTCGAGCCGCTGGCCCATTATGGGCGCTGGCTCGACACGCGCTATGGCCGCGCCTGGTCACCGGCCGTTCCGCGCGACTGGCGCCCGTACACCATCGGCCGTTGGGAGGACGGTCCCTATGGGCCGACGTGGCGCAGCGACGAGCCGTTTGGCTGGGCGGTGTTCCATTACGGCCGCTGGGCGTTCGATCCGCAGATCGGCTGGCTGTGGCTGCCCGACACCGTCTGGGGTCCCGGCTGGGTCGCCTGGCGCGACAGCGACGACGTGACCGGCTGGGCCCCGCTGCCGCCCCAGGTCAGCGTCGGCTTCGCGGTCGGGTCGGCATTCGCCTTCAACGACTGGGACTATGACCAGTGGTACCAGCCGAGCTGGGTCTATGTCCCGCGCGGCTCTCTCTACAGCCGCTCGCTGCGCGGCATCTATTATTCTTCTCAGCGCAACCACGACCTGTGGGAGCGGACGCGCGGCGTCACCCGCTACGACCGCGTCGACGGCCAGATCGTCAACCGCAGTGTCGGCGACCGAGGCGGGGAGCGGGGCGGCGGCCGGGGCGGGGAGCGCTGGCGCGGCACAACTCGCGACGACGACCGGGCGCGCGGCGGCGACCCGCGCGGCTTCCGCGACCGGCTCGACGGCATGCGGGACGGCGGCGTTCGCGACTTCCCCGACAACCGCGCTGTCCGCGCCCGCGACCCGGGGCGCGACCCGCGCGACGGTCGCGGCGACGCCGACCTGCGCGCCGGGCAGGGTTACGGTACCCGGCCCGTTCCGCCCGCTGCTGACGGTGCCGCGGCCCGCGGCTTTGCGCCGCCGCCGGGCTTTGAGCGTCGCGACGGCTTCGTCCCTGGCGCGCCGCCGCCGCGCGGCTTTGACCGCCGTGCCGTGCCGCCGCCGGCGATGCCTGCGGGTGCGGCCGTCGCGCCGCCGCCGCCAACGCGCTTCGCGCCGCCGCCAACACGCTTCGCGCCGCCCCCGGCGCGTCTTGCGCCGCCGCCGGCCACCCGCCCGATGGTCGCGCCGACGCTCGGGGCTCCGCCGATGGCGCGCCCCGCTCCGCCACCGGCCCCGCGCCCGGCACCCCCGCCGCCATCGCGGTCGGGGCGCGAGGGCCTCAACCCCGGCGAGCGGCCGCGCTGACCGCCGGCATGACACGCGTGTGACGATGGGCTTGCGCCCGTGCGCTGCACTGCACACTATGCGCGCGGGTGGCCGGCCGCTGCCCGCGGAGACGCCGTGGCTGCACCTTCTGCCTTCGACGAGATGTTCGGCTCCGGCGGGGCGGTCCGGGACGAATATGCCGCCGTCGCCGCCTGGCTCGCGGACTCGCCGCATGAGGTGATGGCGACCCGGCGGCGGCAGGCCGAGCTGTTCTTCCGCCGCATCGGCATCACCTTCGCCGTCTATGGCGATCCCGACGCGGCCGAGCGGCTGATTCCCTTCGACATCGTCCCGCGCGTGCTGGGTCAGGCCGAATGGGCGACGATGGAGGCGGGACTGATCCAGCGGGTCGCCGCGCTCAACGCCTTTCTCGCCGATGTCTATGGTGCGCAGGAGATCCTGCGCGCCGGCATCATCCCCGAGGAACTCGTCCTCCGGAACGCCGGCTACAACCTGGCGATGGTCGGCAAGCGCCCGGTCGGCGACATCTGGGTGCACATCGCCGGCATCGACCTCGTCCGCACCGGGGCCGACGGCTTCTACGTCCTGGAAGACAATGCCCGGACGCCGTCGGGCGTGTCGTACATGCTGGAAAACCGCGAGGTCATGCTGAAGCTGGTGCCCGAGCTGTTCGGCAGGCTGCGCATCCGCCCGGTCGAGACCTACCCCGACCTCCTCCTCGACATGCTCCACTCGGTCGCGCCCGCCGGATCGGCGGCGACGCCGACCGCGGTCCTGCTGACGCCCGGACAGCACAACAGCGCCTTCTACGAACACAGCTTCCTCGCCGACAAGCTGGGCATCGAGCTGGTCGAGGGCAGCGACCTGTTCGTCCGCGACGAACGCGTCTTCATGCGCACGACCGAGGGACCGCGCCGCGTCGACGTGATTTACCGCCGCCTCGACGACGCTTTCCTCGACCCGCTCGTCTTCCGTCCGGACTCGATGCTCGGCGTGCCCGGGCTGATGAGCGCCTACGACGCCGGACATGTCTCGATCTGCAACGCGGTCGGCACCGGCGTCGCCGATGACAAGGCGATCTACAGCTACATGCCCGAGATCGTGCGCTTCTATACCGGGGCGGAGCCGATCCTGAAGAACGTGCCGACGTGGCGCTGCCGCGAGCCCGACGCGCTCGCCTATGTCCTCGATCACCTGAGCGAGCTGGTGGTGAAGGAGGTCGATGGCTCGGGCGGCTACGGCATGCTCGTCGGGCCGCACGCGCCGGCGGCGACGATTGCCGCCTTCGCCGCCAAGCTTCGCGCCGACCCGGAGAAGTTCATCGCCCAGCCGACGCTGGCGCTGTCGACTTGTCCGACGCTGTGCGACTCCGGCGTCGAAGCGCGGCACGTCGACCTTCGCCCGTTCGTCCTGACCGGCACCGGCGGCAGCCGCATCGTGCCCGGCGGGCTGACCCGCGTGGCGCTGACGCAAGGGTCGCTGGTGGTCAACTCGAGCCAGGGCGGCGGCACCAAGGACACGTGGGTGGTCGATGAGTGAGGACGGCCTCGCGCCGCGCAGGGCGTGCGCGGCGATCGCGAGCAGCGCGCGGACGCGCGCGACGTTCGCCGGCGGGCAGCGCCCGTCCGGTGACGCGGCCCGGCCGCGGCGGGAGCGAGGGAAGGACGCGGCAAAGCCGCGTCGCCGGACGAGCGCGGTGCCGGCTGGCACCGCCCCGCCGCCCGGACTTGCCCCGGTCGGCGCGCGGCACGCGCGCTTGCGGGGCTAGCGCCATGCTCTCCCGCTCCGCCGGCAACCTCTATTGGGTCGGGCGCTACATCGAGCGAGCGGATTTCCTCTCGCGGCTGATCGAGGCGACGCTGCGGCTGGCGTCGCTGCCGTCGTCGTACGGCGGGATGACCAACGCCTGGGAGTCGGCGCTCGAAGCCGCCTGGCAGCACGCCGCGCACGCCGAGCGCGGGCTGCCGGTCGACGAGTTCGGGGTCGGCGAGTTCCTGACCGTCGATCCGGTCAACCCCAGCTCGATCCGTCGCTGCCTGGAGGCGGCGCGCGCCAACGCCCGGGCGGTCCGCACCGCCCTGACGCTCGAGGGGTGGGAGGCGATCAACGGCGCCTGGCTCGATGTCCAGCGGTACGGTACGCGGCTGGAAAATCGCGAGGGGCTGATCCGCCTGCTCGAAACGGTCAAGGCGTCGATGCTGGCCTTCGACGGCGCGGCGCACCGGACGATGCTGCGCGGCGATGCCTATTGGTTCATCGCGCTCGGCAGCGCGGTCGAGCGGGCGGACAACACCGCGCGGCTGCTCGACGTCAAATATCACCTGCTGCTGCCCCGCGGCGAGAAGGTCGGCGGCAGCCTCGACTATTTTCAGTGGACGACGATCCTGCGCACCGTCTCGGCGCTGACCGCCTACCGCTGGGTCTATCGCGATTCGGTCAAGCCGTGGCTCGTCGCCGACCTGCTGATCCTCAACCGCCAGATCCCGCGCAGCCTTGCCAGCTGCTACGAGGAGATCCTCCACCGCCTCGACCAGCTGTCGACGGCGAGCGCGCGGCGCGGTCCGGCGCACCGGCTGGCGGCGGCGGGCCATGCCGCCCTCGACGCGGCGCGGATCGAGGAGATCTATTCGCGCGGGCTGCACGAGTTCCTGCGCGGCTTCATCGCCGACAACAATCGGCTGGGAGCGGCGATCGCCGAGCAGTATCTCTTCTGAAGGGCCGGGGGGCGGATGCGGATCAGGATCGACTACACGACGACCTACGATTACGCCGCCGATGCGCGCGACGTCGTCCAGCTGCTCCGCGTCCAGCCGCGGTCTGGGGTAGATCAGATCGTCAGCCGCTGGCGGATCGACGTCGACGCCGACGGCGCGCTGCGCCCCGGAACCGACCCGTTTGGCAACTGGACGCACCTGTTCACCGCCGACGGGCCGCTGCGCCGCCTGACGCTCCGGGTAACCGGCGAGGTCGACACGCAGGAGGCGCACGGCGCGGTTCGCGGCTTTCCCGAGCCGCTGCCGCCGACCGCCTTCCTGCGCGCGACGACACTGACGGAACCGGATCCGGCGATCGTCGCTTTCGCCGCGGGGCTGGCCGACGCGCCCGTGCTCGACCGCCTCCATGCCCTCAACACGGCGCTGTTCACGACGATGACCTTCGACGCCGCCGCCACCGGCACCGGCACCGACGCCGCCGCCGCCTTCGCCCTCGGGTCGGGCGTGTGCCAGGATTATACCCAGATCTTCTGCGTCGCCGCGCGCAGCCTCGGCATCCCCGCGCGCTACGTCTCGGGCCATTATGTCCGGGTCGAGGCGCAGCCCGCCGGCCACGCCTGGGCGGAGGCGCTGGTCCCCGACCTCGGCTGGGTCGGCTTCGACCCGACCAACGGCATCTCGACGACGCCGGCGCACGTCCGCGTCGCCGTCGGCCTCGACTATCTCGATGCCGCACCGGTCCGCGGGGCGCGGCGCGGCGGCGGCAGCGAGACGCTCGTGGTCCGGGTCAGCGCGGTCGACACCGGGCGCGGCCAGAGCCAGAGCCAGAGCCAGTTGCAGGCGCAGGCGTGATTGAATACGGCCAGCTGGCGACCACGGAGGAACCGATGACCTATTGCGTCGGGGTGCTGGTCAGGGACGGGCTGGCGATGCTCGCCGACACGCGGACCAACGCCGGGCTCGACAATATCTCGAGCTACCGCAAGCTGCGCGTGATGGACGTCGGGCCGGGACGGACGATGGTCGTCGCCAGCGCCGGCTCGCTGTCGGTGACGCAGGCGGCCCTGACGCGGTTGACCGACGCGATGCTGCTCGCGGAAGGCGACGACGCGGTCGAGACGCTGACGACCGCGCCGACCATGTTCCGCGCGGCGACGCTGGTCGGTCAGGCGCTGCACGCCGCGCGCACGGCGATCGACGAGGCGGTCGGCGGCGACAAGGTGCAGACCTCCGCGACCCTGTTGTTCGGCGGCTGCATCGCCGGCCGCCGCCCGCGCCTGTTCCTGATCTACGGCAGCGGCAACTTCATCGAGTGCCAGCCCGACACGCCCTATCTCCAGATCGGCGAGCACAAGTACGGCAAGCCGATCCTCGACCGGGTCGTCACCTACGAGACGCTGCTGGGCGAGGCGGTCAAGGTCGCGTTGATCTCCTTCACCTCGACAATGCGCTCGAACCTCGCGGTCGGCCTGCCGATCGACCTGATGCTGCTGCGTGCCGGCGCCGCCGAACCCGAGCTGGTCCACCGCATCACCGACGACGACGCCTATTACCGCGAGCTGACCGAACGCTGGTCGGCGGCGATGCGGACGGCAACGATGGCGATCCCGGCGCCGCCGTACGGTGCCCCGGCAGCGCAGGGCGTGCTGGTCTAGGCGGCGACGGGCACCGGAGCGGCGGCGCGCGCGCGCAGGAGGACGGCGAGCCCCAGGCCCAGCCCGGCGACGCCGGTCATCGCCAGATAACCCGGCGCGCCGATCCGGTCGTACAGCGGCCCCGAGACCAGCACGGCGGCGGCGTAGGTCGGGGCGTTCGCCAGTCCCATGTAGATCATCTGCGCCGTCGGCGTCCGCTCGTCGCCGTGCATCGCCTGGATGAAGCGCATCCCACCCAGGAAGGTCGCGGCGAAGCTCAAGGCGTGGAGCAGCTGGAGCGGGATCAGCAGCCACAGCGGCGGCAGCATCGCCAGCCCGGTCCAGCGCACCACCGCGCCGACGCCGCCGGCGACGATCAGCGTCTCGGGCCGGAAGCGGCCGGTCCAGCCGCCGAGCGCCATCAGGAAGACGACCTCCGCCCCCGTGCCGATGTTCCACAGAAGCGACACCGTGTTGCCCGAGAAATGCTGGACGTTGGTCCACACGAGCGTGCCGGCGGTGTAGAGAAAGGCAGCCGACGCCTGGATCAGCCCGGCGGCAAAGATGAACAGGGTGAAGGCGGGGTTCCGGAGCATGCCGAGGCCGTGGGCGAGCCTTTCGCCGAACGGCTCGCGGACTTCGGCGCGGGCGGTCACCGGCTCGGTCGGCATCCACGCGCTGGCGGCGATCATCACCGCCGAAACCGCCAGCAGGAAGGCCCAGATCGGCCAATAAGCGTGGGTCGCGTCGGTCAGATAGCCGACCAGCGTCGTTCCCGCGACGAACGCCGCCGAGGCGAGGCCGCGGGCGACGCCGTAGGGCGGGCGGGCGCTGCGCGTCAGGCGCAGCAGCGTCGTCTCGACGACGGGCAGCAGGCCCCAGAAAGCGATATCGAGGACGAGGATCAGCCCGAACACGGCGGCGAAGCCGGTGAGCAGCTTGAGGACGGCGAACCCGGCGGTCAGCAGGATCGTGAACAGGAACAGCGGTGCCCGCCGGTCGCTGCGTCCGTCCGCCCAGGCGGCGGTCAGCGGCCCGGCCAGCGCCCGGCTGAACCCGGCGATCGCCAGGACGACGCCGATTTCCGCGCCGGTAAAGCCGTGCACCTTTTCCAGCCACAGCGGCAGGAAGGGGATCAGGCAGCCGAAGCCGGCGAAATAGAGACAGGCGAGCACGGTCGCGCGGACGGCAGGGGTCATGTCCGGCACCATGGGGTGCGGCGGGCGGGGCGGCAAGGGCGGCGGGCGTGCGGCACCCGTCGGGGCCGGAAGCGGCCGGCGTGCCCGGCCCGGGACGGCTAGGCAGCGGCAGCGGCGGCGGATAGCATCGCGGCCGATCAAAGGGCGGGCGATGAGCGACAGCAGCGACCAGCGGCACGGCCTTGACCGGCTGGTCTTCTTCAGCGACGCCGTGTTTGCCATCGCCATGACGCTGCTCGTCGTCGAGGTTCGGCTGCCGCCGCTGCCGGTTGTCAGCGAGGCGGCGCTGGCGCAGGCGCTCGTCGCGCTGGTCCCGCAATATATCGGCTTTGTCATCAGCTTCCTCGTCGTCGGCCGGTTCTGGGTCGGGCATCACCGCTTCTTTGCCCGGCTGGCGCGCTGCGACGAGCGGATGGTGTCGCTCAACCTGTTGTTCCTGCTGACGATCGCCTTCATGCCTTTTCCCACGACGCTGATCAGCCGCTTTCCCCAGACGCGTGTCGGCGTCGGCGTCTATGCCGGCTGGCTGATCCTTGCCGGGCTGGCGAACCTGCTGGTCGAGGCCCACGGCGTCCGCGCCGGGCTTGGCCGCGCCGCCGCCGCCACCGAGTTGCGCCGGATGGCGCGCGGCGGCTGGGCTCCGGTCGCGGTCGGCGCGCTGGCGCTGGCGGCGGCGATGGTGTCGCCGCTGCTTGCCCTGCTGCCGCTGTCGCTCAGCCCGTTCATCGTCCGCTTCATCGCGCCGCCGCCCCGCTTGCCAGCCGCGTAAGCACAGGCTACGTTCCCGCTCTGTTCACGGAGGACCGATGGCTCGCGCGGCGTTGCGCTATGTCTGCCAGGCGTGCGGGGCGGTGTCGTCGCGCTGGCAGGGACAGTGCGCCGAGTGCGCCGAGTGGAACACCATCCAGCAGGAAGCCGCCGCCGTCGTCACCGCGTTCAGCGCCAAGCATTCGCTGAGCAGCGGCGGTCGCGGCATCGGCCTCGCCGGCCTCGACGACGAAGTGGCGATCCCGGCGCGGGCGACGACGGGCATTGCCGAGCTCGACCGCGCGCTCGGCGGCGGGCTCGTCGCCGGGTCGGCGGTGCTGATCGGCGGCGACCCCGGCATCGGCAAGTCGACGCTGCTGCTCCAGGCCGCCGGGCGCATGGCGCTGGCCGGCACCCGTGTCGCCTATATCTCGGGCGAGGAGGCGGCCGACCAGGTCCGGCTGCGCGCGCGGCGGCTGGGGCTCGCCAAGGCCCCGGTCGCGCTCGCCTCGGCGACCTCGGTCCGCGATATCCTGACCACCCTCAACGCCGGTCCGCCGGCCGGGCTCGTCGTGATCGATTCGATCCAGACGATGCACAGCGACACGCTGGAGGGCGCGCCGGGCACCGTCAGCCAGGTCCGCGCCGCGGCGCAGGAGCTGATCCGCTATGCCAAGACCAGCGGCGCGGCGCTGGTCCTCGTCGGCCACGTCACCAAGGACGGGCAGATCGCCGGGCCGCGCGTGCTCGAGCACATGGTCGACACGGTGCTCTATTTCGAAGGCGAGCGCAGCCATCAGTACCGCATCCTGCGCGCGGTCAAGAACCGCTTTGGCGGCACCGACGAGATCGGCGTCTTCGCCATGGGGGCGGACGGGCTCGACGAGGTCGCCAACCCGTCCTCCCTGTTCCTGACCGACCGCGACCAGGCGGTCAGCGGCGCCGTCGTCTTTCCCGCGCTCGAGGGGACGCGGCCGGTGCTGGTCGAGATCCAGGCGCTGGTCGTCCGCCTGCCGTCGGGCGCGACCCCGCGCCGCGCCGTGGTCGGCTGGGACGCGGCGCGGCTGGCGATGATCCTCGCCGTGCTCGAAAGCCGCTGCGGGCTCAGCTTCTCCAGCTGCGAAGTCTATCTAAACGTCGCCGGCGGCCTGCGAATCAACGACCCCGCCGCCGACCTCGCCGTCGCCGCGGCGCTGGTCTCGGCGCTCGGCGAAACGCCCGTCGGGGCGGACACCGTCGTCTTTGGCGAAATCGCGCTGTCGGGCGAGGTTCGCGGCGTCGGCCACGCCGCCCTGCGGCTGAAGGAGGCGGCCAAGCTGGGGTTCGCCAGCGCTCTCGTCCCGGGCGTTACCGAGGCGAGCGGGGGCCTGCGGACGGCAAAGGTCAAAACGGTGGCGGCGCTGGTCGACCTGCTGGCGCGGTGACGCGACCGCGCTGAAGCGGACGGGACGTGCGTCGCGCCATCTCCTCATGGCCGGCCGGGCGTGCTAGAACAGGATCGGTAGAGCGAGGGGCAGCAATGGCGGCGATTGCCTTGTACCGCGGCGGCAGCCTCGACCGCGAGCATCGCTTCTTCGCCGGCAGCGCGGTCCTGATGGCGCTGCTCGTCTTCGCCGGCTTTGCCATGTCGCTGGCGACAGGTCGGTCGAGTTTTGCCGTGCCGTGGTTCCTCCACGTCCACGCCTTCGTCTTCTTTGGCTGGACGCTGCTGTACCTGGCGCAGGCCGTGCTGGTCGGCACCGGCTCCGTCGCGCTCCACCGCCGGCTCGGCTGGCTGGCGGTCGTCTGGGTCCCGGCGGTGGTGGCGATGGGCACCTATGTCACGGTCGAGGCGGCGCGGCTGGGGCATATCCCGTTCTTCTTCCAGCCGGCTTACTTCGTCGTGCTCAACCCCGTCACGCTGCTGACCTTCGCCGGGCTGGCCGGCGCGGCAATCGGGCTCCGGCGGCGCAGCGAGTGGCACCGGCGGCTGATGTTCTGCGCCATGGCGCTGATCATGGGGCCCGGCGTCGGCCGCCTCCTGCCGCTGCCGCTGTGCATCCCGTTCGCCGGCGAGACGGTCATGGGCGCGATCCTGCTGTTCCCGCTCGCCGGCATCGTCCGCGATGTCCGCACGCGCGGACAGGTCCATCCGGCGTGGCTGTGGGGCGTGGGGGCGTTGGCGGCGATGCAGCTCGCGGTGAACGTCATCACCTTCGGTCCGCTCGGGCCGGCGCTCTACCGCGCGGTCACCGCCGGCTCGCCCGGGGCCGCGGTCGACCCGCTCGCCTTTCCGCCGCCGCCCTGGGCCAAGAGGTAGCAGCCGCCTTCCGCGCTCCCGCCAAAGCGGCTAGGGCGAGGCCATGGCTGCGTCCAACGCCCTTACCGCGCTCGACATCGTCGTCCTGCTGCTGATCGTCCTCGGAGCCGCCGCCGGCTTTGCCCGCGGGTTCGTGACCGAGGTGCTGTCGCTGCTCGCCTGGGTCGCGGCCTTCTTTG
Organism: uncultured Alphaproteobacteria bacterium; assembly: GCA_963792555.1. Classification (GTDB taxonomy): domain Bacteria; phylum Pseudomonadota; class Alphaproteobacteria; order Sphingomonadales; family Sphingomonadaceae; genus Polymorphobacter_B. The sequence continues at coordinate 260,988 of CAWBWP010000001.1, forward strand.
CCGTGCGCCTGCTCTATCCCGCCGGGCAGCGGCTGGCGCTGGCTGTCACGCACACCGAGTCGGGTGCCGCGATCCTCGCCTTCGTGGTCATCTTCCTGATCACCTTCATCGCCTTCCGCATGGTCGCGGCCGAACTCGGCGACCGGACGCGGGCGTCGATCGTCGGGCCCGTCGACCGCGTGCTCGGCCTCGGCTTCGGCGCGTTCAAGGGGCTGTTGTTCGGCGCGGTCATCTGGTTCGTCCTCGGGCTTGGCTTCGACACGATCGAGAGCGGCCCGCGCCCGGCGTGGCTGACGGCGTCGCGAACGGCGCCGCTGCTCGAGGTGACGGCGCGGGCGATGGTCGACTTTGTCGAGAAACGGCGGCACCCGGTCGTGACGGGCGGGGCCGACGCGGTCGATCCGGCCGAGCCGGTGCTGCCGCCCGGCCACCCGCCGATCCCCCACGGCGGCTATAGCCGGCGCGATCGCAGCGCGCTCGACAAGCTGCTCGATTCGGGCGGGAAAACGCCGCTCTGATGCCGCTGCGCCTGTACGATACGCTGCGGCGGGCGAAGGTCGACTTCGAGCCGGCCGACCCGGCGCGGGTGACGATGTACGTCTGCGGGCCGACGGTCTATGGCCGGGCGCACATCGGCAACGCCCGCCCAGCAGTCGTCTTCGACGTTCTGCAGCGGCTGTTGCGGCACGAATACGGCCCCGAACACGTCGTCTACGCCCGCAACATCACCGATATCGACGACAAGATCATCGCTGCTGCCGCCGCCGAGGGGGTCGCGCCGGGGGTCGTTACCGCACGCTTCGAAACGCTGTATCTCGAGGACATGGGGGCGCTCGGGGTCCAGCCGCCCGATCTTGCGCCGCACGCGACCGACAATATTCCGGCCATGGTCGCGATGATCGGCGACCTGGTGGCGAAGGGCGTCGCTTATGCTGCCGAGGGCCATGTCCTGTTCGACGTCGCCGCGCCCGGCGACTATGGTCGGCTGTCGCGCCGGCCGCTCGACGAGATGATCGCCGGCGCCCGCGTCGAGGTCGCGCCGTACAAGCGCAACCCGGCCGACTTCGTCCTGTGGAAGCCGTCGACGCCCGAGCAGCCGGGGTGGGAGTCGCCATGGGGCCGCGGGCGCCCCGGCTGGCACATCGAGTGCTCGGCGATGATCGCGGCGCATCTCGGCCCCAATGCGGAGCACCCCAACCCGACGATCGACATTCACGGCGGCGGGCTCGACCTGATCTTCCCCCACCATGAGAACGAGCTCGCCCAGTCCGCCTGCGCCCACGGCGCGCCGCTGGCCAAGGTGTGGATGCACAACGGATTTCTTAGCATGGGCGACACCAAGATGTCGAAGTCGCTGGGCAATGTGGTGACGGTTGGGGAGCTTCTGGCGCAGGGGTGGAGCGGCGAGGTCATCCGCCTGGCGCTGCTGTCGGCGCACTACCGGCAACCGCTGGTGTGGAGCGAAGAAAAATGCGAGGCCGCTAAACAGCGGCTTTATCGCTTATGGGCGCATATCTATCGCAATGGCGATGAGCGGCCCTCGAAGACGTTCAGTGACTTGCCGATCGTTGATCAGGCAATTGTCGCGTCGCTTTCGGACGACCTAAGCATGGCCGAAGTCTGGGTTCATCTCGACCTCCAACTGGGTGAACTCGTCGGATTGTGGAAATCTTCGACGTCTGGCGAAGCTGCAAAATCCGACCACCGGAGGCTTAGCGCTCAGCTGATCTCGAACTTCGCTTTTCTAGGAAGCGATCCGCGACCGGTTTGGGAACGGGAGCATGCGGCGCGTTTGAACGCCATGGAGGATGGACGAATCGACGCCGCCATCACCGCCCGCACCGCCGCCCGCGCGCGCCGCGACTTCGCCGAGGCCGACCGCATCCGTGACGCGCTCGCAGCGCAGGGCATCGTCCTCGAAGACGGCCCTGCCGGCACCACCTGGCGGCGGGCGTGAAGTCGCGAGCCGGCAAGTCCGTCGCCAAGGCCGACCTGCCGATCAAGACCTGCCCCGTCTGCCAGCGGCCCTTCACGTGGCGCAAGAAGTGGGCGCGCGACTGGGAGAACGTCCGCTACTGCTCCGACCGCTGCCGCGCCGCCGGCTGATCGGGCAGGCCGATCGCGCCGCCGATCCGCGCGGTGAGCAGGTCGACGAAGCGCCGCGTCTTGGCCGGCAGCAGCTTCGCCGGCGTCAGGATCGACAGCGGCATCGGCGCCATCGTCCATTCCGCCAGCACCGGCACCAGCCGTCCCGCGGCGACGTCGTCGGTCGCCATCAGCCGGTCGAGCACGGCGACGCCCAGCCCTTCGCGCGCGAGATAGCGGATCATCGTCATGTTGTTCGCCGATACCCGCCCCGGCCCGGCGACCTCGACCATCGCGGCGTCGCGGCTCAGGTGCCAGTGGCCGCGGTCGCCCTTGTGGAGCAGGTGGACGCGGTCGTGCGCCGCCAGATCCTCGGGGTGTGCGGGGGTACCGGCGCGCGCAAGGTACCCCGGCGTGGCGTAGAGCGCGCCCGCCAGGCCGCCGACGCGCCGCACCGTCAACGCCGAGTTGGGCAGCAGGCCGATCCGCACGGCGACGTCGAAGCCCTCCGCCAGCAGGTCGACGCGCCGCGGCGACAGGTCGAGGTCGATCCGGACCTCGGGATACTGGGTCAGGAACTCGGCGATGACCGGGGCGACGAGGCGCGGCCCGACCTCGGCCTCGATCGACAGGCGGAGCAGGCCGCGCGGCTCCTCGGCCAGTCCGCGGACCTCGTGCGTCGCGTCGTGGGCGGCATCGAGGATGGCGCGGGCGCGGGCGAGGTACAGTTCGCCGGCCTCGGTCAGCTCGACGCGGCGGGTGTTACGTTCGAGCAGGCGGACGCCAAGCGCGGCCTCGAGCACCGCCAGCCGCCGCGACAGGGTCGAGGTCGGCATCGCCAGCACGGCGGCGGCGCGGGTGAAGCTGCGCGCCTCGGCAACGGCGGCGAACAGTGGCAGGTCGCGCAGCGGGTCCATGGATCATCCCGATAACGGGACGATGTTTCCCGCCGCCTCGCGCTATCCCGCCGCGCGGCCCGCGTCTAGGCCGGACCCGCACCGAAAGCGGAGACAGATCATGGCCTTCCAGCGCTTCACCACGACCGACAGCATCGTCATGCTCGTCGACCACCAGACGATGACGATCGGCTGGGTCAAGAGCCTGCCCCAGGCGACGACGATCGCCAGCTGCCGCGTCCTCGCGCGCATGGCGCTGACCTATGGCATGCCACTGGTCCTCACGACGACGATGGAGGAGAATGTCGGGCCGACCATCCCCGAGATCGCCGAACTCGCTCCGGACGCGTTTGCCGCGCGCTACAAGCGCGGCGGCGAGCTCAGCTGCTGGGACGCCGGCGATCTCGCCGCCGGGGTCAAGGCGCTCGGCCGGCCGAACCTGATCCTTGCCGGCCTGACGACCGACATCTGCCTGTTCTGGGCCGCGGTCGACGCGCAGAAGCTCGGCTACAAGGTCATGGTCGTCGCCGACGCCTGCGGGACGATGTCCGTGCTCGGCGACACGCTGACCTACGACCGGCTGCGCGACCTCGGCATCGTCGTCACCGTCGTCAATCAGGTCGTGACCGAGCTGGAGGCGAACTTTGGCACGCCCGAGGGCCAGAAGGCGCAGGGCATCATGTTCGACGAGATCATCTCCAAGCTGTAACGCCTCTCCCCCGGCGGCGCGGACAAAACGCCGCGCCGCCGGGGAACCGCCGCCGCCTGTGTCGTTAGTGCCCGAGCGAACAGCGGCGAGGTGCGGCGATGCAGTGGACGCTTTACGGCCTGATCCTGATTGCCGGCATTCTCAACGGCTTGCAGACCGGCATGAACGCGCAGCTGAACAAGTCGCTGGGGCAGACGATCCTCGCCGCGCCGATCGTCTACCTCGCCGGGCTGGCGGCGATGCTGGTTGCCGCGCCGTTCTTCGGCATCAAGCTCGGCAACTACGCGCGACTGGCCGAGACGCCGTGGTGGGCGTTCCTCGGCGGCATCTGCGGCGCGGTCTTCATCTATGCCATGCTGTCGACGACGCAGAAGGTCGGCGCGGGTGTCTTCATGGGCGTCACCGTCACCGCCGCTGTCGTCACCTCGGTCGCGCTCGACCACTTCGGCGCGATGGGCGTCGACCAGCATCCGGCCGGGCTGTGGCGGCTCGTCGGCCTCGCCCTGATGATCGGCGGCGTCGCCTTGATCGCGCACTTTTGAAGATGGGCTTCCTCGACTTCCCCGCCGGCGGCGACGGCACGACCGAGCGCGGCCTGCCGCAAGGCCGGGCGGGCGATTTCCTCTTCGCCACCGGCATCGAATGCTCGACCCCGACCATCGCCAACGGCCGCATCCGCCGCGACCAGCTCGAGGAGTGCGGCCACTACACCCGCTGGCAGGAGGACCTGGCGCTGGTCCGCGAGCTTGGTTTGCGCGTCCTCCGCTACGGCCTGCCATACTACCGTACCCACCTCGGGCCGGGCCGCTATGACTGGGAATTCGCCGACGCGGCGTTGGCCGAGATGCGCCGGCTGGGGATCACGCCGATCCTCGACCTGCTCCACTTCGGCGTGCCCGACTGGCTCGGCGACTTCCAGAACCCCGACCTGCCGCGCCACTTCGCCGATTATGCCGGGGCGGTCGCGGCGCGCTACCCGTGGGTCAAGTTCTACACGCCGGTCAACGAGATCTTCGTCTGCGCCAAGTTCAGCGGCCTCCAGGGCTGCTGGAACGAGCAGCTGACGAGCGACCGCGGCTTCCTGACCTGCCTCAAGCATCTGTGCGCCGCCAGCATCCTTGCCGCCCGCGCCATCGCCCGCGTCCGCCCCGACTGCGTCATCGTCCAGTCGGAAAGCGCCGAAGTGACGACCGACATGCGCGCCGACCCCGACCCGCGCATCAAGCTGGAGGACGAGATGCGCTTCCTCTCGCTGGACCTGCTGTACGGCCAGCCGCCGAGCGCGCGGTTGCTCGGCTGGGCGCACGACAACGGCCTGACGCAGGCCGAATGCGACTGGTTCATGGCCGGTAAGCCCGCGGGCTACCAGATCATGGGCGTCGACTATTACGGGCGTAACGAGCGGATGATCCTGCCCGACGGCAGCGACCTCCGCGCCCAGGATCTGAACGGCTGGTACGGCGTCACCAAGAACTATTATTTCCGCTACGGCCGGCCGGCGATGTACACCGAGACCAACGAGTTCGACGCCGACGCGGCGCCCGCCTGGCTGTGGAAGCAGTTCGGCAACGTGCTCCGGATGCGCGGCGACAACATCCCGGTGCTCGGCTTCACCTGGTATTCGCTGACCGACCAGATCGACTGGGACATCGGGCTGGCCGAACAGCGCGGGACGGTCAATGCCTGCGGCCTGTACAACCTCGACCGCCGCCCGCGGCCGGTGGCGGCGGCCTACCGCATGCTGCTCGAGGAGTTCGGCCGCATGACCCTGGTCCCGCGCGCCGAGTTCCTGACGATCACCGACGCGCCGTTCGAGCTGGCGACCGAGCGCTAGACGCGGCTCACTTCATTGCCGCCACCGGCACCCAGGCGAAGCCGTCGCCCTTGGCGGCGATCCGGCCGACGCCGGGATAAGGAAAATGCGGCGCGAAGATCAGCTCGTGGCTCGCCGCGAGGCGGGTCAGCTCGGCGCGGCGGCTGGCCTTGCCGACATCCTTGTCGCTGTCGAAGCCCATCGCCCAGTCGGGCTTGGCCAGCGAGACGATGCTGCTGTGGACCGTGTCGCCGACGTCGAACAGGCGCGCGTTGCCCGAGACGATCTCGTAGCCGACATGGCCCGGCGTGTGGCCTGGGATCGACACCGCGGTGATGCCGGGGACGACCGCGTCGCCGGGCGTAAAGGTCGCGACCAGCGGCGTGATCGCCGCCACCAGTTTCGCGGCTCCGGCGTTGCCCTGGAGGAAGGTCCACTCGGTCGCCGCCATCCGCACCTTGGCGTTGGGAAAGGCCGGCGCGCCCGTGGCGGTGACAAGCCCGCCGACATGGTCGCCGTGGCTGTGGGTGATGAGAACGTCGGTGACGTCGCCCGGCTGGACGCCGGCGGCGGCAAGGCTGGGGATCAACTGCCCGCCGGTCGCCGGGCCGTAGCCGGTATCAATGACGACGACGTGCCCGGGCAGCTTGACCAGCAGCGCATCGACGCTGACCTTGACCGTGTCGCCGGGCGCGCCGGCGGCGGTGAGCACGGCGGTGACCGCAGGCACGCCGGCGTCGGTGCCGAAGGTCTTGCCGTCGTTGGGGATCAGGAAGTCGGCGTCGTGCAGAGCCGCGACGCGGACGCTGCCGACGTTGTACCACGTTGCCGCCGGCGCAACCGGCTGCGGCGTCGGCGCGGCGGCCAGGGGGGCGACAAAGGGGGTGGCGGCGAGAAGCGTGGCAAGCGCGAGGCGGCGGATCATGGCTCTGGCTCCGTGGTCGTGACGGCACGGGAATAGCGTCGACGCGCGGGCGGTGCAAAGCAGCGGCTTGCGGCACAGGGGCGCTGGCGTTATATAGCCGTCATCTTCACATCGTCATGGCTGCGAAGGTCGGTTCCGGAACGTTCCGGGCCGCCGGCGAAGTCGCACAGCCAATGTTGCACAGGAAACCGTGGCCACCCTCGACCTCCATCAGCTGATCGCGCCGATCGCCGCCGCCCAGGGGCTGGCGCTGGTGCGCGTCCAGATGACCGGCGCGGCGGCGAAGACGCTGCAGGTCATGGCCGAGGACCCCGCGACCGGGCAGATGACGCTGGAGCAGTGCGAGACGCTCAGCCGCGCGCTATCCGACAAGCTCGACGAGGTCGATCCGATCGAGCACGAATATGCGCTCGAAGTATCGTCGCCGGGGATCGACCGGCCGCTGACCCGGCTTGGCGATTACGCCCGCTGGGCCGGGCACGAGGCGCGGCTGAAGCTGACGGAGCCGGTGGACGGACGCGCCCGGCTGCACGGCACGCTGGCGGGGGTCACCGGCGAGAACGTCACCGTCGCGCTGCCCAGCGGCGGCGAGGCGAGCGTGCCGTTCGCCGCCATCGACAGCGCCAAGCTGGTGCTGACCAACAAGCTGATCGCCGCGACCCGGCCGCTGGCGTTCGCCGACGCCGAGACGATCGAACTGCCGTCCGACGGCGAAGAGGATGAGGACTGACATGGCCCAGGCTGCCACCAAGACCGCGGGCGTCGCGGCGGTCACCGCCAACCGCGCCGAACTGATCGCGATCGCCGACGCTGTCGCGCGCGAGAAGTCGATCGACCGGATGATCGTCATCGAGGCGATGGAGGAGTCGATCCAGAAGGCGGCGCGCGCCCGCTACGGGGCGGAGAACGACATCCGCGCCAAGATCGACCCCAAGACCGGCGATCTGCGGCTGTGGCGCGTGCTCGAGGTGGTCGAGGCGCCGGAGGACTTCTTCAAGCAGGTCAGCGTCGCCGACGCGCAGAAGCTCCAGGCCGGCGCGGTCATCGGCGACTTCATCGTCGATCCCCTGCCGCCGATCGAGTTCGGTCGCATCGCGGCGCAGGCGGCCAAGCAGGTCATCGTCCAGAAGGTTCGCGATGCCGAGCGCGACCGGCAGTACGAAGAGTATAAGGACCGGGTCAACGAGATCATCACCGGCGTCGTCAAGCGCGCCGAGTTCGGCCACGTCGTCGTCGATCTCGGCAAGGCCGAGGGCGTCATCCGCCGCGACCAGCAGATCCCGCGCGAGGTGCTCCGCGTCGGCGACCGCGTCCGCACGCTCATCCTGTCGGTCCGCCGCGAAATCCGTGGGCCGCAGATCTTCCTGTCGCGCGCCGCGGGCGAGTTCATGAAGAAGCTGTTCGCCCAGGAAGTGCCGGAAATCTACGACGGCATTATCGAGATCAAGGCGGTCGCACGCGACCCCGGCAGCCGCGCCAAGATCGGCGTCATCAGCCGCGATTCGTCGATCGACCCGGTCGGCGCGTGCGTCGGCATGAAGGGCAGCCGCGTCCAGGCGGTCGTCCAGGAGCTGCAGGGCGAGAAGATCGACATCATCCCGTGGTCGCCCGACGTCGCCACCTTCGTCGTCAACGCGCTGCAGCCGGCCGAAGTCGCCAAGGTGGTGATGGACGAGGAGGACAACCGCATCGACGTCGTCGTGCCCGACGACCAGCTCAGCCTCGCCATCGGCCGCCGCGGTCAGAACGTCCGTCTCGCGTCGCAGCTGACGGGCCGCCAGATCGACATCATGACCGAAGCCGACGAGAGCGAGCGCCGCCAGAAGGAGTTCGTCGAGAAGAGCGAGATGTTCCAGACCGAGCTCGACGTCGACGAGACGCTGGCGCAGCTGCTGGTCGCCGAAGGCTTCAGCGAGCTGGAAGAGGTCGCCTATGTCGACGTCGCCGAGCTGGCCGCGATCGAGGGCTTCGACGAGGACCTTGCCGGCGAGTTGCAGAACCGCGCGCAGGAGGCGCTCGACCGCAAGGAGGCGGCCGCCCGCGAGGAGCGCCGGGCGCTTGGTGTCGAGGATACGCTGGCCGGGATCGACGGTTTGAGCGAGGCGATGCTTGTCGTCCTCGGCAAGGCCGGGATCAAGACCATCGACGATCTCGGCGACCTCGCCAGCGACGAGCTGGTCGACAAGCGCAGCGGCATCCTCAAGGCCTTTGGCCTGAGCGAGGACGACGGCAACCGCATCGTGATGGCCGCACGCGCCCACTGGTTCGCCGACGAAGCCGGGCAATCGGCCGGGGAGGACGCGCTTGCGGTCGCCCCGGAATGACGATCTAGCGGCCGACAGCGGCGACGCGCCGGGCGCTTTCGCGCCCGAGCGGACGTGCATCCTGACGCGCGCCGCCGGCCCGCGCGCGGGCCTGATCCGCCTTGCCCTCGACGGCGAGGGGCGCGTGTTTCCCGACTTGGCGGCACGCGCGCCGGGCCGCGGCGCGTGGCTCGCGCCCGACCGCGACCTGATCGCCAGCGCGGCGGCACGCGGCAAGCTGCGCGGGGCGCTGCTGCGCGCGTTCAAGACGACCAGCGTCGCTGTCCCCGACGACCTTGCCGAGCAGATCGCGAGCGGCCTCGAACGCCGCGCGCTCGACCGCCTGGGGTTGGAAAACAAGGCCGGCCACCTCATTTGGGGGAGTGACCGCATCGCCGAGGCACTGGCCGCCGGACGGGCGCGGTTGCTCCTCCACGCCGGCGACGCCGCCGCCGACGGCATGGCCAAGCTCGACGGCAAGGCGCGGGCGGCGGCAGTGCCGGTGGTCGTCCTGCCGGCCGACCGGGCGCGATTGTCCTTGGCACTGGGACGCGAGAATGTGGTACACGCCGCCGTGTGTGACGGCGGCGCGGCCACGCGGGTGAACGCGGCGGTCGATCGCTGGCGTGCCTTCAACGGGTTGAATTCACATCTGCCGGCCGCGACCAGCGCCGCCGAGACGAGGGTATCAGGGTAGTAATGAGCGACGACACCAAACCCAAGCTCGGCATGCGCGCCCCGCTCGGCCTCAACAAGACGGTCGAAGTCGGCAAGGTGAAGCAGAGCTTCAGCCACGGCCGTTCAAAGTCGGTCGTGGTCGAGGTCAAGCGCGCGCGCGTCCTCCATCGTCCGGGCGAAGCCCCGCGCGAGGAGCCGGTCGTCGAGACGCCGCCGCCGGCCGCGCCCGCCGCCAGGGCTCCGGCCCCCGTCGCTGCCCCGCCGAGCGCACCGGCCCCCGCGCCCGCCGCCAGGGCTCCCGAAGCGCCCGCTGCCGCCCCCGCACCGGCACCGGCGGCCGCGACCCCGCTACCGACCGCCCAGCCGGCCCGGCCCGCGCCGCCGCCGGTGATGTTCACGCCCGTCGAGCGGGTCGTGCCGCCGCGCCCCGAGCCGGTCGTGGTCGAAACCGCGCCGTCGGCTCCCGTTGCCGCGCCGTCGGCAACGGCGTCGGCGGCGACGCCTCCCGCTGCCGCGACGCCTCCCGCTGCCGCGACGCCTCCCTCTGCCGCGACGCCTGCCGCCGTGCCCCCGGTGGCGGCTGCTCCGGCTTCTGCCACGCCCGCGACGCCGCCCTTCCGTTCCGCCCAGGCCACGCCGCGCGGGCCGCGCCCGTCGGCCCCGCCGGCGCGCGGCCGCGCTGCGGCGCCGGCCCAGCCCGACCGGCTGACGTCGCAGGAGCGTCTCGCGGCGATGCTGCGCGAGGCCGAGGAGCAGCGGATGCAGGCGCTGGAGGAAGCGCGCCGCCGCGAGGAGATCGAGAAGGCCGAAGCGGCCGAGATGGAAAAGCTGCGCGCCGAGGAAAAGCGCAAGGCCGAGGAGGAAGCGGCGCTGCGCCCGGTCGAGGCGAAGCCCGCGCCCGGCCTGCGCCCGGTCGGCGTCATCACGCCGATCGTCGACGACGAGGAGGACCGCAAGCGCGGCATGCCGGCGCGGCCGTCACGTGGCCGTCTCGATGATCGCCGCCAGGGCAAGCTGACCGTCACCCGCGCGCTCGACAGCGACGACAGCGTCCGCACCCGCAGCCTCGCCGCCCTGCGCCGGGCGCGCGAGAAGCAGCATCGCGGCCACGGCGGCGGCGCGGGCCAGGCGCGCCAGGTCCGCGACATCACCGTGCCCGAAACGATCACGGTGCAGGAGCTCGCCAACCGCCTCGCCGAGCGCGGCAGCGATGTGCTGAAGGCCCTGAACCGCCTCGGCACGCCGATGGCGATGGTCGACGAGATGGACCAGGACCTGGCCGAACTGATCGTTGCCGAGTTCGGCCACAACATCGTCCGCGTCGCCGCGTCCGACGTCGAGATCGGCGTCATCGGCGCGGTCGACGAGGAAGTGGACCTGCTGCCGCGGCCGCCGGTGGTCACCATCATGGGCCACGTCGACCACGGCAAGACGAGCCTGCTCGATGCGCTGCGCGGCACCGACGTCGTCGCCGGCGAGGCGGGCGGCATTACGCAGCACATCGGCGCCTACCAGGTGACGCTGAAGGACAAGTCGCAGATCACCTTCCTCGACACACCGGGCCACGAGGCGTTCACCGACATGCGCAAGCGCGGCGCGAACGTCACCGACATCGTCGTGCTGGTGGTCGCGTGGGACGACGGGATCATGCCGCAGACGGTCGAGGCGATCGCCCATACCAAGGCGGCGGGCGTGCCGATGATCGTTGCCATCAACAAGATGGACAAGCCCGGCGCGGACGCGCAGCGCATCCGGACTGCGCTCCTCCAGTACGATGTCCAGGTCGAGGCGCTGGGCGGCGAGGTTCAGGACGTCGAGGTTTCGGCGACCAAGAAGACCGGGCTCGACGAGCTGCTCGACAACATCCAGCTCCAGGCGGAAATCCTCGAACTGCGCGCCAATCCCAATCGCGCGGCGGAGGCGACGGTCATCGAGGCCAAGCTCGACAAGGGTCGCGGGCCGCTGGCCACCGTGCTGGTCAGCCGCGGCACCCTGAAGGTCGGCGACGTCTTCGTTGTCGGCGCCGAGTGGGGCAAGGTCCGTGCGCTGCTCAACGACAAGGGAACCATGGTCAAGACGGCGCTGCCGTCGACGCCGGTCGAGGTCCTCGGCCTGTCGGGGGTGCCGCGCGCCGGCGATCCGTTCAGCGTCATGGAGACCGAAGCCCGGGCCAAGGAGGTCGCCGCCTACCGCGCCGGGCTAATCGTCGCGGAACGGACGACGCAGCCGCAGGCCGACCTCGCGACGATGTTCAACGCGCTGCGCGAAGCCAAGGCACAGGAGTATCCGCTGGTCGTCAAGGGCGATGTCCAGGGCAGCGTCGAGGCGATCGTCAGCGCGCTGAACAAGGTGTCGACCGACCTGATCAAGGTCCGCGTCCTGCATTCGGGCGTCGGCGGCATCACCGAATCCGACGTCACGCTGGCGGCGGCATCGAAGGCACCGATCATCGGCTTCAACGTCCGCGCCAACGCCAAGGCGCGCGAATTCGCCCAGCGGGACGGCGTCGCGCTGAAATATTACGACGTCATCTACAACCTGATCGACGACGTGAAGGCGGCGATGGCCGGGCAGCTCGGGCCGGAGTTCCTCGAGAATGTCGTCGGCCGGGCGCAGGTGCTCGAGGTGTTCCAGGCGGGCAAGACCGGCAAAGCGGCCGGTGCGCGCGTCGTCGAGGGCATCATCAAGCGCAACCTGCGTGCCCGCGTCATGCGCGACGACGTCGTCATCTACGTGGCGAACGTGTCGTCGCTCCGCCGCTTCAAGGACGACGTCAACGAGGTCCGCACCGGTCTCGAGTGCGGCATCGGGCTGGAGAACAACACCGACATCAAGCCCGGCGACATCATCGAGACCTTCGAGATCGAGGAGCGCGAGCGGACACTATAGCCGCTGCGGCGCGGGGCAGAGCGAGGCAGTCGCCTTCCGGTTTTCGCCCGACCCTGCGCCGGTTCGCGCAGGGCCGGCCGGCGGGCGGCGGGCAGTCGCTCGACACCTCGGGCACGGGTAGCTCAACCGCCGACTCCGTCCGGCGGCGCGCCTGCGCCGCGGCGACCGGAGAACGACGCCGGCCCCGGAGCGCGCCGTCATGCTGGCACCGGCCAGCCTCCATCCGGGGTGACCCTGGTTGCCGGCTCCAGCCCGGATGCCAGCCTGCGCCAGCGCGCCGGGAGCGCGAGAAAATGTCGCGCCGCGCCCTCAGATCACGTGGAACAGATATAGCAGGATGATCACCGGCAGCGGCACGCCGACGGCCCAGAGGATGCAACCCTTACCCATCGCGTGCGCCTTCCCGATTTGCTTACACGCCTGAAACGACAGGCGCGGCAGGCGGGTTCCGTCAGGCGGCGGCAGCGGTCGCGCTGGGCACGGCGGCAGCGGTCGCGCCCATAGCGGTGGTGGCAGCGTCGCCGGCGAACAGCTTCTTGAGCTCCGTCTTGAGGATCTTGCCATTGGCGTTGCGCGGCAGCGGGCCATCCCAGAAGCGCACCTCGACCGGGACCTTGAACGCCGCCAGTCGCGCCGCGACATGGGCGCGGAGCTCGTCGGTGCTGGCGTCGGCGCCCGGTTTCAGCGTGACGACGGCGGCGGGTTCCTCGCCCAGGCTGTGGTGCGGGCGCGCGACGATCGCCGCGTCCATCACTGCGGGATGGTCGTAGAGCGCATTCTCGACCTCGACGCAGTAGATGTTCTCGCCGCCGCGGATCAGCATGTCCTTGGCCCGGTCGATGATGAAGACAAAGCCTTCCTCGTCGACCCGGGCGAGGTCGCCGGTGCGGACCCAGCCGTCGACGAAGGTGTCGGCGCTCGCCTGCGGCTTGTTCCAATAGCCGCGGACGATGTTCGGCCCGCGGCCCCACAGCTCGCCGACGCTGCCCGGCGGCAGTTCGCGCGACGGGTCGGCGGGGTCGGTGACCTTGACCTCGCACACCGGCACCGGCGGCCCGGCGGAATCGGGGCGGTTGGCATAGTCCTCGCCCATGTGGTGGGTGAAGGTGGCGCTGGTCTCGGTCATGCCCCAGCCGTTGCCCGCCGCCGCGCCCTTGAACTGGGTGCGGATCTGGCGGACCAGCTCGGGCGCGGACGGGGCGCCGCCATAAGCGACACTCTCCAGGCTCGACAGGTCGTACTTGTGCCGGTTGGGATGCTCGATAATCTGCCAGGCGATCGTCGGCACGCCGCCGCAGCTGGTCAGCCGCTCGCGCTCGATCAGCGCCATCGCCGCCTCGACGTCCCACTTGCGCATCAGGGCGAGCTTCACCCCGGCGAACAGCGCCGGCGACAGGACGGCGTGGCAGCCGGTCGCGTGGAAGAAGGGCACCGACAGCAGGGTACCCTTCTGCGGCGCCTGCGCGTCGGGCACGGGCGGCGTCTCGCCGCGGCGGAGATAGGTCCGCGCGCCCGACAGCGCACTCGCCATGATGTTCGAGACGATGTTGCGGTGGGTGCCGAGCGCGCCCTTGGGCTTGCCGGTGGTGCCGCTGGTGTAGAAGATCGTCGCGTCGTCCTCGGGCACGAGGTCGACCTCGGGCAGCGGCGTCTCGGGCAGCGCCGCCCAGTCGTGCGGCGTGCCGATGACGTCCTCCAACCGGCAGATCATCGGCCCGAGCGGCTCCTCAGTGCTGCGCGTGACGTAGATGCGCCTTAGGTCGGGGCAGGCCGGCAGGTGCTCGGTCAGCCGCGCCAGCCGCTCGGCGTCGATCAGCAGCACCGTCGTGCCGGAATCGCTGAGGCCGTACTCGAGCTCGGCTCCCGTCCACCATGCGTTCAGCGGCGTGACGATCGCGCCCGCCAGCTGCGCCGCGAAAAAGGCCACCGGCCACTCGGGCAGGTTGCGCATGACGACCGCGACCCGGTCGCCCTTGCGGACGCCGTCGGCGACCAGCTGCGCTGCGAGCTTGGCGGCGGCGCGGGCGAAGGCGGCGAAGGTCACGCGCTCGTCTTCGTGAACCAGGAACGTCTTGTCGCCGTGAGCGCGGCCGGCAAGGAAGACATCGCGCAACGTCGGCGGCGCGTTCTTCCACGTCCGCGTGGGGACACCGCGAATGTCGAGCGTCGCCATCTCGAACGGCTGCCCCGGTGCGGTCAGCAGTGCATGCGCCTGTGCGATCGACATCGCCGGCCAGCCGGCGGGCAGGGTGGCTTCGCTCATCATCGTCCCCAGAAGGCGTTGTCTTTTGCCGTCGATCTAGGCCCATCGCGGGCGGTCGCGCCAGCGTTAATCGTCGGCCGGCGCGGCCCCCAGCTCGCGGCGCAGGACGGGATCGAACAGGGCATAGCCGAGCAGCGCCACTTGAACCGCGGCGCCCAGGATATAGGGGTAGGCGCCGCCGACTTCGTAAAGACCGATGCCGATGGTCGGGGCGAGGATGAAGCAGCTGCCATTGACCGCCGTCACCGCGCCGGCAACCGCGCCCTGCTCGTCGCGGCCGACCATCAGCGACGCGCCGGCGACGAAGCCCGGCCGGGCGAAGCCGTAGCCGAGGCTGGTCAGCGCGAAGGCGGCGAGCAGGGTTGGAAAATCGTGCGCCACGGCGACGCCGGCCAGCCCCGCGGCGGCCAGCGCCGCGCCCCAGCGCATCAGCGCCGACGCGGTGAGGTCGAGCATGCGGATCAGCCCCCACTGCGCCAGCAGCGTCGCCCCCGCGCCGACCATCAGGACGATGCCGACCGACTTCGACGCTGCCGCCGGGCTGCCGCCGACCAGATCGATGACGAGGAAGCCGAGCGCCTGCCCCGTCGCTGCCTGGACGCTGCCCGAGGCGAAGCCATAGACCATGAACGGCCAGACCCGCGGGTCGCGCAGGCGCAGGCGTGCCGCCCGGCCGATGGCGGCGGCGCGGGCGCTGCCGCCCGTCGCGCTGCCGGCGATCGACGGCTCCGATGCCGGCGCGCCGTGCCCGAGGCCGCCTTGTTCCGGCAGGGCCGTCTCGCGCGCCGGATCGTCGTCGGGCAGCCACCACCACAGCGCGACCCCGACGCCGACGGCAATCGCGGCGAAGGCGAACATCGGCGCCGACAGGCCGAGCGCGGGAATTTCGAAGAAGGGCGCGACGCCGGGCCCAAGGATGGTGCCGAGGCCGAAGGCGCTGGTCAGCGTCGCGAGGGCACCGGTCCGGGCATGAGCATCGGTCCGCGCCGCGACATAGGCCTGCGCCGCCGGGTTCGACGCCGACCCGAACAGCCCGAACAGGCTGCGGAGCGCGGTGAAGCTGAGGAACACCGCCGTCGGACCGAGCACACCCTTGAGGCCGAGCAGAATCGACACCGCGCATCCGACCATCGACACGGCGAAGCCGGCGACCCCGGTCAGCATCAGCCGCTTGCGCCCGCGCGTGTCCGACCGCCGCGCCCAATACGGAGCCGATGCCGTCCACAGCAGCGCCGAAAGCGAGAAGACGACGGCGACCAAGGTCGGGCGGATGCCGATCGTCCGCGCGATCGACGGCAGCACCGATTGCAGCGCGGTGTTGCCCGCGGCCACGACCAGCAGCACGGCAAACAGCAGGGCGAAGTCGCGGCGGGGAACGGCGGTCATCGGTCAGCGGCTTGGCCCAGCCGGCGCGCTTTGCCAACCCTTGGGCAGGCCACGTCC
Source organism: uncultured Alphaproteobacteria bacterium (assembly GCA_963792555.1). Taxonomy (GTDB): domain Bacteria; phylum Pseudomonadota; class Alphaproteobacteria; order Sphingomonadales; family Sphingomonadaceae; genus Polymorphobacter_B. The sequence goes on from CAWBWP010000001.1 coordinate 276,992, forward strand.
AGCCCGCCGGCGACTGTGGCTGGCGCACCACGCCCGCGCTTTCGTGTCCGCGGCCCCTTGCGCGCGGTGCGCGGCCATGCTGCATTTGCGTGACAGCTTCGATACCGGGGGGTTTCAGGCGTGATCCAGGTGGATGTCTACCAGCTCGACAAGCGGCTCGAGAGCAGCTTCGCGGTCGACGGCGGCGAGCTTTACCAGGCGATGTGCCGGCTGGCGGGCAAGCAGGTCGACTGCCTGACCAACTTCGTTCTGGGCCAGGTATCGGTGATGCGCGTCGACCTTGGCCGGCACGGCTTCGCCGTCCTCGAACACCTGAGCTGACGCGCTACTCGGCGCCGGGGGCCGCGGGGGTGGCGGCGCCGTGGGCCGGAGCATGGCCGTGGCCATGACCATGGGTGTGACCCCCGGGCGCGACCGGCGTGGCGGCGGCCGCCGCGCCTTGTGTCGCCGCGCCTTGTGTCGCCGCGCCACCCGTCGCGGCAGAATCGGTAGCGGTCGGGTCGGGCGTGCTCCCGGCGGGCGGCGGGGCGGGATCGTTCTTGGTCTTGGCCAGCTCGATCTGCTTGGCCATCAGGTCGGGGCTGACGACATCCTGCGGGCCCCAGATCGGGTAGCTGATCGCGTGGATGCCGACGAACTTGTGGCGGTGGTGGACGTCGCACAGCACCCATAGATTGTCGGCGCCGTGGTCGATCCACTGCTTGATGACGTCCAGGCTCATGTCGTTTTCGTAGAGGGCGTCGAAAGTGCGGTAGACCTCGGGCGTCGCGTCATAGCCGGGCTCCGTCTTGCGCCGCTGCGCCTGGTGGAGCAGGCCGGGGCGGACGTGCTGGTTGAACTTGGCCGCGTCGATCGCGTTCGCCAGCGCCCACTCGATGGTATGGTGATGGGTTTCGAGCTGGATCGCGCCGAACGGGTTTTTCGCCGCATCGGCGAGTGTCGAGTGCTGGACGCCGCAGACGATGCAGTGCTTGTCGTCGACCACCGTCATCTGGTGGTGGACCTTGGCATAATCGGGCGATTCGGTGCGCTTGTCGTGCGCCGGGTAGAACGCCTGCTCGTTGAGCATCCGGGCGACGACGTGGAAGTGCGCCGTGCCGTCGTCGGCGGCGCTCGGCGCAGGGCTCAGGCCGGCAGCGGTGCGGGCGTGCTTGACCGCGGCGATGCGGGCCGGCGCGCGCGCCTTCAGCGTCGCGGAATGGTCGTATACCGTCCGCTCCTGCTGGAGCTGGTCATGGACGTAATCGGCGTGGGCCTGGTCCATTGCCGTCGCATCCGGCCCCGCGGCCGGGGTGGTGTTCGCTGCCGGGGTATCGGGTGTCGTCGCCATCGCCGTCTCCTCCGCCTGTCCCGGCAAAGGTACGCCCGAATTGCGACAAAACGGCTAAGGGCTAGATCTCGATGAGGCGGTTGGGCAGCTCGTCGGGGTTGTCGGCTCCGGCCGGAAAGTGTTCGGCAAGGACCGCGCCGGCCAGCTGGATGGCGCGGACGAAGCCCGCGCCCGGCTTGCCGGCGCGGATGCCGTCGGTCAGCGCCGTCACCGTCGTCGCCCAATGGTCGGGACTGACCTTCGCATAAATGCCGGTGTCGGCGACGACCTCGGCGATGCGGTCGGCCAGCGAGACGTAGATCAGGATGCCGGTGTGGGCCCGGGTCGCGCCGATGCCGCGCGCCTTGAACTGGGTCAGGGCGGCGGCGTGGACGTGCTCGCGGCGGACCGTGCGCGGGGTCAGCGCGGCACCGACCGGGGTCCGGACCAGGAGCGCGGCGAGCGCGACGAAGACAATGATCTGGACCGCCGCATAGGCCTCCACCGCATGGCGCAGGTCGTCCGCCGCATTGCCGCTCGACCAGTCGTTCAGCGCCCGGATGCGGCCGGGGTCGAAGCCGAGGAGGACCGCCAGCAGCGGCACGGCGAAGGCGGCGAGCGCGGCGAGCGTCAGCCCGGTGGCGGGATAATGGTCGCGCCGTTCGGAGACGATCGCGACGATCTCGCCCGAGGTGCGCGCCTCGGCCGCGGCGATGGCATCGGCAATCGCGGTGCGGTCGGCGTCGGCGAACATCCTACCAGCTGCCCGACGAGCCGCCGCCGCCGAACGATCCGCCGCCGCCCGAGAAGCCACCGCCGTCGCCGCCACCGCCCGAGAAGCCGCCGCCGTCGCCGCCGCCCCAGTCGCCGCCGCGACGGTTCATCATGCTCGCCGCCGCCCCCCACAGAATCGCCGAGCCAATGCCCGACGAGCGCCCGCCAGCGGCGCCATAGCCGCCGCCGCGGCGAAACGCCGACGCCGCCAGCCAGACGATGACGATGACCAGCCAGAACAGGGCCCCCGGCCCCGGCGAGGCGCGGTGGCGCGGCTGCTCGGCCTGCGCCTGGGCCGCCGCGGTGTGCGCCACTTCGGGCGTCGCGTTCAGCTGCGCAATGAGCGCGTCGGTCCCCGCGACGACGCCGCCGGCGATGTCGCCCTTGCGGAACGCGGGCAGGATCTCGTTCTGGATGATGACCGAGGTCAAGGCGTCGGTCAGCACCGGCTCCAGCCCGTACCCGACCTCGATCCGGACCTTCCGATCGTTCGGCGCGACGATCAGGAGGGCGCCGCTATTCTTGCCCTTCTGGCCGATGCCCCAGGCGCGCCCGAGCCGGTAGCCGTAGTCCTCGATCGGCTCGTCGCCGAGCGCCGGGATCGTCGCCACCACCAGCTGCGTTCCCGTCGCCGCCTCCAGCGTCGCCAGCTTCTCGGTCAGCGCCGCGACCGTCGCCGGCGGCAGGACGTGGGCGGCGTCGACCACCCGCCCGGTCAGCGGCGGGAAGGCGACCGTATTGGCGTGCGCGACCGCGCCCCACGCCGCCAGCAGCACCAGCAGGAGGAGGAGCGGCAGGGCGCGGAACAGGGCGCCCGGGCGAGCGAAAGGCGTCAGAACTTCACCGTCGGCGCGACCTCGGCATTGGCCGTCGTCGCCTTGAACGGCACCAGCGGCTTCGCGCCATAAATTACCTTGGCCCCGATCAGCGCCGGGAAGGTGCGGATCGTCGTGTTATAATCCTGCACGGCGGTATTATAGTCCTGCCGGGCGATCGTGATGCGGTTCTCCGTGCCTTCCAGCTGCGACTGCAGCGCCATGAAGTTGGCGTTCGACTTCAGGTCCGGATAGGCCTCCTGGAGCGGGCGGAGCTGCGTCAGCGCGGCCGAGACGTGGTTCTGCGCCTGTTCATAGGCCGCGACCTTGGCCGGGTCCTTGAGGTCGTCGTCGGACAGATGGATCGCGCTCGCCGAGGCGCGCGCCTGCGTCACCCCGACCAGCACGTCCTTTTCCTGCTTGGCATAGCCCTGGACGGTGGCGACGAGGTTGGGGATCAGGTCGGCGCGGCGCTGATACTGGTTCTCGACCTGCGCCCACGCCGCCTTGGCGGCTTCCTCCTTGGTCGGAATGGTGTTGACCCCGCACCCGGCCAGGCCAAGCGTCACGGCCAGCGGCAGGGCCAGCGAAACAAGACGGTTCGTGCGCGACATCAGCGTCTCCCGGAACGACCTAACGCCAGTACCCAAAAGCATGGCGACCCGCTATAGGATAAGGTGTGTTGCCGCGGCAAAACAGGGGTCGTCCATGCTCAGCGAGTTTCGTGCTTTCATCGCCCGGGGCAATGTCCTCGACCTCGCCGTCGCCGTCGTGATCGGCGCGGCCTTTTCGCGGATCGTCACGTCGCTGACCGAAGACCTGCTGATGCCGCTGATCGGCTTCGTCACCGGCGGCGCGGACTTCTCCAGCCACTTCGTCATGCTCGGGCCGGTGCCGCCGAAATACACCGGCAGCCTGGAGGACTATGCCGCGCTGAAGAAGGCGGGGGCGGCGCTGTTCGGCTGGGGTGAGTTCCTGACGGTCGTGCTCAATTTCGTTATCGTCGCCTTCGCCCTGTTCCTCATCGTCCGCGCGGCGAACAAGTACCTGGCGAAGACGATGGCGGCGATGCAGGCGGCGGTCGCGGTTCCGCCCGATGTCGTCGTGCTGAATGAGATCCTGGCCGAGCTGAAGAAACGCCCCACCGTCTAAGCCCGGCCAGCGCGCCCGGTCACGCCGCTTCGCGCTGCTCGACCATGTCGGCAAGCGTGGTCGAGTCGAGGATCGCCGCCGTTCCCTCGCGCACCTCGAGCATGATCTTGCGGATGACGCACGTCGCCTCGTCGAAGCAGTCGGCGCAGCGATGGTATTTGGTCAGGCTGACGCATGGGACCAGCGCCAGCGGCCCCTCGATCAGGCGGATGATCTCCCCGAAGCTGATCGCACGCGGTGACTTGGCGAGGCGGTAGCCGCCCATCTTGCCGCGATAGCTGGCGACCAGCCCGCCGTTCTTGAGGTCGAGAAGGATGATCTCGAGGAACTTGCGCGGCAGTTTCTGGTCGGCGGCAATGACGCTGATCGGGACCGGGGCGACGCTGCCGGTGCGGGCGAGGAAGATCAGCGCACGCAGCGCGTAGCGAGAGCGTTGGGTGAGCATGACTTCGCTACCCACATGCACCCGGCGCGGGGCGGAAACAAGGCGGGGCGGCTTCGCGCCGACCGGCGCGAGTGGCGGGCGCTCGCTGTCTTCCCCCCGAAAAAGGCGCAGCTGAACGGCGTCCGATGGTGGCTCCGAACGGCCCAGCGGGCGCTCGCGGCGAAGCGCCCCGGTGCGTCAAGGTAACAACATGGTTAAAAGTCGTTTCGCCTCTATCATAAATTCCGCGTTCGTGTTTTTAGCTGCGCATGGCACCGGGTAACTCTTTGTGAACCATCTTCCTCGTGGTCCCGCCGTGCGCGCACGAAGCTGGTCGCTCCTCGCTGTCGCCGTCATCCCGTTCGCCGTCGGCAGCGCGGTGCAGGCGCAGTCGGGCCCGGTGACGACCTGTCCGTCGGCGTCGACCTCGTGCTCGGTCAACAACCAGAACCTCGGCGACACGTCGACGCCGTCGTCGGCCACGGGCACGGTGAGCACGAGCAGCCAGAGCGGCACGTCGGCGGCCTCGACGGCTTCGGGCCTGACCTACAGCCCCGACAACCGCTCGGAAACGCAGCAGAATTCGACCAATACCACGACCGGCACGATTACCGGCGGGAGCCTGACGGGCGGCAACGTCACCGGCGGCAATGTCACCGGAGGTAACGTCACCGGCGGCAATACGACCGGCGGCAACACGACCAGCACGACCAGCAGCACGTCGACGGGCAACACGTCGTCGAACCAGTCGTCGGCGACCACGGGGGCCAGCACGGCAACCACCGGCGCGAGTTCCGCGACCACCGGGGCGAGCACGTCGTCGAGCGGCGGCAACACGCTCGGTGGGGCGAACGCGACGACCGGCAGCAACATGAACTCGTCGGCCGTCGGCAACACCTCGACTGGCGCGAGTACGTCGACCGTCGGCAACCTTGCGACCGGGCCGAGCACGTCGACCGTCGGCAACCTTGCGACCGGACCGAGCATGTCGACGATCGGCAACACGTCGACCGGGCCGAGCATGTCGACCGTCGGCAACACCTCGACCGGGCCGAGCACGTCGACCGTCGGCAATCTGTCGACAGGAGCGGCGACCGTCGGCAATCTGTCGACCGGCGCGGCGACGGTCGGCAACACTTCGACGGGACCGGCGACCGCGACGGTCGGCAACACCTCGACCGGTCCGGCGACGGCGACTGTCGGCAACACCAGCACCGGCAGCAACACCAACACCACGGGCGGGAGCAACTCGTCGACCACCGTCGATGCCTCCGACCGCTCGTCGACCAACTATAGCGCCCGGCTGATCTACATCCCCGCGATCATCCCGCCAACTCCGCCGACGTCGCTCGGGGTCGGCAACATCGTCAAGGATACAGGCAGCTGCGGTCCGCTGCAGCGGGTCGTCCGCGAGCCGGTCGAGGGCACTTTCTACGGCTTTTTCGCCAAGACCCGCGTGCCCCAGGGCTACACCGAGCGGCTGGTGCCGTTCACCGACGGGCAGGGCGTGCAGCAGGATTACCGGCAGGTGTCGCTGCCCGGCGGCGGTTACCGCCTGTTCGGGCACCAGGTCACCCAGTACACGACGCTGGTCGGGGTCAGTGGTGCGCGCAACTTCGCGATCGGCGGCGGTGCCGGCAGCGGCGCCTGGGGACAGGCGGGGGCCGGCAGCAGCACGACGATGCAGCAGATGGTGACGACCATCCAGCTGCGCGAATGCGAGATCGGCTCCTTCGTGCCGCCCCCGCCGCCGCCGCGGGTGATCTACGAAGTGCCCAAGCCGATCCGTCAATAGCGCTTCGCGACGACGCCGTGACCCTCGTCGTCCATCTCGCCGCGGCACTGCTGTGCACCGCGGGCCAGTGCTATCCGGCGCTGGTCGGGCCGGACACGCCGGTCGGCACCTTCCCGCTCGTCCGCCGCTTCGTCCGGACGCCGGGCTACGGCGGCGACGTGCTGCAGTACGCCGAGACCAGTCGCGACCTGTTCGCGATCCACCGCGTCTGGCTGGGCAAGCCGGCCGAGCGTCGCGCCGAGCGCCTCGCCAGCCCCGACCCGGCGCAGCGGCGGCTGGTGACGCACGGCTGCATCAACGTCATGCCCGACGTCTATGCCGCGATCGTCGACGCCGACACGCTCGAGATCCGCGAGTAACATCGGCGAGATCCGCGAATTACGCGGCAAGATCCGGGGAACAGCGGCGACCTAGCCGCTCGCGGCCGGCGGACTTGACTTGCTGCGGTGCACACAGCATATGCCGCGACGCGTCGACGGGCCCGCCCGTCCGGCGGGGTGCGTGATCAGCCGGAACCCGGCGCAGGCCCCGACCTCAGGCGCAGCCAACCTTGGCCACCCTAATCACGCGGGTCGTCGAACGAGCCGCGCCTCGTTTGCCGATAACCGGTGGACGATCGTCGTGCGGCTCTCACGCCCACGAAAGACCATTGCTCATGACCAATTTCTCCGACTTCGGCCTCGCCGAACCGATCCAGCGGGCGCTTACGGCGAAAGGCTATACGACGCCGACGCCGATCCAGGCGCAGGCGATCCCGCCCGTGCTCGCCGGCCGCGACCTGTGCGGCATCGCCCAGACCGGCACGGGCAAAACCGCCGCCTTTGCCCTGCCGACGATCCACCGCCTCGCCGAGAAGCCGCGCGCGGCGACCCGCGGCTCGGTCCGTACCCTCGTGCTCGCCCCGACGCGCGAGCTGGCCAGCCAGATTGCCGAGAGCTTCAGCCAGTACGGCAAGTTCATGCGGCTGAGCGTCACCACCGTCTTCGGCGGCGTCCCGATCGCGCGGCAGGAGCGCGTCATGGCGCACGGCGTCGACGTCCTCGTCGCCACCCCCGGCCGGCTGATCGACCTGATCGACCGCGGCGCGATCGATCTCAAGCGTGTCGAGGTGCTGATCCTCGACGAGGCCGACCAGATGCTCGACCTCGGCTTCATCCACGCGCTGAAGCGGATCGTCACCCTTCTGCCGCGCGCACGCCAGACGCTGTTCTTCTCCGCCACCATGCCCAAGGCGATCGAGGAGCTCGCCGCGCGCTATCTGACCGACCCCGTCAAGGTTGCCGTCCAGCCGGCGGCGACGACCGCCGAACGGGTCGCGCAGGGCGTCACCTTCGTCAACCAGAGCGAGAAGCCGGCGCTGCTCCAGCTCGTCCTGCGCCAGGAGGGCGTCGACCGGGCGCTGGTCTTCACCCGGACCAAGCACGGTGCGGACCGCGTCGTCCGCCAGCTCGGCAACGCCGGGATCGAGGCGGCGGCAATCCACGGCAACAAGAGCCAGGGCCAGCGCGAGCGCGCGCTCGACCTGTTCAAGAAGGGGCAGGTCAAGGTGCTTGTCGCGACCGACATCGCGGCGCGCGGCATCGACATCGACGCGGTCAGCCACGTCGTCAACTACGAGCTGCCCAACGTCCCCGAGCAGTACGTCCACCGCATCGGGCGGACCGCGCGCGCCGGTGCCGGCGGCTCGGCGATCGCATTCTGCGCCGACGACGAGCGGCCGTACCTCAAGGACATCGAGAAGCTGACCCGGATGAAGGTCGACGTCGTGCCGCTGCCGGCCGATTTTCGCGCCGCGGTGGCGAAGACGGCCGCGGTCGAGAAGGCCGCGCCGCCGGCCGAGCGCCATGTCGACCCGCGCAGCATGGCGGCGCGCCCGCCCGGCGGGAGCGGCCGGCGCGGTGGCGGCGGTGGCCGCGGGGCGGGCGGCGGTGCTGGCGGCGGCGGCAAGGGCAGCGGCGGCTATACCGGCCGTGGCCCGGCACGCGATCCGCGCGTGGTCGTCAACCCGGTCCGCTCGCGCGGGCGCTGACCGGTGCCCGGCTAGAGCAGCTCGATATATTCGATGGTCAGGCCGCGGGTGTAGATCGGCGAGACGAAGTTGCAGCGGAACGGCCCCGCGCCCTTGACGTGCTCGTCCTGGAGGAACTTCGCGCCGCCGGCGGCGAGCTCGGCTGCCTTGGCATCGAGGCTGTCGGTCAGATAGGCGAGGTGGTGCAGGCCGCCCATGCCCTTGTTGAACTTGACCAGCGGTCCACCGTCGGGGACGACGAACTCGACCGGCGACGCGCCGTTGCCGTGGGTAAAGACGCACAAGGCGTTGAACTCGGGCACATAGCCGCGATAGTCCTCGACGAGCCCCAGCGTCGCCATCATCGCCGTCATTTCGTCGGCGTCGGGCACGACGATACCGACGTGGTGGAGGACGGGTGCGGTCATGGGCGCTTCTCCAGCAGGGTGGCCAGCTGCGGCGCGAGCCAGTCGGTGACGACCACCGCGCCGGCGTGGTTCAGGTGGGCGACGTCGGAATACCACTCGTCGTGGGTCTTGACGAACGAGGCGTCGATCACCGGCCCGAAGCGCAGGTAGAGCGCCCGCTCCTGCAGGTCCGACGGCCCGGTATAATAGGGCAGGAACAGGAAGACGAGCTCGACCCCGTGGGCGCGCGCCAGCGTCGCCATGCGCCGGACGTAGGTGCGCTCGTCGCCGAACTCGATGTCGGCCCCGCGTCGGCCGAGCAGCGGCGGGCGGACGCCGCGTTCGTAGCGGACCTTGCCGGCGGCGAGGTCGGCAGCGGTCATGCGCCGATCCCGCTCGACCCGCGTACCGTCGCCCGCGACGAAGGTCCGCGTCGTATTGTCGTTGCTGCCCGGATAGTGCGCCGGGTCGAAGCGCGCCGGCAGGTCGAAGGCGGCAGGCGCAGAGCCGGGCCAGCGCCAGCCGAACCTGACGGTAGGGCAGATAGATCAGGTTCGCCAGATAGTTGATGTTGCCGAAATAGGCCGGGTCGACCACCGCTGCGGCCGGCGCGACGTATTTATAGGCGGGATGGCCATAGCGGCTGGGCTTCTCCAGGACGCCGACGACGACCAGCCGCGGGTGCTTGGTCGCAAGCAATTCGTTCAGCACGACCCAGTTCAGGTCGCGACCGTTCTCCGGCAGCGAGAAGTTGACGGTGTTGAGGGGCAGTCCGCGCGCGGCGAGGTCGGCCTGCAGCCGCGGCGAGTCGATCCCCGCGCCGCTCCGCGACGGGCCGATGACGGCGACATCGATCGGCGCCGGGTCGAAGTGGGTGCGCTCGTAGATCCAGCGGACACGGTTCTGGATCGTGTGGTCGAGCGTGGCGAAGCGCATGTACGGGTCGTCGGGCAGCATCGCCGCCAGCGCGCCGGTGCCGACCGCGACGACAAGGATGGCCAGGAGCAGCCGGAACCAGGGCGCACGCCGCATGGCCGCCCTAGAAGTTGAAGTAGAGGAAGACAGCCTGGCCGCGCTGGATGAACATCACCGCGGCAAACAGCAAGACACCGGCGAAAACCACGCCGCGCGCATCCGGCCGCCAGTGCCACATCAGCGGCGGGTGGTTGACGTCGGCCCATTCGCCGTAGTTCACTGCGGGGCGGTAGGCGGCCATGATCTGCTGGGTGTTGGGCAGCAGGGCGACGATGGCAATGGTCGCGGCGACGAGCAGCGCCAGCGCCGCGGGCGGGGCGTAGCCGGTCGCGGTCAGCCCGTGGAGCCCGGCCATTGCCCCGGTGATCGCGCCGGCATCGGTCAGGCCGGTGGCGCGGAAGACGACGTTGGCGAAGGCGACGCAGATCAGCGTCAGGACGTGATAGGCGGCGACCTCGCCGCGGCCGAGCGTCAGCGGCGGCAGCTTGGCCTTGCGCCGCTTGCGGTTGGCCTGCTTGCGCCGCTCGCGCCACGCCTCGTTCACCAGGACATAGACCGCGTGCATGACGCCGAAGACGACGAAGGTCCAGCCGGCGCCGTGCCAGACGCCGATCAGGACGAAGGTGATGAAGGTGGGCAGCCCGACCCCGGCGGCAAAGGCGCTCCAGCCGGTGAAGCCGCGGCCGGCCGACCAGCGGTTCAGGGGCAGCGCGATCGGCTGATAGACATAGGCGAGGAGGAAGCGCTGCAGCGTCATGTGCCAGCGCCGCCAATAGTCGATGATCGAGGCCGCGCGCAGCGGCGAGTGGAAGTTCAACGGCAGCTTGACCCCGAACATCCGCCCGAGCCCGAGCGCCATGTCGGAATAGCCGGAGAAGTCCATGTACAGCTGGAGCGTGTAGGTCACCGCCGCGGTCCAGGCGCGGACGACGTCCCACGGCTGCGCCGCCGCCTGGTGGAACAGCGGGTTGGCATAGTCGGCGAGCGTGTCGGCGACGATCGTCTTCTTGGCCAGGCCCAGGGTGAAGATGATCAGGCCGATGACCAGGTTGCGGCTCATCAGGTGCGCGAAGGTCGGCGCCCTGAGCTGCGGGATGATCTCGGAATAATGGACGATGGGACCGGCCAGCAGCTGCGGGAAGAAAGCGGCGAACAGCCCGAACTCGATCGGCCCGGTGCCCTTGACGATGCCGCGCGAGGTGTCGACGAGATAGGCGATCTTCTGGAAGGTGAAGAACGAGATCGCCAGCGGCAGGACGATGTGGCGGAGGGTGAAGTCGCTGCCGGTCGCTGCGGCGATGTTGTCGACGACGAAGTTCGCATATTTGTAATAGCCGAGCAGGCCGAGGTCGACGACGAGGCCGAGGACCAGCCACGCCTTCGCCTGGCCGGGGCGTTCCCGCACCCGCGCCCGCTGGATGATCTCGCCGATGATGTAGTTGAAGACAATGGCAAACAGCAGAATCGGCAGGTCGCGCGGCCGCCACCAGGCGTAGAAGACCAGGCTGGCCAGCGACAGGACGACCGCCGCTGCCTTCGCGCCGAGCCAGCGCCCCGTCGCGTAGAAGGCGATCAGGGCGGCGGGCAGGAAGCCGAAGATGAACTCGAAGCTGTTGAACAGCATTAGGCTGTGCCCCCGCCACCGGCGCGCGTGCCACCACGCAGCGCCGCCTCGACCGCGCCCGCCACCCGGTCGCTGGCGATGATGGCGCCGCGATGGTTCAAGTGGGCGAAACTCTGATAATAAGCCGGGTTCCGTGCCATGTCGGTCAGCTCGAGGATCGGACCGCGGCGATCGTAGAAGGCGCGGGTCGCGATCTCGGTCGCCCCCTCGAACTCGGGCAGGTACACGAAGATCACCCGCGTGCCATGCGCGTGAGCCAGGCGGAGGATGGCGTCGGTATAGACCGGCTCATCGATGTCGGTGAAACGCGAAATCGCTCGCGGCAAGCGCGAGGGCGGGCGGACCCCAACATACTTCTTCCGTTCAGCGCGCAGCTCCTCGGCGGTCCTGATGCCGTCCATGTCGATCGTCTTGCCGTCAGGAAGCGTCTGCGTCACGCTATAATCGACTGGCTTGGCGGCAAAGCGCGCAGGATCGAAATCGGGACGGAGGTCGAACAGCCCCGGCGCGACATAGGCGGCAAACAGCGTCATCTGCCGGTAGGGCAGGTAGATCAGATCCGCGAGCGAGTTGTGGAGGAACGGCGCGGGCGGCGCGGCGACGGCAAGCGCCGGCGCGACATATTTGAACCCGGGATGGCCCCATTGGTGGAACGACGCGCCGACGACCATGACGATGACCCTGGGTGCCTTGGCCTTGAACAGCTCGTTCGCCACCGCCCATTCGATGTTCCGCCCGTCCTCGATCACCGACAGGTTGGCGACGTGGAGCGGCACCCCGTCGGCGGCGAGTTTGGCCGCGACCCGCGGGGCGCTGAGGCCGAGCTGCGTCCGCGACGATCCGAGGATGGCGACGTCGATCGGCTCGGGGTCGAAGTGGATGCGTTCATAGCTCCACGTCGCATTGGCGTAGAGCGTGTTCTCGATCAGCTGCCAACGCTGGTACGGGTTGTCGGGGAGCGCCGCGGCACCGACGGCGAACACCAGAACCGCGACGAAGAACAGCGCGGCGCCGCGGACCCAGGGAAAGCGCTTCATCGTCTCCGCTCCCCGCCTAGAAGTTGAAGTAGAGGAAGGCGGCCTGGCCGCGCTGGATGAACATCACCGCGACGAAGAACATCGCGGCGATGGAAACGAAGCCGAACGGCGACGGCCGCCAGTGCCACATCAGCGGCGGGTGGTTGACGTCGGCCCATTCGCCGTAGTTCACTGCGGGGCGGTAGGCGGCCATGATCTGCTGGGTGTTGGGCAGCAGGGCGACGATGGCAATGGTCGCGGCGACGAGCAGCGCCAGCGCCGCGGGCGGGGTGTAGCCGGTGGCGGTCAGCCCGTGGAGCCCGGCCATTGCCCCGGTGATCGCGCCGGCATCGGTCAGGCCGGTGGCGCGGAAGACGACGTTGGCGAAGGCGACGCAGATCAGCGTCAGGACGTGATAGGCGGCGACCTCGCCGCGGCCGAGCGTCAGCGGCGGCAGCTTGGCCTTGCGCCGCTTGCGGTTGGCCTGCTTGCGCCGCTCGCGCCACGCCTCGTTCACCAGGACATAGACCGCGTGCATGACGCCGAAGACGACGAAGGTCCAGCCGGCGCCGTGCCAGACGCCGATCAGGACGAAGGTGATGAAGGTGGGCAGCCCGACCCCGGCGGCAAAGGCGCTCCAGCCGGTGAAGCCGCGGCCGGCCGACCAGCGGTTCAGGGGCAGCGCGATCGGCTGATAGACATAGGCGAGGAGGAAGCGCTGCAGCGTCATGTGCCAGCGCCGCCAATAGTCGATGATCGAGGCCGCGCGCAGCGGCGAGTGGAAGTTCAACGGCAGCTTGACCCCGAACATCCGCCCGAGCCCGAGCGCCATGTCGGAATAGCCGGAGAAGTCCATGTACAGCTGGAGCGTGTAGGTCACCGCCGCGGTCCAGGCGCGGACGACGTCCCACGGCTGCGCCGCCGCCTGGTGGAACAGCGGGTTGGCATAGTCGGCGAGCGTGTCGGCGACGATCGTCTTCTTGGCCAGGCCCAGGGTGAAGATGATCAGGCCGATGACCAGGTTGCGGCTCATCAGGTGCGCGAAGGTCGGCGCCCTGAGCTGCGGGATGATCTCGGAATAATGGACGATGGGACCGGCCAGCAGCTGCGGGAAGAAAGCGGCGAACAGCCCGAACTCGATCGGCCCGGTGCCCTTGACGATGCCGCGCGAGGTGTCGACGAGATAGGCGATCTTCTGGAAGGTGAAGAACGAGATCGCCAGCGGCAGGACGATGTGGCGGAGGGTGAAGTCGCTGCCGGTCGCTGCGGCGATGTTGTCGACGACGAAGTTCGCATATTTGTAATAGCCGAGCAGGCCGAGGTCGACGACGAGGCCGAGGACCAGCCACGCCTTCGCCTGGCCGGGGCGTTCCCGCACCCGCGCCCGCTGGATGATCTCGCCGATGATGTAGTTGAAGACAATGGCAAACAGCAGAATCGGAAGGCTCTGCGGCCGCCAGTACGCATAAAAGCCAAGCGACAACAGCGTCAGCGTCACCGCCGCGGCCGACCGGCTGAACCGCCCGACGGCATAGAATAAGAGGAGCGCGAGCGGCAGGAAGACGAAGATGAAGGGATAACTGTTGAACAGCATCAGGCGTTGCCAGCAGGTCCCGGGCCGAAAGCCCCCACGCCGGCAGGTTCCGAGCCGGCAGACTCGAAGCCGGCAGGAGGGATCGGACCGACGGGCCCAGTACCCGCAGCCCCCGGCCTCTTCCCGCCGCGCAACGCCGCCTCGACCGCAGCGGCGATCCGGTCGCTGGCGATCATCGCCCCGCGATGGTTCAGGTGGGCATAGCTCTGGTAGACGGTGGGATCGCGCGACAGGTCGGTGAACGCGATGATCGGCCCGCGGCGACCATAAAAGTCGCCGCCCTCGATCCGGGTCGCGCCTTCGAATTCGGGCAGATAGGTAAAGATGACGCGGGTGCCGTGCGCGTGGGCCAGGCGGAGAATGGCATCGCTGTAGACCTGTTCGTCGATGTCGGTGACGCGCGTGATCGCCTTTGGCATATGCGAAGGGCGGTGCAGGCCGGCGAACTTGACCCGCTCGGCGCGCAGTTCCGCGGCCGTGTGCACCGTCGTCATGTCGTAGGTCTTGCCGCTGGCGAGCGTCCGCGTCACGCTATAGTCGTCGGGCTTGGCCGCGAACCGCGCCGGGTCGAAGGTGGGGCGCAGGTCGGCGAGGCCCGGCGCGATATCGGCGGCGAACAGCACCATCTGCCGGTACGGCAGATACACCAGGTCCTTCAGCCAGTTGTGCAGGAACGGAGCCGGCGGCGCGGCCAGCGCGGCGGCCGGCGCGACATATTTGAAGCCGGCCTGCCCATACGGGTGGAAGGTCGCGCCGACGAGCATGACGAGGACCTTGGGCGGCTTGGTCTTGAACAGCTCGTTCGCCACCGCCCACTGGATGTTGCGGCCGTCCTCGATCACCGACAGGTTGGCGACGTGGAGCGGCACCCCGTCGGCGGCCAGTCTGGCGGCGATCCGGGGCGCGCTGAGCGCCAGCAGAGTCCGGGACGAGCCGAGGATGGCGACGTCGATCGGCTCCGGGTCGAAATGGATCCGCTCGTAGCTCCACGTCGCGTTCGAGTAGAGCGTGTTCTCGATCAGCTGCCAGCGCTGGTAGGGGTTGTCCGGTAGCGCTGCCGCGGCGACCGCGCTCAGCATGCCGACGCCAAGGATCGCCAGCAGCCGGCGCGGCCAGTCGATCCGGACCACTCAGGCGACCGTCGAATCGATATGCATCGGCAGGTCGGGCGCGGCATAGTCTGCGAGGTCGAGCCGCCACAGCGTCGCCTCGCCCTCCGCGCCGGCGGCGGTGAAGCCCAGCTTGGGATAGTGATCGGCGACCATCTTGTTCTTGGCCGAGGGGATGTAGCGCCCGGTCAGCTGCGTTGCGCCGCCGGCGCGCGCCGCCGCCACGACCTGCGACAGCACCGCCTCCTCCATCCGCCGGCCGAGCACGCGGCAGCTCATCAGCCAGGTGTCGATCTCCCAGCTCGCCGTATCGATGATGACGACCGAGATCATGCCGTTGTCGCCGAAGCGGTCGGCAAGGCGGATCTGCAGGGTGATCTTCGTCGGATCGGCCTCCAGCGCGGCGACCTGCGCCTCGGTATAGCGCCGCGTCGTCAGGTTGAACTGGTTCGACTTGTTGATCAGCTGGGCGATGCGGGCGCGGTTCATCGCATCGAAGCCGCGGAAGTCGGCAACCATGTCGAGGCTGGCGAGATACCCGGCCATGTCGCTGGTGCCGGCAAAGGCGGCGCGCTCGGCGTTGGCGCGGTACTGGTCGGCGCGCTGGCGGTCCTCGTCGGCGAAGGCGACCGCCTCGAACCAGCCGCCGGCGAGGAGCGCGCGGGGATAGAGCGCCGGGTCGGCGGGCAGCTCGGGCACGGCGACCATCGGCAGCTCGCGCCGCACCTGCGCCCGCTCGACGGGGTTGTCGTCGAGGAAGACCAGGCTGTCGATGCCGATGTTGAGCGCGGCGGCGATGGCGCGGAGATTGGTCGCCTTGTCGCCCCAGTTGGCGACGAAGGCGGCGATGTGCGTCTCCTTCAGCGGCATGTCGGGGTGCGTGCGGAAGGGCCCGCGGGCGACGTCGTCGTCGTTCTTGGAGCAGACGGCGAGGATGATGCCGCGCTCGCGCAAGGCCAGCGCCGCCTGCTGGATGGCAAGAAATGCCTCGCCCGCCGCCGAGCCCTGGCCGAGCTTGATGCCGTCGACGCCGTCGTCGCCGATGACCCCGCCCCACAGGGTGTTGTCGAGGTCGAGGACGAGGCACTTGCGCGTCGTGCCGCGGATCGCCGCGATGGTACGGGCGACGACGTCGGCGTAGAGCGGCACGAGGTCGGGGTCGAACGGCAGCTTGGCCGAATGCCACTGGCTGGCGTCGTGCCAGCGGTCGAGCCCGACGAGCGCGGCGGTACGCGCGATGTCGACCAGCACGATGCGCTTGGCCCGCGCCCACTCGACCAGCTGCGCGTTGATCGCCGCGACCTGGGCGGCGATCGATCCCGCCTCGACCGCGTCGAGACTGCCGAACAGCGGCTCGGCGGGCGGCACGACGGTCGCCACCAGCAGCCCGCCGGCAGTCGAGCCGGCGAGGCCGTCGATCATCGCCGACAGCATTTCGGTCGCCGCCGTTACCGCCGCCGCCGCCGCCCCGGGCGCGACCTGCACCCGGTCGAGGCCGAGCGTGCGGTAGTCGAGGGCGATCATCGCCAGGTCGAGCTGGGCGGTCCGGACCGCGCTCGCCGGATCGAGCGCATCGCGCACCGCGCTGCCGTAGTCGCCGCCGACGACGGTCGCCAGCACGCGGTGGCGCAACGCCGAAGCGGCGATCGCCGGCTCGATCATGCCGAGGGTGCCCGAGCCGATCAGCCCCAGCCGGACGCGCGCCAGCGGTCCGGGGCCCGGGCCGGTGGCAAGATAGGCGGCGACGGCGCCGGCGAGCTGCCCGAGCTGATTGAGGTCGAGCCGGAAGCTCGACAGCTGGTGCAGCCGCTCCTCGACCGCCGGACCGACGGCAAGCTCGGCGCGAACCGCCTTCAGGCGCTGGCGAAAGTCAGCGGGAGCCGGCTCCAGCCAATCGAGATCGGCGTACATGGCTGCCTCGTGCTACGGTCAGGCGGGGAGTTTGGACTGGATGACCCGGGCCAGGTCGCCCACATTCTTAAGATCAGCGATCTCTTCGTTAAGAAACTTGATCTTGAACAGCCGCTCGAGGGTAATGATGAAGCGAATATGACTGAGGCTGTCCCATTCCTCGATGTCATCGGCCGAGGTGGCCGGCGTAACGTCGACCTCGTCGACGTCGAACACGTCCACCATCACGTCGGCGATCTTGTGGATGATCTCGTCAATTGTCATCAACATCACTCTTGTCGACGGCGTGCAAGATGCTACCGGAAGCCAATGATCTACGTTGCAGCGCAATATCAACCCGCTCCGTGCGGCGCAACCGGCTTTGCGGCGTGAGGCGGCTGGACATCGGCCTGCTGTGGCACTCCGATCGATCGGGGAACCTCGGTGTCGGCGCGCTGACGGTCGGCAACATCGCCCTGGTCCGCCAGGTGGCGGCCGAGCAGGGGATCGAGCCGCGGTTCGTCATCGTTGGCTTTAACGACCGCGGCGCGTCCTACATTAACGATGCCGACGTGCGTTTCTCGCCGGTCGGGGCGCGGGCGCTGCCGGCGCTGGCGGCGACGCTCGGCCGCCTCGACTGCATCCTCGACATCGGCGGCGGCGACAGCTTCACCGACATCTATCCGCTGAAGCGCTACGCCTGGATCGTCGTGTCCAAGGTCATCGCCATCGCCCAGCGCGTGCCGCTCGTCTTCTCGCCGCAGACGATCGGGCCGTTCCAGGGCGGCAGCAGGGTCAAGCGACAGCTGAACGCCGCCGCGCGCTGGACCATGCGCCGGGCGAACGCGGTCGTCGTCCGCGACGCCAAGTCGGCCGAGGCGGTGCGCGCGCTCGTGCCCGGGGTCGAGCCGGTCTATGCCGTCGACGTCGCCTTCGCCCTCACCTTCACGCCGCCGCCGCCGCGCAGCGGACGCCCGCGGATCGGCCTCAACGTCTCGGGCCTGCTGTGGAACGGCGGCCATACCGGCAAGGGCGAGTTCAGTCTCGGCTACGACTACAAGGCGCTGATGACCGGGGTCATCGAGGCGCTGCTCGCCCGCGGCGACGTCACGGTCGAGCTGATCGCCCACGTCAACGACAAGGTGCTCGTCCACGAGGACGACGGCGCCGTCGCCGACGCCCTCGCGGCGACCTACCCGGCGCTGGTCCGCGTGCCTGATTTCGTCTCGCCATCGGCCGCCAAAAGCCACATCGCCGGGCTCGACGCGGTGGTCGGCGCGCGGATGCACGCCTGCATCGCCGCCTTCTCCAGCGGCGTGCCGGTGGTGCCGGTGTCGTACAGCCGCAAGTTCGAGGGATTGTTCGGCTCGTTGAACTATCACCGGCTGGTGCCGTTCACCGGCATGGGCACGGAGGCGGCGCTCGCCTTCATCCTTGCCGCGCTCGACGACCGCGCGGTAGTGAAGGACGAGGTCGCCGCCGGCCTGAGGCAGGTCGAGGCGCGCCTCGAGGCCTATCGCGAGGTGCTGCGGGCGCTGTTCAGGTCGCTCGCGAGGAGTTGATGTCGATGCCGGTTCTTGAAAGCCACCGCCTGTCCGACGATGTCGTTGCGCTCGACCGGGCACAGTGCATTGCCGCGGGCGAGGCGCTCCACGACCGCTATGTCGCCGCCCAGCCGTTCCCGCACATCGTGCTCGACGACTTCATCGACGCCGACGTCCTTCGCCGGCTCGCCGCCGAGTGGCCCGACACGGGCGCGGACAAGAAGTATTACAACCGGGCGCAGGAGCGGCTGAAGTACGAGTGGCAGCCGCACGAAGTCGCCACCCCGGGGCTCCGGGCTTTCCTCGCCGAGATGAACGCCGAACCGATGCTGCGCTTCATCGAGGCGCTGACCGGTATCAAGAAGCTGATCGCCGACCCTTATTATATCGGCGCCGGGCTGCACGAGACCAAGGCGGGCGGGCACCTTGGCGTCCATGCCGACTTCAACATCCACAAGGGCATGAACCTGCTGCGGCGGATCAACCTGCTCATCTACCTGAACGACGACTGGCAGCCGGAGTGGAACGGCAACCTCGAACTATGGTCGACCGACATGAAGCAGCGCCACCAGTCGGTGCCGCCGACGCTGGGGCGGGCGGTGATCTTCAATACCGAGCTCGACAGCTTCCACGGCGTCCCCGACCCGGTCGCCTGCCCGCCGGAACGCTCGCGCCGGTCGATCGCGCTTTATTATTACACCGCGCCCGAGGCAGGCCTCGCCGACGTGCCGGTGCGAACGACGGTGTTCAAGCCGCGCCCGGGCAGCGGCGACGTGCCCGACCGCGAGGTCGCCCGCCGCCACCTGGTCCACGACTGGGTCCCGCCCGCCGTCCTGCGCGCGCTCAAGCGCAAGAGCGCGTAGCTGCCCGCGCCAGCCGCTGCCAACCCCAGCCGCTGCCAACCCCAGCCGCTGCCGCCCCTAGCTGCCGCCGGTCCCGCCGAGCGCCAGCCGGTGCGCCTCGGCCAGCCGGCTGAGGCGCAGGCGGACGAGCACCGCGGCCGCCGGCAGCCGTTCGGCCGGTGCCAGGCGCGGCGTCGTCGCGACCCGGACCAGTGCCCGCGGCGTTTCGGCGAGCACGACCCAGCTGCGGCCGACGATCCACAGCGCCGACTTGCCGCGCTCGCGGTCGAGCAGATAGGCCTCGCGCGCCAGCCGCCGCCACTTGGTCGACAGCTCGCTCCAGTCGCGCCGGGCCGGGTGGCCGACCACGGCGTCGGCGGCATAGACCAGCCGCACTCCGGCGGCACGCGCGCGCCAGCACCATTCGACGTCTTCCGACACGCCGGTGCGGAACGGGCCGATGCGCGCGAACACCGACCTCAGCGCGAACAGATTGGCAGTGACGGTAAAGCCCTTGCGCGTGACATAGGCCTCGTTGTCGAAGGCGAAGACGGTTTCGAACGCCTCCTCGGCCGAGCGGCGCGCGCTGGTCAGGACGGTCATCCGGCCGCCGGCGATGGTCTCCGCGTCGACGGCGGCGTCGACGGCGGCGATGCCGGCGGCGAGCCAGCCCGGCTCCGGCACGCAGTCCGAATCGGTGAAGGCGAGCACTCGCCCGTGCGCCGCGGCGACCCCGGCGTTGCGCGCCGGCCCGGCACCCGGCTGCGGCTGGACGACGACGCGCGCGCGCCCGGCAACGACGCGCTCGACCTCCGCCAGACCCTCGGGCGAGGCATTGTCGGCGACGACGATCTCGCGGGTGCCGGTGAAGGTCTGTGTCGCCAGCGCCGCGAGGCAGCGGTCGAGGCGGGCGAAGTCGCGGAAATGCGGCACGACGACGGTGACATCGGGAGCGGAGTGGGCGGCGGCCATGCCCCGTCCGTATCGCGCCCGCCGGCCGGGCGCCAGCACCGGCGTGTGGACGCCGCCGCCGCCGGCGCGTACGACTGCCGCGCATGACCCGCGCCGGCCCGCTCGACGACCTGCTGATCGTCGACCTGTCGCGTGTGCTGGCCGGCCCGTACGCGACGATGGTGCTGGCCGATCTCGGCGCGCGCGTGGTCAAGGTCGAGCGGCCGGCGACCGCGACCAGCGCCGGCGGCGACGACAGCCGCCACATCGGCCCGTTCAAGGACGGCGATCCGACGCAATCGGCCTACTTCGCCAGCATCAACCGCGGCAAGGAGTCGATCGCGCTCGACCTCGGCAGGGCGGAAGACCGGACGATCCTGCACGCGCTTCTCGCCCGCGCCGACGTTCTGGTCGAGAATTTCCGCCCCGGCGTCATGGACCGGCTCGGCCTCGGCTGGGCCGCGCTCCATGCCGCCTACCCGCGGCTGATCTATGCGGCGACGAGCGGCTTTGGCCATACCGGCCCGGACCGCGACCGCCCGGCCTATGACATGATCGTCCAGGCGATGGGCGGGATCATGTCGGTGACCGGCTGGCCGGGCGGCAAGCCCGCGCGCGTCGGCACGTCGATCGGCGACATCGCCGCCGGGCTGTTCACCGCGGTCGGCATCCTCGCCGCGCTCCACGACCGGGCGCAGAGCGGCGAGGGGTGCTTCGTCGACGTCGCCATGCTCGACGGGCAGATCGCCATCCTCGAGAACGCCGTCGCCCGCTTCGCTGTCACCGGCGTGGCCCCGGGGCCGCTCGGCGCGCGCCACCCGTCGATCACGCCGTTCGCCGCGTTCGACTGCGCCGACGGTCAGATCGTTATCGCCGCGGGTAATAACGCACTCTTTGCGGCGCTGTGCACCGCGATCGACCTCGCCCCCGACGCCCGCTTCGCCTCGAACGCGGCGCGGACCGACCATGCGGACGCGCTAGGTGCGCTGATCGCGGCGCGGCTGGCAACGGCGGGCACGGCGCACTGGCTGGCGGTGCTCGAGGCGGCCGGCGTCCCGTGCGGGCCGCTCCACGACGTCGCCCAGGCGCTTGGCCACCGTCAGGTCAAGGCGCGCAACATGGCGATCGAGACCGCCTTCCCCGACGGCTCGCCGCTGCTGGCGGCGGGCAACCCGGTCAAGCTGAGCGGGTTCGCCGACCCCTCGACGCGCGCCAAGGCGCCGGCGCTCGACGAGCACCGGGCGATGATCCTCGCCGATCTCGGCCTGTGACGTCGGCAGCGACCGCGCGCGCCGCCGACCTCGCGCTGGCCGCGCGGCTGGCCGACGCCGCGGGGGCGGCGATCCGGCCGCATTTCCGCACGCTGGCCCGGGTCGAAGCCAAGGCCGACGCCTCGCCGGTGACGATCGCCGACCGCGCCGCCGAAGCCGCGATGCGCGCGATCATCGCCGCCGAGCGTCCGGGCGACGGCATCATCGGCGAGGAATACGGCGAGGAGCGCGCCGAGGCCGCCCGCGTCTGGGTGCTCGACCCGATCGACGGGACGCGGTCGTTCGTCGCCGGGCGACCGATCTTCGGCACGCTGATCGCGCTGCTGGAGGACGGGGTGCCGGTGCTCGGCATTCTCGACCAGTGCATCACCGGCGACCGCTGGGTCGGCGGGGCGGGGCAGGCGACGACGCTGTCGGGGCGGACCGTGAGCACGCGGCGCGCGGCATGGCCCGGCGCCCATCTCGCCACCTCGTCGCCGCACTATTTCAGCGCAGCCGACTTCGCCGCCTTCGAACGGGTTCGCGCCGGAAGCGGGGAGACGATCTACGGCGGCGACTGCTATAACTACGGCTTGCTCGCGGCCGGACACGTCGACCTCGTCGTCGAGGCGGGCCTCAAGCTCTACGACTGGGCGGCGCTGGTGCCGATCGTCGCCGGCGCGGGCGGGGCGATGACGGGTTGGGACGGCGAACCGCTTCGCCGCGGCAGCGACGGTCGCGTCGTCGCCGCCGGTGATTCAACCCTGTTGCCGCAGGTCATCGCCACGCTCGGCCGCTGAGGGGTGCGCCGTCGCTGCCGCACCCGCGCCAAAATGCCCGTTGCGCTGGCGTAAAGCCCGGCGCTAGAGACGGCGACACTAGGCGCGGGGCCTGTCCCGTCGCGTCACTTCGTGTTGAGGCAAGGACCGAAATGGCGACGCAGCACAGCGACGACCTGACCGAAACCGGCGAGCGCCGGCGGGACTTCATCTATATCGCCACCGGCGCGTTCGCCGCCGCCGGGGCGGCGACGGTGCTGTGGCCGCTGATCAACCAGATGAACCCGTCGGCCGACGTGCTCGCTCTGGCGCAGATCGACGTCGACCTGTCGGCGATCCAGCCGGGGCAGGCGATCAAGGTCAGCTGGCGCGGCAAGCCGGTGTTCGCGCGCAACCTGACGCCCAAGGAGATCGCCGAGGCAAAGGCGGTGCCGGTGAGCAGCCTGCGCGATCCCCAGACGCTCGACCAGCGGACGAAGCCGGGGCACGAGAACTGGCTGATCACGTTGGGGGTCTGCACTCACCTTGGCTGCGTGCCGCTGGGTGCCGGCGAGGGCGAGAACAAGGGCGCGTTCGGCGGCTATTTCTGCCCGTGCCACGGCTCGCAATACGACACCGCGGCGCGTATCCGCTCCGGTCCGGCACCGAAGAACCTTGAAGTGCCCGACTACGCCTTCAAGTCGCCGACCCAAGTCACCATCGGTTGAGGACGCCACGATGAGCTTCCCCTGGGCCAAGCATTACGAGCCGCAAGGCGCGTTCATGAAGTATCTGGACGAGCGGCTGCCGATTCCGCGGCTGGTCTACAACAGCCTCGGCGCGGGCTATCCGGTGCCGAAGAACCTCAACTATTTCTATAATTTCGGCGTGCTCGCCGGGGTTGCGCTGGTGATCCAGATCATCACCGGGGTGGTGCTCGGCATGCATTATGCGGCGAACACGACCATCGCGTTCGACTCGGTCGAGCATATCATGCGCGACGTCAACGGCGGCTGGATGCTGCGCTACATGCACGCGACCGGCGCGTCCTTCTTCTTCGTCGTCGTCTACATCCACATCTTCCGGAACCTGTTCTACGGCAGCTACAAGCCGCCGCGCGATGTGCTATGGATGCTCGGTCTCGTCATCTTCCTGCTGATGATGGCGACCGCGTTCATGGGCTACGTGCTGGTCTGGGGGCAGATGAGCTTCTGGGGCGCGACGGTCATCACCAACCTGTTCTCGGCGATTCCAGTCGTCGGCGAGACGATCCACACTTGGCTGCTGGGCGGCTTCTCGCCCGACAACGCAACCCTCAACCGCTTCTTCTCGCTGCATTATCTGCTGCCGTTCGTGATCTTGGGCGTCGTCATCCTCCACGTCTGGGCGCTGCACATCCCGGGGTCGAACAATCCGACCGGGATCGACGTCAAGGGGCCGCAGGACACGGTGCCGTTCCACCCTTACTACACGTCGAAGGACTTCTTCGGGCTCGGCGTCTACCTGACGCTGTTCTCGATCGTCGTCTTCTTCCTGCCGAACATGCTCGGCGAGGCGGATAACTACATCCCGGCGAACCCGCTTTCGACACCCGCGCACATCGTGCCGGAATGGTACTTCTGGCCGTTCTACGCGATCCTCCGCGCCTTCACACAGGACTTCCTGTTCATCCCGGCCAAGCTCTGGGGCGTGCTGGCGATGTTCTCGGCGATCCTGCTGCTGTTCTTCCTGCCGTGGCTCGACACGTCGCCGGTGCGGTCGAACAACTACCGGCCGCTGATGCGCCAGCTGTTCTGGATCTTCCTAATCGACGTTCTCATCCTCGGCATCTGCGGCGGCAAGCCGGCGGGTGAGCCGTGGCTGCGCATCTCGCAGCTGGCGAGTGCCTACTACTTCCTCCACTTCCTGATCCTGGTGCCGCTGGTCAGCCGGATCGAGAAGCCGCTGCCGCTGCCGAACTCGATCGCGGAGGCGGTGCTCAAGAAGCATAGCAACACCGGTGCCCCCGTGGCGCTGCAACCCAAGGGCGCCGGCATCGCCGAGCTGCCCGCGTCCGGCCAGCCGGCGGAGTAAGCCATATGGTCAAGCTGATCGCCGCGCTCGTCGGTGCCGTCTTCTGCGTCGCCTTGCTGTGGGGGGCCGTCGTCCCTCGCGAGGCCCCGGCTCCCGACCTCGTCGCCAAGTACCACCTCGCTCCGCGCGAGGTGGAGTGGCAGAACGACAACCCCGGCGGCCTCGCCATCTTCGGCACGTTCGACCGGGCGCAGCTCCAGCGCGGGTATCAGGTCTACAAGGAGATCTGCTCAGGCTGCCATTCGCTCCACCGCGTCGCTTTCCGCAACCTGACCGACATCGGTTTCACCCCGGCGCAGGTGAAGGCGCTGGCGAAGCAGTCGGACGTTGCCTCGATCGATGACAAGACTGGGGAGCCGAACACGCGCAAGGGCATTCCCGCCGACAAGATTCCCGGGCCGTATCCGAACGAGGCGGCGGCGCGCGCGGCGAACAACAATGCCCTGCCGCCCGACCTGTCGCTGATCACCAAGGCCCGCGAGGATGGTCCGCGCTACGTCTACTCGCTGATCACCGGCTTCGGGCACCCGGTCCCGGCCGATTGGAAGGTGCCGGACGGGCTGTACTACAACCCCTACTTCCGCTCCCTGAACATCGCCATGCCGCCGCCGCTGTCGGCCGACGGGCAGGTGACCTATGCCGACGGGACCAAGGCGACGATCCCGCAGATGGCCAAGGACGTCGCGGCGTTCCTGACCTGGACGGCGGAGCCGACGCTCGAGGCACGGCGGCGGACCGGGGTGGGCGTCGTCGTCTTCCTCATCATCCTGACGATCCTCGCCTATCTGAGCTACAGTCGCGTCTGGGCCGATCTCAAGCGCGCCAAGCCGGAGATGATGCCGGCGGAGTGATCGACTTCAGCCGCCTTATCCGCACGGTTCCCGATTATCCGCATGCGGGTATCCAGTTCCGCGACATCACGACCTTGCTGCTCGATGGCCCGGGTTTCGCCGCCACCATCGAGCAGCTGGCAGCGCCATTCGGCAGCGACATCGACCTGATCGCCGGCATCGAGGCGCGCGGCTTCGTCTTCGGTGCGGCACTGGCGGCGCGGCTGGGCAAGGGGCTCGTCCTCGTCCGCAAGAAGAACAAGCTTCCCGGCGCGGTGATCGGCGTCAACTACGCCCTCGAATACGGCGAGGACCGCGTCGAGATCCACGCCGACGCCGTGCCGCCGGGCGCGCGCGTCCTCGTCGTCGACGACCTCATCGCCACCGGCGGAACCGCGCTTGCGGCGGTCCAGCTGCTCCGGGCGGCGCGGGCGACGGTCACGCAAGCCGCTTTTGTCATCGACCTGCCCGACCTCGGCGGCACCCGCCGACTGCAGGCTGCAGGAGTCGCGGTGACGGCGCTCGTCGCTTTCGCCGGGGACTGACAATTCGTCGCAGTCGCAGGGCACCACTGATACCCGGTCGCAATAAACCTTCGGCATCGGCCACTAGTTTTCCTGTCGTCGCGAGCCGCACGGCTCGGCAGGCAGAGGAGGCAACCCGATGTATTACCACGACAAGCACCTGCAATACCCCGTGGTGTGCGACAGTCCTGATCCGGTCTTCGCGCGGATGCTTCAGCAGGCGATCGGCGGCGTCGAAGGCGAAATCCGCGTCTGCATGCAGTATTTCTTCCAGGCGTGGGGCAACCGCGCACCCAACACCAAATATCGCGACATGCTGCTCAACACGGCGACCGAGGAGATCGGGCACATCGAGATGTTGGCGACCGCCGTGGCGCTGAACCTCGACAAGGCGTCGACCAAGCTCCAGGAGGAAGGGGCTTCGGACGGCATCGTCGGCGCGGTCATGGGCGGCGGCAGCGCACGCCATACGATCGAGGGCATGATCCACAAGAACCTGCTGTCGTCGGGGATGGCGGCGATGCCGGTCAACTCGGACGGCGTGCCGTTCAACATGACGAACATCTACGCGAGCGGCAACATCGCCGCCGACATGTATTGCAACGTCGCCGCCGAGAGCACCGGCCGCGTGCTGGCCACGCGCATCTTCAACGCCGCCCACGACGACGGCATGAAAAAGATGCTGCACTTCCTCATCGCGCGCGACACGATGCACCAGCAGCAATGGCTGGCGGTGATCGAGGAGCTCGGCGGCGAGCCGGAGCAGCTGCCGATCCCCAACAGCTTCCCGCAGGGCAAGGAAGACACGTCGCACAACTACGACTTCTTCGTCACGTCGATGGACGGCACCTATCCGGAGGGACGCTGGACGCACGGGCCGACGCTCGACGGCAAGGGCGAGTTCAGCGTGTTCGCGAACAAGCCGCTCGGCGGCGTCCCCGATCTGGGCCCGGCCCGGCCCGACAGCGGCGCGCAGAAGGAACAGATCGCATGACGGCGTGGGTGCTGCGCGCACCTGCCGACGTCAAGGCGGCGCGGCGCGGTCTGGCCGCGCCGCGCAACCCCTCCGGCGGGTCCGCGCCGCCGCCCCGCCCGTTGTTCATGCGACTGCGCGCGCTGCTTGGTGTGCCGGTCGACGCTGCGCTGCGCCGACCGCGATGACCATCCGGGCAGGGCCGTGCTGGCGACGCGCACGGCAAGAATTGCCCGAAGCCGAGCGCGATCCTTGCGCTTCCGCTCGCGAATAGCGCCGGCAGAGGCGATCCGCAGCACTGGCCGCGGCCCGACTAGACGTTGAAGCGGAAGTTCATCACGTCGCCGTCCTGGACGACATAGTCCTTGCCCTCACTGCGGAGCTTGCCGGCGTCGCGCGCGCCCGCCTCGCCGCCAAGCCGGACGTAATCGTCGAAGGCAATCGTCTCGGCGCGGATGAAGCCGCGCTCGAAGTCGCCGTGGATGACGCCGGCCGCCTGCGGTGCCTTGGTGCCGCGGGTGATGGTCCAAGCCCGCGTCTCCTTCGGACCGGCGGTGAAATAGGTCAGCAGGCCGAGCAGGTCGTAGCCGGCGCGGACGACGCGGGCGAGGCCGGTTTCGGTCAGGCCCAGCCCTTCGAGGAACTCGGGCCGGTCGGCGGGATCCATTTGCGCAATCTCGCTCTCGATCGCCGCCGAGATGACCACCGCCGCCGCGCCGGAGGCCGCCGCCATAGCCGCCACCGCCGCCGAGCGGGCGTTGCCGCTCGCCGCCGACGCTTCCTCGACGTTGCAGACATACAGCACCGGCTTGGCCGTCAGCAGCTGCGCGCCTGTCAGAACGCGCGCTTCCTCCTCGTCCTTGGCGGAGGCCAGCCGCGCCGGCCGGCCGTCGCGCAGCAGGTCGAGCGCCTGGCCGAGGATGCTGGCGGCGATCTTCGCCTCCTTGTCGCCCTGCGCCGCCTTCTTGACGAAGGACGGGACGCGCTTTTCCAGGCTGTCGAGATCGGCGAGCATCAGCTCGGTCTCGACCACCTCCGCGTCGGCGACAGGGTCGATGCGACCCTCGACGTGAGTGACGTCGTCGTCCTCGAAGCAGCGCAGGACGTGGACGATGGCATCGGTTTCGCGGATGTTGCCGAGGAACTGGTTGCCCAGTCCTTCGCCCTTCGACGCGCCGCGCACCAGCCCGGCGATGTCGGTGAAGCCGAGCTGCGTCTCGATGATCTTGGCCGAGCCGGCGACGCGGGCGAGCTCGGCGAGGCGCGGGTCCGGCACCGGCACGTTGCCGACGTTCGGCTCGATCGTGCAGAACGGATAATTCGCCGCCGCCGCCGCGGCGGTCTGCGTCAAGGCATTGAACAGGGTCGATTTACCGACATTGGGAAGGCCGACGATGCCGCAGCGGAAACCCATGTGATGCTCCTCCTCCGCCTGGAGGGGGGAGGCGAGAGACGGCGCGCGAGCGCCGGCCCGGGGGAGGTGGTGCCTCGGTGGCGGCGGCGGCCGCGATGCGACCGACTACCCCCACCCGCCGCGGCTGCACCGCGGGTCGCCTCCCCCCTCCAGGGGGAGGAAAGCCGTTCGTACGCCTCTTAGGGCGGTGTCAGCCGCAGCGCCACGTCGTTCATGAAGCGGATGTCGTCGCCTGCGACCAGCCATTCCGCCTCCGCCGCGACCGCCCCCAGCATCGCCGCCAGCGGCTCCGCCTCGGCCTTGGCGAAGGGTGCCAGCACGTGGCCGAGCACCTTGTCCTTGTGCCCGGGATGGCCGATGCCGAGCCGCACGCGGCGATAATCGCTCCCGCCGAAGCCGGCGCTGTGCGCGTCGATCGAGCGGATGCCGTTGTGCCCCGCCGCGCCGCCGCCGCGCTTGGTCTTAACCTTGAACGGCGCGAGGTCGAGCTCGTCGTAGAACACGGTCAGCGCGTCGGGGCCGAGCTTGAAAAAGCGCACCGCCTCGGCCACCGATCGCCCGCTGTCGTTCATGAACGTCGCCGGCTTCAGCAGCAGGACCTTCTCCGCGCCGATGCGCCCCTCGGCCGTCAGCCCCTGGAAGCGCGTCCGCCACGGGTCGAACGGCCAGCGGTCGTGGATTGCATCGGCGGCCATGAAGCCGACGTTGTGGCGCTGGAGCGCGTGGGCCGCGCCGGGGTTGCCGAGGCCGGCGAAGACATGCACTTCGCCGGCCCTCGACTGACGCTTACGCCTTGGCGGCGGCCGATTTCGGCGGCGGCTGCAGCCGCGGTCGCCTCGTCGGCGGCGGCATCGGCCGACTGCAGCGCCGACGGCGCGACGACGCTGACGATGGTGAAGTCGCGGTCGGTGATGACCGGCGTCACGCCCTCGGGCAGCTTGACCGCCGAGATGTGAACCGAATCGCCGATGTCGAGCCCGGCGAGGCTGATCTCGATCTGGTCGGGGATGCCGTCGGACGGGCAGGTCAGCTCGATTTCGTGGCGGACGACGTTGAGCGTTCCGCCGCGCTTCATGCCCGGCGACTTGTCCTCGTCGGTCATGTGCACGGGAACGGCGACGTCGATCGTCGCGCCGGCGGCCAGGCGCAGGAAGTCGATGTGGATCGGGCGGTCGCTGACGGGGTGGAACTGGACGTCGCGGGGCAGCGTGCGCTCGGTGGCACCGCCCTCGACCGCAAGCTCGACGACCGAGTTCATGAAGTGCCCGGTGTGGAGCAGACGCGTCAGCTCCTTCTCGGGCACGTGGATCATCGTCGGGCTGGACTTGTTGCCGTAGATCACGGCGGGGACACGACCGGTCAGGCGCACGGCTCGCGAGGCTCCCTTGCCTCCGCGATCGCGCACCGCGGCCGCGAGTTTCATCGCTTCGCTCATGGTGCTGACTTTCTCCAACCCCGCGCGCCTCCAGGGATGCGGGCGCGGGAGCGGGGGCCATAAGGGACTTTGGCGCTTATGGCAACCGCTCGACCGTCAGCCCCTTTGCCTGCAGCATGGCGACGACGCTCTCCTTGCCGCCGAGGTGGCCGGCGCCGACGGCCATGAAGACCTTGCCCGGGACGCTGAGCCGGGCCGCGATCCAGTCGGCCCAGGCGCGGTTACGGTTGGCGAGCAGCACGCGGTCGAGGGTCGGCGTCGCCTTGAACCCCTTGTCGAAGTCGGCGGCGAGCGCCTCCGTCTCGCCCGCCTGCCAATAAGCGAGCAGCGCGTTGGTATCTTCGCGCGCGGTGGCGACATCGTCGACCGTCGCGTCGAGCAGGGAGCGCGCGTCGGTTTCGGGCAAAGCGTCGAAGATGCGCAGCTGCGACTCGGGCGTCTCGAGGCCGATCACCGGCTTGCGCGCGGCGCGGAAGCGGCTGGTCAGCGTCGGCTCGACGCCGTCGGCCTGATTGAACCCAAGCTGCTGGATGGCCCCGTCGCCGAGCGCGATCGCAGCCAGCCAGGTCTTCATCCCGTCGAGCTGGCCGGCGTTGAGGCCGAGGGCGGAAACGCTGGCGAGCAGCTTCGCCCGCTTCGACGGCGCGACGCGCGCCGCAAGCGGCGGCAGGCCGGGCTTCAAGCCGAGCGAGGCGACCAGCGGGGCGAGGCCGGCCGGATCGTCGGGCAGGACCGTTTCGAGCACCAGCGTGTCGGCCGCGTCGGCGCGGGCGGCGATGCGCGGGCTGAGCCAGTCGGTGCCCGCCGGCAACGCGTGCATCGTGCCGAACAGGGTGATGTCGGTGGTGGCGGAATGGACGTGCCACATCGCCGGTTCGGCGCGCGCGGGCAGGGGAAGCGTGGCGAGGACGGCACACAGGACGAGGATACGCATGCCCGGCGCTATACCGGGGCCGCCTGCCCGTTGCGAGTCGCGCGGCCATTCCCTAGATGCGGGGCCGCACTCCTCCGACCTCCTGCGAGATTCATGGCCTTCAAGCTCCCCGATTTCAACGACCGCAAGGCGGCCGCCAATGCCGGCCGCGCCGCGATGCTCGAAAAGTTCAAGAACAAGACCGAGCCGACCCCTGAGGAACTGGCCGAGCGCGCCGCCGTCGCCGCGCGCGCCGAGGCCAAGCAGAAGGAGAAGGCGCAGGCGCTGAAGGACCGCATCGCCGCCGAGAAGGCCGCCGTGGTCGCCGCGCGCGTCGCCAAGGAGGAGGCCGCGCGCAAGGCCGCCGAGGAAGCGCTGATCACCGAGGAGATGCGCGCCGCCGCCAAGAAGGCCGAGCGCGATGCCAAGTACGCCGCCCGCAAGGCGGCGAAGAAGGCGCGCAAGAGCTAGCGCGCGCCCGGCAGGTGCCGCGGAACCACCGCTCCGCCTGTGCCGCAACCGGCCGTCACCTTGACCCCCGTCCGCTCGCGCCGCTACACCCGCGGTCGCATGTTGCACCCGCGAACGCCTTGTGGCTGAGCCGCCGCTGACCTTTCAGGACATGATCCTGACGCTCCAGCAGTATTGGAGCGCGCGCGGCTGCGTCATCCTGCAACCGTACGACGTCGAGGTCGGGGCCGGGACCTTCCACCCGGCGACCGTGCTCCGCGCGCTCGGGCCCGAGCCGTGGCGTGCGGCGTACGTCCAGCCGAGCCGGCGCCCGTCCGACGGGCGCTACGGCGAAAACCCCAACCGGCTGGGGGCGTACTATCAGTTCCAGGTCATCCTCAAGCCGTCGCCGCCCGACATCGTCGACCAGTATCTGGGCTCCCTCGCCGCCATCGGCATCGACGGTCGCGCGCACGACATCCGCTTCGTCGAGGACGACTGGGAAAGCCCGACGCTCGGCGCGTGGGGCCTCGGCTGGGAAGTCTGGTGCGACGGCATGGAGGTCAGCCAGTTCACCTATTTCCAGCAGGTCGGCGGCATCGACTGCGCGCCGGTGGCGGGCGAGATCACCTATGGGTTAGAGCGGCTGGCGACCTATATCCAGGACAAGGGGTCGGTCTACGACCTCGCCTATAACGACGCGCTGACCTACGGCGACGTCTTCCGCGAGAACGAGCGCGAGTTCAGCGCCTATAGTTTCGAGGCGGCGAACACCGACCTGCTGTTCAAGCAGTTCGCCGACGCCGCGGCCGAGTGCCGGGCGCTGGTCGACGCCAAGCTGCCGCTGCCGGCCTATGACCAGGCGATCAAGGCGAGCCACGTCTTCAACCTGTTGAACGCCCGCGGCGTCATCAGCGTCGCCGAGCGGGCGGCGTACATCGGCCGCGTCCGCGACCTGACCAAGGCGGTCGCCGAAGCCTGGGTGGCGAAGAACGGGTGGGCGTCGTGACCAGCGCTTCGTTTCCTCTCCCGCCTGCGGGAGAGGCGACCCGCGCGCTGGCGCGGCGGGTGAGGGTACGCGCGACGCCTCCGCGCGGCGACGACCGTTCCTGATGACCGCCGTACACCCTCGCTCCGGGCCGCATCTGCAGGCGCGTTGCTCGTCCTCTCCCGCCGGCGGGAGAGGACGCAAGTGACCGACTTCCTCCTCGAACTCCTCACCGAGGAAATCCCGGCGCGGATGCAGGCGCGCGCGATCGAGCAGCTGCGCGAGCGCTTCACCGCCGGGACCGCCGCCGCGGGGCTGCCGGTCGGCGCGGTCGATGGCTTCGTTACTCCCCGCCGCCTCGTCCTTATCGCCCGCGACCTCGCGGCGGCGAGCGCCGGCACGAGCGACGAACGCCGCGGCCCCCGCGCCGATGCGCCGGAAAGCGCGATTGCCGGCTTTCTCAAATCGACCGGGCTGGCGCGCGAGCAGCTCGAGGAACGCGACACGCCGAAGGGACGGTTCCTCTATGCGACCGTCGTTACCGAGGGGCGCCCGGCGGCGGCGATCCTCGGCGAGCTGGTCCCGGCGATCGTCCGCGACTTCGACTGGCCGAAGTCGATGCGGTGGGGCGACGCCTCGGTCAGCACCGCGAGCCCGCGCTGGGTGCGGCCGCTGTCCGGCATCGTCGCGCTGCTCGATGAGACGGTGGTGACGTTCGCGGCGGCGGGGATCGCCAGCGGGCGGACGACCTCCGGCCACCGCTTCCTGTCGAGCGGACCGGTCGAGATCGCCAGCGCCGCGACCTATGCCGACCAGCTGCATGCCGCGCACGTCATCCTCGACCCCGCCGAGCGCGTGGCGATCATCGTCCGCGAGGCCGCGGAGGCGGCCGCTGCCGCCGGCCTGACCCTGATCCCCGACGCCGGCCTCGCCGCCGAGAACGCCGGGCTGACCGAGTGGCCGGTGCCCTTGCTCGGGCGGTTCGACCCGGCGTTCCTCGATGTCCCGCGCGAGGTCATCCAGCTGACGATGCGGACCAACCAGAAGTATTTCGCCTGTGCCGACGCGCAAAGCCGGCTCGCGCCCGCGTTCGTCTGCGTCGCCAACCTGCCCGATTCGACCGGGGCGATCGTCGCGGGCAACCAGAAGGTGCTCGCCGCGCGGCTGGCCGACGCCAAGTTCTTCTGGGACGCCGACCGCGCGGTGACGCTCGAAATCGCGGCTGCCGAAGCTCAAGGAGATCGTCTTCCACGAAAAGCTCGGGACCGTCGCCGACAAGGTCGAGCGGGTGGCGAAGCTCGCCCGCTGGCTGGTCGAGAGCGGGGCGGTCACGGGAGCGGACGCGCAGATGGCGGAGGACGCCGCGCGGCTGTGCAAGGCCGACCTCGTCAGCGCCACCGTCGGCGAATTCCCCGAGGTCCAGGGCATCGCCGGCGGCCACCTCGCGGCGGCCGAGGGGCTCGACCCGCAAATCGCCGCCGCGATCCGCGACCACTACAAGCCTGTCGGCCCGAGCGACGAGGTGCCTACCGCGCCGGTGACGGTGGCGGTGGCGCTGGCGGACAAGCTGGATACGCTGGCTAAGTTCTTTGGGATCAACGAGGCGCCGACCGGATCGCGCGATCCTTACGCGCTACGCCGCGCTGCTCTAGGTGTTGTCGCGATCGTCCTTGAAAATGCCATTCGGCTGCGGCTTGCCTCGGCCATTACGCAGGCTCTTCTTTCGAGCGCGCGGGGCGTGGACGGCTGGCCTCCGGGAACGCAGCTACTTGTCTTCTTCATGACCGACCGCCTCAAGGTCCAGCAGCGCGAGGCCGGCATCCGGCCCGACGTCATCGACGCGGTGTTCTCGCTCGGCGGGGAGAACGACCTCGTCCGGCTTGTTTCACGCGCGAAAGCACTTCAAGCTGTTCTTTCGACGCCCGATGGGGCAAGTCTCCTGGCGGGATATCGCCGGGGGGCCAATATCGTGCGCATCGAACAGGGCAAGACGCCCGATCTTGATCTTGAGCAGGTCAATAAAGAATTACTAACGGAGCCGGCCGAGGTGGCGTTGGACGCCGCGCTCGATGCCGCTGTGCCCGAAGCTGCTGCCGCTGTCGCCACCGAGGACTTCGGCCACGCGATGACGGCGCTCGCCCGGCTGCGGCCTATGGTTGACGCTTTCTTTGAAGCCGTCACGGTGAACGCCCATGAGCAGGAGATTCGCCGCAATCGGCTGGCGCTGCTGGCGCGGCTGCGGACGGCGGTGCACACGGTGGCCGACTTCTCGAAGCTCGAGGGCTAGTCGCGTGCGGAGCGCGGCCGTCAATGCTGGATAGTTGAAAGCAGGAACCGCCGATGGCCACCGCCCCCGCCACCCCGACCGCCGCCGCGACCGGTGCTATCGATCCGGCCGGCGACCGCTTCGTCTTCCGCTTCGGCGGCGGGACCGCGGACGGCGACGCGGGCATGAAGAACCTGCTCGGCGGCAAGGGCGCGAACCTCGCCGAAATGGCGTCGATCGGGCTGCCGGTGCCGCCGGGGTTCACCATTGCGACGGCGATGTGCCAGGTCTATTACGACGGCGGCGAGACCTTCCCCGACAGCCTGAAGGCCGAAGTCGCCGACGGCATCGCCCATATCGAAGGCACCGTCGGCGGGGTCGGCTTCGGCAGCGCGGATACGCCGCTGCTGGTCTCGGTCCGCTCGGGCGCGCGGGTATCGATGCCGGGCATGATGGACACCGTTCTCAACCTCGGGCTGAACGACGTGACGGTCGAGGGGCTGGCGCGGGTCAGCGGCGACGCGCGCTTCGCCTGGGACAGCTACCGCCGCTTCATCCAGATGTACGCCGACGTCGTCCTCGGCCTCGACCATTATCTGTTCGAGGAGGCGCTGGAGATCCTGAAGGAGGACCGCGGCGTCAGCCTCGACACCGAGCTGACCGCCGACGACCTGAAGGGCCTGGTCGCCGACTATCTCGCCAAGGTCGAGGGCGAGCTCGGCCGGCCGTTCCCGCAGGACGTCCACGCGCAGCTGTGGGGCGCGATCGGCGCGGTGTTCGGCTCGTGGCGGTCGGAGCGGGCCCGCGTCTATCGCCGGATCAACGACATCCCCGAAAGCTGGGGCACCGCCGTCACCGTCCAGGCGATGGTCTTCGGTAACATGGGGTCGACGTCGGCGACCGGCGTCGCCTTCACCCGCGATCCCTCGACGGGGGCGAAAGCGCACTACGGCGAGTTCCTGATCAACGCGCAGGGCGAGGACGTCGTCGCCGGCATCCGTACGCCGCAATATCTGACCAAGGCCGCGCGCGAGGCCGCGGGTGCCAGGGCGGCGTCGATGGAGGAGGCGATGCCGGTGGTGTTCGCCGAGCTGGCGCGCGTCTTCGACCTGCTCGAACGCCATTACCGCGACATGCAGGACATCGAGTTCACCGTCCAGCAGGGCACGCTGTGGATGCTCCAGACGCGGTCGGGCAAGCGCACGGCCAAGGCGGCGCTGAAGACCGCAGTCGACATGGCCGACGAGGGGCTGATCACCCCCGAACAGGCGGTGCTGCGCGTCGATGCCGCCGCGCTCGACCAGCTGCTCCACCCGACGCTCGACCCGGACGCGCCGCGCGACGTGCTGACGCGCGGCCTGCCGGCGTCGCCGGGCGCGGCGTCGGGAGTCGCGGTGTTCGATTCGGAGACCGCCGAGCGCCGGGCCGGCTTGGGCGACGACGTCATCCTGGTCCGCACCGAGACCAGCCCCGAAGACATTCACGGCATGGTCGCGGCCAAGGGCATCCTGACCGCGCGCGGCGGCATGACCAGCCACGCCGCCGTCGTCGCCCGCGGCATGGGCCGGCCATGCGTCTCGGGGGCAGGGGCGCTGTCGGTCGACCTCAAGACGCGGACCGCGCGTGTCGCCGGGCGGACGATCCGCGAGGGCGACCTGCTGACGCTCGACGGGTCGACCGGCGAGGTCATGGCCGGCCAGGTGCCGACGGTCGAACCCGAGCTCCACGGCGACTTCGGGCGGCTGATGGAGTGGGCGGACGCCTACCGCCGGATGAAGGTTCGGACCAACGCCGAGACGCCGCTCGACTGCCGCGTCGCGCGCGGCTTCGGGGCCGAGGGCATCGGCCTGTGCCGGACCGAGCACATGTTCTTCGAGGCGTCGCGCATCACCGCGGTGCGGCAGATGATCCTGGCCGAGGACGAGGCCGGGCGGCGCAAGGCACTGGCCGTGCTGCTGCCCGAGCAGCGCGCCGATTTCGCGGCGATCTTCACCATCATGGCCGGGCTGCCGGTGACGATCCGCCTGCTCGATCCGCCGCTCCACGAGTTCCTGCCGCATGTCGAGAGCGAGTTCGCCGACGTCGCCGCCGCCGTCGGTCTGTCGGTCGACGCCTTGAAGCGCCGTGTCGCCGAGCTGCACGAGTTCAACCCGATGCTCGGCCACCGCGGCTGCCGGCTGGGCATCACCTATCCCGAGATCTACGCGATGCAGGCGCGCGCCATCTTCGAGGCGGCGGTCGACGTCGCTCAGGCGAGCGGGGCCGCGGTAGTGCCCGAGGTCATGGTGCCGTTGGTGGCGACGCCGCGCGAGCTGGAGATCACCCGCGCCGCAATCGACGCGGAGGCCAAGGCGGTGTTCGCCGAGAAGGGGCACGCGCTCGACTATCTCGTCGGCACGATGATCGAGCTGCCCCGCGCCGCGATCCGGGCGAAGGAGATCGCCGCCTTCGCCGATTTCTTCTCGTTCGGGACTAACGACCTGACCCAGACCGCACTCGGCATCAGCCGCGACGATGCGGCCAAGTTCCTGACCGTCTATGTCGAGCACGGCATCTACGCACGCGACCCGTTCGTGACGATCGACGTCGAGGGCGTCGGCGAGCTGATCGCGCTTGCCGCCGAGCGCGGCCGCGCGGCCAAGCCGGGGCTCAAGCTCGGCATCTGCGGCGAACATGGCGGCGATCCGGCGAGCATCGCCTTCTGCGAGGAGCTTCGCCTCGATTACGTCAGCTGCTCGCCCTACCGCGTGCCGATCGCGCGGCTGGCGGCGGCGCAGGCGGCGTTGCGGGCACGGGCGGCGGCGTAGAGCCCGGCCGGGCGCCGGCGGCCGGCATCGCCGGCGTTGGCCTGTCATGCCGCCTGCCAGGGCGTGCCGCGCTCGCGGGGCAACCGGCCGTTGCAGGCCCGCACGGCACGGCCGGCGTCGTCCGGCCTCGGGATGCCCGGATCAGATCAGGACCGGCCCGCCGATCTTGCCGAAGCGCGCCTCATACTCCGTCGTGCGGCCCTCATCGAGCAGGATCGACTGTTCGACCAGCTGGTCGCGGGCGATGCGGCCGTTGAAGGCTCCGAGCTGGGTGTCGGCCTCGGCGACTTCCTCGGGGTTGAGTCGCGCCAGGCGGTCGACGCTGGTCAGGCCAAGGGTTGCCAGCGCGGCGGCAAACTTGTCGCCGACGCCCTTCAGCTGGCGGACGTCGGTGATCGCCGGCGCAGGCGGCGCGGTGCGGTCGTCGACCACGACGGGTCCGGCGCCGGCAACCGCGGGCGTCGGCGCGACGTGGGGCGGCGCGCCATGGGGCGCTACGACGTAGGGTTGTTCGCCGGCGAGCGGCAGCGGCGTCTGCACCGGGCGCTTGGCCCGGGCCAGCTCGCGCTTCAGCCGGTCGACTTCGTCGGCCAGCGGCCGCATCGCCGCCTGCGCCGCCGCCAGCTCCCGACTGCGCGCGTCGGCATCGGCGCGCGCCTGTGACGCCGCCGCCGTCAGGGCGGCGGTGTCGGCGACGCTGACCACGCGGCGGCGGCCGGCGAAGGCGATGCGGCCGATGATCAGGCCGAGGACGAGGCCGGCGACGGCCCAGGCGAAGGCAAGCGGATCGAAGACGAGTTCGGTCACGGGTGGGTCACCTTTCGTGCGCTGCTCCGCCGCGTCGAACGCGCGGACGGAGCGGGTGGTTCGTCCGCGCTTCTACTGCTAATCGACGGCGATGCCAGCCACGCAACGTCCTGCGCCTTCCCGCCGCCTGACCCTGGCCGCGGTGCTGATCGTCCTGCTGCTGTCCGCGCTCGACCAGACGATCGTATCGACGGCGATGCCGCGGATCGTCGCCGAACTGAAGGGGCTCGAGCGGATCGCCTGGGTCGGCACGGCCTATCTGCTCGCCTCGACCGTGGTCGTGCCGATCTACGGCAAGCTGGGCGACCTGTATGGCCGCCGCCCGATCCTGATCTTCGGCGTCGTCGTCTTCCTCGCCGGGTCGATGCTGTGCGGGCTGGCGGGCGAGTTCGGTGCCGTGCCGGTCGTCGGCGACGGCATGAACCAGCTGATCGTCTGCCGCGCGCTGCAGGGGATCGGCGCCGGCGCGCTGACGACGGGGGCCTTCGCCGCGATCGCCGACATCGTGCCGCCGGCCGAGCGCGGGCGCTACGTCGGGCTGTTCGGAGCGATGTTCGGCTTTGCCAGCGTCGCCGGGCCGATCGTCGGCGGGGCGCTGACCGAGCATGCCGGCGTCACGCTCGCCGGTCATATCGTCAGCGGCTGGCGCTTCGTCTTCTACGTCAACCTGCCGTTGGGGGCGGTCGCGCTGTGGATCCTGACGACGCGGCTGGCCAACACCGGCGCGCAAGGCAGCGGCGAGCGGCGCATCGACTGGAGCGGAGCGGCGCTGATCCTGGCGACGTTCGTGCCCCTGCTGCTGGCGTTGTCGTGGGGCGGGCACCAGTTCGCCTGGGGCTCGACGACGATCGTCGCAATGCTGGCGGGTGCGACCCTGGCGCTGGTCCTGCTGCTCGTTTCCTCGCGCGGCAAGGAGTATGCCGTCGTGCCGCTCGGGCTGTTCGCCGTACCGGTGTTCGCCCGCGGCAATCTCGCCCTGTTCATCGTCAACATCGCCTTCACCGGCCTCGTCATGTTCCTGCCGCTCTATCTCCAGGTCGCGCGCGGCGTCAGCGCAACCGACAGCGGCTTCGCCCTGCTGCCGCTGATGGGCGGCATCGTCGTCGCCTCGATGCTGGCCGGGCAGGTGACGAGCCGGACCAAGCAGTACAAGCCGGCGATGCTCGCCGGCGCGGCAGTGACGCTGGTCGCGGTCGGCCTGATGCTCGACATCGACGCGCAGACGTCGCGCACGGCACTGCTGCTCCGCCTCGCGCTGCTCGGCTTCGGCCTCGGTCCGGCGCAGGGCATGTTCACCCTGGCGATCCAGAGCGCCGTGCCGCCGCCGCGGATCGGCGTCGCGACCTCGTCGGCGCAGTTCTTCCGCCAGATCGGGTCGACCATCGGCGTCGCGCTGTCCGGTGCGGTGCTGACCAACACGCTGTCCGCCGACCTGCCGCGGCGCGCCCCGGCGCTGGCCACCACGACGGCGGGCGCCGTCGACATCAGCCGGGCGCAGGCGCTGGCGATGAGCCGCCCGGCCCTGGCGGCAACGCTGGCGGCGCGCGGCATCACCGACCCGGCGCAGGTGGCGGCGACCGCGGCCGGCATCCGCGCGAGTTTCGCCGATGCCATTCTCGGCCTGTTCCCGATCAGCGCGGTGCTGTTTGTCGTGTCGGGGCTGGTCACCGTGTTCGTCCCCGGGCTGCGCCTGCGCGGCCGCGAGGAGGTCGCCCGCGTCGCCGCCACCGCCGCCCCGGCGCCGGCACCGATGCGATGATCTGCGACGTCGCCATCGTCGGCGCCGGGATCGCCGGGGCCAGCCTCGCCTGGTTCGTGGGCGAGCTCGGCGGCGGCCCGGTGGTGCTGCTCGAAGCCGAGGATACCCCCGGCTACCACACCACCGGACGCTCGGCGGCGTTCTGGGAGCCGACCTACGGCGGTGCGGCGGTGGTGCCGCTGTCGGCCGCGAGCCGCGCCTTCTTCGACGCGCCGCCGCCCAATTTCACCGAGCGCCCGCTGCTGACGCCGCGCGGGGCGCTCCACGTCGCGGCCCCGGGGCGGGCGGGGGTGCTCGACGTGCTGGCGGCCGAGTTCGCCGGCTTCGGCGTCGCCACCGAGCACCTCGACGCGGCGGCGATGGCGGCGCGCTTCCCGATCGTCGGCGGCGGCTGGCAGGCGGCCGGGCTGTTCGAGCCCGACTGCCACGACATCGACGTCGCGGCCCTGCACGCCGGCTTTCTCGCCGGGGCGCGACGGCGCGGCGCGCGCCTGTTCTGCCGCGCACGCGTCGAGGCGCTGACGCGCGGCGACGGCGGCTGGCGGCTGGCGACGACCGCCGGCGAGATCACCGCGCGGATCGTCGTCAACGCCGCCGGGGCCTGGGCCGACGGGCTGGCGGACCTTGCCGGTGCCCGACCGCTGGGGCTGGCACCGCTGCGGCGGACGATGGTCGTGCTCGACGTCGACCCCATGCCGTCGTCCGACCTGCCGGTCGTGTTCGACGCTGCCGGAAGCTTTTACTTCAAGCCCGACGCCGGCCGGCTGTGGCTCTCGCCGCACGACGAGATCGCCGACGTCGCGCGCGACTGCCAGCCCGACGAACTCGACATCGCCATTGCCGTCGACCGCTTCGAACAGGCGACGACGGCGACCGTCCGCCGCGTCGAGCGGAGCTGGGCGGGCCTGCGCACCTTCAGCCCCGACCGCGCCCCGGTGTACGGCTATGATCCGGTCGTGCCCGGTTTTTTCTGGTGCGCCGGGCAGGGCGGCTTCGGCATCCAGACCGCGCCGGCGGCGGGCGATCTGGCCGCGCGGCTGCTGCTCGGCCTGCCGCCCGGCAGCGTCGACGCGGATGCCTATACGCCGACGCGGTTCGCCTGATCCGGCAGGCGGCCGGCAAGCCACAGGGCGACATTCAGGACATAGCGCTGCGTCGCCGCTAGCCCCTGCGGATCGTCGAGCATCGCTCGTCCCGGCGGCTCGGTGACGAAGGCCGGGGCTCCCGACCGCGGGTCCCAGTTATAGTCGGCGAAATGGTGGAAGGTGCTCTGCGCGATCGCCGGTCCGCCGTCGACCGAGGGATCGAAGGCGACCGCAAGGTTGAACGGGGTGCCGCTGACACGGCTGACGCCGGCCGCAATGACGCGTGCGGCCGCCTCGTCCGCCGGAACGCCGACCGCGCCCTCGTGCGGGTGGGCGGGCAGCACGTCGACGCCGGTTAGCACCGGGTGGCGTTCGCCGACGACGGTGACCGGCTGGAAGTCGCCGTTCGCCCCCGAATGGTAGTTCGGCCAGAGGATGTCGCGAGTGTCGACGTCGTCGATCCGGCGGCGGCTCGCGTCGGGCTCCGGGTTCTTCGAGTGGAAGAAATGCGCCTTCCCGACCCCGCCCAGCGTGCACACCGAACTGCCGAGGTCCATGTGGTCGCGCGTGACGAGCAGGCCGCGGCGGCCGCGCCGGAAGCGGCTGATGGCGGCGCAGTCGTCCTCGGTCAGGCCGTCGCCGGTGTCGACCGCGAACAGCCACGCCTCGTCGAAGTCGCTGGTGTCGAGCGTCGACAGGACACGATCGGGCGCGGGCAGCGGATCGCGGTCACGCGCCGTCACCTCGAACAGCGGCGTGCCGTCCGCACCCTTGGCGCTGCGCAGGAAGTCGGCCAGCCTGGAGAAGCGGGCGATCCCCCAATCCTCCCCGTCCGGCGGCGTGGCGATGGTCGTCTGCAGGAGAAGCTTGATCGGCATGGCTGGCTCCCTGGCTTGTCCGGGAGCGAAATAGGCGACCGCTTGCGCGACTTCTAGGGTCGAGACTTATTCATAACCAGAACGCGACGGCGGCGGCGAGCGCGACGGCCGAGAGGTAGTTACGGGCGAGCTTGTCGTAGCGGGTGGCGACGCGGCGGAAGTCTTTGAGACGACAGAACATCGCCTCGACGCGCCAGCGGTCCTTGTAGCGGCGTTCATCGTACTGGATCGGGCGCTTGCGGTTGCGGCGGCCGGGGATGACGGGGATCGTGCCCTGGTCGCGCAGGGTGGCTCGGAGCCGGTTGGCGTCGTAGCCGCGATCGGCGATCAGCCGCTTCATGCCCTGAGTGTCGCCGACGAGCAGGTCGGCACCCTTGATGTCCGACGTGTTGCCCGGCGTCAGGACAAGGCGGAGCGGCCGGCCGAGGAGGTCGACGAGGGCATGGATCTTCGTCGTCCGACCGCCGCGCGAGATGCCAATGGCCTGGGCTCGAGCCCCCCTTTTGCGCCGCCGGAACACCGGTGCGCCTTGACGTAGCTACTGTCGATCTGCGCCGTCTCGGCAATCCAGCCCTCGTCAGTCAGGGCGGCAAGAATGTGGCCCCACACACCTCTGCGGCTCCACCGGTTCCAGCGGTTGTAGACCGTCGTCGAAGGACCGTAGTCTGGGGGACAGTCCTGCCACCGCCCGCCGCACTTCAGCATGTGCACGATGCCCGAGATCACCCGCCGATCATCGACCCGACGTGCCCCGGGCTGGTTCTTCGGCAGGTGCGGCTCGATCGCCGCCCACGCCGCATCCGACAACCAGAACAACGCTCCCGCCACGCCCGAGCCTCCATCAACCGGAGACTCCCTGAATCAGCACATCGCGCCGGAATTAAGCTGCTGATTGGGTTTGGACCCTAGGTCGCGAGGTCGGCAATCGCGGCGTTGGCGAGGGCGTCGGCGCGCTCGTTGCCGGGATCGCCGGAATGGCCCTTGACCCAGCGCCAGTCGATCCGGTGCGGCGCGGCGGCGGCGAGCAGCGCCTGCCACAGGTCGACGTTCTTGACCGGCGATCCGTCAGCGGTGCGCCAGCCGCGCTTCTGCCAGCCGGCGACCCACTTGGTGATCCCGTCGCGGACGTAATTGCTGTCGGTCGTCAGCGTCACGCGGCATGGGCGCGTCAGCGCCTCGAGCGCGCGGATCGCCGCGGTCAGCTCCATGCGGTTGTTGGTCGTCAGGCGCTCGGCTCCCATCAGCTCCTTTTCCGCGTCGCCCAGGCGCAGGATCGCGCCCCAGCCACCGCGACCCGGATTGCCCTTGCATGCACCGTCGGTGAAGATGGTGACCTCTGGCGTGACGGCGGCGCTCGCGCCCGGCTCAGTCCGGGGGCTCATGCCGCGCCGAGAACCTCGGCCATGGTCGCGCTGCGGTACCAGGCCAGCCGGCGGGCAAAGGCCATCGGGTCTTTCTTGATGACCAGCGCGTCCGCCGGCGTCGTGATCCAGTCATAGGCGCGCGTCAGGATGAAGCGCAGCGACGCGCCGCGACACAGGACCGGCAGGCAGCTCCGTTCGGCGTCGGTCAGCGGATGGGTGCTGGTGTAACCCGCGACCAGCGCGGCCGCGAGCGCGGGATCGAATCGCCGGCCGTCGGTCGAGAAGCACCAGGCGGCGTGCATCACCGCCAGGTCGTAGGCGCGGATGTCGGTGCAGGCGAAGTAGAAGTCGATCAGCCCGGTGACGCGGCCTTCCATCAGCAGCACGTTGTCGGGGAACAGGTCGGCGTGGATCGTCGCCAGCGGCAGGTCGCTCGGCCACCGTGCCGCGAGCGCGCCCAGTTCATCGTCGATCACCGCCGACAGCCCGGGAGCGACCGCGCCGAACCCTTCCCCGATCAGCCCGGCGAGCCGCCGCCACCCTTCCGGGCCGTGCTCGTTGCGTCGTTCGGGCACGAAGCCGACCAGCGCGGTGTGCATCGCCCCCATTGCCGCGGCCGCGGCAAAGGCGTCGGCCGGCGTCGGTGCCGAGACCGATACGCCGGGAACGAACTCGATCAGGCACGCCGGTCGTCCGCACAGCATCTGCAGCGCACGGCCGCCACGATCGGCGATCGGTCGCGGCACCGGCAGGCCGCGATCGGCGAGGTGGGTGGTCAGGGCGAGGAAATAAGGCAGGTCGTCGGCATCGACCCGGTCCTCGTACAGGGTCAGGAACAGCCGTCGCCCGCGGTTCGTGTCGAGCAGGAAATTAGAGTTCTGCACCCCTTCGGCGATGCCCTTGAAGGTCACCGCTTCACCGAGGTCGTAACGGGTGAGAAAGTCGGCCAGCGCTTCGGCGCTGACCGGCGTGAACACGGCCATCAGGGCGGCGGCGCGCCAGCGCGGTCAGGCATCGAGCCCCCGC
This sequence comes from uncultured Alphaproteobacteria bacterium, assembly GCA_963792555.1. Classification (GTDB taxonomy): domain Bacteria; phylum Pseudomonadota; class Alphaproteobacteria; order Sphingomonadales; family Sphingomonadaceae; genus Polymorphobacter_B. The sequence goes on from CAWBWP010000001.1 coordinate 320,821, forward strand.
GGCAGCTTGAAGACGACTTCCTCGACCGCGCTCGTCACTTCCTCGGTCGTCGTCGTGAACCGGGTCGCCAGCAGCGCCATCAGCTCGCCGACCAGCACCTCGGGAGCCGATGCGCCGGCGGTGACACCCAGCGTCTCGACGCCGTCGAACCAGCGCCAGTCGACATCGGCGGCGCTCTGGATCAGGTGCGCCCGCGTGCCCGACCGCTCGGCCACCTCGCGCAGGCGCTGGGAGTTCGACGAATTGACCGCGCCGATGACAAGGACGAGGTCGCACATCCGCGCGATCGCCTTGACCGCCGCCTGGCGGTTCGACGTCGCATAGCAGATGTCCTCGCCCTTGGGCCCGCTGATCGCCGGGAAGCGGTGCTGCAGGCAGCCGACAATCGCTGCCGTATCGTCGACCGACAGGGTCGTCTGCGTCAGGAATCCGACGTTGTCGGGATCGGCCAGCATTACCGTCTCGGCATCGGCCAGCGTCTCGACCAGCGTCATCGTCCCCGCCGGCACCTGGCCGAAAGTGCCGATGACCTCGGGATGGCCGGCATGGCCGATGAACAGGATGTGCCGCCCCTGGGCGACCAGCCGTTCGGCCTGGCGGTGGACCTTGGACACCAGCGGGCAGGTCGCGTCGAGATAGTTGAGGCCGCGTGCCGCCGCGGCGACGGGAACCGACTTCGGCACGCCGTGCGCGCTGAAGACGACCGGCACGCCGTCGGGCACCTCGTCCAGCTCTTCGACGAACACCGCGCCCTTGACCTTCAGCGCATCGACGACATGGGCGTTGTGGACGATCTCGTGGCGGACGTAGACCGGGGCGCCGAAGCGCTCGATCGCCCGCTCGACGATCGTCACGGCGCGGTCGACCCCGGCGCAGAAGCCGCGCGGCGCGGCGACGACGACGCGCAACGTGGGCAGGCGGACAAGCGACGGCGCGGTACTCATGGTCAGTGGCTGTACGCCATCGTCTCGGGCCGCACCATAACTTGTGCGAGGTAGCCCCGCTTTCTATGCTACGGCCAATCGTCGCGAAAGGTTAAGTCTTGGGTCTCCGTTTTCGTGCCGCCGCGGCCGCCGTGGCGAGCCTCGTCGCGCTTGCTGCCTGCCAGCATAACCCGCTCGAGGTGCAGCGGTCGGTGTGCCCGGCCGTGGCGGTGCCGAACTACACCGGCGACACGACCCTGTTCCGGGGCAATGACACGGCGGCGAGCGACATCGACGTCGTCGCCGCCATCACCAACGTTCGCGGCGTCTGCGCCGACCAGGGTCCGCGGCTGGCGACCAACGTCAGCTTCGACGTCGTTGCCCGGCGGAACACCACGAGCGGGGCGCGGACGGTGACGCTGCCCTTCTTCGCCAGCATGGTCCAGGGCGGCAACCTGCTCGTGTCGAAGCAGATCGGCGCGGTCACGGTCAGCTTTGCCGACGGCCAGGCGCGGGCCGTGGCAAGCGGGCACGCCCACGCCGAGGTCGACCGCGCCGCGACCCAGCTCAATCCCACGGTGGCCAAGAAGGTCTATCGCCAGCGCAAGCCCGGCGATCTCGACGCGGCGACCGACCCGCTGTCCGATCCGGAGATCAAGGCGGCGATCCGCGCGGCGACCTTCGAGGTGCTGGTCGGATTCCAGCTCAGCGATGAGGCGCTGGCGTACAACGCGACGAAGTAGCCGCTTTTTTCCGGTTGTGCGGCGCAGCACGTTGCGGCACATTCGGCAATGTCGTCGGGTCTCGGCCTGGCGCGCGCGCGGGAGAGCGTGACGGCCAGGGTCGTCGCCGCCGAAGGAGCAAGCCGCCCCCGGCAAACTCTCAGGCACCAGGGACCGCGCGGGCGCACCAGCGGCAATCTGGAAAGCGGGCATGGCTCCGGCCATGTCCCACCGAAGGGGTAAGCCGGCGTTTCCGGCGAAAGCTCTCAGGTGCAAGCGACAGACGGGGGCGGGACCAGCGGTAACGCGGGTCGAACCCTGTCGCCGGGATGCCGCTTGACCGACGTCGAAACCCCCGATCACCTGCTTCCGCTCGATGCGCTGCATCGCCGCCTCGGCGCGCGCATGGTGAGCTTCGCCGGCTATGCCATGCCGATCCAGTACCCCGACGGGATCATTGCCGAACACCAGTGGACACGGACCCGCGCCGGCCTGTTCGATGTCAGCCACATGGGTCAGTTCACGCTGCCGCCCGCCGCCGACGTCGCGCTCGAACGGCTGCTGCCCGGCGACATCGTCGGCCTGCGCGAAGGCACGCTGCGCTATTCGCTGCTGCTCAACGACAACGGCGGGATCCTCGACGACCTGATGGTGACGCGGCGCGGGGCGGCCAACCGCGAGGGCGAGCGCGATGGTGGCGGCGGCGGCGACCTCTATCTCGTCGTCAACGGCGCGACCAAGGGGGCCGACCTCGCCCATCTCCGCGCCGCCGGGCTCGACGTGACGCCCCGCGACGACCTTGCCCTGCTCGCGCTTCAGGGGCCGCAGGCGGTCGCCGCGCTGGAGCGGCTGGTGCCAGGCGTCGCCGACCTGCGCTTCATGCGCGCGGCGGGCTTCGCCTGGGACGGCACCGACCTGTGGATCAGCCGCTCGGGCTACACCGGCGAGGACGGTTTCGAAGTGTCGCTGCCCGCCGCCCGTGCCGACGCTTTCGCCGCCGCGCTGCTGGCTCAGCCGGAGGTGCGCGCCGTTGGCCTTGGCGCACGCGACTCGCTGCGCCTGGAGGCGGGCCTGCCGCTGTATGGCCACGACCTGACGGCCGAGACGACGCCGGTCGAGGCAGGGCTGGCCTTCGCCATCTCCAAGCGGCGCAAGGTCGAGGGAGGGTTCCCCGGGGCGGCGCTGGTGCTGGCGCAGTTGCTCGAAGGGTCGGCGCGCAAGCGGGTCGGGCTGAAGATCGATGGTCGCCAGCCGGTGCGCGAAGGGGCGGCGGTGATCGTCGATGAGGCCGTCGCCGGGCTGGTCACCAGCGGCGGCTTCGGCCCGGCACTGGGCGGCCCGATCGCCATGGCCTATGTTCCCGCCGCGGCCAGCGCCGACGGCACCCGGGTCCAGGTCGAGGTCCGCGGACGGCGGCTTGACGCGGTCGTCGTGCCGATGCCGTTCTTTCCAAAGTCGTATGTCCGCGAAGGAGTGCCGCAATGACCCTCTACTTCACCAAGGACCACGAATGGGTTGCCGTCGCGGACGACAGCGGCACCGTCGGCATCACCGACTATGCCCAGGGGCAGCTTGGCGACGTCGTCTTCGTCGAGGTGCCCGCGGCAGGCACAGCGGTGACCAAGGGCGGTGCGGCGGCGGTCGTCGAGTTGGTCAAGGCGGCGTCGGACGTCTATTCCCCGGTGTCGGGCACGGTGATCGAGGCGAACGCGGCGCTCGAAGGCGCGCCGGCGCTGGTCAACACCGATCCCGAGGGCACCGGCTGGCTGTTTCGCCTGACGCTCGCCAACCCCGACGAGCTTGCCGCGCTGATGGATGAGGCGGCGTACAAGTCGTTCGTCGCCGGACTCTGATGATGGCGTGGGACCCTCAGGCCTATGCCCTGCACGGCGCGTTCGTGCCGGCGCTGGGCAACGCCGCCTTCGAGCTGCTCGGCGCGCTGGGGGGCGAACGCATCCTCGACCTCGGCTGCGGCGATGGCGCGCTTACCGAACGGATCGCTGCTGCCGGTGCCGAAGTCGTCGGCGTCGACGCCGACCCGGCGATGATCGCGGTGGCGCAGGGCCGCGGCCTCGACGCGCGCTTGGGCGACGGCCGGGAGCTGGCGTTCGCCGGTGAGTTCGACGCCGTCTTCTCCAACGCGGCGCTGCACTGGATGGGCGAGCCCGCGCCGGTCGTCGACGGCGTCTGCCGCGCGCTGAAGCCCGGCGGGCGTTTCGTCGGCGAGTTCGGCGGCCACGGCAACATCGCTGCCATCCGCGTCGCCGTCCGCGCCGTGCTCGCGGCGCGTGGTTATCCACTGCCGGAGAGCGAGGGGAACTATTACCCGACTGCGGCCGAGTACCGCGCCGCGCTCGAAGCCGGCGGCTTCGTCGTCGATGGCTGCTGGATCGTGCCGCGCCCGACGCCGGTCGCCAGCGGCATGGCGGCCTGGCTGCACACCTTCCGCAGCGGCTTCATCGAGTTGGCCGGCGTGCCCGCGGACGAGCGCGCCGACGTCATCGCCGACGCGACCGCGATGCTGCGGCCGGTGCTCGCCGACCGCGGCGGCAACTGGATCGTCGATTACGTGCGCCTGCGCTTTGCCGCGCGCAAACCGGAGTAGAGCCTTGCGCTACCTGCCTCTGACCGACGCCGACCGGGCGTCGATGCTGCGCCGGATCGGCGCGCCCGACATCGACGCCCTGTTCGCCGACGTACCCGCTGCCGCCCGGCTGGCCGGGCCGATCGCCGGGCTGACCGATCACATGCCCGAAATGCTGGTCGAGCGGCACCTCGGCGCGCTCGCGGCGAAGAACATGGCGGCCGGCGCCGGGCCCTTCTTCCTCGGCTGCGGCGCGTACAAGCACCACGTCCCGGCGACCGTCGACCACATCATCCAGCGCGGCGAGTTCCTCACCAGCTACACGCCCTACCAGCCCGAGATCGCGCAGGGCACGCTCCAGGTCTTGTTCGAGTTCCAGACGCAGGTCGCCCGCCTGACCGGCATGGAGGTTGCCAACGCGTCGATGTACGACGGTTCGACGGCGATGACCGAGGCGGTGTTCATGGCCCGGCGGGTGACCCGGCGGACGATCGCGCGGGTGTCGAGCGGGGTCCATCCGCACTACGTCAACGTGCTGAAGACGCTGACCCGCTTCACCGATGACGCCATCGTCACGCGCCTGCCCGACTTCACCCCCGAGGACGACCTGGCCGCGTTGGCGGCAGCGGTCGACGGCGACACGAGCTGCGTCGTCGTCCAGAACCCCAACCTCTTTGGTCATGTCGCCGATCTGGCCCCGCTTGCCGCGGCCTGCCATGCCGCGGGGGCGCTGCTGATCGTCGTCGTCACCGAAGTAGTGTCGCTCGGCCTGGTCCGCTCGCCGGGCGAGATGGGGGCCGACATCGTCGTCGGCGAGGGGCAGTCGATCGGCAACGGGTTGAACTTCGGCGGTCCCTATCTCGGCCTGTTCGCGTGCCGCGAAAAACACGTCCGCCAGATGCCCGGCCGATTGTGCGGGGAAACGGTCGACGCCGACGGGCGGCGCGGCTTCGTCCTGACGCTGTCGACCCGCGAGCAGCACATCCGCCGCGAGAAGGCGACGTCGAACATCTGCACCAATTCGGGCCTGTGCGCGCTGGCGTTCAGCGTCCACCTGAGCCTGCTCGGCGAAGCGGGCCTGCGCAAGCTCGCCGCGCTGAACCACGGCCGCGCGGTCCAGCTCGCCGACCGGCTCGGGGCGATCGACGGGGTGGAGGTGGTGACGCGAAGCTTCTTCAACGAATTCACCCTGCGGCTGCCGGTCGAGGCGCGGCCGGTGGTGCGCAAGCTCGCCGACCGGGGTGTTCTCGGCGGGGTCTCGCTTGGACGACTTTATCCGGGCATCCGCGAGCTCGATCGCGGGCTGGTCGTCGCCGTCACCGAGACCGCGACGGACGCCGATTTCGATGCTTTCGAGGATGCGCTCGACGAGGTGCTGGCATGACCACCTGGACTGGCAATCGCGGCCTGATGCTCGAGGAGCCGCTGCTGTTCGAGAAGGGCGCGCCCGACCGCTGCGGCGTCGACCTGCCCGACGTGCCGGCCATCGCCAGCCGGCTTGGCGGACTCGAGCGGCACCGCCCGATCGGCCTGCCGGGCCTGAGCGAACCCGATACCGTGCGGCACTACACCCGCCTGTCGCGCCAGAATTATGCGATCGACATGGGCATCTTCCCGCTCGGCAGTTGCACGATGAAGCACAACCCGCGGTTGAACGAGAAGATGGCGCGCCTGCCAGGCTTCGCCGACATCCACCCGCTGCAGCCGGTCGATTCGGTGCAGGGCGCGCTGGCGTTGATCGACGAGCTGGCGACCTGGCTCAAGGCGCTGACCAACATGCCCGAAGTGGCGATGAGCCCGAAGGCCGGCGCGCACGGCGAGCTGTGCGGCATGCTGGCGATCCGGGCGGCGCACGATGCCCGCGGCGATGCGCGCAAGGTCGTCCTCGTGCCCGAGAGCGCCCATGGGACCAATCCCGCGACCGCGGCCTTCTGCGGCTATGCGGTCGAGAATATTCCCGCCGATGCCCATGGCCGGGTCGACCTGAAGGCGCTGGAGGCGCGCCTCGGTCCCGACGTCGCCGCGGTGATGATCACCAACCCCAACACCTGCGGCCTGTTCGAACCCGACATGATCGCCATCTGCGAGGCGGTCCACGCCGCGGGCGGCTTCGTCTACTGCGACGGGGCGAACTTCAACGCCATCGTCGGGCGGGTACGGCCGGGCGACCTCGGCATCGACGCGATGCACATCAACCTCCACAAGACCTTCTCGACGCCCCACGGCGGCGGCGGACCGGGGTCGGGGCCGGTGGTGTTCTCGGCCGCGCTTGCCCCGTTCGCGCCGCTGCCCTTCGTCCGCAAGACGGGCGAGCGGTTCGAGCTGGTCGAGGAGGCGCAGGCGCTGGCATCGGCTGACCATGACCTGAGCTTCGGCCGCATGGTCGCCTTCCACGGCCAGATGGGGATGTTCGTCCGCGCGCTGAGCTACATCCTCAGCCACGGTGCCGACGGCCTGCGCCAGGTCGCCGAGGACGCGGTGTTGAACGCCAACTATGTCCTCAGGAGCCTGGAGGACGTGTTTACCGCGCCTTTCGCCGCGACCGGACCGTGCATGCACGAGGCGCTGTTCAGCGACGACTTCCTGTCGGGCACCGGCCTGACGACGCTCGACCTGGCCAAGGCGCTGATCGACGAGGGCTTCCACCCGATGACGATGTATTTCCCGCTGGTCGTCCACGGCGCGATGCTGGTCGAGCCGACCGAGACCGAAAGCAGGGCCAGCCTCGACCAGCTGATCGGCGCGCTGCGCTCCGTCGCGGAGCGCATGGTCGCCGAACCCGACCGCTTCCGTGCCAGCCCGCACCTGGCGCCGCGCCGGCGGCTCGACGAAACCGCGGCGGCAAGGAAGCCGGTACTGACCTGGCGGGAGCCCGACGGCCTGGCGGCGGCGGCGGAGTAGGCGCTTCCTCGACGCCTAGAGGCTGCTATACCCGCGGGCGTGACCCGTACCCTCCGCCGTCTGCGTACCGCCGCCATCGTCGTTGGCGTCCTCGTCGTTCTCGCCGCTGCGGCGGGTGCCGCGCTGTTCGCCATCGCCAGCCAGGGCCTGCCCGACGCATCCAAGCTGGCCGACTATGCCGCGCCGCTGCCCTCGACCGTCCGCGCCAACGACGGCACGGTGCTGACCAGCTTCAGCCGCGAGCGCCGCCTGTACCTGTCGTACGACGAGCTGCCGCCGCGGCTGGTCGAGGCGTATATCTCGGCCGAAGACAAGGACTTCTTTCGCCACGGCGGGATCGATCCGTGGGGCATCGTCCGCGCCGCATGGACCAACCTGTGGTCGAGCGGCCGGCCCAAGGGCGCGTCGACGATCACGCAGCAGGTCGCCAAGAACCTGCTGTTGAACGGCGAGGCCAGCTACGTCCGCAAGCTCAAGGAGGCGATCCTCGCCTGGCGGATCGAGGAGGCGCTGACCAAGCAGCAGATCCTCGAACTCTACCTCAACCAGATCTTCCTCGGGCGGAACAGCTACGGCGTCGAGGCGGCGGCGCAGGCCTATTTCGGCAAGGCGGTCGCCGACCTCGACCTTGCGCAGGACGCCTATCTCGCGATCCTGCCCAAGGCGCCGTCGACCTATTCGATCCGACCGCGCACCTCGACCGGGCCCTGGCGCGGCGCGATTACGTGCTGAAGCAGATGCTGGCGAACGGCTACATCAATGCCGGCGCAAGCGGCGGCGGCATCGGCCGAGCCGCTCGGCGCGGTCGCCAACCGCGCCCCGCCGCCGCGCACCGTCGGCGGCTATTTCATGGAGGAGGTGCGCCGCCAGCTGATCGACAAGTTCGGCGAGACGCCGGCGGCGGGCCGCAACAGCGTCTATGGCGGCGGCTTGTGGGTGCGGACCTCGCTCGACCCGGCGGTCCAGGCGGCGGCGCAGAAGGCGTTGCGCGACGGGCTGGTCCGCTACGACCATGCCAAGGGCTGGGCGGGGCGCCGGCGCATATCGACATCGGCGGCGGTACCGAAGGGGCCGACGGCTGGCCGGCGCGGCTGATCGCCGTCCACCTCGGCACCGGCTACGCCGACTGGTGCCCGGCCGTGATCCTGGGGCGGGAAGGGGAGGACTTCCGCATCGGCTTCACCGATGGCACGACCGGCACCCTGCTGGCGTCGACCGCGCAGAGCACGCTGAACGAGAGTCCCGCCGCGCGGCTGCTGAAGCCCGGCGATGTCGTCGCTGTGGCGAAGACGGGCTCAAGAAGCGGCAATGCCTTCGCGCTGAGGCAGATCCCGGCGATCAGCGGCGGCTTCGTCGTCGAGGACCCGCATACGGGCCGCGTGCTGGCGATGCAGGGCGGCTTCGACGCGCGTGCGTCGAGCTTCAACCGCGCGACGCAGGCGCTGCGGCAGCCGGGATCGACGATCAAGCCGATCGTCTATGCCGACCGCGCTCGACAACGGCTTGACGCCCGCCTCGATCGTCGTCGACGCGCCGTTCTGCGTGTTCCAGGGCGCCGGAGCTTGGGGACCGAAATGCTTCCGCAATTTCGGCGGCGGCTATGCCGGTGCGCACACGATGCGCTGGGGGCTCGAGCAGTCGCGCAACCTGATGACGGTGCGCGATCGCCGACAAGACCGGCATGGACAAGATCGTCGCCCAGGCTGAAGGCGCTCGGGATCAGCGGCGACGCGAAATATCCGGCCCTATCTGGCGTTCTCGCTCGGCGCGGGCGAGACGACGGTGGCGCGGATGGTCAACGCCTATCGATGCTGGCGAACCAGGGCCGCAGGCAGACGCCGACGCTGATCGATTATCGTCCAGGACCGGCACGGCAAGGTCATCTGGCCGCCGACATTGGCGCGCGTGCGACCGGCTGCAACACGCCCGACTGGGACGGCAAGCCGATGCCGCGCCCGGGCGGCGTGCCGCAAGCAGGCGATCGACGCGCTGACCGCGTACCAGATGGTCCACATCGTGGAAGGCGTGATCCAGCGCGGCACCGCGTCGTGCTGCGCGATCTCGACCGGCCGATGTTCGGCAAGACCGGCACCAACAGCGGGCCGACCGACGTGTGGTTCATCGGCGGCACGCCGCAGATTCGTCGCCGGCCTCTACATCGGCTACGACAAGCCGCGCCCGCTGGGCGGCTATGCGCAGGGCGGCGACGCATCGCCGCGCCGATCTTCAAGCGAGTTCGGCGATGAAGGCGTATGAAGGACATGCCCAAGATGCCGTTCCGCGCGCCGCCGGGCATCCGCATGGTGCGGATCGACCGGCGCAGCGGCAAGCCGGTCTTCGGCGCATGGCCGGAGCGACAATGAGATCAAGGCGGCGGTGATCTGGGAAGCGTTCAAGCCCGAGAGCGAACCGCGCCGCGCACGCGGCCACGATCACCGGCCGACCGCCGCGCCGTCCGCCGGCCGCGCCGTCGTGTCGCGCCGACAGCGATTTCTTGCAACGGCAGGGCGGCATCTACTAGACCGGCCGGGCGGCATCCGCCGCTGCCCTTGCACCCAGGCGGCATGCTGCTCCTAAGTGCGGGGCTCACCCGGAACCGACAGATCATGCGCGCCGAAGCGCAGACCCATGTCGACCAGATCAAGCAGGCGCTGGCGCTGCTGCGCCGGTTCCTCGACTGGGATCGCGCGCTGCGCCGGCTCGACGAGCTGAACGCGCGCGTCGAGGATCAGGCGCTGTGGAACGACCCCAAGGCCGCGCAGGAGGTGATGCGCGAACGCCGCCGGCTCGACGAGGCGATCACCGCGACCCGCGCGATCGAGAGCGAGCTGGCCGACACGTCGAGCTGATCGAGATGGCCGAGGCCGAGGGCGACGACGGCGATGGACGCAGGACGGGTCGCGGCGCTGAAGGCGCTCGCCGCGCGCGCCGAGACCGACAAGGTCAAGGCGCTGCTCGCCGGCGAGGCCGACGCCAACGATACCTATGTCGAGGTCAACGCCGGCGCCGGCGGGACCGAGAGCCAGGACTGGGCCGGGATGCTCCAGCGGATGTATTCGCGCTGGGGCGAGCGGCACGGCTTGAAGGTCGAGCTGATCGACTATCATGCCGGCGAGCAGGCGGGGATCAAGTCGGCGACGCTGCTGCTGAAGGGCGAGAACGCCTATGGCTATGCCAAGACCGAGAGCGGCGTCCACCGGCTGGTCCGCATCAGCCCGTACGACAGCGCGGCGCGGCGGCACACCGTCTTCGCCAGCGTCTGGGTCTATCCGGTGGTCGACGACGATATCGAGGTCGACGTCAACGACAAGCGACCTGCGGATCGACACCTACCGCGCGTCGGGCGCGGGCGGGCAGCACATCAACACGACCAATTCGGCGGTGCGCATCACGCACATGCCGACCGGCATCGTCGTCGCAGTGCCAGAACCAGCGCAGCCAGCACAAGAACAAGGCGCGAGGCGATGAAATCAGCTGCGCGCGCGGCTGTACGAGCGCGAACTCGCCCGAGCGCGAGGCGGTCGCCGCCGACGTCGAGGCGAGCAAGACCGACATCGGCTGGGGCCACCAGATCCGCAGCTACGTCCTCCAGCCCTATCAGCTGGTGAAGGACCTGCGCACCGGCGTGACCTCGACCGCGCCGGGCGGACGTGCTCGACGGCGATCTCGACCCGTTCATGGCGGCGGCGCTGCGCAGCGGGTGACGGGCGAGACGGTCGAGGTGGAGGACGTGGAGTAGGGTGGCGGAGCGCTTTGCACCGGGGGAAACGATGACGGTTCCGGACTATCAGAAGTTGATGCTGCCAGTGTTGCGCGCCGCGGCCGGCGGTGAGACCCGGGTGCCCGAAGCATCTCAGCAGATTGCTGATGCCTTGCAACTTTCGCAGGCGGAGCGCGACGCGCTGCTGCCCAGCGGACGCCAGCGCGTGCTGCACAATCGCATCCATTGGGCCAGAGTTCTATTTGAGCAAAGCTGGATTGATCGACAGCCCAGCTCGCGGCGTGTTTGTCGCGTCAGAGGCTGGCAAGAAACTTCTCGCTGCCAACCCGTCTAACATCGACGTTGACCACCTTAAGACATTTCCGTCTTTCGCCGATTGGTATGCGAAGGAGAGTTCAGCGGTTGCTCCAACGCAAATCGCTCTGACGGATAGTGAACAGCTTCAGCCGGCAACTCCCGAGGAACAGATCGACGCAGCGTCGGCGGTATTACTGACAGCTCTAAAGGCAGAGTTACTGCAACGTATCCTCAGTCAATCTCCAAGTTTTTTCGAGCGAGTGATCGTTGAATTACTCGTTGGTATGGGGTATGGAGGCTCGCACGATCGCGCCGCACTGCGGCTAGGCAAGAGCGGCGATGGTGGTGTTGATGGAGTAATTGACGAAGATCGGCTCGGCCTTGATCGCATCTATGTTCAGGCCAAACGATACGCCGCACATGCCGGAGTAGGCAGGCCGGAGGTTCAGGGCTTCGTCGGAAGCCTAGTTGGCCTCGGCGCGACCAAGGGCGTGTTCGTCACTACTTCGACATTCAGTACTCATGCTCTCGATTATGTGCGGCATCTTCCTCAGCGCGTCATCTTGATCGATGGTGATCGCTTAGCCGATCTTCTGGTCGAGCACGGGGTCGGCATAAGAGTTGCGAGGATCGCAACTGTCAAGCGCATAGATGAGGACTTCTTCCTCGATGAATAAGGTGGAACTCCCATGATCCGCACCGTATTGCTCGCCGCCGCCACGCTCGGCCTCGCCGCCCCCGCCGCCGCCGAAACCGTCGCCGTCACTGCCGCGCACCTGCTCGACCCCGCCAGCGGCCGCACCATCGACAATCCGGTGGTCGTCGTCACCGACGGGCACGTCGTCGCCGCCGGCGCGAACGTCGCAGTTCCCGCCGGAGCCAGGCGCATCGACCTGCCCGGCATGACGCTCCTCCCCGGGTTGATCGACGTCCATGTCCACCTGACGAGCGACGCCGCGATCGGCGGCTATCGCCACTACCAGTACACCGACAACTTCTGGACCGTGGTCGGCGTCGCCAATGCCAGGACGACGCTCGAGGCGGGGTTCACCACGGTCAGGAACGTCGGCTCCGACCACTTCGACGACGTCGCCCTGCGGCAGGCGGTCGATGCCGGGCTGATCCCCGGTCCGCGCATCGTCACCGCCGCCTATGCGATCGGCGCGACCGGCGGGCACTGCGACAACGCCTCGCTCCCGCCGAGCTTCGACCGCAAGGACGCCTCGATCGTCGACAGCCCCGACGATGCCCGTGCCAAGGTCCGCTGGCTGCACAAATACGGAGCGCAGGTGATCAAGATCTGCGCCACCGGCGGCGTCTTCTCGACCGGTGACGCGGTCGGGGCGCAGCAGCTGACCTATGCGGAGATGAAGGCGATCGCCGACGAGGCGCACATGCTCGGGCTGAAGGTCGCCGCACATGCCCACGGCGACGACGGCATCCGCACCGCGATCCTGGCCGGCGTCGACACGATCGAGCACGCCAGCCTGGCCAGCGACCCGACGATCGCGCTCGCCAAGGCGCACGGCACCTTCTTCGACATGGATATCTACAACGACGACTATATCCTCGCCACCGGCACGTCGAACGGGACAAGCCAGGAGAGCCTCGACAAGGAGAAGGCGATCGGCCTCGCCCAGCGCCAGACGTTCCAGCGTGCGGTCAAGGCCGGGGTCAAGATGGCCTTCGCGACCGATGCGGGCGTCTATCCGCACGGGACCAACGCCCGCCAGTTCGCGACGATGGTCAAGTGGGGCATGACCCCGCTGCAGGCGATCCGCGCCGCCACGACCGGCGCGAGCGAGGCGCTCAGCCGTCCCGACGTCGGCGGGCTGAACCCCGGCCAGTGGGGCGACATGATCGCGCTTGCCGGCAATCCGCTGACCGATGTCGCGCTGCTGCAGGACGTGCCCGTCGTCATCAAGGGGGGCGTCGTCGTCAAGGACGCGCGGCCGGTGGCCTCGTCGGCGGTCGCGGCGATCCGACCCTAGCCACTGTCCGGCCGTCGCTGTCCGGCCGTCGCTGCCCGGCCGTCGCTGTCCGGGCACGCTTGCTGCCGCGGCGGCGCTTACCGTCAGAGCGCGACGGTCGCCGACAGGCGGAGCTGACGCGGCTCGATCGGCTTGACATGGCGATCGGCGACACCGCCCGGCGGCTCGCCGGGCAGGCGCGAGACGTAAAGATATTCGATCTCGTTGTCGTGCGCGTCGAACGCGTTGATCAGCTCGGCGCCCAGCGTGATCCGGCCGAGGTCGTGCGCCAGTCGCGCGTTGACCACGGTCAGCGGGCGGGCGCGGACGCTGTTGTCCTCGATCAGCGGATACGGACCGAAGTGGCGCAGCCGGAGCGCGGCGGACGTCCCCCGATACTTGCCGACGACACCCGCCGCGATGACGGTTTCCAGCGCATTCGGGATATGGTCGGCCCCGGCCGGCAGGTCGGTTTCCCGCGCATAGGAGCGGGAATACTGGCCATCGACCGTCAGCCAGTCGCTCGGCCGATAGAATGCGCTGAGTTCGTAGCCGTGACGCCGCGACGGCCCGACCGGACTCGTCTCGCCCTGGTCGCCGTCGTATTGCAGCTCCGACGCCAGGCTCAGCCACCAGTATGCGGCGGTCAGCGTCACCCCCGCAAGCGGGCGGGTCCGGATCCCGATCTCGTCGCCGCGGGCCTTGACCAGGGCGTCGACCCGGCTGGCGGCGCTGCCGTCCTGCGGGTTGACGGTGATGGCGGTGCCGCGGCCGTCGTTCGAATGGAAGCCCTCGCCGTAATTGGCATAGAGTTCGACCCGCGCGATCGGGGTCCAGGCGATGGCCGCCTTCGGGCTGACGATCCCGGCCGTGCTGCGGCCCGAGTTGGCCGCGCTATCCGACCGCACGGCGAAGGCATAACCGTCGGCGCGCAGCCCGAGGATCAGGCGCAGGGTCGGCAGCGGGTGAAGTGTCGCCTCGCCGAACAGCCCAAGCGATTCCTCGTCGACGCGGTCCTGCCGTACGGTCGAGCGGATCTGGCCGAACTCGCTGTGGTACAGGCCGACCGGCGCGATCAGGTCGCTGCGCGTGTCGGCTCCGACCAGCAGCTCGACGGGCATGCCGAGGGTGAACGCCAGTTTCCTGTCCACCCGCCCGCCGACGACGAAGCGGCTGTCGCGCTGCTCGAATTCGTCGCCGTGGACCGGATCGTCGAGGAAATAGGTGAAGTTGGAGATCAGCTTGAACTTGTAATAATAAGCGTAGGCAAGGGCGGTCAGCGGCGTCGCGCCGTCCTGCGTCCAGGTGACGGTCGCGCCGATCCGCGTCGTCTTGCCGCCGAGATAGGGGTCGAGGTAGCCGAGCCGATCGATCAAGCCGCTGGCGACCGCGCGCTCCGGCACCTGCTCGGCCGAGCGGAAATCGACGTGATAGGCGTCGACGCCGGCGCGGAGGATGCCGCCGCCGACGCGGCCGGTCCATTTCATCAGGACGTTGAACGCCTTGAGGTTTCCGGGAAGATCGTACGGGCCGTTGTCGTAGCGGAACTCCCCGCCGACAAAGAGATCGCCAGCGCCGAGCTTGCCCGACCCGCCGGCGACGAGGCGGAGATAGTCGCCGTTGCTGCTGCCGGTGCCGGTGACGAACGGCGGCATCGTGTCGACCGATGTGAAGGCGGCCGCGCCGGCGGTGAGGAAGTCGCCGACGCCGGCACCGTACGGGCCCTTCTGATAATCGATGCGCTCGACGAATTCGGGGATGATGAAGTTGATGTCGGTGAAGCCCTGCCCGTGGGCATGGGTCCGCAGGTTGAGAGGAACGCCGTCGAGGAGCTGCGCGAAGTCGGTGCCGTGATCGAGGTTGAAGCCGCGCAGGAAATACTGGTTGGCCTTGCCGCCGCCCGAGTGCTGGGTGGCGATAAAGCCGGGGATCGCCTCGAGCAGTTCGCCGATGCGCTGGATGGGTCGGTCGGCAAGGTCGGTCTGGTCGATCTGTCCCGCCGACGCCGACCCGGCCATGCCGATGAGATCGGCGGCGCGCCCGGTGATGACGATGTCCGCCGCCGGCTCGGCTGCCGTCGCGGGCAGGGTCGGGCAGGATGCGAGCAACGGCACGAGGAGCCCCGCCAGGAACAGCCGCTGCGACCCCGTCTGGCGGGCCCAAATCGTTGCCCGCCGGCGTCGCCCGCTTCGGGGCTGAAGGGCCGGCGACACCGTCACTCCATGTGGTCGGGGGCATAGCCGGGCGTCGGCACGATCGGCAGGACGGCGGCCAGCACGGCGATGGCGATCAGCCAGCTCGACACCACCTTGACCGCGACGCCGCGGCGGGTCGCGACCAGCCACGCCCCCGGGAGCAGCAGCGCGAGCCAGGGTGCCGCCTTCACGACATCGAGCGTCGTCCCGGCCAGCGCCACCGTCGCCCCCGCCCAGCCGCCGGCGTTGACGCCGAGCAGGAGCGGCACGGGTCCGCGAAGCCGCCGGGGAAAGTGGACCAGGACGGCGGCCAGCGCAGTGCTCGTCCAGCAACCGAGGAAGACCAGCTCGACCGAGCCGGGCGGCAGCGGGGCCTGGGCGACGAGCACCGCCACCGCGATCGCCGCGAGCGCCGCCGGCAGCCGGGCGGCACGCGGGGCGAAGGCGAGCATGCAGGCGAGCGCCGCGAACAGCAGCGCCGGCGGGACGACGCCGCCCCTCATCGCGCTGCGCTCATCGCAGCGCGGCCCACAGGAACCAGGCGCCGGCGACCATCACCAATCCGCCGAGCCCGCGCACGACCGCCGCGCCGCCCGGCCGGTCGGCAATCAGCCCGATGCCGATGCCGACGACGTGGAGCAGGC
Source organism: uncultured Alphaproteobacteria bacterium (assembly GCA_963792555.1). Classification (GTDB taxonomy): domain Bacteria; phylum Pseudomonadota; class Alphaproteobacteria; order Sphingomonadales; family Sphingomonadaceae; genus Polymorphobacter_B. The sequence goes on from CAWBWP010000001.1 coordinate 336,778, forward strand.
CCGTCGCCAGCACGAACCCGGCGCTGTACCCGACCGGATCGGCGGCCGAGGGCAGTTCCTTGCCGTGGGCATAGCCGTGGAAGATGGCGAACACGGCGACGATCAGCGACGCCAGCCACACCGGCGCGCGGACCTTGCCGGCGATCATCGCCCCAAGGACCAGGACGGAGACGGCGATGCCGATCTCGACCGGCGGCAACCGGACGCCGGCGATGCCGAGGATGCCGCCGACCGCCATCACCGTCGGAAAGATGACGGGCAGGGCGACGATCAGCGGCCGGCCGAGGAAGGCCCCCCACAGCCCGACCGACACCATCGCCAGCAAATGATCGAAGCCGCTGAGCGGATGCAGGAATCCCGACTGGAAGCCGCCGGCGAGCCCGGTGCCCGTGTGCGCCGCGGCCGAGGTTGCGGCGCAGCCGACAGCCAGCGCGGCCAACCGCACCGATCGTCGCGGCAGGCCGTAACTTGCCTGCGCGGCCCGGGTCGCGTTGTCTTGGGAAATGACCATGAAGCGCCTTGCTCTTGCCCTTGTCGCGGTTGCCAGTGCCAATGCCGCCGCCGCGCACGACTTCTGGCTCCAGCCGCGCGATTTCGCCACCGCGGTCGACACCCCCGATCCGGTGACGATCGAGGTCGGACACGGGCCGGCGCGCCAGCGCTGGTCCGCGGCGCTCGACCGGGTGGCGACCTTCGTCGCCGTCGGGAGCGCCGGGACCAAGGACATCCACGATGCACTGCAGCCGCCGGGCGGTCCGGCCGACGCGACGCTCACCTTCTCACGCCCCGGGACCTATGTGGTCGTGCTTGCGACCAATCGCGCGACGAGCGACCTGCCGGCGATCCGCTTCAACGACTACATCAAGGCGGAAGGGATCGCCCCGGCCATCGCCGCCCGCACCGCTGCCGGCGCGACCGACACGCCGGGACGCGAGCTGTACAGCCGCCGCGCCAAGGCGATCGTCCACGTCGGGCCGGCGACCGCCGCCGAGCCGCAGGTGACGCGGCCGATCGGCCTGACGCTGGAGATCGTCCCCGGCCGCGATCCGACCGCTGCCGGCTTCGACATGACCCTGCCGGTGACCGTGCTCTACGACGGCGCACCGCTGGCCGGGGCCTTCGTCAAGTTGAACAACCTCGACTTCGACGCCCGGCCGGTGGCGACGGCGACCACCGACGCCCACGGGGCCGCCGTGTTCAAGGTGCCGTTCAAGGGGCTGTGGCAGATGAATGTCGTCTGGACCAAGCCGATCCACGATCCCCGTGCCGACTTCGACACGGTCTTCTCCAGCCTCACCTTCGGCTGGAGTCGGAACGACCCCGGTCACCGCTGAGCCGCGCCGTCAGAAGGCGAGCGGCTTGGTCGTCAGGCTGAGCGGCGCCAGGTCGGGGCAGGGGACGGGATCGGTCGCCTTCGAGTTCGGCGCCGCGTCGAAGCGAGCGGCAAAGCAGGTGCCGAACTTGCTTTCGGTCGTCGCCACCGGAGTCGGCGGTGTCACCGGGGCGGGAGCGGCGGTGTTGTTGCCGCTCCCGCACGCGGCAAGCCCCAGCGTCAGGCCGAGCAGCGCCAGGAGGCCATGGGTACGAACGGTCACGATGCGGCCCTCCTTACGGCTGGGTCTGGGGACGCGGTGCGCCCCGCAGGGGTGCGTTCAGGTAGGGAAAGGCGTTCAGCAGGTTGTTGGCCGAACTCGGCGCGCCGTCGGTGAAGGCGGCGAGCCCGGTCGGGGCATCGGTCGGCTTGCACAGGCCGAGATCGGTCGGTGTGCCGGCGACCGGAATCGGGTGGCACAGCCGCCCCATCGCCACGCGCAGGGTGATGTCGACCAGGTCGTCGCCCGGGCGGCGGCCGTTCGGATAGCCGGCAAGGTCGTTGCCGACGACGCCGAACGTGCTCTGCGCCGCCTGCGGCGTCGGCGGGATCTTGGTGTTGAGCCGCAGCATTTCCGACGGGGTGACGACGCTCAGCTGGTTGACGCCCTTGAACCCGGTCAGGAACGTCGCGACCAGGTCATTGCGGGGGAAGTTGGTCGGTGCGATCGTCCCCGAGCCGCCGATGACGCCGCGAACCGGTGCCTGGAACAACGCGTCGAGCAGCGCCGGGAAGGTCGGGTTGGTCACATAGTCGAGGAACTGGCCGTCACCCGATGGCGACGAGGCATTGAACAGGTCCTTGTCCTTGATGCCGATCACCAGCTCGTTGACGAGACCCATGCCGAGCCGCGAGACCTGGACATATGCGCCGCCCTGCAGCGCCGGCGTGTCGTAGGTCGGCGTCGTCCGCAGCAGCCGCGCCTGCGGCAGGCTGGCCGTGCTCCACACGCCGATCACGCCGTTGCCGGTGCCGACGAGGCACGCGGTCGGGATTTCCATGGCGATCGAGGTGACGTTCTTCTTGCCGATCAGCTCCTGGTTGTCCTGGCTCTGCGTGATGCCGCCGGGAAAGGGCGTGCCGTTGCCATAGACCGGATCATTGTCGCCCTCGACGGGCACGAAGTTGACCAGGTCGAACACCGGCCCGAGGTTGACCGCGAAATACTCGGCGCGGCTGCCGACGAAGACCTTCGCCGGCGTCGAGCAGCCCGGGATCGTCGCCGAATAGATGAACTTGTTGGCGTAATTGGCATAGCCGCCCGGGATCGACTTGTTGCCGGCGTTGTCGAACGGCTTGTAGAACGAGCCGCCCGCGGCGTTGACGACCGCCGCGCGCGTGCCGGTGGCGCGGTCGCCGCTGATCTGGGTGACAGTGTACGTCTCGGTCTCGCCCAGGTTGGGATCGGCCGGAGCGGTCACGGCACCGGCCTGCCGCAGCGCGATCGACAGGTTCTTGCCGTTGACGTTGACCGTCTCGCCGGTGCCGTTCAGCAGCGCATTGCTGAACTTGAACTGGTAGGTCAGGTGCTCGACCGCGTCGCCGACGTTGTCGATGTGGATCTCGTAAACGGCGTCGGGATCCATCGTGTAATAGTTCGGCCCGTCGCCGGGGCCCTCGCCGGGCTGGAAGTTGGCGATGATCGTCGTATAGCCCGCGCGCCCCGGCTCGTAGCTGGTGAACGCATAGACGTCGGTATTGTCGACCTTGGGCATCTTGGTGATGTTGGGGGCCTCGCGGTGGCTCGACGCCGCCGCGGGAGCTGCGAGCATCATCGCGGCGGCAAGCGCCGTTCCGCCGATCAGACTGGTCCGGACTTTCACTTCGCACTCCCTTGTCGCGCGGGCTGGCGCCGCCTCACGCACAGCTACGATGCGGGGTCTTCGGACGGTGCAGTCCCCTGCTATTATTCGCCCGATCCGCTGCGGTGATCGGTCGCACGATCCGTCGATAGGAGCTTCCGCCAGCGCCACGTGCCGGAGCCGAAGGCGACGCTGACGCTCGTCCCGCCGACGGTGATGAAGACCAGGCGCGGCCCGACCACCGGCTCGTCGAGGCACGCGCCGGGAAGTCCTGTCAGCGCCTTGGCGACCGCGGTCCGGATCGCCGGCACGGGAGGCTGATCGGCCCAGCTGCCGGCCCAGGCCATCAGCGCCGGCGACGGCTCCGCGGCCAAGGGCTGCAGCGCGGCGACGGCTGCCGTGTCCGACTGTGCCGCCGCGCCGACCTGAGCGAGCACGTCGCAGGTCGGCGCGGTCTGGGCGGGCGCGGCGGCAATCTCGATCGCTGGCGCCGCGACCCCGGCGTCGAGCGGGCGTTCGGGCTCGACCGGCGGCGCAGTGCGCGGCATCGGCACGGCGGTCACCGTCAGCGTCGCGGGCGGTGGCGGCACGGCGACCGGATGTCGCTGCATCAGCAGGGCGGCGAGGGCGAGGTGGAGCGCCACGATCAAAACGGCCGCCGCGGCGCTGCGGCTGCGCTCCGGCACGTCGGCGCGGGTCATGACGGGCCGCTCATGGCAGCAGATACCGCCGCCCGGCCGCGATGGTTGCACCGCCGCGTCGTTGCCGATCGTATTGACCTCACGTTATGCTGCGAACGAACCGATGAAGGGGCGGACGGGATGAAGCGCGCGACGACGCTGGTGTTGCTGCTCCTGCTGTCGCCTGCGGTCCATGCCGCGGTGTTCGAGGTTGGCAGCGACGGCAGCGTCGAACGCCTCGACGCTCCCGTGCCGCCTCGTGCCGCACCGGCGCATGTTCCCGTCGCCGCCACCGCCCCCCGCGCACAGGCGTTCCGCCCGGCGGTCGACCGCGCGGCGCGGCAGTACGAGGTCAGCCCCGCGCTGGTCGATGCGATCGCCCATGTCGAATCGCGCTATGATCCCAAGGCCGTGTCGCCGGCCCACGCGGTTGGCATCATGCAGTTGATGCCGGCGACAGCCCAGGGGCTCGGGGTCGCCGCGGCCGACCCGGCCGCCAATATCCGCGGTGGAACGGCGTATCTGCGCCTGCTGCTGAACCGGTTCGACGGCGACATCGTGCGGACGATCGCCGCATATAATGCCGGGCCGGCTGCCGTGGCGCGCGCGCGAGGCGTCCCTCGCTTCCCCGAAACCGTAGCTTACGTCGCCGCGGTGCTGAACCGGCTGGCCGCGGAAGCTCAGTGACGGGACGACACGGATGAGAATGGCTTCGATCGGGCGATCTGCGGCGGGTTTTCCGGCGCTGCTCTCCGCGGTACCGGCGATGGCGCAGGCGGTGACGCTCGATCCGGCGGGTTCGGGAGCGATCACCGGTGCGCTCGGATGGATTCAGGGAACACTGCTGGGCAGTGTCGCGACGGCGGTTGCCGTGATCGCGGTGGCGAGCGTCGGGCTGCTCATGCTCACCGGCCGGATGAACTGGCGCTTCGGGGCGACCGTCGTCGTCGGGCTGTTCATCCTGTTCGGTGCCAGCGCCATCGTCGGCGGCATCCGGACCGTGGCGACGCAGCAGTAAGTGGCCGACGCCGTCGCCCTGGCGCGCGAACCGGTGTTCAAGGCACTGACCCGGCCGCAGATGTTCGCCGGCGTCACCTATACCTTCTTCGTCCTGAACGCGATGGTGACGATGGAGCTGTTCCTCGTCATGCGCTCCTTCTGGGTCGTTCCGGTGGCCCTGGTGATCCACGCCGCCGGCACCGTTGCGTGCCTGCGCGAGCCGCGCGTCTTCGACCTGTGGCTGCTCCGTGCCCGCCGGGCGCGGCGGACTCGCGGCTACGCGCTGTGGCGTTGCAATTCGTACCGGCCCTAGCCAGTGATCAACGCCGCCCCGTCGCAGTTCGAACGCATGGCCCGCCGCGAGAACCGCGTCGGCGACCGCTTGCCGTGGTCGCACCATGTCGACGATTTCACCGTCGCCACCCGCGACGGGATGCTGATGCAGTTCGTCCACGTCGCCGGGCTGCCGTTCGAGACGGTCGATACCGCCGACCTCAACTATCGCCACGCCATCCGCGAAGCCATGCTGCGCAGCATCGCCAGTCCCCACTTCGCGGTTTACCACCACATCGTGCGGCGTCCGGCGACCGCGGTGCTGCCGGGCGTGCCGGCCAACGCCTTCTGCCGCGAGATCGACGACGCGTGGCGCGCCCGGCTCGCCGCCAAGCAGATGTTCATCAACGAGCTGTTCCTGACCGTGGTCCGGCGACCGCTGCAGGGGCGGAGCACCGTGCTCGACGGTCTTGCCGACCTGTTTCGCGACGGCGGGCAGGGCAGCGACCGTGTCGGCCTGCGCGATCTTCACACCGCCGTCGACGCCATGCTGCGCAGCCTCGCTCCCTATTCCGCCCGCCGGCTCGGCTGCTACGCCACCCCGTCCGGCCGCTGTTCCGAGCCGCTCGAGTTCCTGTCCTTCCTCGTCAACGGGGAGCTGCGGCCGGTCCTGCTGCCGCGCGCCGATCTGGGCCAGGCGCTGGCGCAGACCCGGGTCAGCTTCGGGGTCGACACCATCGACCTCAAAGGACCCGTCGCCGCCGGTCGCCGCTATGCCGCGATGGTCGGGGTCAAGGATTATCCCGAGGCGACGGCGCCGGGCCTGCTCGACAACCTGCTGCGCCTGCCGCACGAGATGGTCGTCACGCAAAGCTTCGGCTTCGTCGACCGGACCGCGGCCATCGGGCGGATGAACCTCGCGCTGCGGCGGATGCGGGCGAGCGACGACGACGCCCTGTCGCTGCGCGCCGACCTCGGCCAGGCGAAGGACAATGTCGCGGCGGGCCGCTCGGGCTTCGGCGAGCATCACCTGACGGTCCAGGTCCGGGTTCCGGGCCTGGACCGCCTCGATGCCGCCACGGCCGACGTCGTCTCGGCGTTCACCGATGTCGGGCTGATCGCGGTGCGGGAGGATATTGCGCTCGAACCCGCCTTCTGGGCGCAGTTTCCCGGCAACTTCAAGGATATCGCCCGGCGCTCGCTGATCTCGACAGGAAATTTCGCGAGCTTTGCCTCGCTCCACAACTTCCCCGTCGGCCAGGCCGGCGGCAACCACTGGGGCGATGCCATCACCGTGCTCGAGACGACCAGCGGAACCCCGTATCACTTCAACTTCCACGCCGGCGACCTCGGCAACTTCACCGTGATCGGGCCGTCGGGCAGCGGCAAGACGGTGGTCATGACCTTCCTGCTGGCGCAGGCGTCGAAGCTTCATCCGCGGACGGTCTATTTCGACAAGGATCGCGGGGCCGAGATCTTCGTGCGGGCGACGGGCGGCGTCTACAGCGTGCTGCGCCCGGGGCACCGCACCGGTTTCAACCCGCTGGCGCTCGCCGACACGCCGGGCAATCGGCGCTTCCTCGTCGAATGGGTCGAGCGGCTCCTCGGCGGCAACCTCAGCGCCGCCGAGCGTGAGCTGGTCGCGGCCGCGGTCGACGCCAATTTCGACCAGCCGCCGCCGTTCCGCCGCCTGCGCTACTTCCGCGAACTGCTGCAGGGCACCGATCGCCCGATGGTCGGCGACCTCGCGCACCGCCTCGGGGCCTGGCTCGGCGACGGCGAACGGGCCTGGCTGTTCGACAACGAGGTCGACGCGCTCGACCTCGCCGCCACCTCGATCGGCTTCGACATGACCCAGATCCTCGACGATGCGGTCAGCCGGACGCCGACGATGATGTATCTGTTCCACCGCGTCGAGGAGCGGCTGGACGGATCGCCGACGATCATCGTCGTCGATGAAGGGTGGAAGGCGCTCGACGACGAGGTCTTCGTCGCCCGGATCAAGGACTGGGAAAAGACGATCCGCAAGCGCGGCGGCATTGTCGGCTTCGCCACCCAGAACGCGCGCGACGCGCTCGACTCGAAGGTCGGCCCGACGATCATCGAGCAGGCGGCGACGCAGATCTTCATGCCCAATTCGAAGGCGCAGCCGCTCGACTACCGCGACGGGTTCGGGCTCAGCGAGCACGAGTTCGACCTGATCCGGAGCCTGCCCGACACGTCGCACTGCTTCCTGGTCAAGCACGGCAACGACAGTGTCATCGCCCGGCTCGACCTGACGGGGCTCGATCGCATCCTGACCGTGCTCTCGGGCCGCGAGAGCAGCGTCCGCCGGCTCGACACCTTGCGCGCGCGGTTAGGCGACGACCCGGCCGACTGGCTCGAGCCGCTGCTTGCGGGTGCGGCGTGATCGGCAGCTGCCCGTCGACGATCGCCGCCGACGCCCTGGCGCGCGACGTGCTCGCCAGCGCCGACTGCCTGATCGCGAGCGAGGTCCAGCAGGGCTATGCGACGCTGCTGGCGCCGGGCGGCACGTTTGCCACCGCCCTGACCCTCGCTTTGACGATCTATGTCGCCGTCTTCTCCTATCGCGTCCTGCTCGGCCAGGCGGCGCTGACGCTCGGCGAGATCGTGCCGCACTTCCTCAAGATCGGCATCGTCTTCGCCCTCGTGACGAGCTGGGGCGGGTACCAGACACTGGTCTTCAACACGCTGTTCCACGGGCCGGAGGAGCTGGCCGATGCGGTGGTGCAGCAGGCGGCGGCCCCCGGGACGACGTCGGGTGACGTGCTGACCGCGCTGCAGCAGGTGGTCACGCGCATGACCGACGCTGCCGGCGATGCCTGGGGCCAGACGCCGCCCGCGCGCGCCGCCGCGGTGCCGGTATCGACGCTGCCGGTCTCCGGTGCTGCCGGCGCTGCGCCGGTTGCGACACCGGCACCCGCCGCGCTGCCCGCGCTCGGCGCGCCGCAGCTGGCCGCGGCGCTGCTCTGGATCGGGGCCTTGACGCTGATGGCCGCCAGCGTCGGCGTCCTGCTCGTCGCCCGCATCGTCCTGGCGCTGCTGATGGTGCTCGGCCCGGTGTTCCTCGCCTTCGCGCTGTTCGCCTCGACGCGGAGCCTGGCGGAAGGCTGGCTGCGCGTGACGGTCAAGTTCGCCCTCGTCCCCCTGTTCGCCCTGCCGCTGATCGCCGCTGCCGTCGCGGTGCTCGGCCCGCTGATCGCCGGTCTCGACGGCGAGCCGGTCGTCAGCGTCCGGAACGGTCCGGTTCTCCTCGTCCTCTTGGTCATCCTCGTCTTTGCCGCCGTGATGATGCAGGCGGCGCGCCTCGGCGGCGGCATTGCCGGCAGTATCCGCCTGCCGCGGCGGGTGCCGCGTGCGCCGATCCAGGCCCCGTCGCGGTCTCCGGTGACGGTCGTGGCGGGGAGCGACGTAACCGGCAGCAGCCGCTCCCAGGCGATCATTGAATCGATTGCGTCGGGTGGTCGCCGCGCGGCCGGAGTGGAGGCGGGGAGTGCGCCCGCGATGATCGCGGCGACACGGATGATTTCGCCCGCCGGTCCGTCGTCGCCGCTGGTCGCGACGCCCAATCGTCTCGGCCAGAGCTACCGGCGGCTGGCGGTTGTCGCGGCCCCGGGTGCTGCCGCGGCCCGGTCGAGGAGCTGACGCTTGGACCAGCCGCTCCGACCCGCCGCGGAAGATCGCTCCGCCTATTTCGCCGATGCCGCGTCGTGGAGCGCGGACGTCAACGGCAGCCTGCGGGCCTCGCGGCGGCGCGCCTGGATCGTCGCGGCCGCGGCGCTGTCGGTGGCGGCGCTGGAGGCGCTCGCGCTCACCTTGCTGATGCCGCTGAAGACCGTCGTTCCGTATACGATCACCGTCGACCGTCAGACCGGGGCCGCCGAGCTCGCGCGGAGCGTCGCCCTGGGGCCGCTGAGCCAGAACGATGCCCTGCTGCAGTCGCTGCTCGCGCAATATGTCATCGCCCGCGAGACCCTGGATGCGACCGACCTCGCCCTCAATTACCGCAAGGTCGGGCTGTGGTCGGCCGGTTCGGCGCGCGCCGACTATCTGAAGCTGATGGACCGCCATAATCCCGCCAGCCCGCTGCTTGGCGCCACCGCGGCGACGCTGGTTCAGGCGACGATCAAACAGGTGACGGTGATGAGCCCGACCAGCGCCCTCGTCCGCTTCACGACCGTTCGCAGCGACGGCGGCGGCGCGGTGACGCGGACCGACTGGGCCGCCGTCATGCAGTTCGGCTTCACCGGCGGGCCGCTCAACCTCGACGACCGGCTGATCAACCCGCTCGGCTTCCAGGTGACGCACTACCGGCGCGATGCGGAAGCCGCGCCGAACGTCGTTCTGCCCGCCGCCACGGTTGCCGCCGTCACGCGCGCGGTGCCGACCACCGTGACGACAACGGTCACGACCAACCTGCCGGCGACGGCCGTGGAGGGACGCCGGTGACGCGATCTGCCCTTATCCTGCTTGCGCTGCTGGCCGGCAGCCGTGTCGTTGCGGTTCCCATCCCGCCGGGGCCGGTCGATCCGCGCATCCGCACGATCGTGTATAACCCGCGCGAGGTCGTCACCGTCACCGGGCAGCTCGGCTATCAGATGGTCGTCTCGTTCGGGGCGGGCGAGCGGATCGAGAATATCTCGGTGGGCGATTCGCTCGGCTGGCAGGTGACGCCGAACAAGAAGGCCGACCTGCTGTTCCTGAAGCCGATCGACCGCCTGCCGAGCACCAACATGACCGTCGTGACCAACTTGCGGCGCTATAATTTCGAGCTGATCACGGTGGCGTCGTCGACGCGGCGGGCGCAGACGTACGACATCCGCTTCCTCTATCCCAACGAGGAGCTCGCGGCCGCGACCATCGCTGCTCCCGAGACACCCGTCAGCGATGCCGCGCCGCCCGACAGCTGGAACTTCGCCTATAGCTATGAAGGCTCGAAGGTGACGCTGCCGGCGCGGGTGTTCGACGATGGGCATTTCACGTTCTTCCAGTGGCTCGCCAGCGTCGACACGCCGGCGGTCTTTGCCGTCCAGCCCGACGGCAAGGAAGCGCTGGTCAATCACGTCACCCGCGGCCGCTATCTCGTCGTCGATCAGGTCGCGGCCGAGTTCGTGCTGCGCAGCGGCAGCGCGGTGACCAAGGTGTTCAACGACGCCCTGCGCCCGGCCGAACCCGGAGCCGCCGCCCCGCGACCGCGCGAGACCAAGCCGCAGCGGCATGGCTTCCTCGGCCTCGGCGCCTCGCCGCGTGCCGCGACCAGGCCGTGACCGGCGACAGCCTCGACGAGGCGAACGTTGACGCCATGCCGGCGGTGGCCCGGCCGCCGGCGCGCTGGACCCTGCCGCTGGGAATCGCGGTCGTGGCGCTGCTCGGGGCCGGAACCTTCGCGGCGCTGTACCACCCGGCCGCCACGGCGACGGCGGACAGTGCGCTTCCGGTCTCGACGCGGCCGCCGTCGTCGAGCGCCGATCTGCCGCCGCCGCCGACGCTCGCCGTGCCGCTGCCGCCGGCACCTGCTCCGGTCGTCCTGCCGCCAGCTCCCGTGCCCGTGCCGATCCCGGTCCAGCGGGTCGTCAGCCCGCCGCCGGCGGCGCGACCGGTAACGCCGGCGCTCCTCGTCGATCTCACGGCGGGCGAAAAGCCGGCGGCAGCGGCTGCGGCGGCCAAGGGCGACGCGGCCGGGGCGGCCAAGCTGTCGGCGAACGAATCGTTTCTCGAGCGGGTCACCCGCGCGCGTCCGGAGACGGTCGGGATCGACCGCATGTCGTCGACCGATCTCGTCATCCCCCAGGGCACGATCATCACCGGCGTGCTCGAAACCGCGATCAATTCCGACCTGCCCGGGCTGGTTCGCGCCGTGGTCAGCCGCGACGTCCGGGGGTTCGACGCGACCAAGGTGCTCATCCCGCGCGGCAGTCGCCTGATCGGCCAATATTCGAGCGGCGTTGCCTTGGGCCAGAGCCGCGCCTTCGTCATCTGGACGCGGCTGCTGCGCAGCGACGGCGTCTCGGTCGAGCTCGGCTCGGCGGCAACCGATCCGCTGGGCACCGCGGGGTTGGGCGGCAAGGTCAACAGCCATTTCCTCCGACGGTTCGGCGCCGCGACCTTGCTGTCGGTCATCACCTCGGGCCTCGATTACCTCGTCACCACGGCCCAGCGTGCCGGCTCGGTGACGGTCGGCTCGCCGCAGCAGGCGACGCAGCTGGCCAGCGTCGCCCTCCAGCGCGACATCGACATCCCGCCGACAATCAAGGTGCCGCAGGGCACCCCGGTCCGCGTCTTCGTCGCCAAGGATCTCGACTTCGCGGTCGAGGCGGGAGCGAAGCCATGAGCGTGGTCGAGATCGACGGCGACGGCATCTATCTCCGTTCCTTCCTCAAGCCGCTCGAGCCGTGGCTGGCGCGCGCCGACACCACCGAAATCCTGATCAACCGGCCGCACGAGATCTGGGTCGAGACGAGCGCGGGCGGGCACATGGCGCGCTTCGACGTGCCGGCGCTCGACCCCACGGCCTTGTCGCGGCTGGCGGTCCAGGTGGCGCGGGCCAATCATCAGGGGCTGAGCCGCGCTAATCCCCTGATCTCGGGACTGCTGCCCGGCGGCGAGCGGGTGCAGATCATCGCGCCACCCGCCACCCGCCAGCACCTCGCGCTCGCCATCCGCAAGCACGTGCCGGCCGACCTCGACCTTGCCGACTATGCCGCGGCGGGGGCGTTCGCCAGCGTCCGGCGGGGTGGCGAAACGGCTGCCGACCGCAACCTCCACGATCATCTCGCCCGCGGCGACATGCTGGCGTTTTTCGAGGCGGCGGTGACGGCGCGCAAGACGATCCTGATCTCCGGCGGCACGTCGAGCGGCAAGACCACCTTCCTCAACGCGCTCCTTAAGCAGATCGATCGCCACGAGCGCGTGATCACGATCGAAGACACGCCGGAGGTGTCGCTCGATCGGCCGAACGCCGTCGGCCTGGTCGCGGTACGGGGCACGACCGGCGAGGCCAATGTCACGGCGGAGGATCTGCTGCAGGCCGCCCTGCGCATGCGCCCGGACCGCCTGCTGCTGGGCGAGATGCGGGGCAGCGAGGCGTTCAGCTTCCTGCGCGCCGTCAACACCGGTCATCCCGGATCGATTTCGACGATCCACGCCAACAGCTGTGCGGGCGCGATGGAACAGGTCGCGCTGCTGGCGCTGCAGGCGCGGGTCAATCTCGGGCGCGGCGAGATCCTCGATTATGCGCGCTCGGTCGTCGACATTGTCGTCCAGCTGAAGCGCAACGCGGCCGGGCAGCGCGTGGTCGACGAGGTGCAGTTCATCGACGGCTAGACGCGGCGGATCGGCCGTTGCCCCCCGGCTCGCGCCCCGCCCGACACGATCGCCACGTCAGCGGCTGACGCGGAGCCCGATGGTGACCGTTCGCGGTGTGCCGAGGTCGACGATCCCCGCCGTCGACATGCCCGACTGGATTTGCGTGTCCGTCAGGTTCTCGCCGCGCAGGGTGACCGCGACGCCGCGCGCGACCGGCAGCGTGAACACCGCGTCGAGCGTCGCGGCGTCAGCGAGGCGGCGAAGCCCGAGGTCGTCCTCGTTCTGGCTCCCCGAGTAGCGCCCGGTGACCGCCAGCAGCGCGTCGGGCAGCGGCACCCAGCCGATCGTGGCGCTGGCCTGGTGCGCCGGCGTCAGGGCCGGCGGCAGGCCGTCGAGCGCTGCCGCGGCTCCCGAGGCGCGGACGCGGGCATGGGTATAAGCGTAGGACGCGTCGAACCGCCACTCCCCCTGGCTGACATGCGCCTCCGCCTCGATCCCGCGGGCGATGACCGCATCGAGGTTGCGGCGGACACGGTAGACGCCGCCGGCAGCGACGACCCCGACCTCCGGGAACGTCCCGGGGCCGACGCCGGCCGTGACGTTGCCGATCGCGCCGCCCAGCCGGTTGGCGAAGGCGGTGACGCCAAGACGAACCGCGCCGCTCGGGTGGAAATCGGCGCCGATCTCCGCACCGCGCAGCCGCTCGAGGTCGAGCGCATTGTTGCTCGCGGTCGCATCGGCGCCGACGCGAAACGGCCGGTACAGCTCGTTCAGCGTCGGCAGGCGGTAGCCGAGATAGGCGGCGGCACGGAGCTGGAGACCGCCCGCCACGCTCCACGCCAGCCCGCCGCGTCCTGTCGGCTCCCACCCGCCGCGGTCGCCGGGATGCTCGTCGATCGTCGTTGCGAACGTCTGTGCATCGGTCTCGTGGAGGAAGCCGCCGGCGATCCGCCAATGATCGATCCGGCCGCCGGCGGTCACCGTCAGAGTCGGGAACGGCGTCGTCGCCAGCTCGGCATAGCCGCCCGCCACCTGATTATGGCCGCCGCCCTGCCGTAACCGGGTGTAGCGGCCGAGCAGGTAGCGCGACCGTTCCTCGGTCCGGCCGGTATCGTCGCGCAGGTCGAGCCCGAGGCGCAGCTCGACACCGCCACCCAGCGGCGGCCGCACCTCGAGCTTGCCGCCGATCCCGGTCGCGGGCGTGTTGTACTGGTCGAGCGACGGGGTCGCGACCGCGCGTGCGGCATCCAGGGAGACGACGGCGTTGGCGAAGGTCTGCGCCTGGAGGTACGCCAGCGCCTGCCACGGCCACCGCCCGGTGCCGACCAGGCGGGCGTTGACGTCGACGCCCTGCACGGCGCTGGTGTTGTCCGCAATGCCGCGAACCCGGTGGTCGTCGAAGCCGAGCGCGTCGACCAGCAGCCTGGTGTCGGCGGCGACCGGCAGGCTGGCGGTGAAGCCGATGCTGCCCTGCGCATAGCGCGCCGGAATGTCGGCCGGGCCACGCTGGTCGGCGGGAATGATGACATAGCCGTCGCCGCGGTCGTAGCGGCCGAACAGCGACACCGCGCCCGTGCCGAGCCTGACGCTGCCGACGGCACTGGCGGTCAGGGCGTTGCGGCTGCCGTAGTCGACCTCTGCCACCATCGCCGGCAGGGACGCCGGATCGGCGCTGTCCAGCTCGATCGTGCCGGCGAGCGCGCCGCTGCCGAACGCGCCCGCGCCGCCGCCGCGGGTGACACGGACCTGGCCGAGCCGTTCGGGCGCGACCGCGAACCACGGGATGTAGCCCGCGAACGGGTCGGCAATGGGTGCGCCATCGAGCGTGACGAGAGCCCGCGACGAGGCATTGCCGCCGAGCGACCGCAGGGTCGCGCCCTGGCTCGTCGGATTGGCCGTGCGGCTGTCGGTCCGGCGGTACTGCTGAAACCCCGCGACGTCGCGCAGCACGTCTTCGATCCGGTTGGACGCGCTGGCGATCAGCTGCCTTCGACCGAGAGTGACGATGTCGTAGGCGGCGTCGCTCCGGGCGATCGGCAGCGCGGTGACGACGATCTCGGCCGCGTCGGTCTCCGCCGCCTGGAGCGATGTCGGGAGGGCGCTGACCACCAGGATAAGGACGAAGCGCATCGCGGCCCATCTACCCGGGGCGTGTCGCGCCTGTCACCCCATGCCCGTGCTGGCCTCGGGCGTCGGGTGCGGGGCGGCGACCGGAGTCGCGCCGGCAGCGCGCCCGATCAGATCATGGCGGGGCCACCGCGCGCATGGTGGATTGCCTGTGCCTTTCCCCAAGCAAGCCGACATCGCGAGCGGAGACCGTGGCGTGCCCTGTGGCCGTCGGCCGTCGGCCGCTGGGTCGACCGGCCGGGTGCATCTGCTGGCGGCGCGCAAGGCCAGGTCTCGTGCACTCGACTACCCGTCGTTATGCCGAGACGATCCCGAGCAGCGACTTGCGCGCGGTGTGCGGTAGAAATTGCGGTCCTCCGCAAATCCCTGACGTTACCGGCTCTGCACCCGAAGGCCGTGCGCGGTGGGCACGACGGCAGCGGCGATCGCGATGCCGACGGCGGGCGCGAACCGCCGATGATCCTCACGGGTGGTCGGGCTTCTTCTCCTTGGCGTCGGCTTTGCCACGGTCGGCTTCCGCCCGCGCCTTGTCGCGCTCGGCGGCGGCCGCCTGCTGCGCCTGCTGCCGCTGCGCCTGTTGCGCCTGCTGCGCCTGCTGCCGCGCGGCCTGGCGCTGCGCTTCGGCCTGCTGACGCGCCTTGTCGCGCTCGGCGGCGGCCGCCTGCTGCGCCTGCTGGCGCTGTGCCTCGGCCGCGGCGCGCGCCTTGTCGCGCTCGGCCGCGGCCGCTTGCTGGCGCTGCGCTTCGGCCGCGGCGCGCGTCTTGTCGCGTTCAGCCGCCGCCGCCTGCTGCGCCTGCTGGTGCTGTGCCTCGGCCGCCGCATGCGCCTTGTCGCGCTCGGCCGCGGCCTGCTGCTGACGCTGGTCCGCGAGCTGCTGGCGCTGCGCTTCGGCCGCCGCGCGCGCCTTGTCGTGTTCCGCTGCGGTCGCCTGCTGCGCCTGCTGCCGCTGCACGTCCGCCGCGGCGTGCGCCTTCGCCCGGTCGGCCGCCATCTGCTGCTCGCGCTGGACTTCCGCCTGCTGGTGCTGTGCCTGAGCTGCCGCGCGGGCCTTGTCACGCTCGGTCGCGGCCGCCTGCTGCGACGCCTGGCGCTGCGCGTCGGCGGCATGCGCCTTCGCCTGGTCGGCTGCGGCCTGCTGCTGACGGAGCGCAGCCTGTTGACGCTGCGCCTCGGCGGCGGTGCGGGACTGGTCGCGCGCCGTCTGCGCCTGGAGCCGGACCGCTTCTGCTTGCGTCGCCCGCGCGCGATCGGCTGCGGCCCGTGCGGCGTCGGCCTGGGTTCGTGCGGCGTCTGCCTGGGCCCGTGCGGCGTCGGCTTGGGCTGCAGCCCGTGCCGTATCGGCCTTGGCCGCCGCCGACGGATCGATCAGCCGGGGATCGGTGCGACCAAAGCGACCCTCGCCGGGCCCAGCACGGTCGACGGGGGTGCCGCCGTACCCGCGGCCGTTGCCCCGATCGCGCCCGCCCTGATCGCCATAGCCCTGATTACCATAGCCCTGATTACCATTGGCGGGACCAGCGTAGCCGCGGTCGGAACCGCGATCCTGATAGCCGCGGTCGCCACCGTTCCGGTCATGGTCGCGGGTCAGCGCCACCGTCGCCGCGCCTGCCGCCACGCCGATGGCAGCGGCATAGGCCGCCCGGCGGTCGCGCTCGTCACGCCAGCGTCGCTGCTCGTCGTCCGCGTGCGCGTCGTGCCACGCCTGCCACTCGGCGTCGCGCGCGCGGGCATCGTCCCACGTCTGCTGCCGCGCGGCGACGTCGGCGCGGCGCGCCTGCCACTCGGCAGCGTATGCGGCTTGTCGCCGATCATAGGTCGCGGCGCGGTACAGCGCCCGGGCGCGATCGAGATAGGCCGACGCCGCGGCTGCACGCCGTTCCGCCTCATAGTCGGCGAGTGGCACGCCGTCGGGACCGTAGACGGCGACCAGTTCGCCGCCCTGATAGGCATAGCCGCCCTGCGGATCGGTGACGTAGAACGGCTGGTCGCTGCCGGCGTCGTAGTAGTAATAGCGCTCGCCCTGGGGAAGCTGCTCGGCGACCCGGTAGGCTCCGCTGTTCGCCCGCCAGATCCACGGCCGGGTTCCCTGGTAGTCGACCGTGTAATCGGGCGGCGTGTCGCCAAAGGCCAGGTTGTATTGCGCCGCACGATCGACGTAGCGATACCGTTCCTTCGGCCGTGGCGCGACCCGGACGCGCGTCGCCGGCGGCGGCAGGACGGCCGGTGCTGGAGCGATCTGCGGCGGCGCGGCCGTCGCCAGCGGCAACGCCGCGATCGGTGCGGCCGTCACTGGCTGGGTGCCAGTCGGTGCGGCCGGTGCCGTTGGCGTCTGGTTGCAGGCGGTGAGCGTCAGGGCGGCGGCAACGCTCGCCAGCGCCAGGCGGGAAGCCGTCGAACGATCCTCGGGCATTTGGTGTCCTCGTTCAGCCAAGCGAGCACTCTGCCCGTCAGCGACTGAACGCGCGGCGAACGAAATCGTTACGGCGGCGGCCAAATGCGTGGCGGGCCGCGGGGCGGGCCGGGCGTCGAGCGGTCACCGGCACCCGTGCCCCGACGCGCGCCGCTGCTGGCCGTCGGTCCGAGCTGGCCTGATCGCGGGCCGAGGGGCCGGACCGGCTGCGGGTGGCGGCGATGCTAGTCGTCGCTCGCGGGCTCCGGCCCCCGGAAGGCGTCGCGGCGATCGACCCGGGGCAGCTCGACGCGCCGGCCGGTGCGCGCCGCGGTGTAGATCGCCTCCATGACGACGTGATCCTGCACCCCCTCCTCGCCGGGGGTACGCGGCTGGGTGCCGGCGGTGACGCACCGGGCGAAGTGATCGAGCTCGAGCGCGAACTGGTTCTTCATCGGCAGGCGGCGTTCGGCGGTCTCGTTCTTGCCGTCGACCAGCCGCGCGATGCGCAGCCGCTGCCCCTCATAGGCAAAGGCGTTCTCGATCTCGAGGCGCGCCGTCGAGCCGATCAGCGCCAGATAGCGATGCTCGTGCGTCGAATAGCTCGTCAGGCAGTTCGACAGCGCGCCGCTGGGGAAGTGCAGGGTGAAGGCGACATTGTCCTCGACTTGCGCGAAGCGCGGATCGCCGGCCGGCGTCCAGATCGTCGCGGTCACCGCCACCGGCTCCTCGCCCAGGATCGCGCGGCTGGTGTTGAGGCAATACAGGCCGACGTCGGGCAGCGAACCGCCGCCGGCAAGCGCCTTCTTCTGCCGCCACTGGTCGGGGTCGCCCTGGTTCTGGTTGTTGACCATGTCCATCAGCGTGACGGCCCCCAGCGCGCCCGACCGGGCCATGCGGATCGCCTCGCGCGCATGCGCTTCGTACTGCATGCGGTAAGCGATCATCAGCCTGACGTTGGCGCGGGCGCAGGCGGCGACCATCTCGCGCGCTTCGCGGCTGCCGGTCGCCATCGGCTTCTCGCACAACACGTGCTTGCCGGCGCCGGCGGCGGCGAGCACGTCGCGGTGGTGGAGCGCGTTCGGCGTGACGACGTAAACCGCCTGCACCGCGGGGTTATCGCGCAGGCGAGCCATGTCGGCATAGCCGTAGCAGTTCGCCGGTTCGATCCCGTACTGGCGGGCGATCAGCGCCATCTTGTCCGGCGAGCCGCTGACGAGGGCGACGGGCTTGGCGTGCTTGGCCTGCGCGAAGGCGGGCAGGATGTTCTCGGTGGCGAGCTTGCCCAGTCCGATGATGGCGAAGCCGACCCGCTCGTCGCGGGGGGCGGGGTTGGGCGGCGGCGACGGCTGGACCTCGCTTGCCGCGACATTGGGCGGAAAGGTCAGCTTGCCGCCGCTGATCGTGCCGGTGTCGACCGGCGGCGGCGCACCTTGCGCGGCGGCGGCCGATGCAGCGCCGAGGCCGACGGCACCAGCAGCGAGAAGGGCGGTGCGGCGGGTGACGTCGGTCATCGCGGGGCTCTCCGGCATTGGTGCCGACAACCCCCTGGCGCGGTTCAGTGTTCCGCGCTGGGTTCCGTGCCGGGCTCGGCGCTCGCGACCTCGTCGGTGACAACCTTGAAGCCGCTCAGCGCGGCCGGGCCGAAGGCCGTCGTCAGCGCCGTGTCGGTCGCGTCGCGGCCCCGCGCCATGAGCACGCGGCCGATCCGCGGGCGGTTGTGGCGGGCGTCGAACGTGTGCCACTCGCCGCCGAGGTAAACGTCGAACCATGCCGAGAAATCCATCGCCGCATCGATCGGCGCAACGCCGATGTCGCCGAGGTAACCGGTGCAGTAGCGCGCCGGTATGTTCATGCAGCGGCACAGGGTGACGGCCAGATGGGCGAAGTCGCGGCAGACCCCGACCTGCTCCTGATGCGCGTCCCAGGCAGTCCGCGTTGCCCGGGCGTGCGGGTAGCCGAAGGTGATGCGGTCATGGGCGAAGTCGACGATCGCCTGGACGCGCGCCCAGCCGGGGGCGACGTGGCCGAACAGCGCCCAGGCGGTATCGGACAGTCGGTCAGTCTCGCAGTAGCGGCTGCCGAGGAGATAGACGAGGATGTCGTCGGGCAGGTCCGCCACCGGGTGCTGGACGGCGTCGGGCGATTGCCGGTCCGGTTCGCCGCTGTCCTCGACGACGAAGTCGCACGTCAGCGTGATCCCGCCTTCGGGCACGACCAGCCGGGTGCAGGTGTTCCCGAAGCTGTCGAGATAGTCGTAGATCGGCACTTCGGGCACGGTCACCAGCCGGTGCGGCGTCATCAGGTCGCGGTGGCGCGACGGATGCAGGCTGAGCATCGCCATCATCGGCGTCGGTGCCGTGGCGGTGAAGCTGATCTCATAGCCGCAGCGAATCAGCATAGGACCTCCTCGGGGTCGACGGTGACGGTGACGGAAACGTCCATGCCGGCGTCGCTGCCGGGAAAGCCGGTCCAGGTGCCCGACAGCGGTACCGCCTGATAAGGGTCGCGGGCGACCGCGACGCGGATTAGGCCGCGGCTGCCGACGATGCCGTTGGTCGGGTCGTACTCGACCCAGCCCGAGCCCGGCAGGAACAGGCTGACCCAGGCATGGGTGTTGCCGCCGCCGGTGCGGGGATCGCTGGCGGACGGATTGTAGACATAGCCCGAGACGAAACGGGCGGCGAGGCCGAGCGCGCGCGCCGCCTCGATCATCAGCACGGCGAAGTCGCGGCAGGTGCCCTGGCGGCTGCCGAGCGTCTCCAGGGGCGACTGCGTGCCCGGCTCGCTTCGCCCGACATAGGTGAAGTCGCGATGGATCGTCCGGGTCATCGTCTCGAGGAGGATGGTGGTCTCGATCCGCCCCTCGTCGCCGATGAAGGCGCGCGCCCAGCGGTCGACGGTCCGCTCCGGGTCGTGATACTGCCGCTCGATCGACCGGAGCAGGTCGGGCATGTCCTCGCTCGAATAAGTGAACGGGTAGCGCCGGGCGTAGCTTTCCAGCGCGAACGTCTCGACCGCCGCCGGCCGGTGATCGAGCGTCGCATGCGCGGCGATATACAGGTGCGTCGCGCTGCGGTCGAAGCTGGCGACGGCGACGGCATTGCCGAAGACATCGTGAAGCCAGCGCAGTTCGGCGGGCGCGGGGTCGATGTCGATGCGCGCGGCGAGCAGCTGCTGGTCATAGCTCTCGCGTGGGCGGACCATCAGCCGGTGCTCGCCGAACGACACCGGCTGGCGATAGGCGTAGGTCGTGATATGCGCGATGGACAGGACCGGCATCGGGGTTTTTCCGCAAGTGCTCAGTCGAGACGAACCCGAACCGGTCGCCGCCGTCAACCCGGACGGGCGATCCCCGTTCCTGCTGATCGCCGACCATGGCGGCCGGCGCGTCCCGCGCGCGCTCGCCGACCTCGGGTTGCCGGACGCCGAACTGGCGCGTCACATCGGCTGGGACATCGGCGTGACGGCGCTTGGCCAGGCCTTGTCGACGCGGCTCGACGCGGCGCTGGTTCATCAGCGCTATTCGCGGCTGGTGATCGACTGCAACCGCGATCCCGCCGCGCCCGATGCGATGCCGGCGGTCAGCGACGGCACCATCGTCCCGGGCAACGCCGCGCTCGACGCCCCGTCGCGGGCCGATCGGGTGGCGGCGATCCATGCCCCCTATCACGCCGCCATCGCCGCAGCGATCGCCCGCCGCACGACGCGCGGCCAGCCGACCGCGCTCGTCGCGCTGCACAGCTTCACCCCGGTGATGCGCGGCTTCAGCCGGCCGTGGCACTGCGGCATCCTCCACAACGGCGCGAACGACAGGCTGGCATGGGCGCTGCTCGCCGGACTGTCGGCCGAAGGGGATCTCGTCGTCGGCGACAACGAGCCCTATGCCATGGACCGGATCGACTACACGGTCCCACGCCACGCCTTCGGCGCCGGCCTGCCCTATGCCGAAGTCGAGGTGCGGCAGGACCTGCTGAGCGACACCGCGGGCATCGACGCCTGGGCTGGCCGGCTCGCCCGGCTGCTGCCGCACGCGCTTGACTTGGCAGGTACCGCCCCCACATAAGCCGTACCAATTCGTTCCGCTTTACGGAGCCGCCTCGCCGTCATGCTGCGCCTGACCAATCTCGCCGATTATGCGGTGGTCGTGATGACGGCCGCGGCGCGCTGCCCGGACGGGCCGCTGTCGGCGGGCGTGGTCGCAGTCCGGACCGGCATTCCGGCTCCGACGGTGGCCAAGGTCATGGGCCTGCTCAAGCGCGGCGGCCTGCTCGCCAGCTCGCGCGGCGTCGCCGGCGGTTTCCGCCTTGTCCGCACGCCGTGCTCGATCAGCGTCGCCGACATCGTCGAGGCGGTTGAAGGGCCGATCGCGCTGACCAACTGCCAGCACGGCGAAGTCGCGGCGTGCGCGCTTGAAGGCAGCTGCGCGGTTCGCCCGCATTGGCGGCCGATCAACGTCGCGGTACGCGCCGCCCTCGCTGCCGTCACGCTCGCCGACCTCGCTGCGCCGGCGCGTGCCTCCTACCCCTCTCTCGAGGTGACTGCGTGACCGACCAGCTTGATATCGATGTTCGTTTCAACCCGGCTTCCGCGGAAGGGCGCTTCGAGGCGGCATCGGCCGCGGGGCGCAACGACGAGGCGCACGCCGCCGTCGACGACCTGGCGACATACAAGTGGGGCTTCGTCTCCGACATCGAGTCCGACATGGCCCCCAAGGGGCTGTCGGAGGATACCGTCCGCTATATCTCGGCGAAGAAGAGCGAGCCTGCCTGGCTGCTCGACTGGCGGTTGAAGGCGTATCGTCACTGGCTGACGATGACGGCACCCGACTGGGCCAAGCTCAACGTCGCGCCGATCGATTATCAGGACGCCTATTACTACGCCGCGCCCAAGCCCAAGGCGACCATCGGCAGTTTGGACGAACTCGACCCCGAGATCCGCCGGACCTACGAGAAGCTTGGGATTCCAATCGCCGAGCAGGAGATGCTCGCCGGGGTCGAGGGCAGCCGCCGGGTCGCGGTCGACGCCGTGTTCGACAGCGTCAGCGTAGCGACGACCTTCCGCGCCGAGCTGGAAAAGGCCGGCGTTATCTTCCGCTCGATCAGCGAGGCGGTGCGCGAGTTCCCCGACCTCGTTCGCAAGCACCTCGGCTCGGTGGTGCCGCCCCGCGACAATTTCTTCGCCTGCCTGAACAGCGCGGTCTTTTCCGACGGGACGTTCGTCTACATCCCCGAAGGCGTTCGCTGCCCGATGGAACTGTCGACCTATTTCCGCATCAACGCCGCCAACACCGGCCAGTTCGAGCGGACGCTGATCGTCGCCGACAAGAGGTCGCACGTCAGCTACCTCGAAGGCTGCACCGCGCCGATGCGCGACGAGAACCAGCTGCATGCCGCCGTCGTCGAGCTGATCGCGATGGATGACGCCGAGATCAAGTACTCGACCGTGCAGAACTGGTATCCGGGCGATGCCAACGGGATCGGCGGCATCTATAATTTCGTGACGAAGCGTGCCTTGTGCAAAGGCGCTCGCGCGAAGGTCAGCTGGACGCAGGTCGAGACCGGCAGCGCCATCACCTGGAAATATCCGTCGTGCGTGCTGTCGGGCGAAGGCAGCGTCGGCGAGTTCTACTCGGTCGCGGTGACCAACAACCGGCAGCAGGCCGACACCGGCACCAAGATGATCCACCTCGGCAAGAACACCCGGTCGACGATCGTCAGCAAGGGCATCTCGGCGGGCCGGTCGGACAACACCTACCGGGGGCTGGTTCGCGTTGCCGCCTCGGCCGAAAACGTGCGCAACTTTACCCAGTGCGATTCGCTGCTGCTCGGGGCCGCGGCGGGGGCGCACACCGTGCCCTATATCGAGGTGCGGAACCCGACCGCGCAGATCGAGCACGAGGCGACGACGTCGAAGATTTCGGACGACCAGCTGTTCTACGCGATGTCTCGCGGGCTTGAATTCCGAGGCGGCGGTGGCCCTCATCGTCAACGGCTTCTGCAAGGAAGTGCTGCAGCAGCTGCCGATGGAATTTGCAGTCGAGGCGCAGAAGCTGCTCGGTATCAGCCTCGAGGGGAGCGTCGGATGAGGCGCGCCCTCCTCCTGCTGGCGGTGCTGTCGCTCGCGGCATGCGACGCGACGCCGCCGCGGCCGTCGGTGGCGGGGATCGAGGGGCGCAAGCGCGTCGATGCCGCGACCAAGGCGTGGTCGGACTGCCTCGACACCACGGTCAAGAAGCTGGCGACGCCCGACACGCAGGCGGCCGATGCCGCCGACGGGGCGTTCAAGGCCTGCGCGCCGCAACGCGCCGCGCTCGTCGCCGAGGTTGGCCGCTTCCGCCGCCTCGCCGAGCCGAACGAGACCGCCATGAACAACGCCGCCGTCGCCGAGGCGTCGGTCGCAGCGATCGAGACCGACCTCCGCTCCCAGACCGAAGTCACCGCGGTCAGCTGGAAGCTGGACCACGACAAGGATCTTTGATTTGCTCGACATCCACGATCTTCACGCCACCGTCGATGGCAAGGCGATCCTCAACGGGCTGACGCTCCACGTCGGCGCGGGCGAAGTCCATGCGATCATGGGGCCGAACGGCGCGGGCAAGTCGACGCTCGGCTATGTCCTCGCCGGTCGCCCGGGATATGAGGTCACCGCGGGCAGCGCGACGCTGGACGGCACCGACCTGCTCACGCTGCCGGCGCACGAGCGCGCCGCCGCCGGCCTGTTCCTCGGGCTGCAATACCCCGTCGAAATTCCCGGCGTCTCGAACCTGACCTTCCTCCGCACCGCGCTCAACGCCCAGCGCCGCGCCCGTGGGGAAGCGGAGGCGTCGGGGGCCGAGTTCATGAAGGCGGTCAAGGCGCAGGCCGAGGACTTCGGCCTGTCGCTCGACATGCTCAAGCGCCCGGTCAACGTCGGCTTTTCCGGCGGCGAGAAGAAGCGCAACGAGATGGTCCAGATGGCCGTCCTCGGGCCGCGCCTGGCGGTGCTCGACGAGACCAACTCCGGGCTCGACATCGACGCGCTGCGGGTGGTTGCCGACGGCATCAACCGGCTGCGGTCGCCGACTCGCGCGACGCTGCTCATCACCCATTACCAGCGCCTGCTCGACTATGTCGTGCCCGATGCGGTCCACGTCCTCGTCGCCGGGCGGATCGTCCGGAGCGGCGGCCCCGACCTCGCGCGCGAGCTCGAGACGAGCGGCTATGCGCTGGACCAGGCGGCATGAGCGCGCTTCCCACCCGCCGCGACGAGACGTGGCGCTACAGCGACCTCGCTGCCGTCGAGCGCGCCTGGCCGCTGCCTGCGGCGGAGCGGCTGATGGTGCCCGCGGGCGAAAGCGCGCGGCGGGCGATCGTGCAGGACGGCGCGGCGACGGTCGTCGATGCGCTTGAGGTCACGCTCGGGGCCGGGGCCCGGCTGACGCTCGACATCCTGGCCATGGGTGGAGCGTTCGGCCGCGTGGCGGTCGACGTGACGCTCGGCGCAGGTGCCCATCTCGAGCTGAACGGCGTCATCCTCGCCCGTGGCAGCGCGACGCGCGAGATCGTCACCACCGTCCACCATGCCCAACCGAGCGCGTCCAGCCGGCAGACGATCCGCAGCGTCGTCGACGACCGTGCGACGGCGAGCTTCCTCGGCAAGGTGGCGGTCGCCCGCGACGCGCAGAAGACGGACGCGGTCCAGTCGGTCAAGGCGCTGCTGCTGTCGCGCACCGCGACCGCCAACGCCAAGCCGGAGCTTGAAATCTTCGCCGACGACGTCAAGTGCGCCCACGGCGCGACAGTCGGCGAATTGAACCGCGACGCCCTCTTCTATCTCGCCAGCCGCGGCGTCGGCGAGCCCGAGGCCCGGGCGCTGCTGACCGAGGCGTTCATTGCCGACGTGCTCGCCGGCGTGCCCGATCTGGCCGAGCGGGCGGTCGCATGGCTCCGGGCATGAACGCGCCCGTTCCCGACCTGCGGCACGACCGGCGCGCCGACTTCCCGGGGCTGGTCGACGACTGGGCCTATCTCGACTCGGCCGCCACCGCGCAGAAGCCGGCGGCGGTGATCGCGGCGATCGCCCGCGCCTATGGACCCGAATATGCGACCGTGCACCGCGGCGTCTATGCCCGCTCGGCAACGATGACCGAGCGCTATGAGGCGGCGCGCGCGACCGTCGCCCGCTTCATCGGCGCAGGCGTCGACGAGATCGTCTTCACCCGCGGTGCGACCGAGGCGATCAACCTTGTCGCCCACAGCTGGGGCAACCGCCTGCAGGCGGGCGACCGCGTGCTGATCTCCGCGCTCGAGCACCACAGCAACATCGTGCCGTGGCAGTTGCTCCGCGACCGCACCGGAATCGAGATCGACGTCGCGCCGCTGACCGCCGACGGCCAGATCGACACCGGCGCGCTGATCGCCCTGATCGGGCCGCGGACCAGGCTGGTGGCGGTGACGCACCTGTCGAACGTTCTCGGCGGCGTCACCGATGTCGCCCGCATCGCTGCCGCCGCCCATACCGCCGGGGCCCTGGTCCTCGTCGATGGGTGTCAGGCGGCACCGCGGCTGGCGATCGACGTCGCCGCGCTCGGGGCCGACTTCTACACGTTTTCGGGCCACAAGCTGTACGGCCCGACCGGCATCGGCGTGCTGTGGGCGCGGCGCGCGCTGCTCGCCGACATGCCGCCGTGGCACGGCGGTGGGGCGATGATCGAGACAGTGACGTTCCAGCGTTCGACCTATGCGCCGCCTCCCGGCCGGTTCGAGGCGGGGACCCCGCACATCGTCGGGGCGGTCGGGCTGGCGGCGGCGATCGACTATGTCGAGGCGATCGGCGTCGACGCGATCGACGTCCACGAACGCGGCCTCGCCCGTGCCGCGCGCGAGGCGCTGCGCCGGGTCAACAGCCTGACCTTGTTCGGCCCCGACGAATTCGGCCGGCATCGTCAGCTTCGCCCTCGACGGGGTGCATCCGCACGACATCGCGACTATCTTGGACGAAGGCGGGGTCGCCATCCGCGCCGGGCACCATTGCTGCCAGCCGCTGATGGGCCTGCTCGGCGTGCCGGCGACGGCGCGGGCGAGCTTCGCTGTCTACAATGACTTGGACGACGTCGCCCGGCTGGTCGACGGGGTCCGCCGGGTGACGAGGATCTTCGGATGAGCGAACGCAGCTTCAGCGTCGAGGAGGTGAGCGAGGCGCCTGCCGTGGCCAAGGCGCCGCCGCCGGGAAGCATGGCGCCGCGCGATTATCTCGAGGGCTTCCTCGCTCAGCCGCCGGCGACGGTAGCCGCCGACGCGCCGGGCGGCGACGTGTACGAAGCGGTGGTCGCCGCGCTGCGCGACATCTTCGACCCCGAAATCCCGGTCAACATCTATGACCTTGGCCTGATCTACGGCGTCGAGGTCGACGGCGGTCACGCCGTCGTCACCATGACCTTGACGACGCCCCACTGCCCGGTCGCCGAGACGATGCCCGGCGAGGTCGAGATGCGCGTCACAAATGTGACCGGCGTCGCCACCTGCGAGGTCAATCTGGTCTGGGACCCGGCGTGGGACCCGGGCAAGATGAGCGACGAGGCCAAGCTCGAGCTGGGGATGCTGTAATGGCGACGCTGGCCGAACCGCGCGTCCGCCGCCCGCGTCCGCCGCCGATCGTCGTCACCGACGCCGCCGCAGCGCGCATCGCCGACCTGATCGCGAAGGCACCCGAAACCGCCGTCGGGGTCCGTCTGACGACACCCAAGCGCGGCTGTTCGGGGCTCGCTTATTCGTTGACCTATGTCACTGCCGCCAACCCCGGCGACGAGGCGGTGGCGACGCCCGGCGGGACGCTGTTCATCGACGGCGGCTCGCTGATGTACCTGATCGGCAGCACCATGGACTGGGCGGAGGACGACTTCGCCGCGGGCTTCGTCTTCGTCAATCCGAACGCCAAGGGCCAGTGCGGCTGCGGCGAAAGCTTCACCGTCTGATCCGGCACTCGCTCCGGCTCCTCGTCCCGCTGCTGCTGCTGGTGCCCGGCGGCTGCGTCACCACCGTCGTCGGTGCCGCGGTCGACGTTGCGACGGTGCCGGTGCGCGTCGTCGGGGCGGGGGTCAACGCCGTCGCGCCCGGACAGAAGGAGCGCGACCGGCGGCGGGGCAAGCGGGCGCGCAAGGCCGAGGAAGCGGAGCGCAAGGCGGCAAAGAAAGCGGCGAAGGCAAATGGCCGGGCGGAGCGGAAGTCGCCCGACGCTCGTTGAGCGGCCGCAACAGCAGGGACGGTAACGATCGTGGACGACAGCTGCGACGCTCTGGTCATCGGCGGCGGCCCGGCCGGGCTGACGGCGGCGATCTATCTGGCCCGCTTCCACCTGGCGACGATCGTCGTCGACGCGGGCCGCAGCCGGGCGAGCAGCATTCCGCGTACGCGCAATCACGCTGGATATCCGGGCGGAGTCGTCGGGGCCGAGCTGGTCGCCGCCATGCGCCTGCAGGCCGAAGAGCAGGGGGCGCGGCTGGTCGCGAGCCATGTCGACGCGCTCGCCCGCGACGGTGATCACTTCGTTGCGACGTCGGGCAAGGGCACGGTCAAGGCCGCCGCGGTGGTGCTGGCGACGGGCGTGGTCAATCGCCGGCCGGACATGCCCGACGACCTGCACGACGCCGCGCTCGCCGCCGGGCGGCTGCGCTACTGCCCGGTGTGCGACGGGTTCGAGGTCACGGACGCGCGCGTCGGCGTCATCGGCACGGGCGACCACGGGGTGCGCGAGGCGCTGTTCCTGCGCAGCTTCACCGCCGACCTGACGCTGATCGCCCCCGACGGCGCGCAGGCGCTGAGCGACGATCAGCGCCGCTGCCTCGCCGAGGCCGGCATCGCGGCGGTCGACGGCCCGGCGGGAGACTACGCGCTCGCGGGCGAGGCGATCACCGTGACGACGCCGGCGGGCCCGCTCGCCTTCGCCAGCATCTATCCCGCGCTCGGCTCGCACATCCGCTCGGGCCTGGCCGCCTCGCTGGGGGCGGCGACGGCCGACGCTGGCTGCATCAAGGTCGACGACCACCAGCGGACCACCGTCCCCGGCCTCTATGCCGCCGGCGATGTCGTCATCGGCCTCGACCAGATCAGCCACGCCATGGGCGAGGGCGGGGTCGCGGCGACCACGCTCCGCAACGACCTCGCCGAGCGCCGGCGGCTGTACCGTTAGTCGTCCGGCCCGAGGCTCGCGTCGAGGTCGCGTGGACGGACGAAGGCGCGCAACGTGGCCGTTCCCGGCTGGACGTCGCGCCACGCCTCGACACCCAGGTCGAGCACGGCCAGCGCGGCCGTCGGATACTTGATCTCGGCCTCGCCGCGCAGCGGGTCGGCGTCGGATGTCAGGAGCAGCAGCAGGTCTTCGAGCCCCGGGTTGTGCCCGACGAGCAGCGCCGTCGCCGCCGTCGCCTCGAACGACTGGACCAGGTCGAGAAGCGTCACCGCGCTGGCAAGATAGATGCGGGTGTCGAACAGGGCATGGAGCGGCCGCCGCATCCCGTCCTCGACGCCTTCGATCGTCTGGCGGACGCGCACCGCCGGGCTGGCGCGGACGTGATCGAAGCCGGCGTCGTCGCCGACCAGTCCTTCGTCGCGCAGCCATTGGCCCATGCGCGCGGCGGCGCGGCGGCCGCGGCCGTTGAGCGGGCGGTCAAAGTCGCGCTCGACGGGATCGTCCCACGTCGACTTGGCATGGCGGAGCAGGGTGAGTGTCTTCACGCGCGCAGCCCCCGTCGGCGCAGCGAGCGGAGCCGCGCAGCGCCCGCCTAGCCGGAGCCGGTGCCCGTGACAACGGCGCTTTCGCACCCGTGCGGCGTGCCGGCGCGAACGGCGGCGACCGCGGTCGCCAGGTCGACGCGCTCGACGCGGGTGCCGGCGGGAAAGGCGCCGAGCAGCCGCGACGGGACGGCGGGACCGATCAGGACGAAGGTGCCGCGGTCATCGGCGCGGCGGATCAGGCGGCCGAACGCCTGTGCCAATCGGCCGCTGGTGACGAGGTCGTCGTAGGCCGCACCGCCGAACGCCGCTCGCCGGGCGGCATGGACGATGGTCGGGCGCGGCCACGGCACCCCCTCCATGACGACCAGGCGGAGCGATTCGCCGGGCACGTCGACACCGTCCCTGAGCGCGTCGGTACCCAGGAGTGAGGCGCGCGGCTCGGCGCGAAAAATGTCGACGAGCGTGCCGGTGTCGATCGGGTCGACGTGCTGGGCAAGGAGCGGCAGCCCGGCCCTGGCCAGCGGATCGGCGATGCGGGCGTGGACCGCCTTCAGCCGCGCGATGGCGGTGAACAGGCCGAGCGTGCCGCCGCCCGCCGCCTCGATCAGCCGGCGGTAGGCGGTGGCGAGGCCGGCGAGATCGCCGCGCCTGACGTCGGTGACGATCAGGACCCGCGCGTTGGCGGCATAGTCGAACGGGCTGTCGACGGCGAACCGCTGCGGCGGCAAGGCGAGGTGCGACGCGCCGGTCCGGACCTGCGCATGCTCCCAGCCGTCGTGCGGATCGCTGGTCGCCCGGCTGCGCAGCGTCGCCGAGGTGATGACGACACCGTGCGCGGGTTCGAGGACGGCGCGGGCGAAGGGGCGTGTCGGATCGAGCCAGCGGCGATGGACGCCGATGTCGTACTCGCGGCCCTCGACGCGGTCGACGGCGAACCAGTCGATGAAGTCGGGGTCGGCCGCCCCGCCCAGCCGGGCCAGCAGTCCGATCCAGGCCGCAAGCGTTGCCCCCCGCAGGCGTAGGCCCGCCGCGGCTCCCTCGACGCGCGCGCGCCCCGGTCCGTCGAGCCAGTCGGGCGGGTCGTCGAGCACTGCGGCCAGCCGCGCTTCGAGGGCGGCCAGCGGGCGCGCGAGCGCGTCGAGTGCCCGGGCGGCGGCATCGGCCGCTTCGACGACCGCGGGCAGCACCTCGGCCACTTCGGTTTCCAGGCCGTAGCCGGCATCCTCGCCGCTGGCGCGGGCATAGACCTGCGCCCGGACGGCGGCGAGCAGCGCCTCGACCGGGCCTTCCGGCGTTCCGGCGACGAGCCGCTGGCCCCAGCCGTCCGCCGGCAGCGCGCGCGCGGCTGCAGTCGCCGCCGCCAGCGCGGCGCCGCCGGCGTCGTCATAGCCGGCGAGATCGGACAAGCGCGCCGACAGCCCCCGCCGCCGCCCGCGCGCGCTCTTCTCCGGCCCGAGGATCCAGCGGCGCAGCTCGATCGCTTCGGCCCCGGTCAGCGCCACGGCGAAGGTCGAATCCGCGGCGTCGAACAGGTGGTGGCCCTCGTCGAACACGATCCGGCTCAGGCCCGCACCCTCGGCGCGACCGCGGACGGCGTTGATCATGACCAATGCGTGGTTGGCGATGACCAGGTCGGCGGCTGCGCTGGCGCGGGTCGCCCGCTCGATGAAGCAGCTGCGGTAATGCGGGCAGCCGGCATAGACGCACTCGCCACGGCGGTCGGACAGGCCGGCCAGTGCCGCCCGGCCGAACAGCGTCGCCAGCCAGCCGGGCAGGTCGCCGCCGACGAGATCGCCGTCGCGGCTGTACTCGGCCCAGCGCGCGGCCAGCTGCGCGAAGATCGCCGCGCGTCCCGCAAAGCCGCCCTGCACCGCATCTTCGAGGTTCAGCAGGCAGAGGTAGTTCTCGCGCCCCTTGCGGACGACGACCTTCGCCGCCTTGGTCGCCGGGTCGGGGTAGGCGCGCGCGGTCTCGTGGTCGAGCTGGCGCTGCAGCGCCTTGGTGAAGGTCGACAGCCACACCGCGCCGCCGGCGGTCGCTGCCCAATGCGCCGCGGGCGCGAGATAGCCAAGCGTCTTGCCGATGCCGGTACCGGCTTCGAGCAGCGCGAGATTGGGGGCGGTGGCGAGGTGGCGCGGACGGAAGGCGTGCGCGGCGGCGCGGGCATAGGCGCGCTGCCCGTCCCGGCGCTCCGCCCCGATGCCGAGCATCGCGTCCAGCCGCGCATCGACCTCGCCGTCGCCGACCGCGATGTCCCGCGGCCGGGGGCGGGGCGCGGTCTCCTCCCACTTCGGCAGGGTCGTGAAGACGCTGCGCTCGGGGCGCTCGGGCTGGGCGATGCGGCGTGCGACTTCGGTGCCCCAGCTCCACCGCAGGCGGGCGAGCGTCTGCGCGATCTGCCACGCCCCGTGCCGCTCCCGCCAGTCGGCGCGCTCCAGCGTACACAGCAGGGTTGCCGCCGCGTGGCCGAGGAACGTCGTCTCGGCCGCTCCTCCCACAGGCGGGTCGAGCCCGAGCGCGCGCGCCAGCCCGCCGGCGGTGGGCACAGCGAAGCGCGCCGGGTGAACGAAGGCGAACAGCTCGAGCAGGTCGAGCCCCGACAGCTCGGGGATGCCCAGCCGGCTCGCCGTGACGGGTGCGCCGAGCAGCAGGTGCGGCGTGTCGGCGGCGCGCCGGATCGCATCGTGCCGCGACACCGCCACGCCGTCGATCCAGATGCCGGCGTGGGTCGCAACGAGGGCGGGGTAGGTCACGCGCCGACGATAGAGGCGGAACGGAGCGCGAACAAGGTCAAACCCGGAGCAGCCCGCCGCGGCTCTGCTTGCCCCAGGTCTGCTTCCCCGACAGGAAGGTTACCCAGCCGAGCGCCGCGCCGGTGTGGCGCAGCAGCTGGAAGCTGAACGGCTCGACCAGCGACGCCAGCACCGCCGCTGCGCTGCCCATCGGCGGCCCGCCCGCCCAGTGGCGATAGAGCCGGAGCGACCACAGATGGAAGGCGAGGTCGAGGGTGATCTTGGCCGCGATCACCGCCGCGACGGGCAGGAGGACGTGAACCCGGCCCAGCGCGAGATACCAGACGAGGAGCGCGAACGCGGTCAACCCGAACACCGGCTGCAACGTGTCGAAAGCCTTCACCGGCAGCATCCACGTGCCGAGAGGGCCGTAGCGCCGGTCCCCGACCATGTCGCGGTACCAGTATTGCGTCTGCAGGAAGCCGCCGAACCAGCGGCGGCGCTGGCGCAGGAATGCCGGCAGGCTCGCCGGTGCCGCGGTTCGCGCGCGCGCGGCGCCGACGACGCGCGTCGTCCAGCGCAGCCCGGCGCGCGCGGCGTGACGGCGCAGGCGGTGGATCAGCTCGTAATCCTCGACCAGGCAGTCGCGGTCGAAACCGCCGACGGCAAGGACCGCTTCCCGGCGAAAACCGGCGAACGCGCCCGAGATCAGCAGCAAGCCGCCGACCCGCTCCCACGCCGCGCGAGACAGGAAGTTGCGGATATATTCGTAACGCTGAAACCACTCGAACAGCCGCCCGCCGGCCGAGCGGTCGCACACCGGCGTCAGGACGCCCGTGGCCGCGACCAGCGCCGGGTCGGCGGCGAAGGCGGCGCGGATCGCCGCAAGCGCGCCGGGTTCGAGCAGCGTGTCGGCGTCGACCGTCAGCACCACCTCGCTGTCGATCGCCGCGAGCGCCGCGTTCAACGCTCCGGCCTTGCCGCCGTGGGGCAGGCGCAGCCAGACGAGGCCGGGATAGGTAGCGCTCGCCGCGCTCAGCGTCCCGAGCGGGGGCGCGGCGAGCCCGAAATCGCGCGCCAGCAGGTCCGCCGTGCCATCGCTCGAGCCGTCGTCGGCAATCACGATCCGGTCGGCCGGCGCGTCCTGGCGCGACAGGGCGGCAAGGGTGATCGGGAGGACGCTCGCCTCGTTGTGCGCGGCGACGATGACGGCAAGGCTGGCGGCCGGGCCCGGCGGCCCGGCCGGAAGCGCCCGGCGCAGCGACCAGGTCTGGACGAAAGTGAAGACCAGCAACACCGTGTCGTAGGTGATATAGACCAGCCCGACGCTCCACGCGAAGACGCCGGTGAAGACGAACGCGCCGGCGAACAGCAGCAGCCACAGCAGCGCGACGCCGCCGTGAATCAGCCGGCTCGCGAGCGGCGTCGCCTCGGGTGAATAGCGCGGCGAATTGGCGCGCAGGACGGGGTCGACGATCACACGGGCAGGTCCTTGGCGCACTGCGGGACGGAAAGCCTATAGCGGCGGGCACGCCCACCGTGCCATGACCCAGTATGTCTCACCCGCAATGAACGGAGCCTGCATGGCGTTGCCCGACCGCTATACCCGCCCGGCGATGGTGTTCCACTGGACGATCGCCGCGCTGATCATCGCTAACGTCATCCTGATCTGGTGCGTCGACTATTTCCCCAAGGACTGGGGGCGGCCGGTGATCGACGCCCACAAGTCGATCGGGCTGACCGTCCTAGGCCTTGCCGCGATGCGGATCCTGTGGCGCGTGACGCACGCGCCGCCGCCGCCGACGCCGGGGCAGCACGGGTGGGAAACGACGCTGGCAAGCCTCGCCCATTTCGCGCTGTACGTCGTCATCGTCGGTCTGCCGCTGACTGGCTATATGCACGACAGCGCCTTCAAGGGCGCAGCCGAGCATCCGCTGACGTGGTTCGGCCTGGTCGACGTTCCGCGGATCGGCTGGATCCAGGGGCTGCAGCAGCCCGACAAGGAGGGGCTGCACAAGCTGTTCTTCAGCTGGCACTCGGCCTTTGCCACCGTGCTCTATGGCCTGTTCGCCCTTCATGTCGTCGGCGCGCTCAAGCACCAGTGGCTCGACCGGCAGCGCGAGTTGCAGCGGATGTGGTCCTGAGCGAAGCGCCGCCGCCGCCGGCGGCGCCGCTGACCTCGGCCAAGCCGAAGGATGCGGCGACGCTGCTCGTCGTCCGCCGTGATGGCCCGGTGCCGCGCGTCCTGATGGGCCGGCGGCATGGCGGCCACGCCTTCATGCCGGACAAATGGGTCTTCCCCGGCGGGCGGATCGACCGGGCGGATTTCGCCGTGCCCTGCGCGAGCGAGCTGCGCCCCGACGTCGCCGCTGCGCTTGAGCGGACCGGACCGGCGCGGCGCGTGCGCGCGCTGGCCTGCGCGGCGATCCGCGAGACCTTCGAGGAAACAGGGCTGCTGCTCGCGCGGGCCGCGCCGCCGTTGCGGCGGGAGGGCGAATGGCAGGCGTTTCTCGCCCGGGGCCGTCCCGACCTCGCCGCGCTCGATTTCGTCGCCCGCGCGATCACCCCGCCGGCGCGCACCCGACGCTTCGACGCGCGCTTCTTCATGGCCGATGCGGGCGCGCTCCTGTCGCTCGATCCGGACGGCGGCTCGGGCGAGCTCGACGAGCTGGCGTGGTTCGACTGGGACGCTGCGGCCGCGCTCGACCTGCCGCAGATTACGCGCGCGATTCTCGCCGAGGCGGCGCTGCGCCTGGCCGACCCGGCGCGCCCGATCCCGTTCCACCGCTTCGTCCGCGGCGCGCACCGGCTGGAGACGGTCTAGCTACTGCGGCTCGGGCGGCGGCGGCTCGTCGGGACCCGGTGGGGTGTCGGGCGGTCCCTCGCCGTCGGGGCCGTCGCCGCGCGCACCGTCGATCATCGCGCCGATGGCGTCGCCGATCGCCGCCACGGGGTCGCGCCGTTCGACCGGGCGCAGCTGCCCTTCGTGCGTCAGGGCCGACACCATGAAGCGGTGCCACAGCTTGGCCGGCACGGTCCCGCCGACGACGGCTCCGGTCATCGGGCTATTGTCGTCGTTCCCCACCCAGACGCCGACGACGAGGTCGCCGGCGAAGCCGACGAACAGCGCGTCGCGGTGGTTCTGCGTCGTGCCGGTCTTGCCATAGGTCGGGATCGGCAGCGCGGCGGCAACGCCGGTGCCGTGGCGGACGGCCGACTGCAGCAGCTCGAGCATCGCCCGGCGCTCGGGCCAGGGCCGCACCGCCGCGACCGCGCCGCGCAGCCGCTCGGCCAGTCCCGGCGCGCGCGGGTTCGCGAGTCCGACCGGCTTGACGGGATAGGTACCGGCGGCGACCGCGGCATAGGCGCTGGTCAGCTCGATCAGCGGCACCGCCGACGTGCCGAGCGCCAGCCCCTGGTAGTTCGACAGCGGCACGGTGATCCCCAGCTGCCGCGCCTGGTGCCGGACCGCTTCGACGCCGACCCGCTGCATGATCTTGGCTGCCGCGACGTTCGACGAGGCGGCGAAGGCGGTGGCGAGGCTGATCGGACCGCGATACTTGCCCTCGTCGTTCTTCGGCGACCAGCCGTCGATCGTCACCGGCGAATCGTCGATCGTGTCCGACGTCCGCATGCCGGCGTGGAGCGCGGCCAAATAGACGAACAGCTTGAACGACGACCCCGGCTGGCGGAGCGCCTGCGTCGCGCGGTTGAACGGCGTGGCGCGATAGTCCGCGCCGCCGACCATGGCGACGACGCGGCCGTCCGGGCGCATGGCGACGAGCGCCGCCTGGTGGACGTTCGCGCCGCGCATCGCGGCCAGCGTCTCGGCCACCGCCCGCTCGGCCGCGGCCTGCAGGACCGGGTCGAGCGTCGTCTGGACGGCGGTGTCGCCGTAATGCGCCGTGTCGATGCTGGCGCGCGCCTGCGGGACGGCCCAGTCGGCGAAGTACGAACCGCTGGGCAGGCTGTCGCGTCCGCGGACGACCTCGGCCATGTCGGCGCGGGCCGCCCGGCGCGGGGTGATCGCGCCCGTCTCGACCATGGCGGCAAGGACGACGCGCTCGCGTGCCTGCGCCGCCGCCAGGTGCCGCGACGGGGCCAGCCGCGACGGGGCCTGCACCAGCCCGGCGAGCATCGCCGCCTGGCCGAGCGTCAGCTGTTCGGGCGAGCGGTCGAAATATACCCGCGCCGCTGCCCGCAGGCCGTACGCCCCATCGCCGAAATAGACGCTCGACAGATAACGGGCGAGGATCTGGTCCTTGGTCAGCCGGCTTTCGAGATAGAAGGCGATGATGATCTCCTGCAGCTTGCGCCGGATCGTCCGGTCGCTGCTGAGGAAGCTGGTCTTGGCCAGCTGCTGCGTCAGGGTCGAGCCGCCCTCGGTGACGCCGCCCGCCGCGGCATTATGGAACAGCGCGCGAGCGATCCCCTGGGGATCGATCCCCCAGTGGTGGTAGAAGCGCCGGTCCTCGATCGACACGATGGCAGCCGGGACGTAGCGCGGCAGCTCGGCGATCGTCACCGGCTGCTCCTTATAGTCCCCGCGTCGGGCGATCGGATCGCCGGCGGCGTCGAGGAGAACCAGGCTCGGGTTCTTCAGCGGCTCGAGCGAGCGGCCGAGCGGGGCGGTGACGACCAGCCAGACGCCGAGCGCGACGATGGTCAGCACGACCAGGGCGAGGATCAGTTTCCACCAGCGCCGGACGAAACCGCGGCGGCGCGGCGGCGGGGCGTCGTAGGCGGCGATCAGCGCGTCGATGCGGGCGCGCCGGG
The DNA here is from genome assembly GCA_963792555.1 of uncultured Alphaproteobacteria bacterium. GTDB lineage: Bacteria > Pseudomonadota > Alphaproteobacteria > Sphingomonadales > Sphingomonadaceae > Polymorphobacter_B. The sequence continues at coordinate 372,968 of CAWBWP010000001.1, forward strand.
CCGCGTCGTCGTCGGCGTAGAGCGAACTCACGCCCGCTCCCGGGTCGCCGTGAAGCGGACCGCCGTCTCGCGCTGCGCGGTGTAGTTCAGCTCCCACTGGTCGCGGGCCATGAACACCGGCGCGCCGTCGCGGTCCTCCGCCATCGCGCTGCGATGATTGTCGACGAAGGTCTTGAGGGCGGCCGGCTCGTCGGCGGCGATCCAGCGGGCGGTGTCGAACGGCGACGCCTCGAAGCCGGCGGCGACGTTGTACTCGGCCCCCAGCCGGCTGATCAGCACCTCCAGCTGCAGCTGCCCGACGACGCCGACGATCCACTGGCTGCCGATCAGCGGGCGGAACAGCTGCGTCACGCCCTCCTCGGCCATGTCGTTCAGCGCGCTGCGCAGCTGCTTCGACTTGGTCGGGTCGCCGAGCCGCACCCGGCGGAGGATTTCCGGCGCGAAGTTGGGGATGCCGGTGAAGGTCAGCGCCTCGCCCTCGGTCAGCGTATCGCCGACGCGCAGGACCCCGTGGTTGGGGATGCCGATGATGTCGCCGGGGAACGCCTCGTCGGCGATCTCGCGGTCCTGGGCGAAGAAGAAGATCGGCGAGTTGATCGCGATGACCTTCCCCGTCGCCACCTGCTTCAGCTTCATGCCGCGGCGGAAGCGCCCCGAGCAGACGCGCAGGAAGGCGATGCGGTCGCGGTGCTGCGGGTTCATGTTCGCCTGCACCTTGAAGACGAAGCCGGTCACCGCCGGCTCGTCGGGGGTGACATCGCGCGGCGTCGCGTGCTGGACGCGCGGCGGCGGCGCATAGGCACCGAGCGCGTCGATCAGGTCGCCCACGCCGAAGTCCTTGAGCGCCGAACCGAACAGCACCGGCGTCAGCGAGCCGGCGCGATACTGCGCCGGGTCGAGGTCGGCATAGCCGCCAAGCGCGAGTTCCGCCTGCTCGCGGAAGGTCGCCAGTTCGTCTGCCGGCACGTGCTCGGCGAGCGCCGGATCGTCGATGCCGCTGAACCGGAGCGTCGTCCCCGCCAGCCGGCTGTCGCCCTCGGGCACCGTCAGGGTGCTGGCCCGCAGGTTCCAGATGCCGCGGAACTGTCCGCCGAGGCCGACCGGCCAGGTCAGCGGCACGACGTCGAGCGCCAGCTGGTCGGCGATCTCGTCCAGCAGCGCGAACGGGTCGCGGCCCTCGCGGTCGACCTTGTTGACGAAGGTGATGATCGGGACGTCGCGCAGGCGACAGACCTCGAACAGCTTGCGCGTCTGGGTCTCGATGCCGCGCGCCGCGTCGATCACCATGACCGCGCTGTCGACCGCGGTCAGCGTCCGGTAAGTGTCCTCGCTGAAATCCTCGTGGCCCGGCGTGTCGAGCAGGTTGAAGGTCACGCCCGCGCGCTCGAACGTCATCACCGAGCTGGTGACGCTGATCCCGCGCTGCTGCTCGATCTTCATCCAGTCCGACCGCGCCCGCCGGTTGTTGCCGCGTGCCCGGACTTCGCCGGCGAGGTGGATCGCGCCGCCGAACAGCAGCAGCTTCTCGGTCAAGGTGGTCTTGCCGGCGTCGGGATGCGAAATGATCGCGAAGGTGCGGCGCTCGTTGGGCGCGGGAGCGGACATGGCGCGCTATGTGGCCATTTTCGCGGGCAGCGGCAAGCGAGCGCGCGGCGCGCCGGGCCGCCTGATTTCCGCGCCCTTTTCCCCTTGGCGCACGACTCGGAGTTTGTTACAAGGATAAGGCAGCGGGAGCGGGGAGTTTCCTGTGCGGAGTCAAGGCGTTCTCATCGGACTCTTAGGGGCGCTGGCAATGGCGGCGCCGGCTGCCGCGTCAAGTCTCTATACGGTTCCGAAATATGCCGCGATGCTGGTCAACGCCCAGACCGGCGAGATCCTGTACGCGCGCCAGGCGGACGCACCGCGGTATCCGGCGTCGATCACCAAGGTGCTGACGCTCTACCTCGCCTTCGAGCAGCTGGCCAAGGGCAGCATGCACGCCGACGACCCGATCGTGATTTCGCGTCACGCGGCGTCCCAGGCGCCGTCGAAGCTCGGCCTGCGTCCGGGCCAGACGATCCCGCTGAAGACCGCGATCGACGTCATCGCGACCAAAAGCGCCAACGACATCGCCGTGGCGCTCGCCGAGCATATCGCCGGCAGCGAGCAGGCCTTCGCCGCCCAGATGACGACGACGGCGCACCGGCTGGGAATGATGAGCAGCCAGTTCGTCAACGCCACCGGCCTGCCGGACGCACGCCAGCTGACGACCGCCCGCGACATCGCGACGCTCAGCCGCGCGGTCGTCCGGGATTTTCCGCAATTCTACCGCGTCTTCAGTCAGGTTTCGGTCGATTACGAAGGGCATATGATCGAGAACCACAACCACCTGCTGACGACCCTGCCCGGCGTCGACGGCATCAAGACCGGCTTCACGTCGGCCGCGGGGTTCACGCTCGCGGCGAGCAAGGCGGAGGGCGGCACCCGGCTGATCGCCGTCGTCCTCGGCGGGCCGAGCCGGCTCGCCCGCGACGGCAATGTCACCAACCTGCTCGACACCGGCTTCGACGTCATCCAGCGCCGGGCGCGCGGCGAATACACGACGGTGGCGGCGAACCTGTCCGAGCCGGAGGATCTGAACGACAATACGCTGGAGGGTCTCGCCGAAACCGCGACGGCCGACCAGCCGCAGCTGGCCATGATGCCACGGACGCCTGCGCTGCTGATGCGGGGTCCGACGGCGGCGCGGGTGCGTTGACGCGGCGGATCGCGAGCGGATCGGCCTACGAAAACCTGATCGGCTATTCGCGCGCAGTCGTGGACGACGACGGCTGGGTGTTCGTCTCGGGCTGCACCGGCGTCGACCCTGCCACCATGACCTTGGCCGACGCGGTCGAGGACCAGTGCCGGGCGGCGCTGGCGACGATCGCTGCGGCGCTGGCCGAGGCGGGCGCGACCTTCGCCGACGTGCGCCGCGTTCGCTACATCCTGCCCGATCCGGCGGATTTCGAGCGGTGCTGGCCGCACCTCCGCGCTGCGTTCGGCGCGGCCAGGCCGGCAGCGACGATGATCGTCGCCGGGCTGCTCGACCCTGCCATGCGGATCGAGATCGAGGTGACGGCGCGGATCGCGGCGTGACCCGCTTCGCCTCGTTCCCGCCGGTGGTCGACGCCGATACCCGCGTCCTGATCCTCGGCAGCCTGCCGGGAACGGCCAGCCTCGCGGCGCGACGCTATTACGCGCATCCGCAGAACCAGTTCTGGCGGCTGGTGGGCAGCGCGATCGCAGTCGACCTCGCCTCGCTCGCCTACGACGATCGCCTGGCCACGCTGCTCGTGCATCGCATCGGGCTGTGGGACGCCGTCGCCAGCGCGCGCCGCGCCGGCAGCCTCGATGCAGCCCTGCGCGAGGTCGAGCGCCACGACCTTGCGGGCCTCGTCGCGACGCTCCCGGACCTGCGCCTCGTCGCCTTCAACGGCAAGACGGCGGCGGCGATCGGCGGCCGTGCGCTCCCACCCGGAACGCGGCACCTGACGCTGCCGTCGAGCAGCCCCGCTTATACCCTGTCGCTTGCCACGAAGGTGGCCGCCTGGGCGGCGTTGGCCGAGGGGCTCTAGGCGAGCGTCGCGTCGAGCGTGATCTCGGCCTTCATCAGCTTCGACACCGGGCACCCCGCCTTGGCCGCGGCAACGACCTCGTCGAACTTCGCCCGGTCGATGCCCGGGATCGTCGCCGTCAGCGTCAGGTGGCTTGCAGTGATGGCATAGCCGCCGTCCGCCTGGTCGAGCGACACTTCGGCGGTCGTCGCCAGCGAGTCGGCGGTGAAACCGGCGTTCCCCAGCATCAGCGACAACGCCATGGTGAAGCAGCTGGCATGGGCGGCGGCGATCAGTTCCTCGGGGTTGCTGCCGGCGACGCCTTCGAAGCGGCTGGCGAAGCCGTACGGATACTCGTGGAGCGCCCCGCTTGCCGTCGAGATGCTGCCGCGGCCGTCGCGGATGCCGCCGCTCCACTGGGCCGAACCCTTGCGCTTGATCGTCATCGTCGCTTCTCCTTCGGTTGCGTACCCTGAACGCCCAAGGCTGCAATCGAATGACGGCGGTGCGGCGTTCCCCCACGCTCGATCCACGGGCGGAACACTGAACCACCCGCGGCGGCTGGCGTTGGCGGCAGGCGAGGACCGGCCATGCGCATCCACCACCTGAACTGCGGCACCGACTGCCCCCTGGGCGGCAAGCTGGTCGACGGCCGCAGCCGGGGCCTGCACGGACACCTCGTCTGCCACTGCCTGCTGATCGAGACCGACACCCGCGGTCTGGTGCTGGTCGATACCGGCTACGGCCTTCGCGATGTCGCCCAGCCGCACGGCTCGCCGGCACGGATCACGCGGGCGATGCGGACCCTGCTCAACATCCGTCTGCGCGAGAGCGAGACGGCGCTCCGCCAGGTCGAGGCGCTCGGCTTCACCGCCCGCGACGTCCGCCACATCGTCCTCACTCATCTCGACTTCGACCATGCCGGCGGGCTCGAGGATTTTCCGGCGGCGACGGTCCACCTGCTCGACCGCGAGTGGCGCGAGGCAACCGCGGTGCAGAGCGGCTTCGTCGCGCGCAACCGGTATCGCCCGGCGCAGTTCGACGAGGTCGGCCGCTGGCAGCGCTATTCCGGGACCGGCGAGCCGTGGTTCGGCTTCGGCGCGGTGCGCGACCTCGCCGGCCTGCCACCGGAGATCCTGCTGGTGCCGCTCGCCGGCCACACCTGGGGCCACGCCGGCGTCGCCATTGACCGCGGCGCGGACGGCTGGCTGCTCCACGCCGGCGACGCCTATTTTTACCGCGACGAGATGCGCCGCACGACGCGCCGCTGCACGCCGGCCCTCGGTGCCTATCAGACGATGATGGAGGTCAGCCGGCAACAGCGCTTCGCCAACCAGGCGCGGCTGCGCGCCCTCTCGCTGGAACGTCGCAAGACCGTGCGGATCCTGTGCGCGCACGACGCCGTCGAATATGAAGCGGCCGTTGCCGGGCAGCTGCTCTAGCCGATCAGGTCGCGCTCCAGCTCGAGCAGCTTGACGACCAGGCCATCGGGCGTCCGCAGCTGTGCCATGCGGCCGAACATCTCGTCACCGATGCCGCGCTCGATCGCGGCGGGAAGCGCGGTTTCGAGGTGGGCGACGACGCCTTCCAGCGGCACCTCGCTGACGAACTGCAGCTCGACCGGCTCGGGATTGAGGTCGCTCGGCGGCCGGGCGAGCAGGCTCAGCAGGGTGCCGCCGAAGCGCACGAGAGCCCAGTCGCCATCGCGGCTGCCGAACACCAGAGTGCCGCCGAGCGCGGCGTAGAATTCCAGGCTCGCGCCCATGTCGGCGACATGGACCATCGGCTGAAGGCGCAGGCCGAAGTCGGTCGGGTCAGGCATCAGGCGTCTCCTCGAGGTAGCGGCGCAGCGCGCGCTCGACGAGGTCGGACAGCGAGCGCTGCTCGTCGAGGGCGCGGTACTTGATCGCCCGGATGAGGCCGTGCGGCAGGTAGATGTTGAACTGCTGCTTGGCTTCGGGTGCGGTCATGCTACCTTACTAGCGTGCTAGTACGTTTACGACAAGTGGTAACCTGCGCCGCGTCGTCTTATGTTGGCGGCAACGGGAGATGCCCATGCGCCTGTCCATCCTCGACCAGTCGCCGATCGCCGAGGGCACGCCGCCCGCGCAGGCACTGGCCAACAGCATCGATCTCGCTCGCGCCGGCGAGCGGCTCGGCTTCCACCGCTATTGGGCGGCCGAGCACCACGCGTCGCCCGCGCTGGCCGGGTGTGCGCCGGAGGTGCTGCTGGCCGCGGCCGGGGCGGCGACCTCGCGCATTCGGCTGGGCAGCGGCGGGATCATGCTGCCGCATTATTCGCCGCTGAAGGTCGCCGAGACGTTTTCGCTGCTTGCCGGCCTGTACCCCGACCGGGTCGACCTCGGCGTCGGCCGCGCGCCGGGGAGCGACCAGCGCACCGCCTATGCGCTTCAGCGCGACCGCCGGCAGCCGAGCCCGAACGATTTCCCCGGCCAGCTGGCCGAGCTGCTCGGTTACCTCGAGGACGACCTGCCCGCCGGCCATGCCTTCGCCGAACTTGCGCGGACGCTGCCCGGCGGCGCAGCGGCCCCCGATGTCTGGCTGCTCGGGTCGTCGCCCGACAGTGCGGCCTGGGCGGCCGAGACCGGCCTGCCGTACTGCTTCGCCGACTTCATCAATTCGGACGGCGCCGGCATCGCCGAGCACTACCGGCGCGCCTTTCGCCCCGGCGTGCGCGGCGACGCGCCGTACACCATGGTCGCGCTGTGGACCGTGTGCGCCGCGACCGACGCCGAGGCCGAGCGGCTGGCGACGAGCTCGCGGATGATGCTCGCGCACCTGCTGATGGGGCGGCTGATCCCGGTGCCGTCACCCGAAACGGCGACCGCGTGGCTCGCCGCCAATCCGCACGCCGCGCAGCGGCGGGGCCGGCGGATGATCGCCGGCTCGCCCGCGACGGTCCGCGCCGGGATCGAGGCGGCGGTGGCGGAGTACGGTGCCGACGAGGCGATGCTGGTCAATATCGTCCACGATCACGGCGCGCGGGTGCGCAGCTACGAACTCGTCGCCGACGCGTTCGCCGAGGCGCGGCTGGCGGCGTAGCAGCGGCGAGCCCGCTCCGCGCCTCAGGCGTCTAGCCCGCTGGGCGGGTCTGCCCGCTGCGCGTCAGGCGGCGAGCGCGCGCCGGGCGTCGGCGGCGCGGACCAGTTCGACCGTATTGCGGATGTTGCCGCGGCTCGACGCGCCGAAGACCATCGATTCGATCTGCGGCTGGTCGGCGACCCACTGGATCGCCTCCGCCGGCGGGATCGCACCGCTGGCATAGATCGACATGGCGATGGCGCGGCAGGGGTAGGCGTCCATCGCCTTGGCATAGGCGTCCCAGCCGCCCGACATGCGGAAGCCGATCTTGTTCATGTTGGCGCAGACGATGGGATTCTCGACGCCCTGCGCCTCGAGCGCGCGAAGGAGCAGCGGCAGGTTCATCGTGATGAACCCCGGCTCGGCGGCGTAGCGCTTGCGGACGTGGTCGGCGAAAATCCGGAACGCGTCCTTGAACTTCAGCCCGAGGAGCAGGTCGACGACGACGTTCTGCAGGAACACGACCGGGGCCTTGACGCCGTCGAACATCTTCATCTCGGCGTCGACGAGCAGCGTGATCAGCCCCTCGACGTCCTTGTTGGCGATCGACATGCCGCCGCGCAGCGCCGCATCGAACAGCCCCTCGCTCGGCAGGAAGCGCTTCAGCGTGCCGAGATAGCCGTCCTCGGTCACCGCATTGGCGTATTTGTGCGCGTACGGCATGCCGGGATAGAACAGGAACTCGCCGTACTTGGCAGGGTCGGAGCGGACGACGTCGGCGATCTCGAGGATGCGGTCGTGCGTCGTGCACATGAAGGTCCGCACGCCCTCGGCGAGCGCGATGTCGAGGACGTCGACGATCGCCTGCGTCTTCTGGAAGCGCATCGCCCCGGCGCGCGCCTTCTCCTCCGACATATGGTTGATGCCGAAGAACTGGTTGTCGCCGAACAGCAGGCGATCCATGACATGGGGAACGGTCGTGGCCATCAGCGGCGTCCCATTAGCTTGCCGACCAGGCCCTGCTTGGCCGCGACCGGCGCGGGTGCGCGGAAGCTGGCCTCCACCGCGCCGTCGTTGGCGATGAACATGTCGAGCGTCCGGTCGGTCTCGACCGCACTGGCGAAGTCGTTCTCCTGGGCGCCGCCGCCGATCGCTGCGATCCAGGCGTCGATCTGCGCCGAATATTCCTCGCCGCGGAGATAGAAGTCGACCGGATCGCTGAGCTCGGTCGTGTAGCGCGTGTTCCAGCCGGCGGTGTAGCCATCGGGCAACGCCCCCTGGTCGTCGCGCAGGAACAGCTGGATTTCCTGCCGGTCGGCGTACAGGCGTCCGGCCGTGCCCCACAGCGTCAGCCGCGTCGTCATTTTCCGGACCGAGGTGTCGGTCCAGTCGACCGAGACCTGCGCCGTCAGCCCGCCGTCCCAGCGCATCGTGCCATAGACCTGATCGTCGGTCTCGGCCGAGAACACCGGCACCAGTGCAGCGCCGCTGACGGTCGCGGGCGCGCCGAACAGCCAGGTGACGAGGTTGATCGGGTGCGCGGCATAGTCGTACAGGCAGCCGCCGCCCTGCGCCCGCTGCGTCCGCCACGACGACCCCTTGGGCCGCGTCACGACCGCGCCGTAGGCCTCGGCGAGAACATGGGTCACGCGCCCGATGGCACCGGCGTCGACCAGCCGCTTGACCTCCTTGAACGCGCCGATGAAGCGGTTGTGGTAGCCGACCTGGCAGACCAGCCCCTTGGCCGTGGCGAGCGCCGCCAGCTCCGCGCCCTCGGCCGGATCGAGGCAGAACGGCTTCTCGCAAAAGACATGCAGGCCGCGGTCGAGCGCGGCGCGGACCATCGGTCCGTGCAGCGACGACGGCGTCGCGATCAGCACCGCGTCCATCGGCACCGACGCCAGCATCTTGTCGTAATCGGTGAAGGTCGCCAGCCCGGTATACTTGCCGAGAACGTCGAGCACGTACTTGGCGCTGTCGCAGATGCCGACGACCTCGACGCCCGCGTGGGCGTTGATCACCGACAGGTGCGACAGGCCCATCTTGCCCATCCCGATGACGCCGACCCGGACCAAACCCTGCCTCCTTCGCCTTGCGCGCCGTGTGCTACCCGACCTTCGCACGTGCAACAAGCGAGTTGACAGCGCCCGCCGCCCCGCCTTGAAGCGGTGTCGTAGGCGTTGGGGGTTGAGGAAACACGAATGGCGAAACGACGCGTGCGCGTCCTCGCGATCGCCTCGGGCGGCGGCCACTGGGTGCAGCTGCTGCGCCTGCGCCCGGCGTGGGAGGGGTGCGACGTCAGCTATGCCACCGTCCATCCCAACTCGGCCGCCGAGGTGCCCGGCGCGCGCTTCTTCAGCTTCAAGGACGCCAGCCGCAAGAACAAGGCGAGCTTCGCCGTCGTCGCGCTCCAGCTGTTGCGCGCCGTCGCCGCGGTCCGCCCGGATGTCGTCGTGACCACCGGGTCGGCGCCCGCGCTGCTGGCGATCCTTTATGGTCGGATGTTTGGCGCGCGGACGCTGTGGATCGACAGCATCGCCAATTCCGAGGTGATGTCCTCGTCCGGCCTGCGCGCGCGCAAGCTCGCGCACCAGTGCCTGACGCAGTGGCCCGAGCTCGCCGCCGAACCGGTGCCGCAGTACTGGGGCGCGGTGCTGTGAGCGCGCCGGCAGGGGAGGGGCCGCCGCAGGTCTTCGCCAGCGTCGGCTCGATGTTCGCCTTCGACCGCTTCGTCCGCGCGGTCGACGACTGGGCCGCAGCCCACCCGCAGGTGCCGGTCCTGGTCCAGATCGGCAGCGGCGCCTACGAGCCGCGGACGGCGGCCTTCGTCCGGATGATGGGCCCGGCGCTGTATCAGCAGCGCATCCGCGAGGCGAAGCTGTTCGTCGCCCACGCCGGGATGGGTTCGATCATCGCCGCGATCCAGGCCGGCAAGCCGCTGCTGATGATGCCGCGCCGCCTCGATCTGGGCGAACATACGACCGATCACCAGTTCGCGACGCTGGCCAAGTTCGGCGGGCGGGCCGGGCTCCATTCCGCCGGGAGCGTCGAGGACCTGCACGCCGCGATCGACGCGCTGCTCGCCGACACCGGCGCGCCGCCGGCGCCGATCGCGCCTTATGCCTCGGCCGAGCTGATCGGCCGCGTCCGCGCCTTCATCCACGGCAGCGACCCGGGATGATCCGCCTCGACGCGACCGGCGACCCGCACCGCTTCGGCCTGGCCGTCACACCGCAGCTCAGCGTCGGCCATCCCGACCGGCTGTTCCTGTTCGGTGGGGCCGGGATGGGCGCGGCGATCGCGGCGCTGGAGGCGGCGACCGGACGCCCGGCGGTGTGGGCGACGGCGCAATACCTGTCGTTCGCCCGGCCGCCGGCGACGCTCGACCTCGACGTCGTCGTGCCCGTCGCCGGCCGCCATTCGAGCCAGGCGCGCGTCACCGGCCACGTCGGCGACACCGAGATCCTGACGGTCAACGCCGCGCTTGGCCGTCGGCCCGATGGCGTCGCGGCGCAGTGGGCGGCAATGCCCGCGGTGCCGCCGCCGGGCGAGTGCGCGCCGATGACCTACGACTGGGTGCGCCGCGACGACGATGCCAACGGCCAGTTCGACCAGCGCGTCGCCCGCGGCCGCTTCGGCCAAGCGCGGAGTATCGGCGGGCCAAGCCCCGACGGCGTCTCGACGATGTGGGTCCGCCCACGCGCCGGCGTGATCGACCGGGTCATGCTCGCGGTCATGGCCGACTTCCTGCCGTCCGCCGTCGGCCACGCCCTCGGCAGCGCCAGCGGCGGCAACAGTCTCGACAACACCATCCGCTTCATCGGCGAGGGCGCGACCGAGTGGGTGCTGTGCGACAGCCGCATCGAGGGCGCGGCGAACGGCTTTGTCCATGGCCGCATGCGATTGTTCGGCGAAGACGGCAGGCTCCTCGCGAGTGCCAGCCAGTCGATGATCTTGCGGGCCCCCGCCGCCGACTGAGGCGCTGTCCTGGCTCAGGTGCTGCCCCCGGCCGGCGCGCACGCCTTGGCCGGCGGCTCGCAATCGTGATAGTGTTGGCCTTGCATTTGCTGGAGGTTGCCGTGCGTATCCTGCCCCTCGCCCTGATGCTGCTGGCGACCGGTGCTGCGGCCGATGTCGTCCAGCCTGCTGCACGATGCGCGCGCGGCGACCGGGTGCAGATGGCGGCCGGGGCGCATGACGCGCCCGGCTTCCGCCGCCTCGACCAGCTGCCGCCGGCGGCCGAATATCTCGCCGTGTACCGCCGCCTCGATCGCTGTCCGGCTCCGGTCATCGTCCGCTACAACATCGGCGCGCCGCGACGCTGAGGCGGTTCATTTCGCCGCGTCGGGGCGTTAGGGTGGCCGCGAAAAGGAGTGCTGCCGTGAACATCCAGAGCCGCATCGACGTCGCCACCGCTGCGCCTGCCGCCGCGCGCTGGCCGGCCTTCGACTGGACCGACCCGCTGGCGCTCGAGGCGGCGCTGACGGAGGAGGAGCGGCTGATCCGCGACTCCGCCCGTGCGTTTTGCGACGCCGAGCTGCTGCCAGCCGTCCGCCAGGCGAACCGCAACGAAAGCTACGACCCGGACCTGATGCGCAAGTTCGGGGCGGCCGGGCTGCTCGGCGTGACGATCGACGGGTACGGCTGCGCCGGGGCGAGCTATGTGGCGTACGGTCTTGTCGCCCGCGAAGTCGAGCGCGTCGATTTCGGCCTACCGCTCGGCGATGAGCGTCCAGTCGAGCCTCGTCATGTACCCGATCCACGCGTACGGCACCGCCGACCAGCGCGATCGCTACCTGCCCGGCCTGGCGTCGGGAGAGGCGATCGGCGCCTTCGGCCTGACCGAGCCCGACGCCGGCTCCGACCCCGGCAGCATGAAGACCCGGGCGGTCGCCGTCGACGGCGGCTACGTCCTGAACGGCGCCAAGATGTGGATCACGAGCAGCCCGGTGGCCGACGTCTTCGTCGTCTGGGCCAAGCTTGCCGGCGACGACGGGCAGGACCGCATCCGCGGCTTCATTGTCGAGCGCGGCGACGCCGGCCTGTCGACCCCCAAGATCGACGGCAAGTTCGCCCTTCGCGCCTGGGTCACGGGTGAGATCGTCCTCGCCGACGTCTTCGTTCCCGCCGACCGCCTGCTGCCGGGGGTCAGCGGCCTCGCCGGACCTTTCGGCTGCCTCAACAATGCCCGCTACGGCATCGCCTGGGGCGCGATGGGCGCGGCCGAGTTCTGCTGGCACGCGGCGCGCCAGTACACGCTCGACCGCAAGCAGTTCGGTCGGCCGCTGGCCGCGACCCAGCTCGTCCAGAAGAAGCTTGCCGACATGCAGACCGAGATCACGCTGGGCCTGCACGCCGCGCTCGCCGCCGGGCGGCTGCTCGACGCGCACGTCCTCGCGCCCGAGGCGATCAGCCTGATCAAGCGCAACAACTGCGGCAAGGCGCTCGACATCGCGCGCGCCGCCCGCGACATGCACGGCGGCAACGGCATCAGCGACGAATACGGCGTCATCCGCCACGTCATGAACCTGGAGGCGGTCAACACCTACGAGGGCACCCACGACGTCCACGCGCTGATTCTGGGGCGGGCGCAGACCGGGCTGCAGGCGTTCTTCTAAGGCCGTTGCCCCAGCAGGAGGGGTGCCGAGGCGCAGGCGCAAGCGCAGCCGCTGCCGGAGAGCGGTGGTTGGTGGCGGCGGGCGGTGGTTGGTGAGCGGGTCAGCGGACTACGCCGTTGCCGCGCGCGACCGCTCCCACCCGGGCCGCCGCGGCGCAACGTCTCTTGCCTCCCTCCGTTCAGGGCGGGGGGAAGGGGTTCGCGCTGCGATACCGCCCGCTCACTGCGGTCCCGGCACGTCCTTGCGGAGCCCCAGATGCGCCGCTACCTCCGCCACCGCCGTCCCCTCGGGGACAACGTACACTCGTCCGACGTCGCCGCTCGTCGCCACCGCGACGGCGCCGCGCGGGCAGAGCTTCATGCAGGCGGTCTCGACGATCCTGACCGGCGACCGCTTCCACTTCGGCAGCCGGAGGTCCTTGCGCAGCGCCTTGGCGAGCGGCGTTCGGCCCTTCTCGCCAAAGCCGCCGCCCAGCTTCTTGCCGCATTTCTTGCAGACAGCGACAAGGGTCGTGCTCGCCATCGGCACGGTACGGATCATGGTCATTGCGGCTTAACGAGGGGAGGCGGCGGATCGTTGCTTGACGCCGCAGTCGCCGCGCCGCACCCGCTGGCGCGATGCTCCTCATCCTCCTCTTCGTCGCCGGCGTCTGGGCGGGCGCACAGAACGCGCTCGCCGGCGGCGGCTCGTTCATCACCCTGCCGGCGCTGATCCTGACCGGGCTCGATGCCAAGCTCGCCAACATCACCTCGACCGTCGCCCTGTTTCCCGGGCAGGTGACGACGGGATGGGCCGGGCGCAGTCTGGTTGCCGGGACCGACCGCCTGTCCTTCCGCCTGCTGGCCGCGATCAGCGTCGTCGGCGGCGTCGGCGGCGCCTTCCTGCTTCGCGTCACCCCCTCGGCCGTGTTCGCTGCGATGGTCCCGTGGCTGGTGCTCGCCGCCACGGCGCTGTTCGCCTGGTCGAGCTTCGGCCCGAAGCCGAAGGGCGGTGGCAGCGCGCCGCCGGCGTGGCTATCGGCGGTGATCCAGGGGGCGATCGCGCTTTACAGCGGCTTCTTCGGCGGCGGCGCGGGGATCGTCACGCTGGCGGCGCTGACGCTCGCCAGGATGCCGATCCGAAGCGCGGCGGGGACCAAGAACGTCCTCGTCGCCTTGTCGAACATCGCCGCGGCGATCGTTTTCGCCGCGACGACGCCGATCCCGTGGGAGCGCGCGCTGGTGCTCGGCGCGGGCTCGATGGTCGGCGGCTATGCCGGCGCGGCGTTGCTGAAGCGGGTACCGGCGATGGCCCTGCGCATCGCCGTCATCGTCATCGGCCTTGCCCTGACGGTCGCCCTGTTCCTTCGCGGTGCCTAGCCCCGGGCGGGGTCGGGCGGCTATAGGCACTCGATGACCGACAACGCGCCCTCGCCCGCCGCCCTCGCCAAGACCGCGACGCTGATCGAGGCACTGCCGTATCTCCAGCGCTATGCCGGCGAGATCTTCGTCGTGAAGTACGGCGGCCACGCCATGGGCGACGCCGAGCTCGCGCGCGATTTCGCCGAAGACATCGTGCTGTTGAAGGCGTGCGGCATCAATCCCGTCGTCGTCCACGGCGGCGGCCCGCAGATCGGCGCCATGCTGAAGCGGCTGGGCATCGCCTCGAGCTTCGTCGACGGGCTCAGGGTCACCGACGCGGCGACGGCCGAGGTCGCCGAGATGGTCCTCGCCGGCTCGATCAACAAGGAACTCGTCGGCTGGATCAACGGCGCCGGCGGCTGCGCGGCGGGCATTTCGGGCAAGGACGCCGGCCTCGTGCTCGCGGCCAAGGCGACGCGGACGACGCGCGACGCGCACAGCAATATCGAGCGCGAAGTCGACCTCGGCTTCGTCGGCGATCCGGTAGCGGTCAATCGCCGGCTGATCGACGTGCTGATCGCCGCGGATATCGTGCCGGTCATCGCCCCCGTTGCCGCCGGCACCGACGGGACGACCTATAACGTCAACGCCGACACCATGGCTGGCGCGATCGCAGCGGCGATCGGCGCGGCGCGGCTGTTCCTGCTGACCGATGTCGCCGGCGTCCTCGACAAGGACGGCGCGCTGCTGACCGACCTCGACCCCAAACGCATCGCGGCCCTGGTCGAAGATGGAACGATTTCGGGCGGGATGATCCCCAAGATCGAGACCTGCGTCGCTGCCGTCGGTGCGGGCGTCGGCGCGGCGGTGATCCTCGACGGGCGTGTCGGTCACGCCATGCTTCTGGAAATCTTCACCCGCGACGGGGCCGGCACGCTCGTCCGGGCATGATCGCGGATCGTCGGCGCGGGTGATGCGCGAAAAAAGGTAACGGGCCGATGCGTCGCCGCATCGGCCCGTCCGTCGTTACGCGGCGACCGAGGTGCCGCGGCGGCGCGCCGAGACGCCGACGAACCCGAGGCCGAGCAGCATCGTTGCCCACGTCGCCGGCTCGGGAACCGTCGACGGGTTCCCGCTGCCACCACCGACGCCGATCGCGTGCGAGCCGATCGTCGCCACCGGCGTGCCCTTGGTCGGACCGGCGTTGAGCACCGCCAGCGAGGTGAAGTCGTTGAACACGACCGTTCCCGAGGTGCCAAAGACGGTGAACGTGCCGAGATCACGCTGCATCAGGGCACCGTTATAGTTGATCGTCGGCCCCGAGTAGGTGAAGGTGACGTTCAGGATGCCGGGGTCATCCGTCGGCACCGTCTTGTTCGGCGTCGGACCGACCAGATTGGTCGACCCGGTGAAGCCCGTTCCGGCGGCACCGAAGCCGTTGAAGCCGCTGAAGTCGTACAGGGTGAAATAGTTGCCGGTCATCAGCCCCTGATCGGAGGCGAGAGTGACCCGGTAGTTATAGGCATAGTCGCCGTTGCCGGTCGCCGTGGGGCTGCCGATCAGCACCGGGGTGATGCTGGCGCTGGCCGCCGAGGCGCTCGCCAATGCCACCAGAGAGATGAGAATTTTCATACGTGTCTGCTCCTTCGCCGTCTCCCCCGCAGCCAAATGGCAGCAACCGTCGTGCCAGCTTTGTTCCGCTTTGCGAACGTGGTGGCTAAATCGTTGAGAAATAAACAGGACTGTTTTTTGCAAGTGCGAAGGAACCCCGGCGCGTTTACGAAAGCGTAAAGATTTCCGACACTTGGCGTGTGCGGTACCGCGCAGGACAGATTACGTCGCCGGATCGATCGTGCGGGATGGCGGGGGTCCGGACCGGCGGCCGTTCGCCAGCCCCGCGTCCCGATTGCGCGCTGCGCCGCAACACCCTAGATGCTCGACCGGCATCGGGCCTCGGGAACATCGGCGTGAACACCATCGTGGCGTTGCTCGACTTCGTCGTTTATTATCTGCTGGGGCTGCTGAAGTTCCTGTTGATCGTCTACGCCATCATGTCGTGGCTGATCGCCTTCAACGTCGTCAACACGTACAATCGCTTCGTTCAGGGGGTGGTACGGACCCTGGAGCGGATCTTCGACCCGCTGCTCCGTCCGATCCGCCGGATCATCCCCGACATGGGCGGCATCGACCTGTCGCCAATGGTCCTGTTCCTGGTGATCGTCCTCATCCAGAACTACCTTTACCCCGCCATCATGCGCGACCTTGCGCTGGCGTGAAGGCGTGGGGGCCTGTCACCGGTGGCATCACGATTGCCGTCCGGGTGTCGCCGCGTGGCGGACGCAATGCGGTCGAAGGGCTGGTCGCCGACAGTGACGGGCGGCCTCATCTCGGCGTCCGCGTCGCCGCTGCTCCCGTCGACGGGGAGGCGAACGACGCGGTCGAGACCACGCTGGCGCGCTGGCTCGGCGTCCGACCGAGCGACGTCGAAGTCACCGGCGGCATCACCACGCGCGCCAAGGTCGTGACGATCGACGGCGACCCGGTCCAGCTGATGCGCAAGCTGCAGGCCCTGACCGCCGAGCCGGCGGCGTGACCGCCTCGATCATCGACGGCAAGGCACGTGCCGATGCCTTGGTGGCGCGGATCGCTGCCGCCGTGCCCGCGTTCGTCGCGGCTCGCGGTCGCCCGCCGGGACTGGCGGTGGTGCTCGTCGGTGAAAACCCGGCAAGCCAGGTCTACGTGCGGAACAAGATCGCGCGCACCGCGGCGGCAGGGATGCGCTCGCTCGAGCACCGGCTGCCGGCGACGGTTGCCGAGGCCGACCTGCTGGCGCTGGTCGCCACGCTGAACGCCGACGATGCCGTCGACGGTATTCTCGTCCAGCTGCCGCTGCCGCCGCACGTCGACGCGGCCAAGGTGCTGGTCGCGGTCGATCCCGACAAGGACGTCGACGGCTTCCACCCGGTCAACGCGGGGCGGTTGGCCACCGGGCTGCCGGGGCTGGTGCCGTGCACGCCCGCCGGCTGCCTCCTCCTGCTCCGGGAGGTGGTCGGCGACCTGACCGGCGCGGAGGCGCTCGTCGTCGGGCGGTCGAACATCGTCGGCAAGCCGATGGCGGCGCTGCTGACCGCGGCGTCGGCGACGGTGACGGTGGCGCACAGCCGGACGCGCGACCTCGCCGGCCACGTCGGGCGCGCCGACATCGTTGTCGCTGCCGTCGGCGTGCCCGAACTGATCCGCGGCAAGTGGCTCAAGCCGGGCGCGGTGGTCATCGACGTCGGCATGAACCGGCTGACCGACGCCGCCGGCAAGGGGCGGCTGGTCGGCGACGTCGCCTTCGCCGAGGCGATCGACGTCGCCGGCGCGATCACACCGGTGCCCGGCGGGGTCGGGCCGATGACGATTGCCTGCCTGCTGCGGAACACGCTGCTGGCCGCGCATGCCCGCGCCGGGCTGCCGCCGCCGGTGGCGCTGTGATGCCGGTGGCGCTGTGATGCCCTTGATGGCGCCCGTGATGGCGATGACGCCGCTGTTCGTGTCGGCGTTCGTCACGCTGTTCGTCGTCCTCGACCCGCCGGGATGCGTGCCGATCTTCTCGTCGCTGACGAGCGGCGCGAGCCCGGCGCACCGGCGGACGATGGCGCTCCGGTCGACGGCGATCGCGGCGGCCGTGCTGGTCCTGTTCGGCGCGTTCGGCGAGGCGTTCCTGGCGTCGCTCGGGATCAGCCTGGCGGCTTTCCGCATCGCCGGCGGCATCATGGTGTTCCTGATCGCGATCGACATGGTATTCGAAAAGCGCACCGAGCGCCGCGAGAGCCGCGCCGAGGAGGTCATCCAGGGCCGCGATGTCGTCGAGGAGGACATCTCGATCTTCCCGATGGCGATCCCGATGCTCGCCGGACCGGGATCGATCGCGGCCGTCATGCTGCTGACCGCGCGCGCCCACGGCGTCGAGGCGCACCTCGTTGTCTTCGCTGCGCTGGCCGCGGTGCTGGCGATCACGCTTGCGGCGCTGCTTGCGGCCGGGCCGCTGATGCGGCTGATGGGCGACCGGATCGAGGCGATGATCACGCGACTGCTCGGCGTCGTCCTTGCCGCGCTGGCGGCGCAGTTCGTCGTCGACGGGCTGAAGCAGGCGTTCAACCTCGCGAGCTGACGGAGGTCCGCGCATGGCGCGTACGGCAATCCCTGACTGGGCACGGCAGGTTGCCAAGTTCCTGTTCGTCGGCGGCTCGGCCGCCGCAATCGACTTTGGGGTCCTGAGCGGCTTCGTCGCCCTCGGCCTGTCGCCGTACCTGGCGCGCATCATCAGCGTGGCAGTGGCGACGGTCTATACCTGGCTCCTCAACCGCCGGCTGACCTTCGCCACCGCGGCCCCGCCGAGCTGGCGCGAGTTCGGTCGCTACATTGCCGTGGCCATGGCCGGCATCGCCCTCAACCTCACGATCTATTGGAGTGCCCTCTATCTTGGTGCCCCGACCTGGGCGGCATTTGTCCTCGGGACTGGCGTTACGGCTGTATTCAGCTACTTCCGGTATAAAGCCGTCTTGAGTTAGGCTTGGCAGCGGGGGTGAGGATCGACATGGCGGTACTTGAACTGGAGCGCGAGCGCGTCGCCGCGACTGCATCGGTCGAGCTGTCGATCGTCATGCCGTGCCTCAATGAAGCCGAAACGCTGGCCACGTGCATCGAGAAGGCCAACCGCTTTCTTCGCGAAAGCGGCGTCGTCGGCGAGGTGGTCATTGCCGACAACGGCTCGACCGACGGCAGCCAGGCGATCGCGGCCAGTCTCGGCGCGCGGGTCGTGCCGGTGCCGGTGCGGGGCTACGGCGCGGCGCTGCAGGCGGGCATCGCGGCGTCGCGCGGGCGCTTCGTCGCCATGGCCGACAGCGACGACAGCTATGACTTCCTCGGGCTGATGCCGTTCGTCGCCAAGCTGCGCGACGGCTATGACCTCGTCATGGGCAACCGCTTCAAGGGCGGCATCGCGCCCGGCGCGATGCCGCCGCTCCACCGCTACCTCGGCAATCCCGTGCTGAGCTTCGCCGGGCGGCTGTTCTACCCGTCGACCATCGGCGACTTCCACTGCGGCCTGCGCGCGTTCCGCCGCGATGCGATCCTCGCTCTCGGCCTCAAGACCACCGGCATGGAGTTCGCCTCCGAGATGGTGGTCAAGGCGACGCTGGCCAACCTCCGCGTCACCGAAGTCCCGACGACGCTGAGCCCGGACGGCCGCTCGCGACCGCCGCACCTGCGCTCGTGGCGCGACGGCTGGCGTCACCTGAAGTTTCTGCTGACCTTCGCGCCGAAGTGGCTGTTCTTCTATCCCGGGGCGGCGCTGGCGCTGACCGGCCTGGTCCTGCTTGCCGCCCTGCTCCCGGGCAGCCTCCACCTCGGCAACGTCACCCTTGGCGTCCACACGCTGTTGTTCGCCGCCGCCGGGGTCATCATTGGCGCGCAGCTGATGAGCTTCGCCGTCATCGCCCGTCTGTTCGGCGTGCGCGAGAAACTGTGGCCGACCTCGCCGCGGATCGAGCTTGCCCGCCGCCTGTTCACCATCGACCGGACGTGCGTCGCCGGCGCGGTCATGCTCGCCGCCGGGATCGGCTTTGCCGTCGTCGCCGTCGGCGGCTGGGCCGGGGGGGGCTTCGGCAATCTCGACGTCGAGGGGACGATGCGGCTGGCGATCCCGTCGGTGCTGCTGTGCGCGCTCGGCGTGCAGGCGCTTGTCACCGGGTTCTTCACCGCGCTGCTGACGAGTGACTGAGCCGGCGGGCGTCCGGCGCACCTTTCCGCCCTGGGCGGTCCAGGCGGCGAAGTTCGTCGGCATCGGCGGCATCGCCTTCCTGCTCGACTGGGGGATTCTGCGGCTGACCATCGCGGCGGGCGTATCGCCTTATGCCGGGCGGGTGGTGTCGATCGCGGTGACGATCGTTTTCACCTGGTGGTTCAACCGCCGCCTGACCTTCCGCACCACCGCGCCGCCGTCGTGGCGCGAGTTCGGCGCCTATGCCCTCCAGTCGCTCGCCGGGGCGGTGATCAACTACCTGATCTACGCTGGTGTGATCGCGACCGGCGCGCCGGTCCTTGCCGGGCTGGTCCTCGGCACCGGCGTCGCGTCGGTGTTCAATTTCTTCCGCTACCGGGCGATCCTGGGTTAGCCCAGGCGACCTCCTCGCCAGCGATGTCGGTCACGACATAATACCATTCGCCGTCGTCGGACGCGATCGTATCGACCGCGATGAAGCTGACCGGGTCGCCGCTGCCCGTCAGCTGCCACCGGCTGGTCACCCGCGCCGCCTCGTCGGGCAGTTCCTCGATCGCCTCGACCGTCGCCGTTACGGCGGTCACGCCGTGATCCCGCCAGCGGGCGAGCCGGTCCTCGACCCATTCGACGAGCTGGCGATCGTCCTCGATGAAGGTCGTACCGCCCGCGCCGGCGAGCATCTGCGGCAGGCCCATGGCGTCGCCGACGGTATCGATGTCGCCGCTGCTCCACGCCGCGGCATGGGCGGCGATGAAGTCGGCGATGGCGGCGGCGATGGTCATCGCCGCCGCTTAGCGCAGATCAGGCGGCGGCGAAACCGCGACGGCGCGCGGCGGCACCGATCAGGCCGAACCCGGCGATCATCAGCGCCCAGCTTGCCGGCTCGGGGACCTGCGTGACGACGACATTGTCGAGCAGCGGGCCGATATTGTCGGCACTCGGCGTCGCGAAGCGCAGCTGGAGCGTCCCCGCCGTGGTCGGCGTCAGGCCGAGCGTGTACCGCACGAACGGCCGGTCCGCCGCGATCGTCTCGAAATAGGTCCCCGTCGACGTGCCGGTGAGCGGCCCGGTGCCGCCATAAGTGAAGCCGCCGAGGACCTGGAAGTACGTCGTCAGCATGCTGCCGAACGTCGCTTCGAACTGGAACTGGTCGGCGCTGTCGCCGCGCTGATTGCCACTGACGTCGAAGCTGATCCGGATCAGCTTGCCGGCGGCAAACGCGATCGGGTCCGACAGGATCTGACCGGGTCCCGGCGTGCCGTCGAGGTCGACGCAATTCCCTGGGCAGGTGATCCCGTAGGTGCCGCCCGCGATGGTATCGACCTGGCCGGTCACGGTGAAGTTCGAGAGGCTGCTGTTGAGCGCCACGGTCTCGTTATCGAAGTTGTTGGCGAACAGGACGCCGGCGCTGGCGGCAGACGCGGTGCCGAGCAGGGCAGCAAGGGCGATCGCCCGGGCAAAGATGCGCATGGGAAGCTCTCCGTTGACGAGTTGCCCATGATGCGACGCAATACCTGTGCCAGTCACGGCAGAGTTAACGATTCGATAGACTTGACGTATTCATGATGAAGCACGGCGTTGCGAAGTGTAAACCCTGCCGACATTTTGCCGTGCAAGCGCGCCGCCGACCAAGGCGCGGCACATCAGTCGCTGCGGTCGCGCCGCCCGAGCAGCCGCAGGCGCAGGGCGTTGAGCTTGATGAACCCTGCCGCGTCGCGCTGGTCGTAGGCCCCGGCATCGTCCTCGAACGTCACGACCTTGGCCGAATAGAGCGAGTTCGGCGACCGCCGCCCGACGACGTCGGCCCGGCCCTTGTACAGCTTCAGCCGCACGGTGCCGCTGACCTTGGCCTGGCTGTGATCGATCGCCGCCTGCAGCATCTCGCGCTCGGGGGCGAACCAGAAGCCGTTGTAGATGAGCTCGGCGTACTGCGGCATCAGCGCGTCCTTGAGGTGCGCCGCCCCGCGGTCGAGCGTGATCTGCTCGATGCCGCGATGCGCCGCATGGAGGATCGTACCGCCCGGCGTCTCGTACATCCCGCGGCTCTTCATGCCGACGAAGCGGTTCTCGACGAGGTCGAGCCGACCGATGCCGTGCGTCCGCCCGAGGTCGTTCAACTTAGCCAGCAACGCCGCCGGGCCGAAGCCCTCGCCGTCGACCGCGACCGGATCGCCGCGTTCGAAGTCGATCGTGATATATTGCGCCGCGTCGGGGGCGTGCTCGGGATCGACCGTCCGGGAGTAGACATAGTCGGGCACCTCTTGCCACGGGTCCTCGAGCACCTTCCCCTCGGACGAGGTGTGGAGCAGGTTGGCGTCGGTCGAGAAGGGGCTTTCACCGCGCTTGTCCCTCGCTACCGGGATCTGGTGCGCCTCGGCGAAGGCGATCAGCGCCTCGCGGCTGGTCAGGTCCCATTCGCGCCACGGCGCGATGATGCGGATGTCGGGCGCGAGCGCGTAATAGCCGAGCTCGAAGCGGACCTGGTCGTTGCCCTTGCCGGTCGCGCCGTGGCTGACGGCATCGGCGCCAACGGCCTTCGCGATCTCGATCTGCTTCTTGGCGATCAACGGCCGCGCGATCGAGGTGCCGAGCAGGTACTGGCCCTCGTACAGCGCGTTCGCGCGCATCATCGGGAAGACGTACTCGCTGACGAACTCGTCGCGCAGGTCCTCGATGAAGATTTCGCGGACGCCCAGCAGTTCCGCCTTCGCCCGCGCCGGCTCGACCTCCTCGCCCTGGCCGAGGTCGGCGGTAAAGGTCACGACTTCGCAGCCGTAGGTCTGCTGCAGCCACTTGAGGATGACACTCGTGTCGAGACCGCCGGAAAAGGCAAGGACGACCTTTTTCGGCGGCGGCAGATCGGTTGTCGGCATCGGCATCCCCTCGGCGCGCACCATAGCGGCGGCCGGACCCGATGCAACGCGACGGGAACGGAATCGCCTCAGCCCGCGTTCGCACTTGCACAATTTTTAGTGGAGTACCCCATGGACCCTGACCTCGCCGCGTGCATCGAGGCGTGCAACCGGGCCCATGGCGTCGCGCTGGGCATGGCGATGAACCATTGCCTCGAAACCGGCGGCGACCACGTCGCGCCCAAGCACTTTCGCCTGATGGCCGATTGCGCCGCGATCTGCGCGACCGCGGCGGATTTCATGCTGCGAAGCTCGGAATTCCACGCCGCGTCGTGCCGCCTGTGCGCCGAGGTGTGCGAGGCGTGCGCCGACAGCTGCGACGCGCTCGACGGGATGGAGGCGTGTGTCGCCGCCTGCCGCGAATGCGCGGCGGAGTGTCGCAAGATGGCTGCCTAGCCGCCGCACCGGCGGCGTCGGCGATCCTGCCTCACCGCGCAGGTACCTCATGCTGGCGCGCTGACACCGATTGGTCACCAGACCGTAACCAATCTGTCGCACCACCCGCCTAGGGCGACCCTACCAACTAAGGGAGGGCATCGCCCGGTGCGTACGATCCTACTGATTACGTTGCTCGCGTCCGCGTCCGCTCCCGTGTTGGCGGCCGATGCGACGACCTCCGATCCGGTGTCCGACACCATCGTCATCACTGCTCGCCGGGCGACGACGACAGCGCGTGATGAGCAGCGCGTGGCACCGAACCTGGTCAACATCCAGGCGGCCGAGGATATCGTGAAATATCCGGACTTCAACGCTGCCGAAGCGCTCGGCCGAGTGCCTGGCGTGAGCCTCGCGATCGACACAGGGGAGGGGCGCTTCGTCGCCATCCGCGGCCTCGACTCGAATTTCAACGGCACCACCTTCGGCGGCGTGACGCTCCTCAACACGCAGCCGGGCGGCACCTATTTTGGCGGCGGCGGCCGCGCGGTCGAGCTGGACACGATCCCGATCGGCTCGGTCGACCGGATCATCGTTCGCAAGACCGGCCTGCCTGATGAAGAAGCCGAAGGTCTTGGCGGCTCGGTCGAGCTCAGCCCGCGCTCGGCGGTCGGCGTCAAGAAGCCGTTCCTCGAAGCAACGCTCGGCGGTGGCTATGAGGCATTCCGCAAGAACGGCGACGTGTTCGACGGCGAAGGCGCGGTCGGCACGACCTTCGGGCCCGATCGCAGCCTCGCCATCGTGCTGACGGGGTCGTACCACACCGACCGCCGCGGCTTCGACGACATCGAGCCTGGGCCGGCCGACAACGGCGTGCTCGCCGACGGCGTCACCCCCGACCCGCGGTTCACCAACCCTCAGCTGGGGTCGGTCGATCTCCGCCGCTACACCTATAACCGTCGCCGCTTCGGCTTTGGCGGAGCACTCGATTGGAAGCCGTCGGAGAGCAGCAGCTACTACATCCGCGCGAACGACACCGGCTATACCGAGGCCGTCAACACCCGCTTGATCCTGCAGTACCGCAACCTTGCGAACACCGTCGCGCCCGACCCGGCCAACCGCAACGGCTTCATTGCCAGTGGTGCGACGGCGCGGGTCAGTTTGCGTGACGAGCAGGAAACCCACATCAACTTTGTTACCGCCGCCGGCGGCCGCAACGATCTCGGTCCGGTCATTGTCGACTATGAGGCGTCGTATACGTCGGCGACGTATCACCGGGATTACGATTACAACAGCTCGTTCCGGACGAAGAACACCTTCTCGGTTGCCTATGACAACATCACCAATCCTGAAATCCCGACGCTTAAGCCGATCGGCTTCAACCCCAACGATCCGACCCAGTTTAGCCTGTTTTCGATCGGCAATACGACCGAACGGGCGTTCGACCGCGAGAAGGCGGGCGTGCTCAACCTGACCTTCCCGACGACTCTCCTTGGCGGCGAGGGCGCGTTCAAGATCGGCGGCAAGCTGCGCTTCCGCGACAAGGACGATGCGAACGGCAGCTACACCGACGCCGCGCCGCCGACGACGTCGCTCAGCCAGGTGCTCGGTAGCGGACCCTATACCGATTATTACGGTAACCGCTTTTCGGTCGGCTACAGCCCGGCGCGATTCCCGCTCCGCGCGATCTACAACGCAGCGCTGCCAGCAGGCGCGCTGGCGCTCAAGGGCCTGATCTTTAACGACACCGAAAATATCTATGCCGGCTATGCGCAGGTCGATGAACGCTTCGGCAAGCTGAACGTCCTCGCCGGCGTCCGCGTCGAAGCGACCGACACGACGCTGCGCGGCATCAGCTCGACCACCGACGCCAACGGCAACACGACGTCGGCGCTGACCTCGACGCCCCATAAGTACACCAACGTCTTCCCGACGGTTCAGCTCGCCTATTACTTCCAGCCGAACTTCGTCGGTCGCGCGACCTATTCGACCGGCATCGGCCGCCCTGGCTTTCTGCAGACGATCGCCGGTGCCAACATCGACGTTGGCAACCAGGCGGTCTCGGTCGGCAATCCTAACCTGAAGCCGATCACCGCCAACAGCTTCGACGCGACGCTCGAATATTACCTGCCGAACGCCGGCATCCTTTCGGTCGGCTTCTTTGACAAGGAGCTCGACAATTATATTCTGCAACGGATCGTTCGTGATCCGAACTTTCCGGGCATCTCGGGGATCACCACGATCAGCACCTACTCGAACGTCAATGGTGCTTACGCCCGCGGTGTCGAGGCGAGCTACGTCCAGAAGTTCGATCACCTTCCCGGTCTGCTCGCCGGCCTCGGCTTCTCGGGCAACTTCACCTACGTCGACTCCAAGGTGCAGATCCGCGACAGCCTGACCAACGGTGGCCTCCCGGCATCCTACTCGGCGCTGCCGGGGACGTCGAAGTTCACCTACAACATCGCCGGCTTCTACGAGGCGCACAAGGTGCAGCTGCGCCTCGCCCTGCTCCACGTCGATGCGGCGATCTTCCAGGTCGGCGGCGCGGACGGGCTCGACGTCTTCGAGGATGCGCGGACGACGCTCGACCTGACGACGAGCTATCAGGTGCTGCCGAAGATGGCGGTCTATTTCAACGCCAAGAACCTGTTGAACACGCCGCTGCGCTATTACGAGGGCTATAACACCAAGACGATCCAGCGCGAATATTACGACATCAGCTACGAGGCCGGTGTCCGCCTGGCGTTCTAGGCGGCGGCGGGCGCGACCAGCCGCCAGCCGCCGGGCCGGCGCGCCAGGACGAGGTGGTAGTAGAGCAGGGCGAGGGCGACATCGGCAGCGACGATCAGCTCGCCGGTGCGCCCGACCTCGTCCTGGAACGTCAGAACCGCAAGGCCGGCGGCGGCGATCAGGCTGACGATGTTGGTCAGCGGGAACAGCGGTGCCCGGTAGGCGCTGCCCTGGCCGGTCAGGCCGCGCCGCCGCCCGGCGAGGCCGGCTACGTTGAGCAGCGCCCAGTTGACGATGCCGTTCGCCGCCGCGAGCAGTACCAGCGTTTCGAGCCCAAGCAGGGTGAAGGCCATCGCCGTCGCCCCGACCGCACCGGTGGCCACCCACGGCGAGCCGAAGCGCGGGTGGAGGTGGACCAGGGCGCGGTTGACCGGCGCGGCCCAGATCGCGTCGCGCCCGGAGCTCCACAGCCAACGCCCGTAGCAGATGACCGCCGCCATCACCGCGTTGAAGATCGCCGCAGCGATGCCCAGCCCGATGATCGTCGCCAGGGTCGGCGAGGCGTGCTGGGCGATGAAAGCGGCAAACGGTGAGTCGGCGGCGAGCGTCGCCGGCAGGTCGCGGCTGCCGACGGCAAGGGCAAGGACGGGAACGACCATCGTCGCGATGGAGATCAGCGTGATGCGGACGACGAGGTGGCCGACCCGCCCGGCGTCATGGATTTCCTCGGCGAAATAGATCGCCTGGCCCGCTCCGCTCGTCGCCCAGGACGCGGCCGACACCGCGCCGGCGGCGACGCCGAGCGTCAGCGGCGCGGCGAGGCCGTTGGCGAAGTGGACCGGCGCGGTCAGCACCTCGGCAAGGCCGCGCGCCGGCTCGGCGAACCCGAGCAGGGTGACGATCGCCAGCGCGGCCAGTTCGATGCCGAGAAAGACGCCGGTGACGACCGCGCTGGTGCGGACGTTGGCGATCGCGCCGACGGTCGCCACGGCGACGGCGGCTGCCGCGGTCGGGATCGCCGGCAGTTCCGGCGCAACCCCGTGCAGATAGAGCGCGATACCGCTCGCGGTCAGGGCGATGAAGACCGGCGTCGACAACAGGTCGAGCCCGAACTGGACGCAGCCCCAGCGCGGACCGAGCACCTGGCCGATCATCGCATAGTCGCCGCCGGCGAAAGGGAAGGTTGCGCCGAGTTCCGCCTGCGCAAAGGTGAAGACGAGCGTCAGAAGCCCGCCGGCGAGGAAGGCGAGGGCGGCACCGGTGCCGACCTGGTGGACGATGTCTGCCCCGGTGATGAACACCGACGCCGCCGGCGACAGCACCGACAGCGTCAGCAGTGAAACCGATAGGGGGCCAAGCGTCCGCTTGAGCTGCTCCGCCTGTGCCATCCGCCTGCCCCCGCCTGCCTGCGCCAGACTGGCAGGCGGGCGCGGGCGGCGTCAATCCGTGGCGTCAGACCGCAGGAGGGCGTGCGGGCGAAGGCCGTGCTCAGCTTCGCGCGGCGGCGATCTTGGTCGTCAGCTCCGGAACGATCGCGAACAGGTCGCCGACCAGCCCGACATCGGCGACCTGGAAGATCGGCGCGTCGTCGTCCTTGTTGATCGCGACGATGATCTTGCTGTCCTTCATGCCGGCGAGGTGCTGGATCGCGCCCGAAATGCCGACCGCCATGTAGAGCTCCGGCGCGACGATCTTGCCGGTCTGGCCGACCTGGTAGTCGTTCGGCACATAACCGGCATCGACCGCCGCCCGGCTCGCTCCGAGCCCCGCCCCGAGCGCGTCCGCCAGCGGCTCCATGATCTCGTGGAATTTCTCGGACGATCCGAGCGCACGGCCGCCCGAGACGATGATCTTGGCCGCGGTCAGTTCTGGGCGCGCGCTGACGGCGAGGTCGGCCGACACGAAGCTCGACAGGCCGGCATCGCCCGCGGCGCCGACCGGCTCGATCGTCGCGCTGCCGCCGGTTGCCGCCGCTTTGGCGAAGGCCGTGCCGCGCACCGTGATGACCTTCTTGGCGTCGCTCGTCGTCACCGTGGCGATGGCATTGCCGGCGTAGATCGGGCGGGTGAAGGTGTCCGGCCCCTCGACCGACAGGATCTCGCTGACCTGGACGACGTCGAGCAGCGCGGCGACCCGCGGCGCGACGTTCTTGCCGCGCGTCGTCGCCGGCGCGACGAAGGCGTCGTACGCCGCCATCACCTGCGCGATCAGGGGAGCGAGGTTCTCCGCCAGCTGATGGCCATAGGCCGCATCGTCGGCGAGAAGCACCTTGGTCACGCCCGCAACCTGCGCCGCGGCGTCGGCGACCGCCCGGCAGCCTTCGCCCGCAACCAGGATATGAACTTCGCCGCCCAGTTGCCCGGCCGCCGTCACCGCGGCGAGCGTAGCGTCCTTCAGCGAGGCATTGTCGTGTTCGGCCAGAACCAGCGCGCTCATCCGATCGCTCCCAAAACCTTCAGCTTGTCGACCAGTTCGTCGACCGTCTTGACCTTGACCCCGGCCGTCCGCTTCGACGGCTCGACCACCTTGGTCACCTTCAGTCGCGGCGTCGGATCGATGCCGTAATCGGCCGGCGTCTTGTTCTCGATCTTCTTCGCCTTGGCCTTCATGATGTTCGGCAGGCTGGCGTAGCGGGGTTCGTTCAGCCGCAGGTCGGTGGTGACGACCGCCGGCAGCTTCAGCCGCACCGTCTCGGCGCCGCCGTCGACTTCGCGCTCGACAGTGACATGGTCGCCCTCGACCGTGACCTTCGAGGCGAAGGTGCCCTGCGGCCAGCCGAGCAGCGCCGACAGCATCTGCCCGGTCTGGTTGGCGTCGTCGTCGATCGCCTGCTTGCCGAGAATGATCAGGCCGGGTTGTTCGTCGGCGGCGATCTTCGCCAGCACCTTGGCGACCATCAGCGATTCGGTCGTCTGGTCGGTGACGACCAGGATGCCGCGGTCCGCGCCCATGGCGAGCGCGGTTCTGAGCGTCTCCTGCGCCTGCTGCACGCCGATCGAGACGACGACGATCTCGGTCGCAACGCCCTTTTCCTTCAGGCGGATCGCTTCCTCGACGGCGATTTCGTCGAACGGGTTCATGCTCATCTTGACGTTGGCGAGTTCGACGCCGCTGCCGTCGGTCTTGACCCGGACCTTGACGTTATAGTCGACCACCCGCTTGACGGGGACGAGGACCTTCATTGCGCACTCCCAAGGATTGCGACCGTCTGTAGAAAGCGAAGCGCGTCCGCGTCAATCACGGTTCCGCGCGCGCGGCGTCGCGTCGCCACAGATGGACGGCGAACAGATGATCGGCATCGGTCCACAGCGCCTCCGGCGTCCAGTAGGCGGCGCGGGCGAGCAGGCGCGCCTCGTCGACCGTCCACTTGTAGCTGTTCTCGGTGTGGATCGTCTCGCCCATCGCGAGCTCGAACGGGGTGCCGAGGACGGTAAACGCGGTATCGCGGCGCGCGCGCAGGTGCATTTCGATGCGGCCGAGGTCGGCGTTAAAGAAGGCTTCGTGGGCGAAGGCGGCGACGTCGACCGTCCCGGCCAGTTCGCGGTTGATGCGCTCGATCAGGTTCAGGTTGAACGCCGCCGTCACCCCGGCCCGGTCGTTGTACGCCGCCTCGATCAGCCGCGCGTCCTTGCGCAGGTCGAGACCGATGATGAGCCGGGCGTCGTCGCCCAACGTGTCGCCGAAGGCGCGAAGCAGGTCGACGGCGGCCGCCGGTCCCATGTTGCCGAGCGTGGAGCCGGGGAAGAACCCGAGCTTGGGCAGGGTCGCGATCTCCGGTGGCAGGACGAGCGGCCGGGTGAAATCGGCCGCGAGCGGGTAGACCGGCAGGCCGGGCAGCTTGGCGGCGAGGTCGGCCGCGGCCATGCCGAGGAACTCGGCGGAGATATCGATCGGCACGTGCGCGGCGGCGGCGACCGCGCGCAGGAACGGCGGGGTCTTCGCCGACGAGCCGGAGCCGAACTCGACCACCGCCCGGCCCGTACCGACGCGCGCGGCGATGTCGCTGGCGGCCGCGGCAAGGATGCCGATCTCGGTCCGCGTCGGATAATATTCGGGCAGGGCGGTGATCGCCTCGAACAGCTCCGAGCCGGCGCGGTCATAGAAAAAGCGCGCCGGGATGACCTTCGGCCTCACCGCCAGCCCGGCGAGGACGGCGGCGGCAAAGGCGCTGTCGGGCTCGGGAGTGTCGGCCATCAGACGTCGTACGCCAGGCGGACGCCGCTGAACTGCCACCGCGCCGCGGGCGGGAAAAAGTTGCGATAGGTCGTCCGGCTGTGGCCCCTCGGCGTCGCACACGAGGCCCCGCGCAGGACGATCTGCCCGCTCATGAACTTGCCATTGTATTCGCCGACGGCACCGTCGGCGGCGCGGAACCGGGGATAGGGGAGGAAGGCGCTCGCGGTCCACGTCCAGACGTCGCCGAACAGGCTCGCGCCGCCACGCGGGCCGATCCACCCGGGACGGTCAAGCTGGTTGCCGCCAGCCGGGTCGGCACCGGCGGCCGCCGCCTCCCACTCGACCTCGGTCGGCAGGCGCGCTCCGGCCCAGGCGGCGAACGCGTCGGCTTCATACTGGCTGACATGGGCGACGGGCGCGTCGCCGCGGCGCTCGACTTCGCCCGACAGGGTGAACTCGCGGCCCTCGGGTCGCCAATGGAGCGGGGCGGCGATGGCTTCGCGCTGCCGCCAGGCCCAACCGTCCGACAACCACAGGCGCGGGTCGTCGTAGCCGCCGTCGGCGACGAAGGCGTCCCACTCGGCATTGGTCACCGCGGCGCGGGCGAGGCGGAACGGCGCGACCAGCACGTCGTGCGCCGGACCCTCGCAGTCGAAGGCGAAGCCGCTCCGCGCCCCGATCGTCACCACGCCGCCGGGGTACGCGATCGCGCCGGTCACGGGCTCGGCGGCCGCTGGCGGCACGGCGTCGTACATCGCGGGCGCGATCGGGTTCTGTGCGAACAGGTGAAGGATATCGGTAAGAAGCAGTTCCTGATGCTGCTGCTCGTGGGCGATGCCGAGCTCGACCAGCGCCCGCAGCTCGGCGTCGAGCCGGCCCCACGCGCGGTCGAGGGCGGTGTCGACATGCTCGCGCCAGGCGAGCACCTCGCCCAGTGCCGGCCGTGTCAGCAGCCCCCGGCTGCCTCGCGGATGACGGGGCCCCGCAGCCTCGTAATAGCTATTGAACAGATAGCCGAAGCGGGGGTCGAACGGCGTCGCGCCGAGCGGGGCGAGGACGAACGTCTCGAGAAACCATGTCGTGTGCGCCAGGTGCCATTTCGCCGGCGAGGCGTCGGCCATCGACTGGACCGTCGCATCCGCGTCCGACAGCGGCGCGGCGAGCGCGACGGTCAGTGCCCGCGTCGCACCAAAGCGCTCGTCGAGGTCGTCCACGTCCGCGAGGGCCGCTGTCGCCATGTCGGCTCCGTTGCTGGTCAAGCGGCCATAACGCTAGCGACTGGCTCCCGGTACCCACAGGATGTCGCCGCCCGGATTGGCGGCGCGGGCGGCGACGAACAGATGGTCGGACAGGCGGTTGAGATACTGGATCGCGACGGGGTTGACCGGCTCGCCGCGCGCGGCGGTGATCGTCAGCCGCTCGGCGCGGCGGACGACGGTGCGCGCGAGGTGGAGGGTGGCCGCGAGCGCCGTCCCGCCCGGCAGGATGAACGATGTCAGCGGCTTCAGCGCCGCGTTCATCGCATCGATTTCGCTCTCGAGCCGTGCGACCTGCGCCGGCGTCGCGCGCAGGCTCTGGCTGGCGGCGTCGAAGTCGTCGCCGGGCGTGGCGAGATCGGCGCCGACGTCGAATAGATCGTTCTGGATCCGCGCCAGCATCGCGTCGAGCGCGTCGCCGGCGCTGTGCAGCCGGGCCATGCCGATGACCGAGTTCGCCTCGTCGACCGTGCCGTAAGCGGCGATCCTGGCATCGTCCTTGGACCGCCGGCCGCCATCGGCCAGGCCGGTGGTGCCGTCGTCGCCGGTCTTGGTGTAGATGCGGTTCAGCTTGACCATGGTGCCCCCTGCGTCGTCGACACGGCTTAGCGGCCGGCGACGCCCGGCGATAGCGCCGCCGCTCAGTGCCGGTTGAGCAGGAAGATCACCGCGATGATGGCGATGGTGAGCGCCTGGAAGGCGACGCGGTAGCTCATCATCTTGTTCGCCTTGATGCCGCCGACGTCGTTGCCGCGCGCCATGATGATGATGCCGCGCGCGAGCACGCCGAGCGTCGCCAGTGCGGCGGCGATCATCAGGACGATGAGAATGGTCTGTTGCATGGCGCTCACGCCTCTCCTTGCCTCGCCGCGTACATGGGGCCGCAGGCCGCCGAGGGGAAGCGACACAGTGCAGCAGGTCAGGCCGGGGGCAGCCACGCTTCCAGGATCGCATTGACCGCCTCGGGCGCTTCCTGCTGGACCCAATGCGACACCCCGGGCAGCCGCTTGATCGTCAGGTCGGCGACGAAACGCTCCGTGCCGTCGAGCGTCTCCAGCCCCAGCGCGGTATCGGCCTCGCCCCAGACGATCAGCGTCGGCACCTCGACCCGCCCGCCGTTCCTCAGGCGCAGCGGGTGGCGGGCGGCGGCGCGGTACCAGTTGACCATGGCCGTCAGCGCGCCGGGCCGCAGGGCCCCGGCGGCATAGACGTCGAGCACGCCGTCGGGGAAGCGGCTCTTGTCGATCGCCATGCCGCGGAAGACCCGGCGAACCCATGCGGCTCCGTTCGCGCCGAGCAGCCACTCGGGCAGGACCGGCAGCTGGAACAAGGCGATGTACCAGCTCCGCCGCCGCTGCGGCCAATGCTTGAGGGCGGCGTTGAAGCAGATCGGGTGCGGCAGGTTCATCACGATCAGCCGCTCGACGGGCGCGATGCGGTTGATCGTCGCGAACCACGCCACCGCCCCGCCCCAGTCGTGGGCGATCAGCGTCAGCCGCGTCGCGCCGCTGGCGGCGAACAGCGCGGCGACATCGGCGGTCAGATGCTCGAGCGCATAATCGGCGACCGCTGCCGGGCGCGACGATCCGCCATAGCCCCGCTGATTGGGGGCCCAGACGCGGTAGCCCAGCTTCGCCAGCAGCGGCATCTGGTAGCGCCAGCTGAAATTGAGTTCCGGAAAGCCGTGCAGGCAGAGCGCGAGGTGATCGCCGCTGCCGGCTTCGGCGATTTCGAAGGTCAGGCCGTTCGCCGCCACCTCGCGCATCGCGATGCCGCTGTCGGCTTCCGGGGTCCAGCTCGCCATGATCCTCGGCCTAGCACAGCCGCCACCTTGACGCCTGCTAAATGCGGTGTTGTCATACACGCGACACACTTGTTCTGGTAAAGGTGTGCCACGGATTTGACGGACGGTCGCGGGTCAGCTCGCGGCCTTGAGTGCGACGAGGCCCGGCTGCTTGGCGACCGCTCCAGATGAGGAGCGGGCAACGCATGTATCATCCTGATCTGCTGTCTCCGCCCGAGGCATGTCCCGCCTTGGTCCTCAACGCCGACTACACACCGCTGTCCTATTACCCGCTGAGCCTGTGGTCGTGGCAGACCGCGATCAAGGCGGCGTTCCTCGAGCGGGTCGACATCATCGCCGAATACGACCGCGAAATCCGCTCGCCCAGCTTCAAGATGAAGCTGCCGTCGGTTATCGCGCTGCGCCAGTACGTCCGGCCGGCGACGCACCCGGCCTTCACCCGCTTCAACCTGTTCCTGCGCGACAAGTTCGCCTGCCAATATTGCGGCTCGCGCGAGCGGGAGGACCTGACCTTCGACCATATCGTCCCGCGCGCCTATGGCGGGCGGACGACGTGGGAGAACGTCACCACCGCCTGCGCGCCGTGCAACCTGCGCAAGGGCGGCCGGACGCCGGCGGAGGCGCACATGAACCTCAACCACCGGGCGTACGCGCCGAACAACCACCAGCTGCAGGAAAACGGCCGGGCCTTCCCGCCGCATTTCCTGCACTCGACGTGGCGCGACTATCTGTACTGGGATTCGGAGCTCGAGGCGTAGGCGGCGCTCCTGTCATCCCCGCGAAAGCGGGGACCCATGACCTCAACCGTTCGAGTTCATGGGTTCCCGCTTTCGCGGGGATGACAAGGTTGAATGCCTGCCGGTCACCCGGCGAGGAACCCCGCAATGGCGCGGCCCAGCTCGGGCTTGGTCACCGAACTCATGTGCGTGCCGGGGATTTCGGCATAGGTCGCATCCGCCAGTGCCGCCGCGAGATCGGGGGCGCTGCCGTTGTCGGCGTCGTCGGCCCCGCATACGACCAGCGTCGGCGGGGTCACGGCAGCGAGGTCGGCGCGCGACATCTCGACCTGCGACCGCAGGACGTGCGCCACCGCCTCGCCGTCGACATGCGTCGTCTTCATGAACTGGACCGCCGTCCAGCCGGGCGAGCCGCGCTCGAAGCTGCCGGGGTTGGCGATGACGTGGAGGAACCACGCCGTCCGCCGGTTGACCTCGATCAGCCCGGCGAGGCCCATGCCGGCGAGGACGACGCGGCGCGGAGCCATGCCGCGCACCAGGCAGCGCACCGTCGTCCGCGCGCCGAGCGAATAGCCGCCGAGGTCGAACGCGCTCAGGCCGAGATGGGCGACGAGCGCGGCGACATCCATCGCCAGCACGTCGGGCGGGTAAGCGGCGGCGTCGTGCGGCTTGCGCGCTGCTGCCGTGGCCGCGCAGGTCGGGCATGATGACGCGGAAACCGGCGGCGGCGATCGTCGCGGCGGCGCCGAACTTGATCCAGTTGGTCGCCGCATCGCTGAACAGGCCGTGGAGCAGGACGACCGGATGCCCGGTCCCGGTCTCGCGCCACGCGATCTCCGCGCCGTCGAACGAGGGGAAACGGTGAAGCATGGCACCTTCGGCCGTCACCTGGCCACGGCCCGGACGCGCTCGGGCCGCCTCGCGGCGAAAGACCTGTCGGTCACGCGGCCTTCTTCAGGTGCCGCCGGCCGAGCAGCTCGGCGATCTGGACCGCGTTCAGCGCGGCGCCCTTGCGCAGGTTGTCGCTGACGCACCACAGCAGCAGGCCGTGCGGCACGGTCGGGTCGGCGCGGACCCGGCTGACATAGGTCGCATACTCGCCGACGCTTTCCAGCGGGGTGACGTAGCCGCCGTCCTCGCGCTTGTCGACGAGCATCACCCCGGGGGCCTCGCGCAGGATCGACTGCGCCTCGGCGACGCTCAAGGGCCGCTCGAACTCGACCGCGATCGCCTCCGAATGGCCGACGAACACCGGCACGCGGACGCAGGTGGCGACGACGCGGACCTCGGGGCCCATGATCTTGACCGTCTCGGCCGCCATCTTCCACTCCTCGCGGGTGAAGCCGTCGGCCATGAAGCTGTCGATGTGGGGGATGACGTTGAAGGCGATCTGCTTGGTGAACTTCGAACTCGTCTTGGCGTCGCCGACGAACACCGCGCGGGTCTGCTCGAACAGCTCGTCCATCCCCGCCTTGCCCGCGCCCGAGACCGACTGGTAGGTCGCGACCACGACGCGCTTGATCCCCGCCGCGTCGTGCAGGGGTTTGAGCGCGACGACCATCTGCGCGGTCGAGCAGTTGGGGTTGGCGATGATGCCCCGCCGCTTGTAGCCGTCGATCGCGCTGCGGGTTCACCTCGGGCACGATCAGCGGCACGTCGGGCTCCATGCGGAACAGCGACGAGTTGTCGATGACAACGGCCCCAGCCTCGGCGGCGATGGGGCGCGTAGCTTGCGCGACACATCGGACCCGGCGGCGAACAGCGCGATGTCGGTTCCGGCGAAGTCGAAATGCTCGAGGTTCTGGACCTTGAGCGTGTGCCCCTCCTCGCCGAAGTCGATGATGTCGCCCTGGCTGCGGCCCGAGGCGAGGGCATGGACGGTGGCGATCGGAAACTGTCGCTCGGCAAGGATGTTGAGCATCTCCCGCCCGACGCTCCCGGTCGCGCCGACGACGGCGACGGTATAGGCCATGTTGTTCTCCTGTGGCGGGCGGGGATAGCGGGGCGAGCGCGGAGCGGCAAGTTTCGCCCTTGCGCCGACCGGGCCGGGTCCGCGACAGGGGGGCATGAGCCGCCTGCCCGACGCCATCCTGAAGCATCTCGCCCGCGCCAACGAGTCGCCGGCGCTGCCGGCGCTGCGGCGGCGGCTGGCGACCGGCGTCGGGGCGGTCGTGCTCGGGCTGGCGGCGCTGGCCTTCGCCCGGGCCGGCGACCTTGCGCATCAGCTGTTCGCCCGGCTCGACGCCGCCGCGCCGTATGCGCCGCTCGTGCTGACGCCGGCGCTGTTCGCCTTCGTCGTCTGGGTGACGCGGCGCGTGCCCGAAGCGCGCGGCTCGGGCATCCCGCAGGTCATCGCCGCCGCCCGCGATCCCGAGCGCGACGGCATCGGCCCGCTGGTGTCGCTCCGGACGGCGGCGGCGAAGGCGCTGCTGACCTTCCTCATGCTCGCCGGCGGGGCGTCGGTCGGGCGCGAGGGGCCGACGGTGCAGCTCAGCGCGGCGATCATGGTCGCGGTCCACCGCCTGCTGCGCGTGCCGATCAGCGCCGGGGTGCTGATCGCCGGCGGCGCGGCCGGCGTCGCCGCGGCGTTCAATACGCCGTTGGCCGGCGTCGCCTTCGCCATCGAGGAACTTGCCGCCGCCTATGAACAGCGCGTCGCCGTACTGGTCATGGCCGCGGTGATGATCGCCGGCCTCGTCAGCCTCGGCATCGCCGGCGACTATGTCTATTTCGGCACCATGGGCCAGACGCTGGGGCTTCAGGCGGTGCTGGTGGTGACCCCGGTCGCCGGCATCCTCGGCGGCGTGTCGGGCGGGTTGTTCAGCCGCATCGTCCTCGCCTTCGCCGACGCCTCCGCGCCGTGGCTGGTGCGGATCAAGGCGCGCCCCGTCCTGTTCGCCGCCGGCTGCGGCGCGCTCGTCGCCGTGCTCGGGGTGACGAGCGGCGGCGCGACCTGGGGCACGGGCTATGCCGCGACCCGGCTGCTGGTCGAAGGGCATGGGCAGCCGTGGTGGTTCGGCCCGGCCAAGTTCGTCGCGGCGCTGGCGGCAACGCTCAGCGGCGCACCCGGCGGCGTCTTCGCGCCGTCGCTGGCGGTCGGCGCGGGGGTCGGCAACCTGTTGACCGGGCTGTTCCCGCACAGCCCGCCGGGGGCGATCGTCGTCCTCGGCATGATCGCCTATTTCGTCGGCGTCGTCCGCGCACCGCTGACCGCCGTCGTCATCCTGAGCGAGACGACGGCGAGCCGCGGCCTCATCATCCCCCTGTTCGCCGCCGCGCTGCTCGCCGACGGGGCGGGGGCGCTGGTCTGCCGCGAGCGGCTGTACCACGGGCTGGCGCGGGCGTTCGTCCGCGACTGACGTCCCGCGGCCGGAAGTCGCCAGACGCCGCCGCCCGGCCGTGCGACGGGGCGCAGGCAGGGGAGACGACGATGACCGATGCGATGACTGCCGCCCTCGACGCCGCCGCACACGCGGCCAAGGCCTACCTCGCCGGGCTCGACACGGCTCCGGTCGCCGCGTCGGCGACGCTCGCGCAGCTGCGCGCGCAGCTCGACACGGGCCTGCCCGACACCGGCGTCCCGGCTGCGCAGGTCGTCGCCGATCTCGTCCGCGACACGACCGGCGGGATCAACGGCAGTACCGGCGGGCGGCACTTCGCCTGGGTCATCGGCGGCGCGCTGCCCGCGGCGCTGGCGGCGGACTGGCTGACCAGCGCCTGGGACCAGAACGCCGGGCTGACTGCGTGCAGCCCGGCGGCGTCGATCGTCGAGGAGATCGCCGGCGCGTGGCTGAAGGACCTGCTCGGCCTGCCGGCGACGGCGTCGTTCGCGCTGACCACCGGCTGCCAGATGGCGCACGCGACGTGTCTCGCCGCCGCCCGGCACCGGCTGCTCGCCGAGTGCGGCTGGGACGTCGAGGCGGATGGGCTGGCGGGCGCGCCGCCGATCGCGGTCATCGCCAACGACCAGCGGCACCTGTCGGTCGACCGCGCGCTGCGCCTGCTCGGGATCGGCACGCGGGCGCTGGTGCCGGTGGCGACCGGCGCGGACGGGCGCGTCGCGGCCGCCGACCTCGCGGCGGCGTTGGCGGCGACGGCGGGCCGCCCGACGATTTTGTGCTTGAACGCCGCGGACCTCAACCTCGGCGCCTGCGACGATTTCCAGACCTTGATCCCGCTGGCGCGCGCGTCGCGCGCCTGGGTGCATGTCGACGGCGCCTTCGGCCTGTGGGCGCGCGCATCGGCCCGCCACCGGGCGGCGGTCGCCGGCCTGGAAGCTGCCGACAGTTGGGCCAGCGACGCCCACAAGTGGTTGAACACGCCCTATGATTGCGGGCTGGCCGTGGTCGCCGACGCGGCTGCGCACCGGGCGGCGATGACCGTCTCCGCCAGCTACATGCCGGTCGTCGGCGATGCCCGCGAGCCCGTCGACTGGACGCCCGAATGGAGCCGGCGCGCACGCGGCTTTGCCGTGTACGCCGCTTTGCGCGAGCTCGGCCGCGACGGCGTCGCGGCGCTGGTCGACCGCTGCTGCGACCATGCCGCGGCGCTGGCGGCGGGAATTGGCGGGCTGCCGGGGGCCGAGCTGATCGGCGGTCCCGGCCTCAACCAGGCGCTGGTGTCGTTCGGCGACGCGACCGACGCCGTCATCGCCCGGATCAACGCCGGGGGCGAGGCGATGTTCGGCGCGACGACGTGGCAGGGGCGGCGGGCGATGCGGATCTGCGTGATCAACTGGCGGACGACCGAGGCCGACGTGGCGCGGGCGATCGCCGCAGTCGCCGCGGCCCTCGCCTGACGGCGCAACCCGGGCGGGTGCGTGGCGGTTGTCGGCGGACTGCTTCGGGAGAACCGCGATGCTTGCCGCCGTCCTCATCGGCCTGCCCGCCGGCCAGCGCGCGCTGACGCCGCTTGCCGCCGTCGCCATCGCGGCCGCGCGCGGGCAGCTGCCTGCCGATACCGGCGCGCCGGCGCTCCTTGCCCGGCCGCTCGCCGCGGGGGGAGCGCTGGTGCTGGCGGCGCTGGAGATGGCCGGCGACAAGATGGCGAGCGCGCCCGACCGGGTCGCGCCCGCGGGCCTCGCCGCGCGGCTGCTCGCCGCCGGCCTGGCCGGTGCGGCGCTGGTGCCGCGGCGGCAGCGCTGGCTTGGCGCCGCGGCAGCCGCGACCACGGCCGTGGTCGCGTCCTACCCCGGCTGGCGAGCGCGGCTGGCGACCATGCCGCGCTTCGGCCGGGTCGCGACGGGCTTTGCCGAGGATGCCGCCGTGCTCGCCGCGACCGTCGCCGTCGTCCGCGCCGCCTGATACGCTACAGCGCCGCCAGCACCGCGTCGCCCATGGCCGCCGTGCCGAGCGCACCGCCAAGGTCGGTCGTGCGCGCGCCGGCGTCGAGCGCGGCTTCGACCGCGGCCTCGACCCGGTCGGCCAGATCGGGCCGGGCGAGGCTGTAGCGGAGCGCCATCGCCAGGCTGAGGATCGCCGCGCACGGGTTGGCGATACCGCGGCCGGCGATGTCGGGCGCGCTGCCGTGGATCGGCTCGTACAGCCCCGGCGTCCCCGCCGTACCGAGCGCCGCCGACGGCAGCATGCCGAGCGACCCCGTCAGCATCGCCGCCTCGTCCGACAGGATGTCGCCGAACAGGTTGTCCGTCAGGATGATGTCGAACTGCCTCGGGTTCTTGACCAGCTGCATCGCGGTGTTGTCGGCGAGCATGTGCGTCAGGGTAACATGCGGGTATTCGGCGTCGCGCAGGTGCTGGACCTCCTCGCGCCACAGCAGCCCGGCCTCCATGACATTGGCCTTGTCGGCTGAGCAGACGCGGCCCGACCGGCCCGCGGCCAGGTCGAAGGCGACGCGGGCGACGCGGCGGATCTCGCCGGCCGTATAGACGTGGGTGTTGATCCCGCGTCGGGCATCGCCCGCGCCGCTGACGCCGCGCGGTTCGCCGAAATAGACGCCGCCGGTCAGTTCGCGGACGAACAGGATGTCGAGCCCGGTGACGACCTCGGGCTTGAGGGTCGACGCGTCGGCGAGCGCGGCAAAGGTCCGCGCCGGGCGCAGGTTGGCGAACACCCCCATGCCGGCACGCAGGGCGAGCAGCCCGGCCTCGGGCCGGGTGGCGTACGACTGGCCCGCCCATTGCGGCCCCCCGACCGCGCCCATCAGCACGGCGTCGGCGGCCCTGGCCGCAGCCAGCGTCGCGTCGGCCAGCGGCACGCTGTCGGCGTCGATCGCCGCGCCGCCGAAGCGCGCTTCGGCCGTTTCGACACCCAGCCCGGCGATCGCGTT
Organism: uncultured Alphaproteobacteria bacterium; assembly: GCA_963792555.1. Lineage (GTDB taxonomy): Bacteria > Pseudomonadota > Alphaproteobacteria > Sphingomonadales > Sphingomonadaceae > Polymorphobacter_B. The sequence goes on from CAWBWP010000001.1 coordinate 412,588, forward strand.
CAGCCGCTCGACGACCCGCGCTGCCTGCGCGGTCACCTCGGGGCCGATGCCGTCGCCGGGGAGGAGGAGAAGCTTCACCGTGCGCTCCCGTACGCCAGCCACGGCCGGTTGGCCGCCAGCTGCGTCTCGTAAGCGGCGATCGCCGGGGCCATGGTCAGGGTCAAGCCGATCTCGTCCTGGCCGGCGAGCAGGGCCGCCTTGCGGAACGGATCGACGGCGAAGGCGAAGCGGTCCTGATACTCGGTGGTGACGACCTGGTTCTCGAGATCGACCGTGACCGGGCTGTCGGCCGCCACCGCCATCAGCCGGTCGATCGCGTCCTGGGGCAACGCGACGAGCAGCATGCCGTTCTTGTACGCGTTGCCGGCGAAGATGTCGGCGAACGACGGCGCGATCACGACGCGGAAGCCGAGGTCGGCGAGCGCCCAGGGTGCATGCTCGCGGCTGGAGCCGCAGCCGAAATTGGCCCCGGCGATGAGGATCGGCGCGCCGGCGTGGCGGGGCTGGTCGAACACATTGTCGGGGTCCTCGCGCAGCGTGGCGAAGGCGCCGCGGCCAAGGCCGGCGCGCGCGATCGTCTTCAGGAAGCGCGCGGGGATGATGACGTCGGTGTCGACGTTCGCCGCGCCGAAGGGGACGGCAACGCCGGTGACGGTGGTGAAGGGCTGCATCGCCTCCCTGCTACCGCGCCGCCGGCGTCGCGCCAAGCCGTCGGCTACATCATGTGCCCGTCGTCGCCGACCTTCAGGAGATCGCTCGACAGGAGCACGGCCTTGGTCGTGCCGGTGTTCTTCCACCAGTGCGCGGTCGCGTGCAGCTCGGGCACCGCCTCGCCGGCGTTGTGGACGATCGGCACGTCGCAGGTGCTGGCGTATTCGGTCACGCTGCCGCTGACGACGTAGATGATCGCCGGGCGCTCGCCATGGCTGTGCCACGGCACGACGCCGCCCGGCGCGATTTCGAGGCGGCGCAGGCGGAAGCTGCGATTGGCGATGTTGGCCGGCTCGTGGGCGACGTCGATCGTCGTCAGAACCGTGTCGGTCACGTCCTTGGCCGGGGTGGCGTTCACCGGCCGGACGCCGACGCCGGCATGGCCGGCGGGGCACTGGCCGGCGAGCGCCGCGGCAGGCGCGAGCGCGAGCGCCAGCAGCAGGGTGGTCTTGATCATCGTCGGTCTCCTGTTGGGGCCGGCGGCTGCCGCACCCGGCGTTTCTTTCGCGGCGCAGCGTCATCCGGTGACAGAGGCGTATCGAATCGACCCCTGCCGGCGAAAGAGGGCACAGCAACCGTCAAGGAGCCGACAGATGAGCAGCGCACCCACCCCGCACTTCGACAAGGCTGGACTGGGCCAGATCGTCCTCGTCCTCCAGGGCGGGGGTGCGCTCGGTGCGTACCAGGCGGGCGTGTTCGAGGCGCTGGACGAGGCGGGCGTCGATCCCGACTGGGTCATCGGCACGTCGATCGGCGCGATCAACGCCGGCATCATCGCCGGCAACCGGCGCGCCGACCGCCTGCCGCGGCTGCGCGAGTTCTGGGCGCGGATGGAGCAGGGGCCGGCCGCGACCTGGTTCGGCGGCATGCCGTTCGTCGGTGCCGCGATGACCAACGCGATGACGATGATGGGCGGGGTCAAGGGCTTCTTCGAGGTCAATCCCTGGGCGCACTTCGGCACCACGCTCGCTCCCGAAGTCGCCGGCTATTATTCGACCGCGCCGCTCAGGCGGACGCTGGGCGACCTCATCGACATCGACGTGCTCAACGCCGGCGCGGTGCGGCTGACGGTCGGCGCGGCCAATGTCCGGACGGCCGAGATGCATTATTTCGACAGCCGCACCGCGCCGCTGTCGCTCGACCACATCATGGCCTCGGGCGCGCTGCCGCCGGCCTTTCCCGCCGTGCGGATCGACGGAGAGCTTTACTGGGACGGCGGCATTCTGTCGAACACGCCGGTCGAGGCGGTGTTCGACGACAACCCGCGCAAGAGCGGCCTCGTCTTCTCCGTCCACATCTGGCACCCGCACGGGGACGAGCCCGACTCGATGACCCGCGTCCTCGCGCGGCAGAAGGACCTGCAGTACAGCAGCCGCTCGATGGCGCAGGTCGTGCGTCAGCGGCAGATCCATCGCCTGCGCCACGTCATCGCCGAACTCGCCGCCAAGCTGCCGGCCGACGTCGCCGACAGCGAGGCGGCGCGCGCGCTCGCCGCTTACGGCTGCCTGACGCGGATGCACGTCGTCCGCCTCGTCGCGCCGCCGGTGCCGGGCGAGGATCACAGCAAGGATATCGACTTCAGCCGCGACGGCATCGCCACCCGCTGGCGCGCCGGCTATGCCGACACCATGGACGTCCTGCGCCAGGCCCCGTGGCACGAACCGCACGACCCGCTCGAGGGGTTCATCCTCCACGAGACCGAGGGCCGGCACGTCATGGGCTGACGCGCGCGTGACCGCCCTGCTCCTCGTCGCCGCGCTGGCCACCGCCGTGATGGGGTTCGCGATCCAGCGCGGCGCGACCTGCACCGTGGCCGCGGTCGCCGAGATCATCGACGGCGGCCGCACCGGCCGGCTGGTCGCGCTGGTCGAAACCGCGCTGTGGGTATCGGCGGGCATCCTCGCGGCGCGGCTCGCCGGCGTGACGATGGCATTGCCCCCGGGCTTTGCCATCCACGCCGCGACGATCGTCGGCGGCGTGCTGCTCGGCTTGGGGGCGGTGGTCAACGGTGCCTGCGTCTTCGGCGCGGTGGCGCGGCTCGGGTCGGGCGAGTGGGCGTTCGCGGCGACCCCGCTCGGCTTTTATCTCGGCTGCCGCGTGGCCGTTGCCCTGGGCGGGGGGCACCCATTACCGGTCGCTGGCATGCCCGCGGCGGCCGGCGTCGTCGGGTTGGCAGCGCTGCTCGTCGTCGTCATCGCCCTGCGCGGGTCGCGCCTCGTCCGTCTGCGCGGGTCGCGCCTCGTTCGTCTGCGCGGGTCGCGCCTCGCCCGTCTGCGCGGTGCTGCCGCCGGGTTCGACAGCCGCTGGAACCCGCACGTCGCGACCTTGGTCATCGGCGTGTGTTTCGTCGTCACCCTGCTCACCGCCGGTGCCTGGGCCTATACGGAGGCGCTCGCCGACCTCGCCCGCGGCGGCATGAGCGGGCCGACGGCGCTGCGGCTGCTGCTGTTCGTCGCCCTGCTCGGCGGGGCAGTCCTTGGCGGCGCGAGCGCGGGTCGCCTCAGCCACCGTCCGCCGCGCCCCGCCGCCGTGGCGCGCTGCCTCGCCGGAGGGGCATTGATGGCCGCGGGCAGCCTGCTCATCCCGGGCAGCAACGACGGGCTGATCCTGCTCGGCCTGCCGCTGCTCCAGCCTTATGCCTGGCTCGCCTTTGCCGTGATGGCCGCCACCGTGACCGCCGCGCTCCTCGCGCTGCGCCGGTTCAGCCCATCAGTGCGCGCACGTCCGTCAGCCGCCCGGTGACGGCGGCGGCGGCGGCCATCGCCGGCGACAGCAGGTGCGTCCGCGCGCCCGGACCCTGCCGGCCGACGAAGTTGCGGTTGCTGGTCGAGGCGCAGCGCTCGCCCGGCGGCACCTTGTCGGGGTTCATGCCCAGGCACATCGAGCAGCCGGGCTCGCGCCAGTCGAAGCCGGCGTCGGTGAACACGCGGTCGAGCCCCTCGGCCTCGGCCTGGGCGCGGACCAGCCCCGAGCCGGGAACGACGAGCGCCTGGCGCACGCCAGCCGCGACCCGGCGGCCGCGGGCGACGGCGGCCGCGGCGCGCAGGTCCTCGATCCGGCTGTTGGTGCAGCTGCCGATGAAGACGTTTTCGATCCTGACATCCTGAAGCCGCGTGCCGGGCGTCAGCCCCATATAGTCGAGCGACTTCGCTGCCGCCGCGCGCTTGCCCGCGTCGGCGAAACTGTCGGCTGCGGGAACGGTGCCGGTGATCGCGACGACGTCCTCCGGGCTGGTCCCCCACGTCACCAGGGGTGCGATGCTGCTGCCGTCGATCGTCACGGTCTGGTCGTACCCCGCGCCCGGATCGCTCGGCAGCGTCGACCAATAGTCGACGGCGGCGTCCCAGTCGGCACCGCGCGGCGCGCGCGGGCGGCCGGCGAGATAGGCGAAGGTCCTGGCGTCGGGCGCGACCAGCCCGGCCCGTGCGCCGGCCTCGATCGCCATGTTGCACACCGTCATCCGCCCCTCGATGCTGAGGTCGCGGATGACGGCGCCGGTGTATTCGATGACATGGCCGGTGCCGCCGCCGCTGCCCAGCGCCGCGACGATCGCCAGCGCCACGTCCTTGGCCCCGACGCCGAAGCCGAGCGCCCCGTCGACGCGCACTTCCATCGCTTTCGACCGCCGCAGCAGCAGGGTCTGGGTGGCGAAGACGTGCTCGACCTCGCTGGTGCCGATACCGAAGGCCAGCGCCCCCAGGGCGCCGTGCGTCGCGGTATGGCTGTCGCCGCAGACGAGCGTCGTGCCGGGCAGGGTGAACCCCTGTTCCGGCCCGACGACATGGACGATGCCCTGCGCGGCCGCGTCGATGGCGATGTGCTCGACGTCGAACTCGGTGCAGTTGCGCTTGAGCGTCGCCACCTGCAGCGCCGACTCGGGGTCGGCGATGGCCAGGCGGCTGCCGACGGTCGGCACGTTGTGGTCGGGGACGGCGAGCGTCAGGTCGGGCCGGTGGAGCCGTCGCTCGGCGAGGCGCAAGCCCTCGAAAGCCTGGGGGCTCGTCACCTCGTGAATCAGGTGGCGATCGATCCAGATCAGCGCCGTGCCGTCGGGCCGGGTCGCGACGACGTGGTCGTCCCAAATCTTCTCATAGAGGGTGCGCGGAGCCATGGCCGGGCCTAGGGCAGGGGCGCGGCAGGGGTCAAGCGTCACCAGCGTGCAACATAATCAGGTCAGGAACTGCCGATGCGCCTGTTTACCGTTCTCGTCCTTGCCCTCGTTCTCTCTCCCGCGCCGGCACTCGCCTGGGGCAAGACCGGGCACCGGGTCATCGGCGCAATCGCGACGCGGCTGGTCAGCGGCCATACCCGCCGCGAGGTTCGCCGCATCCTGGGGGTCGAGGGCATCGCCGAAGCGTCGACGTGGCCCGACTTCGAACGCGCCAACCCCGACCCCTTCTGGCAGAAGGAGGCGAGCCCGTTCCACTATGTCACCGTGCCTGCCGGCAAGACCTATGCCGAAGTCGGTGCCCCGCCCGAGGGCGACGCGGTGACGGCGCTGGCGCGGTTCGCGAAAACCGTGCGCGACCCCGCCGCCAGCCGCGACGACAAGGCGCTGGCGCTGCGCTTCATCATCCACATCGTCGGCGACCTGCATCAGCCGCTCCATGCCGGGAACGGCACTGACAAGGGCGGCAACGACGTCAAGGTGATCTTCAACCGCGAGCCGAGCAACCTCCACGCGGTCTGGGACTCCGGGCTGATCGACCAGGACCAGCTGTCGTACACGGAACTCGCCGCATGGCTGCTGCCGCGGATCACGCGCGAGCAGCGGCGCGACTGGCGCGTCACCGATCCGCGGGTGTGGATCGGCGAGTCCGCGACGCTGCGCGACCGCGTCTACCCGGCACCGTCCACCGACGGGCAGCCGGTCAAGCTGGGCTTCGACTATGTCTATGCCTGGACGGCGGCGCGCGACCTGCGGCTGGAGCAGGGCGGGGTGCGGCTTGCCGCCTATCTCGATGCGCTGTTTGCGGGCAAGCCGCTGGCGTAGATGCGGTCGAGAACGTGGGCGCTGGCGACGAACGCGTCCGCGGCGGGGTCGAACCGGTCGCCCGCCGCCAGTCGCCGCGCCCAGGCCGCCGCCGCGCGCCCGCTCCAGTCGTCGGGCGCGGCGCCGAGTATTTCGCTCGTCGTGCCGCGGAAGCGCATCGCGGTGAAGTCATAGAACGACCCGCCGACGTTGCGCAGCGCCGCGCCGCCGGCGGTGCCATAGAAGGCGGCAGCGATCTCCGCATCCTGCCCGGCGTGCAAATGCCACGAGCAGGCGAGGCGGACGCTCGCCTCGCCGACGCGGAAGGTGGCGACGGCGAAGTCTTCGACCTCGCCGGGGCCGACGGCGCGCCCGTGGCGGCGCAGGTCGGCGCTGACCGGCCCTGCGAGCTCGCCGCCGAGCACCCACAGCGCCAGGTCGACAAGGTGGACGCCGAGGTCGACGACGCAGCCACCGCCCGACTGTGCGGGGTCGAAGAACCACGGCTTGTCCGGGCCGTAGGCGTTGTGGAAGACGAGGTCGACGGCGAACACCTCGCCGAGATCGCCGGCACGGACCAGGTCCCGGATCGCCACCATGCCGGCGGTGAAGCGGTACGACAGGTCGAGACCGAGCAGGCGGTCGGCGCGCCGGGCGGCGTCGACGACGCTGGCGGCTTCGCGGGCGGAGCGACCGAGCGGCTTCTGGCAGAAGACGGCGACGCCGGCGTCGAGCGCCACGACCGCCTGCGCTGCGTGGAGGGCGCTCGGGGTGGCGATGACGACGCCGTCGAGGTCGAGCGCGAGCATTTCCCCCAGCGTGTCGACCACGGCCGCACCGGGTGCGAGCGCCCGCGCCGCCGCCACGGCTTCCGGCGACGGGTCGGCAATGGCCGCCGCTTCCGCCCCGGTCCCGAGCATCGCCGCCAGGCGGCTCCGCCCGATCCAGCCCGTCCCCAGGAACCCCAGCCGGATCAAAGCGTGACCAGCGCCTTGACGAACCCGCCCGGCTTGTCCCGGGTCGCGTCGAGCGCGTCGGCGAGGCGGTCGAGCGGGAAGCGGTGCGTGTAGAGCCGCGCGGCATCGAGCCGGCCGCTTGCGACCGCCGCCACCGCTTCCTCGACGCCGCGGCGGCACACGGCGGGATCGCGCTCGTGCGCGTTGACGACGTCGATGCCCTTCCAGTTCCAGTCCTGCAGGTTGATCTGACGCGGGCCGTCCTGGTGATAGCCGGCGATGACCAGCCGCCCGCCCGGCGCGACCAGCGCGCTGGCAAGGTCGAGCGGCCATTGCTTGCCGACCGCCTCGATCACGCGCGGGCACATCGCACCCCCGGTCAGCGCCGTGACCCGCTCGATGATCGCCCAATGGTCGTCCATCGGGATCGTCTCGGCCGCGCCGAACTCGCGCGCGAGGGCGAGCAACTCCGCCCGGCGGGAGATGGCGACGACGCGCGCCCCGGCCTCGGTCGCCAGCCGGGTCAGCACGGCACCGAGGAAGCCGATGCCGACGATCGCCACCGTCTGTCCGGCGTGGATGTCGCTGCGGCGGAAGATGTTGAAGGCGCAGCCCAAAGGTTCCCCGGCGAACGGACCCGTCAGCTCGGGCGGCAGCGGCACCACGGCGGCGGCGGGAGCGATGCCATAGTCGGCGAAGCTCCGGGTCCCGAGCGTGGCCACGCGCGTGCCCGGAACCAGGTCGACGCCGGCACCGACGGCATCGACCGTGCCCCAGCCCTCGTGCCCCAGCCCGCCGGGCTCGCCGGGGTAGCTCAGCCACTCGAGCCCGGCCCAGGGTTCGAGGTTGGACGCGCAGACGCCGCAGCCCTCGATCCGCACCCGCACCTCGCCCGGTCCCGGCTGCGGCACCGGCACGTCGGTGAGTTCGATCCGGCCTGGTGCGGCGAGCACGGCCGCGCGCATCGTCGCTGCCATCAGGCGGCCCGCGCGGCGTCGCGGTGCAGCGGCACGCCGATCTCCGCGGCGAACCAGCGTGCGGTATGGGCGAGGCCGGTGTCGACCGGCACCCGCGGCGTCCAGTCGAGCAGGGCCTTGGCGCGGCTGATGTCGGGCCGCCGCCGCCGCGGATCGTCGACCGGCAGCGGACGGTGGACGACGTCGACGTCACGGCCGACGATGGCGCGGACGCGCTGGACCAGCTCGTTGACCGTGATCTCGACCGGGTTGCCGAGGTTGACCGGTTCGGTGCCGTCGATCTCCGCCTCCATCAGCCGCAGCAGGCCGTCGACCGTGTCGCTGACGTAACAGAAGCTGCGGGTCTGGCTACCATCCCCATAGATCGTCACCGGCTCGCCGGCCAGCGCCTGGCACAGCAGGTTCGACACCACCCGCCCGTCGTCGGGGTCCATGTTCGGGCCGTAGGTGTTGAACAGGCGGGCGACGCGGACCTCGGCGCGGCCGGCGCGGGCGTAGTCGAACACCAGCGTCTCGGCGGCGCGCTTGCCTTCGTCGTAGCACGCGCGCGGGCCGGTGCAGCTGACCGAACCGCGATAGGCTTCCGCCTGGGGGTGAACCTCGGGATCGCCGTACACCTCGCTGGTCGAGGTCAGGAGAAAGCGCGCGCCCGCCGCCTCGGCGAGGCGGAGCAGGTGGTGGGTGCCGACGACACTGGTCAGCAGGGTGTGCTCGGGGTCGGCCTGATAGTGCGGCGGCGAGGCCGGGCAGGCGAGGTTATAGACCCGCGTGATCCGCCCGGTGCGCTCGGTGACCGCGGGCGGCAGCGGCGCGACCACGTCGGCGCGGACGAAGGTGAAGCCCGGCGCGCCGTCGAGCGCGCGCAGGTTCGACGCGCGCGCGGTCTGCAGATTGTCGATGCAGATGACTTCGCGGCCCTGATCGAGCAGGGCGCGGCAGAGGTGCGAGCCGATGAAGCCGGCGCCGCCTGCGACGACGTGGATGCCGTCCATGTCCTTCTCCTTCGTCATGCCGTCGCCGCCTGCGGCACCATGGCGGCAGCCAGATAGTCGTCGAGTTCAGCCGCGCGGTGGGCCGCGCTATGGCCGGCGAGCACCCGCGCCCGCGCCCGCGCGCCCATCGCCGTGCCGTCGCCGGACAGGGCAGCGACGACATCGCCGGTGGTTTGTGCCAGCACGATCTCGCGACCGGGGACGAACAGCGCCGCGATCCCGTCCCACACATCGGAAACGATCGGCGTACCGCAGGCGGCGGCTTCGAACAGCCGCACCGACGGCGACCAGCCGGCAGCGATCATGTCGGCCCGGGTGACGTTCAAGGTGAAGCGCGAGGCCGAGTAAAAACCGGCGTGTTCGGCCGGCGGCAGGTGGTCGATGCGCTCGACGTTGGCCGGCCAGTCGATGCCGTCCGGGTACTGCGGACCGGCGACGACGAAACGGCGGGCGGGACACGCGCGCGCGACGTCGAGCAGCAGCCGCTCGAGCGTCGGCTGGCGATCGGGGCTGTAGGTGCCGAGATAGGACAGGTCCCACCGCTTCGCCGCGCCAGTCGGGACGTAGCGGACGGGGTCGACCGAGCAGTAGAGCGCGCGCGCCGCCGGCGAGCCGAAGTGCCGCTCCAGCCGGTCGAGCGTCGGGCCGCCGGTGAACGACAGATAGACGTCGAAGCCGGGGATCAGCTCCGGGCTCAGATAGGCGCAGTCGCCGCGGTCGAGGGCCGCCAGCGTCACCGGCGTGTCGATGTCGTAAAAGGCGGTGACGCCCCGCGCCGTCGCCTGGACCCAGCGCCCGACCGCGATGCCGTCCGGCACGTACGAGCCGATCATCACCGCGTCGGCGACGGCGACCTCGCGCCGCCAGCCGTCGAGGGCGGCGACGCTGTCGTAGAAGGCCAGCCGGCACCAGTCGGGGTCGGTCAGGTCGCGCTTGTCGGCGTACCATGGCACGTCGCGTTCGAGGAACAGCACCTCGTGCCCGCGTGCGGCGAACGCGGCCAATAGCGCTCGAAAGGTCGTGGCGTGGCCGTTGCCCCACGACGACGACAGGCTGAGGCCGAGGACGACGAGCTTCATGCCGCCCGCCGCTGCTCGCTGCGGGCGCGGAGCAGGGCATCGACCTGCGCCCCCCGCAGTGCATAGCTATGCTCGGCGAGCACCCGGGACAGCGCCGCCTGACCGATCGTCCGGGCACGCTCGGGCGTCAGGCTGCCGAGGTGGTCGGCGACGTCCTGCCCGTCGCGGGCGACGAGCACCTCGCTGCCGGGCGTCAGGAACAGCTCGATCCCCTCCCAGGCGTCGGTGATCAGGCACGCCGCCGCCCCCGCTGCCTCGAACACCCGCGTCGCCGGCGAGAAGCCGACCGAGGCCATGCTGTCGCGGGCGACGTTCAGCACGGCGAGCGGCGTCGCGTTGAAGGCGTTGTGCTCGGCGGTATAGACGTGGCCGCGGTGGCGGACGTTGGCCGGCATCGCCTTGGTCTCCCAGCCGTTGCCGCCGATCAGGAAGCGTCGGTCGGGCAGCGCGGCGGCGGAGCGGAGGAAGAACTCGTCCACGCGCGCCTCCCGGTCGGGCAGGCGGTTGCCGAGGAAGGCGAGGTCGCAGCCAAAGCGCGCGTCGGGGGCGACGGGAAAGTGCGTGGCCGGGTCGAGCGCGTTGTAAACGGGGACGCATTCGGCCGCGCCAAAGCCGCGATAAGCGTCGACGACCGGCGCGCCGCCGCCATAGGTCAGGACCAGATCGAGGTCGGGCAGCGCGGCGCGGACCGGATGCGCCGGATCGACGCGCATCTCGTCGAGCGTCGCGGCGGCATCGACGTCCCAGAAGATCTTCAGCGCCCCGGCATGGGCGCGCGCGACGATCCCTTCCAGCAGCTCGCGGTCGAAAACACCGACGCCGCTCGCCTTGACAACGACCTCCGCCGCACTGGCCTCGGCCAGGACACCGGCCAACCCCGCCGCGGTCGCGGGATAAACAACCGAACGGCACCAGTCGGGGGCGTCGATGTCGCGGTGCGCCTGCCGATCAAAGGCATCGGGCTCGTAGAAGGTGATCGCGTGCCCGCGCCGCGCGAGTTCGCCCAGAATACCGCGATAGTAGGTCGCCGCCCCGTTCCAGTAGGACGACACCAGGCTCGAGCCGTAGAAGGCGATCCTCATGCGACGCTCCTCTGTGCTGGCGCGGCGAGGCCGGCGACAATCGTCAGCAGCTCGTCGGCGCGGTGGTCGCAGGTGTGTCGGGCGCAAATCGTGGCCAGCCCGGCGGCGACGGTCGCCGCGCGCAGGTCGGGATCGTCGCGCAGGGCGGTCAGCTGCCGCGTCATCGCCGCGCCGTCGGCAGCAGCCAGATAGTCGCCCGGGCGGAACAGCCCCTCGGCGTCGTCCCACGGGGCCGAGACCAGCGGGATGCCGCAGGCGAGCGCCTCGAAGACGCGGATCGTCGGGATACCGGGCAGCACGGTCGTATAGAAGCGGCGCGGGACATGGACGGTCGCGAGGTGTCGCGCAAAGACCCCCGGCGCGGCGGCATTGGCGAGCCAGCCGCGGTAGCGCGCGCCGTAGCTGGCGACCAGCGCCTGCGCCTCGGCGGGATAGCGGACGCCGAAGATGTCGAGCCCAAGCCCGGCGTCGCGGGCGGGGGCGAGGAGGAAGGCTTCCAGCTCCGCCGTCCGCTCGCCGTCGCCCCAGTTGCCGACCCAGACCAACCCGGTGCGCTCGCCTTCGACCGCCGGCGGGTGGAAGCGGACGATGTCGGCGGCCTCGTGCCACGTCCAGGCGCGGTAGCCCCAGCGGCGATACACCTCGGTCAGCACCGCGCCGAACGCCAGCACGCCGTCATAGCCCGCCAGGTCGAAGGCGCGGATCGCCTGCGCATCGCTGACCGCGCGGTGATGGGTGTCGTGGAACAGCAGGGTGAAGCGTCCGCCGCGCGACCGGACGCGGCCGAGTTCGGCGACAAGCGCGGGGTCGTTCCATTCGTGGACGAGGACGAGGTCGGCATCGGCGATCAGCGCCGCCGCGTCGGCTCCCGGCGCGTATTCGGAGACGGTCAGTTCGGGATAAGCGCCGCGCCACGCGTCGAGCCCGGCCTCGCCCGCATCCGCCAGGAGGTTGCCAAGGCTCCAGTTCCCCGCCGGTTCCAGCGCCCGGACCCTGTGCCCGCGCCGGACCAGCGCGCTCAGCACGCCGCGGACGAAGTGGGCATTGCCGTGGTTCCAGCACGACCGCAGCGAGTGCGTGAAGTAGACGATGTTCATGGCACGCTCCGCGGGGGCCTCATCGCGCCGGTCCGCGCCGGTCGGGCCACGCCGCTCGCCGCCTGCCGCATCGCGCCGCCTGGCACCGGCCTCACGCCGCCACCTGCGCCGGCCGGGCGAGCAGGCGGCGGTAGATCGCGTCCATTCCTGCGGCCATCGCCGCCGGGGTGAACTGCGCCCCGCGCACCTGCGCCCGCTCCCCCGCCGCCGCTCGTGCCGCCGGATCGGCGATCAGCGCGGCGATCGCGGCGGCGAAGGCGGCATCGTCGCCCGGGGTGACGAACTGCGCGACCCCGTGCCACAGCTCGCGGAAGGTCGCGATGTCGCTCAGCACCAGCGCGCAGCCGGCAAGCGCGGCTTCGAGCACGGCGAGCCCGAACGGCTCATAGCGCGCCGCCGAGACGAACACCGGCCGCGCCGCCAGCAGCCGCGCGAGCGCGGTGGCGTCGAGCCGGCCCGGCAGGTCGAGGTGGACCGGCGCGACGCGCTCGCCGTGCGGTCCGACGAGCGCCCCGGCCGCGGTCAGTGGCACGGCGAGGCGCGCGGCGGCGCGGTCCAGCGTGGCGACGTCCTTCCCCGCATCCCACAGCCGCCCGGCCGTCAGGGCGAAGTCCGCGACCGGCACGGAGGCGGCGGGCAAGGCGGTGCGGCCGTTGTGGACGACCTGCGCCGCGACGCCGTAGCGAGCGGCGACGGTCGCGGCAAAGGCGGCGCTCGGCGCGACCACGGCGTCGGCGGCGGCAAGCCCCCGTGCCGTCACCTCGGCCTGCCAGGCGAACGCTGTCGGCAGCGCGCCCTCGCGCATCGTATCCCACCAGGTGGCGACGCAGCTGTGGACGGCGACAACCAGCGGCACGCCGGTGGCGAACTCGGCCGCCAATGCCGGATGGTTGATCTGGACCAGTGCCGCGCGCTCGGCCGCTGCCAGTCGGGCGAGGGCGGCGCTGCTGGCGGCGACGGCGGCGGCGTCAGGCGCGAGCCAGTCGAGCGCGAGGCCCGTGTCGATCAGCCGAACGCCCGCCGCCGCCGCCGCCGCGCTCTGCGCCGGGTCCGCCGCCGGCCCGAGGACCGCCAGCACCGTGTCCCAGCGGGGCGCGAGCGCGACGGCGAGGTCGAGCGCATAGGGCCAGACGCCGCCGACGGTGTCGACCGTCAGCAACAGGCGGCGGCGCGTCACTCGGCGGCTTCGGCGGTGGCGGCGAGCGGCAATCCGCGCTCGCTCGCCAGCCAGCGCGCCAGCCGCGCCACGCCGTCGCGCCACGGCACGCGCGGGCCGAGGTCCAGCGCGTCCGCTGCGGCGCGCATGTCGGCGACGAACCAGCGCTGGTCACCGGCGCGCCAGTCGGCATAGGTCACATCCACCGGCCGCCCGGTCAGGCGGCCGATGTGGCCGAGCAGGCGGCGCAGGCTGACGGCGTTGGCCGGCCCACCCCCGAGATTGAACGCGCGGCCCTGAACGGCGTCGATCCGTTCCCAGGCGGCGAGGTAGGCGGCGACCGCGTCGCCGACGTCGAGGATATCGCGGACCTGATAGCCGTCGCCGTAGAGCGTGATCGGCTGGCCTTCCAGCGCCCGGATGAGGAAGTGCGCGACCCAGCCTTGGTCCTCGGTGCCCATCTGTCGCTGACCGTAGATGCAGCTCATCCGCAGCACCGTCGTGCGCAGGCCGAAGCTGCGGGCATAGTCGAGGACATATTGGTCGGCAGCCCCCTTGGAGCAGCCGTAGGGGGTATGGAAATCGAGCGGCCGCGCCTCGCCGACGCCGTCGGCACGCAGGGCCGCATCGTCAGGCGCATAGGCGTCGCCGTCGCGACCGAAGGTCATGTCGGCAAGGTCGCCATAGACCTTGTTGGTCGATGCGAAGATCAACGGCGTCGTCGGTGCCCGCCTCCGCACCGCCTCGAGCAGGTCGAAGGTCGCGCCGATGTTGATCGCGAAATCGTCGCGCGGCGCGACCATGCTCGTCGTCACCGCGACCTGCGCGGCGAGGTGGAACACCGCCTGCGCCGCCGCCACACACTCCGCCAGCCGCTCGGCGTCGCGGATATCGGCGATCACCGGGACGATGCGCTCGCCGTGGCGCGACTGCAGCCAGGCGAGATTGCGCTCGACGCCGGGGCGCGTCAGCGCGTCGTAGATCACCACCTCCCGCCCGCTCGCGGCGAGCGCGTCGGCGAGGTTCGAGCCGATGAAGCCGGCACCCCCGGTGACGACGACCGGGCGCGGGTCGGCGCTCATGCCACCAGGCCCCGCGCTTCGAGTTCGGCGCGCATTTTCGCGACGCCGTCCTCGGCTTTCTGTTCGGCGACCCATTCGGCCAGTTCGGCAAGGCCACGGGCGAAATCGGCGCGGGCGACGAAGCCCAGCCGCTCGGCCGCCAGTGTCGTGTCGCAGAAGCAGTGGCGGATGTCGCCGGTCCGCGCCTTGCCAACGACGTCCGGCGTCAGGTCGTTCTTGCCCATGGCGCGGGCGAGCTCGGTGGCGACCTCGGTCACCGACCGGTCGTGGCCGGAGCCGATGTTGAACGTTCCGCCGGCCGCCTGCGGCAGCACCAGCGCGTCGGCGAAGGCGCGCGCGACGTCGGACACGTGGACGAAATCGCGCCGCTGCTCGCCGTCTTCGAAGATCATAGGCTGCTGGCCGTTCAGCAGCCGCGAGGCGAAGATCGCCAGGACACCGGTGTACGGGTTCGACAGCGCCTGTCCCGGCCCGTAGACGTTGAACAGGCGCAGGCAGACGCCCTCGATGCCGTACGGCGCGGCCATGATGTGCGTCGTCCGCTCCTGGACGAACTTGTTCAGCGCATAGATCGACGACAGCGCCGGGCGCTTCCATTCCGGCGTCGCGACCGCGGTCAACGGTCGGCCGCGGGCGTCGAGCGGCTCCCAGTTGGCCAGCCCGTCGCGCAGGCCGGTCCGCGCCGCATCCTCGACCAGGCCGCCGTCGGCGTCGCGGTACAGGCCCTCGCCGTAGATGCTCATCGAGCTGGCGGTGACGACACGGCGGACGGGCTGGTCGATCAGGCATTCGAACAGGACGGCAGTCCCGACGTCGTTGGTCGAGGTATAGCGTACCACTTCGTACATCGACTGGCCGACACCCACCTCGGCCGCCAAGTGGATGACACTATCGACCCCGTCGAGCGCGGCGCTTACCGCGTCCTTGTCCCGCACATCGCCGCGGATCAGCTCGACCTCGCGGCTCAGCATCGCGGCACCGTCGGTGACACCGTGAACCTGATCGATCAGCGAATCCAGGACCCTGACTTCGTTCCCCCGGCGGAGCAGCTCGTCACTGACCGACCGACCGATAAAGCCCGCGCCCCCTGTAATCAGTATCTTCTCCACGCACCCTCGCCGTCCGTTGCGCCACCGTTACAGTCGCTTGACTGCCGTTTCTGACAGGTTGATGACCGTTTCGGGCTCAAAGCATCTTCTTCATCTTCGTTCCATTGACAGGGTCGGGCGAATGTCGAAATCTTCCGGCGGTGGAACAGAAGCTATGCTGGCCGGTTGCAGCTTCTATGTTGATCCTTGAACCGGCGCGGTGATCGTCTTCCTCGCCCGCCATGCCCGCCACGACGACGTCGGCACCGTCCTCAGCGGCCGTTCCGAAAACCCCCTGAGCGTGGCGGGGGTGGCGGAGGCGGCGCGGCTGGCGGACCGGTTGGCCGCCGTGCCGCTGGCCGCGGTCCACAGCAGTCCGCGCCGCCGCGCCTGGCAGACCGCGGCGGCGGTCGCCGAGCGCCACGACCTGGACGTGATCGGCGCCGACGGTCTCGACGAGATCGACTTCGGCGACTGGGCCGGGCGACGCTTCGCCGACCTCGCGCGCGAATCGGCCTGGCAGCGATGGAACGCCGCCCGCGGCAGCGCGGCGACCCCGGCCGGCGAGACGATGGCAGACGTCGCCGCCCGCGCCACCGGCGTCGTCCGCGCCGCCGCGGGGGAGCGGCCGGCGTTGTGCGTCGCCCATGCCGACGTCATCCGCGCCGTCGTCGCCGCCGCGCTCGGCCTGCCGTTCGACCGGCTGCTCGCGTTCGACTGCGATCCCGCGTCGCTGACCACGCTCGATGTCGGCGACGATGGCATCCGTGTCGTCACGCTGAACGAGCGCGTCGGGTGAGCGCCGCGCTCCGCCGGCAGGTCGAGGCGCTCGGACCCTGGTTCCACAACATGGACCTGGGGGACGGCGTCCAGACCGCGCCCGACCATTTCCTCGGCGACTATCCGCGCTTCAAGTTCGACCGCTTCGCCGCCGCGCTGCCCGATGTCACGGGCAGGACGGTGCTCGACATCGGCTGCAACGCCGGCTTCTACGCGATCGAGCTGGCCCGCCGCGGCGCGGCGCGCGTCGTCGGCATCGACAGCGACGATCGCTACCTCGCGCAGGCGCGCCTCGCCGCCGACGCTCTGGGGCAGCAGCAGATCGAGTTCGGCAACCTGTCGGTGTACGACGTCGCCGCGATCGGCGAGCGCTTCGACCTCGTCGTCTTCATGGGCGTGTTCTATCACCTGCGTCACCCGCTGCTCGCCCTCGACCTGATCCGCGAGCATGTCGCCGGCGACACGATGCTGTTTCAGACGATGCAGCGCGGCGCCGACGCGGCCCTCGCCGTGCCCGAGGACCACCCGTTCCACATGCCCGGAACGTTCGATCCGTCGCCGATCTTCGACGATCCCGGCTACCCCAAGCTCCACTTCATCGAGCGCGCTTATGCCGGCGACTGGACCAACTGGTGGGCGCCGAACCCGGCGTGCAGCGAAGCGATGCTGCGCGCCGCGGGCTTCCGCGTCACCGCGCGCCCGGAGGCGGAGGTGTATCTCTGCGCGGTCGCCGACGTGCCGTACGCCGGCTGGGGCGAGCCGAACGTGGTCTATCCGGCAAGGGACGGCGCATGATCGAAGCGGCGATGATCTGGAACGAACCGAACAACAAGAGCCATTGGGACGTCGCGCTCGACCCCGACTGGAGCCGCTATGCCGAGACGGTCGTCCGCGCCGGCGCGGCGATCCGCAGCGTCAATCCCGCCGTCACGCGCGTGCTTGGCGGCATGAGCCCGATCGACCCGCACTGGCTGCAGCGCGTCGAGGCGCATGGCGCGCTGGCGGAGGTCGACGCCGTCGCCGTTCACGGCTTTCCGCTCGACTGGAACCTGTGGCCGCTCAACGCCTGGCCCGACAAGCTCGCCGAGATCGCGGCGGTGACCGACAAACCGGTGTGGGTGACCGAGGTCGGCGTCGGCTCGTTCGGCGCCGAGGAGGTGCAGGTGTTCGGGCTGAACCGGACCGCCGAGCTGCTGATCGGCCGCGCCCCGCGGATTTTCTGGTACAGCCTGTTCGACCTGCCGATGGCGTGGGGTGCCGAGACACGCCACCGCGAGGCGGAAGGGTCGAGCTATTACCGCCATTTCTATATGGGGCTGATCCGCGAAGATGGTTCGCCCAAGCCGGCGCTCGAGCATTACGCCCGCGTCGCCGACCGGATCGGGCTGATGCAGTGGTTCCACTTTCACGACCCCCGGCTCGACGAGGCGGTCAGGACCATGAGGCGGCTCGGGGTGAAGAAGCTGCGCACCGGCCTGTCCTGGGCCGACAGCTTCCGCGACGGCGCGCTCGACTGGTTCGATCGGCAGATGGAGGCGCTCAGCGATTTCGACATCACCGTCACCTTCTGCTTCACGCCCGAGCATCTCGGCCTCGCGCCGCACCACACCGCGCCAGCGGTCGAGCCGCAGGCCTTCGCCGACTTCTGCGCCTGGATGATCGACCGCTACGCGCCCGCCGTGACGGTGCGGGTGGAGGCGGCGGCATGAGCGAGGTCCGGGTCGCCATCGTCGGCGTCGGCAACTGCGCGTCGAGCTTCGTCCAGGGGCTGCAGCACTATCGCAACGGGGCTAACGACAACGCCGGGCTCCTCCACGCCGAGATCGGCGGCTACCGGCCGGGCGACATTCGCGTCGTCGCCGCCTGGGATGTCGACCGGCGCAAGGTCGGGCGCGATGTTGCCGACGCGATCTTCGCCAAGCCGAACTGCACGACCGTATTCTGCAATTCGGTCGAGCCGACCGGAGCCGTGGTGCAGATGGGCCCGGTCCTCGACGGCGTCGCCGAGCACATGGCCGACGCCCCGGACGAGCGCACCTTTGTCGTCGCCGACGCGGCCGAGCCCGACCATGACGCGGTCGTCCGCGCGCTTCGCGAGACGGGCGCGGAGGTGATGATGAACTACCTGCCGGTCGGCAGCCAGGCGGCGACCGAGTTCTACGCCGAATGCGCGCTCGCCGCCGGAGTCGCCTTCGTCAACAACATCCCTGTCTTCATCGCCAGCGACCCCGCCTGGGCGGCGCGTTTCGCCCGCGCCCGGGTGCCGATCGTCGGCGACGACATCAAGGCGCAGATCGGCGCGACCATCGTCCACCGCGTGCTGACCGACCTGTTCGCCAAGCGCGGCGCGACGCTCGACCGGACGTACCAGATCAACACCGGCGGCAACACCGACTTCCTCAACATGAGCAACCGCACGCGGTTGAAATCGAAGAAGATCAGCAAGACCGAAGCGGTCCAGGCCGTCGCCGAGACGCGGCTGGACGACGACAACATCCACATCGGCCCGTCCGACTATGTCGCCTGGCAGAACGACAACAAGGTGGCGTTCATGCGCCTCGAGGGCCGGCTGTTCGGCGGCGTGCCGATGAACCTCGAGCTCCGGCTGTCGGTCGAGGACAGCCCGAACTCGGCCGGCGTCGCGATCGACATGGTGCGCTGCGCCAAGCTCGCCCGCGACCGCGGCCTCGGCGGGCCGATCGAGCCGGCGTCGGCCTTCTTTTGCAAGCACCCGCCGCGGCAGATGACCGACGATCTCGCCGCCGCCGCGGTCGAGGCGTTCATCGCTGCGGCCTGAACGACCGCTGCGACCAAGGCGTAACCGCGCGGCCCGCCGGCACGAAACAGCCGGAGCGTCGCTGGTGACGCGGGAGAACCGTCGTGCGTCTCGCTCCTATTGCTGCGATCGTAGCCCTGCTTGCTGCCGGGTCGGCGCTCGCCGGCATCAATCTCGGGCCGCCGATCGGTGCCAGGGCGATCCCGCTGGCCGCGACCGTGACCGACACCGCCGGCAAGCCCGCGACGCTGGACTCCGTCGCGGGACCGAAGGGCACCGTCCTCGTCTTCTTCCGGTCGGTGAAATGGTGTCCCTATTGCCAGCACCAGATGATCGAGCTGAAGGACGCCGCCGGCGCGCTCGCCAAACGCGGCTATGCGCTGGCGGCGATCAGCTACGACGCGCCCGCGGTGCAGGCGGACTTCGCCGCCAGGCAGGGGATCGGCTTCACCTTCCTCAGCGATCCCGGTTCCAGGACCATCGACGCCTGGGGCCTGCGCGACCCGCAGTATGCGCCCGACAGCTTTGCCTACGGCGTGCCCAAGCCGGCGATCTTCGTCATCGACCGGCGCGGCATCATCCGCGCCAAGCTCGCCGAGGAGGGCTACAAGGTCCGCCCGACCGTCGCCTCGATCCTCGACGCCACCGACACCGTCATGGGCTCCAGCCGCTAGACCAGCTCGAGCGCCACCGCGGTCGCTTCGCCGCCGCCGATGCACAGGGCGGCAACCCCCCTGCGGCCGCCGGTCCGCTGCAGCGCGGCGATCAGCGTCGCCATGATCCGCGCCCCCGACGCCCCGATCGGGTGACCGAGGGCGGTCGCGCCGCCGTGGATGTTGAGCTTGTCGCGCGGGATGCCGAGGTCGCGCATCGCGATCATGGCGACGACGGCAAAGGCCTCGTTGACCTCGAACAGGTCGACGTCGGCGATTTCCCAGCCGGCGCGGTCGAGCACCTTGCGGATCGCCGGTACGGGGGCGGTGGTGAACTTGCCCGGCTCGTGGGCGTGCGCCGCATGGGCGACGATGCGCGCGACCGGCGTCAGCCCCCTGGCGACGGCGACTGAGGCGCGGGTCATGACCAGCGCCGCCGCCCCGTCGCTGATCGAACTCGCGTTCGCCGCGGTGATCGTGCCGTCGGCGGCAAAGGCGGGCTTCAGCGTCGGGATCTTGTCGGCGCGCGCCTTGCCCGGCTGCTCGTCGGTGTCGACCGTCGCCGGACCGCCCCTGCCCGGCACGGCGACGGCGACGATCTCGTCGGCGAAGGCACCGTCGGCGATGGCCGCCGTCGCGCGCGCGAGCGACTCGAGGGCATAGTCGTCCTGCTCGGCGCGGGTGAACTGATAGTCGCGCGCGCTGTCCTCGGCGAACGCCCCCATCAGCTTGCCGGGGTCGTAGGCGTCCTCCAGCCCGTCGAGGTACATCGAATCCTTGACCACGTCGTGGCCGATGCGCGCGCCGCCGCGGTGCTTGGCGAGCAGGTACGGCGCGTTCGACATCGACTCCATGCCGCCGGCAACGATGATGTCGGCGCCGCCCGCCGCCAGGGCATCGTGCGCCATGATCGCGGCCTGCATGCCGCTGCCGCACATCTTGTTGACCGTCGTCGCGGTGACGCCGAGCGGCAGCCCGGCACCGATCGCCGCCTGCCGCGCCGGGGCCTGACCGAGCCCGGCGGGAAGGACGCAGCCCATGACGATCTGGTCGACCGCTGCACCGTCGACCCCGGCGCGCGCGACCGCCGCCTTCACCGCCGTCGCTCCGAGCACGGTCGCGCTGACGCCGCTCAGCGCCCCCTGGAAGCCGCCCATCGGCGTCCGCGCATAGGACAGGATGACGACGGGGTCGGACATGGGCTAGGGGCCTTTCGGGACGGGCGTGTGCCCGAGATAGGAGCTGCGATGGACCTCGCCAAGATTTCGATCGGCCGTGCGCCGCCATGGGACATCCACGCCATCATCGAGGTGCCGATGGGCGGCGAACCGGTCAAGTACGAGATGGACAAGAACTCGGGCGCGCTGTTCGTCGACCGCTTCCTGCATACCGCGATGTTCTACCCGGGCAATTACGGGTTCGTGCCGCACACGCTGTCGGCCGACGGCGACCCGATCGACGTCCTCGTCGTCGGCCAGACGCCGCTCGTCCCGGGCGCGGTCTGCCGCGTCCGGCCGATCGGCGCACTCGTCATGGAGGATGAAAGCGGCGGCGACGAGAAGCTGATCGCCGTGCCGGTCGACGCGCTCCACCCGTTCTACGCCAACATCCAGTCGCCCGACGACCTGCCGCCGACCCTCAAGGAGCAGATCGCGCACTTCTTCGAGCATTATAAGGATCTCGAAAAGGGCAAGTGGGTCGCCGTCGGCGCATGGAAGGACGCCAGCGGTGCCGCGGAGCTGCTCGAAGAAGCGATCACCCGCGGTCGGGTCGCGGCGGGACGCTAGCCCGCCGGCCACGCCACCCGGCTGGCAGCGGTGAACACCTCGAAGCCGTCCGCCCGCGCCACGGCGACGAGCGTCAGCCCCGCCGCTTCGGCGGTGGTGACGGCGAGGCGCGTCGGGGCCGATACCGCGACGACGACGGGCGCGCCGAGGACGCTCGCCTTCTGGACCATCTCGACCGACACCCGGCTGGTCAGGAGCAGCATCGCGTCGGCGGTCGGGATGCCGGCCCGGGCCGCCGCGCCGACCAGCTTGTCGAGCCCATTGTGGCGGCCGACGTCCTCGCGCACGAGCAGCGCCGTATCCCGCCGCCACAGCGCCGCGCCGTGGACCGCACGCGTCGCCCGGCCGAGCGGCTGCGCCTCGCCCAGTGCGGCCATGGCGGCGATGATCTCAGCGGGTGTCGGCCGCGGTCCGGGTGCGACGACGATGCGCGGCGCAGCGGCGGCAGCGGCCAGGCTTTCGACGCCGCACAGGCCGCAGCCGCTGGGGCCGACGATCGCCCGGCGGCGGGCGGCGAGGGCACCGCTGTCGGCGATCGCCAGCCGCGCCTCGAGGCCGTTGGTTCGGGCGATGACCTCGACCTCGCCGGCCTCGGCGGCGCTCGCGACCAGCCCTTCAGTCAGCGCGAAGCCGATGGCGAAGTCCGCCAGATCGGCCGGCGTCGCGAGCAGCACGGCGACGGTCGTGCCGTTGACGACGATCGCCACCGGCACCTCGTCGGCCAGCGTTCGAGGCGCCGGAGCGGACGCGCCGTCGCGCCAGCGGATCGGGATTTCCTCCACGGCCATGAACCCGCCATAACGCCCCGGCGTTTTGCGTCCAGCGAGGACCGACCATGACCAAGGCCACCGACCACCCCGATTTCACTCCTTACACGAGTCCGGCGGGAGGGTGGGGCTCCCTCCGCTCGCTGGCCGAGATCATCCCGCGCGAAGGCAATGTACCCGGCGTCACCCGCGAGCTTATGCGCCAGAACAAGGCCGACGGCTTCGCCTGCGTCAGCTGCGCCTGGGCCAAGCCGGCCAACGCCCACCCGGCCGAATTCTGCGAGAACGGGGCCAAGGCGACGGCGTGGGAACTGACCAGCCACCGCGCCACCCCGGAGTTCTTCGTCGGTCACCGCGTCGCCGACCTGCGCGAATGGCGGGATTACGACCTGGAGGAACTGGGGCGGCTGACGACGCCGATGCGCTACCACGCCCCGACCGATCGCTACCTGCCGATCCCGTGGGAGACGGCCTTCGCCGAGATCGGCGCCGAACTGCGCACGCTCGACCCGAAGTCGGTGGTGTTCTACGCCAGCGGCCGGGCAAGCCTCGAGACGTCGTATATGTATCAGCTGTTCGCCCGGCTGTTCGGCTCGCAGAACCTGCCCGACAGCAGCAACATGTGCCACGAGACGACCTCGGTCGCGCTGAAGAAGCGGATCGGCGTGCCGGTCGGGACGACCAAGCTCGACGACTTCGACCACTGCGACGCGATCTTCTTCTTCGGCCAGAACGTCGGATCGAATTCGCCGCGCCTGCTTCATCCGCTGCGCAGTGCCGTCAAGCGCGGCTGCAAGATCGTCACCTTCAATCCGCTGGTCGAGCGCGGGCTGGAGCGCTTCACCGATCCCCAGGACCCGTTCGAGATGACGTTGGGCGGCGAGACGCAGATCAGCCAGCAATATCACCAGGTGCGCGCCGGCGGCGACATCGCCGTGCTGATGGGCCTGTGCAAGTACGCCATCGAGGCCGACGACGCCGGCCAGCCGGTGCTCGACCACGCCTTCATCGCCCAGTACACCACCGGCTTCGAAGCGTTCGCCGCCGCCGCCCGGGCGACGACATGGGACGAGATCGAGGCGGCGTCGGGCCTGCCGCGCGCCGACATCATGGCAGCGGCCGAGGTCTATGCGAGCGCGAGCAAGACCATCCTGATCTACGGCATGGGGCTGACGCAGCACGTCCACGGCATCGAGAACGTCGAGATGGTAGTCAATCTCGCGCTGCTGAAGGGCAATATCGGCCGCGAGGGGGCCGGCCTCTGCCCGGTGCGCGGCCACTCCAATGTCCAGGGGCAGCGGACCGTCGGCATCAGCGAGAAGCCCGATCTCGTGCCGCTCGACCGGCTGGCCGAGCAATACGGCTTCGAGCCGCCGCGCGAAAAAGGGGTCAACACCGTCGAGGCGTGCGAGGGCATCCTCGACGGCAGCATCCGGAGCTTCGTCCAGCTCGGCGGCAATTTCCTGCGCGCGGTTCCCGACCGCTCGCGGATGGAGCCGGCGTGGGCGAAGATGAAGCTGACGGTTCACGTCGCGACCAAGCTCAACCGCAGCCACTTGGTGCCGGGCGAGATCAGCTACATCCTGCCGTGCATCGGCCGGACCGAAAAGGACGTTCAGGCGACGGGACCGCAGGCGGTCTCGGTCGAGGATTCGACGAGCTGCATCCACGGCTCGATCGGCGAGCGCGGGCCGGCGTCGCCCGACCTGCTGAGCGAGCCGGCAATCGTCGCGGGGCTGGCCAAGGCGACGCTCGACCCCAATCCCAAGGTGCCGTGGGACGCGTGGGTCGGCGACTATGCCCGGGTCCGCGACGCGATCGAGGCGACCTACCCGGAATACTTCAAGGACTTCAACGCCCGCATGTTCACTCCCGGCGGCTTCTACCGGGGCAACAAGGCGCGCGACCGCGAGTTCGCGACCGACAGCGGCAAGGCCGAATTCGCCGTCCCGCGGATGCTCGACGCCTGCGGGTTCGAAGACGCGCCGGGCCGCTTCCGCCTGATCACGCTGCGCTCCAATGACCAGTTCAACACCACCGTCTATGGCTATCACGACCGCTTCCGCGGGGTGAAGGGGACGCGCGACGTGCTGTTCATGTCGCCCGAGGACATGGCCGAGCACGGCTTTGCCGCGGGCGACGCAGTGGTGGTGACCGGCGATCACAAGGATGGGCTGCCGCGCCGCTTGGACGGGCTGAAGGTCCACCCTTACTCGCTGCCGAGGGGGTGCATCGGTGCCTATTATCCGGAGGCCAATGTCCTGATGCCTGTCTCCCATCACGCCGAGCAGAGCGGCGTGCCGGCGGCGAAGTCGGTTCCGGTGCGGCTGGCGCACGCCTGACGCCGGCGCGTCACGCCGCTTGACGCCGGCGGCCGCAGCGGCACCCCGCGCGGCCTTTCGCCGGCAGTGCCAGCGGCGCACCAAGGCGCTTGTCTGCCTCCCCCCAGGCGGTAGGCTGGGTCGACACCGCAAGGGGAAACCGATGCTCGACCGCCGCGCCTTCCTGTTGACCACCGCGGCGACGGGAGCAGCGGCCGCGCTGCCCGCCCGCGCCGCCCCGGTTCCCGGCGAGGATCCGGCGCTTGCCAGCCTGTTCGACGCCTTCTTCGAGGAAAGTCTGCGCCAGCGGCCCGAGGGCGCGACGCAGCTCGGGCTCGACAAGGGGGCGAACGCCGACCTCAAGGGCAAATTGTCCGATGTGTCCGACGCTGGGCGCGCCGCCGACAAGGCGGCGACGCAGGACCAGCTCCGCCGCCTCGCGATGATCGACCGCGCCCGGTTGAACCCCGACGACCGGCTCGACTACGACGTCGTCAGATACACCCGCGAATCAGGCGCGGCGGTGCAGGCGTTCGACTTCGGCGGCGGCGGCTACGGCCCGTCGCCGTATGTCGTCAGCCAGCAGACCGGGGCGTATCAGTCGGTTCCCGACTTCCTCGACACCAAGCACCGGATCGAGACCGCGGGCGATGCCGACGCCTATCTGTCGCGGCTGGCGGCGTTCGCGACGCAGCTCGACGATCAGACCGCGCGGATGCAGCACGACGCCGGCATCGGCGTGTCGCCGCCGGACTTCCTGCTCGACACGACGCTGACGCAGATGGAGAAACTGCGCGTCCCCGCGAGCGATGCGCTCGTCGTCACCTCGATCGCCAGGCGCGCGGCGGCGAAGGGCCTCGGCGACCGCTACGCCGCCGACGCGGCGAAGATCTACACCGGCAAGGTCCTGCCCGCGCTCGACCGCCAGATCGCGCAAGCGAAGGCGCTGCGGGCGAAGGCGAAGCACGACGCCGGGGTGTGGCAGTTCAGGCAGGGGGCCGAGTTCTACGCAGTCGCGCTCCACAACACGACGACGACGAAATATTCGCCGCAGGAGGTCCACGACATCGGCTTGCGCCAGGCGCGCGAGATCAGCGCGCGGCTCGACGGGCTGCTCGCGAAGCAGGGCATGACCAAGGGGACCGTCGGCGAGCGCATGGCGGCGCTCTACAAGGATCCGTCGCAGCTGTATCCGAACACCGACGCCGCCAAGGTCGACGAGATCGCCTATTGCAATCGCCGCCTCGACGAGATCCGGCCGAAACTGCCGACGGTGTTCAGCCGCGTGCCCGACTATAAGTTCGAGGTCCGCCGCGTTCCCGCCGCGACCGAGGCCGGCGCGGCGTCGGCGTTCAGCCAGTCGCCGCCGCTCGACGGCTCGCGCCCGGGGCTGGTCTATTTCAACCTGCACGACTCGGCCGAGTGGCCCAGGTTCTGCCTGTCGACGACGGTGTTCCACGAAGGCCTGCCCGGCCACCAGTTCGAGGGCGGCCTTGCACTGGGCAACGCCAAGCTGCCGCTGATCCGCAAGGCGGGCGGCTTCTCCGGCTACGGCGAAGGCTGGGCGCTCTATGCCGAACAGCTCGCCGACGAGATCGGCATGTACGACGACGATCCGCTCGGCCGCCTCGGCTACCTCAAGTTCCAGCTGTTCCGCGCCAACCGCTGCGTCGTCGATACCGGCATCCATCACCTTCGCTGGTCGCGGGAAAAGGCGATCCAGTATTTCGTCGACCAGGACGGCGAGGCGCCCGGCTTCGCCACCCGCGAGGTCGAACGCTACTGCGCCAATCCCGGGCAGGCGTGCAGCTACAAGCTCGGCCACACCGTCTTCACCGGGCTGCGCGAAAAGGCGAAGGCGGCGATGGGAGCGAAGTTCGACATCAAGGGCTTCCACGACGCCGTGCTCGGCTGCGGCCGGGTACCGCTCGACATCCTGCAGAAGGTCGGCGACGACTGGATCGCCGGCGTGCGGACCGCCTGACGCCCCTGGCTAGAGCTGGTTGACCAGCCGCTCGCCGCGGGCGAAGCGGCCGAGGTTGTCGGCGAACAGGGCGAAGATACGCTGCCCGGTGCGCGGACTGCTCCACGCGATGTGCGGCGTGATGCGGACGTTGGGTGCATCCCACAACGGGTGACCGGCGGGCAGGGGCTCGGGATCGGTGACGTCGAGGCTGGCGAAGCCGACCTGCCCCGACTCCAGCGCGGCAATCAGCGCAGCGGTGTCGACGATCCCGCCGCGGGCGACGTTGATCAGGTGCATGCCGTGCTTGGCCGTGGCGAAGGCCTCCGCCCCGATCAGCCCGGCGGTCGCGGGCGTCAGCGGCGCGGCGATGACGAGATGGTCGGACCGGCGCAGCAGCTCGGTGAGCGGTACCAGCGCGACCCCGTCGACCGGCTCCGGACTGCGGCGGTGGGCGAGCACCTCCATGCCGAAGACGCGCGCAAGCGCGGCGATGCGCGCGCCGATCTCGCCCAGCCCGAGCAGGCCGAGTACCCGGCCGTCGAGCGTGCCGAGCGGGTTGGCGACGACCTCGGCCTGCGGGGTCCACGCGCCATCGGTGACGACGCTCGCCGGCAGGCGCTTCTCGACCATCAGCATCGCCGTCAGCGCGAACTCGGCAATCGCCGGCGCACTGGTCCCCGCCGACGACGCGACGATGGGGCCGTCGCCCAGCCAGTCGGGGTAGCCGTCGCTGCCGGACGAGGCGAGCTGGACATACTTGACCCGCCCCGGCCAGCCGGCGGGGCGGGGGACATGGTGCGCGGTCGGGTCGGTCGCGCTGTGCAGGGCGAAGATGACGTCGACGTCGGTTGGCAGCTCCCAGCGGCGCGACAGGTCGAGCGCGCGCGTCTCGGCGACAGCGGGGTGACCGGCGATGAGCCCGCTTGCCGCCGGCCCAAGGTGGTGCGCGACGATCAGCCCCGCGGGTCCCGTGTCGCTCATTCGGGAGTCGGCGCGGGGCTGCCGGGCGCGAACGCGATGTCGCCTTCCTGACGGCGCAGGACCAGGTTCCTGATCTCGCTCATGTCGTCCATCGCGAACCGTACCCCCTCGCGCCCCAGCCCGGAGTCCTTGACCCCGCCATAGGGCATGTTGTCGACACGGTAGCTCGGCACGTCGTTGATGACGACCCCCCCGACCTCGAGCACGTCCCACGCCTTCATCATGTGGAACAGGTCGCGGGTGAACACGCCCGCCTGCAGGCCGAAGGTCGAATCGTTGACCTCGGCAAGGGCGTCGTCGAAGCGGGTGAACGACGACAGCATCGCGACCGGACCGAACGCCTCCTGCCGGTAGAGGTCGCAGCGCCGCGGCACGCTTTCGAGCAGGGTCGCGTCGAGCATCGCCCCGGCGCGCTCGCCGCCGCACAGCAAGGTCGCTCCTTGCGCGACGGCCGCGGCGATCCAGCCGTCGAGGCGCTTGGCCTCGCCGACGTCGATCATCGGGCCGATGAAGGTCGCTTCGTCGAGCGGGTTGCCGCTGACCAGCGCCTTCGTCGCGGCGACGAGCTTGGCGCGGAACGTCGCGTAAAAGTCGGCGTGGACGATGATCCGCTGAACGCCGATGCACGACTGGCCCGACTGATAAAAGGCGCCGAAGACGATCCGCGCGACGGCGTCGTCGAGATCGGCGTCCCGGTCGACGATGACCGCCGCGTTGCCGCCGAGCTCCAGCGTCACCTTTTTCTTGCCCGCGCGTGCCTTCAGGCCCCAGCCGACGGCGGGCGAGCCGGTGAACGACAGCAGCTTCAGCCGCGGGTCGGTGGTGAACAGGTCGGCCCCGTCGCGGTGCGCCGGCAGGATCGAGAACGCCCCCGGCGGCAGGTCGGTCTCGGCCAGTACCTCGCCGATGATGATCGCGCCGAGCGGCGTGCGCGACGCCGGCTTGAGGACGAACGGGCAGCCGACCGCCAGCGCCGGGGCGACCTTGTGGGCAGCGAGGTTGAGCGGGAAGTTGAATGGCGAGATAAACGAGCAGGCCCCGATCGGCACCCGCTTCCACAGGCCGAGATAGCCGCGCGCCCGCGCCGAAATGTCGAGCGGCTGGACTTCGCCGGTAATGCGGACGCTTTCCTCGGCGGCGATGCGGAAGGTGTCGATCAGCCGCCCGACCTCGCCGCGCGAATCGCGGATCGGCTTCCCCGCCTCGATGCACAGCGCGTACGCCAGCTCCTCGGCCCGCTCGGTGAAGCGGCGGACGCAGTGGTTGAGGACCGCCTGCCGCTCGTAGGCGGCCATTGCGCGCATCGACGCCTCGGCCGCGTGCGCTGCGGCGATGCCGGCGTCGATCGTAGCAGCGTCGGCCAGGGCGACGCGGGTGGCGGGCTCGCCGGTAAACTTGTCGGTGACGACAAGGTCCGTATTCGGCTGCTCGGGCCGGTTGGCGAGATAGAGCGGGTAGTCAGCGCGCAGGGTCATGACGGCTCAATGCCCGCTGCGCCGTTTCGCTTCAACGGTCGAGCTTCGCCTTCAACCCATCGGCCCATTTCTGACCGGCGTCGCCGCCCCACAGGAGCCAGGCGATGTATCCGGCCGAGGGGTCGCTCTCATCGCCCCACGCATGGCTCTTGGCCTCCTTGTCGACGGCGTGCCGGGCGAAATAACTGCTGATGTGCGTGATATCCTCGGGCGTGACGGGCTTTCGAGCGGCCAGGTCCTCCGCCCGATGGACCCCGACGTCGGTGCCGCCGCGACCGAACGTCTCGCGCAGCGCCAGCCCCTTCTTCGCCGCCGCGGCCACCGCCGCCGGCGGCGTCAGGTCCGGCGCGGTCACTTGCCCTTCTTCAGCGCATCCGGCTTGTGCGCCGCCTCGCCGCCGCTGTCGCTCTTGACCATATATTCCGGATTGTCCTTCGACGCGGCGACCTTGTGGCCCTTGATCTGCATCGGGCTGGTCAGCTTCTTGACGACCTTGCCCTTGCTGTGTCCGCCGCTCGAAGTCCCACTCGACCTTGTCGCCTGCCTTGAACTCGGTCACGCCACCTACTCCATCGTCGCCACCTCGACCGCCAGCGCGCCGCCGTCGATCGTCAGGCGGTTGAACGACGGTCGGGACTTGCGGATGCGCTCGGACAAGGTTCCCGCGCCGATCAGCCGCACGCCGCCGGCGACGATGTCGAACGGCTCGTGGGTATGGCCGCTGAGCACCGCCGCCACGCCCGCCGTGCGCAGCGCAACCAGCGCCCGCGCGCCGCCGCGGGTGGCATGGCGGACGCCGTTCCCGCCGAGCGGGTGGTGGCAGGCGACGAGCTTCAGCCCGCCCGCCGGTGCCGCGGCGAGGACGCCCAGCGTCTCAGCCAGCCGGTGGGGGCGGACGATGCCTTCCGCCCAGTTCGACCGCAGCTGC
Source organism: uncultured Alphaproteobacteria bacterium (assembly GCA_963792555.1). GTDB lineage: Bacteria > Pseudomonadota > Alphaproteobacteria > Sphingomonadales > Sphingomonadaceae > Polymorphobacter_B. The sequence continues at coordinate 442,214 of CAWBWP010000001.1, forward strand.
GCCCGCGTCGCCGTCCGCAGCGGCACGACGGCGACGCCGGGCAGCTCCAGCGGCCGCTCGACGGCACGCTCGAGGTTGGTGAAGCGGCGATAAGGGTCGGTGAAGCGCTCCCACAGGTTCCACATCGGCATGTCGTGATTGCCGAGCTCGACCGTCACCGGCACCTTCAGCCCGACCAGATAGCGGCAGGCGGCGGTGAACTCACGCCGGCGCGCGCTCGCCGTCAGGTCGCCGGTCATGATCACGGCGTCGGGCCGTTCGGCGGCGACGGCGGCGGCGAACCAGGCGAGGGCGGCGCGGTCCTCGGTCCCGAAGTGGAGGTCGGAGACGTGGAACAGGCGGACGGTCACGCGGCGTCGCCCGCGCCGCGCGTGGCGATAAAGCGCAGACGGGTCAGCGCGTGCTTGACCGTCGCCGGGCTGGCCAGGCTGACCGGCTCGCCGTCGAACAGCGCCGTCACTGCCCGCGACGAGGTACAGGTGACAGCGGCGGCGTGGCTGACATGAACGTCCGCGCCGCTGCGCCAGTCGCCGACCAGCCAGTCGATGCCGAGCCGGGCGGCGGCGAGCCACGAAACGGTGCTGACCGAGGCGATTTCCAGCTCGTCGGCGAGCGGCGTGACGATCACCGCCCGGTGCCGTCCGGCGTGGGTGCCGTCGCCGAGCACGCGGATGGTCCGGGCAAAAGTCTTGCGCGCGGCGAAGCGGACCGCGCGGCCGATGCGTTGCCAGGTGCCCTTGCGCACGACCTCGCGGGCATGGAACCACGCGGCCGCCGGACCCATGATGACGCCGACCAGCGCACGGTGCTCGCCGCTGACCGCGACCGGCACCGGCTGTGCCGGCGCGTGCGGTGCCCGTTCGAGAATTTCGTGCCACGTCAGCGCGCCGTGCAGGGCCTTGGCCAGGCCGTTCATCGTCCCGCCGGGCAGGATCAGCGCGGTCCCGGGCCACTCGTCAACCTTGCACGTCGCCGCGTTGATCGTGCCGTCGCCGCCGAAGACGACGAGGGTGTCCGCCCCCGCGCCGGTCAGCGTGGCCGCATCGGGCAGGGGATCGCCGGGGAAGTCGGTCCGCCCGACGATCTTGTACGGCGCGCAGGCCGTTTCGAACTCGGCGACGATCTCGGCCGAGGTCGAGCCGCTGCCGGTATTGAGGACAAGCCAGATGCACTGCATTTCGGCACCCTAACGCACAAAGCCGGTGCGCGCCCCCAAATCGGCGGCGGAACGACTCGTGTCACGAAAAGTTGATGCGATTGGTTGCCAAGGGACTTCAGCCGATGCCGGCACGCGCCTACTGGTCGGGACAGCTGCGGCTGGCGCTCGTCTCCATTCCGATCGAACTCTATTCGGCGACGCGCTCGGCCGGCACGATCGCCTTGAACCAGATCCACGAGCCGTCGGGCAAGCGCATCAAATACGAGAAGACGGTGCCGGGGATCGGCGCGGTGGAACCCGAGGACATCGTCAAGGGCTTCGAGGTCGAGAAAGGCAAGTACGTCCTGTTGAGCGACGAGGAAATCGAAGGCGTGAAGCTTGAGTCGAAAAAGACGCTCGAGCTCACCCAGTTCGTCGATGCCAGCGAGATCGACCCGATCTATTTCGAGAAGCCGTATTTCGTCGTGCCCAAGGACGAGCTGGCCGAGGAGGCGTTCTGCGTCATCCGCGACGCCCTGCGCCGGGCGAAGAAGGTCGGCCTCGGCCAGCTGGCGATGCGCGGCCACGAATATCTGGTCAGCCTGAAGCCGTGCGGGCGCGGCATGGTGCTGGAGACGCTGCGCTACGAGGAGGAGGTCAACAAGGCGAGTGGCTTTTTCCGCGCGATCCCCGAAGGCGCGGCGCAGCCCGAGCTGATGGAGCTGGCGACCGCGCTGATCGACAAGCGGACGGCGAAGTTCGAGCCGGGCAAGTTCCACGACCGCTACGAGGACGCGCTGCGCGCGCTGATCGACGCCAAGCGCGGTAAGGCAACGGCAGAGGTCGAGGACAGCGCGCCGGCTCCCAAGGCGTCGAACGTGATCGACCTGATGGCGGCGCTGAAGGCGTCGATCGAGAAAGGCGGCGGGGCGCCGGCGCCCGCGGCATCGGTGACGCCGCGCCCGCGCAAGGCGGCGGCAAAACCGGCCGCCAAAGCGACGACGAAGGCCGCCCCGGCAGCCGCGCCGGCCAAGCCGGCGGCGCGGAAGCGCGCGTGATCCACGGACAGGCGGCAGTCGTGCGGGCGGCCGGCTGAATGGCCAAGGCGTCGGCCAGAGCGCCCAGCGCCGACAAGCTCGCGACCTATGTCGCCAAGCGCGACTTCACGCGGACCGCCGAACCGGCCGGTGGCGCGGCGACCCTCGGGGGCAACAGCTTCATCGTCCAGAAGCACGCGGCGTCGCGGCTGCACTGGGACTTCCGGCTCGAGCTGGACGGCGTGCTCCTGTCGTGGGCGGTGACCAAGCCGCCGTCGACCGACCCGGCGGTCAAGCGCCTCGCCGTTCGTACCGAGGACCACCCGCTCGACTATGCGACCTTCGAGGGCAGCATCCCCAAAGGCGAATATGGCGGCGGCACGGTCATGCTGTGGGACCGCGGGACGTGGGAGAACGAGGCCGACCCGCGCGCGGGAATGAAGAAGGGCAAGCTCCACTTCACCCTGACCGGCGAGCGGATGAAGGGGGAGTGGGTGCTGATCCGCCTCAAGCCCGAGGGCAAGGCGGAGAACTGGCTGCTGGGCAAGATCGCCGACGACTTCGCCACCGGCGTCGACCTCGACTTCGACGCCAGCGTCGCCACCGGGCGGACCATGGCGGCGATCGCCGCCGGGGAGCCGGTCAACCCCGCGCCCGTCGCGACGAGGGGCAGTCGGCGCAAGGCGGTCCTCCCCGCGTTCCGCCAGCCGCAGCTTGCGACGCTGGTCGACCGGCCGCCGACGGGGAACGGCTGGTTGCACGAGACCAAATACGACGGCTACCGCGCCCTGGTCGCCGTCGCCGACGGCAAGGCGGTCGCCTATAGCCGCAGCGGGCTCGACTGGACGGCAAGGTTCGGCGGCGTGCCGGCCGCCTGCGCCGCGCTGCCCTGCGCGTCGGCGTTGATCGACGGCGAGGTGGTGGCGCTGAACCCCGCCGGCCGGCCGGACTTCTCGACCCTCCAGGCGGCGCTGAAGGACGGCGGGCCGCTGCTGTATTTCGCCTTCGACCTGCTCGAACTGGACGGTGCCGACCTCGCCGACCTGCCGCTGGTCGAGCGCAAGGCGAAGCTGGCGGCGCTGCTCGCCGCCGCCCCGCCGCCGCTGCATTACTCCGAGCACGTCCGCGGCGGCGGCGAGGCGTTGTTCGCCGCGCTGTGCGGCCAGGGGTACGAGGGGGTGGTCGCCAAGCGCGCCGACGGCAAGTCGCGGCCCGGCCGCTCGGGGTCGTGGCTCAAGGCCAAGTGCACCCACCGCCAGGAGTTCGTCATCGGCGGCTGGTCGAGGTCGGACAAGGGCCGCGGCTTCGCCTCCCTGCTGCTCGGCGTGCAGGAGGCGGAAGGCCTGCGCTACGCCGGACGCGTCGGAACCGGGTTCGACGACCGCATGCTCGAGGAGCTGACGGCCAAGCTCGCGGTGCTCAAGGCCGAGCGCTCGCCGTTTGCCGGCAAGCTCGACGCGGCCGCGCGCAGGGGCGCTACCTTCGTCTGCCCGGTACTGGTCGCCGAAGTCGCGTTCGCCGAATTCACCGCCGACGGCAGCGTCCGTCATGCGAGCTTCCTCGGCCTGCGCGAGGACAAGGCGGCGAGCGAGGTCGTCGCCGAAGCGCCCCCCGCGCCGACGCCGGCGTCCGCTAAGCGCAAGACGGGCCGCACGGGTACGGCCAGGCCGGAGGCGACGGCGCCGCCCTCGCCGACCGCCACGGGCAAAGCCGCGGTCCTGCCCGACCGCCACGGCGTCCGCATCACCAGCCCGGACCGCATCGTCTTCCCCGAAGTCGGCCTGACCAAGGCGGCGCTGGTCGACTATTACGCCGTGATCGCCGACGTCATGCTCGAGGACACCGGCGGGCGGCCGATCAGCCTCGTCCGCTGCCCGCAGGGACGGGCCAAGACCTGCTTCTTCCAGAAGCACGACAGCGGCATGTTTTCCGATGCCGTCCACACAGTCGATGTCGCGGAAGCCGACGGCAAGACCGAGCCCTATATCTATGTCGATACGCCCGAGGGGCTGCTCAACTGCGTCCAGATGGGCACGATCGAGTTCCACGGCTGGGGCAGCCGCGTCGCCGACCTCGAGCGGCCCGACCGGCTGGTCATCGACCTCGATCCCGACGAGGAGCTCGACTTCGCGGTGGTCAAGACTGCCGCCGTCCTCGTCCGCGACCGGCTGCGCGAGCGCGGGCTGGCGTCCTTCCCGCTGCTGACCGGCGGCAAGGGCGTCCACATCGTCGCGCCGCTGGTGCCGGCGGCCGAGTGGCCGGCGGTCAAGGCCTGGGCGCACGCTTTCGCCAGCGGGCTCGAAGCGGAGATGCCGGCAGCCTTCGTCGCCACGATGAGCAAGGCCAAGCGCAAGGGCCGGATCTTCGTCGACTGGCTCCGGAACCAGCGCGGCGCGACGGCGGTGATGCCGTTCTCGGTGCGGGCCCGCGCCGGGGCCGGGGTCGCGGTCCCGGTCACCTGGGACCAGCTGGCGGAAACGAGCGCCGGCAATGCCTTCAGCGCGGTCGATCCCGCCGCCGTGCTGGCGCAAGCGACACGCGGGCGGGAACGGGTCAAGCCGTCGCCTTTACCAGCGTGAACCCCGACCCAAAGTTTCTCAGACGTTAAGGACGATGGTTGCGGCCAAGTCGTTACGGAGGTGATACTAGCAGGCTTCCGTAGCGCAGGTTGCGTATGCTAAACGTCAAGGCGCTCGCCCTTTGCATCTGCCCCGTCGTTGCCGCCCCCCCGGCGGTGCTCGCGGTTCACGCGCCGGCGCGACATGCCGTGGCGCACCTCCTCCGTCGTGCCGCTAACCGCCTCGATCATCCGGTGCATGCCGCACTCGACGCGGCAGCGACGCGGCCGCTTCCCTGCGCCTCGTCGCTCGCAGCGGCCGGGGGCGCGCTGCCGGTGGTCGGCGGGACCATGATCGGCGGCCTCGGCGACAGCTTTTCTCAGCTCGCAGCGGCCGAGGGCGGGGCGGGCACGAGTGACCGCTATGTCGCCTATCCAGGATACACCACCGGCGCTTCCGGCAGTGGCGGCGGCTCGGGCGGCGGCTCGGGCGGCGGGTACGGCGGCGAGTACGGTGGCGGCGGCGCCCCCGGCGGTGGCGGCTCGACCGGAGGCGGCGGTACGCCCGGCCGTTTCGGCCGCGCCTTGGTGGCCAAACCGACCCCACAAAGCCTGCCGACGGCCAGCCCAACGATCAGCGACGCTCCCGAGCCGACGACGTGGCTCTTCCTCGTCACCGGCTTCGGGCTGGTCGGCTTGGTCGCGCGGTCAGGACTGCGGTCCGCGAGTGGTGCTGCCGGGGAGGATTGAACTCCCGACCTCAGCCTTACCAAGGATGCGCTCTACCACTGAGCTACGGCAGCACGGTCGCGGAAGCGCGGCGTATCGGGGGGCGGGCGGCGCTTGTCAAGGAAAGCGCCGCCGGGTTAACTCTCCGCCCCATGGCCGACCCCGTCCAGTCCGACGCCCGCGCCGCGCGGCTTGCCGCCGCGCTTCGGGCGAACCTCGCCCGGCGCAAGGCGCGCGAGCGGGAGGTGCCGCCGCCCGCGCCTGACGTTCCGCTCGATCAGCCCGCCGGCTGAGCGATCGCGCGCTCGATCGCGGCGGTGACCTCGGGCGCGTCGGGCTTGGTCGACGAGGCGAACGAGGCGACGATCCGCCCCTGACGGTCGACCAGATACTTGTGGAAGTTCCACTTCGGCGCTTCCTTGGCGCCGAGCGTCGCTGCCGCCCAGGCGAAGAACGGCGTCGCGTCGCGGCCGACGACCGTGCTTTTTTCCGACAGCGGGAAATTGATGCCGAACTTCGATTCGCAGAACTGCTTGATCTCGGCGTTGGTCTTGTACTCCTGGCCCATGAAGTCGCCCGAGGGAACGCCGATGACGGTGAAGCCCTTGTCGCGATAGGTCATCTGCGTCTTCTCCAGCGCCTCGTACTGGGGGGTGAAGCCGCAGAAGCTCGCCGTGTTGACGACGAGGAGAACCTTGCCCTTGTACTGGCTGAACGGCATCGGCTTGCCGTCGATCGTCGTCATCGTGATGTCATAGGCGGTGTGGATGCCCGCCGGTGCCTCGGGCGTGCCGGCGAAAGCCCCCGTCACCCAGCCGGCGGCGGCAAGGACGGGCGCGGCGACGGCGGCGGCAAAAGCGAGCTTTTTCACGAGTGCGTCTCCAACGGTTGCGTTGCCGTATCCAACCACGTCCGCGCGGCGTCGTCGAGCAGCGGGCCGATCTCTGCGGCAACGCGCGCGTGATAGCCGTCGATCCAGGCGACCTCGGCCGGGGTCAGCAGCGCGGTGTCGATCAGCGTCCGGTCGATCGGTGCGAGGGTCAGGGTCGCGAAGCCGAGCATCGGCCGCTCCGCGCCGAGCATCGCACGCGGCTCGACGACGACCAGGTTCTCGACCCGGATGCCGTATTCGCCGGGCTTGTAGTAGCCCGGCTCGTTCGACAGGATCATGCCGGCACGCAGCGGTTCGTCCCCCATCGCGCCGTAGCCGCCGGCCGCGGTGGCGATGCGCGCCGGGCCCTCGTGGACCGCGAGGTAGCTGCCGACGCCGTGGCCGGTACCGTGGGCATAGTCGAGGCCCGCCGCCCACAGGAACTGGCGCGCGAGCGCGTCGATCTGGTTGCCGCGCGTGCCTTCGGGGAAGACGGCGCTGCCAAGGGCGATATGGCCCTTCAGCACGCGGGTGAAGCGGTCACGCATCTCCGCCGACGGCGTGCCGACCGCCAGCGTCCGCGTGACGTCGGTGGTGCCGTCGCGGTACTGCCCGCCCGAATCGACGAGGTAGAGACTGTCGCGCTCGATCATGCGGTTGCTCTGGGCGTCGACGCGGTAGTGGGGCAGGGCACCGTTGGGCCCGGCAGCCGAGATGGTGTCGAAGCTCAAGTCCTCGAGCTGGTTGGTCTGGTCGCGGAACTGCTTCAGCTTGGCCGCCGCGCCGAGCTCGTCGAGGCCGCCTGCGGGGGCACGCTGCGCGAACCAGTGGAGGAAGCGCGTCAGCGCGGCACCGTCGCGGACATGCGCCGCCCTCGACCCGGCGATCTCGGTCGGGTTCTTGACCGCCTTGGACACGACGCAGGGGTCGCGCGCTTCGACCACGCGCGCGTCCGCCAGCGCGGCGAACACCGCCGCCACCGCCGACGCCGGGTCGGCGATCACGGTCGTTCCGGCGAGCGCCGCGAGGGCGGCCGGGAAGGCGCTGCGGTCGGCGATGCGCACGTCGGGGCCGAGGTGGTCGCGGACCTCCCCCGACAGCTTGGCGGCCGCGACGAACAGGTCGGCGCTGGCGTTGGCGTGGAGCAGGGCGAAGGCCAGCGGCACCGGCGTATGGTCGACGTCCTTGCCGCGGACGTTGAGCAGCCAGGCGATCGAGTTCGAGCGCGGTGATGACGGCCGTGTCCGCCTTTTGCTCCTTCAGCCAGGCAGCGATCCGCCCGCGCTTGGCGGCGCTCGTCTCGCCGGCAACCGCGTCGGGGTGGATTTCGAGCCGCGCCGGCGACGGCTGCGGCCGGTCGGCCCAGACGGCATCGATCGGGTTCGCCGGCAGGGCGACCAGGCTTGCGCCCTTGCCCGCCAGCGCCGCCGCGGTCGCCTCGACCCACGTCCTGGTGTGCAGCCAGGGGTCGTAGCCGATGCGGTCGCCGCCCTGCGCGTTCGCCGCCAGCCACTCGGTCGTCGAGGTGCCCGGCACGGCGACATAGTCGTACAGCCCGCCGTCGACCTGGGCGCGGACCTGGAGGGTGTAGCGCCCGTCGGTGAACATCGCCGCCTTGGTCGCCAGCACTACGGCCGTTCCCGCCGACCCGCCGAAGCCGGTCAGCCACGCCAGCCGCTGCGCATAGCTGCCGACGTATTCGCTCATGTGCTCGTCGGTCAGCGGCACGACGAAGCCGGCAAGCTGCTCGCGGGCAAGCTGGTCGCGGAGGGCGGCGAGGCGGGCGGCGTGGGTCGACATGGGCGCTGGTCCGAGTGGTTGCGGCACCACCTTAAGCGGCGGCAGCGCGGCGGGAAAGGCGTGCCGCCCGCCGGCGCGCGGCACGGTTGGCTTGGCGCGATCACCTCTCTAGGCTGACCGAAAGGGGAACGCGCCAGTGACCGTCAGCCGCGATGAAGCCTATGTCAAAGTCCTGTCGCGGAGCCTGGACCGGATCATCGACCTGCAGCGGTTCGGCGAAACCAAGAACGCCTCGCTGCTCGCCTTCTCGTCCGTTTGGATCGCGGGGCTGGTCAACCTGCTCCTGTCCGACCGGCATCCGCCGCCCGGCTTCCGCATCGCCGGCAGCATCGCGCTGGTCTTGTTCATCACCGCCGCCCTGACCGCGATCGCGTCGCTGCTGCCGCGCTTCGTCGCCGCCGAACCCCCGGTCGAGGGCGGCGACGGGGCCGGGCCGAACCTCCTGTTCTTCGGCGACATCGCGCAGGTGCCGGTCGCGACCTTCGTCGCGGAGGCGCGGCAGCGTTATTACGCGGCCGAAGGGTGCGTCGCGACCGAGACGCTGTTCGCCGACCTGTCGCGGCAGATCGCGATCGTCAGCCAGATCAGCATGCGCAAATATCGGCTGTTCAACCGGGCGGCGGCGGCGGCGCTCCTCGGCATCGGCACGCTGTCGGTTCCCGTGCTCGGGCTGCTGATCGACACGGTGCGCTAGTCCGCGCGGTAGCGGGCGGTCGCGCGCCACGCTACACGCGCCCATGACCCAGCCCCCGCTCGCACCGCGCATCGCGCACCCGACGACCCACCACGGCATCGTCCGCGACGACCCCTATGCCTGGCTGCGCGACCCCGGCTATCCCAAGGTCGGGGACGCCGACATCCTCGCCCACCTCGCGGCCGAGAACGACTGGTTCGAGGCGTGGCTCGCACCGCACCAGGACCTCGTCGAGACGCTGTTCGCCGAGCTGAAGGGGCGGGTGAAGGACGATGATGCCGGCGTGCCGGTGCGCAACGGCGACTTCGATTATTGGTGGCGCTTCGAGCCCGGCGGGCAGTACCGCGTCTGGCTGCGCCGACCGGCGCCGGGCGGCGACGCGGCGTTATCCGCGCCGGGCGGCGACGTCGCGCCAAAGGTGCCGGCCAGCGAGGAGCAGGTCGTGCTGTCGGAACCCGCCGAAGCGGCCGGCAAGGACTATTTCCGCCTCGCCGGCATCAGCGTTTCGCCCGACGGGACCAAGGCCGCCTGGACCGCCGACGACGACGGGTCGGAGCGCTTCAAGCTGTTCGTCCGCGACCTCGCCACCGGCGCCGATGCGCTGGTGGCGACGACGGCCATCGGCGTCGCGGTGTGGGCGTCGGACTCGGCGAGCCTCGCCTGGACCGAAGTCAACGAGGCATGGCGACCGTTTCGCGTCCGCCTGCACCGGCTGGGTGGCGGCGGCGACGATGCCGTGCTGTACGAGGAAACGGACGCCAGCTTCTTCGTCGGTCTCGACCGGTCGACCGACCGGGCGTGGTTCCTCGTCACCGCCGCCGACCATGTCACGAGCGAGGTCCGCCTGATCCCGACGTCCGACCCGACCGCGGCACCGCGGCTGGTCAGCCCGCGCGCGACCGGCCGCGAGTACGACGTCGACGTGCGCGGCGACACGCTTTTTGTCCGGACCAACGATACGCACGTCAACTTCCGCCTGGCGGTCGCGCCGCTCGGCGATCCCGGGGCGTGGCGCGATCTCGTCCCCGGCGACGACCGCGTCTATCTGCGCGGCCTGACGGCGTTCGCCTCCTACCTCGCGGTCAGCGAGCGGGTCGACGGCCTCGACGGCGTGCGCCTGCTCTTCGCCGATGGCCGCGAGCGGCGCATCGCCTTCCCGGAGGCGAGCTTCACCGTCGGCATCGGCCAGAACCCGATGCCCGATGCGCCGCTGCTCCGGCTCGGCTACAGCAGCATGGTCACGCCGGCGACGACCTATGACTATGACGTCGCCGCCGATACGCTGATCGTCCGCAAGGTGCAGGAGGTACCGAGCGGCTACGACGCGGCGCGCTACCGCACCGAACGCCTGTTCGCGCGCGCCGCCGACGGAACGGCGGTCCCGGTGTCGGTCGTGTATCGCGACGACTTTCCGCGCGACGGCTCCGGCAAGCTCCACCTCTACGGCTACGGCGCGTACGGTCTGGCGATCCCGCCGTCCTTCTCGGCGTCGCGCCTCAGCCTGCTCGACCGCGGCGTCGCCTACGCCATCGCCCATGTCCGCGGCGGGGACGACCTCGGCTACCGCTGGTACCTCGACGGCAAGCTGGACAAGCGGACCAACACCTTCACCGACTTCACCGCCTGCGCCCGCGCGCTGGTCACCGCCGGCTTCGCCGCGCCGGGGCGGATCTCGATCTCGGGCGGGTCGGCGGGGGGCACGCTGATGGGGGTCGTCGCCAACACCGATCCCGACCTGTGGGCGGCGGTCGTGGCGCACGTGCCGTTCGTCGACGTGCTGGGCACGATGCTCGACGGGTCGTTGCCGCTGACGCCGATCGAGTGGCCCGAATGGGGCAATCCGATCGCGGATGCCGACGCCTACCGCGCCATCGCCGCCTACTCGCCCTACGACAACGTGGCCGCGCAGGCTTACCCGCCGATGCTCGTCACCGCCGGGCTGAACGACCCGCGCGTCACCTATTGGGAGCCGGCGAAGTGGGTCGCGCGGCTGCGCGAGCGCAAGACGAACGCCAGCCCGCTGCTCCTGAAGACCAACATGGGGGCAGGCCACGGCGGCAAGTCGGGACGTTTCGAGGCGCTGCGGGAGATGGCCGAGGAGTATGCCTTCATTCTGGCGGCGTTCGCCGCTAGGGACGAGACGCCCGAGGAGACCGACCGATGCGCCTGACCATCATCGCCGTTGCCGCTGCCGCCGCCGTGCCCGTGACCGCCGTGCCCGTCCTCGCCGCTCCGGAATCGAGCCGCCCGCAGCGGGCCGACGACGACCTCGGCGCGATCCTGCAGGGCCCGCAGCGGTCGGCGGCGAACCGGGCGCGCGACCAGTATCGCCACCCGGTCGAGACGCTGACCTTCTTCGGCCTGAAGCCGACGATGACGGTGGTCGAGATCACGCCGTCCGCGGGATGGTACACCGAGATCCTCGCGCCGTACCTGCGCGACCGCGGCCACTACATCGCCGCCGGCGGCTGGCCGGGCAGCGAGAACGGGGCGAAGGCGGTGGCGAAGTTCAAGGCCAAGCTTGCCGCCGACCCCGGCAGCTACATGAACGTCAAGCTCGCCAGCTTCGACAAGGACCATATGGAGGTCGCGCCGCCCAGCAGCGCCGACATGGTCGTGACCTTCCGGAACGTGCACAACTGGTACATCGGCGGCTACGCGCCGGCGGCGTTCAAGGCGTTTTACGCGGCGCTGAAGCCCGGCGGCGTCCTCGGCGTCGAGGAGCATCGCCTGCCCGAGAGCCTGCCCGACGCGATGCAGGCGTCGAGCGGCTATATGAAGGTGTCGACGGTCAAGGCGCTGGCGGCGGCCGCCGGCTTCCGCTTCGTCGCCGCGTCGGAGGTCAATGCCAACCCCAAGGACACGCACGACTATCCCAAGGGAGTGTGGACGCTGCCGCCGACGTATGAAGAGGGCGACCACGACCGGGCGAAGTACGCCGCGATCGGCGAGTCGGACCGCATGACGCTGAAGTTCGTCAAGCCGTAGGCAATCCGGGAGGCGCGTCTATTTGCTGAGCTTGTCCAACTGCGCCTGCAACGCGGCCATCTGTGCCTTCAGCGTGTCGAGGTCGGTTGCGTCCTTGCTCGTCTCCGGCTTGGCCGCGGCGAGCGCGGTCCGGCCCGTCAGCATGTCGGCGGCGGCCTGGAACATCGCCATGTTCTGCTTGGCCATTGCCTCGAACGGCTTGAACGCCGCCCCGCCGAACGCCCCCGCGACGGTTTCGCGGAACTGCGTCTGGTTCTTGGCAAAGGCCGCCATCGACGCTTCGAGGTAGTGCGGCACCATCGACTGCATCGAGTCCCCGTACAGCGCGATCAACTGGCGCAGGAACGGCACCGGCAGCATCGTCTGTTTGCCGTTCTCGCCCTCCATGACGATCTGCGTCAGGACGTTGCGGGTGATGTCCTCGCCGGTCTTGGCGTCGAACACCTGGAAGTCCTGCCCTTCGCGCGTCATCGTCGCGAGGTGCTCCAGGGTGATGTAGCTCGACGTGCCGGTGTTGTAGAGGCGGCGGTTGGCGTATTTCTTGATGACCACCGGCGGTGCGGGATCGCTGACGCGCGCATGGTCCATCGTCGTCCTTTGGCAAAACAATATGCTGCACTAGCACAGGTGCTTGCTGCGCCGCAACGCGCGGCCACTTTCCTCTTGGCCCGGTGCGGCCTATGGCTGCGGCAAACCTTGGGAGAGAAGCCTGTGACCGACATCGTCATCACCGCCGCCAAGCGTACGCCGGTCGGCAGCTTCATGGGTGCCCTCGGCAGCGTCCCGGCGCACGAACTCGGCCGGACCGCGATCGTCGCGGCGCTGGCGCAGGCGGGGGTCGGGGTCGACGAGGTCAGCGAAGTCATCATGGGCCAGGTGCTGACCGCGGCGCAGGGGCAGAACCCGGCGCGGCAGGCGGCGATGGCTGCGGGCATCGCCAAGGAAACGCCGGCGTGGGGCGTCAACCAGGTCTGCGGCAGCGGCCTGCGCGCGGTCGCACTCGCGGCCCAGGCGATCCAGTCCGGCGACGCGACGGTCGTCGTCGCCGGCGGCCAGGAGTTGATGAGCCAGTCGACCCATGCCCAAGCGCTCCGGGCCGGAACCAAGATGGGCGCGGTCGAACTGATCGACACGATGATCAAGGACGGGCTGTGGGACGCGTTCAACGGCTATCACATGGGCATCACCGCCGAGAATGTCGCCGAGCGCTACCAGATCGGGCGCGAGGCGCAGGACGTGTTCGCCGTCGCGAGCCAGAACAAGGCGAGCGCCGCCCGCGCCGAAGGACGCTTCAAGGACGAGATCGCTCCGGTCACGATCAAGGGCCGCAAGGGCGACACGGTCGTCGACACCGATGAATATATCCGCGACGGGGCGACGGTCGCGGGCGTCAGCGGGCTCAAGGGTGCGTTCAAAAAGGACGGCACGGTCACCGCCGCCAACGCCAGCGGCATCAACGACGGCGCCGCGGCACTGGTCATGATGAGCGCCGAGGAGGCGGCCCGCCGCGGCGCGACCGTGCTCGCGCGCATCGCCGGCTGGGCGTCGACCGGGGTCGACCCGGCGGTCATGGGCATCGGCCCGGTCACCGCCTCGCAGAAGGCGCTGGCGAAGGCGGGCTGGACCGTCGCCGACCTCGACCTGATCGAGGCCAACGAGGCGTTCGCCGCGCAGGCGCTGGCGGTCGGGCAGGAACTCGGCCTCGACCCGGCCAAGGTCAACGTCAACGGCGGCGCGATCGCCATCGGCCATCCGATCGGCGCGAGCGGTGCCCGCGTCCTGACGACGCTGCTCTACGAAATGGCCCGCCGCGACGCGAAGAAAGGCCTGGCGACGCTGTGCATCGGCGGCGGCATGGGCATCGCCATGTGCGTCGAGCGCGCCTGAGCGCGGCGCGCGCCTGGCGGAGTTGTGCGGGCCAGCGCCGCGCGGACAGGGCGTGCGGCGAGCGTCTATCCGCAGCCCACGGAGCAAGCGCTGATCGGCACCTCGAGGCGGGCGCTTAGCCGCAGCCCGTCCAGCACTCGCCGGCGGACGCGCCGACTTGCGCGGCGGCTGGCAGCCGGGGCGGCGGCCGGCCCCGTCAGCCGACGCGGGATCCGCCCCTCAACGCTCGCGCGCCGGTTCGCCCATCGCCCCGCCACGGCCTGCGCCTGACGCCCGCGCTGGACGCCTCACCCCGACTGCGCCACAGGAAGCGGCATGGACGGTCCCGATCTTCGCATCGCCGTCGCCCGCGCGCTGGCCCTGTCCCCGGCGACGCGGGTCATCGCCATCGCCGCCGGCGACCTCGTCGACGCCGGTGCCCTCGCGGTCTTCGCCGCCATCGGTCCGGCGGCAGGCGGCGCCCGCAGCATCGTCGCCGACCCGAGCCGCCTGCCTTTCGTCGAAGGACTTGCCGACCGGGTCGTGGTCCGGCTCGATGCGCTGAGCGACACGCGAACGGTCCTGCGTGAGCTGTGGCGCGTTCTCGCGCCTGCCGGCTGGCTGGTGGTGATCGTACCGCTACCCTCGCGGCGGAGCCTCCATCGCCCCGTGGTCCGTCGCCTGCGCCGCCGCCGCGTCGCTCGCCTGCTCGCCGCCGCCATGTTCGAAGGCGTGGCGGTCGAGGCGACGCAGACCACGCTGGTGATCCGCGCGGAGAAGCGCGACGGCCTCGCCCCGTCGGTTGCCGCACGGGCGCGAACGCCCGCGCGTCAGCGGTCGCGCGTCAGCACGAACACCGCCTGGTCGGCCATCAGGTTCGGCCACAGCCGCACGCGGGCCGCCCCTCGCAGGTGAACCGCCTGCCGGACGGTCAGCCCGAGGTCGTCGGCCAGCGCCGCGAAGTCGGCGAGGGTGCACAGGTGGATGTTGGGCGTTGCGTACCATGGTTCCGGCAGTGCCGCCGTCACCGGCATCCGCCCGGTCGTCGCCAGCTTCGCGCGCACCTGCCAGTGGCCGAAATTCGGCAGCGAGACGATCGCCTGGCCGGCGATCCGCGCCATGTCGGCCAGCACGGCGGCGGGGTCGCGCATCGCCTGCAGCGTGTCCGACAGGATCGCGACGTCGAAGCCGGCGGTCGGATAGTCGGCAAGGTCGGCGTCGGCGTCGCCCTGGACGACCGCCAGCCCGCGCGCGACGGCGGCGGCGACGTTTGTCGCCGACAGCTCGATGCCGCGGCCGTCGACCGCCTTCCGGGCGCGGAGCTCGCTCAGGAGCTCGCCGTCGCCGCAGCCGATGTCGAGGACGCGCGCGCCGGCCGGGACCAGGTCGGCGATGACGGCGAGGTCGCCGCGCAGCGTCATGCCGCCGCCCGCAGGAAGCCGTCGACGACGCGGTTCAGCTCGGGCGCGTCGAGCAGGAAGGCGTCGTGGCCGAACGGGGATTCGAGCTCGACGAAGCTGACGGCGGCGCCGGCGGCGTTGAGCGCATGGACGATGCGGCGCGACTCCGCCGTCGGGTAGAGCCAGTCGGAGGTGAAGGAGACGACGGCGAAGCGCGCCCGCGTGCCGGCGAACGCCGCCGCCAGCCGGCCGCCGTGGGCGGCGCTCAAATCGAAATAGTCCATCGCCCGCGTGATGTAGAGGTACGAGTTGGCGTCGAACCGCTCGACGAAGGTCAGCCCCTGGTGGCGGAGGTAGCTTTCGACCTGGAAGTCGGCGTCGAAGCCGAACGACACGGCTTCGCGGTCCTGCAGGCGACGGCCGAACTTCGCGGTCAGTCCTTCTTCCGACAAATAGGTGATGTGCGCGGCCATGCGCGCGACGGCGAGGCCCGCCGCCGGCTGCGTCGCGGGCGGATAATCGCCGCCTGCCCAGGCGGGATCGGCCATGATCGCCTGTCGCCCGACCTCGTGGAAGGCGATGTTCTGCGCCGAATGCCGCGCCGCCGTGGCGATCGCGACGACCGCGCGGACGCGCTCCGGGAAAGCGACCGCCCAGTCGAGCGCCTGCATGCCGCCCATCGACCCGCCGACGACGGCCGTCAGCGTGGCGATGCCGAGATGGTCGAGCAGCGCCGCCTCCACCGTCACCATGTCGCGGATGGTGATGACCGGAAAGGCCATCGCATAGGGAGCGCCCGTCGCCGGATCGACGCTCGTCGGCCCGGTCGTGCCGGAGCAGCCGCCGAGCACGTTGGCGCAGACGATGAAGTGGCGCGCCGGGTCGATCGGCTTGCCCGGCCCGACCATGCGCTGCCACCAGCCGGGCTTGCCGGTCCGTGGGTCGACGCCGGCGACGTGCTGGTTACCGGTCAGCGCGTGGCACACCAGAACCGCGTTGGTTCGCTCGGCGTCGAGCGTGCCGTACGTCTCGTAGGCGATCTCGACGCCGGTCAGCACGGCCCCCGACGCCAGCGCCAGCGGCTGCGGCAGGCGAACGTGGCGGTCGAGGCCGAAGCGGTCGTCGGGCATCGCGCCGGGTTAAGGTGCCGTGCCGCCCTCCGCAAGCCGCCCGCCCGCAAGCGCCGGCTGCGCCAGCCACGCCCGCACGCTGCCCCCGGGCGCGCGCCGCGCGCGCCGCCCTCGTGCCCTTGCGCTGGCCGCGCCGCCGCGCCACAACCCCCGGCCATGACCCCGCCCGCTCCCGCCGCCCTTGCCCCTGCCGCCGTACCGACCGCGAAACCCTGGATCGCGGCGATCCAGGCGTACGTCCCGGGCAAGGCCAAGCTGGCCGGTATCGCCAATCCGGTGAAACTATCGTCGAACGAATCGCCCCTCGGGCCCAGCCCGGCCGCCATCGCGGCGATGGCCGTGGTCAGCGGCGGGGCGCACCGCTATCCCGACGGCGGCAGCACCGCGCTGCGTGAGGCGATCGCCGCGCATTATGCGCTCGAGGCGGAGCGGATCGTCTGCGGTACCGGCTCGGACGAGCTGCTCAAGCTGCTCGCCCAGGCCTTTGCGACGGTCGGCGACGAGGTACTCCACGTCCGCCACGGCTTCATGGTCTATCCGATCGCGGCGCGGTGTACCGGGGCGACGCCGATCGCAGCGCCCGACCGCGATTATACGACCGACGTCGACGCCCTGCTCGACTGCGTGACGCCGCGAACCCGCGTGGTGTATCTTGCCAACCCCAACAACCCGACCGGCACCGTCATCCGTGGCCGCGAGGTGCGGCGGCTGCACGCCGCGCTGCCCGGCGACGTGCTCCTCGTCCTCGACGGGGCCTATGCCGAATATATCGACGATCCCGACTATGAGGACGGCATCGCCATGGCGCGCGAGCACGCCAACGTCGTCACGACGCGGACCTTTTCGAAGATCTACGGCCTTGCCGCCGAGCGTATCGGCTGGGCCTACGGCCCGCAGGCGATCGTCGACACGCTGAACAAGATCCGCGCGCCGTTCAACGTCCCGGCCGCCGGCAGCGCCGGGGCGATCGCCGCGCTCGCCGACACCGCCTGGACCGAGCAGGCGAAAACCCACAACCGCGCGTGGCGCACGTGGCTCGCCGGCGAAATCGCCAGCCTGGGCAGCGCCGGCCTGCGCGGCGTGCCGTCGGCGGCGAACTTCATCCTCGTCACGTTCCCGGAGGAAGGGCCGGTCACCGCCGCCGCGGCCAACGCCCACCTGATGGCCGACGGCATCCTTGTCCGCCACCTGCCGGGGCAGGGGCTGCCCAATGCGCTGCGCATCTCGATCGGGACCGAGGCCGAGACGCGCGCGGTCGCCGCCAGCCTGCGCGCGTTCGTCGCCGCACAGCGCTGATGCTGCCCTTCGCCCGCGTCGCCATCGTCGGCATGGGGCTGATCGGCTCGTCGCTGGCGCGGGCGGTGCGCGCGGCGATGCCGACCGTGCGCCTGTCGGTCAGCGACGCCGACCCGGCGGTGCGGGCGCGGGTGGCGGCGCTCGACCTCGCCGACGACGTCGCCGACCATGCCGGGGCGGCGGTGATCGATGCCGACCTCGTCGTGCTGTGTGTGCCGGTCGGCGCGATGGCGGCCGTCGCCGCCGAGATCGCCGGCGAGCTGGCGGCCGGCGCGGTGGTCAGCGACGTCGGCAGCGTCAAGGGCCAGGTGCTCGCCGACCTGACCGCGGCACTGCCGCACGCGACGGTCATCCCCGCGCACCCGGTCGCGGGAACCGAGAAAAGCGGCCCCGATGCCGGCTTCGCGACGCTGTTCCGCGGACGCTGGTGCATCCTGACCCCGCCCGCCGGCATCGACCCGGTCGCCGTCGAGCGCCTCGCCGAGTTCTGGCGGCGGCTCGGCGCGACGGTCGACACGATGGACGCCGGCCACCACGACCTCGTGCTGGCGGTGACCAGCCACCTGCCGCACCTGATCGCTTATTCGATCGTCGGCACGGCGAGCGACATGGAGGCGGTCACCCGGTCGGAGGTGATCAAATATTCGGCCGGCGGCTTCCGCGACTTCACCCGCATCGCCGCGTCCGATCCGGTGATGTGGCGCGACGTCTTTCTCGCCAACAAGGACGCCGTGCTCGAGGTGTTGCAGCGCTTCACCGAGGATCTGACGGCGCTGCAGCGCGCGATCCGCTGGGGCGACGGCGATGCGTTGGAAAGCCTGTTCACCCGCACCCGCGACATCCGCCGGACGATCGTCGACGCGGGCCAGGATACCGACGCCGACGATTTCGGGCGCGGGCACTAGCCACGCCTGTCATGCTCCATCGAGCCAGCATCGGTGGCGATACCGGATCGGTCGCCGCCGTATCGCACCCGAAGGCCGATGCCGGCAGGTGCCGGCATGAGCCGGTCGTAAGAGCAAGCTAGGCCCCGCGAATCCCCGGCCGCAGCCGCGCCACGCTGCATACGCCTGCCACGCCGGCCAATGCCGCGGCGATCAGCGGCGAGGCCCGGCCGCTCGCCAGCCCGTGCGCCAGCAGCAGCGCGGCGAGCGTCGCGCCGAGCGTCTGCCCGGTCAGGCGGGTCGTCGCGATCAGGCCGCCGGTTGCAGCGCTGCGATCCTTGGGCGCCGAGCCGATGATCAGCCGCGCATTGGGCGACAGGAACAGGCCGAAGCCGCTGCCCGACAGGCTCATTCGCCAGGCGATGTCCCAATAGCCGGGGTGCGCGGGCAGGACGGCGAGAAGCACCAGCCCCGCGACCGACACCGCCATGCCGATGCCGCCGAGGATGCCCGCCGGCACCTTGTCCGACAGCCAGCCCGCGGTCGGCGCGACGACCATCACCGTCAGCGGCCACGGCACGATCATCGTGCCGATGGTGGCGGGCGCGAAGCCGTAGGCGGTCTCCAGGCGGAAGGGCAGGCCGATGATCACCGCCGACGAGGCGAGGAAGGCGGTCAGCGCGCCGGTGGTCGACAGCGCCAGCACCGGGCGGACGAGCAGGTCGACCGGCAGGATCGGCCGCGCCTGCCCAAGCTCGTGGCGGACGAAGACGACGCCGACGGCGACTCCGGCGGCGACGACCGCGGTGGCAAGAACGGGCGACGCGCCGTGGACCCAGGCCTCCAGCCCGGCGATCGTCAGGCCGAAGGTCGCCGCCGACATGGCCGCGCCGCGCAGATCGTAGGGCACGCGCACCGGCGGCGTCTCGGGCAGCGTGCGGCCGAGGGCGAGGCTGA
The DNA here is from genome assembly GCA_963792555.1 of uncultured Alphaproteobacteria bacterium. GTDB lineage: Bacteria > Pseudomonadota > Alphaproteobacteria > Sphingomonadales > Sphingomonadaceae > Polymorphobacter_B. The sequence continues at coordinate 461,561 of CAWBWP010000001.1, forward strand.
GAAGGGCGAACGGTACGGCGCAGGCGAAGACCCACGGCCACGGCGCGACGCCCAGCACGAAGCCGCCGAGCGCCGGCGCCAGCGCGGCCGACGACGAGACGATGACGCCGTTGATGCCGAGCCCGCGCCCGAGCTGCTTTGCCGGGTAGATCGCCCGGACCAGCGCCGACGACACGCTGAGCGCCGCCGCCGCGCCGAAGCCCTGCAGCGCGCGGACGACGAGCAGGAACGGCAGGCTCTTGGCGAAGAAACACAGAACGGTGGCGACGGTGAAGACCAGCTGCCCGGCCTGGTACAGCCGCCGCAGTCCGATGCGGTCGCCCAGGCCCGACAGCGGCAGCAGGCTCATCACCAGCACCAGCTGATAGACGGTGACGATCATCACCGCCGACGACCCCGCGACGTGGAGGTCGCGGGCGATCGTCGGCAGCGCGACGGTCGCGATCGCCCCGTCGAGGACGACGAGCGCGGTGCCAAACGACACCGCGACGATCGCCCACGCCCGCCGCGGCATCGGCAGGCCGTCCGGGTCGAGTCCCGCCGGCCGCGGCACGGCCCGCGCCGCATCGGCAACGCCGCCGGTCGGCGAGGGGCCGGGGATCGAGGTAGGGACGGGCACGGCTTCTCCGACGCTGGGCGGCGTTGACTGCGGCAAACGGCGGTGGCGGGCAAGGGTTGCGGAGGGTACCGGGACCGCCGCTGCCGGCGCCTCCTGCCGCTGGCTTCAACCTGGCCCGCATCGCGCGCGCGGCACCGGGCGCTAAGCTGTCCTCCATCCACCAATCGCCTTGTGCGCGACACGGGGTTGGCGACCCTTCGTCCAGTGGGCTGGGCCCGAGCAGTCGGGCCGCGCCCTCCTTCGGCCTGCGATCAGGGGTTGAGCCACCCCGCCCGCGCCGCTAAATGACAGTCCCGCAGGGCGGTCGCTGGGGCCGCCTTTTTGCGTTGAGGCCGACGCTCATGTCGATCAACCCCGTCATGCCCGTCTATGGCCGCTGCGAAGTCGAGCCCGTGCGCGGGGAGGGCGCGTACCTCTATGACGCCGCCGGCAACCGCTGGCTCGATTTCGCCGCGGGGATCGCGGTCAACGCGCTCGGCCACGGCCATCCGCACCTGGTCAAGACGATCCAGGACCAGGCGGCGACGCTGATGCACGTGTCGAACCTGTACCAGGTGCCCGGCCAGACGGCGGTCGCCGAGCGGCTGGCGGCGTTGACGTTCGCCGACACCATGTTCTTCACCAACTCGGGCGCGGAAGCCTTCGAATGCGCGGTCAAGACGGCGCGGCGTTGCCAGTTCGCCCTTGGCACGCCCGAGAAGTTCCGCATCGTCACCTTCAGCCATGCGTTCCACGGGCGGACGATGGCGGGGATCAGCGCGACCGATTCGGACAAGATGCGCGGCGGCTTCGAGCCGCTGCCCGACTGGTTCACCGTCCTGCCGTTCGACGACCTCGCCGCGGTGCAGGACTTCATGGCCGGGCCGCTGGGTCCCCAAGTCGGCGGCTTCATGGTCGAGCCGATCCAGGGCGAGGGCGGCGTCCGCCCGGCGTCGAAGGCGTTCCTGCAGGGCCTGCGCGACCTCGCCGACGAACACGGCGCGCTGCTGATCTTCGACGAGGTCCAGTGCGGCGTCGCCCGGACCGGGCATCTGTTCGCCTACCAGTATTTCGGCGTGACGCCCGACATCATGGCGATCGCCAAGGGCATCGGCGGCGGCTTTCCGGTCGGCGCGTGCCTCGCCACCGAACACGCCGCGCAGGGCATGGTCGTCGGCACCCACGGCTCGACCTATGGCGGCAACCCGCTGGCGATGGCGGCGTGCGGCGCGGTGCTCGACATCGTCGCCGAGCCCGCCTTCCTCGAGCATGTCCGCCTGATTGGCGACCGGCTGCGCCAGGCGATCGAGCAGATGATCCCCAACCACGATCACCTGTTCGCCGGCGTCCGCGGCGTCGGCCTGATGCTCGGCATCACGATGAAGTCGGACAGCCGCGCCTTCGTCAATTTCGCGCGGTCGCACGGCGTGCTGACGGTGGCGGCGGCGGACAACGTCGTCCGCGTCCTGCCGCCGCTGACGATCGACGAGAGCCACGTCCGCGAGTTTGTCGAGCGCCTGTCGGACGCTGCCCGCGCCTATGCGCCGCCGCTCGCGGCGTAAGCAGTGCGCCACTTCATCGACCTCGCCGCCGCCGGCCGGCAGGGGCTGCGCGCGATCCTCGACGAGGCCCACCGGAGGAAGGCCGCCCGGGCCGGGCTGCCGCGGGGCGCGCCCGATGCCGATGCCCCGCTCACCGGCCACGTTCTGGCGTGCATCTTCGAAAAGCCCTCGACGCGGACGCGCTTCTCGTTCGACGCGGCGATGCGCCAGCTCGGCGGCGCGGCGATCGTCACCGGCGCGGGCGATATGCAGCTCGGCCGCGGCGAGACGGTCGCCGACACCGCCCGCGTCCTGTCGCGGATGGTCGATGCCATCATGCTGCGCTGCGCGACGCACGCGACGATCGAGGAACTGGGCGATCACGCGACGGTGCCGGTGATCAACGGCCTGACCGACCTGACCCACCCGTGCCAGGCGATGGCCGACATGATGACGGTCGAGGAGCGGCTCGGCCGCCCGGTCGCCGAGACCTGCTGGGCGTGGGTCGGCGACGGCAACAACATGGCGCACTCGCTGATCGAGGCGGCGAGCGTCGCCGGCTTCGAGCTGCGCCTCGGCGTGCCCCACGGCTATGATCCCGACGCGGCGATCGTCGCGACCGCCGCGGCGCGGGGTGGCAGCGTCGACATCTTCCACAAGGCGCTGACGGCGGTCGACGGGGCCGACGTCGTCGCCACCGACACCTGGGTGTCGATGGGCCAGACCGCGCCCAGGGACAAGCTGGCGGCGCTGGCCGAGTTCCAGGTGACGCCGGCGCTGATGGCGGCGGCGGCGCCGCACGCCGTCTTCCTCCACTGCCTGCCCGTCCACCGCGGCGAGGAGGTCACCGGCGAGGTCATCGACGGCCCGCAATCGGCCGTGTGGGACGAGGCCGAGAACCGCCTCCACGTGCAAAAGGCGATCCTGCTATGGTGCCTGGGACGGATCGGGTGACGCGGGTTGGGGTGCGGGCACGCACACCTATATTGCCGCGATGATCCCTGCTCCTGCTCTCGAAGGTGTCGCTCCGGTCGGCGACCGTGTCCTTGGCTTCACCGTCGGCGCGCGCAACGTCCGCGGCCGCGTCGTCCGCCTCGACGCCGCGCTCAACGCCGTCCTTGCGGCCCATGCCTACCCCCCGGCGCTGAGCGTGCTGTTGGGCGAGGCGCTGGTCCTGACGGCCCTGCTCGGCAGCACGCTGGCGAGCGAGAACGACGGTCAGATGACGCTGCAGGCGCAGGCCAAGGGCGGGCCGGTCGACCTCCTCGTGTGCGACTGGCGCGACGGGCGGGTCCGCGGCTACCTGCGCCACGACGGCAGCGACATCGCCGAGGGGCTCGACCTCGCCGGCCTGTTCGGCACCGGGCATCTGGCGATCACCCTCGATTTCGCCGCGACCGGCGAACGCTACCAGGGCGTCGTGCCGCTCGAGGGCGCGTCCCTCGCCGAGGCGGCCGAGTTCTACTTCTTCCAGTCCGAACAGCTGCCGACGCTCCTGAAGATCGCGGTGCGCTGGGACCAGGGGCGCGGATGGGTTGGCGGCGGCCTGCTCGTCCAGCACCTCGCCCGCGCCGAGATCGGCGGCGAGCGACTGGAGGTCGCCGACATGCACCCCGACTGGAGCCACGTCCTCGCGCTCGCGACGACGACCAGCCCCGCCGAGCTGACCGACCTCGCGCTTACCGAAGAGGCGCTGCTGTGGCGGCTGTTCCACGAGGAGGAGGTCCGGGTGCAGGACGGTCCCGTTCCGGCGCGCGGCTGCCGCTGCACGCTTGCCCATATCACCAGCGTCATCGCCCAGTTCCCGCCCGACGAGCGGGCGGCGATGGTCGGCGACGACGGGCGCATCACGGTCGACTGCGAGTTCTGCGCGCGGTCCTTCGCGCTCGACCCGTAAGTTCCGGCGGAACGGCACGGCAATTCGTCGCAAGACTGTTACGGGTGCCGGCAGTTGCTATGTCGGTGCCAGCCGCCACTGCACCTTTTCGCGGTCATCCAAGGGAACCCTGCCGATGGTCAACTCGATCCTGTCGCCCGACGATGGCGCGCTCGTCGCCGAGCAGGCGGTGCAGCCGCGGGTCCATCACCGCGCGGCCACCGCTTCGGACCGGTTCGCGCTCGGCTTCACCAAGGTCCTGCGCTTCTGCGCCGACACGTTCTTCGCCAAGCGCTACGGCCACCGCGCGATCGTCCTGGAGACCGTTGCCGCCGTGCCCGGCATGGTCGGCGCGACGCTGACCCATCTGCGTTGCCTGCGGACGATGTCGGACGACCGTGGCTGGATCCGGGTCCTCATGGAGGAAGCCGAGAACGAGCGGATGCACCTGATGACCTTCATCGAGGTGGCGCAGCCGACCTACTTCGAGCGGCTGATGATCCAGCTGGTCCAGGCGGTGTTCTACCTCGGCTTCTTCCTGCTCTACCTGGTCTCCGACCGGACAGCGCACCGCGTCGTCGGCTATTTCGAGGAGGAGGCGGTGATCAGCTATGCCATGTACCTCGCCGAGATCGACGCCGGCCGGGCCGCCAACATCCCGGCGCCGGCGATCGCGCGCCATTACTGGCAGCTGCCGGCGACGGCGACGCTGCGCGACGTGGTCGTCGTCATCCAGGCCGACGAGGCGCATCACCGCGACGTCAACCATGCCTTCGCCGACACGCTCGCCGGACAGGCATCGGCCTCGCGGTCGATCGCACCCTATCCGGCGCACGCGCACGATCTCCAGCCGGCGGGCTGATCGCCGGGTTGCGATTGCCCGGCGCGGAGTCTAACGCACGGCGATGACCGGCCGGCCCCTCGCCGTCGTCCTGCTGTCGGGCGGGCTCGATTCGACGACCGTGGCGGCGATCGCCAAGGCGCAGGGTTTCGCCGTCCTGGCGCTGACGATCGACTATAATCAGCGCCACCGGATCGAGCTCGACCACGCCGCGCGGGTCGCCGATGCGGTCGGCGTCGAGCGCCACGTCGTCCTGCCCCTCGACCTCCGCGCGTTCGGCGGCTCGGCGTTGACCGCCGACATTGCCGTGCCCAAGGACGGCGTGCGGCCCGGCATCCCCGTCACCTACGTCCCGGCGCGCAACACGGTTTTCCTCTCGGTCGCGCTCGCCTGGGCCGAAGCCGCTGGCGCGAAGGACCTGTTCATCGGCGTCAACGCGCTCGATTTCTCCGGCTATCCCGACTGCCGCCCGGCGTTCGTCCACGCCTTCGAGGCGATGGCGAACGTCGCCACGCGCGACGGCGGCTTCACCGTCCACACGCCGCTGATCGCGATGACCAAGGCCGACATCGTGCGCGAGGCGGCGCTGCTCGGCGTCGACCTGGCGCTGACGTGGAGCTGCTACGATCCCACGCCGGCTGGGCGCCCGTGCGGGGAGTGCGATTTCGTGCCGCCTGCGCGCGAAGGGGTTTGCCGAGGCGGGCGTGGCCGACCCGGCGCTGTGAGCTACGCCGTCAAGGAGCTGTACGTCACCCTCCAGGGCGAGGGCGCGCAGACGGGTGCCCGCGCCGTCTTCCTGCGCTTTGCCGGGTGCAACCTGTGGAGCGGGCGCGAGATCGACCGGGCGACGGCGGTCTGCACCTTCTGCGACACCGATTTCGTCGGCACCGACGGGCCGGGGGGCGGCAAGTTCGCCGACGCCGGCGTGCTCGCGGCAGCCGTTGCCACCGCGTGGGGGCCCGAGCCGGCCCACCGGCTGGTCATCGCCACCGGCGGCGAGCCGCTCCTTCAGCTCGATACGGCGTTGGTCGACGCGCTTCATGGGCACGGCTTCCGCGTCGGGGTCGAGACGAACGGCACGCAGACGCCGCCGCCCGGCCTCGACTGGATCTGCGTCAGTCCCAAGGCGGACGCACCGCTCGTCCTGACCACCGGCGACGAGCTGAAGCTGGTCTATCCCCAGAGGCTCGCGCCGCCCGAACGTTTTGCTGACCTCGGCTTCGACCATTTCTTCCTGCAGCCGATGGACAGTTCGGCGCAGGCGGCGAATACCCGGGCGGCGATCGACTATTGTCTCGCTAATCCCCGCTGGCGTCTGGGACTGCAGACGCATAAGCTGACCGGACTGCCATAGCCGGGGGGCGCGATCATGCTGGCCTATGTCTGGACTGCCGCGCGTCTTCTGTTCGGCCTGTTCTTCCTCGGCACCGGCATCGCCATCGTCAAGGTCTTGACCGTCGGCGGCTGGACTCCGACGCAGTCGACCGATGCCGCGCGCAATTTCACCGAAGCTTTGGCGACGACGCGGTTCATGGATCCGGCGACCGCGCTCGACTATCTTGCCGGCGGGGTGGCGTTGCTGTTCCGGCGCGCCGCCCCGCTGGGGCTGATCCTGCTGTTCCCGCCGGTGCTGGTGATCTTCCTGTTCCACATCATGCTCGACAGCATGACGCTCTGGGGCACGCTTTGGGCGCTGTGGTGGACGCTGCTCGCCTGGCACTATCGGCGCGGGTTCGAGCCGCTGTGGGCCTACGCCGGCTGACCTGGCCGATCGCCGGCGCGCGCGTTCAGGTCGCGGCACCCGCCTTCAGCGCCTGTTCCCACGCGAGGTCGGCGAGCGGGGCGACGCCTTCGCCCGAGGCGACCGCGTGCGCGCTCGACGCGGTGCCGCGGACGACGCGCCCGCGGATGCCGTGGAGGATCGCCGCCAGCCGGAACATGTTGTACGCGACGTAGAAATCCATGTTGGCGATGCCGTCGCGCCCGGTCCGGCGGCAGTAGGCGGCGGTATACGCCGCCTCGTCGGGGATGTTGAGCGCGGCGAGGTCGACGCCGGTCAGCCCCGCGGTCATCGACGGCGGCATCCGGTACATCATCAGATGATAGCTGAAATCGGCGAGCGGGTGGCCGAGCGTCGACAATTCCCAGTCGAGCACGGCGAGCACGCGCGGCTCGGTCGGGTGGAAGATCATGTTGTCGCAACGATAGTCGCCGTGGACGACGCTGACCTCGTCGCCGGGCGGGATGTGGTGCGGCAGCCACTCGACGAGCTTGTCCATCGACGCGAAGCGCCCGGCGTCGGTGTCGTCCTGATATTGCTGCGACCAGCGCCCGATCTGGCGGGCGAAATAATTGCCGGGCTTGCCGAAGTCGCCGAGGCCGATCGCGGCGGGGTCGAAGCTGTGCAGCTGGGCGATCGTCGCGTTCATCGCGTCGAAATACGCCGGGCGGTCGGCGCGGGCGACGTCGGGGAAGGTCGTGTCCCAGATGATCCGCCCGTCGACGCAGTCCATGACGTAGAACCACGTGCCGATGATGGCGTCGTCGGTGCACAGGCCGAAGGTCTTCGGTGCCGGGAAGCCTGCGGCGTGGAGCGCGGTCATCACCTTGTACTCGCGGTCGACGGCGTGCGCGCTCTTGAGCAACTGCCCCGGCGGCTTGCGGCGCAGGACGTAATTTTGCCCGGGCGTCTCGAGCCGGTAGGTCGGGTTCGACTGGCCGCCCTTGAACTGGCGCACGGTCAGCGGCCCGGCGAAGCCGGCGACGTTGGCGGTCATCCACCCGGCCAGGGCGCCCTCGTCGAAGCCGAGCCCGGCGCGGACCTCGGACACGCCCGAATTGAGTTCCTGCCGTGACGCCATGCCTACTCCCCGATGTCGCGGCGGCAGAAGCCGCCCGGCCATTCGACCTTGTCGACCGCAGCATAGGCCGCCGCCCGCGCCGCGCCAACCGTCGCCGCCGTGGCCGTCACGGCGAGCACGCGGCCGCCGGTGGCGATCAGCGCGCCGTCGTCCGCTCGCGCGGTCCCGGCGTGGAAGACGACCGCGCCGGTCGCTGCCGCCGCGTCGACCCCGGCGATGACGCTGCCGGTGACGGGGGCGGCGGGATAGCCGTTCGCCGCCATCACCACCGTCACGCTCGCGCCGTCGCGCCACACCGGGCGGGCGCTCGCCAGCGTGCCGTCGCCGGTGGCGAGCAGCAGGTCGAGCAGGTCGCTCTCCAGCCGCACCATCAGCGCCTCGGTCTCGGGGTCGCCGAAGCGGACGTTATATTCGATCAGCTGCGGCCCGGTGGGGGTCAGCATCAGCCCAGCGAACAGCACGCCGGTGAATGGGGTTCCCATCGCGGCAATCGCCGCGACGGTCGGCGCGACGATCTCGGTCAGCGCGCGGGCTTCGAGGTCGGGCGTCAGCGCCGGGGCGGGCGACACCGCGCCCATGCCGCCGGTGTTCGGCCCGGTGTCACGATCGCCGACGCGCTTGTAATCCTGCGCGCTGCCGACGGCCAGAATGTCGGTGCCGTCGCACAGGACGAACAGGCTCGCCTCGGGCCCGGTCAGGAACGCCTCGATGACGACCGGCCCCGGCATTTCGTCGAGCGCGGCGTCGGCCTCGGCGGCGGTGTGCGCGATCACCACCCCCTTGCCCGCCGCCAGCCCGTCGGCCTTGACGACGACCGGCAGCGCGTGGGCGGCGACGTACTCGCGGGCCGCGTCGCCGCTGTCGAAGCGGGCAAAGGCGGCGGTCGGGATGTTCGCCCGCGCACACAGGGCCTTGGTAAAGCCCTTCGACCCCTCGAGCCGCGCGGCGGCGGCGGTCGGTCCGAAGGCGCGCAATCCCGCGGCGCGCAGCGCGTCGACCAGCCCGCCAACCAGCGGCGCCTCGGGTCCGACGACGACGAGGCCGACGTCGTTCGCCCGGGCGAAGGCGACGACCGCGGCGGTGTCGGCGAGCGCGAGGCACTCGGCGACCGCGGCGATCCCGGCATTCCCCGGCGCGCACCACAGCCGGTCGACGCGGGGAGACTGCCGCAACTTCCAGCACAGCGCATGCTCGCGCCCGCCGCCACCGATGACGAGGAGGTTACACTCTCGCGTTGCCGAGGTACGTTAGCGAGATTAGTCATACGCGGCTGGTGTTCCGAACCACCCGTGAAGGGCACTACGGCCGTCCTCAGTTCGGTAAGAGATTTGTTGGTTGCGCTGGTGCCGGAGCATACTGCCTCAACGTGACCAAGCGTTCCTGCGTAAGGCGAGTGTCACACTTCAGTTTCGCTGTTTCCTTATCGGTGGGATCGGCAGATGAGGACGCCGCTTCGAGATCGCAATCAGCCGTTTTCTTTTCAATCCAAGCCCGCTGTTCAGGCAAGAGCGTAGAACGACGGTCCGAATCGATTGAGCGCCAAACCGCTGTTATCGCTTGATTAACAAGCTGATCGTCTGCTTTCGCAGAAGTCAAATTTGCGTTTCGTTCTGCTACTTCCGCTGCGTGCTGAGCCGCAGCAGTTTGCTGTTGAGCAACCTGTTCGTTGTCGATTACAGGCTTCACCAATGCTGATCCAATCACCTGCGAGAAAAAATCGCGTAGGTGAGCAAGGTCATCGGACTCCGCGTAAATTTTGGAACCGTCGTCTGTCGGCTGAACGCTAAAGTCAAATGATAGCTTCGCGACGTTATATTGCAGATCGACGTCGTCTTTATCGGCGACATCGGTCAGCGCGCCCGAGTCGGTCGCCGTTCTTACGACTGTAGCATCTTTAATCAGATTTTCCGGGATCTTCACAAGTAGGCTCGTGGTGCAGAAGCGCTTGGTACTGTTTGGGTCTTCTCTCGACGTCCGAATGTCGTTCAGCGAAATGCCGAGTGCGTTTATAGCTGCTCTAATCTCTGCACCGTGAACCGCTGTACCTCGCTCTCCAGAACTCAGAACCTTGGCGACGGCGAGCCGAATCTGTTCTTTGATCATCTCGCTTGCGGCTGATTGGGCGCTTTCACTCGTGCACTCCAATTTCGGCTTCTGGTTGCAGGCCGACAGCAGCACAAAAGCCACTAGGAAAACGAGTTTTGAACGCATTGATGCCCCCTGCTGCCGCTACGTACCGCGCCAACTCTACAGAGGCAATTGGCTGCCGCAATCCACATGGCCGCTTTGCCCTCCACGCCCCCACCCGCTACAATCCCCCCGTGACCACCGCCCCCACCAACACCCCCGAATACACCGTCACCGAGCTTGGGCAGGCGCTCAAGCGGACAGTCGAGGATACGTACGGCTATGTCCGGGTGCGGGGCGAGATCAGCGGGTTCAAGCGGGCGGCGTCGGGGCATCTGTACCTGTGCCTGAAGGATGCAGGCGCAGTGCTCGACGGGGTGATGTGGAAGGGCGGGGCGGCGGCGCTCAGGTTCCGGCCCGAGGACGGGCTCGAGGTCGTCGCCACCGGCAAGCTGACGACCTATCCCGGGCGGTCGAAGTACCAGATCGTCATCGAGCGGATGGAGCCGGCCGGGGCGGGGGCGCTGATGGCGCTGCTCGAGGCGCGTAAACGCCAGCTGGCGGCGGAGGGGCTGTTCGCGCCCGAGCGGAAGCGTGCGCTGCCGTATATCCCGGGCGTGATCGGCGTCGTCACCTCGCCGACCGGGGCGGTGATCCGCGACATCCTTCACCGGCTCGCCGAGCGCTTTCCGCGCCACGTGCTGGTGTGGCCGGTGGCGGTCCAGGGCGAGAGCGCGGCGGGGCAGGTCGCGGCGGCGATCGCGGGGTTCAATGCGCTCGTTGGCGGCGGTGCGATCCCGCGCCCCGACCTGCTGATCGTCGCCCGCGGCGGCGGCAGCATCGAGGACCTCTGGGCGTTCAACGAGGAGGTCGTCGTCCGCGCCGTCGCCGCCTCCGCGATCCCGGTGATCACCGCGGTGGGCCACGAGACCGACACCACGCTGGTCGATTTCGCCGGCGACCACCGCGCGCCGACCCCGACCGCGGCGGCCGAACGCGCGGTGCCGGTGCTTGCCGACCTGCGCGCGACCGTCGGCGGGCTGGGGCTGCGCCTCGACCGGGCGGCGGCGCGCGGGGTGGCGCTGCGCCGCGAGCGAGCCGACGCGGTGGCGCGCCGCCTGCCGCCGCCCGCCGCGCTGCTGGGTGCGCGCGCGCAGCGGACGGACGACCTGGCCGACCGCCTGCCGCGCGCGCTGAAGGCGGCGGCGACCGGCTGGCGTGGCCGCTTCGACCGCCCGGCGCGCTGCCTGGTGCCGACGCTGCTCCACCGCCGCGCGGCTGCCGACCACGACCGGATCGTGCGCGCCACCGAGCGGCTCCGCGCCGGCGGCCGGGCGCTGCTCGCCGCCGACGCGGCCAAGCTGGCGCGGGCCGGGGCGGGGCTGCGGCCGAGCCTGCTGGCGGCGCGGCGCGACCGGGCGGCGGTACAGCTCGCCGCCGCGGCGCGGCTGCTCGGATCGCTCGGGCCCGAACAGGTCCTCGCCCGCGGCTATGCCTATGTCACCTGCGGCGCTCATGTCGTCACGACCGCGGCTGCCGCGCGGAGCCACGCGGCGCTGACGCTGCGCTTCGCCGACGGAGAGGTCGGCGTCACCCCTGCCGCCGCGCGTCCGCCCAGCGCCCAATCGCCGTCTCCCCGTCCCTCAAGCCCGCGCCCGGCTGCTTCCCGGCCGGCCGGTCCACGCCAGGAAACCTTGCTATGATGCTCGATCGCAGCGGCGGCCGCCCGGCTCGCCTTCGCTACCTGTCCGGGTCGTTCCAGGTGGTCCAGCCCGGCGACTACGTGCTGTGTGCGGTGACGGGCGCGCGGCTGCCGGTCGCTTCGCTCCGCTATTGGTCGGCCGAGCTGCAGGAAGCCTATGCCGACGCGACGGTCGCGGTCGCCCGCTACAACGAGATGCGCGCGGCGGGCCGGCTCTGAGCGTGCCCCCGTGGATCCTGGCGGCGGCCATCGTCGTCGCCGCGTCGACGGTCGGGGCGCAGCCACTGAATACACGCGAGTGGCTGATCGCCGGGCACCTGACGCAGGGCGGCATCGTCGTCGGTACCGCACCCCTGGGCACGCTGTCGGTCACGGTCGACGGCGTGCCCGTGCGCCTGTCGGGCGATCGCCGCTTCCTGGCGGGCTTTGGCCGCGATGCGCCGGCGGCAGCGACTCTCGTCGCGCATCTGGCCGATGGTCGCAGCGACCGCCGCACCGTCGCGATCGCGCCGCGCCATTACGACATCGAATCGATCCCGTCGCTGAAACAGCCGCCGCCCGACGCGCCGCCCGATCCCGTGTACGACGCGCGCCGGGCCGTCGAACTCGCGGAGATCGCGCGGGCGCGGGCCGGCGAAAGCGACGAGAACGGCTGGACGCAGGCGTTCGCCTGGCCCGCGCACGGGCGGATCAGCGGCGTCTACGGGTCGCAGCGCATCCTCGGCGGCGTGCCCAAGGCACCCCATCTCGGCCTCGACATCGCCGCGCCGCCCGGTTCGCCGGTCACCGCGCCGGCCGACGGGGTCGTCCGCCTCGCGCATGGACCGTTCCTGCTCGAGGGCAATCTGATCATGCTCGACCACGGCCACGGTCTGGTGTCGGCGTTCCTCCACCTCAGCCGCATCGATGTGACCGAAGGGCAACACGTCGTCCGGGGCGCGCCGCTTGGACTGGTCGGCATGACCGGCCGCGCGACGGGGCCGCACCTGCACTGGGCACTGAGCTGGAAGTCGGCGCGGCTCGACCCTGGCCTGCTCGTCCCGGAAGGCGGAAACTGAGGTGAGCGAGGGGCCACGACGCGAAACGCTGGTCGAGCGGGTGCTGGGCGGCAGCCGCTTCGTCCTTCTGGTCTTCTACATGGGTCTGGCGCTGAGCCTTGTTCTCTACGCCGTCGCCTTCGCCGCCAAGCTGGTCAAGCTCGCGACCAACGTGCTCGCCTACGACGACGCGACGATGATCCTGGCGATGCTCGGCCTGATCGACGCGGTGCTCGTCGCCAACCTCGTCGTCATGGTCCTGCTCAGCGGGTACCGCAATTTCGTCGGGCTCGACGAGGACGGCGGCAGCTTCGATGCGGGCGGCAGCCTGAAGGTCAAGCTCGCCTCGTCGATCGTCGCCATCTCGGCGATCCACCTGCTGCAGCTGTTCCTGACCGCTGGCGAGGACGGCGCGGCGCTGCTCACCGGCACCGCCGTCCACCTCGCCTTCGTCGCTTCGGCCGTAATCCTTGCGGTGATCGACCGGCTCGGCAGCAAGGGCAAGGCCTAGTCGCGGGGCTCCGGATTATGGTTGCTGGCGTCGGCGGCGCGGTAATAAGCCTGGAGCAGGCGCCGCTCGTCGGGCGTCAGATGCGGGTTCCACACGTCGAGGATCAACACCACGCGCGGCAGGTCGCTGTCGTTCCACGCCTCGTGCTCGATCGTGTCGTCGAAGGCGAAGGCCTCGCCCTCCTGCCACGCGCGCGTCTCGCCGCCGACGCGGAAGCCGCAGCCCGGCGGCACGATCAGCGGCAGGTGGACGATTGTCCGCGTGTTGGTCACGCCGGTGTGCGGCGGGATGCGCGTCCGCGGCTTCAGGATCGAGAAAAAGGCCGTCGGCGCCCGCCCCGGCAGCTCGGCTTGGGGCACCGCCGCCAGCGCCGCCGCCGTCGCCGGGCAGCGGGCCACCGCCTCGGGGATGACGGCGCCGTACTGCCACAGATGATACGCGCCCCAGTCGAGCGAGCCGTCCAGCGGCGTCCACTTGTTCGGCGGCGTGCCCGGCCCCAGCGCGACATAAGGCCTGATCCCGTCGCCGCCGAGCAAGGCTTCGGCCTCGGCGCGGATGGCCGGCGTCGCCGTTTCGAGTTCGGCCAGCCACGGGAAGTGCGCACGGGCGAAGAACTCGTCGGCCGGCAGGAACGGGAAGTGCAGCCCCGCGCACTCGTTCGTGTAGATGCGGCGCCGGCCGGTCGCCGCGCCGAGGGCGGCGTCGATCCGCCGGCGGTCGGCGACGGTCGCCAGCTCGGCCGCGAGGGCGGTGTCGACCACGGCGGCGAAGTCGGCATTGCGCGCGGCGACGAAGCCGGTCGCGTGCGCCACCGCCTCGCGCAAGGGTCCCGAGCAGTCCGCCAGCGGCGGGGCGACGGCAAGCACCCCGCTCCACGCGACCGTCGCCTGTGCCAGCTGTCCGAGCCGTTCGTGTCGTTCGGCGGAGCGGATCAGCGCCCCGAGATCGCGCGCGTCGAGCGCGAGTGCGCGTGCCAACGCCGCCCCTTCGCCGGCCTCGTCGCCGAGCGTCCGCCGCGCGCGCGCGAGGTTCATCCACAGCGGCAGGCCGGCGGGATCGAGCGCCGCAGCCGCGGCAAAGAGGTCGGCCGCACCCGCAGCGTCGCCGGCGCTCAGCCGGGTCAGTCCGGCGGCGTTGAGCGCCTGCGGTGTCGACCCTTCCATCGTCATCCGCGCTGCCCCATGCCCCCGCGCGCCGTCACCGCAGGCGTTGCGCCGACACGCTGCGCATCGAGCCGACCCGCATGAAGTAATTGCCCAGCGCGCCCCGCTTGAGGTGGACCGGCATGCCGACGCGCGGATCGCGGGGCAGAGGCTCGCTCGTGCGCCAGATCGCGCCGTCCTCCATCGTCAGGGTGAACTTGCCGTACTCCGCTCCGTTCACTGCCTTGATCGTCGTGTCGACTTCGGACGGAGTGTCGGCGACGGTGTCGTCGCCCTTGAACAGCGCGATCTTGGGCAGTTCGAAGCCGAACAGCGAGCGGCGGGTCGCCCGGAGTTCCTCCCGGTCGATGATCTTGACGTCCCCCTTGGCGGTCGCCTCGGCGAGCTTGCCCGCGGCGGCGTCGTAGCAGCCGAGGCGGGCGGCATTGTCGGCGATCGCCTTGCACGCGGTCAGTTCGCCGACCACGTCGGCACCGCGGTCCCGCGGTGCCGCGGAAGCAGGAACTGTCAGGGCGGCAAGCAACACGGTCAACAACAGCTTCACGGCCAAGCCTCCACGCCACTTCTCAGCCCGGCTACCGGCGATGTGACGGATTTGCAACAGCGGCCTATCTAACTGTGACGTGGCCGCATAGTCCTGTTGCAGTGCGCAGACCCGCATTTCATACAGACGTCATGCAATCCGCGACCGGTCCGGCAAGGCTCGGAGCGAAGATATGCGCTTCTGTTCGAGGGGATCTCTCCATGCCGCTTTCGCTCAAAACCATCTTGCTCCGGTCGACCATGCTCGTCGGCGCAGTCGCCCTTGCCGCTCCGGCGCTGGCCCAGGTGACCCCGGGCACGCCGGCGGCGGGCAATGCGACGCCGGGTTCGCCGGCCGAAGCCGCACCGAACCCCGAGGGCGAGCGCGAGATCACCGTCACCGGCTCGCTGATCCGCAACCCCAACCTCGTCCGCGCGACGCCGGTCATCGTGACCACGAGCGAGGAGATCGAGCTCCGGCAGTCGAACGTCGCCGAAGACGTCCTGCGCGAGATCCCGGGCGTGCTGCCGTCGATCGGTAGCGCGGTGAACAACGGCAACGGCGGCCAGTCCTTCGTCGACCTTCGCGGCATCGGTTCGCAGCGCAATCTCGTCCTGCTCGACGGCAACCGCATCGTCCCCGGCGACGTGAACGGCCGCGTCGACCTCAACAACATCCCGCTGGCTCTCGTCGACCGCGTCGAGTCGCTGACCGGCGCCGCCAGCACCACCTACGGTGCCGACGCAATCTCGGGCGTCGTCAACTTCATCACCAAGAAGAACTTCACGGGCGTTGACATCTCGGGCTCGGAACAGATCACCGAGAAGGGCGACGGCAACTATTACCGCACCGACGCGACGATCGGCGGCAACTTTGCCGACGACAAGGGCAACGCCGTCCTCAGCGTCGGCTATCAGCATGCCGATCCCGTCTACCAGGGCGATCGCAACTTCTCGGTCCGGAACATCAGCTCGTTCACTGGCGGCGCGGGCGGTTCGGGGACTTACGTCCCGTCGGGCTTCACCGGTACTCGACCGATCGATGCGACCACCGGCCTGCCAAGCATCGACCCGGCGACCGCCAACGGCGGCAAGCGGCAGATCAATCCGACAACCGGCCAGGCGGTCGCGTCGTACGCGCCGTTCAACTTCAATCCTTACAATATCTTCCAGACGCCGTTCAAGCGCTTCAACATCTACGGCCAGGCTAACTACGAAGCGAGCGAGCACTTCGAGTTCTACACGCGTGCGCTGTTCTCGAAGAACACCGTCAATACCATCCTTGCGCCGGCCGGCATCTTCGGGGCCTCGGTCGTCATTCCGCTGAGCAACCCGTACCTGCCCGCCGCGCTGCGGAACCAGTTCTGCGCGTACAATATCTCGGCGACGGCGGGCACCTATGTGCCGTTCCTAACTCCGGCGCAGTGCGGCGCCGCGGCGCTGGCGACGAGCCCGACCAACCCGGACGGCTCGACCAACGTGAACTTTCGAACGACCGCACCGACGGCGGCCGTCGTCGATCCCGTCACGGGCAAGAATATCCTGAACGGCTATCCCGGCACTGTCGTTTCGCGCCGGTCGGTCGAGAACGGCCCCCGGATCAGCGATTTCACCTCGACGGTGTTCGACTATCGGGCGGGCGTCCGGGGGAAGATCAACAGCCATCTCGACTACGATATTTCGGGATCGTATGGGGAAAGCTCGCAGATCCAGACGATCGGTGGCTACCTGCTTACCGACCGGATCCGTTCGGCGGCCTACGCGACCAACACGACAAGCTGCCTCACGACCAATCTGCCGGCGGGTGCCGCCTCGACCCCAGGCTGCGTGCCGGTCAACCTGTTCGGTCCTGCCGGCTCGATCACCGCCAATCAGTTGTCGTATCTTGCCGGGTCAAGCACGGTCGAGACGCGGTCGCAGCTTGGGCAGGTTCACGCCCAGATCAGCGGCGACTTCGGCGTGACCTCGCCGGCCGCGACCGACCCGATCAGCTTTGCCGTGGGTGCCGAGTACCGCAAGTACAAGGCGAGCCAGATCGCCGACGTACTGTCGCAGACTCCCGGCGAGCTTAGCGGCACCAACGGTTCGACGCCCAGCTACACCGGCGGCTACAACGTCATCGAGGGCTTCGGCGAGCTGATCGTTCCGCTCGTGCAGGACAAGCCGGGCATTGAGAGCCTGACCGCGGATGGCGGCATTCGCTACTCGGCGTATCACGTCGATGCGGCGGGCAGTCCGTCGTACAACACGACGACCTACAAGGGCGAACTGGCGTACGCACCGGGCTTCGGGCTCAAGTTCCGCGGTAATTATGCTCACGCCGTCCGCGCGCCCAGCATTTTCGAGCTGTTCAACCCCGTCACCACCGGCTTGACCAATCTTTCGAACGATCCTTGCGCGTCGCTCACCAACACGGGCAAGTCGAAGGGGCGGACGCCGACCGGGACGCTGGCGACGATCTGCCTTGCGCAGGGTGCAAACCAGAGCAATATCGGCAGCATTCAGGATCCCAGCTCCAACCAGCCGAACCTGACCACGGGCGGTAATACCAACATCAAGCCCGAGACGGCCGACACCTTCGGTGGCGGCGTGGTCTTCGCGCCGAAGTTCTTCTCCGGCTTCTCGACCTCGGTCGATTACTATCACATCCGGGTTGTCGGCGCGATTTCGAGCTTTACGCCCGGCGATCTCATCACCGGCTGTTTCCACCCGGTCAACGGCGTTGCCCAGGTCACGGCGGCGGACGTCGGAAGCCTCACCTGCACGGCCTTCAAGCGTAACCCGGCGACCGGTGGTCTCGACGGCGATCCGTCAACGACGCCGGGCCTGATCACGGCTGAATCGAACTTCGGCAAAATCACGACCGAAGGCGTCGATGTCACGATCAACTACAGCCGCGATCTTCACTTCGCCAAGCTGGGGCTTAGCTTCCTCGGCAACTACACCGCGCACAACCGCTTCCAGGCGACGCCGATCTCTCTGAACCGCGACTGCGTCGGCTATTTCAGCGTTAACTGCCCCTCGCCGCAGCCGAAGTTCCAGTGGAGCCAGCGCACGACCCTGAGCTTCAACTCGTTCGATGTGTCGCTGCTGTGGCGCCACATCGACAAGCTCAATCAGGAGCCGGACGATGTTCAGAACGGCAATGGTCCGGCGTTCTCGGGAACCCTTACGGACCGAACCTGGCCAATACCGGGTTGAGCGGCCAGACCGTCAATTTCACTCACATCAAGCCGTACGACTACTTCGATCTGTCGACCCGCGTCAGTGTCATGGAAAACCTTTCGCTGGTCCTGACGGTGCAGAACATCGGCAATCGCAAGCCGCCGCTTGTGGGGACGGGCGTCGGGTCGGTCGCCTTCAACAGCGGCAACACCTATCCGTCGACCTACGATGCGCTCGGTCGCCGTTACGCCGTCGCCGCCCGCGTCAAGTTCTAGTCGCCGGGGTTACGAAAAGGGGAAGGGCGGGGCTTCGGCTCCGCCCTTTTTCGTTGGGACCCGGCGCGCGGCGGGCAGCCTGCTGGGTGGGCGATCCGCCGCGCCGGAACCGACGGCGCAACCGCGCAAGCGCGGCTGCTCCCGCCGTGCCGCCGCTTATGACATCCGATACGCCGTCGCGGGCGTGATACGGGCTCGGACCGCCCGTCACGCAGGCGTGACACCGGGTCGGAGCGCCCGTCCCGGGGGCGTCGAACGGAGGTCGCGACCGCCGGTCAGGCGAGCAGCGCCGCCGGGAGCGCGAGAGCCAGCCCGACCCCCGCCGCCACCGCCTCGGCCCAGATCGCCACCTTGTCGATTTCCTCCGCGTGCGGGCCCTCCGCTGCCCGCGCCGCCGCCCGGTCACCGGCGTCGAAGGCGCCGCCGAACTTGGCGTTGGTCGCGAACACCGGCCCCGCGGCGATCGCGGGGCCATCGAGCGCGAGACCGAACAGGGTGCCCAGCGCCGTCACCGCCGCGCGCGGGATCCGCCATCAGCGTCTCGCTATCCAGGCTCCGTACCCGCGTCGGCCAGCGCGCCGCGAGCCTGGCGAAGATCGCGTGCTGCGCCAGCCAGCCGATCGCTGCCGCCTGCAGGTCGGTCAACGCCAGGAACTCGCTGATCGTCATTCCCGGCCACTGGGTGCCGTCGCCGATCTGCTTGACCAGCAGGTCGCGGACCCAGACCCGCCCCCACATCCCCTTGCGCGCGACCGAGCCCAGGAAAACCGGCAGGGGCGCGTGCAGCAGCAGCGCCCGCGCCTCCGGCCGTACGGTCAGCATGGCGGAGGCGAAGCCGTTGACCAGGTTTGACGGCTTGACCACCACCGCCTCGCGCTTTCCGAACGGCCGCGCCATCAGCGCGCAGGCGTCGCCGAGCACCGCCGCCAGCTCGCCCGCCTGCGCCCCGCGCGCCTTCCAACCGAACAGGTCGTTGAGGATGACCGGCTCCTTCAGCCCCATGGCGACGCCGGGCACGTCGACGGCGCGGGCGAGCAGGGTCGAGCAGCAGAAGGCCGAGTGGAAGATATAGTGGAGCTGCCCTGCCGCCGGGCCCGCCGCCATCGCCTTGGGACGGTGGACGGCGACTTTTTCCGCCGGCCGCAGATACTCATCGGTCAGGAAGGTGGCGGCGCGGTGCTCGTCGCGCGTCACGCGGCGGAAATGAACCGCGTCATGACCGGGATCGTAGCGATCGGCGAGCCAGTCCGCGTCACGGACGATCACGGCAATGTCGGGGAACCCAGCCATGGCCCCTTGTGCCGGCCGCGCCTGCGCCTGCCAAGGCCGCGCCTGCGCCTGCGCCTGCCAAGGCTGCGCCTGCGCCTGCCATGGCGTGGGGACGTCTTGCGGGCGGCGCACGGCCGGCTATGCTGCGGCGACACTTGCAGAGGGGCGCGACCGGTGCGGATGATGGCAGCTGCCGTGGCGGTAATGATGGCGAGCGGGGTCGCGGCGCAGACCGTCGCCAACCCGCCGGGCAACACGCTGGCCCCGGCCACGGGCAACACGGCACCGCCCGCGCCGCCGTCGCCCGCGCCAGCCGGCGACATGCCGGCGTCGCGCACGCCCGCCGAGGTCGCCAAGATTCAGTACCAGAGCCAGGTCGTCTGCAAGACCAACGTCGAGACCGGCAGCCTGATCGCCCGCCACAAGACCTGCCTGACGCGCAAGCAGTGGCAGTACGTCAACGACGAGAACGAGCGCGCGGCGCGCAAGGTCGTCGAGGACAATATGGGCCGGCCGACGAGCAACTGATGCGGCGGCGGACCGCCAGCGCCGCGGATTTCCCTGCCTTTCGTTCTCAGCCACCGGATCCGCCGCGCGGCATCACGGCCGTGCCTGCCTTCGCCCGGCCGCCGGGCAGCACGCCGCGGCCGTCCCGCCCGGCGGTGAGCAGCCCCCCGCCTCAGCCGGCGCTGAGTTCCAGCCGACCGTCGCCTTCGTCGACCGCCACCCGGGCCCCGTCCTTGACCTCGCCCTTCAGGATCAGCTCGGCGAGCGGGTCCTGCAGATGCTTCTGCACCGTCCGCCGCAGCGGCCGCGCGCCGTAGACCGGATCGTAGCCGACGCGCCCGAGCCAGCGCCGCGCGCCGTCGGTCAGGTCGAGCCGGATCTTGCGGTCGGCGAGCATCTTCTGGACGCGGTCGACCTGCAGATCGACGATCCGCGCCATGTGTTCCATGCCGAGCCGGTTGAACAGGATGATCTCGTCGAGGCGGTTGAGGAATTCGGGGCGGAAATGGGCGCGGACCATCTCCATCACCGGCTCCTCGACGTCGGCGACCTTCTGGTCGTCGCGTAGGGCAGCGATATACTGGCTGCCGAGGTTCGACGTCAGCACGATCAGCGTGTTGGTGAAGTCGACCGTGCGGCCCTGGCCGTCGGTCAGGCGGCCGTCGTCGAGCACCTGGAGCAGCACGTTGAACACGTCGGCGTGCGCCTTCTCGACCTCGTCGAACAGGATCACCTGATACGGGCGGCGGCGGACCGCCTCGGTCAGCACGCCGCCCTCGTCATAGCCGACATAGCCCGGCGGCGCGCCGATCAGGCGGCTGACCGAATGCTTCTCCATGAACTCGCTCATGTCGAGGCGGACCATCGCGGCGCGGATCGTCGAACAGGAAGCGCGCGAGCGCCTTGGTCAGCTCGGTCTTGCCGACGCCGGTCGGCCCGAGGAACAGGAAGCTGCCGAGCGGGCGGTTGGGGTCCTGCAGCCCGGCGCGGGCGCGGCGGACGGCGGCCGACACCGCCGCGATCGCCGCGTCCTGCCCGATCACGCCCGCGCGCAGCGCGTCCTCCATGCCGAGCAGTTTCTCGCGCTCGCCCTCCATCATCCGGTCGACCGGAATGCCGGTCCAGCGTGAGACGACCCCGGCGATGTCGTCGGCGGTGACCTCTTCCTTCAACATCGCGCCGGCGTTCGCGGCTTCGGCCTCGACCAGCTGCCGCTCGAGGTCGGGGACGGTGCCATAGGTCAGCTCGCCGGCGCGGGCGTAGTTGCCGCTGCGCTGCGCCTGCTCGACCTCGAGCCGCGCGGCGTCGAGCTGCTCCTTGATCCGCGTCGCCCCGGCGAGCTTTTCCTTTTCCGCCTGCCAGCGCGCGGTCAGCGCCGCCGACTGCTCCTCGAGGCCGCTGAGTTCGGCCTCGAGATTGGCCAGCCGGTCCTTCGACGCGGCGTCGGTCTCGCGGCGCAGCGCCTCGCGCTCGATCTTCAACTGCATCGTCCGGCGGTCGAGGTTCTCGATCTCCTCGGGCTTGCTCTCGACCTCCATCCGCAGGCGGCTGACGCCGCCTCGTCCATCAGGTCGATCGCCTTGTCGGGCAGGAAGCGGTCGGCGATGTAGCGGTTCGACAGCGTCGCCGCCGCCACCAGCGCGCCGTCGGTCAGGCGGACGCCGTGGTGCAGCTCGTACTTGTCGCGCAGGCCGCGCAGGATCGAGATCGTGTCCTCGACGGTCGGCTCGCCGACCATCACCGGCTGGAACCGCCGTTCGAGCGCGGCGTCCTTCTCGATATATTTGCGGTACTCGTCGAGCGTCGTCGCGCCGATGCAGTGGAGTTCGCCGCGGGCGAGCGCGGGCTTGAGCAGGTTCGACGCATCCATCGCGCCCTCGCCCTTGCCCGCGCCGACGAGCTGGTGGACCTCGTCGATGAACAGCAGGATGTCGGAGTCGGCGGCGCGGACCTCGTCGAGCACCGCCTTCAGCCGCTCCTCGAACTCGCCGCGGTATTTCGCGCCGGCGATCAGCGCGCCCATGTCGAGGCTCATCAGCCGCTGGCCCTTGATGCCGTCGGGGACGTCGCCGTTGGCGATGCGGAGCGCGAGACCCTCGACGATCGCGGTCTTGCCGACGCCGGGCTCGCCGATCAGGACCGGGTTGTTCTTGGTCCGGCGGGCGAGCACCTGGATCGTCCGGCGGATTTCCTCGTCGCGCCCGATGACCGGGTCGAGCTTGCCGTCGCGCGCCGCCTGCGTCAGGTCGCGGGCGTATTTCTTCAGCGCGTCGAACCCGGCCTCGGCGTTGGCGCTGTCGGCGGTCCGGCCCTTGCGCGCGGCGTCGATCGCGGTGTTGAGGCTGGCCGCGGTCACGTTCGCCGCCGCGAGCGCCTTGCCCGCCGCGGTCGTCGTCGCGAGCGCGATCGCCATCAGGATGCGCTCGACGGGGACGAAGCTGTCGCCGGCCTTGGTCGCGATCTGCTCGGCGGCATCGAGGATGCGGACGGTGTCGTTGTCCCACTGCAGGTTCTGCGCGCCCGCGCCCGAGACCTTGGCGATCTGGCCGAGCGCGAGGTCGGTCGCCTGCACCGCCGCCGCCGGCGTGCCCGCCCGCCGCGCGGATCAGGTTCGACGCCAGCCCCTCGTCGTCGTCGAGCAGCGCCTTCAGCAGATGCTCGGGCGCGACGCGCTGATGGCTTTCGCGGATGGCGATGGTCTGCGCCGCCTGGAGGAAGCCCTTGGCGCGGTCGGTGAATTTTTCGATGTTCATGCTGTCTCCCTTCCCCCCGATATGGTGTTGCTAATCGGCAACACAAGCTGCATCAGACGATCATCCGCTTCAGTGCCGCCACGGTGTCGGCCTCGCTCGCCGGCTTGTCGGTGCGGATGCGGGCGATCCGCGGAAAGCGCATCGACACGCCCGACTTGTGGCGGGTCGAGACGTGGAGCGAGTCGAAAGCGACTTCCAGCACCAGCGACTTCGCCACCTCGCGGACGGGCCCGAAGCGGGCGACGGTGTTGGTCCGGACGAACTTGTCGAGCATCGCCAGCTCGGCGTCGGTGAAGCCGCTGTACGCCTTGCCGACCGGCAGCAGCTCGCCGCCGCTGGCGGGGTCGTCGGTCCAGCAGCCGAACGTATAGTCGCTGTAGAAGCTCGACCGCTTGCCGTGGCCGCGCTGCGCGTACATCATCACGCAATCGGCGACGAGCGGATCGCGCTTCCACTTGTACCACAGCCCGGTGCGCCTGCCGGCGACGTAGGGCGATGTCTTGAGCTTGAGCATCAGCCCCTCGATCGCGGCATCGCGGGCACCGCTGCGGATCGCGGCCAGCGCCTCGAAGTCGCCCGCCGCGATCACCGCCGACAGGTCGAACCGGTCGCGGTCGAGCGCCGGCATCACCGCCTCCAGCCGCGTCCGCCGCGCGGTCCACGGCTGCTCGCGCAGGTCCTCGCCGCGGTCGATCAGGATGTCGTAGAGGCGGACGAAGGCGGGGAACTCGGCCTGCGCCTTGGCCGTCGGTGCCTTGCGGCCGAGGCGCTGCTGGAGCGCGTTGAAGCTCGCGGCGCCGCCGCCGGCATCGAGGGTGCCGCCCTGGAACTCGCCGCGGACGAGCAGTTCGCCGTCCAGCACGGCGGGGTAGGCGTAGGCGGCCGCGACCTCGGGGAAGCTGCCGGTGATGTCGTCGCCGGTGCGGCTGAACAGTCGCGTCTGCCCTCCGGCGTGGACGAGCTGGACGCGAATGCCGTCCCATTTCCATTCCGCCGCATAGTCGGCGAGGTCGAGCTTCAGGTCCTCGAGCGGGTGCGCCAGCATGAACGGGCGGAACACCGGCAGGTCGCCCGCGGTCGGCTGCGCGCCGCCCGCCCCCCACGCGAACAGCTCGGGGTAGGGCGGGGCGATGCCGTGCCAGACCTCCTCGACGGCATCGACTTCGACGCCGAACCCTTGCGCGAAGGCGGTCTTGGCCAGCCGCGCCGAAATCCCGATCCGCATCGCGCCCGTCGCCAGCTTGAGCAGCGCAAAGCGGCCGGAACTGTCGAGCCGGTCGAGCAGCGCACGCAGCGCCGCCGGAGCTTCGGCGCGGCCAAGATGCTGGAGCTTGCGTACCACCTCGTCGAGACTTGGTGACGGTGCGGGCACCGTCCGGCTGCCGGCAGCGCCGACGGCGGGCTCGGGCCAGAGCAGCGCCGCCGTTTCGGCGAGGTCGCCGACATAATCGTAGCTCATCGCCAGCAGGACGGGGTCGACGCGCTCCTCCAGCAGGGTCCGGACGAGCTTCGGCTGCACCGCCTTCAATTCGAGGCCGCCCGTCAGCGCCGCCAGCGCCCAGCCGCGGTCCGGATCGGGCGTCGCGACGAGATAGTCGGCGATCAGCTTCAATTTGGCGTTGCGCGACCGCGTATAGACCAGCCGGTCGAGGAGGGTGGCGAAGGCCTGCATCACCGGCCAACGTAGGCGGTGGCGTCGCGCCCGCAAGTTTGGCATCAGCTTGGCCGATGCGTATGCGTGAACTCGAACAGCGGAGCGGCGTCGGCCGCGAGACCATCCGCTTCTACATCCGCGAAGGCCTGCTTCCCGAACCGGCCCGGGCGGCGCGCAACTCGGCGTCGTACAGCGAGGCACACGTCGCCCGGCTGGGACTGATCAAGCGGCTGCAGGAGGAGCGCTTCCTGCCGCTGGCGGTGATCCGCGGCCTGCTCGACGGCGAAGCGGACAGCGCCGCAGCCCCGTGGCTGGAGCCGCAGGCCTTTCCCGGGCTGGACGCCGTGCTCCGTCAGCGCATCGACCACGACGCGCCGCGGGTGGGGGTGGCGGCGCTCGTCGCTGGCGGCGGGGCGACGCAGGAAACCCTCGACGAGGCGGCGGCGGAAGGTTTCGTCGATCTTGCCGACGACGGGACGCTGTCGGCCCGCGACGCTGCGATCCTGAAGGTCCTGGGCGACCTCGACCGCATCGGCTTCCGCCGCGAGCGCGGCTTCACGCCCGGCATGGTCGCCATGTACCGCGACCTGGTCGACTGGATCACCGCCCAGGAAATGCGCTTTTTCTTCGAGGCGACGGCCGGGCACGTCGGCGAGGCCGAGGCTGCCGACATGGCCGAACGCGGCATCGGCGCGGTCAACGAACTGATCGGGCTGATGCGGACGAAGGCGCTGCTTCGTCGCCTCGAAGGGCGGCGGCGGGTGGCGAACGACCGTTAGAAGGCGGCGCTGAGCGTCAGCACCGGCCCCGACGCGGGCGCGGCATTCCCGGCGACGCGGAAGCGGTAGTCGGCTGCGACGGCGAGGGGACCGGCGCGGGCGACGACGCCCGGCCCGAGGTCGACGCGGTCGACGGTTGCCCGGTCGTGCTGCGCGCTGGCCCAGCCGCCGACGCCGGGCTCGAGCCGGACGCGGCCGAGGTCGAGGCTTACCGCCGCGTGGGCCTGGACGGCGGCGTAAGGCGCGGCGGCGATGATCCCGCCTTCGGCGTAGCTCGTCAGGTGCAGCCATCCGAAGTGGCGATCGTCGCCGGCCGCGAGGCGGAGCGCCCATTGGCCGCGGGCCGACGGACCGACGGCGACGAGCCGCTCGGCGGCAAGGGTGACGCGGGCGAACGGTCGCCACTGGAGACCGAGCGCGACGAAGGCGCTGCGGCCGCCGTCGTCGTGGGCGCTGCTGCCGCGCAGGGTCGCCGCCAGCGGGCGACGGCTCAGCGGATCCGGGGTGAAGGCGATCGCCGCCCCGCTCTGGCCGCCGCCAAGGACCGGCACGGTCGCCGCTTCGTCGCTCCGCGCGCGGAGGATCGAATAGGTCGCCGCCGACCAGTGGCGGGTGAGGCCGTCGCGCTGGCGCCGCCATGTGGCCGCCCGCGGGTCGTCGCCCGTAAGCGCGGCGTCGAACAGCCGGACCGCGTCGCGCCGGTCGCCGGCGGCGAGCCGGGCGTAGGCGGCGCTGGCGAGCGTGTCGGCGGATGTGCCGGAGACGGCGGGCCCACTGCCGTCGCCATTGTGGCGCATGTCCGGCGCCACGATGATCCCTTGCGCGGCCGTCAGGGTCTGGCCACCACCGCCAGCATCGTCCGGCCCCTGCGCTTGCGCGACCTTGGCAGCGGCCGCGTCCGTCCGGTCGGCTTCCACTTCGCCAACCCCGACGACCATCGCAGTAGATCGTCGCGGGGCCGCTGCTCGCGCCAGGAGCCGAAGGTCGGTCGCCCGCACGGGATCGACCGTCGCGGGGAGCACGGCGGCGGCAGGCAGCATCGCCTCCCTCATGCCGGGCGAACTCGATCGCTCGACGGCACGCGGCGCGGGGGTGCCCGGCGGGGCGACGTCTCGCGCCGTCGCCGGCGGATCGGCTCCGGCGGCGAGCGCCGCGGCGAACTGGTGCCGTATCGCCGGCAAACGGAAGGCGATCAGCGCAAGCAGGAGGACGGTCGCATGGCGCAGAGCACGTCCGGGACGGCTCGCGCCGGGGGTCATGCGCTTCCGCCCGCGCCGTCGGGGTCGGGAAAGCGGTGCGCGGTCTTGTCCCAGCGCGGCTGCTCGCGGCCGCTGCGAATGCTGCGATAGCGTCGCAACGCGCGGGTCGCGGCGACGGCGTTGATCCAGTTGGCGACGACGACGCGCGGCACCGCCCGCATCCCCTCGCGCCAACCGTAGGTCGCGCCGGTGAAGCCCGCGCGCAGCCCGAGCCGCCAGCCCAGCGCGGCCGCGTTGAGCAGCAGCAGTGCCGCCAGCCCCGAGCCGCGCGGGACCAGCGCCGTGAAGTGCCGCGCCGCCGGCAGCCAGTGGACGACGGCCGCGTCGACCCCGCCGGCCAGCACGGCGACATAGCCCGCACCGACCAGCAGCGGGGCGACGATCGTCTTGCGGTCGCGCAGCAGCATATAGCGATCGGCGAGGCTGTCACGCCACCCGATCCGGTCCCACCCGTCGAGCGCAATGCCGAGCAGCCAGCGCGTCTTCTGGCGGATCGCGGTGTCGAACGTCGGCGGGAAGTGCTCGCGCGTGGCCACGATCCGTTGCGCGCAGCGGACCCGGAGCAACGCGCCCCGCCCGCCGAGCGCGGCGATGCGCATGCCGAGCTCGTAATCCTCCGTCATGCTCGCGGGATCGAACGGCATGCCCTCGGGCCCGGCGAGCCGCGCGAGCATGTCGCGGTCGATCGCGCAGGCGACGCCGGCGCTCGGTACGCCGGCGCCAAGCGCGCCGCGGACGATGACGTCCTTGCGGTGCGCCTCGGCGAACTCGTCGAGATAATGCCCGCTGACCCAGCGCGACGCGGGGTCGGACAGCGGCACCACCGGCAGCTGGACCATCGTGAGGCGCGGCAAGTGCGCGTCGAACACCCGCAGTTCGGCGGCGTCGACGACATCCTCGGCATCGTGGAGGACGACGGCCTTGAAGCACACGCCCACGGCTGCTTCGTGTGCGACGACCGCTCGCCACAGGTGGTTGAGGCAGTCGGCCTTGGTCGTCGGGCCCGGATACGGTGCATTCGACCACGGCGATGCGAAAATCGCCGACCCGCTCGACCTCGCCCCGGGTCGCCGGATCGTTGGGATAGACGCCGACGAAGATGCGGAACGCGGGGTAGTCGAGGTGCCGCGTCATCGCCCTGAGCATCGCGAAAATGACGTCGGCTTCGTCCCATGCGGGAACGACGATCGCCATCCAGCCGGCGCTGTCGCCGGCCGCCGGCAGCGATCCGGCGCGGGTCCGTCGCCGCGCCACGAACCACAGATAGAGCAGGTCGACGGCGATGTCGTCGAGGGTCGACAGGGCGATCCCGCCGGCGGCGAAGGCGAGCAACTCGTGGGCCGCGACATGCCAAGCGGCAGCGACGAGGAGCGCGAGGCTCACCGTGCCCGACCTGCCGCCTGTCGGCCGTCTCGTCGCTGCCGCACCCTCTGTCGCCCCCCGGCGGCACCGATGGGCGGCGGTGCCAGGGCTCTCCTTCAACGAAAAAGATGAATATTGTCCGTGCTTTTTCAGCCGGACGCAAAAAAGCCTCAGCCTATCTCAGGCAATGCGACGCGGGTTTGCCACCATCGATGGAGCCCGTCGCGCGGCATCGCTCGACGTCGTCCCCGGCGACGCGACCCCGGCGTCGACCACGCCTGCCGCAGCGGCGTGGATGGCTTTCCGGATCCGCGGATAGGTGCCGCACCGGCAGATGTTGGTGATCTCGGCATTGATCTGCTCGTCGGTCGGCTGCGGCGTTGCCTTTAACAGCGCGGCGACGGCCATGATCATGCCCGACTGGCAATACCCGCATTGCGGCACCTGTCCGGCGATCCACGCCGCCTGGACGACGTGGCTGCGGTCGGGCGACAGGCCCTCGATCGTGGTCACGAAGCTGCCTTCAATGTCGCCGATCGCGACCTGGCACGAGCGCGTCGCCTTGCCGTCGACGTGGACCGTGCACGCGCCGCACAGCCCGGCCCCGCAGCCGAACTTGGTGCCCGTCAGGTTCGACGCGTCGCGCAACGCCCACAACAACGGCGTGTCGGCCGGCAGCAAATAGTGAACGGGATTGCCGTTGACGGTGAACTTGGTCATGCCGTGGTTCTACTCTGGGGAGAGACGCGGTGGAACTGGAGACTTTGACGCTGGCGGTGGCGGACGGCGTCGCGACGGTGACGCTCAGTCGCGGCGCGCAGCTCAACACGATGAACGCGGCCTTCTGGACCGACATGCCCAAGGCCTTCGCCGCGATCGATGCCGACCCGACGGTACGGGCGGTCGTCATCGCCTCGACCGGCAAGCACTTCACCGCCGGGCTCGACCTCGGCTGGGCCGGGACCACGCTTGCGGCACCGGGCAGCGATCCGGGCCGCGCGCGGGAGGCGTTCCGCCGCCACGTCCATCACCTGCAGGAGACATTCAGCTGCATCGACCGCGCCCGCGTGCCGGTCATCGCCTGCGTCCAGGGCGGCTGCATCGGCGGCGGCGTCGATCTCGTCACTGCCTGCGATCTGCGCGTCGGCACCGCCGACTGCTTCTTTACCGTGCAGGAGATCAACATCGCGATCGTCGCCGACGTCGGCACGCTGCAGCGCATCCCCCACCTGCTGCCCCAGGGGCTGGTCCGCGAGCTGGCCTATACCGGCCGGCGCTTCGGGGCGGACGAGGCGGTGCGGTACGGCTTCCTGAACCGCGTCGCGGCCGATCACGCGGCGGCTTTGGCGGCGGCACAGGCGCTGGCGGCGGAGATCGCGGCCAAGTCGCCCCTGGCGATCACCGGCATCAAGGCGGTGCTGAACCACGGCCGCGACGCGACGATCGCCCAGGGGCTCGACTATGTCGCGACGTGGAACGCCGGGATGCTCCAGGGCGGCGACGTGCCGGAGGCGATCCGGGCGCAGGCGGCGCGGGCGACCGCGCAGTTCGGCGACCTGCTGGCGTGAGGTTCATGCCGCAGTGCGGCAGTTGTGCGCTTGTCCCGCCGGACCACGGGGCATATAAGCCGCGCCATCCTCCGCCGGTGACGGGTTCCGGCGTCGTTCGCTAACCGAAGGGCCCCGATGCGCGCCACTGCCAAGCTGTTCCTCGCCGCCTTCGGCCTGCTGGCGACCGTGCTCCAGGCTCAGCCCGCGGCGGTCGGCTCGGCGCCGGTCGTACCGGTGCTGACGACCGAGGTACCGGGCGCGGCCGCGCCGAAGGTTGCGGCGGTACAGACGGCGGCAACGGGCGGCATCGGCCAGCCGAGCGGGGCGTGGAACCTGCAGCAGCAGTTCACGCCGATCGGCGTCGAGGCGCGCAGCTTTGCCACCGGCATCCTCGATCCGCTGATGCTCGGCGTCTGCATCGTCGTCTTCGCGCTGTTGATCTGGGTGCTGTACCGCTACCGCGCGGCGCGCAACCCGAACGCGTCGCGCACCTCCCACAACACGCTGGTCGAGGTGATCTGGACCGCGGTTCCCGTGCTGATCCTGGTGTGGATCGCGGTGCCGTCGTTCCGCCTGCTCGCCAACCAGTATCAGCCGCCCAAGGCCGGGCTGACGATCAAGGCGACCGGGCATCAGTGGTATTGGGAGTATGAATATCCCGACCAGGGCGGCTTCAGCTTCGATTCGATCATCCTGTCCGACGCCGATGCAGCCAAGCATGGCGACCCGGCCAAGCTGGGCGTCGACAACCGCGTCGTCGTCCCCGCCGGCACCACCGTCCGCGTCCTGACAACCGGAGCCGACGTCATCCACGCCTGGGCCGTGCCGTCGTTCTGGGTGCAGATGGACGCGGTGCCTGGCCGCATCAACGAGACGTGGTTCAAGGTCGACCGGCCGGGGGTCTATTACGGCCAGTGTTTCCAGCTGTGCGGCACCAAGCATGCCTTCATGCCGATCGCCGTCGAGGTCGTCACGCCGGCGCGCTTCGCCGAGTGGGTCGCGGCCAAGCAGAAGGAAAACGGGATAACGCCGAAGACCGCCGCCGCCTCGGCCGCGACGCTGACTTCGACCCGTCCGCCCGCCGCCAACGCCGCCGCCGAGGTTGCGACCGGTGTCACCCCGGCGGTCCCGACCGAAACCGCGCCGCCGGTACCGGCGGCGACCCTTCCCGCCGCGCCCGCCCCGGCGACGCCCGCCGCGACCAAGTAAGAGACTGGACCCATGGCCACTTCCGCCTTCGACGCCGGCCTCGCTCACGACGACCATAGCGGTCACGTCGAGCTGAGCTTCGCCCAGCGCTGGTTGTTCTCGACCAATCACAAGGACATCGGGACGCTCTACCTGATCTTCGCGATGTTTGCCGGCATCGTCGGCGGCGCGATCTCGGGCATCATGCGGGCCGAGCTGGCACACCCCGGCATCCAGTATCTGACCTGGTTCACGAACGGCAATCTCGACGCCTCGTACCACCTGTGGAACGTGTTCATCACCGCGCACGGCCTGATCATGGTCTTCTTCATGGTCATGCCGGCGATGATCGGCGGCTTCGGCAACTGGTTCGTGCCGCTGATGATCGGCGCGCCCGACATGGCGTTCCCGCGGATGAACAACGTCTCGTTCTGGTTGCTCGTCCCGGCCTTCCTGCTCCTGTTCGGCTCGATGTTCGTCGAAGGGCCGGCCGGGTTCAACGGTGCCGGTACCGGCTGGACGCTGTACGCGCCGCTGTCGACCAGCGGCCATCCGGGGCCGGCGGTCGACATGGCGATCCTGTCGCTCCACCTTGCCGGCGCGTCGTCGATCCTTGGCGCGATCAACTTCATCACGACGATCTTCAACATGCGCGCGCCCGGCATGACGCTGCACAAGATGCCGCTGTTCGTCTGGTCGGTGCTGGTCACTGCCTTCCTGCTGCTGCTGTCGCTGCCCGTGCTGGCCGGCGCGATCACGATGTTGCTGACCGACCGCAACTTCGGCACGACCTTCTTCGATCCGGCCGGCGGCGGCGACCCGATCCTGTACCAGCACCTGTTCTGGTTCTTCGGCCACCCCGAGGTCTACATCATGATCCTGCCCGGTTTCGGCATGATCAGCCAGATCATCTCGACCTTCTCGAAGAAGCCCGTCTTCGGCTATCTCGGCATGGCCTATGCGATGGTCGCGATCGGCTTGATCGGCTTCATCGTCTGGGCGCACCACATGTATACGTCGGGCCTCGACGTGAATACGAAGATGTACTTCACCGCCGCGACGATGATCATCGCGGTGCCGACCGGGATCAAGATCTTCAGCTGGATCGCGACGATGTGGGGCGGCTCGATCAGCTTCGAGACCCCGATGCTGTTCGCGATCGGCTTCATCGTCATGTTCACCGTCGGCGGCGTCACCGGCGTCATCCTGTCGAATGCCGGCGTCGATACGTACATGCACAACACCTATTACGTCGTCGCGCACTTCCATTACGTGCTGTCGCTGGGGGCGGTGTTCGCGATCTTTGCCGGCTTTTATTACTGGTTCGGCAAGATGAGCGGGCGCGCGTACAACGAGACGCTGGGCAAGCTCCACTTCTGGATCTTCTTCATCGGCGTCAACGTCCTGTTCTTCCCGCAGCACTTCCTGGGCCAGGACGGCATGCCGCGTCGCATTCCCGACTATCCGGCGCAGTTCGAGCACTACAACTACATCTCGAGCATCGGCTACATGATCATGGCGTTCGGCATGGTGTTCTTCTTCGTCAACGTCGCCTGGTCGTTGCTGGCGGGCAAGCGCGTCGCCGGTAATTACTGGGGCGAGGGTGCGACGACGCTGGAGTGGACGCTGCCGTCGCCGCCGCCGTTCCACCAGTTCGAGACCCTGCCGGTCATCAAGTAAGCCGATGGCCAGCCGTCCTCTTGCGGTCGCGGTTCGACCGGCGATCGGTTTCGGTGACGCCGTCGCCGCGCCGCCGGGGGTCAGCTTCGCCGACTGGCGCGACTATGTTGCGCTGCTGAAGCCGCGGGTGATGAGCCTCGTCGTGTTCTCCGCGGCCTGTGCGCTGTTGACCGCTCCGGGTCACGTCCACCCCTTCACCGGTTTCGTCGCCATCCTCTGCGTCGCCGTCGGGGCGGGCGCGGCGGGTGCGCTCAACCAGTGGTACGAGGCGGACATCGACGCGGTGATGAAGCGTACTGCCGGGCGTCCGCTGCCCGCCGGCCGCGTCGCGCCGCACGAGGCGCTGGCGTTCGGCGTTGCGCTCGCGGTCGGGTCGGTCGTCGTGATGGCGCTCGGGGTCAACGTGCTGGCGGCGGCGATCCTTGCCGGATCGATCCTGTTCTACGCGGTCGTCTACACCGTCTGGCTGAAGCGGCGGACGCCGCAGAACATCGTCATCGGCGGGGCCGCGGGGGCTTTTCCGCCGCTGATCGGCTGGGCGGCGGTGACCGGGGATGTCACGACGCTGCCGTGGCTGATGTTTGCCATCATCTTCCTGTGGACCCCGCCGCACTTCTGGAGCCTGGCGCTGTTCATGGAGGCCGACTACGCCAAGGCGGGCGTGCCGATGCTTCCGGTCGTTGCCGGCGAAGCGGCGACGCGGCGGCAGATCCTCGGTTACACGCTGGCGCTCGTGCCGGTGACGCTGCTGCCGTGGCTGCTCGGCCTGACCGGCTGGCTCTACGGCACGGTGGCCGCGGCCACTGGGGCGGTGTTCATCGCGTGCGCCGTCGCGGTGTGGCGTAACCCGGCGACCGCAGCGGCCGAGATGGCGCCCGAGAAGGCCATGTTCCGTTATTCGCTGCTGTATCTGTTCCTGATCTTCGCGGCGTTGGTCGCAGATCACCTGCTGCTCGCATGAAGGTCGACTGGACGCCGGCGCAGACGGAGGAATTCAACCGTCGCCGGCGCGCGCGCAACGTCGCGCTCGGCCTGTTCCTCGGGTTTCTTGTCTTGCTGTTCTTTGGCATCACCGTCGTCCGGATGGTCAAGTGACGACCGCGGCCAACACTCGTACGGCGCTGTGGGCGAGCGGGATTGCGGTCGCCATGACCGGCCTCGCCTTCGCCAGCGTGCCGCTGTACCGCGTCTTCTGTGCGACGACGGGCTTTGCCGGCACCACTGGACGGGCGGTCGCGGCCGAAACCCCGGTCGCGGGATCGACCATCAAGGTTCGCTTTGACGGCAACGTCTCGCCGGGCATGCCGTGGCAGTTCCGGCCCGACGCGACGCAGGTGACGATCCCCGTCGGCGGCCGGCGCATGGCCTTTTTCCGCGCGACCAACATCAGCGGCGCGGCGACCACGGGGCGGGCGACGTTCAACGTCTCGCCTGATCTCGCCGGCAGGTATTTCAAGAAGATCGCCTGCTTCTGCTTCACCGAGCAGACGCTCAAGGCCGGCGAGACGGTCGAGATGCCGGTGACCTATTTCGTCGACAAGGCGATCCTCGACGATCCGCAGGCGCGGAAGATCGACGAGATCACTTTATCCTATACCTTCTATCCCGTAGACGCGGCCAAGGCCGATCCGTCGGCGACGAAGAACTGAGGACGCCATGGCCCACGCCAAGACGCAGAAGCACGATTACCATCTCGTCAGCCCGAGCCCGTGGCCGATCATCGGCGCGTTCGCCGCGCTGACCATGGCCGCGGGCGGCATCGGCTGGATGCACAAGGCGGCGTTCGGGCCGTGGGTCTTCTTCCTCGGCCTGACCGGCGTCCTGTTCACTTTCTACTCGTGGTGGTCGGACGTCGTGCACGAGGCGAACACCGGCGATCACACTCCGGTGGTCCAGCTCCACCACCGCTACGGCATGATCCTGTTCATCGCCTCGGAGGTGATGTTCTTCGTCGCCTGGTTCTGGGCCTATTTCTCGGCCTCGCTCTACCCGAGCGGCGCCGCCGTCGTTGGCGGGGTGTGGCCGCCGAAGGGGATCGAGGTGCTCGACCCGTTCGCCTTTCCGCTCCTCAACACCATGATCCTGCTACTGTCGGGCACGACCGTGACCTGGGCGCACCACGCGCTCATCCACGGCGACCGCGAGGGGCTCAAGAAGGGGCTGTGGTTCACCATCATCCTGGGCGCCTGCTTCAGCGCCATCCAGGCGTTCGAGTACAGCCACGCCGCCTTCGGGTTCGCCGGCAACATCTACGGCGCCACCTTCTACATGGCGACCGGCTTCCACGGCTTCCACGTCTTCGTCGGCACCATCTTCCTCATCGTCTGCCTGATCCGGACCTACCGCGGCGACTTCACGCCGACGCAGCACTTCGGTTTTGAGGCGGCGGCCTGGTATTGGCACTTCGTCGACGTCGTCTGGCTGTTCCTGTTCATCTCCATCTATTGCTGGGGCAGCCACTTCGGCGCGCTGGTGTCCGCCGCGTCGGGTTGAGCCGATGAGCCGGGCGCTGGCCCAGCCGGCCTTCGTCGGGGCGCTGCTCGGGCGTTGTCCGCGCTGCGGCGCACCGACGATGTTCCACCGAATCGCCATCGTTCCGCGACCGCTGCGCGGCGTGTGGGCTGGACTATGCGAGCTTCGACGTCGGCGATGCCGCTGCGCCGTTCCTCATTTTCCTCGTCGGTGCCGTCATGGTCGTCGGTGCGATCTGGCTCGAGCTGGCCGTTTCGCCGCCGTGGTGGGTCCATGTCCTCGTCTGGCTGCCGCTGACGATCATCCTGACGCTCGGCTCGCTCCGCATCGCCAAGGGGGTCCTCCTCGCGCTCGAGTATAAGAACGACGCGCGGCTCGGGCGCAGCGAATGAGGCCGCAGCGTCGGGGCGGCAGGAGGTGAGGCGGGGCCTGCCGCTCGGTGCGACGGTGCTGACGCTTTTGATGCTGCCGCTCCTGCTGTGGCTGAGCTACTGGCAGTTCGCTATCCGCCGGCCGTGGAAGCACGACCTGGTTGTCCGCCTGGAGGCCGCGCGAACCCTGCCGCCGGTCCCGGTGGCGACGCTCGTCGCGGCGCAACGGGCGGGTGCGACGGTGCAGTACCGCCGCGCGACGGTCGACTGCCGCCCGGGCCGGATCAAGCCCTATGACCTCAAGGGCGGGACCAGCGCGGGCGGCGACGGCGGCTTTCTTGTCCTCGTCGGCTGCGGACCGGGCGGGCAGCCCGGCGCCGTGGCCGTCGTTGCCGGCTGGACGCTGCGCCCCGACCGCGTCGCTGTGCTCGACGTCGCCGCCCGCTTCACCGGCACGCTGATCGAGCATCCCTATGGTGCCGCCGCCGGCCGTCCGAGCCTAATGCTGATCCCCGCGAGCGCCGTGCCGCCGCTCGTCCCGTCGCGGATCCCCGAGCCCGACGATCTGCCCGACAATCACCTGAGCTACGCGCTGCAATGGCTCGCCTTCGCCGTCACCCTGGCCGTCATTTACCTCGTCTACCTGCGGCAATGGCGGCGTGGGGAGGGCGGGGCGCGCCTTGCCCCGACGGAGCCGCGCCGCTAGACCGGCCGCCTCATGGATTATGTCAGCACGCGCGGGGCCGCGCCGGCTCTCGACTTCGAAGGCGTCACGCTCGCCGGACTCGCTGCCGACGGCGGCCTTTACGTGCCAGCCGAGTGGCCGCAGCTCGAGTCAGGCGGCGATCGCCGGCCTTGCCGGGCTCAACTACGTCGAAACGGCGGTGCGCGTCTGCACGCCCTTCGTCGGCGGCGCGCTCGACGAAAACGAGCTGCGTGCGCTGCTGACCCGCGCCTATGACGGGTTCAGCCACGCCGCGGTCGCGCCGCTGAAGCAGCTCGACGCGCGGCACTGGCTTCTCGAATTGTTCCACGGGCCGACGCTGGCGTTCAAGGATATCGCCATGCAGGCGCTCGGGCTGCTGTTCGAGGCGTTCCTCAGCCGGCGTACCGAGCATCTGACGATCGTCGGCGCGACCAGCGGCGACACCGGTTCGGCCGCGATCCACGCCCTTGCCGGCCGCGCCCGTCTGGACGTCTTCATGTTCCACCCGGCGGGGCGCGTCAGCGAGGTGCAGCGGCGGCAGATGACGACCGTCATGGCGCCCAACGTCTTCAACGTCGCCGTCGACGGGCACTTCGACGACTGCCAGGCGCTGGTCAAGGCGATGTTCAACGACGCCGACTTCGCCGGGCGCTTCCACCTTGCCGCGGTCAACTCGATCAACTGGGCACGGCTGATGCTGCAGGTCGTGTATTATTTCTATGCCGCCGTCCGCCTCGGTGCGCCCGACCGGGCGATCAGCTTCAGCGTGCCGACGGGCAATTTCGGGGACGTCTTCGCCGGCTATGTCGCGGCCAAGATGGGCCTACCGGTCGCGCGCCTGATCGTCGCGACCAACGTCAACGACATCGTCCACCGGGCGTTGAGCGTAGGCGACTATTCGGCCGGCACGGTGACCGCAACCGCGGCACCTTCGATGGACATCCAGGTCAGCTCCAACTTCGAGCGCCTGCTGTTCGATCTCTATCGCCGGGACGGCGGGGCAACGGCAGCGGCAATGGCGACCTTCGAGGCGACCCGCCGGTTCGAGCTGCCGCCGGCGGTGCGTGCCGCGGCCGGGCTGCTGACCAGCGTCCGCGTCGACGCCGGCACCATGGCGCAGGCGTTGCGCTGGGCGGTTGAGGCCAGCGGCGAGCTGATCGACCCGCATACCGCGATCGGCCTTGCTGCCGCCCGCACCGTCGCGGGGGACGGGCCGGTGGTCACGCTCGCCACCGCCCATCCCGCCAAGTTCCCCGACGCGGTCGAGCGTGCGGCCGGGCTGCGTCCGCACTTGCCGCCGCGCGCCAGCGGCCTGTTCGACCGGGAGGAGCGCTACGCGGCACTGCCCGCCGACCTCGCCGCCGTCGAGGCCTATGTCGCCGAGCGGGCGACGGCGCGATGACCCGGCTGACCATGCTGGGCAACGGGGTGCGCGTCGTCAGCCACGCCATGCCCCATGTCGAGACGGTCGCCGTCGGCCTCCACGTCGATGCCGGGGCGCGGCTCGAGGACGAACGGACCAACGGTGTCGCGCATCTGCTCGAGCATATGGTGTTCAAGGGAACCGCGACGCGGTCGGCGCGCCAGATCGCCGAGGAGATCGAGGACGTCGGCGGGTCGCTCAACGCCTATACCGCGCGCGACATGACCGTGTTCCACGCCCGCCTGCTGGCCGAGGATACGGCGCTCGGGCTGGGGCTGATCGCCGACCTCGTCCGCGCCCCGCGCTTCGACGCCGACGAGCTCGAGCGTGAAAAGGCGGTCGTGCTGCAGGAACTCGGCGAAGCGCGCGACACGCCCGACGACATCGTCTTCGATCACCTGCAGGCCGCCGCTTATCCGGGCCAGGCGCTCGGCCGCTCGATCCTGGGCGACGAAGCCTCGATCGCCGCGATCACCGAGGGCGACCTGCGGGACTGGCTGGCGGTCCAGTACCGCGCCAAGTCGTGCCTCGTCGTTGCCGCCGGCAAGGTCGATCACGACGCGCTGGTCGCCTTGAGCGAGCGCCTGTTCGGCGACCTTGCGCCGGGCACGCGTCCCGCCTTCCCGCCCGCCGCGTTCGCCCCCGGCGTCGTCCATGACCGGCGCCGGTTCGAGCAGGCGCACCTGACGCTTGGCGCGGCTGCCCCGGGGCACCGCCACCCCGACAACGACGCCATCGCGCTGTTCGTCATGGCCGCGGGCGGCGGGGCGTCGTCGCGCCTGTTCCAGGAACTGCGCGAGGAGCGGGGCCTCGCCTACAGCGTCTATGCCGCGACGACGCCGTACGCCGACGCCGGTCTGTTCTCGGTCTATCTGGCGACCGCGAAGAAAGACGCGGCGCGCGCCTTCGACCTCGCCGTCGACGTGCTGGCCACCTGCGCGCACACGCTGACGCCCGACGAGCTCGCGCGGGCCAAGGCGCAGGTTCGCGCCGGGCTGCTGATGAGCCTCGAATCCCCCGCCGGCTGGGCCGAGTTCCTCGCCCGCCAGCTCTTTGCCCACGACCGGCTGCAGACCCCGGCCGAGCTCGTCGCGCGGATCGATGCGGTCGACCTCGACCAGGTTCGCGCCGCCGCCGGGCGGCTGGTCGCCGGGCCGTACGCCGTCGCCGACGTCGGAGCCCCGGCGGTGCGGCGGGCGGCGTGAGGTGGACCTCACCGTCCTCACCGCCGCGCCGTGGGACGACTATGGGCTGATCGACTGCGGCCATGGCCGCAAGCTTGAACGCTACGGACCCTATCGCTTCATCCGTCCCGAACCGCAGGCGCTGTGGACTCCGGCGAGTGCGCCATGGGCCGCGGACGGCGAGTTCGTCGGCGGGTCGGACGAGGAGGGGGGCGGTCGCTGGAACCTCGACGCGCGCGTGCCGCCGGCGTGGCCGCTCGCTTATGGTGCGGTGCGCTTCGCGGCGAGCAACACGCCGTTCCGCCACCTCGGCTTCTTCCCCGACATGGCCTGCCACTGGGACTGGATGGCGGCGCGCAGCGGCGATGGTGCGAGCGTCCTCAACGCCTTCGGCTATACTGGCGTCGGCAGCCTGGTCTGTGCCGCGGCGGGAGCGAGCGTCACCCACCTCGATGCGTCGAAGAAGGCCGTCTCGGCGGCAGCCGAGAACCAGCGCCTGTCGGGCCTCGTCGATGCGCCGATTCGATGGGTGGTCGACGACGCGCTCAAGTTCCTCCGCCGCGAGGTCCGCCGCGGGCGGCGCTACGACGGCATCATCCTCGATCCGCCGAAGTACGGCCGCGGACCCGAAGGCGAGGTGTGGGAGCTGTATCAGGGCCTGCCCGAGCTGCTGACGCTCGCCCGGAGCCTGCTCGACGAGCGGTCCGCCTTCCTCGTCCTGACCGTCTATGCCATCCGCATGTCGGCCGTCGCCATCGCCGGATTGGCCGCCGAGGCGCTCGCCGGGCTCGGCGGCACGATCACCGCCGGCGAGATGACCATCCGCGAGGAAGCGCGCGGCAAGCTGCTGCCGACGGCGATCTTCGTGCGGTGGGACGCGGCCGCGAGATGATCCGGAACAGCGCGCCGACCGCTGGGCCGATCAACAGCGGCAGACGCTGATCACCGTAAGCGGCGACGCCGGCCGTTCGCCGGACCGCCCCAAGTCGCGGCACCTAGACTAGTTGATTATCCCCGCCGCCGGCCCTTCGGCTCGTCCGCCTCCGCCGTCTCTGCTCCCGCCGGCTTCAGCCCGCGCAGCTTCGCCATCGCACCCTCGAACCGCGTCAGCTCGGCCCCGGTGAGCGTCGTGCCGCCGGTGAACTTGACGTTGCTCGGGTCGACCGGCGCATTGTTGACCCAGACCTCGTAGTGAAGGTGGGGACCGGTCGACAGGCCGGTCGAGCCGACGAAGCCGATCACCTGCCCCTGCGCAACGGTGTCGCCGGGCCGGACCGCGAAGCGGCTCATGTGGCCATAGGCCGTCATCAGGCCAGGGTGGTGGAGCACCTGCATGTAATTGCCGTGGCCCCCGTGCCAGCCGGCGAAGGTCACCCGGCCGGCGGCGGCGGCCATGATCGGGGTGCCGCTGGCCGCGCCGAAGTCGATGCCCTGGTGCAGGCGGGAATAGCCGAGGATCGGGTGCAGGCGCATGCCGAAGCCGCTGGTCTCGTGCGCCCCGTCGACCGGGGTCCGCATCAGGCCCTTGCGCGCGCTTTCGCCGCTGGCGCGGAAGAACATCGGCTTGCCGCCATAGGTCCAGCGCATCAGCTCGACCGGAGCGCCGTGCTCGGGGCGCAGTCCGGCAAAGAGCAGCCCGCCCGTTTCGTTTTCGCCGGTGGCCGCGTGGCGGTGCTCGAGAATCAGGTCGAAGCGGTCGTGCCGGCCAAGCTGGCGCTGCAAGTCGAGGACATAAGCGAGGTTCTGCCGGTATTCGGCGGCCTGATCGGCGGGGACGCCGGCCGCGCGGACGGCGCGCAGCAGGTTACCGCCAACACTGCCGGTAACGCGCAGCGGCGTGTCGTCGACCGCGATCGGCACCCGCTTCAGGGTCAGGGCACCGTCGGCGCGAGCGAGTTCGAGGCGGAGGTCAAAGGCGGCACGAAAGCCGAGGCTGTCGAGCGGGCGGGGCACGCTGCGCGTTTCGCGGCGGCCCAGGACGAGGTCGAGCCCAGTGCCGGGCGCGATGCCACGAACCTCGCCGGCGATCAGGTGCGCGGCGGCGGCGGCATCGTCGGCGCCGACGCCGGCGCGGCGCAGGGCACCGACGACGCTGTCGCCGCTGCCGACGCGAGCGGTCGTTTCCAGGCGCGGTCGCTCGGGTACCTCGCTCAGCGCCTCGACCAGGCGGGTCGGCGGAGCGGCGCGACCGGTCGTCGCGCCGTTCGCCAAAGGAGCGATCGTGTCGGGGCGGGCATCATCGGCCTGCGCCGCAGTCAGCGGGGCGCGCACGGCGGTGGGGAGCGGCGCGATGCGGGTGCCGGCGAGAATGACGCTGAGGCACAGCGTCGTCAGCAGGCCGAGCCCGAGCCACCAGTCGCGGCTGCCGATCCGCTGCCCAAGGTCGACGGCGAGGTCGAGGTCGGCGAAGCGGTCGAGGAACGTGGTGATGTCGACCGGCCGCGATGACGGCGCGCGCGGCAGGAGAATGACGCGACCGGGCCGGGGGGCGGCACCGGCGGCGGCAAACCCACCGAACTCGTTGAATCCCGACTGATACACGTTCGAACCCCCGCTCTTCCGCCGTGTCCGTCCGTGTCGCGCGCGCGCAGTCGAGTCAACGGTGCCACCAGCCGCCTGCGGCGAAGCGAGCATCTTCTAAGGTTCACTTGATTTACCCGTTTGGGCATGCGAGGAACACTATAGCTTGTGGTCCGTAAAGGATGCGATGAGCCGCCCAGCGCGCTGCCGACCTCCCGGCTTGTATCCGGGTCCCTCCGGCCTCACCTCGAGGCGATGAGCGGATTGCTTCGCACCGTTTCCGATCGTGCTTCCCCGTCGGGACGGGTGACTGCGGTCCTCGGGCCGACCAATACCGGCAAGACGCACCTCGCCGTCGACCGCATGTGCGGACACCAGAGCGGCATGATCGGCTTCCCGCTGCGCCTCCTCGCGCGCGAGGTCTATGAGCGGGTGGTCGCGATCAAGGGGGCCGCGCAGGTCGCGCTGATCACGGGCGAGGAGAAGATCCTGCCCGACACCGCGCGCTACTATCTGTGCACGGCGGAATCGATGCCGACCGACCGGGAGGTGGCCTTCGTCGCCATCGACGAGGGGCAGGTCGGGGCCGACCCGGCGCGCGGCCACGTCTTCACCGACCGCATGCTCCACATGCGCGGCTATGCCGAGACGATGATCCTGGGGTCGGAGACGCTGCGCCCGCTGATCCGCCGGCTGCTGCCAGACGCCGAGATCGTCACCCGCCCGCGTTTCTCGACGCTCAGCTACGGCGAGCCGAAGAAGCTGTCGCGCCTGCCCAAGCGCACGGCGATCGTCGCCTTCACCGCACAGGAAGTCTATGCGCTGGCCGAGATGCTGCGGCGGCACAAGGGCGGCGCGGCGGTCGTCATGGGCTCGCTCAGCCCACGCACCCGCAACGCCCAGGTGGCGATGTACCAGTCAGGCGAGGTCGATTACCTGGTCGCGACCGACGCGATCGGCATGGGCCTCAACATGGACATCGCCCATGTCGCCTTTGCCGGCCTGTCCAAGTTCGACGGCAAGCGCCACCGCCGCCTGACGGTCAGCGAGATGGCGCAGATCGCCGGTCGCGCCGGACGCTACCAAAGGGATGGCAGCTTCGGCGTCGTCCAGCTCGGGCAGGACGCGGCGACGACGTTCGAGCCCCAGGAGATCGCGGCGATCGAGGGGCACGTCTTCCCGCCGCTGACGCAGCTCGTCTGGCGCAACGCCGCGCTCGACACCACGACCCTGCCGCGCCTGATCGGCTCGCTCGACGCGCGACCGCCGCGGGCCGAGCTCGTCCGGGGCGACGATGCGATCGACCTCGACGTGCTGAAGCGGCTGGCCGGCGAGCCGTGGGTGATGGAGCGCGCGCACGGTCGCGGGCGGATCGCGCGGCTGTGGGCGGCGTGCGGCGTTCCCGATTACCGCAAGACGGGTGCCGAGCAGCACACGCGCCTTGTCAGCCGCATCTTCCGGCACCTGAGCGAGGGCGACGGCACACTGCCGGCGGCATGGATCGCGAGCGAACTGGCCGCTCTGGACAACGTCGCCGGCGACATCGGCCAGGTCGCCGACCGGATCGCGGCGGCGCGGACGTGGACCTATGTCGCGCACCGCCCCGGCTGGCTCGCGGACGGCACGCGCTGGGCCGACCGCACGCGCGAGCTCGAGGACCGGCTGTCGGACGCGCTTCACGGCAAGCTGACGCAGCGCTTCGTCGACCGGCGGACTGCGGTGCTGCTGAAGGACCTGAAGATCAAGGGCGAGCAGCGCGTCGCGGTCGATCCCGACGGCACGGTCGCGGTCGAAGGCGAGGCGATCGGCACGCTCGACGGGTTCCGCTTCACCCCTGATCCGGCCGCGCGCGCTGGCGAGAAGCGGATGCTGCTGGCCGCAGCCGAGCGCCACCTGCCGCGCGAGTTCGCCCGCCGCTGCGCCGCACTGGTCGCCGCGCCCGATGCCGAGTTCGCCCTCGCCTTCGACGGGGCCCTGCCGCCGCGCATCCTGTGGAACGGGGCGCGGGTCGGCAAGCTGACCGCCGGGCGCGATGCCCTGAACCCGCGGGTCGAGACCGACCGCGCGCTCGAAGGCGTTCCCTTCGCCGACCGCCGCGCCGTCGCCGACCGCCTGGGCGCCTGGTTCGCCACCGCGCGCGACCGTCACCTCGCGCCGCTGATGCGTGTGGCGGCGCTGGTCCCGTCGCTCTCTCCGGCAGCGCGCGGGCTGATCGTCCGGCTGGTCGAGACCATGGGTAGTCTGAACCGCAGCGAAGTCGCGACCCAGGTCGAGGCGCTGACCCGTGGCGACCGCAAGGCGCTCATCGCCGCCGGGGTTCGCATCGGCGTCGTCCATGTCTTCATCGCCGCCGCGCTCCGTCCCGAGCCGACGCGCTGGCGCATCGCGTTGTGGGCCGTCGCGCAGGGTATCGCCGTCCTGCCATCGCCGCCGGCACCGGGGCTGGTGACCGTCGATGTCGTGCCCCACGTGCCGTCCGCCTTTTATGCCGTCGCCGGCTTCTGGAGCCTCGGACCGGCCAAGGACGGGATCGCCGTCCGCATCGATATGGTCGACCGCCTCGCGCGGGCGATGCACGATCAGCGCGATGGCCGCGCTCCCTTCGTCCCCGACGCCAACTGGATCGCCAGCGTCGGTCTCAGCCGCGACCGCTTCGCCCGCCTGATGCGCGCCCTGGGCTATCGCCCGCGGCTCGTCGACGGCACGACGGCGTTCGCCTGGGGCGGGATCCGGACCGAGCGCCCGCCTGCGCTCGGCCGCCCCGTCGACTCCCCCTTCGCGGTCCTCGCCCACATGAAAGGACGGTAGCCTTTGGTCCATGGTCAGGGTTTGCGGCTCGACAAATGGTTGTGGTTCGCAAGGTTGACGAAGTCGCGCAGCGATGCGCAGCGGCTGTGCGAAAGCCGCCACCTCCGCCTCGACGGTCGGGTGATCGACCGGCCGTCGGCGCTGGTCCGCGCCGGCTCGGTGGTCAGCTTCCCCAAGCACGACGACGTCGTCGTGGTAAAGGTGCTGGGGCTGGCCGACCGCCGCGGCCCGTTCGTCGAAGCCTGTCAGCTGTACACCGACCTGACCGGCAGGCGCGCCGATGCCGCAGGATTGACGGGGGCGCTGGTCCCCGTCTAGCACGGTGCCGACACGCTTTACGGGGTTCGGCGATGACATACGTGGTGACCGAGGCTTGCATCAAGTGCAAGTACATGGACTGTGTCGAGGTGTGCCCGGTCGACTGTTTCTACGAAGGCGACAACATGGTCGTCATCAACCCCAACGAGTGCATTGACTGTGGCGTCTGCGAGCCGGAATGCCCGGCCGAGGCGATCCTTCCCGACACTGAAAACGGCCTCGACAAGTGGCTCGAGCTGAACGCGACCTACTCCGCGTCGTGGCCGAACATCACGGTCAAGGGCGCAACTCCGCCCGATGCCGACGAGCACAAGGGCGAGGCGGGCAAGTTCGACAAATATTTCAGCGACAAGCCCGGCACCGACGGACAGTAGTCGAGCTCCGCCTGGTCCGGGCGGAGCGACCCGCGGCCGGCACATGGCGGTATCGCGGCACCCTTTCAGGCGACGGTTCTGCCTGGTCGCCGGCGCGCACCGCACATGGGCGTGGCAATCGTCCCCGTTTTCTGTTACAGCTTCACACGCGTTACGGAAGCCGCGACGCAAGGAGCCGGGTCGTGGCGCGGAGGCGTCGGACCC
This sequence comes from uncultured Alphaproteobacteria bacterium, assembly GCA_963792555.1. Lineage (GTDB taxonomy): Bacteria > Pseudomonadota > Alphaproteobacteria > Sphingomonadales > Sphingomonadaceae > Polymorphobacter_B. Next base: position 506,161 of record CAWBWP010000001.1, read on the forward strand.
TTGTAGCGAAGGCAAACAACCGTCTGCCGCTCGACCGGACCGCGCATGGATGCGCGGCGCTCGGTGTCGGCGGACCCAGAAAGGACCGCGCATGGCCGCCAAGCCGCTCAATTTCATCGTCGGCGATCACGTCGTCTATCCCAAGCACGGGGTCGGCCGCGTCGTCGAGGTGCAGAGCTCGGAGATCGCCGGGACCCGCCTCGAACTCTACGTCCTGCGGTTCGAGAAGGAGCGGATGACCCTGCGCGTCCCGACCAACAAGGCGGAAGGTGTCGGCATGCGCAAGCTGTCGAGCCAGGCGACGCTGCTCGAGGCTCTGACCACGCTCAAGGGCCGCCCGCGGATCAAGCGGACGATGTGGAGCCGCCGGGCGCAGGAGTATGAGGCCAAGATCAACTCGGGCGACCTCGTCTCGATCGCCGAGGTCGTCCGCGACCTCCACCGCGCCGAGGACCAGCCCGAGCAGAGCTATTCCGAGCGCCAGATCTACGAGGCCGCGATCGGGCGCCTGGCCCGCGAACTGGCGGCGATGGAGAACATCGACGAGCCGGCGGCGCAGGCGAAGATCGAAAGCGTGTTGAAGGCGGCATAGCGGCCACGGCCCCCGCGACAATCGCGCTCTGCGGTTTTCGCGGCGGGTCCCGGTCGGCCTTTCGCCGGGGGGCGCAGCCGCGCTGCCGCCGAACCCGTCGCACGCACGCTTCACCTGCGCCACTTATCCGGCGAAGAACGCCGCCAGTCCGGCCAACCCGAGCAGCCACCAGGCGACATAGTCGGTGACGATACCGCTGTGCAGAGCCTGTAGGCCGCGCGCCGGAGCGGTTCCGATTGCCGCCACCCGGCGCGCCCAGCCGCTCGTCGGGCGCTGCCGGACGAGCGAGCCGGCGACGATGGCAAGCGTCAACCCAAGTGGCGCAAAAGCTGTCGCATCGAGCGGTGTCTTCGGCAGGACGACGCCGGGCCGCGCAAGGAACCCGGCGGTCGCCGCTGCCAGCCACGGCCGGACGCGGTCTGCCGGCACCAGCGCCAGCGCCAGCAGGACGGCGACCGGCGTCAGCATCAGTGCGGTCGAGCGCGACGACACTTCCTGCTCGCGCTCAGTCGGTGCCTGTCCCTCGGGGCCGGGAACGCCGCTTGCCCGTGCGAAGATGCGAAGCCCCGCACGCAGAACGGCGGCGCCGGTAAGGGCCGTGCTGATGACCGCGACCGCCTTCAGCCACATCGGGCCATCCGTCGCCAGCGCGGTCGCGCCATGGAGCAGCCCGACCGGCGCTCCGCCGAGCAGCAGGCCCGCAAGCCCCATGGCAATCCCCGCGGGCCAGACGGCGCGACCGCGACGGTAGAGCGTGATCTCGTCCGCCGAGGCGAACTTGGCGAGGAAGATGCCGGCGATCATGAACAGGCTGGCCTTCACCAACCCGTGCGCGACCAGATACAATAGCAGTCCCGCCGTCGCTGCCGGGCGGGTAGCGGCTAGCGCGATCAGCACGATGCCCATGTGGGCCACGGTCGAAAAGGCGAGCAGGCGCTTCAGGTGCCGCTGCGCCCAGGCCGCGACGGCACCGACCAGGGCGGTAGCCACGCCGAGCATCAGCAGCACCCCGTGGACCAGCACCATGAAATCGGCGTCGCCGCCTGCGACCCGCACCACCAGCTTCGCCGTCCCGAACAGGCCAAGCCCGACCATGATCCCGGAAAAGGTCACCGAGACCGGGCTCGGCGCGACGGCGTGCGCGTCGGGCAGCCAGAAATGGAACGGCACGACCGCTCCCTTGGTCAACAGGCCCGCCGTGACCAGGACAAACCCGGCGGTGAGCACCGTGTCATGACCCAGCGCCCGGGCGACGGCCGCGACCGCGGCGAAGTCGAAGCTGCCGGCTCGCGCGTAGATCAGCCCGACGCCGCCGAGCATGGCGAAACTCGCCAGCGAATTGACGACGATGAAGGTGAACGCCCCCTCGAGCGAACTCGGGCCGACCGGGTAGGCGGTGAGGGCATAGGCGGCGACGCTCATCAGTTCGAACCAGACGAACAGGTCGAACAGGTCGCGCGTCAGGCAGAACCCCATCATTCCGGCGAGGAACAGCAGCATCAGCACGTGGAAGTGCGAGTGCACCTTGTCGAAATAGCCCCAGGCGAAGACGAAGGTCGCGGCGAAGATCAGGCTGGCGAAGGCGGCGATGGCAGCACTCGCGGGATCGGCGGCGAAGGCAATGCCGAGGACGACGCCGGGACGCTGCGCCGCCGCCGGTGTCCAGCCGCCGAACCAATGATTCACCGGCCCGGCCTGCGCGGCGCGGGCCAGCCACACGCACAGCGCGCACACCGCCAGCGCCGTCGCGATGCTGACGGCGTCGGCGACGCGCGGCGGCAACCAATGCGCCACGATCAGCAGCGCGAAGGCCACGGCCAGCGGTGCCAGCAGCGGCAGCGGCAGCAGGCTGGCAGCCAGGCTCATTGGTCGGGGCGCAGCGGGCGGAGATGGCGCGGGTCGAGCGTGTGGCGGCGCTTGAACACCTGCAGGGCCACGACCAGGAGCAGCGCCGTCACGGCGGCACCGACGACGATGTCGGTCAGGACCAGCGCCTGCATCACGGGGTCGACGGCACGCGATCCTGGCGGATGGTCATAGAAGATCGGCGGCCCGGCATGGGTGCGGAAGCCGATGCCGAGCAGCAGGACATAGGTCGCCGACTGGCACACCGACAGGCAGCCGACCATGTGGACGAGGTTGCGTGAGGTGGCGAGCCCGGCCACGCCGACCGCGAACAGCCACGCCGCGACGACCCATGGCAGCAGGCTCACTCCGGCGGCTCCGCGGCGGCGTCGTCCTCGCCGTGCCGGGCGTCGCGCGTCTCCTCCATCACCTCGAGCAGCAGCAGGGCGAAGCTACCGGCGACCGCAGCGGCGACGGCGAGGTTCGACACGACCATCAGGCCGCCGGAGAACAGGTCCTTCCAGGTACCGAGCGGCAGCCGGTTGGCCAGCGCCGCGTCGCCGTGCGCCAACGGCCAAAGCGCGGCGGCGACGAAGGCCAGCGCGCCGCCGCCTTCGACGACGACGAACAGCGGCCCGACGACGATCCGCCGCCACGCGGCATAGCCGTCGCCAAGGTACAGCAGCACCAGCCCCGAGGCGAAGATCGCCCCCCCTTGGAAGCCGCCGCCGGGCGTCACCGTACCGTGCAGCGCCATGGACAGGCCGAACACCAGGAGCACGAGCGCTCCCGCGCGGCAGACGGCAGTGGTGGCATCGGCACGCGGCTCGACCGCACGACCGGGGAGGCGGGCGGCGCGGTCGGCCGTGCCTTCGCCGCGCGAGCCGCGGAGCAGGACGACGGCGCCGACGATCGCCGCCACCAGCATCGCCTCCTCGCCCACCGTGTCGATGCCGCGAACGTCGAAATTGACCGCGGCGACCATGTTGCTGACGTTGCGCGCCGCCGGGATCAGGGCGTTGACCGTCTGACCGTAGGCGCTGGTCGGCGTGCCGAAGGCGGGCAGGGCGGTCGCCACCCGCCAGGCCGCGACCGCAAGGACGGCCAGCGCGACGGCGAGGATCACGCGGCGCCCCCGCTCGCTCATTTGCGCGCCCGCGCCATCGCGATCGCGGCCAGTGCGACGAGGAACAGCAGCGGCACGATCGCCGTGCCGACGGCGATCTCCGACAGCGCGACGTCAGGGGCCTGGAGCACGGCGAACAGCAGCGCCAGCACCAGCCCGTTGGCGGCAAGCGCGAAAACCTGGCCGAGCGGCTCGCGCGCGAGGACCACCAGCGTTCCCGCCAGCGCTGTGAGCAGCAGCATGGCGGCGATCAACGGCGTCACTTGGCGCCGCCCCGCAGGTGCAGGGCGCGGGCGGCGACGTGGCTGCCGAGCGCGCTGGTCGCCAGCGTCAGCAGCCACAACAGCGCGACCTTCACCGTCCGCGGGCTCGCACCTTCGGCAACGACACTGGCGGCGACCAGCGCGGCACCGCTCGCGACGGTGACGAAGGCGACGGCATGAAGGCGCGACAGCGCGTCGGGCAAGCGCACGAACGCCGCCGCGCCGAGCCAGGCGGCGGCGACAGCCAGCGCGAGCAACACGTCTACAGCCATCGCTCGAGGAACAGCGCCATGACGAGCGTGCCGGGCAGCGCCAGCAGCGCCAGCGTCAACGCCAGATCGATTGTCGCCGGCTGGTCGTCGGCAAAGCTGACGATGATCAGCAGCAGGACGGTCAGCGATGTGGCCAGCTGCACCGCCACAAGCCGGTTCGGCACCGCGCCCCGCCCGGCCACGACGACGGCGACCCCCAGCGGCGGCAGCAGAGCCAGCGCGGCAACGTCCCACCCGGTCACGTCAGCCACCTCGAATTCGACCGCCTTCGTCGCCGGAACGATCCGGTGGATCAGCGCGCGGTCCTCGCCCTGCGGCGTCCGGACGACGAAGCTGTCGGGGGCGAGGCTGGCGGCGAGCACGGCCGTGGCGCGACGGCCGTTGTCGGCGGCGGCGTCGGCGGGGCCATGGACGAAGGGTGCCGCCTCGCTTTGGGGAGCGCGGCCGAACAGCGCCGCGACCAGCGCGCCGGCCGTCCGCAGCGTCGCCCACGGCAGTTCCGCCAGCGCCCGGCCCCACGGCGCGAGATGGTCGGCCCCGACTGCCAGCCACCGACCGTGGCCCGCACGCGCGGCCAGCGTCCACCCCGCGGCGGCGACGGCGACCCCGGCCCCCGTCGCCAGCTCGCTCGTCGACACCTGCCCGGCGAACAGCAGGTACAGGCCGAAGCCCGCGACGGTGTTGGCGACCGCCATGATCGGCGCGGGCACGGGGCGGTCGGCGGAGAGCAGCGTCGTGGGCATGAGTGCGCTATCGACGCACGGCCGCGGCTTTGTTTCCGGCTCAGCTGGCCCGGCCGCGTATCCGGTCGACGCCGGCGACGATGACCGGGTGGTACCGCGCGCCGTGCCGTCGATCCGCCGGACGATCGCCATGCCCCGCCCCACCGCGCCTTCAACGCCACGCCGGCCGAGCAGCTGGCCGCGTCTCGCGCTCGGCAGAAAGCCCCCGATCGACGGAACCGCCGGCGCGAGCCGCTTGTCGATAGAGGGAAGAACCACTGGTCCGCATGTCGCGGTGAAACCGCACCGACGGACGGAACGGGGCTACAGGGTTGCCGCGGCCGCCGGCCGGTCGGCGCAAGTCCGCACCTAGCGATGTGCGCCTGCGGCGTCCTCGCTAGGTGCGGCTGCGCTGCGACTAGTTATACCGGCGCAGCTCGTCCTTGGCGATCGCCTGGCGGTGGACCTCGTCCGGCCCGTCCGCCAGCCGCAGGGTGCGCTGCCCGGCATAGCCGCTCGCGAGGCCATAGTCCTGGCAGACGCCGCCGCCGCCATGCGCCTGGATCGCCATGTCGTGGATCATGCAGCTCATGTTCGGCGCGACGACCTTGATCATCGCGATCTCGCGCTTGGCCGCCTTGTTGCCGACGGTGTCCATCATGTAGGCCGCCTTCAGCGTCAGCAGCCGTGCCTGCTCGATGGCGATGCGCGCGTCGGCGATGCGTTCGTGCCACACGCCCTGCTCGCTGATCGGCTTGCCGAAGGCAGTACGCGACTTCAGCCGCTTGCACATCTTCTCGAGCGCGCGCTCGGCGGCGCCGATGCTGCGCATGCAATGGTGGATGCGGCCCGGCCCGAGGCGCCCCTGCGCGATCTCGAAGCCAGCGCCCTCGCGCAGGACGACGTTGGTCGCCGGCACCCGGACGTTGTCGAGGATGACCTCGTAATGGCCGTGCGGCGCGTCGTCGTAGCCGAATACCTTCAAGGCGCGGACCTTGGTGATGCCGGGCGAATCGAGCGGGACGAGGACCTGGCTCTGCTGCAGGTGGCGGGCGGCCGACGTGTCGGACTTGCCCATGACGATGGCGATGGCGCAACGCGGGTCGCCGACGCCCGACGACCACCACTTGCGGCCGTTAATGACATAGTCGTCGCCGTCGCGGGCGATGCTGGTCTCGATGTTGGTCGCGTCCGACGACGCCACCGCCGGCTCGGTCATCAGGAACGCCGAGCGGATTTCACCCGCCATCAGCGGCCGCAGCCAGCGCTCCTTCTGCGCCTGCGTGCCGTAGGTCCGCAGCACCTCCATGTTGCCGGTGTCGGGGGCCGAGCAGTTGAACACCTCCGACGACCAGCCGGCGCGGCCCATCTCCTCGGCCAGCGGCGCGTATTCGAGGTTGGTCAGGCCGGGGCCCTTCCACTCGTCGGTGTCGTGTTCGGAGATGTTGAGGAACAGGTTCCACAGCCCGGCCTGGCGGGCGAGGGGCTTCAGCTCCTCGATCACCGGGAGCACCTTCCAGCGGTCGCCCTCGGCGACTTCGCGCTCATAGCGCCCCTCGTTGGGATAGATGTGTTCGTCCATGAAGGCGCGCAGGCGGTCGATCAGAGCCTTGGACTTGTCGCTGTAGTCGAACATCATGGCGCGCTCTCCCTCATATTGGTTGCGCCCAGATGTCATGGTCGGCGGCTCTAATCCAGCGCGATGCGAGATATTTCACCCCCCGCGTCACCGGCGCGCCGGCGTGGCGGCTGGCGGCGAGCGGCCGGCCGGTGCCATCGGCAACGCGGAAGACGATGGCATCGCCGGTGCGCGGCGTGACGCTGAGACCGGCATCGGGGAAATCGGTCGTGCCGCCGGCGAAGTCGTCGTTCAGATAGACGAGCACCGTCACCGCGCGCTGGTTGACCAGGCCGGGCACGGTGTCGAGGTGCGGGCGGTACTCGCCGCCCGGCGGGTAGGCGAGGACCGCGAGCGGCTCGGCCGCGGCCCGGCGGGTGCCGCTCGCCCGGGCGATGCGGTCGCCGACGGCGGCGACGACGAGGTCCTCGTCGAACGGGCCGAAGCTCATCGCCTGCGCCCGGCGGACCGGGTCGGCGCGCGCCGCGCCCGTCACGGCGTCGACGATCAGCGACGGGGCAAGGCGCTCGCGCGCCGCCGCGATCAGCCAGGCGCATTCGCCGGGCGCGAACAGGGCGGGGAAGCGGGTGACGTCGGGGTCCCTCGCCAACGGCTCGGGCGGCGGCAGCGGTCGCGCCGCGAGCCCGTCGAACACGGCGAGCTGCGCCGCCAGCTGGGGTGCCGCCGCCGCCACGGCCGCGAGGTGCGCCCGCGCGGTGCCGAAGTCGGGCGCGCCGCACGCCGGGTTCGCGGTCCAGTAGCCGAGGAGGACGCGCGCGGACACGTCGCCGCCGTCCGCGGCCCGGGCAAGCAGCGCCTTGGCCGCTGCCGGATCGCGCGGGCCGAGGACGTCGGCGAAGGCGCCGAGCAGCCGCCACTGCGCCGCCAGGACCAGCGCGTCCGCTTCGCCGGCGGCCGCCCCGGCGAGCACGACACGCGCCGCCTCCGTCCCCCGCCCCGCGGCCGCGAGTGCCGCCGCGCGGGCGGCGCTCACCGCGGGGTCAGCTGCAGGAGCGTCGCGCCGGCCGGGTAGTTGGCCGCGGTCGCTTCGAACTCGGCCCTGCCGTGCGCGGCGATGACGCTGGCGGGCGCGGCGATGCGCCAGTGGAACGCGAGGTGTCCGGCCGGGTCGAGCAGCGCCGCATCGATCCCGGCCAGCGTGACCGTCGCCGCGGTCGGGTTGGCGACGGTGCCGGTGATCGTCAGCAGGCGCGTGCCGTTGGCCAGCGTCCGCCGCTCGCCATGCGCGGTGATCCGCAGCGGCGAGGCCGGCGTCGGCAGCGGATGAATCAGCCGGTCGAGCGTGTCGCCGACGACGGGCACGCGGGTCAGGTCGAGCGGCGGCAGGGTTGGCACGGCGATGCTGCCGAGGTCGGCCAGCGGGAGGTGCGGGGCAGGCAGCCCGAGTCGCGGCGGGTCGAACGTGTCGTCGGGCGCGAATTCGACCACCGCCAACGCGCCGATGGCAAGGAGGGCGATCAGGGCAATGACCCAGCCCCAGCGCCGGCGGCGGGGCGCGGCAGTCCGGAGACGTGCGGCAGGTTGTGCCGGACGCGGAGCAGGCGCGCCGTCGGGGGCCGCCGCAAGGCCGTCCGGCGCCGCGGGGCGAACGGGAGCGGCGGGTGACGGACGGGCGGGCAGGGTGTCAGGGTCGGGCAGGGGGGCGGGGTGGGGCAGGGGCCGCTCTTCCGCCGCAGCGGCCGCCGGCATCACCGATGGTGCGCTCGGGGCGGTCGGCTCGGCGGGGCGGGTACCCGCGCCGCCGTCCGCCGTCGCGTCGCCCGGCAGCACGGTCCAGGCGTGGCCGCACGCGACGCAGCGGACGGGCCGGCCCCCGCCCGGCACGGCGTCGTCCGCAAGCCGGTAGCGCTTGCGGCAGCTGGGGCAGGTCGCGATCATCGTACCAGCCTAATGGAGTCGCGTGCCATCGTCACGGTGCGGCAGCAGCGTCAGCGGATCGCTGGGGGTTCGGCCGCGGCGCAGCTCGAAGTGGAGCTGCGGCTCGTCGACTGCACCGCTCGCGCCGGAACGGGCGATGATGTCGCCCTTGGCCACCTTCTGTCCGCGGGCGACAAGCAGCGTCTCGTTGTGGCCATAGGCCGAAACCCAGCCGTCGGCGTGCTTGACGAGAACGAGGTTGCCGAACCCCGCGACCGCGTCCCCGGCATAAGCGACGACGCCGTCGGCGGCGGCGCGGACCGGCGTGCCGACGCTCGCCTTCAGGTTGACGCCGTCGTTGAAGCGTCCGCCGGGCTTGGCGCCGAAGCCGGACAGGACCCGTCCCTCCAGCGGCCAGGCGAAGGTCGGGGCCGGGCCGGCGAGCGTGGGCAGCGGCGCGGCGGGCAGCGGCGCGGCGCGTGGCGGCGACGGACGCGGCGGCTGGGCAGCGCGCGCGGCCGCCGACGCGGCCGGGCGCGGTGCCGGGGGCCGGGCCGACGTCCCCCCGCCGCCGGCCGGCTCGGCCCCGGTGATGAGGTCGTCGATGTCGATGTTGAACGCCCGGGCCCGCTCGGCCGGCGTCTGGGCGGCGACGGCGACCTTGCTCGGCAACAGCAGCCTGTCGCCGATCTCGAGCGTGTACGGCGGGGCGAGGTGGTTCGCCGCGACGACCTGCGACCACGGCACGCCGTAGGCGCGGGCGATGGCGATGCCGGTCTCCCCGGCCTTGACCGTGTGCAGCCGCCCGCCGGGAACGGCGACCGCATCGGTCACCACCTTGTGCGCGACCCACGGCGGCCGCGCAGCGGGCGTCGCGACCGGCGCGGGAGCGGGAGCGGGGGCCGGCGCGACCGACAGCGGGGACGGTCGCGGCGGCTCGCGCCCGCAGCCCGCGAGCAGCGCGACGGTCGCAAGGGGGATCAGGCGGCGCACGGTCACGCCGCCAGCGTGTAGAGGAACCCCCGCACCGCCGCCAAGCGGCCTCCGCCAGGCGTCGCGCAAAATCTTCGCCGGCCGGCGGCAGCGGGGGATCGGGACGAAAGAGGTCGTCGCCGGCCACCGCGCACCGCGCACCGCGTCCCGCCGCCGCCCGGAGCGCGCGTCGACCCGGCGGAGAGCCGGCGGTCGCGGTTCCTTCGCGCCGGTCGCGCCGCGGGCTTCCGCGCCGATCTACAGCAGGGCCCGGCCGACGGCCGCCAGCGTCGCGTCGTGGGTCATGTCGAGGTGGAGCGGCGTCACCGCGATCGCCCCGTGGCGCACCGCGTGCAGGTCGGTCTCGCTGACCGGATCGCTGACCTCGCGGCCATAGCCGAACCAGAAATAGGGGAAGCCGCGCGGATCGACCCGCGCATCGATGCGGATGTTGCCATAGTCGCGGAAGCCCTGGCGCGCGACCACCACCGGCGGGTCGGCGGTGACTTCGGCGGGGAAGTTGACGTTCATCAGCACGCCCGCCGGCCAGTCGACGCCGAGCAGCCGCCGGACGATGCCGGCGCCGAAGGTCCGCGCCGGGCCGAAGTCCTCGTTGCCGACGGTATAGTCGGCCATCGCCTGGCTCAGCGCGACCGCGCGGATGCCGGCGAGGCAGCCCTCCATCGCCGCCGATACCGTCCCCGAATAGGTCACGTCCTCGGCCATGTTCGGGCCGCGGTTGACCCCTGACAGGATGAGATCGGGGCGGTGGTCGCGCATGACGTGACCGACCGCCATCATCACGCTGTCGGTCGGCGTCCCGCGGACGGCGAAGCGGCGGTCGTCCAGCCGCTTCAACCGGATCGGCGCGGTCAGCGTCAGCGAGTGGCCGGTCCCCGACTGCTCCTCGGCCGGCGCGACGGTCCAGACGTCGTCGCTGAGTTCGGCCGCGATCGCCGTCAGGGCGGCGAGGCCCGGGGCCTCGATGCCGTCGTCGTTGGTCAGAAGAATACGCATCGGCAGGCCTCAGGCGGGAGTGAGTTCGGCAATGCCGCCCATGTAGTCGAGCAATGCGTCGGGGATGCGAACCGAGCCGTCGGCGCGCTGGTAATTCTCGATGACCGCGACCAGCGTCCGCCCGACCGCCAGCGCGCTGCCGTTCAACGTGTGGACGAACTGCGTCCCCTTCTGGCCTTTGGTCTTGAAGCGGCCGCCCTTGGGCTCGTCGACGTCCATCCGCCGCGCCTGGAAGTCGCCGCAGTCGGACACGCTGCTGATCTCGCGGTACTGGTTCTGCCCAGGCAGCCAGACCTCAAGGTCATAGGTCTTGCGCGCGGCAAAGCCCATGTCGCCGGCGCACAGCAGCATCCGGCGGTACGGCAGGCCGAGCGCGTCGAGCAGGCTTTCGGCCTGCGCGGTCATGCGTTCCTGTTCGGTCGCCGCAGCCTCGGCATCGGCGACGATCGAGACCAGTTCAACCTTGTCGAACTGGTGCTGGCGGATCAGCCCGCGCGTGTCGCGCCCGGCCGACCCGGCCTCGGCGCGGAAGCACGGCGTCAGCGCGGTGAAGCGCAGCGGCAGAACTTCGCGCTCGAGCACCTTGCCGCGGACGAGGTTGGTCAGCGACACCTCGGCGGTCGGGATCAGGTAGCGCGGCGGATCCTCGTCCGTCTTGAAGGCATCGTCGGCGAACTTGGGCAGCTGCCCGGTGCCGAACATGGCGTGCGGCTTGACCAGCACGGGAGGGGCGACCTCGGTCCACCCGGCCAGCACGTTCGCGTCGAGCATGAACTGCCCGAGGGCGCGGTGAAGGCGGGCGAGGGGACCGGTCAGGACGGCGAAACGCGCGCCGGCAATGGCGGCGGCGGCGTCAGGATCGTAGCCGAGACGGAGGGCGAGGGCGTCGTGCTCCTTCGCCGCGAAGTCGAACGCGGGCGGGGTGCCGCGGGTGTGGATGACGACGTTGGCGGATTCGTCGAGCCCGTTGGGGACGTCGGGGTCGGGGAGGTTGGGGAGGGTGGCTACGATAGGCTTCGCGAGCAGCTTCGGCGGAAGTTAAATTCTCGGCGTGTGCGTCGTTCACCGCTGCGCCGACGCTCTGCATAAGCGTATCGACCAGATCAAGATCGCCTTGCGCCTTCGCATGTCCGATCTGTTTCGCGAGATCGTTGCGGCGACGCGCTATCGTTTCGCTGAATTGCAGCGCCTGGGCAACGAGACCGTCCGCTTGATCGAAGGATGCTCTCGGAAACGCAACCCCCCGCCGCGCGAGCCCCGCGTCGAACGCCGCCGGGTCGGCGCGGATGGCTTTGATGTCGTGCATGGCGGGGGCGGTATGGCGGGGGTGCGCGCGGGGGGCAAGGGGGGTCTAGCACCGTCACCGTCTGTCCGGCCGCCCGCCCGTGTATGCTGGCATCCGCCAGCATGCTGCCGAAATCGGGAACGGGGGTCATGCTGGCGCACGCCAGCATCCATGCCGGTGCCATCCCCTCGCGCCGTAAGGGAAGCAGCCAGCGCGCGCAGCCGACCCACCGCCTTTGCCCTCGCGCCCGCAACCCCTTACATGCCGCGGATGACCCTCACTCTCACCCCCGCGCCTAAAATCGGCATGGTGTCGCTCGGCTGCCCCAAGGCGCTGGTCGATTCCGAACGCATCCTGTCGCGGCTGCGCGCCGACGGCTACCGCATGAGCGCCGACTATGCCGGGGCCGACGTCGTGCTGGTCAACACCTGCGGCTTCCTCGATTCGGCCAAGGCGGAAAGCCTCGCCGCGATCGGCGAGGCGGTGGCCGAGAACGGGCGCGTCATCGTCACCGGCTGCCTCGGCCACGAGGCGGACATGATCCGCGCCGCCCACCCCAAGGTGCTCGCCGTGACGGGGCCGCAGCAGTATGACGCCGTCGTCGGCGCGGTCCACGCCGCCGCGCCGACCGTGCCGTCGCCGTACACCGACCTCGCGCCGGTCAAGCTGACGCCGCCGCATTACAGCTATCTGAAGATTTCGGAGGGCTGCAACCACCGCTGCAAGTTCTGCATCATCCCGAGCCTGCGCGGAGATCTCGCCAGCCGCCCGGCGAATGCGGTCGTGCGCGAGGCCGAGCAGTTGGTGGCGCGGGGCACGAAGGAACTGCTGGTCATCAGCCAGGACACCTCGGCCTACGGGGTCGACCTCGGCCACGCCGTATCGGAGCTGCGCGGGCGGCCATACCGGGCACACATCACCGACCTCGCCCGGGCGTTGGGGGAGACCGGCGCGTGGGTGCGGCTTCACTACATCTACCCGTATCCGCACGTCGACGCGCTGATCCCGCTGATGGCGGACGGGCTGGTGCTGCCCTACCTCGACATCCCGTTCCAGCACGCCTCGCCCGGCGTGCTGAAGGCGATGCGCCGGCCGGCCAACGAGGCGAAGGTCCTGGAGCGGATCGCCAGGTGGCGCAGCATCGTGCCCGACCTCGCGCTGCGCTCGACCTTCATCGTCGGCTTCCCCGGCGAGACCGAGGACGATTTCGCCTATCTGCTCGACTGGCTCGGCCACGCGCAGATCGATCGCGCCGGCTGCTTCAAGTACGAGGCCGTCGCCGGGGCGGCCGCCAACGACCTGCCGGGCGCGGTGCCCGAGGCGGTCAAGGACGAGCGCTGGCACCGCTTCATGGCGGCGCAGAGCGCGATCAGCGAAGCGCGGCTGGCGGCCAAGGTCGGGCGGACGCTCGACGTCATGGTCGACGCGGTCGACGACGAGGGCGGAGCATCGGGGCGCTCCAAGTACGACGCTCCCGAGATCGACGGCGAGGTCCACCTGCGCGACGCCGGCGGGCTCCGCGTCGGCGACATCGTTCCGGTGACGGTCGAGGACAGCGACGAGGTCGACCTGTTCGGCGTGCCCGCCTGAGCTAGGGCTTGGCCAGCCGCGAGGCGGCCGCGGCGTTGTCGGCCGTCGCCTGGTCGCGCCGCGCCGGCACGACGCAGACCGCGTCGCCGTCGCGCGCGCCGCGCCAGACATAGCCCTGGAGGCACGTCAGCGGACCATAGGCGCCGCCGGGGTCACGCCGCTCGCCGGCCCGGGCATTGTCGTCGGCGGCGTCGGCGCGAACCTGCGGCGTGACGCAGACATGGTCGCCGGGGAAAGCCTCTCGCCAGACATAGCCCTGGCTGCACCGGGCGGCCGGGTTGGCGACCACGAGCGGCACCGCCGCGACCGCGGGCGGCGCGACGACGCTCGGCTGGGCAATGACCGCCGGACGGGCGACGATCGCTGTCGGCGGGATCACCGGCGGCCGGGGACGGCGCGGCGGCGGTGCGTCGGCGGCAGGTCGGGCCGCGCTGAAATCCGGGCGCTCGGACAGGGCGGCGACGCTGACCCCTGCCTCCGGCGGCGGCGGCGGCGGCTTGGGGCTGGTGCACTGGCGGATGGCGCGGTTGACGTCGAGCCGCTTCGGCCCGGAGATCACATAATCGACGTCGAGCTGACGGAACGGCGCTCCGTTGCTCGGCAGGTGCGGGTGCAGCATGCATTCGGCCATCGCCGCGATGAAGGCGGCGGTGAAGTTGGGGCCGTTGGCGGCGAGGTAGCGCTGCGCCTCGGCATGCGCCGCTGGATAGCTGCCATGCTGCAGGTCGACATAGGCCCGCTCGAGATCCTGCGTCGGCCCCGCCCGCGCGCCGCTCGCGAACGGCAGCAGCACGGCGGCGAGCGGAGCGACGACGCGGCGGGGCATCATTTCTCGGCTCCCTTGGCGGTTCGCTGGCGGGGCGGCGAATCGCTGTCGGTCGCCGGGTTGATCGCGTCCATCTCCGGCAGGGCGTCGGCGGACGCGGCGTCGGCCCGCCCAAAGTAGATGGCGGCATCGTGGACGTCGGCGGTCACCGGCATGACCAGCGAGATGCCGATCAGGATCGCGCCGAGCACCGCCAGCACGATGCCGGGCGAGGCGCTCTTGACGCTGAGCGTCGCGCCGCTCGCGCCGCCGCTGATCTCGCTTTCGGGCGAGGTCAGCTTGCCGAGCACGAAGGCGGCGCCGACCATCGCCAGGATCATGCCGGTCAGGAACCCCATCAGCCGCGTCCACAGCCGCAGCGACAGCGCCGCGCCGGCCTCGCGGTAGCGTCGGGCGATCAGGTCGCGTTCGAGGCTGAAGGTCGCCTCGGCCGTCGCCAGTTGCTGCTGCTCGTGCCACGTCGCCGGCTCGCGGCCCGCCACGGTCCAGGGGATGGTCAGCGCCGCCGCCGGCGGCTCCTGCAGCGCCGCCTCGATGGCCGCGAAGCGAACCAGCATGACGACGGCGAAGAAGACGGCAGTGACGACGACCGCGCCGGCCATCAGCGGCGCCATCCGGTTCTGCCAGCGGTCCTCGCTCGCGTCCATCGCCGCCCCCGGCCTTGCGCTTCAAGCCTTTGTCTCACGGCCCCGGCGCGGGCGCAAGCCGATGAAGCCGCAAGCCGTGGGGCCGTGCTGGCGCCTCTTCCGTCGGCGCGCGCGGCCCGCTAGCGTTCGGCGATGTCCTGCCCGCCCGCCCCCGTCCGCCGCCGCGTTCCGCGCGAGCCGGGCCGATGACCGATTTTACGACGATGGTCGCCGCCGACGCCGGGCAGCCGGCGCGGACGATGACGCTGGTCGCCGCGGCGGAGCTGGCGGGCTGGCAGGCGCGGGCGAGCGAGCATGGCCTTGCGGCAGTGGCGGCAGCGCAGTTCACCGGCGACGCCGGGCAGGTCGCGATCGTCCCTGGCGCGGTGCCGGGCGACTGGTCGGTCCTTGTCGGGATCGGGCCGGGACCGCTCGGGCCGTGGCCGCTGGCAGCGGCGGCCGAGAAGCTGCCGGCCGGGACCTACCGGCTGGACGGCGCGGGCGAGCTGGCGCTCCACGGCTGGCTGATGGCGCAGCACCGCTTCGACCGCTATCGCCGGGCACCGGCAGCGGCACCGCGCGTGCTGCTGGTGCCGCCTGGGACCGACTGTGCCGCGGCGGTGGCGCTGGCCGAGGCGACAGCGCTGGTTCGCGACCTGGTCGACACGCCCGCCGGTGACCTCGATCCCGCCGCGCTGGCCGACGCGGTCGTCGCCGAGGCGCAGCGGTTCGGCGCGGCGGTGATGGTGATCCAAGGCGCGGCGCTGGCGGCGGGGTTTCCCGCCGTCGCCGCCGTCGGCCGCGCGGCGAGCGTCGGCCCGCGGCTGGTCGACCTGACCTGGGGCGACCCGGCAAACCCCAAGGTGACCTTGGTCGGCAAGGGGGTCACGTTCGATTCCGGCGGCCTCGACATCAAGCCCGCGGCCGGCATGCGGCTGATGAAGAAGGACATGGGCGGGGCCGCGGTTGCCCTTGGCGTGGCGCGGCTGGTGATGGGCGCCGGGCTGCCGGTGCGGCTGCGCCTGATCGTGCCGGTGGTCGAGAACGCCATTGCCGGCAACGCCTTCCGCCCCGGCGACGTGCTGCAGACGCGCGCCGGGGTCAGCGTCGAGATCGGCAACACCGATGCCGAGGGGCGGCTGATCCTGGCCGACGCGCTGACGCTCGCGCAGGAGGACGCGCCCGACCTGCTGCTCGACTTTGCGACGCTGACCGGCGCGGCCCGGGTCGCGCTCGGGCCGGATTTGCCGGCGCTCTACAGCCACGACGATGCGCTGGCGGCGGACTTGGTGGCAGCGGGCGTCGCCGCGGGCGATCCGTTATGGCGGATGCCGCTGTGGGCGCCTTATGCCGAGATGCTGAAGTCGACCGTCGCCGATCTCGACAATTCCGGCGAGAGCGGCTTCGCCGGCTCGATCACCGCTGCCCTGTTCCTCGACCGCTTCGTCCGTGCGGGCCAGCGCTGGGCGCACCTCGACCTGTTCGCGTGGAACCCGGTCGCGCGCCCCGGCCGGCCCAAGGGCGGGGCGGCGACCGGGATGGCGGCCGCGTGGGGATTGCTGCGTGAGCGTTTCCCACCGCTTGCGCGATAACGTACCGGCGGAATAGAATCATACCCGGCATGAAACAAGTGCCGGTTCAGACAGTTGGGGTTGACGAGGATCATCCGTCAGGCCCCCGCCATCGGATCGACTTGTGAGGCTTAAGTCATGAGTAGCGCCGCCACTCCCGATATCGGTCAGCCGTTGTCCGCCTGGATGGGCACGCTGATCGATTATGTCCAGTCAGCGCGACCCGACCTGACCAACCGTCAGATGGCGCTGTTGATGGTCGTCTACCTGATGCCGGGGCCGCACACGGTCCGCGGGCTGGCGGCCCGGCTGCGGGTGTCGAAGCCGGTGGTGACGCGGGCGCTGAACACGCTGGGCGCGCTCGGCTATCTCCGCCGCCAGAAGGACGATTCGGATCTTCGTAACATTTTCATCGAGCAGACCCCGCAGGGCCTTGCCTTCCTCGAGGAGTTCGCCGAACTGATCGAGCGGACCGAGGGGCATGACGATCAGCGTGACGGGCAGCGGGATCGCAAGCGAACCGCGCATTAGGCAAGGCCATCTTACCGGTCCCTCGCGGCCGGTCGACCGCCGCATCCACGCCGTTCGCGACGATCTTGCCGATGCGGCCCTCGCCGGCTGCGTCGTCGCACCGCGCTATGCCGAAGGCATCTCGAGGCAGGCCGTCGCGCCGTGGACGATGATCCGCGCTGCACCCGACGACGGCATGGTCGCCGTCAGCCAGCTGCTGTTCGGGGAAGCCTTTACCGTCTTCGACGTTGTCGGCGGCTGGGCGTGGGGCCAGTGCGGACACGACTGCTACGTCGGCTGGATCCGCCTGGCGGCGCTCGGCGACCCAACCGTCGCCACGCACCGCATCGCTGCAGCAAGCGCCGCCGTGTTTGCGGCGGCAGACATAAAGTCGCGGGTGATCCGGACGCTACCGCTCAACGCCCGGATCGCCGCGACCGATGCCGAGGAGCATTTTGTCGCTGCCGCCGGCGGCTTCATCCACCGGCGGCACGTCCTGCCCCTGGCGGCGCCACTCGGCGACCCGTCCTCGGTCGCCTTGGGTTTCGTCGGCGCGCCCTATGTCTGGGGCGGGCGGACACGCGAGGGCGTCGACTGCTCGGGGCTGACCCAGGCTGTGCTCGCCGCGTGCGGCATCGTCGCGCCGCGCGATTCCGACCAGCAGGCGGCAGCGTTCGCCGCGATCGATCCCGCCGCGCGGTGCCGCGGTGATCTCGTCAGCTTTCCCGGCCATGTCGGCATCCTTGCCGACGCCGACACGCTGATCCACGCCAACGCGCACTGGATGGCAACGGTTGTCGAGCCGCTTGCCGACGCCGCCGCGCGCCTCGCTCCGACCGGCTTCCATCGCCCGTAGGCGATCTGCGGCAAGGTCTTGTTAGGACGACGCAACCTCGCTATTGGCGCGCTCGGGGCAGGACCGGCACCGGTCCGGACGAGCGGGAGACGCAACACCATGCCAGGGTCGCCGCCGGCGGAGACGATCGAGACTTTCGACATCCGCCTGCTCGCCGTCGATCCCGGCTATGTGCCGAGCGCCGACGAGCCGTTCATGAACCCCCGCCAGCTCGCTTATTTCCAGCGCAAGCTGCTGGATTGGCGCGAGGCGATTCTGGCCGAAGCGCGCGAGACGCTGGCGACGCTGCAGACCGAAAGCCTGCGCGAGCCAGACATCACCGACCGCGCGTCGAGCGAGACCGACTGGGGGATCGAGCTCCGCACCCGCGACCGCCAGCGCAAGCTGATCAGCAAGATCGAGGCGGCGTTGCGGCGGATCGACACCGGCGACTACGGCTTTTGCGAAGTCAGCGGCGAACCGATTTCGCTCCAGCGGCTGGAAGCGCGACCGATCGCGACGATGACGCTCGAGGCGCAGGAGCGTCACGAGCGGGCCGAGCGCGTGACCCGCGACGAATAACGCCGCGCTTCAGCCCTGGCTCAGCTGCTCCTTCAGTCGCAGCTTCTCCTTCTTGAGCCTGGTCAGGCGCAGCGTGTCGGGGAGCGGCTTCAGGCCTTCGCGGGCCAGCGCAGCCTCGATCGCCGCATGCTTGGTCGACAGTGCCGCGCGGTGGACGTCGGTCATGTCACTCCCTTCGGTCAGCAGTGGGGCTAATGAGACAATCACGCGGCCTGCGAAAAGTCGCGCGGAAAAACGTCCGAAACGGCAGGGTGCACGATCTGGGCGGCAGGAGGTCGACCGACCGCAACGCCTAGTTGGTGAACGCACCGGCGGCGCGGGCGCGGCCAAGCTGCTATGACGCACGGGTCGCGACTCGCAGGAGCGGCGAAGGGGAGCAGGGTGGACGAGGCCGAACTGACCGCGCGGCTGCACGCGCTGACACAGGAACACCGCGATCTCGACGCGGCCATCGATGCCCTGCGTTCGGTTCCGGGCCACGACCAGATCCAGCTCGCGCGGCTGAAAAAGCGCAAGCTTCGGCTGCGCGACGAGATGGCCATCGTGCAGGACTGGCTGATCCCCGATATCATCGCGTAAGCGCGCATGGCCGCGGGCCGCCGGAGGAACGATGAGCGAGGTCGAACTGCAACCGCACGCCTATGTGCTCGCCGTTCACGACCTGCCCGGGTCGACCGCCTATTTCACCGACGTTCTCGGCTTCACCAAGGAGTGGGACGAGCCCGGCAACTGGCAGGGTCTGATCCGCGGCCGGGTGCGGGTGATGCTCGGCCGCTGCCCCGACGCGATGCCGCCGCGCGAGGCGCGCTATCACAATTATTTCGGCTTCTTCGCCGCCGACGACGTCGATGCCCTGACGGCCGAATTCCGGGCCAAGGGCGCGATCATCCTGTCCGGACCCGAGGACAAGCCGTGGGGCTGGCGCGAACTCGCCGTCGCGACGCCGGAAGGCCATCGCATGATGTTCGCGCAGCCGCTTGAGGACAACATGCAAGGAAACGGGGCCGGCGTGAACCGGCCCCGTCCATCGTCACAGCAGTAAGTCGCGGCTTACGCGGCGAGCTTGTGCTGCTCGGTCGCCTGAGCGTCGATCGCCGGCGGGGTCGCGGCGGTTTCGCCGATCTCGACCTTGCGCGGCTTCTTGTGCTCGGGCACCTCGCGGACGAGGTCGATGTTCAGGAGGCCGTCGGCGTAGCTCGCGTTCGTCACCTTGATCGTGTCGGCGAGCTGGAAGCGGCGCTCGAAGGCGCGCTTGGCGATGCCGCGGTGGAGGAACTGGCGCTCACCGTTCGGCTCCTCGGCTGCATTGCCGGTGACGATCAGCGTGTTCTCCTGAACGGTCAGGTCGAGCTCGTGGCGCGCGAAGCCGGCGACCGCCATGGCCACCCGGTAGCTGCCCTCGCCCGTCTTCTCGATGTTGTACGGCGGATAGCCGGTGTCGCTGCCTTCGCCGCGGGTGGCGAGATCAACCAGCCGGTTGAGATTCTCAAAGCCGACCGACGCGCGCAGCAGGGGGGAGATGTCAAACGTCCGCATCATGTATCATCCTCTTCTCGAAGCAATGACTTGTCGCACCCCAAAGGCAGCGCGACACCCATCATCTGGGGAGCGGACGAACGACTTCAAGAGGACGCCCGGGCGTGCAATGATGCAGCGATGATCCCGCGCTTCCACCTTGCCTTTCCCGTCGACGACCTCGCCGCCGCGCGGGCTTTCTATGCCGGCGTGCTGGGCTGCGGCGAGGGGCGGTCGGCCGCGACCTGGGTCGACTTCGACTTTCACGGCCACCAGCTCGTGGCGCATCTCGCGCCCGGCGCGGCGCTCCACCGCAACGCGGTCGACGGCGACGCGGTGCCGGTGCCGCACTTCGGGCTGGTCCTCGCCTGGGCGGAGTGGGAGGGGCTGCGCGACCGGCTGGCGGCGGCGGGGGCGCGCTTCGAGATCGAGCCGCACGTCCGCTTTGCCCATCAGCCGGGCGAGCAGGCGACGATGTTCCTGTTCGACCCCGCCGGCAATGCACTCGAGTTCAAGGCGTTTCGCGACCTTGACCAGATGTTCGCGGCATGAGCGCGCTGTTCGCCGGCTTCCGGCGTGGCACCTTCGATTCCGCCGGGGTCGACATCGCCTACTGGACCGCCGGCGACGGGCCGCCGCTGCTCCTCGTCCACGGTTATCCGCAGACGCACGTCATGTGGCATCGGCAGGCGGCGGCGCTGGCCGCGCGCTTCACCGTCGTCGCGCCGGACCTGCGCGGCTACGGCGACAGCGGCAAGCCGGCGGGGGCGTCGGACCACGCCAACTACGCCAAGCGGGCGATGGCGAACGACCTCGTCGCGCTGATGGCGAGCCTTGGCTGCGCCCGCTTCGCCGTCGCCGGCCACGATCGCGGCGGACGCGTCACCTACCGGCTGGCGCTCGACCACCCGCACGCGGTCACGCGGGCCGCGGTGCTCGACATCGTGCCGACCAAGGCGCTGTACGATGCTACCGACCGGATCATCGCCGATGCCTATTTCCACTGGTTCATGCTGACCAAGCCGGCGCCAATCCCCGAGGCGCTGATCGGCGGCGCGCCCGACGTCTGGCTCGACATGTGCTTTGGCGGCTGGGCCGGCAACGCAGGTGCGTTCACGCCCGAAGCCCGCGCCGAGTACCGCCGTGGCTTCGCCACGCCCGAAGGGATCCACGCCACCTGCGAGGACTACCGGGCGGGGGCGACGGTCGACTGTGCCCACGACGCGGCGACGCGCGCGGCCGGCGAGCGCATCGCCGCGCCGCTCCTCGTCCTGTGGGGCGAGCGCGGGCTGGTCGGGCGGCGCTTCGATCCGCTGGCGGTCTGGCGCGACTATGCCGCCGACGTCCGCGGCCACGCGCTGCCGTGCGGCCACTTCCTGCCGGAGGAAGCGCCGGAGGCGACCCTCGCCGCGCTAATCGATTTCTTCGGCTAGAGCGCCGCCGCCAGGGTGGCGGCGACGAGGGCATCGGTCGCGCTGACGACGGGCACGCTGGCGTCGCCGGGACCGAACACCAGCGGCACCTCGGTGCAGGCGGCGAGCAGGACCTGCGCCCCGGCCGCGACCAACGCCGCTGCTTCGGCTGCCATCGCCGCGCGCACTGCCGGACCCGTGTCGCCCGCCTTGACCGCGAAGATGAGCGGCATGAACGTCGCCATGTCGGGGGCGAGGATCGTGACCCCGTCGCCGAAGCCGTCGTGGTAGAGCCGCGCCGCGTGCGTCGCCTCGACCGCGAGCAGGCCGACGCGCGTTGCGCCGGGGACCGCGGCCCGGGCCCCCGCGACCGCGGCGGCGATCATGCTGACGAACGGCACCGGCACCGCTGCGATGATCTCGCCCGCCCAGGCGTGGGCGGCGTTGCACGGCATGACCAGCACCTGCGCCCCGGCGGCGGCGAGGAGCCGCGCGGTCGTGACCAGGCTCGGCGCCGGCGACGGGCCATCGGCGCGCATCGCGGCGTTGCGGTCGGCGCGGCGCGGATGGTTGTCGGTTATGACATGGAGGTGGTCGGCCTCGCTCGCCACCGGCGTCGCGGCGTGGAGCTTGACGAGGAAATCGAGCGTCGCTGCCGGCCCCATGCCGCCGATCACCCCGACCGTCTTCATGCGGCGAGGACGTCGCGGTAGGCGAACAGTGCCGGGGAGCCGCCGGTGTGGACGAACACAACCCGGCTGCCGGCCGGAAAATAGCCTTCACGGACGAGGTCGATCAGCCCGGCCATGGCCTTGCCGGTATAGACGGGATCGAGCAGCACGCCCTCGGTCGCCGCCGCCAGGCGGACCGCGGCGACCATCGCCGGCGTCGGCAGCGAATAGCCGGGGCCGACCCAGCGGTCGAGGCAGGTCACCGCCGCGCGCGGGATCGGGGGAACGCCGAGAAAGTCGGCGGTCGCCTGCGCCAGCGCATGGACGTTGCCCTCCTGCTCCGCCTGGGGCCGGCGGACGTTGATGCCGGTCACCGGCAGCTTGGCGTTCGCCGCCGTCAGCCCGACGACCAGACCGGCGTGGGTGCCGGCGCTGCCGCTGGCGACGACCAGATGGTCGAACGCGACGCCGACATCGAAGCTCTGCGCCAGCAGTTCGTCGGCGCAGGCGACATAGCCGCACGCCCCGCGCGGGTTCGAGCCGCCGCCGGGAATGGCATAGCCGATACGCCCGTCCGCGGTCAGCTCGGCGAGTTCGGCGACCATCGCGTCGCCCAAGTCGCTGCCGCCGGCGACGACGCGAATCTGCTCGACGCCCATCAGCTCGAATAGCAGGTTGTTGCCGTTGGCGTCGGCGGCATAGCTGCCGGGAACGCGCTCCTCGATGATCAGGCGGCACTTCAGTCCCTCGCGGACCGCCGCGGCAAGGGTCAGGCGGCAATGGTTCGACTGCGGCGCGCCGACCGTGACGAGGGTGTCCGCCCCCTTGGCGAGCGCATCGGCGACGAGAAATTCGAGCTTGCGCGTCTTATTGCCGCCCCCGGCGAGGCCGAGCAGGTCGTCGCGCTTGATCCACAATTCGACCTTGCCGCCGAGGTCGCGCGTCAGGTGCGGCAGGCGTTCGAGGGGAGTGGCACCAGCCGTGTAGCGGCGGCGGGGAAAGCGGGCGAGGGTCATCGCCTGTGTCTAGGGCGCAACCGTCGCCGCGTCACGCGGTTCAGCCGCGATCAAGCCTGGTTGCGGTACACTATCCGCCAAGGAGAACATCGATGACCCTGACCTTCATCAAGCGCGGCGCGCTCGCCGGCGCCGCCGTCCTGGCCGCTGGCCTCGGCGGCTGCGCCACCGACTATTACGGCGGCGGCGTCGCTACCGGCTATTACGCCGGCCCGGTCGGCTACGGCTATGATTACTACGCCGGCTACGGCTATCCCGCCTACGGCTGGTTCGGCGACTTTTATTACCCGGGCTACGGCACCGTCGTCTTCGACCGGTACGGCCATCGTCGCGGGTGGAGCGATGCCGAGCGCGCCCACTGGCAGCCACGCGGCGAGTGGCGCGAGAACCACCTGTACCAGGGCGGTCGCTTCGATGCGCGGCGCGACCACGCCTACATGTCCGACCGCGACGCGGCCTTCCGCGGCTTCCGCGGCGGTGGTGACCGGCCGGGCGGCGGGCGACCGGGCGGCGAGCGGCAGGGCGGCGGGCACCATGACGGTGGGCACGACCACCACTAGGCCCGTTCAGTTGGCCTTCATCGCGGCATCGGCTATTCTGCCGCGATGAAGGCCCTGCTCCTCCTCGCGCTGGCGCTGCCGGCCCCGCTCGCGGCCCAGACGGTCGCCGCGCCTGTCGAGCACCGCCTCAGCCCGGACGAGATCGCCGCGGCGCAGGCCGAAGGCGAAACGCGCAACCGCGCCGCCGAGCAGCTGGCGCTGACCCGCGACGACCCGTCCCTCGCCCTGCCGCTGGAGAAGCGGAAAGGCGCAGTCCACGGCGAGGCGGGCGTCGCCTTCGGCTCGAACGGCTACCGCGAGGCATTCGGGTCGGAAACGACGACGCTCGCCAACGGAACGACGCTCGGCATTGCCGGCGATTATTCGACGTTCAACGCCCGCGGCCTCCGCTACCGCCCGTACTGACCGCCTGGGCTTCGGGGCGGTTGCCGTCCCCCGCTAGCCGCGCCCCCCGGCGAGCGCTACATCGGCGGCATGGCCAAGCAGCATCTCTACCTCGTCGACGGCTCGGGCTATATCTTCCGTGCCTACCACCGCCTGCCGCCGCTCAACGATCCCAGTGGCACGATGGTCAACGCCGTCTACGGCGTCACGACCATGCTGTGGAAGCTGATCGAGGAGCTGAACCGGGCCGAGGCCCCGACCCACCTCGCGGTGATCTTCGACGCCGGCAGCCATACGTTCAGGAATGAGATGTACGACGGCTACAAGGCGCACCGGCCGCCGCCGCCCGAGGACCTCGTCCCCCAGTTCCCGTTGATCCGCGATGCCGTGCGCGCCTTTTCCGTGCCGTGCATCGAGCAGGAAGGCGTCGAGGCCGACGACATCATCGCTTCCTACGCGCTGGCCGCGCTCCGCGAGGAGATGGATGTGTCGATCGTGTCGTCCGACAAGGACCTGATGCAGCTGATCCAGCCGGGGCTCGACCTCTACGACACGATGAAGAACTGCCGGATCAACCGCGCCGACGTCGTCGAGAAGTTCGGCGTACCGCCCGAACAGCTGGGCGAGGTGCTGGCGCTGATGGGCGACAGCGTCGATGCTATTCCCGGCGTCCGCGGCGTCGGGCCGAAGGGCGCGGCCGAGCTGATCACCCAGTTCGGCAGTGTCGAGGCGATGCTGGCGCGGCTGGACGAGGTCAAGAAGCCCAAGCTGCGAGAGACGCTGGCGGCCAGCGCCGACATGGCGCGGCTGTCGCGCGAGCTGGTCCGGTTGAAGGACGACCTGCCGCTCGCCGTGCCGCTCGCCGACCTGACCCTGCGCGAGCCGCCGCAGGCGCCGCTCGCCGCCTTCCTCGCCAAGCACGGTTTCCGCTCGCTGCTGGCCAAGCTCGGCCGCGAGGTCGAGGCGGCGCATGCGCCCGCTCCCGCCGACGAGACCCCGCCGGTGCCCTTCGACACCAAGGCGTACGAGTGCGTCACGACCCTGGACCGGCTCGACTGGTGGCTGGCGGAGGCGACCCGGCGCGGCAAGGTCGCGGTCAATTCAGAGACGACCGACCTCGATCCGACCAAGGCCGACCTGGTCGGACTGAGCCTCGCGCTCGAACCCGGCCTCGCCTGCTATGTCCCCGTCGCGCACAAGGTCGGCGACGGCCTGCTCGCCGAGCCGGTCGACCAGCTGGACGCGGTGACGGTGATGGCGCGGCTGGCACCGATCTTGGCGGACGCGAGCATCCTCAAGATCGGGCAGAACCTCAAGTACGACCTGATCATCTTCCGCCGCCACGGTGCGGAGCGGATCGCGCCTTACGACGACACCATGCTGATGAGCTATGCGCTGGATGCCGGCAAGTGGAACAGCCACGGCATGGACGAGCTGTCGACCCGCCACCTCGGCCATACGCCGATCGCCTTCAAAGAGCTGACCGGCACGGCCAAGGCGCGGATCAGCTTCGACCACGTGCCCCTCGACCGCGCCACCGAATATGCAGCGGAAGACGCCGACGTCACGCTCCGCCTGCACGAGGTCTTTGCCCGGCGGCTGTGGCAAGAGCGGGTGACGAC
The DNA here is from genome assembly GCA_963792555.1 of uncultured Alphaproteobacteria bacterium. Taxonomy (GTDB): domain Bacteria; phylum Pseudomonadota; class Alphaproteobacteria; order Sphingomonadales; family Sphingomonadaceae; genus Polymorphobacter_B. The sequence continues at coordinate 531,471 of CAWBWP010000001.1, forward strand.
GATCTACCGCCATGTCGACGCACCGCTGGTCCCGGTCGTCGCCGACATGGAAATGGCGGGGATCAAGGTCGACCGCGCCGCGCTCGCGGGCCTGTCGGCAACCTACGAGGTCGAGATCGCGGCCCTGGAGACCCAGATCCACGACCTCGCCGGCCACCCCTTCACCATCGGCAGCCCCAAGCAGCTGGGACAGGTACTGTTCGACAAGCTGGGTCATCAGGCGGGCAAGAAGAGCGGCAAGACCGGCGTCCATTCGACCGACGTCACCGAGCTCGAGCGGCTGGCGGCGGGCGGCGTCGAAATCGCCGCGAAGGTGCTCGACTGGCGGCAGCTGACCAAGCTGAAGTCGACCTACACCGACGCGCTGCAGGCGCAGATCAATCCCGCGACGGGGCGCGTCCATACCTGTTTCGGGCTGGCCAGCACCTCGACCGGGCGGCTGTCGTCGACCGACCCCAATCTGCAGAACATCCCGATCAGGACCGAGATGGGCCGGCGCATCCGCCACGCCTTCGTCGCCGAGCCCGGGCACGTCATCCTTGCTGCCGACTACAACCAGATCGAGCTGCGCCTCGTCGCCCATATCGCCGACGTGCCCGAGCTGAAGCGCGTCTATGCCGAGGGTGGCGACGTCCACAACCTGACCGCGCAGGAGGTGTTCGGCGAAGTTACCCGCGACACCCGCGCCCGCGCCAAGACGATCAACTTCTCGATCATCTACGGCATTTCCGCCTTCGGCCTGGCGCAGCGGCTGGGCATCGAGCGCGGCGAGGCGGGGCGCTATATCGAGCTGTATTTCAGCCGCTTCCCCGGCATCCGCACCTATATGGCCGAAACCATTGCCACGGCGAGGGACCAGGGCTTCGTCACCACCCTGTTCGGGCGCAAGGCGAACGTGCCAATGATCTTTTCCAAGGTCGTCGGCGAGCGCCAGTTCGCCGAGCGCGCCGCGGTCAACGCCCGCGTCCAGGGGACGGCGGCCGACATCATCAAGCGGGCGATGGCGCGGATGCCGGGGGCGCTGGCGGCGGCCGGGCTGACGGGGACGCGGATGCTCCTCCAGGTCCATGACGAACTCGTGTTCGAGGTGCCCGACGCCGAAGTCGCCGCCGCGACCGAGACGATCCGCGCGACGATGGCCGAGGCGCACGCGCCGGCGGTCAGTCTCAACGTTCCCCTCGGCGTGGAGATCGGCACGGGTGCGAGCTGGGGCGACGCCCATTAACCCTCGCCTTACCACGATGCTGTCCTCCGCTCGTTACAGCATCGCCGGCGCGCACCGTTAATCCTGAACGTAGGGCCACCCAGGGTGCCGCCGACCATCGGTCGGCACCGCTGGGTGCACCGCAACCGGGGGAAACGCATCATGAAGCGTCTGATTTTCGCATTGCTCGCCGCCGCGGCCGCGGTCAGTACCGCCCCGGCCGCCGCCGCCATCGCCACCTTCGCCAATTATTCGGGCGTCGGGGGTGCGAACCTGTACTGGCAGCGGACGGGGACGACGTACACCGTCGCAACGCCGGTGGCGGTGGCATCGCCCCACCTCCAGACCGTGCGCGGCACCACCGCCCAGCGGGAAGCGATCACCGCGGCCAACGCCGCCGCAACGGCAACCTACAATGCCGCAGTCGCGCAGGCGCAGAGCGACGCCGACACGGCGACGGCGGCAAGCAAGGCATCGGCCCTGGCCACCGCGGGGGGCAATCTGTTCACCGTCGCCGCGCCCGGGGTCACGGCGCCGGGAACGGTCGCGACCAAGTTCAGCTTTCTCAACCCGGTACTCTACGCCCTCGGCTCGCTCGATGCGGCGTTCACGCTGAACGCGGTCGCGACCCCCGGGTCGATCGCGCAGGGCACCAACGGCTATGACTTCCAGCCGGTGTTTTCGGGCACCTTCACCTTCACCTACACGGGTGCCACCCCGCTTGCCGTTCTGGGGCGGACCTACCGCACTGGAGCGAACCTGCTGACGGCGAATTTCACCAACGGCGCGATCGCCGGCCAGAACGGCTCGACCTCGGGATCGGCGACCGCCTCGACGAGCGTTCCGGGGGAAACCATCGTCTACACCTCGGACCTGATCCGGTTCACCCACACGACGGCACAGGATTTCGCGATCAGCGCCTCGTCGATCACTTCGGCGCTCGGCTTCTCGCCGTACCAGGCGCTCAACTCGTTCTCGGCGGTGACGACCGGATTGTTCGCGACGGAGCCGCTGCCCGTATTGACCGCGGCGGTTCCCGAACCCGCGGTGTGGACGATGTTCGTCGCCGGCTTCGGCCTCGTCGGCCTCGGCATGCGGCGCACGACGGTGTCGTCGGTAGCGTAGCGGACAAGGGGCGGGGGGTCAGCCGGCCTTCCGTCCCGACCCCGACTTCTTGCCGCCACCATCCTGCCTGTTGACCGTCGCCCAGGCGCGGCGTTCGGCTTCCTTTTCGGGAACTCCACGCTCTTCGTAGCCGGCCTCGATATGCTCGGCCTTGCGCTTCTGCTTGTCGGTGTACGCGTCCTTGTCGCCCTGCGGCATGGCGTCCTCCTTGCCGCCGCAACCGCCGGCCATGGGCACGGTTCCGCCGGCGCGCTATACGCCGGCCCATGGAAGCCAGAAGCCGCGCCGTTCCTGGCGGGACCATCAGCACGATCGAGGCGTGGGCCGCCGGCGCAGACGCCCCGCTCATTCATTTCGCGCACGCCACGGGGATGTGCGCGGGACTCTACCGGCCGCTGATCGAGGGGCTGGCGCGGTACGTCAACGTCGTCGCCAGCGACGCCCGCGGGCACGGCGGGACGACGCTTGCCGCCGATCCGGCGACGCTGACGGACTGGGACGTTTACGCCGACGATCTCGCCGCGCTGCTCGCGGTGCTGCCGGACGCGCCGCGGCTGGTGCTCGCCGGCCACTCGATGGGGGCGACGGTCGGCCTGCACCTTGCCGCGCGCGGGGCGGATGTGGCGGCGGTGGTGCTGATCGAGCCCGCCTACGTCCCGTTCGCCATTGCACCCGCGTGGGACCGGACCGCGCCCAGTCCGATGGCGGCGCAGGCGGCGCGGCGGCGGGCCGTCTGGCCGTCGCGCATCGACCTGCGCGCGGCCTACCACGGGCGCGGCGTGTTCGCGACTTGGCCGGACGCCGCGCTCGACGCCTATCTCGCCGACGGCGTCCGCGACCGCGCCGACGGTCAGGTCGAGCTCGCCTGCGCGCCCGCGTGGGAAGCGGCAACCTTCGCCGCCGTCAGCACGGAGGTCGAGGCGGCGCTGGCGGCGTGGACCGGACCGCTGACGCTGCTCCATGCGACCGTAGGCAGCACCGTCGTGCCGGAGGACGCGGACCGCATCGCCCGCCGCCCCGCCACGATCGTCCGCGCCTTCCCCGGGCGCGATCATTTCCTGCCGCTCGCCGAGCCGCGAGCGATGGTCGACGCCGTCCTCGCCGCCTGTTTATAGAAGGAGCTGACATGCGCCGTCTCGCCGCCCTTGCCCTGCTGCTCGCGTCGTGCGGCGAGCATGCGACGCTGCTGCCCGCAGCCGGCTTCGGCGAGAACCCGACCCTGCCGCCGCCGCACTCGACGCTGCTGCCGACGATGAAGATTGCCAAGGCGATCGGCTGGGGGCTCGGCGCGCAGCCGATCGCCGCGCCGGGGCTGCGCGTCACGGCCTTTGCCGCCGGGCTCGACCACCCGCGCTGGCTGACCGTGCTGCCCAATGGCGACGTGCTGGTCGCCGAGACCAATGCGCCGCCCAAGCCCGACGACAGCAAAGGCCTTGCCGGTATCGTCGAGAAGGTGATGATGGGGCGGGCCGGCGCACGGACGCCGACCGCCAACCGCATCACCCTGCTCCGCGACACGCGCGGGCGGGGTGTCGCCGACGTCAAGACGGTGTTCCGCGCCGGCCTCAACTCGCCGTTCGGCATGGCCCTGGTCGGGAATGCCCTGTATGTCGCCGATACCGACGCGATCCTGCGCTTCGCCTATACGCCGGGGGCGACGGCGCTCGCCGGGCCGGGGGTCAAGGTCGTCGACCTGCCGGCGGGAACGATCAATCACCACTGGACCAAGAACGTCATCGCCAGCCCCGACGGCCGGGTGCTGTACGCGACGGTCGGCTCGAACTCGAACGTCGGCGAGAACGGGCTGGCGGCGGAGGCGGGGCGGGCGGCGATCTGGCGGATCGATCCGGCGACGGGCGCGCACCGCGTCTTCGCCAGCGGCCTGCGCAACCCCAACGGCATGGGCTGGGAGCCGGCAAGCGGATCCTTGTGGACCAGCGTCAACGAGCGCGACGAGATCGGCTCCGACCTCGTCCCGGATTACATGACGAGCGTCCGCGACGGCGGCTTCTACGGCTGGCCGTTCAGCTATTACGGCCAGCACGTCGACGCGCGGGTCAAGCCGCAGCGGCCCGACCTCGTCGACCGCGCGATCAAGCCCGACTATGCGCTGGGCAGCCATACCGCCTCGCTCGGGCTCGCCTTCGCCGACGGTGCGACGGCGCTGCCGCTGGCGTTCCGCGAGGGGGTGTTCATCGGCCAGCACGGATCGTGGAACCGCAAGCCCGTGTCGGGCTACAAGGTGATCTTCGTCCCCTTCGCCAACGGGCGCCCGAGCGGGCCTCCGGTCGACGTCCTGACCGGCTTCCTCACGCCGGCGGGCGACGCGCAGGGACGCCCGGTTGGGGTCGCGATCGCCCGCGACGGCGCGCTGCTTGTGGCCGACGATGTCGGCAACATGGTCTGGCGGGTGACGGCGCGCTAGTTGACGACGTAGGCGCGCTCGATGTGACCGGCCAGCGCGGCGGCGCTGTCGCGCACCGGCTTCCACTGCTCGGCGGCGAACAGCGGTGCCTGGTCGCTGTAGTGGCGCGACCCCGGGCGCTCGATGGCGCTGCCGAACGGCTGGATCGACTGCGACCGCACCTGCCCGTCCGGCCCCCACTCCATCAGCATGACGAAGCTGTCGCCGTCGAAGGCGATGCGCTTGCCCGTCACCGGGTCGAGGTGCGAATAAACCGCGCGCAGGGCATCGGGGCCGCCCGTCAGCGGCAGGTCGGCCGAGCCGCGGATCAGGCGCTGCACGTCGGTCAGCGGCGGGTCGAGGCGGTGGAAGTGGCCGATCAGCGCCGCCACTCCGTCCTTCAGCTTGGTTGCCGGGTCGGGCAGACGGTCGCCGCGGTAGCTCTCGCCCGACGCCGACGACAGCAGGTACAGCGCCAGCGCGTCGGCGCGGTTGGCACCGTCCAGCTTCCAGTCCCAGGTGGCGAGCAGCGCCTGCGCCGCGGCAAGGTCCTTGTCGCCGCCCGCCGCCACCGCCGCGACCCGGGCGAGCCATATCCCCGCCCAGCCGGCGCGGGAATAGCCGGTGTCGAACTTGATCGCGAGCAGGTCGGCGCGGCTGATCCGGGCCGCCCCGAGCGCGGCGAAGCGGTCGCGGAAGCGGTGGGCGCGGTTGGTCATGTACGTCTCGATGCCGAGCAGCGGCGAGAAGGCGCTCGGGTCGAGGTTGTCGCCCGGGCCGGTCGCGACGAAGGGCGTGTTGTTGCTGTTCGCCAGCCAGCCGCTCGGCGGATCGACATAGGTCGGGTCGGCGCTCGCCGGTTCGTACGCCGTCCACACCGCGCGCGAGGTGTCGCCGGGCAGGACGCCGCGCCAGTCGAAGCCCGGGACGCGGTGGGGGAAGCGCTCGTTGTAGATATAGGCGATGTGGCCGGCGGCGTCGGCATAGACGAAGTTGGTCGCCGGCACCGCCTGCATCGCCATCGCCGCGCGCCACTCGGCGAAGCTCCGGGCGCGGTTGAGGCGGTAATATTGCTCGACCTGCCGGACGTCGTCGAAGCCGGCGTAGCGGACGGCGAAGCTGCCGAGCTTGTTGGCGACGACCGGGCCCTGCCGCGCGCGGGCGATGGTGCGGGGGACCGGCAGGACGAACGGCCCGACGCGCACGCGCAGCCAGACGCGCTCGCGGACCAGCGGCCGCCACTGGCCGTCGTAGCGGTAGTGCGTCGCGTCGCCGTCGGTCACCAGCTTGTACGTATCGATCAGGTCGCCGCGGTTGACGGTGTTGGTCCACCCCAGCGTCGGCGTCCGCCCGACGAGCCCGAACGGTGCCCCGGGGAACAGCGCGCCGGCAAAGTCCCAGCCGGCGTCGGAGTGGAGGACGACCTCGTACCAGGCGACGCCGCCGGTCCACGGCTGGTGCGAGTTGGAGATCAGCCGCGTCACCCCGTCGCTCGACCGTCGGCCGGCGACGGCGAAGGCGTTCGACCCGCGCTCGTCGACCGGCGAGGCGTCGCGCGGCGGCAGTTCGTCCTTGGCCAGCGCACCCAAGGTCCGGTCGAGGCCGAAGAAGAAGGGCGAGCGGAGCGCGAAGCCGGCGACGATATCGTGCCCGGTGGCGGGGAACAGCCGCGCCAGGCGGACCTCGCCGCGGTGCGTGTCGGCATAATGGTTGATGCCGGCGGCATAGGCCTCGACCAGCGCCCGCGTCGCCGGCGACAGGGTCGCATAGCCGCGCCGCGCCTGCCCTTCGGCGTCGATCAGGCGGCCGACATAGTCGATCTTCGCGCCCTCCGCGCCGCTGATCGCCCCCGAGCGCCCGCGGATGGCGGCGAGCAGCTCCTCCACGGTGTGGAAGTCGTCCTCGCTCTCGGCGTAAGCAAGGCCGTAGGCGACGTCGGCGTCGGTTCTGCCGCTGACATGGGGCACGCCGAAATCGTCGCGCACGATCCGCGCCGAGTGCGCCGTCGCGGGGTCGGCAGCGGGCCGGGTCGCGGTCAAGGGTTCCCAGACGACCAGCCCGACCGCGACGAGAACGAGCACCGCGACGACGCCGAGCGCCCACTTCTGCCAGAGTTTCATCGATCTCTCCCCGGTGGCGACCCTTAGCATCCCCTCTCCCATGAAGGGAGAGGGCGGGGCCCGCGCCGCTTTGTTCAGCGGCGTGGGAGGGTGAGGGTGGTCGGCACGGGGCGACGTCCGGGCCGGCCGAGCAGACCACCCTGACCAGCGCCGCCGGTTCGCGGCGTCTCTAGCCTCGCCCACAAGGCAGAGGAAGCGGCTCAGACCGCGCGCCCCGCCGCGACGCCGCTCGCCCACGCCCATTGGAAATTGTAGCCGCCGAGCCAGCCGGTGACGTCGACCGCCTCGCCGATGGCGAACAGGCCGGGCACGGTGAGCGCCCCCATGGTCTTCGACGACAGTCCAGTCGTGGCGATGCCGCCGGCGGTGACTTCGGCCTTGGCGAAGCCCTCGGTTCCGGTCGGCGTCACTTCCCAGGCGGCGATGCCCGCCGCCGCCGTGTCGAGAACCCGGTCGGGCAGGTTGGCGAGCGTGCCGCCGAGCCCGAGACGCGGCGCCAGTGCGGCGGCGAGGCGGGCGGGCAGGATCTCGCCCAGGATCGTCGTGCCTTCCGCCCGGGGTCGGCTGCGGCGGCGGTCGCGAAGGAAGGCAGGCAACGTCGGTCCCGGGCGCGAGGTTGAGCGTCACCGCGCCGCCGCGCCAATAGGACGAGACCTGCAGCACCGCCGGCCCCGACAGGCCGCGATGGGTGAACAGCAGGGCTTCGCGGAACGCGCCCGCGCCGGCGCGGGCGACTGCCTCGACCGCGACCCCGCTCAGCGCCCGGCACAGGTCGAGCAGCGCGTCGGCGAACGTCAGCGGCACCAGCGCCGGGCGCGGCGGCACGACCGCCAGGCCGAATTGCCTCGCGACATCGTAGGCGAACCCCGTCGCGCCGAGCTTCGGGATCGCCGGGCCGCCGGTCGCGAGGATCAGCGCGGGGGCGGTGAAGTCGCCGTGATCGGTCGCTACCCGGAACCCGCTGCCGTCGTGCGCGACCGCGCCGACGCGGTGCGCCAGCCGCAGGTCGACGCCCGCCGCCGCGCATTCCTCGACCAGCAGCCGCACGATCGCCCGCGCGCTGCCATCACAGAACAGCTGGCCGAGGGTCTTTTCATGATAGGCGATGCCGTGCTTCTCGACCAAGGCGACGAAGTCCGCGGGCGTGTAGCGGCCGAGCGCCGAGCGGGCGAAGTGCTTGTTGTCCGACAGGAAGCGGTCGGGCGCGGCGCCGAGATTGGTAAAGTTGCACCGCCCGCCGCCCGAGATCAGGATCTTCTTCCCCGGCGCGTCGGCATGGTCGAGCAGCAGGACGCGCTTGCCGCGCTGCCCGGCGGTCGCCGCCGCCATCATGCCGGCCGCGCCTGCGCCGAGGACGATGGCGTCGAAGGGAAGAGAAGGCGGAATGCGGTGTCCTTAGCTCCCTCTCCTGCGTGGCGGGAGAGGGCGAGAAACGCGCCTGCAGGCGCGTCCCGGGGAGAGGGTGCGGGGTCCGACGGAGCAGCTGCGGCTTCAGGTCAGGCCGATACCCCGTCCCCGCCGTGCCGCTGCAGCGGCACCAGTCGCCCTCTACCGCAAGCGGGAGAGGGCGCTACAGCCCCCCGTCCTTGCCGTAGCGGCTTTCCAGGAACTTGCCCTGGACGGCGAAGGCGTCGCGGTCGTCCTTGCCGAGCTGGTCGTTGACGCGGGCCAGTTCGGCCTCGATCAGGCCGAGGCCGTCGACCAGCTGCCGCTCGATCGTCGGGCCGCCCGGGGCGGCGGGGGTCTTGCGCTGCGCCAGCGGCACCTTCTCGTACCGGTCGACGAGTTCCGGCAGGTGCTTGCCGAGCAGGCGGTTGAGCTCGAGCGCGGTCGGATCGCCGGCGGGCACCGCCGCCAGCTGCGGCGCGAGGGCGGCGAGTTGCGCGCTGATCGCGTCGACCTTGGGCGCGGCAAGGGCGGGCAGCGCTCGGCGCTTGGCATCGAGCCAAGCGTCGACCTGTGCCGGCAGCACGGTCGGCTTGGCCGTCGCCAGCTTCATCGGCGGCGGTGCATCCGCGGCCGGCCACAGCCCGATCGCGGCGCAGGCGAGGACGGTCAGCAGCATGGCCAGCAGCCAGCCGCCGATGCCGATGCCACCGACGACGAAACCCGCGGCCGTCGTCGCGATCGTCGCCACGACGATAAGGGCGATCATCGCCACCAGCTTGCGCAGTTGCCGCCGCCGCTGCCGCTCGCGCCGCCGGCGGGCCGCCTCGCGGCTGGTCCGCCCCTCCCGCAGCCCGTCCGCGAGCGGCTTGGTCAGCGGCCACCGGTCGAGCAGGTCGCTCGCGCGCGCCAGCATCTCCTCGGGATCGCGGGCGCGGACCATCGTCAGACCGGCTCGAACGACGAGGTGATCGCCGTCGCCGCCGCCGGAGCCGACAGCTGCGCCTGACCGGCCGAGCGGGCGATATAGCCGCGGCTCTTCTCGACCTCGTTGCCCAGCGTGTCGACGGTGGTCTTCATGCTGGCGAGCGCCTGGACCTTGAAGGTGTCGATCGCGTCCATCGTCGCATAGATGTTCTGGAACGCGCGCTGCAGCGTCTCGATCGGGATCGTGCTCGACGACGCCTGCTGGTGGATGACGCCGGTCTGGGTGCGGAGCAGTTCGCCGGTGCCGTCGATCATCTTCGCCGTCGTCGTGTTGAGCGCGCCGATCTGTTCGAGCACCAGCTTCTGCGCGGTCAGTGCCTGGGCGACGGTGACGGCGGTCCGAAGCGCGGCGACGGTCGTCGTCGACGCGCGATCGACGCCCTTGATCAGCTCGACATTGTTCTTCTTCACCAGATCGAGGGCGAGATAGCCCTGGACGCTGACCGCCATCTGGGTCAGCAGGTCGGTCGTCCGCTGGCGGACGTAGAACAGCGCCGTTTCGCGGATCGCCTTGGCCTTGGCCGGGTCGGTGTAGTCGAGCTCGGCCGCCTTGGTCTCCAGCTTCTCGTCCAGCGTCTTCGAGACGTGGACCATCTGCTCGAGCTTGCCCATTTTGTCCCACAGGTTGGCGCGCTCGACGTCGACCGCGGCATTGTCGGTCAACAACTCGTCCTTGCCGTCCTTGAGCCGCTCCAGAATGGTCGAGATGTGGCTCTGCGCCGACTTATAGCTGTCGAAATAGTCGCGCAACTTGTCGCCGCCGAACGGGATCAGGCCGAAGATCTTGCGCCGGCTGGCCAGCTTGCCGCGCTTGGCGGGGTCGAGGTCCTCGATCGTCTGGCGGAGCGCGGTCAGGTCGGCGCCGATGCCGGTGTCCTTGTCCATGGCGCGGACCGGCTTGTCGAGGAAGCGGTTGGTCTGCCCCGCGGCGTCGGCGATCTGCTTCGCGCCGAGCGCGGTCAATTCGTCGACCTTGCGGCCGAACTCCGGGCTGGCGGCGTCGAGCGCGACCAGGTCGGTAACGAAGGCGTCGGCGCGGCTTTCGAGCTGGGTCGCCACCTTGTCGCTGACCGGCACCAGTCCGGCGGCCTTCGCCGGTGGCACCGCGGCAACCGGGGTCGGCGGCGTCAGGACGATCGGTGCGTCGACGGTCGGTGCTTCGCTGGCCATGGCTGTCCCCGTGCGGTTCTTAGCCTATCTAAGCGGTGTCGCCGCGCTGTGGTAGTCCCGCCGCACACTGGCGTGGAAGCGCCGCGTCAGCCAGCGCCGCACCGGCACGTCGAACCAGCGGTCGAGCGCCAGCGCCAGGGTCAACGTCACGCTGACGAGCAGCACCGCGCCTGCCGAGCCGATGCCGAGATAGCCGTTGACCCGCGCCCACGGCGTCAGCGTCTCGAACCATTGGTCGACCGGATTCGTCAAGACGTAAAGCCCGTACGAGGCGAGGCCGAGGACCGCGAACGGTCGCGCCAGCCACGGCGGCGGCTCGGCCCGCGCGCTGGCCAGCACGAGCGCCGGCATCGCCACCAACACCAGCGCCGTGTCGCTGCGGGCGGCGTTGGCCGGGGCCACGTGGAACATCGCTGCGACCGCGAGCGCCGCCGCCCAGGCGGGCAGGCGCAGCCACGGCAGGGCGTCCGCCTGCCACAGCCGGTGGGCGGCGACCCCCGCGAAGAAGGCAAAGGTGACCCGGCCGAAGCCGCCGAGCACGCTTGCCTGCGTATAGCCGACGTCGATCGTGCCGAAATGTGCGACCGTCGCGACCAGCACCGCCGCGCCGCCCAGCAGGACCAGCGTCAGGCCGCGCGCGTCGAGCCGCGTCGCCACGAGGGCGAAGCCGACATTGACCGCCAGCTCGAAGAACAGCGACCAGGCCGGACCGACCAGCGGGTAGAGGCCGATGTGCGGTTCCGCCGGCGCGATCGTCGGCACGAACAGCGCCGCCAGAACGACCGTGCGCAGCGACGGCAGGGGCGGGTGGTAATGGCCCGGCCACGCCGGCACCAGCGCCAGCCCCAGCGTGATCAGGCTGGCGACGAGGTACAGCGGATAGAGGCGGATCAGGCGGACGACGGCGAAGGCCGCTACCCCCATCCCCCCGCGCAGCCGCGCGGCATAGGCATGGTCAAGGACGAAGCCGCTGAGCACGAAGAACAGGTCGACCGCGAGGTAGCTCTCGGGCGTCCAGGCGGCGGCGGCGTTGTCGGGGATGTGGCGGAAGGCGACGGCGATCGCCGCGACGCCGCGCAGCCCATCGAGGGTTCCGAACGTGCGGCGCGGCGCGCCGCTCACCGGACGGGGTCAGACAGACAATGATCTCGTCCGGCTTGGTCGACGTGGGGCAGGCACCCGGGGCGGCGACGGGTCCGGACGACCGCAGGTCGTGGCGCAGTTCGAGGCCGAGCAGCCACCGCCGCTGGAAGCCGGGCCAGTAGTGCGCCTGCTCAGGGCCCGCGAAGCCACGCGGCGCGTCGGCCCAGGTCGCGGCGTCGCTGTCGACCGTCGGCACGTCGAGGAACGCGCCGTGCGCGGCGTTCCCCTTGAGGAAGCGGTCGAGGAAGGCGGTGATGAAGTGCTGGTTGATCGCGGTGATCCGGTCCGACCGCCAGACCGGCTCGGCGAAGTTCTCGGTGAGGTCGGGGCGGGCGAGCGTCTCGGGCGGGGGCGGATTGCCGCCGACGTTGTGCCGCGCCTCGCGGTAGGTCAGCAGCCAGCGGTTCGACCGGCTCGCGTGGTCGTAAAGCCAGTGGACTCCCGCGGCATAATCGGAGACGTCGTCGCGGTCGCCGTCGATCCACAGGCTGGGCACGGTGATGCCGGCGAGCGCGGCGGCGGTCCACGCCCGATAGGGCGGCTGGCCCCCCCAGGGCGCGATGGCGACGATAGCCTTCAGCCCCGGCACGGACTGGCGGACGGTCTGGTCGTCGAGCCGGCCGCCGAGCGGCGCGACCGCGCCGCCGGCCTTGTCGTAGGGGGCACCGCCGGTCGCCACCGCGCCGAAGCCGCCCATCGAATAGCCGATCAGCGCGATGTTAGTCGCGTCGATGTGGCGGCCGACCGTGTCCCTGGCATCGGCGGCGCGGGCGGTGAGCGTGGCGATCGCCGCCTGCTGGTCGCGGGCGCGGTTGACGATGCTGCCGGCGACGCGCAGCCGGCCGTCGGCCCCGCCGCTGCCCCCCTGGCCGTCGGCGTGGTCGATCGCTGGCGACGACATAGCCCTTGGAGGCGAGATTTTCCGCGAGATAGGTCATGCCGCCGGCCCAACCGCCGAAGCCGTGGCTGATGACGACCAGCGGGAAGCGGCCGGGCGCGGGCGGCGCCTCGGCGACGGCGATGCCCTCGGTGGTCAGGTCGAGCGCGGGACCGTCGGCGGGCACCAGATGGCGGCGATAGACTGTCGGCGTGCCGCCGGCTGTGGCCGGGTACCAGATCATCAGGTCGAGCGTCCGCGCCGTTCCCGCCACCGTCGCCGTGCCATGCGCCAGCCCGACCGCCGACGGCCCTGGTGCGGCGAGCTGCGGCGCGTCGGCGGCAGGGATGCTCGGGGCGCGGGCGAGCGCCGGGCAGCCGAGCAGGGCAACGCCGACCGAGAAGCCGCGCATCATGCTGCGTCCTGCGGCTGCCGAGGCGCGGAGGGCGCGACTCCGTCGTCGGGGCTGGCAGGCCCTGCTCCGGCAGGCGGCGATGCCGGGCGCGGCAGGTGCTGCCGCCGGTGCACCGCGACTGGACTGGGTGAGCGGCATCGACTTTCCCCCTTCGCCGCGGGTTGCCGCCACGGCTACCGACCGCGATAACCGCGCGCAGCCCGCGTGTCACCGGGCGAGAGAGGATGGCGATGATCGACCCGCCCGAACTGACCCTGCTCGATGCCCAGCCCGTCGCGGTGATCGCCGTCACCGCGACGCGGCGCGGAGATGCCCGCCGCCTTCGCCGCCGCCGTCGCCGAACTGCGCGCAGCGATGGCGGCGCAGGGGGTGGCGGCGACGGGCGCGCTATTCGCCCACCACCTGCGCCAGCCAAGCGTGACGTTCGAGTTCGAAGTCGGCTTCCCCGTCGCGACCGGGATCGCGCCGGACGGACGCGTCGCCGGCAGCACGCTGCCGGGGGGCGCGTCGCGCGCACGACGTATCGCGGCGACTATGCCGGCCTGCCCGGCGCGTGGGGCGATTTCACCGCGTGGCTGCGGATGCACAACATCGCCACGGGGCCGACCTTGTGGGAGGTGTATACCGCCGGCCCGGGCGAGGGGCCGGACCCCGCCACCTGGTCGACCGAGCTCGTCCGGCCGCTGGCATGACCGACCTCGAAATCGCCCGCGCCGTCGCCCTGAAGCCGATCGCCGACGTCGCCGCGCGCGCCCGCATCCCGGCCGACGCGGTCGAGCCCTACGGGCCCTTCAAGGCCAAGATCGACCTCGACTGGCTGCGCGCGCAGCCCCCGCGGGGCAGGCTGATCCTGGTCACCGCGATCAATCCGACGCCGGCGGGCGAGGGCAAGACGACGACCTCGATCGGCCTGGCGGACGCGCTCAATCGCAGCGGACGGCGCGCCGTGCTGGCGCTGCGCGAGCCGTCGATGGGGCCGGTGTTCGGCGCCAAGGGCGGTGCGACCGGCGGCGGGCGGGCGCAGGTCGCGCCGATGGTCGACATCAACCTTCACTTCACCGGCGACTTCCACGCGGTCACCAGCGCGCACAACCTGCTGGCGGCGCTCATCGACAACCATATCCACTGGGGCAATGCGCTCGGCATCGACCCGCGCCGGGTAACCTGGCGGCGGGTGCTCGACGTCAATGACCGCGCGCTGCGCGACGTCGTCGTCGGCCTCGGCGGACCGGCCAACGGTGCCCCGCGGGAGAGCGGCTTCGACATCACCGTGGCGAGCGAGGTCATGGCCTGCCTGTGCCTGGCCGACGACCTGGCCGATCTCGAGGCGCGGCTCGGCCGGATCGTTGTCGCCGAAACCGCGGATCGCCGACCGGTGACCGCCGCCGATCTCGACGCGGTCGGGGCGATGGCGGTAATCCTGAAGGAAGCGATGAACCCGAACCTGGTGCAGACGCTGGAGGGAACGCCCGCCTTCGTCCACGGCGGGCCGTTCGCCAACATCGCCCATGGTTGCAATTCGGTTGTCGCGACGCGGGCGGCGCTGGCGCTCGGCGACTTCGCCGTGACCGAGGCCGGCTTTGGCGCGGACCTCGGCGCGGAGAAGTTCTTCGACATCAAGTGCCGCGCCGCCGGCCTGACCCCGGCCGCGGCGGTGATCGTCGCCACGGTTCGCGCGCTGAAGATGAACGGCGGCGTCGCCAAGAGCGACCTTGGCGCGGAAGATGTCGCGGCGGTGGCACGCGGCGCGGTCAACCTGCAGCGGCATATCGACAATGTCCGCGGTTTCGGCGTGCCGGTGGTGGTCGCGATCAACCACTTCGCCGGCGACACCGACGCCGAGATCGCTGCCGTTGCCGCCGCAGCGGCCGCGCAGGGGGTCGCGGCGGTAGTCTGCCGCCATTGGGCCGAGGGTGGGGCAGGGGCGCTCGACCTCGCCGAAGCGGTGGCGACGCTTGCCGAGCCGCCCTCGGCATTCGCGCCTCTGTACGCCGCCGAGCTGCCGCTGTTCGCCAAGATCGAGGCCATCGCCACGGGCATCTACCGCGCCGCGCGCGTCGAGGCGTCGCCGGCCGTCCGCGCTCAGCTCGCCCGCTGGGAGGCGGCGGGGCACGGCGACTTGCCGGTGTGCATGGCCAAGACGCAGGTCAGCTTTTCGACCGACCCGACCCGCCTTGGCGCGCCGGAGGGGCATGTCGTCACCGTCCGCGAGGTGCGTCTGGCGGCGGGCGCGGGCTTCGTCGTCGCCATCTGCGGCGATCTGCTGACCATGCCCGGCCTGCCGCGCCGGCCGGCGGCGAACGGCATCGCCCTCGACCCAGGGGGTGAGGTCGTCGGCCTGTCCTAAGGCGCTCGCAACGCCGGCGAAACCAATTCGCGGGTCTGTCGTTGCACCCACGATTGGCAGGAGGCAGTGATGGCGACGGCACCCAAGGCAACCGCGGCGAAGAAGGCGACCGGCACGAAGGCGGCGGCAAAGCCCAAGCCGGCGACGACGCCGGCCAAGCCCGCCGCACGCAAGCCGGCCGCCAAGAAGCCGCCCGCGACGGCGCCCGCCGCTCCCCGGTATCCGCGGCCGTCGAGCCGATCGATGCCGCGACGCTGCTCAAGGCCGACCATCGCACGGTCGATGCCCTGTTCGAGGCGTTCGAAGGCGCGGCGGGGAGCGCCGAGAAGGGCCGCATCGTCGCCGAGATCTGCACCGAGCTGAAGATCCATACGATGATCGAGGAAGAGGTCTTCTACCCCGCCGTTCGCGGCAAGATCGACGACAGCCTGATCGACGAAGCGTACGTCGAGCACGACGGCGCCAAGGTGCTGGTCAACGACCTCGCCGCCGGGCAGCCCGGCGATCCGATGTACGATGCCAAGGTCAAGGTCCTCGCCGAGGAGATCCGCCACCACGTCAAGGAGGAGGAACGCTGGTTCACCGGCATGTTCGCCAAGGCGCGGGCGGCAGGCGTCGACATGATCGACCTCGGCACGAAGATGCAGGCGCGCAAGAACGAGTTGATGGCGGTCGCGGCGCGCGAGGGCCTGCCGATCGCGAAGCCGACCGCAGTCAAGCTGATCACCGCCTGACGATCCGGCATAGGCAGGGGGACTGCCTGTGCTAAGACCGCGGCGATGCAGACACTCGCCGCCGTTCTCGACGCCACCGGTGCCGCCGCGCCCTATGCGGCGACCCGGCCGCTGCGGCTGAGGTCGCTCGACCTCGCTCCCCCGGAAGCGGGGGAGTTGCTGATCCGGATCGATGCTGCCGGCGTCTGTCACTCAGACCTGTCGGTGGTCAACGGCGACCGGCCCCGCCCGCTGCCGATGGCACTCGGGCACGAGGCGGCGGCAACGGTCGTCGAGGTGGGGCCGGGCGCGAGCGAGTTCACCGCCGGGGACCGCATCGTCCTCGCCTTCCTGCCGGCGTGCGGTCACTGCGCCCGGTGCGCCGCGGGCGAGGGCTACCTCTGTGCCGTCGCCGCCGGGGCGAACGGACGCGGCGAGTTGATCGGCGGCGGGATCCGCCTGCGCGACGGCGAAGCGCCGGTGCACCACCATCTCGGCGTCTCCGCCTTCGCCACGTACGCCGTCGTCGACGCCCGCTCGGCCGTCAGGGTCGACGCCGACATCCCCCCGGAAATCGCCGCGCTGTTCGGGTGCGCGGTGCTGACCGGCGTCGGCGCGGTGGTCAACGCCGCGCACGTTCGTCCCGGCGAGAGCGTGGTGGTCTACGGGCTCGGTGGCGTCGGGCTCGCCGCAGTGCTCGGCGCCTTGGCGAGCGGAGCGCAGCCGGTCGTCGCGGTCGATCCGGTTGCCGCCAAGCGTGACCTCGCGCACGACCTCGGGGCGACTGCGGTGGCCCCCGAGGACGCGGTGGCAGCGGTCGCGGCCCTTGGCGGCGTCGATGTCGCGATCGAGACCGTCGGCCGGGCGAGCGTCCTCGCCGAGGCGTACCGCGTCACCCGCCGCGGCGGGCGTACCGTCACCGTCGGCCTGCCCAATCCGGCCGAGATGCTGAGCATTCCCGCGGTCAGCCTGGTCGCCGACGGCAAGGCGCTGATCGGCAGCTACATGGGCAACGCGATCCCGCGGCGGGACATCCCGCGCTACATCGCCTTGTGGCGGGCCGGGCGGCTGCCCGTCGAGCGGCTGCTGACCGCGACCCGTCCGCTCGCCGAGATCAACGCCGCCTTCGACGACCTGGCTGCCGGCACCGCCATCCGCCAGGTGATGCTGCCATGAGCGACGCCGGTGCTGGCACGGGCGCAGGCGCGGGCGACGAGCGCGACGACCTGCGTTACCTTGGCCGGCTGCTCGGCGACGTCATCCGCGACGCCGAAGGCGAAGCGGTCTTCGCCCAGATCGAGGGCATCCGTCAGGCCGCGGTCGCGGCGCACCGGGCGCCGGGCGCAACCGCCGACGCGGCGCTGTCGGAGCGCCTGACCGGGCTCGGCAGCGACGACACGCTGCGCTTCGTCCGCGGCTTCCTCGCTTTTTCGCTCCTCGCCAACCTCGCCGAGGACCGCGGGGCGACCCCGGTGGAGGCGAAGCTCGCCGCCGCGACAGCGACGCTCGCCGCGGCCGGCATCGACCGCGGCGCCGTGGCCGCGCTGCTGGCCGAGGCGCGCTGATCGTGCCCGTCCTGACCGCGCATCCGACCGAGGTCCGGCGCAAGTCGGTGATCGACCGCGAGACGGCGATCGCCGCGCTGATGGACGACGCGCGAGGCCGGGCGCCGACGGTCGAGGCGGCGCTGGTCCGCCAGATCGCGCTGTTGTGGCGGACGCGTCCGCTGCGCGCGGGTCAAGCCGGTCGTCGCCGACGAGATCGACAGCGCGCTGTCGTACCTGCAGCGCAGCTTCATCCCTGCGCTGCCGCGGCTGTACGCCGAGTGGGAGCGGCTGCTCGGCCTGCCGCTGCCGTCGTTCCTGCGGCCCGGGACGTGGATCGGCGGCGACCGCGACGGCAACCCAATGTCGATGCCGGCGACGCTGGAGACGGCGCTCGGCCATCAGGCGCGGATCGCGCTCGGCCATTATCTGGCGGAGATCAACGCGCTCGGGGCGGAACTGTCGATCTCGGCCGCGCTCGCCGAGGTGACGCCGGCGCTGGCGGCGCTGGCCGAGGCGAGCGGCGACCGCGCCGCCAGCCGCGACGACGAGCCGTACCGGCGCGCGCTGTCCGGCGTCTATGCGCGCACCGCGGCCAGCTATGCCGCGCTGACCGGCAACGCGCCGCCGCTGCCCGGGATGGTCGCGGGCGACGCCGTACCCCGACGCCGCCGGCGCTGCGCGCCGACCTGGAGACGGTCGCCGACGCGCTTGCCGCCGACGGCGGCGCCGGCGCTGCGGGGGGACCGGCTCGGCGCGCTGATCCGCGCGGTGCGGACGTTCGGGTTCCACCTGGCGACGCTCGACCTGCGGCAGAACGCCAAGGTCCATCGCCGCGTCGTCGCCGAACTGCTCAACGTCGCCGGCGTCGACGTCCGAGTATGCGCGCGCTCGACGAGGATGCCCGCATCGAGCTGCTGGCGGCGGAGCTCGCGCACGCCCGGCTGCTGTTCAATCCGTTCGCCACCTACTCGTCCGAGACGCTGAGCGAACTGGCCATGCTGCGCGCGGCGGCCGCGGCGCACGGCCGCTTCGGCCCCGACGTCATCCGCGCCTATATCGTGTCGATGGCGGCGAGCGTCACCGACCTGCTCGAAGTCTATGTCCTGTTGAAGGAGGTCGGCCTCTACGTTCCCGGCGAGGTGCCGACCTGCCCGGTCATGGCGGTGCCGCTGTTCGAGACGATCCGCGATCTTGCAGGCCGCGCCGCAGGTCATGGCCGACTTCCTCGACCGGCCGCAAGGCCGAGCGCGCTGGCGCCGGCGCGCGGCTACCAGGAAGTGATGATCGGCTATTCGGATTCGAACAAGGACGGCGGCTATCTGACGTCGAACTGGTCGCTGCACGAGGGCGCGCTGGCGCTGGTCGAGTGTTCGACGCGGCGCGGCATCCGCATGCAGCTGTTCCACGGCCGCGGCGGCGCGGTCGGGCGCGGCGGCGGCTCGGCGTTCGCCGCGATCCGCGCGCAGCCGCCGGGCACGGTCGGCGGGCGCATCCGCATCACCGAACAGGGCGAGGTGATCGCGGCGAAATACGGCACGCCCGCCGTCGCCGCGACGAGCCTGGAGGCGATGGCCGCCGCGACCGTGCTCGCCAGCCTCGCGCCGACGCCGGTCCCGCCGGCCGATCTCGCGCGCTTCCGCGCGGCGATGGACGAACTCGCGCCGCCGGCGTTCGCGGCCTATCGCGGGCTGGTCTACGACACCGGCGGGCTTCAACGCCTTCTTCCGCGCCGTGACCCCGATCGCCGAGATCGCCGAACTGAACATCGGCAGCCGCCCGGCGTCGCGCACCCGCTCCGACCGATCGAGGATCTGCGCGCGATCCCCTGGGTGTTCAGCTGGGCGCAGGCGCGCTTGATGCTGCCCGGCTGGTACGGCGTCGGCCAGGCGCTGGCGGGGTTCGCCGACGCGGGCTGCTCGTGCGCGATGGCGGCGAGCTGGCCGTTCCTGCCGACGACGCTGTCGAACATGGAGCAGGTGATGGCCAAGTCGGACATGGAGCTCGCCGGCCGCTACGCCGCGCTGGTTCCCGACGCGGCGTTGCGGCGGACGATCTTCGAGCGGATCGAGGGCGGCTGGCAGCAGACGCGCGACCAGGTGCTGGCGTTGACCGGGCAGAGCGCCCTGCTCGACCGCGCGCCGACGCTGCAGCGCGCCGTCCGCATGCGTCTGCCGTACATCGACCCGCTGAATGTGCTGCAGATCGATCTGATCCGCCGCCACCGCGCCGGCGACGACGATCCACGCATCGCCGAGGGCATCCACCTGACGATCAACGGCATCGCCGCGGGGCTGCGCAACACCGGCTAGGTGCTGGCGATCTCCTCGCGGACCTGGCCGTGCGCCAGGACGGCGAACAGCCCGGTGCCGCCGATGATGTTGCCGGCCAGCGCGGGCAGGATGAAGCCGCCGACCGCCCAGCCGAACGACGCCTTGCCGGTCAGCCACAGCAGCCACGCCTCCGCCGAGCCGGCGACGACGTGGCTCATGCCGCCGATGGCGACGACATAGGTGATGAGGAACACCACCCAGAACTCGCTGCCGCGGGCATTGGGCAGGATCCAGGCGATCGACGCGATCAGGAAGCCGGCCGGGATACCGCGCAGCAGCGTCGTCACGACGCCGTGGTCGAGCAGCGGCGAGGCGACGGCGACCGCGGCGTCGAGCTGCGGCGGATCGACCAGCCAGCCGTTGGCGAGCAGCGCCATGACCCCCAGCGTCCCCGCCAGGTTGGCGAGGATCGCCAGTGCCCACAGCCGCGCCAGGCGGGCGAAGTTGCCGCGGCTGGGGTGCGTCGCCACCGGCAGGACGACGGTGATCGTATTCTCGGTGAACAGCTGCAGGTTGCCCAGAATGGCGATGATGAACCCGACGGTGTAGCCAAGGTCGATGACCAGATGGGTCCACTCGGCGTCGGGCAGGCGCTGCTTGAGGAAGGCCTCCGCCAACACCGAAGCGCAGATCGACACGCCCGCGGCAAAACCCGACGACAGCAGCGACAAGGCCGGTCGGTCGAGTTCCTCGTCGCCTTGCAGCCGGATGACCTCGTGGACGACCTTGGCGTTGCCGCTCTTGCGCTTGGCGACCGACTCCACCTCTTCGGCGGAAAGGCCGGGGTCGTGCTGAGGTTCCTGGTCGGCCATCGGGTGCGAACGTTGCGGCGGCGGGACGGTTCCGGCGCGCGCGCAGCCGGACCTAGGGAACGTCGTTCGCCGCCGCCGCGTCGGCTTCTTTCTGCGCGCGGGCGTCGCGCATGAATTTCTGGAAGCAGCCGGTCTGGCCGCCGCTGCCGACGGCCGAGCAGCTGTCGGGGCGGTTCTCGGCCCCCGCCTGGTCGATCAGGCGCGAGCGGGCGACCCAGGACTGTTCCTTGCGCTGGTCGGCCTTCTCGTCGCGCAGGCGCTTGGGGATGCGGTAGCGTTCGGACTCGGGGAGGCGGGCGCAGACGACGATCTCGTCGCCCTGGCCCTTGGGACAGGGGTCGTTGCCGTACACCGCGACGTGGAGCTCGGTCCGCGCCGGTGCCGGCGCGCGCGCGCCGAGCCCGGCGGTCGACGGCGCGGCGGCGGCGGTGCTGCCGATCAGCAGCGCGGCGGCGAGGGCGGGGAGGCGGGTCATCCCCACCTAACGCACCGCGCCGCTCTCGGCCCCCGCGAGGGCCGCGGCGAAATCGGCCGGGGCGAAGGGGCGCAGGTCGCCCATGCCCTCGCCGACGCCGACGGCGTGGATCGGCAGGCCGAACCGCTCCGCCGCGGCAACCAGCACGCCGCCGCGCGCGGTGCCGTCCAGCTTCGTCATCACCAGCCCGGTAACGCCGGCGACCTCGCGGAACACCTCGATCTGGTTCAGCGCGTTCTGCCCGGTGGTGGCGTCGAGGACGAGCACGACGTCGTGCGGCGCGGCCGGCATGACCTTGGCGAGAACGCGCTTAATCTTGGCGAGCTCGTCCATCAGCCCGGACTTGTTCTGCAGCCGGCCCGCGGTGTCGATGATAAGGACGTCGCTGCCCGCCGCCCGCGCCTTCTCCAGCGCCGTGAAGGCGAGCCCCGCAGCGTCCGCTCCCTGCTCGCCGGCGACGACGGGAACCCCGGCCCGCGCGCCCCAGATCTTCAGCTGCTCGATGGCGGCGGCGCGGAAGGTGTCGCCGGCGGCAAGCATGACGCTGTAATCCTGCTCGGCGAACAGATGCGCGAGCTTGGCGATCGTGGTGGTCTTGCCGCTGCCGTTGACGCCGACGACCAGGATCACCTGCGGCCGCGGGAAGGCGACGACCTCGAGCGGCCGGGCAACGGGGCTGAGAACCTTCGCGACCTCGGCGGCGACCACCGAGCGGATCCCGGCCTCGTCGATGCCGCGCGGGTACTTCTCGGGCGCCAGCTGGGCAACGATGCGCGCGCTGAGCGCGGGGCCGAGGTCGGAGGCGATCAGGGCCTCCTCGATCGCGTCGAGGCGGTCCTGGTCGAGCGTCGCGGTGGTCAGCAGCGAGGGGCCGAACAGGCCGGCAAGGTTGCCGCCGAGGCGGTCCGACGACCGCGCCAGCCCCGCCGTCAGCTTTGCCAGCCAGCCGCTCCGTCCCTCGCTCATGCTATCCGTTCCAGATCGACCGTGCCGGTGAAGCTCGTCGCCGCCGGGCCGGACAAGGTCACCGCCCCGCCGTCCCACGCGACGGTCAGGTCGCCGCCCGGCAGGCTGACGACGACAGGGGAGGACACCAGGCGTCGCTTCAGCGCGGCGACCGCGGCCGCCATCGCGCCCGTGCCGCAGGCGCGCGTCAGTCCGGCACCGCGTTCCCAGACGCGCAGGCGCAGGCGATCCGGCCCCGCGACCTCGGCCACGCCGACGTTGACCCGCTCCGGGAACAGCGCGTCGTGCTCGATCCGCGGGCCGAGGGTGTCGAGCGGGACCGCGGCGGCGGTGGCAACGAAGAAGACGATGTGCGGGTTGCCGACGCTGAGCGCGACCCCATGGCCGAGCCCGTCCCACGCGACCGGCACGTCGGCGGTGTCGAGTGGATAGGCGAGCGGCACGTCGTCCCAGCCGAAGCGCGGTGCCGGATAGACGATGCTCGCCGCGGACGCCGTCGCCCGCGCATCGAGCAGGCCGCCGGCGCTGTCGATCGTGGCATGGTCGCCGAGCAGCGTCGCGACGCAGCGCGCGGCATTGCCGCACGCCTCGGCGACGCTGCCGTCGGCGTTCCAGATCGCCATGAAGGCATCGGCGCGGGGGCTCGCCTCGACGACGATCAGCTGGTCGCAGCCGATGCCGAGGTGGCGGTCGCTGATCGCCACGACCTGCGCCGGCGTCAGCGCCAGCGGCGCGGCGCGCGCGTCGAACACGACGAAGTCGTTGCCAAGGCCGTGCATCTTGAGGAAGTCGCGTGTCATCGCTGCCCTATAGGCGGCGCGCGCCGGCACGGCTATATCGGCGCCATGCCCCGTGGAGCCTGTCTATGAGCGTCCGTCCCTGGCGCGACATCGTTCGCCGTCCATCGCGTCAGATCATGGTCGGGCGCGTGCCCGTCGGCGGCGGCGCGCCGATCACCGTCCAGACGATGACCAACACCCCGACCGAGGACGCCGTCGCGACGATCGAGCAGATCCGCCAGTGCGTCGAGGTCGGCGCCGACATCGTCCGCGTGTCGTGCCCCGACGTCGAATCGACCGCGGCGATGCCGGCGATCGTCAAGGCGAGCACCGTTCCGATCGTCGCCGACATCCATTTCCACTACAAGCGCGCGCTCGAAGCCGCCGACGCGGGGGCGGCGTGCCTGCGGATCAACCCCGGCAACATCGGCTAGCCCCGAGCGCGTCAAGCGAAGTCGTCCGCGCCGCCAAGGCCAACGGCTGCTCGATGCGGATCGGCGTCAATGCCGGGTCCTTGGATCGCCACCTGCTCGAGAAATACGGCGAGCCGTGCCCCGAGGCGCTGGTCGAAAGCGCGCTCGAACACGCCAAATTGCTCGAGGACGCCGATTTCCGCGAGTTCAAGATCAGCGTCAAAGCGTCCGATGTCTTCCTCGCTGTCGCTGCCTACAATGGCCTGGCCGAGGCGTGCGACTACCCGCTTCACCTCGGCATCACCGAGGCCGGCGGGCTGCAGGGCGGCACGGTCAAGTCGTCGATCGGCCTCGGCATGCTGCTGTGGAGCGGCATCGGCGACACCATCCGCGTGTCGCTGTCGGCCGACCCGGTCGAGGAGGTCAAGGTCGGCTATCACATGCTGAAGTCGCTCGGCATCCGCGCCCGCGGCGTCCGCGTCGTCAGCTGCCCGAGCTGCGCGCGGCAGGGGTTCGACGTCGTCAAGACGGTCGAGCGCCTCGAAGCCGCGCTCGCCCATGTCACCACCGAACTGTCGCTCAGCGTGCTCGGCTGCGTCGTCAACGGCCCCGGCGAGGCGCGCGAGACCGACATCGGCATCACCGGCGGCGGCAACGGCAAGCACATGGTGTTCCTGAGCGGCGTCACCAGCCACCACATCGATGAGCCCGCCATGGTCGACCACATCGTCGGGCTGGTCGAGGCGAAGGCGGCGGAGATCGAAGCGGCGAAGGCGGCGAAGCTGGCGGCCGAGGGAGCGATGGCGGTCGCGGCGGAGTGAACGCTCTGCCCGCTTATGAGTACGACAAGACCAAGGATAAGGAAAACCGCCGCCGACACGGACTGCCACTGTCGACGGGCGATTTCGTATTCGTTGGCCTCTATTTCGAGATTGTCGATCGGCGGCGCGAGTACGGCGAGAGGCGCCTTGTCGCCGTTGGCCCGGCCGTAGGCTCGGTGGGCGACAAACTGCTGTCTGTGACGTATACTTGGCGTGAAGATAGACGGCGGTTGATCAGTGTGAGGCAGGCTAGTGCAGACGAGCGACGAGAATATCATCATCGGCACGCCAGCTATGGCGGCAGCAGCGCTCGCCGAGATGAATAAGATGATCCGCGAGGGCCGGTGGCCGGCGGACTATGACGGCGACGATCAGCTCGCCTTCGACGATGACCTGCCGCCTGCACCGCATGGGGCGCTGAAGGCGGCGGAGTGACCGACCCCATTCGCAAGGCGACCCCCGCCGACGTCGGCGACATCCTCCAGCTGATCCGTGACCTCGCCGCCTATGAGCGCGAGCCCGACGCGGTTCAGGCGACGGTCGAGAGCCTGTCCGCCACTCTGTTCGGCCCGACGCCGTCGGCCGAGGCGCTGGTCGCCGAGGTAGACGGCGAGGTTGTCGGGGTCGCGCTTTACTTCACCAACTTCTCGACATGGAGCGGGCGCGACGGGCTGTACCTCGAGGACCTCTACGTCCGGCCGGAGGTCCGCGGCACCGGAATGGGCAAGGCGCTGCTGCAGCGGATCGCGCGCGTCGCCGTGACCCGGGGCTGTGCGCGGGTCGAGTGGTCGGTGCTCGACTGGAACACGCCGGCGCGCGATTTCTACCGCTCCATCGGCGCGAAGCCGATGAGCGACTGGACGGTTCACCGCCTCGACGGCGACGCCTTGACGGCGTTTGCGGCGACATCCGCGGCGACGGGTTCCGCATCGTGAACCCGTGGCTGCTCCTCGTGCTCGGTGGACTGGGCGAGATGGGCTTCACCACCTCGCTGCGCTACGTCGACAACTTCCGCAGCATCGGCTGGACGCTGGCCTTTCTCGCCGCGATCAGCGTGTCGATGGGCTGCCTGGCGCTCGCGGCGCGGAGCATCCCGCTCGGCACGGCCTATGCGATCTGGGCCGGGATCGGCGCGGGCGGCACGGCGCTGCTCGGCATCGCGGTCTACCACGAGCCCGCCGACTGGCCGCGCCTGGCGCTGCTGACCGGGCTGGTCGGCTGCATCGTCGGGCTGAAGGCCCTGGGCTGACGGCTGTGGGCTGGCGGGGTCGGGATAGACCCCGGCGAGTGCATCCCCTATCTCGGCGCGCGAAATGACAGACAAAGTGCAGCGCGTCCGCGGGACGCAGGACCTCTACGGCGAGCCGATCGCGCGCTTCGACCATGTCGTCGACACCTTCAACCGGGTGCGCAAGCTGTACGGCTTCCGCCGCGTCGACGTGCCGGTGTTCGAGTTCACCAGCGTCTTCGCGCGCACGCTCGGCGAGACGACCGACGTCGTCGCCAAGGAGATGTACTCGTTCGACGACCGCGGCGGCGAATCGCTGACGCTGCGCCCCGAGTTCACCGCCGGCATCTGCCGCGCCTACATCTCGAACGGCTGGCAGCAGTTCGCGCCGATGAAGCTCGCCGCCCACGGCCCGCTGTTCCGCTACGAACGGCCGCAGAAGGGTCGCTACCGCCAGTTCCACCAGCTCGACGCCGAGATCATCGGCGCGGCCGAGCCGGCGGCGGACGTCGAGCTGATCGCGCTGGGCGCGCAGCTGCTGGGCGAGCTGGGGATCGCCGACAAGGTGACGCTCCAGCTGAACACGCTGGGCGACGCGGAGACGCGCAGCGCGTGGCGGGCGGCGCTGGTCGAGCACTTCTCGGCGCACGCCGACGCGCTGTCGCCCGAAAGCCGCGAGCGGCTGGCGAAGAACCCGCTGCGCATCCTCGATTCCAAGGCGGAGAACGACCGCGCACTGGTCGCGACCGCGCCGGGGATCGACGCGCACATGACGGCGGAGGCGGGGGCGTTCTTCGAGGCGGTGCAGAAGGGGCTGCAGGCGGCGGGCGTCGCCTTCGTCCGCGCGCCGGCGCTGGTGCGGGGGTTCGACTATTACCGCCACACCGCGTTCGAGTTCGTCACCGACCACCTGGGCGCGCAGGGGACGGTGATCGGCGGCGGCCGCTACGACGGCCTGATCGAGGCGATGGGCGGGCCGCACACGCCGGCAGTCGGCTGGGCGGCGGGGATCGAGCGGCTGGCGATGCTGGTGGCGGAGCCGGTGGAGGAGGCGATGGATGTCGCGTTAGTCGCGG
The DNA here is from genome assembly GCA_963792555.1 of uncultured Alphaproteobacteria bacterium. GTDB lineage: Bacteria > Pseudomonadota > Alphaproteobacteria > Sphingomonadales > Sphingomonadaceae > Polymorphobacter_B. The sequence goes on from CAWBWP010000001.1 coordinate 557,809, forward strand.
ACGATAGCCTGAGCTCGCAGAGTGACGCGCTGGATACGTCGAATGGTCTACACGGCAATGCCGGAGCTCGGCCGCATCGACAACAGCTTTGCAAGGCAAGGTCGAAGCGCAAGATCGAGGTCGCAACGCAAGCGGAATGAGCGCAGCAGTATGTTTTCGATTCGCTCTTGGAGTAGCGAGCTTCCGACGCAGCCAACTGTCCTCGTTCGCTCCTAGCTCGATGATGAAGCAAGCCGTGACCGCCTGCGGATCTTGAAGGTGTCCAGCAAGCTGCTCGCGTTTCAGCACGGTACGAGGTTTTTGGCATCGCATGACGAGACCTGCAGCGCATGATCTCCATCCCCCCCGAACGGATCGCCCAGATCGAGCGCCGCCACGCCGACCTCGCCGCGCAGATGGGCAATCCCGACCTGCCGTCGGACAGGTTCGTCGCGCTGTCGAAGGACTATGCCGAGCTGACCCCGGTGGTCGCGGCGGCGATCGAGGTGCGGCGGTTGCGCGACGAGGCGGCGGGGTTGGAGGCGATGCTCGCCGACCCCGAGATGCGCGAGATGGCCGAGGTCGAGGCAGCGACCATCGCCGAGGCGCTGCCGCTCGCCGAACGCGCGCTGGCGCTCAGGCTGCTGCCGCGCGACACTGCCGACGACAAGCCGGCGATGCTCGAAATCCGTGCCGGGACGGGCGGCGACGAGGCGGCGCTGTTCGCCGGCGACCTGTTCCGCATGTACCAGCGCTACGCCGACCTGCAGGGGTGGCGGATGGAGACGATCAGCGCGAGCGCCGGCGAAATGGGCGGCTTCAAGGAGGTCATCGCCTCGATCACCGGGCCACAGGTGTTCGCCCGGCTGAAGTTCGAAAGCGGCGTCCACCGCGTCCAGCGCGTGCCCGCGACCGAGACGCAGGGGCGCATCCACACCAGCGCGGCGACGGTCGCGGTCCTGCCCGAGGCCGAGGAGGTCGACGTCCAGATCGCCGACAAGGACCTGCGGATCGACGTCTACCGCTCGTCGGGCCCGGGCGGGCAGTCGGTCAACACCACCAATTCGGCGGTGCGGATCACGCATATCCCGTCGGGGCTGGTCGTCATCCAGCAGGACGAGAAGTCGCAGCACAAGAACAAGGCGAAGGCGCTGCGGGTGTTGCGGACGCGGCTGTACGAGCTCGAACGCGCCAAGATCCACGACGCGCGCGCCGCCGACCGCAAGTCGATGGTCGGGTCGGGCGACCGGTCGGAGCGCATCCGCACCTACAACTTCCCCCAGGGGCGGGTGACCGATCACCGCATCAACCTGACGCTCCACCGCCTGCCCGAAGTTATCGCCGGCGACATGGACGAACTGGTCGGGGCGCTGGTCGCCGAGGACGAGGCGAGCCGGCTGGCGGCGCTGGATGGGTGAGCGGGTCGGCGACCTGCTCCGTGCCGCCGCCGCCACCATCGACCGCCTCGACGCCGAGGTCCTGCTCGCCCACAGCCTCGGCGTCGATCGCCTGGCGCTGCTGCTCGCGCCGGAACGGGAGGTCGACGCCGGCCCCTTCGCCGCACTGGTTCGGCGCCGCGCCGCCGGGGAGCCGGTCGCGTATATCACCCGACACCGGGAGTTCTGGTCGCTCGATCTGACGGTCACGCCCGACGTGCTGATCCCGCGCCCCGACACCGAGACGCTGATCGCCGCCGCGGTCGATCGCTTGCGCGGGCGGCGCGGCCCGGCGCGGGTGCTCGACCTCGGCACGGGGTCGGGGGCGCTGCTGCTGGCGGCCCTGACCGAGTGGCCGGCGGCGACGGGGGTCGGCGTCGACGCGTCGGCGGCGGCGCTGCGGGTCGCTACGGAGAACGCGACGCGGCTCGGCCTGGCGGCGCGGGCGGTGTTCGTCCACGGCGACTGGGACGCGGCCAGCGGATCGTTCGACTTGATCCTGGGCAACCCGCCTTACGTCGCGACGGGCGAGCCGCTGCCGCGCGACGTCGCCGAGTGGGAACCGCACAACGCGCTGTTCGCCGGCGCCGACGGGATGGACGACTATCGCCGGATCGCTCCCGTCGTCGCCGCACGCCTGGCCGACCAGGGACTTGGCTGCATCGAGATCGGCGCGACCCAGGCCGAAACCGTCGCCGCGCTGTTCGCCGCGGTCGGGCTGAGGACCGCGCTGCGCCACGATCTCGCCGGGTTGCCCCGCTGCCTCGTCGTCACCAAATAGGGCTTTGACGCGGCTCGGAATGCCGCTAGACGTGGTTACAGGCGAGGTCGACCGGACAAGTCCCTCGCTGCTGCTATCCGCCCGGATCGTGATGCAGGCATCGGCCTGGCGATGCTCCCGGCCCACGGACAACAGACTTTTCCGGTGATGCGTATTCGCACGGGGACAGAGACTTTGATCAGAAACAATCAGAACGGTCGCCGCCGCGGACGCGGAGGAGCGCGTCCGCCGCAAGGTGGCGGTCCGTCGGGAAATTACGGCAACGTCAACGGTGGCGGCAGCCGGATCGACAACCGGCAGCGCGGCAATGCCACGCAGTTGCTCGAGAAATACAAGGCGATGGCGCGCGATGCGACGCAGAACGGCGACCGCGTCCAGGCCGAATTCTACATGCAGTATGCGGACCATTATTTCCGCGTGCTGAGCGAATTCCGCGCCCGCGACCCGCAGCCGGCACCGCGCTCCACGTACGACGACGACGACGACGGCTACGGTGCCTCGACCGTCGGGCAGAACTACGCTCCTGCCGGGGAGCGCGACGATGACGATGGCGACGACGGCAACGAGCGGCCGGCCTATCGTCCGAACGGCGCGCGCGGCGGCGACGGCTATCCCGGCCAGGGCGACCGCGCCCGAGCCGATGGCGCCGTGCAAAACGGCGAGCGTGCGCGCGACGAGCGGCCTCGCGACGACGGCAACCGGGCGCGCGACGACGGCAACCGGCCGCGCGACGACGGCAACCGGGCGCGCGAAGACGGCAACCGCGCCCGCGACGACGGCCGGACGCGCGACGACCGGTTCCAGCGGGACGACCGCGGACGCGACAATCGCCAGCCGGAGATGCGCGCCCCGCGCGACGAACGGCAGCGCGAGGACCGCGTCGCCGGCGACAATGGTGACCGTCAGCGGACGTTCACGCCGCGGGAAACCGATGCCAGCGAGGACGGGCCGCCGCGCGAGGAAAGCCGCCAGCGCAATTATTCTCGCGACGGGTCCGACGACCGGGGCGAGGGACGGCGGCGCAACGGGGAGCGCGAGTTTGCCCGCCGCGAGCCGGCGGCGAGGGCGGCCGAGGATGCGGCGGCGCCGATCGGCATTCCCGGGCCGGCGACCTTTGCCGCCCCCGCCCCGGCACCGAGTGTCGAGCCGGTGACGAACGGCGGCGAGGCGACGCTGCCGCTCGAGATGGCCGCCGACGCGCCGCCGCCGAAGCGGCCGCGGGGTCGCCCGCGCAAGGTCGTTGTCGCGGAAAATGTCGACGGCTGACGCCGACGCACGGATCGCCGACGTCTGGCAGCGGCTTGGCGCGGCGGTCGGCGATCGGGCCTCGCCGTTTCGGACGCCGGTGGTCGCCACCAGCGGCCGGGCTGACGCGCAAGTCATGGTCCTGCGAGCGATCAACTCGGCGCGCGCGACGCTTACTTTTTTCAGCGACGTGCGTGCGGACAAGATGGCGGCAGTGGCGGCGGACCCGCAGGTCGCGATCGTAGCCTATGATCCAGCAGCGCTGCTCCAGGTCCGGCTGGTCGGGACGGCAACCGTCGCGAGCAGCGGTCCGGTCGTGGAGGCGCATTGGGCTGCCGTGCCGCCGTCGGCTCGGCGCGCCTATTCGACGGCGCTGCCGCCGGGCACGTCGCTGCCGAACGCCAACTTTGCCCTTGCCGGCGACGGCCGGGCCGGTTTCGCGGTGCTGACCGTGGCGATCGACGCGATCGACCGGCTGGATCTGGCCGGTCCCGACCACGTCCGCGTCGGATCGCGGCGGGTCGCGGGTCGCTGGCACTCCGGCTGGCGCGTACCTTAATTAAACGTGGCAAATATGCCACGGCCGCGACCAGACCGCGCCCGTCACGGAAATGCAACATTAAGGACGTCGAACCGTCACGAGCGGTGATTAGCTCGCGCCCTAACGGATCAGCAGGGGCCCCGAGCAATGACCATCCTTAAGTTCACGACGGCGCTTCTCGCCGCTTCGGCATTGGCCGGCGTCGCGCACGCCCAGGCGTCGACCGAGGAAGTCGAGGCGCTGCGCGCCCAGGTGCAGGCGATGCAGGCGCAGATCCAGGCGCTCGCGCAGGTCGCCGCCGACACCAACAAGGCGCAGGCGGACGCCAACAAGAAGCTGGCGAATGCCAGCACGTCGTGGAAGGGCATGCCCGAAGTCTCCGGGCCGGACGGTTTCAAGTTCAAGCTCAGCGGCGAGATCCAGTACGACGCCGCCCAGGTCGACAATCCCGGCAACAAGATCGTGACGCCGAACCTCGGCTACAACGGCCGCTCGCGTCGTCTGCTGCTCGGTGCCTCGGGCTCGCTGCCGGGCGACTTCAGCTATAACTTCCAGTTCAACTTCGCCGAGGGCGTCGTCGATTACGAAGACGTGATCTTCGAGTACGCGCCGCGCCATACGCCGCTGACCTTCACCGCTGGGTACTTCTATCCGTTCAGCTCCATGGAAAACATGATGAGCAACCGGTTCACCTCGTTCACCGAGCGCGCCCAGTTCAACGACGCCTTCTCGAACGGCCGCCGCCTCGGCCTCGCGGCGACCTACGTCTCGCCCAAGAACGACTTCCGGGTTCAGGTCGGCGCGTTCAACCAGGGCATCAACGGCAACACGGCGCTGAGCTATACCTCGACCTCGACGGTTACGCCGTCCGCGACGCCGGGTGGTACGCCGTCGGTGGCGACCTCGACTGCAACCAACAACAACGGCCTGTTCGACCGCACCGGCTATGAGTTCGCCGTGCGGACGGTGTGGTCGCCGGTGGTCATGGGCGGTCAGCTCCACCTCGGCGCCAGCGCGCAGTACCGCGAGTTCGCCACCGACGCCCGCGGCATCCAGTATCGCGCGCGCCCGTTCACCTTCACGACCGACCAGCGCTTCGTCGGCACCGGCAACATTGCCGGTCGCGGCGACGAGATCGTCGGGCTCGAGGCGATGTACATCTACGGGCCGTTCCACGTCGCCGGCGAAGGCCAGTACCTTCACTTCCGCGGCTACCGGCCGGGCCAGACCGTCAGCGCGCCGCAGGCGATCGTCGGGACCGAATATGCGCAGAACGCCGACTTCTACTCGGGCTATGTCGAGGCCGGCTTTTGGCTGACGGGCGAAACCCGCGGCTACAAGAACGGCAAGGTTGACCGCACCAAGATCCTGCATCCGGTCAACGAGGGCGGCTCGGGTGGCCTCCAGCTCGTCGGTCGCGTCGACTACATCAACCTGACGGATCAGGTCGGTAACACCGCTGCCAACTCGGTCGGGCTCGTCAACGGCGGCCGTCAGATCGGCTACCTCGGTGCGCTGAACTACTGGCCGATCGACTATGTTCGCTTCACCGCCGAATACGCCCACGCCGAAGTTCGTGGCGGACCCCTGGCGGCGACCGTCATCCCGGTCAGCAGCCTGATCCCGGCCGGCCGCGAGTACGGCACCGACGTCTTCGCCTTCCGCGCCCAGATCGACTTCTAAGCGACACGCCGGCGACGATCAGGGCCGCCCTCCGGGGCGGCCCTTTTCGTTCGGCGCGCGATAGCCCTCGTCGTAGCCGCCGCGATCGCTGGCGAAGACCAACCCCATCAGGGCACCCGCCAACAGCACCGAAACGCCGATGCCCGCTGCCAGGGCAACGATGAACGTCGCGGTCAGCGTGACGCCTTCGCTGTGCAGCACGGCGAGCGCGGCGACGATCGCGGCGATCGCGAGCACGACCATTGCCACCATGAAGCGCCGAAAGCGGTTCCAGGCGCCTGCTGAAGGGGGGGTCGGTTCGTCCATCATCTTCCCTTTCGCCGCAAATCGGCAGAGTATCGGCTATGCAGGCGCAACATGGGAACGCCGTGGGCGGCCTGCATCCTTGGGAAGGAGGCCCCTCGTGTCGATCGGCGCGATTCTCGGCGGCAGGCGCGCCGTCATCAGTGTCATAGCGACGACCCCCGTTCGCGACATCGTCGCCCTGCTGGTGGCCCACCGCATCGGTGCGGTACTCGTCATGGCGGGCGAGGGGATCGTCGGCATCGTCTCCGAACGTGATATTGTCGGCGAACTCCATCGCCGCGAAGTCGAGGTTCTCGACGCCGCGGCGGAGGCGGTGATGACGTCGCCGG
>CAWBWP010000002.1:0-2500 GCA_963792555.1 uncultured Alphaproteobacteria bacterium
CACGGCGCATAAGCCGCCCCCGACGCCGAGACGAGCCACTGGGTTCGCTTTCGGGTCTCGGATAAATCAGCCGCTCGGTGCCCCGGTTAAACGGGGGACAGAGTGGTGTCGCTCTTTCTCATCGTAGGTTGAATGAAGGGACATGTGGGCGGCGGCCCATGGCTCCGAGCGTACAAGGGCTCGGGTGTCATGGCTAAAACACGCCTCCTATATGTCTTACCACAATGCACTGCCGACTTTCGGGTCGGATAGTCAGATTGGTTTTGTGCATTTTTAGGACGCTCCTTGAACGGGGCGCTGTTCGGTTCGCCGGTCAGCGTTTCGGACATGAACTTGAGAGTTTGATCCTGGCTCAGAACGAACGCTGGCGGCATGCCTAACACATGCAAGTCGAACGAGACCTTCGGGTCTAGTGGCGCACGGGTGCGTAACGCGTGGGAATCTGCCCTTGGGTACGGAATAACAGTGAGAAATTACTGCTAATACCGTATGATGTCTTCGGACCAAAGATTTATCGCCCAGGGATGAGCCCGCGTTGGATTAGCTAGTTGGTGGGGTAAAGGCCTACCAAGGCGACGATCCATAGCTGGTCTGAGAGGATGATCAGCCACACTGGGACTGAGACACGGCCCAGACTCCTACGGGAGGCAGCAGTGGGGAATATTGGACAATGGGCGAAAGCCTGATCCAGCAATGCCGCGTGAGTGAAGAAGGCCTTAGGGTTGTAAAGCTCTTTTACCCGGGAAGATAATGACTGTACCGGGAGAATAAGCCCCGGCTAACTCCGTGCCAGCAGCCGCGGTAATACGGAGGGGGCTAGCGTTGTTCGGAATTACTGGGCGTAAAGCGTTCGTAGGCGGCTTGCCAAGTCAGAGGTGAAATCCCACAACTCAATCGTGGAACTGCCTTTGAGACTGGTTCGCTTGAAGATGGGAGAGGTTAGTGGAATTCCGAGTGTAGAGGTGAAATTCGTAGATATTCGGAAGAACACCAGTGGCGAAGGCGGCTAACTGGACCATTCTTGACGCTGAGGAACGAAAGCGTGGGGAGCAAACAGGATTAGATACCCTGGTAGTCCACGCCGTAAACGATGAGAACTAGCTGTCGGGGCTCTTAGAGCTTCGGTGGCGCAGCTAACGCATTAAGTTCTCCGCCTGGGGAGTACGGCCGCAAGGTTAAAACTCAAAGGAATTGACGGGGGCCTGCACAAGCGGTGGAGCATGTGGTTTAATTCGAAGCAACGCGCAGAACCTTACCAGCGTTTGACATGGCACGGCGATTTCCAGAGATGGACTTCTTCCCGCAAGGGACGTGCACACAGGTGCTGCATGGCTGTCGTCAGCTCGTGTCGTGAGATGTTGGGTTAAGTCCCGCAACGAGCGCAACCCTCGTCCTTAGTTGCCATCATTTAGTTGGGCACTCTAAGGAAACCGCCGGTGATAAGCCGGAGGAAGGTGGGGATGACGTCAAGTCCTCATGGCCCTTACACGCTGGGCTACACACGTGCTACAATGGCGGTGACAGTGGGCTGCAAACCCGCAAGGGTGAGCTAATCTCCAAAAGCCGTCTCAGTTCGGATTGTTCTCTGCAACTCGAGAGCATGAAGGTGGAATCGCTAGTAATCGCGGATCAGCATGCCGCGGTGAATACGTTCCCAGGCCTTGTACACACCGCCCGTCACACCATGGGATTTGGATTAACCCGAAGGCAGTGAGCTAACCGCAAGGAGGCAGCTGACCACGGTTGGTTTAGAGACTGGGGTGAAGTCGTAACAAGGTAGCCGTAGGGGAACCTGCGGCTGGATCACCTCCTTTCTAAGGATCTGGCGGTCAAGCGCCGAGGCCTCGTGCCTCGGAAGTGCTTCCTCCTTTCCAAAGAACATTGCCGCCGCCCTCATGTCCCTTCATCCTGGAAATCGCCGCAAGGCGCCTCGGCCTTCGCGCCTTGGCCGCCGGCGGTGTCCGCTATGGGCCGGTAGCTCAGTTGGTTAGAGCACACGCTTGATAAGCGTGGGGTCGGAGGTTCAAATCCTCCTCGGCCCACCAGCTGCGTTCGTGCGCATAGTGGGGCCATAGCTCAGTTGGGAGAGCGCTAGCTTTGCAAGCTTGAGGTCATCGGTTCGATCCCGATTGGCTCCACCAACTTCTCGAGCGTCCAGGATGAGGCAACCAGTTTGCCCGGCACACAGGTGTCGTGGCAAAGGACCCGCGAGGGTCCATCTTTGACATTGTGAATGGGTTTAGAAAATCGATGCCGTCGCCGGCGTCGTCAGGCCTTTGGGCTTGGCGTGAACGGCGGCGGGCGATGATGACCGCACGTCACGGCAATGCTGCACTTCAAGCGCGCAGTGCTGTCGTTGGTGGTGTGGATTTTTAAGCGTGAGGTAAGGGCATTTGGTGGATGCCTTGGCATGCACAGGCGATGAAGGACGTGGCACGCTGCGATAAGCGCTGGTGAGGTGTGAGCAACCTTTGACCCAGCGATTTCCGAATGGGGCAAC
>CAWBWP010000002.1:7500-787607 GCA_963792555.1 uncultured Alphaproteobacteria bacterium
TCGCCTTCCTGACCGACGGGTGCGCCGAACCCGTGGGGGCCGCCGGCACGATCGTCGCGGCCGAAGACGGCATGCGGATATGGCGGCGGTAGCCGGGCCTCGACCGCATCGCGCGACGCTGCCAGGGTCGCGGACCCGGCAAAGCCGGCGCGGGGCCAACAATCCGACCCCGCGATCGAGCGCGGCATCCTCACGGCAGCGCTGCTGCTCTACGGGCAAGGTCCTCAGGCACGAACTCCGCCGCGCCCGCGCCCGCGTCAGCGCCGACGTCACCCCGTGGCCGCATGATGCGGCTTATGCCGTCCGGGTGCCGATGCCTCGGCTCCTCGCCCGACCAGCGGCCGACGGTCGGTTGACGCAGTATCGGGGCAGACGGCGGCCTGCCCCGATACGGTCGATCACGGGGCGTGCGTAGCTCAGCGCGAGGCGACCTGCACGGTCGGCTCGGAGACCTGCGCCATGGCGGTGGTGACCGCGTCGTGGAAGCAGCGGATGGCGGCGGTCCGCGTCGCCAGGTCCTGGTGCGAGCTGCTGTCGCAGACGCGGCGGGCGGCGGTGTCGACCCGGCTCTTCAGCGTCGTCTGGCCGGCGGCGGTGTCGAGGCGGAGGTCGCCGTAGAACACCTTGCTGGTCGGTGCGGTCTGCGCCTGAGCCGAGGTGGCGACGGCGGTCAGGGCGAAAGCGGCGGCGAGCAGGATCTTCATGGCGGTCTTCCCTTGTTTTCGCCGCTGCCGGACCATCCGGTGCGCCGATGACCCGTGTCTAGGCCCGGTTCGGACGGGCGGCTGTGATGCGCGTCACAGAGGCGGCGCAAGGATGCGGGGCCGCCGCCGTCACGCGTCGCCGGGCGAGAGAATGGACTCCCCTCCTCGCCAGCGTGCTCCTGCCGGGCGACGAGCCGCGTCTGGTCCGCCCGAGCGCAGCCGAAGGTGTCGCCGGCAGCCGCTTCTTGAACAGACCGGCACCGCGCCGTTCGCCGCCACGCCCCGCCCGGCCGTATGCCGCCGCAGGCGCTGACCGTGATAGTCTCTGACCGGAACGCGAGGCCGTGCAACGACGCCACGATGACCGCCTGCGCCGTCTATACCGGCGTCATGGGAGGAAGGGTGCCATGACCAGCGGGCGTGCGGCCGGCGGCCAGTGCGAAAAGATGCGACGAGGCAGCGAGCGCAATCGTGTCGCACTTTCCAAGCGATCGGCACCCGTGCATCACGCCGTCGTGACTAACCGGGCGCTGCAGTTCCACCGATGACAGGCGCCCAGGCACTCTCCTTCGCGATCATCGGCGGCGCTGTGATCGGCTTCGCGTCGGGACGCGTCCGGTTCGACGTCGTTGCCCTGGTGGCGCTGCTCGTCGGCATCGTCACCGGCATCGTGCCGTACAAGGACGCCTTCAGCGGCTTTACCAGCGACGTCGTCGTCATCATTGCCGCCGCTCTGGTCATCAGCGCTGCGGTCGCACGATCGGGGATCGTCGAACTGGCGGTCGCGCCCCTGCTGCCGCACCTCGGTACGGTCCAGCGGCAGGTTCCGGCACTTGCCGGGGCGACCGCGCTGCTGTCGATGCTGACGAAGAACGTCGGTGCGCTGGCGATCCTGATGCCGACCGCCATCCGCCTCGGTCGCGGGCCGAACAGCACGGCGTCGGCGCTGCTGATGCCGATGGCGTTCATGTCGCTGCTCGGCGGCCTGGTCACGCTCGCGGGTACCTCGACCAACATCATCGTCAGCCAGGTCCGCGCCGAAACGGTCGGCAAACCGTTCCAGTTCTTTGATTTTGCGCCGGTTGGCCTGTGCCTGACCGCGGCCGGGCTGGTCGTCGTCAGCTTCGCCTGGCGGCTGTTGCCGCGCGACCGCACGCCGAAGACGACGCTCGGCGAGACAACCGCGGACAAGGCCTATGCGACCGAGGCGCGCGTTCCGGCCGAGTGGCCCGACACGCCGCGGACGGTCGCGGAGCTCGACGCCGCTCGCGACGGCGTCACTGTCGTCGCGCTGATCGGTGCCGACGGCACGCGCACCGAGGCCGCGGACGACAGCGCCTTCGGCCCCGGGACCATTCTCGTCCTCGAAGGCGACGATGCCGCGCTGGGTCGGCTGTATGCGCGCGTGCCGTTGTCGGCGGCGCGCGAGACCAAGTCGATTTCAACCGGCGATGCCCAGGAAGAGGTGCGCTCGATCGAGGCGGTGATCCAGCCCGGCTCGCTGCTGATTGGCCAGTCGGCGGCACGGACGGCGCTGCAGGACCGCTTCGGCGTCAAGCTGCTCGGCGTCGGCCGCGCCGGCGAGCGCATCGTCGAGCGGCTGCGCGACATCAAGCTGCGCGCGGGTGACGTATTGATCCTCCAGTCGGGCGAGGCCACGCTGCCGACGGTGCTTGGCCAGCTTGACCTTTTGCCGCTGGCCGAACGCCCCGTGGCGCTCGGCGGCCGACGGCGGCGGCTGGTCCCGATCCTCATCCTGGCGGCAGCGATCGCCTTGATCGCGACCAAGCTGCTGCCGGTCGCCCCGGCTTTCTTTGGCGCGGCCGTGCTCATGGTCGTCGCCGGGTCGTTGTCGATGCGCGAGGCCTATGCCTCGCTCGAGCCCGAAGTGCTGATCCTGATCGGGGCTCTGACGCCGCTGAGCGAAGCGGTGCGGCGGCTCGGCGGCACCGAGCTAGTTGCACATGCGCTGGCAAGCGGACTGCACGGCGCCGCGCCGCTGCTTGTCCTCGGGGCGTTGATGGTGACCGCGATGGCGTGCTCGCCGTTCCTGCACAATGCGCCGACGGTGCTCGTCCTCGGCCCGATCGCTGTGGGTGTGGCGACCGGCCTGCATCTGAACCCCGATCCATTCCTGATGGCCGTGGCGACTGGTGCCGGCTGCGATTTCCTGACGCCGATCGGTCACCAGTGCAATACGCTGGTGATGGGCCCCGGCGGCTACCGCTTCGGCGACTACTGGCGGCTCGGCCTGCCGTTGTCGGTCATCGTCATCGTCCTCGGGGTTCCGCTGATCGCGTATTTCTGGCCGATGGCGTCATAGCGGATTTCGTCGGCGGCCTACTTTTCGGCAAGCCGTTGCGCTTGGGGGAGAGCGGCCGCGCCACCTTTCTGGTTAGCGAATGCGGTCGATCGCATGCTGGTCATTACCGCTGCGGTGCGCACCGCTGGCTGGGGCATGCTGATCGCGCGCGTCTCCAGCCGCATCGTTGTGCCGCCGGAGCCAGGCCGAGGCAGGCGCGAAGGCCTCGGGCTGCATTCGCAGTCGGACGTACTGCCCCGCACGAGTACGCGCGATGAGACCGGCCGCCTCGAGGATCTTCAGGTGGCGTGACACGGCCGGTGGGGAGATGCTGAAGGGGGTGGACAGCTCGCCGACGGTGGCCTCGCCCGTCGACAGCCGCTCGAGCAGCGCGCGGCGGGTCGGGTCGGCGAGAGCGGCGAAGACGGTGTTGAGGTTGGCCATGGCTTATTCTGCTTGAGTGGACGCTAAGCGAGGGGGACGCTGCGCGAGCAGCGGACCGGCGGCGCGTTCCTGGTTGAGGGCCGGGCGCGGTGCCAGCAGCTAGCGCAGCACGGCCCGGGTCGTCGCCGTCGCCGTCGCCGTCGCCGCGGGCGATGCGTCAAGGGCGGCAATCTGCACATCCGTTTTCTGATCGCGGCCGGACGCGGCGCGGGGGCGCGCCGTCAGCGCCAGGACCGCCGGTGCGCGGTCGATCGGGCGATCGGACGAAAGATCGGCAAGGGCCGCGGTCGGGTCCGGAAAGCCGGGGTCGGTCGGCAGGTTCGCGCCGACCTGCTGTCCCGCTGCGGCCGAGGCCGCGATGACGGGCGGACACGGGGCCGGTGCCGCCAGCGCAGCGACGAGTGGCGGCTGAGCCGCTGCCCGCGGGGTGTGGTCGAGCCGTCGGGCAGCCCGGTGCAGGACGTAGGCCACGGCGTGACGCGCGGGCGGGCTGACCGCCATGATCGCGGGGGGAGCGGTGACCGCAGGACATACGCACAGGGCAATGAGCTTGGCTTTGATCATGACGGAATACTCAGTTCGCGCGAAGCACTGGCCGGCTGCGGCGCAAGATCAGGCCGATCCCGCCGAAGCCGACGACAAGCAAGGCCCATGCCGCCGGCTCCGGCGCGCCGCTGACCGGCGTGGGCGACGACGGCACAGGAATGCCGGGTATGACCGGGATGCCGCCACCGGCCGGCGGAAGGGTCTCACCGCCAGCCGGCGGGCTGCCCGGCAACCCGGGCGATCCGCCGGGCCCTCCGCCACCGCCGCCTGCGCCACGCTGCCGCCGCCGACCGCCGCCTGAGCCACCGCCGCCACCGCCACCGCCGCCGCCGCCGAAGCCACCGCCGCCACCGCCGAAGCCGGCGCCACCGCCGAAGCCGCCGCCGCTGGAGAACCCTTCACCGGGTGCCGCCGATGCCAGCACCAGTCCGCCGCCCCCGCCGATCAGGCTGCCACCGACTACCGGCAGTCCACCGCCGCTGCCACCGCTCGACGGCGCGCAGGGCAGTGTCGCCGACGCCGTGGGAGCCGATAAGGACCTGGCGGGGACCGTGGCATGGTCGAGCCTGGCCGCTGCACGGTGCATGAGATGTGCCACGGCATGACGCGCCGGTGCATGGACGGCAAGGATCGCAGGCGGTGCCGCGATCGCCGGGCAAACGCACATGGCGAGGAGTTTGGCCTTGATCATGACGTCCTCGCCAAGGTCGCGGTGAGGAGCCCGAGGCGACGGCCTGCCATCGTGCGCGCCGTCATCGCCGGCCGAACGGCGGCGGTGACGGCTGCTGCTGGAGCGATACTGGGAGACGCAACTGACACTGACCTGCTCACATAAACTTAACTATCTGTTAAACTTGTCATAGACGTAATGGTTTCGTTACGACAAACTAATAAGTAGTTAACAACGCTTGGCCGTGTGCAATGACGGCGAGGCAGCGGACCTCCGTCGCGGCTGAAGATTTGCGTTTAGAATGCGGGTCAGGAGCGGGTGTCGGACTCCTGCTGGCCGCGGACAACCGTCGGCCGGAGATGCGCCAGATCAAGCTGCTCTCGAAGCAGCTCCGGCCGCCATGCCGAACCCGAGCAAGGCGCACCGGCGAGACGCAGCCGATCGGCTTTCGCCGACGCAGCGTCGTCGCGGCAAGAGCGGTCCGGATTCGACCGCACGGCCGCTACGCATGCAAAGGGGCGGGAGGCTGTTCGCCTCCCGCCCCAAAGCGACGAGCAAGGATGCTTAGGCGGCGACGCTCGCGCGGCGGCCACGGGTGGCGAAGCCGACCAGGCCGAAACCAGCGACCATCAGCGCCCACGAGGCCGGCTCGGGAACCGTGCCGAGGCCGTTCTTGGTCGCGAAGTTGTCCACCTCGAACGAGTTGCTCCCGGTGGCCAGCGTGATGCTGCTGATCGTCTGGCCGTTGCCGTTGACGACGATGCTGCCCGAGGTCACGCCGGTCGGCAGGCCGCCGAGGATCTGGGTGCCGGTGAAGCTCTGCGAGCCGCCGCCGGTGTAGTTGATCGTCAACGTATTGTAGGTGTCGACCGTGCTGTAGTCGAAGCTGAACGACTTCGCCGCAGTGGCGAAGCTGAGGCTGGCGCTACCGCCGCCGAGGACGGCGAGATAGGGCGTGGTGTCGCCGGTCGGGGCGATATACTGGCCGGCAGTCGAGCCGGTCGGGAACACGAAGTTGGTGCCGGTGACGGCCGCCTGCGCGGTCGCATCGTCGAACGTGTTGACCAGCGTGTAGCCGCTCGGCGGGCCGAACTGGCCGGGATGGAAGATGAACGTCGCGGCCTGCGCACCGGTAGCAGCGGTGGCGAGAGCGGCAGCGAGGATAAGCATACGCATGGACAATTTCCTTAAGTGACCCCCTGCCAATGCAAGCAAGATCGATGCCAACTGGCCAAACGTCGCTAAGTGTCTGCGCCGACACGGGTTGGGCACCAAGCAGGGGCGGCGGGTGTAAACTTTTTCGACACTTTTGTACGGTCGCCGACCACCAGCGCCATGCCGGGATGTGCTGAAGTCGCTGGCCAGAAAGGCGGAACCAGGCGTGCCCGGCACGCGCGGCATCGTTAACCGACGATCTGTGCGATCGCCGCAGGATTGTCGCGCAGCTTGAGGAAGAGGCGGCCCTCGACCGGGCGAGGGACGGTCAGAACATCGCTCGGGTAGCCGTCCGGGACGTTGACCGGAATGTCGAAGCGAGGCGTCACCGAGACGGCGGCGATCAGGAACAGTTCGCTCCCGCTCAAGCTGCAGGGCGCAGGCGCTGCGGGGCAACGGAGGTGTTGCAGCCTGGGAAGCCGCACCAGCGTCCCCAACGGCTGCCAGTCGCTGGCGACGCCCTCGTGGACGATGCGGAACTGCAACGGGCCAAACGCCGACGGCCCCAAGGACTTCGCCAGATCGAGCGTTGCGACGGCGACATGCGCGTCCTGCATCACCAGCCCGCCGGCTGTCGTCAGGGTCGCCGCGCCGCCGCCGGTTGCCGTCGCGACCTCGACCGTGTCGTCGGCCAGGAGTTGGGCCCCGGCACCGATCCGCAGCGAGAAGGTCAGCCGGGCGTCATGCGGCAGCTGGTCGGCGTCCGCGAGCCTAATCGTGATCGTGGTCGCCGGCGGCACCGCCAGGCTTTTCCCGAGAAGCGTCACGACCGGCCGGGGCGGGCCGACGATCGTCTTTATGGCTCGCGTTCGGCCATCGGCGAAACGCACCCGCCCCGAAAGCGATTGGCCCGTCGTCCAGGTCGCCGCCGCCGCGTCGGCGAGCATGGTCAGCGTGTCATGGTCCTTCGTGCGCGAAAGCGGTCCGGGGGTGAAGGTCGCGCCGTCGAGGACGAGGGTCGCAACCGTGTCCAGGTGGCGTCCGCTAAGGGCGCCGAAGCGATCGCCGGCATGCAGCTCGAACCCTTCGACGTGCGTTCTCCCGGCCGCGCCCGCGACAGCAACGATGTCGTCGGGGACGCTGTCCTGGGCGATGAGCAGGTCGGTCTTGCCGGCATCGAACGTCCCCAGCGGCACCGTCAGCTTGATCGTGTCCGCCGCGGCCGCTTTCCAGACGACCGGCTGGTCCTTCCCCGACGGCGGGCGCAGCGCCACGCCCGTCACGCACGCAGCGGCACCGCCGGTCAGCGTGATCGTCTCCGTCCGGCCGACGATCGGCACCGGGTCGGCGTCGGCGACCTGCCATTTTCCCGCCGTCGGCACCTGCAGATGGAAGGTCGGCCCCCGCAGCTCGTCGAAACCCCAGCTGCCGTAGAGAACCGCATCAACCGGGCCCTTGAGCTCCTTTCCGGCAAGCGGCCCCGTCGTGACGACGAAACCGCCTTTCTCGGCGACGGCTTCGGCCGCGAGGTCGACCGGGTCACTGCCGCTCGCCGGGACGTGGAGCTTCATGTCGTGCGCATAGGCGGTGGCGAAGGCGAGGGGCGCGCCGGTCACCGGCAGCACCAGCTCGTCGCCGCTTGCGCACAGCGGGACGTCGGCGGCCACCGTGTGCAGCGTCGGCGGCTTGAGATCGGCAACCGCCGGCAGCGACGCGACGAGGACCGACTTCGGGTTGTGGAACGACGGCGCGGCGTTGAGGATCAGGTTGACGCGGTCGCCGGTGTCGGCCGCGAGTGCCGGAATATACTGATAGCGGGCCCGGTGGATCGAGTTGAGGACGCCGATGATGTCGCGCACCGCGCCGATGTAGGGGCTGTAGTAGCCGAAGCCGGCCTGCGGCGTCGCGGCGAACTGGAACACGAGTTCCGATCCGGGACCGGTCAGCGTCTCGGCGACGCCGTTGCTGTAGCCGTCGTTGAGGACCAGCGTGTCCTGGTTCTGCATCAGGCACGCGGCCTGGAGGTCGGGCAGCTTCTCCAGGCACTCCTCGTTGATCTTGACCGCCAGGCTGCGCGCCAGAAGCGGGGTGATTTTCTTCAACCGGTCGGGCTCCGACGGAACGCGCTTGCCGACCGCCTCGAGGAAGGTCGCCAGCCGCTGGTGATCGAGCGACGCCTGGGTCAACGCCTGCGAGGCGCGCACGAACGCGCCCGGTCGGCCGCGGACGGCATTGATCAGCGTCGCGAAATCGCCGCCGGTCGCCGGGGCGAGGAACAGGATGACCTGTTGCGCCGACGCCGGCACCGTAAGCGCGAGCCCGGCCGCATCCTGGGGCAGCCACGTGCGCGACTGGAAGAACCAGCTTTTCGGCGGCGGATTGGTCGCGCCCCTGAGGAAAGCCGCGACCAGCAGGTAACGGGCCGACTGATCCGCCGGCAGATCGGCGCGGATCGACAGATGGTCGCCGGCGGCGAGCTGCGGGACCTCGGCGATCGGCAGCGTCCTGCCGCCGCGCTCGACCGTGATGCGGAGAGACGGGCCGGGCAGGTCGAACGCAGCCTGATCGGCGGCCAGCGCCGGCACCGCCATGGCGAGCAGGGCAATGACGCCGATCAGGAATGCACGCATCGTCATGTACACTGCAGGCCCGATCTCGACCATCGGGCCCGGGGGCGCAAGAGCACGCCACGTCTCGACGACGGCCGAACGCGCGTCTCGGGGACACGATCCCGAAGCCCGTGCGCGTGACGGTCCGCCGTCGCGCTCGTGGGCCGGTCCTGCGCCATCGGGCAGTCCGCTAGTGTGGTCGGGCGCTTCTGCCGGGCATCAGCGGCGGCTCACACGACTGCCCTCGACCGGGGCGGACCGACGAACGTCCCGTTTCCCTTGGCCCACGGGCGGGCGACGGATTGGCCTCGGCGGGTTCGGTCGGGCCCGCGCGCCGGACCAGCCGACAAGCGTCCGCTCCGGTGCGGCCCGCGCGACGCCGGCGCGAACGCTCGCTAAGCTGCCACCACATGTCGACCGTTCTTCCTTATGACGACGATCTGCGCGCGGCCGCGGCTCTCGGACGGGCCGGTAGGTTCGATGACGCGGTCGCCGTCTTGCGCCGGGCCATCGGGTCGGCACCGGCGCGCTTCGAGGGGTGGGCGCTTCTCGGCGAATGCGAAGCAGCCGCGCGGCGCCCCGAAGCGGCGCTGGCCGCTTTCGATCAGGCCATCGCGCGCCGCCCCGCGCTGGCGTCACTTCGCTGTGCCAAGGCGGCGGTGCTGCGCGGCACGGGTCACGCGGCCGCCGCGGCCGAGCTCTACGCTGCCGCGCGGTCGATCGCGCCGGACTGCGTCGAGGCGGTGCTCGGCCAGGCGGCGTTGGCCAGCGACGCCGGCCGGTCCGACGATGCGGCGGCGCTGGTGGCGGCGGTGCCGGCGGCTGCGCGCAGCCGCCTCGACGTGCGCTGGGCCGTCGCCCGGCTGGCCTTGGCGTGCGGCGACTGGGCGCGGGCACGCGGCGAGGCGACGGCAATCCTGAGCCATGGCGACCTGTCCGCGGTGCAGGCGGCCGAGGCCCATCTCCTGGCCGGCGAGGCGGCCGGCGAGCTGGGCGATCACCAAGCGGCCTTTGCTGCGGCGGCGGCGGGGAAGGCGCTGCTCCGCGACCTGTATGCCGGGCTGGCCGGGTCGCGCGAGGGCGAAGCTGACAAGGCGCGGCGGCTGGCCCGCTGGTGGACGACCGCCGACGCCGCGACCTGGCGGCCGGGGCTGTCCGTGGCCCCGGACGGCGCCGGTGCGGCGGCGGCACACGCCTTCATCCTCGGCTTCCCGCGCTCGGGCACGACTCTGCTCGAGCAGGTGCTCGCCGGCCACCCGGATGTGGTCGCGCTCGAGGAGGCGCCGACACTCGCCGATCATTACGCCGAATTCCTGGCTGACGATGCGGGCTGCGCCCGGCTGGCGTCCCTGAGCGCAGCCGACGCCGATGTGTGGCGTCGCCGTTACTGGGCCAGCGTCGCTGCCCACGGCGTCGATCCGGCGGGCAAGATGTTCGTCGACAAGGCCCCGGCGGGAACGCTGATGCTGCCGGTGATCGCGCGCCTGTTCCCCGCTGCGCGCGTCCTGTTCGCCGTCCGCGATCCGCGCGATGTCGTCCTCAGCTGCTTCCGCACGGCGTTTCAGATGAACGCGATGACCTATTCGTTTACCTCGCTCGCGGCGACGGCCGATTGCTATGACGCGGTGATGGGCATGGCAGCGGCATACCGGCGGCGGACCGGCCTCGCCCTCAGCGAAGTCCGGCACGAGACGCTGGTCGCCGACCCGGGGGGCGAGATCGCCCGCATCGCGGCCTTCCTCGGCCTGGCGGCAACGCCGGACATGGCCGATGTCGCCGGGACCGCCGCGTCGCGCGACGTGCGAACACCAAGCGCGCGGCAGGTCCGCGCCGGCATCAACCGGCGCGGCGTCGCGCGCTGGCGGGACTATGCCGCCGATCTCGCGCCGGTCCTGCCGACGCTCGGCCCCTGGATCGCTGCCTTCGGCTACCAACCCGACTAGAACTTGGCGCGGACGCCGAAGAACACCTGGGTGCCGTTGGCATAGACCGCGCGCGGCTGGTCGGTGTTCGCCGCATAATATTTCAGCTTGGCATTGGTCATGTTGAGCGCGTCGACGGTCAGCGTCAGGTTCGGCAGCACCGCGACATTCAGCGATCCGTCGAGGGTGCCATAGTTGCTCTGGTTCTCGAACGAAGCGCGGTCGAGACCGACGAAGTAATGCGAGCGATAGGTGTAGGCGAGGCGGACGTTGAGCGGGCCCTTATCGTAATAGCCGACGACGTTGTAGGTGAACTTCGACGTGCCGACCAACGGCTGGCCCGATCCGTCGTGCCCGTCGACATAGGTGCCGTTGGCCTGGAAGCCGAAGCCCCAGGCGATCGGCTGCTGAATCTGCAGCTCGACGCCCGACAGCTGCCCGGTGGTGTTGACCGGCGACGAGATCGTGTACTGGTGGAAGCTGTTGTCGAGCTGGGTGAAATAGGTGCCGGTGCTGGTGCCGAAGGCGACATACGACTGCAGGTCGTCGTGGAAGACGCTGACTGCCGCAAGCGACGCGGGGGCGTAATACCATTCGAGGCTGCCGTCGAACACGGTCGCCTTGATCGGCTTGAGGTTGGGGTTGCCGCCGCTGCCGGTGAAATTGGTGTCGGTCAGCGACACCGTCCCGCCGAGCGCGCTGAAGTCCGGGCGCGACAGCGTCTCGGCCGCGGCAACCCGGAGCAGCACGTTCTTCGTCACGTCGAAGGTCAGGTTGATGCTCGGCAGGAAGTCGACATAGGTGTGCTGCACCTTGCTGATGTAGAACGGGCCGAAGGCCGACGTCGTGATGACGTTGGGGGCACAGTTGGTGCCGGGCGTGCACGTCACCGGGACGTTGACGAAGGCGTTCTCGTCGGTGCTGACGACGCGCAGGCCGACGTTGCCGCGCCAACCCTCGCCGCCGACATGGGCCATGGCATAGCCCTCGATGTCGGTCTCCTGGACCTTGAACTCGCCCGGCCAATATTCGTTCGCCGGCTGGACGATGTGGCTGAGGGGCCCGCGGAGCGGGTTCTGGATGTTGTTGATGACGGTGGTGATGGTGTCGGGGTTGCCCGCGAGCGGGATCAGCAGGTTGGGGATGCCGAGCGCGCCCGCGTTGAAGCCGCCGGGGTAGAGCGCCGGATTGACCGCGGAGTAGTTGAGCAGCCCGGGGCTGTAGCACTGGCCGTCGGCACCGAGCGTGCAGCCGCGGTCCCAGCCGATCGTCTGCCGCTGGTGATCGGCCGCGCGGACCCCCGCATCGATCGACCGGAACGCGCCGTGGTCGACGTCGTAGTGCGCGTCGACCTTGCCGTAGAATTCGCGGTCGGTCGAGGTGAACGTCTCGTTGATGGCGAAGTCGTTCGACACGCCGGCGGGGCTGGCCGGGTTGATGTTGGCCGTGGTCACGGCGAAACCGTTGCCCGACGGCGCGTAGCTGACGCCGGTCGGCGCATCGACTTCGAAGAAGGGGGACGAGGGCGTCCGCCCGGTGCCGTGGGTATAGCCGATCTGGCCGCTGACGGTCAGCCGGTCGCTCGCCTTCCACGTCGCGTCGAGGTTGGCGAACCAGCTCTCGGCGTTGGCGTTCGGCCGGACGATGTTGTCGGCGACGATACCCTCGATCGGCTGGCCCGCGAACCCGCCCGACGGGGCGACGAGCGGGAAGCTGGCGGCGACCAGCGTGCCGTTCTTGACCGTATAGCTGGTCGGCACGTTGCGATCGATCTCGCGCGACCCCCAGTAGAGGTAGTTGTCGTTGACGTTGGTCGCGTCGAGATACGAATAGAAGCCGCTCGCCTTCAGCTCGAGCGTGTCGCTCGGTTTCCAGTCGACCGTCGACACCCCGCCCTTGCGCGTCCGCTCCTGGGTGAAGAGGGTCGAGCCGATCAGCGTCGGCGCCTGCACGCCGACGAGCGACGGGATCGCCGCGCCGGTCGCGTTGGCGCTGGTGATCGCCGAGTAGCCGAGCGTCTCCTGACCGTAGCGGCGGAGCGAGCGCTGCTCGTAAAAGCCCTGGACGATGACGCCGAGCGTATTGTCGTCGTTGTGCCAGCCGATCAGCGCGTTGAGCTGCGGCTTGGTCTGATGGCTCTGCGTATTGTACGCGCCCTGCGCCGAGCCCTCGAAGGTCCAGGTGTCCTTGAGGCTGAGGCCGCTGCGCAGCCGCAGGTCGATCGACCCGGCGACGCCGCCTTCGAGAAGCGAGGCATCCTGCGTCTTGTTGACGACGACCGCCGAGACGATTTCGGACGGCAGAAGGTCGAAGCTGATCGAGCGGCCGACGGTCTGGAACTGGTCGAGGACGAACCAGTCGCCGGTCGACACGGCATGGCCGTCGACCGTCACCTGCGTCAGGCTCGGCGAGGTGCCGCGGATCGAGACGCGGTCGTTCTCGTCGAAGCCGCCTTCGCCGCTCGCCGCCGACGACGTGTTGATGCCGGGCAGGCGCTGCAGCGCGTCCGCCACGTTCTTGTCGGGCAGCTTGCCGATGTCCTCGGCCGAGATGGCATCGACGTGGTTGTCGCTCAGCCGCTTGAGTTCGATCGCGCGTTCGAGGCTGGCGCGGACGCCGGTAATCACGATCTCGTCGCCGGCGGCGTCGGCGGCAAAAGCCGGGGCAGCGAACGTCAGGGCCAAGCCGCTGACGGTGCCGATCAGAACGTGCCGATGGTAGGTCATAGCTATCCCCTTTTTGATGATGCCCACGCCGTGCGATTCAAATACCAATATCGGTCCAGAGACGGGCTGCTTTGCGCATTTATCCCCGCCCAGCCACTCATGTCGCCAACGTGACATAAATCTCGGGATTGCTGCAAGCCCAAAAAAGCATCTTTCTAATACCAATATATGGGTGGTATGCACCGCGTCATCGGGTTGGCATAAGCCGCGACGGATCTGGGCAGGGGCGCACCGTGGGATTGGTTGACGTGATCGGCGGTATCGACCGGGAAGCGCCCGGCCCGCTGTACCAGCGGCTCCACCGGGCGCTGCGCGATGCCATCACCGACCGCCGCCTGCGCAGCGACGAAGCCTTGCCCGCCGAGCGCGAGATCGCCCAGGGCTTCGGCATTTCGCGCATCACCGTCAGGAAGGCGATCGACGCGCTGGTCGAGGAGGGGCTCGTCACGCGCCGTCAGGGTGCGGGCACCTTCGTCGCGGCGCGGATCGAGAAGAGTTTCTCGAAGCTGAGTTCGTTCTCGGAAGACATGATCTCGCGGGGCCGGGTGCCGCGCAGCGTCTGGCTGTCGCGCGGGGCCGGGTCGGTGACGCCCGAGGAGTCGATGTCGCTCGGCCTCGGCCCCGGTACGCCGGTCTACCGCTTCCACCGCATCCGCTTCGCCGACGAGGCACCGATGGCGCTCGAGGTGTCGACGGTGCCGGCCTTCTGCCTGCCGTCGGCGGAGGCGGTCGACACCTCGCTATACGAAGCGCTGGAGGCGACCGGCAACCGGCCGGTGCGCGCGCTGCAACGGCTGCGCGCGGTGCTGTTCACGGCCGAGCAGGCGTCGCTGCTGACGCTCGACGCCGGCGCGCCGGGGCTGCTGATCGAGCGCCGCGGCTTCCGCGCCGACGGCGTCACGGTGGAGATCACCCAGTCCTATTACCGCGGCGACAGCTACGACTTCGTCGCCGAGCTGAACGTCGGCACATGACGCTGCTCGCCGCCCGCACGGCGATGTTCGACGAAGCGGCCGAAGCGGCGGGCCGTGTCGCCGGCGGCCGCCTGCGCCGGGTGCCGGTCATCGCCGACCTCGTCCGCCGCCTCCGCGCCAAGCCGCCGCGCGCGGTGGTCACGATCGCCCGCGGCAGCTCGGACAATGCCGCGACCTACGCGCGCTACCTGATCGAGACGCAGCTCGAGGTGATGACCGCGTCGGCGCCGCCGTCGGTCGCCTCGATCTACGCGGCGCGGCCGGGCATGGCCGACAGCCTGTGCCTGGTCATCTCGCAGTCGGGCCACAGCCCCGACCTGCTGGCGGCGGCCGCCGCGGCGAAGGCCGCGGGTGCCCTAGTCGTCGCGCTGGTCAACGACGAGACGTCGCCGCTCGCTGCCGCCGCCGACCTCGTCCTGCCGGTCGCCGCCGGGCCGGAGCTGAGCGTCGCCGCCACCAAGTCGTTCCTCTGCACGCTCGCCGCCATCGCCGAGCTGGTCGCGGCCTGGGCCGACGACGCGGCCCTCACCGCCGCCGTCGCCGACCTGCCGGCGACGCTGACCGCCGCCTGGGCGACCGACTGGTCGCCCGCGGTGCCGCTGCTCGTCGCCGCCGACCACCTGTACGTCGTCGGTCGTGGCCCGGCGCTCGGCGCGGCACAGGAGGCGGCGCTGAAGTTCAAGGAGACCTGTGGCCTCCACGCCGAGGCCTTCAGCGCCGCCGAGGTCCGGCACGGGCCGATGACGCTCGCCGGCCCGGCCTTCCCCGTCCTCGCCCTCGTCCCCTCCGACGCCGCCCGCGAGGGGGTGATGGCGGCGATCGACGGCTTTGCCGCGCAGGGCGCACCGGTGATCGCTGCGGGCGCGAGCAACGCCGACGGCGTGCTCGGGCTGCCGGTCGGCGACAGTCATCCCCTGCTGCGGCCGCTGCTCCAGGTGCAGAGCCTGTATCGGCTGGTCGACGACGTTGCCCGGCGGCGCGGCCATGATCCCGACCGCCCGGGCTTCCTCAGCAAGGTGACCCGGACGCGGTGATGGACCAGCTGCTCGTCAACGGCCGGGTGCTCACCGGCGGTGCCCTCCGCCGCGCCGACGTGCTGGTGCGCGCGGGCCGGATCGCGGCCGTCGCTGCGCCCGGCACGCTCGACGGCACGGCCGAGCGCGTCGACCTCGGCGGCGGTCGCCTGCTGCCCGGCTTCATCGACGTCCAGGTCAACGGCGGCGGCGATGCCCTGTTCAACGCCGACCCCGGCGTCGCCACCATCGCCCGCATCGGCGCGGCGCATCGGCGGCACGGGACGACGGGGTTCCTGCCGACCCTGATCAGCGACGACCTCGACGTCGTCGCCGCGGCGCTGGCGGCGATGCGTGCCGCGATTGCCGCCGACGTGCCGGGCGTGCTCGGCGCGCATATCGAGGGCCCGTTCCTCAACACCGACCGTCGCGGCATCCACGCCGCCGACCGCGTGCGCCGGCTCGATGCGCGGGGGCTGGCCCTGCTGACGGCCCCCGGTTCCGGCCGCGTGCTCGTCACGCTGGCTCCCGAGATGGTCGCCAGCGACGATATCGTCGCCCTGCGCGCCGCCGGCGTGACGCTCGCCGCCGGGCACACCGACGCCAGCTTCGCCGAGATGCAGACGGCGTTCGCGGCCGGGGTGACCGGCATCACCCACCTGTTCAACGCCATGTCGCCGCTGACCAGCCGCGAACCGGGCGTCGTCGGCGCGGCGCTGCTCGGCGACACCTGGTGCGGGATGATCGTCGACGGGCGCCACGTCCATCCCGCCGTGCTGCAGCTGGCGCTGCGCAGCCGGGGGCCGGAGCGGCTGATGCTGGTGACCGATGCGATGCCGTGCGTCGGCGGCAACCGCACTTCGTTCGACCTGCAGGGCCGGCGGATCGAGGTGCGCGACGGTGCCTGCTACGACGCCGCCGGACAGCTTGCCGGATCGGACCTGACGATGGCGGCGGCGCTGCGCAACGCGGTGCGCCTGCTGGGCGTCGACTTGGCGACGGCATCGCACATGGCGAGCGGCAGCCCCGCCGCCTTTCTCGGGCTCGGCGACGAAACCGGGCGCATCGCGCCGGGGCTGCGCGCCGACCTGGTCCTGCTCGACGACGATCTCGAGGTGGCGGAAACGTGGATCGGCGGCGTCGCCGGCGGGACGGTCGGTGTTTAGGCGGGGTCTCGCCGCGCTGCTCGCGCTTGCCGGGCCGGCCGCCGCCGCCGCGGAAGTCGACGTCATCCCCCGCCCGCTGGCGGTGGTCGCCGGCACGGGACCCGGGCTGCGCTTGTCCCCCGACACGGCGATCGTCGTTCCGGCGAACGATCGCGGTGCGGCGCTCGTCCGGAGGCAGCTGGCGACGCTGCTGCACCTGCCGCCGCGGGGCCGCGGCGTGGCGTCCGAGGCGATCGTCTTCAGGCGCGGGCCGGTCGCCGGCGGACCCGAGGCCTATCGCCTCGCCATCAGCGCGCATCGCGCGACGATCACGGCCAGCGGCACGGCGGGGCTGCGGTACGGAGCGGTGACCGTGTGGCAACTGGCCACCGCGACGCCGGACCT
Organism: uncultured Alphaproteobacteria bacterium; assembly: GCA_963792555.1. Lineage (GTDB taxonomy): Bacteria > Pseudomonadota > Alphaproteobacteria > Sphingomonadales > Sphingomonadaceae > Polymorphobacter_B. The sequence continues at coordinate 24,116 of CAWBWP010000002.1, forward strand.
CGCCGTGCCCGTCCTGCCGCCGGTGACGATCACCGACGCGCCGCGCTTCGCCTGGCGCGGGCTGCTGCTCGACAGCGCCCGGCACCTGCAGTCGCCGGCTTTCATCCGCCGGACGATCGACTGGATGATGTGGCACAAGCTCAATGTGCTGCAATGGCACCTGACCGACGACCAAGGCTGGCGGCTGGAGATCCGCGCCTATCCGCGGCTCGCCCGGGTCGGCGGCTTCCGCACGGAACGCGACGGCTCGCGCTACGGCGGCTTCTACACGCAGGCGGAAGTGCGCGCGCTCGTCGCTTATGCCGCGGCGCGCGGCGTCACCATCGTGCCCGAGATCGAGATGCCCGGCCACGCGCTGGCCGCGATCCGCGCCTATCCGCGGGTCGGCTTCGCCGGCGTCGACGACCGGGCGGCGGGGGACTGGGGTGTGTTCCCGTCGATCTACCGGACCGACGAGGCGACCTTCGCCTTCCTCACGCGCGTCCTCGGCGAGGTGATCGAGCTGTTCCCCAGCCGCGTCATCGCCATCGGCGGCGACGAGGCGGTCAAGACGGCGTGGCACGCCGATCCGGCGACGCAGGCGCGGATGCGCGCCGCCGGGGTGGCCGACGAGGCCGCGCTGCAGGCGGCGTTCGTCGCCCGCATCGGCACCTTCCTCAAGGCGCGGGGACGGCGGTTGATCGGCTGGGACGAGATCGTCAGCGACGCCCTGCCGGGCGACGCCGCGGTGCTGTCGTGGCACGGGGCGGACGGCGCGCTGGCTGCGGCGCGGGCGGGCCACGATGTCGTCATGGCGACGGCGCCGACGCTGTACTTCGACAATCGCCAGGCGACGCTCCCGGACGAGCCGCCCGGCCGCGGCACGGTGGTGGCGCTGGCCGACGTCTATGCCTACGACCCCGGCGCCCCGCCACTGCCGGCCGGTACGGCGCGGACGCCGCTGGCCGAGGGCGACCGCCAGCACCTCCTCGGCGTCCAGGCGAACCTGTGGACCGAGCACATGCCGAGCGAGGCCGACGTCGAGCGCATGGCCCTGCCGCGCGCCGCCGCGCTGGCGGAAAGCGCGTGGACCGCCGAGCCGCGCCGCGACTGGGCGGACTTCCTGACGCGCCTGCCGGCGCAGCTCGACCGCTATCGCCGCCGTGGCCTCGTCGCCGACGACGGCGCAGTCGCCGTCGACATCCGGGCGCGCAGAGTCGGGTCCGAAGTCGCGGTGCAGCTGGCGAACCAGACCGGCTATCCGATCGGCTTCACCACCGACCGCAGCGTGCCCGACGCGGCGTCAGCCGTTGCCGCCGGCGCGCTGACCGTGCCGCTCGGCACCACCGTGCGCGCGGCGAGCTTCGCCGGAGGGAGGGCGGTAGCGCCGGTCGCCACGCGCATGCTGGACGAGGCCGCGCTCCGCAGCCGCGTCAGCCAGCGGCTGCAGCCGTGCAGCGCGCGCGTCGTCCTCAACCTCGCGGGGCCGGGCGGTCCGTTCCTGGCCGACATCATGGACGCGTGCTGGCTGTGGCGCGGGGCCGACCTCACCGGCATCGCCGCGATCAGCGCCGGGGTGGCCCAGCTGCCGTTCAACTTCCAGCTCGGCGCCGAGGCGAGCACGGTGACCTTGCGCCCGCCGGCGACCCCGGCGGGCGAGCTCGTCGTCCGCCTCGATTCGTGCACCGGCCCGGTCGTGGCGACGCTGCCGCTCGCCGCCGTCGCGCCGGGCCGGGTGACCCCGCTGACCGCCCCGATCGTTGCGAGCGGACGCCACGACCTGTGCCTGGCGATGACCGCGCGCACGCCCGATCCGCTGCACCTGCTGGACTGGGTCCGGCTGGAGCCGGCGTCGTGACGCTAAGCCTCGTCGCGCCGCTCGCCGGCTGGCTCGGGCCGCTCGCCGACCTGCCCGACGCGGCGTTTGCGAGCGGCATGGTCGGCGAGGGGATGGCGATCGATCCGACCGGTGCGACCCTCCACGCGCCCTGCGCCGCGACCGTCGTGGCGGTTGCCGCCACCCGGCACGCGGTCACGCTGCGGACCGGGGAAGGGGCCGAACTGCTGCTCCACGTCGGCATCGACACCGTCGCGCTCGCCGGCAGCGGCTTCACCGCGCACGTCGCCGCCGGCGCGCGGGTCGCCCCCGGCGATGTCCTGTTGAGCTTCGATCTCGACATCCTGGCCGAACGCGCGACCAGCCTGGCCACGCCCGTCGTCATCGCCAACGGCGACGCCTTCACCTTCGTGCCCCGGCGGCCGGCGGGCCCGGTCGGCGTCGGCGACATCATCGGCGAGGTGCGGCCGCACGCCGCCGCGCGTGCCCGCGCGGCGACCGGCCCGGGAGTGTCCGCCACCACGTTCGTCGCCGCCGCCCACGGTATCCACGCCCGCCCGGCCGCGGCCATCGCCGCAGCGGCGCGGCGGTTCGACGCCGCCGTCGAGCTGTCGGCCGGGGCGGCTCGCGTCGATGCGCGGAGCAGCGTGGCGGTGCTGACGCTTGGCCTGACGCAGGGCGCGCGGGTCGGGGTCGCCGCGAACGGCCAAGACGCGGCGGCGGCGCTCGCCGCGGTGGTCGCGCTGCTCGAGCATGACGACCCGGCGTCGGCGACCGCCCCGGCTGTGCCGACCGTGGCACGGCGGCCCGGCGGGCGCGACGGCATCGCCGCGGCACCCGGGCTGGCGATCGGCGTCGCGGTCGCCCTTGCCGCAGACGTCGATCACGTTGCCGTCGCCGGGGCCGGCGTCGACGTCGAGCGCGCGCGGCTCGCCGCCGCCGTCGCCGCCGTCCGCCGCCGCCTGGCGGTCACGGCCGCCGGGGAGGGAGCCGCGGCCGGCATTGCCGCCGCCCACCTCGACCTGCTCGACGATCCCGAGCTCGCCGTCGCCGCTGCCGCAGCGCTGGCCGACGGCGCATCGGCGGCGGCGGCGTGGCAGTGCGCGCTCGACCCGGCAATCGCGGCGCTCGCGGCGCTGGCCGATCCGCGCCTGGCCGCGCGGGCCGACGATCTGCGCGACCTGCGCGCCCAGGTCGTCGCCGCGGCGTCGGGCCGCGCCGCTGTCGCCCCCGACCTGCCCCGCGACGCCATCGTCGTCGCCGCCGACCTGCTGCCGTCGCAGCTGCTCGCGCTCGACCGCGCTCGGTTGGCCGGCATCGTGCTCGCGGGCGGCGGACCGACCGCCCATGTCGCGATCATGGCCGCGGCGCAGAACGTGCCGATGCTGGTCGCGTGCGGCCCCACGGTGCTGGCGATCGCCGCGGGCACGCGCCTGATCGTCGACGCCGACGCCGGGTGCCTGACGCGCGACCCCGACGCCGCGACGGTCGCTGCCGCCCGCGCCCGCCTGGCCGACCGGCACGCCGGGCGCGCCGCCGCCCGGGCCGCTGCCGCCGACGACTGCCGCATGCGCGACGGCAGGCGGATCGAGGTCTTCGCCAACCTCGGCAGCGTCGCCGAAGCAGCGACGGCCGTTGCCGCCGGCGCCGAGGGCTGCGGCCTGCTGCGCACCGAGCTGCTGTTCCTCGACCGGGCCACCGCACCCGACGTCGCCGAGCAGGCGCGCCACTATCAGGGCGTGGCGAGCGCGCTCGCCGGGCGGCCGCTGATCCTTCGGACGCTCGACATCGGCGGTGACAAGCCGGCACCCTATCTCGCCTTGCCGGCCGAGGAGAACCCGGCGCTCGGCCTGCGCGGGGTGCGGGTCAGCCTCGCGCGCCCGGCGCTGCTGCGCGACCAGCTGCTCGCGGCGCTGTCGGTCGTGCCGCTGCCGCGGCTGCTGCTGCCGATGATCGCGTCCGTGGCCGAGCTGACGGCGGTGCGCGAGGTGGTCGACGATGTCGCCCGCGACCTGGGCGTCGCTCGCCCGCTGCTCGGCGTGATGATCGAGACGCCGGCGGCGGCGGTGACGGCCGACCTGCTCGCCGCCGATGCCGACTTCTTCGCGGTCGGCACCAACGATCTCAGCCAATATGCGCTGGCCATGGACCGCGGCAATCCCGCCGTTGCGGGGGACATCGACGCGCTCCATCCGGCCGTGCTGCGCCTGATTGCCCAGGCGTGCCGCGGTGCCGCCGCGCACGGCCGGCCGGTCGGCGTCTGCGGCGGGCTCGCCTCCGACCTTGCCGCGACGGCAATCCTGATCGGCCTTGGCGTCGACGAACTGTCGGCGGTGCCGGCGCGCATCCCCGACCTCAAGGCGCTGGTCCGCACCCTCGACAGCGCCGCCTGCGCCGACCTCGCGCGGGCGGCGCTCGGCGCGTCATCGGCGGCGGCGGTCCGCAGCCTGGTCGCGGCATGGCGGTGACGCCGCGCCTGTCCGCCGCCGGCCTCCAGGGGCTCGGCCGCGCGCTGATGCTGCCGATCGCCGTGCTGCCGATCGCCGGCATCCTGCTCCGCCTCGGTCAGCCCGACCTGCTCGACATCGCCTTCGTCGCGGCCGCCGGCGACGCGATCTTCAAGAACCTCGGCCTGTTGTTCGCCATCGGCGTCGCGGTCGGGTTCGCCCGCGACGGCAACGGCGCGGCGGGACTGGCCGGCGTCGTCGGCTTCCTGGTCGCGGCCAGGGGAGCGGAGGCGCTGATCGCGGTGCCGCCCGCCGCACTCGCCGGGCTGACCGGTTCGGCCCTTCCGCTCGCCGAGGCGGCCTACCGCGCCGCGGCGCTGGCCAAGCTCGGCGTTCCGCTCGGCATCCTGTCGGGCGTCATCGCCGGTCAGGCGTATAACCGCTTCGGCACGGTCAGGCTGCCGGATTATCTTGCCTTTTTCGGCGGTCGCCGGTTCGTGCCGATCGTCAGCGGCATGGGCGGGGTCGTCCTCGCGCTCGTCTTCGGCCTCGGCTTCACCGCGCTCGACCGCGGCATCGACGGGCTCAGCCGGGGCGTCGCCGCCGCCGGCCCCTTGGGACTGTTCGCCTACGGGCTGCTCAACCGGCTGCTGCTGGTGACCGGGCTGCACCACATCCTCAACAACATCGTCTGGTTCATCCTCGGCAGCTTCCACGGTGCCACCGGCGACCTCAACCGCTTCTTCGCCGGCGATCCGACCGCCGGAGCGTTCATGGCCGGTTTCTTCCCGGTGATGATCTTCGGCCTGCCCGCGGCGTGCCTGGCGATGTACCACGCCGCCGCGCCCGATCGCCGGGCCGGTGTCGCCGGCCTGTTCGTGTCGCTCGCGCTGACGGCGATGCTGACCGGGGTCACCGAGCCGATCGAGTTCACCTTCATGTTCCTCGCGCCCGCGTTGTTCGTGTTTCATGCGGTCCTGACCGGAACCGCGATGGTGGTCATGGACGCCCTCGGCGTGAAGCTCGGCTTCGGCTTCTCGGCCGGACTGCTCGACTATCTGCTGAACTTCGGCAAGGCGACGCGGCCGCTGCTGCTGCTGCCCGTCGGCTTGGTCTATGCCGCGCTGTACTACGCGGTCTTCCGCTGGGTGATCGTCCGCTTCGACCTCAAGACGCCGGGACGCGAGCAGGCGCTTACCGCCCCTCGCCGTACTGCTCCGGGAAGCGAAGCGACCGCGATGGTCGCGGCGCTCGGCGGCGCGGCGAACCTCGTGAGCATCGACGCGTGTACCACGCGCCTCCGCCTCGTCGTGCGCGATCACGCCGTCGTCGACGAGGCGGAGCTCAAGCGCCTGGGCGCGCGTGGCATCGTCCGCCCCGGCAACGATGCCCTTCAGGTGGTGGTCGGCCCGATCGCCGACACGCTGGCCCGCGCGCTGCGCGAGGTGGTGGCGGGGGGCGCCATGACCACCCAAATGACGACCCCGGCGGCGCTGCTGGCCGCCTTCGGCGGGCGGGAGAACATCGTCGCCGTGCGTTCGCTTGCCAGCCGGCTCGTCGTCACCGTGGTCAGCGCGGCGGACGTGGACGTTGCCGCGGCCGCCGCGCTCGGCCATATGAGCGTCCGCCCGTCGGAGCGATCCTGGCATCTCCTTCTCGGCCGCGATTCAGCCGCTGTCGCGCGGCAGGCGGGCTTCGGGGACGCGATTGACCCGGTGCCGCCACCTTGACGACTGCCGTGGTCGGTCAGAGCTGGACGATGCCGCCCCGCGCCGCGCCGTATGGATTGACGGCATGGCTAAGGGCCGGCGCGAGCTTCTCACTCAGGCGCGCGACGTGAAGGTTGGCGGTGGCCTGGGGCGACGCGCGGGGCGCGGGGCTCTCGCTTTGATCGACAGCCCCTCGGCGAGGAACGCTACGGCTTTTCACTCGCGCGCACCAAAGTAACGGAGTCGGGCAACTCGTTCCGGCGGCAGCGATCCCGTTGCCTAGCGATTGGCGAAGCCTCTAATCTTCTTGCGAATAGAGCGCCGTAAACACGATCGCGGTGCCCTCTTCCTGGTGCTGGTGCCAGATCTTGCCGCCATGGGCCTCGATGATTGTCCGGCAGATCGACAGGCCTATGCCAATGCCCGACGATTTCGAGGTGTTGAACGAATCGAAGAGACGGTCGGCGATCTGCTGCGAAATGCCGGGGCCCGAATCGCAAATCGCAAGCTGGCACGAATTTTCGTCGAAGCCCTTCAGATGGAGCGCGATGTGCCGCTTGTGGTGACCCGCGAGCGCTTCGATGCTGTTGCGCAAGATGTTGATGATCACCTGCTCGATCTGAACGCGATCGATCATGACCCGCTTCAATTTGGGCTCTGTCTTGATCTCGTAAGTCACGCCAAGGACCCTGGAGTCGATGAACACCAGACTGCATGCCTCTTGCACTACCTGGGAAAGTTGCTCGCTGCGTTTCTCGACCTGCCCGCTGACGACCAATTCGCGCACGCGCCGGACGATTTCGCCAGCTCTGACGCCGGCCTTGTCCGCGCCGTTCAGGGCTTCTGACACGTCGAGGTCGGACCGACCCGCCTCGAGCATCCGGCGCGCCGCTCGCGTGTAGTTCGTGATACTGCTGAGCGGCTGGTTCAGTTCATGGGCGATCGTCGACGCCATCGTTCCCATTGCACTCAGCCGGGACATATGGATCAACGCCGACTGGGTTTGTTCGAAGCGTACGGCTGCCTTGTGTCGCTCATCGACATCGTCGAAGGTGCCATGCCAGAACATCGTCGCCTTGAGATGGGGCGGGCTGATCGCAATCCTGAGCCGGTACCAGCGATACGAATTCTCGCCGCATTTCAGGCGGAAAACAACGTCCAGCGGGGAGACGGTGGCAATCGCCTGTCGCCAGTCCTGCTGCACCTGGGCGATGTCGTCCGGATGCACGACGAGAAGCCAGCCCTGGAACAGAGCCTCCTGGCAGGATTGTCCCGTAACCGCTTCCCAATGCCGGCCGACGCGGAGGATATTGCCATCGTGATCGACGGACACCTCGATCTGACCGAGCATGCGCATGATCTGATCATGCTGGTCCCGCAGTTCGTAGAGTTCCCTTAAAGTCTTGTTCTGCTCGTTAAGGGCACGCGCCAGTGCAGCTGACGGCGTCATAGTTGCTGACCCACGATGCATCTCCCGGCTGCTGACCCGGCGGTCGGCAGCCCTTTGAGACTAGTTTCCCGCGAATGCCTGTGCAGCGAAGCTGTGGGTGCCATTGAGGGGCACGGCACATAATTCCTGCGCCCGGCGATCGATCATGCCCGCGTCGTAGACGAGCCTGATCACCTGCGCCGACGAGCGGGCCTCCAGGCGCTCCATCATGTTCGCGCGGTGCATCTCGACGGTACGAACACTGATCCCCATCTCGTGAGCGAGAAGCTTGTTCGATCGCCCTTCGATCAGGCCTTGCAGCACTTCCCGCTCACGCGACGAGAGGTTCTGCAGCCGGCCATGCGCCGCCAGTCGCCGTTCGTAATCCTTGATCTGAAACGCCAGCCTCTCGCCCGCGCGCGCCAGTGCCCGGGTGATCAGCTCTTCCTCGAACGGCTTTTCGAGGAAGTCCAGAGCTCCGGCGCGCATGGCAGCGACGGCCGTGGCGACATCACCATGCCCGGTCATGACGATGAAGCAGAACCTCTCCTTAACTTTACCTAAACTTTTAAGAACACCGAAGGCGTCTATATTTGGCATCCTGACGTCGAGCAAGACGCATCCGGGTGCAAGGTCGGCGCATTCGCGGATGAAGGCCGACCCATCACTAAAAGTTCGTGAACGATACCCGATCGTCGACAGATATAATGTTAAGGAATGGCACACGTCCTCATCGTCGTCGACGATATAAACATTAATAGAGTGATCCATCCTAACGTCCCCCTAGGCACACAACCCCAGTTGTAAGGCGAGCAATACTACGCGATCACACGGTGTCAACGACTTAGTATAAACGCAGCTCTCAACCTGAATTTTGGAGATATAGTAAGCGGCTTCCAACAACGAAATCGCTTGGCTTGACGGCGTATTCCGTACGATTAGCCGCGTTAGTTAGCGGCGGTACCCGAGGACACGCGGAAATAGCAATATATACCGTTGGTAGGAGTAAGGAAGTTAGCCAAGCGCAGACGGTCAGTCGAAGCGATAACTAAAGCGCAGCCACAAGAAGAGAGTGATGCTGTCCTCGTGCAGCGCCAGCGACCGCTGTCATGATTATTCTAAGGCATTGCTTAAGCATGTGGCATTAACCAAGATGTAGCCCGCGGGCGCCCGCTCGATCCCCCCGCCCTGCCGCTTGATCTTGGGCAACGCCGTAACATCTAAGGCCAGCGCGAGGCTGTTCAGTTCGGGCAAGCCCTTCGCCGCTCGCGATAATCCGCGCTGCTGCGCGTGCCTCAACGCCGGCAGTGCGGCACCGTCCTCCGCCCGCCTGCCACCCAGCTCATCGACGTGCCGCGACCGGCCGCCGCCACTGGTATGACTACGGTAGTATAAATCCCATATTTTCACAGACCGACACCCGGAGATAGAAGAGCTTACCAGCCGAGATGGTCCAGCGGTAACGTTGTCCAGCAAAGCAGGCTTCATAGGCTTCATAGTCAGACACAAACGCCAATGCAGTTGTGCGCGACTACAGTTCGTATCTCTAAGTGGAGTTCCGTATCATGAACAAGCTGACCTATATGCTGGCTCTGCCCTGCCTGGTACTCGCCAATCCCGCGGCTCAGGCGTCGGTATTCAGTGTCACCGACCAGAAAGCTTTTGATACCGCCGTGCGTCAGGCGGTTGGCGGCGACACGATCGTTGCCAAGGGCACCTTCGGCGTGTCTTATATCAAGCATCATCAGTGGACGTCGCAGGTGACGCTCGACGCGACGGCAGCGACGTTCACCGATACGCTGGCAATCTCCGATACGCGCAATCTGAAGATCATCGGCGGCAACTACGGCAACGCGGTCACTTCGCTGGCGTATGGCAAGGCCATCTACGTCAACGGCGTCGACGGTCTCAGCATCAACAACGCCACCGTGGTCGGCAATTATCTCACCGGCGGCATCAGCGTCGCGGCTTCCAAGAACATCGACATCAGCGGCAGTTCATTCAAGAACGTCAGCCTGGGTGTCGGCTTTGGCGGCGTCACCAACGGCAAACTCAGCAAGAACACCATCACCGGCGCGACCAAGGACGGCTTCGACATCGCTGACAGCCACAACGTCAATGTCAGCTTCAACTCGTGCACGAACGGAACGCCGATCGTCGGTGCGCATCCGGACTGCGTCCAGCTGTGGAGCGTCGCCGGCCATTCCCCGCTTTCGGACATTTCGGTCACCGACAACTATGCGAGCGGCATGACGCAGGGCTTCAACGAGTTCGATCACAATCAAGGCGGCCTGATCCGGGGCAATATCTCGCGGAACACTGTCGAGGGGCTGATGTCGCAGGGCCTGGCGTGCTACGGCTGCGTCGACACGGTCATCGCCGACAACCGCCTCGTCTCGCTCCCCGGCGCCGAACACGTGGTCAACCTCGTCGTTTCCGGGGGCTCGGGCGACACCGTGCGGAACAACGTCCTGACCGGCTATGATCGCAAGCTCGCGCTGACGACCAAGTTCTGGACGCTCGCCGAACTGACGGGTGGACGCGTCACCGCGCCCCAGGCGGCGGCAGGCGCGGTGCCGGAGCCGAGCACCTGGTTCACGATGCTGTCCGGTTTGCTCATGTCGGGCATCGCCATGCGGCGGAAGGCGGTCAAGCTGGTGAGCGTCGCGGCCTGATCTCCTCCTGCCGACCGGGGAGCTCGGCGCTCGGCCTGCCTCCCACCCTCACTTCGGCAATGACCAGAACCAGCCCCGTAACAAACTGACGCGACGCAAAGCGCCCGGCCCCCCGCGGAGGCCGGGCGTTCTGCCGTGCGTCGCGGCTGCGGTGCCCGGGCGCGACCGGCGTCGTGGCGAGAAGGCGCGGGGCAGGGTGGGCGCGTCGATGCGCTCGATCCGGCGCGGTGGGGCCGACCCGGTGTGCGGTCGCGCGCGACTTGGCTCAGCTCGGCTCGAGCACGGCCAGCGTGGCGCGCTCGGCGACCTGCTGCCCTTCGCGCGCGCTGAGCTGGCGAACGACGCCGTCGAACGGGGCGAGCAGGGCGTGCTCCATCTTCATCGCCTCGACGACGATCAGGCGCTGGCCGCGCGTTACCGTCTCGCCCTCCGCCGCGCCGACGAACAGGATGCGGCCGGGCATCGGCGACAGGATCGCACCGTCGCCCGTAGCCGCATCGCCGCGGCGGTCGGCGGAGGGCGCCGCCACGGGCCACGCCTCCCCGGCGAGGAACAGCACGCGCTCGCCGGCGATGTCGGCGACCGTGCCGGCGGCGGCGGGATCGGCGACGTGGCGCTGCCCGTCGATCATGACGGCGACGCGGCAGTCGGACGCCGCGTTGGCGCGAAAGCCGGTCAGCGCGGTCCAGGGATCGGATCCCGGCGGCGGCAGTACCGCCGCCGCGGCGGCGGCCACGGCCATCGCGCCGGGGCCGCCGGTCGGAACGAGGGTCTCGGCGTGGGCGGCGATGAAGCCGGTGTCGACGCGCCCGGCGACGAAGTCGGGGTGTGCCGCGGCGCGCGCCAGGAAGGCGGCGTTGGTCCGGACGGGCCACGCCTCGACCGCTCCGCACGCCGTCGCCAGCCGCGCCGCCGCGGTCGTCCGGTCGGCGGCGTGGACGATCAGCTTGGCGATCATCGGATCGTAATACGGGGTGACGACGTCGCCCTGCTCGACGCCGGCATCGACCCGGAGGCCCCCGGGCAGGCGCAGGTGCGTCAGCGGCCCGGTCGAGGGCAGGAAGCCCGTCGCCGGGTTCTCGGCATAGAGCCGCGCCTCCATCGCCCAGCCGTCGATCGCCAGCTCGTCCTGCCGCCGGGGCAGCGGCTCGCCGGCCGCGACGCGGAGCTGCCACTCGACCAGGTCGACCCCGGTGATCGCCTCGGTGACGGGATGTTCGACCTGGAGGCGGGTGTTCATCTCCATGAACCAGATGCGGTCGGGGCGCAGGCCTTCGCTGGCGTCGGCGATGAACTCGACCGTGCCCGCGCCGACATAGCCGACCGCCTGTGCCGCCTTGACCGCCGCAGCGCAGACGGCGGCGCGGGTGGCGGCGTCCATGCCCGGCGCAGGCGCCTCCTCGATGACCTTCTGGTGGCGACGCTGGAGCGAGCAGTCGCGCTCGAACAGATGGACGACGTTGCCGTGGGTGTCGCCGAACACCTGGACCTCGATATGGCGCGGGCTGGGCAGATATTTCTCGATGAGCACGCGGTCGTCGCCGAAAGACGCTGCGGCCTCGCGCCGGCACGACGCGAGCGACTCGGTAAACTCGGCGCTCGCCTCGACCCGGCGCATCCCCTTGCCGCCACCGCCGGCGACCGCCTTGATCAGGACCGGATAACCGATCCCATCGGCCTCGGCGCGCAGCCGTTCGGGCGACTGGTCGGCGCCGAGATAGCCGGGCGTCACCGGCACGCCCGCCGCGATCATCAGCGCCTTGGCGGCATCCTTCAGCCCCATGGCGCGGATCGCGGCCGCTGGCGCGCCGACCCAGATCAGCCCGGCCGCCTCGACCGCTTCGGCAAACTCGGCGTTTTCCGACAGGAAGCCGTAGCCGGGATGGATCGCCGACGCCCCCGTCGCCCTGGCAGCAGCGAGGATCCTCGCCTGGTCGAGGTATGATGCCCGCGCCGGGGCCGGGCCGATGGCCACGGCGGTGTCGGCCTCACGGACGAAGGGCATGGCGGCATCGGCGTCGGAGTGGACGGCGACCGTGCGGACGCCAAGCCGCTTCGCCGTGCGGATGATGCGCCGTGCGATCTCGCCGCGGTTGGCGATGAGGAGGGAGGCGATCACACGGTCACATCCGGAACACGCCGAAGCGCGCTCGCTCGGCGATTGGCGCGTTCAGCGTCGCCGAGAGCGCCAGCCCCAGCACGTCGCGCGTCTGCACGGGGTCGATCACGCCGTCGTCCCACAGGCGGGCGGTGGCGTAATAGGGGTTGCCCTCGTCCTCGTACTTGGCGCGGATCGGCGCCTTGAACGCTTCCGCCTGCGCGGGCGTCCACGTCGCCGCGTCGCGGTGGACCGTCGCCAGGACGCTTGCCGCCTGCTCGCCGCCCATGACGCTGATGCGGGCGTTGGGCCAGGTGAACAGGAAGCGCGGCGAGTAAGCGCGGCCGCACATGCCGTAATTGCCGGCGCCGAAGCTGCCGCCGATCAGCACCGTGATCTTGGGCACCTGCGCCGTGGCGACAGCGGTGACGAGCTTGGCGCCATGCTTGGCGATGCCTTCCGCCTCGTACTTGCCGCCGACCATGAAGCCGCTGATATTCTGGAGGAACAGGAGCGGCACCCGGCGCTGGCAGGCGAGCTCGATGAAGTGCGCGCCCTTTTGCGCGCTCTCGCTGAACAGGACGCCGTTGTTGGCCAGGATGGCGACCGGCATGCCCCAGATGCGGGCAAAGCCGCAGACCAGCGTCGTGCCGTACAGCGCCTTGAACTCGTGCATTTCCGACCCGTCGACCAGCCGAGCGATGACCTCGCGCACGTCGTACGGCGCGCGGACATCGGGCGGGATGATGCCGTAGAGCTCGGCGGCGTCGAACAGCGGCGGCACCGGCTCGGCGAGGTCGAGGTCGGTGCGCTTGGGCGCGTTGAACGTCGCCGCGATCCGCCGGACGATGGCCAGCGCATGGGTGTCGTCGTCGGCGACATGGTCGACCACGCCCGACCTGCGGCCGTGGGTGTCGGCCCCGCCGAGCTCTTCGGCGCTGATGACCTCGCCGGTCGCGGCCTTGACCAGCGGCGGGCCGGCGAGGAAGATCGTGCCCTGGCCGCGGACGATGACCGTTTCGTCCGACATGGCCGGAACGTACGCCCCGCCGGCGGTGCAGCTGCCCATGACGCAGGCGACCTGGGGGATGCCCTCGGCCGACATCTGCGCCTGGTTGTAGAAGATGCGGCCGAAATGATCGCGGTCGGGGAAGACCTCGGCCTGGTGCGGCAGGTTGGCCCCGCCCGAATCGACCAGGTACAGGCACGGCAGGCGGTTCTGCAGCGCGATCTCCTGCGCCCGCAGATGCTTCTTGACCGTCATCGGGAAGTACGCACCGCCCTTCACCGTCGCATCGTTGGCGACGATCATGCACTCGCGCCCGGCGACACGGCCGATGCCGGCGACGACGCCCGCGCCCGGAGCGCCCTCCGGGTCGGCGGGGGTGCCGTACATGGCGTTGGCCGCCAGCGCGCCGACCTCGAGGAAGGGCGCGCCGGGGTCGAGGAGGAAGTGGACACGGTCGCGCGGCAGCAGCTTGCCGCGCTCGACATGACGCGCGCGGTGCGCCGCCGACCCGCCCAGGGCCGCGGTCGCCGTCTTCGCCCGCAGCGCCTCGGCGAGCGCCCGGTTGTGCGCGGCGTTGGCGGCGAAGGCGTCGCCGGCAGGATCGACCAGGCTGGTGAGCCGCGTCATCCGCCGATCAGCTCGCGGCCGATCAGGAAGCGGCGGATCTCGTTGGTGCCCGCGCCGATGTCGTACAGCTTGGCGTCGCGCAGGAAGCGCTCGACCGGCCACTCGCGGGTGTAGCCGGCGCCGCCGAGCGCCTGGATCGCCTCGAGCGACGTCTTCACGGCGTTCTCCGACGCGAGCAGGATGGCACCCGCGGCGTCGAAGCGCGTCGTGCGGCCCGCGTCGCAGCTGCGGGCAACGGCATAGACATAGGCCCGCGCCGAATTGAGCGCGACGTACATGTCGGCGACCTTGGCCTGGATCAGCTGGAACTGGCCGATGCTCTTGCCGAACTGCTTGCGCTCGCGGACGTAGGGGAGGACGACGTCGAGGCACGCCTGCATGATGCCGAGCGGCCCGGCGGCAAGCACCGCGCGCTCATAATCGAGCCCGCTCATCAGCACGCCGACGCCGCCGTTCAGCGGCCCCATGACGTTCGCGGCCGGCACGAGGCAGTCCTGGAAGACCAGCTCGGCGGTGTCGCTGCCGCGCATGCCCATCTTGTCGAGCTTCTTCGAGACGCTGAACCCGGCCATGCCGCGCTCGATCAGGAAAGCGGTGATCGCGCCCGAGCCGCCCGCGTCGAGGGCACCGGTCTTGGCATAGACGACGAGCGTGTCGGCCGACGGGGCATTGGTGATCCAGAACTTGGTGCCGTTGAGGACATAGCCGTCCCCGCTCGGCTCGGCCTTGAGGCGCATCGAGACGACGTCCGACCCCGCGCCCGCTTCGGACATCGCGAGGCTGCCGACGTGCTCGCCGGCGATCAGCGGCGGCAGGTAGCGGCGCTTCTGGTCCTCGCTGCCCCAGCGGCGAATCTGATTGATGCACAGGTTGGAATGCGCGCCGTAGCTGAGGCCGATCGAGGCGCTCGCGCGCGACACCTCTTCCATGGCGACGACGTGCTCGAGATAGCCGAGCCCGAGGCCGCCATACTCCTCCTCGACGGTGATGCCGTGCAGCCCCAGCGCGCCCATCTCCGGCCATAGCTCGCGCGGAAAGGCGTTGTCGGCGTCGACCGCGGCGGCGATCGGGGCGATCCGGTCGGCGGCGAAGCGCCGGGTCGTCTCCCGGATGGCGTCCGCCGTCTCGCCGAGGCCAAAGTCGAAGTCCATGCGCGCGTCACTCCCGTGGCGCTGCTTTACGGCACTGGGGCGGCGAGGCAACAGGGGTGCGGCGCAGGCGTAACCGGCGCAGGGCAGTGGGGACCAGCGTGCAGCCGACCATCGCGATCGGAGCGATTGCCGCCGCCGCGACGGCCGGCGTCGTCGTGCGGCCGTTCGGCTGGCCCGAGGCGGTCTGGGCGGTGGCTGGAGCGGCGCTCGTCGTGCTGCTCGGCCTGCTGCCGGCGGCGGACGCGGTCCAGGCGGTGATCGCGGGCAACGACGTCTACGCCTTCCTCGCCGGCATGATGCTGCTGTCGGAGGCGGCGCGGCGGGCGGGCGTGTTCGACTGGATCGCCGCGGCCACGGTCAACGCCGCCAACGGAAGCCCGGCGCGGCTGTTCGCCCTGGTCTATGCCGCCGGCGTGGTCGTCACGACCTTCCTGTCGAACGACGCCACCGCCGTCGTCCTGACCCCCGCCGTTGCCGCCGCAGCGACGCGCGCGGAGGCGGAGGCGCTGCCGCTGCTGTTCGTCTGCGCGCTCGTCGCCAATGCCGCGTCGTTCGTCCTGCCGATCGCCAATCCGGCGAACCTCGTCCTGTTCGGCGATCATCTGCCGGCACTCGGGGCATGGCTCGCGCGCTTCGGGTTGCCGTCGCTGGCGGCCATCGCCGTGACCTTCGCCGTCCTGCGCCAGGTCGAGGGGGCGCGGCTCGGCGCGCGCTGCGCCGCGCGGGTCGAGGCCCCGCCGCTGACCGCTGGCGGGCGGCTGGCGCTGGCCGGGATCATCGTCACCGGGGTGGTGCTGACGACGGTTTCGGCACTTGGCATCCCGCTCGGCCTGCCGACGCTGGCGACCGGCGTGGCGACGGCGGCCGCGCTGGTATGGCGCAGGCGCACCGCGCCGTGGCCGCTGCTGCGCGAGGTGTCATGGAGCGTGCTGCCGCTCGTTGCCGGACTGTTCGTCCTTGTCGCCGCGGTCGATCGGACCGGCGTCGCGGCCAGCCTCGCGCGGCTGCTGCGCGAAGGGGCGACATGGTCGGTCGCCGGGTCGGCGGCGCTCGCCGGGACCGTGCTCGCCTTCGGCTGCAACCTCGTCAACAACCTGCCGGCCGGATTGCTGGCGGCGACGGCGATCGCCTCGGCGCAGCCCCCCAAGCCGGTCGTCGACGCGCTGCTGATCGGGGTCGACCTCGGCCCCAACCTGTCGGTGACCGGCAGCCTGGCGACGATCCTGTGGCTGACGGCGCTGCGCCGGGAGGGGGTGGCGGTGTCCTTCTGGCGCTTCCTCAAGGTCGGCGTGCTGGTCATGCCGCCGGCGCTCGTCGCGGCGCTCGCGGTTCGGCTCGCGCTCGGCTAGACACAGGCAAGTTTTGGGGAGGTCGAACCATGGCACTGACGCGACAGGTCATTACTTCGCTGCTCCGCGATGGTACCGACGCGCTCGGCACGCGGACGCTGGCGCTGAAGATCATCGACGACGCGATCGTCTCGGGCTCGCTTCTGACGGTCGAGAGCAACCATTTCTGCGTGCTCAAGTCGCGCGGCGCGGTGCTCAACGTCTATGAGACCGGGCAGTATGCGCTGACCACGCCCGACAAGCCGATCGTCGGCTCCATCGTCCAGGGCTTCTTCGGCGGCACCAGCCCGTGGGTGTACGAAGTCATCTACATTAACCGGTCGAAGCTGCTCGTCCGCAGCTCGGGCGTGGCTACCAGCGCCGAGATGGCCGAGATGGCGTACCAGGTCGACTATTACATCCACGTCGACACCAAGGCCGCCGCGCTCGACCTGATCACGCACATGCCGTTCAGCGGGCTGGTCATCGATACGCAGGAAATCGCCGACTATGCCGGTCCCGCGATCGAGCAGGCGATCAACCAGATCGTCCAGGTGACCAAGATGGAGCATATCAACGAGCACATCACCGGGATCCGCGAATCGGTTAAGGCGCACCTGACCGAGTTCCTCGCGGGCTACGGCATCATGCTCAACGACCTGAAGGTGCTGATCGTGCCCAAGGACGAGCGGATGCGCGAGCTGATCAGCCTGCAGGCGATCGGCCTGACGCCGATCGAGGCGGTGCGTTATTACCTCGCGCTGCGGATGGCGGAGAAGGGCTTGGTCTCGGCCCCGAACGCTGCGGTCGGCGAGCCGTTCTTCGTCGGCAGCCAGTGGTCCGGCCTGTCGCTCGCAGCCGCAGCGCCGGCTTCTCCCGCGTCGGTCCCGTCGGTCCCGGCTTCGACCGCGTACCAGCCGCCGGCGGCACGCTGGCGGCCCGACGATACGTGAGCGGCAACGATGATCTTCCCCGGGTGAGCGGCTACGACGATCCCGGCTTGTTGGGACGGCTGGCGACCAACCTGTTCCACGGCTGGGGCTATGACTTCTACGGCCAGGCCAATCGGCTGCGGGCCGACGACCAGCTCGTGCGGGCCCAGGTCGGCCAGCTGCTCGGCTTTGCCCAGGCCGACGTCAGCGCCGCCGAGACCGCGTTCCGCCGCGACCGCATCGCGCCGCCGAGCCGGGCGAACCCCTTTCCCGATCCCGCGGTCGTCGCCGGTGCGCAGGCGCTGGAGCGGCTGGCGCGCGACATCGGTGCCCTGATCGGGCGGGTTCAGGCCGCGCCCGTGCCCGCCGCCGACCGGATGAGCGACCGCTTCCGCGACGAGGCGGAGACGCTGACCTACCTGCGCGATCATGACCGCGTCCTCGTCGGCCAGGCGGCGCTGCTCCGCGCCAGCGTCGAGGACAAGGACGGCGCCGCCCTGCTCGCCGACCTCGCAGCGACCGAGGCCGGCCTTGTCGCACTGCGCCGGACGCTCGAGGCCCGCGCCTCCGCGCTTGGCGCCGTGACGCGCTAAAGCCGCATCAGTGCTGTGTCGCCGATTTATCGCCGTCCTTGGCCGCATGCTGGCAGACGTCGACGGTGAACAGGCTGTCGAGCCGCTTGCGGATCATCGCTTCATAGTCGCGCTTCTCGCGCGACGACGGCCGCCCCAGCGCCAGGTCGGCGAAGATCGCCGCCTTGATCCGTTCGACCGCCGCCTCGTCGAGGACGCCCGCGCGGATCAGCTCGGCGGTCACCGCCAGCAGTCCGACCGCGGTCGCCTGCGCGCGCAGGCCGACGAAGCTCAATGTGTCGTGAAGTGCCTTTCCGGCTCGGTTATCCATGACGTGTCTCCTCCCGGGCTCAGCCTAACCTGAGGCGGGGGAGGTGAGCGAGGAAATTTCTCAGCTCGGTCCGTCGCCGCGCTTCTTCGGCGAAGCTGTCGTCGATGCCCAGCCGCCAGCGCAGGCTGCGCCGCTCGGGCTCGTCATGCAGCCGGTCGAGCAGCGTCGCCTGTGCCTCGACATCGTCGCTGCCATCAGCCAGCCCCGCCGCGATCAGCCCATCCGCCCCGCGGCGGAGCGCGGCGGCAATCTCGCCAAGGGCAAGCTCCGGGTGGTACTGGACGCCCCAGAACAGGCCGCGGTCGTGGCGGATCTCGGCCGCCTGCACTGCCGTCGCGGCATTTCCGGCAAGCAGCACGCCGCCCGGCGGCAGCGTGGCGACTTCGTCGGTATGGATCGCGGCCGCGTCCCACGCCGGGGGCCGCCCGGCGAGCAGCGGGTGATCGCGGCCTGCGGCCGTCGCCGTGATCCGTCGGGCGACGCCGGCCTCCATGCGCCGGGCCATCGGGCGCACGGTGCCGCCGGCGGCAGCGACCGCCAGCTGCAGCCCGGCGCAACTGCCGAACGCGGGCGTGCCGCTGGCGAACACCGCCCGCATCGCCGCCACCTGCCGCGCCACCTCCGGCGTGTCGTCATAGACGTGGAGCGGCGACCCCGTGACGAAGACGGCGTCGAACGCCTGCAGGTCGGCGGGAGTGAAGGTCCGCGCCGCCGCGTCGGCCGGCGCGGCGAGCGTCGTCGCGCCACCGGGGCAGAGCTGGGCGAGCGTCGCGGCATAGCTCTCGCCGGCGCTTTTGCCGACGCTTCGGCGACGGGCGTCGCGCTCGGGAGCGGTTTCGCTCTCGAAGATCAGGAAATTCAGCATTGCAGCTCCACGGCAAGCGGCGGCAACGCGCCGGCGGGCATGCGGAGCCGTAGTCAGTCGGCGTGCGGCACCGCGACCCACGGCGCGAGCACGTCGGCCACCGGCGCGAGATACTCGGCGTAGCGCCGCCACTGGCCGCTGCCGTCGAACAGCGGCTGGCGCACCTGCGCCGCGCTTGCGGTCCGCACCCGCCGGCTCCGCGCCGTGGCGGCAAAGTCGCGGAGCGCGGGCGACCACGGCAGGCCGGCAAAGGCGCACAGCGCCCGGGTCGTGCCGTCGAAATCGGCGACGAGCGCCTCGTACTGGAGCCGGTGGAGCTGCAGCGGCAGGCGACCGGCGCAGAGGTCGATCAGCCGCATCGTCGCCGCATAGTGGCGCGCCGCGCGCGGCAGCGACGTCAACTCGGCCGCGACCGGTCCCGCGACGAAGCTGCGGCGGAAGCAGCTCCATACGACGTCGCGCGCGTCGCGGCGAACGTGGACCACCTTGGCCCTGGGAAATAGCCGCGCGATGAGCGGCAGGGCGATGCTCTTGAACGGGTCCATGTCGACGAAGGTGGTGCTCCCACCCGCACCGGCCGCGGAAACCCGCGCCCAATAGTCGGCGCGCAGTTCGGTAACGGTGGTGTCGTCCACGGCCTGGAGACAGGCTACATCGGCCAACAGCGGGGCGGCGGCGGCGAGCGTCGGCGCCTCCTCCAGCGTGGCGACGCCGGGGACGGTTGCCAGCACCTGCTCGACCAGCGTCGTGCCCGACCGGGGATAGCCCAGCAGGAAGACGTGATTGGCGCTCTCACCGGCAACCGGGGCCACCTCGACCGAAGTCGCGGCGGGCATGGCGGCGACGGCTGCGGCGATTGCTTCGGCGGGAAGCGGACCGGCGGCCGGACGCCCGAGCAGCGTCGCCATGCGCGCTTTGGCGCTGGCATAGGCGGCGAACGCCTCGTCGGGCCGGCCGAGCCGGTCGAGGGAGTCGCCGAGAATGCCGAGCGCGACGACGGCATCGTCGACCGCGCCGCCGCGACGGGTCAGCAGCGCCTCGATCCGCTCCACCGCCATTGCCGGGCGCCCGCGCGCGAGGTCGCAGCGGGCCAGCGTGATGGCGACGCTGGTATCGCTGGGATCGAGCTTGAGCGCCGCGCGCGCGGCGGCGCGGGCGGTGTCGATGTCGCCCAGCTTTGCCGCCGTGCCGGCCAGTCCGGCGAAACCCGGCGCGCTCTTGGGGTTGAGCAGGGTGACGCGGACGAAATCGTCGCGCGCGGCGGCAGCGGCACCCACCGCCTCATGGGCCAGCGCTCGCCCGTACCACGCCGCGATGCTGGCCGGATCGCAGCCGATGGCGCGGTCGAACAAGGCGATCGCCCGGTCGAGCTCACCAGTGAAGCGGCAGGCGTCGGCGGCGGCGGTCAGCAGTTCGGGGTCGTCGGGGGCAAGCTCGACCGCGCGGGCGAGCGCGTCGGCGGCAGCGTGAACGTCGCCCGCGGTCTGGCATCGCCACGCCTCGAGCCGCAGCGTGGAGATTTCCCGCGCGAAGGCGTGGGCAGGACTGGTCGCCATGGTACGCTTACTCAAACTGATGCGAGCTACGCAGCCCGCCGCGAAAACCCCCCGCCGCACTTTCGTAAGGGGCGAGGCGGCGACAGTACGTCCCCGCACGCAGCCAGTTCCGGTCCACGACAGACGGTGGCGGATGCGCGCCGCGCCGTTAGGCCAGAGCTAAGTCGCTGGAGATGGTACCGTAATGCGACAAAACATGAAGTGCCGTTTGCGGCTTCCAACGCCACGCAAGCTTCTCGGCCTAGACGAGGCAGCATTGCTGCCGTAAAGCGTTATTGTTGCTCGACAGGGTCGATTGTCGCTCCTAAAGCTGCGGACGGGAGGTGCCTGATGGCCACAACAATGCTGCGCTTTACCGCTGTGCCTCAGACGCCGCCGGCGAAACGCGCGGCCGACCAGCGCGCAGCCGACTTTCTTGAGATTGCGCGGCCCTACCTCGTCGAGAAGGCGGAGGAGCAGGCGTCGCGCTGCTCGCAGTGCGGCGTGCCGTTCTGTCAGGTTCATTGCCCGCTCCACAACAACATCCCCGACTGGCTGCGTCTGACGGCAGAGGGGCGGCTCGAGGAAGCGTATGAAGCAAGTGCGGCAACCAGCTCGATGCCCGAGATCTGCGGCCGCATCTGCCCGCAGGACCGGCTGTGCGAGGGAAATTGCGTCATCGAGCCGGGCTTCGGCAGCGTCACCATCGGCAGCGTCGAGAAGTTCATCAACGACCACGCCTGGGACATGGGCTGGGTCCGCCCGGTGCGCGTCGCGACCGAGCGCGGCCAGTCGGTCGGCATCATCGGCGCCGGCCCGGCGGGGCTGACCGCGGCCGAGATGCTGCGGACCAAGGGCTATGCCGTCCACGTCTATGACCGGCACGACCGGGCGGGGGGCCTGCTGACGTACGGCATCCCCGGCTTCAAGCTGGAGAAGGACGTCGTCGCCCGTCGCGTCGCCCGGCTGGCGGCGGCCGGCATCGTCTTCCACCCGGGCTTCGAGGTCGGCCGCGACGCGACCCTCGACGACCTCCGCGCCCGTCACGACGCGGTGCTGATCGCCACCGGCGTCTATGCCGCGCGCGCGCTCGGGGTTCCGGGCAGCGCGAGCGGCGTCGTTCCCGCCCTCGATTACCTGTTCGCGTCGAACCGGCGCGGCTTCGGCGAGATCATCGACGGTCTCGACGCTGCCGGCCGCGACGTCGTCGTGGTCGGCGGCGGCGACACCGCGATGGACTGCGTCCGCACGGCGGTTCGCCAGGGGGCGAAGTCGGTGAAGTGCCTGTACCGGCGTGACCGCGCCAACATGCCGGGCAGCCAGCGCGAGGTCGCCCATGCCGAGGAGGAGGGGGTCGAGTTCATCTGGCTGACCGCGCCGACGGCGGTCGACGGCACCCCCGTCGACGGCGTCCGCGTCCAGCGGATGCGCCTCGGTCCGGCGGATGCCAGCGGCCGCCGCGCGCCCGAGCCCGACCCGGCGGCGCGCGACCGCCTGTCGGCCGACCTCGTCATCGCCGCGCTTGGCTTCGACGCCGAGGACCTGCCGCGCCTGTTCAGCGCACCCGATCTCGCCGTCACCCGCTGGGGAACGCTGCGCTGCGACCATAAGACGATGATGACCAGCCTGCCGGGGGTGTTCGCCGCCGGCGACATCGTCCGCGGCGCCAGCCTTGTCGTCTGGGCGATCCGCGACGGGCGCGACGTGGCCACGGCGATGCACACGTATCTGTTGGCCAAGGCCGCGAGCGAGAAGGTGGCGGCGTGACCGTTTCTCCCGAAGAACGCGCCCGCATCGCCGAATATGGCATGTACCGGCCCGACCTCGAGTCGGACGCCTGCGGCGTCGGGTTGATCGCGGCGACCGACGGGGTGCCGAGCCGCCGGGTCGTTACCGCCGCGATCGACGCGTTGAAGGCCGTCTGGCACCGCGGCGCAGTCGATGCCGACGGCAAGACCGGCGACGGCGCGGGGCTTCATGTCGAGCTGCCACGCGACTTCTTCGACGAACATATCGCGCGGGCGGGTCACGCGCCGAAGGCGAACCGGCTTGCCGTCGGCATGATCTTCCTGCCGCGGACCGACCTTGCCGCGCAGGAGACGTGCCGGACGATCGTCGAGGCGGAAATCATCGGCTTCGGCTATTCGATCTATGGCTGGCGGCAGGTGCCGGTCGACACCCACGTCATCGGCACCAAGGCGGCGGCGTCGCGGCCGGAGATCGAGCAGATCATGGTCGCCGGTCCGCCGCCGGCGCAGGACGGCAACGCGCAAGCGGCCGGCGACCTCGAGGCGTTCGAAAAGGACCTCTACCTGATCCGCCGGCGGATCGAGAAGGCGGTCGTCGCGGCGCAGATCCAGGGCTTCTACATTTGCTCGCTGTCGGCGCGGTCGATCATCTACAAGGGCCTGTTCCTGGCCGAGGAACTGTCGGTCTTCTACCCCGACCTGACCGACGAGCGCTTCAAGTCGCGCTTCGCCATCTACCATCAGCGTTATTCGACCAACACCTTCCCGCAGTGGTGGTTGGCGCAGCCGTTCCGCTGCCTCGCCCATAACGGCGAGATCAATACCGTCCGCGGCAACAAGAACTGGATGAAGAGCCACGAGATCCGCATGGCGGCGGCGGCGTTCGGCGAGCATTCAGCCGATATCAAGCCGCTGATTCCGGCGGGTGCCAGCGACACCGCCGCGCTCGATGCGGTGTTCGAGGCGTTCGTCCGCTCGGGCCGCGACGCGCCGACCGCCAAGCTGATGCTGATCCCGGAAGCGTGGTCGCGGGTCCACGTCATGCCCGACGACCACCGCGCGATGTATGCCTTCTTCGCCAGCGTCATGGAGGCATGGGACGGACCGGCGGCGCTGGCGATGACCGACGGGCGCTGGGTGCTCGCCGGCGTCGACCGCTCGGCGCTGCGGCCGATGCGCTGGCTGACGACGAGCGATGGGCTGCTCATCACCGGCTCGGAGGCCGGCATGGTCGTCGTGCCGGAGACGACGATCACCGCCAAGGGCGCGCTCGGCCCCGGCCAGATGATCGCCGTCGACCTCGACGGCGACCGCGGCGAGGGGGCGCGGCTGTACCGCGACGGCGAGATCAAGGACCGCATCGCCGCCGCCCAGCCTTATGCCGAATGGGCCAGCCACTTCCGCCGCTTCGTCGACCTGCCCGGTCATGACGCGCCGCAGCCGCCCGCCGCCTACGATCGCCCCGAGTTGCGTCGCCGCCAGGTCGCCGCCGGCCTGACCGCCGAGGACATGGAGCTGCTCCTGGCGCCGATGGTCGAGGACGCCAAGGAGGCGGTCGGCAGCATGGGCGACGACACGCCGCTCGCCGTCATTTCGTCGAAGCCGCGGTCGATCAGCCACTTCTTCCGCCAGAACTTCAGCCAGGTGACGAACCCGCCGATCAACTCGCTGCGCGAGACGCGGGTAATGAGCCTGAAGACGCGCTTCGCCAACTTCGGCAACATTCTCGATCACGACGCGCGGCAGGAAGGCGTCATGGTCCTCAACTCGCCGGTCCTGACCAACCGCGACTGGGAGATCCTCCAGGCGCATTATGCCCGCGCGGCGGTGACGATCGACTGCACCTTCGAGATCGCCGAAGGCCCGGATGCGCTGCGTGCGGCGATCGCCCGCGTCCGCGACGAGGCCGAGGTCGCCGTGCGCTCGGGCAAGAGCCAGCTGTTTCTGACCGACGAGAACCAGTCGGCGACGCGCGCCGGCATCACCATGATCCTGGCCGCCGCCGGGGTCCACACGCACCTCGTGGCCAAGGGCCTGCGCTCGTTCTCCAGCATCAACGTGCGCTCGGCCGAATGTCTCGACCCCCATTATTTCGCCGTGCTGATCGGGGTCGGGGCGACGACGGTCAACGCCTACCTCGCGCAGGAGGCGATCCGCGACCGCCACGCCCGCGGCCTGTTCGTGCCGCGCGGCCTCGACGAGTGCGTCGCGCGCTACAAGAAGGCGGTCGACGACGGCTTGCTCAAGATCATGGGCAAGATGGGCATCGCCGTCATCAGCTCGTACCGCGGCGGCTACAACTTCGAGGCGGTCGGGCTCAGCCGGGCGCTGGTCAATGAATTCTTCCCCGGCATGCCGGCGAAGATCAGCGGCGAGGGCTTCGCCTCGATCCATCTGAACGCCCAGCTGCGCCACGAGGCGGCGTGGGACGAGGACGTGATCGCGCTTCCCGTCGGCGGCCTCTACCGCTACCGCGCCGGCGCGGAGGATCACGCCTATCAGGCTAACCTCATCCACCTGCTGCAGACGGCGGTGACCAACGACAGCTATTCCGACTACACGCGCTTCAGCCGCGCCGTCGCCGAGCTGCCGCCGATCTACCTGCGCGACCTGCTCGAGTTCAACTGGGCGAAGACCCCGGTGCGCCTCGACACGGTCGAATCGATTACCGAGATCCGCCGCCGCTTCGTCTCGCCGGGCATGAGCCTCGGCGCGCTGGGGCCGGAGGCGCACGCGACGCTGGCGGTGGCGATGAACCGCATCGGGGCCAAGGCGGTCAGCGGCGAGGGCGGCGAAGACAGCGCCCGCTTCGCGCCGCAGGCGAACGGCGATAACGCCAACTCGGCGGTCAAGCAGGTCGCCAGCGGGCGGTTCGGCGTCACCGCCGAGTATCTGAACGCCTGCACCGAGATCGAGATCAAGGTCGCGCAAGGAGCCAAGCCCGGCGAAGGCGGCCAGCTGCCGGGGTTCAAGGTGACCGATCTGATCGCCCGGCTGCGCCACTCGACGCCCGGCGTGACGCTGATCAGCCCGCCGCCGCACCACGACATCTACTCGATCGAAGACCTGGCGCAGCTGATCTACGACCTGAAGCAGATCAATCCGGACGCCCGGGTCTGCGTCAAGCTCGTCAGCTCGGCCGGCATCGGCACGGTGGCGGCGGGTGTCGCCAAGGCGCACGCCGACGTCATCCTGGTGTCCGGCCACGTCGGCGGCACGGCGGCGAGCCCGCAGTCGTCGATCAAGTACGCCGGCACCCCGTGGGAGATGGGGCTGTCGGAGGTCAACCAGGTGCTGACGCTGAATGGGCTGCGGCACCGGGTCAAGCTCCGCACCGACGGCGGGCTGAAGACCGGGCGCGACATCGTCATCGCCGCGATCCTGGGTGCGGAGGAGTTCGGCATCGGCACGCTGGGGCTGGTGGCGATGGGCTGCATCATGGTCCGCCAGTGCCATTCGAACACCTGTCCGGTCGGCATCTGCACGCAGGACGAGGCGCTGCGGGCGAAGTTCTCGGGCACGCCGGAAAAGGTCATCAACCTGATGAGCTTCATCGCCGAGGAGGTGCGCGACATCCTCGCCCGGCTGGGGGCGAGAAGCCTCGACGAGGTCATCGGCCGGACCGAACTGCTCCGCCAGGTCAGCCGCGGGGCCGAGCATCTCGACGACCTCGACCTCAACCCGATCCTGGTGAAGGTCGACGCGCCCGACGAATCGCGCCGCTTCGGCATCGCCAATCACCGCAACGAAGTGCCCGACAGCCTGGACGTCGACATGCTGCGCGACGGCGCGGCGCTGTTCGAGCGGGCCGAAAAAATGCAGCTGACCTATACCGTGCGCAACACGCACCGCGCGGTGGGCACGCGGGTATCGTCGGCCATCGTCCGGAAATTCGGCATGACCGGCCTGCCGCCGGCGCACCTTCACGTCCGCCTGCGCGGCTCGGCCGGGCAGAGCCTCGGCGCGTTCGGCGTCCAGGGGCTGAAGCTCGAGGTGTTCGGCGAGGCGAACGACTATGTCGGCAAGGGCCTGTCGGGTGCGACGATCGTCGTCCGGCCGATGGTCAGCTCGAGCCTGATCGCGCGCGACAACACGATCATCGGCAACACCGTCCTGTACGGCGCGACCGCGGGCAAGCTGTTTGCCGCCGGCCGGGCCGGAGAGCGTTTCGCCGTCCGCAATTCGGGCGCGACGGTCGTCGTCGAGGGCTGCGGGGCGAACGGGTGCGAGTACATGACCGGCGGCATCGCCGTCATCCTCGGCCCGACCGGCGATAATTTCGGCGCGGGCATGACCGGCGGGATGGCGTTCGTGTACGATGGCGACGGCCGCTTCCCGGAGCAGATCAACGGCGACTCGATCACGCTGTCCCGGATCGCCAGCGACCATTGGGACGGCGTCCTGCGCGCCTTGGTCGAGACGCACGCGGCCGAAACCGGATCGCGCTGGGCCGCCGACCTGTTGCTCGATTGGCCGCGCGCGCGGACGGCGTTCTGGCAGGTGTGTCCCAACGAGATGCTCGGACGGCTGGCACATCCGCTCGACGACACGCCGGCGCTGGAGGCGGCCGAGTAGGACGACCGCTTGCACCCGCGACTGTCCTATCCATATAGGACAGCGGTAGGTGGAGGAGCATGCGCATGGCCGATCGTCAGGATACTCCGGTCGGCGAGGCGCTGATGGCGCTGTTCGCCAGCGCGGCGCCGCTGATCGAGAAGGCGCGGGCTTCGGGCCTGTTCCGCATGCCCCCGGTCGACGTCACGCCGACCCCGCCGCCGGCCCCGCCACCGCCAGCCCCGCCGCCCGAGCCGAGCGGCGACGCCGGCAAGCTCGCGGCGCTCCACGACATCATCGTCGCTCAGGCGCAGAAGATCGTGGCGCTGGAGGCGGAAGTGGCGCGGCTGAAGGGCTGAGCTGCGCCCGCAGCGCCGCCACCGCCTGCGGATAGGCCGGTCCGCCGCACACCGTCAGGCGGCCGTCGATCGTCAGCCGCCGGGCCGGCGGAAAGGCGCGCGCCAGCGCCGGGTGGTCGAGCAGCGCCGCGCCCCGGTCGCCGGCGGTGCCCGTGCGGCGCTCGATCAGCAGATAGTCGGGGCGGGCGGCGATGATCGCCTCCAGGCTGAGCCGCGACAGCGGCGGCCGGTGGAGCACCGTCGCCAGGTTGCGCCCGCCGGCGCGCCGGATCAGGTCGTCGACCAGCGTGCCCGTGCCGCTGAGATAGCCGCCGCGCTGATACTGGGCGATCACCGGCCCGTTTCCCGCCACCGCGGGAGGCAGGGTGGCTGCCAGCGCGGCGAGCACCGGCGCGGCGCGTTCCGGGTGCCCGACGGCAGCCGCGACGATGCGGATGTTGCCCGCGATTGCCCCCGCGTCATTCGCCTCCGGCACGGCGACGACGGTCGCTTGCGGCAGGCGCGCGCGCGTCTTGCTTACCTGATACGGCGCGGCGAGCACCAGATCCGGCCGGAGCACCAGCAGCTCCTCGGCGGTGCCGCGCGTCGTCGGCAGCCCCTTGGCCGCGCCCGCCGCCGCCGACATGCCGGGGTCGGCGGCGTAGACGGTGACGCCGGCGATCTGCCGCCGGTCGGCCAGCGCCAGGAGCAGCTGGTCGGCGCACAGGTTGAGGCTGACGATGTGGCCCGGGATCACGCGCCGCGTTCGATGGCGGCGATTTCACGGCTCTTGACCAGCCAGAACGCCGCGAAGACGTAGATGCCGGAGACCTCGACGGCGAGGGTGACGCGGCTGTGTGCCTCGTGCAGCAGCAGGTGCAGCGCCACGGCTCCCAGCGGCAGCAGGACCATCAAGGCGCCGAGCGTCCGGTAGGTGGCGAGGAAGCGACGCCGCGCCGGCTCGGCGAGCAGGTCGGAGGTGTCGCGGGCGCGAAAAATCGCGACATAGGCGATGCTGAGGAAGAACAGCACGGCGCTGGTGCCGTGGGCCTCCCCGTGGAAAGTCGCCGGCGCTCCCGGCGGCCAGTCCATCGGGCTGATCGCGATGACCACCGCTGCCAGCCCGGCAAGGTTCAGCGCGCGGTCCTCGGCGACCGAATAGCCGCGGTAGAAGATGAGGAAGGAGCCGATCATCCACAGGCCGCCGACGAAGACGTCGCGCA
The DNA here is from genome assembly GCA_963792555.1 of uncultured Alphaproteobacteria bacterium. Lineage (GTDB taxonomy): Bacteria > Pseudomonadota > Alphaproteobacteria > Sphingomonadales > Sphingomonadaceae > Polymorphobacter_B. Next base: position 52,503 of record CAWBWP010000002.1, read on the forward strand.
TCGTGCCGCCGCCGGCCGGGCACGGGCCGGGGTCGCAGGCGGCGGCGGCATAATGATAATAGGCGCTGATCGACCCCTGCAGCGTCCCGCGCGCGCCGAGGGCGAGAACGATCGGCAGGGCGAAGGCGACGATCGCCAGGCCGCGACGCAGACGGAAATAGCTCGCCGAGATGCCGGCGAGCAGCGCCGGCCGGTCGTGCGCATCGGGCGGCGGCGGAATCGGCCCTGGGCGGGCCGTGGCGGCGAGATCGGCGCGGACATCGGTCGGCTGCATGGCAGGTCCCCTCGCGCCCGATGGTAGCACGGGCGCGGCGCTGCGCGAGGTGTCGAGACGAGGCCGCGGCGATGCGCTAGGCAGGGGCGGTGCCGCGCCCGCTCCTCCTTGCCCTGCTAGCCGTCGTCGCGCTGCTCCTTGCCGCCGCGTCGCTGACGCTCGGCCCGGCACCGCTGGGACCGGCGCGGGTGCTGGCGGTGCTCGCCGGCGGCGGCGACCCCACGGCGCGGATCATCGTCCTCGACCTGCGCCTGCCGCGCGCGCTGCTCGGCCTGGCGGTCGGGGCAATGCTTGGCACTGCCGGCGCGGCCTTGCAGGGTTATCTCCGGAACCCGCTCGCGGAACCCGGCGTGCTCGGCGCCAGCCCGGCGGCGGCGCTCGGAGCGGTCGTCGCGCTGTATTTCGGACTGGCCGCCGCCCAGCCGTTGCTGCTGCCCGCGCTGGCTATCGCCGGAGCGGTCGCGGCGCTGGTGCCGTTGCTGTGGCTCGCGGGCGAATCGCCGCTCGGCCTGATCCTGGCGGGCGTCGCGGTCAGCGCGCTGGCCGGCGCCGGCGTCGCGCTGGCGCTCAACCTTGCGCCCAATCCCTTCGCGCTGGCCGAGATCGCCACCTGGTTGATGGGCAGCCTTGAAGACCGCAGCTTCAAGGACGTCGCCATCGCCTTCCCGTGTATCGCCGCCGGGCTTGTCCTGCTGCTGTGGGACGTCCGCGCCCTCGACGCGCTCAGCCTGGGCGAAGACGGCGCGTGGGCGCTTGGCGTCGACCTGCGCGCCGTGCGGTTGCGCCTGCTGGCGGGAACGGCGATCGGCGTCGGCGGCGCGGTGGCGGTCGCCGGGGCGATCGGTTTTGTCGGACTGATCGTGCCGCATCTCGTCCGGCCGCTGACCGACCGCAGCCCGGGCGCGGTGCTGTTGCCCGCGGCCCTGGCCGGCGCGGGCCTGCTCGTTGCCGCTGACATCGGCGTGCGGCTGGTGCCGACCGCGACCGAACTGCGCCTCGGCGTCGTCACCGCCTTCCTCGGCGTGCCGGTGTTCCTCTTCTATCTCCGCCGCGAACGCCGGCTATGGGCGTGAGGCAGCAGCGGCGGCAGTGGGGGCAGGGATGATCGCGGCCGCTGGCGTCACCGTCGATCTCGGCGGGCGGCGGGTGCTCGCCGGCGTTGATTTCAGCGCGCGCGCCGGCGAGGTCGTCGCCCTGATCGGCCCCAATGGTGCCGGCAAGTCGACGCTGGCACGGGTTCTTGCAGGACTGCTGCGGCCGGCGGCGGGAACGGTCGTGCTCGACGGGCGCGACGTGACGGCCCTCCCCCCGACGGTCCTGGCGCGGTCGCGCGCCTACCTGCCACAGGGCGCGACGCTCGCCTGGCCGCTGACGGTCGAGCGGCTGGTGGCGCTCGGGCGGCTGCCGCACCTGGCGCCGTTCAGCCGCATCGGCGACGCCGACCGGACGGCGATTACCGACGCCATGGCCCGCGCCGACGTCCTGCCGCTGCGCGACCGGATCGCCACCGAACTGTCGGGCGGCGAGCGGGCGCGGGCCTTCCTCGCGCGCGCCTTGGCCGTTGCGGCGCCGCTTCTGGTCGCTGACGAGCCGCTGGCGGCGCTGGATCCGGGTCACGCGCTGGCGGTGATGGACCTGCTCCGTGCCGAGGCGCGGCGCGGTGTCGCGATCGTTGCCGTCCTTCACGAGCTGACGCTCGCCGCGCGCTTCGCCGACCGGCTCGTGCTGCTCGACGGCGGGCGCGTCGCTGCGGCCGGCCCGCCGGCGGCGGTGCTCGATGCGGCAACGCTGGCGCGGGTCTACGGCGTCAGGGCGTGGCACGGGGAGGCGGACGGCGGACCGCTGATCGTGCCGCTGGCCCGGGTCAGTTGAGCTCGAACACCACCGTCACGGTCGCGCCGAGCGTCACTTCGCCTGGTGCGATCGGGGTCGGCGCGGCGAACTTGCGTGCGGCGCTGACGATGATCGTGTTCTCGGGCTCGATCCGCGCGGGTGTTCCTTCGCTGATCGCCCGGATGTGGGCGACGTGCATTCCGGCAGCGGCGGCGTAGAGGTCCGCCCGCTTGCGCGCCGCTACGACCGCAGCCATGCGCGCCGCATCGAGCGTTCCCTCGGCATCCTCGACGCGGAAGGACGGCCCGTTGACCTGGTTTGCGCCCGCCGCGACAAGCGCGTCGACCAGCGGCCCGGCGTCGGCCAGCCTGCGGACCTTGACGGCGACGGTGTTCGACACCTGGTATCCGGTCAGGACCGGAGGGTGGCCCTCGCCGTAGCGGTATTGCGGCTGAAGGCTGAGGCCGCTGGTCTGGACATCGCGCTCGGCAATGCCGGCACGGCGAAGCGCGGCGATGACCTGCGTCATCCGCTCCGCGTTGGCCGCAAGCGCGGCGGCGGCGGTCGAGGCCTGCGTCACAACTCCGCCCGACAACTCGGCGACATCGGGCGCGCGGTCGACGTGACCCTCGGCGACGACGGTGAGCGTCGTCGGCCCCGCCTCGGCCCAGGCCGGCACCGGCAGCACGAGGAGGGCAAGCGGCAGCAGGCGGCGCATCGGCGTTGGTCCCGTCGTTGACTGAGCGCAACGTACGGATCGCGGGCACGCGCGGCAATCCGCCCCGACGCCGTTGAATTCGCCCACCTGGTCTGTCGCGCTTGTCGTTATGGGCACCTTCGCAAAGCCTCGCTTTGTCGCTATGGCGGTTGACGGCGACGCTAAGTGCGTTACAGTGGTAATACACTCAGCTTCGGCGGGGAACATGACGAGTATGAACATGCACCTGCGGATCGACGGGACGGTTTCGCCGCCGGTGCGCGACGGGCGGCCGTGGCGCGTGGCGCTGGTCGTCGCCGCGGTGCTCGTCGTCGTCGTCGCGGCATGGCTGGCGCTGGGGCGGCAGAAGCCCGCCGCTGCTGCCGGCGTTGCCGCGGCCACCATTCCCACCGTCACCGTCATCGAGCCCGGCACCAGCCGCGTCGCGGCCGATGTCACCGCCAACGGCAGCATCGCGGCGCGCCGCGACTCGGTCGTCGGCGTCAACGGCGAGGGCGGGCTGGTGACGGCGGTTCTGGTCGATGCCGGGCAGACGGTCGCCAAGGGCCAGGTCCTCGCGCGCATCGACTCGTCGGTGCAGGCGCAGCAGGTGGCGCAGATGGCGGCGACCATTCGCTCGGCCAAGGCCGACGCTGCGCTCGCCCAGTCGAACCTCGACCGGGCCGTCAAGCTGGTCGACAAGGGCTTCATCTCCAAGGCGGACATCGATTTGAAGACCGCCACCCGCGACGGCATGAACGCCAAGGTGGCAGTGGCCGAGGCACAGCTCGGCGAGATGCGGGCGCGGCTCGCCCGGCTCGACGTGCGCGCTCCGGCCGCCGGCCTTGTCCTCCAGCGCAATGTCGAGACCGGGCAGATCGTCGGCGCCGGCGCTAACAACCTGTTCCGCATCGCCGAAGGCGGGACCCTCGAAATGCGGGCCCTGGTCGCCGAACAGGACATGGCGAACCTGAAGGTCGGCATGCCGGCGCGCGTCCGCCCGATCGGCTCGACGACCGACTATCCCGGCCGCATCTGGCTGATCGATCCGGTGATCGACACCAACAGCCGCCAGGGGATCGCGCGCATCACGCTCGCCTACGCGCCGGGCCTGCGGGTCGGGGCCTTTGCCAACGCGACCGTCGCGGCCGGCGAGGCGACGCGGCCGGTGCTGCCACAGTCGGCGGTAATGGTCGACGATGCCGGCAGCTATGTCTACGTCGTCGGCCCGGACAACAAGGTCGTGCGGCGCAACGTCAAGGTCGGCGAGGTCTCGGCCGTCGGCATGAGCATCACGGCCGGGCTGACAGGCACCGAGCACGTCGTCCTGAGCGCCGGAGCCTTCCTCGCGCCGGGCGAGACAATCGCCCCCGTTTTGGCCGCGGGAGCACGCTGACCATGCGCAACATGTCGAGCTGGGCGATCAAGAACCCGACCTTCCCGATCGTCTTCTTCCTCGTCCTGTCGTTCCTCGGCATCGTCAGCTTCAACACGATGGCGATCAACGACCAGCCCGACATCAGTTTCCCCTTGGTGTCGGTGACGGTCAGCCAGCCGGGCGCGGCACCGAGCGAAATGGAGAAGCAGATAACGCAGAAGGTCGAGGGCGCGGTCGCCTCGGTCAATGGCGTGGAGCACATCACCTCCTACGCGGTCGAGGGCATCTCCGGCACCAATGTCGAGTTCGCCATCGGCACGCCGACCGACCGGGCAGTCAACGACGTGCGCGACGCGGTGTCGAAGATCCGCTCCGACCTGCCCGAAGGCATCCTCGAGCCGGTCGTCCAGCGGCAGGACTTCGACAATGCGCTCGGCAGCTACGTCGTGACGACCACCGACATGACGTTGGAGCAACTGACCTGGTTCGTCGACAACGTCATCGTCAAGCGGCTGGAGTCGATCCCCGGCGTCGGTGCGGTCAACGCCACCGGCGGCGTCCAGCGCGAGATCAACGTCGACCTCGATCCGGTCAAGCTGCAGGCGTACGGCGTCACCGCGGCACAGATCAACAACACCATCCGCGCGTTGAACATCGACGCGACCGGCGGGCGGACACAGATCGCCGGCGCCGAACAGGCGGTGCGGGTGCTTGGCGGCGCGCGGACGGCCGCGGCGCTCGCCGAGACGCGGATCCCGATCTCGGCCAACCGCGTCGTCCGGCTGGGCGACGTCGCCGCCGTCCGCGACGGCAGTGCCGAGCAGCGCCGCATCGTCAAGTTCAACGGTCGCGAGGTCACCTCGTTCGAAGTCCGCAAGGCCAAGGGCGGGTCCGAGGTCCAGACGATGGACAAGATCACCGCTGAGCTTGCCAAGATCAGCAAGGAAAATCCGAAGGTCCAGATCGAGCTGACCGACGACAATGTCAAGCATACGCGCGACCAGTATCGCTCGTCGATCCGCTCGCTGTTCGAAGGCGCGCTGCTGGCGGTCGTGGTCGTCTTCTTCTTCCTGCGCGACTGGCGGGCGACGCTGATTTCGGCGGTGGCGATCCCGCTGTCGTGCATTCCGGCGTTCTTCTTCATGGACACGCTCGGCTTTACGCTCAACGGCATCAGCCTGCTCGCCCTGAGCCTCGTCGCCGGCATCCTTGTCGACGACGCGATCGTCGAGATTGAAAACATCGTCCGCCACATGCGGATGGGCAAGTCGGCGTGGCGCGCGTCGATGGATGCCGCCGACGAGATCGGCCTGGCGGTCGTCGCCACCACCTTTGCCATCGTCGCGGTGTTCCTGCCGGTCGCACTGATGCCCGGTATTTCCGGGCAGTATTTCAAGCAGTTCGGTCTGACCGTCGTCATCGCCGTGCTGATGAGCCTGCTTGTCGCCCGCCTCGTCACGCCGCTGTGCGCCGCCTATTTCCTGCGCCCGCACGGTGCCAAGCCGCACGCCAGCGGCCCGGTGATGGCGCGCTACATCGGCTTCCTGCGCTGGTCGATCCGCCACCGCTGGTGGACCGTCGGCGGCGGCGTCCTCGCCTTCGTCCTGACCATCGTCCTTGGCATGCAGCTTCCGGTCGCCTTCCAGCCGCCCGTCGACACCGGCCAGTCGCAGGTCCAGATCGAGATGGCACCGGGCGTCCGCCTCGCCGACGTCGAGCGCGTCACCGACCAGGCCGCGGCGCTGCTCAAGCGGCGACCGGAGGTCGTCTCGACCCTCGAGACGATCGGTGGCGACGACGAGATCCGCTTCGCCACCATTCTCGTCGCCTTGAAGCCGCGGGCGGAACGGGCGCTGTCGACCGTCGACTTCGAGCACGACGCGGCACCGATGCTGCGCGCGCTGCCCGATGCGCGGGTCAACTTCCAGTCGCAGACCGGCGGCTTCGGCGGCCACGACATCAACGTCATGCTGGTCGGCGAAGACCCGTTGACGCTCCACCAGGCGGCCGACGCGCTGGTCAAGGGCATGAGGCGCGTGCCGGGGCTGCGGGACCCGCACGTCGACGCCGACCTGCAGCGGCCCGAAATCGTCATCAAGCCGCACTTCGACCTCGCCGCCGAGATGGGCGTCTCGGTCCAGGCGCTGTCCCAGACGATCCGCCTGGCGACGATCGGCGACGTGCCGCAGAACCTTGCCAAGTTCTCGCTGTCCGACCGGCAGATCCCGATCCGGGTCCAGCTGCCCGACAACGCGCGCGGCGACCTGGAGACCATCCGCACCCTGCCGGTACCCACCAGCCTCGCGCAGCTGACCGGCCCGTCGGTGCCGCTCAAGGTTCTGGCCGACATCGGCTTTGGCGAGGGGCCGGTGAAGATCCGCCGCTACAACCAGGCGCGGCGGATCGTGATCGTCGGCGACCTGGCGCCGCACGCGCAGAGCGGCGACGTCCAGAGCGCGATCCATGCGCTGCCGGAATACAAGAAGCTGCCGCAGGGCGTTCAGCCGGTCGCGGTCGGCAATGAGGAGTGGATCGGGCAGCTGTTCGTCAACTTCATCTTCGCGCTGATCGCCGGCATCCTGCTCGTCTTCGCGGTCCTGGTCCTGCTCTACCGCCGCGTCCTGCCCCCGTTCGTCAACATGGCATCGCTGGCGCTAGCCCCGCTGGGCGCGATCGTTGCGTTGCTGGCGACGGGCATGGCGTTTTCGATGCCGGTATGCATCGGCATCCTCATGCTGTTCGGCATCGTCGCCAAGAACTCGATCCTGCTGATCGACTTCGCCATCGAGGAGATGCGCGTCGGCATCGACCGCGTCGAGGCGATCCTCGACGCCGGGCGCAAGCGGGCCCAGCCCATCGTCATGACCTCGGTCGCGATGATTGCCGGCATGCTGCCCATCTCGCTCTCGATCGGTGGCGACGGCTCGTGGCGGCAGCCGATGGGCATTGCCGTCATCGGCGGCATTGCCCTGTCGACGATCCTGACGCTGATCATCGTGCCCGCCGGCTTCACGCTGGCCGACGATCTCGAAAAGTGGATCGCAGGGCGCATCGGCGGCGCGTTCAATCCGGCCGAGACCGGGCCGCAAGCGGCACCGCAGCCCGCGGAATGAGTTAGGCCGGAATGGCCTTCACGCCGTTCGAGCTTCCGGCGACGCCGTTCCACCGCATGCGGCTGGCCGCGACGTTGCTGCTCGTCGGCATGGCGGCGGTGTTCGCTGCGGCGACGCTCAGCCCCGACTTCGCCGGTCGCGGCTACCTGCGCGCCTTTGCCGAGGCGTCGCTGGTCGGCGGGCTGGCGGATTGGTTCGCGGTCACGGCGCTGTTTCGCCACCCGCTCGGCCTGCCGATCCCGCACACCGCGATCGTGCCCGAGAACAAGGACCGCATCGGCGATGCGCTGGCCGTGTTCCTCAAGGATAATTTCCTCACTCCCGCCGTGATGGCGCGCCGGATGGAGGGTTTTCACCTCGCCGCGATGCTCGCCGCCTGGCTGACGGCACCGCGGGCCGACGGCAGCGGCCGTCTGCGCCGGGCGCTTGCCGGGCTGGTCGCGCGCTTCATCGGCGCGCTCGACGATGCGACCGTGGCGCAGCTGCTTACCGTCACCGTCACCGACCAGCTGCGGACGACGCCCGTCGCGCCGGGGATCGGTCGCGTGCTCGCCAGCCTCGTCGGCGACGGGCGCCACGAGGCGCTCGTCCAGCGTGCCGTGATCGCCGGCCTGGACCTGCTCGACGCGCACGAGGGCGACATCCACGCCGCCGTCGCCGAGCGATCGGGTAAATGGGTGCCGGCCTTCATCGACGAGAAGATCGCCGGCGGCATCGTCGACGCCGTTCGTGCCCGCCTGCTGGCGATGTCGGAGGCGGCGACGGCGACCGCGCGCCGCGACCAGACCCAGGTCATGGCGGATTTCCGCGCACGCGCCGCCGCGTTGGAAGCGCGCGCTCCCGTGCCATTGCCCGCGGTCACGGCACTCGGGCGCGAGCATCCCGACCGCCGCGCCATCAGCGACTGGCTTGCAGCGCTCGCCGCACGCCTGCAGGACCCGGCCAGCAATGCCGCACAGCGGCTGGAGGCGGCGAAGCTCGACCTGCTCGACAGCCCGGCGACGGCGGGGCTGTTCGCCAGCCTGTGGGACACGATCAAGGCGGTACTGGCCGAGGAGTCGCCGAGCAGGGCGGCGACGACCTCACGCTTCGCCGCCGAGCTCGGTCAGGTCATCGCCGCCAATCCCGCGCTGGCCGATGCGCTCGACACGCTGGCACGGCGGGCGGTGGTCAGCGCCGTCGCGACCTATGGCACCAGCATCGTGCGGCTGGTCAGCGACACCATTCGCCGCTGGGACGCGGCGACGATCACAGGCCGGATGGAAGCCGCGGTCGGGCGCGACCTCCAGTATATCCGGATCAACGGCACCGTCATCGGCGGCCTGATCGGCATCGCCATCCATGCGGTCGAGCGGCTGGTCTAGCGGCGTCGCGTCACGGCCCGCCGGTGCCAGCAGGGCCAAGCATTGTCACCGCCACCGGCGTCGCGGACGCCGGTGGCTCGTCTTCGGCTCACGGCTTGAGCACGACCTTGCGGAACTCGTCCTGGTTGTTCTTGAACTGGTCGTACGCCATCGGCGCGGCATCGAGCGGCAGGCGGTGGCTGATGACGATACGGGGATCGATGTCGCCCTTCTCGATGTGGTCGAGCAGCGGCTTCAGGTAGCGGTGGACATGGGTCTGGCCGCTCTTGATCGTCAGCCCCTTGTTGACCACGGCACCCATCGGGAAATTGTCGATGAAACCGCCGTACACGCCCGGGACCGACACGTGCCCGCCCTTGCGGCAGGCGATCACCGCCTGACGCAAGACATGCGGGCGGTCGGTACCGACGCCGATCTTCTGCTTGGCGAGGTCTTCGACATTGTCGATGGCGACGCCGTGCGCCTCCATGCCGACGGCGTCCATGCAACTGTCGGGGCCGCGCCCGGCGGTCGCCTCCATCAGCGCGTCGAGGACGTCGACCTCCTCGAAATTGAGCGTATCCGCACCCGCCTGCGCCGACAACCGCAGGCGCGCGGGATTATGGTCGATCGAGATCACGCGCTCGGCCCCGAGGAGGAAGGCCGAGCGGATGGCGAACTGGCCGACCGGTCCCGCGCCCCAGATCGCGACCGTGTCGCCGCGCTCGATCGCACAATTTTCCGCCGCCATGTACCCGGTCGGGAAGATGTCGGTCAGGAACAGGACCTGCTCGTCCTCGAGGTGGTCGGGGACGGGAAAGGCCCCGGTGTCGGCAAAGGGAACCCGGACGTATTCGGCCTGGCCGCCGGCATAGCCGCCGGTCATGTGACTATAGCCGAACAGACCCGATGGCGAATGGCCCATCAGCGCGTCGGGGATGTCCTGGTTGTCGGCGGGGTTGGAGTTGTCGCAGCACGACCACAACTGCTTCTCGCAGAAGAAGCACGAGCCGCAGGCAATGGTGAAGGGGATGACGACGCGCTGCCCGACCTTCAACCCCTGGCCGTTCGGCTTGTCCTTGTGGGCGCGGCCGACGTCGACGACTTCGCCCATGAATTCATGGCCGAGGATGTCGCCCTTCATCATCGTCGGAATGACGCCGTCGTACAGGTGAAGGTCGGAACCGCAAATCGCGGTCGAGGTCACCTTGATGATGGCATCGCGGGGGTTGACGATCTCGGGATCGGGCACCGTGTCGACGCGAACGTCAAGCTTGCCGTGCCAGCGGACTGCGCGCATCGCTTGTTCTCCGTGAATTCAGGACTTGGGGGCGCTGCCCTGGGGCGCGTTGGTCGCGATCTCGCCGGTTTCGAGCAGCATCTTCAGGCGGCGAAGATCACGGCGAACCTGGATGCCGGGTTCGCGCTGCGTCAGCCGGGCGGCAAGCTTGCCGGCCGTGCCGAGCGGGGGACGGTACGCGATCGTCGCATGGACTTCGCTGCCGCGGCCGCCGACGGCATCGCGGAACTCGACGCGACCGGTATTGGCGACCATTGCCCCGGGCAGTGTCTGCCATTCAATCAGCCGGCCGGGCTCGTCGGTGGTCAGTACCGCGTCCCAGCTGACCTTGGCACCGGCCGGCCCGCGCACGATCCAGTGGCTGTGCTTGCTGTCGGTCTCGACCACCTCGGCGATGTTCTCCATGAACGTCGGCAGGTTCGAGAACTTGCGGAAGTAGTCGTATACTTCCTGCCGCGACCGATTGATCGAAACGGCTCGACTGAACACCGCCGCCGACAACCAGCCCTGCTTCTGCGCCGCCGCCTTGTCGTCCGGCCCAGGCCCGACGAGGCGCTTGAGCGGAGCAGCGCCGGTGGCTCCGCGCGCGACCAGCGCCGCGCCAAGCGCCCCGAGCAGGGCCCCGGAGACACCGCCGCGCTTGGCAGCGACCAGCCCGAGCACCGTGCCACCAACCGCGGAGATGACCCGTTCGGGAGTATCAAGGTTCTGTCGCGGTCCCAGCCGGGTTCCCGGCGGCGCGATCACCGAACTCGTTGCCATGCCTGCCTCGCGGTTCGTTCAGGATGCTCGACGAACGACGCGGGGGTGGCCCGGTTCCGGCCGGGCGCCGTTACGCGGGTGCATCAACCGGGCGGGGTGGGGAGGCGGCGGGGCGGCGCAGCCGGGCGCGACGATGTCGACGGCCGCGATGCGACCCGCTCGCGACCCGCGTCCGCGATGCGCTCGGCTCCGCCCGCTTCGTTGCGGGAGCCTTAGGCCAGCCGCTCCACCGCCCGCGCGATGCGGACACACGCCTCTGCCAGCAGGGCGTCGCTCGTCGCATAGCTGATGCGGAAGGCCGGGCTGCCACCGAAGCCGCTGCCGGGCACGACCGCCACTCCCTCCGCATCGAGCAGGTAGGCCGCGACCGCCGTATCGTCGGCGAGCACGGTGCCGTCGGGCGTCCGCTTGCCGATCAGGGCGGCACAGTCCGGATAGACGTAGAACGCGCCCTCGGGCACCGGGCAGCGCAGCCCGGGCACGGCGTTCAGTCCGGCGACGACAAGATCGCGGCGGACCTTGAAAGCGGCGTTGCGCTCGAGCAGGAACGACTGGTCGCCATTGAGCGCCGCGACGGTCGCGGCCATCGAGATCGAGCAGGGGTTCGACGTCGACTGCGACTGCAGCTTGGCGATCGCCTTGATCAACGGTGCTGGACCGCCGGCAAAGCCGATCCGCCAGCCGGTCATGGCATAGGCCTTGGAAGCGCCATTGACCGTCAGCGTCCGCGGATACAGCGCCGGGCAGACTTCGGCGATCGTCGCGAACTCGAAGCCGTCATAGACGATGTGCTCGTACATGTCGTCCGACAGCACCCAGACGTGTTCGTGGCGCACCAGCACGTTCGCAAGCCCCTGGAGCTCGGCGCGGGTGTAGGCGGCCCCGGTCGGGTTCGACGGCGAGTTGAGGATGACCCACTTGGTCCGCGGCGTGATCGCGGCGTCGAGCTGCGCGGGCGTCATCTTGAAGCCGGCGTCGACGCCGCAGTCGACCGCGACCGGCGTTGCGCCGGTGAAAGCGACCATGTCCGGATAGCTGACCCAGTACGGGGCCGGGATGACCACCTCGTCCCCAACATCGAGGGTCGCCACCAGCGCGTTGAAGATCGTGTGCTTGCCGCCGACGTTGACCGTGATCTGGTCGAGCCCATAGTCGAGGTGGTTGTCGCGCTTGAACTTGGCGCGAACCGCCTCCTTGCAGGCGACGGTGCCGTCGACGATCGTATACTTGGTCTGGCCGGCGCGGATCGCGGCGATCGCCGCCTCCTTGACGAAATCGGGGGTGTCGAAGTCGGGCTCGCCGGCGCCCAGGCCGATGATGTCGCGTCCTTGCGCCTTCAGCGTCGCCGCACGATTGGTGACGGCGATCGTCGGCGACGGCTTGATGCGGTCGAGGGCGGCGGAGAGGAAAGGCATGGCGCATGCGATGCCGTCCGCCGGACCGCCGGTCAATGGCTACCGCGCGCCGACGCGGGGATTGCCGTGGTCGATCCTGCCGCCTCCCACCGTCACGGCCTTGTCGATGTCGCGCAGGGTGGTCATGGCCGCCGCTTGACCGGCGCGTCGGCATGTCACGACGGCGGCACGGCGGCCCCGGCTACCGGTCGCTTCACCTCCCTCGCCGACGCGCGACAATCGCGGTTGATCGTTTCTTACCAACCCGCAATCCCCGCCACGCCGCGTCGTTAGTCCTTATGCACCCGGCAGTTGTCGCCGGTCGCAGCGGAGGGTTTCGATGCGCTATCTTCTTGCCGCTCTCGTCACGATCCTCGGCAGCGCGGGCGCGGCGGCGACCGTCGCGATGCCGCACCTGGGGGATACGCTCGCCGCGCTGTCGACGATGCTGCCCGATCCCAACGTCGCGGCGGCGATCTGTGGCGGTATCGGCCTGATCGTCGGCGCGCGGACGCGCTCGTCGAGCCCCGACTGACACGATCCCCGGCAGGCGGCCCGCGGTTGACTCGTTCGCCGCCGCCGACCACATCGCGGGCATGGCTGCAGATCCCGTTCCGCCGCTCGCCGCCGTCATCGTGCCGGTCACGCCGCTGCAGCAGAACTGCACCTTGTTCTGGTGCACGGCGACAATGCGGGGGGCGTTCGTCGATCCCGGTGGGGAGATCGACAAGCTGATGGCGGTGGCGGCGCAGCGGGGCGTGACGATCGAGAAGCTGCTCGTCACGCACGGCCACATCGATCACTGCGGCGAGACCGGGGTGCTGCGCGACCGTCTCGGCGTGCCGATCGAGGGGCCGCACCGCGACGATCAGTTCTGGATCGACCTTCATGCCGTGACTGGCGCACAATATGGCGTGCCGCTGGCCGCGCCGTTCACCCCCGACCGCTGGCTTGAGCAGGGTGACACCGTCACCGTCGGCAACCTGGTGCTCGACGTCCATCATTGCCCCGGGCACACGCCGGGACACGTCGTCTTTCACCACGCCCCATCGGATCTGGCGATCGTCGGCGATGTCCTGTTCCAGGGGTCGGTCGGACGCACGGATTTCCCGCGCGGCAACCACGGCGACCTGCTCCGCGCGATCACCACCCGGCTGTGGCCGCTGGGTGGGCAGACCGCCTTCATTCCCGGACACGGCGCGATGTCGACCTTCGCCGCCGAGCGCCGGAGCAATCCCTTCGTCGCCGACCGGGTTCTCGCCGGCGCCTGACCCGTCTCCCCCGGTGCGACGCGCTTCAGCCGTGGGCGTAGGCGAGGACGATCGCCCAGATCGACAGGCCGGCCAAGATCACCCACGTGCCCGCGGCACCCGCGATGCGGAACGGGTTCGGCGCGGGCCGCGCCATGCCGATGGCGTGGGCGATGCGGATGAGGAACAGCAGCACGCCGGTCGCGGTCAGCAGCTCGGTGGTCCCCGTCCGGCCTTCGATCAGGCCCATCAGGATGAGGATGATCGGCACGTACTCGGCAAAATTGGCATGCGCCCGGATGCGCGCGAGCAGCCCGTCTTTGCCGCCGTCGCCGAGCATGACCTTGTGCGCCTGCCGCGCCAGGACGACGCGCACGCTGAGCGCGAAAAAGAGCAGCCCGCAGAAGCCGGCGGTGATCATCGTTGCCATCATCGTGTCGTTCCCCCCAGGCGCAGCCGGTTCGACCCGGCGGCGCAACCAAAACGCCCCTACACCGTTGGTCCCTCACTTGCATCAAGGGAGATCGCAGCATGGACGAGGACCGGATCGACGGCGCGCTCAAGAAGATGGGCGGCGACATCAAGGAAGGCGTCGGCAAGCTTGTCGGCGACAGCAAGCTCGAGACCGAGGGCAAGGCGGACCGCGCCGAAGGCAAGGTCCAGAACACCGTCGGCGGCATCAAGGATACGCTGCGCGGCGACGACTAAGTCTCCGCACTTGCGCGACGGCGGCCGCTCCCATCGGGGGCGGCCGTTGTCGTTTCAGCCGCCCGTTTCCGGAATTGTCGTTGCATCGCGGGGCAAAATCCCTATGGTCCGCGCCTCGACTGAAACCGGCGGGTTTTCGGTGCATGCCCGTGCGGCACCACGACGCCGCACAAGAGCAAGACAGGTGCCGGATGGCCGTTCCGAAACGCAAAACCTCCCCTTCGCGCCGCAACATGCGCCGCAGCCACCATGCGCTGACCGCGACGATCGCGCAGGACTGCCCGAACTGCGGCGAACTCAAGCTGCCGCACAACCTGTGCCCGTCGTGCGGCTTCTATCGCGATCGCGCCGTCGTCGAGATGCAGCCCTGACCTGCGCGAGATGACCGACCGGCCGGTTATCGCGCTCGACTGCATGGGCGGGGACGGCGGGCCGGCCGTCGCCGTGGCGGCCGCCGAGGTCGCCCAGCTCCGGTATCCGCGGCTGCTGTTCCGTCTCTATGGCGACGAGGCGACGATCCGCAAGCATCTCGCCCGCGCCCCGCGCGTCGCCGCGAACTCGGTGCTGGTGCATAGCGCCGACGTCATCCTCGGCACCGACAAGCCCTCGGCGGCGCTCCGCCGGGCGCGGACGACGTCGATGGGCATGGGTGTCGCCGCTATCCGCGACGGGGAGGCGCAGGCAATGGTCAGCGCCGGCAATACCGGCGCGCTGATGGCGATCGCCAAGCTGACGCTGCGGACGATGCCCGGGATCGACCGGCCGGCGCTGGTCGCGCTGATGCCGACGCTCAAGAACGACTCGGTCGTCCTCGACCTCGGCGCGAACGTCGAGTGCGATACCGAGAACCTCGTCCAGTTCGCCGTCATGGGCGCGGCCTTCGCCCGAACCGTGCTCGGCGTCGCGCGGCCGCGGGTGGCGCTGCTCAACATCGGCGAAGAGGAATTGAAGGGCACCGAGGAGCTGAAGATGGCGGCTGCCCTGCTGCGCGAGGCGAACCTGCCGATGAATTTCGTCGGCTTCGTCGAGGGCGACAAGATCGGCCAGGGCGAGGTCGACGTCATCGTCACCGACGGCTTCACCGGCAATGTCGCGCTGAAGACGGCGGAGGGCACGGGGCGGCTCGTCACCGGGCTGCTGGCGCAGTCGTTCCGCTCGTCGTGGCTGTCGAGCCTTGGCTATCTTCTGTCCCGCGGGGCGCTGCGGACGCTGGCGCGGCATCTCGATCCCAACGCCCACAACGGTGCCGTCTTTCTCGGGCTGAACGGCCTGGTGGTGAAAAGCCATGGCGGCGCGACGGTCCGCGGCCTCGCCCATGCGATCGGGGTCGCCCACGACCTCGTCGCCGACGACATCGCGCGGCGGATCGCCGTCGACCTCGACAATTTCCGCGAACATCGCCCGGTCGTCGCCGCCAACGACGGCGAGGCGTCGGCCGCGTGAGCCGTCGCCGCGCCGTCTTCGTCGGTACCGGCAGCTGCCTGCCGCGCCGGATCGTCACCAACGCCGAACTCGCCGCGCAGGTCGATACCAGCGACGCGTGGATCGTCGAGCGCACCGGCATCCGCCAGCGCCACATCGCGGGCGACGACGAGCTGACCAGCGATCTGGCGACCGGGGCGGCGCGGGAAGCCCTGGCCGCGGCGGGCATCGCTGCGAGCGACGTCGACCTGATCGTCGTCGCCACGGCGACCCCCGACCAGACTTTCCCGGCGTGCGCGACCGTCGTCCAGCACAAGCTCGGCATCACCCATGGCATCGCCTTCGACGTCGCCGCGGTATGCTCGGGCTTCCTCTATGCGCTGAGCGTCGCCGACGCGATGCTCGTCACCGGGGCCGCCAACACGGCGCTGGTGATCGGGGCGGAGACGTTTTCGCGCCTGCTCGACTGGGAGGACCGCGCCACCTGCGTCCTGTTCGGCGACGGCGCGGGCGCGGTCGTGCTTCGCGCCGAGGAGCAGGCCGGCACCGCCGCCGACCGCGGCATCCTCGCCCACCGCCTGCACAGCGATGGCCGCTATAACGACCTGCTGTTCGTCGACGGCGGCCCTGGCTCGACCGGCACCGTCGGCAAGCTGCGCATGAAGGGGCGCGAGGTCTTCCGCCACGCCGTCACCAACCTCGCCGCGGTGATGACCGAGACGCTCGCTGCTGCCGGGCTGGCGGCGGACGAGGTCGCGTGGGTCGTGCCGCACCAGGCGAACCTGCGGATCCTCGAAGGCACGGCAAAAAAGCTCGGCCTCGACCCGGCGCGAGTGGTCGTGACGGTCGACCGTCACGCCAACACGAGCGCGGCGTCGGTTCCCCTCGCGCTCGATGTCGCAGTCCGCGATGGACGAATCCGGCGCGGTGATCTACTGATCCTCGAAGCAATGGGCGGCGGCTTCACCTGGGGGGCGGCAGCGGTCCGCTGGTAGCAGGGGGAACAAATGCCTGAGGTCGAGGTGGCGGCAGCGGTAGCAGCGCGGCGGATTCGGGGTGCGGCGCGGGCGGCAAAGACGTCGGGCAGCATCACGCGTGCCGACCTGTGCGAGGCGGTCCACGCCGAACTGGGGCTCGCCCGCAGCGAGTCGTCGGATCTTGTCGAGCAGGTGCTCGATCAGATCTGCAACACGCTCGTCGCCGGGACCAACGTCAAGGTATCGTCGTTCGGCAGCTTCGTCCTGCGCAAGAAGGGCCTGCGCATCGGCCGCAACCCCAAGACCGGCCAGGAAGTGCCGATCGAGCCGCGCACCGTCCTGACCTTCCGCCCGAGCCAGCTGCTCCGCTCGCGCATCAACGGCGGCGTCGATCCCGGGCCCGAGCCCGACGAATGAACCCGCCCGCCTATCGGACGATCAGTGATGTCGCCACGCTCGTCGGCGTGCCGCACCACGTCCTCCGGTTCTGGGAAAGCAAGTTCCCGATGATCGCGCCGCTGAAGCGGGGCGGCAACCGGCGCTACTACCGCCCCGAGGATGTTGCCGCGATCGAGCGCATCGCGCGGCTGCTCCACGTCGAGGGCTATACGATCAAGGGCGCACAGAAGCTGCTCGCGGCCGAGGGCGTGATGCCGCCGCCACCCGCCGCTTCGCCGCCCGCACCCGCCGCTTGGGTTGCGCCGCCGGTGCCGTCGCTGGCCACGGGCATTCCTGCCGCCGCCATCGCCCAGTTGCGCCACGACCTCGCCGCCGCGCTCGCCGCCGCCCGCGCGCTCTGACCGGCGCGTGACCGCACGATGAAGACCATCGCAGTCTTCGCCATCAAGGGCGGCGTCGGCAAGACCGCCTGCGCGGTCAATCTCGCGTACGCGTCGGCGACGCAATCGGCGCGGCGGACGCTGCTCTGGGACCTCGACGGGCAGGGGGCGGCGACTTTCACCCTGCGCCTCGCCCCGGCCGGCCCGTCCCAGCGCAAGCTGTTCGCCGCCGATGCCGCCCTGGACGCGATGATCCAGGCCAGCGACTATGCCCGCCTCGACGTGCTGCCGGCCGACAAGTCGCTCCGCCACCTCGAGCGCGCTTATGCCGAGGACAGTGCGCGGTCGCTCAAGAAGATGCTGAAGAGCTTCGACCGCGACTATGACCGCGTCATCCTCGACTGCCCGCCCGGCCTGACCGCGCTGGCCGAGGAGGTGTTTCGCGCCGTCGACCTGATCGTCGTGCCGCTGTTGCCGTCGCCGCTCAGTGCGCGCGCCTTCGAGCAGCTGCAGGTGCATCTGGCCAAGCACCACAAGAAGTCCCCGCCGCTGCTGCCGGTGTGGACGATGGTCGACCGCCGCCGCGCGTTGCACAAGGCGACCGTCGACGCCGCGCCCGACCGCACGGTCGTGCCCTATGCCGTCGCGGTCGAGGCGATGGCCGTCCACCAGGCTCCCGTCGCCGCGACTTCGCCGAACGGGCCGGCCGCGCGCGCCTTCGGCCGACTATGGGGCGAGGCGGAGGGCGCGCTGCGCTAAGCCGCTGGACAGGCGCGAAGGTCTCCCGTATTAGTGCAGCAATACACAAGGGAGCCTGTCTGATGATCCGCGTCGCTGCCGCCGCCATCCTCATTGCCGCCAGCCCGGCCCTTGCCGCCGACCGCAATTTTCCTGTTGGCGGGTTCGACCGGATCGCCGTCGGCGGCTCGCAGGCGGTGACCGTGACGACCGGCCGTGCGGCATCGGTCCATGCCGTGGGCGACGCCGACGCGCTCGACCGGCTCGATATCCGCGTCGAGGGCGGCATGCTCACGATCGGCACCAAGCACGATTCGATGTGGAGTTGGCGCGACCACGGCCCGATCCGCATTGCCGTCACCGTGCCGATGGTCCGCGGTGTCGACCTCGCGGGATCGGGTTCGGTCGTCGTCGACCGCGTCAAGGCCCCGGCCTTCGACGGCCAGCTGAGCGGCTCCGGGCGCCTGAGCGTCGCCGCGCTCGAGGCGGGCCGGGTCGAGCTTGCCAGCAGCGGCTCCGGAACGGTGACGCTCGCCGGCCGCTGCGGCGCGGCCAGGGCCAAGCTCGCCGGATCGGGCGAGCTCAAGCTTGCCGGCCTGCGCTGCGAGACGATGAGTGCCAGCACCGCCGGCTCGGGCTCGATCGAGGCGCAGGCGACCAGAACCGCGACGCTGTCGACCGCGGGCTCGGGCGACATCACCCTGACCGGCGGCGCGCGTTGCGCGGTGTCGACCGCGGGCAGCGGCCGCATCAACTGCACCTGAGCGGGGGCGGCGAGCGGGGAGCGGGAAGCGGGCGGGGCGAGGTCGCTGTATCGAGGTCGGCCCGCCGCGGGGCTGGTACGAGGAATTTGGGGTGGCTGGAACGCGCCGCCTGACCTAGGTGGCGGCCATGGCTGCGGTGAAGCACGGTCTCGGCGCGCTGACCGAGAAGGAAAAAGAGACGCTTCGCCTGATCGTTCGTGGGCATGACGCCAAGTCGGTCGCGCGCAGCCTCGGCCTATCGGTTCACACGATCAACGAGCGCCTGCGCGACGCGCGGCGCAAGCTGGCGGTGTCGAGCAGCCGCGAGGCGGCGCGCCTGCTGTTGGAAGCGGAAGGGGGTGAGGTCGTGCCGCCGGTCCACGATTTCCGCGGGGACACGGTATTTGGGGAAGCCACGCCGCCGGTTCCGGGCGATCCGGAGAGCGCGCCGGCTCCCGGCGCCGGACGCTTCCTGCGTCTGCCCCACGCTGCGATCGGAGTTGCCGTGATGTTCCTTGCTCTTGCCGTACTGGTGCTGGCCGCCGCGCCCCAGCTGACTGCGACGTCGCCCGCGACAGCCGCCGCCGAGGCGCCGAAACCGGCCGTGATCGAGGCCGCGCGGCAGTTCCTGACCCTCGTCGATCAATCCCGCTGGGACAACTCGTATTGCCTGACCGATACGGCCTTCCAAAAGTTGAACACGTCGCAGGTCTGGGCGGCGGTTTCCGAGAAGGTGCGGGTGCCGCTCGGCGCAGCCGTCTCGCGCACCTTCGCCAGCGAGGAGGAGCTACCCGCCCCGCCGGCTGGCTATGAGGTCGTCAAGTTCCGCACCGACTTCGCCAACAAGGCCGGCGCGGTCGAAACCGTTTCGCTGGAACTCGAGAACGGCACGTGGCGCGTCGCCGGCGTGATCATCAGCTAGGCACTCCGCCTTCACACCAGCCACAGCGCGGCAAGTTCGCGCAGCATCGCCGGCGGCAGCGCGTCCAGCGGATTGCCGCCGGCCGCGTCCGGCGGTGCGTCGCCGGCGCTGAGGTAACGCCACCCCTGATGCGCGCGGCGGGGCGTCGCCCGCACCCGCGTCGGAACGCTGGCCAGCGCGATGCGGCACTTGGTGCCCCATTCGGTCTCGACCATCGCCAGCCCGGTGATCGCCTGCCGTGCGACGAGCGTGTGGCGGATGATCCAGAACAACGAGCCGCCGGTCAGCTCGGCGGCGCGCGTCGGCATGTAGCGCGTCAGGGCGAACGCCTCGCCGGTCGCGTCGGCCCGTGCCGCGTGCAGCGCCGCCAGGTCGTCGACGCTGGCGCAGCCGACCGCGACCTTGGTCAGGTGCAGCATCAGTGCAGGTTGAACAGGGCCGCCAGCCCCAGGAAGCTGAAGAAGCCGACGACATCGGTCATCGTCGTCACGAACACGGTCGAGGTGATGGCCGGGTCGACCCCGGCCTTCTCCAGCCCGACCGGGATCAGGATGCCCGACAGGCCGGCGTTGACGCTGTTGATGATCATCGCTGCGAACAGCACCCCGGTCAGCGGCCAATCGTGATAGACCAGCTGGCACCCCACCGCCATCAGCGCGCCGAGGCCGACCCCGTTGGCCAGCGCGATCATCAGCTCGCGGCGGATCATCCGCACGGTGTTCGAACTCGTCAGCTGGTTGGTCGCCAGCGCCCGCACCGTCACTGCCATCGTCTGCGTCGCGGCGTTGCCGCCCATGCCGTTGACGATCCCCATTAACACCGCCAGCGTGACCAGCTTGGCGATCGCATCCTGGAAGACGGCGACGACGCCGGCGGCGAGGATCGCGGTCCACAGGTTGATGAACAGCCACCACATCCGCGTCCGGATGGTCGCGGCGATCGGCTCGTTGATGTCGCCGTCACCGGCGCCCGACAGCAGCAGCGCGTCCTCGCCCGCTTCCTCCTGGATGATGTGGACGATGTCGTCGACGGTGATGACCCCGACCAGGCGGCCGTCGCCGTCGACCACCGCTGCCGAGATGAGCGCATATTTCTGGAACTGGAGGGCGACCTCCTCCTGGTCCTCGTCGACCGGGATCAGCGTCTGGTCGCGCTGCATGACGTCGGCGATGACGGCGTCGCGCCTGGCCGTCAGCAGCCACGACAGGCGGATCGTGCCGACCGGGTGATGGCGCTCGTCGACGACGAACACCTCCCAGAAGTCGGTCGGCAGATCGGGCTCGGCGGCGACGAAATCGACGATGCGGGCGATGGTCCAGTGCGCCGGCACCGCGACCAGGTCGCGCTGCATCAGGCGCCCGGCCGACTCCTCGGGATAGCTCAGCGCCTCCTCGATCGCGGCGCGGTCGTCGGGGTCGAGCGCGCGCATGACCTCGCGACGGTCGTCCTCGTCCAGCTCCTCGATGATCGACACGGCATCGTCGGTGTCGAGGTCGCTGACGACCTCGGCGATGTCGGCGGGCGAGCGGTCGTCGAGCAGGGCCTCGCGGACCCAGTCGTTCATCTCGGCGATGACGTCGGCGTCGAGTTTGTCGCCGAGCGCGTTGGCGAGGTCGCGCCGGTAGTCGCCGGGAACCAGTTCGAACAGGTCGGCGATGTCGGCTTCGTGGAGCGGGTCGACCAGCGCCCGGGTCGCCGCGGCGTCTCCGGCATCGAGCGAGGCGATGACGGCGGCGATGAACTCGCCGCTCAGCCGGCCGTCGTCGTCGAGCGGCGCGAGCGCGTCGGCGAGCGCTTCGCTCATGCGTCGCCCGTCGTGGGCACGAAGTCCTCGGTGTCAATCGACGCGGTCATTGCCGGGGGATAGCGGTGGCCGGCGACCGTCGCGTGGTTGATCAACCCGTCGAGCTGCGCCATCGTCGCATCGTCGAGGCGCAGGTCGCGCGCGGCCCAGTTCTCCTCGAGGTGCGCTAGGCTGGCGGTGCCGGGGATCGCGACAAGCGTGTCGTCGCGGGTCAGCAGCCAGGCGAGGCAGACCTGCGCCGGCGTGTGGCCGATCTCCGCCGCGACCTCGCGCAGCGCGTCGAGCAGGCGCAGGTTGACGCTCCAGTTCGGCTCGCGGAACCGCGGCATCGACCGCCGGAGGTCGCTTTCAGGCAAGGTCGCGGGATCGCTGACGCCACCGGCAAGGAAGCCGCGCGCCACCGGCGAGAAGGCGACGAAGGTCGTGCCAAGCTCGCGGCAGGCATCGAGCACCCCGAGTTCGGGGTTGCGCGTCCACAGTGAATATTCGGTCTGCAGCGCCGCGATCGGGTGGACCGCCGCGGCCCGGCGCAGCGTCGACGCGCTGACCTCCGACAGGCCGATGCTGCCGATCTTGCCCTCCTTGACCGCGGCGGCAAGCGCCTCGACCGACGCCTCGACCGGTGTCTTCGGGTCGAGGCGATGGAGATAGTAGAGATCGATGTGGTCGACGCCGAGCCGGCGCAGGCTGTCGTCGAGGACGGCTGCGATGCCGCCCGGGCTGCCGTCGATGGCGCGGCCGCCGCCGTCGGTGACTCGGATGCCGCACTTCGACGCCAGGACAAACTCGTTCCGCCGGTCCTTCAGCGCGCGCCCGATCAGGGTCTCGTTATGGCCGAGCCCGTACAGCGCGGCGGTGTCGAGGAAGTCGTAGCCCAGGTCGAGCGCGCGGTGCAGCAGCCGCTCGCCCTCCGCGTCCGACGGCGGCGTGCCATAGGCCCAGCTGAGCGACATGCAGCCGAGGCCGACGCCTTCGACCGTGAACGGCCCGAGTTTACGCTTGGCCATGTCCCACTCCGTCGCCGTTCGCGCGAGGTTTAGCCGAGGGAGCGCGCCGTTCAAGCCGTTCGCGCGTCGCGGGAGCTATGGTGTGGCCGCGGACCCGGGGCGACCGCTGCGCGTCAGCCGGCGGCGGCAGCCAGATCGGCGACGCCGTCGGGGTGGACGACGGCACCCGCGCGGAAGCGGGTCGGCGTCAGCCCGACCATGCGGGTGAAGAAGCGGGTGAAATAGGCGGCGTCGGTGAAGCCGAGCGCAAAGCCGATCTCGCCGACTGCTGTCGTCGTGTAGATCAGGCAGCGCTTGGCCTCGGCGATCAACCGGTCGTGGATGATGGCCAGCGGCGACAGGCCCAGGGCCGCCTTGCAGGCATGGCGCAGCTGCGCGGGCGTCACCGCCAGCTCGGCGGCAAGGGTATCGACGTCGGGCTGCTCGCGGTAGCGGCCCTCGACAAGGTCGAGATAGCGGTCGACCAGATCGCCCCGCGCGGTCGGCGTACCCGGCTCGGGCAGCGGTCGGTCGCGGAGCGCGGCGAGGAGAAGCTGGAGCAGCTGGGCCTCCGCCCCGATGGCCCCGCCGCGGCGCCCGGGCACCAGCTCGTCGCGCAGGGCCTCGAGGTGGGCGGCGGTCGCCGCGTGCGCCGCGGCCGACAGGGCGAAGGCCCCCGCAGTCTGCAGGATGACACGCAGATCGGGGGCGCGCTCCAGCAGATCGCCGAGGTAGTTGTTCTCGATCGTCAGGACGACGCCGTCGGCCTGCTCGGCGTAGCGGAAGCCGTGGATGCGGAACGGCGGCACGACCAGCAGGCAGGGCGCGGCGAACGGCAGGCGGTCGCCGTCGAGGGTCATCTCGCCCGCGCCGGCGGCGACGAACAGGAGCTGGGCGAACTTGGGGTGCGTGTGCGGCTCGATCCGCCAGCCCCGTGCACGGGCCCTGCCGCCCAGGGGTTCGACGTTGACGAACCACTCGCGCGTCGCCGCCGCGTCGCCATAGAGCGAATAGCGCGGCACCACGACCGCCGTCTCGCTGCGCCGAGCGCGCGCCCCGCTGCGCGATGACACCAGCGAAATGTGCAAGCGATTATGAGTTTCCGCCATCGCCATTGCCTACTCCCGGCGGCATCGTGGCGCAATCAGATTGGCGAATTGCCAGCGGCAGGGGAGGAAGCATGACGGCATTCCAGCTTCGACTGAACGGCGCCACCGCGCTCGCCCTGGCGCTCGCCGCGCCGGCCGGCGCGCAGCAGGCCGCCGACCCGGCAGCGGCGCTGCCGACCAACACCGCACCCGGCGGCGAGCAGTCGGCGCGGACGGCCAACGGCGCGGCTTCCGAGGCGCAGACCGGCGACATCGTCGTGACTGCGCTCAAGCGCTCGCAGAGCGTGCTGAAGGTGCCGGCGACGATTGCCGTGCTCGGCGGCGGCGATCTTCGTACGGTCGGCGTGACGACGGTCAACGACATCCAGAACGTCGTCACCGGCGTGCAGATCGGCAGCGGCAGCTTTGGCACCAACATCAGCATCCGCGGGGTCACCTCGACCGACGAGACCAGCAAGGGCGAACTCGGCATCGCCTTCAACATCGACGGCGCCTTCGTCGGTCGCGGCCAGGAGCAGGGCGTCGCCTTCTTCGACCTCGAGCGCGTCGAGGTGCTCAAGGGCCCGCAGGGTACCCTGTACGGCCGCAGCTCGACCGGCGGCGCGATCAACATCATCACCAAGAAGCCGGTCCTCGACGAATTCTCGGGCTATGCCCGCGTCGAGGCCGGCAATTACGAGACCAAGCGGGCCGAAGGCGCGGTCAACATCCCGATCGCCAGCACCCTGGCGCTCCGCCTGTCGGGCAACGTCAACGACCGCAAGGGTTATCTTTTCCCCGAGGACATCACCGTCGTCGGCTCGCCGCAGGCGAACAACGGCGCCGGGCCAAGCACGGCGACCCTGCGCGGCGCCGCGCTGCCGGCCAAGAACGACCAGAACGATCAGACCGGGCGCGCCTCGCTGCTGTTCAAGCCGATCCCCGACATCACCGCAACGGTCATCGTCACCCTGGGGCATATCGGCGGCGTCGGCACCAGCGCCGCCACCGCCGACAATCTCGCCGTCGGCGGCGCGACGGCGCAGTTCGTCGTTCCCAACTATGTCCCGGCCTTCGTCAGCGAGAACTTCACCAACTTCAACGAGCAGCTCAACTGGCGCTTCGGCGGTGTCCAGCTCGACCTGCTGGGGAACGAGCAGCACTTCCGCGACCACAGCCAGGCGACGGGCAACGGCAATCCGTTCGATACCGGCAACCCGACCGCCGCGGGAGCCTTCCTGCTCGACGATTATCAAGGCGTGTTCAACACCACCCAGTTCGAGGCGCGCCTGTCGAACGTCAATCCGGGCCTTCTCGAATATGTCGCCGGCGCCAATTATTACCATGAAAAGGTCCACGAGAGCGACCACAACTGGCTGGCTCCGCTCAGCGCGAGCGGCGGGCTGAGCGCGACGTCGCAGTGGGTCGACGCAATCGATCCGGTCAACACCACCGCGCACGAATCGTACGGCGTCTTCGGGCAGGTGACGCTCCATGCCACCGACCGGCTCGGCTTCGTCGGCGGCCTGCGCTACACGCACGACCAGAACACCCGCACCGGCACCTTTGCCGTCGGCCCGGTCGCCGGGTGCACTTATCCCAACGACTGCATCGGCGGTCCGAACAACGGCCGCGAGACCGACCACAAGCTGACCTACAAGGCGGGGGTCAATTTCCAGGCGACGCCGCGCGACCTGATCTACGCCTCGGTCTCGACCGGCTTCAAGGCGGGCGGTTTCAACGACTTCGATCCGCGCACGGGGGCGACGGCGCCCTATGGCCCGGAGCAGCTGACGGCGTACGAAATCGGCTACAAGGGTCGCCCGCTGCCCGGCCTGACGGTGTCGACGGCCGGCTATTATTACGATTATTCCAAGGACCAGATCAACGGCCTGACCCTGTTCCCGACCGCCGCCGGCGTCGTCGGCGTGCTGTTCACCCAGCTTGCGCCGGTCGAGATCTACGGGGCCGAGGCCGACGTCCATTACCAGGCCGGGCGCCACACGACGCTGAATGCCGCGGTCGCCTATGAACACAGCCGGATCGTCAGTCTGCAGACCGGCTTCCTC
Source organism: uncultured Alphaproteobacteria bacterium (assembly GCA_963792555.1). Classification (GTDB taxonomy): domain Bacteria; phylum Pseudomonadota; class Alphaproteobacteria; order Sphingomonadales; family Sphingomonadaceae; genus Polymorphobacter_B. The sequence continues at coordinate 78,083 of CAWBWP010000002.1, forward strand.
GGCTATCTGACCGGGGCGTTCGCCAACTTCAGCGGCTACCCCGTACCCAATGCGCCGAACTGGGTCGAATATCTGTCGGCGACCCATGCCTTCGACCTCGCCGGCGGGGCCGAGCTGCGGCTGCGCGGCGCGGTCAAGATCAGCTCGGGCTACGACCTGACCGACTTCGCCAACGCGGTGCGCTACCGGCAGAACAGCTTCACCCGCAGCGATGCCAGCCTGACCTATGCCGCGCCGGGCGACCGTTATACGGTCCAGCTGTTCGTCGAGAATATCGAGAACAAGCTGCAGCGCACCTCCGGGCCGCTGAATTACAACGGCGTCTACGGCGGCTTTTCGCACGGGGTGGCGGGGCCGGAGGCGAACGGCACCGCCTTCCCGCAGCAGTCGATCGGCTTCGGCGTGTCGACGCCGCGCTTCTTCGGCGCGCGCCTCGGCGTCAAGTTCTGACCGCAGGGTGGAGCGGCGGCACGCCTCGGCGTACAGCGCGCCACCTGCGACGAGTATAAGGGTTTCCCGGCATGGCCCGCATCATCGGCGGCATCGGCACGTCGCACACGCCGACGATCGGCTTCGCCCTCGATGCGGGCAAGCAGGATGACCCCGCCTGGGCACCGATCTTCGCCGCCTATGCGCCGCTCAAGGCATGGCTCGCCGAGGCGCGCCCCGATGTCGTCTTCGTCATCTACAACGACCACGTCACCTCGTTCTTCTTCGATCATTACTCCGCTTTCGCGCTCGGCGTCGGCGCTCGCCACGAGGTCGCCGACGAGGGTGGCGGGGCACGGCTGCTGCCCGGCATCGCCGGCGATCCGGCGCTGGCGCGGCACATTGCCGAGCGGCTCGTCGCCGACGAGTTCGACCTGTCGTTTTTCCAGCGCCGCGGCCTCGACCACGGCTGCTTCTCCCCCCTCAGCCTGTTGTTCGATCACGCCGACGGCTGGCCGACCCGGCTCGTCCCGCTCGCCGTCGGCGTGTTGCAGAACCCGGTGCCGACGGCGCGGCGCTGCTGGAAGCTCGGCCAGGCGCTGCGTCGCGCGATCGAAAGCTATCCGGAGGACGTGAGCGTCGCCATCGTCGCCACCGGCGGGCTGTCGCACCAGGTTCACGGCCGCCGCGCCGGCTTCAACAATTCGGCGTGGGACGAGCAGTTCCTCGATCTCCTGACCGACGATCCCGAGACGCTGGCGGGCATGAGCCAGGCCGAACTCGCGATGCGCGGTGGCTGGGAAAGCTCCGAAGTCGTCATGTGGCTGATCATGCGCGGCGCGCTCGCGGCGCGCCCGGCGGTGGTGGCGCGCAATTACTACCTGCCGTCGATGACCGGCATCGCCACGCTGCTGCTCGAGAACCGCGCCGGCGTCGCCGGGCTGAAACCGGCGGCTGCGCTCGATCCCGCCACGCTCGCGCCGCCGGCGAGCCAGCCGTTCACCCTCGACCTCAGCGTCGAGCAGTACGACCTCAACCGCTTCCTCCACCGCATGGTCGAGCCGGAGCACCGCGCCGCGTTCCTGACCGACGAGGCCGGTGCGCTCGCCGCCTCGGGGCTCAGCGCCGGCGACCAGGCGCTGATCGCGCGGCGCGACTGGGCCGGGCTGATCGCCCGCGGGGCCATCTTCTTCGGGCTGGAAAAGCTTGCCGCAGTTCTCGGCCTGCCGAACGCCGTCGTCTATGCCGGCATGCGCGGCGAGACGATGGCGGCCTTCCAGGCGAGCCGCAACGCGCCCGGCGCGCTCTACTCCGTGGCGAGCCAGCGCAAGCCCGAACCCGAGTGACGATGGCCGCGCCTCCCCTCGCGCTCGATCCGCGGCAGATCATCGCCGCCGAGCCGATGCACCGGCGCCAGCTCCTTGCCATCGGGATCGCCACGGCGCTGAACGCGCTCGACGGCTTCGACGTGCTGTCGATCTCCTTTGCCGCGCCCGGCATCGCCAGCGACTGGGGTGTCGACCGTGCCGCGCTCGGCATCGTCCTGTCGATGGAGCTGATCGGCATGGCGTTCGGCGCGTTCGTCCTCGGCGTCGCCGCCGACCGGATCGGACGCCGGCCGACGATCCTCGCCTGTCTCGTCGTCATGGCCGCAGGCATGGGCCTTGCCGCCACGTCGACCGGCGTCGTCATGCTGTCGGCGGTACGGCTGGTGACCGGCCTCGGCATCGGCGGCATGCTGGCGGCGACCAACGCCATCGTCGCCGAATGCGCCAACGCCCGCCGCCGCAACTTGGCCGTCGCGGTCATGGCCGGCGGCTATCCGGTCGGCGCAATCGTCGGCGGCACCGTCGCCTCGGCCCTGCTGGCGGCGACCGGGCGGTGGCAGGCGGTGTTCGCCTTCGGCGCGCTCGCCTCCGCCAGCTTCATTCCGCTGGTGCTGGCGCTGGTGCCCGAGACGATCGCCTTCCTCTGCGTTCGGCGGCCGGCAGGTGCGCTGGCGCGGATCAATCGCACGCTGATCGGGCAGGGGCGCGCGCCGCTGGCCAAGCTGCCGCCGCTCGACCCGGTGGCGGCGCCGTCGCGCTTCGGCGCGGCTCTCGCCCCGGGGATCGCCGGGCTGACGGGGCTGCTTACCGCCAGCTACTTCTGCCACATCATGACCTTCTATTTCCTGATGAAGTGGCTGCCCAAGGTGGTTGCCGACATCGGCTATGCCCCCGCGGTGGCCGGCGGCGTGCTCGTCTGGGCGAATGTCGGCGGGGCGCTGGGGGCGCTGAGCCTGAGCCTGCTGACCCAGCGTTTCGCCGTGCGCCATCTGGTCATCGCCGCGATGCTGGGCGCGGCGGCGGCCGTCGCTGCCCTCGGGCAGGGGATCACATCGCTCCCCGGCCTGTCGCTGGCCGCCGGGATCGCCGGGTTCTTCACCAACGGGGCGACGGCGGGCCTGTATGCCGTGTTCGCCGACGCTTTTCCCGCGCGGCTGCGCGCGGGCGGCACCGGCCTCGTCATCGGCATCGGCCGCGGCGGTGCCGCCCTCGGCCCGATCGTCGCCGGATTCCTGTTCGCCGGCGGCTGGCCGCTCGCCGTCGTCGCGCCGGTGATGGCGAGCGGCTGCCTGCTCGGGGCCGCCGCCCTAACCCGTGTCCGCCCGACCCGGGAACTTTGACCGCGAGAGGACCCTCGATGCTCCGCCGCCGCCTGATCGCCGCCGTCCTCCTCCTGCTCGGGATTGCCGCCGTGTGGCTCGGTTCGCCGCCTCTCGGCGCGGCGCACGCGGCGGCCCCGGGCGCAAGCGTGGCCGATCTCCCGGTGGTCCTGCCGCGGGCGAGCTGCGCCTCGCTGGCCGGCGTCGACCTGACGGCGATCGGCGGCACCGGCAGCCGGGTGGCGAGCGCCGTCGCGGCGAGCGGGGCCGAGGGGCATGCCGTCTGCGCGGTGACGGGTACGCTGGCCCCGGCGATCACCTTCCGGATCGAGCTGCCGACGCGCAGCTGGACGCAACGTTACCTCCAGACCGGCTGCGGCGGGCTGTGCGGCCGCCTCGGCATCGACATCGGCGCTGCCGACGGCTGCCCGACGGTCGCGGCCGGGGGCTTCGCCGTCGCCTCGACCGACATGGGGCATGAAGGTCGCGACGGGAGCTTCGGTCGCAATCCCCAGGCGCGCGCCGACTTCGCCTATCGCGGGGTCCATCTGACCGCGCTCGCCGCCCGGGCGCTGACCCGCGCGTTCTACGGCCAGCCCGCGCGTTACCGCTATTTCAGCGGCTGCTCCGACGGCGGCCGCGAGGCGCTGGTCGAGGCGCAGCGCTTTCCCGGCGACTTCGACGGCATCGTCGCGGGCGCGCCGGCGATGAACTTCGTCGTGCAGAACAGCCTGTACCATTCATGGCAGGCGCGCGCGAACACCGGTCCCGACGGCAAGGCGATCCTCACCGCCTCCCGGCTGCCGCTGCTCCACGCCGCCGTCGTCGCCGCCTGCGACGGGCTCGACGGCCGGGTCGACGGGCTGATCGCGACGCCCGGCCGCTGCCGCTTCGATCCGCTGACGCTCGTCTGCCGCCCCGGCGAAGCCCCGGCGCGCTGCCTGACGCCGGTCGAGGCGATGGTCGCGCGCCGCTTCTACGACGGCCCGCGCGATCCCGTGTCGGGCGAGCGGCTGACGCAGGGCGGGCCGCAATACGGCTCCGAGCTCGAATGGGCCGGCGTCTATGTGCCGCCCGCGCCCGACGCGCCGATCTTCAGCGCGCTGATCGCCCGCGATTCCATGGCCACCCTGATCTTTCCCGATGGGAAGCCGGTGACGGTCGGCGACGTGACCTTCGACCGCGCCACCTTCGACCGGCTGCAAGCGCGGCACACGCTGTTCGATGCGACCGATCCCGACCTTGCCGCCTTCGCCGAGCATGGCGGCAAGCTGATCCTGTTCCACGGCTGGGCTGACCCGCACATCTCGCCGCTGAACACCATCGCCTATCATCAGGCGGTGCTTCGCCAACTGGGCGCGGCCCGCACGGCGGGGTTCGAACGGCTCTACCTGATGCCCGGCATGAGCCATTGCTCGGGCGGCGAGGGGCCGAGCGCCTTCGACCTGCTGACGCCGGTCATGGCCTGGGTCGAGCGTGGCATTGCCCCGCAGGCAATCCTGACGCGCAGCCAGACGCAGAGCCGGTTCGGCCAGCCCCCCAGCCTGTCCGCACCCGCCGGCGGAGCAAGCGCTCCGCGCCGCAGCCGTCCCGTCTATCCGTACCCGTTCATCGCCGCCTATCGGGGTTCCGGAAACCCTGATGACGCAGGCAGCTGGAGCCAAGGCGAAGCCGTGCCGGTGGCGGTGCCGACTTGGGCCGGATCGGGATTCTACGCGCCTTACGCCGGGGTAACCGACTGACCGGGCGCGGCAGCGTCGGCCACCGGCACGGCTCCGCAAAGCTCACCGGGGTTTGCCGCTGTCGCGCGGATCGCGGAACCCGCGACAGGGTGGTGCGGCCAAGAAGACTCGAACTTCCACGGCCTTTCGGCCACAACGACCTCAACGTTGCGCGTCTACCAGTTCCGCCATGGCCGCACGACCATCCTGCCTGGAAGCCTTGGCCTCCAGCGGTAGAGGCGGGCCTGCTAGCAGAGGCCAACGGCACGCGCAACCGTCGCAGTCGAAACCTTTGCCGGTGCGGCGGGTTTGCCGGCCCAAGTGACCGAAAAGGAGTGCGGAAGATGAGCGATTCGGAAAACGGCAGTTCGCGTCGGCAGGTGATGGGCGCGGTCGGCGTCGGCGTTGGCATCGCCGCCGCCGCGCTCGCGACCCGCGCCGCGGCGCAGACGCAGCCAGCGACCCCCAGCGGCGAACGGATCAGCGATCCCCGCAGCAAATATCCGAAACCGCCGTTCAAGCAGCAGCGCCAGCCGTGGCCCGGCCTTGCCTCCAAGATGGATCCCAAGCCCGACCACGGCGAGACCAGCTATAAGGGGTCGGGCCGACTGGCCGGGCGCAAGGCGCTGATCACCGGGGGCGATTCGGGCATGGGCCGCGCCGCCGCGATCGCCTACGCCCGGGAAGGAGCCGACGTCGCGATCAACTATTATCCGAGCGAGGAGCCCGATGCGCGCGAGGTCGTCGCGCTGATCGAGCAGGCCGGGCGCAAGGCGGTTCCCATCCCCGGCGATCTCCGCGACGCCGCCTTCTGCCGCCGCCTCGTCGCCGATGCGGTCCGCGGGCTCGGCGGGCTCGATATCCTGGTCAGCAATGCCGGGCGGCAGCAGGCGCACGCCTCGATCCTCGACATCAGCGACGAGGATTTCGACGCGACGATGAAGACCAACATCTACGCGCCGTTCTACATCATCAAGGCGGCGCTGCCGCACATGCCGGCGGGATCGGTCATCATCGGCACGACGTCGGAGCAGGCTTACGATCCGTCGGAAGACCTCTACGACTATGCCCAGACCAAGGCGGCGACGATGAACTACGTCAAGTCGCTGGCCAAGCAGCTCGCGCCCAAGGGCATCCGGGTCTGCGGCGTCGCTCCGGGACCGATCTGGACGCCGCTTCAGGTCAGCGGCGGTGCCTCGCCGCAGAAGCAGCAGACCTTTGGCTCGGACACGCCGGGCAAGCGCCCCGGACAGCCGGTCGAACTTGCCGGCATCTACGTGCGGCTGGCCGAGGACGACGGCAGCTACACCACCGGCAACATCTTCGGGGCCGGCGGCGGCAAGGGTCAGCCCTAAACGGCTGACGCTCGATGGTGGCGATGGGCGGTGGCTCCCCGGGCAGGATTCGAACCTGCGACCATCCGATTAACAGTCGGATGCTCTACCGCTGAGCTACCGAGGAATAGCGGGGGGCTATAGCGGCCCCCCACCGGCACGGCAAGCGCTTGCGCGAGCCGCGCCGTCAGCTCTCGAACTGCTCGCTGAAGATCCGGTCGTCGAGCGTATGGCCGGGGTCGAACAGCAGGTCGAGGCTGACCGTCTTGTCGCTGACGACGCGGACATGCGCGATGTCGCGGACCTCGATCTGGTCCGCGACCGCGCTGACCGGGCGCTTGGCCGCCTCGAGCACGCGGAACTCGATCACCGAGGTCATCGGCAACAGCGCCCCGCGCCAGCGGCGGGGTCGGAACGGGCTGATCGGCGTCAACGCGAGGAGGTCGGCCTGCAGCGGCAGGATCGGACCGTTGGCCGACAGGTTGTACGCGGTCGATCCCGCCGGTGTCGCGACGAGGATGCCGTCGCAGGCGATCTCGGCCATGCGGACCTTGCCATCGACGCTGATCTCGAGCTTTGCCGCCTGTCGCGTCTCGCGCAGCAGGCTGACCTCGTTGATCGCCGGCGAGACCGTGACCTCGCCGCTGACCGTCCGCGCAGTCATCGACAACGGGTGGAGCGCATAGGACCGGGCCGCCGCCAGCCGCGCCGGCAGCGTCTCGATGCGGAACTCGTTCATCAGGAAGCCGACCGAGCCGAGGTTCATGCCGAATACCGGCCGTGGCTGGCGCGCGTGCAGGGCGGCGTGGAGCACCTGCAGCAGATAGCCATCGCCTCCCAGCGCGACCACCACCTCGGCCTCCCGCACCGGGTGCCACTCATAGCAGGGGCGAAGCAGATCGGCCGCCGCCTGGGCCTGCGCGGTCGGCGACGCCATCAGCGCCATGCGCTGCGTCATCCGCCGGTCAGGCTCATGTGACGGGCGACCGCGGGCGCGCGCTCGCGGGCGATGACGAAGTCGTGCCCCTTGGGCTTGGCCAGCATCGCGCGGTCGAGCAGCGCGTCGAGCCCGGCGTCGTCGATGCCGCCGCGCAACGCGTCGCGGAAGTCGACGGCGTCGTCCTGGCCGAGGCAGAGGTACAGCCGGCCTGTCGCCGTCAGGCGGACGCGGTTGCAACTGTCGCAGAAATTATGCGTCAGCGGCGTGATGAAGCCCAGCCGCTGGCCGGTTTCGGCGATCCGGACGTAGCGCGCGGGGCCGCCGGTCGAATCCGGCAGGTCGATCAGGGTCCAGCGCGTCTCCAGCTCGCGACGCACCGCCGACAGCGGCAGGTAGCGGTCGACCCGGTCGTCGTCGATCGCGCCGAGCGGCATCGTCTCGATCAGCACCAGGTCGTGGCCCTGCTCGCCGGTCCAGCGCAGCATCGCCTCGACCTCGTCGTCGTTGACGCCGCGCAGCGCGACCATGTTGATCTTGACGTGCAAGCCCGCCGTGCGCGCCGCGGCGATCCCCTCCAGCACCTGCGGCAGCCGGCCCCAGCGGGTGATTCGGGCGAAGCGGTCGGGGTCGAGCGTGTCGAGGCTGACGTTGATCCGCCGCATCCCCGCCGCCGCGAGCTCCCCGGCGAAGCGCCCCAGCTGCGAGCCGTTGGTCGTCATCGTCAGCTCGTCGAGGCCGTTCCCCAGGTGTCGGGCAAGCGAGCGGACGAGGTCGACGACGCCGCGCCGGACCAATGGCTCGCCGCCGGTCAGGCGAAGCTTGCGCGTGCCGCGGGTGACGAAGGCCGACGCCAGCCGGTCGATCTCCTCCAGGCTCAGCACCTCAGCGCGGGGCAGGAAGGTCATCGCCTCGGGCATGCAATAGACGCAGCGGAAGTCGCAGCGATCGGTGACCGAGATGCGTAAATAGTCGATCCGCCGCCCGAAGGGGTCGATCAACGGGCGGAGGAGCGACGGAGCCATGGCCGACAGATGGGCGCGCGGGGAGGCCAAGTCCAGCCGCTGGCCTCAGCCGGCGTAAATCCACACCAGGGCGATCACACCCGCGACGATGCGGTACCAGGCAAACGGGGCAAAGCCGTAGCGACTGATGACGGCGACGAAGGCCCGGACCACGACGACCGCGACGACGAAGGCGACGACGAAGCCGATGGCGATGTCGTGGACTTCGCCCGGCGTCAGCAACGCCCGGTTCTTGACCAGCTCGAGCACGGTCGCGCCGAGCATCGTCGGCACGGCGAGGAAGAAGCTGAACTCTGCCGCCGTGCGCCGCTCGACGCCGAGCGCCAGCGCGCCCATGATCGTCGCGCCCGACCGGCTGACGCCCGGCACCATCGCCAGGCACTGGGCGAAGCCGATGCCGAGTGCAGTCCGCGCCGGGATCGCGGCGACGCCGTGGACGGTCGCCCGCTTGGCCAGCCGCTCGATGATCAGGATGGCGATGCCGCCGACGATCAAGGCCACCGCGACGACTTCGGCGTGGCCGAGCAGCGCCTCGATCTGCTTGTGCAGCGCGAAGCCGATGACGCCGGCCGGCACGAAGCCGAGGAGCACGTTGCGGGTGAAGCGAAGCGCGTCGGGCTGCCGCCGGACCAGCCCCGACAGAACCGCGGCGAAGGTGCGCCAGTACAGCACGACGATGGCGAGGATCGCGCCGAGCTGGATGACGATGTTGAACACCTTCCACGCGTCGGGATCGAAGCCGAGCAGGCGCGACGCCAGGATCAGGTGCCCGGTCGACGAGACCGGCAGGAATTCGGTGACGCCCTCGACGATGCCGAGGATGATGACGTCGATCAGGCTGTGCGCGCCCGCCGCGGCGAGGACCGTCACTGGCCCGGCACGGCGTCGCGGTGGAAGCGGCCGGCGGTGCGGTAGCGCTCGAGATAGGCGGGTGCCACCGCCTCGACCGGGGTCGGCGCGATGTCGAAGGCGGCGAGGCCCGGCGGCTGGGCGACATTATCGGACTGGAGCATGATGTATTGACCACTTGTCATGGGCACGAAGGGCAGGAGGTCGCCGGCGCGGCCCATCAGTTTCGCCATGCCGGGAGCGACCTCGACGAGCCGCTTGTCGGCCCGGATCTCGCCCATGATCCAGGCGATGATGTCGCGGAAGGCATAGACGCGGGGACCGCCCAGTTCGAAAGTCTTGCCGCCGTAGGTCGCGGGATCGGCCAGCGCGGCGACGATGGCGCGGGCGACGTCGACGACGTAGACCGGCTGGAAGCGCGTCCCGCCGGCGACCACGGGCACCACCGGCAGCTGCTTGGCCAGGGCGGCGAAGCGGTTGAGGAACTGGTCCTCCGGCCCGAACACGACCGAGGGGCGAAGGATCGTCGCGTGCGGCAGGACGGCGCTGACCGCGGCTTCGCCGGCCGCCTTGGTCCGCGCGTAATCGGCACCGCTGGCACCGTCCGCGCCGATCGCGGAGACCTGGACGAACGCGCCGACCTGCGCCGCCGCCGCGGCACCGGCGACCTGCGCCGCGCCGTCAGCCTGGACCGCCCCGAACTTCTGTCCGCCGCGCTCGTCGAGGATGCCGACGAGGTTGACCGCGGCATCGGCGTGGACGAAGGCGGCGGCGATCGTCTTCGCCCGGGTGACGTCGCCGGCGACCACCTCGATCTGGCCGAGCGCCCCCAGCGGTTTCAGGAAATAAGCGCGTTCGGGCGAGCGGACGACGACGCGGATGCGCGCGCCGTGATGGGCGAGCTCCTGCACGAGATAGCGACCGATAAACCCCGAGCCGCCGACGACGACGACCAGCCGGTCCTTCAAATTCCCGTCCATTCCCACTCCGCGGCTCGGCCCCAGCGCGGCGGGTCATGGCCGATCACAACGACGTTGACAACCGCCGACCCCCTCTCTACGTCGCCGCACTCGGCTCACCGTGCCCTGGTGGCGGAATTGGTAGACGCGCCAGCTTCAGGTGCTGGTATTGGCAACGATGTGATGGTTCGAGTCCATTCCAGGGCACCAGTGACCGCTTCGGCAGATGCTTGGCGACGGGTCGGCCGGGGATCGGCCGATCCCCGGTAGTCGCCGTCGGCGCGACGCGAGCGACCGCACGGTGCCGCCGTCGCGCCGATCCCGCGAACCTCGTATCCGCCTGAAACACGGCGCACTTCCGCATGGTTGCGGCTTGCCTGCGGGTCTGCCAGGCGGAACAAGGGTGCGGATGGAGCGAGAGGCGAGCGATGCGTGAGATAGTCCATCTGATCGGCGGCACCGCCACGGCCGGCAGCGGCACCCGGCGCGCCGACGTCTTCGACCCCAATACCGGCCGCGTCCAGGCGCAGGTGGCCCTGGCCGATGCGGCGACGGTCGACGCGGCGATCGCCGATGCCGCGCGGGCACAGCCGGCGTGGGCGGCGACCAACCCGCAGCGGCGGGCGCGTGTGCTGTTCGAGTTCAAGCGGCTGGTCGAGAACGAGATCGGCAGCCTCGCCGAGATGCTGTCGGCCGAGCACGGCAAGGTCCTCGCCGACAGCCGCGGCGACGTCCAGCGTGGGCTGGAGGTGATCGAGTTCGCCTGCGGCATCCCGCATCTGCTGAAGGGCGACTTCACCCACGGCGCGGGGCCGGGGATCGACGTCTATTCGCTCCGGCAGCCGCTCGGCGTCGTCGCCGGCATCACGCCGTTCAACTTTCCCGCCATGATCCCGATGTGGATGTTCGGCGTCGCCATCGCCTGCGGCAACACCTTCATCCTGAAGCCGAGCGAGCGCGACCCGTCGCTGCCGGTGCGGCTCGGCGAGCTGATGCTCGAGGCGGGCGCGCCGCCGGGCGTGCTCAACGTCGTCCACGGCGACAAGCAAGCGGTCGATGCGATCCTCGACTCCGACCTCGTTCGCGCGGTCAGCTTCGTCGGGTCGAGCGACATCGCGCACTACGTCTATTCGCGCGGCACGGCGAACGGCAAGCGCGTCCAGGCGATGGGCGGGGCCAAGAACCATGGGCTGGTCATGCCCGATGCCGACATGGACCAGACCGTCGCCGACCTCGTCGGGGCGGCGTTCGGGTCGGCGGGCGAGCGCTGCATGGCGCTGCCGGTGGTTGTGCCGGTCGGCGCGCGGACGGCGGATACCCTGCGCGAGGCGCTGCTGCCTGAGATCGCCAAGCTCCGCCTCGGCACCTCGACCGACCCCGACGCGCACTATGGCCCGGTGGTCAGCGCGGCGCATCGGGAACGCATCGAGCGCTACATCGGTATGGGCGTCGACGAGGGCGCCGAGCTCGTCGTCGACGGGCGGGGCTTCACGCTGCAGGGGCACGAGGGCGGCTTCTTCGTCGGCCCGACACTGTTCGACCATGTCCGCCCGGACATGCAGAGCTACCGGGACGAGATCTTCGGACCCGTGCTGCAGATGGTCCGCGCCGACAGCCTGGCGGAGGCGATCCAGCTGCCGTCGAAGCACCAGTACGGCAACGGCGTCGCCATCTTCACCCGGAGCGGCCCCGCCGCGCGCGAGTTCGCCGCGACCGTCGACGTCGGCATGGTCGGGATCAACGTGCCGATCCCCGTACCCGTCGCCTACCACAGCTTCGGGGGCTGGAAGCGCTCGGCCTTCGCCGACATCGGTATCCACGGCGAGGAAGGGGTGCGCTTCTACACCAAGGTCAAGACCGTGACCCAGCGCTGGCCGGGCATGGACGCCGCCGCACCGGTGACCGATAGCAGCTTCGTCATTCCAACGATGAAGTGAGGCCCGCGATGCCGGCAACGCCCCTCCCCGAGACGCTGTTGATCGAACGCCGCGGCGCGGTGACGCTGGTGCGCCTCAACCGGCCGCAGGCGCTGAATGCGCTCAACAGCCAGGTGCTCGCCGACCTGACTGGCGGTCATGGCCGCCTACGAGAGCGACGACAGCCAACGGTGCCTGGTCCTGACCGGCAGCGACAAGGCGTTCGCCGCCGGGGCCGACATCAAGGAAATGGCCGAGCAGTCGTTCGCCGGGATGTACGGCGGCAACTTCTTCGGCGGCTACGACGCCGTGACGGCGACGCGCAAGCCGTGGATCGCCGCCGTCGCCGGCTTCGCGCTCGGCGGCGGCTGCGAACTGGCGATGATGGCCGACTTCATCATCGCCGCCGACACCGCGAAGTTCGGCCAGCCCGAGATCAAGCTCGCCGTCACGCCGGGCATGGGCGGGTCGCAGCGGCTGACGCGCGCGGTCGGCAAGGCCAAGGCGATGGAAATGTGCCTGACCGGGCGAATGATGGACGCGGCCGAAGCCGAGCGCAGCGGGCTGGTCGCGCGCGTCGTGCCCGCGGCCGACCTGGTCGACGAGGCGCTGAAGACCGCCGCCGCCATCGCCGGCATGGCCCCGCTCGCGGTGAAGGCGGTCAAGGAGAAGGTCGACGCGGCGTTCGAGATGCCGCTGATGGCAGGCGTACGGTTCGAGCGGCGGCTGTTCCACGGCCTGTTCGGCTCGGCGGACCAGAAGGAAGGGATGGCCGCCTTCGTCGCCAAGCGCCCCGGCGTCTGGACAGGGAAATAGGCGGATGCGGATCGGCTTCATCGGGCTCGGCAACATGGGCTCGGGCATGGCCGCGAACCTCGCCAAGGCCGGGCACGCGGTCGCGGCCTTCGACCTCAGCGACGCGGCGCTGGCGCGGGCGGCCGGCGACGGCTGTATGCGCGCCGGCAGCGCGGCGGAGGCGGTGCGATGGCGCCGAAGCGGTGGTGACGATGCTGCCCGCGGGCAGGCACGTCGCCGACGTCTACGGCGAGAGGTGTTCGCCGCCGCGCCGTGTCGATGCGATCCTGATCGACTGCTCGACGATCGACGTCGCCACCGCCAAGGCGGTCGCTGCGCGAGGCCGACGCAAACGGGCTGGCGATGGTCGACGCGCCGGTCTCGGGCGGGACGGCGGCGGCGAAGGCGGGCACGCTGACGTTCATGGTCGGCGGCAGCGAGGCCGGCTTCGCCGCCGCCCAGCCGATCCTTTCCGCCATGGGCAAGGCGGTGATCCACGCCGGCGGCGCGGGCATGGGGCAGGCGGCGAAGATCTGCAATAACATGATGTTGGGCGCGCACGATGGTCGCGACGTGCGAGGCGTTCGTGCTCGCGGACAAGCTCGGCCTCGACGCCCAGACCTTCTTCGACATCAGCTCGCGGGCGAGCGGCCAGTCGTGGTCGATGACCAGCTATTGCCCCGTTCCCGGGCCGGTCCCCGCCGCCCCGTCGAACCGCGACTATGACGGCGGGTTCGGCGTCGCGCTGATGCTGAAGGACCTGAAGCTGGCGCTGGCCGCGGCGGCGGGCGCGGAGGCGAGCGTGCCGATGGGCGCGCAGGCGGAGACGCTGTACGAGCTGTTCGCCGGCGTTGGCGGCGGCGACAAGGACTTTTCGGCGATCATCAAGCTCCTCGACGGCAGCTGGCGGGCGTAACCGCGCGCGATCCGCGCACGTCGGTCCGCATCGTCCGCCCGCTCGTCGATCGCTGGAACGCGCCCCGCCCCGGGCCCGCCGCATGGCGTCCGCCGTCTCGCGGCAACGGCGTGAACCGGTTCATCGCCGCGCCCGGCCGACCCGCTACGCCGGCATTCCGGGGAACAGGGTCAGCGCGGGCGGCAGGACCACCCAGCCGGGCTGGTCGCGGGTGAAGATGGCGACGGTCGGCACGAACGCGGCCGGGTCGTCGAGCGTGCCGGCATAGACGGTGTGGCTCGGATCGACCCCGACGGTCCCGCCGAAGACGAGGGCGCCACACGTCGGGCAGAAGTTGCGCACGGCGTCCGACCCGCGCGCACTCGGCGACACGAAGCGACGCGTGGGCCCGGTGATCGTCAGCGCGGCGGCAGCGAAGCCCATGAAGGGGATGAACCCCGAGCCCGACGCGCGGCGGCAGTCGGCGCAGCAGCAGTAGCCGGCGAGGGTAGGGGGCAACGACGCGGTGTAGCGGAGCGCGCCGCACAGGCAGCCGCCGGTGTGGGGGAGAGGCATGGGTCAGGTCTATGGACGGCGGCTGGGCAGAGCAAGTGGGATCGGCTCGTGCCCGCAAACCACTTCGTCGGCGGCCGAAAACGCACAGGCGGCCGATGATCGACCCCGGTCATGCTGGCGAACGCCACCATCCGCGGTCGTGCCGTGCGTCGGGAGTGGCGGTTTCGACCACGTATCGATGCTGGCGTGCGCCGGCATGACGCCGGGCGGGAAACATGCTCACCCGCGACGCTTGCCGAGGGAGGAGGGTCGTCGCGGCCATGCAGCGCCGCCGGACGGGATCGGCGAAGGACAGGCTCCGCCGCCCGCCGACCGTGCGAAATGCGAGTCGTGCCGAGTGCGGAATTCGCCGAAGAGGCAAATTCCGCACTCGACGGTGCCGCCTTACCGCTTCGAGAACTGGAAGCTCTTGCGCGCCTTGGCCTTGCCGTACTTCTTGCGCTCGACGACGCGGGGGTCGCGGGTGAGGAAGCCGGCGTGCTTGACGATCGCGCGCAGGCCCGGCTCAAAGCGGGTCAGCGCCTGGCTGATGCCGTGCTTGACCGCACCCGCCTGGCCCGACAGTCCGCCGCCCTTGACCGTCGCGACGACGTCGTACTGGTCGCGGCGCTCGGCGACGTCGAACGGCTGGTTGATCACCAGGCGCAGCGTGGGCCGCGCGAAATACTCGGTCTGGTCGCGGCCGTTGACGACGATCTTGCCCGACCCGGGCCGAATCCACACCCGCGCGATCGCGTTCTTGCGCTTGCCGGTGGCATAGGCGCGGCCCTGGGCGTCGATCTGCTGCTCGCGCAGGGGGGCGGCCGAGACGCCGTCGTGGCCCTGCGGCGCGCCGTCGCTCACCGCACCCTGGAGAGCGGCGAGGTCGCTCAGCGACTGGCGGTTGTCGTCGATCATGCTGCTTCACCCGTCGCGTTGGTCGGCGCGGCCATGGTCGACCCCGTCCGCCCGATCGTGTTCTTGAGGTTCATGCCGGCGACGTCGAGCACTTCCGGCGACTGTGCTGCGTGCGGGTGGTCGGGGCCCTTGAAGATGCGCAGGTTGCGCATCTGCTGCCGGCCGAGCGGGCCGCGGGGCACCATGCGCTCGACCGCCTTCTCCAGCACGCGCTCGGGAAACCGGCCGTCCAGCACCTTCGCCGCGGTCACTTCCTTGATGCCGCCGATGTAGCCGGTGTGGCGGTAATAGACCTTCTGCTTCGCCTTGTTGCCGGTGAAGCGGACCTTCTCGGCATTGATGACGATGATGTTGTCACCGCAGTCGACGTGCGGGGTGAAGCTCGCCTTGTGCTTGCCGCGCAGGCGGTTGGCGATCAGCGAGGCGAGCCGGCCGACGACCAGGCCGTCGGCGTCGATCAGCAGCCACTTCTTCTCCACGTCGGCAGGCTTTACCGACTCCGTCATCCGCGAAAGCATGTCAGGGTCCGATCCGGTTTGAAGCGCGCCTATCGCCTAAACGACGCCACAACGCAAGCAAAAGCGAGGCTTTGCGCGGCGGTACTATGCTACCGCCGGGCCCAGTGTGCGGTCCACACCGTCGCCGCCAGCAGCAGCGCGGCGCACGCCTGGTGGGCGGCGGCGAGAGGTACCGGCACGCCGTGGACGATCGTCAGGACGCCGAGAGTGAACTGCAGCACCACGAGCAGCGCCAGCGCAGCGCTGCGCCTGCCGGCTCCGGCGCGGAAGGTGACGAAGGCGACGGCAAGCGCGGCGGCGGCGACGGCGTAGGCGAGGGTACGGTGGACGAACTGCACGCTGACCGGATCGGCGACGATGCTGCCGAGCGGCGGCACCAGCTGCCCCAGCATCAGCGGCCAGGTGTCGGCGGCATGCCCCGCGCGCAGCCCGGCGGTCAGGGCCCCCCACACGATCTGGACGGCAAGGAGGGTGAAGAACGGCACGATCCAGCGGCGCGGCCGCGCCCCGGCCACCGGTGCCGCGGTCGCCGACGCCGTGGGCAGCAGGTCGAGCGCCGTCCACAGGCTGACGGCCAGGATCGTCAAGGCGACCGACAAATGGAACGCCAGCCGCTCGGGCGCGACCGACGGCCGGTCGACGAGGCCGCTCGCGACCATCCACCAGCCGACGATCGGCTCCAGCGCGCCGAGGCCGAAGAGAAGGGCAAGGCGTCGGCCGAAACCGGCGGGCACCTGCCGCCGCAGCGCGAACCATGCCATCGGCACGACCAGCGCGACGACGAAGACGCGGGCGATGACGCGGTGCAGATACTCCCAGAAGAAGATGCCCTTGAAGGCGGCGATCCCCATGTCGGCGTTGACCAGGATGCCCTGCGGACTGGTGCGGTAGGCGGCATATTCGGCCGCCCAGTCGGCGGCGGACAGCGGCGGGACGACGCCGCCGACCGGGTCCCAGCGGACGATCGACAGGCCGCTCTCCGTCAGGCGGGTGACGCCGCCGACCACGACCATGACGAAGACGATCGCCGCGACGACGAACAGCCATGCGGCGACCCGCCGCGGGTGGGCGCGAGCGGCGGTGCGGGCGGGGAGGGCGAATGCGGCGGTGGCCATGGCGCGGGCTATGCCGCGGCGGTCGCTTCGCGCCAAGACGGCAGCGCGTCGCGCCTGCGGGTGTGTTGCGGGCGTGCATCGCACCGGCGGCGATCCGACACAGTTTCGGGGGCGAGGTTCGACATCGGGTGCGGTTAGGGCTAACCGGAAGGTTACGTCCGACCACCACAGGTGCATGCCCGTGAGCCAACGCCCTTCGACCCCCCTGCTCGACGATGTCGACGTCCCGGCCGATCTCCGCCGGCTTGACGCCGGCCAACTGCGCCAAGTCGCCGACGAGTTGCGCAGCGAGCTGGTCGACGCGGTCAGCGTGACCGGCGGCCATCTCGGCGCCGGGCTGGGCGTCGTCGAGCTGACGGTGGCGCTCCACTATGTCTTCAACACGCCCGAGGACACGCTGATCTGGGACGTTGGCCACCAGGCCTATCCGCACAAGATCCTGACCGGCCGCCGCGACCGGATCCGGACGCTCCGCGCCCCGGGGGGCCTGTCGGGCTTCACCAAGCGCAGCGAAAGCGCCTTCGACCCGTTCGGCGCGGCCCACTCGTCGACGTCGATCTCGGCGGCGATCGGCTTTGCGGTGGCGAACAAACTCGCCGACCGGCCGGGCAAGGCGATCGCGGTGATCGGCGACGGCGCGATGTCGGCCGGCATGGCGTATGAGGCGATGAACAACGCCGAGGCCGCCGGCAACCGGCTGGTCGTGGTCCTGAACGACAACGACATGTCGATCGCGCCGCCGGTCGGCGCGTTGTCGGCCTATCTTGCGCGCATCTATTCGTCGCGGCCGTTCCTCGAGCTGCGCGACCTCGCCAAGCTGCTCGCCAAGCGGACCATGGGGCCGAACCTGCAGCGGACCGCCAAGCGCGCCGAGGAATATGTCCGGACGCTGGCCAGCGGCGGGTCGTTCTTCGAGGAGCTCGGCTTTTATTATGTCGGGCCGATCGACGGGCATAACCTCGACCACCTGATCCCGGTGCTGGAGAATGTTCGCGACGCGGCCGAGGGGCCAATCCTGGTTCATGTCGTGACGCAGAAGGGGAAGGGCTATGCCCCGGCCGAAGCGGCGGCCGACAAGTATCACGGCGTCCAGAAGTTCGACGTCATCACCGGCGCGCAGGTCAAGGCCAAGGCCAAGGCTCCGCAGTACCAGAACGTCTTCGCCGCGCAGCTGAGTCGGGAGGCCGAGACCGACGACAAGATCGTCGCCATCACCGCAGCGATGCCGTCGGGCACCGGCCTCGACAAGTTCGCCGCGAAGTTCCCCGACCGCACCTTCGACGTCGGCATTGCCGAGCAGCATGCCGTCACCTTCGCCGCGGGCATGGCGGCGCAGGGGATGCGGCCGTTCGCGGCGATCTACTCGACCTTCCTCCAGCGCGCCTACGATCAGGTGGTCCACGACGTCGCGATCCAGAACCTGCCGGTGCGCTTCGCGATCGACCGCGCCGGGCTGGTCGGGGCCGACGGCGCGACGCACGCCGGCGCGTTCGACGTGACGTACCTGGCGACGTTGCCCAACTTCGTCGTCATGGCCGCCGCGGACGAGGCCGAACTGACCCACATGGTGCACACCATGGCGAAGCACGACTCCGGTCCGATCGCGGTGCGCTACCCGCGCGGGGAGGGCACCGGGGTCGCCATCCCCGAAGCACCGGAGACGCTGGAGATCGGCAGGGGACGCGTCGTGCGCGAGGGCAAGACCGTCGCCATCCTGTCGCTCGGCTGCCGGCTGGGCGAGGCGCTGGCGGCGGCCGACGACCTCGACGCGCGCGGACTGTCGACGACCGTCGCCGACATGCGCTTCGCCAAGCCGCTCGACGAGGCGCTGATCCGCCGCCTGGCGCTCAGCCACGACGTGCTGGTGACGATCGAGGAGGGTGCGGTCGGCGGCTTCGGCGCGCACGTGCTGACCTATTGCAGCGATACGGGGCTGACGGACGGCGACCTCAAGATCCGCACCATGCGCCTGCCCGACATCTTCCAGGATCAGGACGGCCCGGTCGCACAGTACGCCACTGCCGGCCTCGATGCGGCGCACATCGTCGAGACGGTGCTGTCCGCCCTGCGCCACAACAGCGTGGGCGTGGTGGAGGGGGTCCGGGCCTGACCCGGCGCGTCGCGCTGGGCGACCGCGCTGCTCTGGAAGCGCGGTCGTGGCGGTGAGCCGGCGACGTCCGGGACCATGAAGGGCGAGCGGGCCGATGCGGCGCTCGTTGCGCGGGGCCTCGCCGAGAGTTCGGACGCGGGCGCAGGCCTTGATCCTCGCCGGGCTGGTCTTTGCCGGCGACCGACGGATCGACAAGGCCGGGCAAGCGGTCGCCCCCGACGTCGCGTTGACGGTCAAGGGCCGCGACCATCCGTGGGTCTCGCGCGGCGGGATCAAGCTCGCCCACGGCCTCGACCACTTCGGCTGGGATGTGGCGGGCGCGACCGCGATCGACGTCGGCGCCTCCACCGGGGGCTTCACCGACGTGCTGCTGACGCGCGGCGTCGCCCGCGTCTATGCCGTCGACTCGGGCACCAACCAGCTTGCGTGGAAGCTGCGCGACGATCCGCGCGTGACCGTCCTCGAGCAGACCAGCGCCCGCGTTCTTACTCCCGAGCACATCCCGGTACCGGTCGACCTGATCGTCTGCGACGCGAGCTTCATCGGGCTGGCCAAGGTGCTCGCAGTGCCGGTCACCTTCGCACGCGCGCAGGCTCGTCTGATGGCCCTGATCAAGCCGCAGTTCGAGGCGGGGAGGGGCGAAGTCGGCAAGGGCGGCGTTGTCCGTGATCCGGACGTTCACGCCCGCGTCTGCGCCGACGTGTCGGCGTGGTTGACGGCACAGGGGTGGACCGTCGCCGGGATCGAACCGAGCCCGATCACCGGTCCCGAAGGCAACGTCGAGTTCTTGATCGCCGCCGAGCGTTGACGTGCTTATGGTGCAACGCCACATCGGCTGCTAAAGGAGCCGCATCATGCAGTCGCAGAATCGTATTTTCGAGGACATGTCGAAGATCGCCACCTCGGCGATGGGCACGATGGCCGGCGTCGGTCGCGAGGTCGAGACGATGATCCGGGCCCGCGTCAAGGAACTCGTCGGCGGCATGGACATGGTCGAGCGCGACGAGTTCGAAGCGGTCAAGGCGATGGCGGCGACCGCGCGGGCCGAGGTCGAGGCGCTGAAGGCGGAGATCGCCGCGATGCGCGCCGCGCCGACTGCTGCCGATACGCCGCCGGAGAGCACAGGCAGTGCTCCGATTGTCTAGTTACCCACAACATTTAGTGGTTGACGCGAAATCGTCGCTTGCGTCGCACCTGCTCGGCCCGCAGCGTGTGGCAATGCAGCACGGGAGTTCGGGCCGATGACGCAGTTGGATATCGACTTTCAGCCCGCTCCCGCCGCCCCGATCGACATGCTCGAACATTATTTCAATGCCCATGGCTGGGCGTTCGAGCGGTCGGGCGACGAGGAAATCACGGCCTCGGCGGCGGGATCGTGGGGCAGCTATCAGTTGCGGGCCCTGTGGCGCGAGGACGAGCGGGTCCTTCAGTTCATCGCGATGCCCGACATCCGCGTACCCGACACCAAGCGCGCGGCGATGTACGAGACGCTCGGCCTGATCAACGAGCAGCTGTGGATCGGCCACTTCGAGATGTGGGCGGCCGACGGCACGCTGCTGTTCCGCCACGCGACCCTGCTCGACAGCCCCGACGACGAGGAGGAGATCGACCTGACGCTCGGCCAGGCCGAGATGCTGGTCGACGCCGCGATCGACGAATGCGAACGCTTCTACCCCGTCTTCCAGTTCGTGCTGTGGGCGGGCAAGTCGCCAGCGGAGGCGATCGAGGCGGCGCTGCTGGACACGGTCGGCGAGGCATGAGTGCCGCCGGCGGCCTGGCATGAGCGGCGCGGGCGGCCTGGCATGAGCGCCGCGGGCGGCCTGGCATGAGCGCCGCGGGCGGCCGGGCATGAGCGCCGCCGGCCAGCTCGGCACGAGCACCGCGGGAGGTCTGGGCTTGAGCGCCGCGGACGGCTGGGCATGAGCGCCGGAAGCGGCGATGCCTAGCGGGCCCGAACCCGGCAGCCTGTGGCTGATCGGGGCCGGCAACATGGGCGGGGCGCTGCTCGACCGCTGGCGCGTGGCCGGGCTCGCTCCGGTGGTCGGCGATCCCCGCCTCGGACTGCACCTGCCGGCGGACGGGGTGCCGGAGACGGTGGTCCTCGCGGTCAAGCCGCAGGTCTGGCACGCGGCGACAGCGATTCTCGGCGAGCGGATCGGCGCGGGTACGCTCGTCGTCTCGATCATGGCCGGTGTGACGGTGGCGACGCTTGCCGACCGCTTTCCCGGCGCGACGGTCGCGCGCGCGATGCCGAACCTCCCCGCGGCGCTCGGCCGGGGCATGACCGGCGTGTTCAGCCCGCGTGCGGACGCCGCCGAGCGTGCGCGGCTCGACGCCCTGTTTGCCGCAGCCGGTGCCACCGCCTGGCTGGAGGCCGAGGACCAGTTCGACGCGCTGACGGCCGTCTCCGGCTCGGGTCCGGCTTATGTCTTTGCGCTCGCCGAAACGCTGGCGGCGGCGGGGGGCTCGACAGGGCTGCCGGCCGACCTTGCGCGGCGCCTGGCGGTGGCGACCATCACCGGTGCCGCAGCGATGCTCGACGCCGGCGGCGATCCTGCCGCGCTGCGGGCGAGCGTGACCAGCCCCAACGGTACGACGGCGGCCGGGCTGGCGGTGCTGCTGCCCGCGCTGACGCCGCTGATGCGCGACACGGTTGTCGCCGCTGCGGCGCGATCGCGCGAACTGGGACAATAGGAGCACAGCCATGGACCCGATCCTCCGCGCCTGGACCGATGTCATCGCGCGGGACGGCTGGGCGGATGCCCGCCTGGGCACCGTTGCCCGCGTCGCGGGCGTGGGCGCTGGAACCATCGCCGAAACGCTGCCCGACCGCTGGGCGGCCGTGGCGGCGTTCGTCGATCACCTGCAGAAGGCGGCGCTTGCCGACGGCGGTGAGGACGGGACCGTCCGCGACCGGCTGTTTGCCATGATCATGGGCGGCTTCGATGCCGCGCAGGATGCGCGCCCGGCGGTCACGGTCGTCGCCGAGGCGGTACCGCGCGACCCGGCGCTGGCCCTGTTCCTCGGCCTGCGCCTGTCGACGTCGCTCGGACGCATCGCCGAGGCTGCGGGCATCGCCGGCGGGATCGGCGGCGTGCTCCGGACGCAGGCGCTCGGTGTGTTGATCCTTGCCGTCGTTCGCGTCTGGCGCGCCGACGACAGTGCCGATCTCGGGGCGACGATGAAGGAGCTCGACACCCGGCTCGCGCAGGCGGAAACATGGGTGCGGCGGCTGCCGCATCGGGCGCCGCTTGGCGCTACGTCGCCCGCGCCGCTGGCGCTTCCCGCTGCAACGCCTCGACCAGCGGTCGATCTTCCGGCGGGATGAGGCCGGTCAGGACCTGCCAGAAGCCGCTCACCGCCGACTGACCGGCGTGCCCGTAAGCGCGGGTGACGCCGTCGCGCAGGCACTCGAACAAGTCGTTCTCGAGCCGCTCGCCGGCCGCGGTCAGGCTCAGCATCCGCTGCCGCCGGTCGCGGGTGCCGACGGTCTGCACGACGAGTCCGCGCGTCTGCAGGTCGCCGAGGACGCGGCTCAGCGACTGCTTGGTGATGTTGAGCAGGCTCAGCAGATCGCCGATCGGAAGGCCCGGGCGACGGGCGATGAAGTACAGGGCGCGGTGATGCGCGCGGCCAAGCCCCTGCTGCGCCAGGTGGACGTCCGCCCCTTTGACCATGTTGCTGTAGCCGAAGTAGAGAAGCTCGATACCGCGCCGGATTTCGGCTTCGCGCAGGAACAACGGCGAGGCGGTCGGTGGGGCGGTGCGGAGCAGATTTACGTCAGCCATGTTGACGCTTTTGCCACCGGAATGTTACGCGGTGCAACCCCGTATCGCAATTTTGACATAGGACGCTGACGCATGGCCCTGCTCGATCCGACGTTCGACGACCGCGACGGGCACATCTGGTTCGATGGTCGGCTGGTCGACTGGCGCGACGCCAAGGTCCACGTCCTGACCCATGCGCTCCACTATGCCAGTGCCGTGTTCGAGGGGCTGCGCTGCTATGACGGCGAGCCCTTCGCCCTATCCGCGCACAGCCAGCGGCTGATCGACTCCGCTGCCCTGCTCGGCTTCGACCTGCCGTGGTCGCGCGAGACGATCGACGCGGCGGTGCGCGAGACGGTGGCGGCGAACCGCCTGACCGACTGCTACATTCGCCCGATCGCCTGGCGCGGGTCGGAGCAGATGGGCGTCGCGGCACAGAAGACGAAGCCACACCTGGCGATCGCGGTCTGGCCGTGGGGCGCGTATTTCGGTGAGGAGGCCCTGCGCAAGGGACTGCGGCTGGACGTAGCGCGGTGGCGGCGGCCGGCGCCCTATACCGCGCCGACGCGGTCGAAGGCGGCGGGGCTGTACATGATCTGCACGCTGTCGAAGCACGCGGCCGCCGATGCCGGGTATGACGACGCGCTGATGCTCGACTGGCGCGGCCAGGTTGCCGAGGCGACCGGTGCCAACGTCTTCTTCCTGAAGGGCGGGGTCTTGCATACGCCGACGCCCGACTGTTTTCTCGACGGAATTACGCGGCGAACGGTGATCGCCCTGGCCCGGGCCCGCGGGATCGAAGTCGTCGAACGGGCGATCTGGCCCGAGGAACTGGCCGACTTCGAGCAGGCATTCCTGACCGGCAGCGCCGCCGAGGTCACGCCGCTGGCGGAGATCGGCCCATGGCGTTTCGAGGTCGGCGACCTGACCCGCTCGCTGGCGAACGCGTACAGCGCCCATGTTCGCGGACACGGTTCGTCCCAAGTTCGGGTCGATACGTCGCTTAAGGTCCTTTGAACAAAGGATTGCTGCTATGCAGCAGTTGACGGTGCGGGGTGGCGTTCACGGGGTTGTAATGCTCTTCGGGCAAGGGCTTGGCGGTCGGGCGTAGTCGCTCACTTGGGCATCGGACGGATGGTCTCCACAATGGTGTCGCGGTCACGTATCCTTCTCGCTGCATTGACGGCGGTCGTCTGGGTCATCCCGTCGATTGGCACCCAGGGCATGGGAACCCTGGGCCAGCGCGTCGTCCACCCCGACGCTCGGCTGCTCGACGCCGACGGCATGTCCCGCGACGCGTCGCGCGGAGCGCTGGCGAAGGCCGATGCGGTCGTAGAGGGGGCGCTTGGCTTTTGATCCGCGAGTTTGACCGGGCGGGCGGGGCTGCCTAAAGCGACTGGCAGTCCGACAGTGCGAGCGGGTAGGGGAATCAATGTGATGCGCCGTTGGCGGGCCGTTGCGGCGGTCGTCGCCGTATTTTTCAGCCTGCCCGCGACCGGCCAGAGCCTCGATCCGCGTGTCCTGCAGCAACTGCAGAGCCAGTTGGGTGCGGGCAGTTCGACGCTGACCAGCAGCAGTCCGGTCGATGCGGCGCGAACGAACGAGCGGACCAGCAGCGGGGAGCCGACGCTTGCGCCTGGCGTTCGCGTCGACACCGACGAGGAGCAGGCGCTTCGCCGCGAACAGTCGCGCCAGCAGCTCGATCGGCTTTATGCGGCGTCGCCGATCGAGCGCGAATACCGCGCCCGGCTGGCGGATCCGACGCTGCGCCAGTTCGGTTACGACCTGCTCCAGTCGGGGCAGCGCGGCACGCCGGGCAGCCTGACCGGCAGCGTCAGCGACAGCTATGTCGTCGGCATCGGCGACGATCTCGTCGTCCAGTTCCAGGGCGCGACCAACGACAGCCGTACCGTGCGCGTCGACCGCGAGGGGCGGATCGTCGTCGGCGCGCTGCCGCCGATCTACGCCGCCGGGCGCTCGCTCGGCACGGTTCGCCGCGAGCTTGAGGCGGCGACCAAGCGAACGTTGCTCGGCACCGAGGTCTTCGTTTCGCTGGGGTCGGTCCATGCCATCACCGTGTTCGTCGGCGGCGAGGTCGATCGGCCCGGCCAGTATAATCTGACGTCGCTGTCCGACGTCGGCGCGGCGCTGTCGCTCGCCGGCGGAGTCCGCCGCTCGGGCAGCCTGCGCAACGTCCGCATCATCCGTGCGGGGGGTGGCTTCACGGTCGACCTCTACGGGCTGCTCGGCATCGGTGTGCCGCCGGGGGTGCGCCTGCAGGACGGCGACCGCATCGTCGTGCCGGTGATCGGCGACACCGTGGCCATCGCCGGCTCGGTGGCGCGGCCGGGCATCTATGAAATCCGTCGCGGGACGAGCGTCGGGGCGGTGCTCGATTACGCCGGCGGCGCGCTCCGCCCGCGCGGCAACACGCTGGCCATCAGCCGGATTTCGGCCGCCGGCGAGGAGACGTTCGTCCGTGCCGTCAGCCTGGCGGCCGCGGTTCAGCCGGGCGACGCGATCGTCCTGACCGGCGGCAGCGCCGGCGGTGCCACCGGGCGCGTCGTGCTGCGCGGCTACGTCGAAAATCCCGGGCCGCGGCCGCTGGTCACGGCACCCACGGTGCGCGACCTGGTCGGCAATGTCGCCGATCTCAAATTCGACACCTACCTGCCGATGGCCATTCTCGTCCGGCGCGATCCCGAAACCGCCGCGCGGGTTTTCCAGCCGGTCAACCTGATCACGGCACTCCGCTCCAATCCCGGCGTGGCGCTGCGCAGCGACGACCGGATGTATGTCTTCAGCCGGACCGATATCGGCTTTCTGAACAGCATCGCCGTTCGCCGCATCGCGCTGGGGCAGCCCAATCCCTTCCTGGAATGCCGATCGCTCGCCCGCCTGGAAACGCTGGTCGGCGACACGAGATCGGCGCGGTTCGACGTCGTCACCCGCGGAGCCTTCGTCGTCGACCGGAACGGCCAGAGCGATGTCGCTGTCGGGGGCAACCAGCGGGCCACGACGCGCGGCGACGAAGGGGTTCGCACCGGCGAACAGGTCCTGGGCCAGCAGACGCTTGCGGCGCGGCAGTCGCAGCCGGGTGGCCTCGACCAGGCGGGGCGCTTGCCTGCGGCGGAAGCGACCCTCGCTGCATCCGATCGAGCGATGCCGGCCTTCGCTCGCGACGGGACACCGCTGAACGATCGCGACGTGGCGAGCCGCTGCCCCGCCGTCTTCGAAGAAGAGCCCGAGCTTCTCCCTGTCCTGATCGAGAACGCAGTCGCCGTCGGCGGTGCCGTCCGGGCTCCGGGAGCTTATCCGGTCGCCGGGTCGCTGTCGGCGCGCGACCTGGCGACGGTGGCGCAGGGCACGATCCCCAACACGTCCGACCTGACGCTCGACCTGTCACGCGGCGGCGACCTCCGGCGCATCGCGGCGACCGGCGACGAGGTCCTGATCGCGACGCGCGTCCGTGCCGGCGACGACCTGCGCTTCAATGCCGCCCAGCCGCAGTTCGAGAACGGCGGCGTCCTGCTGACGGGCGAGGTGGCGCGGCCTGGTCTCTATGCCATCCGCAAGGGCGAGCGTCTGTCCGAACTCGTCGCGCGCGCGGGTGGCGTCACGTCGCTGGCCTATCCGTACGGGTCGATCTTCACCCGCCGGAGCGTCAAGGAGGCGCAGCAGGAGGGAATTCGCCGGACCACGCGTGAGCTGACCAACGCCTTCCTCGCGGTGTCGGCGCGCAAGACCGGGTCGGGCAGCAGCAGCGATACCGCGTCGGCGGCGCAGCTGATCGCCTCGCTCGGCTCGGTGGAGGCTCCGGGTCGCGTCGTTGTCGAGGCCGATCCGCGTGCCCTCGCGCTCCGCCCCGACCTCGATACCGTCCTCGAATCCGGCGACACGCTGTTCGTCCCGAAGCGGCCGAACTATGTCCTGGCGCTGGGCGACGTCAGCAACCCTGGCGCGCTGCAGTTCGTCGCCGGCAAGACCGCGATCGACTATATCGGCGAGACCGGCGGCACCTCGAAGACCGCCGACAAGCGGCGCATCTTCCTGGTCCTCCCCAACGGCACGGCACAGCCCTTGCGCGACCTGAAGGCGATCAACGCCAAGGTCGTGGTACCGCCGGGCAGCACCATCATCGTCCCCAAGGACATCGATCCGCTGTTCACGCTCGACCTGGTTCGCGACATCTCCGGCATCTTCGGAACGCTGATCTCCTCGATCGCGACGGTCAGCATTCTCGCGACGCGCTGAGCGGCGGCGATGTTCGCGCTGCTCTGCGCCGTCGCCGGGGCCGCGGTCGCAGCGGTGATCGGCCTTGCCGCCGGGCCGATCGGGCGAGCGCTGGGCCTGCTCGACTTCCCCGACGACCCCGGCGGACGCAAGCTCCACGCCGGCGTCACGCCTCTGGTCGGCGGGCTGGCAGTGACGCTCGCCTTCCTTGCCGTGACGGCGGCAACGCTCGCGTTCGGTCCTGACCGGGATGCCCCGTCCGACCGCGACCTGGTCCAGCTTGGGGTGGCGACCGGCGTCATGTTCCTGATCGGGGTCGCCGACGACCGCTTCGACCTGAGCGTCCGCATCCGCCTCGGCCTTGCGGTAGTCGTCCTGGCGATCATCGTCGCTGCCGTGCCCGACTTCGCCGTAACGTTCATGCGCTTCGGTCGCGCCCCGGCGATGACGCTGCTCGGCTGGGCCAGCGTTCCGTTCACGCTGCTGTGCCTGGTGGGGCTGCTCAACGCGGTCAACATGGCTGACGGCAAGAACGGCATCGTCATCGGCCTCGCGCTGATCTGGTCCGCGTTCCTCCTCGTGCACCTGCCTTCGACGCTGCAGCCGGTCATCGCGGCCGTGGCGGGCGCGCTGGCGGTGCTGTTCGTCTTCAACCTCCGCGGACGGCTGTTCCTTGGCGATGGCGGCAGCTACGCGGTTTCGGCGCTGTTCGGCCTCGTCGCTGTCGCCGCTTATAATCACGCCTTTGCCGACATCGGTGCCGACGACATCGCCTTGCTGTTCGCCATCCCCGTGTTCGACACGCTGCGGCTCGTCGTCAGCCGGATGGTCGAGCGGAAGTCCCCCTTCGCCGGCGGCCGCGACCATCTCCATCATTTCTTGCATGCGAAGGTTGGCTGGCCGCGCGGGCTGTATATCTATCTGGCGCTGGCGGCCGTGCCGGTGGTGGCGGCGGCGCTGGTGCCGGGCACGGCGCTGCTATGGCTGGCTGCGAGCCTGCTCGCTTACGCGGGCGTCCTCGTCTGGGCGCGCTGAGCGCTTGTCATCGAAGCGCAAGGGCGTAGAAGCCGGCTCCGCCACTGGGGCGTCGCCAAGCGGTAAGGCACCGGTTTTTGGTACCGGCATCCGCAGGTTCGAATCCTGCCGCCCCAGCCAAGCCGCTTTCCGGCATCGCAGCTGGCTAGCAAGGACACGGTATGGATATTCCACAGGAACTCTCGTGCCAACCAGCACGAACGGCGACTTTCAATTAGAAAAGCCAGAATTGTGGATAGGGCAATACAGACCGACTAACAACTATGGCACTACGGCTGTCTTGCCTGCCGGCAAGAGGAGCGTGTTCACCGCGTTCCAGCCGCGAAGTGCGACGCGCGGCAGTCCGCTGGCGGCGGAGGGATAGCGGATTGTGACGACACGTCGTCCGCCTGGCTGGAGCATAAGATAATTGTCTGAATAATAGCTCGGCAGTATCCGCGCGCCGGCGGCGTCGACGAGGGTCAGCTTGACGTTGAGCACCGGCGTCGCGCTCGGGTTGGCGAGTGTCACGGTGACGACCTGCTCGTCTCCGTCGCCCTGCACGGCGACCGACCCGGTCAGCGCGACGCGCGGGAGGCTGTCGAGCGCGCGATACGCGGCGGGATCGCGCCCGCGCCAGTAGAAGTTGTCGGCGATCGCGACCCCGGCGGCGTCGGTCAGGCTCAGCGCGACGAGCAGCATCGGATGTTCGGCGAACAGCCGGTCGAGCGGCACCGGCGCGAGGGTGACGATGTCGTCCGCCGGGATCGTCATCGCCTCGTGGCGGTCGAACAGCGCGCGTCCGTCGAGCGTGGTGACGTGGACCGCAACCCTTACCCGCGCAGGGGTCAGCGTCGTATTGACCGCCACCAGTTCGTTGCCGGGCAGGTTGAGCTGGACGTGGAGCGGTTCGGTCGCCTTCTTCGCCCCGTAATAAGCGGCACTCGTGTCCCAGTCGGAGCTGTAGAGCTGCCAGCTGTTCGAGGGCCACGCCGGGTGCGTCATCCACAGCAGACGGCCGCTGTTCTTCGTCCAGAGGTGGCCGAGAAAACCCTCGTAGATCGCCTTGTACGTCTCGAGGTTCATCATCTGCGCCTTGCGCTCGAAGTCGGCGAGGCTCGTCGCCGGACCGAACATCGTCGCCAGCGCCGCCATGAACGTCGCGGTGTCGCCGTTTCCGGAAAAGTGCCAGTCGTGATAGGCCATCGTATCCGACAGCGGCCAGCGATCGGCTTCGGGGATCGACGCCGCGATCGCCTCGAGGGTGGCGAGCGACGATGACCCCGTCTCGACCGAGAAACCCGACGCGAGATCGGTGAAATAGCCCGCCGGCGGACGATAGTTATACGGTCCCGACCCCTGCAGGTTCACGACGTTCGAACTGCCGGTGTACCAGCGCGTGCCGTCGAGTTCGGCGACCGCCGCATCGAGCCCCTCGTTGAGCAGCGGATACGGGACGCCTTCGTTGCGGCCGAACCAGACGACGATCGACGGATGGTTGCGATACCGCGCGATCGTATCGCGGGCGTTGGCAAGGAACAGCGCCGGATCCTGAGGTTCGACCTGGAAGTCCTGGGTCGAATCCCAGAAGTCGTTGAGGACCATCATCCCGTTTTCGTCGGCGAGGTCGAAGAACGCGGGTTCGTCGTTGTTGCCCATCCAGTTGCGGACGATATTCATGTGCGCCTCGCGTTCGAGGCGGAAACTCGGGGCGAGGCGCTCGCGCCCGCTCCGCTTCATCGCGTCGTCCATCCCCCAGCTGCCACCGCGCGCGGCGATCCTGACGCCGTTGACGCGCAGCGTCAGGTGCGGGAGCGGAAAGGTCGCGGGCACGTCGCGGACCGCCGGCGACGTCTCCCCCGCCGGGGTCAGGCGTTCGACCCAGCCGCCCGGAGTTTCGGTGATCGCGGCGTGGCGGACGTCGACCAGCCGTTCACCGCGCAGACTTCCCGCGGTCGGATCGACCTCTACCCGCCGCAGCCGCCCGGCGGTGTCGATCAGCGAGAGGTCGTAGCTGACTTTGCGGATGCCGAAGCGCAGCGCGCGGCGATCGGCGACGCCGGCGTCATCGGTGATGACGATCGTCAGGTCGTGGAGCGCCGGCGCGCCATAGCCGTTGGGCCACCACAGCCGCGGACGCAGGACGTGCAGCGCCGCGTCGCTCGCGGGGGTGAAGCGCACGATCGTCTCACCGGGCGGCGCGACGATCGTCCGGCGCAGCGCGACGTTGTCGAACGCCGCCGAAACGGTGACGCGGCGCGGCGTCGGCGCATCGTTGATCAGCGGCACCGTCAGGTAGATGTCGGCCGAATCGGTTCGCGGCAGCGGCAGATCGGTGACGACCTGCGGATCGGATAGCCGGACCGTCCCCGTCGCCTCGAGCTCGACCCCCTGCCACAGCCCGGTGTCGCGGTCGCGGATGCCGGGAATCCAGTCCCAGCCTTCGGTCGCGACGAACGTCGGTCCGTCGATCGCGAGCTGCCCGCCGTTCTCGCCGACGCCCGCGGCGATCGACTGTTCGTGCGGGATTCCCGGGTGCGGCGGCGGGCTGACCCGGACGGCGACGACGTTCTCGCCCGGCACCGGGGTGAACGTGAAGGCACCGCGAACGAACGCGCCGCGCATCGCTCCTGCGCGCGCGCCGTTGATCCAGACCTCGGCAGCGTAATTCACGCCGGCGAAGCGCAGCCGCAACGCCTTGCCGGCCGCCGCCGCGGGGACGTCGAACGCGGCCCGATACCAATAATCCTGTCGGGCGAGCTTTTCCGGAATGGCGAGGTTGTCGAGCCCGTAATAGGGGTCGGGATAGACCCCGCGGTCGACCAGCGTCGCGAGGACCGTCCCTGGAACCGTCGCTGCGTACCAGCGGGCGGTATCGACCCCCGGTCGCGACAGCATCGCACCGTCGGCGGCGACGTCGGGCGCCGCGCTCAGTCGCCAGCCGTTGACCTGCCAGCGCCCGGGGCCAGCAACCGCGAGAGCCGGCACCGCGGCGATCGGCACCGCCCTCGGCGCGGCGGTCGGGCCGGTCCCGTGCGGCAGGGTCCACGGATCCTGTTGCTGGAACAGCCCGATGTTCGCGCTTTTCTGGAATTCCCAGCCGACGCCGACGCTGCGCATCTGCACGAGGTCGAACGCCGGCGGCGCGGCGGCACGCGCGGCGATCGCCGCCGCCGTCGGGATGTCGCGGTCGAGGGTCGCCTCGACGAGCGACCCGCCGAAGTGCGGACGCCCGGACCACACCGGCGCGACGGCGATTGCCGCGCTCGTCGCGACGCCGGCAAGCAGCCCGTGTGCGACCTCGCGGCCGTCGACAAACAGGCGGACGCCAGTGCGGTCGACGACTTCGGCGACGAAGGTCCACCGGTCGGGGACGACGACACCGGGCGCGAGCACGCGCTGCCCACCCGCCGACACGGCGAGGTGGCCGTCGACAAGGGCGAGGCTCCGGCCGCCCGGCCCGCCGAGCGCGATTAACGGCACCGCTCCAGCCTGGCGTGCATCGGACCGCAGCCACGCGGTGAAGCTGTAGTCCGCATCCGGTGCCCGCAGCGGGTCGTCGGCGGCGATCGCGCGCTCGATGCCGATACCGCCGGCGAGAAAGTGCGCGTTGTACGGACCGCCGTTCGTCGGCGGCGCGGCGGCGGCGGCGGCGGCGGCAAGCGCCGAGACGCCCGCCAGCAAAGCCCGCCGCAGCGTCACGGCACGGCTTTCGGGCACGCGAGGGTCTGGCCGGCGGCGGTGCCGAGCGCGACGCGGGCGATACTCAGCGTCGCCGGACCGCGCAGCGACAGGCGGAACGGAGCCGTGACCTTCGCCATCTTGGTTCCCGCCGCGGCGAGGCATTTGAGCGGCAGGCCAACGACGCGCCATTCGCCCAACGGCAAGGCGGCGAGTTGCGGCACGGCGACCATACCGCCGCAACCCGGCCCGCACTGCGCGCCGATGGACATGGTCGATGCGGCGCGAGCGTCGAGCCGCAGCGTCATCAGCAGCATGACGTCACCGTTGCTCTGGCGCGACAGATCGACCGGTGCCTGCGTGACGATTTCGATTACCGCGGGGGTATCGCCGGTGACTGCGATCCGGCGCGCGCCCTCCTGCACCACATGATCGGTCGCCGACACGGTAAGCGCGCCCTTAAGCGCGGTCGTCGGCAGCGTCGTCACCCGCGTGGTGTCCGCCGCGCCGTCGCCGACCACGAGCGACCATGCTGCCGAAGGCAGTCCCTTGTCGAGGAAGACGCCGCCATCGTCCGCGTCGGCCACTCCCGCATCCTCGGGCAGCGGCGTCCACGGCGCCGTCTGGCCGAGCGACAGGCCCGCGCCGCGCGCGAACAGGGCCGGGCCGGCAGGCCGCGCCGTCGCGGGCCATGCCGCCGGCAATCGCCCGGTGAAATCGAAGCGCGGGCCGGCGGCCGGCGCGACGAGGAGGTCGGCGATGCCCTCGCCCTCCGACCCGGGCAGCCACGCGACCACGAACGCATCGGCGAGGTTGAGCGCCGGATTGACGTAAAGCGGACGCCCGGTGAGCATCAGGGCGACGACCGGAATACCCTGCGCCTTTAGCCGCGCCATCGTCGCCCACGGCGCGCGCAGCTCGGGGCGCAGCTGGAGCGACGTCAGATCGCCCTGGAATTCGGCATAAGGGGTTTCGCCGAACACGACGATCGCGACGTCGGGGCGGACGGCGAACCGGCCGTCGGCGGCGAGTTCCGCCGTGCCGCCACCGGCGGAAACCGCGGCCTTGAGGCCGCCCCAGATCGAAGTGGCACCCGGGAACAGCGCGTTATTGGCGCTGATCCCCTGCCAGCCGATCGTCCAGCCGCCCGCCTGCCGCCCGATGTCGTCGGCCCCGTCGCCCGCGACGAGGACCCGCGCGCCGGGCCGGATCGGCAGGACCCTGTCGTTCTTGAGGAGGACCAGCGACTCGCGCACCGCTTGACGGGCGATCGCCCGATGCGCCGGGCTGCCGAGTAGCTCGAACTGCCCCGAGTACGGCCGCTTCGACGGCGGCCCCGCCTCGAACAGGCCGAGGCGGAACTTGGTGCGGAGGATGCGCGTGACGGCGTCGTCGAGGCGTGCCATCGGCACCTCGCCGCTGCGGGCCTGCGCGACCAGACTGGCGAACAGCGGCTTCCAGCTGTCCGGCGCCATGTACATGTCGATGCCGGCGTTGATCGCGCGCGCGCAACTGGCGTTGCTGCAGCCGTCGATCTGGCCGTGCGCGTTCCAGTCGGTGACGACGAAGCCGCCGAAGTTCATCCGGTGCTTGAGGACGTCGGTGACGAGGCCGTGGCTGCCGGCGATCTTGGTTCCCTGCCAGCTCGAGAAACTGGTCATGATCGTCGCGATCCCCGCGTCGATCGCCGGCGCATAGGGTGCGCCGTGGACCGTGCGCAGCGTTGTCTCGTCGATCTTCGCGTCGCCTTGGTCGCGCCCGCCGTCGGTCCCGCCGTCGCCGACGAAATGCTTCGAACTCGCGATGACGTGCGGGCCGGCGAGGATCGGTCCGTCGTTCGGCGCGCCCTGCAGCCCGCGGATCATGCGCCCGGCATAGGCCGCGACGAGCGCCGGATCCGACGAATAGCCCTCGTACGCCCGTCCCCAGCGATAGTCCTGCGGCACCGTCAGCGTCGGCGCGAACGTCCACTCCATCCCCGTCGTGCGGATTTCGACCGCCGTCGCCGCGCCGATCTGCTCGATCAGCGCCGGGTCGTGCGCCGCCCCGAGGCCGATATTGTGCGGGAACAGCGTCGCCCCGATGATGTTGCTGTGACCGTGGACGGCGTCGGTTCCCCAGATCACCGGAATGCCGACACCGCCGCCGCTGCTATCGGTCGACGCGGCGTAGAACTCGTCGGCGAGCGCCAGCCATTTCGCCGGTGCCGCGAAGTCGTCGCCTCCCGGCCCCGAGTCGCCGCCGTTGAGCACCGAGCCGAGATGGTAGCGCCGGACATCGTCGGGCGTGACGCTGGCGATATCGGCCTGAATGACCTGCCCGACCTTCTCCTCGACCGTCATCCGGGCGAGCAGCGCCGCGATGCGCGCCTCGACCGCCGGATCCTTGGTGACCGGCCAATGCGGCTGCGGCCATTGCGCAGGGTGCACCGGTGGTTCGTGCCACGCGACGAGCGCGAGACTGGGGCTCGCCAGCACAGCGAACGCGCCGAGGCCGAGCAGCAGCCCGGCAAGGTGGCCAGCCCAATGATATCTGCGCAAGACGATTCCCCGGATTTTTATCGTTTTCGAGTGACAATCAGCCAGCCGAGACTTAAAACCGGCGGAAGCTACTTGACAACGTTGACAGCAAGCGCATCTTAACGTCAAGTACGCTTAAGTCGCTCCTGGATCGGGGCAGATGGCGAAAAATATGCGGCAACATTCCGCAAAAAGGGGAGGGACGAAATGACACCGGGAATCCTGAATCGACGCGCCGCGCTGTTTGCTGCGGTTTCGACACTTTCGCTCTGCGTCGTTGACCAAGCGGTCGCGCAGGCAGTGACCGACCCGGTCGGTCCGCCGGCCAGCGGCCGCGCCGGCAACCGACGGCGCGCCGTCGGACGAGATCACCGTTACCGGCTATGGCGCATCGCTGCGGACCGCGCTCAACGCCAAGCGCCTGTCGAACCTGCCGATCGAATTGATCGCGCCGGAGGACGTCGGCAAGTTGCCCGATCAGAACGTCGCCGAGTTGCTCCAGCGCCTGCCCGGCATCCAGATCAACCGGACCGGCAGGGCGCGGTACCGCCGTGCTGATCGACGGCCTGCGGCAGAACCTGACAACGTTGAATGGCGACATCTTCCTTACCGGCAAGGAATTCTACGTGTCGGGCGAGGCCGCCGGCGGCGGCAGCGGCGGCAACAGCCAGTACAGCTCGCTCGAGGGCATCCCCAGCGAAGAAATCTCCGGCATCGACGTCTACAAGAATCCCCAGGCGTCGATCACCGAAGGCGGACTTGGTGGGACGATCAATTTGAAGACCCGCGATCCGCTGGTCCAACCCGACGGTTTCAGCCTCGGCGGCAACGCGCGCGCCTCGACCGGCCAGCGCGAGAACAGCTGGACCCCCAACGGCACCCTCGTCGCGTCGTACAAGTTCAGCGATCGCTTCGCCGTCACCGCAAGCGTGTCGTACGATTCGGAAGATACGCACACGCTCGAATTCCAGAACCAGAACCGCAATCAGTGGTTGATCACCAACTCGGCGACTGGTCCCTATGTCGGACCGCTGCAGCCGGCGGGTCTCACCCACCTGGGCAAGAACTATATCGAACCCCAGCTCGACTATTTTACCGATCGTTTCGACAAGTTCCGGACGCTCGGTGCGTCGGTCGGCGCGGCGTACAAATGGACCGACAGCCTGACCTCGACCTTCACGTGGTTCCACTCGCACGAGCGCGAGACCTCGATCGACTATACCAACAAGGTCTGGTTCAACGGCCAGGGCACGTCGCCCGGCTCGCTGCTGCCCGGTATCGATCCGACGAAGGCGAACAGCATCGGTTCGAACGGCGTCGTCCAGAACGCGACGTTCAATGCCAATGGCGCCGAGACCGCGACGCTGTGGCAGGGCGTCTCGACCAATACGAACAATTATCAGTTCGTAACGAAGTACGACAACGACGGACCGTTCAAGGCAAGCCTCGACGGAGCCTATTCGAAAGCCAATTCGACCCTGCAGGCGGCGCAGGCCGACGTCGAGCACGGCTTGTACACCAATTTCGCCGGCCAGGCGACGTCGCCGACCGCACCGGGCTGCAACAACGGCGCGTCGACCTGCGCTACCGGCAACCACGGCTATGAGTTCACCTACAACAACGGCGGCACATCGGGGCTGCCGAGCGTCACCTACCTCGCGCCCTACGCCGACGTGCTCAGCAACCCCGCCTATACGACCTTCAAATCGAACTGGGCGTGGTCGAACCGCACCAAGCAGGAGCAATGGTCGATCAAGGGCGACGCCTCGTACGAACCCGAGTTTCTTAAGGCGGCGAACATCGTTCTGTCGGGCGGCTTCCGCGTCGCTAGCCGCGATGTCGACCAGACCTTCGGCCGATACCTGATCAACGGCTTGACCGCCGCGGGAAGCGCGATCGGCAATTGCTGCGCCGATCCGAACGGCGGCACCTATCTATATTATCTCGACCCCGGCTATGCCGCGATCCCGTATTCGACGGCGGTGTCGAACCCGAGCCTTGCCAAGACCGTCACCAACTTCGCAACCGGCCAGATCATCGTCAAAGACCCCGTCACTGGGCGGCCAGACCAACCCCGCGACATACCTCAACACGGTTTGGAACGGCGGCACCAACCCGGCGAGCACGAACAACAGCGAGAAATTCTTCACCGATGGGCTGAGCTCGTTCCGCGTGTCGGAGAAGACCTATGCCGGCTATCTCATGGCCGACCTGGGCGGCAACGGCGACCGTTATCACGCCAACATCGGTCTGCGCTTCGTCAACACGCAGCTGACGATCGACAACGGCCAGACGGCCGCCGTCCCGACATATTACGGGACGGCATCGTGGAACGGCGTCGACTTCGAACGTCGTCCCCGTCAGAACGTCGCGCAACTATATCGACGTGCTGCCGACGTTCAACTTCGTGCTCGATGTCACCGAGCAGCAGAAGATCCGCTTCGGCGCAGCGCGCGTCGTCGCCCCGCAGGACCTGTACTCGCTCGGCCTCGGTAACTCGTACAACTTCACGCGCCAGACGAACGACCGGACCAACGTCCGCACCGGCGTTAAGGACGGCTTCGCCTTCGCCGGCGGGACATCGGGCAACGCGCAGCTCGATCCGTATCGCGCGACGCAGTTCAACGCGTCGTACGAGAACTACTTTGCGCCCAGCGGGTTGATCAGCGTCGCCGGCTTCTACAAGCAGGTCGACAATTTCGTCGAGACGCAGAACATCGCTACGCTGGTCAACGACGACTTCGGTGGCACGACGGCGAACGTCAGCAAGCCGGTCAACGCCGGCAAGGGCAAGATCTACGGGCTCGAGCTGGGTGCGCAATATTCGTTCAACAACACCAATACGCTGTTCGACGGGCTGGGCTTCGCGGTCAACTACACGCGGTCGGAATCAGAATCCGATCAGGTGACCTACTTCACAAACCATTCGGCGATCCCCGGCGTGGCGAAGAACGCGTTCAACCTGACCGGCTACTACGAGCACTACGGCTTCTCGCTCCGCGCATCCTATTCGTGGCGCGACAAGTCGGTCAACGACTCGCTCGTTGGCTCGACCTTTGCCTTCCCCGACCAAAACGGCGTGTCGCGCGTCTATCAGGTGT
The DNA here is from genome assembly GCA_963792555.1 of uncultured Alphaproteobacteria bacterium. Lineage (GTDB taxonomy): Bacteria > Pseudomonadota > Alphaproteobacteria > Sphingomonadales > Sphingomonadaceae > Polymorphobacter_B. The sequence goes on from CAWBWP010000002.1 coordinate 115,121, forward strand.
TCCAGGCCCCCTACGGGCAGCTCGACGGCCAGATCGCCTACGACATCACGAAGAACATCGGCGTGGTCGCGCAGGTGCAGAACCTGACCGACTCGGTCCAGCACACCTATCTGCAATACGCCGACCAGCCGTTCACCTACGACCGCAGCGGGCGGCGTTACTGGCTTGGCGTCAAGTTCAAGCTGTGATCTGATGCAGTCCCGCATTTGAGACCAGCGCCTTGACGACGATCCTTACCCCGGCCCGGTCCCCGTCGTCTGCCGAACCCCGGCAGGCGGCGGGCGACCGGCGGGTTCGGCGTATCGCCATCGTCGGCGGCGGCACCGCCGGCTGGATGGCGGCGGCGATGCTCGCCCGCGCGCTCAATGGCACCTGTGCGATCACCGTCGTCGAGGCCCCCGACATCGGCACGATCGGCGTCGGCGAGGCGACGATCCCGCCGATTATCGACCTGTTGCGTTTCCTCGGCATCGACGAGGCCGATTTCGTTCGCCACACCAATGCGACGTACAAGCTCGGCATCACCTTCAACGACTGGGGGCGGATCGGCGAGCGCTACTGGCACCCGTTCGGAACCTTCGGCGTGCCGATCAACCGGCGCCCGTTCTTCCATGCCTGGCAAAAGGCGTGCGCGAGCGGCACGGCGCGGACGTTCAACGATTTCAGCCTGTGCGCCGCGCTCGGCGACGCGGGCAAATTTGCGTTTCCCGACGCCCGCCGCGACGGGCCGCTTGCCGGACTGCGCTACGCGCTGCACTTCGATGCGGCCCGCGTCGCGACCTACCTTCGCGCCTATGCGGAACGGCTCGGCGTCACATGCCTGGCCCAGCGCGTCGATCACCGCGCGCCAGCGGGACGACGGCTTCATCGAGCGCCTCGTCTTCGCCGACACGACGACGCTCGACGCCGACCTGTTCATCGACTGCAGTGGCTTCCGCGGCGTGCTGATCGAGCAGATCCTCGCGACCGGCTACGTCGACTGGAGCGACCTGCTGCCGTGCGATCGGGCGGTCGCGATGCCGACGGCGGGGACGGTGCCGCGACCGCCATTTACCGCCGCGAGCGCGCGACCCGCGGGTTGGCGCTGGCGAATCCCGCTCCAGCACCGCGCCGGGAACGGCTATGTCTACAGCAGCCGTCATATCAGCGACGACGCCGCGCTCGCCGACCTCGCCGCGGCGGCCGGCGAGCCGCCAGTCGCCGAGCCGCGGCTGATCCGGTTCGTCACCGGCCACCGCAAGGCGTTCTGGAACCGCAACTGCGTCGCGCTCGGCCTCGCCTCGGGCTTCATCGAGCCGCTCGAATCGACGAGCATCCACCTCGTGATGAGCGGCGTCTATAATCTGATCGACCGCTTCCCCGACCGCGATTTCGACGCCGCCAATATCCGCGCATACAACGACGAACTGACGTCGGAGATAGAGGCGGTCCGCGATTTCGTCATCCTGCATTATTGTACGACCCGGCGCGACGACACCCCGTTTTGGAACCATTGCCGAACGATGCCGATCCCGCCATCGCTTGCCGAGCGCATCGCGATCTATCGCGGAACTGGACGGGTCCGGCCGCGTCCCGGCGAACTCTTCACCGACCTCAGCTGGTTCTATGTCCTCGACGGAATGGGAATCCGGCCGCGGCGCCACGATCCGATGCTCGACATCGTCCCCGATGCGCAGCTCGACGCCGCGCTTGCCGGACTAGCAGACGCAACGCGGACGGTGGTGACCGCCGCAGCGGCGCACGACAACCGGTTCAGCGCTCGCGGCGTAATGGACCGGCTCGTTGCCGGCATCGAGATGGGCGGCACCAAATGCGTGCTGCTCGCCCGCGGCCCGGATGATATCGTCGATCGCGTAGTCATCCCTACCGGGCTTCAGAACTGACACTCGACAGTATCGCGCTTCAGCTCGATCGCTGGCACCGCGGGGGACCGTTCGATGCGATCGGCATCGCCGCCTTCGGCCCGCTCAAGCTCGATCCAGAGCGGGACGACTACGGATCGATCGGCGCGACGCCCAAGCCGGGATGGAATGATATCGATGTCTACCACCGCTTCGGCGTCGGCGCAGTCGTCGGCGGTCGCGCACTGGCAGGGACGGCATCGTCGGAGACCGGCCATATCCGCGTCACGCGCGCGCCGAGCGACGTGTGGGCCGGCGCTGGCGCGATATCACGGCGATAGGGGCTTATCTCGGGACCTGCACTGGCAGCGCGTCACGGCGCGCCAGCGGAGGATATTCCGGCTGGCGTCCCCCGACTGGCGGCTGTTCGAGCACACGCTGACCGGGCTTCTCCACGTGCTCGTGCTCATGTTCGGACCCGAGCGCATCGCGATCCGCGGCGGTGTCGTTGCGGGCCGTGCCGACCTGTTTCGGGGCTGCGCGACGCACTCGCGGCAAGCCTGAACGAGTATGGCATGATGATCGGCTTCGTCGCGGACATCGAGCGTCGGCTGGGATCGCCGGGGCTTGGCACGATGGCGGGATCGCTCGGTGCGATCGCCGCCGGCCCTGCCGCCGTCAACAACTAGGTGGCGAGAACCTCGCGCGGACGATAGAGCGCGATCGTGCCGAGCGTCAGCACTCCGGCGGCGAAAATGCCAGGCACGACCGAGCGGTTCGTCGACAGCGTGACGGCCACCGCAACGAATTGCGGGGCGAGCGCCTGTGCCAGCTTTCGCGCGATCCCGCCGAGCGCATAGACGCGCGCTGCGCAGGTCGCCCCGCCGTACTGGTCCTCGACCGTAGCGACCGCGCGGGGCAGGAGCGACCAGAACATGATCGACATGCCGCACCCGGCGACGAGTGCGATCGTCGAAGCAATCATCACGCCGACGATGCTATCGTCCGCAAACGCGAGCGCGACCGCCGCGGCGGCGTTGAGTGCCGCCGCGCCGAGCAGCGTCGCGACACAGCCGAATCGCCGGGCGAGCGCGAGCCAAGCCGGAGCCGTGATCAGCAGCGAGAGCGACGGGACCGCCGCGACGAACAGGCCGATGTGGATCGCATCGAGCCGGTCGAACAGGAAAAGGATCGACTTGTTCATCACGGTCACGCTGAGGCCCGCCGCGAGGATCGTCAGCAGGACGCGGCGCAGGTCGGATGACCGCCGCACCATCGCCGCGAGGAGGACGATGTTCTGCCGGAACGTCGTCTCGACGGCGGTGCCGCGCGCAACCTGCTCGCGGACACCCAAGAACGTCGCGAGGAACGCGGGCTGCGCGAGCACGGCGAGTAGGATCGCACCGGCAAAGAAATCGGCGGTGCCGTGCGCTCCGCGCGCCGGGAGCGTCGCATATACGATCGCGGCGATCAGGCCGCCGAACGCCGCACCCTGCATCCGCACCGTCGTTAGCGCCACCTGGTCGATCGGCGCGCTCGAGATGCGGGTGGTCAGGGCACCGTAAGGAATGTTGCCAATGCTGTAGGCGATCCGAAGAACCAGATGGGCCGCGAGTGCGTAAGCTGCGGCGGGCAACGCCGCCAGCTGCGGCTGGGCGAAGGCGACGATCAGCGCGACGCTCGCCGCCGACCCCCCGATCACCACCCAGCTGCGCATCCCGACGCGCGACGCGGCGCGGTCGACGATAATGCCGACGAGCGGGTCGACAAGAAAATCGATGAGCGCGCCGGCAAGGAAGATGGCCGACGCCGTCGCGGGGGCGAGACCGAGGACGCGAATGTAGAAATAGAGCAGGTATAGCTCGATCGACTGCCAGATGAAGTTGAACCCAAGATCGCCGGCGGCGAAGCTGACGCGGACGCTGCGCGCGATCATGCGGGCGGCGGCGAACCGGTCGATTCGCGCACGATGAGAGTATGAACGTGCCGCATTTCGTGCGCTACCGGCCGCCGATCGAGCTGCGCTAGCAGCATGTCTGCCGCACTGCGCGCCATGTCGGACACCGGCTGGCGAACGGTTGTCAGCCGCGGCCAGACCATTCGCGAAAATTCGGAATCGTCGAAACCCGTGATCGACAGGTCGCCGGGTACGGAAATGTCGAGTTCGCGTGCCGCCATCAGCACGCCTACCGCCATGTCATCGTTCTGCGCCAGAATCGCGGTCGGCCGCGTCCGCCCTGCGAGCAGTCGGCGACCGGCCTGCAGCCCCGAACTCGAACGTGTAATTGCCCTGCTCGATGCGATCGAGGCGCACCGCGACGCCACTCGCCTGCATCGCCTCGGAGAACCCGATCATACGCGCGTCGCTCGACCGGTGCGTCGCATCGCCCTTCACGATCCCGATGTCGCGGTGCCCGAGTGCGATGATATGCTCGGCGATCTCGCGCGCCGCAGCGACGTCGTCGACCAGATTGTTATAGCCGATATCGAGCAGCCGGGTCGGCGCGATCCGCGTGAACGGCAGGCCCGCCGCCTTGAGCTGTTCGAGGATCAGCGGATGGTCGGCCGCCGGCGGGGCGAGGATGACGCCGTCGAGCGCCGCCGACCGCAGCGTCGCGACGACTTCGCCGCCGTGCTCACTCGCCGATCCGACGGGGATCACGAGCAACCGATAGCGCTCAGTCTTGAGCCGCTCGAGCACCCCCATCTGCAGATCGTAGCCATAACTCGAGCTCGGATTTTCCGAGACGAGTCCGAGGAGGAGCGAGCGTTGCCTGACAAGTCCCTGGGCGAGGACGTTGGGATGATAGTTCAGGTCACGCGCGGCAAGCTGAACGCGTTCGCGCAGTTCCGCCTTGACGTGCGGCTCGCCGTTGAGGACGCGCGACACCGTCTTGTACGAAACGCCGGCGACCCGCGCGACATCGATGATCGTGGTTCGCCGCGTCTCGATCGTCAAACCTGCATCTCCCCCGCCGCAATGCCGTCTGGCGACGTCGCCGCATGGGCCAGCAGCAGATCGCCGCCGGTGCCACAATCGAGCGTCGCCGGCGAATTGGCAAACCAAACTTCACCCGGCAGCATCATGATGCCATCGATCGTGACCGGCGTAAGCGGAATTTCCAGACCGGAAGCGCGGCGGTCAGCCGATAGCGCCCGGATCGCCGCCAGCGTTCAACGACGAACTTCGCCCCGGCGAGGATTTCGCGGCCGTCGCGGGTCCGTGCCACGGCTGCGATCGCCGGCGGGACGAGAGTGGCCGTGGCGACGCCGTCATCGAGGTCGAGCGGGCGTTCGCTGTCATGATCGTAGAGCCGGTAGGTCAGATCAAGGTTCTGCTGCACCTCGACAAGCGTGAAGCTGGCCCCGATCGCACGGACCGCGTCGGCGGAGTAGAGCATCGTTCCCATCGCAACGGGACACTAGTCGATCATGTCGACGACGAGCCGTCGAGCGAACGCACTATAGACATTGACAACCTTGTCGGTCGACACTTTAGTCGCTTTAGGCAATGAGACGGCTGGTCCGTCGAACGGTGGCGAGTGATCACTGAGCAGCTTATTGGGGAATCGGTTGTGGCAGTTTCGGTGAACACCGTCCCCAGATCCGGTGCCGGCGACGATGGCGGCAGTGCGCGCGGCCTGTTGATCCTTGTCGTCGTCGTGTTTTTCCTGTTCGGCGGGATCACCAATCTCAATGACATCCTCATCCCGAAGCTCAAGAGTTTGTTTTCACTGAGCTACACCGCAGCGATGCTCGTCCAGTTCGCCTTCTTCACCAGCTATGCGATCTTCTCGATCCCTGCCGGGTGGCTGATGCAGCGGCTCGGCTATTTCCGCGGAATCGTTCTTGGGTTCGCCATCATGGCCGCGGCGTGCCTTCTGTTCCTGCCGGCGGCCTATTCGGGCGTATTCTGGTCGTTTCTCGCGGCGCTGTTCATGCTTGGCAGCGGCATCACGCTGCTCCAGGTCGCGGTCAACCCGCTGATCATCGCACTCGGCGCGCCAGCGACCGCGCACAGCCGGCTGACCTTCGCCCAGTTCTTCAATTCGATGGGCGTGTTCCTCATGGTCCGGTTCGGCGCGCAGGCCATCCTCGGTGAGACATCGACGATCGACCAGACGACGCTCAGCAGCGACGCGCTCCACAGCTTCCGCGTCGCCGAGGCGACCGTGGTCGGCCATAGCTACATCGGGCTGGCGGTCGTGCTCGTCCTGATCGCGCTGTTCTTCTGGACGCAGCGGCGCGCTCTCGACGGGCGGCGCGTCGAAGCCGTCGAATTGACGGGTATTCTTGGCCTGCTCCGGCGGCCGCGGGTCGCCTTCGGCGTCGTCGGCATCTTCGTCTACGTCGGCGCCGAGGTGGCGATCGCCAGCATCATGGTCAACTATCTCGAGCAATCGCGCGTTCTCGCCCTCGACGCCAAGTCGGCGGGCCTGCTGCTCAGCTATTACTGGCTCGGCGCGCTGGTCGGGCGCATGCTCGGCGGGTTCATGCTGCGGCTGGTCCGTCCCGGCATCTTGCTAATCGCCTTTGCTGCGGCGGCGATCGTTCTCATCACGGTGTCGGCAGGCAGCTCGGGATCGCTCGCCGCATGGTCGCTCCTCGCCGTCGGGCTGGCCAATTCAATCATGTTCCCGACGATCTTCAGCCTCGCCGTCGAAGGTCTCGATGGCGAGACGCCCCGCGCCTCGGGGCTATTGTGCACCGCGATCGTCGGCGGCGCGATCGTCCCGGTGATTACCGGATTCGTCGCCGATGCGGGCGGTCTCGCGCTGGCGCTCGCCGTTCCTGCCGCCTGTTATTTCGTGATCGCGCTTTTTGGTGGCTATGCCGTGCGCCACCCGGTGCGCACCCGCCAAGAAGAGCCGATGCCGGCATTCAGCTGAGGCGCTGCCGACGCGATACGGTAAGGACGGGCCTGCGCTACCGCGATACAGCGATACCGCGGCCGAGGCGCTGACGACGCACATCGACTCCGACTTGCTCCGGCCCCGTGCCGTCGCGCGGTTTCTCGACCGGATCGACTATGCTGCGCTCGATGCGACCGCCGGCTTCGGCACGCCGGCGGCGGCGGTCGGCGGCTCTGTGGACCTGTCGATCTTCCCGTCGACCGCGCCATCGCTGTTCGAGGCGATGATCGCGGGGCTGGCTGGGTCGGGGCCGGTTGGCGGGTGAGGCGGGGGGGGCGGGGCTGGCGTGCGCGGGCACGCGCCTCGTTTCGCACGAAGAGCCGGACGGCGAAAATTAGCCGGGGTCCTGCCGCCCATGCTGACAATCGAAGCGCGGCGATCCGTTTCGCCACGACGAGGTTGAGCGTCACGGCCATCGTCGCCGCCGGCAGCACACCTGATGTCAGCAGGATGCGCAGCGCTTCCGCCGCGCGGGAGACAGTCGCCGGCTCCCGCGAAGCCGACTGACCTGTCGGGATGGGCGTCGCGATGCCCGACGCAGCGGCGCGCGTCATATCGGCAGGCTCTGTGCGCCGGCGTGTCGCCGATCCTGCGGCCTCCGCCAGGAATAGCAGGCGGCCGGCACGGTGGAGAACGCTTCCGGGAAGCGACGCGATGCCACGGGCCCGCCGATGAACATGGCCTGGCGGCGCGGTTCGGGACCGGCGCGGCTCAGGGTGCCGTCGGCGGCTCGTCGTCGGGACCCGGCATCGGACCGCGGGTTGCGGGCGGAGTCTCGCCCGGCGCGACGATGCCGTGGGCGCTCGCGAACGCCGCCAGGCGCGGCGCAGCGGTTCGTGCGGCGGCAAGATCGGCTTCGGCGCCGGCGCGCCCGAGCCGGGCCTTGGCGATGCCGCGACCGTACAGCGACCAGGCGAGCGTCGGCTGCTTCGCCAGGACGAGGTCGTAGTCGGCGATGGCGCCGGCCAGGTCGCCGCGGCGCAGGCGCACGAGCCCGCGGCTGTCGAGAACGCCGAGGTTGCCCGGATCGAGCCGATGGGCGGCGGCGCAGTCCTTGTCGGCCAGCTCGAGGGCGGTGCCGAGCAGGGCGCGCGCCCAGCAGCGGGCATTGAGCGCGGGCGCCTGCTTGCTGTCGTCGCGGTGGACCGCGAGCCACAGGTCGAACTGGGCGATCGCGCGCGGCAGCTCGTCGAGCCGGACATAGATCTGTCCGAGGGCAAAGCGGATGTCGGCCTCGCGCGGCGCGGCGGCGTCGATTGCGGCGAGGTCGGCGAGCGCGCCGGCGCGGTCGCGACCGCCGAGCCGCGCCACCGCCCGCCGCAGCAGCGTCGGCACGTCGTTCGGCCGGAGCTTCAGCGCCGCATCGAGGTCGGCCATGGCGAGGAACGGCTGGCGGTTGTCGCCATAAGCGGCGGCGCGCGCCGACAGGTATCGCGGCTCGGTTGGAGCGAGCGCAACCGCCCTGGTCAGGTCGTCGATCGCCCGGGCATAGTCGCGCCGCGCCGAAAATGCGGCACCACGCCGGGCGAAGTCTTCGGCGGTCGTCGGCTCGTCTTTGCCAGGGGCCGCCGCGCTGTCGGCCGTCGCGACGACCGGCACCGGCGCGCGCAGGTTGAAGACGTTGCCGCCATTATAGGTGAAGTACAGCTTGTGCAGGTCCCGCGCGACATAGACGCGGTGCGACAGGAAAAAGTCGGCGCCGAGCAGCATGTCGGGCGCGTCGACGCCGCCGCCGAGCTCCTCGATGACGTTGATCCGCGTCTTGCGGACCTCCTCGTCGCCGATCTTGAAGACCTCGACGGGCACCGTCCACTCGCGCACGGCGCGCTTGCCGAAACCGCGAGCGACGCCGCTCTCGACCGCGCCGGGGCCGGTGACGTCCAGCCCGGCACGGGTCGCGGCCGCGCGCGATATTGCCGACGTCGCCGCGCCGGTATCGAACAGCACGCGGATGCGCGTGCCGTTGATCGTCGCGCTGCCGACGATCCGGGTGGGACGGGTGCCGATGCCGAGCTCGGTCGCGATCTCCGATCCTGAACTGTGCGACCAATAGGGGAAGTCGGCGCGGACGCACCCGGCCGGCTTGATCAGGCGGACGACGCCGTGGGCCAGGTCGTATTCGGCGTCGCCGATGCCAAGCACGTTGTAGCCGATGACGCCGCCGCTATCCTGCCCGACCTCGCTGCCGCCGACGAGGAACTGGATACGGTGGAGCGTCTGCCCGGCGATGCCGAACTGCTGGACCGTCGCGACGCTGACTGTCGCATCGCCGCCGATGCCGCGCAGGTAGAAGCCGGGGGGCGCTGCATCGAGGCGCAGCCCGAACTGGCGCGCGCTGCCCGGCGTGATGACGCTGTAGAACGCGCCGCTGTCGACGAGGAAGGGCGCATCGGTGCCGTTGATCGTCGCCGTCGTCGTCGGTCGCAGGCCCTGCATGGTCACCGGCAGCGTCGCCATGACGCCGATCTGGCAGGCGGCCTGCGCCGCACCGGCCGCCGCGAGCGCGAGCGCGCCCATGGCAGCGCGCAGCATCACGCCCCGACCGCATCGGCGATGGCGGCGATCCGCCGGGCTTCGATCAGGTGCAGTCGCTCGACCATCCGCCCGTCGACGCGCAGCGCCCCGGCACCGGCCGCGGCAGGGTCGGCGAAGGCGGCGATCACCGCGCGGGCATGGCCGACGGCGGCAGCGGACGGGGTGAAGGCGGCGTTGGCGGCGTCGATCTGCCCAGGGTGGATCAGCGACTTGCCGTCGAAGCCCCACGCCGCTCCTTGCGCGCACTCGCGCGCGACGGCGGCGGAGTCGTCGAGGGCGTTGCACACGCCGTCGAGCGCGATCAGCCCATGGCCGCGCGCGGCGAGGACGATCTGCGTCAGCGCCGGCAGCAGCGGCGCGCGGTCGGCCCCCGGCGTGGAGCGCATCGCGCTGGCGAGATCGTTGGTGCCCGCGACCAGCGCCGCCAGACCCGCCAGCCCGCCGCCCTCGACCAGCGCGTCGAGGCGCAGCACGGCGCGCGGCGTCTCGATCATCGCCCACAGCGGCACGCCGTCGCCGAGCACCGCGCGCGCCGTTGCCAGCTCAGCCGGCAGCTCGACCTTGGGCAACAGGACGGCGTCGGGGCGGGCGGCGGCGGCCGCGGTGAGGTCGTCCTCGCCCCACGGCGTGCCCAGGCCGTTGACGCGGATGACGAGTTCGCGCGCGCCGAAGCGGCCGACCGCCGCCACTGCCGCCGCGCGTGCGGCGATCTTCGCCTCGGGGGCGACGGCGTCCTCCAGGTCGAGGATGACGACGTCGCAGGGCAGGGTCTGCGCCTTCGCGACCGCGCGCGCGTTCGATGCCGGCAGGAACAAGGCGCTGCGGCGCGGACGCACGCTCATCGCCGGGAACGGGACTCGGACAGCACAGCGCAAGCCTAGGCGGCAACCGCTGCGGCGTCACGCGAAAGCCGCGCGCTTGCGCCATGAAAAGCCGGGTTGCGTCGCGCGCCCGCCCACGCCACGCTGCGGCGATGAACCCTGCGCTCCTCGCGGTCGTCCCCGCCGCTCTGCTCGCCGCCGCCGCCGCAAGTGCAGCCGCACCGACCGCTTCGCCCGAACCGGCGGCGCTGCAGTCGACGATCACGGCGCTGGTCGGCTTCGGCACCCGCCATACCCTGTCGTCGGCGACCGACCCGGTGCGCGGCATCGGCGCGGCGCGGCGCTGGGCGGCGGCGCGCCTGACCGCGACCTCGCGCGACTGCGGCGGCTGCCTGGCGGTCGAGACGGTCGGCGACACCGTCTCCGGCCCACGCGCGCCGGCTGGCGTCCGTGTCGAGGATGTCCTTGCCGTCCAGCGGGGCACCGGCGACCCCGACCGGGTGATCATCGTCCAGGGCCATATCGACAGCCGGATCAGCGACAGCATGGACGCGGTCCACGACGCACCGGGGGCGAATGACGATGGCAGCGGCGTCGCCGTGGTGCTGGAGGCGGCGCGCCTGCTCAGCCGTGAGAAGTTCCCTGCGACGATCGTCTATGCCGTGCTGTCGGGCGAGGAGCAGGGCCTGTGGGGCGGACAGCTGCTGGCGACGACCGCGAAGGCGCGCGGCTGGAAGGTCGCGGCCGTGCTCAACAACGACATCGTCGGCAACACCCACGGCATCGGCGGCGAGCATATCGACGATACCGTCCGGGTGTTCAGCGAGGGCCTGCAGGCGGCCGCATCGCCCGAGGCGCTGAAGGCGACGCGCGGCACCGGCGGCGAGGACGATTCGCCGTCGCGTGAACTCGCCCGCGCCGTTGCCCGGGTGGCCGCCGAGACGCACGGCCTCAAGGTCTTCGCCGTTCGCCGCCCCGACCGCTTCCAGCGCGGCGGCGACCACCTGCCGTTCCTCGACGCCGGCTTTCCGGCCGTCCGCTTCACCGAGGCGACGGAAAGCTATGACCGCCAGCACCAGGACCTGCGAACGGAGAACGGCCGGCGCTTTGGCGATACGATCGAGGGCGTCGACTTTCCCTATCTCGCGCGCGTCGCCGCGCTCGACATCGCCGTGCTGCGCGAACTGGCGACCGCTCCGGCGGCACCGCAGGGGGTGACCATCGCCGGCGCCGTCAGCGACGACACCACCGTGGCGTGGGCCCCCGTCGCCGGCGCGACCGGCTACCGCGTGGTCTGGCGGCGGGCCGACGGCGGCGCGGCCTGGACCGACCATCGCGACATCGCGCCGGACGCGACAAGCCTGACGCTCGCCCACGTCAACATCGACGATCACTTCTTCGGCGTCGCCGCGCTGGGCGGGACCGCGGAGAGCCTCGTCACCTTCGCCGGGGTCGTCCCGCGGCCGGCACCCGGCGCGACGCGCTGATTTTTCTGAAGGACCACCGATGCACAAAGCCGTGACGCTGCTCGTCGCCGCCGCGCTTGCCGCGCCGCTCGCTGCGCAGGAGGCGCATCCCGGCGAGGCGGCGTTCCGCGCCACCTACAAGGAGCTGGTCGAGACCAACACCGCCCACTCGACGGGGTCGTGTACGCTCGCGGCCGAGCGCATGGCGGCGCGGCTACGGGCCGCAGGCTACCCGGCGGGCGACCTCCACCTGTTCAGCGTGCCCGAGGCACCCAAGGACGGTGGCCTTGTCGCCGTGCTGCCGGGCAGCGACCCGCAGGCGAAGGCGATCCTGCTCCTCGCCCATCTCGATGTCGTCGAGGCGAACCGCGCCGACTGGACGCGCGATCCCTTCACGCTGATCGAGGAGAACGGCGTTTTCTATGCCCGCGGCGCGTCGGACGACAAGGCGATGGCGGCGATCTACGTCGACGCGCTCGCGCGCATGCGCGCCGGGCCGCGGCCCCGCCGGACGGTCAAGCTGGCGCTGACCTGCGGCGAGGAGACCACCGGCGTGTTCAACGGCGCGGAGTATCTCAGCACGCACGAGCGCCCGCTGATCGACGCCGCCTTCGCACTCAACGAAGGCGGCGGCGGGCGGCTGACGCCCGGTGGCAAGCCGTTGCTGCTGGCGGTCCAGGTCAGCGAGAAGACCTCGCAGAACTACACCCTGACGGTGACCAACCCCGGCGGCCACTCGTCGCTGCCGCGGCCCGACAATGCCATCAACGCGCTCGCCGCGGCGCTGACCAAGATCGCCGCCTATCGCTTTCCGGTCCGGGTCGACGCGACGACGCGGGCCTTCTGGATGCAGACGGCGAAGATCGTGCCGCCGCAGGTCGGCAGCGCCATGGCCGCGATTGCGGCCAATCCGAGCGATCCCGCCGCCGAGGCGTTGCTGGCGCGCGACCCGCTGTTCAACTCGACCATGCGCACGACCTGCGTGGCGACGCTGGTCGAGGCGGGCCACGCCGAAAATGCGCTGCCGCAGCGGGCGACGGCCAATATCAACTGCCGCATCTTCCCCGGCGAGACGATCGAGGGCACGCAGGATCGCCTCGCGAGCATCATCGCCGATCCGCAGGTGACCGTCACCAGCAAGCCACGCCGCGGGCCGATCTCGTCGCCGGCGCCGCTCGACCCGGCGGTCCTCGGCCCGGCAGAGCGCCTCGCCGCCGAGATGTACCCGGGGGTGCCAATGGTGCCGATCATGTCGACCGGAGCGAGCAATTCGATCTATCTCGCTGCCGCCGGTATCCCGTCGTACGGCGTTCCGGGCATCTTCTACGAAAGCGACGGCGGCGGCATCCACGGGCTGAACGAGCATATCAGGGTGAAGTCGGTGCTCGACGGACGCGACTATCTCTACCGGCTGATCGCGACTTATGCGAATGCGCGCTAACGGCGGCCGGGCCGGCGTCGCCGCGCTGTTCGCCGCCGTCGCTGCCGCGGTTTTCGCCGCCGCCGCCGCCGCCGGACCGCTCACGGCCGCGCCGCAGACCGAGGCTGGGGCCTATACGCGCTATGAGCTGCTGGCGCCTGCCACGCACAGCTTCCGCATCGCCTATGAGATCACCGCGACGACGCCCGGCGCGACGACCTACTTCAACCCGATCCGGCCGGGCAGCGTGGCCCGCGACGAGCAGGTGTTCGACGCGGCGACGGGCCGGCCATTGCGCTTCGTCGAGGCCGACGCCGCCGCGGCCCGCGCCGCCGGGGTCGAGGGCATCGCCGAGGGCGAGCGCTTCATCGCCGTGACGCTCGCCCGCCCGGTTCCCGATGGCGGCGGGGCGCGGCTGCGGATCGACAAGACGTACGAGGACGCGGCGAGCTACCACGCCGACGGCGACGGCATCGTCTTCGACCGCTCGCTCGGCATCAAGCGCAACACGGTCGTCCTGCCGCCGGGCTACCGCCTGACCGCGTGCAACTTTCCCGTCCAGGTGCTCGAGCAGCCGGATGGGCGGGTCGCGGTGTCGCTGTGGAACACGTCGCCGGCAGCCGCGCCGCTCGTCGTGCACGCGCGGCGGCGGGGCGACCGCCGCTGCCGTCGTCGGCCGCCGCGCTGCTTCACGACCGCGCCGCGCAGAGCCGCGAGATCGTCTATTACCTGAACCCGCCCGAGACCCACAGTTTCGCGCTGACCCACGACTATACGGAGGACAAGGCCGGCGTCGCCGCGTACGTCAACGTCGTCCGCGCGGGCAGCACGGCCTCGAACCCGTCGGCCCGCGACCTCGACACCGGCGCCTTGCTGGTACCCGAGACGGTCCACGGTGCGGCCGCGATCCGGGCGCTCGAGCCGGACGCGACCGATCTCGCCGCCGATGCCGAGGCGATCGTCTTTCGCTTCGCCCCCGTCGCGGCGGGCGGCAGCCGTCGCATCCGCATCGCCGAGACCTATGCCGATCCCGCCCGCTACGGCCTGAACGGGGACGAACTCGTCTGGCACCGCTCGTTCGGGCGGCCGATCAACGCCGTCGTCCTGCCGGCAGGGTGGGAGCTGACCAACAGTTCGGTCCCGGCGACGGTGACGACGACGGCCGACGGGCGCGTCCGCCTCGACTTCGTCAACCCCCGCACCGACGAGATCGACACCGTCATCACGGCGCGACGCGCGTGACCTTCCCGATCGCCGCCGTCCGCGCCCGCTTCCCCGCCCTCGGCGTGACCGACGACGGGCAGGCGCGGATCTATTTCGACGCGCCCGGGGGCACGCAGGCGTGCGACGCCGCGATCGGCGCAATGGCGGCGCATCTCGCCGGGGGCACCGCCAATAGCGGCGGCGCCTTTGCCAGCTCGGTCGCGACCGACGCTGCGAGTGCTGCGGCGCACGCGGCGATGGCCGACCTGCTCGGGGCGGAGCCGGACGAGATCGCCTTCGGGCCGAACATGACGTCCTTGACGCTCGCCGTGTCGCGCGCGCTGGCAAGCGGATGGGCACCGGGCGACGAGCTGGTGGTGACGCGGCTCGACCACGACGCCAACGTCGCGCCGTGGCTGCGCGTCGCCGCCGACCGCGGCATGGCGGTGCGCTGGCTCGACGTCGATCCGGCGACCGGCACGCTCGCGGTCGAGACGCTGCCGGACCTGGTCAACGACCGGACCCGGCTGGTCGCGGTCGGCATGGCCAGCAACGCGCTCGGCACGCTGACCGATGTCGCCGCCCTTGCCGCGACGGTGAAGGCGCACTCGGACGCGCTGGTCTTCGTCGACGCGGTGCAGGCGGTGCCCCACGTCGCCGTCGACGTGGCGACGTGCGGGGCCGACCTGCTCGTCTGCTCGCCGTACAAATTCTTCGGTCCGCACGCCGGGGTGCTGTGGGGCCGGCGCGCGGTGCTGGAGGGCCTCGCCGCCTACAAGGTCCGCCCGGCCAGGGACGGCATCGCCGCGCGCTTCGCGACCGGTACGCCGTCGTTCGAGGCGCAGGCAGGAGTTGCCGGCACGATCGACTATCTCGACTGGCTGGGACGCGAGACCGGCGACCGCAGCAACGATCGCCGCGCCCGGCTGCGCGCCGCGATGACGGCCTGCGGTGCGTACGAGCACGACCTCGGCGAGCGGATGCTCGCCGGGCTCGCGACGATCCCGGGCCTGCACCTGTACGGGCCGCCGACGATGGCCGGGCGGGTGCCGACCTTCGCCTTTACCATCGCCGGCCACGCGCCCGACGCCGTCGCGGCGCACCTCGCCGCCCGCAACATCTTCGTCTGGTCGGGCAACTTCTACGCCGTCGAGATCGTCGAGCGGCTCGGGTTGACGGCCGGCGGCGGGCTGATCCGTGTCGGCCTCGCCCACTATGCGACGGCGGCCGAGGTCGACGCGCTGATCGCCGCTCTGGCCGCGCTCTAGCCGAACGGGCGGTCGAGGCTCGGCGGCGGCGCGGAAAACCACGTCGGACCGGCGTCGGTCAGGTGGAAGCAGTCCTCCAGCCGCACGCCGAACTTCCCGGGCAGGTACAGGCCGGGCTCGTCGGAGAAGCACATGCCGGGCTCCAGCCGCGTCGCCTCGCCGTGGACGAGGTTGACCGGCTCGTGCCCGTCGAGGCCGATGCCGTGACCGGTGCGGTGCGACAGCCCGGGCAGCGTGTAGCCGGGGCCGAAGCCCTGTCGGCCATAGAAGGCGCGCACCGCGTCGTCGACGCTGCCCGCCGGCGCGCCGAGCCGGGCGGCCGCGAGCGCCACGCGCTGTCCCTCGGCGACGGTGTCCCAGACGCGGCGGACGGCGTCGGGCGCGCGGCCGGGGACGACGGTGCGGCTGATGTCGGACTGGTAGCCGTCGACCGAGCAGCCGCAGTCCATCAGCACGACCTCGCCCTCGCGCACCCGCTGCGGCGCGCTCGATCCGTGCGGATAGGCGGCGGCCTCGCCGATCAGGATCAGCGCGAATTCGGGCGACCCGCCGAGCGCCACCGTCGCCGAGTTCATCAGGGCTCCGATGTCCGCCGGGGTCATGCCCTCGCGGACGCGCGGCCAGGTCCAGCGGAAGGCGGCGATGGTGACGTCGGTCGCCGCCTGCATCAGCGCGATCTCGGCCGCGCTTTTATGCATCCGGCAGCCGCGGACGACGGGATCGGCCGGGGCCAGCGTCAGGCCGGCGCGGGCGAGGCCGTCGGCGGCGAAGAAGCGTACCGTCGCCTCGATGCCGATCTTGCTCGCGCCGCCGCCCGCGTTCATGCCGCGCAGGGCATCGGCGGCGAGCGCGACCGGGCTTTCGTCCTCCTGCCACACCCGGACGTCGGCGGGAATGCCGAGGCTCTGGCGCACCGACGGGGCTTCGAAGAACGGGGTGACGATGACCGGCTGGCCCCGCGCCGGCAGCAGCGCGAGGGTCAGCCGCTCGCTGCGGTGCCAGTCGACGCCGGTGAAATAGACCAGCGACGCGCCGGGCTCGACGACGATCGCCGCCAGGCCGTGCGCCGCCATCAGCGCCTGCGCCCGCTCGAGCCGGGCGGCGCGTTCGGCCGGGCCGATGCGCGCGACCGAACCGGTGATCGGCGTCAGGCCGGCGTCCGCCGCGCTCAGCCGGGTGGCGGCGAGCGCCGCGGCGACCGCGCCGCCGGCGAGAAAACCGCGGCGGTCGACCCTCACCGCGCGACCCTCCGCAGTTCCCGCGTCACTGGTCGAGCACGCTGCGGACCTTGGCCGCCAGCGCCTCGAAGGTGAACGGCTTGCCGAGCAGGTCGACGCCGGGATCGACCACTCCGTTATGGACGACGGCGTTGCGCGTATAGCCGGTGGTGAACAGCACCTTCAGCCCGGGGCGCATCGCCCGCGCGGCCTCGGCCAGCCGCGCGCCGTTGACTTCGGGCATGACGATGTCGGTGAACAGCAGCGCGACGTTGGGATGCGCTTCGAGCAGCCGCAGCGCGGCGACGGCACCGTCGGCCTCGAGCACGCGGTAGCCGAGGACATTGAGCGCCTCGACCGTCACCGCGCGGACGCCGGGCTCGTCCTCGACGACCAGGATCAGCTCGTGGTGGTCGCCGCCGACGGGGGCGTGCTCGACCACCGGCTCGACCACCGGCACGCTCCCGCCGACCAGCCGCGGCAGGTAGAGCTTGACCGTCGTGCCGATGCCGACTTCCGAGTAGATTTTAACATGGCCGCCGGACTGCTTGACGAAGCCGTAGACCTGGCTGAGGCCGAGACCGGTGCCCTTGCCGACGGTCTTGGTCGTGAAGAAGGGATCGAAGGCCTTGCTGATGACCTCGCGCGGCATGCCGCAGCCGGTGTCGGTGACGGCGATCTGGACATATTGGCCGGCCGTGACCCCGATCTCACCCTCGACATAACGTTCGTCGAGATAGGCGTTGGCGGTCTCGATCGTCACCCGTCCTTCGCCCGCCATCGCGTCGCGGGCGTTGATCGCGAGGTTGAGGATGACGTTTTCCAGCTGGTTGGGGTCGGCGTGGACCAGCCACAGGCCGGCAGCGAGGACGCTTTCGAGGTGGATGCCGCCGCCGATCGACCCGCGCAGCAGGTCCGACATGCCCGCGACCAGGCGGTTGACGTCGATCGGCTCGGGCTGAAGGGGCTGCCGCCGCGAAAAGGCCAGCAGGCGCTGGGTCAGGGTCGTCGCGCGGCGCGCCCCGTCGGTCGCTGCCTCGACATAGCGGCGCGCGCGCAGGTCATCCTCCGGCAACCGCCGCGACAGCAGCTCGAGCGAGCCCAGGACCACAGCAAGCATGTTGTTGAAGTCGTGGGCGATGCCGCCGGTCAGCTGGCCGACCGCGTCCATTTTCTGCGCCTGGCGCAGCGCCTCCTCGGCGGCGAACAGCTCCTGCGTCCGCTCCTCGACCCGGCGCTCGAGCGTGGCGTTGAGGTCGCGCAGGGCGAGCTCGGCGCGGCGCTCGCGGTCGATGTCGAGCGTCGCCACCACGCCGCCGGCGATCGCCCCCTCGGGACCGCGGACGGGCGCGGCGACGAAGCGGAGGTAGGTGTCCTTGCCGTCGCCGCGGCGGTACAGGGCCTCCAGCTCGGGCCGCTCCTCGCCCGCCAGCGCGCGGGCCAGCGGGTATTCTCCGCTTTCCACCTGCCGCCCATCGTCGTGGAAGCTGACATAGTCGCGGTAGGCGGCGACGTTCGACGAGGGCAGGAGCGGGTGGCCGAGCATTTCGGCGGCCCGCGCATTGCCGCCGGTGATGCGCCCGTCGGGGGCGGCGGCGAAGATCAGCCCGACCGGCGCGGCGGCAATGACCGCGCGCAGCCGCGCTTCGCTCACATGACTTTCGGCCTCGGCGCGCGCCCGCTCGACCGCATCCCAGGTCCGCGCCGCGACCGCCTCGACCAACGCGACGTCGTCCTGCTCCCAGGACCCGATGCCGGTGCACATGACGAACAGGCTGGCGCGCAGGTGCCCGTCGCGGATCAGCGGGACGGAAATCAGGCCGCGGACCCCGATCCCCTGCCACATCGCCTGGTCGACGCGGCGGTCGACGGTGACGTCGGGAATGGCGATGGTCGTGCCGGCGCGATTGACCGCGATCAGCTCGCGGCCGAACGAGGCAAGCGAGAACTCGCCTTCCAGCGGCTCGGCCTGGTGAGAATAGGGGGTCGAGATCCGGACCCGGTCGTCGTCGTCCCCGACCTGGCTGTAGCCGACGCGGTTGGCACCGAGTTCGCGGCCGAGTACCGCCGCCGCCGCCGCCTGGATGGCGTCGGGGTCGTTCAGCTCGCGAATGCGGTCGCTCAGCGCGAGGAGGACGGCTTGGTGCCGGGCGTTGCGACGGTTGCGGGTGATGTCGATCGCCGTGCCGATGGCGCGTACGCAGCGGTCGCCGACGAACAGGCCCTTGCCCTTGGCGGCCAGCCAGCGGATCGCCCCGTCGTTGCGGCGGATGACGCGATATTCAACGTCGTAGACACTGCGGATGGCCGGATCGAGCGCGGCGGCGAAAGCTTCCGTGGTCGCGGCGCGATCGTCGGGATGGAGGCCGCTGTAGAAATCGGCCATGCTGCACGGCGCATCGGGCGCCAGGCCGAACATCGCCTTTGTTCGCGCCGGCCAGGTCAGCACGTCGGTCGTCAGGTCGAGCTCCCAGGTGCCGACCTCGGCGGCCTCGGTCGCCAGCCGCAGCAATTCGCGGCTCAATTCGAGCTGCACCTCGGCGGCCCGGCGGGCGGTGACATCCTGCGTGATCCCGACCATGCGCAGCGCCGTGCCGTCGGCGCGCGCTCGACTTCGCCGCGCGCCTCGATCCACGACATCGTGCCGTCGCGGCGCAGGATGCGGAGGGCGACGGTAATTCGGCGCTTCGCCCGCGATCGCCCGGTCGAAGGCAGCCGCGGCGGCTTCGCTGTCCTCCGGGTGGACCTGGCCGCGCATATCCGCAAAGGTCGGGGTCACGTCGGCGGGCAGGCCGTACAGGGCATCGAGCGTCGGCGTCGCCGTCAGCACGAGGTCGGGCAAGCGACACTTCCCAGACACCGATCTGGCCCGCCTCGGTCGCGACGCGCAGCCGCTCCTCGCTGATCCGCCGCGCCTGGATGAGGGCGGCGTTGCTGCTTTCCAGCGCCGCGACGCGCTCGCGCTCGGGGGTGATGTCGGTCTGGCCGGCGAAGTAGAAGGTGATCTTCTTCGTAGCATCGAACACCGGCGCCAACGCAAGCCGGTTCCAGAACGGCTTGCCGTCCTTGCGGTAGTTCAGGAGGTCGACCTCGATCGGCCGCCCATCGCTGATCGCACGCCTGATCGCAGCGACCGTGTCGCGGTCGGTATCCGGCCCCTGCAGGAACCGGCAGTTCCGCCCGATCAGCTCCTCGCGCGGGTAGCCCGTCAGCCGGCAGAAGCTGTCGTTGACGAACACCAGCGGCACGTCGGGCAGGCGGTAGTCGGAGATGGCGACTGCGGTCTGCGTCGCCTGGACGACGCCGACGAAGGGATCGTCGCCGGCATACGCCAAGGCTGCGGCAAGGCGGTCGACCTCGCCGTTCGCGTCCACCCCGTCGCCCCTCCCTTGCCGCCCATCCAGCTTAACTAGCGGGGCCGCTTGAGCAATCCAAGCGCCCACTCGTCACGGGCGCAGGACGTCACGCCGCAGCGATCGCGTTGAACGGCGTGTCCTTGTCCGGCCGCATGTCGCCGGGCAGGCCGAGCACGCGCTCGGCGATGATGTTGCGCAGGATTTCGTCGGTGCCGCCGGCGATCCGAAGGCCCGCGGCGGCCATGTAACTGCCCTGCAACTTGGCCAGCGTCGGGTCCGTGCCCTCGGTGACGAAGCCCGCCGCCTCCGCCAGATCCATCGCGAAGGCCCCCATTTCCTGCATCGTCTTGGCGACGACGACCTTGCTGATCGACTGCTCGGGGCCGGGAACCTGGCCCTTCGCCAGCGCCGACAGCGCGCGCATCTGGGTCAGCTTGATGCCCTCGTCGGCGATGTAGCTGGCGGCGATCCGCTGGCGGACGTCGCGCTGCTCGAGCGCCGGGCCGGCTTCGGTGTCGATCCGCGCGGCGAAGTCCATCAGCATCTTGTAGTCGGGCGCATGGCTCGGCTTGCCGCCGACCGCCAGCCGCTCGTTCATCAGCGTCGTCAGCGCCACCTTCCAGCCGTCGCCGACGGCGCCGAGGCGGTGGCTGTCGGGGACCCGGACGCCGGTGAAGAACACCTCGTTGAAGTCGCTGCCGCCGCTCATCTGCTTCAGGGGGCGCGCCTCGACGCCCGGCGCGTGCATGTCGACGATGAACATCGTCAGCCCCTTGTGCTTGGGCTGGGCGGGGTCGGTGCGGGTGACGATGATGCCATAGTCGGACAGGTGGGCGTTGGTCGTCCACACCTTCTGCCCGTCGATCACCCACTCGTCGCCGTCGCGCACCGCCTTGGTCCGGATGCCGGCGAGGTCGGAGCCGGCGGCGGGTTCGGAGAACAGCTGGCACCAGACCTCGTCGCCGGCGAGCGCCGGGGCGACGTAGCGGGCGATGATCTCGGGCGAGCCGTGGGTGAACACCGTCGGGATGCACATGCCCAGCCCGATCTCGAACAGCGCCGGTCGGCGCGTGATAGCGCGACTGCTCCTGGTTGAAGATGATGCTGTGCATCGGCGACAGGCCCTGGCCGCCCATCGACTTCGGCCAGGTGATGCCGGTGTAGCCGGCCTCGTGCTTCGCCTTCTGCCAGGCGCGCGCGCGGCGGACCATCTCGTCGCGGCCATACGGCGCGTCCGGCGGGGTCGCGGTATTCGCCGGCGTTGGCGGCGAGCCAGTCGCGCGCCTGCGCGCGGTAGGCGGCGTCGTCGGGGGAGTCGTTGAAGTCCATGATGTCCTCCTTCAGGCCGCGGCCGCGTTCCGCTGTTCCAGGCTCCGCACCAGCCGGTCGGCCCAGAAGGTCCGGCTGCCGAGCGCCGCGACCAGCGCCCGGTTGCGGCGATAGTAGAACTGGCAGTCGCTCTCCCAGGTGTAGCCGATGCCGCCGTGGATCTGGACGTTCTCCTCGGCGCAGTAGCCGAGCGCATCGAGGCTGGCGACGCGCGCCGCTGCCGCAGCCTGTCGCAGTTCGGCGGCGTCGGCCCCCATCGCCCAGGCGGCGTGGAGCGCGTGCGCGCGGGCCAGTTCGAGCTTGATGAACATGTCGGCGCACTTGTGCTTGACGCCCTGGTAGCGGCCGATCTTCTGGCCGAAGGCGACGCGCTCCTTGGCGTAGGCGACCGCCATATCCATCGCCGCCGCCGCCGTGCCCAGCGCCTCGAATGCGCCGAGCACCGCCGCCCGGTCGAGCCAGTCGTGATAGCCGCCGGGCGTGCCGAGCGCCTCGGCGGGCGCGTTGGTCAGCGTCAGCCGGCCGTGGCGGCGGACGAGATCCAGCGTCTCGATCGGCGCGACCGCGACGCCGGGTCCGGTTAGGTCGACAAGGTACAGGCCGACGCCGTCCGCGCCGCCGGCGCTGACGACCGCCAGCTGCGCCGCCGCTAGGTCGGCGACGGGCGCCTTGGTGCCGCTGACCGTGCCGCCGTCGACCCGCGCCCCGGCTTTGGCCGGGGTCAAGCCGCCCTCGGCCCAGGCGGGAACCGCGATCACCGAGCCGTCGGCGATGCCCGGCAGCCAGCGCGCCTGCTGCGCCTCGGAGCCGAGCGCGATCAAGGCCTCGGTCACCGCGAGGGTCGCTGCCAGCGGGATCGCGGCGAGCGCGCGGCCCGCCTCCTCGGCGAGGACGCACGAAGCCTCCGCCGTCAGTCCGACCCCGCCGTGCGCCTCGGGCACGCGCGCTGCTGTCCAGCCGAGGTCGACGACCGTCTGCCACAACGCGCGATCCATGCCGTCGCCGGTCATGTGCGCGCGCGCCGCCGCCGGACCGGCACGCTCGTCGAACAGCTTGCGGGCTTGCTCGCGCAGCGTCTTGGCGTCGTCGGCGAAATCGAAATCCATGCGCTCACCCCAAGACGTTTTGCCGACGTTTACGCAGACGTCAGGCGCAGGCAAGCCCCCGGCGAGTTTAAGGCGCGATCCCCCGGACCGTAACCAAGTCTGCGGCGACTGGCCGCCCCGCTTGGGGGGACTTTGAACATGAAGATCATCGCGTTGGGGGCCGCGATCGCCTTCGCGGTGCCGGCGGTGGCGATCGCCCCGGTCGTCGACGGCGCGCACGTGACGACGGAGAGCGAGAAGGGAAGCTTCCGCGGCGGGCTCGCTGCCTGGAGTGGCGGCGGGATCGCCTTCGTCGATCTGTCCGGCCCGGTCGACGATCCGGCCCGCTCGCTGACCGCCTATGGCACCTTCCCTGCGGCCCGCCCCGGCGGCGGCCCGGTCGCCTGGGCCGACGACGATCGCATCGCGCGTTCGGTGGTCGGCGCGGGGGCCGGACGGCAGCGTGCGCTGACCGCCACCGCGGCGAGCGAGGTGCTGATGTTCCTCGCCGACACCGCGCCGGACACCAGGCCGCCGATCGCCCTTCGCCAGGGCATCGACCTGACCGCCGACGCGCCCGCGCCGGTCGCCTGGGCCTTGCTGTTCGCCGGCTTCGGCCTGGTCGGCGGCGCGGTCCGCCGGCGGGCAGCGACGGTTGCCGCCTAGCCGCGCAGCAGCCGCCGCCCGGCCTCGAGGGTGAACCCGAAGACGAGGTGCGAGGCGATGGCGTAGGCATGAGTGGCCAGCGGCGTGTCGAGCGGCGAGGGACCAAGGCCGAGGGCCGACACCGCGCCTTCGTCGAGCAGCACGGCGGTGGCGAAGCCAAAGACGCTGCCGCCGCCGCGGGTGATCGGCGCCCAAGTCTCGGCGGCGACGGCGTAGCCCAGGCCCAGGATGGCGGAGGTCGCGTAGTGGACCACCGGGTCGGCGGCGTCGCGCCACGCATCGGGCAGCGGCACCCCGGTCGCCACCCGCCACAGGCGGTCGGCGGCCTTCGTCGTCGCCGGTTCGTCGTCCGACGCGCCGCCTTGGCTGCTCGCCGCCTGCGCCGCGTTCATCGCCGCACCGGCGGCAAGGCCCGCAAGGACGCCGACGACCGCAGCGCGACGGAAATCGGGGCGAGGCATGGCGGCGGCTCCTGGTAGCGAAGTGCCGGAACCGTGCCGGCCACAGGGGGTTCCCCGGCGACACTGTCAGGAACCCG
This sequence comes from uncultured Alphaproteobacteria bacterium, assembly GCA_963792555.1. Taxonomy (GTDB): domain Bacteria; phylum Pseudomonadota; class Alphaproteobacteria; order Sphingomonadales; family Sphingomonadaceae; genus Polymorphobacter_B. The sequence goes on from CAWBWP010000002.1 coordinate 138,779, forward strand.
CCGATGCACGCCCCCGTCCGTCGTTCGCCGCCACGACCGCACCGGCTCCAATGGGTCGCCGCGACTGCCGCCGGCCTTGCCGCTGCGGCCGTGATCAACAGCCTCCGCGCCCGCGCCGCCGAGGCCGCACACCCGCCGCAAGGCGAGTTCGTCGAAGCCGGTGGCATCCGCCTCCACTACCTCGATCGCGGTCCCCGGGACGGAGGGCGACCGATCGTTATGCTCCACGGTAACGGCTCGATGACCGACGACTTCGTCATCAGCGGCGTCGTCGACCGCCTCGCCGTCCGCCACCGTGTCATCGTCTTCGACCGTCCCGGCGCCGGTTACAGCGAGCGCCCGCGCGACCGGCGCTGGGGTCCGGACGAGCAGGCGGCGGTGCTCGTCGAGGCAGCGGCCCGGCTCGGCATCGACCGCCCGGTCGTCGTCGGCCACAGCTGGGGAACGCTGCCCGCCGTCGTCTGGGCGCTCGACCATCCGGCGCGGATCGGCGCGCTGGTCCTCGCGTCGGGCTATTATTTCCCGACCGCGCGCCTCGACGTGCCGACGGTGCTGCCGGCGGTCGTTCCCGGCCTCGGCGATGTCGTTCGCCACACGGTCTCGCCGATCGTCGGGCGGGCGATGATCCCGCTCGGCAACCGGCTGATCTTCTCGCCCGCGCCGACCCCCGAACGCTGGTCGGCCGAGTTCCCGTTCGAGCTGGCGCTCCGCCCGTCGATGCTCCGCGCGACCCTGGCCGACACCGCGCAGATGGTGCCGGCGGCGGCGGCGATCGAGCCGCGCTACAAGGACCTCCGCCTGCCGCGCGTCCTGATCGCGGGCGACGGCGACAAGCTGGTCAACACCGGCAAGCAGACCAAGCGCCTGGCCGGGCTGCACCCGGACGCGCACCTCGTCATCGTGCCGGGGGCGGGCCACATGGTCCATCACACGGACCCCGCCGCCTTCGTCGCGGCGGTCGAGCACGCCGTCGCCGCGGCCGGCTAGGGCAGCCGCCGCACCGGCACCTTAACGTTGCAGACGTCGACGCCGTTCGCCGGGCGGACGAAGAACGGCTCGCGGCGGTTGGCGCGGGCGGCGATCAGCGCGGCAAACGTCGGGCTGTCGGTGCGGATGACCTGCCACCGCGCCGCTTCGGGGCTGTCGCTGGCGAGGCGAGCCCCGGTGATCGGCAGGCGCTCGGCGGCGGTCTTGTAGAAGCCGAGCGTCTCGGTTCCGCGCGGCAGCGCCGCCAGCCCCGGCAGCCCGTCGATGACCCGACCGACGACCGCCATGTTGCGGTCGAGGTGACGCGGCGCATGGCCGATGACGGCGTACAGCTCCGATCCATCCCCGGTCGACGGCGGGTTGTCGCGCCCGGCACCGACCATCGCATAGCAGTGGACCAGCCACGCCGACGCGGCGTCGCGCGCGACCGGCCAGCCGTCGCTGAAACCGGCCTCCGGGGCATAGGCGTCAGGGTAGGGCAGGGCGACGAACGGCACCGCGGCGCGCGGTCGCTCATACTCCGCCGGCAACTCGGGCCGCGCCGGTGCGGCGGCGGGCGCGGCCTCGCTCGCCGCCGTCTTGGTCCCCCACTGGACGACGTAATCGTCCTGCACCCGGGTCACGGCCCCGCCGGCGAAGGCTCCGGCGCGGACCAGCGCTTGGATCGCGGCGACGTGCGCGGGGGCGAAGTCCGGCGCGAGTTCGATCGTGACCGTGCCCGCGGGCGTGTCGAGCAGCACCAGGTTCTCTGGCGCGATCGTCCGCCATGCGCTCGGCGGCGCGGCGGCTTCGATCTCGGCCAGCGTCGCCGGAGCCGCGGCGACGGTCAGCGGCGCGGCGGCGATCAGCGCGGCGATCTTCCAGAATGGATGACCGTCGCGCCCCGTCATCCGGGAAATCCGCGCCCGACGCCGAGGGGCTCGCACGGTCGCGCCTTGCGCTGCCGCCGTCGACCCGATCCCTGTCGCCATCGTCCCCCCCGTCGCTCGCCGCTTGGCCCGCATGCAGGTTAGCCGCGCCTGCCCGGTTCGGGACAGCGCAAAGACGGCGGATCAGCGCCGGCGCTTCAGCCGCTGCACCGCCTCGTCGAGCGCGGAGAGGAAGCGCGAGCGGTCGCTGGCGGCGAACGGCGGCGGCCCCGAGCGCGGCCCGTCGCCCGCCCAGCTCATCGCCCGCGTGTCCTCGGCAAGCGCGCGGGCGGCGACGGCGGTGCCGATGTTGGCGGCGGTGAACGGGCGGCCGTTATGGCCGATGACGGTCGCGCCCGCCTTGACGCAGCGGTCGGCGAGCAGGATGTCGCCGGTAATGACGATCGTCGCCGGCCCGGCACGCTCGGCGATCCAGTCGTCGGCCGCATCGAAGCCGTCGCCGACGACGACCTGCTCGAACAGCGGTTCGGCCGGCACGCGGAAATACGAGTTGGCGACCACCTTGACGGCGACTCCGGTCCGCCGCGCGACGCGGTAGATTTCCTCCTTCACCGGGCAGGCGTCGGCGTCGACCAGGATGACGATCACCGGACGACTGTGCCAGCATCACGCCGCAAAGAGAAGCACCGGGCACCAGGTCGCCGTTGGCCGATCGACCGCGCCGGTGATCGCCACGCGACTGTCGGCGGCGTACCGCGACCCGTTCTAGCGCCTGGCATATCGCCGCTGCGCCGCGGGCGGCGGGCCACGGCGGGGGGTACGGTTCGGCTCGGGAGCGTCGCCCGCCGGCTCGATGTGGACGTCGGGGTCGGCATCGGTCTTCTTGAGCGCGGCGGCGAACTTGCTGGCGACGGCGCGCGGCACTTCGAAGCGCGTCTCGCGGTCGAAGATGCGGATGGCGCCGATGTCGCGCTTGGTCAGATGCCCGCGGCGGCAGAGGTAGGGCAGCAACCAGCGCGGATCGACGTCGACGTTGCGGCCGGCGTTGATGCGGAACCAGACGCTGTCCTCGAAGCCGGGGCGCGGACCAGCGTCGGCGGCGGCTCCGGTGGGGCGCTGGGCCGGGCCGGTGTCGGACAGGTCTTCGGGCGCCGGCAGGCGGGTACGCTGGAGGCGGAGGAGGGCGGCGGCAACGTCGACCGCCGGCTTGGCCGCGAGCAGCGCCTCGGCCGCCTCGCGCTCGTCGCCCGCGTCGCCGATGTCGGCGAGCAGGCGCTCCTCGTCCTGCGCCTGGATCGCCTCGGCAGTGGGCGGGTCCATCCACGCCGCGCGGACGTTCGCCGCGCGCAGCAGCCCCTCGGTGCGGCGGACCTTGGGATAGGGGACGAGGAGGACGCAGACCCCCTTGCGCCCGGCGCGTCCGGTGCGGCCCGAGCGGTGCTGGAGGACCTCGGCGTCGTGCGGCAGCTCGGCGTGGATGACGAGGCCGAGATCGGGCAGGTCGATGCCGCGCGCGGCGACGTCGGTCGCGACGCAGACGCGGGCGCGGCGGTCTCGGAGTGCTTGCAGCGCGTGATTGCGCTCGGCCTGCGACAGTTCGCCCGACAGCGCGACGGCGGCGAAGCCGCGCTCGACGAGGTTGGCGTGGAGGCGGCGCACTCCCTCGCGGGTGCTGGCGAAGACCATCGCTGCGCCTGCCTCGAAGAAGCGGAGCGTGTTGACCACCGCCACCTCGATGTCGGACGGGGCGATACGGATTGCGCGATAATCGATGTCGCTATGTTGTTCGCGGGCGTCGGCAGTGGCGATGCGGAACGCGTCGCGCTGGTAGCGCTTGGCCAGCGCCTGGATCGGCTTGGGCAGCGTCGCCGAGAACAGCAGGGTGCGGCGCTCTGCCGGGGTCGAGTCGAGGATTTCCTCGAGATCCTCGCGGAAGCCGAGGTCGAGCATCTCGTCGGCTTCGTCGAGCACGACGACCTTCAGGCTGCCCGTCGCCAGCGTTCCGCGCTCGAGGTGGTCGCGCAGGCGCCCTGGCGTGCCGACGACGATATGCGAGCCGGCCTGCAGGGCGCGCGCCTCGCGCCGGATCTCCATGCCGCCGACGCAGGTGACGACGCGGCCGCCGGCGCCTTCGAACAGCCAGTCGAGCTCGCGCGCGACCTGGAGCGCCAGCTCGCGCGTCGGGGCGACGACGAGGGCGAGCGGCTCACCGGCCGGCGGCAGGCGGTCGGCCTCGCCGAACAGGGTCGGGGCCATCGCCAGCCCGTAGGCGACGGTCTTGCCCGATCCGGTCTGGGCCGAAACCAGCAGGTCACGTCCCTGCGCTTCGGGGACGAGGACGGCGGCCTGGACGGCGGTTGCCGCCGCATAGCCGCGCGCGGCGAGGGCCGCGGCAAGCGCGGCGGGGACGGAGGAGAAAGGCATGGGCGATAACTTTCGGGGCAGCGGCGGCGACGGGGCGCGCGCGAGCGATCACGCCATACCCGATCCCGCCGCCGCGCGCAAACGCGCGCCCAAGTACCGCCTCAGATCGCGTGCATCGAGACCAGGGTCGTGGCACCGCCCTTGTCGTAGTAGAGCGTGTGGCGGGCGGTGAACGGCGTGCCCCAGTCATTGCGCCGCTGATAGTTGTGCCGGCCGCTGCTCGCGCTGCAGCCCATCAGGGAGATCGGCAGCGTCGCCACGACCTTCTGGCACTGGCTGCACTTGTAGCTCACCGCCAGTCGATACTGCTGCGAATCGATGCTGACGTGGCCCGACGTCGCCGTAGCGCCGGTGATCGCCAGAGTGGCGGTATCGTAGCTGAACTGGGTGAAACTGGTGCGCGAGCCCGGAGCCGTCGGCGCGTTGTAGTGGACCCACTGGCGGTTGTGCTGGCCGACCCCGGTTCCCTGATGCCCGCCCGCATTCGTCGACGATGCCACGTTCCGCCTCCCCGCGCCTGCCGCCTGCCGCGGCGCGCGAAAGGCTAACCGATAAAGGTTAGCGAATGGCGATTTTTCCGCGCCGGAATGCTCCTGCGCGTGGAGGCGGCGACGGCACGGCCGTCCCCCCTGCCGGCGGCCGCCTCTACTCCTCGGACGGCTCGAACTGGAGCGCGACGCCGTTGATGCAGTGGCGCTGGCCGGTCGGGCGCGGACCATCGTTGAAGACGTGACCAAGGTGCCCGCCGCAGGTGGCGCAGTGGACCTCGGTCCGCGTCATGCCCAGGCTGCGGTCGACCGTGGTCGCGACTGCGCCCGGGATCGGGGCGAAGAAGCTCGGCCAGCCGCTCCCCGAGTCGTACTTCGTCTCCGAGGTATAGACCGGCGTGCCGCAGCCGGCGCAATCGAACACGCCGACTCGCTTTTCGCGGTTCAGCGGCGAACTGCCGGGCCGCTCGGTGCCGTGCTCGCGCAGCACGCGGTACTGATCGGGGGCGAGTTCGGCCCGCCAGTCGGCGTCGGACTTGCCGCCGCGGCCCTCGTCGACCGCCAGCGCCGCCGGGGTCGCTGCGTGTGCGTCGGGCTCGGGCGCGAACATGCCCTTGATGCCGTCCAGAATGCCGTTTGCCATCGCCGTCCTCCCAATCTCGTTGTCCGTCAGATGGGAGGTTCGGCCGGTCGCCGCAACGGGTTACGCGCTAGAGGATGAAGGTGCCGGCGACGACCTCGACGCAGCCGCCGCCAAGGACGACGCGGTCGCCCGCCACCCGGCAGGCGACATGTCCGCCGCGCGCGCTCGCCTGATAGGCGCGGAACGCCGGGCGGCCGAGGCGTTCGGCCCAATATGGCGCGAGGATGCAATGCGCCGAGCCGGTGACCGGGTCCTCGCCGATGCCGGCTTCGTAGGCGAAGGCGCGGCTGACGACATCCGCTCCACTGGCGTCGCCGGTGCCGGGGGCGGTCGCGATGAGCAGCAGGTCCGGGCCAGCGTCGAGCGCCATCACCGCGCCGGCGTCGGGGCGCAGGGCGCGGACCTCGTCCGCACCGCCGAACACGGTGACGAGATAATCGTCGCCGAACATCAGCAGTTCGGCAGGGCGCGCGCCGATCGCCGCAGTCACTGCCGCCAGCAGGTCGGGGTCGTCGACTGGTGACGGCGCCCGTGCCGGCAGGTCGAGGGTGTAGCCGGCACCGTCGCGCGCGACGGTCAGCACGCCCGCCTGCCGGGTGGCGAAGGTGACGCGCGCGCGCGACGGGTCCTGCCCCAGCGCCCAGGCACCCGAGGCAAGGGTCGCATGGCCGCACAGCGCGATCTCGCACGCCGGCGCGAACCACCGCAGGTCGTAATCGGCCGCGCCGTCGCCGCGGGGCACGAGGAAAGCAGTCTCGGCCAGGTTGTTCTCGGCGGCGATGGCGAGAAGGGTTGCATCGTCGAGCCAGTCGTCGAGCAGCATCACGGCGGCCGGGTTGCCGGTAAACGCCCAGTCGGCGAAGGCGTCGATCTGGTGGAAGGGGATGCGCACGGACGGCGGACTTTCGACCAAGGGAGCGGTTCATCCGCCGATGACGGCTTCGCGGCGCGCTGGCTAGAGCCTTGTTGCCGTTACTGGCGCTGCAGGCGCGCCGCCGGGATGCTCATTGTCGCCCGCAGCCCCGTCGGCAGCCATTCCCGGGTGATGCGGCCGCCAAGCTGACGACGGACGGCAAGGTCGATCATGCCCGAGCCGAACCCGTCCGGCGAGCGGTCGGTGCCGGCGAACGCCGGTGCCTGCTCGCTCCACGTCAGCGTGATCGTCGGCTCCCGGGCGGTGATCGTCAGGTCCAGGCTGCCGCTGTCGCCGGCGAGCGCCCCGTACTTCATCGCATTGGTCGCGAGTTCGTGGACCGCCAGCGCCAACGGCGTCGCGGCCCCGACGGCAACGACGACGTCGTCGCCGGTGATGCCGATGCGGCCCTGGTCGAAGGCAGGGTAAGGACGCAGGATTTCGGTCAGCATCTGCTGCAACCAGCGGTCGCCGCTGCCCTCCTCCTGGGGCCGGACATAGTCGTGGGCGCGGGCGAGCGCACCGATGCGCTCGCGGAGGTCGGCGGCGACGGGAGCGAGTTGCGGCGTGCTCTTGGCCGACTGCTGGATCAGCCCGTCGACCACGGAGAACAGGTTCTTGATGCGATGGCCGAGTTCGCGGCTGAGCAGACGGTTGAGATCGGCCGCGCGGCGCGCGTCGTCGACATCGGTGCTCGTGCCGACCCAGCGGAGGATTTCGCCGTCTTCGTCGCGCAACGGCAGTGCGCGCGCCATGACCCACCGCCAGCTGCCGTCGCTGCGCCGGAGCCGGTGTTCGATCTCGTAGGGTTCGCCGCTGGCGGTGCTCCGCTGCCACGCGTCTTCGACGGCGCGCTGGTCCTCCGGATGCACCACCGCCCGCCAGTTTTCGCCGTCGGTCTCGCCCCGCCCGACGCCGGTGAAGCCGTACCACTGCGAATTGAAATAGTCCGGCCAGCCATCCGCGCGCGCCGACCAGGCCATGTGCGGCAGCGCGTCGCTCAGCCGGCGCAGCACGCGTGGCCCCCACCCGGCCGACATCCATTCTTCAGGCGCGGCTGTCTCATCGCGCTTCACTTGTCCCCCGCCGCGTCGCCACCGCGTCGAGTGCGGAACGATGTGGTCGACCTAAACGGTCAGCGCCGGTTCGTCTTTAACGGCGGTTAAACCATCCTGGCGCGTGGCCGTGTATCGCTGAATAGCGACAGTCGTATGTTGCGGGGCGGACCGGGGGGTTGATGTGAAAACCGAGAATTTTTTGCGCGGGCGGCGCGGCATGCAGATCGCGCCCGCCGAACGGACGGCGCTGGAGCGGGGTCTGTCCGATCCGCGGCCGGCCCCGGCGCGGCATACGCTGATCCATCGCGGCGAATCCGTGGGACAAAGCACGCTGCTCCTGTCGGGGTTCGTCGGACGCTATATGGAAGACCGGGAGGGCGACCGGCAGTTGGTGGCGCTGCACCTGCCGGGCGACTTCGTCGACCTTCACGCCTTTCCGCTGCAGCACCTCGATCACGATGTCGTCACCATCACCGAGGTGACCTATGCCGTGATCAGTCACGGCACGCTGACGGCGATCACCACGGCGCTGCCGCACCTGACGCGGATGCTGTGGTTCAGCACGCTGCTCGACGCGGCGATGCACCGCGAATGGATCTTCCGGCTGGGCCGCCTCGACGGACCCGGCCGCGTCGCCCACCTGCTGTGCGAGACGGCACTGCGCCTGGCCGCGATCGGCATCGGCGACGGGCGCGAGTTCCCGCTGCCGATCAATCAGAGCGACATCGCGGCCGCCTGCGGCCTGACCAACGTTCACGTCAGCCGCGTCCTGCGGACGTTGCGCGAGGCCAACCTCTTGATTCTCGAAGGTAATCGCGTCACCCTGCTCGACCGTGAGCGCCTGCTTCAGATCGGCGAATTCAATCCGCAATATCTTTATTACCAGGATGGCGAAGCGACTCCCTGATGATGGTGCTTATTCGAACGCTGAAGCGTTGCATTTTTACGGTGGAGGTTCGGCATGGCCAGTAGCAAGCTCGTCCATACGCCCGCGACGGTTGTCGCTGCCGAAGGGATCGTCCTCGTCGACGCGCCGCACGGCGTTGCCCTGTCGCTGACGCCGCGCGCGGCCCGGCAATCGGCGCGGCGGCTGATGGCGGCGGCGCGGGAGGCGGCTGCGGGTTCGGCAGCGAAGTAAACCGCCGCCGGCGCGCCGCTTTCTTGCCGCGCCGAAACGAAGCGGTGGCTGCTGCGTTGCAGCGCTGCAACCAGCAGAGAAGTCATGGCCACAGCATTACCTTCCGGCAGCACCAACCCTGAGCGAATGTCGACCGGCGTCGTCGCGCTCGACGCCATCCTCGGCGGCGGGCTGACCCCCCGCCGCTCCTACCTGGTCGAGGGCACGCCCGGCAGCGGCAAGACGACGCTTGCGCTGCAGTTCCTCCTCGCCGGCGTCGCCGCAGGTGAGCGGGCACTGTATATCACGCTGTCCGAGACGGCGACCGAACTGCGCGAAGTCGCGGCCAGCCACCACTGGGATATCGGCGGCATCGAGCTGTTCGAGATGGTCAACAGCGACGGCCTGGGCCCTGAGGCGGAGCAGTCGATCCTCGAGCCGTCGGAGGTCGAACTCGGGGAGACGATCGCCGGGGTCCGCGAGATCGTCGAGCGGACGCGACCGACCCGCGTCGTCTTCGACAGCCTGTCCGAGATGCGCCTGCTGGCGCAGAATTCGCTCCGCTACCGTCGGCAGATCCTCGCGCTCAAGCAGTATTTCGCGCTGAAGAAGTGCACCGTGCTGCTGCTCGATGATCGCAGTTCCGACCCGTCGGATCTGCAGCTGCACAGCATCGCGCATGGGGTTATCACGCTCGAGCAGACGGTCGCCGACTTCGGCTCGGAGCGCCGGCGCCTGCGCGTCGTCAAGATGCGCGGCGTTAATTACAGCGGCGGCTTCCACGACTTCATCATCGCCACCGGCGGCGTCGCCGTCTTCCCGCGCCTGATCGCGGCCGCCTATCACGCCGAGTTCTCGCCGACGCTGGTGTCGACGGGCATCGATCGGCTGGACGAGATGCTCGGCGGCGGCGTCACGCCGGGGACCAACACGCTGCTGAACGGACCGTCGGGCGTCGGCAAGACCACGGCGGCGATCCGCTGCGCGCTGTCGGCGATCGAGCGCGGCGAGCGCGTCGCGTACTTCCTGTTCGACGAGGGCCGCACGACGATGCTCGCGCGCGCCGCGGCGATGGGCATGAACCTCGAACCGCACATCGCCTCGGGCAGCCTGTCGATCCGGCAGATCGACCCTGCCGAACTTTCGCCGGGCGAATTCACGAGCTGGGTTCGCCACGCGGTCGAGGATGACGGCGCACGCTTCATCGCCATCGACAGCCTCAACGCTTTCCTCCAGGCGATGCCGGGCGAGAAGTACCTGATGCTGCAGATGCACGAGCTGCTCAGCTACCTGAACCAGCAGGGCGTCCAGACGGTGGTCATCTTGGGCCAGCACGGCATCATCGGCGACATTCGTTCCGAGGTCGACTTGAGCTACCTGTCCGACACCATCATCCTGTTTCGCTATTTCGAGGCGGGCGGGCAGGTGCTGAAGGCAGTGTCGGTGACCAAGAGTCGGACCACCCAGCACCAGACGAGCATCCGCGAACTGCAACTAACGCCGCGCGGCATCATTATCGGCGAGCCGCTGATCGACTTCGAGGGTGTATTGATGGGACTGCCGAACTACCGCGGCCGCACCCCGCTGATGAGCGCCATTCCGCATGCGGCCAAATAGGTGCGAACACGAGTCCTGATCCTCGCGTCGCATGGCCGCGATGCCGAAGTGCTTGCCGATCTGCTGGTGCGGGCAGGGCGGACGACGTCCGTCTGCGCCAGCCTCGGCGAGCTTGCCGAGCGCATCGAGCAAGGAGCCGGCGTCGCCGTGATCACCGAGGAGTCGATCGCCGCCGGCGCCTTTGAACCGCTGGCGATCGTCCTCGACGACCAGCCGCCATGGTCGGACTTTCCGTTCATCCTGCTGTCGACCAAGCGCACCGGCAAGCGCCCGCCCGAGGCCCAGCGGACCATCGCTGCGCTCGGCAACGTCGTCATCCTCGAGCGGCCGATCCACGGCGACACGCTGATCAGTGCCGTCGCCTCGGCGCTGCGCGGCCGGCGCCGCCAGTATCAGGCGGGGCAGCACCTCGATGCCCTGAAGCGCGCGGAACGGCGTCTGAAGCGGCTCAACAACACGCTTGAACAGCGCATCGATCGGCGCACCGACGAGCTGACGGTTGCCAACAACCGGTTGACCGAGGAGATCGCCGAGCGCGAACGCGCCCAGGCGGCGCTCGCCCAGTCGCAGAAGATGGAGGCGGTGGGCCAGCTGACCGGGGGCATCGCGCACGATTTCAACAACCTGCTGACGGTCATCAGCGGCAACTTGGAGCTCATCGCGCTCCGCACCGGCGAGGAGCGGACCAGGCGGCAGATCAAGCTCGCGCAGCAGGCGGCCGACCGCGCCGGCAAGCTGACGCAACAGCTTCTCGTCTTCGCCCGCTCGCAGCGGCTGAGCCTGCAGGCCGTCGATCTCAACGCCCTGATCCGCAACATGGCCGACCTGCTCGCCCGTACCATCGGGAACGACGTCAGCGTCGACATCGCGGTTGGCGAGGAGCCGCTGTGGGCGACGACCGATCCCAACCAGTTCGAGCTCGCCGTGCTCAACCTCGCGATCAACGCGCGCGACGCCATGCCGGCGGGCGGCGCGCTGCGCATCGCCGCCGCCGCGCGGCCCGACGGAGCGGGTGCCCGCGTGACGGTCACCGACACCGGCAGCGGCATCCCGCAGCAGCTGATCGACAAGGTCTTCAACCCCTTCTTCACGACCAAGGCGACCGGCAAGGGGACCGGGCTGGGGCTTGCCCAGGTCTATGCCGTCGTCCAGCAGTCGGGCGGGTCGATCGACCTCGACAGCGTCGTCGGCGCGGGGACGACCTTTACCGTCGACCTGCCGCCCGCCAGCCCGCCCGATCCGGTCGCCGCCCAGGCCGTCGCCGCGCGTCTGGCGACGCCGCAGAACGCGCACGTCCTGGTCGTCGACGACGACGACGGCGTGCGCCGCTTCATCGTCGAGACGCTGGAGACGACCGGCTACCGCGTGACAGCGGCGGCGAGCGGGACCGAAGGCCTGTCGCGCTTCATCGAGGCAATGCCCGACGTCCTCGTCGTCGATTTCGCCATGCCCGAGATGAACGGTGCCGAGATGGTCCGCCAGGTCTTCGACCAGGCACCGGGCTTTCCCGTGGTCATGGCCACCGGCTATGCCGACATGGCGGCAGTCGACCGGATCATCGACCGCGACTTCCTGCTGCAGAAGCCGTTCCGCACCGAGGAACTGCTGACTGCCGTCGCCGCCGCGCTCGACGGGCATTGAGCCGGGTGGCGCGCCGGCGCGGGCACGGCTAGGACGCGGACATGCAGCGCATCGCTTTCCTCGGCCTCGGCGTCATGGGCTATCCGATGGCCGGCCACCTTGCCCGCGCCGGGCACGCCGTCACCGTCTACAACCGCACGGCCGCCAAGGCGGACGCGTGGGTGGCCGAGCATGGCGGGCACAGCGCGCCGACGCCCGCTGACGCTGCACGCGACGCCGATGTCGTCCTGACTTGCGTCGGCAACGACGACGACCTGCGCCAGGTCGTGCTCGGTCCCGACGGCGCGCTCGCGGCGATGCCGCCGGGCGCGCTGTTCGTCGACCACACCACCGTCTCGGCGGCCATCGCGCGCGAGATCGCGGCGGCGCGCGAGCGGCGTCCTCGTCGTCGACGCGCCGGTTTCCGGCGGACAGGCGGGGGCGGTCGGCGGCACGCTGACGATCATGTGCGGCGGCAGCGCGGACGCCTTCGCCGCGGCCGAGCCGGTGCTGGCGGCCTACGCCCGCCGCGTCGGACATATGGGGCCGGCAGGCAGCGGCCAGCTGACCAAGATGGTCAACCAGATCGCCATCGCCGGCGTCCTGGAAGGGCTGGCCGAGGCGGTCAACTTCGCGCTTGCGGCCGGCCTTGAAGCGGACGCGGTGTTCGACGTCATCGGCAAGGGCGCGGCGCAGTCGTGGCAGATGGACAACCGCGCGCTGACCATGGCCCGCGGCGAGTTCGATTTCGGCTTCGCGGTCGACTGGATGCGCAAGGACCTCGGGCTGGTGCTCGACGAGGCAAAGCGCCTCGGCATCACCCTGCCGGGCACCGCGCTGGTCGACCAGTTCTACGGCGATGTCCAGGCGATGGGCGGGCGGCGCCAGGACACGAGTTCGCTGATCCGGCGTTTCCGGCGGTAAGCCGCGCGAGGGCTTGGTGGATTACGCCAAGATTTAGCAGTCGTTCAGCCTGCGCTCATCTCCGACACTCCCTCGGTCAGGCCAAACCGTTGTAATCGCTAAGGCGGCATCACTTGGCACGACCCCTGCAATGCTCCTGGCATGGGGCACCGGATGGTCCGGCGGTCCCCTTCACCGGGAGAGCCACCATGTTCACGACCTTCAATTCGACCGTCACCCGCGCCCTCGTCGGCACGCTCGGTACCGCCTTCTGCGCCGGCGTCTGCCTGCTCGCCGCGACCGCCCCGGCGAGCGCCGCGGAAGCAGTGCGGACGGTCAAGGTCCACTATGCCGACCTCGACCTCGCCAACCGGGCCGGTCGCGTGACGCTCGACCGCCGCCTGTTTCATGCCGCGCGCGCCGTCTGCGTCACGGGCGAGAGCGGCCCCGATGCGGCGCTGGACGAGACGCGCTGCATCCACCGCGCGGTGACGGCGGCGAAGGCCCAGCTGCCGGCGCCGGTGCAGGCCGCTGCCTTGTAAGCCGAACCGTCACGGAAGCGCAGTAATGCCGGTCGCACCGCCGCGGCCGGCATTTTGCATGGGCGCGGCAGCCGGGTTAGACTTGAGCGCGGACGAAGGGGAGCAGCGATGCGAGCGACGACACGGGTGGCGCCGCGGACGGCAACGCGGACGGCGGCGGTGACGACAACGCTGGTGCTCGCGCTCATGGTCGCGCTGCCGGCCGGCGCACGCGACGCCGACGACGACATCACGCCGTCGAACCTGCGCCTGACGCCCCTCGCGGCGAAAGGCGCGGTGCTGACGCCGCTCGGCACGCTCGACGGCCAGCCCGGATCGGTCGCGATCACCAACCCCGCCGCGCTTGCCGCCTCGCCCGACGGCAGCCTGCTGGCGCTGCTGACGAGCGGGTTCAACGGCATGGCGACACCCGACGGCAAGCCCGACCGCGCCCATTCGACCGAGCGGCTGATGATCTTCCGCCCCGGCCCGCGCGGCGCGACCAAGCTTGCCGAGGTGCCGCTGCCGGCGACCTTCACCGGTCTCGCCTGGTCGGCCGACGGGTCGCGGCTGGCGGCGACGCTCGGCGTCGGCGACGCGGTCATGACCTTCGCCTGGACCGGCACGGCGCTGACGCCGGAAGGGCCGCCGATCGCGCTGGGTCACGCCGCCGGGCTCGGTCTGCGCGTCAAGCCGGCGGCGGCCGGCGTCGCCTGGGCCTCGCCGACGCGCCTGCTGGTCGCCAATTTCTTCAACAATTCGGTAAGCCTGGTCGACCTCGGCGCGCGCAAGGTGGCAGCCGAGATCGACCTGCGCCCGGGCAAGCTCGACGCGACCAAGCGCGGCGTGCCGGGGGGAACCTATCCGTTCCGCATCGTCATGGCCGGGCCCGGGCGCGCCGTCGTCTCCTCGCCGCGCGACCGCGAGCTGATCACGCTGACGGTCAAGGACGACAGCCTCGATGTCGCCGCACGTGCGAAGACGCAGGCCGAGCCGACGGCGCTGCTGGCGCTGCCCGGTGGCCGCGTGCTGGCGACGGGCGACAGCGCCGACACGCTGATCGCGCTCAGCGCCGACGGCCGGAGTGTCGCCGAATGGCCGCTGCCCGGCCTCGGCAACACCGGGGAAGGGCCGAAAGGCTTGAACCCCAACGCGCTTGCGCTGGATGGCGATGGCCGGCTCTGGATCACGCTCGGCGGATTCAATGCGGTCGCCGCCATCAACCTCAAGGAGCAATTGACCCGCGCCTCGGGTACGCCGGCAGCGCAAATCGGGCTTGTCCCGACCGGCTGGTATCCCGACGCGGTTGCCATCGCGGGCGGGCGGCTCGCGGTGGCGAATTTCAAGGGTCTGCCCGGGCCCAACCCGGGCGCGTGCCGGGACAGCTTCGCAACCGAGTCCGAAGGCGGGGCGAAGTGCCGGGCGAGCGGCAACTACGTCCTCCAGAAACAGGTCGGCTCGCTGCTGACGATGCCGGTGCCGCGTCTCGCGGAGGCCGAGCGCCTACGGCTCAACCGGCAGATCCGCGCCAACCTCGGCATGCCGACGACGGCCCAGGCCAATGCCGCCGAGGCGGTGATGGCGGCGATGCGCGGGCGGGTGAAGAACGTCATCTACATCGTCAAGGAGAACCGGACCTATGACCAGGTCCTGGGCGACCTCAAGCCCGGCAACGGCGACCCCAAGCTGACCCTGTTCCCCGAGCCGATCACCCCCAACCACCACCAGTTCGCGAGGGCGTTCGTCACCTTCGACCGCTTCTTCGATTCCGGCGAGGTGTCGGGGACGGGGTGGAGCTGGTCGACGCAGGCGCGCGCGCTCGACCTGCTCGAGCGGATCACGCCGGTCGGCTATGCCGGCAAGGGGCTGGCCTATGAGAGCGAGGGGACCAACCGCTTCGTCAACGTGGCGCTGTCGCCGGCCGCGCGCCACGCCGCCAACCCCGACGTGCCCGACGACCCCGATCTCCTCGCCGGCACCGCCGACTTGTCGGCGGCCGATGCGCCCGACGGGGCGGCGGGAGCGGGGACATTGTGGGCGGCGGCGATGGCCAAGGGCCTCAGCGTCCGCAACTACGGCTTCTATGGCGACCTCGCGCGCTATGAGGACAAGGCGGGGGCGAGCCGCATCCCGCGCGAGCGCCACCCGTTCGAGCACCAGCTGCAGGTCGGCTGGGCGGCCGACGCCCGCCTCGCGCCGGTGACGGATCCCTATTTCCGCAGCTTCGACCAGGGGTTCCCCGATTATTGGCTGGTCGACGAGTGGGCGCGCGACTGGCTGCCGCGCGCTGCCGCCGGGCAGACGCCGCGGCTGACGCTGCTGCGTCTCGCCCACGATCACTTCGGCGACTTCGGCGAGGCGATAGACGGGGTCAACACGCCTGACCGGCAGATCGCCGACAACGATTATGCGATCGGCCGCGTCGCCGAGATGCTCGCCCGCTCGCCGGCGGCCAAGGACACGCTGATCGCCGTCGTCGAGGACGATGCCCAGAACGGCGCCGACCACGTCGACGCGCACCGCTCGATCGTCTTTCTGGTCGGGCCGGGCGTCAGGCGCGGCGTCGTCGTCTCGACGCGCTATTCGACGGTCAACCTGCTGAAGACGCTGGAGCGCTTGCTGGACCTGCCGCCGCTCGGCCTGAACGACGACCTCGCCCTGCCGATGGCCGACGCCTTCGATCCGAAGCTCGGCGACTGGACCTATGCCGCGCGCTGGCCGGCGACGCTCGACGCGACCGACCTGCCCAAGCCGGCCGTGCGTACCGCCGGCGCGCCGCGCCCGGCGTCGCTCGCGCCCGAGCGCAGCGCCGCGTGGTGGGCGGCAGCGACCGCAGGGCAGGATTTCTCCCAGGAGGACAAACTCGACACCGACGCCTTCAACAAGGCGCTGTGGCGCGGGCTGAAGGGAACAACGCCGCCGGCGAAGTAGCGACGCCGGCTGCGGCGCCTTATGTCAGCGCTCTCACAGGAGCACTGCGCATGACCGACCTGACCGCCGCCGGCCGCTTCCCGCTCGGCGAGCGCAGCGTCTGCCGGATGGGCTACGGCGCGATGCAGCTGGCGGGCCCGCACGTCTTCGGCCCGCCGCGCGACCGGGCGGAGGCCATCGCCGTCCTGCGCGCCGCCGTGGCGGCGGGGGTCGACCATATCGACACGTCCGATTTCTATGGCCCGCATGTGACCAACCACATCATCCGCGAGGCGCTGCATCCCTATCCCGACACGCTGACCATCGTCACCAAGGTCGGCGCGGTCCGCGGGTCGGCGGGCGAGTGGCTGCCGGCGCAGTCGCGCGCGGAGCTGATCAGCGCGGTCGACGACAACCGACGCCACCTCGACCGCGACCGCATCGACGTCGTCAACCTGCGGATCATGGGGGGCGGGGATCCGAGCACGCCCGGCGAAGGCTCGATTGCCGCCCGCGTCGAGGTTCTCGCCGAACTGAAGGCCAGGGGTGTCATCGGCCATGTCGGCGTCAGCACGGTGACGCCGACGCAGGTCGCGGAGGCGCGCGGCATCGTCGACATTGCCTGTGTCCAGAACCTCTACAACATCGCCAACCGCGGCGACGACGGGCTGATCGACGATCTGGCCACGGCGGGCATCGCCTATGTCCCCTATTTTCCGCTGGGCGGGTTCAGCCCGCTGCAGTCGGCGGCGCTGTCGGCGGTCGCGGCGCGGCTCGGTGCGACGCCGTTGCAGGTGGCGTTGGCGTGGCTGCTCGCGCGGTCGCCGAACATCCTGCTGATCCCCGGCACGTCGTCGCTCGCGCACCTTGGCGAGAACCTCGCGGCGGCGGCGCTGACCCTGTCGGACGCGGATCGCGCCGAGCTCGACGCGATCTGACTATTCGACCGTCACCGACTTCGCCAGGTTGCGCGGCTGGTCGACGTCGGTGCCCTTGGCGACGGCGGCATGGTAGGCGAGCAGCTGGACCGGCACCGCATAGACCAGCGGCGCGATCAGCGGGTGGACCTTGGGCATGGTGATCGTCGCCGCGCAACCCTCGCCGGCCGCCGCGACCCCGTCATAGTCGCTGATCAGGATGACCTTGCCGCCGCGCGCGCGGACCTCCTGCATGTTCGACACCGTCTTCTCGAACAACGGGCCCGACGGGGCGAGAACGATGACCGGCACGGCATCGTCGATCAGCGCGATGGGCCCGTGCTTCATTTCGCCGGCAGCATAGCCTTCGGCATGGATGTAGCTGATTTCTTTCAGTTTAAGGGCGCCTTCAAGGGCTAACGGATAGTCGCTGCCGCGCCCGAGGTAGAGCACGTCGCGCGCCTCTGCGACCATCAGCGCGACTTCGGCGATGGCATCGTCATAGGCGAGGGCGGCGTTGAGCGCCGCCGGCGCCTGGGCGAGGTGGCGGACGATCGCCTTCTCGTCGGTCGCGCTCAGCCGGCCGCGGGCGCGGGCAAAGTTCGCCGCCAGCGCGGCGAGCACGGCGAGCTGGCAGGTGAAGGCTTTGGTCGAGGCGACGCCGATCTCCGGCCCGGCATGCGTCGGCAGCAAGAGGTCGGCCTCGCGCGCCATGGTCGAGGTCGGGACGTTGACCACGACCGCGATCTTCTGCCCTTCGGCGCGGGCGTGCTGGAGGGCGGCCAGGGTGTCGGCGGTCTCCCCGGACTGGCTGATGAACAGCGCCAGGCCGCCCGGCTCCATCACCGGCGCGCGGTAGCGGAATTCGCTTGCGACATCGAGGTCGACGGGCATGCGGGCGAACTGTTCGAACCAGTATTTGGCGACCATGCCGGCGTAGAAACTGGTGCCGCAGGCGACGATCGTCAGCCGCTTGATCGCGCCCAGGTCGAAGTCGGGGATCGGCAGCGTCACCCGCTCGTCGATGCGCTGGAGATAGCTGCGCAGCGTCTGGGCGACGACGACGGGCTGCTCGTAGATCTCCTTGAGCATGAAGTACGGGAAGTTGCCCTTGTCGATGACCGCGACGGTCTCGCCCGAATTGATGATGGCGCGTTCGACCGGCGTGTTGTTCTTGTCGAAGATCTCGATGCCGCCGCGCGTCACCGCCGCCCAGTCGCCCTCATCGAGATAGGCGATGCGGCGGGTCAGGGGGGCGAGGGCGTGGGCGTCCGAGCCGAGGTAGTTCTCGCCATCGCCGTAGCCGACCGTCAGCGGCGCGCCGAGGCGGGCGGCGATCAGCAGGTCGGGATCGGTGCGGAACAGCACGGCCAGCGCGAACGCACCGTGGAGCCGGGGTAGGACGGTCGCCACCGCCGCGCGCGGTGCCGCCCCTCGCTCCAGTTCGCGTGCGATCAGGTGGGCGACGACCTCGGTGTCGGTCTGGCTCTTGAACTCGCGACCTTCGGCCAGAAGCTCGTCGCGCAGGGGCTTGAAGTTCTCGATGATGCCGTTGTGGACGACCGAGACGTCGCCGACGATGTGCGGGTGGGCATTGTCCTCGGTCGGTCCGCCATGCGTCGCCCAGCGCGTATGGGCGATGCCCGTGGCACCGGGCAGCGGGTCTGCCGCCAGCCGCGCCGCCAGGTTGGCGAGCTTGCCGGGCGCGCGACGGCGATCGATGATCCCGTCGTGGACCGTGGCGATGCCGGCGCTGTCATAGCCGCGATATTCGAGCCGCTTGAGGCCGCCGAGAAGGCGTTCGGCAACGTCGCCGCTGCCCAGGATGCCGATGATGCCGCACATGCGCCGTCCCCTTCGCTGGATGCGGCATAGCGGTGCCCGGCTTCACCGGCAATGAACGTGGCCGCCCCGTCCGACGATCCCCGGTCATCGCCGCCGTCCGCCGCGAGCGCAGCCCGGCATCGGCATCGGCATCGGCAAAGAATCACTCGATCGCCACGGCCACGCCATCGGCCGGACGCCGGCCGGTCATCGGTTAACCATATGACCCACCGCATAGCGAGGGCGCGGCGGGAAGCGCATTCCCCGGCTCGCCGGAATGGTCCGGCACCAGTGAAAGGGACTTGCCAGATGAAGACGATCCTCACCGCCGCTGCCCTGATCGCAGCGGCTTCCGTCCACGCCCAGCCGGTGTCCGATGGACTTGGCTACCCGACCAAGACCGTCAGCTACGGCGACCTCGACCTCAGCTCGCGGGCGGGCAAGGCGACGTTCGCTAAGCGCGTCCGCATCGCCGCCGAGGCCGTCTGCGGCGCGCGCAACGGCAGCGTCGATCTCGAGTTCGAGGCTTGAGACCGGCGCGTGCATGCGCGTCGTCATCGCGCAGGCGATGAAGGCGATGGACGCCCGCACGGAGCTTGCCTACGCCAACCGTTGAGGAGCGTGCCGGGGCAGGACCTGTCCGCCTCGGCACCCCATTGCCGCCTGCGCTCCTGATGCACATCGGGGGCGCTTTTGTCGTGCCGGCTGTCCTCCCGCCGCCCGACGATCGGCCGTCCGGCGGCGACCAATCTTGCCTTACGGAGGGGGTGAGCGCGACGACCGGTTTGTCGCGCGCACAGTCGAAGCAGGCATCGCGACGTCATTTCCATAACAGTTTGATGACATTTGTCACAGCGGCCCCGTCATCGAGGGTGCAAACCCGGTCTCGCCGGAATTGTCCGGCCTCGAAGATCAGGGAGACTGTCATGCGCTACTTACTAACCATCGCCGTCGTCTTCGCCGCCACGGCGGCAAGTGCCGAACCCGCCGCCCAGGCGCCGCATCCGAGCGAGCGCATCAGCTATGCCGACCTCGACCTCCGCACCGCCGCGGGGCAGAAGACCCTGGCCCGCCGCGTCAGGGCCGCGGCCGACCGGGTCTGCGGCGTCGCCGACCAGCCGACCGAACTCGCCGCGTGGGCGGACGCGGTGACGTGCAAGCGCCATACCGTCGAACAGACCATGGCGCGCCTCGCGGTCAAGCCGACGATCACCTTCGCCTCGCGCTGAAAACCTGACCCGGGTGCGACCGCCGGCGTCGCATCCGGGCGGGAGCCCGTCCGCGCGTGATGATCGACGACTAGCTCTGGCGCTTGCGCGCCCGCATCGCTGCGGCAAAGCGCGTGGCCCAGCCGGGCCGAACGCTTTGCGTGCCGCGCGCCACCGCCAGCGCGCCGGGTGCGACGTCGGCGGTGATCACGCTGCCGGCGGCGACCATCGCCTCGTCGCCGACCGTCACGGGCGCGACGAGGGCGCTGTTGGAGCCGATGAACGCCCCCGCGCCGATCACGGTCCGGTACTTGAAGAAGCCGTCGTAGTTGCAGGTGATGGTGCCCGCGCCGATGTTGGCTCCGGCACCGACACTGGCATCGCCGATGTACGTGAGGTGGCTGACCTTGGCTCCGGTGCCAATCGTCGCCGCCTTGATCTCCACGAAGTTGCCGACCTTGGCACGCGCCGCCAAGTCCGCCCCCGGGCGCAGGCGGGCGAACGGGCCGACTTCGGCCTTGTCGCCGACGACCGCCCCGGCGAGGTGGCAGAAGGCATGGATTGTCGCGCCGTCGCCGACGGTGACGCCGGGTCCGAAGACGACGTTCGGCTCGATCGTCACGTCGCGGCCGACGACCGTGTCGTGCGCGAACCAGACGGTTTCCGGGGCGACGAGGGTCACGCCCGCGGCCATCATCGCGGCGCGCCGCCGGGCCTGCCACGCCACCTCGACCAGCGCGAGTTCGGCGCGACTGTTGACGCCGGCGACCTCCCACGCGGGTGTCTCGATGACGCGCCCGGGCCGCGCGGCCAGCGCGACGATGTCGGGCAGATAGTATTCGCCCGCGACATTGGCATTGCCGACCCGCGCGAGCAGCGGCCACAGTTCGGCGGCGCGCGCGGCGAGGACGCCGGAATTGCACAGGTCGACCGCCCGCTCGGCCGCGCTGGCGTCCTTGAATTCGACCATCCGGGCGATCCGCCCGTCGGCGTCGGCGAGGATCCGGCCGTAAGCGGCGGGGTCGGCGGGGCGGAAGCCGAGCACGGCGACGCCGACCTCGGGCGTCAACGCCGCCAGCAGCCGCGCCATCGTCGCCGTCTCGACCAGCGGCGCGTCGCCGAACAGGACCAGGATGTCACCGTCGAAGCCGGCGAGCGCGTCCTTTGCCGCCAGCACCGCATGCGCCGTGCCCTTCTGCTCGTGCTGCAGCGCGACCGTGGCGCGCCCTGCCACTGCCGCCTCGACCTGCTCGCGCCGGGCCCCGGCGACGACGACGATTCGTGCCGGACCCAGCGCCTCGACGCTGGCGAGCAGGTGCAGGAGCATCGGCCGCCCGGCAACCGGGTGCAGCACCTTGTGCAGGTCCGACCGCATTCGCGTGCCCTGACCGGCGGCGAGGATGACGACGGCGATCGGGCGGGAGCCAGGCATCGCGTGGCCGTGCCACATCGCTCCTGCCGTTTCCACCTTGCCTTTTTACCGTGTGCGAAGGATGCGGGTGACATGGGGTGGCCGGCGACAATCGTCTTCGATCTCGATGGGACGCTGGTCGATTCGGCAGCCGACCTGACCGCCGCCCTGAATGCCGCGCTGACCGATGCCGGTCGACCGGCGGTCGACCCGGCGACGGTGCGCCACCTGGTCGGCCACGGTGCCCGCGCGCTGATCGAGCGCGGCCTGGCGCTATCCGGCGGCGGCGGCGAGGCCGAGGTCGCGCACGCCCTGCCGGTGTTCCTCGAATTTTACGCCGCCCATGTCGCCGATCACACCCGACCCTATCCCGGCTGCGAGGCGGCGCTCGACCGGCTGGCAGCGCGCGGCTCGACACTCGCGATCTGTACCAACAAGCCGGTGGCGCTGAGCGGCGCGCTGGTCGCCGCACTCGGCTGGACCGGGCGCTTCGCTGCCAACCTCGGCGGCGACTCCTTGCCCGTGCGCAAGCCCGATCCCGCCCCCCTGCTGGCGACGATCACGGCGGCCGGCGGCGCGCGGGCGACGAGCGTCTTCGTCGGCGACACCGCGGTCGACGTTGCTACGGCGCGGGCAGCCGGCGTGCCGGTCATCGCTTGCGGGTTCGGTTTCGCCGATCGTCCGGCGGCCGACCTCGGTGCCGACGCCGCGATCGACGGCTTTGCCGACCTCGACGCCGCCCTCGAGCGGGTCGCGCGCTGATATGCGCCCCGCCATCGTCGCGGCGGTCCTGGTCGGCGCCGCCCTTGTCGCGGTGGCGTTTTTTGGACGCACGGGGGCGATCGCCGGCGGCGCGGCAGCGATTGTAACAATCCTTTTCTATGCGCCGGCGATGGTGTTCAAGTCCCAGTCCTCGCGCGCCGCGCCGACGGTGGCCGCCGAGCCGCCGGCCGGCGTTGCGCGCGCCCTGCTCAGCGTCGACGCGCTCGGCGACCCGGCGTTGATCGTCGGCGACGATCTGCGCGTCGTCGCGGCGAACGCGGGTGCCCGGCGACTGTTCGGCGAGCGCGTCATCGCCGACGACCTGCGCCTGGTGCTGCGCCATCCCGCCGTGCTCGACGCGGTTCGCGTCGCCGCCGCCGCCGTCGCGCCCGTCGAGCGCGAAGTGACCGGCCTCGGGACCGACAACGGCGCGTACCGCGTCCGGGTCGCTCGCCTGGGCCAGGACGGTACCAACGGCGGGGAACGTCTCCTGGTCACCTTCGTCGACATCACCCAGACGCGGCTGACGGAGCGGATGCGCGTCGACTTCATCGCCAATGCCAGCCACGAACTGCGGACGCCGGTGACGACGCTGCTCGGCTTCATCGAGACCTTGCAGGGCCCGGCGGCGGAGGACGAGCCGGCGCGCCACCGCTTCCTCGAGATCATGCACCGCGAAGCGGCGCGGATGAGCCGGCTGATCGACGACCTGCTCTCGCTCAGCCGGATCGAGCTCGACAAGCACGTCCGCCCGCAGGCGGCGCTCGATGTCGCGCCGCTGATCGCCGACGTCGGCCGGACGCTGGCGATGCGCCTCGACGCCGACCAGCGGCGGCTGGCGATCCGCGTCGCGCCCGACCTTCCCGCCGTCGTCGCCGACCGCGACCAGGTGCTGCAGGTGCTGCACAACCTGGTCTCCAATGCGCTGAAGTACGGACGCTCGGGCACCGCCATCACCGTCGACGCCGAGCGCGTCGAACTGCCGACGACGCGCGAACCGATGGTTCGCGTGACGATTGGCGACAAGGGCGATGGCATTGCGCCCGAACACCTGCCGCGGCTGACCGAGCGCTTCTACCGCATCGACACCAGCCGCTCGCGGTCCATGGGCGGCACCGGGCTCGGGCTGGCGATCGTCAAGCACATCATCGAGCGCCACCGCGGCACCTTCGAAATCGTGTCGCGGCCGGGGGAGGGGAGCCAGGTCTCCTTCACCTTGCCGCTCGCCCCGACCGGCACCACCGTCACCCGCGTCTGACGCGCCTCTTTCCAAGGCAGCGGCGCTTGGCTACATCCGCGCGCTGCATCAGGGGACCCGCGCATGACCATCCGCTTCGACGACCGCGTCGCCATCGTCACCGGAGCCGGCGGCGGCCTGGGCCGCGTCTATGCGCTCGAACTGGCCAGGCGCGGGGCCAAGGTGGTGGTCAACGACCTTGGCGGGGCCCGCGACGGGTCGGGCAGCTCGCTCGGCGCCGCGCAGCAAGTGGTCGACGAGATCGTGGCCGCCGGCGGCGAGGCGATGGCGAATGGGGCCAGCGTCACCGACGCGGCAGCGGTCGAAAAGATGGTCGCAGTGGTCAAGGAGCGCTGGGGCCGGATCGACATCCTGATCAACAATGCCGGCATCCTGCGCGACAAGACCTTCGTCAAGATGAGCCTCGACGACTTTCGCCAGGTCATCGACGTCCACCTGATGGGCTCGGTCGTCTGCACCAAGGCGGTGTGGGAGACGATGCGCGAGGCGGGCTATGGCCGCGTCCTGATGACCACTTCGTCGACCGGCCTCTACGGCAATTTCGGGCAGGCGAACTACGGCGCGGCGAAGCTGGCGCTGGTCGGGCTGATGAAGACGCTGACGCTGGAAGGCGCGAAATACGGGATCAAGGTCAACACCATTGCCCCCGTGGCGGCGACGCGCATGACCGAGGACCTGATGCCGCCCGAGATGCTGGCGAAGATGGGGCCGGAGACGGTTTCCCCGGCCGCGCTCTACCTCGTCAGCGACCAGGCGCCGGCCAACGCGATCATCAACGCCGGCGGCGGCGGTTTCGAGCGCGCGTACGTAACGCTGACCCGCGGTATCCACGTCGCGCCCGAGGACATGACCCCGGACACCGTCGCCGCACGCTTCGACGAGATCAGCGACCGCGGCGGCGAAATCGTCCCCGACACCGGCGCGGCGCAGGGAGCGATGGCGCTCGGCATGGTGTGAGACGCGCTCAGCGCGGCGGCGGCGGCGGCGGGCCGGGCGGGGGCGGGTCGGGGTTGCCGATGTCCATGATCGCCTTCCACGCGCCGTCGCTGCCTTTGCGCCAGACGGTGACGTAGCGGCCGGTCAGGTTCGGCATACGGCCGGCGGCATCGCTCATGGTGAAGCGGCCCCAGCTTGCCGCCATGTCGCCGCTGGCGGCGGCGAAGACCTCGGCCGGCACCCACGTGAGGTGAAGCGTCGCCGGGGCCTGCGGACCGCCGAACGCGGCATAAGCGGCGGCGCTGCCCCGTGCCGGGTCGCCGCCGGCGAAGGCGAGGCCGTCGACCGGATCGATGAAGTCGCGCATGCTCTCGGCCACGCTGACCTTGGCCGAGTGGTCGGAATAGGCCTTTTCGGCCGCCAGCACGGCATCGGTTGCCGCTGCCGGACCGTGGACGATCGGTGCGGCGCCTGCGGACGTGGCGACAACGAGCGCGAGCGAAGCGAAAGCGGTTCTCATGCTGTCCTCCCTGATCGCCGCGACAATGGCGCACCGCGCGCCGCGCCGCAACGCCGCGCGTTGACCCGACAGCAGGGGTTCTGTATTACGGTCATAATACAGGGGAGCCGGTAATGATCGAACAGCGCGATCTCGACGCCGCCGTCGGCGCGGGCATCGTCGACGCGGCGACCGCGGCGCGGCTGGTCCAGTTCGCCCGCGACCATCGCCGCGGCGTCGCCGGGCCCGACGAGGAGGCGTTCCGCCTGCTGACGGGGTTCAACGACATCTTCGTGACGATCGCCATCGGCTTGCTGTTGTTCGCCCTCGGCGCGCTCGGCGGGCGGGTGGCACCTGTCGCCGGTGCCGTGCTGGTCGCGGCGGCGAGTTGGGGCCTGGCCGAGTATTTCACGCGAGCGCGGCGAATGGCGCTGCCCAGCATCGTCCTGCTGCTGGCCTTCGTCGGCAGCGTGTTTGCCGCCGGTCTGACGATCCTCGCCGTCGGCATCGGCGTCGCGCCGCAACCGCAGGTGCCGTTCGCGTTGGGTGGTGGCGGAGTTTCCGGCGGCGTGGTTGCCACCGCCGCGGCGGCTGCCGCGCTTGCCGCCTGGCTGCACTGGCGGCGGTTCCATGTGCCGATCACCGTCGCCGCCGGGGCGGGCGCGCTCGCCGGGCTGGCGCTGGCCCTGGCGAGCACGGTCGCCCCGGTCACGGGCGACGTCGCGCTCATCCTCACCTTGATCGCCGGGATCGCCATCTTCGCGCTGGCGATGACCTTCGACGGCCGGGACCGGGCGCGGGTGACGCGCTGGTCGGACGTCGCCTTCTGGCTCCACCTGCTTGCCGCGCCGATGATCGTCCATCCGGTGTTCGCGCTCGCCGGGCTGCTCCACGGGTCGCCGGCACCGGGGGCTGCGGTGGCCGTCGTCGTCGTCTATGCCGCGCTGACGCTCGTCGCGCTGGCGATCGACCGGCGGGCGCTGCTCGTCTCGGCGCTGTTTTACGTCATTTACGCGATCCAGGCGCTGCTGTCGGCGGGCGGCGCGCTCGACACGTCGCTGGCGCTGACGGCGCTCGTCATCGGCGGGTTCCTGGTGCTGCTGTCGGCGGCGTGGCGGACGATCCGGGCGCGCGTGCTGGCGCTGCTGCCGCTTGGCGTGATCGGACGCCTGCCGCCGGCGACGCTCTAGCCGTCGACCACCCGCATCAGCTTGCGTTCAAGCGGTGCCAGGACCGAGCGAAGATCGTGGCCGCGCTTGAGGACGGCGCCCGCTTCGCCGATCAGGGCGTACATGCCCTGCTTGGTCCGGAGCGCCGGCACCTTGACCACCTGCACCTCCGGGCGCTCGGCGGCGCGGCGGAAGGCGGAGAAGGTGGCGGAGTCGCGGCCAAGCTCGACGGCATAGTCGCGCCACAGCCCGGCTGCCACCATCCGCCCATAGACGCCCAGGATCGCGTTCAGCTCGCTGCGGTCGAAGACGGTCTGCGCGCCCGCGCCGGCGAGCGGAACGACGACGCCCAAGTCAGCCCGGAACCTTGCGCGACACCGGCTCACCGTCGTCGCTCAGCGCATCGAGCCGCGCCCGCAGCGCCTCGACCTCGCAGCGGAGCAGCTCCAGCTTCTGCGTCTCGGGGTCGTACTTCTGGCTGCACGGGGTGCCGTAGGGCACGAACTTCTTGGCGAAGGTCTCGGCCTCGACCAGCGTCGGCCGCGCCGGAATGCCGACCATCGTCGCCCCGGCAGGCACGTCGCGCGTGACGACGGCGTTGGCTCCGATGCGCGCGCGTGCGCCAACGACGATCGGCCCCAGCACCTGCGCGCCCGAGCCGATGATGACGCCATCGGCGAGCGTCGGGTGGCGCTTGCCGGGAATGCCGTTGGCCGGATCGGTCCCGCCGAGCGTCACACACTGGTAGATCGTCACGTCGTCCCCGATCTCGGCGGTCTCGCCGATGACGACAAAGCCGTGATCGATGAAAAAGTTGCGGCCGATCCGCGCACCCGGGTGAATGTCGATCGCCGTCAGGAAGCGGGCGATGTGATTGATCACACGGGCAAGGAAGAACAGGCGCGCCCGGTAGAGCGCATGCCCGACCTTGTGGAAGCCAAGCGCCCAGACGCCGGGATACAGCAGCACCTCCCAGCGCGAGCGGGCGGCGGGATCGCGTGACTTGACCGCGTCGAGGTAGGTCAGCAACTGGCTCATATCGACACCTTCGAAGCGCTTCGCGTCGTCATTTAAGCATCACTCATAATCGTTTCGAGAGGCCGGCGCCAGAGCGACCATCGGGTGCGACCGCTGGGAAGACGGAGGACATCGCGCGACCGCCGCGGAAGACGGAGCGACCATCGGGCGCGACCGCGGGCGGAACGATGGCCGTGCGGACTTGTTCTCCTGACAGCCCGTTGCGGGTCCTCGGTCCGCAGTGGCGACAAGAGGAGGAACGCGATGAGTACCGACGACCGCTACGGCACTACCGGTTCGCAGAGCCAGACATCCACGGGCCAGAGTCAGACCGGGACGGGCCAGAGCCAGACCGGCTCGACCCCCGGCACGGCGCGCAGTCCCGAATATGACGACGGGCGCACCGCTCACGACGCCCCCCCGCCCGAAGTCGCGCGCGGCGTCGGCAACGATCAGGTCCAGCCGGGAACGAGCACGATGGGTCGCCGCCTTGAAGGCGAACATGGGTCAATCGGCGAAAGTGCCAGCGGCGAGCAGGGCCGGTACACGCCTGGCCCCAGCGCGCACGAGGAGAGCAACCGGACCGGCACCGGCGAGTGGAGCCGCAGCGGCAGCGGTGCCACGGGCGGCACGGGTCTGGCCGGCGCAGGTACGGACAGCACGGGCGTGGGCGGCACGGGCTTGAGCGGCACGGGGACGGGTGGCAGCACCATGAGCGACCGTGCGATGGCCAGCGGTGTCGGCACGAGCGGCTCGCGCGACCTTGGCGACAACCGTGACGGCCTTGGCCGCGACCGGACCGACGACGTCACCACGGACGAGACGGGCACCCTGATCTCGGCCGACAAAGTCGTCGGCACCGCGGTCTACGATGCCGGCGGCGAACGGCTGGGCACGATCGACTCGATCATGCTCAACAAGCGCTCGGGCAAGGTGGCCTATGCGGTGATGTCGTTCGGCGGCTTCCTCGGCATTGGCGAGCGCTACCATCCGCTGCCCTGGAACGTGCTGACCTACGACGAGCAGAAGAGCGGCTACAACATCCAGCACTCGGCCGACGACTTGCGCCGTGCGCCGAACTACAGCCGCGACGAGGTCAGCGCGTTCGATGGCGGCACCCAGCAGCGTCGCGACGTCGACAGCTACTACGGCGTCGAGATCGGTCGCGGGGCCGGCGATGCGGCCGGCGCGCTCGACAGCACGCGCGGCGGCGTCGGGGCTCAGGCGACCGGCATCGAGGCAGCGGACGCGGTGGGCTCGACCACCGGCGCCGGCTCGACCGGCATGGGCTCGACCAACATGGGCGCCAACCGCAACTACTGACGGTTCACGCGGGATGACGGACGACGGCGGCTCGCAAGGGCCGCCGTCGTTGTGTCAGGCTGCAGCCGCGACCGGCTGAGCGGCGGCCTCGGGCAGGGCCTGCAGCGAGCGGGCGACGGCGTGGACGACCGATGCGATGCGCACAGACGTCTGGATGACATCGAGGCTGACGCCCGCCGCCTGCAGCACCTTCTCGTGCGCGTCGATGCACATGCCGCAGCCGTTGATCGCCGACACCGCGAGGCAGAACAGCTCGAAATCCGCCTTGTCGATGCCGGGCGCGCCGATGACGTTCATCCGCAGCTTCGCCGGCCGCGACGCATACTCCTTGTTCGAGGAGAGGTGCAGGAAGCGGTAATAGATGTTGTTCATCGCCATGATCGATGCCGCCGCCTTGGCCGCGGTAACGGCGGCGGCGGCAAGTCTGCCCTCCGCTTCCGCCTCGGCCGCCGCGATCAGGGGCCGGTGCGAACAGGCGTGGGCGCACGCCAGGATGGTGCCGTACTTCTGCTGGTCGCTCAGCCCCTGCTCGTTCAGCAGCGACGACAGGTTGAGGCGGAGATCCTTGGCATAGTCGGGCAACGTGCGGGCGAGATCGTTCAGGGTCATGATAGCTCCTTCTTCCGTCCCCCTTGAGGATGCGGGACAGCCGCAGCGCGGCAGGCGAGGGTGCGGGACGCCGGCACCCGCGCTGCGGTGGCGGGCGAAGTCGGCGCCGTGGTCGGACGGCCTTGCCGCCGGCCGGGCCGCAGACCGCGCGCAGCGCACGAACGCCAGAGCGTTCGGTCGCTGCGCGCGGCTGCGCTCTGCCTTACGCCGCCTCGGCCATCGGCTGCAGCGTGTCCTGGCCCTCGGTCCAGTTGCACGGGCACAGCTCGTCGGTCTGGAGGGCGTCGAGGATGCGCAGCGTCTCGTTCGGGTTGCGCCCGACGTTCAGGCCGTTGACGGTGATGTGCTGGATGACGTTGTCGGGATCGACGACGAAGGTCGCGCGCAGGGCGACACCGGCCTCCTTGTCGAGAATGCCGAGCGCGCGGGCGAGTTCGTGCTTGTTGTCGGCGATCCACGGGAAGTCGCAGGCGGCGAGGCGCGGGTCGGCCTTGCGCCAGGCGTAGTGGACGAAATCGCTGTCGGTCGACCCGCCGATCAGCACCGCGTCACGGTCGCCGAAGTCTTCGGCCAGGTCATTGTAGCCGATGATCTCGGTCGGGCAGACGAAGGTGAAATCCTTGGGCCAGAAGAACAGGATCTTCCACTTGCCGGGGGCGTGGGTGGCAAGGTCGATCGTCTCGCCGCCGGGCAGGGCGCTGGTGCCCTGCTGCACCGACAGGGTGAAGGCGGGCAGCTTGTCGCCGATGGTCAGCATGGTCGCATCTCCGTTCAGGGGTGGTCTTGCGGCCCCCGATGCTGCACTGCAGCGCAACGATCCAATCAATAATTCCGTTCTTCATGATCGGGTGAGACGATGAATTTCCTGCCGACCTTGAAGCAGCTGCAATATCTCACTGCACTGCACCAAAGCGGCCACTTCGGCCGGGCGGCGGCGGCGTCATTCGTCACCCAGTCGACCCTGTCGGCGGGCTTGCGCGAGCTGGAGACGCTGCTTGGCGTGACGCTGGTTGAACGGACCCGCCGCGTGGTCCGCTTCACGCCCGTCGGCGAGCGCGTCGTCGCCAAGGCTTACACCGTGCTGCGCGAGGCAGACGAACTGGCGGAGCTGGCCCGCGCGGCGGCGAAGCCATTGGGCGGCGAACTGCGGCTGGGGGTCATTCCGACCATCGCCCCGTTCCTTCTGCCGCGCCTGCTGCCGGGCCTGCGCGCCGCCTATCCCGACCTCAAGCTGTTCCTGCGCGAGGAGACGAGCGGCGCGGCGTGCGAGGCGCTCGCCCGCGGGCAGCTCGATTGCGTGCTGCTGGCACTGCCGTGGAGCTGCGGCGACGTCACCACGCGGCGGCTGTTCGACGATCCGTTCTTCCTCGCCTTCCACCCCGCCGACTGGCCGCACCCGCCGGAGACGGTGCGCCCGGCGTCAATCGACCCGGCGCGGCTGCTGCTGCTGGAGGACGGCCATTGCCTGAAGGACCACGCACTTGCCGCCTGCGGCCGTCCCGACCTCGGTGCCGGCGCGGCGATCCTCGGTACGTCGCTGCACACACTGGTGCAGATGGTCGCCAACCGGCTCGGCCTGACGCTGGTCCCCAAGATGGCGCTCGACGCCGGCATCCTCGCCGGCACGCCGGTCCTCGCGCGGCCCGTCGCCGGCACCCACGCCAGCCGCGAGATCGCGCTCGCCTGGCGCGGCAGCAGCCCGC
The DNA here is from genome assembly GCA_963792555.1 of uncultured Alphaproteobacteria bacterium. Classification (GTDB taxonomy): domain Bacteria; phylum Pseudomonadota; class Alphaproteobacteria; order Sphingomonadales; family Sphingomonadaceae; genus Polymorphobacter_B. Next base: position 169,485 of record CAWBWP010000002.1, read on the forward strand.
GCGCGGCCGAGTTCGCGCTGCTGGCGGAGGCTCTGCAAGCGGCCACGGCGGCCTGACCCAGGCCTCCTCCCGCGCCGGGGCGGGTGCCGCACCGGCCGGCGCGTGCGCGAAGGCTCGACACGCCGGTCGTCGGCGCTAGGGTGCGGCCTTGGTCAGCCGGGAGCCGCCGCATCATGAAAGCCGTCCTCTGCGTCGAACACGGGCCGCCCGAGAAGCTGGTGGTGCAGGACGTGCCGCTGCCGGAGCCGGGGCGCGGCCAGGTTCGGCTCAAGGTCGAGGCGGCGGGCGTCAATTTCCCCGACACGCTGATCATCCAGAACCTCTACCAGTTCAAGCCGAGCCTGCCCTTCTCGCCCGGCGGCGAGGCGGCCGGCGTCATCGATGCGGTCGGCGAGGGCATCGAGGGCATCGCCGTCGGCGACCGCGCCGTGGTCATGACCGGCAACGGCTGCTTCGCCGAATATGTCATCGCCAACCGGGCGCAGGTCGTGCCGATCCCGGCGGGCATGCCGGCCGATGTCGCCGCCGGCTTCACCATGACCTACGGCACGTCGCACCACGCGCTGAAGCAGCGTGCGAACCTCAAAGCCGGCGAGACGCTGCTGGTGCTCGGCGCGGCGGGCGGCGTCGGGCTGACCGCCGTCGAACTCGGCAAGGTCATGGGGGCGAAGGTCATCGCCGCCGCCTCGACCGACGACAAGCTGGCGCTGTGCCGTGACTACGGCGCGGACGAGACGATCAACTACACGACCGCCAACCTGAAGGACGAGGTCAAGCGGCTGACCGGGGGCAAGGGCGTCGACGTGATCTACGACCCCGTCGGCGACCGCTTCGCCGAGCCGGCGTTCCGCTCGATCGCGTGGAACGGCCGCTATCTCATCGTCGGCTTCGCCGGCGGCAACATCCCGTCGCTGCCGCTCAACCTGCCGCTGATCAAGGGAGCGAGCCTGGTCGGCGTCTTCTGGGGCGCCTTCACCCAGGCCGAGCCGGCGGCGCACCGCGCCAACATGGCCGAACTCCTGGCCTGGTATTCGGAAGGCAAGCTCCGGCCGCACGTCAGCCGCCACTTCCCGCTCGAGGAGGGCCCGGCGGCGATCCGCTGGATGATGGACCGCAAGGCGACGGGCAAGGTCGTGTTGACGGCCTAGCCGTTCCACCGCGCCGCCGCCTCGTCGTCGCTCCTCCGCGCCTCGACCCACGTCGTGCCATCGCGGCGCTCCTCGGCCTTCCAGAAGGGTGCCCTGGTCTTCAGCCAGTCCATCAGGAACTCGGCCGCCGCGAAGGCCGCGCCGCGGTGGCTGCTGGCGACGGCGACGTGGACGATCGCTTCGCCCGGGATCATCCGGCCGACGCGGTGGATGACGATACCGCCGGCGATCGGCCAGCGGCGCTCCGCCTCGGCGGCGATGGCGGCGAGGGCGCGTTCGGTCATCGCCGGATAATGGTCGAGGGTCAGGCTGATCAGCGCATCGTCACCGCGGACGAAGCCGGTGAAGCTGACCACCGCGCCGACGTCGCTGCGACCGGCGGCGAGGCTTGCGGCGTCGAGCGCGAGCGGCTCGGCCTGCACGCGGACCGCGATGACCACGGCTCAGCCTCCCGTCACGGGCGGGAAGATGGCGATCTCGGCCCCGGCGGCGACCGCCGTATCGGGCTGGGCGAACGTCTGGTCGACGGCGACGCGGATGCGGCTGCGGTCGGCAAGGGCGGCGGCGTGGCCCTCCGACCGCCCGGCCAGCCAGTCGAGCAGCGCCGCGACCGTGGTGACCCCGTCGGGCAGCGGCAGGATTTCGCCGTCGACGCCGATCCGGTCGCGCACCCAGGCGAAATAGAGCAATTCGATCATGCCGTCATGTGCTTCAGGCCGACGCGGAGATAGTCGTAGCCGGTGACGAGCGTCAGTCCCGCCGCCAGCCACAGGCAGACGAGGCCGACGCCGTGTGCCGGCAGCCACGGCGCGAACGCCGGCGTCGCCAGGCCCAGGATCAGCGCGCCGAGGGCGACCATCTGGAACGTCGTCTTCCACTTGGCCAGCGCACTGACCGGCAGCGACACCTGCAGCCCGGCGAGAAATTCGCGCAGGCCCGAAACGGTGATCTCGCGCAACAGGATGACGAGGGCGGCAATGACCGCGAGGCCGTGGATCGCGCCGACATGGACGAGCATGACGATGGTTGCGGCGACCATGATCTTGTCGGCGACCGGATCGAGGAAAACGCCGAGCTTCGACACCGTGCCGCGCGCGCGGGCGAGATAGCCGTCGAGGTAATCGGTCGCCCCGGCCACGGCGAAGACGACGAAGGCGGCGAGGCTCGACGCGACGCCGGGATCCCACAGCAGGGCGACGAGCAACGGCACGGCCAGTACGCGGCTCAGCGTCAGCAGGTTGGGCAGGCTGGACAGCACGGGGCCGGGATAGGCTATGGCTGGAGGCAACTCAACGGGCAGGCAGGGAGCCGGCAGCAATGGACGTCAGCGAAGCGGTGGCGAGCCGGCGATCGGTGCGCGGGTTCCGGCCCGATCCGGTCGACGGCGCGGTCATTCGCCGCGTGCTCGAGCAGGCGGCGCGCGCGCCGTCCGGGGGCAACCTCCAGCCGTGGCACGTCGACGTCGTCGCCGGCGAGCCGCTGGCGGCGCTGAAGACGGTCATGGCCGAGCGCACGCGGACGGCCCCGGGGGGCGAGCCGGCCGAATACGACATCTACCCCAAGGAGCTCGATCCCCGGCACAAGGCGTACCGCTTCGAGGTCGGCGAGGACCTGTACGGCGCGCTCGGCATCCCGCGGGAGGAGAAGCTGGCGCGGCTGAACTGGTTCGCGCGCAATTTCCAGTTCTTCGGTGCCCCGCTCGCGCTGTTCACCTCGATCGACCGGCGGATGGGGCCGCCGCAATGGTCGGACCTCGGCATGTTCCTGCAGACGGTGATGCTGTTGCTGCGCGCGGAGGGGCTCGAACTCGTGCGCGCAGGAATGCTGGGCGGTTTATCCGCAGACGATCGGCGCGTTTCTCGGCCTGCCGCCCGAGCGGATGCTGTTCTGCGGCATGGCGATCGGCCGCGCCGACCCGGCCGAGCCGGCCAACGCCGTACGGACGCGGCGCGCGGTCCTTGCCGACTTCGCGACGTTTCGCGGGCTTTAGAAGGCGCGCAGCACCAGCGTCACGGCGAGCGCGACAAGGATGCCGAACGATACGCCGCCCGACAGCAGGAAGCCGGTCGAGCGCTTCGCCGCCGCGCGGACATAGCCATCGACATAGAGAATGCGGCCGAGGCTCCAGACCAGCCCATAGGCCCCGCTCCACGCGTCGCCCCACAGCAGCCAGGCGAGGAACAGGAGCGGCAGAAACAGCACCATCTGCTCGACCGAGTTCTGCTGCGCGCGCAAAGTGCGCTCGAACTCGGGCGGACCGGTGACCGCGGGAGCGTCGACCCGGTGCTTGCCGCGCGCCTGCCCGACCTTGAGCACCGTCCAGACGTAGACGGCGAGCGCCAGCAGCAGCGCGGCTGCGGTGAAGACGTACCCGTGCATGCCGATTGCCCCCGTCTGGTGTTCCCGCAGCTCTAGGCCGGCTTCCCCATCTCGACCATGGTCCGGGCACGATCCGCGAACGCCTTTGCCGCGTCATCGCTGCGCAACCGGGCACTGGCGTCCTCGGGCACGGTGATGCCCTTCTGCGCGGCCGGGCGCGCAGCGATCGCCTCGCTCCAGCGCGCGAGGTGCGGAAGGCCGTCGGTGTCGATCCCCGACCAGCTCGCGGTCCGCGTCCAGCACCACGTGGCGATGTCGGCGATGCTATAGTCCGGGCCGGCGAGAAATTCGGTCTTCGCCAGCTGGCCATCGAGAACGGTGAACAGACGGCGACCTTCGCCCTGATAGCGGGCGATCGCGGCCGGTATCTTCTCGGGAAAATAGCGGAAGAAGACGTTGGCTTGGCCCATCATCGGCCCGACGCCGCCCATCTGGAACATCAGCCACTGGAGGACGCGGCTGCGCCCCTGCGCGTCCGGGGGCAGCAGGCGTCCGGTCTTTTCGGCGAGGTAGATCAGGATCGCGCCGGACTCGAACACGGGAAAGCCGCCGGCGACGTCGTGATCGACGATCGCCGGGACCCGGCCGTTGGGACAGATGTCGAGGAACCACGGCTGCTTCTGCTCGCCCGCCAACAGGTCGAGCTTGCGGACCTCGTACGGCAGCGCCAGCTCCTCGAGAGCGACCGACACCTTGTAGCCGTTGGGTGTCGCCGCAGTGTAGAGGGTCAGGGCCATCGTGTGCTCCCGTGGTTCAGCCTGTGTCTAGCAGGCGGCGGCCAGGGTGCCCAGCCGCGTCCGGGAGGTCTGTCATGCGCCGTCCGTTGCTACTTCTCGCCCTGCTCGCCGCGCCGGTCCTGTTCGCCGCGCCGGCCGCGGCCGCCCCACCGCCGATCGCCGGCATCTGGACCAACCCCGCGGGCAGCGTGCAGGTCAGCATGGCGCCGTGCGGCCCGCGGCTGTGCGGTACCGTCGTCGCGGCGAGCGACCGGGCCAGGGACGATGCCGCGGCCGGCGGGACCGACCGGCTCGTCGGCACCCAGCTGTTTCGCGGCCTTGTCGCCGACGGGCCGGGGCACTGGTCGGGCGAGGTCTTCGTCCCCGACCTCGGGCGAACCGTGGCGGGAACGCTGACCGTAATCGACGCGGGCACCATCGAGGTTGCGGGCTGCGTCATCCCCGGCATCGTCTGCCAGACGCAGGTCTGGACGCGGACGCGGCGCTAGCGGGTCACGCGCCTGTCGCCAAGAACCAGGATCGAGGCAGGGACTGCGGCGGACGCAGCAGGCACAGCCGTCCTGCTCCTGCAGTCCGCGTGGAGTGCCGGAGCCTGCGCTGGCAGGCAGGCCCCGGCCGTTGCCTCTACGCCTGCGGTGCCGGTGCCGGCTCGCCCAAGCCGCCGCGGCGGCCGCTCTTGGGGATCGCCGACAGCCCGGCAGCGGCCGGCGCAGTAACCGTCGTCCGCAGGTCGTTGCGGTCGACCCGCTCGCCGGCGAGGACGCGCTTGATCTCGTCGCCCGACAGCGTCTCGAGCTCGATCAGCGCGCCCGCCAGCGCGTGCAGCTGGTCGATGTTGTCGCTGAGCAGCTGCTTGGCGCGGTCGTAGCCGTGGGTGACGATCGCCTTGACCTCGGAGTCGATCACGCGCGCCGTCTCCTCGGACACGTTCTGCGTCCGCGTGACGGAATGGCCGAGGAAGACCTCCTCCTGGTTCTCGCCGTATTTCAGCGGTCCGAGCTTGTCCGACATGCCCCACTGGGTGACCATGTTCTTGGCAAGATCGGTCGCATAGCTGATGTCCGACGATGCGCCGCTCGACACCTTGTCGTGCCCGAAGATCAGTTCCTCGGCGACGCGGCCGCCCATCGACACGGCAAGGTTGGCGTACATCTTGTCGCGGTGATAGCTGTACTGGTCCCGCTCGGGCAGGCGCATGACCATGCCGAGCGCACGGCCGCGCGGGATGATCGTCGCCTTGTGGATCGGATCGCTCGCCGCCTCGTGGCAGCTGACGACGGCGTGGCCGGCCTCGTGATAGGCGGTCATCTTTTTCTCGTCGTCAGTCATCACCATCGACCGCCGCTCGGCGCCCATCATCACCTTGTCCTTGGCGTCCTCGAACTCCTTCATCGCCACCAGCCGCTTGCCGCGACGCGCCGCGAGGAGCGCCGCCTCGTTGACCAGGTTGGCGAGGTCGGCACCCGAGAAACCCGGCGTGCCGCGCGCGATCGTGCGGCCGTTGACGTCGGGGGCGAGCGGCACCTTCTTCATGTGGACAGCGAGGATCTTCTCGCGGCCCTCGATGTCCGGCCGGCCGACGATCACCTGGCGGTCGAAGCGGCCCGGGCGCAGCAGCGCCGGGTCGAGCACGTCGGGGCGGTTGGTTGCCGCGACGATGATGATGCCTTCGTTGCCGTCGAAACCGTCCATCTCGACCAGGAGCTGGTTGAGCGTCTGCTCGCGCTCGTCGTTGCCGCCGCCGAGGCCCGCACCGCGGCTGCGGCCGACGGCGTCGATCTCATCGATGAAAATGATGCACGGGGCGCTCTTCTTGCCCTGTTCGAACATGTCGCGGACGCGGCTGGCACCGACGCCGACGAACATCTCGACGAAGTCCGAGCCGCTGATGTTGAAGAACGGCACGTTGGCTTCGCCGGCGATGGCGCGGGCGAGCAACGTCTTGCCGGTTCCCGGCGGGCCGACGAGCAGCGCGCCCTTCGGGATCTTGCCGCCGAGGCGGTTGAACTTCGACGGGTCCTTGAGGAACTCGACGATCTCCTGCAGCTCCTCGCGCGCCTCGTCGATGCCGGCGACGTCGTCGAAGGTGACGCGGCCTTCCTTCTGCTGGAGCAGCTTGGCGCGCGACTTGCCGAAGCCCATCGCGCCCTTGCCGGCCCCGTTCTGCATCTGGCGCATGACCAGCATCCAGATGCCGATCATGATGACGAACGGCAGCATCGACACGACCAGCTGACCGAGCAGCGAGCGGCCCTCCTCGGGCTTGGCGTCGAAGCGGACGTTCTTTTCGCGCAGGTGCTGGACGAGCTGGGCGTCGCCGGGATTATAGGTACGGAAATCCTCGTCGCTGGCGAGCTTGCCGATCAGCTCGCTGCCGCGGATCTCGACCGACTTGACCTGGCCCTCGTCGACCTTGGTCAGGAAGTCGGAATAGCCGAGTTGACCCGCCGCGGTCGACGCCGACGGGCCCTGGATCAGGGTCACGACGACGGCGAGGACGAGGAGGACGACGACCCACAGGCCGAGACTCTTGATCCAGGGATTCGGCGGGCGCTTGTCGGCCATGGGCGGCACTTTCGGGGTACTGCGGAAAACACCAAGATAGGACAGTTACGCGCCCGTGCAATCGCTGTTGGCGCACCGGTGGCAAATCAGCGGCGCTGCGCCGCAACCTTCACGGATCGCGGCGCGGCGGAGCGGTCCGCAACTGCCATCGCCCGGCGACCACCCGCACCACGACGCCGCCGAGGGTGCCGCTGCGACCGGCGGCGAGGCGGCGGAGCAGGCGCTCGACCGCCTCGCCGCGCGGCGCGGCGTCGGGGGCGAGCGCGGTGATGCCGCGGAGCAGCAGCCGCCGCGCCAGCTCGTGCGGCAGGCCGGTGGCGTCGAGCATGATAACCTCGTCGCCGGCGTCGGCGCGGCTCCGCCAGGCGAGGTCGGCGGTCCACGCCAGCGCCGCCTCGGCGTCGGCAAGGTGCGCCGCGCTCGCCGCCAGGCGTGACGGGGCGAGCCACGGCGTCGCGGCGAGCAGGGCGCGGGCGCGGGTCCGGTCGAACCTCGCGTTGCGATTGGCGGGATCGTCGACCGCCTGCCACCCGGCCTCGGCGACGACCCGGGCCAGCGCCGCCTTCGGCTGGTCGAGCAGCGGCCGGATCAGCGTCACGCCGCCAATGTCGCGACGCGAGCGGATGCCGGCGAGCCCGCCCGCGCCGGCCCCGCGCGCGAGGCGGAGCAGCAGCGTCTCGGCAGCGTCGTCGCGGTGATGCGCCGTCGCCAGCCAGCGCACGCCGTGCGTACGACACCACTCCGCGAGCAGGCGGTAGCGCGCGGCCCGCGCCGCCGCCTGCAGATTGGCGCTCGGGTGCGGACCCGCCCAGCGCAGCGTCGCGTGGGCAACCTCGATCGCGCCGCACCGCTCGGCGACCATCGCCGCCTCGCCAGCGCTCGCGGCGCGCAGGCCGTGGTCGACCGTCAGCGCCCGCACTCGCGAACCATAGACGGCATGGGCGAGCAGCAGGAGCGCGAGACTGTCGGGGCCGCCGGAAACGGCAACGGCAAGCCGGTCGTCGCCGAGCGGCCGGCCGATCAGCGCAGCGACCGCGACGGAGAACTCCGCCGCGGCTGCCGTCACCGCCTCACGCGGCGCACTTCGCGTCCTTCCGCGCCTTCGCCAGTGTGCTCTTGAGCGCCGGCGTCAGCTTGTCGGCGTACGAGGCAGGTAGTTCGTCATAGGCCTGGCACGCTTCCTTCGGCTTTTTCAGCGCGGCCAGCGCGTTGCCGAGCCACAGCAGGCTTTCCGGCGCACGCTCGCCGTTCGGGTATTTCTTGTAGCCGTCGAGGAAGGCCTTCGCCGCCGGCGCGAACTGGTCCTGCGCCATATAGCTGCGGCCGAGCCAGTATTCGGCGTGCGACGCCCGCGCCGCCTTGGGGTTGGCGGTGAGGAAGTCGGTCATCGCGCCTTCCGCCTTGTCATAGTCCTTGGCCGTGTAGAAGGCATAGGCGGCGCGCCACTGCTCCTCGACCGACAAGGCCGGCGCGGGCTTGTCGACCGGCTTGGCGGGCGCCTTCGTCGCGGCTGCCGCGCGCGGAGGCGACGCGGCCGGCGGCGGCGCGGAGGCGTCGGCAGGTGGCGCATCGCCTGCCGGGGCGGCGGCAGGTGTCGGCGCGGCGGACGCGGGATGTTCGATCGCGTTCAGCCGGAAATCGGTATCGCCGCGATACTTGGTGAACGCCTCGTCCAGCTGGCGCAGCTTGTTCTGCGCCTCCTCGAGCTGACCGGTCAGCGTCCGCTGCTGCTGCTCCAGGGCGTCGACCCGCGCCGTCAGATCGGCGAGCGGCGATGATGCCGGCGTACCCTCAGGGGGCGGTGCCGATGTTTCGGGCGCGATCTCGGGCGTGAAGTAGCGCGCGTCGCCGCCGGGGAAGACCTTGCGCTGCACCGCCTTCATCTGCGTCTCGAGCGTTCCCACCCGCTTGTCGAGTGGCGGCGGCTCGGCCGCGGCGAGCGGCACCGCGACACCCATCAGCGCGGCAACGGCAATCAGGCGGGTCTTCATCCGACGGGGGGTCCTGCGCGGCCGGGGGCCGGGATCGAGGGCGGGGCGACGCGCGCGCGGAGGTCGCCGGGGTCGAGGCTGACGTTCTTGACCGTCTCGACCGGCCCGCCGAGCGGCGGTACGGGGCGACCGTCGACGGTGATCGCCAGCGCGCCGGCGCGACCGGTCCACAGGCGCAGTCCCGTGGTCGCCGGCGGGACGAAGCGCTCGCCCTTGGCGAGGACGCCGGTCTTGACCGCGACGACCTTGCCGGCGGCGGGGTCGAAGACGGTGATCCGGATCCATGCGTCCTCGTTGGCGGTGATGACCACCGGCGAGCTGGTCGTCATAGCTGCAGCCGGAGCCCCGGTCGCGGCGGCCGGAGCGGTGGGCAGCGCCGCAGGGGTCGCCGTCGGAGCGGCGGACGCATCGGTCGTCGCCGCGCTGGCCGTTGTCGCATCTTCGGCCGCGGTCGAGCCGGCCGGCACCGGCAGCGCGGGAGCGGAGGGCACGACCGGCGGCGCTGCAGCCGCCGGCGGCGTGGTGACGGCGCTTGTCGCGACCGCCGCAGCGGGCGGCGCCGCGTCGAACGCGCCCGCGCTCCACGCGACGACGCCGGCGACGATGGCGAGCAGGGCGGCAAGACTGGCGGCGACCAGCCCGCGCGGCGGCAGCCGGCGTTCGTCGACCGGGACCATCGCCGGCGCGACGGGAACGTGCGCGACCTTGTCGGTCTCGGCACGGAAGCGGGCCCCGGCCATCTCCGCGTCGACGCCGACGGCGCGCGCGAACGCCTTGACGAAGCCGATCGCGTACGGAAGCGCGGGCAGGCTGTCGTGCTGATCGGCCTCGATCGCGGCCAGGTGGCGGAGCGGAACCCGCGTCTCGCGCGCAATGTCGGCGAGGTCGACGCCCCGCGCCGCGCGCGCCGTGCTGAGCACCGCTCCGATCGAGCGCGGGCCTGAGGAACCACCGTCGTCGCCGGCGATCGCTTCGGTGTCCACGGGATTCCTTTGTGCGGCTGCGGGTACAGAATCGCGCGCAGGCGGCGACAAGTCAATGTCGCTTGGCGCAGCGGGGGCACGTCGCGGCTGCGCCTTGTTGCGTCGCAGCAGTTGGGCTATGGCCGCGCACACTCTCCCGCCCGAACAGGACTTATCCGCCATGCGCTTGCGCAATGTCGCGATCATCGCGCACGTCGACCACGGCAAGACCACGCTCGTCGACCAGATGTTCCGCCAGTCCGGAACGTTCCGCGAGAACCAGCGCGTCGCCGAGCGGGCAATGGATTCGAACGAGCTCGAGAAAGAGCGCGGCATCACCATCCTGGCCAAGTGCACCTCGGTTGAATGGACCGATCCGGCGACCCACGAGACGACCCACATCAACATCGTCGACACGCCCGGCCACGCCGACTTCGGCGGCGAGGTTGAGCGCATCCTGTCGATGGTCGACGGCGTCATCCTCCTCGTCGACGCCGCCGAAGGGCCGATGCCGCAGACCAAGTTCGTCACCGGCAAGGCGCTCGCGCTCGGGCTGAAGCCGATCGTCGTCGTCAACAAGATCGATCGCCCCGACGGCCGTGCGCAGGAGGTGCTCGACGAGGTGTTCGATCTGTTCGTCACGCTGGAAGCGACCGACGAGCAACTCGACTTTCCGGTCCTGTTCGCCTCCGGCCGGAACGGCTATGTCGGACGGTCGAGCGATGTCCGTTCGGGCGACCTGACGCCGCTGTTCGAGACGGTGGTCAGCCACGTCCCCGCGCCGGCGGCCGATGTCGACGGGCCGTTCAAGATGCTGGTGTCGCTGCTCGACCGCGACAACTTCGTCGGTCGTATCCTGACCGGGCGCATCCTTTCGGGGACGCTGAAGCTCAACATGCCGATCCGCGCATTGAATCCGGACGGCACCGTCGCCGAGGACGGGCGCGCGGCGAAGATCTTCGCCTTCCAGGGCCTCGAGCGCATCCCCGTCGAGGAGGCGTCGGCCGGCGCGATCATCGCCATTGCCGGCCTGACCAAGGCGACGGTCGCCGACACCATTGCCGACCCGAACGTCACCGAGCCGCTCCATGCCCAGCCGATCGACCCGCCGACGCTGGCGATGACCTTCGCCGTCAACGATTCGCCCTACGCCGGGCGGGACGGCAGCAAGGTCACCAGCCGGATGATCGCCGACCGTCTGAAGCGCGAGGCCGAGGGCAACGTCGCCGTCCGCGTGACCGAATCGGCCGACAAGGATGCCTTCGAGGTTGCCGGACGCGGCGAACTCCAGCTCGGCGTGCTGATCGAGACGATGCGCCGCGAGGGGTTCGAACTGTCGATCAGCCGGCCGCGCGTGCTCTTCGCGCGCGATGAGGCGGGAAGCCGGACGGAACCGTACGAAACCGTCGTCATCGACGTCGACGAGCAATATTCAGGCACGGTCGTCGAGAAGATGGCCAACCGCAAGGCCGAGATGACCGACATGCGCCCCTCGGGCGGCGGCAAGACGCGCCTGACCTTCAGCGCCCCGGCGCGCGGGTTGATCGGTTATCACGGCGAGTTTTTGTCCGATACGCGCGGCACCGGCATCATGAACCGACTGTTCGAGCGCTACGGGCCGTACAAGGGGCCGATCTCGGGCCGCGGCAACGGCGTCCTCATCTCGACCGAGACCGGCGAGGCGGTCGCTTACGCGCTCGGCTATCTTCAGCCGCGCGGCGTGCTGATGATCGAGCCGGGCGAGGCGGTCTATCAGGGCATGGTCATCGGCGAGAACGCGCGCGACGACGATCTCGAGGTCAACCCGTTGAAGTCGAAGGCGCTGACCAACTTCCGGGCGAGCGGCAAGGACGACGCGATCGTCCTCTCGCCCCCCAAGCGGCTGACGCTTGAACAGGCGATCGCCTACATCGACGACACCGAGCTGGTCGAGGTGACGCCGAACTTCATCCGCCTGCGCAAGGTCCACCTCGACCCGCACGAGCGCAAGAAGGCGAGCCGCCAGGCGGCGAACGGTTGACACCGGTCAAGGTCGTTACGGCAACCTTTCGATTTCCACGACGTTAGGCGTCGGTGAAACCGGACAGGAGCTTGACCATGGCCAATATCGAAACCGACGCCGCCGGCCGCCCGATCGCCTACGATTCCGCCGGCCGCCCGCTCGCGGTCGACGGCCGTCCCGTCGCCGCCGGCCCGGTCTATGTCGACCGTACGGTCGTTCGCGAGCGCTCGGGCAACGGCGGCTGGCTGCTGGCGCTGCTGCTCATCGTCGCGCTCGTCGTCGCGGCTTTCGCGTTCAAGCTGATCAACATCGACCAGATTTCGGGCGGCAGCGTACCGAAGGTCGCGGTTACCGGCGGGGAGCTGCCCAAGTTCAAGGTCGACACGGCCAAGCTCGCCGTCGGCACCAAGACCGACGAGATCACCACGCCGACCGTCGACGTCGGCACCAAGAAGACGTCGATCGAAGTCCCGACGGTCAGCGTCCAGAAGGCCGACGAAAACAAATAATGCTGCTCGTCCGCATCGTCGCCGCCGTCCTGCTGCCGCCGCTGGCCGTCTTTCTGGCCCGCGGCCTCGGCGGGGCCTTCTGGCTCAGCTGCGTGCTGACGCTGGTCGGCTTCGTCCCCGGCGTCGTCCATGCGCTGTACGAGGTGCTGCGGGGCGACGCTTCCCTGGCGTGAGCGGGCGGGGTAGGGCGGGCCGGTGGCCTTTCCTCCCTCTCCGTTCATGGCCGCGGCGTTGGTCGAGGCGCGGGCGGCGGCTCGGCGCGGCGAGGTTCCGGTCGGGGCGGTGATCGTGGATGCCGGCGGGCGTGTTGTCGCTGCCGCCGGCAATCGGACGCGCGAGTTGAACGATCCGACCGCGCACGCCGAAGTCCTTGCGATCCGCGCCGCCTGCGCCGCCGCGGGGTCGGAGCGATTGGTCGGCCACGACCTCCACGTCACCCTCGAACCCTGTGCGATGTGCGCGGCGGCGATCGGCTTCGCCCGCATGGCCCGGCTGTATTACGGCGCGAGCGATCCCAAGGGGGGCGGCGTCGACCATGGCGCGCGGGTTTTCGCCCACCCGACGTGTCACCACGCGCCTGAAGTGTTCGGCGGCATCGGCGAAGCGGCCAGCGCGGCCCTGCTCGCCGGCTTCTTCGCGGCGCGGCGTTGACCACACGCGGATTGCGCTCGCCGCCCGCTGCCGCCACACTCGTCGGGGGCAATCCAAGGGAGGGGCAATGACAACCGAACTGACGCTGCTGGCGTGGACGCTCGTCCTCGCCCTGATTTACATCTTCGCCTTCGACGTCGTCCGGACCCGTCAATACGGGCTGAAGTGGAATACCAGCGCCCGGGACGCCGCCATGCCGCCGCTGTCGCCCGTCGCCGATCGCCTTGGCCGCGCACAGGCCAATCTGTTCGAAACCTTGCCGCTGTTCGCCGCCGCCGTGCTGATCGCTCACGCTGCCAGCGTGCATTCGGCGTGGACCGTGCTTGGCGCGGAGCTCTATTTCTGGGCGCGGGTCGCGTATCTGCCGCTGTACGCCTTTGGCGTGCCGCAGGTCCGCTCACTGGTCTGGCTGGTCAGCCTTGCCGGGCTGCTGATGATCGTGTTCGCCCTGCTGTGACGATCCGGGCGGGCATGGGCGGCTGGACCTTCGCGCCGTGGCGCGGGACCTTCTACCCGCCCGGCCTCAGCCATGCGCGCGAACTCGCCCACGCCAGTCGCCAGGTCACGGCGATCGAGGTCAACGGCACCTTCTATTCGACGATGTCGCCCGCGACCTACGCCAAGTGGGCGGCCGAGACGCCCGACGGGTTCATCTTCGCGCTGAAGGGGCCACGCTACGCTGTCAACCGCCGGGTGCTGGCCGAGGCGGGCGAACTCGGTCACGCGCTTCATCGCCAGCGGCATCGATCGGCTGGAGGACAAGCTCGGACCGATCCTGTGGCAGCTCGCGGCAACCAAGAAGTTCGACGCCGACGACATCGCCCGCTTCCTCGACGTGCTGCCCGCGCGGGCCGGCGACCGCCCGCTGCGCCACGCCCTCGAGCCGCGCCACGCCAGCTTCGCCGACCCGCGCCTGACTACGCTGGCGGCGGAACGCGGCATTGCCGTCGTCTACGCCGATTCCGATACCTACCCGTGCTTCCCTGAGCAGACGGCGGACTTCACCTATGCGCGGCTGCAGAACGGCGTCGATGACGAGCCGACGTGCTACCCCGACGCCGCCCTCGACGGCTGGGCCGAGCAGGCGCGGCGGTGGGGCGACGGGGCGCGGGACGTGTTCCTGTTCTTCATCGCCGGCGGGAAGGTCCGCGCGCCCGCCGGCGCCATGGCGCTGTTGTCCAAGCTTTGACGACCGCCTCCGTCGGTGCGGTGCGCTGCGGCCGGGGGACGAGCGCCGCTGCCCCTCGCGCGACGCGGATGCGCGACGGCTTCTCAGGCTGCGCATGGCATCGGAATCGCGCACTGCCCGGCGCCGCACGAGCCTTGCCGATCAGACGCGCTCGCGCTTCGATCGTGCGCTGCGCGTCGCGGGGACGCGAACAGCCCTACCGCGACGCCAGCAAGCCGCAGGCGATCCGGTCGCCACTGTTGCCGCTGGGGTCGGTGCGGTAGTCGTCCGGCCCGGCGTGGACGACCACCGCCGCGCCGTCGGCGTCGAGCAGCGGAGCGGCGCCGCCGGTCAGCTGCAGCCCGGCGACGGTGTAGTCGAGCGTGCCTGACCCGCCCGCCCCGACGACGACGTTCGGCAGGTCGCCGAGGTGCGGCCCCGACGGGTTGTCGCGCCCGTGCATCTTCATCGTCGGGTTGAAGTGACCGCCGGCGCTGGTGAACTTCGGCCCCTCGCACTTGCCGACGCTGTGCAGGTGGATCGCATAGGTGCCCGGCGGCAGCCCCTCGACTCGCGCCTGCACCCGTGTCGCGCCCGCCGTCTGGGTCAGCGTCACGGTGCCGCGCAGCTCGCCGCTGGCGCCGAGCAACTGCGTCGTCGCGGTGATCGCCGGCGGCGCGTCGCGCGTCTGCCCGAGCCGGGTGCCGCCGCCGTGGGCGCAACCCGCCAGCGCAGCGGCGAGGATCACGACGGTGGCGACACGCATCAGCCGAGCTCCTTGTTGATGCTCTCGACCATCTTCTTGGCGTCGGCGAGCAGCATCATCGTGTTGTCCATGTAGAACACCGGGTTGTCGACCCCGGCATAGCCCGCGCCGCCCATGCTGCGCTTGACGAACAGCGTCGTCTTGGCCTTTTCGACGTCGAGGACGGGCATGCCGTAGATCGGGCTGGTCTTGTCGGTCTTGGCCAGCGGATTGGTGACGTCGTTCGCACCGATGACGAAGGCGACGTCGGCTTGGGCGAATTCGCCGTTGATGTCCTCCAGCTCGAACACCTCGTCGTAGGGGACGTTGGCCTCGGCCAGGAGGACGTTCATGTGCCCCGGCATCCGCCCGGCGACCGGGTGGATGGCGTACTTGACGCTGACGCCCTCCTTTTTGAGCAGATCGCCCATCTCGCGCAGCGCGTGCTGCGCCTGGCTGACCGCCATGCCGTAGCCGGGGACGATGATGACGCTCTCGGCGTTCTTCATGACGAACGCCGCGTCCTCGGCCGACCCCCGCTTGTACGCCCTGGCCGGTCCCGCCGCGCCCGCCGGGCCGGCGCTTTCGCCGCCGAAGCCGCCGGCGATGACGCTGATGAAGCTGCGGTTCATCGCCTGGCACATGATGTACGACAGGATCGCCCCCGACGATCCGACCAGTGCGCCGGTGATGATCATGGCGGTGTTCTGCAGGGTGAAGCCCATCGCCGCCGCGGCCCAGCCCGAATAGCTGTTGAGCATCGAGACGACGACCGGCATGTCCGCGCCGCCGATCGGGATGATCAGCAGGAAGCCGATGGCGAAGCTGAGCGCGACGATCAGGAAGAACACCCAGGCGCTTTGGTCGACGGTGAAATAGCCGATCAGGCCGAGGATGGCGACGAGCGTGCCGAGGTTGATGACATGTCGCCCCGGCAGCAGGATCGGCGCGCCGCCCATGTTGCCGTTGAGCTTGAGGAAGGCGATGACCGAGCCCGAGAAGGTGATCGCACCGATGGCGACGCCGAGCCCCATCTCGACCCGGCTGGCGGGATAGATGACCGCGACAGTGCCGATGGGGGCCGGATCGATCTGCAATCCGGCAATCTGGACCGCGACCTGAACGATGTCGGCGATGCCGAACGCGACCGGGTTGAGGTACGCGGCGACGCCGACCAGCACCGCGGCAAGGCCGACCAGGCTGTGGAAGCCGGCGACGAGCTGCGGCATGGCGGTCATCGCGATGCGCCGGGCAATGACGAAGCCGACGCCGCCGCCGATCGCGACCGCGGCGATGATCAGCGGCAGGCCCACGCCGTGGACGATCAGCGTCGTCGCCACGGCGATGACCATGCCGATCATGCCGAAGCGGTTGCCCTGCTGGCTCGTCTCCGGGCTCGACAGGCCGCGCAGCGCCAGGATGAACAGCACGCCGGCAACGAGGTAGGCGAGGCTGACCCACGCGGGCGTGGCGGCGATGGCTTCGGTCATTCTGCGTTCCCCCCGAGCGCGTTCACTTGGCCGCCGCCGGAGCCTTGCGCTCCTTCTTCTTGTACATGCCGAGCATCCGCTGGGTCACGGCGAAGCCGCCGAAGATGTTGACGCTGGCCAGCACCACTGCACCCAGGCCGAGCCAGCGCGAGATCTCGCTGCCCCCGGTGGCGGCGGATGCGGCGACCAGCGCACCGACGATGATGACGCTGGAGATCGCGTTGGTCACAGCCATCAGCGGGGTGTGCAGCGCCGGCGTCACGCTCCAGACGACATAATAGCCGACGAAGCAGGCGAGAACGAAGATCGACAGCTGCGGGATCAGGTGTTCCATTCCGGTGCTCCTCAGGCCAGCCGCTCGTGGACCACGGCTCCGCCGCGCGTCAGGGTCACGCCCTTCACGATCTCGTCGTCCTCGGCGAACTTCAGGCCGGCGTCCTTGTCCCAGAAGGCGGCAATGAAGTTGTACAGGTTGCGGGAGAACAGCGCGCTCGCGTCCGCCGCCATGCGGCTCGGCACGTTGCGGTGGCCGATGATCTTGACGCCGTGCGCGTCGACCACCTCGCCGGGGCGGGACCCCTCGACGTTGCCGCCGCTTTCCACCGCCAGGTCGACGATGACGCTGCCGGCGCGCATGCTCGCGATCTGCGCGTCGCTGACCAGCCGCGGGGCCGGGCGGCCGGGGATCAGGGCGGTCGTGATAACGATGTCCTGCTTGGCGATGTGCGACGACACCAGCGCCGCCTGCGCCGCCTTGTATTCGTCGGACATTTCGGTGGCGTAGCCGCCGCTGCCCTCGCCCTCGATGCCCTTGACGGTGTCGACGAAGATGGCCTTGGCCCCCAGGCTCTCGATCTGCTCCTTGGTCGCGGCGCGGACATCGGTGGCGCTGACCAGCGCGCCGAGGCGGCGGGCGGTGGCGATCGCCTGCAGCCCGGCGACGCCGACGCCCATGACGAAGACCCGTGCGGCGCTGATCGTGCCCGCCGCCGTCATCATCATCGGGAAAGCGCGGCCATAGGCCTCGGCCGCATCGATCACCGACTTATAGCCCGACAGGTTCGACTGCGACGACAGCACGTCCATCGACTGCGCCCGCGTGATGCGCGGCAGCAGTTCCATCGCCATCGCCGTCAGGCCGGCCGCGGCATAGCCGTCGGTCCGGGCGCGGTCGGTGAACGGCTGAACGATTCCAGCGATCATCGCGCCGGGTGCGACGCCCGGCAGGTCGGCGACGTCCGGCGTCTGCACGGCAAGGATCAGGTCGCTGCCCGCGACCGTCGCGGCGCGGTCGCCGACGCTCGCGCCGGCCTCGGCAAACGCGGCGTCGGCGATGTTCGCGCCCGCCCCGGCCCCGCTCTCGACGGCGACGGTGGCGCCGAGCGCGATCAGCTTCTTGACGGTTTCCGGGGTCGCGGCGACCCGCCGTTCGGCGTCGGCCGTCTCGCGCAAAACCCCAATCCGCATGATCCCCCCTGTGGTGCCGTTACCGGACGAGGAACAGTGCCATTGCGATCAGCAGCAAGGCAAGCGCCACGATCGCCGCTTTCATCAGCCCGATGAAGCTGTGGTAGAAGCGCACGTTCGGCACGTTGAGCTGCGGCGTCGCGGGATCGGTGTCGTCGGCCATCGGGTTCGGCTCCTCGCACGGAAAATCGCGGCCTTCATAGCAGCGCGTGTCCGCGAGGGAAGGGTCAGGCGATGCCCGTTGCCGTCGCCGGCGGCGCGAGACCGGCGCGGGCCAAAGCGTCGGTTTGCCGACGGCTAAGTGCCGCGTCGTCGTGCCCGGCGATCATTTCGCTGAACAGGCGGTGCCAGTTGAGCTCGGCCCTCAGATGCATGAAGACGCCGCCGAGACCGATCGCGGCGCGGTCCATGAAGACGAACTCGCTCGGCACGGTGACGGTGCCGAGCTGCTTCAGGCGGGAGTGGACTTTCTGCGCCGTCTCGCGACCGTAGTCGACCGGACGGCGGTCGTCGTCGATCGGCCGCACCCGGTCGTCGAGCAGCGGGCCGTAGAGGAACTTCGCCCAGATCAGCAGCGTGTCGATGATCTCGCGCGACAGACCGGTAAAGCCCCAGCGCTCGAAGGCGTCGACCGCCAGCGCCTGATCGTCGCGCTCGAGCGCGTGGAACAGGTCGACGACACCGCCGATGAAACGCGGCGGAAACACGCGGATGCAGCCGAAGTCGAGCAGATTGATGCCCCAGTTGCCGTCCGCGCTGCCGTCGCGCACGGCATAGTTGCCGAGATGGGGATCGCCGTGGATCACGCCGAAGTGGTGGAGCGGCCAGTACCAGGCGCGAAACAGCGTCTCGGCGATCGTGTTGCGATCGTCCTGGGCTGACTCCCTGAAGGTCAGGAGCGGCTTGCCCGTCAGCCAGGTCATCGTCAGCAGCCGCGCCGTCGACAGGTCGGGCAGCACCTCAGGCAGGCAGACGTTCGGCTGTCCGCTGAGCATGTCGCGGTACAGCGCCAGGTGCTTGGCCTCGCGGGTGTAGTCCAGCTCCTCGCGCAGCCGGTCGGCGAGTTCGCCGCGGATCAGGCCCGTGTCGATCGAGCGGTCGAACTGGCGGTAAAGGCTGAACAGCACGTCGAGCTGGCCGAGGTCGGCCTCGACCGCGCTCGCCATGTCGGGGTACTGCAGCTTGCAGGCGAGCGCGCGGCCGTCGTGGGCGGTGGCGCGGTGGACCTGGCCGAGCGACGCGGCGGCGGCGGCCTCATGCTCGAAACGGGCGAACCTGGTCTCCCAGTCGGGACCGAGCTCCGCCTTCATCCGGCGGCGGACGAACGGCCAGCCCATCGGCGGGGCGTCGGCCTGGAGCTGCCCGAGCTCGCGGGCGAACTCCTCGGGCACCGCGCCGGGCACGGTCGACAGGATTTGCGCGATCTTCATCACCGGGCCCTTGAGCCCGCCGAGCGCGACGCGCAGCTGTGCCGCCGCGGTGTTGGCGTCGCCGCCGCCGGTCAGCCTCGCGCCGGCAAAACGCGCCGCGAGGCCAACGCCGGTCCCGCCGACCCGGGCATAGCGCGCCAGCCGGCCGCCAAAGCTGTTCGCATCATCCATGGCGGGGAGGTAGGGGTGCACCGTACAAAGCGCGAGGGGCGTTGGTGTCGCTGCCACCCGGTGCGACGTCCTGCGGACATGCCCGTGCGGGTGCCATGCTCGCCTGGTCCGGACCGGGGGCGCGGGGTCCACGCCGAACGATGGGGCGGCTCCTTCTCTTTCGCCGGGCGGCAGGACGCGGCGGATCGATCAGCAGCGACCCACGTCCCGCGGCAGTGCGGCGCTGGTGTCGCTGCCGACCGGCCGCTAGACTGGACCCATGATCGACGCTCCTGACGAAACGCTCGACGAACTCCGCCCGCGCCTTACTGCGGCGATGGTTCCGCACGTCGCCTTCGACGGCTGGAGCGACATCAGCCTTGCCGCCGGCGCCCGCGAAGCCGGCATCGACCGCGACGTCGCGCGCCTGGTTTTCCCCGGCGGCGCGGCGGCAATGGCGGTCGCCTATACCGACCTCGCCAACGCCCGGATGACGGCCGCGCTGGCCGAGCTGCCGCCGGCCAAGGTCCGCGAGAAGATCACCCGCGCCGTCCGCCTGCGCCTCGAACAGGCCGAGGCCGAGCGCGAGACGGTGCGGCGGACGGTGACGGTCCTCGCCATGCACCCGGCGTTAAGTGCGCGCACGACGTGGCGAACGGCCGACGCGATCTGGCGCGCGTGCGGCGATACGGCGACCGACTTCAACCACTACACCAAGCGGGCGACGCTCGGCGCCGTCTATGCCGCGACGCTGCTCTTCTGGCTGGCCGACGAGAGCGACGGCCGCGCCGACACCTGGGACTTCCTCGACCGCCGCATCGCCGGCATCATGGCGTTCGAGAAGGCGAAGGCGCGCGTGACCACCGCCACGTCGCGCCTGCCCGATTTCGCCCAGCTCGTCGGCCGGCTGCGCTATCCCGCCGTTTAGAGCCGGTCCGTTTAGAGCCGGTCGCTGGCGGCGACGGAGGCTGGCTCCCGCCAGCCGCAATCGTAGAAACTCACCGGCGGATCGATTGCGGTCGCCCGCAGCGTTCCGCGCCGCTCATGGCAATCATGGCGTCGCCATTGCCTTGTGCCGAGACGCCAACGCAGTAGGCGCGCGCGGCGAGGACCGTATTTCGCGCTTCCCCCGGCGCGCCCTAGTCGCTAATCATTCGCATTTGCGTGATGCGACGTGACGGGTGATCTCATGCTGCCCCTCCACCTGAGTGACCTTCGGCCCGGCGAGGCGGCGACCATCGTCGCCATCGACCGCGATGCCGTCGACCCGGCGAATGCGCGCCAGCTCCACGAGATGGGGTTCGACGAAGGGGTCGACGTCGAACTGCTCCACCGCGCCCCGTTCGGCGGCGATCCGGTCATGCTGCGCGTCGGCAACATGGGCGTGGCGCTGCGCAAGAAGCTGGCGGCGATGGTCGTGGTCGAGCGCACGGCGTGAGCGTTGCAGTCCTCGATGCGCCGGTCACCGCCGTCGCCACCACCCCGGTCGTGGCGCTGGTCGGCAATCCCAATGCCGGCAAGACCAGCCTGTTCAACGCGCTGACCGGATCGCGCCAGAAGGTCGGCAACTACCCCGGCGTCACCGTCGAGCGGAAGTCCGGGCGGCTGGCCCTGCCCGACGGGCGCAGCGTCCGCCTGATCGACCTGCCGGGCACCTACAGCCTGACGCCGCGCTCGCCCGACGAGGCGGTGACGCGCGACGTCGTCCTTGGCGAGCAGGCGGGCGAGGCGCGGCCCGATGCGATCCTCGCCGTCGTCGACGCGACCAACCTGCGCAATCACCTGCGCTTCGTTCTCGAGCTGCGCCGCCTCGGCCTGCCGCTCGTCGTCGCGCTCAACATGGCCGATCTCGCCGAGCGCGACGGCACCGTCATCGACGTCGCGCGGCTGAGCGCGGTCCTCGGCCTGCCGGTGGTGCCGACGGTTGCCGTCCGCCGTCGCGGGCTGGCCGAAGTCGCCGCCGCGCTCGCCTCGCGGCTGACCGGCGCCGTGCCGCCGCCCGCCGACACCGCCGCCGACCTCGTCCTCCTGCAGCGCGAGGCGCGCGCGATCGCCGGTGCGGTGACGACGCAGGCGGGCGTGGCGAAGGCATGGACCGGTCGCCTCGACGCCGTCGCCCTTCACCCGGTCGCCGGGCCCGTGCTGCTGGCGTCGCTGCTGTTCTTCATGTTCCAGGCGGTGTTCGCCTGGGCCAAGGCGCCGATGGACCTGCTGTCGGCCGCCTTCGACGGCCTTGGCGCGCGGGTGACGGCGGCGGTCCCGGCCGGAGACCTGCGCTCGCTGCTGGTCGACGGGGTGATCCACGGCGTCGGCTCGGTGGTCGTCTTCCTGCCGCAGATCCTGATCCTGTTCTTCTTCATCCTGATGCTCGAGCAGTCGGGCTACATGACCCGCGCCGCCTTCCTGATGGACCGGCTGATGGCGCGTGTCGGGCTGAACGGGCGTGCCTTTATCCCGCTGATCTCGTCCTTCGCCTGCGCCGTTCCCGGCATCATGGCGACGCGGACGATTGCCGAGCCACGCGACCGGCTGACGACGATCCTCATCGCCCCGCTGATGACCTGCTCGGCGCGCCTGCCGGTCTATGCCGTGATCATCGCCGCCTTCATCCCCGACCGGCCGGTGCTCGGCATCCTTGGTCTGCAAGGGCTGGTGCTGTTCGGGCTGTACGGCTTCGGTGTCGCCGGCGCGCTGGCTGCCGCCTGGGTGCTGCGGCGGACGGTGACGCGCGGGGCAAGCCCGACCTTTCTCATGGAGATGCCCAAGTACCAGTGGCCCGCCGCGCGCGACATCGGCATCGGCCTCTATCAGAAGGCCTGGGCCTTCCTCGCCCGCGCCGGCGGGATCATCCTGGTGTCCACCGTCGCGCTGTGGGCGCTCGCCACCTGGCCGAAGCCGCCGGCAGCCGCGACCGAGCCGCCGCTCGCCTATTCCGCCGCCGGGCACATCGGGGCAACGCTCGAGCCGCTGTTCGCGCCGATCGGCTTTAATAAGGAGATCGCCCTGGCGCTGGTCCCCGGCATGGCCGCGCGCGAGGTGGCGATCAGCGCGCTGGGCACGGTCTATTCGCTCGACGCCGACGCCGACCACCCCGAGGGCCTTGTCGCCCGGCTGCGCCATGCCTGGACGCTGCCGACCGCGCTTGCCTTCCTCGCCTGGTACGTCTTCGCGCCGCAGTGCCTGTCGACGCTCGCCGTCACCCGCCGCGAGACGGGCGGCTGGAAGTGGCCGGGGTTCATGTTCGCCTATACCTTCGCCATGGCCTATGTCGGGGCGGGGGCGACCTACTGGCTGGCGCGGGCGCTAATCGGCTAGGCCGACGACGACGATCAGCGAGGCGAAGATGCTGAGCGTGACGATCGCCGAGATCAGCAGCACGAAGGTCCGCCACAGCGCACCGCCAACCGACAGGCGGTAGGCCCCCTTCAGCTGGGCGTACATGTGGACGGGGATGGCGAAGGTCAGGATGCCGCCGATGCCGCCCGAGAAGTTGACCGTCTCCCCCCGGCCGTGCGCGCCCGCCGTCGGGTCGACCTGCGCGATCAGCGCCATGGCGATGACCAGCAGCGACATGAACGACAGCGAGTAGAGCGCGAAAACGACGTGGTCGTAGGTGTGGACGTCGCGGCGGAAGGCGAACAGCAGCCACAGCGTCGGCAGCGATAGCGGGATCAGCAGGAAGCTGAGCTTATACGCCTTCTGCTGGATCTTGTAGAGGGCGAAGTCGGGGCTTTGCAGGGCCTCGCGGATGCGTTCGTTGACGGCCGTGCTGCCGGTGCTGATCGTCAGCTTGCCGCTTCGCGCCGCCTCGGCGACCCTGTCCTGCCAGCGGACCCGCTTTGCCGTGGCCGGCGCGGCGGGAGCGGCGGCCACGGTCGCCAACGCCTTCTCCGCTGCCGCAACCTTGGCACGGTCGGCAGCCAAGGTAGCCTGGAGCTTGGCCATCTCGGCGGGGGTCGTGTCGCTGTCGGCCTTGGCTCCGGCAATCTCGCCCAGCGCGTCGGCGACCTCGCCCCGCGCGTCTCCCAGGTCGCTGCGCGCCTCGGCCAGCGGGGTGCCGCCGGCCCTGATCAGCGCGGCGTCGACATCGGGACCGCCCAGCGATTCGAAGACGAAGAACATCAGGAAGATGCTGAACAGGAACATCGCCAGCGGCGCGATATACATCGCGCGCCGGCCGTAGACATAGTCGCGGGTCAGCCGGCCCGGCGCAAACACCAGCCGCGGCAGGGTGCGCCAGGCTTTGCTGTCGAAGTGCCAGATGCCGTGCAGGAATTCCTCGAAGATGTGGCTGATCGAGCGGTGGACGTGCGCCGACTGGCCGCAGCTGGCGCAGAAGGCCCCGGTCAGCACCGACCCGCAGCTCGCGCAGGCGCCGTGGGCAAGGTCGTGCGGGTCGCGGGGTTCGGCGAGCGGCCGGCGGCCGACGCCGCGCAGGCGCGCCCCGCTCGGCCCATCGAGTGTCGCCGCCGCCATGCCCGCGGTCGCCATCTGTCCGATCGCCTCGACTTCACCCGCCATGTGCCGCTCCCTGGCAACCGACCGTCATGCTGGCGCAACACAGTCGCTTTTTCAAGCCGGGACGACTACCCCTGCGACTGGACGAGTCGCGCGGCGGGCGCTATTTACTCGCTTTGTTCCAGCACAAGGAAATTTCATGGCCGGCGTCAACAAGGTCATTCTGGTCGGCAATCTCGGCAAGGATCCCGAAAGCCAGAGCTTCTCGAACGGCGGCTCGGTGGTCAAGTTCACCTTGGCGACCAGCGAGACCTGGCGCGACAAGCAGACGAACGAGCGCAAGGAAAAAACCGAGTGGCACAACGTCGTGATCTTCAATGAAAACCTCGGCAAGGTCGCGTCGCAGTACTTGAAGAAGGGCAGCAAGGTCTATGTCGAGGGCGCGTTGCAGACCCGCAAGTGGCAGGACAACAGCGGGAATGACCGCTATACCACCGAAATCGTCCTCCAGCGCTTCCGCGGCGAACTGACCCTGCTCGACGGGCCGGGGGGCGGGCGCGCTGACGGTGGTCCCGATGCCGCCTACGACCGCGGCCGCGAGGGTCGCGAGGGCGGCGGGGCAGGCGGCTTCGGCGGCGGCGCGAAGAAGCCGGCCTTCGGCGGCGGCGGCGGCGGCGCGGCGTTCGACGACCTCGACGACGACGTTCCGTTCTGACCGGTCAGCCGCCAGCCTCCTCGCCGTGCCCGACCGTGGTGATCGTGAAGTGGATGCGGACCCAGGTGCCGACCTCGAACTTCTGTCCCAGGCGCACGGGCTTGACCTTGAACTGCCAGCCGGCCTGGCGGATTGCCCGCGACAGACCGGTACCGCCAGGAGATTCGCCGAACTCCTGACAGTCCTCGACGCCGAAATGGTCGATCGTCCGGCAGATGATGTCGGCGGTCGAGACGTCGGGCAGGTGGTGCGGGAGATAGGGCGCGATCTCGGCGTGCGTCGGTTCGCGGTACCATTCGGCTGCGTATAATTTCTCGCCGTGCGGGCCGTTGCCGACGACCGGCCCATAATCGCCCTCGCCGCTCGCCGCCGCCGGCGGTCCGACGGTGGTGCCGGTCCCGGCAGTGTCGGCGACCTGCGCATCGTGGTGCGACGGCAGCTTCGAAATGTCGACCGCCTCGAACATCTCGGTCTTGAACAGCGGTGCCGGTGCCTCGCGCACCGTGGGCACCTTGACGATCGGCTTCGGTGCCTTGATCGCATCGACGTGCGGCTTGGTCACCGGCTTGGCGACGGCCTTGGGCTTGGCCGGCGGCGCCGAGCGCGGCAGGGCGATCATCCGCACCACGGTTGCCGGTCGCTCGCCGCCCGGCGGGGCAACCCGCGCCGCGAACAGCAGCGCCAGAAGCAGCAGGATGTGGACCAGCGCGACGACGATCAGCGCGATCGTCCGCGGGCGGCGCTCGCGCCACCAGGCCGGCGGTCGGGGGAGTGCGAGGGTCGCCATCGCCGGTGCGCCTAGCCCGGCGCGCCCGCCGCGACAACGCCTGCGCGGGGGTAGGCGTGTCGCGGATCGATCAGCTTGCGCGGCACCGTCGTTCCTTCGCTCAGCCGCGGCTTTGCGCATTTACGAGAGGGGCTTTGCCGATCCCTCGTTCTATGCTTAGACTGCGCGTCAAGAATCAAAAACGACTGACGTTCCGGGGGGGAATATGATGTATAACCGTGCGCGACTCTTGCTGGCGTGTGCCTTGGTCACTGGCTGGAGCGGAGTCGCCGGGGCGCAGAGCGCCACTGTCGCCAACACCAACGTGCCCGGCGCGCAGCCGCAATCGGTCGACGAGATCATCGTTACTGCCCAGAAGCGCGCGCAGAGCCTGCAGGACGTGCCGATCGTCGTCACGACCGTGACCGCGCAGCAGCTGCAGGATGCGGGCGTCCGCGACATCAAGGACCTGACCGTTCTTACCCCCGGCCTGCTCGTCACCTCGACCTCGTCCGAAGCGTCGACGACGGCGCGCATCCGCGGCATCGGCACGGTCGGCGACAACTTCGGGCTGGAGGCGTCGGTCGGCATCGTCATCGACGGCGTGTATCGTCCGCGCGGCGGCGTCGGCTTCGGCGACCTCGGCGAGCTCGCCCGGGTCGAAGTGCTCAAGGGGCCGCAGGGAACCCTGTTCGGCAAGAATACGACGGCGGGCGTCATCAACGTCGTCACAGCCCGGCCGAGCTTCAAGTTCGGGGCCAATCTCGAGGCCACGGCGTCGAATTACGACGGCTACGGCGGCTCGCTGTCGATCACCGGGCCGATCGTCGACGGCAAGCTCGCCGCCCGCTTCTTCTTCGCCGACCGCGAGCGGCGCGGGTTCGAATCGGTGCTGGTCGGGGCGGGGCCACGCCGGCGCACGGACGACTACAACCGCAACTTCGCCACCTTCCGCGGCCAGCTGCTGTGGACGCCGAGCGAAACCTTCGACGTCAACCTGATCGTCGACCACAGCAGGCGGCAGGAGGCGTGCTGCGCCGCGGTGCAGATCCTGGAGGCGGGCGCGACCCAGAACATCCTCCACGCCCTCGATCCGATCAACGGCGGTGTCGCCACGGTCGTCAATCCGTTCAACCGCGTCACCTATTCCAATCGCGACACGCCGCAGAACATCGACGAGAGCGGCATCTCGGCCGAAGCGACGTGGCATACGCCGTGGCTCAACGATGCGACGCTGACCTCGATCACCGCCTATCGCCACTGGAAGCGGACCGGCTTCACCGACCCCGACTATACCAGCGTCGACATCCTGCAGTACGACCCCAACCGGCAGAACGCGAAGTTCAATCAATTCAGCCAGGAAGTGCGCTACGCCGGCGAGGCCGGACCGCTCAACTGGCTGGTCGGGGCCTTTTACGCGCGCGAGGACCTGACGCAGAACGTCAGCCTGGAATACGGTACCCAGTTCGAGCCGTATGCCAGCCTGCTGTTCTCGGGCGGCACCAATCCGACTCTGGTCGGCACCATCCTCGGTCGGACGCCCGGCACCAGCTTCGTCCCCGGCCAAGGCCAGAACGACAATTACGACCAGCGCGAGCGCAACCTGTCGGTGTTCACCAACGACAGTTTCAAGGTCACCGACAAGTTCGAGATCACGCTCGGCCTGCGCTATGTAAGCGAACTGAAGCGCCTGACCTCGCTATACGACAACACCGACGCGGGGGTCGGCTGCGCCGCGGCGATTGCCCGCGGCATGATCCCGGCCCTGCGGCCGACGATCGCGGCGACTTCGGCGCTGACCTGCGGGACGTTCCAGAATTCGTACTTCACCGGGCTGCGCGATTACCAGCGCCGAACCGAAAACCAGCTGACCGGCACGGTCAAGGCGGACTATCGCTTCAATCGCGACTTCCTGACTTATGCGTCCTACGCGCGCGGCTACAAGGCGGGCGGCTTCAACCTCGATCGTCTCGCCTGCCCCTATGTCGTCAACGCTGCCTGCGGTGGCAGCCTGGCGCCGGTGCTCGACACCAGCTTCAAGGAGGAAACCGTCGACAGCTACGAACTCGGTTTCAAGTCGACGCTGCTGAACCGCAAGCTGCTGTTCAACGCCACCGCCTTCTTCCAGGATTACAAAAACTTCCAGCTGAACGCGTACAACGGCCTGGTCTTCACCGTCACCTCGATCCCGAAAGTGACGACCAAGGGCGCCGATGTCGACTTCGTCTGGTTCGCAACCGACGCGCTCAAGCTGAACGGCGGCGTCACTTATGCCGACACGCGCTACGCCGGCAGCGACGCCTCGGTCCTCGGGCCGCCGTGCACGTCGATCCCGTACGGCAACACGGCAACGACGGGCGTCCCCGCCGGCTGCTCGCTGCTCCCGGGCAACCGCCTCAGCCTGGCACCGCTGTGGTCGGCGACGCTCGGCGCATCGTACACGCAGAAGCTGGGCAGCAGCCTCGTCCTGCACGCCGCCGTCGATGCCAAGTACAACAGCGACTATAACACCGGCTCCGACCTCAACCCGGTCAAGCTGCAGAAGGCGTTCACCATCGTCGATGCGCGCGTCGCGTTGTCGCCGGCGAGCGAAATCGTCAGTGTCGAGTTGTGGGCGCAGAACCTGTTCAACCAGAACTACTATCAGGTGGTGTTCGACGCTACCGCGCAGTCTAAGACCTACGATGCCTTCCTCGGACAGCCGCGGACCTTCGGCGTGACGGTCAGGGGCAAGTTCTAGTCAGTGGCGGCGGAGGGCAGGGCAAGCCCGATCCGACGCGGCCGGCTGCGGCGACAGGGTCGCACACGGAGCTCACGGGCACGCACCGAGCCGGCAGGGTCTGTCATTCGTGCCGGGGGTGCACCGTGTCCCCGGCGCCGCGCACGGTTTCAGGACCGCGTCGTGGCCGAAGCGCGGTGCAGGGGAGAGGGACGCGCGGCGCCCGAGGCGCAGTGCCGGGGAGGGGGACGCGCCGTGCCCGAGGCGCCCTTGCCGGGAAAGTGACGCGTCGTACCGGCGGCAGGCTGCCGCTGCTGCCTGGGCGATCACCTGGCTGCCGGTCGCGGCCGCCTGAAGGCCGGCACCCCGCTCGGCCGGCACCCCACTCGGCATCGCGACCTGCCGTACCGCGGCGGCGCGTGCCGCGGATCCGCGGCGGCCGGGCCGAGGACCTGCCCGGCGTCCGGTACCACATCCTGCGCGGCGGACCCGGTGAGCAACCGCTTGTCGCGGCCCGTCGTGACGAAGTCCGCCGCCGCTACGGGCGAAGGGGCGGGCTTGCGGGCCGATCCTGGTACAGCCCCTCGGTTTCCGGCGGCAAGCGGGGCGCGGGCGGGTGAAGGAGGAGGCTGCGACTCGCGTCGCCCGCCTCCTGTCCGCGAATGCGCGCGTATTTCGCCGCCGCCGCCGCCGCGACCGATTCGCGGTCGCGCAGGATCGTCGGGCGGAGGAAGACGAACAGCGTCCGCTTGACCTGCTCGGTCTGGCGCGACTTGAACAGGTTACCAAGGACCGGGATGTCGCCGAGCACCGGCACCTGGCTCTTCACCTGCGTCCGGTCGTCGGTGATCAGGCCGCCAAGGACAATGGTGCCGCCATTGTCGGCGAGCACCGTCGTCTGGATCGAACGGCGATTGGTGATGAGGTCGGCCGCCCCGGCGACGCTGCCGACCAGCGACGACACCTCCTGCGCGACTTCCAGGCGAATGGTGTCGCCCTCGTGGATGCGCGGCACGACGCGCAGGGTCAGGCCGACGTCCTGGCGTTCGATGGTGGTGAACGGCGTCAGCGTATTGCCGCTGGTTGCATAGCTGCCGGTGCGGAACGGAACGCTCTGGCCGACGACGATCTCGGCGGGCTCGTTGTCGAGCGTGGTGATCGACGGGGTCGACAGCAGGTTGGCCTTGGTCGACGATCCCAGCGCCTGGACCAAGACGGAAAAGTCGCCGCGGCTGCCGCCGCCGAGCGACAGGCCGTTCGAGATCAGCGCCGTTGCCACCGCGCTGCCCGGCAGTAACGCCTGGATGATCGAGCCGAGCGAGACGCCGGTGTTGGTGAAGGCGGTGCCGCCCTCCGGACGGCCGAAGACCGCGGCGTTGCCGGCGCCGAACTGGACGCCGAGCTGGTCGGCGGCGTCGCCGGTGACCTCGGCGATCGCGGCCTCGATCAGCACCTGCGGGCGGCGGACGTCGAGCTGCTCGATCAGCGCGGCGACGGTGACGAGCGCGGCGGGCGTGCCGCGGGCCACGATCGCATTGAGCTCGGGCGCCGCCTGGATCGACAGGTCGTCGGTCTGGACGCTCGGAGACGAGACGGCCGTGTCGCGATCGGCGGTCGCCGCACCGCCGTTCACCGCGCCGAGCCCAGCCAGCGAGTCGGTGCCGGGCGCGCTCGACGGGCGCATCGCCGGGCTGCCGAGACTGTCGCGCAGCCGGGGCAGGGCTCGCGCCACCGGGTTGGTCGCCGCCGGCGCCTGGCCGGCGAGGCCACGCAGGACGTTGGTGATGCTTTCGGCATCGGCGAAGTTCAGCCGGAAGACGCGCGTCGTCGGCGTCGTTCCGCTCGCCCGGTCGAGCGTCGCCACAAGCCGCCGCGCTTCGTTCAGCGCTCTGGCATCGCCGCGGACAAGAATGCTGTTGCCGCGCTCATCGACGGCGATCCGGGGAACGCCGGGGCCGCTGCCTTCCCCGAGCAGCCGGGTCAGGGCCGCGCCGACCTCCTTGGCGCTGGCGAAGCGCAACCCGAAACTGTCGAAGCCGGCGGCACCGCTGCCATCGAGCTGTTCGGCCAGCCGCTCGATGCGGCGGACGTTTTCGGCATAATCGGTGACGACGACGGCGTTCGGATTGGCCAGCGCCTCGATGCTGCCGAACGAGGCGACCAGCGGGCGAAAGACGCGGACGGCGTCGCCGGCGGGCAGGTTGCGCAGGGGCACGACGCGGGTGACGACGTCGGTCGCCCGCGCCGATCCGGGGCCGATGGCTGCCACTGCGCCGCCCTGGACCGCGGTCGCCTGCGGCACGATCCGCCACGCCGTTCCCGATCGCACCGCCGCGAAGCCGTAACCGCGCAGCACCGAGCGGAACAGATCCCACACGCCGGCCGGCGGCAGCGGCTCGGCCGAGACGACGTTGACCGCGCCCTTGACGCTGGGATCGAGGACGATGGTCCGCCCGGTCAGCCGCGACACCTGCTCGGCAACCTGGGCGATGTCGACATCGCGCATGTTGACGATGACCTCGCCGGCCGCTGGCCGCGGGATGTCCTGCCCCGAGGCGGGAGCCGCGAGCACGACCGCGAGCACGGCGGCAACGGTGACGGGCTTCACGGCGATCTCCCTCAATTCATCGGCAGCGTCAGCGCCAGCCGTGTGCCGTGGCGCACCACCTCGACCTCCATGTGGCCGGCGATGGCGGCGGCGTCGTACAGGCGGCGGTCGCGCGCCGGATCGCCGAGCGGCTGGCCGCCGACCCGCTCGACGAGGTCGCCCGGCTGCAGGCCCGCGCGCCGCGCCGTGGCGTCGACCAGCGGGCCGACGCGGTAGCCTTCGGGCGTCGCGGTCGCGCCGAGGCTGCCGAGCAGGGTCAGCTCGTCGATATGCGGCGGCGGCTCGACCGCATCGAGGACGGCTTGCGTCGGGGCCTCGTCGCCGCGGGTCGACGCCGGCGCATCGTCGGACTTGGCCCGTCCCGGCAGGCCAAGCGTGACGAGGCTGCCGCCGACGCGCAGCACGACGAGGTCGAACTCGATCGCATCGAGCGTTGCGCCGCCGGGCAGGGCAGCGCCGGCCGCATAGCCGTGCGCCGGGCCGGACCCGACGGCGATCAGCGCGACCGATGCCGTCGCCGGCTCGGCGAGCAGGATTCCGCGCAGGGCGAGGCCGAACGTCGCGGGGTCGCCGCCGGGGCCGGCGACCGTATGCCCGAAGGGAGCAAAGCGCTTCAGCGGCGCCAGGTCCAGGGGGGGCGGCGCGGGTGTCGGCGCGATCGCGGCCAGTGCCCGGCCGTCGTCAGGATCAAATAGATCCGGCACTGCCGGTACCGTCGCCAGGACGAGCGCCGCGACGACCACGGCGGTGAACGCGACGACGAGGCGGTCGGGACGCAGCATCATCGGCTCGCGACGAGCGCAGGCGTGCCGGTCGGCGGGAAGGTCCCAAAGCGCGCCCCCCGCGGTGCTGCAGCGACTGCCGTGATCGCCGGCCTGGCGGCGAACCCGCGGACGACGGCTTCGATGCCGCCGCCGCGGACGGTCGCCGTCAGCGCGACGATGCTCGGGTCGTCGCTGATGCCGCTGGTCACGCGCGGCGACCAGCGGCGGCCGAGCAGGGTCTCCGGCCCCACGGGGAGGCCCAGCCGCGCCTCGGTCAGCGCATTGTCGGCGGCCCACCCCGCCGCCGCCCGTGCCTCGATCGCGGCGACGGCGTCGACGTGACGCGCGGTCGCCTGCAGCAGCCCGGTGGCGGCGACGGCGAGCAGCGCCATCGCGACTAGCGCCTCGATCAGCGAGAAGCCGGTGTCGTTCGCGGCTGGCTTCGCACCCGGGTTCTCGGCCGCGTTCAGGGCCGCTTTCACGGCCGGGCGCCCGGGGTCGCCGCGGCCTCCACACCGTCGAAGGCGACGGTCCAGCGATTGTCACCACGACCGACGATCACCGCGAACGCATCGCCGCCGAGGCCGACCCGCATCGTCGACCCGGAGGCGGCGATGCTGATGGTCGACGGCAGCGCGGTGCGGACCGCGCCGAGCGTGTACCCGTTGCCGTCCATGACCAGCGTCGCCGCCTTGCCGGTTGCGAGCGAACGGTCGGCCGCGGTCTGGAGCGCCGCCGCCAGGTGGTGCGCCGCGGCGGCGGTCACGTCGTCCGCCCGCGGCACCAGCGACAGCACCGACGCGCTCCCGGCGACGGCGATGATGGCGAGAACGACGAGCACCTCGACCAGCGTCATGCCAGCGTCGCCCTCATGGTGGCTCCCGGGGCGGCGGCGCTCCGTCCTCATCGTCCGCTCTCCGCCAGGTCGGCGTCGATGCCGGTGCCCCCGAGCTTGCCGTCGTGCCCGAGCGTCAGCAGGTCGAACCCGCTGCCGCTCTCGCCCGGGCTGCGGTAGCGGTAGGCGCGTCCCCAGGGGTCGATCGGTGCCTGCCCGAGATAAGCCGCCGCGGGGTAGATGGTCGGAAGCGGCGGCACCGTCGGCCGGGCGACCAGCGCCGCCAGCCCCTGCTCCGTGGTCGGATAGTCGCCGTTGTCGAGCCGGTACATCTTGAGTGCGGCGGCGATCGACTTGAGGTCGGCCCGGGCAACGGTCACCCGCGCCTGGTCGGGGCGCCCGATGACATTGGGCACGATCAGCGCGGCGACCAGGGCGATGATCGCCAGGACGATGATCATCTCGATCAGGGTCAGCCCGAGATCGTCGTCGCGCGGCCGGGTCATGCTGCATTCCCGCTGTGAAGAGGGGCGTTAGCCATGTCTCGTCATAGATCGCGCCATCGTTCCGCTTAACGGCGAGAAGCATTCAAAACGGCGCTTTACCCCGGTTGGACCGGGAACGCCGTGCGTACAAACAGTTCTCACGATGGTCTGGGGAGGGCGATGGTGTGCAGGTGATCTCGCTTCCCGCCGGCGGCGAGCCGGTGGTGGCGGTGCCGACCGAGGCCGTGCTGCTTCTGGCGGTCGACCTGCCGCCGGTGAGCGCGGCGCAGCGGCGAGCGGGCGTGCCGTTCGCGGTCGAGGATCGGCTGGCCGAGCCGCTCGAGGCGGTGCATGTCGTCCTCGGCGTGGCGCTGGCGCCCCGGGTCTGGCTGGCGGCGGTCGTCACCCGCATCCAGATGGACGACTGGCTGGCCGAGCTCACCGCGCGCGGGATCGAGCGGGCGCGCCTCGTTCCCGACGCCCTGCTGCTGCCGGTGCCGCCGCCGGGCCTGTGGCACGTCACGGCGACGGCGGGGCGTGTCGTCGCCCGCATCGACGACGGCACCGGCTTCGCGGCACCGACTGCCGGCTTCATCGCGCTGTGGCGGGCGGCCGGATCGCCACCCTGCACCCACTTCGGTTCGGACCCGCCCGGCGACCTGCCGGTGGTGGCGACGCGCGAACTGCCCAAGCTCGACGTGCTGCCGCTGAACCTCCGCGCCGGGCCCTATGCGGCGGCGATGCCGGCGATCGCCCGGGCCCTGCGCCGCGCCACCGCGGTCGCGGCGTGCGGCCTGATCAGCTATACCGTCGTGCTGGCCGGCGACGCGCGCGCTCTGGCCGCGCGCGCCGCCGCCCACCGCGAACGCGCCGAGGCGCTGCTGCGTCAGGCCTTGCCGGGCACGCCCCTGCCGGATGACGACGCGCTGCTCCCCGCCGCAGGTGGTCGTGACCCGCTGCTGCCGCTGCTCGTCCGCAGTTCCGCCGCGCTCCGGCCGGTCGGCGGCCTCGGCTGGAGTCGCGTCGCGTGGAGCGCGGCCGACCGCCGCCTGGTTCTCAGCGTCCGGGCCGACGACATCGCCGGCCTGCAGAAGGCGCAGGCCGCCCTCGCCGCCGCCGGGCTGGCGGCGGCCAGCGGCACCGTCACGGCGGCAGAGGGGCACGCGGACGGCGAGATCACCGTCCGGACGCCCTCATGACCGGCGGGGCGCTGCTCGCGGCCATCGCCGACCAGCTGCCGGCGCTGCGCGCGCTGGCGATCGGCGTCCGATCCCGTGTCGACGGCCTCCGCGGTGCCGGCGGCGGCTGGCTGGCGGCCCGGAGCGCGCGGGAGAACGGCGTGCTCGCGGTGCTCGCTGCAATCGTGCTGCTGTCGGGGGCGAGCCGGTACGTCTGGCTGCCGCTGCAGGCCGCGCGTGCGACGGCGGCGGCCGACCTCGCGCGCTTCGACCGCTTTGCCGCGCGCTTTGCCGCCGAAGGCCCGGCAGTGGCGCGGATCGCCGCCGCCCGGCGGGGTACGTTCGCGGGGATCGTCGCCGCCCGCGCCGCCCGCGCCGGACTGCCGGTCGCTCGCATCGATCCGCAAGGCAGCGCCGTCACGGTCGGCTTCGAAAACGTCGAGTTCGACGCGCTGGTCGACTGGCTCGCCGCGCTCGACCGCGACGTCGGCGTCAGCGCCGTCGAGCTGAAGCTCGACCGCCGCGAGGCGGGCACGGTCGCCGCCCAGGTCACCTTGCGCGAGCGATGAACGCGGTCGTGCCCGTCGCGCGCCCGGCGGCGCTGCCGCTCCTGTCGCCGGTACCGCCGGTACCGCCGGTACCGTCGCTGCCGCCGCTGCCTTATGCCTTCGCGCGCCGGCACGGGATCGTCGTGGTTGGCGACCGGGCCCAGCACCGCCCGGGACTGGCGCTCGCCGCCCGGCTCGAGGTTCAGCGCCGCTGTGGCGGTACGGTTGCCTTCGAGGCAGTCGACGCCGCCAGCTTCGACGCCGCGCTGCGCCGCTTCTACGAAGACCGCGCCAGCGACGCCGCGGGGCTCGCGGCCGCCGGCGATTTGGCGGCGCTGGCCGATACCGCGGCGGTCGACGACCTGCTCGACTCCCGCGACAACTCGCCGGTCGTTCGCCTGATCAACGCCCTGCTGGTCGAAGCGGTGCGCCAGCGCGCGTCGGACATCCACTTCGAGCCCCAGGAGCGGAGCTGCCGGGTCCGGTTCCGCGTCGACGGCACCCTGCGCGAGGTGGTCGCGCCGGCCGCGGAGCTGGCCCCGCTGCTGGCCAGCCGCCTGAAGGTCATGGCGCGCCTCGACATCGCCGAAAAGCGCGTGCCGCAGGACGGCCGCGTGGCCTTGCGGGTCGGCGGCCACGAGGTCGACCTGCGTGTCTCGACCCTCCCGGCGCAACACGGCGAACGCATCGTCCTCCGCCTGCTCGACCGCGATACCGTCGACCTGGACATCGGCCGGCTCGGGATGAGCGCGCGCGACGCCCAGCTGTTCGCGCAGATGCTGGCGCGCCCGAACGGCATGATCCTCGTCACCGGCCCGACCGGATCGGGCAAGACGACGACGCTCTATGCCGCGCTGAATGCGCTGAACGATCGCCGCCGCAACATCCTGACGGTCGAGGATCCGATCGAATTCGCCCTCGCCGGCATCGGCCAGATGCAGGTCAACCCGAAGATCGGGCTGACCTTCGCTCGCGGGCTGCGGGCAGTCCTGCGCCAGGACCCCGACGTCATCATGGTCGGCGAAATCCGCGACCAGGAGACCGCCGAGATGGCGGTGCGGTCGAGCCTGACCGGTCACTTCGTCCTGTCGACGCTGCACACCAACAGCGCGGTCGGCAGCGTCACCCGGCTGGTCGACATGGGCGTCGAGCGGTACCTGCTCGCGCCGATGCTCGTCGGGCTGGTGGCGCAGCGGCTGGTCCGCGTGCTGTGCCCGGCCTGCCGCCGCCCCGATGTCGCGACCGCGACCGACTCGGCTCTCACCGGCACCGCGCTCGCGGCCGGCACCCCCCTGTTCCACGCCGGCGGCTGCAGCGCCTGCGGCGGCGAGGGCTATCGCGGCCGGCAGGCGATCTACGAGGTCGTGGTCGTCGACGTCCGCCTGCGGGGCTTGATCCACGAGGGGGCGAGCGAGGCGGCGCTCGCCGCTGCCGCGCGCGCTGTCGGGCCGGGGCTCGCCGACGACGGGGCGGCGAAGATTGCCGCTGGCATCACCAGCGTCGCCGAAGTCGCCCGCGTCGTGCGCGACGACGGCTGATGGCGGCATTCGCCTATCACGCGCTGGACGCCGGCGGTGCGCCGCGGCGCGGGATCGTCGAGGCGTCGAGCGCGCCCGCCGCGCGCCGCGTCCTGCGCGACCGGAACCTCATGCCCCTCACCGTCGCGGCAGCGGCCGGTCGCGATCCGCGCCACGCGACGCGCCTGGGCGCGAGGACGCTGGCGGCGCAGACCCGGCAGCTGGCGACCCTGGTCGGCACCGACGTCCGGGTCGAGGAGGCGCTTCGCCTGCTCGCCGCCCAGACGGGCGATCGTCGCGTCGCCGGGCTGCTGCTCGACCTGCGCGGGGCCATCCTCGACGGCCGCAGCTTCGCTGCTGCCCTGGCTTCGCACCCGGCCGCCTTCCCCGAGTTCTTCCGCGCGTCGATTGCCGCCGGCGAAGCGTCGGGCCGGCTGGCCGAGGTTCTCGCCCACCTTGCCGACTTCGTCGAGGCGCGGGCGCGTGCGGCCAGCCGGCTCGGACTGGCGCTGCTCTATCCGGCCCTGTTGGCGGCGGCGTCGCTGGCGATGATGACGGCGCTCATGGTCTATGTCGTGCCCGGCATCGTCCACGTCTTCGTCGCCCGCGGCGCGGCGCTGCCGCTGCTGACCCGGCTCCTGATCGGCCTGAGCGGCGCGGTTGCGCGCGATGGTCCCGCCGCCCTTGTCGGCCTTGCCGTGGCCGGTGTCGCCGGGCAGCGCTGGCTGGCGCGCGACGCCAACCGACTGGCGCTCGACCGTCTGCTGGCGACCGGCCCGTTCGGGGGCTTCGTCCGCCGTATCGGTGCCGCGCGCTTCGCCGGCACGCTGGCAACGCTGGTGGCGAGCGACGTGCCGCTGGTCGAGGCGATCGCGACCGCCGCGGCGGTGACGCCGAACCGCTTCATCCGGGCGCGGGCGCTGGCGGTCGCGGACCGGGTGCGCGAGGGCGCGACGCTGCGCGCGGCGATGGCCGAGGCGCAGGTCTTTCCGCCCCTGCTGATCGCGATCGTCGCCAGCGGCGAGACCAGCGGCCGGCTTGGCGCGGTCCTCGGCCGCGCGGCCGAGGACCTGCAGCGCGACCTCGATGCCGTCGTTGCCACCATGACCGCGCTGATCGAGCCGGCGGTGCTGCTGGCGATGGGCGGTATGGTCCTGTTGATGGTGCTCGCGATCCTCCTGCCGATCATCGACCTCAATAACCTGGCAGGCACGTGAAGCGATGCCGGCAACACCCGCCCCGCGCTTCTTCGTCGTCTCAGCCGGGTGGTGCGCTCGGGGCGGGGCGGGCTCGGGCGGCGGCACGCTTAGAGGCAAGAGGGGACACGCCTGCCTGCTGCGGGCAACGCGCCGGACGGTTGACCGCTCGACCGATGACCTCGCCGCGACCGGCCAAGCGCGGATCGCCTTCCGCGATCCCGACCGCGTCGGCAAGGCCCCCGACAGGGCTACACGCGCTGCGGCACTTCCCCGCAACCACGGGCTGCATCCAAACCATGCCGCTGCGGACACCGCTGGAGCGCTGCACGCCGGCAGTCGCCGTGTTCTTGCCTGACGTGCTCGGCCAGCCGTCAAGGCGTCGCGCGTCGCCGGCGTCTTCATGCCAGCGGCGGCGCGACGCGGGACCGGTGTGTCCTCGTCGGCGGCGGCAGGCCGATCTCCGCTGCGCACCGCGCGGCGGCGTGGCTGCGAGTTCCGTGGGCGGCGACATGACCCCGATGCTCGCCCGCGGCGGCGACGGCGGTTTTACGCTGGTCGAACTGCTCGTCGCGCTGACGCTGTTCGCCGTCGTCGCTGCCGCCGCCACCGGCCTGTTGACCACCGTCCTCGACGCCGGTCGCCACACCGCCGGGCGCCTCGACCGGCTGGCCGCGATCGAGCGGACGCTCGCGGTGGTCGGCCGCGACCTGACCGAGATCGCCGACGCGCCGCTGAAGGGCGGCACGGCGGAGATCGCTTTCGAGCGCTGGCAGGCGGGCGGGCCGTCGACCGTCGCCTACCGCCTTGCGGGCACGCGCCTGGAGCGGCGGACGGGTGGCCGCGCGCAGACGGTGCTGGACGGCGTGACGGCGGTTCGCTGGCGTTACCTGGGCGGCCGGGCGTGGCAGGAGCGATGGCCGGCCGATGCGGCGCAGGCGGCGGGCTGGCCGACCGCTGTGGTACTCGACCTCGACCTCGCCGGCCCGCCGCCCGCCGGCCATCTCCGCCGGGTCGTCGACCTGCCCGTCCGACCGCCGCCGCTTGCCGCGGCAATGCCGTGATCCTGGTCAACGTCCTGACGATGGTCGCCGTCGCTGCGGCGCTGGTCCTGGCGATGCTCGACCGCGAGGTGCCGGCGATCGACCGGACGGCGAGCTACCGCGAGGCCGCTCAGGCGCTGGCGATCGCCCGTGGCGGCGAACTGAGCACGGTCGCCGCGTTGCGTCGCGACAACGGCGCGACTCCAGGCGGCGCGACACCAGACGGCGCGACTCCAGACGGCGCGGTCCCGGGCGATGCAACTCCGGATGGCTTGACCGCGCACGATGCGACCCCGGACAATGCGATCAACATATGGGCGAAGGTCGCGCAGGCACCGACGCCGATCGCCGGCGGCAGCTTCGCGCTGGCGATCGGCGATGCCCAGGGCCGCTTCAACGTCAATGCCGCCACCGGTGCCGGCGAGCCGCTTCTGGCCGCGATCGTCGCCGCGCTGGGCCTGCCGGCGGACGTCGCGGGTCGGATCGCGGCGACGATCGCCACGCGCGGGCGGGTTCGCGACGTCGGCGAACTGGCGCGCGCGGGGCTCGACGAGGCGACGCTGGCGCGGCTCGGCGCGATGGTGACGGCGCTGCCCGGCGCGGCCCCGATCAACCTCAACGCCGCGCCGCCGGCGCTGCTCGACGCGCTGTTCGGCGGTGCTGCCGGCCGCCAGCTGGCGCTGCGGCGTGACCGGACGGGCCGGCTGACCGCCCTCGACCTCGCCGCGGCCGGCGTCGAGCCGCCGCCAGGCGTGGGATTTACGAGCGATCACTTCATCGTGACCGCGACGGTGACGCAGGGCGGGACAACCTTGACCCTGACCAGTCTGCTTGAACGCCGGCGGGAGGGCGGGCACGCCCCGGCGGTCATCATCATCAGCCGTCGGCTGGGCTCAGGCTGAAGGCGGCCAGCGCGCAAAGCCAGATCGCCGGCGCGAGGAAGACGCCGAAGGGAACGCGCGTCGCCCCGCTGATCCGCCGCCCGAGCCCGACCACGACGACCAGCCCGGCGAGCGCGGCGCTGCCGAGCACCAGCGGTAATGGGCTCCAGCCCAGCCACGCGCCGGCGGCGGCGAACAGCTTGGCGTCGCCCCCGCCCAGTCCGACGCGGCCCCGCAGCCGGCGGTAGGCCGCCGCCACCAGCACCAGCGACAGATACCCCGCTACCGCGCCGATCGCATGATCGACCAACGCGGCCGGCAGCAGTACGGCGGTCGCCGCCAGCCCGGCGACCGTCAGCGGCCAGGTGACGAGCGACGGCAGCCAGAAGTGGCGGGCGTCGAGCAGCACGAGCAGCAGCAGCGCCCACCCGAGGCCGGCCACCGGCCCGGCCGCGGCGCCCGGGACGCCCCCGCCGCTGATGGCCCCGATCGCCGCCCCGATTGCGATGGCCGCGGACGTTCGGGTGATCGCCGTGCGACAGCTTGGGCACAGCCCAGGTGCCTCGGTGACTTCGGACAGCGGCAGCCGGGTCGCGGCTCGGCCTCCGCCACCGCACGCTGCGCACGCTGGCGCCGCGGCCCAAATCGACCGCCCCGCCGGCCAGCGGTCGGCAAGGCGGGCGACGATACCACCGACACCGGCGCCGGCAGCCGCGAGGACCAGGGCAGGCGCGAGGACCAGGGCAGGCGCGAGGACCAGGGCAGGCGCGAGGGGAGCGGGGGCTATCATACTCATCCTGTAACCGGCGTCGCCCCGAGCGCGAACAGCGGTGGTGCGTGGACTTTCCCTCAAGAAGCCGGCTGCTATCGTGATGCAGTCAAGGCGGGAGACCGGGGTGGATACGGGCGAGTGGGGGGCGCTGATGGCAGCGGCCCAAGCCGGGCATGGTGGCGCCTATCGCCGCCTGCTCGGCGAGGTGCGGCCGTGGCTGCTGCGCTATTATGCGCGGCGACTGCCGCCGTCAGTTGTCGATGATGCCGTGCAGGAGGCGATGGTTGCGGTTCATACCAAGCGGCACACCTACGACCCGGAGCGGCCGTTCGGGCCGTGGCTGGCGGCGATCGCGCGCTACAAGTGGATCGACCGCTTGCGGGCGATGAAGCGCAGCGCCGCCGACGCCTTGCCCGAGGATATTGCCGTCGGCGACCACGAATTGGCCGTGACCAGCGCCAGTGTCCTCGCGTCGTTGCTGGCGACGCTCAAGGCACCGCAGGCCACCGCCATTCGTTTGGTGAAGATCGATGGCCTGTCGATCGAGGAGGCAGCGGCGGCGACCGGCCAGTCGCCCAGCCTGGTCAAGGTCAACATCCACAGGGGCCTTGCTCGCCTCAGCGCCCGCCTCGCGGCGGTGTCGGAGAGCGACGCGGAGAGCGACCATGCCTGAACCGGACGTCGACGCCATGCTGGATGCGCTGGTCGCCGAACTGAAACCGGTCGCGCGTCGCCGGCCGTCGCGCGACTGGGCGGCGTTCGCCCTGCTCGCGGTAGCCGAGGTCGCAGCCTATCTGACGATGCGCGGCATGCGTCCCGACATGCCCGATGCGATGTCGCACATGGCGTTCTGGTGGAAGGCGCTGAGCCTGCTGGTCCTCGCCGTCGTCGGCGTCGGCACGACCATCGCCGCGCTCGATCCCGTGCGCTCGCCGCGGCGCGGCCTGCGCCTGCTGGCGGTCGTCGCCGCCGTTGCCATCGCCGCCGGCTGGGTGGTCGACGCCTCGCGCGCCGGGCCGGCCGACCTCGTCGCACGCCTCGACTGGCGGGAGGGGCTCGACTGCGTCGCCTTCGTCGTCGGCTGCGCCTTGCCCGCGCTTGGCGCGCTGGCGCTGCTGATGCGCCGCGGCGCCCCGACCGATCCCGGCGGTTCGGCGACGGCGGCCGGGGTCGCCGCCGCCGCCTGGGGCGGGGTGGTGTTCACGCTCGATTGCCCGCACGACGACCCGTTCTACATCGCGGTCTGGTTCACGCTTGCCATTGCAGTCGTCATGATCATCTCCCGGCTGCTTCTCCCGCGCTTGACCCGGTGGTGAGGCGTGCGCCGCGATCGGACCAACGGAACCTCTGGCGCGGTGAGGTGTTTCAAGCGGTTCGGTTCACCCCGCGCTGATCTCCGCTTGCCGCTTGGCGCTTTTCCCATCCACCGCCAGCCGCCAGTCTCCGATCAGGAGCTGGGGAGCTTGCCATGGGCCGAACGCTACGACTTGCCGCGATGATCCTGGCGCTCGCCACGGCGCTGCCGGCGACGGCGCAGACCTGGGCTGGCGGCTGGCAGTGCGTTACCTTCGCCCGCGCCTTTTCCGGTATCGAGCTGTTCGGCAACGCGGCGACGTGGTGGCACCAGGCGGTCGGCCAGTATGAGGAAGGCTTCGTTCCGCGCGTCGGCGGCGTCCTGGTGTTCAAGCCGTTTGCGCACATGCGCGTCGGCCATGTCGCGACCGTCAGTGAGATCGTCTCGCCGCGCGAAATCAAGGTGACCCACGCCAACTGGTCGCCGATCGACGGCCGCCGCGGTCAGGTCGAAGAGAACGTCACCGTTGTCGACACCTCCGACGCCAACGACTGGAGTCGGGTCAGGGTCTGGTATGCGCCGCTGGGTGACCTCGGGAAGACCGACTATCCGGTTTACGGCTTCATCTATGGCCATGCGACCAAGGCGCTGAACGGTGCCGTTCTGGTCGCCGCCGAGACGACCGCGCACGCGATCGCCGCCGTCGAGGCGCTCCCCGCGGAGCTCGCCGGCTTCTGACGCGCCCGCCGCGCGTCACCGTCGCGCCGGCACGCCTCGGCGAACAGCGCGAGGGCAGCGCGCGGCTGGCCGGGGGCTGGCGCTGGTTCAACGCGCTCCGCCTGATCGTCGACGGCCGCGAGGACGTCGTGCCCCTCGGTCGCGTCGCCGGCGCGATCGCCCCGCTGGCGGCCGAGACCCGCGCGATCATTCACCGCCGTTGCGACGCGCTGATCGCTCCGCGCGCGCCGGTCGCCGGCCTGGCGTTCGACCGGCCGCACGTCATGGGCGTGCTCAACGTCACCCCCGATAGCTTCAGCGACGGCGGCAGCGACCGCGATCCCGTCGCCGTAAGCCGGGCGATGGCGGTGGCGGGCGCAAGCCTGATCGACGTCGGCGGCGAATCGACCCGGCCCGGCGCGGCCGACGTGTCGC
The DNA here is from genome assembly GCA_963792555.1 of uncultured Alphaproteobacteria bacterium. GTDB lineage: Bacteria > Pseudomonadota > Alphaproteobacteria > Sphingomonadales > Sphingomonadaceae > Polymorphobacter_B. The sequence goes on from CAWBWP010000002.1 coordinate 211,810, forward strand.
TGTCCGACGAACTCGCGCGGGTGACGCCGGTGCTCCGGGGCCTTGCCGGGCTGCCGGTGTCGATCGACACGCGCAAGGCCGCGGTCATGGCGGCGGCACTCGACGCCGGCGCGGTTCTAGTCAACGATGTCTCCGCCCTGACCCATGACTCCGCGGCGACCGCCCTGATCGCCGCGCGTGGCGCGCCCGTGGTGCTGATGCACGCACAGGGGACGCCGGCGACGATGCAGCTCGCGCCCCACTATGACGACGTCGTGGCGGACGTGTTCGACTGGCTGGAGGCGCGCATCGCCGCCGCCACGGCGGCCGGCATCGCCCGGACGGCGATCGTTGCGGACCCGGGGATCGGCTTCGGCAAGACGGTTGCGCACAATGCTGCGCTGCTGCGCAACCTCGCCGCCTTCCACGCCCTTGGCGTCCCGTTGTTGCTCGGAGCGAGCCGCAAGGCGGTCATCCCCAAGCTCGCCGGTGATGCTTCCGACCCGGCCGACCGGCTCGGCGGCAGCATCGCCCTGGCGCTCCACGGGGTTGCGCAGGGGGTGCAGATCGTGCGCGTGCACGATGTGGCGGCGACGGTGCAGGCTGTTCGGTTGTGGCGGGCGGTCGCGTGAAGCTCCCCATCGGAGCGGATCGCGCCGCCTTGTCCGCCCGTTCCCCATCTGCTAAGGCCATCGCCTTGCGCCGGGCGGATGCCCTGTCCGGCGTCGATCAACCATAGGACAAGCCGTGGCCATGCTGAGGCCGTTGGCGTGAATGGAGAGAACGGCTTGCAGATCATCGTTCGCGATAACAACGTCGACCAGGCGTTGCGTGCCCTCAAGAAGAAGCTCCAGCGGGAGGGCGTCTACCGCGAGATGAAGCTGCGCCGTCACTACGAGAAGCCGTCGGAGAAGCGTGCCCGCGAGAAGGCCGCCGCCGTTCGCCGTGCGCGCAAGCTCGAGCGCAAGCGCGCCGAGCGCGACGGCGCGAAGTAGGCCGGTGGCCACCGCCAGCGCGGCTGGCGGCATGACGGGCCGCTGGGTCGCCTTCGGCCTGCTCGTCGTTGTGCTCGTCGCCGGGCTCGTCTGGGCCGGCACGAGGAGCGCGGTCGAGGCCGCCCGCCCTGCCGACCTTGCCTATCTCGCCGCTCATAAAAGGAAGCCTGGCGTGCATACCACCGCCTCCGGCCTGCAGTATGAAGTCCTGACCGAAGGCACCGGGCCGCAGCCGACCGCCGCCGACACGGTCGCGGTTCATTACGAAGGCAAGCTGCTCGACGGCACCGTATTCAACTCGTCGATCGCGCGCGGCCAGCCAGCGGTCTTCCCGCTAGCCAACGTCATCCCCGGCTGGACCGAGGGGGTCCAGCTGATGCACGTCGGCTCGAAGTACCGCTTCACCATTCCGCCCGACCTCGGCTACGGCGCGCGCGGTGCCGGCGGCGTCATCCCGCCGAACGCGGTGCTGATCTTCGACATCGAGCTGCTGGGTGTGCAGGGCCGCTAGCGCGGCGAGCATCCCGGCTTACGCTTCTTGCGGGTAAGCGGCGCACGGCAACTCGCGGGGTGTTCCCGCCGGAGCTAGAATTGCGCGTGCGCCTTGAGCGCCAAGACCGGCACTGGCCCGCGGTCGCGGTTGTACGCCGGGTTGACGATCAGCTGGGCGTCGGCGGCGACGTGGAGCGAGCCGATCACGCCGACCTGGTAATAGCTTTCGCCGATCAGCTCGGGGCCGGCGTGCGGCAACCGGCCGTCGCCGATCAGGATGCCGATGCCGCCCGCGGCAAGGAACCGCCGCCGCGCCGCCGACAGGCCGTTGGCGATCAGGTCGATCCCCACCTCGTCGCGGTCGCGGCCCCACAGCTTGCCCTTGATCTGGACGCCGCCCTGCACGGTGCGGTCGATCTCGGTGTACTCGACCGCCTCGGTGCTGCCGTCGGTGACCCCGGCGCGGAGGAAGGCGCCGACGTCGTCGTTGATCTCCTGCTCGACATTGATGCCGATCCCATAGCGGTCGCGGAAACGCCGCACCGCGGTCAGGTCAGGGATCGTTCCGTGCGCGCGGCCGTAGGCGACGGCGTCGTCCAGCCGGGCGATGTTGCCCCGGCTCAGCCAGCCGAGCAGGCGGACCGCGCCGGGGCGGCCGCGCAGCATGATCCGCCGCTCGACCTCGCCGACCAGCTGGTACTGGCGGAAGTCGGTCTCGAGCACCTCGCCATTCGGAATCGTCGACAGGTCGAACAGCCCGGCGCGCGCCGTCCAGCGACCGAGCGTCAGTTCGGCGGCCGCGCCGTAGCTATAGCCCCAGGCGTCGGCGGCATAGTCGAAGCTGCCGAGCGTCACCGACGCCCAGTTGAGGAAGTCGCTCTTGGGATCGTGGGCGTAGCGGTTGGTGTCGAAGATGTCGCCGACGCTGAACTTGCCGAGCGTCAGCGTCAGCCGGTCGGCGGTGCGCCGCAGGCCGAGCTGGTTGAGGTCGGACGGCACGTCGTCGTCGCCGCCGCCGAGGTTGATCGTCTGGCGGAGGAAGACCCGCTGGATGCGGAGATAGGGCGTCTTGCTGCCGACCTTGGTTCCTTCGGCCGACGGGAAGCCGGCGGCCCCGACCGTATTGCTGAGGCCGAAGCCCTGATCGACCTCGGTGTCGGCCCAGATCTCGAAACCGCGCCACGGGCTGATCCCGGTGAACAAGGTGATGTCACCCGCCTCGCGGACGTCGCCGCCGCTCTTCAGGCTGTTCGGCCCGTCATAGGCGGCGCGGAAGGCAGGCGTTCCCTGGGTGACGAAGGTCGCCTGGACGTGGACGGCAAGGCGGCCGGCGATGAGATCGGGACCGACCGCAGGGGGCTCACTTGCCGCCGCGGCTGGGGTCGAGGCCCCGGTTCCCGGCGTCGATGCCGACGAGCCGGCGGTCTGCGCCGCCGCGGGCACGGCAACCACCGCCGCCGCGAGCATCACCGCCCTGATCATGCTGCCCCCGCCTGTCCTGCGGCAGTCCCTAGTCGCCGGCGGCACCGCTCGCAACCGCTGGACGGCGAGGGGCCAGCGCAACCTTGACCAGGGCAACCGCCGGGTCGGCGAGGATCAGGCCCATGATGCCGAACAGCACGCCGAAGATCAGCTGCGCCGCCAGGACCATCGCCGGGGCGAGGTCGACGGCGCGCTTCTCGATCATCGGGCTGACGAACTGGTCGGCGAACTGGACGGTAAGATAGACGCCGATCGCCTCGAGGCCGACCGTGGTCCCGGCCGAGAAGCCGACGGCGACGACCAGCGCGCCGCTGACGATCGCACCCAGATTGGGAATGAAGGCGAGCAGGCCGGTGACGAGGCCCAGGAGCAGCGGCAGCGGTGCGCCGACCAGCGTCAGCCCGAGGAAAGTCAGCGCGCCTTCGAACAGCATCAGCACCAGCCGCCCGCCGACCCAGCGGCGGAGCATTCCGGCCATCGCCTCGGTCGTCTCGCGCAGTGCCGCGCGGCGCGGCTCGGGCGTCAGCCACTCGATGCCGCGCTCGTACAGCCGCGGGTCGGCGGCGACGAAGATGCCGAAGGTGACGATCAGGGCGATGCTGCCGAGCACGCCGGCGGCCCCGCCGACGACGGTGAGAATACGCCCGACCGAGCTGCCGATCTGTCCTTTCAGCTGCTCCATCGGGTTGCCGCCGCCGATCCCGTAGTTCTGCGCCACGGCCGACAGGCGATTGGCCTGGGCGATCAGGGTCGCCTGCAGCTGCCCCGCCTGTGCGGCGATCTGGACGCCGGCAAAGTAGAGGAAGCCGAGCACGGCGGCGGCGAAGACGGTGACGACGATCGCCAGGCGGATGCCGCGATGCACCGGCAGGACGCGGCCGAGCAGCCGCTCGCCGCCCTGCAACCCGGCGGCAAAGACGAGACCGCCCAGGATCAGCAGCAGCGATGTCGCGACGTGCCACGCCAGCCAGATCGCCGCCGCCAGCCCGAGCCAGACCGCGGCATCGGTGAGCGCGCCGCGAGCGCGGCTGGACAGGTCGATGGGGCTCGGCGGCACCGGGCCGTCGGCGTCACTCACTTGGGCGACGGGCTCGGCGTCGGCTCGATCCGCGGGCGCAGCGAGACGAAAGCGCGGTGCGGACGCAGCGCCGGCAGCCACGTCAGCGGGTTCCACGTCGTCGAGCCGTCCAGCGAGAAGGTCAGGAACTCCGCGCGTCCGACCAAATTCTCGATCGGCAACATGCCCAAGCCGCCGACGAAGGCGGGAAAGCGGCTGTCCTCGGAATTATCGCGGTTGTCGCCCATCAGGTAGATGTGTCCCTCGGGCACGATCTCGGGCGCGGTATTGTCCTGGCCCGTCTCGCCGAGGTCGAGCACGTCGTAGCTCCGCCCGTTGGGCAGCGTCTCGCGGAAGCGCGGATAGCGGCAGATGGCGTGGCCGTCGGCGAGCACGACGCGATACTGCGCGAATTGCCCGATGCAGTCGGTGTTGGCCGAGACGGCGATGTCGGCCGGGCTTTCGGCCACCTTGGGCACGGCGACGCCGTTCAGCCACAGCTGGCCGTTCTTCATCTGCACCGTGTCGCCGGGCAGGCCGATGACGCGCTTGATATAGTCCTCGTGGTCGCGCGGCGCCTTGATCACGGCGATATCGCCGCGGTCGGGATAGCGGCCGAAGATGCGCCCGTGCATCTCGGGCAGGATCGGCAGCGACGGCGACAGGTACGAATAGCCGTAAGGGAACTTCGACACGATCAGCCGGTCCCCGGTCAACAGCGTCGGCAGCATCGATTCCGACGGGATGTAGAACGGCTTGGCGATCAGGCTGTGGACCGCGAGCACGGCCAGCGCCAGCACCAGCAGCTGGCGAAGCTCGTCGGCCCAGTCGACCTTCTTCTTGGTCTTGGCCATGCTTGCAGTCTCGCTCATTCCGGTCTCGCCGTGATCAGGACGATCGCCTGCGCCCAGGGATGATCGTCGGTAATGGTCAGGTGTATTACCGCGCTATGCCCCGGCGGCGTGATCTTGGCCAGCCTTTCCGCCGCCCCGCCGGTCAGTGCCAAGGTCGGCTGTCCGCTCGGCAGGTTGACGACGCCCATGGCCGAAAAGAAGACGCCGCCGCGGATGCCGGTGCCGAGCGCCTTGGCGCACGCCTCCTTCGCTGCCCAGCGCTTGGCATAGGTGCCGGCCCGGGTCAGCGGCCGGCGCTCCGCCCGGGCGATTTCGATGGGGGTGAAGACGCGGTGGATGAAGCGGTCGCCGAAGCGCTCGATCGACGCGGCGATGCGGTCGATGTTGGTCAGGTCGTTCCCCAGGCCGATGATCACGCGCCGTCGTTCTCATGCCCGAAGGCGAGCGGCGGGCGGGCGGCATCGATCGCCGCGCGCATTGCGCGGATCGCCGGCTCGAGGCCGGTGAACACCGCCTCGCCGATCAGGAAGTGGCCGATGTTGAGTTCGGCGACTTCCGGAAGCGCGGCGACCGGAGCGACGTTGGCGAAGGTCAGGCCGTGTCCGGCGTGGACCTCGAGACCGCGTGCCGCGGCGAGCGCGGCACCCGATGCCAGCCGCGCCAGCTCGCCGGCCTGTTCCTCGCCCGACAGATGGGCGTAGCGTCCGGTATGAAGCTCGATCACGGCCGCGCCGATCGCCGCCGCCGCCTCGATCTGCTCCGGATCGGGCTCGATGAACAGGCTGACGCGGCAGCCGCGCGCCGCCAGCCGCTCGACCACGTGACGCAGCCCCGCCTGCTGGCCGAGCACGTCGAGGCCGCCCTCGGTCGTCCGCTCGGCGCGCTTCTCCGGGACGATGCAGACGGCGTGCGGCGCATGCGCGAGGGCGATCGCCAGCATCTCCTCGGTCGCCGCCATCTCGAGGTTGAGCGGCACCGACAGCGCCGCCATCAGCCGCTTCAGGTCGTCGTCGCGGATGTGCCGCCGGTCTTCGCGGAGGTGGGCGGTAATCCCGTCCGCCCCCGCCGCGACCGCGGTTTCGGCCGCTCGGACGGGATCGGGATGGTCGCCGCCGCGCGCGTTGCGGATCGTCGCGACATGGTCGATGTTGACGCCGAGGCGAACGCGGCTCATCGCCCCGCCTCCGGGCAGAAGGCCGCCGAGAACAAAGCGAAGCTGCCGCCCTTGCCCTGCCACGCTTCGCCGAAGTCGAACGGGCGGTCGGTGAAGACGATCAACGCCAGACCGGCATCGGCAGCAATGACGTTCCTGACCTGCACCCCGCCGATCTCACCGCGCCGCTCGACTAGGCGGACGGGTTTGGCGCAGCCCCGCAGCGGCACCGCGTACGACCAGACGCCAAGCGCGGCATAGCCCAGCTTCGGGTCGCCGCGCTCCATTTCGGCGCGGCTGGCCGGCTTGAGCAGCGCGTCGCTGATCAGCGCGCGGTCGAACCGGGCGAGGTCGGCGGCGGGCCCGACGACCGCGCCGGCGGCACCGAAGCGGCCGATGTCGACGAACCTGTCGTCGCGCCCATCGGCAAAATAGCCGGGACGTCCCGACGGCGGCGCCCCCGGCGCGACGAGCCGGGTCGCGGTCATGCCGGCAGGCGTGAACACCGTCTCCGCCAGCACGTCGGCGAGCGGCTGGTGCGTCACCGCCTCGAGCACGGCGCCGACCACTTCGGTGTCGCAGTTGTTATATTCGAACCGCGCGCCCGGCTCGCGCTTGGCCGGCCGCAGGCAGATCGGGCTGATCCCGGCGGTGCGCGGCGCGTCGTAGCGGTACTGGACAAGCATCTCGCCCCTGGCGTCGGCCGGGCCGTCCTCGACGTTGGGTAGGCCGCTGGTGTGCTGGAGCAGCATCCGGAGCGTGATCCGCCCGGCGTTGGCGATCCTCAAGTCCGATAGGTACGTCGCCACCGGCGTGTCGAGGGCGAGCCGTCCGGCCTCGACCTGGCGCATCACCGCCACGGCGACGATCTGCTTGGTCACCGACGCCCAGCGCCACGGCGCGTCGCCGGTGCGCGATCCGGTCGGCCCGAGCAAGCCGCCGCAATCGTCCTCGCGGTCGCTGACCAGATACTGGCCGCTGAGGGGGAGCGTCGCGGCGACGCGCTCGACGGCGGCGCAGCGGTCGAGCAGGGCGTTGTTGTCCGGCGGGGCCAGCGGGGGTGCGGCGGCCGCGGCGGGCAGGGGCCGCGCCGGCGCGGCGGCCAGGGGGACCGCCGCCAGTGCCGCGAGCAGGGTAGCCGCGAGCGCGGCGCTCATGCCCGGCTCCCCGGCTTGACCGCGGGCAGGGCCGCCAGCGCCGGCGGCAGGGCGTCGGGCGGGAAGCTCGGCACCGACAGCCGGAGCAGCGGGGTCAACGGCACGCCGACATCGGCCGCGCCGTCGCTGCGATCGACGAGGCAGGCGGCGTGGACCACGCGGCCGCCTGCCGCCGCGATCGCCGCGATCGCTTCGCGCGAGCTGAGGCCGGTGGTCACCACGTCCTCGACCATCAGCACCGTCGCGCCGGGCGCGAGGGCGAAGCCACGGCGCAGCTCGAACCGGCCGGCCGGGCGCTCGACGAACATCGACGCGGCCCCCATCTGGCGCGCGACCTCATAGCCGACGATCACCCCGCCCATCGCCGGCGCGATCACCGCGGCGACCGTCCGCGCCGCCGGTGGCAGCTTGGCGACCAGCGCCGCCACCAGCCGCGTTGCCCGCGCCGGGTCCATCAGCACGCGGGCGCATTGCAGATAGCGGCCCGAGCGCAGCCCCGACGACAGGATGAAGTGCCCCTCCAGCAGGGCGTCGGCGGCACGGAATTCGGCCAGGATTTCGGCGTCGGTCATCGTCCCCCTGCTACCCCGGCGATTGCCCGGTGGAAAGCGCGGCGTCGTTGCGTCAGGATAACGCCAGGGCAGGCCGGGGAGCGCGCCGGGAGCGGCCGGCAGGGGGCGACGGGCTTTGGACCGCGTTACCGGCCGCGCCGGCGGGAGCCGAGATCATGTCGACGCACCGCGGATCGGTCGAGGCGAGCGAACCGTGCGGCGGCGACCGGCGGCGGGCCTAGTCGCGCCGTCGCTGCCGCCGGGTCGCGCGCGGGCCGCACACCGCTTCCTCCATCGCCAGCGCGGCGGCGTTGGCCGCCGCCCGTGCTGCCGCCCGCTCGGGGTCGTCACCGCGCGCCGCGGTCACGCCGGCAAGATACGCCGCCCACTCGTCGCCCTCGGCGGGCACCGCGCGCGACAGGCCGAAGGTGGGACCGGGGCGGGCAGGCGGCATCGGACATCTCCTGGTCGGAAGCCGGAACGTACCATGAACGCGCGCGTGTAGGACAGCCCCGCGCGGGCGGTCAGCCGGCGGGCTCGACGCGCAGCATGCCCGCCGGTGCCGGCGCGATCAGCCCCTCCGCCCCCGCCAGCCAGTCGGCCCAGTGCTCGCGCGGCAGCAGGACGATCTGGCGGGCGTGGTACGGCGCGATGTCGGGGCCGGGGGCGCAGGTCAGCATGGTGAACGCCTCGAACTCTCGGGTCGCCGCGCCGTCGGCACCGGGGACGACGCCCGCGCGCGCCCCCGCCAGGACGGCGGAAACCCGCCACAGCCCGGCGACGCCGAGCAGCCCGCCGTCGGCGGCGGTGAAGCGCCACTTGTCCTTGCGCGCGCGCTTGGGCGCGCCGGCGGGGGGATCGGTGAACTCGAAGAAAGCGTCGATCGGGATCAGGCACCGCCCCCCGGTCGCGACCGTGGCCGAATTTGCGTCGTCGGCCCGCGCCGCCGCGCGTCGTCCCGAACCGCCGCCCCTCGCTGCGGAAGTTGTAGACCGGCTTGCCGTTGCTGCCGGGCCAGCTCCACCGGCGGGTGACCATCTCGGGCAGCCTGTCCGCGTCGTCGGCGGCGGCGCGGACGATCACCGTGGGGTCGGTGATGCGGATGCTCGGCGCCTCACCGAGGTTGGGCAGGCCTTCGGGAAAGCGCAGCGGGATCTTCAGCTGGTTGAACTCGGCGGAGATTTCCCCGAGCGACCGGAGACGGGCGGCTTCGTTGCACATGGCGCGGCGGCTTACGCTTTTGCGCTTGCAAAAGCGAAGCTCAAGCTGCGCCCGGCCGGCGCGGCCAGCAGCCGCGTCCGACGGCGCGGCTTTGCCGCGACGGTGACTGACAGGCTGAACCAGTTGCGGCACGACCATCTATTAGGTAAGTCGCAGTGTGTATTTCGAGCACCGTGACCGCAAGTCTTTCTAGATGGAGTATGATCTTGACAAAATCTAATCCGCGAGATTTAGTTGAAGCAGTAATTCGAAAATCTAAGGGCTCCCCTGCCGCCAAAAGTGAGGCAATTTATTACATACTCAGCGACCATAGCGACAATATAATAGATCTTTTCAAGATTGCGGCATTCCAATTTGGTCACGTTAAGTCCTCTAATGAGGTGGAGTTGCCTCTTGCTGGTGGCTTGAATTCCTATAAGAATTTCATAGAAAGGTTTGGTGACTTCATTGATAGTTACATTGAGTCACTGATTAACGCGAATGTAAGCGAAGACGAATTCTATGGAGAAATATGGGAATTCGTTAATAGCTCGACGTTTAAGACCGACGTTGACAAGGTTCACGCGTTCGGATGGGTTCTTTTAGATAAGAGAATACCATATTATCATCTGCCACCTGGACTTAAGATGTCGTCCGTTGATTTTGAAAAGGTCTGTCTGCAAATCGACTCAACGATTCGCAAGGTTACGTTTGTCGCACATCGTCAATTTAAACAACTAAGTGAGCGGGCGGATTCAATTTTGAGCGTGTTGAGCGAGCTCGAGAAGCGCGATGAGCGAGCGGTACTTATGGCCTATCTCCTGCAAATTATCGAAGAGAATGCGCGAGACAATAATGATAAATGATCCATCTAATCAACGGGCAGAACTATACAACCGACTTTATGCACTTTCACAAGTATCATCCGATACAATGGAGAAAGACGTATCGTTTGTGAAGACGTCGCCTGATTCCGTTCGCCAAGAAAAAGATAAACAACGAAAAGAGACAACTGTTGATGTATTAGGGTCCAAACCCAATCAGCAGCTTGATTCCGGCGCGATGTGCTGATTCAGGGAGTTTGCGGTTGATGGAGGCTCGGGCGTGGCGGGAGCGTTGTTCTGGTTGTCGGATGCGGCGTGGGCGGCGATCGAGCCGCACCTGCCGAAGAACCAGCCCGGGGCACGTCGGGTCGATGATCGGCGGGTGATCTCGGGCATCGTGCACATGCTGAAGTGCGGCGGGCGGTGGCAGGACTGTCCCCCAGACTACGGTCCTTCGACGACGGTCTACAACCGCTGGAACCGGTGGAGCCGCAGAGGTGTGTGGGGCCACATTCTTGCCGCCCTGACTGACGAGGGCTGGATTGCCGAGACGGCGCAGATCGACAGTAGCTACGTCAAGGCGCACCGGTGTTCCGGCGGCGCAAAAGGGGGGCTCGAGCCCAGGCCATTGGCATCTCGCGCGGCGGTCGGACGACGAAGATCCATGCCCTCGTCGACCTCCTCGGCCGGCCGCTCCGCCTTGTCCTGACGCCGGGCAACACGTCGGACATCAAGGGTGCCGACCTGCTCGTCGGCGACACTCAGGGCATGAAGCGGCTGATCGCCGATCGCGGCTACGACGCCAACCGGCTCCGAGCCACCCTGCGCGACCAGGGCACGATCCCCGTCATCCCCGGCCGCCGCAACCGCAAGCGCCCGATCCAGTACGATGAACGCCGCTACAAGGACCGCTGGCGCGTCGAGGCGATGTTCTGTCGTCTCAAAGACTTCCGCCGCGTCGCCACCCGCTACGACAAGCTCGCCCGTAACTACCTCTCGGCCGTCGCGCTCGCCGCCGCCGTCGCGTTCTGGTTATGAATGAGTCTCGACCCTAGTCATTACGGCACTTCCCGAAGAGGACGAAGCGGTTGGAAAATATCTAGTTAATTCATCTGAACTCGTAGGTGAAGAGCAGAAAAGGTGGTCAATACTTCAAGATTTATGAACTATCACGAGAAGGTCGAAAAATAAATCTAGTGTCGACGTGCTTTGCGGAAATGGGTATGGTAGCTGCTGCCATATTGACGACGCGTGCAATGATATCCATGCGGCCAGGTCTGATCGTGATGACGGGGATATGTGCGGGACGAGAGGGTAAGACAAAAATTGGTGATATCGTTATCGGAACCGATCTATTCAATTATGACCAAGTAAAAATAACATCCGATGGGTCAGCAGCAGATTATCCATTTATTCAAATTAATTGGGAATTGAAGAACTCAGTCAACGCGATTATAAATAGGCCGGAGTTCGTGAATGGTGTTGAGCGACAATGGACAATTAGGACGGGAAAGCCAACTTATAAGCCTACCATTCACTTAGCGCCGTTTGCGTCCGGTGGGGCCGTAGTAGCAGACACCGCAGTTTTCGCGGAAATTATAGACCATCAGCGAAGAACTGTCGCACTTGATATGGAGGTTTATGGCGCAGCTAAAGCAGCGCATTACGAAAATACAGTTAAATTTCTCGCTATAAAATCAGTTAGCGATCACGCTGATGCCAAGAAGGCCGACAGCAATGTTGAAAGAGATTTGTTTCGAGAATACTGTTGTCAAGCTGCCGCCGCGTCAGCAAGGATGATTATCGATAAGCTGAAGTTCTAGAAGTTTACAACAACCCCCGCAAATACCCCCCCGTGAAACTCCGCTCGACCTCGGCCACCGCCTCGGGCGTCCCCACCGCCACGATCTCCCCCCCCTTGTCACCCCCGTCGGGCCCGAGGTCGATGACCCAGTCGGCGGTCTTGATGACCTCGAGGTTGTGTTCGATGACGACGACGGTGTTGCCCTGGTCGACGAGGGCGTGGAGGACTTCGAGGAGCTTGCGGACGTCCTCGAAGTGGAGGCCGGTGGTCGGCTCGTCGAGGATGTAGAGCGTCTGGCCGGTGGCGCGGCGGGCGAGTTCCTTGGCGAGCTTGACGCGCTGCGCCTCGCCGCCCGAAAGCGTCGTCGCCTGTTGGCCGATGGCGACGTAGCCGAGGCCGACCTCCAGCAGCATGGCGAGCTTGTCGCGGATCGGCGGGACGGCCTTGAAGAACTCGACGCCGTCCTCGACCGTCATGTTGAGCACGTCGGCGATCGACTTGCCCTTGAACTTCACCTCGAGCGTCTCGCGGTTGTAGCGCGCGCCGTGGCAGACGTCGCATTCGACATAGACGTCGGGGAGGAAGTGCATCTCGATCTTGATCAGCCCGTCGCCGGTGCACGCCTCGCACCGCCCGCCCTTGACGTTGAAGCTGAACCGCCCGGGCTTGTAGCCGCGCGCGAGGCTTTCGGGCAGGCCGGCGAACCAGTCGCGGATGTTGGTGAAGGCGCCGGTGTAGGTCGCCGGGTTCGACCGCGGGGTGCGGCCGATCGGCGACTGGTCGATGTCGATGACCTTGTCGAGGTGCTGCAGCCCGTCGACGCTGTCGTGCGCGCCGGCAAGGACGCGCGCGCCGTTCAATTCGCGCGCGGCGGCGGCGTAGAGCGTGTCGATGGTGAAGGTCGACTTGCCGCTACCCGAGACGCCGGTGATGCAGGTGAAGGTGCCGAGCGGGATCGACGCGGTGACGCCGCGCAGGTTGTGGCTGCGCGCGTTCCGGACCGTCAGTTTCTTGCCGTTGCCCTTGCGGCGTTTGGCCGGGACGGTGACGCTGCGGCGGCCCGACAGATAATCGCCGGTGATGCTGCCGGGCGTGTCGAGGATGTCCTGAAGGCTGCCCTTGGCGACGACGTGGCCGCCGTGGACGCCGGCGCCCGGGCCCATGTCGACGACATAGTCGGCGGTGCGGATCGCGTCCTCGTCGTGCTCGACGACGAGCACCGTGTTGCCGAGGTCGCGCAGGCGCTTGAGTGTGACGAGGAGCCGGTCGTTGTCGCGCTGGTGGAGGCCGATGCTCGGTTCGTCGAGGACGTAGAGGACGCCCGACAGCCCGCTGCCGATCTGCGACGCGAGGCGGATGCGCTGGCTCTCGCCGCCGCTGAGGGTGCCCGACTTGCGGTCGAGGTTGAGGTAGTCGAGCCCGACATTGTCGAGGAAGCCGAGGCGGTCGACGATTTCCTTCATGATCCGCTCGGCGATGGTGCGGTCCTTGGGGTTGAGCTTCGCGGTCAGGTTCTTCGCCCAGGGGTAAGCGAGGGCGACGGGGCGGCGGACGGCGTCGGCGATGGTCTCGCCGTCGATCTTGACACTGAGCGCCTCGGGGCGGAGGCGGGCGCCGTGGCAGACTTCGCAGTCGGCCGACGACTGGTAGCGCGACAGGTCCTCGCGCATCCACGCGCTCTCGGTCGAGGCGAAGCGCTTGTCGAGGTTGGCGATGACGCCCTCGAACGCCTTGGTCACCTCGTACGACTTGCGCCCGTCCTCGAAGCGGAGCGGAATCGCCTTGCCGCCGGTGCCGGTGAGAACGGCGGCCTTGGCCTCGGGCGTCAGGTCGGACCATTTCGACTTGAGCGTGAAGCCATAGGCCCGGCCGACGGACGCAAGGACCTGCTGGTAATACGGCGACGGCGGGTTCGACTTGGCCCATGGCAGGACCGCGCCGCCGGCGATGGTCAGGCTCTCGTTGGGGACGATCAGCGCGGGGTCGAAGTAGAGCTTCTCCCCCAGCCCGTCGCACGCCGGGCACGCGCCCTGCGGGGCGTTGAAGCTGAACAGGCGCGGCTCGATCTCGGCGATGGTGAAGCCGCTAACGGGGCAGGCGAATTTTTCGCTGAAGACGATGCGCTCGGGTTCCGCTTTGGCGACATGCTCGCCGTCGGGGGTCAGCGGCGGGTCGACGAACTCGGCCACCGCCAGCCCGTCGGCAAGCTTGAGCGCCGCCTCGAAACTTTCCGCGAGGCGGCTCGCCATGTCGGGGCGGACGACGATGCGGTCGACGACGACGTCGATGTCGTGCTTGTACTTCTTGTCGAGCGCGGGGGCGTCGGCGATCTCGTACAGCGTGCCGTCGATCTTGACGCGCTGGTAGCCGTCCTTCTGCAGCTGGAGCAGTTCCTTGCGGTACTCGCCCTTGCGGCCGCGGACGATCGGCGCGAGCAGCAGGAGGCGGGTGCCCTCGGGCAGCGCGAGGACGCGGTCGACCATCTGGCTGACCGTCTGCGCGGTGATCGGCAGGCCGGTCGCGGGCGAGTAAGGGACGCCGATCCGCGCCCACAGAAGGCGCATATAGTCGTAGATCTCGGTGACGGTGGCGACGGTCGAGCGCGGGTTCTTCGACGTCGTCTTCTGCTCGATGCTGATCGCCGGCGACAGGCCCTCGATATGGTCGACGTCGGGCTTCTGCATCATCTCGAGGAACTGGCGGGCATAGGCCGACAGCGATTTGACGTAGCGCCGCTGGCCCTCGGCATAGATCGTGTCGAAGGCGAGGGACGACTTGCCCGACCCCGACAGGCCGGTGATGACGACGAGGCTGTCGCGCGGCAGGTCGATGTCGACGTTCTTGAGGTTGTGCTCGCGCGCGCCGCGGACGCTGATGTGGCTCAGCATCGCGCACGCGCTCGCAGGGTCGGTCTCGGCATGGGCGGGTTGTTCCAGATTTGTTCGGCGGGCACCAGCCTCATCAGGTAAGGCCCGCGACCGCCCCGGGCAAGCCGGCCGGAACGGCTGCGGCGGCGGCGCGTCTAGGGATCAGCCCTGGGAGACCCGCCATGCCGGACGCCGACGACCGCCCGCTCGCCCATCCCGCGACGCCGCCCAACTCCGAGCATCGTGAGGCCCATGATGCCGAGCACAAGCCGGAGCTGAAGCGCGACCCCGCCGACGCCGACGCCAAGCTCGACATCGAGCTGGACGAGACCTTCCCGACGAGCGATCCGCCGTCGAACACCCAGCCTGGCCGCGGCCTCGAGCCGGCGCCGTCGAGCGGCTTCACCGGGCCGGAGTAGGTCTAGCGGCACACCCGCCACGGCGCGGTGTCGAGGTGGAGGTGGTCGTGGTGCGCCGCATTGTAGTCGGGCGACAGGACGACACCGAACAGGCGGCACGCCCCGTCGTGCAGGCGGTGCGCGATCCGTCCACGCTTGCCCCGGTCGCGCCAGTCCCGGGCGATGCTGACGGTATCGAGCCTCAGCTTGACCCCCGCGAGATCGATCGCGTTGGCAGTCGCGTGCTGGCTCAGGCGGTCGCTGCCGGCGATGGTTCGGCAGTTGTAGGTGCCAAGGCTGACCAGCGCCGTCGCCTGATCGCCGGCGGCGGCTGCGGCTGGAACCACGACCCGTCGAGCGTAGACGGCGAGGGCGGCGGCCAGCGGGCAGGCCATGACTTCGCCCGGCGGCGACAGCGGCACGGCAAGGCCCGCGATGCGCCCGGCGTCGGCAAGGCTGCACCCCGGCCCGTCCCGCCGCGGCGATACGGGCGTGAACGCCACGCCGGCGGCGGCAAGGAGGGCGCGGCACTCGGCGGGTCGGTCGCGCAGTTCCGCGAGCTTGGTCGCCGTCGCCCAGCCGATCGGGGCGGTCAGGTCGAGCGGCGTCCACGGCACGTCTTCGGGGTGGCGGCGGACGAAATCGCGCGCGACGAACAGCGCAAAGCCGGCGACGACGAGCAGGGCCGCGGCGCGAGCGACGGTCAGCAGCGCGGCGAAGCGGGGGGCAGGCGGGCGCGGGGCGGCGGGGCGGGGCACGCCGGCTGAACGCGTCTACTCGCGGCGCAGGCTCGCGATCGGCTCGGCGGTGACCGGATAGTCGCAGGCTTCAGGGATCGTCAGCCACAACCCGTCGGCGCGGGTTTCGATCTCGGGCTGGATGCGGACCACCGCGCGGGCGGCGGTCGCGGCCCACAGCCCCTCCAGTGCCGCATACTGCGCCAGCCGCTCGAGATTGCGCCGCGTCGGGAACACCAGCCCGATCTCGCCGGCGTCGGCACGGGCGAGGGCGCGCCCGGGCGTCGTCCAGTGCGCTGTCACCGCCTCGCCGCCGTCGGGCGTCGCCTCGGCCGCGGCGGGCAGGCAGGCAAGATAGAAGAGCGTGTCGAAGCGCCGGGCGATCGGCGCGGCCGCCGGCGGCACCCAGTGGGCGAAGGGCAGGAGCAGCGCCGCGTCGAGCCGCGTGCCGGTCGCGCGCAGGACCTCGGCCCAGGTCGCGGTGCCGGCGTTGAGGCGGGCGCGCCAGGCGGCGAGGTCGGCGGCGTCGGTTGCGGCCTCCCCCGGTCCGGCGCGGTTCCCGAGCACGACGCCGGCCTCCTCGAACGCCTCGCGCGCGGCGGCGACGCGGGCCGCGGCGTCGGTCGGCTCAAGCCCGGCGAAGCCGTCCGCCAGCGCCGGATCGGCGGCGACCGCCGCATCACCGGGATCGACCCGCCCGCCCGGGAAGACCATCGCTCCGCCCGCAAAGGCGGTCGCGGCGTGCCGTTCGAGCAGCAGCAGCTCCCAGCCCCCGGGCAAGTCGCGCAGCAGGACGACGGTGGCGGCGGCGATGGCCGTCACGGCCGCGCGTCCGTCCGGTACCGTGCGAACCACGCCAGGATCGCGCTGTTCTCCGCGGTCAGCTGCGACGGGCGCTCGGCCAAGCCGTGGTGGCTGGCGCCCGGCACGCGGACCAGGCCGGTCGGCACCTTGCGCATCGTCAGCGCGGCGTAGAACTGCTCGGCTTCGCTGCCGGGCGTGCGGCGGTCGTCCTCGCCGACCATCATCAGCGTCGGCGTGGTGACGTGGCCGGCGAGCGACAGCGGCGAGTGCGCCCACAGCAGCGGCTCGTTGTCCCACGGCGTCGTCCCGAACCACGATCGCAGCATGCCGGTATAGCCGTCGGTGGTCAGGCCTTCGCTGGTCCAGTTGATGACCGGCTTCTGGCTGACCGCGGCCTTGAAGCGGCCGGTCTTGCCGACGATCCACGCCGTCAGCAGGCCGCCGCCCGAGCCGCCGGTGACGAACAGATTGTCCTTGTCGGCGACGCCGCGGGCGACGGCATCGTCGACGACGCTCATCAGGTCGTCATAGTCGTGGCTCGGATAGTCCTTCCAGATGAGATCGGCGAACTCCGCCCCCTGGCTCGTCGAGCCGCGCGGGTTGGCATAGACGACGACGTAGCCGGCGGCGGCATAAAGCTGGTCCTCGCTCGACCAGACCGGGGCGTAGGCGGCGTAGGGGCCGCCGTGGATCTCAAGGATCGTCGGGTACTTGCGCGTCGAATCGTATCCCGGCGGCGTCACCTGCCAATAGTCGATGATCTTGCCGTCGGTCGCCGCGGCGACGTGGTGCGCCGTCACCGCCGCCAGCGTCTTGCCGGCGAACAGGCCGTCGTTGAGCCGCGTCAGGCGGCGCGTCTTGCCGCCGGCGGCGACGGCGACGTCGGGCGGAGAGGTCGGGTCGCCGGCGGTGAAGGCGATTGCGCCGGTCCGCGCCAGGCTGAACATGCCCCCGCTGTACGGCCGGTCGAGGTCGCCCCCCGCCAGCCCCTCGGCCACGACCGTCATCCGCTTGTCGAGGCCGAAGCGGGCGACCTTGGTCATCCCGTGGTCGTCGAACTGGGCGACGAGGCTGCGCCCGTCCGCCGACCAGCGCGGGGTGTGCACCGCACGGTCGAAGCCGCCGCTGATCGTGCGGACATCGCTGCCGTCGGCGTTCATCACGCTTAACTGGCTGTTCTCGTACGCCCGCCCGTGGTCGTCGGCGCCGATGAAAGCGATCAGCCGGCCATCGGGCGAGACCTGCGGCTCGTGGTTCGCGCCCGTTCGTCCGGCGAGCTTGACCGGCGCGCCGCCGTCGACGGCCACGCGGTAGATCGCGGCGCGGTTTTCGTTCAGCTCCCAGTCGGCCTCGCGGTTGGCGGCGAAGATCAGCGCGCGGCCGTCGCGGCTCCACGTCACGGTCTCGTCGTCGAAGCGGCCAAAGGTCAGCTGCCGCGGCGCGCCGCCGTCGGCCGGGACCACGAACAGGTGCGTGTAGCCGGGGCGGAGGTAGCCTTCGCCGTCGGCGCGGTACTGGACCTGGGTGATGAGCTTGATCGGCTCGGCCCATTTCGCGCCTTCGGGCTTGGCCAGCGGCGTGCCCAGCTTCGCGCCCTCGTCGGGGACGAACATGGTGAAGGCGATCATCCGCCCGTCGGGCGACCAGGCGATGTCGGACGGCGCCTCGGGCAGGGTGGTGACGCGGGCGCTGCTGTGGCGGTCCAGCCAGTGGACGAACAGCTGGGGCTTGCCGTCGACCGCGGCGACATAGGCGATGCGGTCGCCGCCCGGCGACCAGCGCGGCCGGCTGCCGGTGCCGTCGAGCAGCGGCGCCTGGGTGCCGGTGGCAACGTCGACCAGCCACAGCGAACGGCGGGCGCTGTCGGTCATGATGTCGCCGCTGCTGCGCGTATAGACGACGTGACGACCATCCGGGCTGATCTGGGTGTCGGTCGCCTGCTCCAGGGCGAAGACATCGCGCGGCGTGAAGGTGGCGGTCGCCGCGACCGCGCCCGGCGTCTGCGCCATGGCAGGCGCGAGCGCGGGCAGGGGGGCGAGCAAGGCAGCAGCGGCGAGGAGGGCGGAGAGGCGCATCGTCATCCCGTTATCGTGAAGAACCCGGCGGTTATGGCGCTTGTCGCCGTCGCCACACAAGTGTAATAGGCGGGCAACACAGGAGCCTCGCCCATGCGCCGCCTCGCCCTCCTCCTCGTTCCCCTGCTCGGGGTCGCCGGCTGCGGTCACAAGGTGCAGGAAACGACGACAACGGTGTCGACGAACGGCGTGACGACGACGACGGTCACCCGGCGCGAGATCGACAATGACGACGACGACCGCCCCGCCACGGCCACGGCCAAGGTCGGCGACGACACCGTCAGCGGGCTCAACATCGATTCCGACAAGTTCAAGGCAAATCTCGCGATTCCGGGCCTGAGCTTCGGCGGCGATCACATGGACCTGTCGGGGATGAAGCTCTACCCCGGCTCGACGGTGAAGGGGATGCGCGTCCACGCCGTCGACAGGCCGGGGGCGGAAAAAGGCGAGGTCATCGTCACCTTCACCAGCCCGGCCGCCCCGCTGGCCGTTGCGCAGCACATGGCGGCGCAGGCGCAGAAGGCGGGCTTCACGCTCACCCGCAACACGTCCGCCGAAGTCGCCGGGGCCAAGCCGAAACATGACGGCACCGAAAGCTTCGACGCGACGCTCAACCCCAACGGCGACGCCACGCTGGGCGTGATGACGCTGACGGGGCACGACACTCAGCCGCGGTAGCGGATCAGGCCCTCCTGCACGGCGCTGGCGACGAGCGTGCCGTCGGCGGCGAAGATCAGCCCGCGGTTCAGTCCGCGCCCGCCGGCGGCGCGTGGGCTGTCCTGCGCGAACAGGTGCCACGCGGTCATGTCGGGCGTGGCGTGGAACCACAGCGCATGGTCGACCGACGCCGCCTGAAGCGCGGGATCGGTCCACGACACGGCGTGCGGCAGGAGACAGGTGTCGAGCAGGGTCATGTCGCTGGCATAGGCAAGCAGGCAGCGGGCGAGGACGGGGTCGGCCGCGACCGGGGCGGCGGCGCGCAGCCAGTGGTGGGCGGCGGGCTTGCCCTTCTTCGGCCGAAACGCATCATAGGGCTCGACCGGCTTGATTTCGATGGGCCGGGAGCGCGTCGCCCACAAGGTCCGCCACGGCTCGGGCGTCGCCGCGGCGTTGGCGGCGAACAGCTCGGCATCGTTCCGGAGCAGGGCCGGCGCGGCGACGCGCGGCATCGGCGCGCTATGTTCAAAGCCGGTCTCGACGATCTGGAACGAAGCCGTCAGGCTGAAGATCGGCCGGCCGTGCTGGATCGCAGCGACGTGCCGGGTGGAAAAGCTCGCCCCGTCGCGCTCGCGCTCGACGCGGTAGACGATCGGCGCGCCGGGATCGCCCGGACGCAGGAAGTAGGCGTGGAGGCTGTGCGCCAGGCGGTCGGCGCGAACCGTGCGCGACGCCGCCATCAGGCCCTGGGCGACGACCTGGCCGCCAAAGACGCGGGTCCAGCCCGGGTCTGACGACTGGCCGCGGAAGAGATCGACCTCGAGTTCCTCGAGATCGAGGAGCGTGCACAGGCGGGCAACGGCGACGGCGGGATCGGTAACATCGGTCATGACATGCCCGGTTAGCGACCGTCGCGGCGCGTGTCACCCACCGGAACCTTCGATCAGGCTGCGCGCTTAACAGTCGGTACACGCTCGCAACGGAAAAGGGGACTATCCATGCTTCGCTACGCTCTGATCTTCCTGGTCATCGCCATCATTGCCGGACTGCTCGGCTTCGGCGGGATCGCCGGTGCTTCGGTCGGCATCGCCAAGCTGCTGTTCTACATCTTCATCATCCTGTTCGTCATCGGCCTGATCATGCACCTGGTGCGCGGTAACCGCGTCGTCTGACGATCCGTCGCATACCTGACGAGGGCCGCTCGACATCCGTCCGGCGGCCTTTTCATTTGACAGGGATAGGGCCCTCGCCTACGTCCGCCGCCTCGCTTCTCCAGCGGGTGTAGCTCAGTTGGTTAGAGCGCCGGCCTGTCACGCCGGAGGTCGCGGGTTCGAGCCCCGTCACTCGCGCCACTCTCAATCGTGAAGCGCGTCGAACTTCTCGAACTCATAGGCGATCGACGCCTCGACCAGCCGTTCCCACACCTGCGCCGCCACACCCTCGGGAACACCCGCGGCATGGGCGGCAGCAGCGGCATTGGCGATGACCTGCGCCTTGCGCGGCTCGTCACGCACCGCGGCGCGGTCGGGCTTGATCCGGGCGGCGGCACGCATGTAGCCGAACCGCACCCCGAGCAGCGCGGCGAGCTCGCGGTCGACCGCATCGACGCCGGCGCGGACCTCGGCCATGGTCGTGCACGCCTCCGGCGGCACCGCCATCGTCGGGTGCGCGTCCGGCGTCGATGCCATCATCGTCGGTGTCATCGCGGGGCGCGCCATGTCCCGGTCTCCATCCATTGCAGCAGCGGCTTCATCGGTAGCAGCCACAGGCAGCCGAGAACCGCGTAAAGCGGCACCGCCACGTACCACGGCAGCATGCCGATCGGCGCCAGCAGGCGCACGACAAGGCCGGCATAGACGATCAGGTAGGCGATCATCCCAAGGATGCCGGCGGGGCGGCGCAGGGTCGGTTTCATGTCCGGGACATAGCGTTCGCGGCGCCGAATGTCAGCCACTGCGACGGCGTGGCGAGCGCATCGAGCGCCTCGTCCCACGGGTCGCGCGGCAGCGAGTTCGACCCGCTGCATGTCCCAGCCGACGCCAACGGCCAGCACCCGCCGCCGCGCGCGCAACGCCGCAAGCGTCCGGTCGTAGTGGCCCCCGCCCTGCCCGAGGCGCGTGCCGCGGTCATCGACGGCAAGGAGCGGTACGAGGAGAATGTCGGGCTCGCCGCGGGGGGCGTCGGCGGGCGGCTCCGCAATCCGGCCCAGACCGACGACGTCGAGGGCGGGAAGCGCCGGCCCGGCGTGAAACCCAAGCGGCTGGCCAGGGATGACACGGGGAAGAAGCGTCACGCGCTTGACGCCGCCCAGACCGATCTCGCTGCCGGCCGCGCAATAGCCGGCGACGATGCCAGAGGGCAGATGCTGCGCCAGCATGTGCGCGAGCCCGGCTTCCAGCCGTGTCCGCTCATCGACGTCCAGTCGCGCGACATACGCTGCACGGGCGGCGCGAAGCGCGCGGCGAAGCTTTGGTTTGCCATTCGGGTCGGCGGGACCGCCATGGCCGTTTGCCGGAAGATCCTCTGACGCCATTAACGTCAGGTGGGCACCATGTACGTCCGGCCAGGACCGGCGCAGGGACAGCGCCCTAGGATGTGATATCGCCTCAGGGATGCTCCGTATGCTCGTACCGGGCAGTACCCGCCTATCGCCAATATAGGCGTCGTGCCGCGAAGCTCAAGCCGGTTAGGTCGGTGCGGTAACGGGCGCGGCGGCGCCCGTGCGCAGGCGCACCGCAACGCGGTCCGAGCGGATCCCGCAGACATTCATCGCTCAAAACCTGGGGGGCCGGCGACGCCGGGGCACCGCCGTCCCCCTCGCCCTACCGCACCGGTTTTTGACGGCGGCTAAGGCGCGTACATGGTCGTCGCCATCGCGGTGGCCAGGGTGAGGAATTCGCGCTGGTTATGGGTCGGCGTCCAGTCGCGTCGCGTCGTGACGCCGATCGTCCGCACGATCGCCGTGGGCACCGCGAGCGCCACCACGAGGCCAGCGGCAAGCTCGACCGCGACCTGATCAGGGGACAGCAAGGTCAAGAGATCGCTGGCGAGCAGCAGGCCGCGGATGGCGATGACCGAACCGCACTCGATCGGCACCGGCGGCACGGCCAACCCGGCGGCAGTGAACATCGACTCCCACGCGCTCCGCAAAGGGGTGTGCCGGGCCGGGACGACCCAGTGGTAGCGTGCGAGCGCGCCGAGATCGGCATCGACGCCGGCGAGCGGGTGCCCGGCCCGCGCGATGATCACCGGACGATCGTCGAACAGCGGCGTCTGGACGAGATCCGGTACCGGCTCGCGAAGGGCACCGACGAGCAGGTCGAGCTCGCCGTCGCGCAACGGCTCGATCAACTCGGCATAGGAGCCTTCGGCAATGACGATCGCCGTGTTCGGATGGGTTTCGTGGAAGGCGGCGACCAGCGCCGGCAGCAGGCGCGCGCGGGGCAGGGGCATCGCACCGATAGCCAGGCGCGCCGCGGGGCGGCCGGTGAGGGCAGCGACCTCGCCCAGGCCCGCGTCGAGCTCGGTCAGGGCCAACCGAAACGCGCGCCCCGTCCGCCGCCCCGCCGCCGTCAGGCGGACGCCGCGACCCCGCCGCGCGACCAGCGGGCGGCCGAGCGCAAGCGACAGATCGCGTACCGCGCGGTGGAGCGAGGGCGCAGCCAGCCCGGTCGCGGTGGCGGCGGCGACATAGCTGCCGGCGCGGGCCACGGCGACGAAGGCACTGAGCTGCGCCATCGTCACGCGCGGGCTGGCGATCAGGGCGAGAGCGGCGGCGGCCCGCGGGGCGAACAGGTCGGCGGCGGCCGTGGCGGTCATGCCGCGGGACGTTCGCGTGAACAAGGGGGTGCCGAGCTGCCGCTCGAGCTTGGCCAGCGCCTGGGTCACGGCCGGCTGCGTCAGGCTGACGGCGCTGGCCGCTGCCCCGAGACTGCCCAGACGCTCGATCGCGGCCAGTGCGGCAAGATGGCGGAGGTTGAGATCGGTCGCGCCCACGACAAGCCGATTAGCACGGACTTATATCCCGTGCCGAGTTTCGGCTGCGGCGTGCAATCGGCCGGATGCCGTTCGTCGGGTCGCGCGCGGCAGGAAGTTTCCTCCGTGCCGCGCGATGGCCCCGCAGCGTCTGCCGGCGTCCTTGAACAGCTTACCGGTTACGCCGTTGGGATACAGCAACACATCCGCCGCTGACGCCCTTACGACGCGTCACTGGTGGCCGGCGGGCCTAGGCGTCCGCCTTGGTCCGACGTGCCCGCGCCGGCTTGGCTGCAGGTTCTGCTGACGCTGCAGGGGCGGCAGCGTCGGGCGCGCGGGGCTTGCGGCCCAAGCCGATCCGCTTGGCCATGTCGCGCCGCATCGTTGCGTAATTCTCAGCCACCATCGGGTAGTCGGCCTTGAGGTTGTAGCGCTCGCGATACTGCTCTGGCGTGAGGCCGTGGCGCGACAGATGCCGGCGCAGCGTCTTGTACGGTTTGCCGTCGATCAGCGAAAGGATGTGCTCGGGCGAGGCGAGCGACTTGCGAACGGTGACGGCGGGCGCAAAATCCTGCACCGGCTCATCGGCCGACGTCGACGCGGGCACGACAGACGTCAGCCCGGCGACCGCCTCGTGCATCCGGGCGAGGAAGGCAGGCACATCTTCGGCACTGGCACGAGTGTTCGGGTTCGACAGCCAGGCGATGGTCAGCTCGGTCGCCAGTTCGACATTGTTGGTACCGTTAATCTCGTCGGACATCATGTTCTCCAGTTGAGCGCGGTGTCATGTGCGATCGACCGCACATTCGTCAATCGTTTCTCGATCCCGCGCCGACGCGAAGTAAAAGCAATTTGGGCAACGCGGCGCGCTTTTCTTCTCGATTTCCGACCCGGCTCTTGTTGCCACAGCCGTTCATTGACACGAGCCGCCGGTGGAACCGGAGCGCTCTAGCACCGACAATCATGGGCGCTGGAGCAGCCGGGTCGGCGGCAAACGGCCAGTCGGGTCAACCGGCCCGGCGGTACAGCGACAGGTTGGCGGCACGACTGGCCGTGCCATCGGGCCAACAGGGGTCGTTCGACTGTCGCCTGCGATACCGTAGAATTACGATGCGGGTTTTCACGAGCTTGTCGGCAGGCGGTCGCTCCCGCATGGGTGTGCTCTACGCTTCGATAGGGTTGCCCCGTCGCATTTGGAGCATCGGCGTGACAAAGCTTGCAATCGCCATGATGGGCACAGCAGCCGCCGCGCCTGGCCGGCCGCTATCGTCTTCTTCATCAGACGCGACATCTGTTTCGCCCCAGCATAGCGCGGAGGACGAGCGACGGGACCGCCTGCTGCCAGAGCCTCGCCACCGCGCTGCCGCCCGACGATCGATTGCGCCCGGCAGGGGAGGCGCAGACGACGGCACGATCGGCGAAACAGACGGGAACTGGTGGACGTGGCCGGCAACGACCGCGAGTCCGGCGCCGGCCCGGCTCATTCGCAACCCGATACCGCCGCCCTGCTTCACTATGGCCGCAAGCACTTAACCAAAGAGGCGCGGACCGGCGATTAACTTTTCCTTGACACTTTGGAGTACGCGGACGTAGCTATACCGCCTCGCCGATGGACGTTGATTGGACCGGAACCCTCAACCGTGGACCTGCTTCACCTGACTTATGTGAGCAGAAGCTTGCTGAACCAGGCAGATTCCGAAGATGCGGTCGCGGACATCGTTGAACGATCAGCAGCGTCGAACCGGCTCCGCGCAGTCAGCGGGACGCTTATCTATACCCGCAAGCACTTTGCCCAGTTCATCGAAGGTGCGCCGCAGGACGTGATCTGGACCTTCGACAAGATCAAGGCCGATGCGCGACATACCGAGTGCCGGGTTGTTGGCTACGAGATCACGCACCAACGCTATTCGGACTGCTGGCTGATGTCGCACTTCGGCTATTCGACGTATATCAGCGATATCGTCGAGAGGTGTTTTAGCGAACCGGCTTCATCATCGGTCAACGCAACAGCCCTCGTTCGGCTGATGCACGAGATTGCCAGAAGCTCTAACTCTCTGGCGAGTACAACACAGTAAAGACGATCGAGGTTCCCTGATCCTGCTGCTGGTGCCAGATCTTGCCGCCATGCGCCTCGATGATCGTTCGGCAGATCGATAGCCCGATCCCGGTGCCGGTTGTCTTCGAAGTGTTGAACGATTTCGAAAAGACGGTCAGCGATTTTCTGCGAGATACCGGGTCCTGAGTCGCAGATCGCCAGTTGACACGAATTTTCGTCGAATTCCTCAAGATCGAGCTTGATGTGCCGTTCATCCCGGGTAGTGACGGCTTCGATACTGTTGCGTAAAATGTTGATGATCACCTGTTCGATCTGAACACGGTCGATCATGACCTGCTTCAACGCAGGGTCCGCCTTAATTTCGTAGGTCACCCCGAGCACCTTGGAGTTGATGAAGACGAGACTGCACGCCTCGTGCACGACTTGTGAAAGGTCCTCGCTACGTTTGTCGACCTGGCCGCTGACGACCAGTTCACGAACGCGCCGCACGATTTCGCCGGCCCGCACGCCAGCCTTGTCGGCTCCGTCGAGCGCTTCCGATACTTCGGCGTAAGATCGACCGGCTTCCAGCATCCGACGCGCAGCGCGCGTATAATTGGTGATGCTGCTGAGCGGTTGGTTGAGTTCATGCGCGATCGTCGACGCCATCGTCCCCATCGCACTCAGCCTCGACATGTGGATCAAGGCCGATTGCGTCTGCTCGAAGCGCACTGCCGCCTTCTGCCGGTCGTCGACATCGTCGAAGGTGCCGTACCAGTACGGGGCGGTCATGAGCTGCGGTGGGTTGATCACCATTCGCAGGCGGTACCAGCGGTAGGTGTCGTCGGCTCCCTTCAGGCGGGAAAGCAGGTCGAGCGAAGAATTCGTTGTGATCGCTTCGATCCAGTCGCGTTGTACGCGGTCGATGTCCTCGGGGTGGACGACAAGAAGCCAACCCTGGAAGAGAGCGTCCTGACACGTTTGACCAGTAACGGCCTCCCAACTCTGGCCTATGCGCAGGACGTTGCCATCATGATCGATCGTCAGCTCGATCTGCCCGATCATCCGCAGGATGAGATCGTGCTGCTCCTTGATCTCGTAGAGTTCGACCAGCGTCTTGCTCTGCTCGCGTAGCGCGTTCGCCAATGCCAACGATGTCATCTGTGCTGATCCACGATTAATCTCCTGACCAGAGATCTTCCTGGTAAGCGCCCGTCTTGGCCTAGCTCCCCGCCAAGGCTTGCACAGCCGGATTATACGTGCCGTTGACGCCCGTGGGCTCCCGCGAGCGGCGGTCGATCATGCCGGCATCGTAAGCGAGCCTGATCACCTGCGCCGACGAGCGCGCCTCCAGGCGCTCCATCATGTTCGCGCGGTGCATCTCGACGGTACGAACACTGATCCCCATCTCGTGCGCCAGCAGCTTGTTCGATCGTCCTTCGATCAGGCCTTTCAATACCTCCCGTTCGCGCGAGGAAAGGCTTTGGAGACGCCCAAGCGCAGCCAGGCGACGCTCATAGTCCGTAATCTGAAAGGCCAGTCGCTCATTCGCGCGTGCGAGTGCACGGGTGATGAGCTCTTCCTCGAACGGCTTCTCGAGGAAATCCACGGCCCCGGCGCGCATGGCAGCGACCGCCGTCGCGACGTCACCGTGCCCCGTCATCACCACGAAGCAGAACTGGTCCTTGACCCGCCCGATCGACTTCAGGACACCAAAGGCATCGAGATTGGGCATCCTGACATCGAGCAGCACGCATCCGGGGGCGAGGTCATCGCATTCGTGGATAAAGTCCGACCCATCGGAGAAGGTTTGTGACACATAACCGATAGTCGAAAGATATAGCCTTAAGGACTGGCACACGTCCTCGTCGTCGTCGACGATATAAACGTTAAGAGAATTACTCATCCCGACGCCCCCCCAGGCGTACGACCAAATCCTAACATGAGAGATACGAACGGAGATTTGTTCCTGTCAACCATTTACGATGCGCGCTGCCCATACAATAGGGTTAACGACAGAAGCTTGCGAGCAAGACCCTGCCGTAGCCATGCGAGACATCTTGGTTTAAGCGAGTATGACCGGGTGTTAACTCCCGTTACCGCTACTTCGCGATAACGAAGCCAGGTAGCCGTAACACAGATGAGCGATCTGCGTCGGCACACCCGCTTTCCGCCCCCATGCGGCAGTGTCGAGTATCGTGAAGTTCGGCATCTCGACGAACTGCCGACAGCCACAACGTTCTGCGACCAAGAAGATGAGGTCGGTCGCATCCATCCGGCGGAAATGACCGAGACGTGGCTACGCTGATCTAACCGTCACTAACGATGTATTTACGTTCTACCCTATCCCGACGCGTCGCTCGGGGATACTGATGTCCAGCCATTGGGACATACGTCACATCCCCACGGCCGGCGCCGGGTAGTGAACGGGTAAGCGGACGGGCCCTATAGGCTTGCGGGCGCCAGACACCTGGCAGAAAACGGGGCCGAGCGAACCTCGCTCGGCCCCGTTCTGTCGATCAATACACCATTCGCACGGTCGGCTCCCGCTGCCAAATTCGGCCCGCACCCGCGAGTTCGAGGAAAGCTGCCGGATCGGTCCTGTCGTCGAGCGCAACGACGCCGCCGTCGCTTTCCACCCCGGCGGCAGCGAGGAGCGGCGCCGCCTCGCGCGTCACCGCGATGACCTTCAGATGAGCGAAGGCATCGTGCAGCCACGCGACCGCCGCCGCTTCACCGAGCAGCGCCGTCGTGCCGGCCTCCGACGTCACGACCGCCACCGTGTCGAAAAGCACCGAGGGGCCGCCGGCCAGCTGGAAGTCGCCGGTGAGCTTGCTGCCATCGTCGAGGGTGACGCCGCCCACGCGCGGACAGACGACCTTGACCATCGCGCCCGCAGCCGTCGCCGCCTCGATCAGCTCGCCGACCACCGCGCTTGCCGCACCGTCACTGACCAGCAGCCCGACCATGCGCCCGACCATCGTCGGCGGCCCGTTGGCGATGATGCTGAGCTTCGGGCTCGGCGGCAGGTCGCGCGGGGCCATGGCGGGGGTTGCCGGCTCGATCGGCGCAGTGTGCCCCAGTCCCGCAGCAACCCGGTCGCCCAGCGCGGGGTCGATCACGGCGAGGTGGCCGAGCATCGTCGCACGGATGATCGGCAGCTCGACCTTGGACAGTTCGAACGTCAGCGCGGCGACGATATGGTCCTGCTCGGCCTTGGTCTGGCTGGCGAAGAACTGGCGTGCCTGGCTGTAGTGATCTGCGAAGGTCTCGGAGCGTACGCGCGCCTTTTGCCCCGCAATCGGTGCCGGAAAGCTGCGGAAGCCCTGCTTGGGATCCTCCCGCGGACCCGCCGGATCGATCAGGCTCGGCGTATAGGCGACGCGTGTACCCTGCGGCAGCGTCTGCATGTGCCCGTCGCGCTGCATGTTGCCGAACGGACACTGCGGCGCGTTGATCGGAATCTGGTTGAAGTTGGTCGAGCCGAGCCGGCTGAGCTGGGTGTCGAGGTACGAGAAATTGCGCCCGTGAAGCAGCGGGTCGTCCGAGAAGTCGATCCCGGGCACCAGATTCTGTGTGCAATAGGCAACCTGCTCGGTCTCGCTGAAGACGTTGGCCGGGTTCCGGTCGAGCACCATTCGGCCGACCACGCGCAGCGGCACGACCTCCTCGGGGATGATCTTGGTCGCGTCGAGATGATCGAAATCGAACGCCGCCGCCTGCTCCTCGGTAAACAGCTGTACCGCCAGCTGCCACGCCGGATGCTCGCCGTTGGCGATCGCGTTATACAGGTCGCGGCGGTGGTAATCGGGATCGGCCCCGTTGAGCTTCAGCGCCTCGTCCCACACCACCGACTGCATCCCCAGCTCCGGCAGCCAATGAAACTTGACGAAGGTGGAGGCTCCCGCCGCATTGACCAGGCGGAAGCTGTGGACGCCGAAACCCTGCATGAAGCGGACCGACCGCGGGATGGTCCGGTCGGACATCTGCCACATGACCATGTGCATCGCCTCTGGCGAGCAGGCGATGAAGTCCCAGAAGGTGTCGTGCGCCGACTGCGCCTGGGGGAAGCCGCGGTCCGGCTCTTCCTTGACGGCGTGGATCAGGTCGGGGAACTTGATCGCATCCTGGATGAAGAATACCGGGATGTTGTTGCCGACGATGTCCCAGTTTCCCTCCTTGGTGTAGAATTTTACCGCGAAGCCGCGGACATCGCGCGCGACATCGGCCGAGCCGCGGTTGCCGGCGACGGTCGAGAAGCGTGTGAAAACAGGTGTCCGGGCACCGACCTCGGTCAGCACCCTCGCCGTGGTGAACTCCTCGAGGCTGTCGGTCAGCTCGAAGTGCCCGTGCGCGGCGAGCCCGCGGGCATGGACCACGCGCTCCGGGATCCGCTCGTGGTCGAAGTGGAAGATCTTCTCGCGGAGGATGAAATCCTCGAGCAGCGTCGGTCCGCGCGCTCCCGCCTTGAGGCTGTTGTGATCGTCGGCGATCGGCAGGCCGTGATTGGTCGTCAGCACCGGCTGGTTGGCCGACGCGACCTGATGGAGCTCACCGCCCTCGCCGACGGCAAAATCGGCGGCCGGCAGCCTGTCCGCCGCCGATGCCCGCGGCATAGTCCCGTCCTTCGCTGCGTGCGACATCACTCATTCTCCCAAGGCTGAACGCTGTGGTAAACGTCGTGCTGCCGCATCGGACCCGTAAGCCAATGATTTTTTGGCTTCGCATGAAGTCGTCGGACATCTGGCGTCGACGTGCCGGAGTGATCGCGGGCGACCCTAAGCATCGTTCGGGTGCAGAGGCCGTGAAGTCAGGGACTTGCGGAGAGGTGCGATGCCCTTGCCGCAGTAGCGCCAGTCCCCGCCTAGGACTTTGCCAGCGCTCGCGTTGTGCTGATCCGGCTGTGCACTTCTCCTGTCGAACCCCTGACGGCGAGGCTGCAGGGAATGGCGAGCGCTTCGGTCGGAAGGGCGTGCCCCTGTTCGGCGCGAACGATGAGTTCAACGGCCTGCTCGACCACCTCGGCAATCGGCTGAACGATGGCGGTCAGCGGCGGCTGCACCGAACGGGCGATCGGCGTGTCGTCGAAGCTGATGAGCGACAGATCGCCGGGCACCATCATGCCGCGCCCGCGGGCGACTTCCAGGGTGGCCAATGCCATCAGGTCGCTGCTGGCGATGATCGCTGTCGGCGGTTGTGGCCCGTCGAGCAGCGCCAGCGCGCACTCCCGCCCAGACGCGCGGCCGAAGTCGCCTTGGCCGAGCAGCCCCTCCGTCGTCAACTCGGCTGCGTCCATGGCCGCCCGCCACCCGGCGACGCGCCACGCGCTGAGCTCATACTCGCTCGAGCCAGCAATGAAGCCGATGCGACGATGGCCGAGCGCGATCAGATGCTCGGTCGCCAGCCGCGCGGCGCGGTCGTCGTCCATCGTCAGCAGGATGCCGGGACCGGGCGCGAGCGAGCCGATCCGGGCGATGGCGATGTTCTGCGCTGGCGAGCAGGTCGACGATCGTCCGGTTCTGCGAATGCGGCGGGGTCAGGATCACGCCGTCGGGCTGCAGCGCTGCGACGGCGGCGAGCAATTCGCTTTCGATATGGTCGCTGTGCGTGTCGACGAGCTCGATGATCAAGCGGTAGCCGTGCCGGGCGCACGTCAGCATGCCGCCGAGCAGCATCTGGTCGATCCAGGTACTGCCGTCGCGGCGGCGCCACTCCTCGATCGTCCGGTCGCGGTCGTTGAGCGCCATGATCAGGCGCGAGCGCGATCCCCCCATCCGCTGCGCCGCGATCGATGGAACATAGCCCAGGCGATCGATCGATGCCTGCACCCGCCGGACCATCTCGACGCGGACGTTGGGCTCGTTGTTGATGACCCGGCTGACGGTCTGCAGCGACACGCCGGCGTCGGCGGCGACGTGGCTGATCGTCACTGCCTGCCGTCGCCGGGCCACGCCTCAACCCCCGCCGGCAGCGCAATAGTGCGCGACATAGGCCTTGTGCTCGGGCAGGCGGGCGACGGTCCGCGCCACCTTCTCGCGCAGCGTGCCGAGAACCTGCGCCAGCTCGGGGTCGCGACATCTTTTCGGCAATCGGATGGTGGCTGTTGGGGACGATGCCCTGGCCCATCATCACCTGCACCCAGCTGTTTTCGGCGAACAGCTCCTCGTGCCGGCGGAAGACGCGGCCGGTTTCGCGAAACAGCTCGATCTTCTGCGTCAGGCTGTCGGGGATCGCCATCGAGGCACACTGCCGCCAGAAGCCGCTGTCGCGCCGATCGGTCGCCTTGTAGTGGAGGATCAGGAAGTCGCGGATCTGCTCCATGTCCTCGGCGGACTGGTCGTTGAACTCGGCGACGTCGCGGGGCGAGATGCCGCCCGCCGGCAGCATCCGCAGCAGTCGCAATACCGCGCGCTGGATGAGGTGGATGGACGTCGACTTCGAGCGGCTCCATGAAACCGCCCGACAGGCCGACCGCGATGCAGTTGCGGTGCCACTGCCGGCGGCGGACACCGCTGGTGAATGTGATGTGGTTGGGTTCGGTCAGCACCTTGCCCTCGACATTGCCGAGCAGCCGCTCCAGCGCGGCGTCGCGGGTCAGATAGCGGCTGCACCAGACGAGGCCGTTGCCGCTGCGGTGCTGGAGCGGGATGCGCCACTGCCAGCCGGCATCGTGCGCCATGGCGCGGGTGTAGGGCACGGGCGGGCCGACGCTCTCGGTCTGCACCGCGATCGGCGCTATCGCACGGCAGCCAGTGGCTCCAGTCGTCGAACCCGGCATGCAGCGCCCCCTCGATCAGCAGCGCGCGGAAGCCGGTGCAGTCGAGGAACAGGTCGCCGTCGATCCGCGTGCCGTCTTCCAGGCGCAGCGTGGCGATGTCGCCGCTTTCGCCGTCGAGCACGACCTCGGCGATTTTCCCCTCGACGCGCCGCGCGCCGTGCTGTTCGGCAAATTGGCGCAGGAAGCGTGCATAGAGCGGCGGAGTCGAGCTGGTAGGCATAGCTCATGCCCTCGTCCGGCAGGTGCGCGAACTTGCCGGCCAGCGCCGCCTTCAGTTCGAGGCAATAGTCGTCGTACGGCTGCCGGTGCCCTCGCTCGAGGCCGCGCAGCCAAAAGTGCTGGAAGCCCGCCGACCAGTGGTCCTTGCCCGTCAGCCCGAACGAGTGGAAATAGCGGTCCCGGCCGTCGCGCCAGCCGTCGAACAGGATGCCGAGCTTGAAGGTCGCGTTGCGTCGCCCGCATGAAGTCGGCCTCGGCGATGCCGAGCACGCGGTTGAACAGGGCGAGCGGCGGGATGGTCGATTCGCCGACGCCGACGGTGCCGATCGCGTCGGATTCCACCAGCGTCAGCTCGACGACCGGGCCCATCGTGTAGGCGATCGCGGCGGCCGCCATCCAGCCGGC
Source organism: uncultured Alphaproteobacteria bacterium (assembly GCA_963792555.1). Taxonomy (GTDB): domain Bacteria; phylum Pseudomonadota; class Alphaproteobacteria; order Sphingomonadales; family Sphingomonadaceae; genus Polymorphobacter_B. The sequence goes on from CAWBWP010000002.1 coordinate 244,308, forward strand.
GGTGCCGCCGCCGGCAACGACGATGCGGCGCGGAGAATGCGAAGATGGCGCGATCATTGCTGCAGCTGCCGCAGGAGAAAGGCGCGCATCCGCGCGGCGCTTTCGGGCGTCATGGGCGCAAGGACGCCGCGGCCAGCCTCGGGAATATGCGCCGCCGCGGCGGCGACATCGCCGAACACATAATGGTCGAACAGGGCGCGCCAGTGGTCACGGTCGGCGGCGGGCAGGTCGCGGATCGCCATCATGGCATGATTGAGCGCGTCCTGCGGATTGCCGAGCCAGCGCGGCGTCTCGCGCCACCAATAATTCACCAGGACGTTGAACGGATGCCAGCCCCTCGACATGGTGCCACCACATCGACGGGATGTAGAGGGCATCGCCCGCCGCCAGCTCGGCGACCTGCGCGTGCGCCAGCGCCTCGGCGAAGCGCGGGAAGCGGTCGAGGTCGGGGGCGTGGAAGTCGACCATGCTGACCGCGCGCCCGGCCGGCGTGTTGTCGACCGGGCCGAGGTACAGGTTGCGGAACTGGTCGCGCGGGAAGAGCGTGAAGCGCCGCCGGCCCGACCGCGACGCAGGCGAGATTGGCGGGCGTGTCGTTATGCGCGGCGACGCGGGTGCGGGTGCCGATCCAGATGCTCGCGAGCGGCTGGCGGCTGCCGAGATCGACGTGGTTCGCCTCGTGCAGGCCCTGGAAGAAGCCTTTCACGTCGATCGAGGCGAGGTAGATCGGCGGCGCGTCGGGCCGGCTCTCCATCTGATCGATCTGGCGGAAGATCTCGCCAAGCTTCGCGCGCAGCGTGCGGAAGTTCATCGCCAGCGTGCCGCCGGCGGCCTCGTCATAGAACAGGCGGCCGCCGTCGGTGGTCGGCATCCCCACCGAGACGGTGAAGGGCAGGTCGCGCGCGTGCGCCAGGAGATAGGTCCGCGCCTCCCGCGCCGAGCGCAAGCCCGCCGCAACCAGCGGCCAGTCGCGCACCAGCCCGCGCACGACGAACGGCTCGGTCGCGCCGCGAAGCCTGCGCGTCGAGCGCGCCCGCGTCGGCGATCGTCGCTTCGGCGATCGCCGGCAGCGCCGCGAAGATGCCGGGATCGGCCTCAGCCACCCGTCACCCTGGCATTCTTGCGCGCGATCAGCCTGGCGACGTTCGACAGCGAGGCAAGCACCATGAAGATCGGCAGGAGATGACCCGCCGCGTGCAGGTCGCCGAGCGCCGCGGCATCGAGGTGCGACAGCCGCTCCTCGTTGATCGCATAATAGCCGACCAGCCGGTTGATCGATCGATCCTGCAGCGTGATCTCGAGCGTCAGCGGCTCGATCAGCTCGTGCCGCGTCAGCGCCGCGAAGAAGCCGTCGAGCGCCTGCCAGCCGGCGTCGAGCTCGCCGAGGCTGGGCGGCGATCGCCTCGAGATACGGGGTCGCGCGGCCGAGATCGTCGAACACCCGCACCCCTTCGCCGCCGAGCGCGATGCGCGGACTGTCGAGGTCGAGATGGATCTGCTTGCCGCCGTCCGCGGGTGCGGGAGGGCCGATCAGGAACGGCTGGATCTCCATCGCGTGCGGGCGATAGCCCGCATCCCAGCGGTCGCCAGTCGAGGAACAGGTTCTCGCCGTGCTCGAACCCGAACATCGCCAGCGCCTGGAAGCGATCGCGTTCCGGGGTGCGGTGGAACAGGATCGGGTACTCGCTCTGCACGCGGCGGAACTCGTTGGGCACGACGAGGCACGACATCACCGCGTCGCCCAGCTCGGCCCCGCGCCCGGTATCGATCCGCAGGCTGCGATGATCGTCGGCGGTGAGAACGACGTGGCTGGCCATCAGAGAAGCTGCTCCGCGCGCGGAGCAGGCTGCGCGGCGCGGCAGGCGTCGAGATAGGCGCGGATCGGCGGAAGCGCGGCGGCAAGCGCCGCGTGCCCGCTCCGCGACCCGTCCCAGCGCCGGCAGGGGCGGGGCGCCGAAGCGGCCCGCCGGCCGGAGCCGGCGCGCCCATGCCATACAGAACATAGTGGTAGCTTGCGGCCGGAAACACCTCGTCGATCATCGGAAAGTCCGCGCGCAGCGGCGGCCGGTATGCCCACAGCGCCAGCAGCGCCGCGAGCCGCGGCGGCACCGATGCCGGATCGCGGTGGTCGCGCCAATACCGCTCCGGCCGCCGGCTCAGCAGATAGTGCAGCTTCAGGAACTCGACGATCCGGTCCCAGCGGTAGCGGAACAGCGCGTTGAAGCGCTCGGCGACCAGCGGCATCGTCGCGCGGGTCGGCCAATCGTCGAGCAGCGCGTCGAGCGACAGTTCGATGGTCACGATCGCCGACGCCTCGAGCGGCTCGAGGAAGCCGGCCGACAGGCCGATCGCCAGACAGTTGCCGCTCCAGAACCGCTCCCGATGGCCGGAGCGGAAGGTCAACCGCCGCGGCGTCGGGCAGGGGACGTCGCCGAGATAGGCCGCAAGCGTCGCCGCCGCCTCGTCGTCGCTGAGGTGCGCCGAGGAATAGACGCAGCCGACGCCGCGGCGGGTCGGCAGGCCGATGTCCCAGATCCAGCCGGCGGCATGCGCGCTGGCGCCGGGTTTCGGCGGCGATCGCGCTGTCGGCGGCGACCGGAACCTGAACGGCCAGCGCCCGGTCGTTGAACAGCACGTCGGTGCGGTCGACGAAGGGGATGTCGCCGACGAGCAGGGCGGCGTGGCCGGTGCAATCGAGGAAGAGGTCGCCGGCAATCGCGCCGCTGGCGCGGGTGTTCACCGTGGCGACGCTGCCGTCTGCCGTGCGCTCGTACCCCGGTGACGTGATCGCGCACGTGACGCACGCCCAGAGTCGCCGTTGCATGGCGGGCGAGCAGCGCCGCGAGCTTGGCGGCGTCGAGATGATAGCCGTAGTTCAGCGCCCCGGCATAGTCGGGCATCGCCCGCTGGCGCGGTGCCAGGCCGAGGCTCGCCACGTGCGGCTGCGCGGCGACGGCGTCGGCAAAGGCGCTCCCCGGCGCCGCATTCTGCCACGCCTCGACCAGCGCCCGCGGGTCCGCCTCGATCGGGCGGGGTGAAGGGGTGGGCGTAGCTGTCGTCCGGCTGCGCCCGTCGCCCAGCCGGTAAAGCGCGACCCGTGCTTGAACGAGGCATCGCAGGCGAGCAGGAACGTCGTCTCGTCGATGCCGATGCGTTCGAGCGTGCCGCGCATCGTCGGCCAGGTGCCTTCGCCGACGCCGATCGTCGCGACCTCGGGCGATTCGACGAGCGTGACCGTCGATCGGCTGTGCTGCGCCCGGCCGCCGCGGCTGCGGCGATGCGGCAGGCCGCGAGCCAGCCTGCAGTCCCGCCGCCGACGATCACGATCCGGGTAATCGCCGTGTCCACGCTTATCCTATCGCATGGCCCGTCGCGGGCGCCGGTCGCCATCGCTTGTGCCTGCGAGAGGCCGGAAAAGGCCACCCTCGCGCCGCGAGGGTGGCCTCATCGCGACGTCAGAAGGCGAAGCGGACGCCGCGCCGAATAGCGCGCGTCCTGCTTCTGCACCTGCGCGATGTTGCGGTCGGAACGGAGATGCACGATCCGGTTCTCGCCGTTGCACGTTGATGCCTTCGAAGAATGACCGCGACATTCTTGGTCAGCGCGTAGCTCGCGCTGACGTCGACCTGGCCGTAGGCATCGGTATAGGTCGGGTTGATCCCCGCACCCGACAGGAAACCGTCGCGCCAGTTGTACGCGACACGCGCCTGGATGCCGTGCTTGTCGTAGAACAGAACCGCGTTGGCGCTGTTCGACAGGCCGACGACCGCGAACTGAGCCGGCTGGACGCTGGCGGGCAGCGCATTGTTGTAGTTCCGGTTGCTCGTTGACGATCGTGTAGTTGAGGATCGTGCCGAAGCCGGTGTTCCAGAAATTGTGCTGGATGCGCGAACTCGAAACCGTGGATCGTCGCCGTCTGGTCGCTGTTGTACGGCGTCGTGATGACGAAGTTGACCAGCGGATCACCCGGGCCGGCGAGAAGCTGGCCTTGCGGCCCGACATAGGTCGGGAAGTTCGTCGCGTAATATTGCTGGATCTGGGCGATGGTGGCGTTGGCCCCGAGCGCGTTGAGCGCCGCCTGGTAGCGCGGCCCGTTCTGTGTGACGCCGTTGAAGATGGTCGTCGGCGCAGCGACGCCGGGGATCGTCGTATTGATCTGCGTCGAGCTGATGTAGTTCGACACGTTCTTGTGGAAGATAGCCGACCGACAGGAAGCTCTCGTTGCCGTAATACCATTCCGCCGACAGATCGATGTTCTTCGACTTGTACGGGATGAGGCCGGGATTGCCGACCGATCCGGTGCCGCCGCCGATGCGGAACAGCGGTGTCGATCCGCCGCCCGCCCTGCAGGCTGCCATAGTCGGCCCGGGTGATGGTGTGGCTGTACGACGCGCGGAGCTTCACGCCGCGCAGCGGCTCGATGTCGAAATCGACCGACGGCAGCCAGTTCTGGTAGCTGCCCTTGAAGTTGGTGAAGCCCTGGCCGCTGAACAGCACGTTGAACTCGTTCTGCGAGTTCTGCTGGCCGCCGACCGGCGTCGGCACCAGCGCGGTCGCCGACACGTCGGTACGCTCGTAGCGAACGCCGGCGATCAGGTGGCCGGGGCGCGAGAACAGGTCGAACTTGCCGTTGACCTGGACGTAGGGCGCCAGCGTCTTCTCGTGCACCCGCGAGTCGGTGGTGTAGGGCAACAGGCAGGTCAGCGTGCCGCCGCAGGTCTTGTAGACGGGGTCGGTCAACGCCAGCGCGGTCGGCAGATCGAAGGTGTAGAACGACTTGACGATGTTCGGATCGTTGGCCCCGCTCATCCCCGAGAACTTGTCCGGGATGCTGACCAGGTGGAAGATGCTGTCGGGCAGCACCGCCGCCGCCGCCGCGCGCTGCGCGTCCGTGCCGCCGCCCGCGCCGCCCCAGGTGTCGTTCTGCAGCACGCTATAGGCGGAGCGGACCTGGTTGCTCGGTATATTCGAAGCCCCAGTCGACGCTGTCGAAGAAGCCGTGGCCGTGGTCGTAGTGGCCCTTCAGCTGGATCTGGTTGATCTCGTCGCGGAAATAGGAATTGCGGAACGCGTTGCCCGTCGGGACGATGTTGCGCGGGATTGAGCGGATCGATCCCGGGATACATGGTGAACGAGATGACCGGCAGCTGGTGGTCGAAGTTGATCGTCTGGGTCTGGATGCCGAAGACCGCCGTGCCGAACGAATTGCTGTTGCCGTAGGGGCTGTCGGGCTTCGACTCCGCGGTCGAGTGGTGGGCGTCGAGCGTGATCGTGACGCCGCTCGGGCCCTTCCAGGTGAGGTTGCCGCCGAGCGACTTGTTCTCGCTGCGATACGCCGTCTGCGACGCCGAGTAGGCGAGGTCCTTGCCCTCCGCCTGCTGGAAGCGCTCGGTGTAGAAGATCGGGCCGGCGACCGGGCCGTTGGTCCAGGCGCTCGACGTGTCGTTGTGGTTGTACCAGATGCCGACGCTGTCGTCGCGGATGTCGACCGTCTCGCGCGAATAGGTGTAGTCGATCGTCGCGACCAGACTGTCGACCGGGCGGAATTGCAGCACCGCCTGGCCGTTGATGCGCTGGCGGCGGCCGTCGACGACGTCGTAGCCGCCGTTCTGCGGCACCTGATAGACATCGTTCGCCTTGGGCCGGTTCTGGATGTTGGCGTAGCGCGGGTCGCCCGGCATGGCGAGCGAGCCCCAGTTGTTCTCCGAGCCGAGATAGCCGTCGCGGAAGCCGATGTTGGCCGAGTTCTCGCTGAAGTGGCGCACCTGGTACGAGCCGTCGATCAGGATGCCGATGCGGCCGTCGGCGAAGGTGTCGGAGAAAATGCCCGAAATTTCGGGCGTGACCGTCTTGCGATGCCGTTCTGCGACGTGTCGACGTCGGCCTTGGCCGTCAGCGATCCGCGCAGGCCCATCTTGTCGAACGGACGCGGGGTGCGGATGTTGATCGTCGAGCCGATGCCGCCCGACGGCACGGTCGCGCGGCCCGACTTGTAGACCTCCAGCGCGGCGACGCCTTCGGACGCCAGGTTGGCGAAGTCGAACGCGCGCGACACCGGCGCGCTGTTGCCGTCGCCGATGATCGACGTCGGCATCTGGCGGCCGTTCAGCGTGACGAGGTTATATTCCGGCCCGAAGCCGCGGACGGTGACGAACTGGCCTTCGCCGTTGGAGCGGTCGATCGAGACGCCGGTGATCCGCTGCAGCGATTCGGCGAGGTTGGTGTCGGGGAACTTGCCGATTTCCTCGGCGGAAATGGCATCGACGATGCCTTGCGAGTCGCGCTTGATCTCGAGCGAGTGCTGGAGGCTGGCGCGGATGCCGGTGATGACCAGGTCGGGCGCGGTGTCGACGGGGGCCAGCGTGTTGGTCCCGTCGGTCGTCGCCGTGCTCCGGGTGACGCTGGCGTTGGACGTGCTGCCGGTCTGGGGCGTCGTCGAAGGGCCGGGCTGGCCCATCGTGCTCGACGAGTCCTGTGCCCACAAAACTGCCGGCCAGCTCAGCGCGATGATCGATGCGCCGATGCCCAGCCGCGCCGCTAAACGGCCGTCAAACCCCTTCATGACGTCTCCCCTGTCGTCCGCCGGGTACACCGGCTGTCGTTGAGAACGTTCTCATGCCTCTCGCCTGCAACGATTGTCAACGCCGACCTTAGATCCGCAACGACCCGGCGATCGCGGTTGAGAGCGTTCCCAAGCTGTGACACAAGGTGCGTCAAGCAAGCGAAGGCGGGGACGATGACGGTCATGAGGGGTCGGGCGGCGGTGGTGGCGCTGGCGCTGGGAACGCTGGCCGCGCCGCTGACGGCGGAGAACGTCGCGCCTGCGGCCGCCGTTCAGCGGGGCGAGGAGGGCAGCGCGGCGCGCGCGCGCGCGCTCGTCCGGCGCATGACCCTCGACGAGAAGATCGCGCTGGTGCACGGCCTGTTTCCGCCGCGCGCCGCCGGCAAGACGCCGAACGAGCTGATCCAGTCCGCCGGCCACATCGACGGGCTGCCGCGGCTCGGCGTTCCGCTGGTGCGGGAAAGCGACGCCTCGCTCGGCGTCGCCAACCAGGTCGAGCAGCGCAAGGGCGACGTCGCGACGGCGCTGCCGTCGAGCCTCGCCACCGCCGCCAGCTTCGATCCGGCCATCGCCCGCGCCGGCGGCACGATGATCGGGGCCGAGGCCCGCGCCAAGCGGTTCAACGTGCTGCTCGCGGGCGGGGTCAACCTGACGCGCGATCCGTGGAACGGCCGCAACTTCGAATATCTCGGCGAGGATCCGCTGCTCGCCGGGCACGATGGCGGGGGCGCATATCGCCGGCGTCCAGTCGAACCGCATCGTCTCGACGGTCAAGCATATCGTCCTCAACGCGCAGGAGACCGGGCGCACGATCCTCGATGCGCGGATCGGCGAGGCGGCGCTGCGCATGAGCGACCTGCTCGCCTTCGAGATCGCCATCGAACGGGGCCATCCCGGCTCGGTCATGTGCGCCTACAACAAGGTCGACGGCGACTGGATGTGCGAGAACCGGCACCTGCTGACCGACGTCCTGAAGCGCGACTGGCGCTATCCGGGCTGGGTGATGAGCGACTGGGGGGCGGTGCACTCGACCGCCAAGGCCGCCAATGCCGGCCTCGACCAGGAATCGGGGCAGGAACTCGACGACCGCATCTACTTCGGCGATGCGCTGCGCGCCGAGGTCGCCGCCGGGCGCGTGCCGATGGCGCGGCTCGACGACATGGTCGCGCGCTACCTGACCGGGCTGATCGAGACGGGGGCCTTCGACAATCCCGTCCCTGCCGCCGCCGCGCCGATCCCTTATGCCGAGCACGCCGCGGTCGCGCAGCGGGCGGCGGAGGCCGGGATCGTCCTGCTCAAGAACGACGGCGGCCTCCTGCCGCTGGCGGCGAGCGCCCGGCGGATCGTCGTGATCGGCGGCCATGCCGATGTCGGCGTGCTGTCGGGCGGCGGGTCGAGCCAGGTCCGCTCGGTCGGCGGCGTGCCGATCGAGATCCCGCTGACCAGCGGTGCCGCGGCCTCGTTCGCCCGCGTCACCTATCACGCGTCGTCGCCGCTGAAGGCGCTGCGTGCGGCCATGCCTCGGGCGGAGATCACCTACCTCGACGGCAGCGACCCCGCGGCCGCCGCCGCCGCGGCGCGCGGCGGCCGACCTCGCGATCGTGGTCGCGACGCAATGGACGACCGAGGCGCAGGATGTCCCCGACCTGTCGCTGCCCGATCGGCCAGGACGCGCTGATCGAGGCCGTGGCCGCAGCCCAGCCCCGCAGCGTCGTGCTGCTGGAGACCGGCGGCCCGGTGCTGATGCCGTGGCTCGCGCGCGTGCCGGCGGTGGTCGAGGCGTGGTACCCCGGCCAGCGCGGCGGCGAGGCGATCGCCAACGTCCTGACCGGGCCGCGTCAGCCCGTCGGGCCGCTTGCCGATCACCTTCCCCGCCAGTGCCGACCAGCCGCCGCGCCCGTCGCCGGTCGGGCTCGACCGGCTGACCGCCGCTCAGCTGGCGGCCGCCGGCGATCCCGGGCAGGCGGAGAAGGCGACCCATGCAGGGCTTCCCCGTCGACTACCGCGAAGGCGCCGACGTCGGCTATCGCTGGTACGAGCGGCAACGGCTGACCCCGTTGTTCGCCTTCGGCTACGGCCTGGGCTACACGCGCTTCGCCTACAGCCGCCCGGTGGTCAGCGGCGGCCGCGGCCTGACGGTGTCGTTCGACGTCCGCAACACGGGGAGCGTCGCCGGCGTCGGACGTGCCGCAGGTCTATGTCGCGCGCGAAGGCGATTCCGCGCCGATGCGCCTCGCCGCCTTCGCCCGCGTCACGCTCGCGCCGGGCGAGACGAAACGGGTGACGCTCGACGGCCGAGCCGCGCGTCGTCGCCGACTACGACGTCGCGCTGCCGGGCTGGCGGATCGCCGGCGGCCGCTACCGCGTCGCCATTGCCCACGACGCCGCCGACCGGACGCTGGTGCTCACCGCCGACCTTGCCGCCGCGACCATGGCGCCCTGAGCGCAGGCGTGATCCGCGGCCGATTGCCAGATCGTCTCGCGCGCCGCAGAAGGCGGCATGGGGCGGGCGAACGCGATTGGCTTTCCGGTGGCTTGCGCGCTCGCCTACGCCGGCGGCGTCGCCTGCTACCTGCCGCTGCTGTCGATCCTGCTGCCCCTGAAGGTGGCGCAGGTTGCCGGGGAGCAGCGTTTCGGCGTCCTCGCCGTGGTGCTGATGTCCGGCGCGGTCGCGGCCGGCGGCGCGGGCATCGTCTTCGGCTGGCTGAGCGACCGCGCGCACGCCCGTGGCGGAGACCGCCGCCGCGGGATCGTGGCGGGACTGTTGGCAACGCTGGCGAGCTTCGCCGTGGTCGCCGCGGCGCACACGCCGCTGGGGATCGCGCGTTGCCATCGTCACCTTCCAGATTGCGGTCAACGCGATGCTGGCCCCGATGATGGCGCTGTTCGCCGAGGAGGTGTCGGCGCAGCAGACCGGCCTCGCCACCGGCTTGTTCGCTGCCGGGCCGCCGCTCGCATCGCTGCTCTCGCTGCTGCTGGCCGCACCCTGGCTCGCCGCCGAGCCGACGCGGCTGGCGGTGATCGGCCTGGTGGCCACGTCCTGCCTGCTCGCCGCTGCTCGCGACCGGGCGTCGTCTGCCGGTGGCGCCTGCCGGAAACGGGCCGCCCCGGACAGCCGCGCCGCGACCTGGCGATCGCCTGGGTCGCGCGTCTGCTCGTGCAGGTCGCCGGGGCCGTGCTCTTCGCCGACCTCGTCTATCTGCTCGAGGAGCCCGGCGACGCGCACGGCAGCGGAGCGGTCGCGCGGATCGGCACGCTGATCATCCTGGCCAATCTGGCGCCGCTGCCGGTGGCGGTCGTCTGCGGCCGCTGGTCCGACCGGATCGCCCGCCGCAAGCCGTTCCTGCTGGTCACGGCAGGCCTCGCCGTGCTCGGGCTGGCGGCCATGGCCGGGGCGTCGGAGGGGACCGGCAGGGCGGCGGGCTTCCTGCTGTTCGCGACCGGCTGGGGAAGTTTCCTGCCGCTGCAGGTCGGGCACATCATGCGGCTGCTGCCCGATCCGGCGCGCCGCGGCCGCGACCTCGGTATCGTCAACCTGGCGAATACGGTGCCGGTGCTGATCGGGCAGGGGCTCGCCTGGGGGCTGGCGACGCCGCGGCATACGGGCGGGCTGTTGCTGACGCTGGCCGCGCTGACGGCGACCGGGGGGCTGATCACGCTGGCGGCGCGCGGCAGCCGCTGACGAGGTCAAGGCAGCGACAGGAAACCGGTCACCGTCAGCCGGCCCGCGAGTGGATCGCTGCTGAGCGCGGCGCCCGGCGGGATGATGCCGCTGTGCAGGGCGAAGCTGCGGTAGAGGACCGCGCGGTTGTAGCGCGCCGGTATCGCGGCGATCGTCTCGAACAGCCGGCTGTCGGCGCCGACATAGTCGAGCGGCGGCGGCCGGCCGTGGCGCAGCTCGGCCTCGAGCTGGCCGTCGTAGATCGGCGCGCGGACGGTATCGACGGTCTCGAAGCGGGTCGAGCGATGGCGGAAGAAGGCGGTGCCGCCGCTGGCTTCGGACACATCGAGATAGTGCACGAAGGCCAGGCGCGCCGGATCGTGGGAGTCGCAATGCGGCAGCCGCTGGCTGATGGACAGGGCGTCGCGCGGCGTCGTCACGATGGAGAAACTGGCGTCGATCAATGTCGCCGTGCCAGCCAGGCCGATCATCGCCATGCCCTCGTGCACGACGCCCGACTGCTGCGGCCAGTAATCGTCGGGCAACTCGGCGCGGAGGCCGGGATAGGCGTGGCGCGCCGGCTCGAACGGCCGCGCGGCGGCCGCCTGCCGCAGCGCCTCGGGCTCGGCGGCGAAGTCGTCGATCACGACGAGCGACTGTCGCTCCTGGCCGATCTGCATCACCTCGAACCGGCTCATGCTCGTTCCCGCAGCTGGTCGCGCGCGGTCGTGCGGGCCTTAGGCGACGCGCTGCAAGGGAGAAATGCATGGATGACGCGGCTATGACCCGGCGAGCCGTCCTCGCCGGGACAGACTGGGGCAGGGCTGACGGCGCTCGCCGCCCGGGCCGCGCTCGCACGTCCGACGACGGTCCCCGATCTCGGCGGCAACGTCACCCTGATCGAGCCGGGCATGTCGCCGGCTGCGATCCAGTCGCGGCTCGACGCGATCTTCCGTCGCCAGGAGCGCGCCCACTTCAGCGACGAGCGTCATGCCGTGCTGTTCCTCCCCGGGCGCTACGCGGCGGACGTCAACCTCGGCTTCTTCACGCAGGTCGCCGGCCTCGGCCTGCTGCCGGGCGAAGTGACGATCGACGGGCACGTCCATGTCGAAGCCGACTGGGCGAACGGCATGGCGCTCGACAATTTCTGGCGCGGCGCGGAAAACCTCGCGGTGCGCCCGCGCGACGGCGCCGACCGCTGGGCGGTGTCGCAGGCGGCACCCTATCGCCGGATGCACCTCCACGGCGATCTCGCGCTGGACGACGGCGGCTGGTCGAGCGGCGGCTTCATTGCCGACTGCCGGATCGACGGCACGATCCGCTCCGGCACGCAGCAGCAATGGTTCACCCGCAACAGCGCGATCGCGGCGTGGCAGGGGGCGAACTGGAACATGATGTTCATGGGCGTCGCGGGCGCCCCGCCGACCAGCTTCCCGTCCCCGCCGATCACCACGCTACCCGCGGTCCCAGCGATCCGGGAGAAGCCGTTCCTCCACGTCACGGCAGACGGCGAGTGGCGGGTGTTCGTGCCGGCGCTGCGCCGCGACGCGCTGCGGGACGAGCTGGTCGGACGGCGCGCCGGCGGGCGAGGACATTCCGCTGTCACGCTTCCTGATCGCGCGTCCAGAGACGCCGGCCGCCGCGATCAACGCCGCGCTGGCCGACGGCGCGCACCTGTTGCTGACGCCGGGCATCTACCGGCTGACCGAGCCGCTCCGGGTGGTGCGGGCGGGGACGGTCGTGCTTGGGCTGGGGCTGGCGACGCTGCTGCCGGTGAACGGAACGGCGGCGATGAGAATCGCCGACGTCGACGGCGCGACCGTCGCCGGACTGCTGATCGACGCCGGTGCCCTACTGTCGCCGACGCTGTTCGAGGTCGGCCCGCGCGGGGCCGGTTCCGATCACCGGGAGCATCCGACGCTCTTGGCCGATCTGTACTTCCGTGTCGGCGGCGCGGCGGTGGGGCGGGTGGGCACCTGCCTGGAAATCAACAGCCGGCACGTGCTGTGCGACAATCTCTGGATCTGGCGGGCCGACCACGGCGACCGGGCGGGGGGCCGCGTCGCGGTCGGCTGGGAGGTCAACCCGGCCGAGCAGGGCCTCGTCGTCAACGGCGACGACGTTACCGCCTACGGTCTGTTCGTCGAGCATTTCCGCCGCCACCAGGTGCTGTGGGCGGGCGAGCGCGGTCGCACCTTCTTCTTCCAGAGCGAACTGCCCTACGATCCGCCGTCCCAGGCGGCCTACATGGACGGTTCGCGCAAGGGCTGGTCGGCCTATCGCGTCGCCGACCCGGTTCAGCAGCACGAAGCCGTGGGACTGGGAATTTATGCCAACTTCACCGCCGATCCGACGATCGTGACCGAGAGCGCGGTGCAGGCCCCGGATCGTCCGGGCGTCGACTTCAAGGACGTGACGACGATCGCGCTCGGCGGCGGCAAGGGCACGATCGCGCATCTGGTCAACGGCGCGGGCGCGGCGGCCTCGAAGGGAGCCATTCGCCAGACGCTGGTGCGCTACCCAGCGGTGCCTTGATCAAGTCGGCCGGCTGGAACCACCAGTCCGTCAGCCGCAGCCGTCTAAGTCGCCTAACCCGAGCGGCCGTGCTTTGCGAAGTGATGTTCCCGCATTTGATGAGCCGCTTTTGGAGAGACCTCAACGACAGCTGATCGCCACCAGAGCCCGGCAGCCAAAATCGATCGGACGGCCGGCGAGACGGCAAGGGCGGTCGTAATTACCGTGATTGCTCCTGTGGTAAATCCATTGCCGAGAAGGGGCGTTTGGTCTCTGCTGGACATGGCTTGATCGCGCCAGGGCAAGCCCGATGCCTTGCTCCATCACTCGGACAGGGAAGCCAAGTATACCAGCGAGCAGTTCCAGCGGCTGATGGCCGACAACGGCGTCACCTGCTCGATGAGCCGATCAGGCAACGTCTGGCACAACGCGGCGACGGAGAGCTTCTTCACCTCGCTGAAGACCGTGCGGATCGCCCGCGAAATCTACCGCACGCGATCAGGCCAAGGCGAAGGTGTTCGACGACATTGAGCGCTTCTGCAATCCGACCCGACGGCGCGCTACGCGCACCTCGCCGATGACGCCGTGGCAGAGGCCGCCGAGCGCGTCTCCGGCGGCATCGCCAAGCACCTGGGTTTACGGTCATGAACGCGCTGATGCTCGATCGATTGATCGCTAAATCTCTCGCCGACATCGGCGTCGGTATCGACCGCGAAGCTCTGCCCATCGGTCGGCCACGAAGGACTGAATGGTTCCCCCATCTGTTTGGCATCGGCCTCCGCCACTATGCGTCGGGCCGCAAGATCTATGTCGCGCCGGCCCGTATGGGTGGCCGTTCCCGGACGATAACGATCGGCTCGGCAGCGGTGCTCTCTGAGGCACAGGCGGTGCTCGTCGCGCGGCGCGTGCTGGCGCACGCGATGGTCGGCAACAACCCCGCGTCGACCCGCAAGCGCGAACGGCAGGCACCGACGTTCCGGCGCTTCCTCGACGAGTATTGGGCTAAGGCCGCGGTGAAGTGGAAGCCGCTGATGTGAAGGCGAACGACATTTACCGCCGCTTGTACCTCGACGACGCGTTCGACGGTCTGACCATCGATGCCATCACCACCGCCGATGTCGCGCGCTGGTTCACGGCGACGACCGAGAACAGCGGCCCCGGCGAGGCCAACCGCTGCATGACGATCCTTATCACCATGACGGTAAAGGCCGAGGCGTGGGGCTACCGGCCCGAAGGCAGCAATCCCCTCCGTGGCATCTGACTAAATAAGCGCCGGAAGTGCGAACGCTTCCTGTCGGTCCCGGAGCTCGAGCGTCTTGGCCCGATCTTGGCCGAGGCGCGAAATAGCGCCACACGACCGATGCAAGGGCTGCGGCCGTGGTCACGCTCCTCGCGCTGACCGGCTGCCGCCGCAACGAAGTCATCGATCTGCAATGGCCCGACGTCCGCGGTAACCGGCTCCACCTCCGCGACAGCAAGAAAGGGGCTCGCGTCGTCTGGTTCGGCGACGATGCACGGGCGCTGATCGACACGCTGCCGCGGCCGAAAAAGAAGGATGGCCCGTGGCTGTTCACGAGATCCAAGGGAAGACACCTCACCCCCGGCATGGTCGACTTCCGTTGGGGCAAGCTCCGGGCCACCGCCGATCTGCGGCGGGTCCGCCTTCACGACCTCCGCCACACCTTCGCCAGCCACGCGGCGATGAACGAGGAAGCCTTACCGATGATCGGCAAGCTCCTTGGCCACGCCACAGTGAAGTCGACCGCTCGATACGCACATCTCGACGATGCTCATCTCCTCGCGGCAGCGCAGAAGGTCGGGGACGCCATCGAGGCGATGATGCTCGGATGAGCTTCCTGATTATCAGCGTCTGGTTTGCACAAAGCTCGGATTAGGCGCGTAAGCTTGCCCGTCGTAATCCAGTCGCGAGCGCGCTCGATACCGTATCAATCGCTCTATTGTTAGCGTTTCAGTGTTTTATGCGAAAATAAGTGCTATCAGATTAGCGATGTTGAAGTCGGTCCATGAGCAGGCGGTGGGGATAGCGGCGCGCGTACGCGCCGCGCGACTGAACGCCAACCTCACCCAGGCCGGGCTTGCCGCCCGGTCTGGGGTCGCCCTCGCGTCGCTACGGCGGTTCGAAACGACGGGTCAGATCGCTCTCGAAAGCCTCGTTCGGCTCGGACAGGCGCTCGGGCGCGACGCCGATATCGAAGCCTTGTTCGCGCCACCGCCGCTCGCGAGTCTTAGACGAGTTGGTCACCCCGGCAATCGTGCGGAAGCGAGGTCGCCGGTCGTGACCGACCTTCTCGACGTCCAGCTCGAGATCGGCGCACGCCGGCTGAAAGTCGGTCGGCTCGCGTGGCGCGACCGGCGGGCGCTGTTCGAGTACGCGCCGGAATTCCTGGATGCCAAGCTGCCGATATCGCCGTTGCATCTCCCGCTTAATCCTGGTGTCCAGACGGCACCGCGCGAGCCATTTGCCGGGCTGTTCGGCGTTTTCGCCGACAACCTCCCCGAAAGCTATGGCCGGCTACTGCTCGATCGCCGACTCCGCGCGCTCGGCCGCGATCCGAATGCGCTGACACCGCTCGACCGTCTGGCCCTCGTCGGCGACGGCGGGTTCGGCGCATTGCGGTATATGCCGGCGGACGCAATCGCCGAAGAAACCTTGCAGATGCCTGATCTTGATCGCCTTCAGGCCGAGGCGCTGGCGGTGATCGCGGGCGAGCCGTCGGAAATGCTCGGGGCCCTGC
The DNA here is from genome assembly GCA_963792555.1 of uncultured Alphaproteobacteria bacterium. GTDB lineage: Bacteria > Pseudomonadota > Alphaproteobacteria > Sphingomonadales > Sphingomonadaceae > Polymorphobacter_B. The sequence goes on from CAWBWP010000002.1 coordinate 259,801, forward strand.
AACGGCTCGGCGGCAGCGCCGGGGGTGCGAGACCCAAAGCGCAGGTGTGGCTAGGCGCGGACGACGCCAGCCTTTCCACCGCGCCGGGACCGGGGCTCGAGCCGTGGCTGGTGAAGTTTCGCGCTCCCGGCGATCCGGCGGATATTGGCGCGATTGAAGCCGCCTACGCCGCGATGGCGGAAGCCGCCGGGATCGACGTCGCGCCGTACCGGCTACTGCCGTCCCGCACCGGCCCGGGCCACTTCGCCAGCCGAAGGTTCGACCGCGATGCCGATGGTCCGGTTCACCTCCATTCCCTTGCTGGCTTGCTTCAGGCCGATCCCGACGGGGCGGCTGTCAGCTACCGCGAGTATCTCCGCGCCACCCAGTATTTGACCCGCGACATCCGCGCGGTAGAAGCCGCGGTTCGCCGGATGGCGTTCAACGTCCTTGCCCACAATCGTGATGACCATGCCCGCAACCATGCCTTCCTGATGGATGCCGCAGGCGAATGGGCATTGGCTCCGGCGTTTGATCTGACGTTTTCCCCCGGACCTGGCGGGGAGCATTATCTCGCGATCGACGGCGAAGGCCGGCGGCCAAGTCGGGCGAACCTGCTCGCCGAGGGAGCCGCCGCTGGACTCGCGCCGAGACGAATGGCAGCGATCATCGACGAGGTTGCTGCGGCCGTCAGAAATTGGGTAGAGATTGCGCGGAACATCGGGATCACAGCTGCCAGATCTGCCGAAATTATGACTTTCTTTACATGACGTTTTGATCGGCCCGATGATGGAATAATCGATCAGTTTTCGCTGTTTCGCGGATCAGCCCGGTTGCGGCCTCGGGTGGTAAGCGGCCCGGCTGCTTTCGGCCAGGGGCGGTGCGATTTCCGCCGTTTGTTCATAGAGCCGGGCAGGGGGGTCTCAACCGGATGGGGATGGTGGGAAGCGGCGAGGCTGCTTTCGGGCAATGCCGGTTTGTCTCCTGCGATTTGTTCATCGGGAGGGGCAGCGGCTCGGACGCTTGGCGTTAGTGGGGAGCGTCCAGGCTGCTGTCGGCCGGCGCCGATGCGTTTCCGCCGGTCCCTTATTGGGCGGAGAAGAAGATTGCTCTCGTGCTTTATTGAACGCCGTCCGGCCAGCTGTAAGGCGCAACCCGTTTGACCGCTCGTTCATATCAGCTTCAAGGCCTTGACACGCCTCGCTACCAGCAAGCGAGCAGGCAATCAGAATAACCAGAGAAAATGATGGAACATAGGTTCAGGTTTTTACAGGGGATAATAAGGGTCCTGAAGTCAAAGTGTTTCTGAGCGCCCAATCAATAGATGCCCGACGCTGTACCAGTGATATGTCCGCTCAGTTGTCGACTTGCTGTGCTGCTTTGTCCATCCGGGAATATTCCGCTGGCGAGATCATCGGCAGAGCTTCAAGGAAGGCAACGTAGTTCCACAGTTCGGCCGCGGATCGTGTTTCGCCCCATGCGGGCATGGCCGACATCTTTACCCCTTTGAGCAGGATGAAATACAGCTGGGCAGCGGTAAAGCGCCGCGATAAATCGATCACATAGGGTGGCGTTGGAACAAGTTGCCGGACAAAGGGCGCCCGAGCGGCCCCAGGTCCGCCGTGGCACATCGCGCAGTCAGTCCTGTATTGGCGAAACCCCGCTGTTACCTGCTCGGCTGTAAAAGTGGAGGGCGCGACGATGTCCACTGATCGGCGCCGAACCGAATGAATGAAGGTGGTGTGCAGCGCCCACGCGGTCAGCCGGTTGTGCGGCGACGTTGCCGTCGTGTTGAACAGGCCAAAGAAGACCGTCGCGAGGCCCGCTGCCCCGGCCAACGCTGCAACAGTCAAGATCCCCGCGGCGAAGGCCGTGGCCAACCCGCGCCAGTGATTGGCCACGTAGCGACGCAGGACATCAACGCGCACGCATCAGCCCAAGGTATAGAGGTACGCGGCGATGTCGCGCGCCTGCACTGTCGTCAGCCCGGCGTTCGGCATGGCATTTCCGGGGACAACCGCCTGCGGCATCTGGATCCAGTGGATCAAGTTCGCAGGGGTGTTGGGTAGCACGCCGGCGACCATCGTCCGGCGGGCGAAGTGGGTCAGTGGTGGCCCCACCATACCGTCGGCGTTCTGCACGCCGGGAATCGCATGGCACGATCCGCAGCCCATCCGCTCGGCCCAGATCTTGCCCTGCGCCGCGTCGCCAACTACCGGCCAGCGGTGGCGGTCGGGGGCGGTCCCGCACGCTCCAAGCGCGAAAAGACCGAGGACAGGGGCGAAGAGGCGGATCACAGCATTCCTGTCCAGCAGGCGGGGGACGAGCAGCGGTTCGATCGTGTTGAACGCAATCGCGACCGTAAAGCCCACCGACGACAACATGCCGCAAACCGCAAGGAAGCGCGTGCGTCCCTCGCCGATGGTCAGCGCCGCTTCCGGGCCCCCGGTCTTCTCCTGGGCGGTCCGGTTCCACACGACCCGGCAGAAGATGCCGCCGGCGACGGCAATCGCGAGGGCGACGAGGTTGAGCGCGATCAGCCACGCCGGTTCGCCGGTAAAGGCGTCGCCGCTCGGGTCCCCGGCGGCACGGCGGGCGGCGCAAGCGACGGCGGCGAGGGCGTAGCCGCTGATCAGTTGCGCGATCCACGCGCCCGGCCCCGCGACGAGGGCGACGACCAGCCATCGGGGTCCGACGCGGTCGCTATGGGGGGCGGGATGCGCGGTCATGCGGCGGCACCATAAGGGGCGAGATAGAAGGCCGTGAAGACGAACAGCCAGACGACATCAACAAAGTGCCAATAGGTCACGGCGTTGGCAATGTGGGCATGGCGGCGCGGCCCGAAGTAGCCGAGCGCCGACCAAACGGTCACCGTGGCGAGGCCCACCACGCCGACCGCGACGTGGGCGAGATGGAAGCCGGTAATCGTGAAATAGAATGAGCCATAGCCGCTGCTCGACAGGCTATACGGGCGGCCGTGCCATTCAATCAGTTCGAGGACGATGAAGCCGACCCCCATGACCGCCGCCCCGCCGAGGCCGACCATCGCCTGCCGGCGATCGTCGGCCCGAATGCCACGTTCTCCCCACATCGCGACGAAACTCGACCCGATCAGGACGGCGGTGCCCGGCAGCGAATAGGTGAACGACGGCCGCAGCGTCGGCAGGAAGCCCGCGCCATGCTGCGCGACAGCATAGGCATAGCTGAACAGCAGATAGGCGAACAGCGACCCCTCCGTAGCGATCAGGCACATTACGCCGAGCCACGCGGTCGAATTGGTCTTCAATTCGCCGACTGGCAGAGGGCGGTCGAGGACGAGTTCGTCAGCCACAGACCATCCCAACATGCCGCCGCCGCGGCCAAAACCAGTCGAGCAAGGCAGCGACGATGGTGCCCCCGCCGACGGCTGCGATCCACCATAGCAGGAACGTCGCGCCAGCGGTGAGCAGGGTCAGGCCGAGCGTCAGTGTCACTGGAGCGAGGCTGTCGCCAGGAAGTTCAAGGATCAGGGTCGGCTCGCCGTCGAGCGGCGAGGTGCCGATCGTCTCGCGGCCATGGTCGAGGAGCAGTCCTTCGTCAAGTTGCGAGCGCTCGTCGCTTTCGTTCAGCGACGCCTCCCACAGCGGATGGCGGCTGGAGGTGTTATTTCGCCGGTATCACTCCTCGACGAGATTGGCGCGGCGCGGCAATGGGAGGAGCCCGCTATGTGCGCTGCAGGTCTGCGCGCGTCGGTCGGGGTGTGCCGCGCGATGGGCGAGGATGGCGATCTATTCGGCGGCCAACCAGACCGTCTGCCGCTTATGTGGCTTTCGCGGCGGCTCCGCAGCGGCGGGGGCCTGTCGATGCGCGAGGCGTGTGAACTGATCGTCTCGGAGCTGCTGATAGGCCAACACGTCTCTTGGGCGGTGGGACGCAGTGGCGACGACACCCAGCGACTGCGCATTGTGCTGGACGAGGGCGGTTGGGTCGCGTTGCGCTCGGGCGGGCGGTCCAACCCGACGCCTGACCGGCTCTACACGCTCCTCGAACTAGCGACCGACTGCCGCGTCCTGGAGCGCGTAGGCACGAGCTACGTGACGGGGCCGGCAATGCCGGCTCCTGCGAAAGGGATCGCATGATCGAGGAGCTGTTCAGGGACCGGGTGCGGGAGCGCGACCTCGACAATTTCCTTGTCGAGGAGCTGCATTCCTCGCGAGGCTTCCGGGACTGGCTTCTCCAACGGCTCGACGCTTTCGATCCACCCGCGGACTGCGAGGTGCGCCTGCAGAAGTCGCCTACCCGGCTCCAGGACGCCAGGCAGACGGACGTGCAGATCGGCTGGTTCGACGCCTCCGGCGCGATCCGGGCCCGCGTGCTGATCGAGAGCAAGGTGACCGCCGACTTCCAGACCGGTCAGGTGGATGCCTATGTTGCCGAGACTGAAGCAGCGCGCGGGGCCCACGGGCAAACCCGTGCTGCCTCGCTTTTAGTGGCGCCGGCGTCGAGGCTCGCGACTCTTGTCGGGGCAGCTTTGTTCGACGGCCGCGTGTCTATCGAGGAGATCGCCGATGCGCTCGAAGCCCGTCGCGATGGTCATCTGCCGGACGAGATCGATGCCCGCCTAGCGGTGCGCGTGCAGCTGCTTGAGGCGCTGTGCGGCCGCCGGCAGTCGTCGACATGGATACGGGAGACCGTGCCCGAGAAGCGCGACTTCGCCGAGGCCTACGCAGCGCTCGCCCACAAGCGCCTGCCTGGCCTAAGCGTCAGCCCGTCGACCGATGGGCCGAAGGCCATCACACGCCTGTTCACCGGGCTGGTCCTTCCGGGCCTGCCGGTGCCAAAGCTACGACACGAATACGGTCGCGGCGTGCCGGTGAAGTGGGTCAACGCGCAGTTCTCAGGGCTAGTCGATAAGGTTGGAAAGCTCCGTAGTTCGGGCCTCCTCGACCGCACGCCGTATTCGGCCGAGCAGGCGAGCGGTTCGCTCGCGATCCGCGTGCCGACACCCGGCATCGATCCTGAGCGCCCCTTCGCGTCGCAGCGCGACGCCGTGATCGAGGGGCTCGACGCAACGGGCGCGCTCGTCGGATGGCTTAAGGCGAACGTCGTCGCACTCGCCAGCGTGATTATGGATGCGCTTGAGGAGCCGCCGATCGTTGCCCCCGTCCTAAATCCCCGCGCTATCGAACGGGAGCTCGGTGCCGAGCTGCGGGGCATCTACGCGGAGTGCGATGCACTGGGCTACCGGCCGACCGCGATGCTCGAGATGGCGGGACGGTTGGACGCCCTCGAAACGGTGCGGCGGCTCATCTCGCAGCCTCTGTCGCAGGGGTTCGGCAGGCTCGCCGCGATGGGTCGGCTCGACCTCGCGGTCGAGGCGCTGGTGCTCAAGGAGCGCTGGAAAAACGTTTTCAGCGACGACGACGCGGCGGACCGCCCGGCTCCGCTTGGGGCGCTAAGCACAAAGCTGGCTCCTTGCGCGCTGGTTGATCCAACCCGCCCTTGTTATCTGACTTCGCTGACGCTGCCTGTCGGCAGACTGCTGAGAATTGGGCCATGCAGCTGAGCGTGGTCTATGTGCTTGCTAGCGCGGCCAAGCAAGCCACTGGCAAACAGTTATGTTACTGAAAAACATGGTGGACGCACCAGGGTTCGAACCTGGGACCCGCTGATTAAGAGTCAGCTGCTCTACCGACTGAGCTATACGTCCGTACGCTTTTGCAAGCGAGGCGCGCCGGTAGCACCGCGACGACAGCTTGTCTAGCGCGTTAGCGGCGTGTCGCCGGCGCGGGCGATCGCCATCAGGATGCCGAGCAGGATCAGCACCGTCATCATCGCCGACCCGCCATAGCTGACGAGCGGCAGCGGGATGCCGACGACCGGGGCCAGCCCGGTCACCATCATCAGGTTGATCGCGAGATAAAAGAACAGGGTGATCGCCAGCCCCATCGCCGCCAGGCGCGAGAAGGGAGCGCGCGCGGCAAGCGCCACGCGCACCGCCCACGTCAGGATGACGGCGAAGGCGGCAAGGATGAACAGGCCGCCGGCGAGACCCCATTCCTCGGCCATGGTCGCGAAGATGAAGTCGGTATGGAGCTCGGGCAGATAGTCGAGATGGCTCTGCGTGCCCTGGAGGAAGCCCTTGCCGAGCAGGCCGCCGCTGCCGATGGCGATCTTCGACTGGGTGATGTGATAGCCTGCCCCGAGCGGGTCGCTCGCCGGGTTCATGAAGATCAGCACGCGCTTCTTCTGATAATCGTGCATCGCCGACCACACGACCGGCAGCGCCGCCCCCGCGGCGGCGGCGGCGCCGGCGAACCACCACAGCGATACCCCGGCGAGGAACATCATCATCACCCCGCCGAACGAGATCGCGAGCGCGGTGCCGAGATCGGGCTGGAGCATGACCAGCGCCGCCGGCATGCCGATGGCGAGCAGCGGCGGCCACAGCGCGGTCGGTCGGCCGGCGAACTGGCGCGGCACGAAATGATAGTAGCGGGCGAGCGCGAGGACGATCGCCAGCTTCATGAACTCCGACGGCTGGAGCTGGATCAGGCCGAGGTCGAGCCAGCGCCGGCTGCCGCCGCCGATCGCGCCGAGCGCCTCGACGGCGACGAGGCCGAGGAGCACCGCGCCGTACAGGGGGTAGGCCCAGCGCAGCCAGACGCGGACCGGCACGCGCGACAGCGCCAGCATCGCCCCGAGCAGCACGACGAAGCGGATGCCCTGCTTTGCCGCCCACGGCTGGAAGCTTCCGCCGGCGGCGGAATAAAGCACGACGAGGCCGAAGCCGCCGACGGCAAGGATGGCGAGGAGGACGCTCCACGGCAGCTCGCGCAGCCGTGCGCGCCACGGGGCATTCAGCATCGCCGTGCCGTCATCGCCGGTCAGTCATCGCCGCCGCTCGCCTCGGCGTCGGGGGTCAGCGTTGCGGCGACGGCGGCGGCATCGACCGGGCCGGCCGCCGCGGCCGCGGCGGCGGCTTCGGCGGCAGCGATGGCGGCGCGCTTCTTCGCCTCGTACGCCGCCTCGATCGGCGCCAGCGTCGCCATCGCGCGGGCGGGTTCGAACAGGTAGGTCATGACATCGCGGGCGATGACGGCCGCGGCCGCGCCGTGGTTGCCGTGTTCGAGGACGACGCTGATCGCATAGCGCGGCGCATCGGCGGGGGCGAAGGCGACGAACAGCCCGTGGTCGCGGTACTTCCACGGCTGGCGCTCGCTTTTGGTCCGGCCGGCGCGGCGGTCGGCCTTGGTGATGCTGCGGACCTGCGCCGATCCGGTCTTGCCCGCCATCTGCACGCCTTCGACCATCAACCGCGCGCTTTTGGCCGTGCCGCCGCCGCTGTTGACGACGTTGGTCATGCCCTGGCGGACGATGGCGAGGTGCTCCGGCGACACGTCGAGAGGCGGCGCGGCGATCGCCGGCCCGTCGGCATAGAGGCGTGGCTCGATCAGCCGCCCCGACCCGAGCCGCGCCGCCATCACCGCCAGCTGCAGCGGGTTGGCGACGACATAGCCCTGGCCGATCGCGGTATTGAGCGTTTCGCCGACGCCCCATGGCTTGTGGTAGCGCTTTTCCTTCCACGCGGTGTCGGGGATCAGCCCCGCCGACTGCCCGGGCAGCGGCAGCTCGAACTTCTGTCCCAGCCCGAACTGGCGCGCGGTGGCGGCGATGGCATCGACGCCGACGGCGCGGCCGAAGGTGTAGAAATACACGTCGCAGCTCTGCGGGATCGCCTTGTGCAGGTCGACGCGCCCGTGGCCGCGCTTCGACCAGCAGTGCCAGGCGGCATTGCCCAGCCGGTACGTCCCGCTGCAGCCGCAGGCCTGGTCGGCGGCAATCCCGGCCTTCAGGATGGCGAGGGCGGTCATCGTCTTGAACGTCGACCCCGGCGGGTACAGTCCCTGCGCGCTCTTGTTGATCAGCGGGTGGTGGTCGTCGGCCTGCAGCTCCTGCCCACAGCTTGGCCGTCACCCGCGTCGAGAAGACGTTGGGGTCGTACGCCGGCATCGACACCATGCACAGCACGTCGCCGCTCTGGCAGTCGATGACGACGATGCTCGCCGAATTGTCGGTCAGCCGGCGTGCGGCATAGGCCTGGAGATCGCGGTCGATCGTCAGCCGCAACGTCGTGCCCGGCACGTCGGCGCGCGTGTCGAGGTTCTTGATGACCCGGCCGCGGGCGGTGACTTCGACCCGGCGCGCGCCCGGTTTTCCGCGCAGCCCGGCGTCGGCGCGGCGTTCGATGCCGTCCTTGCCGATCTTGAAGCCGGGCGAGATCAGCAGCGGGTCGTGCTCGCGCGCGAACTGATCGGCGGTCGGCGTGCCGACATAGCCGACCAGGTGGGCAAAGGCGTCGCCGCCGGGATAGACGCGGCGGAAGCCGGGCTGCGGCTGAACGCCGGGCAGGTCGGGCAGGTTGACGTTGATCCGCGCAAACGTCGCCCAGTCGAGGCCGTGGGCGATCTCGACCGGCATGAATTTGGGCTGGCGGGCGCATTCCTCGCGGATGCGGGCGAGCTCGTCTGCCGTCAGCGGCAGGACCTTGCAGACGGCCGCCAGCGTCGCCTCGACGTCGTGGACCTGGTCGGGCAACATCTCCAAGCGGTACTCAGGCTGGTTCAACGCCAGCGGCCGCCCGCCGCGATCGACGATCCAGCCGCGACGGGGCGGGATCAGGCGCAGCGACACCCGGTTCCCTTCGGCCTCGGCCGAATATTTGGCGCCCTCGACGACCGACAGCCAGGCCATGCGCCCGGCCAGCGTCAGCCCGACCGCGCCCATGCCGGCACCGGCGAACAGCGCCCGGCGGGTGAAGCGAAGGTCGACCGGCGTCGTCACGGCAGGGCCAGACGGCGCTGGATCCGCGCGAACAGCGCGACGATCGCCGGATAGGCGAGGATCGTCGTTCCCGCCTGGACGAGCAGGGGAGCCAGGGGGCCGGTGACGCCGCCCAGCGCCAGCAGCTGCCACTCGACGAGCGTTGCGGCAAAGATCATGCTGGCCGCGAACGCCCAGTCGAAGCCGTAGCGGTGCGGGGCGAAGCGAACGTCGGCGAAACGCACGAACAGCACGACCGCGGGCAGCAGCGTGGCCTCGACGCCGAGCGGCAGGCCCGAGACGACGTCGGCCGCCGCGCCGAGGAGGAAGGCGAGCCACGCCGGCATCAGGCCCGGCTGGAAGCTCGCCCAGACGAGAACCGCAAGCAGCGCGACGTTGGGCACGACCGGCACCGGCACGAACAGCGGCACGGTCGTCGCGACGATGAGGAGGAGGGTGACCAGCCCCGGAACCGCTCGCTCGGCGGTCGCGCGCCAGTATTGCACCCGCTCCTGCGATCCCATCAGGCGGTAGGGCGCGGTCATTTCTTGCGCGCCTCGCGCGGGACCGGAACGGCCTCGACCGGCGGCGGCACGTCGGGAACGGGCAGATAGGCGCGGTAGATGGCGACGAAGTCGAGTGTCGCCGGATCGGCGTAGGGCAGCGCCCGGACCGGCTCGCCGGCGTCAACGACGGCGGCGACGGGAATTTGCGGCGCGTATAGCCCGCCCGCCCCCGAGGTCACCAGCCGGTCGCCCCGCCGCAGCGGCACCTCGGCACCGCCGCGGTCGCGCACCTCGAGCAGGCGTCCCGCCGCTCCCGCCGCGATCGCCGGCTGTCCGGTGCGGAGGACGAGGACCGGCACCCGGCTGATCGGGTCGGTCAGCAGCAGGACGCGCGCGGCGTGGCTGCCGGCCTCGACCGTCCGCCCGACGAGCCCGGCCGCGGCACGGACCGCCTGGCCGGAGAAGACTCCGTCGCGAGTGCCGGCCGACACCATCGCGGTGCGGGCGTAACTGCCCGACGAGGCACCGGCGAAGCGGGCGATGGTGACGAGGTCGAGGCGCGGCTCGACGACCTTGACCAGCCGGCGCAGCCCCGCGTTCTCGGCCGCAAGCGCGTCCCGGTCCTGCTGCGTCCGGCGGAGGGCGGCGACCTCGGCCGTCAGCCGGCGCAGGCGGGGAACAGTGCCGACATAGTCGCCGAGCGCGTCGACGCCGCTGTCGAGCACGTCGAAGGGGGCGCGTACCGTCGCCCAGAACGGAGCGATGATGTCGACCGCCGCCGCCCGCAGGCGCTCGGAGTAGCCGGGATTGACCCGGCTGAGGACGAGCAGCAGCAGCCCCGTCGCCAGTACCGCGCCGGTGACGACCGCGCCGATCAGTGCGAAATTCTGCTCGCGCCTCGCATACGTAATTCGCCGCGGCGTCGGCCAGTCCATCGCGACGGCTCCATCACGCGGTGGTCAGGACGCCGCGGTACATCGGGTCCTCGAGCGCCCGGCCAGTGCCCAGCGCGACGCAGGTCAGCGGATCGTCGGCGACGGTGACGGGCAGGCCGGTCGCCTCGCGCAGCACGTCCGCAAGCTCGTTCAGCAGCGCGCCGCCGCCGGTCAGGACGATGCCCTGGTCGACGATGTCGGCGGCAAGCTCCGGCTGGGTGTTCTCGAGCGCCAGGCGAACACCCTCGACGATCGCCGACACCGGCTCGGCCAGCGCGTCGGCGATCTGCGCCTGGTTGATCGTGATCTCCTTGGGCACGCCGTTCATCAGGTCGCGGCCCTTGATCTCCATCGTCTGGCCAACGCCGTCGCGGGGCGCGCGGGCGATGCCGATGGCCTTCTTGATCCGCTCCGCGGTCATCTCGCCGATCAGCAGGTTGTGGTTGCGGCGGACGTAGCTGACGATCGCCTCGTCCATCTTGTCGCCGCCGACCCGGACGCTGGTGGTATAGGCGAGGCCGCGGAGCGACAGGACGGCGACCTCGGTCGTGCCGCCGCCGATGTCGACGACCATGCTGCCGATCGGCTCGGTCACCGGCATGCCGGCGCCGATCGCCGCCGCCATCGGCTCCTCGATCAGATAGACCGCGCTCGCGCCGGCATTGTTGGCGGCGTCGCGAATGGCGCGCTTTTCGACGCTGGTCGAGCCCGACGGCACGCAGATGACGATCTCGGGAAAGCGCGGGAACTTGGAGGTGTGCACCTTCCCGATGAAATATTTGATCATCTGCTCGGCGACATCGATGTCGGCGATGACCCCGTCGCGCAGCGGGCGGATCGTCTCGACGTTGCCCGGCGTCTTGCCCATCATCATCCGCGCATCGTTGCCCACCGCCTTGACCGTCTTGCGGCCGGCGAGCGTCTCGATGGCGACGACCGAGGGTTCGTTGAGCACGATCCCACGCCCGCGGACATAGACCAGCGTGTTCGCCGTGCCGAGATCGATGGCCATGTCTTGCGACAGGAACGAGAATAAACGGCTGAAAATCGGCATGGATGTTCCGGCACGGCTGACGATCGGGGGAGCGTCCCGCCTTAGGCTTGCGCTTGGTGCGGTGCAAGGCGGATGCACCGGCAGCGAAAGGTTCCACCGCGTGACGGCGGCGGTTGGCCGCGCTACGACGAGCAGCGATGCCGATCCGCCGCCTGCCCGACCACCTCGTCAACCAGATCGCCGCCGGCGAGGTCGTCGAGCGGCCGGCGTCGGCGCTGAAGGAGCTGGTCGAGAACGCGGTCGATGCCGGCGCACGCCGGATCGCGGTCGAGCTGGAGGCGGGCGGGGTCGAGCATATCGGCGTCACCGACGACGGCTGCGGCATGACCGCGGCCGAGCTGCGGCTGGCGGTCGAACGGCACGCCACGTCCAAGCTCGGCAGCGGCGACCTGGCGGCGATCGCGACGCTGGGCTTCCGCGGCGAGGCGTTGCCGTCGATTGCCAGCGTCGCCCGGCTGACGCTCGCCAGCCGCACGGCGGCGGGCGACGGCTGGGCGTTGGTCATCGACCATGGCCGGATGGTCGCTGACGGCCCTGCCGCGCTGCCCCCCGGCACGCGGGTCGCCGTCGACGGGCTGTTCGCCCAGGTGCCGGCGCGGCGCAAGTTCCTGAAGTCGGAGCGGGCCGAGCTGTCCGCCTGCGTCGACGTCGTCCGCCGGTTGGCGATGGCGACGCCCGCGATCGCCTTCGAGCTGCGGCATGGCGGCCGCCGGCTGCTCGGCGTCGACGTCGCCGCGGGGCGTCCCGCGCGGCTGGCGGCGCTGCTCGGGCACGACTTCGGCGATAACGCCGTCGCCATCGACCTTCAGCGCGACAACCTGCTGCTCGGCGGGCTTGCCGGCGTGCCGACCTTCAGCCGCGGCGTTGCCGACCACCAGTTCCTGTTCGTCAACGGCCGCCCGGTCCGCGACCGGCTGCTCGTCGGGGCCGTCCGCGGCGCGTACCAGGACCTGCTGGCGCGCGACCGCCATCCCGTGGTCGCCCTGTTCCTCGACGTGCCGAGCGACTTCGTCGACGTCAACGTCCATCCGGCCAAGACCGAAGTCCGTTTCCGCGACGCAGCGCTTGTCCGCGGCCTGATCGTCTCCGGATTGCGCCGGGCGCTCGATGCCGCGGGCCACCGGGCGGCGACGACGGTCGCGGCGGACACGCTCGCCGCCTTCACTGCGCCGCCAGCCCCCCCACTGCCGCCCGTCGCCTGGCAGTCCGATCTTGCGCCTGCAATCGAACTCGCGGAGGCCGCCGTGCCCTGGCTCGCCCCTGCCGCGCGCAGCGAGCCGCCGCCCGCCGCCGGGGCGCTCGCCGCTTTCCCGATGGGCGTCGCCCGCGCGCAGGTCGCCGGCACCTATATCGTCGCCGAGACGAGCGACGGCATGATCCTGGTCGACCAGCACGCGGCCCATGAGCGGCTGACGCTCGAGCGACTGAAGGCGGCGGCCGGGGCAGGGGCAGCGGCGCAGCTGCTGCTGCTGCCCGAAGTCGTCGACCTCGACGAGAGCGCGGCGGCGCACCTGCTGGAGCACGCCGACGCCTTCGCCAAGCTGGGACTGGAGGTCGAGGGCTTCGGCGCGCGCGCGGTGCTCGTCCGCAGCGTGCCGGCGGCGCTCGGGTCGTGCGACGCGGTCGGCCTGGTACGCGACCTCGCCGATGACCTCGCCGCCTTCGACGCGGGCCTCGCGCTGACCGAACGGCTCGACGCGGTGGCGGCGACGATGGCCTGCCACGGCAGCGTCCGCGCCGGACGGACTTTGGCGGTCGCCGAGATGAACGCCCTGCTCCGCGAGATGGAGGTGACGCCGCACTCGGGCCAGTGCAGTCACGGGCGCCCGACGTGGGTCAAGCTGGCGCGCCACGACCTTGAAAAGCTGTTCGGTCGGCGGTGACGGCGACGCTGCTCATCGTCTATAATGCCGACGCCGGGCCCGTCGCGGCGGCGTTCGACTTCGTCCACAAGATCGTGTTGCCGCGGACCTATCCGTGCTCGCTGTGTGCCGTCACCTACGGCGCGGTGGCGATGGACCGCCGCTGGCGCGACTGGCTGCGCGGGCTCGACCTCGGCACCGCTTTCTTCCATCGGCAGGACTTCCACGCCGCCTATCCGGCACTCGCTTCTGTGCCCCTGCCGCTGATCGCCCGCGACGACGGCGGCCGCGTCACCGTGCTGCTCGATGCGGCGGCGTTGTCCGGCCTAACGAGCGTCGATGCGCTGATCGCCGCGCTGGCCGTTCGGCTTGACCTGCAACCACCGGCCCGCGACGCTGGTGCGTGACACCAAGGGAACCCCGATGCGCCACCTGCTTGCCGCCGCCATCCTGCTTGCCGCCGTGCCGGCCGCCGCCGATCCGCTGTTCGACGCGGCAAAGGCGGCGCAGCCCGACCAGCTGAAGCTGCTCGAACAGGTTGTTAATATCAACTCCGGCACTGGCGACGCCGAGGGCGGGGCCAGGGTGATGGCGGTCCTCGCGCCCCGGCTGAAGGCGCTCGGCATGAGCGTCGAGACGGTGCCCGCCGAGGCGCCGGGGCTCGCCGCCAATACGGTGGCGAGGCTGAAGGGAACGGGCAAGGTCCGCATCCTGCTGATCGGCCACATCGACACGGTGTTCGCGCCGGGCACGGCGGCGAAGTGGCCGTTCTCGAACGACGGCACGCACCTCCACGGGCCCGGCGTCGGCGACGAGAAGGGCGGCGTGGTCGAGGCGATCGCGGCGATCAAACTGCTCAAGGATGCGGGCTTCACCGACTTCGCGCAGATCACGCTGCTGATCGAGACCAGCGAGGAGCGCGGCTCGCCCGGTACCCGCCAGCTGATCGACCGGCTGCTCGGCACGGCCGACGTCGAACTCAACCTCGAGCCGGGGGATGCGCCCGACAAGATCACGGTGTGGCGGAAGGGCTCGACCGTCTTCACCATCGACGTCACCGGCCGTGCCGCCCACGCCGGGGTCGCGCCGCAGGACGGGCGCAATGCCGCCGTCGAGCTGCTCCACCAGCTCCAGGGCTACGACCGGTTCCCGCACACCGGCGAGGGGCTGACGGTCAACCTCACCCTGCTGTCGGCGGGAAGCCGCAACAACATCATCCCCGACCATGCGACGGCGACGTTCAGTGTCCGGCCGCGCGTGCCGGAACAGGCCGACGCCGTGCAGAAGCAGCTCGAAGACGCCGCCGCGCACGTCGCCGTGCCGGGCACCACGGTCAAGATCGTCCGCGAAGGGGCGTTCCCGCCGCTGCCCGAGAACCCGGCGACGGCAGCGCTCGCGGCGCGGGCGGCGAAGCTCTACGCCGCAACCGGGCGGGCGCTCGGGACCGGCGGCAACGGCGGTGCCAGCGAGAGCGCGATGGCGGCGGCGAAGGGCGTGCCGGCGCTCGATGGGCTCGGGCCGGTCGGCGGCGGCTTCCACTCCGACGGCGAGTTCGTCGACCTCGCCAGCGTCACCCCGCGCCTGTATCTGCTTGCCGCGCTGATCCGCGACCTGGGGACCAACGGGGTGCGCTGAGCGTTCGGCCACCGTCGCGCCTGCCGCGCTCTGAACCGGACAACCGGCGGTGCGCTACCGCATGCGGCGGGGCGCTACCGCATGAAGTCGTGCATCGCCCGCGGTACCTCGTCGAGCACTTCGCGGGCAAGAAAGCCGATGCGGCCGTGGCGCTGCGCCAGTCGCCGCCCGGCCTCGCCGTGGAGGAACACGCCCCAGATCGTCGCCGTCAGCGGATCGGCCCCGCGCGCGAGCAGCCCGCCGATGACGCCGGCAAGCGTGTCGCCCGATCCCGACGTCGCCAGACCGACGCCGCCGCCGGCGTAGCGGAAGGTCTCGCCCGTCGGTGTCGCGACGACGGTGCGCGCCCCCTTCAGCGCCACCACGGCACCATAGGTTCGCGCAGTGTCGACGGCGATACGCTCGGGGTCGGCCGTCACCGCTGCGCGGTCGAGGCCGGTCAGCGCCGCCATCTCGCCGGCATGTGGGGTCAGGACGCAGCCGCCGCGCGCCCGCACCGCCGCCGCGTCGAGCCGGTTGCACAGTGTCGCGGCATCGAGGACCAGCGGCGGCCGGGCCGGATGGGCAAGGATCGCCGACGTCAGCGCCGCGACGGCCTCGGCATCGTCCATGCCCGGTCCCAGGACCACGGCGTCGGCCCGGGCCACGCGCGGCGCCAGGACGTTGATCGCAGCGGGATCGATGCCGCCGTCGGGCGTTTCGGCCAGCGCGACGACGAGCGCTTCCGGCACCAGCAGCCCAAGCGGCACGGCGAGCGACGCGGCGGTTGCGATCTGCAGCTTGCCCGCCCCGGCGCGGAGCGCGGCGACGGCGGCGAGCAGGATCGCGCCCGGGACGCCGGTGCTGCCGCCGACCGCGAGGATGCAGCCGCGGGCATCCTTGTCGTCGTCGCCGGCGTGGTCGGGCAGGGGCCGCCCGGCTAGCAGCGCCGGATCGATCGCTGTCATCCCGCCGCCACCGCCTTGTCGGGTTCGGCGGTAACGGCGGTCGCCGCCTCGACCGGCGCCACGAAGTTATAGCGGACGAGGTGCGGCGCGCCGGCGGCGAAGTCGTACTCGGTGACGCTGCAGTTGGCGACGTCGCCGGCGCGGTCGATGCCGAGGATCTGCGCTTCGTCCATGCTCTCCAGCACGTATCGCAGGCACAGGACGACGACCTGGTGGGCGACGATCAGGACGCGCTTGCCCGCGTGGTGCAGGCTGACGGTGTCGAGCAGCGCGCGCAGGCGGAGGATGACGTCGGTCCAGCTCTCGCCGCCGGGCGGCCGGTGATAGAATTTCCCCAGCATCGTCAGGGCTGCCGCCTGATCGGGGTGCAGCTCGACGACGCCAGCGCGGGTCAGGCGGTCGAGGATGCCGAATTCGCGCTCGCGCAGCCGCTCGTCGCTGGCCAGGCGGCCGGCGAGCGTCGCCGCGATGGTCGCGGCGGTCTGCTGCGCGCGAACGAACGGCGAGGCGAGGATCACGTCAGGCCGTTCGCCCGCCGGCAAGGCGGCAAACCAGCGGGCGACCGCCGCCGCCTGCGCCTGGCCAAGGTCCGACAGCGGCACGTCGCAGTCGCGGCAGTCGAGCTTGATCCGCGTCAGTCCCGCGGCTTCGGCGGCATCGGCGGCGACATTGCCCGAACTCTGGCCGTGACGGACGATCCACAACCGTTGCGGCCAGGCGGGCAAGCGCGTCTCCAATGTGTCGAGACACAACGCGACGCCGCGCGAAGGTTTCCTAGCCGGCGGCGAGTTCGCCGAGCGCCGACCGTCCGCGCTTGACCATCAGCTTGTTGAGCGCGTTGACATAGGCTCGCGCGCTGGCGACGAGCGTGTCGACGTCGGCCCCGGTGCCGCGCACGGTGCGACCGTCCTCGCTCAGCAGCACGCTGACCTCGGCCTGGGCGTCGGTTCCCTGGGTGACGGCGTGGACCTGGTAGAGCTGAAGGGTCGCGTCGTCGTGCGGCACGATCCGCCGGATGGCGGCGAACAGGGCGTCGACCGGGCCGTTGCCCTTGACCGCCGCGGTCGTCTCGACCCCGTCGACCGACAGCGTCAGGATCGCCCGCTGCGGGCCGTTCGAACCGCAATAGACCTCGACCTCGACGACGCGGATGGCGTCGTGGCCGCGCAGCACCTCGTCGTCGACCAGCGCGACGATGTCCTCGTCCCACACCTGCTTCTTGGCGTCGGCAAGATCCTTGAAGCGCTTGAACGCGTCGCCGAATTCGTTGTCCGACAGGGTGTAGCCGAGCGCGTCGAGCTTCTGGCGGAACGCGGCGCGGCCCGAGTGCTTGCCCAGGACAAGGTTGGTCGCGCCCTGTCCGACGCTTTCGGGCGTCATGATCTCATAGGTGGACGCGTCCTTGATCATGCCGTCCTGGTGGATGCCGCTCTCGTGGGCGAAGGCGTTGGCACCGACGATGGCCTTGTTCGCCTGCACCGCCATGCCGGTGATGCCGCTGACGACGCGGCTGGCACGGGTGATTTCGCTCGCGACGATAGCGGTCGTGAACGGCATGACGTCCCGGCGAATGCGGAGCGCCATCGCGATCTCCTCGACCGCGGCATTGCCGGCGCGCTCGCCGATGCCGTTGACCGTCGCCTCGACCTGGCGCGCGCCGGCCATGACCGCGGCCAGCGTATTGGCGACAGCGAGGCCGAGGTCGTTGTGGCAGTGCGTCGAAAACAGCGCTTCGCCGGCGTTCGGCACGCGGGCGATCACGTCGCGGAACATCGCGCCATAGGTTTCGGGCGTCGCATAGCCGACGGTGTCGGGCAGGTTGATCGTGCTCGCCCCGGCGCGGATCGCCGTCTCCACCGCGCGGCACAGAAAGTCGGGATCGCTCCGCGTCGCGTCCTCGGCCGACCACTCGACGTCGGGACAGAGGTTGCGGGCCAGGGCGACCGAGCGGGCGATCGCATCGAGCACCGCCTCGGGGGCCATGCCGAGTTTGACCCGCATGTGCAGCGGCGACGTGGCGATGAAGGTGTGGATGCGGGGGCTTCGCGCCCCCTTGAGCGCCGCCCAGGCGCGCTCGATGTCGCCAGTTGCCGCGCGTGCGAGGCTGGCGACGGTGACCCGCTCGCACTGCCGCGCGACTTCGCGCACCGCCTCGAAGTCACCTTCGGACGCGATGGCGAACCCCGCCTCGATGACGTCGACGCCAAGCGCCTCGAGCTGGGCGGCGACGCGGAGCTTCTCCTCCAGGTTCATCGAGCAGCCCGGGGACTGCTCGCCGTCGCGGAGCGTGGTGTCGAAGATCCGAATCGTATCGGTCATGGGAAATCGCCTCTGCTGCATCTGCTGCGCCGGAGGGGCCCTCGTGCCCGCGGCGGCTCCGACAGAGCGACGCGTGCCTAGGGGCGAATAAGTCGGAGGATCGTCACCTCGTCCTGTTAGCAAACCAGTTCGCCGATGTCGATGTCCAAGGCCCTTGCCCACGTGACGACCAGCGGTCAGGAAATCAATTGCGTTATGTAGATTTTTAATCAGCTCCCTATAGATATCGCGCCGATCTCAATCGATCAGATCGAGATTGTGGGTGGGGACCTACACAATTCTGTAACTATTGTGGTCAACTTGGCCACTGATGAAGGGTGGGAAAATCATGTCTGGGATGGCACAGACCGGTGCGCTTGGCGCACTGGTGGCAACAATATTGGCCTTGCCGGCTTCTGCCGACGCCACGGTCTACTCGGTTACGCAGGCGACGCTGGTCAGCGCGTTCAAAAACGCCAAAGCCGGCGACACCTTGAAGTTGAGGGGCACCTTCGGTTTTAATCGACTGCAATTTGGCAGCTTCGCATCGACCGTCACGCTTGACGCGACTGCGGCGAAGTTCACCGACACGCTTGATCTGCAGCACGACGACAATGTCAGGGTCGTTGGCGGCAAATGGGACGTGACCAAGGGCAGCAGCTATGGAAAAGCCATCGTCGTCTACGGCGGCAGCAACATCGCCGTCGACAAGATCAACGTGGTTGGCGTTGACGGAGAGCAGGGCGTCAACTTTGCCGGAGTGACGAACCCGCAAATCTCGAACAGCACCTTCACCGGGCTGCGGGTCGGCATCGGGATCAGCGGAGCAACCGGCGGCTCTGCGTATAAGAACAAGATCTACAAGGCGGTCTCCGACGGCATCGATATCGGCGACAGTCACAATGTCGTGGCGAGCTATAATTCCTGCTCGGGCGGTGCGCCGGGTGCCGGCGTGCATCCCGACTGCATCCAGCTGTGGAGTACGACCGGGCACGCCGTGCAGTCGGACAACGTCGTGACGCGCAACACGGCGACCGGCCCGACGCAGGGCTTCACCTCCTTCTCGGCCGGCGGCGGCGCCCTCCGGGTGCAGATCACGCACAATACAGTCAACACGACGTTCCCGCAGGGCATCGCGTGCTACGACTGCTATGACAGCATCATCAGCTTCAACACGCTGACGACGGGCGCGGGCGCCGCGCACATCACCAATCTCAACGTCGTGGGTGGCGGCAACAACAAGGTAGATGGTAATATCATCCACTATCCGGTTTTCCTGAGCCAAGCCCTTGCCACCGGCAACGCCATGGATGCGCCTGACTTCAACAACTTGCTGATGTACAATGACTATGCCGAGCCGGTCATGGTCGGCACCCTCTTGCCTTTCGACGCGCTGACCCCGTTAAGCGCGAGCGGGAGCGCGGCGGCCGTGCCCGAGCCGTCGGCGTGGTCGATGCTGATCGCCGGCTTCGCCGCGGTCGGTGCCGCCAGCCGCCGCCGGACGCGGGAAGTGTGTGCCTGATTGGCAGGCGGCTCCGCCCCGTGCGATGACCCTCCCGCTCGCCGCGTCGCCGGCGAGCGGGAGGAACGTCGTGACGGGCAATGTCGATACGATCGCGCACAACATCCAGCTGGCGCTCGGCCCGGTCTTTCTTCTGACCGGTATCGCCTCGATCCTGAATGTCATGACCTCGCGTCTCGGCCGCGTCATCGACCGGGCGCGCAAGCTTGAGGTCGAGATCGGCGGCTACGACCTGGCCGCGCGCCGCCGCGCGACGGTCGAGCTCGGCGTCCTCCGGCGGCGGACGACCGCGGCGCACTGGGCGATCGGCATGTGCACCTGCGCCGCGCTGTTCGTCTGCGTCACCATTGCCATCCTGTTCGTCGGCAACTTCGCCGCCTTCCGCGCCGACACCGTCGTCGCCGGCCTGTTCGTCGTCGCCATGGCGCTGCTGATCGCCGGGCTGATCCTGTTCCTCATCGAGGTCCAGGTGGCGATGAAGAGCATCCGCATCCGGACCGAGATGATCGACGACTAGTTGCGCGCCTTGTCGACCAGCGCGTTCTTGGTGATCCACGGCATCATGCCGCGCAGGCGCGTCCCGACCGCCTCGATCTCGTGCCGCGCCTGCAGCGACCGCTCGGCCTTGAGCACGGGGTTGCCGGCGCGGTTGTCGAGGATGAAGTCGCGGACGAAGCGCCCGCCCTGGATGTCGGCGAGCACGCGCTTCATCTCGGCCTTGGTCTCGGGCGTGATGATCCGCGGGCCGGTGACATAGTCGCCGAACTCGGCGGTGTTGCTGATCGAATAGCGCATGTTGGCGATGCCGCCCTCGTACATCAGGTCGACGATCAGTTTGACCTCGTGGAGGCACTCGAAATAGGCCATCTCGGGCGCGTAGCCGGCCTCGGTCAGCGTCTCGAACCCGGCCATGACGAGCTGGGTCAGCCCGCCGCACAGCACGACCTGCTCGCCGAACAGGTCGGTCTCGCACTCCTCGCGGAAGGTCGTCTCGATGATCCCCGAGCGCCCGCCGCCGACCGCGCTGGCATAGGCGAGGCCGACGTCGTGGGCGTTGCCGCTCGCGTCCTGGTGGACCGCGATCAGGCACGGGACGCCGCCGCCGCGGACATACTCGGAGCGGACGGTGTGGCCGGGGCCCTTGGGCGCGACCATGAACACGTCGATGTCGGCGCGCGGCTCGATCAGGCCGAAGTGGATGTTGAGCCCGTGGGCGAAGGCCAGCGCGCTGCCCGGCTTCATGTTCGGCGGCGAGGTCGTCGGCATAGATCGCCGCCTGATGCTCGTCGGGGGCGAGGACCATGACGACGTCGGCGCGCGCGGCGGCTTGCGTGTTGCTCAGCACGGTGAAGCCGGCACCTTCCGCCTTGGCCGCGCTCGCCGAGCCGGGGCGGAGCGCGACGATGACCTCGGCCACGCCGCTGTCGCGCAGGTTCTGGGCATGGGCGTGGCCCTGGCTGCCGTAGCCGACGATGGCGACCTTCTTGGCCCGGATCAGGCCGAGGTCGGCATCGGAGTCGTAGTAAACGCGCATTCGTTTTTTCCCTTTTTCAATTACCTGTCATTCCCGCGAAAGCGGGAACCCATCTCCCGATGCCGGCGGTAAACTCACGCTTCGAGCGATAGGCTCGAAGCCCAATTCCTTCACCGCCAGATCATCCCAGTCCGGATTGGCGGTTTCGATCAATTCGATCTTCCAGCTCCGATTCCATCGCTTGATCTGCGTCTCCCGGCGGATTGCTGCTTCAATGTTCCAGGACAATCCGTACCAGACGAGCCGCTTGATCCCATACCGCGTCGCGAACCCGGGCGTCGTCCCGGCGCGATGCTGCGAGATGCGGGCGCGAAGGTCCGACGTAACGCCGGTATACAGCGCGCCGTTCTTGCGATTGGCGAGGATGTACACGCAGCCGGTCGTTCTCATGATCCCCTCCGCCCCTCGACCTCACGCGCAGCCGTGGCAGCGGCGGGAGATGGGTTCCCGCTTTCGCGGGAATGACACGCTCCTCCTGATTAAACCGCCTCCGGTCCGCGCGCGATGGCGACGACCCCGGTCCGGGCGACCTCGACCAGCCCGACCTCGCGCATCAGGGCGATGAAGCTGTCGACCTTCTCGGTCGAGCCCGAGACCTCGAAGACGAAGCTGCGCGTCGTCGTGTCGACCGGCCGCGCGCGGAAGATGTCGGCGAGGCGCAGCGCCTCGACGCGCTTTTCCGCCACGCCGGCGACCTTGACCAGCGCCATCTCGCGCTCGACGTGCGGGCCGAGTGCGGTCAGGTCGAGGACGCGGTGGACGGGGACGAGCCGGTCGAGCTGCGCCATGATCTGCTCGATCACCGCCGGCGGGCCGCTGGTGACGACGGTGATCCGGCTGACGGCGTGGTCGTCGGACACGTCGGCAACCGTCAGGCTCTCGATATTATACCCGCGCGCCGAGAACAGCCCGACGATGCGCGCGAGCACGCCCGCCTCGTTGTCGACGAGGATGGAAAGGGTGTGGGGGGAGGCGAGGGCAGGTTTCATGCGTGCGCTCCCCGATGTTCCGCGCGGGCGGCGGTCCACACCTCGCGCGCCGCGTCGAGATTGAGCAGGCCGATGCCCGCACCGACGATGCTGTCCGGCCAGCCCGAGCGCAGTACCAGCGTTGCACCGCCCGCGGCGATGATGGCGATGTTGGCGAAGACATCGTTGCGTGACGACAGGAATGCCGCGCGTGCGAGACTGCCGCTCGTCGCGCGGTGCTTTGCGAGCATCAGCGCACAGCTGAAGTTGACCAGCAACGCTCCCACGCCGGTCACTGTCAGCGTGAGCGGCTCCGGGGGGAACGGTGACGCGATTTTGACGGCGAGCATCCATAGCGTCGCCGCAGCGGGAACGAGCATCAGCCCCGCAAGCGCCATGCCGAGCCGCGCACGCGCGGCAAGCGACCAGCCGAGCGCGAGCAGGATCAGCAGGTTGACAGCAGCGTCCTCGAGGAAATCGACGCCGTCGGCAAGCAGCGACACCGATCCGATCGCCAGCGCAACCGCTGCTTCGATCGCGAAATAGCCGAGATTGAGCGCGGCGACCGTGGCGACGGTCGTCCGCAGCGAGCGATCAGCCATCACACCAATGCCGCCGCATCTTCTCCAGCGTCGCCGACCGTCTCGTCGGCGTGCAGCACCATGTCGGTGTGCGCCGCGCCGCTCGGGATCATCGGGAAGCAGTTGGCGAGTTTGGCCACGCGGCAGTCGACCATCACCGGACCGTCGTGGGCCAGCATCGCCGCAATGCCGTCGTCGAGCGCGTCGGCGGTCTCGATCCGCAGCCCCTTCCAGCCATACGCCTCGGCGAGCTTGACGAAGTCGGGCAGCGCCTCGGAATAGCTCTCGCTGTAGCGCCCGCCGTGGTTCAGCTCCTGCCACTGGCGGACCATGCCCATGTATTCGTTGTTCAGGATGAACACCTTGACCGGCAGCCGGTACTGCGTCGCGGTGCCCAGCTCCTGGATGTTCATCTGGATCGACGCTTCGCCGGCAATGTCGATGACCAGCGCCTTGGGGTTGCCGAGTTGCGCACCGATCGCGGCGGGCAGGCCGTAGCCCATCGTCCCGAGCCCGCCCGACGTCAGCCACTTGTTCGGCCCCTCGAAGCCGAAGTGCTGCGCCGCCCACATCTGGTGCTGGCCGACCTCGGTGGTGATGATGGGGTTCGCTGCGCGCGTCGCCTCCCACAGCCGCTTGACCGCATGCTGGGGGAGGATGTCGCTACCCGCCTGCGCAAAGCCGAGGCTGTCGCGCGCCCGCCAGCCGGCAATCGTGTCCCACCACGGCGTCAGGCTGGCGGCACGCTTGCCCCGCGCCTTCCACAGCTTGATCAGATCCTCCAGGACATGGCCGACATCGCCGACGATGCCGAGATCGACGCGCACCGTCTTGTTGATCGACGAGCGGTCGATATCGACGTGGATCTTGCGGCTGCCCGGCGAGAAGGCGTCGAGCCGCCCGGTGACGCGGTCGTCGAAGCGTGCGCCGAGGCAGACCATCAGGTCGGCGCCGTGCATCGCCATGTTCGCCTCGAAGGTGCCGTGCATGCCGAGCATGCCGAGGAACGCCGGCGACGAGGCGGGGAAGGCGCCCAGCCCCATCAGCGTCGAGGTCACCGGCGCACCGGTCAGGCGCTGCAGTTCGCGCAGGAGGATGCTCGCCCCCGGGCCGGAGTTGATGATGCCGCCGCCGGTGTAGAGGATCGGGCGCTCGGCCGCGGCGAGCATCTCGACCGCCGCCTCGATTGCGACGAGGTCGCCCTTGATCTGCGGCTTGTACGTCTTGTGGCTCGGTGCGCCGGGGCGGACGTATTTCGCCTTCGCCACCTGGATGTCCTTGGGCAGGTCGACGACCACTGGACCGGGCCGGCCGGCGGTGGCGACGTAGAACGCCTCGTGGATGACCTCGCCGAGCCGGGCGGGGTCCTTGACCAGGTAATTGTGCTTGGAACAGTGGCGGGTGATGCCGACCGTGTCGCATTCCTGGAAGGCGTCGGTGCCGATCAGGTGCGTCGGCACCTGGCCGGTCAGGACCACCAGCGGGATCGAGTCCATCAGCGCGTCGGTGATGCCGGTGACGGCGTTGGTCGCGCCCGGACCGCTGGTGACGAGGACCACGCCGGGCTTGCCGGTCGACCGTGCATAGCCCTCGGCAGCGTGCACCGCGGCCTGCTCGTGGCGGACGAGGATGTGCTTGATCCGGCTTTGCGCGAACAGCGCGTCGTACAGCGGCAGCACGGCACCGCCGGGGTAGCCGAAGACGATCTCGACGCCGAGGTCGGTCAGCGCGCGGATGATCACCTCCGCGCCGTTCGTGTCCTTAAGTCCGTTCACGGCACCACTCGCTTGACTGCGAGGGGCGAACTACCGACGTAAAATTACGCTGTCAACCGTAAAATAGCAATAAGATTACGCGGCGCGACGGTTCCGTCGGCGCACAGCCGTACCGATCAAGCCAAAGCCGACGACCAGCAGCGCCCAGCTGGTGGGTTCCGGAACCGCGCCGGCGGCGAGCGGAACGCCGATCAGCCCGTCGACGTAGCGCGCCAGCGCCGCGTGAACCGGCGCGGTCGGATGGATGCCGTCGAAGCTGAGGAAGTGGCTGCAATTCGGGTGCGGGTTGGCCGGCGGGACGTTGATGTTGACGCACGCATCGGCAAGGTTGGTGTCGAGGTCGGCCGGCAGGCCGAAGGCTGCGGGATCGGCGATCAACGCGCCGAAGAACCCGAAATAATCGATCTGCGTGAGGCTGGTACCGGGCGTGAGCGTCACCGTCTTGAGACCGTCCTGCAACGCCGTCTCCAGGCCGATCCCGGCGGCGACTTCGGGATTGGGAACGCCGCCGATCAGGAAGTGGCGGACGCCGGCTGCGTTCAGCGCCTGAACCGCGCCGACGTAATTGCCGACGAAGGCCGCCGTATACTGCGCCTTAAAGACGGCCGCCGCGACCGGATCGGGCGCAGCAAGCTCGCCGGCGATCAGCGCCGAGACGTCGTTGTTGCCGAAGTTGAGGACATAGAGCGCATTCGGATCGATGGCCTTGCCGCTCGTCGCGAAGAGGCCAAGCTGGCTGGCCAGGCCGGGCACCGTGAAGCCCATGAGCTTGCGGTCCATGGCCGCCTGCGCGCCGCCGACGGCGAAGTTGTCGCCGCCCACGAAGAACGGAACGGTGTAATTGGTCGTCGAGTGGGTCGCGTGCTGGGTCAGCCGCGCGTTGACCAGGTCGGTCCATACCGGCCCGTTCGAATAACGCCCCTCGAAGTAGCCGTACCCCGGCTGCGCCGTCTGCCCGCCGGTTCCGAGATAGGCATTGCCGGCGTCCACGAGCGAGTCGCCGAAAACGACCAGCCGGTCGGGAGCGGCGCTGGCAGCCCCCGACGTCAGTGCCGCCAGCGTCAGAGCCACCAAAGCGCGCCGCATCACCGACCTCCGTCCCGCCGTTTCAGGCGAGACGGATAGCCGATCACGGTTACTTTTTGGTGACCTCCGCCGTCAGGCGGCGAGCGCGTGCGCGTTGCGCTGCCGCCGGACCGCGCCGACCAGGCCGAAGCCGGCGACGAAAAGCGCCCAGCTCGCCGGCTCGGGGACGGTGCCGGTCGACGTCGAGCTGGACGGCGCCACCGCGGCGGTCAGGGCAGCGTTGCCCTTGAACGTGCCGAGGTGGACCTCCCCGCCCTGGTTGAAGGTGCCGACGGCGACCGAACCTTCGATCGGGGTCGAGTTCGACACCGTCGCCAGCGGGGCCAGCAGCGCGCCGTTGAACTGGCGACCGAGGGTGATCGACGTCGCCGTGCCGAAGTTCCACAGCACGTAGGGGTTGTATGCCGAGTTGTTCGAGTTGGCGTTGAGGCTGTAGCTCGTCGCGCCGCTGACATTGACGATCGTCGGCAGGTAGCCGCCGGTAACGCTCGGCAGGTCGTAAACCAGGTTCGAGGCACCCAGGAACGAGGCGAGGTTGCTGGCGTCGATGTCGATCACGGCGAACCCGCGGTGCGACGGATCGGCGGCGTGCAGCGTGGCATTGTTATGGTCGCTGCCGTCGAAGCTGCCGCTGGCGCTCAGCCCGTACAGCGCGGTCGACAGCGCGCCGAGGTCGGCAGTCAGCGTCGCCGTCTGGGCGGCGATGCTGGCGTGCAGGTCGTTGCTGCCTCCCGGCGCGAGCGTCGCGTCCTTGACCGGGAAGGTGTTCTGGAAACCGCTGGCCGACACCCCGTAATAGGCATTGGTGCCGTTGTTGATGTTGAAGCCGGCGAGGTTCGAGCCGGCGCGGATCAGCGCCCCATCGACGTTGAAGTTGCCGCCGGTGAAGCTGCCGCCGATGTCGACGCTCTTGCGCGCCGCGACCGTGCCGCTGCCGCCGTTCGAACCATTGGCGAAATTGCCGCCGTTGATGTTGCCGCCGACCGTCAGCGTCGGGCGGGTCGAGGCGACTTCGCCCTGGTTGCCGCGACCGATGCCGTAGGTCGAGCCGTTGCCGCTGATGTTGCCGCCGACGAAAGCCGTGCCTTCGATGTCATGGCCGCCGGTCATGTTGCCGAGAACGATCAGGTTGGTTTCGCTCATCGCCCTGAGCGCTGCGGTGGCATCGCCCGTGGCGGCGGCGGCTGGCGCGGCGAGAATGGCGGTTGCGAGTAGAAGATGCTTCATCGGTATTCCCCTGCTGAGATCGTGCCGGGGTAGTATCGACCACGCCAACTTCCTGTAAATATACTCGTTAACTATCCTTCACCGATGTTAACCTTCTTTGTCGTTAAAGGTTGATTTCGGAACCACGTCGACTGGCGCTTCGCATAGGCTCGCGTCGCCGCCGCGGTCGCCGCCAGCGCCGCGTCGAGCGTGGCGCTGCCGCGGAGGTGGGCGGCCAGGGGCGCAACGCCGATCGCCTTCATCACCGGAGCCGTTCCGGGAAGGTCGCGGGCGAGCAGACCTGCGACCTCGTCGAGCACGCCGTCTGCAACCATGGCCGCGAGGCGTGCCGCGATCCGGGCGTGGAGGTCGGCGCGCGGCAGATCGACGAGGATCGGCTCGACGTGCGCCTCCGCGGCAAGGCCCGGCGAGGTCGCCCCCTGCCACTCCGCCAGCGGCTGTCCCGTCGAGCGGATCACTTCGAGGGCGCGGGCGACGCGCTGCGGGTCGGTAACGGTAGCCGCGGGATCCTCGCGGGCGAGTGCCGCGCGGGCGGCGGCCGGATCGAGCGCCCGCACCTCGGCGCGGACTGCCGGCTCGATCGCCGGCACGTCGGCCATCCCGCCGAGCAGGGCGCGCAGGTAGAGGCCGCTGCCGCCGGTGACGATCGGCAGGCGGCCTTCGGCGAGCGTCTCGGCGATCGCCGCCCGCGCCAGCGCGGCCCAGCGCGCCGCGTCGCAGGCATCGCCGCCGTCGAGCACACCGTACAGGCGATGCGGCACCCGCGCCTCGTCGGCGGCCGCGGGGCGGGCGGTCAGCAGCCGGAGGTCGGCATACAGCTGGCTGGCATCGGCGTTGATGATCGTGCCGCGCTCGGCCAGCGCGAGGGTGAGGGCCACCGCCGACTTGCCCGCCGCGGTCGGCCCTGCGATGACGACGACCCGTGGACGCACCCGACCTCCCGACCTTGTTGACCGCGACGCTGGTTGCCGCCGACCGCTTGTCGCCGGGCGACCTCGCGGCGGCAAGCGATGCCCTGCGCACGGCCGGCGGCGAGACCGGGCCGGCGGCGTGGATCGACCGCGGCGATGCCGCCGATGTGCCGGTGAGCGGCCTCGGCGCAGCGGCGGCGCGCGCGGCGCTCGAGGCGGCGCTGCCGGCGGTCGACGTCGTCGTTCAGTCGGGGACGGCACCGCGCGGCAAGGCGCTGCTGATCGCCGACATGGATTCGACGCTGATCCAGTGCGAGTGCATCGACGAACTCGCCGACTATGCCGGGCTGAAGCCGCAGGTGGCGGCGATCACCGAGGCGGCGATGCGCGGCGACCTCGATTTCACCGCCGCGCTCGACGCTCGCGTGGCGCTGCTCGCGGGAATGGACGTCGCCGTTCTCGACCGCTGCCGCGAGGAGCGGGTGCGGCTGATGCCCGGCGCGGCGACGCTGGTGGCGACGATGCACGCGCGCGGTGCGCGCACGATCCTCGTCTCCGGCGGCTTCACCGCTTTCGCCGGTCCGGTGGGCGCGACGCTCGGCTTCGACCGGATCGTCGCCAACACGCTGCTCGCCGAGTGCGGCCACCTGACCGGCATCGTGGCCCGGCCGGTGGTCGACAGCGCGACCAAGCTTGCCGAGCTGCGCGCCGCCGGGGTCCCGCTCGACCGTTGCCTCGCCGTCGGCGACGGAGCGAACGACATCCCGATGCTCCAGGCGGCCGGCCTCGGCC
Source organism: uncultured Alphaproteobacteria bacterium (assembly GCA_963792555.1). GTDB lineage: Bacteria > Pseudomonadota > Alphaproteobacteria > Sphingomonadales > Sphingomonadaceae > Polymorphobacter_B. The sequence continues at coordinate 288,215 of CAWBWP010000002.1, forward strand.
TCGCTTTCCGCGGCAAGCCGGCAACCGCCGCCGCGGCCGACGCGAACGTCCGCCACGGCGATCTCAGCGTCCTCCTCTGGGCGCAGGGCCTGCCTCGCGCGCAGTGGGTCAGCGGAACTTCGCGCTGACCTGGACGCCGACGATGCGCGGCTCGTTGTACACCGCGGCCATGTAGTTCTCGATCACGCCCTTCAGGTTCTTCCGGTCGGTCAGGTTGCGGGCGAAGACCGCTGCCTCGTACTTGCCGTCGGCGGTGACGTACCCGAGCTTCAAGCCTGCCTCATAGTTGCCGTTGGCGTTGAATTCCGCCGTCTTGTACAGGACGAGGTTGGTATAGCCCTGGATCGAGAAGTCGCCGCTCAGGTAGATTTCGCCATGGTTGCCGAGCGGGACGCCGTACCGCGCGGTCAGGTCGAGCGTATATTCCGGAGCGTCGGGCAGCGGATTGCCGTTGATCTGGGCGAAGTAGTTCGCTCCGACCTTGATCAGCGGGTTGTTGACCGTGCAGACGACGACGCCGTTCAGGGCGCAGACCTGGGCATAGACGCGGTTGTCCTTGATTTCGGTGTGAAGCAGGCTGAGCCCCGCCCCGAGCGACAGGTGCTCGACGGGCGTCCAATTCGCTTCGGCTTCGAGACCGTAGGCATTGGCATGGTCGGCGTTGAACAGGACGCCGTTGCCGTTGGCGTCGTTGCCGTTCAGCTGGATGTTCTTGACCGTGTAGCCGAACGCCGAGACGTTGAGGCGCAGCGTGCGGTCGAACAGCTGGCTCTTGAAGCCGCCTTCATAGCTGATGATCGTCTCCGACCCTGCGGTGGTGAAGTCGGAGTTGAACACCGCCGAGCGTCCCTGGATGGTCGGACCGCGGAAGCCGCGCGCGACCCGGGCATACAGGCCGAAGTCGGGCGTGACCGTGTAGAGCGCGCTCGCGTCCCAGCTCGGCTGCGTGTCCGACAGGCGGACATTGGTGCGGCCGGTGTAGGTGACGACGTTGGCGACGGTGTTCGCCGTCTTGAACAGCGTCGTCGTCTTCGTGTCGTTGGTCACGCGGCCGCCGGCCGTCAGCGTCAGGTCAGGCAGCAGGCGGTAGCTCAGCTGGCCGAACACCGCCCACGACGTGTTGACGTCGTGCAGTTGGACATAGTTGTTCGGATTGGTGCCGAGCAGATAGGCGCGCTGGTCGAACTCGGTGATGTCGCGGTTGTCGAAGTAATAGGCGCCGGCCTGGTACTTGAAGCGCGGATCGCCGGTCGAGGCGAGGCGGACCTCCTCGGTGACCTGTCCGAGCCGCTTGACCTGGCCCTGGCTCTGGCCGAACCCGTTGGGCACGCCGTTGACCGGGAACAGCGCCGCCGCACCGCCGTCGGTATCGCCGCGGCTGTAGCCCGACAGCGTCTCGTAGGCGGTGATCGAGGTCAGGCTGACCGGACCGAAGTCGTAGCTGACGTTGGCGAAGCTGCCATAGGTCTCATACGCCTGCGGGTTGCCGGCGCCTTCGTCGAGCGCGACCTGGTCGCGTGGGCCGACCGGCGTGTTGGAGCCCTTGATCAGCGCGGCACGGTGGAAGATCGTCGACGTGCCCTTGTACGAGCGGCCCTGGCCTTCGAGCAGGATCGACAGCTGCTCGGTCGGGGTGATCAGGATCTGCGCGCGGAGGTCGCGCTCGTTGAAGCCGCCGAGCGCATTGCGCTTGTTGACCTGGGTGTTGTCGGCGCTGGTGCCGGTGAAGGTGTTGTCGACCCAGTTGTCGCGGTGCTGGTACAGGCCCGAGACGCGGACGGCGATCTTGTCCTTGACCAGCGCCCCGCCGATGCCGCCGTCGAAGGTGACGGTGTTGTACTCGCCGTAGGAGGCGGAGGCGCGGCCCTCGAGGTCCTGCGTCGGGCGGATCGTGTCGATCTTGATGATGCCCGCGGTCGTGTTGCGGCCGAACAGCGTGCCCTGCGGCCCGCGCAGCACCTCGATCTGGGCGACGTCGTAAGCCGGGTTCGACTTCAGGACGACGTGTTCGAGGACGACGTCGTCCTGGACGATCTCGACCGGCTGCGACGCGCCAAGGTAGAAGTCGATGTTACCGAGGCCGCGAATGTAGAAGCGGGGAAAGATGCGTCCGGTCGTCGTCTCGGCGTAAAGGCCCGGCACGCGACCCGACAGTTCGAGCAGGTCGCCGCCGCCGGCCTGGAAGGTGCGGAGGTCGGTGCCGGCCAGCACGCCGACCGACAAGGGCACGCGCTGCAGGTTTTCCGGCCGACGTTCGGCAGTGACGATGATCTCGCTGCTGTCCGCAGTGTCGACGGCGTCGGTCGCAGCCGGTGCGGCGGCGCGGGCGGCTTCGGCGGCAAAAGTGGCGGCGGTCAGGCTCGCGGCGGCGAACAAGGCCGCGCGCACGATGGTCTTGGACACGTGTAATCCCCCGCTAAGCGCGACTGTGCGCTGATTGCCGCCGCGTTAAGGGGGCTGCGTGACGGCGGCGTTACAGTCGTGCGATCGCTCGACCCCTGTTGCCGCAAGGGTACACTCAGGCGATGCTGCGCCAGAGGCTCGCGCCCGAGAAGACCAGCCGCTGGGGCCGGCCGGCGACGGGACGGTCGAACCATAGCCGCTCGCACGACTGCGGGTCGGCGAAGCGCCAGCTGCCGTCGGCGGCGCGGCGGATCGGCCCGGTCCCGTCGACGACCAGCGTGTCGCCGCGGGCGCACACTGACGCGCTGCCGATCCAGGGGTCGTTCGACGTGTAGTCGCCAGCGATCGCCGCCAGTTCGGGGCGGGCCGGGGGCTGCGCGACGGCGGTGTCGCGACCGTAGAGCGTGTCGCCGAACCACAATCGGTTCCGCGGCCCGCGCGCAGCAACGAAGTCGAGCGAGTAGCGATGCCGGCCCGGGAGGTCGCTGGCGAAGCTGCCGTCACTGGTTGCCTTGACCCGGCCGCGACGCGTGCCGTCGACAAGGCTCAGCGCCGTCCCGTCCGCGACGACGACGATGGCATCGCCCGCCGGGCCGACGAAGCGCCCGGCGAAGTCGGTCGCCAGGTTGATCGGGGCGACCGGGACGATCGGCAGCGGGGCCGGCAGCGCCTGCCCGCGTGCGCTCGCCCGGAGCAGGCGCACGCCGTATTGGGCAACGGCACGCGGGCGGTAGCCGGTGCCGCCGATGTTGACGCTGGCGAAGACGCCGGCGCCGGTCGCCCGGTCGACGTACACGGCCGAGCTGAACAGCAGCATGCCGCCGGTGTGATGGAAAGTCGGTTCGCCGTCGACGTCGACCGTCGCCAACCCGGCCCCGTAGCGCGCGCCCTTGCCGAAGTCGTTGGTCGCGATCAGCGGCGTCGCGAATTGCGCGGCCAGCGCGGCGGGGAACAGCGGCCCGCCGTGCCCTTGCGCCAGCCCGCCAAGGAAGCCGATGTACGACAGCATCGCACCGCTGGTCGCCGCGACCGACCCCGCCGCGCGGTCCATGTCGAGCCACGGCCCCTCGGCGAGTGGCGACTGCGGAAACCAGGTCGTATCGCCGGGAAAGGAGACATAGCCGCGCGCGTACCGGCTGCGGTCCGCGGTGCGGATCACGGGTTCGGCGCCGGTCATGCCGAGCGGGTGCAGGACCAGCGCGGAGAGCGCCCGGTCGTAGCGCAGCCCGCTCACTCGCTCGACGACGAGGGCGAGCATGTCGTAGCCGGCGTTGCTGTACGAGAAGTGGCTCCCCGGCGACGTTGCCGACCATAGCCGGCCGCCGGGCACGTCGGGGAAGAACGGCGCATCGTCGGGCAGGCCGGCGCTGTGCGCCATCAACTGCGTCAGGGTGATGCGGTCATCCTCGAGCCACAGCTCCGGGACGATGCTGACCGCCGGTGCGTCGAGGTCGACCCGTCCCTGTCCGGCCAGCGCGTACAGCGCCATGGCGGCGAGCGACTTGGAGATCGAGCCGATCTGGAACAGGTGGTCGGCGCGGACCGCTTCGCGCCCCGTGACGGCGTCGCCGACCGCGATCGTCCCCGTCTGCCCGTCGCCGGCGCGCACCGCCAGGGTCATGCCGGGGAAGCCCTGCGCCTCCAGGTCGGCGGCGGCGAAGCGGGCGAGCGCGTCGAGCACCGCGCGGAACGCCAACGTCGCCCCGGGGGCGGCGATCGACGCTGCCGCGACCCGCCCCGGCGGCAGCGCAACCGCCGCTCCGGTAACTGCCATGCCGCCGAGCCACGTCCGCCGTGTGATCTGCATGCCCTGTCCCCCCTGTCCGGACAGCAGGCTGGCATGGGCGACGGGGCGCGTCGAGGGCAAACCGACGGATCGCAGGACGCGCCGCTTCCGCCCCGCGACAGTCCGGTACTGGCCAAGCCGACCCTTGCGGCAACCTGCGAAACGGCGCATGTTCGCACCATGTTCCTGCTTCTGCTCACCGCGCTGGTCACGGCTGCGGTGCCGCCGGTGGCCGAGCCGGCGGTGACCCCGACCATCCCTCCGGCGGTGATCGACAACAGCCTGGAGGTTGCCGGCGATCCGCTCGCGGCCGAACAGGTCAAGTCGCGGATGTTCATCCTGGTCGGCGTCGACGGGCAGGGGCCGTTCCGCTTCCTGGTGGACTCGGGCGCGGACCGGTCGGTCATCGGGTCGGGACTGGCCGAGCAGCTGAAGCTGCGGCCCGGGCGCATGGTCAACCTGCAGGGCATGGCCGGGCCGGCGCGGGTCGGCACGGTCCGCGTCGACAGCCTGAAGCTCGGCAACAGCACGATCCCCGATATCGCCGCCCCGGCGCTGCCCGAGCGCTTCCTCGGCGCGCAGGGGATCGTCGGCATCGATGCGCTGGTCGACCAGCGGCTGCTGCTCGACTTCGACCGCAAGACGATCACGGTCCAGGACGCGCGCCGGCCCGAAGCGGTCAGCGGCGGCGACGAGATCGTCGTCCTCGCCCGCCGCCGCAATGGCCAGCTGATCCTGACGGCGGCCAGCGTCAACGGCTTCCCGATCTACGCGGTCATCGATACAGGGTCCGAGATCACCATGGGCAACCTTGCGCTCCAGGCCCGCGTCCTCGGGACGCGCCGGGCGCCGGTGCCGCGGCCGATCGTGCTGACCAGCGTGACCGGTGCGACGCTGACCGCCAACCTCGCGACGACGTCGAACATCCGCATCGGCGGGCTGACCCTGTCGAACGTCAATGTCGCCTTTGCCGACGCCCCGCCGTTCCGCCTGTTCGGCCTGGAGAAGGTGCCGGCGCTGTTGATCGGCACCGACGTCCTCGAGGCCTTCCGTCGCGTCGCGCTCGACTTCCGCGGGCGGCGGGTGCGCTTCACGCTGCGGCGCGGAGGGTGACAGCGGCCGGGCGGCCCGCTACATCGCGCCCATGGCGAAAACCAAGGCGAAGAAGGCGCGGACCGGAACCGCGCGGTCGGCGGCGCGACTGGCCGCGGTGCAGGCGCTCTACCAGCGCGACATGGCCGGCGGCACGGTGCCCGGCCTGCTCCACGAATTCCACAACCACAGGCTCGGCGCGACCATCGAGGACGCCGAGTACAAGCCCGCCGACGCGGCGTTCTTCGACGACCTGGTCGCCGGCGTCGCCGCGCGCGGCGGCGAGATCGACGCGCTGATCGCCGCCAACCTGGCGCAGGGCTGGGCCATCGACCGGCTCGACCGGCCGCTGCGCGGGGTGCTGCGGGCCGGGGTGTACGAATTGATCGCGCGCCCCGACGTGCCGACGGCGACGGTCATCGACGAGTATCTCGACGTTGCGCACGCCTTCTACGACGCGCGCGAGACGGGGTTCGTCAACGGCTTGCTCGACGCCGTGGCCCGGAGCGCGCGCGGCGACGGACCGCTTCCGGGTGCGTGAGCGCGAGCTGATCGCGCGGCTGCTTCGCCCCCTGGCAACGAGCGCTGCGGCGCGCGGACTGAGCGACGATGCGGCGGTCTACGCGCCGCCGCTCGGGCGCGACCTCGTCCTGACGCACGACGTGCTGGCGGCCGGGGTGCATTATCTGCCCGACGATCCGCCGAGCGACGTTGCCTGGAAGCTGCTGGCGGTCAACCTGTCCGATCTGGCGGCGATGGGCGCGCGGCCGGTCGGCGTGCTGCTCGGCCTGGGGCTGAGCGCGGCGGAGGACGAGGCGTGGCTCACCGCCTTCACCGCCGGGCTGGCGCGCGGTCTCGAGCGGTGGCACGTCGCGCTGTGGGGCGGCGACACGGTGTCGGGCTTGGCTGCGGCGGTGCTCGGCCTCACCGCGATCGGCAGCGTCGAGCCGGGGCGCGCCCTGTCGCGCGCGGGGGCGCGGCCGGGAGACGGGCTGTGGGTCAGCGGCACGGTCGGCGACGCCGGCCTCGGCCTGGCCATCGCCCGCGGCGACGCACCCCCCGACAAATTCCTGCTCGCCCGCTTCCGCCGGCCCGAGCCGCGGCTGGCCCTCGCTGCCGCGCTGGTCGGACGGGCGACGGCGGCGATGGACGTGTCGGACGGCCTGTTGATCGATGCCGAGCGGCTGGCGGCAGCGAGCGGCGTCGCGGTGACGATCGACCTTGAGGCGATACCGCTGTCGCCGGCGGCTGCGGCGCGGACGGCGCGCGACGACCCCGGACTGTGCGCGCTGGCGACTGCGGGCGACGATTACGAGCTGCTGTTCACCCTGCCCCCGGGGTCGGCGCCGCCGGCGGGCACGACGCGCATCGGCATCGTCGCGGCAGGCGCGGGGCTGACCGTCGTCGGCCTATCTGGACCGATCGTCCCGACCCGCCTCGGCTGGGAGCATTAGCGCGGGCCGTCGCGTCCCGTCTTCGTCCCGCCGGCGGAGTCGTTCTGAACCGTGCCCGAGCCCAGCGCACCGACGCCGCCGAAGATGTCTTCGAGCAGCCCCTGCTTGCGGCCGAGCGTCTCGGTCTTGTCCTTGACCGGGTGGATATTGGCGACCTGCTCGAGCCCGCGCGTCTCGACCTTGGCGACGTTGCCCTTGGCGTCGAAGGTGATCTTGGTGATCGACTGGCTCGTCGCCTTGGGCTGGAGGAAGGCGATCTGGCGCGTGTTGCGCGAAACGTAATACCACTCGTTGCCGTCGAACTCGGCGGCGAAGGTCGGGCGGCCGAGCGTCTTCTCGACCGAGTTCTTGTTGTCGACGCCGGGCTGGACCGAGGCGAGGAGCGGCGCGTCGACGATATAGCCCTGGTTCTGCTTGATCGTCGAACAGCCGGTCGCAGCCAGCAACACGGCAAGCAGGGCGGGGGCGAGACGCATCGGAAACTCCTTGGACCGCGACGAACCGGCGGCGTTGCGCCGGACGCGGATCGCCTCAATATGCGACAATACCCCCTTCCGACAAGGCTTCGCCCGTGACCTACCTCGCCCGGCTGTTCCGCACCGACCGCTCGCCGCCCGCCGGCGACGCCCTGTACCGCGCGGTCGTGACGGAAGCGCGGACGGCCGACTGGTATCTTGCCGGCAGCGTGCCCGACACGGTCGATGGCCGCTTCGACGTCGTGGCGCTGGTGCTGGCGCTGGTTCTCGTCCGGCTGGAAGAGGTCGGCGAGGCGGCGCGGCAGTTCGCGGCCGACCTGACCGACCGCTTCATCGCCGACATGGACGGCAGCCTGCGCGAGCTCGGCATCGGCGATCCGACCGTCGGCAAGCAGGTCGGGCAGATGGTGTCGGCGCTCGGTGGCCGGCTCGGCGCCTATCGCGACGCGCTGGCCGGCGGCGACCTCGGCGCCGCGCTCGCGCGCAACCTCTACCGCGGCGCGGCGGTCGATCCTGCGGCGCTCGACTGGAGCGCCCGCCGCGTGCGCGACCTCGCCGCGGCGGTCGGCCGGCGGAGCTTCGCCGAGCTGGAGGCCGGTCGCCTGTGACGCCGGAGCTGTCGCGTCTGGTCCGCGCGCACGAGATCGGCGTTGCCCGCCGGGTCGAGACCGTGACCGCGACCGCGACCGAGCGCGCGGCGCTGGCGGCGCGCTTCGACCTGCTGGCGCTCGACGAGCTGACCGCAACGCTCACCCTTCATCGTGATGCCCGCGGCATCCGCATCGGTGGCCCGCTCCACGCCTCCGGCGCGCAGGCGTGTGTCGTCACCGCCGAGCCGGTGCCGTTCCGGCTGACCGAGCCGGTCGACCTGATCTTCAGCGACAGCGCGGTGCCGGAAGGCGACGAGGTCGAGCTGTCCGACCTCGACCTCGACATCCTGCCGCTCGACGGCGACCTGCTCGACGTGGGCGAGGCGGTGGCGCAGTCGCTCGGCCTCGCGCTCGAGCCCTATCCACGGGTGCCCGATGCCGACCGTGCCGCCGCCGGGTTGATCCTGAGCGAAGCCGAGGCCGAGGCGCTGGCCGCCGCCGACAAGGCGCGCGCCAGTCCGTTTGCCGCCCTGCGGCGCGACCGCTAGACGCCGCGCATGGGGTCGATCAACCTTGCCGATATCGCCACGCCCGGGGGCCTCGCCGCGCTCGGGCAGGTGATCATGATCGACCTGATGCTGGCGGGCGACAATGTCGTCATCCTCGGCACGCTGGCTGCCGGGCTGCCGGCCGAGGCCCGGCGCCGGGTGCTGAGCATCGGCGTGGCGTTGGCGCTCGTCTTCCTGATCGGCTTCGCCTTGCTGGCGACGCGCCTGCTCAGCGTCGTCGGGCTGACGCTTGCCGGCGGGCTGCTGCTGCTGTGGGTCGGGTGGAAGCTGTTCCGCGAACTGCGCCGCGGCCACGTCGGCCACGCCCCGGTCGACGCGCCGGCCAAGCCGGCCAAGTCCGTGTCGCAGGCGGTGCTTCAGGTCGCGCTTGCCGACCTGTCGATGAGCCTCGACAACGTCTTGGCCGTCGCCGGCGCGGCCCGCGAGCATCCGACGGTGCTGCTCGTCGGCCTCGGCTTTTCGGTCGCGGTGATGGCCGTGGCAGCGAACTACATCGCGCGCGTGATTGAGCGGAACCGCTGGATCGCGTATGTCGGATTGCTCGTCATCGTCTACGTGGCGGGATCGATGATCGTCGCGGGGACACACCAGGTTATGCCGCACGTCCAGTCGTTGCTGTCGTGAAGCTGACGCTGCCCGGCACGGGTGGCGTGGTCCGCATCGCGGCCAGCGGCGAACTGCCGCCGCTGCCTTTCGCCACCGACGCGGGCGGCAGCCATCGCTGGGACTGGCACCTCGTCTGGCGCGATCATAGCGCGGGCGGCACGGCGGCGACGGCCAACGGCGCGTGGGACGCTCGCGACGCGATCGGCTGCGGCGGGGGCACGCTGACGGTCACGGCGGCGGCGGGCACCGCGACATGCCAGGGTGCGGTCGAACTTCGCGGCAGCAACCCGAGCGCCGATCAGGTCGCGAGCTATCTCAGCGGCAAGCCCGGCGCGGCCGGGTTCGACCGCATCGTCGCGCAGGAGAGCCGCTGCCATCACTTCACGCCCGCCGGGCTGCCCGTGGTGTCGTTCGACGGCGGCGTCGGGCTATGCCAGCTGACCAAGCCGCCCGCGACGCCGGCGCAGGCGTGGGACTGGCGCGCCAACCTCGATGCCGGGCTGAAGCTGTTCGCCGCCAAGCGCGCCGCGGCCGAGCACCGGCTGGGGCAGGGCGGCCGCCCGTTCACGCCGGCGCAGGCGACGCGCGAGGCAGTGTGCCTGTGGAACGGCGGCACCTACCACGCTTGGGACGGCAACGCCTGGGTCCGCCCGGCAAGCATCGTCTGCGATCCCGCGTGCGGCAACATCGGCTGGGACATGGCCGATCCGGCCAATCGCGGCCGCGGTGTCGCGGAGCTCCATGCCCGCGACGCGGCGACTTATCCGAGCGGCCACGGCGTGCACTGGCACTATTCGGGCATCTGCTACGCCGATCATGTCCTTGGGCCGCCGGTCTGAGGCGTCAGCGGTCCATCAGCTTCTTCTGCAGGTAGGTCATCTCGAGCGCGCTGGTGTGCGCGGCCTGCTTGAGGTCGGCTCCGGCGCCGTGCCCGCCTTCGGTGTTCTCGTAGTAATAGAAATGGTAGCCGAGCTCCTCCAGCCGCGCGGCGAACTTGCGGGCATGCTGCGGACCGACGCGGTCGTCCTTGGTCGTGGTGAAGATGAACGGCTCAGGGTAGGCGACGCCGCGGCGCAGGTTCTGATACGGCGAGGTCTTCTCCCAGAAGGCGCGAACGGCGGGGTCGCTGTCGACGTCGCCGTACTCCCCGGCCCAGGACGCGCCGGCGGCGATCTTGCCGATGCGGATCATGTCGAGCAGCGGCACGTCGATGATGACGGCCTGCCATAGCTCCGGGTGCTGGGTGAACTGCACGCCCATCAGCAGCCCGCCGTTCGACCCGCCCTCGATGCCGAGCCGGCGCGGGCTGGTGACCTTGCGGGCGATCAGGTCCCGCGCCACGGCGGCGAAGTCGTCGTAGATGATCTGCCGCTTCACGCCGAGCCCGGCCTCGTGCCACGCCGGCCCGAACTCGCCGCCGCCGCGGATGTTCGCCAGCACCAGCGCGCCGCCCTTCTCCAGCCACAGCTTGCCCGTCGTCGCCGCATAGTCGGGCGTGCGGCTGACCTGGAAGCCGCCGTAAGCGGTCAGCAGCGTCGGCGTCGCCCCGTCGAGCTTGAGGTTCTTGCGGTGGACGATGAAGTAGGGGATGCGCGTCCCGTCGCTCGACGTCGCCTCATGCTGCTCGACGACGTCCTGGCTGGCGTCGAACTTGGCCGGCAGGATCTTGACCGGGGTCAGCGTTCCCGCCGCGACATCGACGAGCGACAGCGCGGGCGGAGTGAGAAAGCCGCTGACGGTGAGGAAGGCGCGGTCGCTGCGGGTGTCGGCGTTGCCCAGCCGGAGGGCCATGTTGTCGGCGACCGGCAGCGGCGTCTTGGCCCAGCCACTCGCCGTCGGCGCGAAGCTCCATGCGCGGCCGCGGACGTTGTCGAGCGTCGCGACGAGCAGGCGGTCCCTGGTCGTTGCGGCGTCCTCGAGCGCATCGCGCGGCCCGGGCGCCCAGACCAGCGCCGGCGCGAGCGTCGCGGGACTGCGCATCCCGGCGGCAAGGGCGAATGCTGCCAGCGATCCGGCGGGCAGGCTCGCCCCGCCGGCGGACCACGGCTCGTCGAGCCGGACGACGACGCGGCCCGCGACGAGGCCGACGATCGCCGACTTGGCGGGGACCGCGAGCCGGCGGGTGCCGGCGGCATCGACAACGTGGTTCTCGAAGTGGAAGAAATCAGTCGCGCGGATGATGACCGTCAGCCGGCGGCCCTGGCCGTCGGTGAAGGTGGTCGGCTGGACCTCGGTATCGCTCTTCTGGCCGCGGAAGACCTCGACGGCGGCCGACAGCGGCTGGCCGCGCGTCAGCCGCTTGACGATGAACGGATAGCCCGAGGCGGTCAGCTCGCCCGGCGCCCATTCGCGGGCGACGAGGATGTGGTCGGCGTCTTCCCAGGCGATCGACTGCTTGCCGTGCGGCAGGGCGAAGCCGCCGGCCACGAACTGCCCCGTCGCGACGTCGAACTCGCGCACCGTCGTCGCGTCCTCGCCGCCGTCGGACAAAGCGATCAGGCAGCGCCGCTGGTCGGGCTCGAGACAGTTGGCGCCGTGCCAGACCCAGCTCTTGCCCTCCGCCTTGCCGAGCGCGTCGACGTCGAGCACCGTCCGCCAGGTCGGCGTCGGCGAGCGGTAGTCGTCGAGGCTCGTCGTCCGCCAGATGCCGCGCAAGTGGTCGGCGTCCTGCCAGAAGTTGAAGATCGCGCCGTGGACGAAGTCGGGCGTCGGGATGCGGTCCTTGGCCCCGCCGATCGCCAGCGCGTCCGCGTAGTTCGCGGCGTAGGCGGGATCGGCCTGGAGCTGGCCGGTGGTATAGGCGTTGCGCGCCTCGACCCAGGCCATCGCGCGCGGCGAGTTGACGCTTTCGAGCCAGAGATAGGGGTCGGTGGTTTCCGCCGCGTCCGCTGCCGCCAACGCCGCCGATGCCGCCATTGCCATCGCGACGACTACCTTCCCGATCATGCCCGCTCCGTTCTGGTCCGCCACCGGGTTAATCGCTGCGCCGCGCCGGAGCAACGGTCATGGATGGCGGTGCAGTTTCCGCCAGTTGAGGAGGTGTGCGGCCGCCAGGGTCAGCCCGCCGGCAACCGTCAGCACGGTGCCCGTCGTCCCGTCCCCGGCCGCGACGCCACCGGCAAGCAGGGCCACCCCGCCGGCACCGAGCAGCGCCGGCCAGGCCACCCGGTGCCGCCGCCATCCCTGACCGAGGGCGACGAACGCCAGCGGTGCCGCCAGGATCAGGATCGCGGGATGCACCCAGGGGCGGTCGGGCAGCACGGCGGACAGGGCCGGCAGCGCCGCCAGGACCACGGGGAGCGCGAGACAGTGGAACAGGCACAGCGCCGACAGGGCCAGCGCTCCGCGGTCGAGCAGCCGGGTCGTCGCGAGCGCGGGATCGGATGGCGGAGCAGGGCTGGCCATGATGCCCTCATGCGCCCCGCGGGGGGTCGGAGGCAACCCGGGCTGCGACCGCCGCGGCGAAGGCGGCGGCGAACATCGCGGGCGTCAGCCTGCCCGTGTTCGTGTTGTAGCGGGAGCAGTGATAGCTGTCGACGAGCGCCAGTCCCGAGGGCAGGCGGTGGACGGCACCATGGGCAAAACGCGCCTTGGGCAGCTTGCCGCCCAACGCCTTGACCGCTGACTGATGGGCGATCGCGCCCAGCGCCAGCACGACCTCGAGTTGCGGCAGGGCGGCAAGCTGCGCCGCGAGGAACGGGCGGCAGGCATGGATCTCGGCCGGTACCGGCTTGTTCTCGGGCGGGACGCAGCGGACGGCGTTGGCGATGAAGACACCGTCGAGAACCAGCCCGTCGTCGGGGCGCGCGGCGAACGTCCCGTGCGACAGCCCGAATTCGGCGAGCGTCGCATAGAGCAGCAGCCCGGCATGGTCGCCGGTGAACGGCCGCCCGGTGCGGTTGGCCCCCGTCACCCCCGGGGCCAGGCCGACGACGCAAAGCCAGGCGTCGGGGTCGCCCCACGCCGGCACCGGCGCATTCCACCAGTCGGGATGCGCGGCGCGGTTGGCGGCGCGGTAGTCGACCAGCCGCGGACAGCGGGGGCAGTCGTGCGGCGGCTCGGCCTCGGGGTTTGCTTCCATGGCGGTGCGTGTACGGAGTTCGCCACCATGTCGGCAATCATTCACGTCGCCCTCGGCAGCAACCGCCGGCACGGGCGCTTCGGGGCGCCGGCGCGGGTGCTGCAGGCGGCGCTGGCGGCGCTCGACGATGCCGGACTGGGCGTCGTGAAGGTCTCGGCGGTGCGCGCCACCGCGCCGCTCGGGCCCCGCCAGCGCCGCTTCGCCAATGCCGTCGCCGCGCTCGCGACCGACCTGCCGCTGCCAGCGGTGCTCGCCGTGTTGCAGGGGGTGGAGCGAGCCTTCGGTCGCCGCAAGGGACGCCGCTGGGGCGCGCGGGTGCTCGACCTCGACATCGTGGCGGCCGAGCGGGCGGTGACGCCGCGCGGCTGGCGGACGGCGAAGCGCGGCCTCGTCGTGCCGCACCGAGGGGTGGCGGCGCGCCGCTTCGTGCTCGACCCGCTGGCCGAGATCGCCCCCGCTTGGCGGCACCCGGTGCTGCACTTGACCGCACGTCAGTTGCGCGCGCGCCTGCGCCGCCCTAGACGAGCCGCCGCCAAGGACCCTTAGCTCAATCGGTAGAGCGTTCGACTTTTAATCGATAGGTTGCGGGTTCAAGTCCCGCAGGGTCCACCACTCACCGCGCCAGCCTTCCCGGCGCCGAGACAACCCGCCCGCGGCACTGGCCGAAGCCGATCGGCACGAACCCGTCCGCAACCGCCCGCGCCGTCATCGTCACCTCGTCGCCGTCGGCCAGGAAGGCGCGCGTCTCGCCGCCCGGCAGCACCACCGGCTGCGCTCCGCCGCGGCTCATCTCGATCAGGCTGCCGAGGCTGGTCTCGTCGGCGCCCGAGATCGTCCCCGTGCCGAGCAGGTCGCCGGGATGGAGCGCGCAGCCATTCGACGTATGGTGGGCGATCATCTGGGCGACGGTCCAGTACATGTGGCGCGCGGCGCTCGCGGCGAGGCGGACAGGCGGGGTGCCGGCGGCCCGCATCGCGGCGGTCGACAGGTCGACGAACAGGTCGATGGCGAACGCGCCGCCGCGCTGGTCGGCCGGGTCGGCGAGATAGGGCAGGGGGGCAGGATCGCCGTCCGGGCGCGGTGCCTGACCGAGGCGGAAGGGCGCGAGCGCCTCGGCGGTGACGACCCACGGCGAGACCGACGTCAGGAAGCTCTTGGCCAGGAACGGCCCGAGCGGAACATACTCCCACGCCTGCAGGTCGCGCGCCGACCAGTCGTTCAACAGGCCCAGCCCGGCGACGTGGCGGCCAGCGTCGGCAACCGGGATCGGCTCGCCGAGCGCGTTGCCCGCGCCGATCCACACGCCCATCTCGAGCTCGTAATCGAGGCGGCGGCTCGGGCCGAAGCTCGGCTCGGCGTCATCGGGTGCCTTGCGCTGGCCGCTGGGGCGGGCCACCGGCGTGCCCGACACGGCGACGGTCGAGGCGCGGCCGTGATAGCCGATCGGCACATATTTATAGTTCGGCAGCAGCGGCGCGTCGGGGCGGAACAGCCGGCCGATGTTCGTCGCGTGATGGATGCCGACGTAGAAGTCGGTGTAGTCGCCGATCCGGCACGGCAGGTGGAGCGTCGCCGCCGCGGCCGGGATCAGATGCGGCTCGACCTGGCTGCGCTGCTGCTGATCGGTCAGCAGCGCCGACACCTGTACCCGCAGGCGCCTGCGCGCCGCCGCGTCGGCCAGGAGCGCGTTCAGCGTCGGCGCGCCGACCAGCGCCGCCGGCGCCTCGACCAGCCCCGCCGCCGCGATCCCGGCGAGGTCGACGATCCATTCGCCAATCGCCATGCCCGCGCGCGCCGCGCCGCCGGTGCTGACCACGCCGAGCGGCAGGTTCTGTACGGGAAAGTCGTGCCCCGCCGGCACCTCGACCCAGCTCGCCAGCGCGGGATCGTGCGTTGCGTCGATCACACCGTTTGCTCCGGCAGCACGGCCCGGGGAAAATCCTCCCAGGCGGCGTCGTAATCGGGCTGGGCCGCCGCCAGCGCTGCGTCGGTTGCCCGGAAGGGCCAGCAGCTCTCGACCATGAAGGCATAGCCGCCGTCGACCTTGTGCGGCGCGAGCTCGGCCTCGCTTGCCTTCCGCCACGACGCGACGTCGGGGCCGTGGCCGCTCATCAGATTGTGCAGCGACAGCCCACCGGGCGCGAAGCCGCCGGCCTTGGCGTCGTACTGGCCCGCGATCAGCCCCATCGCCTCGCTCATCACGTTGCGGTGGAACCACGGCGGCCGAAAGGTATCCTCGGCCACCAGCCAGCGCGGCGGGAACAGGACGAAGTCGGCGTTGGCGCGTCCGGGCGTGTCGGAGGGGCTGGTCAGCACGGTGTAGATCGACGGGTCGGGATGATCGTAGCTGACCGTCCCCATCGTGTTGAACCGGCGCAGATCGTAGCTCCAGGGCGC
Source organism: uncultured Alphaproteobacteria bacterium (assembly GCA_963792555.1). Classification (GTDB taxonomy): domain Bacteria; phylum Pseudomonadota; class Alphaproteobacteria; order Sphingomonadales; family Sphingomonadaceae; genus Polymorphobacter_B. The sequence continues at coordinate 303,669 of CAWBWP010000002.1, forward strand.
AAGGTTGCCGTGCCAGGCGACAACGTCGAACGGCGACCGGTCGAGCGTCGTCGTCCATCGCCGGCCCATGAACGTCTGGACCAGTTCGTGGGGCCGGTCGTCGTCGGCGAACCAGGCGTCGGGCGTGACGAAATCGCGCGGGTTGGCAAGGCCGTTGGCACCGATCGGCCCCAGGTCGGGCAGGCGGAACAAGGCTCCCCGGTTCTCGACGACATAGCCGCGCGCCCGCCCGTCGGGCAGGCGGACAGCGTGGCGCACCCCGCGCGGGATGCCGGCGACTTCGAGCGGGCCGATGGTGAAGCGTCCGAGCTCGGTCAGCACCTCGAGCCGCCCCTCGATCGGGATCAGCAGCGTCTCGCCATCGGCGTTGACCAAGGCGCGGGCGTTCATGTCGGCCGTCGCGGCAAAGGTGGCGACCGCCGCTCCGGACAACGCTTGCGGATCACCGCAGTCGAGCATGGGCGCACGCGAGTCGATGAAGTCGACCGCTCCCTCAGGCCAGCCGCGCGGGTCCCAGCGGAGCCGGTTCGGCGGCGGCGGCGGGCTGGGGGTCGCGTCGGCGACCAGCTGGTACGGCGGGTGCGCCGCGCTCGGCCGCAGCCGGTACAGCCACGATCGCCGGTTCTCGGCGCGCGGCGCGGTGAAGGCGGTGCCCGACAGCTGTTCGGCGTACAGGCCGAAAGCCGGCCGCTGGGGCGAGTTGCGCCCGGCCGGCAGCGCGCCAGCGACGGCTTCGGTGGCGAAATGGTTGCCGAAGCCGGTCGGCATCAGCGTCCGGGCGGCTTCGCGTCGAGCAGGTTGGCGCTGGCGACGATCCAGTCGTGGAGCGCCGCTGAAATCGGCAACGATCTCGGGCGGCAGGACGACGTAATTATCGCCGTCCGGCGCGCCCGCTGCGACCGGAAGCAGCGCGGCACCGGGCAGCGCCAGCGCCTTGTCGCGCTCGGCCGGCGTGAACGTCAGCGCCAGCCCGACGTCGGACAGCGAGGCGAAGGGGACGCCGGCGGCGTAGCCGGTGATCCCGTCCGCCGTCGCCCTGAACGACAGCTCGATGTCCGGCGCGGCGGCGAGCATCCGCGCCTGCAACTCGGCGGGGTCGGTCACGCTCCCGCCTCCACGGTGTCGGCAGTCTCCGCCGCAGGCTTCGCCGGAATAACGCCACGCCGCATCTGGTCGAGCTCCAGGCTCTCGAACAGCGCCTTGAAATTGCCTTCGCCGAAGCCGTCGTTGCCCTTGCGCTGGATGATCTCGAAGAAGATCGGGCCGACCATGTTCTCGGTGAAGATCTGGAGGAGCAGCCCGCCGCCGGTCTCGGGGGCGCCGTCGATCAGGATGCGGCGCTTGCGCATCTCCTCGACGTCGTGGCCGTGGCCGGGGAGGCGCTTGTCGATCAGGTCGAAATAGGTGTCGGGCGAATCCTGAAAGCGGATGCCGTTGGCGCGGAGTTTGTCGACGGTGGCGAAGATGTCGTCGGTCGCCAGCGCGAGGTGCTGGATGCCCTCGCCCTGATAGGCGCGGAGGAACTCCTCGATCTGGCTGTGCTCGTCCTGGCTTTCGTTCAGGGGGATGCGGATCTTGTCGTCGGGCGCGGTCATCGCCTTGGAGAACAGCCCGGTCGCCTGCCCCTCGATGTCGAAATAGCGGATCTGGCGGAAGTCGAAGATGCGCTCGTAAAAGTCGGCCCAGTGCGCCATCCGCCCGCGATTGACGTTGTGGGTCAGGTGGTCGAGCGTGTGCAGCCCGACCGAGCGATCGTTGATGCCGGCACCGGTCGGCCGGAAGTCGATGTCGTAGATCTCGTGCTCGCCGGCGCGGTCGACGAGATAGAGGTTGGAGCCGCCGATCCCCTCGATCGCCGGGATGTTCAGCTCCATCGGTCCGACCGGTCCGCTCACCGCCGTCGCCCCGCGGCGAACCGCCTCCTCGAAAGCATGGCGGGAGTCGTGGACGCGGAAGGCCATGGCATTGGCGCTCGGGCCATGTGCGTTGCGGAAGGCGGCGACCTGGCCGGTGGTATCCATGTTCAGGAGGAAGTTGATGTCGCCCTGCGCATAGCGGCGGACGTCCTTCGACCGGTGCGTGGCGACATGGGTGAAGCCCATCGCCTCGAACAGCCCGGCCAGCGCCTGCGGGTCGGGGCCGGTGAACTCGACGAATTCGAAGCCGTCCAGACCCATAAAATTGTCGCGCGCGTCGGTTGCCATCTCGCGGGTTCCCGGCCAGGATTGTTGCAAATGAAACTATCGCCCGCCGCAGCGCCTGACAAGGGCCAAGGTCACCCGGCCAGCGGCATCCTCGACCTCGATGCCTTCCTGCCGTTCCAGCTGTCGGTAACGGCCAACGCCGTGTCGGAGCTGATCGCGTCCGCCTACCGCAGCCTGTTCGGACTGAAGGTGGCGGAATGGCGGGTGCTGGCGATCGTCGCCCAATCCCCCGGCCTGTCGAGCGCGGCGATCTGCGGCCGTGCCGAGCTCGACAAGATCACCGTCAGTCGCGCCGTCACCGCGCTGGTCGCCCGCGGGCTGGTTGCGAGCGGCGACCAGCCGAACGACCGGCGCGCCCACCGCCTCCAGCTGACGCCGGCCGGGGAGACGCTGTACGGGGCCGTCGTGCCGGCGGCACTGGCGCTCGAGCGGCGGGTGGTCGGCTGTCTTAGCGCGGGCGAGCAGGCGCAGCTGACCGACCTCCTCGCCCGCGTCCGCGCCGCCGCGCGGGCGGGGTGAGCGCGGCCGCGCTGATCGCCGCGGCGGTTGCCGGCTGGCGGCGGCAGACGTCACCGCTCGTCGTCGGCCTGTGCGGGCCGCAGGGCGCGGGCAAGTCGACCATCGCCGCGGCGCTTGCGACCGAGGCGCGGGTGGCGGTGCTGGCGCTCGACGACCTCTACCTCGACCCGGCGGCACGACGGCGGCTGGCGGTCGAAGTCCACCCCCTGCTGCAGACGCGCGGTGTCCCGGGAACGCACGACGTGGCGCTCGGCGTCGCGGTGCTGGCACGGCTGGTCGCGGGTGAGCGCGTGGCGCTGCCGCGCTTTGACAAGGCGCGCGACGCGCCGCGACTGCACGCCGAGTGGCCGCTGGCCGGGCCGGTCGACGTGATCCTGTTCGAGGGCTGGTGCGTCGGGGCCACGGCGGAGGGTGTCGTCGAGCCGCCGGTCAACGCCCTCGAAGCCCGCGAAGACGCCGACGGCCGCTGGCGGCGCTATGTCGACGCGCAGCTCGCCGGGCCCTACCGCGCGCTGTTCGCCCCGCTCGACCGGCTGGTCCTCCTGCGCGCGCCCGACTTCCCGACCGTCGTCGCCTGGCGGCAACAGGCCGAGCGCGATGGTCCGCGGGCGATGAGCGATACCGAGGTGGCCCGCTTTTGCGCGCATTACGAACGCCTGACGCGTCATGTCGCGACCGAGATGCCGGCGCGGGCCGACCTCGTCGTCGACCTCGCCGCCGATCGCTCGGTGGCGTTCGTCGCCGGCAGGCGCTAGAGGGCGGCGATGTCCGTTCAGTACACGCTCGACACGGCGACCAGCCGCGCGACGCCGACCCCCGCACCGATGAAGCGGCTGACCGTGCCGCAGATCGCCGCCCGCAAGGGCGCGACGCCGATCGTCATGCTGACCGCCTATACCGCGCGCATGGCGCAGCTGCTCGATCCGCACTGCGACCTGCTGCTCGTCGGGGACAGCCTGGGGCAGGTGATCTACGGCCTCGACACGACGGTCCGCGTCACGCTCGACATGATGATCGCGCACGGCGCGGCGGTGGTCCGCGGCAGCTATCACAGCGTCGTCATCGTCGACCTGCCGTTCGGCAGCTACGAAGCCTCGCCCGAGACAGGTTTCCGCTCGGCGGCGCGGGTGATGGCGGAGACCGGCGCGGCGGGCGTCAAGCTCGAGGGCGGCGCGGCAATGGCACCGACGGTCGCCTTCCTGACCGCCCGCGGCGTGCCGGTCATCGGCCATGTCGGGCTGACGCCGCAGGCGGTCAACGTGCTCGGCGGCTACGGCGCGCGCGGGCGGAGCGCGGCCGAGTACGACAAGATCGTCGGCGATGCCGTCGCCGTCGCCGAGGCCGGGGCCTTCGCCATCGTCGTCGAGGGCGTCGTCGAGCCGTTGGCCCGCGCCGTCACTGCCGCTGTCGCCTGCCCGACGATCGGCATCGGCGCGTCGCCGGCCTGCGACGGGCAGGTGCTGGTGGTCGACGACATGCTCGGGATGTTCGAGCGCGTGCCCCGCTTCGTGAAGCGCTTCGACGACCTTGCCGTTCGCATCGACGCCGCGGCCGCGACCTATGCCGCTGCCGTTCGCGAGCGCAGCTTTCCCGGCGACGAGCAGCTGTACCGCCCCACACCCTGATCGCCCGAAGCGGTGCCAACCACCTGACGCGCCATGCTGGCGCCCCATTCGTGGCGCTCCGTTCCGACGCCGAACGCCTGATGCTTTGCCAATCGGTACCGGATCGCTATGGTCCGCGCCGCTTTCCCCACGGAGACTGACTTGGCCAACGACGCGCGCGACGACGCCTTTCTCCGCGAGGTCGACGACGAGTACCGCCGCGCCCAGCTCGAAGGCTATTGGCAGCGCTATGGCCGGATGCTGGCGATTGCCGTCATCCTGCTGCTGATCGGCCTCGCCGCGCTGCTCTATTGGCGCGAGGACCGGGCCCGCCGCGCCGGCGAGACGGGGGAGGCCTTCAGCCTTGCTCTGGCGCGCGCCGAGGCAGGCAATGCCGCGGCCGCGGCACCGGTGTTGACCAGCCTCGCCCGCACCGGCACGCCCGGCTACCGCGCCGCTGCGCGGCTGGAACAGGCGGCGGTCGCGCTGCAGGCCGGCGACACGGCGACGGCCGTCGCGCGCTATAATGCCGTTGCCGCCGACGCGACCCTGCCGCAGCCGTTCCGCGACCTCGCGACGATCCGCGCCACCCGCGTCGAGTACGACCGCCTGCCGCCGGCGACGGTGATTGCCCGGATGAAGCCGTTCGCCGTCCCCGGCGACCCGTGGTTCGCCGTTACCGCCGAGATGACGGGCGTCGCTGAAATGAAGCTCGGGCAGCGCGACCGGGCCCTGCCGCTGTTCATCGCCATCGTTCGGGACGTGACCGCACCCCCGTCGCTCCGTAACCGCGCCGGGCAGCTGGCGATCGATCTTGGAGCCGAGCCGGCGACGCTCCTCGGCCCGCAGACCTCCGGAATGGCCCAGTGATGCGTAACCCGCTAATGCGTAAACCGTTGACCCTGCTGCTGCTGGCTACGACGCTCGCGTCGTGCCACGCGTTCAAAAGCAAGCCCAAGACCCCGACGACCGGACCCCGCGTGGCGGTGCTCGATTTCGAGACGGCCGCCAAGGTCGAGCCTGAACTCCAGTCCGTCGCGGTCGTCCTGCCGCCGCCCGCGGTCAACCCGGACTGGCCGCAGCCGGGCGGGACGCCGGCCAAGAACGGCGGCCATCTGGCGCTGCCGGATACGCTGTCGGTCGCCTGGACCGCCAAGATCGGCAAGGGCTCGACCGGGCAGCGGCGGCTGAACGCGGCGCCGGTTGTCGCCGGCGGTCGCGTCTTCACCATGGACACCGATGGCGGCGTGGAGGCGTTCGCGGTCGCGACCGGCAAGCGGCTGTGGGCCGAGCGGATCACGATGAAGAAGAAGGACGCGCTGGCGTTCGGCGGCGGTGTCAGCGTCGCCGACGGCAAGGTCTATGCGACGACCGGGTTCGGCGTCGTCGAGGCGTTCGACGCGGCGACGGGCTCGACCGTGTGGCGCAAGGAGCTCGGGTTGCCCCTGCGCGGCGCGGCGACGGTCGCGGACGGGCGGGTCTATGCGCTGTCGCCCGACAACCAGCTGTTTTCGCTGAAAGGCGACACCGGCGACACGGCATGGAGCGTCCAGGGCACCGTCGAGGTCTCCGGCCTGCTCGGCACCGCCGCCCCCGCCGTCGCGCAGGAGACGGTCGTCGCCGGCTACTCGAGCGGCGAACTGTCGGCGCTGCGGGTCGAGAACGGTCGGACCGTCTGGTCCGACGCGCTCGCCCGCACCGGCCGGACGACGGCGCTGGCGGCGCTGACCGACATCGACGCCTCGCCGGTGATCGACCGCGGCCGCGTCTTTGCCATCGGCCACGGCGGGCGCATGGCCGCGCTCGAACTCGCCACCGGCCAGCGGGTGTGGGAGCGGAACTTCGCCGGCGTCAACCAGCCGTGGGTGGCGGGCGATTTCATTTATGTCGTCACGCTCGACGGGCAGCTGATCTGCGTCACCCGCGCCGAGGGCAAGATCAAGTGGCTCCACCAGCTGCCGCGATTCAAGAAGCCGAAGTCGAAGGCGGGCGCGTTCGTCTGGAGCGGCCCGGTGCTCGCCTCCGACCGCCTGCTCGTCGCGGGATCGAACCGGACGCTGGAGTCGGTCTCGCCCTACACCGGCAAGGCGCTGTCGTCGGTCAAGCTGAGCGGGCCGGCCTACCTGCCGCCGATCGTGGCGAACAACATGGTGTTCATCCTGACCGACGACGGCAAGCTGACCGCGTATCGCTGAGCGTCGGCCGGCCTTCGAAATCGATCCACGGAAGACGCCCGACGAAAGGACCATCGGCCAAACAACGATATGAATGGTTCGGGCGTTGATCGGTCTTTCCGAAAGGTTTAGACAAGCAAAGGTTTATTGAAGTCCGTTGCGTCGCGTAGGGCACGACCGCTGGCACCATGCCAGGCCGGCGTGCTGACCGGGAGGGGACTCCAATGATCCAGACCAAGGTCGTCGCCGCATTGGCGATGCTCGCCACCGCCCCCGTCTTCGCCAGTCCGTTCGACGGGACCTGGAAGGCCGATCCGTCCACTCTCGAGGCCGCGTCGAAGCCCAACGTCTTCGCGGTGAAGGACGGCATGTATTCGTGCTCGACCTGCGTGCCGGCGTACAAGATCAAGGCCGACGGTGCTTTCCACGCCACGCCCGGCAACCCGTACCGCGATGAAGTGTCGGTGAAGGTCGTCGATCCCCGCACGATCATGCTTGCAACGCGTAAAGGCGGCAAGACGATGTTCACCCAGACGGAGACGGCCGCAGCCGACGGCAAGACGATGGAAGTCAGCTTCAACGACACCTCGGCACCCGGCGGCATTGCCGTCGCCGGCAAGCAGGTCCTCCGCCGCGCCGCCGCCGGCCCGGCCGGATCGCACGCGACGTCGGGGGCCTGGCTCGAGACCAAGGACCTGACCGTGGCCGACGCCGGCATGACGTCGACCTTCCGCAGCGAGGGCAAGGCGATGACGTTCACCACGCCGACCGGGGTGAAGTACACCGCCATCCTCGGCGGTCCGGTCGCGCCGGTGACCGGCGATGTCGGCTGGGACGGCGTTACGCTGGCCAGCAAGGGGGCCGATACGCTGGTCGAGACCGACTACCGCGACGGCAAGAAGATCGGCATCAACACGATGAAGGTGGCGGCCGACGGCCGTTCCGTCCGCAGCGCGTCGCAGGACCTGGTCCACGGCACGAGCCAAGCGATCACGCTCGTCAAGCAGTAAGCGCCTCGGCACGGCCGTCCCCGGGGGGACGGCCGTGCATCGCGGCCGCGCGCCTGCTACACGGCCCGCATGGTCCCCCACACCCCCACCGTCGTCATCGTCGGTCGCCCCAACGTCGGCAAGTCGACCCTGTTCAACCGCCTCGTCGGGCGCAAGCTGGCGCTGGTCGACGATACGCCGGGGGTGACCCGCGACCGGCGTGAAGGCGCGGCGACGCTGCACGACCTGAACTTCACCATCGTCGACACCGCCGGCTTCGAGGATGCCGACGCCGCCAGCCTGGCCGGGCGGATGCGGGCGCAGACCGACGCCGCGTTGACCCAGGCCGACGTCGCGCTGCTGGTATTCGACGCGCGCGCCGGCGTGACGCCGCTCGATCGCCACTTCGCGCAGTGGCTGCGGGCGCACGATACGCCGTTGATCCTGGTGGCCAACAAGGCCGAGGGCCGGGCCGGCGAGGGCGGCGTGGCGGAAAGCTACGAACTGGGTTTCGGTGCGCCGGTGCAGATCTCGGCCGAGCACGGCGAGGGCATGGCCGACCTGTACGAGGCGCTGATCCCGGTCCTCGACCCGCTCGTCGCCCAGCTCGCGGCCGACGCGGCGGAAGCGGCCGAAGCGGCAAGCGAACTCGACACCGACCCGCCGCCGGGCCCGCTCAAGCTTGCCATCGTCGGACGGCCCAACGCGGGCAAGTCGACGCTGATCAACCGCCTGATCGGCGAGGACCGCCTGGTCGTCGGGCCGGAGGCCGGGATCACCCGCGACTCGATCGCGATCGACTGGGAGTATCCGCGCGACGGCGCGCTGCACCCGGTGCGTCTGGTCGACACCGCCGGCCTCCGCCGGCGGGCGAAGGTCACCGACAAGCTCGAGCGCATGGCCGCCGTCGATACCAAGTACGCCGTCGACTTCGCGGAAGTCGTGGTCCTGCTCCTCGACGCCACGCTGGGACTCGAAGCGCAGGACCTGCGGATCGCCGACATGGTCCTTGGCGAGGGCCGGGCGCTCGTCATCGCGCTCAACAAGTGGGACGCCGCCCACGACCTGTCGGCGCTGTTCCAGGGGGTGCGGCGCGCGCTCGACGACGGCCTGTCGCAGATCCGCAACGTCCCGCTGATCGCCTGCTCGGGGCAGACCGGCAAGGGGCTCGACCTGTTGATGAAGGCGGCGTTCGACGCGCGCGAGGCGTGGAGCCGGCGCGTCGCGACGAGCGCGCTCAACCGCTGGTTCGAGGCCGCGCTCGACCGCAACCCGCCACCCGCCGCCGGCGGCAAGCGGATCAAGCTGCGCTATGCGACGCAGGCGGCGACGCGGCCACCGACCTTCGTCGTTTTCGGCAACCGCACCGAGGACCTGCCGGCGAGCTACCACCGCTACCTGGTCAACTCGCTGCGCGAGGAGCTGGACTTCGACGGCGTGCCGATCCGGCTGACCTTCCGTGGCGGCAAGAACCCGTTTGACGCGACGAAGGCCTAGCGCCGGGACGAACAGGACGCCTCCGCGATCCGAACGCCCGATCGACGCTAACCCTGCCCTTGGGGCGATGCCGTTGCCGCGGGAATGCGATAAGCGTCGACTCACCGCTTCTGATGACAAGGTTCCCATGACCCGCACCCTCTACGGCTATTGGCGCTCCTCCGCCTCGTACCGCGTCCGCATCGCCCTCGGGCTGAAGGGGCTGGCGTACGAGCAGGTCGCGATCAACCTGGCGCAGGGGGCACAGGCGTCGGTCGGGTTCAAGCTGCTCAACCCGCAGGGCTTCGTCCCCTATCTGATCGACGACACCGCCGGGCTGAACCAGAGCCTGGCGATCATCGAGTATCTCGACGAGGTCCACCCCACGCCGCCGCTGCTGCCAACGGAGCCGCTGGGGCGGGCGCGGGTGCGGGCGGCGGCGCTGGCCATCGCCTGCGACATCCACCCGCTCAACAACCTGCGGGTGCTCAAGTACCTGAAGGCCGAGATGGCGCAGCCGCAGGAGGCGATCGACACGTGGTACCGCCACTGGGTCGAAGAAGGGTTCGGTCCGCTCGAGGAACTCGCCGAGGGGGCGAGCGGGGCCTATCTGTTCGGCGACGCGCCGACCCTCGCCGACGTCTGCCTCGTGCCGCAGATGTGGAACGCGCGGCGGCTGCAGGCCGACATCGCCCGCTTTCCCAAGCTGGTGGCGATCGACGCGCGGCTGAACGCGCTGCCGGCAGTGCGCGCGGCGAGCCCGGAGGCGCAGCCCGACGCGGTGCGCTGATCGCGGTGGACGGACGGCGGCCGACCGCGTAGCCACGCCGGCAATGAACTTCCAGTCCGACAACGCCGCCGGGGTGCGCCCCGACATCCTCGCCGCCGTCGCCGCCGCTGCCGACCCGAGTGTCGAGGCGTACGATGCCGACGCCTGGACCGGGCGCCTCGACGCCGCCTATGCCGCGGTGTTCGGGCGCGACTGCACTGTCCTGCCGGTGTCGACCGGCACGGCGGCGAACGCGCTGGCGCTGGCGGCGATGGTCCCGCCCTACGGTGCCGTCGTGTGTCACGCGGAGGCGCACATCCACGTCGACGAGTGCGGCGCCCCCGAATTCTTCACCGGCGGGGCCAAGCTCGTGCTGTGCGAGGGTGAGGCAGGCAAGCTCACTCCGGCGTCCCTGACCGACGGCCTCGCGGCGCATCGCGGCGGCGTTCACCAGGTCCAGCTCGGCGCGCTGTCGCTGACGCAGGCGACGGAGAGCGGCACGGTCTATTCACCCGACGAAGTCGCGGCGCTGGCGCGGGTCGCTCAGGCGCGCGGCTGGCGCGTGCACATGGACGGCGCGCGCTTCGCCAACGCCGTCGCCGCGCTCGGCTGCCACCCCGGCGACGTTACGTGGCGCGCCGGCGTCGATATCCTCAGCCTCGGCGCGATCAAGAACGGCGGCATGACGGCGGAGGCGATGGTCATCTTCGCCCCCGACCTGGTCGAGCCGATCCGCTTCCGCCGCAAGCGCGCCGGGCAGCTGCCGAGCAAGGGGCGGTTCCAGGCAGCGCAGCTCCTTGCCTATGTCGAAAGCGGCCAGTGGCTGACGACGGCGGCGGCAGCCAACGCCGGGGCGGCACGGATCGGCGCGGCGGCGGGTCCCCGCGCGGTCTGGCCGACCCAAGCGAACGAGGTGTTCGTCCGGCTCGATGTGAGCGAGGCCGACCGGCTGCGCGCGATGGGCTTCCGCTTCTACGACTGGGGTCGTCCCGCCGACGGCGTCGCCCGCTTCGTCGTCGCGTGGGACACTCCGGCGGCCGCGGTCGACGCGCTCGTCGCCGCTCTTGGCTGAGACCGCGGCGGACGCGGCGGCAGCCCCGCGCGAAGGGCTGGTCGCCGCGGCCGAGTTCGCCCTCGTCACGCTGATCTGGGGCTCGACGTGGCTGGTGATCAAGGGGCAGCTCGGGCTGGTCGCGCCCGTCTGGTCGGTCGCGTACCGGTTCCTCGTCGCCGCGGCGGTGCTGGCGCTCGTGACCGTAGCGTCGGGGCGGTGGCAGCGACCGGCGGCGCGGGCGCACGGCTTTGCCTTCGTCGTCGGCGCGGCGCAGTTCTGCCTCAACTTCAACCTTGTCTATCTCGTCGAGACGCGGCTCGCATCGGGACTGGTGTCGCTGGTCTTCGCCCTGCTGGTGGTGCCGAACACGGTGCTCGCGGCGCTTTTCCTGAAGACGCGCGTGACGGCGCGCTTCGTCGCCGGCTCGGCCCTCGGCGTCGCCGGGCTGGGCCTGGTGTTCGCCCCCGACCTCGCCGCGCCGGCGACGCATGCCGAGACCGTGCGCGGCATCGCGCTGGTCGGCGCGGCCGTGCTGTGCGCGTCGGTCGGTAACGTCCTCCAGGCGAGCCGCCTCGGTCGCAGCCTGCCGGCGCTGCCGACGCTGACGCTGGCGATGGCCTATGGCGCGCTGCTCGACACGCTATATGCCGTCGCGACCGCCGGCTGGCCGACGTGGGACCCGCGCGGGGAATATGCGCTGGGGCTGGCTTATCTCGCCGTCGGCGCGTCCGTGGTCGCCTTCAGCGTTTATTATCGCTTGATCCGCCGGATCGGGCCGGGGCCGGCGGCTTATTCCAGCGTCGTCGTCCCGGTCATCGCCCTCGTCCTGTCGACGTTGTTCGAGGGCTATCGCTGGACGCCGCTGGCGGCAGGCGGGGCCGCGGTCGCGCTGGCGGGCCTGGCCATCGCCCTCGGCGGTCGGCGCCCGGTCAGCGACACGCCCGCAGTCCGGCGCGAAAGTCGGGAAACGTCGGGGTGAAGCCGAGCAACCGCCGCGCCTTGCCGACGGCGACAACGCGCGATTCGCTGTAAAAGCCGCGCGCCACGGCGGGCACCGACGGATCGCCGGGGGAAACCAGCGGCGGGTAGGGGAGGCCGAGCAGGTCGCAGGCGTATTCGGTCACCCGCCGGGCTTCCGCCGGCGCGTCGTCGGCCAGGTTGTAGACCCCCGGCGGCCCGTGATCGAAGCTGCGGCATAGCGCAGCGACGATGTCGTCGACGTGGATGCGGCTGAAGCGCTGCCCCGGCGCGTCGATGCGGCGCGCGGTGCCGGCACGGAGCTGGTCGAGCGCCGAGCGGCCGGGGCCGTAGATACCGGGCAGGCGGAAGAGGCGCAGGTCGGGGCGCAGCGACTGCCACGCGCGGTCGGCCGCGACCCGGTCGACCCGCCGTCCGCCGAGCGCGGCGCTTTCGTCGACCCACGCGCCGCCGGTGTCGCCGTAGACGCCGGTCGACGACAGATAGCCGATCCAGCGCGCCGGAGCGGCGGCAAGGGCGGCGGCGTGGCGGGCGAGGACCGGGTCGCCGCCCTCGGCCGGCGGGACCGACGACAGGATGTGCGTCGCCGCGCCGGACGCCGCGAGCGCGTCGAAAACCGCCGGGCTATCGAGCGCCACGGTTCCCGGCGCGCCCGACCGGCTCGTCGCTGTGACGCGCCAGCCGTGCGCCGTCAGCCGCCGGGCGAGGCGGCCGGCGGTATAGCCGAGGCCGAAGATCAGCAGGTGCATCGCCGCGCGTGGTGCGGTGTGCGCTTAACAAGCGCAAGCGCCACGCTTACGTTGTCTGCTTCCGCACGAAAGCCAGCCATGCTCGACCAGCCCATCGCCCCGCCGACCATCCGCCTGGCGGAGTACCGCCCGCCGGCGTGGCTGATCCCCGAGATTACCCTGCGCTTCGAGCTCGACGCCGAGCGGACGCGGGTCTTTGCGACGCTCACCGTCGTCCGCAGCGGGCGCCACGCCGAGCCGCTCGCCCTCGACGGCGAGGACCTGACGCTGGTGTCGGCGACGGTCGACGGTGAGCCGGTGGCCCCGCGCGTGACGGCCGGCGGCATCAGCCTCGCCATCGCCGGCGACCGCGCGACGGTCGAGACGGTGGTCGACATCGCGCCGTCGGCGAACACCGTGCTGCTCGGCCTGTACGCCAGCGGCGGCAATCTCTGCACCCAGTGCGAGGCCGAAGGCTTCCGCCGCATCACCTACTGGATCGACCGTCCCGACGTGCTCGCGCGGTTCCGCGTCCGGCTCGAGGCCGACGCCGCACGCTTTCCGGTCCTGCTGTCGAACGGCGAGCCGGTCGCCGACGGGGCGCTGCCCGACGGCCGCCACTTCGTCGAGTGGGTCGATCCCTGGCCCAAGCCGAGCTATCTCTTCGCCATCGTCGCCGGGCGGCTGAGCGCGCTCCGCGACACGTTCACCACCGCTTCGGGCAAGCGCGTCGCCCTCGCCATCTGGGCCGCCGATGTCGACCTGCCGCGCTGCGGCCACGCGATGGCGGCGCTGAAGACGGCCTTCCGCTGGGACGAGGACAATTACGGCCGCGAATACGATCTCGACACTTTCAATCTCGTCGCCGTCGCCGACTTCAACGCCGGCGCGATGGAGAACAAGGGCCTCAACATCTTCAACTCCAAGTACGTGCTGGCCGACCCGGAGACGGCAACCGACGACGACTTCGACGCGGTCGCCGCGGTTGTCGCCCACGAGTATTTCCACAACTGGACCGGCAATCGCATCACCTGCCGCGACTGGTTCCAGCTGTCGCTGAAGGAGGGATTGACGGTCTTCCGCGACCAGCAGTTCACCGCCGATCAGGGATCACCCGCCGTCAGCCGCATCGACGACGTCCGGACCCTGCGCGGGGCGCAGTTCCCCGAGGATGCCGGGCCGCTGGCGCATCCGATCCGGCCCGATCATTATATCGAGATCGGTAACTTCTACACCGCGACGGTCTACAACAAGGGCGCGGAGGTCATCCGCATGCTCCACACCTTGCTCGGCGCGACGGCGTTCCGCGCCGGCACCGACCTCTATTTCGACCGCTTCGACGGGCAGGCGGTGACGACCGACGACTGGCTCGACGCCATGGCGGAGGCGTCGGGGCGCGACCTCGGCTCATTCCGGCGCTGGTATGACCAGGCGGGGACGCCGCGCGTCGCGGCGACCGTCGCCCACGATGCCGCCGCCGGGACCGCGACCGTGCGGCTGACGCAGACCGTGCCGCCGACGCCGGGGCAGCCGGTCAAGGTGCCGATGGCGATGCCGGTCCGCGTCGCGCTGTTCGGCCGCGACACTGGGCGGCGGCTCGGCGAAGAGGCGCTGCTGACGCTCGAGGGCAGCGCCGAGGCGCGCTTCGACGGCGTCGACGAACCGCCGCTGCTGTCGCTCAACCGCGGCTTTTCCGCCCCCGTCATCGTTACGGCCGAGCATAGCCGCGCCGACCTCGCGCTGCTCGCCGCCCATGACGACGATCCGTTCGCGCGCTGGGAGGCGACGCAGCAGCTGGCGCTGCAGGTGCTGTCGGGCGACGACGACCCGGTCGACCTCGTGCACACCGTCGGGGCGACGCTCGCCGCCGGCCTCGATCCGGAGTTCACCGCCGAAGCGATCCTGCTGCCGACCGAGGCCGTGATTGGCGACCATGCCGACGTCGTCGAGGTCGATGCGATCCACCGCCGCCGTCAAGGCGCACGGACGGCGATCGCACGGACACTCGGCGAACCGCTGTGGCAGGCGTACCGCGGCAACGGCAGCAACCGCTACGAGCTGACGCCGGAAGCGAAGGGGCGCCGGGCGCTGAAGAACGTCGCGCTCGGCTATCTGATGGTTGCCGGCGACGGAGCGGCGGCGGACGCGGCATGGGCACAGCTCGTCGACGCCGACAACATGACCGACCGCATCGCCGCGCTCTCGGCGCTGGTCAACGCCGCGCCCGATCGGCGCGACGCGGCGCTGGCGTGGTTCTACGACCGCCACCGCGACAACCCGCTGGTCATCGACAAGTGGTTCGGTGTTCAGGCGATGTCGATCCAGCCCGACACGTTCGCGCGCGTGCTGGCGCTGCGGCAGCACCCCGACTTCAACCCGAACAACCCCAACCGGCTGCGTGCGCTGATCGGCGCCTTCGGCGTCAACCAGGTCCGCTTTCACGCGGCGAACGGTGAGCCTTACCGCTTCCTCGCCGACGAGATCATCAGCGTCGGCCGCACCAACCCGGGCGCGGCGGCGCGGCTCACCGTGCCCCTGACCCGCTGGCGGCGCTTCGACACCGGGCGTGCGGCGACGATGCGGGCCGAGCTCGAGCGCATCGCCGCCGTTCCCGGCCTGTCGCGCGACGTGTTCGAGATGGTCAGCAAAAGCCTCGCGGGCTGACCGTCGAAGGGAAGCCGGGCCTTCGATGGTCGATGATGCCTGCTGCCCGGCCCCGGCACGCGGACTGTCGCGTTATTTTGCGACCCAGGCGGCGACGTCGTTGGCGACGGTGTTTGCCGCGCTGTTGAGAGCGACGGCGACATCGGTCGGGTTCTGCGTCGCCACCGGCACGCTGGCGTCGAAGCGGCGGGTGGCGAAGCTCGCCGTGCCGCCCTTGGGCGCGATGCCGGTCAGCGCCGCGTCGTAGCGGACGCGGACCACCGCCGCCGCCGGGTTGCGGACGTCGAGGCTGAAGTCGAGCAGCGTTCCAGCCAGGGTCCGCCCGCCCGCCGCCGTCGCCTGTCGCGGGTCGAGCACGGGCACGCCGTGCGCCGACAGCGTGTCGGCCAGCACGCGCTGGAATTCGCGGTTGGGCTGCTCGGCCCAGGTCGCCCCGGTCAGGTAGGCAACGGTCGTGTCGCTGGTGATGACCGGCACGCGCAGCGTCTGCAGCGTGCCCGGCACGGCGGGGACGAGGACCAGCACCGTCGCGCGCGGATCGGTCGTCGCCCCGGCGCCGGGGGCGGGCACGGCCGAGGCGCGGAGCGCGAGGAGCGACGCCGGCGCCTTGTCGTTGCCGCCGATCTGCACCAGCGGGCCACAGGCGGCAACCAGGGCCAGGGTGGCGAGGGCGAGGCTGCGGCGGATCATTTCTTGTGGCCCTTCTTCGGCGGGACATAGTCAGGCCCGGCGTATTCCGGCAGGCGGCGGCCACCGAGCAGCGCCCCGGCCGGATCCTCGTCGAGCTTGGCCGCGACCGCGCCGAGCCGCTGCGTCGCATCCTGCGCGCTGCGCAGCAGCTGGGCGGTGGCCGGCAGCGTCTGGGTGGTGAAGGCGTCGATCCCCGGCTGCGCACTGGTGACAAGGGCATCGACCTTGCCCAGCGTGTCGTTGGCATGCGCCGCGGTCAGCGCCAGGTCGTGGACCAGCGGCTTGGCGTCGGTCGTCAACAGCGCGTCGGTGTGCTGCGTCAGTTGCGTCAGCGCCGTCGCCGCCGCCGTCGCCTGCTTCAGCGTCGCGCGCGTCTCTGCCAGCGCGCCGGCGATCTCGGGCCCGCGGTCGGCAAGGCTGCCGCTCAGCCGGTCGACGTTGGCCAGGATACTGGTCAGGCTCTTGCGGTTCGCCGGGTTGAGCAATTCGTTGAGCGAGGCGGTCAGCGCCGAGACGTTGTTGAGCAGCTCCGGTGCGCTGGCGAGCAGCTGACCCAGCGCACCGGCCCGCGGCGGGATGACCGGCACCCCGAACGGCCCCGGCTCGGTGATCGGTGACGCGCCCGCCATCGCCCCGTTCAGCTGGATCTGGCTGACACCGGTGAAGCCGACGCCTTCGATTGCCGCCGTCGTGCCGTGCAGGATCGGCGTGTCGGCCTTGATCTCGATCCGGACACGCACCGCGTCCGGCGAGCGCGGGAGGAGCGCGATCTCCTTGATCTGACCGACGGGCACACCCTTGAACTGAACCGGCGACCCGGTCGCCAGGCCGCTGATCGAGGTCTTGTAGAAGATGTCGTACTGCTTCTTGTCGTCGCCGCTGAATTTGGCGAGGTAGAGCACGAAGCCGAACAGGCCGATCGTCAGGACGAGCACGACGATGCCGACAAGGACGTAGTTGCTGCGCGTTTCCATGGTTCAGCGTCTCGCCGCGCGGGCGGAAGTTCGAACGGTCATTACCACGTCATCCCGCTCCCTGTTCAGCCCCGGCCTCGATCGCCCGCGCCGCCTTCCGGTCGGCATCGCTGGCGGCGTGCGGCATGGCTTCGGTCGCTGCCGCCGCGCGTCCGCGCGGCCCGGAGAAGTATTCGCGCACCCACGGGTGGTCAAACGCGATTAGTTCCGGGATCGTTCCGACCTTTAGCACGACGCCGTCGCCGAGCACGGCGACGCGGTCGCAGATCGCGTACAGCGTATCGAGGTCGTGGGTGATGAGAAACACCGTCAGCCCCATGGTATCGCGCATCAGCTTGATCAGCTCGTCGAACGCCGCCGCCCCGATCGGGTCGAGCCCGGCGGTCGGCTCGTCGAGGAACAGCAGGTCGGGATCGAGCGCCAGCGCACGGGCCAGGCCGGCGCGCTTGCGCATGCCGCCCGACAGCTCGCTCGGAAATTTGGCTCCGGCGATATCGGGCAGACCGACCATGGCGATCTTGTAGCTGGCGATCTCGTCCATCAGCGCCTGGTCGATTGCGAAATACTCGCGCATCGGCGCCTCGATATTCTCAGCGACGGTGAGCGAGGAGAACAGTGCGCCGTTCTGGAACAGCACCCCCCAACGCCGGCGGATGTCCTTCGCGGCCTCGGCATCGAGGGTGCTCATGTCGTGGCCGAGGACTTCGATCTCGCCGCCATCGGGCGTCTGCAGCCCGATGACCGAGCGCAGCAGCACCGACTTGCCCGTGCCCGAGCCGCCGACGATGCCGATGATCTCGCCGCGCCGGACCTCGAGGTTGACGTCTTTGTGGACGACCTGCTCGCCAAAGCTGTTCTGCAGGTGGGCAACGCGGATGACGACGTCGTCGCCTGAGGCAGGGGCGTCGGCCATCAGACGTAGCCGAGCGCGGTGAAGAAGACGGCGAAGAAGGCATCGAGGACGATGACCAGGAAGATCGACTGGACCACGGCCTGCGTCGTCCGCTGCCCGACCAATTCGGCGTTGCCCGTCACCTGCATCCCCTGGAAGCAGCCGGTGACGGCGATGATGAAGCCGAATACCGGGGCCTTGACCATACCGATGACGAGATCGCTCATCGGCGTCACGTCCTGGATGCGCTGGACGAAGCTCGACGGCGGGATGCCGAGCGAGGTCCAGCAGAACAGCCCGCCGCCGATGATCGCCATCAGCGCCCCGTAGAACGCCAGCAGTGTCACCATGATGACCATCGCCAGCACCCGCGGCAGGACCAGCACCTCGACCGGCGACATGCCGATCGAGCGCATCGCGTCGACCTCCTCGTTCAGCTTCATCGACCCGATCTGCGCGGCGAAGGCCGAGCCCGAGCGGCCGGCGACCATGATCGCGACGAGGAGGATGCCAAGCTCGCGGATGACCGAGCGCCCGATCAGGTTGACCGTGAACACCTCCGCCCCGAACTGGGCCAGCTGCACCGCGCCCTGCTGGGCGACGACGATGCCGACCAGAAACAGCAGCAGCGTGATGATCCCGAGCGCGTTCGCGCCGACCACCTCCATCTGGTGGATGACCGCGTTCCACCGCAGCGGCCGCCGCTCCGCCAGCGTCTGGCCGAGCACGACGATGGTCTGGCCGAGAAAGGCGAGGAACTCGCCGAAGGTGTGCAGTACCGCGACGACCCCGCCGCCGATCATCTCGAGCCGCTCGACCGCGCGGTTGCGGTGCGGCGGGCGGCGCGGGGCGGGCTTGTCGTTGGCCGCGACCTGGTCGATCAGCCGCTGTGCGTCGTCGGAGGCATGATCGATCGTCGCGGTGCGTCCGGCCGCCTGCCAGTCGCGCAGCAATTTGTGGACGACCCACGCGCCCGTGGTGTCGATCCGCTCGATCCCGCCGAGGTCGATCCGCAGGTCGCGGCCATCGGGCTGAACCGCGGCGAGACGGCGCGCGAGATCGCCGACCGACGCGACCGTCAGGCTGCCGGCCAGATGCAGCGTGCGCTGTCCCGCGGTTCCGGCGTCGTCGAGCGTCAGGGTCGCGGTCATCGGGTCCGATTGTTGGGGGAACGATATGGTTCCCGCAAGCGCGAAACGAAGCGACGCGCCAATCGGTTGCACAACCGTGCCGCGGTTCCTTCGACGGGCTTGCGTCCGTGGCAGCGACGACGGATCACGGAGCGATGCGGATTGCCGTCTACGACATGGACCTGACGATCACGGCTCACCCCACCTACACCCGGTGGCTGGTGTTCTGGGCGCGCAGCCACGCGCCGTGGCGGCTGGCGCTGCTGCCCGCGGCGGCGGTGGCGGGGCTTGGATACCGGCTGGGGCTGCTGTCGCGCGCGCGGCTGAAGGAGGTCGCGCAGGGGCTGCTGATGGGCGACCATACGTCGGCGGCGAGCGTTGCGGCGGCGGCCCGGGAGTTCGCGGCGACCGTCGCGCTGCGGCCCGGTGCGTCGCTGCAGATCGCTGCCGACCGGGCGGCCGGGCTCGAGCCGGTCGTCGCGACGGCCAGCTATGCCTTTTATGCCGGCGCCATCGTCGTGCGCCTTGGCATCACGACCGTTGTCGGCACCGAAGTCGAGCGCGACGGCGAGCGGCTGCGCTGCCGCATCGCGGGCCCGAACTGCTACGGCGCGGCCAAGGCGGCGATGGTCACGGCGGCCTTGCCGGCGGCCGTCATCGTCCGCGCCTATTCCGACCATGTATCCGATTTGCCGCTGTTCGCGCTTGCCGCCGAGCCGGTCGCCGTCAACCCGTCGCGCCGGCTGCGGCGCCTGGCGTTACGGCGCGGCTGGCGCATCGTCGACTGGCGCATCGTCAACTCGCGCTGACACGAAAACGGGCGGAGCCGCGGCCCCGCCCGTCGTCGTTCGTCGCGTGCCGCTTATGCCGTCAGCGGAGCCGAGCGGCGGCGGCGCTGCATCCCGCCGACCAGGCCGAAGCCGGCGATGAACAGGGCCCAGGTCGCCGGTTCGGGAACATTGGTGTCGGTGGTCGCATCGATTTGCGAAATCCACGTCCCCCAGCGCGAGCCGCCGGTGCCGGTCGGATGATCGACGCCGTCGTTATATTCGCGAGCGAATTCGCCGATCACCCAGAACTTGCTCGAGTCGGTCGGATCGAGCGTCACCTGGCTGTAGTCGCCCCACCGCTGGCGGCCGGCGGCGACGAAGCCGTCGGTCGTGCCGTTGTGATAGTCGTCGACCAGGCTGACCTTGAGCAGCTCCTCGCCGCCGCGCTGGACCAGCTTGCCCGATGGACTCGTCGTGTAGGTGCGGACGAGGAAGCTGACCTTGCCGTCGGCACCGCTGCCCGAACGGTTGTAGCCGATCACGACCTGGCCCTTCTCGTTGACCGACAGCGACCCCTCGAAATAATCGTGGACGCCGTCGCTGATCTGGCCCTGGCTGACGAGCTTGCCGGTCGCCGCGTCGGTGACCTGCCACCGCACGACGCTGTGGTCGCTGTGGAGCGGAGCGGCGGTGAACACGCTGTAGATCAGGCCGTTCTGCTCATAGACGCTCGAGCCGACGCGCGGGTCGAGCGCGTCGACGACGCGGTCGTTGCTGGGATGATAGTTGGGGTTCGCGACCAGCTTACCCTGGCCGTTGAGAACGAACTGCGGCTGCGTCTGGACGTCCGGGACGGCGTTTGGCTGCCGCGCCGCACCTTGGAAGTTATAGTCCGCAACGCCGAGGTAATGACCCTGCGAGATCGTCGGGCTGCCCGAGCCGGCACCGTTGACGTTGTATGAGACGAGGTCGTTATAGTACAACGATTCAGCGACGACCTTGCCGTTGCCGCCGGTCGCGGAGTTGTTGACCCCCTGGATGGCGTAGCCGGCATACGGCGTGACGGCGCCGCCCGTGGCTGGATCGTACTTGTACACGAACTGCTTCAGCCCCGTCGTCGTCGGCGCGCTGGCATTGACCAGACTTCCCAGCGGAATGACGTTGAGCGTCGTGCCGCGGAAATTCTCCGGCTGACCGGCCGCGGTCGCGCCGAAGTTATTGGTGCCGATGTAGACGGCACCGTTGCCGATCGCGAGCGTCGGATAGTCAGCGACGCTGTTCGCCGCACCGCCGGGGCCGGAATAGCCCGTGAACTTGGTCGACTTCCACCCGCCCGTCGCGTCGGCGGTGTCGGACACGGCGATCTGGATGTCCGACACGCTGGCGCCGAACGACAGGGCAACCCAGCGCTGCGACGCCTTGTCGAACAGGACGCGGCTGTCGCCATTGGCGCCGCTCTGGCCGGCGGCGGCCCAGAAGGCGACGTCGGACTGGGCCTTCTGGACGGTGCCGTTCTTGCCGAACACGGCGAAGCCGCCGTTGACGAACTCGGTGAACTGCGTGGTGCCGACCGCGCCCATGGTATCGGGCGGGACGAAGTTGCGGGCGTAGCTCGCGACATCGTACTGGCTGATGCCCTCGAAGCTCATCTTGACCTTGGCCGTCGGGACGAAGCCAGCTGCCTGCCGCTGCTGGCCGATGCTGCCGGCAAGGAGGGGGGTCGCGGACCCGATCGCCGGCGAGGAGTCGCCGATCGCAGGCGGAACATATTCCATCTGCTCGAAGCCAATCAGGTCGGGATTGGCGAAGCCGTTACCCGCCAGTGCCGCTGTCGATGACGCAAGTCCGATTGCCAGAAACGACACCGTTGACGCAAATCTCACCACTCACCTCCTGTTAAGGCGCGATCCTGTGATCGCGCGTCACACGGTTAACAGGGGTCGGGAACGGCGAGTAGTGCGGAAGGGTCACACTGCCCGAGCGATTATGGTGTCTTATATCTTAACGACTTAAGTTGCATCCGTGCCGGTCGTTCGGACCGCGGGAACGGGCGCCTCCGGGTAGAGGCGCACGACGGCCGCCGCCGTGGGCCAGGCGTGGCTCAGGCCACGGCGACGGGGCGCCGCAGCCGTGTCCCGATCAGGCCGAAACCAGCGATGAACAGCCACCATGCCGCGGGCTCGGGGACGCTGGCGATGTAGTTGTTGATGAACGGGAGGAACTGCGAAACCTGCGTGTCACCGGACAGTTCGCCGACGCTGGCGTTGGTGCACAGACCGGAGCCGACCGGCGCGGTCGGGTAGGGGTCGATGTGGCCGGGACCGCAGAAATGATCGAACGCGGCCGCGGTGAGGCCGAAGGAGGTTACGCCGGCGATCTTGCCGTCGATGAACTCCGGCCCACCCGAATCGCCGGGGGACGGATTGGTCTCGATCAGATTTCCGTCGGCATCGCGGAGGCCCGTCTGGTGGTTGATGCCCAAGCGCCCGAAGACGTCGTGCGCCGCCGTGCCGTCGTCGAAATCCGAAAACAGGATGCTCGGAGCGACGCCGAACAGGTCGCCCGTCGCTTCCCACAGGTTGACCCCGGCGCGCTGATCGTAGTCGAACGCGCCCCCGGTCCCGGTCTTGTCTCCGGTCGTGCCGGTGCCGACGCGGGTGAACACGCTGCCGATCTCGCTACCGTCCTGGGCGGTGTAGAGCTGATAGCCGCTGAACGGCGCATTCGTCTTCAGCTTGAACTGAGCAAGGTCGTTGCCGCCCAGGATGTTCGTGATGTCGAAGTTCGGGTCGACCTTGATATCACTGCCGGCGAAGGTGAGGGCCGAGGTCCGCTCGCCGTAGGAGGGCAGGAAGAAGGTGACCGACGTGACGGGATCACGCTTGCCCGCCTCGCTGATGTTGGACAGGCAATGGCCGGCGGTCAGCACCGTCCGGTTCGACGTCAGCGCCCCCGTGCACAACGCGCCGAGGCCGGTCATGGCCGTGCTCTTATAGGTGACGAACAGGCTGCCGACCCCGGCATAGCTGCCGTAGGTGCGCGACGAGGCGATGCTGGCCGCAGTGATCGTGGTGATCAGGGGGTCGACGTAGCGGTTGGCACCCGCAAGGCTGAGGCTGCTCGCCGCCGTTGCAGGCACCGAGGCCAGAACCAGTGCCACTGCCGTAATCGCCCGCTTCGCCATCGCCGCCCCGCTTTGTTAGTACCGCAGCGATATGGTTACCAACAAAAGCAGGCGAGACAAGCGACCGCCTGTCGCGCCATCGACATTTTTCACTAACAGCAAGTAAAGATAGTCGGGCAACTCACTAATGATGACCGAGCAACGCCGACGGCCCTCATGCAGCGAGCCGGCGCAGGACGTAGGGCAGGATGCCGCCAGCGTAGAAATATTCCAGCTCCTGCGCCGTATCGATCCGGCTGATCGCTGCAAAACTGACGGTCGAACCATCGCCGCGGCGGACCTCAACCGTCATCGCCTGGCGCGGCTTCATGTCGGCCAGACCGGTGACGGTGAAGGTCTCGTCCCCGGTCAGCTGCAGCGTCTTGCGATCGGTTCCGGCCGGGAACTGGAGCGGCAGGACGCCCATGCCGACCAGGTTCGAGCGGTGGATGCGCTCGAAGCTCTCGGCGATGACGGCGCGGACGCCGAGCAGGGTGGTGCCCTTCGCCGCCCAGTCGCGCGAGCTGCCGGTGCCGTATTCCTTGCCGGCGATAACGACGAGCGGCGTTCCCTCGACGCGGTACTTCTCCGCGGCATCGAAGATCGCGATCGGTTCGCCGCGACCGGAGTTGTCGCCGCCTTCGGCGAGCATCCGCGTGACCCCGCCTTCGACGCCCGGGACCATCTCGTTCTTGATGCGGATATTGGCGAACGTGCCGCGCATCATGACTTCGTGGTTGCCGCGGCGCGCGCCGTAGCTGTTGAACTCGGCGCGGCTGACCTGGTGCTCGTTCAGGTAGCGCCCGGCCGGCGAGGCTTCCTTGATGTTGCCCGCCGGCGAGATGTGGTCGGTGGTGACGCTGTCGGCGAAGATCGCCAGCGGCCGCGCGTCGACGATGTCGGCGACCGGCGCCGGCGTCATCGTCATGCCCTCGAAATACGGCGGGTTGGCGACATAGGTCGACGCCGGGTTCCACTTGTAGGTCGCGCCGCCCTCGATCTTGATCGCCTGCCAGTGCGCGTCGCCCTCGAACACGTCGGCGTAGCGGCGGCGGAACATGTCGGCGGTGACGTTGGCCATGACCATGTCGCCGACCTCCTGGTTGGTCGGCCAGATGTCCTTGAGGAAGACCTTGGTCCCGTCCTCGGTCTCGCCGATCGGATCGGTGACCATGTCGCCGCGCATCGTACCCTTCAGCGCATAGGCGACGACCAGCGGCGGGCTGGCGAGGTAATTGGCGCGAACGTCGGGCGACACCCGCCCCTCGAAGTTGCGGTTGCCGGAGAGGACGCTGGCGGCGACGAGATCATGGTCGTTGATCGCCGCGCTGATCGGCTCGGGCAGGGGGCCGCTGTTGCCGATGCAGGTCGTGCAGCCGTAGCCGACAAGGTTGAAGCCGAGCGCGTCGAGGTCGTCCTGCAGCTTCGCTTCGGCAAAATAGTCGGTGACCACCTTTGACCCCGGCGCCAGGCTGGTCTTGACCCACGGCTTGGTCTTCAGCCCGAGCGCGCGCGCCTTGCGGGCAACGAGGCCGGCGGCGACGAGGACGTTGGGGTTCGACGTGTTGGTGCAGCTGGTGATCGCGGCGATGACGACGTCGCCGTGGCCGAGGTCGTGCGCCGCGCCGGCGACGGGAACGCGCTTGTGCGCTTCCTCGCCGGTCTTCTTGTAGCCGCTGGCGAGTTCGGTCTCGAACGCCTCGTCGGCCTGGCCGAGGAGCACCCGGTCCTGTGGCCGCTTCGGTCCGGCGAGCGACGGCTGGACGGTGCCGAGGTCGAGGTGGACCGTGTCGGTGAACACCGGGTCGGGTGCCGTCGCGTCGCGCCACATCCCCTGCGCCCGGGCATAGGCCTCGACCAGCGCGATCTGGTGCGGCTCGCGCCCGGTCAGCTTGAGGTAGTTCAGCGTCGCCTGGTCGACCGGGAAGAAGCCGCAGGTGGCGCCGTATTCGGGGGCCATGTTGGCGATCGTCGCGCGGTCGGCGAGCGTCAGCGCATCGAGGCCGGGGCCGTAGAACTCGACGAAGCGCCCGACGACGCCCTTGGCGCGGAGCATCTGGGTGACGGTCAGGACGAGGTCGGTGGCGGTGATGCCCTCGGCCATCGTGCCCTCGAGCTTGAAGCCGACGACTTCGGGGATCAGCATGCTGACCGGCTGGCCGAGCATCGCCGCCTCGGCCTCGATCCCGCCGACGCCCCAGCCGAGGACGCCGAGCCCGTTGACCATTGTCGTGTGGCTGTCGGTGCCGACCAGCGTGTCGGGATAGGCGACGAGCGAACCATCGGCGGCTTCGCTGGTCCACACCGTGCGGGCAAGATATTCGAGATTGACCTGATGGCAGATGCCCGTGCCCGGCGGCACGACGCGGAACCCCTTGAGTGCCGACGAACCCCAGCGAAGGAACTCGTAGCGCTCGATGTTGCGCTTGTACTCGAGGTCCATGTTGTCGGTGAAGGCGGTCGGCGTGCCGAACTCGTCGACCATGACGCTGTGGTCGATGACGAGGTCGACGGGCACCTGCGGGTTGATCTTGGCGGGATCGCCGCCGAGCTTGACGATGGCATCGCGCATCGCCGCGAGGTCGACGACGCACGGCACGCCGGTGAAATCCTGCATCAGCACGCGCGCCGGGCGATAGGCGATCTCACGGTCGGAGCGACGGTCGTGCGCCCACTGGACCATGGCGGCAAGGTCGTCGCGGGTGACGGTGACGCCGTCCTCGAAACGCAGCAGGTTTTCGAACAATACCTTCATTGAAAAGGGCAGGCGGGCGATGTCGCCAAGCGCCTCGCTGGCCGCGGCGAGGCTGTAATAGGCGTAGTCCTGGCCCTCGACGGTCAGCGTCCGGCGCGTGTTGAGGCTGTCCTGTCCAACGGCGGTCACGGGCGCATCTCCTTGTGCAGCGGGCGGGGCTCGCTTTTCGCCCGCCGTCGTAGCGATGTTACCGCGCGGGGCAAGTCGTGCGGCGCTTTCACCGGCCCGCGCGGTGCGGTACGGGACCTGCGTTGCTTGGGAGATGCCGTGCATGCCGACCTCCGCCGCGCCGCGCGCTGACCGCGCCCGCGCCGCCCGCGCCGATCTGCTGCCGTTCCTCAAGGCATGGCTGGCCGCGCCGCTGCGGGTCGCCGCCATCGCGCCGTCCGGCCCGGCGCTGGCGCGTGCGATGACCGCCGAGATCGGGTCGGCGACCGGGCCGGTGATCGAGTTCGGGCCCGGCACCGGGGTCTTCACCCAGGCGATCCTCGACGCCGGTGTGCCGGCCGACAAGCTGGTCATGATCGAGGCGGCGAGCGAGTTCGCGACCCTGCTCCGCGCCCGCTTTCCGGCGGTCCGGCTGGTCGAGGGCAGCGCCGGCGACCTTGCCGACGTCCCGCTGTTCGGCGCCGGCACCGCCGGCGCGGTGGTGAGCGGGCTGCCGATCCTGTCGATGCCGAAGCCGGTGGTCCGCGCGATCCTGGCCAAGGCGTTCAGCGAGCTGCGCCCCGGCGGCGCGATGTTCCAGTTCACCTACGGCTATCGCTGCCCGGTCGCCGATGCCGTGCTCGCGGCGATGGGGCTGACGGCGTCGCGCACGGCAACCGTGTTCGCCAACGCCCCGCCGGCCAGCGTCTACCGCATCGCGCGGGCTTGACGGAGCCGGTTGCCGGGACTGGGGTTGAGGCGGGGAAGGAGCCTGCCATGCCCGACCGCGATCCGCACCACCCGCTGCCAGCCGACCCGCGCGCGCGTCCCGACCGGCTGCCGGAGCACATCACCGACCGCGACCGCGACGACGCGCCTGACGCGCCGGCAATCGCGCCAGCCGACGGGGAGTACCGCGACCCCGACGGCCGCCCTTACCCGGCGTAGACGCGGTCAGCCGGCGTTCAGGGGCGATGTGTTAAACAAGAGGATCAACAGGAGCCCCGTCATGTTCCGCCCGCTGATCGCTGCCGCCACCCTGCTGGCGCTGGCCGGACCCGCCGTCGCTGCCAGCCTTGCGCCCGAGGACGAGATCGCCAAGGCGCTTGCCGGTCGCGTCCCGGGCAAGCCGACCGACTGTCTTTACCAGCGCGACATCGACTCGACCGAGATCGTCGACCGGACGGCCATCCTCTACTACATGCACGGCGGCACGATCTTCCTGAACCGGCCGCGGTCGGGCGCGGAGTTCCTGCGCCCGGACCTGGCTCTCCTGACGAAGACAGAGACCGACCAGCTGTGCACCGTCGACATCGTCCGCCTGTTCGATCCGGTCGTGCGCTTCGAGACGGGCTCGGTCGGGCTCGGGCCGTTCGTGCCGTACGCGCGGCCGCCACGTCCGTAGGCGCGCCGCGCGGATGCTCGCCGCCGGGTGGGCCGGGTCCCGGCCGCCGCCTGCAGCCTAGCGCGTCACGAAAGCGGATCGAGCCAGATGTTCAGCATGGCCGGCGCGGCGTCGGTCAGCGCCGGGCCGTGGCGCGCAGTTGCGGCGCGAAGTGCATCTGGGGTCACGCCCGCGTCGGCGAGGTCGGCGGCGTTGCCGGCGATCCACGCCTCGATGCGCGCGGGATCGACCTCCGGATGGAACTGGAGCGCCAGCGCGTGGCGGCCGACGCTGAACGCCTGGTGCGGGCAAAGCTCGCTCGCCGCCAGGCTGGTCGCGCCCGGCGGCAGGTCGAAGCAGTCGCCATGCCAGTGCAACACCGCCAGGCCATCGAAGACGGCGAGCGGGGAGGCGCGCGCGGCCGCCGTCAGTGTCAGCGGCGCCCAGCCGAGCTCGACCGCCGCCGCGCGCACGACCGCGGCACCGAGCGCCTTCGCCATCAGCTGCGCGCCAAGGCAGATGCCGAGCGTCGGCCGCCCGTCGGCCAGCCGCGCGGCGACCGCGTCGAACTCGGCCGCCAGCCACGGGAAGCGGTCGGTTTCATACGCCGCCATCGGCCCGCCGAGCACGACGAGCAGGTCGGCCTCGGCCACCGCCGCCGGGTCGAGCGGCGTGACTGGCGTGTCGATGTAGCGCACGGCGTAGCCACGCTCGCGCAGGGGGCGGGCCAGCAGGCCGAGATCCTCGAAGTCGACGTGGCGGAGGGCAAGGCAGGTCTCCATCCGCCAAGGCTAGCCGCCGCCGCGCGGCAGCGGAAGCGGGTGGCGTCAGGTGCGTCCGCGTGCTCTGATCGGACGCGAAAGGGGAGCGATGGACACTGGCGCACGGCCCTTCGGCTTCTGGACGGCGACGGCGCTCGTCGTCGGCGGGATGATCGGGTCGGGCATCTTCCTCGTGCCGTCGGCGCTGGCCCCGTTCGGCTGGACCGGGGTCGCGGCGTGGCTGATCGGCACCGGCGGCGCGCTGACCATCGCCTATACGCTCGCCCGGCTGGCGGCGGCGACGCCCTCGGCGAGCGGCGCTCTGGCTGTGGCGGGCGCGGTCCTCGGGCCGCTGCCGGGTCTGCTGGTGGGGTGGAGCTACTGGATCGCGGTGCTGGCGGCGAACGCGGCGATCGCGATTGCCGCGACAAGCTACCTGACGGCGCTGGTTCCGGCGCTCGACGCGACGCCGCTGACCGGCGCGCTGGTCGCGGTCGCGCTGATCTGGGCGCTGACCCTGCTCAACGTCGCGGGAGCGCGGCGGGCGGGCGAGTTCCAGGTGGTGACGACCGTGCTCAAGCTGGTGCCGCTGCTCGCCGTCGTCGCCATCGCCGTCGGCCTCGGCGTCACGGGGACCGCGGCGCTGCCGCCATTCCCGCCGTTGCTGACGGCGGCGGGCGGGCTGCCGGCGGCGGTGACGCTGACGCTGTTCGCGCTGGTCGGCTTCGAGGCGGCGGGAGTCGCCGCCGACCGCGTCCGCGATCCGGCGCGGACGGTGATGCGCGCGTCGATGGCGGGGACGGCGGTGACCGGCGTGCTCTACGTCCTCGTCTGCTCGGCGATCGTCCTGCTGCTGCCCGAGCACGCGGTGGCGGCGTCGCCCGCGCCGTTCGAGCTGTTCGTCGAGACCTTCTGGGGGCGCGGCCTCGGGCTGGCGGTGGCGGCGTTCGCGGCGATCGCGGCGATCGGGGCGTTGAACGGCTGGGTGCTGATCCAGGGCGAGATCCCGCTCGGCATGGCGCGCGCCGGGCTGCTACCGCGCTGGTTCGCCGCCGTGTCGGCGCGCGACGTGCCGGTGCGGGTGCTGGTGGTGTCGTCGGCGCTGGCGAGCGTCCTGGTCCTGTCGCACGCCAGCGGGACGCTTGGCGGCATCTTCACCTTCACCATGCTGCTGTCGACGTGCGCGACGCTGTGGCTGTACCTCGCGGTTTGCGTCGCGGCGCTGCTGCGCGGGATCGCGGTCGTGCCGGCGGCGGCGGGGCTGGCGTTCACGCTGGTCGCCTTCTGGGGCGCGGGCGCGGAGGCGGCGGCCCTCAGCCTCGTCCTGATGCTGACCGCGCTGCCGGCCTACTGGCTGCGGCCAAAGCGCCTCATTATCCATTCGCCTTCTGGCCGGGTTTTTTGATCGCCAGCGCTATCCCACCTAGGTAGCCGCCCAGTCCCGGAATACCGCAAGCGGTGAAGACAGCTAGAAGAGTTCCCGACAGGGCATAGGGCAGCGGATCATGTCTCAATGCTCTAGCGGCTTGTCGTCCATATCTGGCAATTTCCGTGATGAGGCCCTCCTCACCGGTGTCATGTAGCTTTCCTTCTTCGGCCGCCTTCAGCAAAATCCCTAGAGCGTCGTGAAGTTTGCGCAGCCGCTCCACCGCAAAAGCTACCTCGTCCAAAGGCGGGCCGCCGTTATGGTTCGGCGCTTCGAGATGCTCGATCAGCGATCCGATAGCCGCTTGAGCTACGGGAATAAAGTCTTGACGGCGCGTGCTCGTTGCACCGGGGACTGAGCGCCCGTCCACGCACTAGCGTCGTATTGTCCTGGCATCTGAGGTGACGCTTCACGACCGCTCCTTTCAAGATACTCCAAAACTGGTTCAAATTGTTCGCGCAAAAATTGGCGGCGAGGCTCCCAACTGCCATCAACAGATTTAGCAAATGACCACAAAGAGGCCAGATCACGGTTACGGCGTAGCCAAGATGGGGCGAGCCCTCCGTAGCGGGGATCTTCTAATAATTCTTTCCGAAGCGCTTGGTAATACGGCTCGTCCAGGCTCTTGCCACCAGTAAAGTAGTCAGTGAGGTTGCCCTGAAAATTCAGGACCCTCTCGAACAATTCCTGTGATTGCGACAAGGTCAATGCTTTCCCTAGGCCGCCCGCCGTCCGAACATTCGCCCCCAGACGCTGCGGTCCTTCAAAATCTCGTGCGCCGCATTGTGGCCTGGGGCGCCGGTGACGCCGCCGCCGGGGTGGCTGCCCGAGCCGCACAGGTACAGGCCGCGGACGGGGGAGCGGTAGTCGCCGTGGCCGAGGACGGGGCGGGCGGCCCAGAGCTGGTCGAGGCTCATGTGGCCGTGGAAGATGTCGCCGCCGATCAGGCCGAACTTGCGTTCGAGGTCGAGCGGCGAATGGATTTGCCGGGCGACGATCGCGCCTTTGAAGTTCGGCGCATGGGCGGTGACGGTGTCGACGATATGGTCGGCGACCGCCTCGCGGACGTCGTCCCACGACCGCGGCGTGCCGTCGGCGGCGGGGGGCAGGACGGGGGCGAACTGCTGGCAGAACAGGCTGGCGATGTGCATTCCCGGCGGCGCGAGGCTGTCGTCGACGGTGGTCGGCAGCTTCATCTCGACGATGGGTTTGGCCGACCAGCCGTCGCGCTTGGCGTCGGTAAAGGCGCGGTCCATGTAATCCATCGTCGGCGCGATGATGATGCCGGCGGTGTGATGCTCGGCGACGTCTCTGCCCGGGAGGACGGTGAAGTCCGGCAGTTCGGACAGCGCAACGTTCATCCGGAAGGTTCCCGATCCGGTCTTGAAGCCGTCGATCCGCCGCGCGAAGGCGGGCGGCAGGTCGCTGCGGTCGATCAGCTGGCGGAAGAGCAGGGCCGGGCCGACATTGGCCGCGACGATCGGTGCGGCGATCTCCTCGCCCGATGCCAGCCGGACGCCGGCGACCTTGCTGCCGTCGCTCAGCACCTTGGCGACGGGGGCGTCGAGGCTGATCTCGACGCCGGCTTCGACGCACGCTTCGGCCATGGCCTGCGTGATCGCGCCCATGCCGCCGACGCTGTGGCCCCACATGCCCTTGACCCCGGCGACCTCGCCGAAGACGTGGTGGAGGAGGACATAGGCGCTGCCCGGCGTGTCGGGGCTGGCGTAGTTGCCGACGACGGCGTCGAAGCCGAAGGCACCCTTGACGAAATCATTGTCGAACCAGCCGTCGAGGAAGTCGCGCGCGCTCTTGACGAACAGGTCCATCACGTCGCGCTGCGCCTCGAGCGTCATGCCGGTCAGGCGCCGGCCCTGCGCGGCGGCGGCGAGCAGCGCGCGGACACCCCCGCCGGCATTCGGCGGGGTCTTCAGCGCCAGGTCGCGGAGCACGTCGGCGACGCGCTCCAGCGCCGCCTCGTACTTCGGGAAGGTCGCCGCGTCCTTGGCGGAAAAGCGGGCGAACTCGGCCTGCGTCCGCGCCGTGCCGCCGCCGAGCGTCAGGTAGCCGCCGTCGTGCGGCAGGAAGTTGGAGATCGTCCGCGGAACGACGCGCCAGCCGCGCTCGTGCAGGCGCATGTCGCGGATGACCTTGGGCCGCAGCAGGCTGACGGTGTAGCTCGCCGTCGAATTGCGGAAGCCGGGAGCGAACTCCTCGGTCACCGCCGCGCCGCCGACGACGTGGCGGCGTTCGAGGACGCGGACCCGCATGCCCGAGCGGGCGAGGTAGAAGGCGCAGACGAGACCGTTGTGGCCGCCGCCGACGATCAACGCGTCATAGCGCCTGGTCATACCCCGTGCGCCCGCCGGCTCCACCCGGGGGGCGGCGCGTGGGCGAGGCGCGCCTCGGGGACCGCCTCGCGGATCTTGCGGGCGAAGCTCCGCAGGCAGACCTCGCTCCGCCCGATCGGCCCGGCGGTGTAGCTGCGC
Organism: uncultured Alphaproteobacteria bacterium; assembly: GCA_963792555.1. GTDB lineage: Bacteria > Pseudomonadota > Alphaproteobacteria > Sphingomonadales > Sphingomonadaceae > Polymorphobacter_B. Next base: position 335,409 of record CAWBWP010000002.1, read on the forward strand.
GAGGCCATGCCGGCCTGCACCCGCTCGATCAGCCACGTGTCTTCGGCGTTGACGACGCGGTTGATCCGCCAGTTGGCGTAGCGGACGAGGCGCATCTCGCGCCGGTCGTCGGGCAGGGCGAAGGCCATCTCGCGCAGCACGCTCGTCGTCGGCGTCAGCGGCAGCCACTGCATGAAATCGATCTGGTCGGGGTAGAGGTCGAACGCCAGGTTCGGCCACAGCTTGTAATAGAGCCACAGCCGCTGCTTGTCGGCGGGAAGGTGCGGGGCCACGGGCAGGTGGCGCTGGTAGAAGTGCTCCCACGGGTTGGGCGAGGGCGCGTCGACGAGCCCGCCCGACATCCGGTCGACCCACGGCGCCGCCTCGATCGCATAGGACCTGCCGAACAGCCGGGCCAGCCCGTCGTGCGCGACCGGGATGTGCAGGTTGTCGCTGTAATTGTCGCCGACGTTCTTCCAGTTGACGTCTCGCTCGCGCAGTCGCACCGGGCCGATCGTGCGCACGTCCTCCAGCCGGTAGGGGGCGATCTCGGCGTCGTAGGGGGCCATCATCGTCGCCACCGAGGGTCCGCCGCGATCCTCCAGGCGAACGAAAACGAAGCCGCGCCAGACCTCGACGTCGACCTGGGCGAGGCCGTTGTCCTCCAGCCTGAGCGCAGGATAGTCGCGCCGCATCGGCACGCCGCTCAGGCGCCCGTCGGTTTCGTAGGTCCAGGCGTGGTACGGGCAGACCAGCTTGGCGGCCGTGCCGCACGGCCCCTCGACCAGCCGCATCGCGCGGTGGCGGCAGACGTTGGCGAAGCCGCGGACTTCGCCATCGTCGCCGCGGACGACGATCACGCTTTCGCCGAGATAGTCGATCGTGTGGAAATCGCCCGGCCCGGCGACGTCGCTGACATGGCAGACGATCTGCCACGACGGTCGAATGACGCGCTCGGTCTCGACGGCGAAATAGTCGGGGTCGGTGTAGAGCCAGCCGGGGAGGCTCCAGTCGGCCTGGGGATCGCTCGCCGCTCCCGCGCCGGCCGCATCGTCGACCGGTCGCGGCGCGCTGCTCACTGCGACAGGTCGCGGAACAGCGACAGGTAATAGGTAATCGCGGGGGGAATGTTGGCGACCGGCTCGCGTTCGTTCAGCCCATGGGCGAAGTCGTCGGAGCCTTTCAGGAACATCGGGCTCGCGCCGTAGCTCGGGACGTGGTGATAGCGGAACCACATCGAATCGCTCGCGCCCGATGCCTGGCTGGGGAACACGGGGACGCCTGGATAGACGGTGGCCATCGCCTTGGTCACGGCGGTAACGAAGTCGGGGCGCACGGGCGACGCGTCGTTCGCCACGGCGCCCTCGGTCACGTCCTTGAACGCAACCGCCGGCTCGGCGGCGACGCGGCTGAGTTCGGCCATGATGTCGGCCGGCTTGTGGCCGGGAAAGATGCGGCAGTTGATGTTGGCCGTCGCCCGCTGCGGCAGGGCGTTGAGCGCATGACCGCCGCTGACCATCGTGACAACGCAGGTCGTGCCGATCTCGCCGACCGTCTCGTAGTTCGCCGTCAGCGTCGCGATCGCCGCCTTGTCGGCCGGGTTGGCGGCGAAGGCGCGCATCGCGGCGGCGGTCTTCGGGTCCTCGTACTTCGCCGCCTGGACGAAGTAGGCGCGGGTCAGCGCGTTGACTTCGGGCGTGAAATGGTAGGCGCCGACCCGGGCAAGGGCGTTGCTCAGCTGAACGATGGCGTTGTCCGGCCGCGGGGCGGAAGAGTGGCCGCCGGGATTGGTCACGGTCAGCTGGAAGTCGGCATAGGTCTTTTCCGCCCCCTGCCACGTCCAGTACAGCGGCTTGCCGGTCTTCTCGTCCAGAGCGCCGCCGCCGCCGTCGATGTTGAGGACCAGCTCGGCGTCCTTGAGCCTGTCGGCGATCAGGGCGGAGGTCTTCATCGCCGTCTCCTCGTCGCCGGAGAACTCGATGACGATGCTGCGGCGGGGGCGGTAGCCCTCGCGGTGCAGCTCGACCAGCGCAGCGATGGCGGTCGTCCCGTCGAGCTTCATGTCGGTCGCGCCGCGGCCGTAGAGATAGCCGTTCTCGACCACCGGGGTGAACGGGTCGCGCTGCCAGTCGGCGGGGTTCGCCTCGACGACGTCCATATGGCCCGAGATGACCAACGGCTTCAGCGCCGGGTCGGAGCCGTGCCACGTCGCGATCAGGTACGCGGTGTCGCCGACCGGCGTGATCGTCACGTCACCGTCGGCGAACCCGCCGGCGACCAGCGCGGCCTTGTACAGCGCGGCGACTTCCGGCGTCCTGTTGCCCGGCCCCGCGACCGAACGCAGGGCGATCGCCTTCTTGGCGAGATCGAGCGCCTGGGCCTCGGCCTGCGGGTGCTCGCCCGCTGCCGCTCGGCCGGCGAGTGCGGCTGCGATCAGTACCGTCCGTCCCAGGTGCATCGTGCCGCCGCTCCACTTGCAAACTCGCGGCATAGCGCGCGCCGGCCGCCACTGACAACTCCCGCGCCGGACGCGACGCGGGGGGAACCGATCAGCGGTTGAAGTTGACGCGGACGCCGACCGAGGCGACGCTTTCGTCGTAGCGGATGTAGCGGATGAACTCGGCGCGCGGCGCGCCGTCGCGGGCCGAGCTCTCGTATTGCTTGAACGGTGCGCCGGTGACGTTGGTCCAGTCGCCGAAGATCGTCACCGACGGCCGGACCTGGTAGTTGACCGACAGGTCGAGGCGCGGCGCCGGCTTGCCGTATTCGAAGTAATAGTCGTTGCCGCGATACTGCGTCGAGGCGAGGAAACTCGACCGTCCATTGAGCGTCGCCCGCGCCGATAGCGGCCCCTGCTCGTATAGCGCGACGATGTTGTAGAGGAAGCGCGAGGAGCCGTTCAGCTGGTCGACGATCGGCCCGTAGGCGAGCCCGCTGGCGACCAGCGGATCGGGCTGCTGCGTCTTGGCGTCGAGGAAGGTCACGCTGGCCTGAACCCCGAAACCGCGGACCCACCGGGGCAGGCTGGGGATGTCGAGGAAGGTCTGCCCCTGCAGCTCCCAGCCGTCGATATGGCCCTTGCCGGCGTTGAACGGGATCGTCGTCCGCGTGTAGCCATATACCGGATCGTTCGGGTTATCGACCGTCAGATACTGGAAGAAGCCGTTGAGATCGCGGTGGAAGTAAGCGAGCGAGGCGAACGCTGTACGCGATGCGTAGAACTCGAGGCTCGCGTCGAAATTGTGCGACGTATAGGGCTTCAGGTTGGGATTGCCGTTCGCCCCGAACTGCGGGTCCGTCGCCGTGCCGTGGCCGAGGCCGGCCGACGGGTTGCCCGCCGGCGTGAAGCCCGGGTTGAGGTCGGAGAAGTTGGGCAGCGTCCGCGTCTCGGTGTACGACAGGCGGAACTGGGCCTGCGGCGACAGGTGGAAGCGTGCGCTGACGTTCGGCAGATAGTCGGTGAAGTCGTTGGTCACGCCGGCGAAGTTGGACAGGACGACGGGCGCGGTGATGCTCTCGTGCGTGTTGACGATGCGGACGCCGACGGTGCCGTCGACGATGTCGCCGAAGCCGTAATTCGCCTGGACGTAGCCTGCGGTCGTCTGCTCGGTGGCATGGTACTGCTGCGGGTCGTTGACCGGGGTCGTCGTGTAGCTGAGGCAGCCGCGGTCGGCATTGGGCAGCGCGATCGTCGCCGGGCAGTTGGCGATGATGAACTGCCGAAGCGCGACGACGTTGTCGCGGAAGCTCTGGTACAGCGGAGCCGACCAGTTGCGGAAGCCTTGCGTGGCGTTGCCGGCAAAGCCGGGGTCGAACACCGACGACGCCAGCGGCAGCGTCGAGGCGTTGATCCCCACCGGCAGCTGGTTGGCGTAGCGGTTGCCATAATAGCGGTCGGCGACCCGGTCGGTGTAGCGCGCGCCGACCTGGATGTTCTTCAGGAAGGCCCAGTCGGCGTCGTAGGTCGCGTCGCCGCGGACCTGCCAGCCGCGCCCGGCCGAGCGCTGGTTCTCCTCGAACAGCCCCTGGTAGAGGAAGCCCGAGGCGCTGTCCTGGTTCAGCCCGGTGATACTGAACTCGGGCCGCTGGTTGTTGAAGGTGATCGTCGGCGTGCCGGTGAAGCGACGGTCGAGCGACTCGGTTGAGCCGATGAAGGTGCTGATCGTCCGCGCGCCGTCGGCCGACAGGTGCCACTTGTCCTGGTCGAATTTGAACCCGGCCGAATACTGGAAGGTGTCGGTCTTGTTGTACGTCGCCCCCTGGTAGGTGAAGGGCTGGTTGCCGTCGACGATCGTCCCGCCGGTGACGAGGTTGGTGCCCGGGCGGAAGGTCAGGTTGTTGTACGAGACGGCGTTGTACAGGTCGGCCTCGACCTGGCGGTCGTCGATGCGGTTGCGGAAGCCCTGCCACAGCGCCCCGGCGTAGATCTCGAGGCTGGGGCTCGGCTTCCACTGGAACGCAGCGTTGACCGAGGGCCGCGCCCGGTCGCCCGAGCGGTCGTAGAGGCGCTCGATGTCGGGCAGGCGCACGACCTGACCATTGACCGTCGGGTTGGCGACGAAGTCGGTGTTCGACAGCTCGTTGTCGAGGTAGCGCAGCTCGGTGTACGAGCCATTCACCAGCACGCCCATTTCGCCGATGTTGCTGTCCCAGCGATGCGAGATCAGCACGTTGCCCTGCGGGCGGAAGGCGTCGGCGTTGCGCGTGTAGTTCGCCTGAGCCGAGGCGGACGCGGTCCAGCTGTCCTTGAAGTCGAACGGCTTGCGGCTGACGACGTTGACGCTGCCGGCCAGCCCCGATTCGACGAGGTCGGCGGTCGAGGTCTTGATCACCTGCAGCGCGGCGACGTTCTGCGACGGGAAGTCCTGCAGGGCGACGACGCGCGTCTCGGCGGTGAAGATCTCCCGGCCGTCATAGGTCGTCTCGAAATAGGGCAGGCCGCGGACGAGGACGCTGCCCGCTTCACCGGCCTGGCGGTAGACCTGCACGCCGGCGATCCGCGCGGCAGTGTCGGCGACGGAGATGTCGGGCAGCTTGCCGATGTCTTCGGCGACGACGGAATCGATGATCTGCGGCGCGTCGCGCTTGATCCGTTCGGCCGAGCCCAGGCTTGCGCGGATGCCAGTGACGACGATGTCGCCGCTGTCGGGCGGCGTGTCGGTCGGCGCGGTGGTCGTCGAGCTCGGCACGCCGCCGGGGCCTTGGCCGGCGGGGCTCTGCTGGGCGGCGGCGGACGTGGCCAGCGCCATGGCGGCGCTCGTCGCAAGGATCGCGGTTTTGATACGCATACGGCTCCCCAGTTGGACCCTGCGCTCCACGTTCGACCGCGGATGCGCTTCAAATCGGCGGATAAAACGACCCGCTCGACAGCGACAAGGCAATTATCTTATCAATGCGCCGATGCGGTCGGCTTTGCGCCGCAGCCGTGGTTTTCAGGACACAGCCAGCGTACGGCAGCAGACGGGAGCAAGGCGTGAGGATGAGCGACTTGGCCAAAGCCGCGGCGGCGGCGACCGTGACCGCGCTCGCGGTGCCGGCGAGCGGCGTCGTGGTGCAGCAGGGGACCTTCGGCACGCTGCCCGACGGCCGTCCCGTGCCCGAGATCACGCTGGTGAACCGCCACGGCGTCCATGCCACCGTGATCGCCTGGGGCGCGGCGCTGCAGTCGCTGATCCTGCCCGATCGCCGCGGGCATCTCGCCGACGTCGCCCTCGGCTACGACAACCTCAAGGACTATCTCGACCATCCGCAGTACTTCGGCGCGACGGTCGGGCGGTTCGCCAACCGGATCGCGAAGGGGCGCTTCACGCTCGACGGCAGGGCGTACCAGACGCCGGTCAACAACGGCGCGAACGCGCTCCACGGCGGCACCGCCGGGTTCGACAAGCAGCTGTGGCAGGTCGTCGACAGCGCCGGGGGGCCCCGCGGCCACGTCACGCTGCGCCACGTCAGCCCCGACGGCGAGATGGGCTATCCCGGCACGCTGACGGTCGACGCGACCTATGCGCTGGGCGAGGACGACCGGCTGACGATCGAGTACCGGGCGACGACCGACAAGGCGACGATCGTCAACGTCACCAACCACGCTTATTGGAACCTGTCGGGCGAGGGCTCGGCCAACGGCGCGATGGGCCATGTCGTCACCATCCTGGCGGACGCGTACCTGCCGACCGACGCCGGGTCGATCCCGACCGGCGAGGTGCGCGCGGTTGCCGGCTCCGTCTTCGACTTCCGCTCCCCCCATGCCGTCGGCGAGCGGGTGCGCGACGCCCGCGAGCAGCAGCTCGTCTTTGCCCGCGGCTATGATCACAACTGGGTCGTGGGGCGGCAGGTGACGGCCGACGAGCACCTGATGGCGCGCGTCGTCGATCCGGCGTCGGGCCGCGGCTTCGAACTCTGGTCGAACCAGCCCGGCGTGCAGTTCTACTCGGGCAACTTCCTGGACGGCACCACCAGCGGCAAGGCCAAGCGCCTCTACCGCGAAGGCGATGCCGTCGTGTTCGAACCCCAGCTCTTCCCCGACACGCCGAACCAGCCGGCGTTCGGTTCGGCGCGGCTGGCACCCGGGGAGACGTACCGCAACGTCATCAGTTACCGCTTCAGCTGGAACGCGCCGCAATGAGGCGGTTGCTGGCGGCGGCGCTGCTCCTCGCCGTTCCCGCCAACGCCCGCGAGCAATGGACCAGACCGCAGGCGGCGGCGTGGTATGCGGCGCAGCCGTGGCTGGTCGGCGCGAACTATGCGCCGGCGAGCGCGATCAACCAGCTCGAGATGTGGCAGGCCCCGACCTTCGATCCGGCGCGGATCGACCGCGAGCTTGCCGCCGCGCAAGGGCTGGGCATGACGACGATGCGCGTCTTCCTCCACAACCTGCTGTGGGAACAGGACGCGGCCGGCTTCAAGGCGCGGATCGACACCTTCCTGGCGATCGCCGCCAAGCACCACATCAAGCCGGTCTTCGTCCTGTTCGACAGCTGCTGGGACCCGAACCCGGTCCTCGGACCCCAGCACCCGCCGATCCCGGGCGTGCACAATTCGGGCTGGGTACAGGCCCCCGGCGCGGCGCGACTGGCCGACGCGGCGCAGTATCCCAAGCTCGAAGGCTATGTCCGCGACATCGTCGGCAGCTTCGCGCATGACCAGCGCATCCTCGCCTGGGACGCGTGGAACGAGCCGAACAACGGCGGCGGCGGCAACTACGCCCCGACGCCTGACAAGACCGCGCTCGTCGCCGGGCTGCTCGCCCACGTCTTCGACTGGGCCGAGGCGGCCGACCCCGACCAGCCGCTGACCAGCGGGCTGTGGATCGGCGACCATTGGGACCGGGCGGCGACGCTCGATCCGGTCGAGCGCATCCAGGTCGCACGCTCCGACGTGATGAGCTTCCACGACTACAACTGGCCGGAGAAGTTCGCCGAGCGGGCGCGGCAGATGCTGACCTATGGCCGCCCCGTGTTGTGCACCGAATATATGGCGCGCGGCGTCGGCTCGACCTTCGACGGCTCGCTGCCGATCGGCAAGCGGCTGAACATCGCGATGATCAACTGGGGCTTTGTCGACGGCAAGACCCAGACGCGCCTGCCGTGGGACAGCTGGAAGAAGCCGTACACCTATGACGAGCCGCCGGTCTGGTTCCACGAGGTGCTGCGCGCCGACCTGACGCCGTATCGCGCTGCCGAGGCCGACCTGATCCGGCGGCTGGCGGCGGCTCCCAAGGGCGTGGTGCCGCAACCGTGATCGCGCTCGTCGCGGCGCTGCTCGCGAGCGGCGCCGTCGCGCCGTCGGTCCTGCCCGGTGCCGACCCGTTCGCGCTCGCCGACAGCGGCAGGCTGTACATCTATCCGACCGGGCGCGGTGCGACGCTCGACGTGTGGACGGCCGGGGTGAAAGGCTGGCACGACGACCGGACGCTGCTCCGCCTGCGCGACCTGGCGTGGGTCCGCAGCGACCATGCCCCGGCGCATTACCTGTGGGCGCCCGACATGATCGCGGCGAACGGGCGCTATTACTTCTATTACGCGGTCGGGCCGCAGGACCCGACGCCGAGCCGCCTCGGCGTTGCGGTCTGCCAGGGACCGGAGGGGCCGTGCGCCGATACCGGCAAGCCGCTGCTGACCGGCGGCAACGGCTTCGAGGCGATCGATCCGATGGTCTTCGTCGATCCGAAGGACGGCACACGGTATCTCTACGCCGGCGGCAGTGCGGGCGCGCGCCTGCGGGTGTTCACGCTCGCCCCCGACATGGTCACGATCGAGCGCGAAGTGCCGGTCGACCAGCCGCCGGGCTTCACCGAGGGGGTGTTCGTGCACGAGCGCAACGGCCTCTATTATCTGTCGTACAGCCACGGCCACTGGAACCGGAGCGACTATTCGGTCCGCTACGCCACCGCGCCGACGCCGACCGGTCCGTGGACCTATCGCGGCGTGCTGCTGGCGAGCGAGGGACGGCTGAAGGGGCCGGGGCACCACAGCTTCGTCCGCGATCCCGCGACGGGCGACTGGCTGATCGTCTATCACCGCTGGGAGAACAAGGCGGGCGACGGTCCGTACACCGGCGACCGGCGGACGGTGATCCAGAAGATCGAGTATCTGCCCGACGGCGAGATCGCGCCGGTGAAGATGATGGAGTAGCCTTCGATGCCGGCGCTTGTAATCGCCGCCGCCGTGGCGATCGCCACCTGTCCGGTGGAGCGGGCGGCGTATGCCCTGCGCGGCGCACCGGCGATCACGGCGCACTTCATCAGGGTCGACAGCGGCGAAGAGTGGCCGAGCGGGCTTGCCCTCGCGACGACCTTCGGCGGCTCCGGCCACACTTACTGGTGGGTGCCGTGGAACGGTGGAACCGACAGCCTCCAGCATGTCGCGTCGACCACCGACGTCACGGCGGCCGGCTGGCAACCGCCTTCGCCCGACGACGGGCCGCGGCCGCACGGCGACCTGTCCTACCTCGGTACCGATGCCGCCTATACCGTGCTGCCCGGGGTGCCGGTTGCCGGTGCCGCAGCCCCGGGGCATTTCATGCTCGCCGAGCTCGGCGATCGGCTGGGCAACCCCGGCTTCGGCCGCGAACACCTCGAGCCGAACCCGCCCGACACGCGGCAGTTCTTCGATCTCGTCAGCTGCCGCGCCCGCTAGCCTGAGCCTACTCAGATCCCCGCCGTCGCGTCGATCAGCGCAATGACGTCGGCGATCAGAGCGCGCATCGCCTCGCGCGCGCCGCCGCCGTCACGGGCGAGGATCGCGTCGCGCACGGCGGCGTGGTCGGCGAGGCTGGCGGTCCGGCCGGCGACGCGGTTGGTGACGCCGATCGAGGTTCGCAGCGCCGAGGCGACGACGTCGCGGAACTGGCGGTAGAAGGGGTTCTGCGACGCGCCGAGCACTGCCATGTGGAAGGCGATGTCGGCCGCCAGCGGGTCGTCGTCGCCCGCTTCCGCCGCTGCCATGCGGTCCCATCCGGCAGCGATGGCGGCATGGTCGGCGGTGGTGCCGTACCGCGCCGCCAGCGCTGACGCCTCCGGCTCGATGGCGATGCGCAGCTCGTTGAAGTGGCGCAGCAGGTCGACCGAAAACCGCCGCTCCATCAGCCAGGCGAGGACGTCGGAGTCGAACAGGCTCCACGCCGCCGCCGGCTGGACGGTCGTTCCCTGCCGCGGGCGGGCGCTGAGCAGCCCCTTGGCAGTCAGCATCTTGACCGCCTCGCGCGTCACCGAGCGGCTGACCTTGTGCTGCCGCGCCAGCTCGGCCTCGGTCGGGAAGCTCGCGCTGTCGAACGTGCCGACGACGATCTGTCGGCCGAGGTCGTCGAGCAGCCGGTGCGTCAGGTTGCGCCTCGGGCGCGTCTCGGCTGGTCCGCGCGTCGCCACTCCCGCCTCCCCATGATCCCCTCGCGCCTAGACAAGCCGGTTAAATCGGATAAATCAATTCCCCTGCGGCGAACGGACGATAACCGGGTCCGCGCGCGTCGCTGTTCCCCGGGGAATCGTCCATGAGCCTGTCGCCGATCGACCTCGCGGTGGTCATCATCTATGCGATCGGGATCTTCGGCCTGGCGCAGTGGGTCAGCCGCGACAAGGCGGGCACGAGCAAGGACAGTTCCGACTATTTCCTCGCGTCGAAGTCGCTGCCGTGGTGGGCGATCGGCGCGTCGCTGATCGCCGCCAACATCTCGGCGGAACAGATCGTCGGTATGAGCGGCTCGGGTTACGCCATCGGCCTGGCGATCGCCAGTTACGAATGGATGGCGGCGCTGACGTTGCTGATCGTGGGCAAGTATTTCTTACCCATCTTCCTCAGGAACGAAATCTACACGATGCCGCAGTTCCTCGAGCAGCGGTACGGTCCCCGCATCCGGACGCTGATGGCGGTGTTCTGGCTGGCGCTGTACGTCTTCGTCAACCTGACCTCGATCATCTGGCTCGGCTCGATCGCCGTCAATCAGGTCGCCGGGGTCAACCAGGACGTGGCGCTGATCGGCCTTGGCGTCTTTGCCCTCCTCTATCAGCTACGCGGCGGGCTGAAGGCGGTGGCGCTGACCGACATCGTCCAGGTGACGCTGCTCGTCCTGGGCGGGCTGATGGTCGCCGGCATCACCTTGAGCCGGATCGGCGGCGGCAACATCCTCGCCGGCTTCGCCACCCTGACGCACCGCATCCCCGACCATTTCCAGATGATCCTGCCGCCGTCCAACCCGCACTACAAGGAGCTGCCGGGCATCGCCGTGCTGGTCGGCGGGCTGTGGATCGCCAACCTGAGCTACTGGGGGTTCAACCAGTACATCATCCAGCGCGCGCTCGCGGCGAAGAATCTCGGCGAGGCGCAGAAGGGCATCATCTTCGCGGCGTATCTGAAGCTGCTGATGCCCGTCATCATCGTCCTGCCAGGGATCGCCGCGGTCGTCCTCGCACCCAATCTGACGCGGCCGGACCAGGCTTATCCGACGATGATGCGGCTGTTGCCGCCGGGCATTCTCGGGCTGGTCTTCGCCGCGCTGATCGCCGCGATCATCGCCTCGACGGCGTCGAAGATCAATTCGATCGCGACCATCTTCACCCTGGACATCTATGCCAAGCGGCGCGGCATCGCCTCGCGCGCCGAGAACGGCAGCGACAGCCCGGCGAACGAGCGGCACCTGGTGCTGGTCGGCCGGATCTGCGCCGCCGCCGCCATCGTCATCGCCATGATCACGGCGCGGCCGCTGCTCGGGCAGTCGGACCAGGCGTTCCAGTACATCCAGGAATATACCGGCTTCTTCACGCCCGGCATCGTCGTCATCTTCCTCCTTGGCCTGTTCTGGAAGCGCGCGACCGAAACCGGCGCGCTGACCGCGGCGGTGACCTCTTTCGCGCTGTCGCTGGTCCTGAAATACGCCGCCCCCGACTTTCCCTTCATCAACCGGATGAGCATCGTCTTCGCCGCCGCCCTCGCGCTGGCGGTGGTCGCCTCGCTGCTCCGCCCGCAGCCAGCATCCGCCAACCGGATCGCGACGCGCGAGCTCAACTACGCGACGCCGCCCAGCTTCAACATTCTTGGCCTGGGCGTCATCATGGTCCTCGTCGCGCTCTATGCGACGTGGTGGTGAGGCGCTGATTTAACGGCGCGCGGAACCTCGCGCCGCCTGCCGGGTACAGGGTGTATCCCGGTCAGGAGAGCAGCCTTGGACACCGACACCCGGCGACACCCGAGGTCGACCGCAAAGATCTTCGGCCATCCGATCCACCCGATGCTGATCCCGTTTCCGATCGTCTGCTTCGTCGGCGCGTTCATCACGGACGTCGTCTATTGGCAGACGGCCAATCTGATGTGGCAGTATTTCTCGATCTGGCTGATTACCGCCGGACTGGTCATGGGCGGACTGGCGGCAGTGGCCGGCCTGACCGACTATTTCGGTGACCGGCGTGTCCGCGCGCGGCCTGCGGCGACCCCGCACATGCTCCTGAACATCGTTGCCATGCTGATCGAGCTGGTCAACGCCTTCGTCCACAGCCGCGACGGCTGGACCGCGGTGGTGCCGCAGGGGCTGATCCTGTCGGGCATCACCGTCGTGCTGCTGGTGATCAGCGCCTGGCTCGGCGGGTCGCTCAGCTACCGCGCCGGGGTCGGCGTCAGCGATACGGCGGGAGTCGTCGAATGAACCGCGCCTTGGTCCTCGCCGGCGTCCTGTCCCTGGCGGCGTGTAGCGACCCGCCGTTCGACGAGAACAGCCAGATCGGGCCCAACCCGGTCTTGCCCGCACCCCAGCAGTATCTGATCCCGCCGATCAATGTCGCCGTCGGAGAAGGCTGGAAGGCGGGCTTCACCCCGACGGTCGCGCCGGGGTTGAAGATCGCCGCGCTCGCGACGGGGCTGGCCCACCCGCGCATGGTCTATGTCCTGCCCAACGGCGACGTCCTCGCGGTGCAGGCGAAGTCGCCGCCCGTCGAGCCGATCAAGCGGCCGAAGGACCCGATCGTCGGCTTCGTCAAGAACAAGGCGACGTCGTTTCCCGGCGGGCCCAAGGCGAGGAGCCGGATCACGCTGATCCGCGAAGGGGCAGACGGCAGGGCGGCGATGCAGGTGACGCTGCTCGACAACCTCCATTCCCCGTTCGGGGTCGTCTGGTACGACGGGACGCTTTACGTCGCCAACACCGACGCGGTCGTCGCTTATCCGTTCACGCCGGGGCAGACGACGATCACCGCGCCGGGCCGGGTTCTGACCGCGCTTCCCGGTGGGCCGATCGACCATCACTGGACCAAGAGCCTGACGATCAGCCCCGACGGGACCAAGCTGTATGCGACCGTCGGGTCGAACAGCAACATCACGGAAAACGGGATCGAAGCCGAGAAGGATCGGGCTTCCGTCTGGGAGATCGACCGCGCCTCGGGCCGGTCTCGACTTTTCGCGCAAGGGCTTCGCAACCCGAACAGCCCGAACTTCTACCCGGGCAGCAACACGTTGTGGGTCGTCGTGAACGAGCGCGACGGGCTTGGGCCCCAACTCGTCCCCGACTATTTCACGTCGGTGAAAGACGGCGGATTTTACGGGTGGCCGTACAGCTATTTCGGTCAGAACGTCGATCCGCGCGTGATTCCGCAGCGGCCCGAGCTGGTGGCGAAGGCGATCCCGCCCGATTACGCACTCGGCAGCCATGTCGCCGCGCTCGGCCTGACCTTCTACACCGCCGACGCGCTGCCCGCCCACTACCGTGGCGGCGCGTTCATCGGCGAGCACGGCAGTTGGGATCGGTATAACCTGGCCGGCTATAAGGTCGCGTTCGTGCCGTTCGCCAATGGCCGACCGGCAGGCAAGGTCGAGACCGTCGTCAGCGGCTTCGTCGACGCCAAGAACGGCAAGAGCTATGGTCGCCCGGTCGGCCTGGCGGTCGACAAGAGCGGCGCGCTGCTCGTCGCCGATGACGTCGGCAACACCGTGTGGCGGGTCTCGGCGGCCGCACCGACCCAAGTCGCGGCGCGCTGACGCTCGCCGTCCGCGGGGCGCGCACGCGTCTTTGCCCCGGTTCGCGGAGGGCGTCGCCGCCGCCCGCGAGTCGGGGTTAGATCTTACCGCGCGCCGCTGGCGATGACCGTGACCGCCCGGCGGTTCTGGGCGTAGGCCGTTTCGTCGCTGCCTTCCGCGACGGGGCGCTCCTTGCCGTAGCTGATCGTCTGCATCCGCGATGCGGCGACCCCCTGCGCGGCCAGGAAGTTCTTCGCCGCATTGGCACGCCGGTCGCCGAGCGCGAGGTTGTATTCCCGCGTGCCGCGCTCGTCGGTATGGCCCTCGATCGTCACCTTGACCGCCGGATAGCGCGCCAGCCACTCGGCCTGCTTGCCCAGGATCGCCTTGGCCGTGTCGTCGACCTGATAGCTGTCATAGGCGAACAGCACCGTGTCCGAGCCGCTGGTCTGGCGGAAGTCCTCGATCGACCCCGGCACCGCGGTCGAGCCGACGTTGCCGGCCGGTGCGCCCGACGACGGCGAGGTCGTCGCGCCGAGCGGTGCGCTGGCCGGCGGCGGGGGCGGGGGGAGCGCCTTCTTCTTGGTCGAACAGGCCGACACGCCGACGAGAACGGCAATCATCGCAAGGGTGGAAGCGCGGTGCAGCATGAACGAAACCCCTTTCGGCTATGAAATGACTATCACGGCAACAACGGCGACCACGCCGGATCGGACGCATCGAGCGGTGTTTTTATTGTTCGCTCATTGGCCCCCGAAAGGTCGACCGAATGCAGGTCGACCTTGCCCGATCGCCCCGCCTGGGTGCGGAAGAACAGGATCACGCGGCCGTTGGGCGACCAAGTCGGGCCTTCGTCCTGATAGGCGTTGGTCAGCAGCCGCTCGCCCGAGCCGTCGGGATGCATGACGCCGATGCGGAACTTGCCGCTGCCGAGCCGGGTGAAGGCGATCAGGTCACCGCGCGGCGACCACACCGGGGTGCCGGCGCGGCCCTCGCCGAAGCTGATGCGGTGCTGGTCCGAGCCGTCGGCGTTCATCACATAAACCTGCTGCGCGCCGCCGCGGTCGGACTCGAAGACGATCTTCGATCCATCGGGCGAGTAGCTCGGCGAGGTGCTGATCCCCGGTCCATGGGTCAGGCGCGTGACCTGGCGCCCCGGCAGGCTCATCCGGTAGATGTCGGTCGTCCCGTTCTGGCTGATCGAATAGACCAGCGTCTGCCCGTCGGGCGAGAAGCGCGGGGCCGAGCTCATGTTGCCCGTCTCGCCGACCGCCTCCTGATGGCCGGTGCCGATGGTGTAGAGCCAGATGCGGGGGCGGTTGCCCTCATAGCTCATGTAGGTCAGCGTCTGCTGGTTCGGCGCGAAACGGGGCGTCAGGACCAGGTTCTGGCCGTTGGTCAGGAAGCGGTGGTTGGCTCCGTCCTGGTCCATCACCGCCAGCCGCTTGATCCGATGCGTCTTCGGCCCGGTTTCGGAAACATAGACGATGCGGCTGTCGAAGTAGCCGGTCTCGCCGGTCAGGCGCGAGTAGACAAGGTCGGCGCACTTGTGTGCCGCGCGCCGCCAGTTCGCCGCGGTGGTGACGAAGCCCTGCCGCGCCAGTTCCTCGTTCGAAAACACGTCATAGGCGTAGCAGCCGACCGTAATGCCGCCGTCAGGGTTGGCGGTGACGTTGCCCGTGACGAGCGCCTGCGCGGCAAGCGCCTTCCACGCGTCGAAGCGCGGCGCGGTCACCTCGGGCGCGGCCACCGGCGTGCCGCTGGCGTCGACCGGCTTGAACAGCCCCGACGAACCGAGATCGGCAGCGATGACGCCGGCGATCTGGCCGCCGAGGGCCGTCGTCGATCCCGCCGCGGTGCCTGCCTCCGCCGTCGCCGGAAAGCCGGGAACGGCGATCGGCAGCGGCTGGGCGGTGCCGGTGTTGATGTCGACGCGGATGACCGCGGCCGCCGGCGCGGCGAGGACGAGAGCCAGGAGCAGGGGGGCAATACGCATGTCCGGCTCCTTACTCGCATTGCTTGCCGCGCTGCTACCCCTGGCGCGGCGTCACAGGTTCGCGGGATCGAAGTTGATCTCGACTGCCCGCCACTGATCGTACTGGTCGGCCGGCAGCTTCAGCGGCGAGCAGCGCAGCACGGCGCGGACCGCGGCCTCGGCGAAGGCGCGGGCGTAGCCGGCATTGGCCCCGCTCGCGCCCGTCTGGCCGGCGAGCGCCGGCCGCCCGGCGACCGAGCCGTCGCGGTTGAAGGTCACGTCGAGCAACGCCGTCACTTTCGCCCCGCCGCCGCCGATCGGCGGGGTCCAGCACGGGCGGACCTGGGCGAGGATCGCCGCTGCCAGCGCCGCCGTGGCGCGCGGATCCCCGCGCGTCGCGTGCGCCGGCCCCTTGGGCAGCGCCGCGTCGAGCGACTTGGCCAGCGCCGCCGTGTCAAGCGGCTTGGCCTTGGGCGTGGCGGCCTCGAGCGCCTTCGCCAGCGCCTTGGTGTCGAGCGGCTTGGCGCGGGGCGTCGACGTGTCGAGCAGCTTCGACAGCGCGTCGGTATCGAGCGGGGCCGACTTCTCGGGCTTGGGCTTCTCCGGCTTGGGCTTCTCCGGCTTGGGCTTTTCCGGCGTGGTCTTGGCCGGCTTCGGCTTCGCGGGCTCGGCCGCCTCGTCGAGCGGCTTGGCCGCCGCGATCTTGGCGGGCTTCGGCACGGGCGGCGGCGCGGGTTCGGGCGCGGGTTCGGGCACCCGGGCGGGTTTGGGGAGCGGCGCGGGCGTGGGCTCGGGCGGCGGAGTCGGCGCGGACGCGGGCTCCGGCGCGGGCTTTGGCGCAGGGCGCCGTACCGGGCTTGCCGCCGGTGCCGGCACGGCGTCGACGATCTCGATCGGTATGCCCTCGACCGGAAGCGGTGGCGGGGCCACCGCGCGCAGGGCGACCGACAGCGCGCCGAGCAGCAGCAGGTGGGCGACGCCGACGATGGCGACCGACTGGCGCTCGCTCAGCCCCTCGCGTTCGCCCGCGGCCGCCATCTCAGCGCCGCTTCGCCGACCCCGCCGGGGCGCTGACCAGCGCGACCTTGCGGAAGCCCGCCGCCGCGACCTCGCCGACGACCCCCATCACCCGGCCATAGTCGAGCGCGCGGTCGGCGCGGACGAAGACGCGGGCGTCCGCATGGGCCGCGTGCAGCGCCGCCAGCCGCGCCGCCAGCGCATCGTCGGCAACCGCGGTGTCGTCGATGAACACGCCGCCGGCGCGGTCGAGCGACACCTGCACCGGCTTGTCGTCGGCCTTCAGCGCCGCGGCGCGGCTGTCGGGCAGGTCGACCGGCACGCCGGTGACGAGAAGCGGCGCGGTGACCATGAAGATGATCAGCAAAACGAGCATGACGTCGACCATCGGCGTGACGTTGATCTCGGCCATCGGCGCGCGGCGGCCGCGGCGGGAGGACAGGCCCATCGCCACGTCAGCGCCCCTCCATCGCGTCGAGCTGACGCGACAGCAGCCCGTGGAACTCGCCCGCGAACGCCGTCAGCCGCGCCTCGAGCCGCCCAAGCCCGTGGAGCAGGCGGTTGTAGCCGATCACCGCGGGAATGGCGGCAAACAGGCCGAGCGCGGTGGCGAACAGCGCCTCGGCGATGCCCGGCGCGACGACGCCCAGGCTGGTATTCTGCGACGAGGCGATCGCCCCGAACGCGCGCATGATCCCCCAGACCGTGCCGAACAGCCCGACGAAGGGGGCGACCGAGCCGATCGTCGCCAGCAGGTTGAGCCGGTCGCCCAGCTCGTCGACCTCGCGGGCGATGGTCACGGTCATCAGCGACGAGAGACGGGCGCGCACGCCCTCCCGGTCGATCGCGCCGCCGGGTCCCTGGCGCGACAGGCTGCGCCGCCATTCGTTCATCCCGGCGACGAACAGCCGCGCCGAAGGGTGGCTTGCCTTGTTCGCCGGATCGTACATCGCATCGAGGCTGTCGGCCTTCCAGAACCAGGTCTCGAACGCCGCCGCCTGGGCATTGATCGCCGACAGCCGGCGGCCGCGCTCGAGGATGATCGCCCACGACGCGACCGAGGCGGCAAGCAGGCCGAGCATGACCAGTTTGACGACGATATCGGCCTGCAGGAACAGCGCCAGCGGCGACATGTCGACCGCGGTCTTGGCAAGGACGGGCATCAGGCGGGGGTCTCGCTCAGCAGGTCGGAGAAACGTTGGGCCCAGGCGCGCGGTTGCCGCTGCGGTCGGCCGTCCATCGCCAGCCACGCGGCGGTCACCCGCCCGCGCGTCAGGATCTGCGCGCCGCGCCAGATGTCCTGCGCGATCACGGTCGCCGCCGCCCGCACCTGCAGCACGCGCGTCCGCACGGTCAGCAGGTCGTCGAGCCGGGCCGGGGCCAGGTAGGTGATCTGAAGGTCGTACACCGCGTAGAAGCCCGACCTGGCCTCCAGCAGCGCCTGCGCCTCGATGCCGAGCGCGCGCAGCATCTCGGTTCGCGCCCGCTCCATGAAGCGGACGTAGCTGGCGTGATACACGATGCCGGTCAGGTCGGTGTCCTCGAAATAGACGCGCACCGGGAAATGATGAACGCCGCGGTCGATCGCACCGAAGGGAGGAACGGACATGCGGCGACCGTCTAGGCGCTGCCGCGGCTCAGGAAAAGCCGCAGCCGCACGACGGCCGCAGCCTCAGGCCGCGCCTTGCCCCTGGCGCGGGTCGCGCTTCTCGACGATGCGCGCGCTCTTGCCGCTGCGGCCGCGCAGGTAATACAGCTTGGCGCGGCGGACGACGCCGCGGCGGACCACCTCGATCGTGTCGATGTTCGGCGAATACAGCGGGAAGACGCGCTCGACGCCCTCGCCAAAGCTGATCTTGCGCACGGTGAAGCTGCTGCCGAGCGCCTTGTTCGAGCGCGCGATGCAGACCCCCTCATACGCCTGGACGCGGGTGCGGTCGCCCTCGACGACGCGGACGCCGACGCGCAGCGTGTCGCCGGCGCGGAACTGGGGAATTTGCTTGGTTTCGTGGAACTTGGCGATCTGCTCGGCCTCGAGCGTCTGGATGAGGTTCATCTCATTCGTCCTTCTCACCCTGCGCGCCAGAGGGCGACCGACCCCGAGCGTTGGAGTAACGCTCCCACAGGTCCGGCCGCCATAGCCGTGTGTCCTCTTCGGACCGCGCCTGCCGCCATCCGGCGACCTTCGCGTGGTCCCCCGACCGCAAGACCTCGGGGACCGATTGCCCGTCGACTTCCGCCGGCCGGGTGTAATGCGGATGTTCGAGCAGCCCCTGTTCGAAGCTCTCGGTCACACCGCTTTCAGCCGCGCCCATTACGCCGGGAAGCAGGCGGACGCAAGCGTCGAGCAGCACCAGGGCCGCCGGCTCGCCGCCCGACAGGACATAGTCGCCGATCGACACCGGCTCGACGCCGTAGGGGCCGGTGAACAGGCGCTCGTCGAACCCCTCGAAGCGGCCGCAGATCAGGGTCACGCCCGGGCCGCCGGCAAGGTCGCGGACGCGCGCCTGCGTCAGCACCGGACCGCGCGGGGTGAAGGCGAGCGTCGGGCCAGCTGCGGGCGTGACCGCCCGCACCGCCGCCAGCGCCCGGGACAAGACATCGACGCGCAGCACCATGCCGGGGCCGCCGCCCGCCGGCGTATCGTCGACCGTGCGGTGCTTGTCGGCGGCAAAGTCGCGGATGTTGCGCGCAGCGAGGCTCCAGATGCCGTCGGCCAACGCCCGGCCGGCAAGGCTCTGCCCAAGCGGCCCGGGGAACATCTCGGGGTAGAGGGTGAGGAGGGTGGCGGACCAGGTCACCGTGTCCAATCCTCGACGGCCAAGCCCGGCACGTCGGCGAAGTCACCGGGGTTGGCGGTGACGACGGTCAGGCTCGAGGCGAGGGCGTGCGCCGCGATCAGCCCGTCGAAGCGCGCCCGGCAAAACGGCAGCGCCGCATAGCAGCGCGCCGCCTCGGCGTCGAACGGCAGGGCCGGGGCCAGGGCGAGCAGCGCCGCCAGCCGGTCGCGGGTATGGCGGTCGTCCGGGCCGACGGCGCGGAAGATCTCGGCCAGCACGATCGTCGAAGTAACGAGCGAGCCGAACTCGCAGGCCTCGATCCGCGGCCGCAGTTCGGCACTTCCGCCATCGAGCACCAGAACATGGATGTTGGTGTCGAGAAGAAAGCGAAGCTCAGCCATCGCTGCGCCGCCGGGCCGCTGCCGCCGACGGGCGATCGTCGAACACCCGGTCGGCGCTGGCGATCGGCTGGAGGTCGGGGCACGACCCCCAGATGCCTGTCAGATCGATCGTCCGGCGCGGTTCGCCGACCGCCTCCACGATCCACCTGCCCTGTTCCTCGCGGACCTCGACCGCCATTCCCGCGACGGCGCCGAACGACGCCGGCAGGCGCACCGCCAGCGAATTTCCCGACTTGAACGCGTTGGTCGTCGCCATTGCGGTCGTCGCCATTGCGGTCGTCGCCATTGCGGTCGTCGCCATTGCGGTCGTCGCCATTGCCGCCTCTGTATATACGTGGCGTATAGACTAATCGACGAACGCCGGGTCAACGACAACGCGGTCGCCGATCTCCGGCACGGCGGCGGAGATCAGCGGGACCATGAAGGTCCGCCGGTCCGCCTTGGCGATTTCCAGGATGTCGCCTGCGCCATAATTCTCGACCCCGATCACGGTGCCGACGTCGATGCCGGACGTGTCGACCACCGCCAGTCCGATCAGGTCGGCGTGGTAATATTCGCCCGCTGCCAGCGGCGGCAGCGCCGCGCGCGGGACGCTGAGTGTCGTGCCGCGCAGGGCCTCGGCCGCGGTGCGGTCGGCGACCTCGGCGAAGCGGGCGATCGCCCCGCCCTTGCCGTCGTCGCGCAGCGCGCCCAGCGTCAGCATCCGCCCGCCGGCGTCGAAGCGGGCAAAGCGCTTCAGCCCAGCGACATCGTCGCCGAACAGCTTGAGGCGGACCTCGCCGCGGACGCCGTGCGCGCCAGCGATCGCGGCGAGGACAACGCGACGGTCGTCCGGCGCGTCAGCCACGGGGCATCCGGCCCACGGTCGCGGCGTTGCGGTCGCCCCGGCGCATCCCGGCGGCTAGACCGCCGGGCCCGCCGGCGAAGCGTCGGTCTCGGTCGCGGCGTCGACGTCGGGCGTCTCGGTCGGCTGCTCGACGTCCGACGGGGCCTCGACCGGCTCCGGCTCCGGGGTCGTCGCGGCCTGGGCGGCGGCTTCGGCGGCGGCGGCGTCGAGTTCCGCCTGCTTGGCGGCGGCGGCGTCGGCGCGCTCCTTGGCCTTGTCGCCGGGGACGCCCTTGTTCGGGTTGTTCTTCGCCGCCCGCGTGCGAAGGCCGGCGGCGTCAAGGAAGCGCGCCACGCGGTCCGACGGCTGCGCGCCGACGCCGAGCCAGTGCGCCGCCCGCTCGCCATCGAGCTTGATCCGCTCCGGGTTCTCCTTGTTGAGCAGCGGGTTGTACGTGCCGATCTTCTCGATGAAGCGGCCGTCGCGGGCATTGCGGCTGTCGGTGACGACGATGCGGTAGTACGGCTTCTTCTTCATGCCGCCACGGGCGAGCCGGATTGCGAGAGACATTCGTGTTTTCCTTACCTTAGCGCTTCTTGAGTTTGTTGAAATTGCTTGGCAGCTTGCCCATCCCCGGCATGCCGCCGCCGGGACCGCCGCCGAGCATCGACGCCATGCCGGCCATGCCGCCGGCCCCGCCCATGCGGCCGAGCATCGCGGCCATTCCCTGCATGCCGCCCATCTTCTTCAGGCGCTTCATCGCGCCCTCCATTTCCTGGTGCATCTTCATCAGCTTGTTGACGTCCTGCACGGTCGTGCCGGAGCCCTTGGCGATACGGATCTTGCGCTTGGCGTTGATCAGGTCGGGGCGGACGCGCTCCTTGGGCGTCATCGAGCCGATCATCGCCTCCATCCGCACCAGCACCCTGTCGTCGACGCTGCTCGCCGCCGCCTTCATCTTGGCGAGGCCCGGGATCATGCCGGCGAGCGCGCCGAGCCCGCCCATCGCCTTCATCTGGCGCAGCTGGGTGCGAAGGTCGTCCATGTCGAACTGGCCCTTGGCCATCTTCGCGGCCAGCTTCTCGGCCGCTTCGGCCTCGAACGTCTCGGCGGCGCGCTCGACCAGGCCGACGACGTCGCCCATGCCGAGGATGCGGCCGGCGACGCGGTCGGGGACGAACTCCTCGAGCGCGTCCAGTTTCTCGCCCGTGCCGGCGAACTTGATCGGGCGCTTGGTCACGGCGCGCATCGACAGGGCCGCACCGCCGCGCGCGTCGCCGTCCATGCGGGTCAGGACGACGCCGGTCAGCGCGACTTCGGCGGTGAAGGCCTGGGCGACGTTGACCGCGTCCTGGCCGGTCAGGCTGTCGACGACGAGCAGGATCTCGTCGGGCGCCCCGGCCTCGGCGACGGCCTTCATCTCGGCCATCAGCGCCGCGTCGACGTGGAGCCGCCCGGCGGTGTCGAGGATGAGGACGTCGTACCCCTGCAGCCGCGCCGCGGACCGCGCCCGCCGCGCGATCTCCACCGGCGACTGGCCGGCGACGATGGGCAGGGTGGCGACGTTCGTCTGTTCGCCGAGCACGCGCAGCTGCTCCTGCGCCGCCGGCCGCTGGACGTCGAGCGAGGCCATCAGGACCTTCTTGGCGCTCTTCTCGGTCAGCCGCTTGCCGAGCTTGGCGACCGTCGTCGTCTTGCCCGACCCCTGCAGGCCGACGACCATGACGACGGCCGGCGGCGTCACGCCGAGGTTCAGCGGCGCGGCGTCGCCGCCCAGCATCTCGACCAGCGCGTCATGGACGATCTTGACGACCTGCTGCCCCGGCGTGACCGAGCGCGTGACCTCGGCGCCGATCGCGCGCTCGGTCACACCGTCGACGAAGTCCTTGACCACCGGCAGCGCGACATCGGCCTCGAGCAGCGCGATCCGCACCTCGCGCATCGCCGCGCGCACGTCGAGCTCGGTCAGCGCCCCGCGCCCGCGAAGCTTGTCGAACACCCCGGCAAGCCGGTCGGAGAGGGAATCGAACATCAAAACCTTATAACGAAAAACGCGCCGGCGGGCGAGACTTCGCCGGCCAGCGTGCATCCGTGGACGCGTGGGTCGTCGTCCGCCCAGGGGCGACCGTGGCAAAGAGTTACCTCATGGCGTGTTCCCGGTCAATCTGCCTTGTCATACGCTGCGACGGGCGCGCCGACAGTCCGATCAATCGCACCTTCTATCGATTTGTCGAAGGGTCGATCTCGACTCCGAACAAGTAAACCTATAACCCCATTGGAACTAATCCGGACGGCGGTCTTGCGCAAGGTCCGGACGTCAGTGCCGTTACGCGTTGCTTTGCTTAGATTGACGATTGCTGATTTGGCAGGTCGACAGCAGGAGGCAGGCATGGCGGACAACGCGCACGGCTTTATCGGAACCCACCTGCAGCCGTTCACCACTTTGCTGCCGCGGGCGACCAGCACCACGCCACCGCATCTGCTCGTCCAGGCTTCGGCATTGATGAAGTCGCCGCCCGACATCGTCAAGGACGGACCCGACCCCGAGGAGAACCTGTGGGTTCCGGCGGGCTATACCTATTTCGGCCAGTTCGTCGATCACGACCTGACCTTCGACAGCACGTCGTCGCTCAACCTCGCCGATCAGCCGCCGCAGGGCTCGCACGTGCCGTCGAACCTGCGCACGCCGCGGTTCGATCTCGACAATGTCTACGGCGACGGGCCCGATGGGCAGCCGTACATGTACGATGCCGACGGCGCGACGCTCTTGACCGGCGACAACGATCTGCTGCGGGCACCGAACGGCCGCGCGATCATCGGCGACAAGCGCAACGACGAGAACTCGATCGTCTGCCAGATCCAGCTCGGCATGATCCGGTATCACAACAAGATCGTCGCGGCGCTCAAGACCGAGCCGCAGGCGAACTGGAATTCGCCCGGCGATCTGTTCACCTCGGCGCGCAACGAGGTCACCTGGACCTACCAGATGATCATCGTCAACGACTTCCTGCCGCGCATCATCGCCGCCGAAGTCCTGGCCGACCTTGCCGGCAAGTCTGTGCAGGTCCGGCGCGGGGCCTATGTCCTTTATACGAGCGACAAGCGCGCCAACCTGCCGCGAGAATTCGTCGGTGCCGCGTATCGCTACGGCCATTCCGGCGTGCGAACCGGATACCGGCTCAACGCCCAGACGCGGCTGTCGATCTTCCAGGGAAGCACCGACGCGCCGGACCAGGACAGCCTGCTCGGCTTCGACCCGCTGCCGACCCTGCACCTGATCGACGACTGGGGTCGCTTCTTCCCGGCGTCGCCCCCGGGAGCGGACATCAACAGCACCGGCCGCGTCGCTGCCGGCGACACGCCCGATCCTGCCGTGCGCCTGCAATATGCTTATAAGCTCGACAGCAGCATCGTCGATCCGCTTGGCGTGCTGCCCGAGGCGGTCGCGGGTGGCTCGACGGCGCAGGCGGTGACCGCCATCGCCCCCGACACGCTGCCCGATCCCAGCGGCCGGCCGTCGTTGGCACTCCTCAACCTGCTCCGCGGCAATGCCTACGGCCTTCCAAGCGGGCAGAGCGTCGCCCAGGCGCTCCTCGCCGCGGGCAAGCCTATCAAGCACCTCGATGCCGTCCAGGTCGCGACCAGGGTCGCGACCAATGCCGTCCCGGCGGGAGGCAATCCCGATGGTGCCCAGGCCTTTGTCTGGACGCAGTTTCCGAGCGCTTTCCACGGCAACACGCCGCTGTGGCTCTACGTCCTGCTCGAGGCGCAGCGGCCGATCGCCCGGGCCATCCCGGGTGACGCCAATCGTGTGTTTCTCGAAACCGCCCTGCTGAACGGGGTCGGGGCGCAGACGCAGCTTGGCTGGGTCGGCGGGCGCATCGTTGCCGAGGTGTTCTACGGTATCCTCGACTCAGACGTCGACTCGATCTTCAACCATCCCGGCGCCGTCAACTTCAAGCCGCGCATGGCGCACGGTGGTGGCGGACTGCTGTGCATGCGCAACCTTCTCGACTACTGACGGCCGCGCGACGAAGCCACGGGAACCGGCTGTGATGTCAGGCGCTTAAGCCGCTCCACGCCGTGGAGTGAAGCTCATGCCGCAGATGTTCGACTGGATTTTCTTCGCCATCGTCGTGCCCCCGATCGTCCTCGCCGCGATCGACATCGCCCAGACGGGCAAGGGGTCGGGGCGGCGCTGATCGGCCAGTGGCCGGCGCCGACGACGCGCCGGCCGGGCCGGCCTACCCCCGCACCTTTGCCCTGAAGACGCTCGGCCGAGCCGGCATTGGCTTCGATTGGGGCGCGGGTTTGGCCGGCTTCGGCGGTTTCGGCTCGGCCGGCTTGACCGCCGCGCCGCCGGCGATCTTCGCGAGCGCGCTCGCCAGCGTCAGCGCGCCCTTCAGCCGCGCTTCGACCGCGCTCCAGTCGGCAGCGACGAACAGCTTCTGGTCGGGGCGGAACTTGGCGCGCTCGCCCAGGCGCGCAACATAGTCCATCAGGCCGCCGCCATTGGGAAACTGATCGTTCTGGAACGTGACGAGCGCGCCCTTGGCACCGGCATCGAGCTTGGCAATGTGGGCGGCAACGCAGTGCAGCTTGATCTCGATGACTTGGACGAGATTGGCGACCTCGGGCGGGAGCGAGCCGAAGCGGTCGATCATCTCGGCGGCGAAGGCGTCGATGGCGCGGCGGTCCTCGAGCTCGTTCAGGCGGCGATAGAGCGCCATCCGCAGGTTGAGGTCGGGGACATACTCCTCGGGGATGAGGATCGGGGCGTCGAGCGTGATCGTCGGGCTGAACCCCTCCTCGCGCACCGGCTCGCCCGCCACCCCCGCCCGGGCGGCGTCGATCGCCTCCTCGAGCATTTCCTGGTAGAGTTCGAAGCCGACCTCGCGGATGTGCCCCGACTGCTCGTCGCCGAGCAGGTTGCCGGCGCCGCGGATGTCGAGGTCGTGGCTGGCGAGCTGGAACCCGGCGCCCAGACTGTCGAGCTGCGCCAGCACCTGCAGCCGCTTGTCGGCGGTCTCGGTGATGCCGGCGTCGGCGGGCGTCGTCATATAGGCGTAGGCGCGGGTCTTCGACCGGCCGACGCGGCCGCGCAGCTGGTAGAGCTGGGCGAGGCCGAAACGGTCGGCGCGGTGGATGATCATGGTGTTGGCCGACGGGATATCGAGGCCGCTCTCGACGATCGTGGTCGACAGGAGGACGTCGTAGCGGCGGTCGTAGAAGGCGCTCATCCGCTCCTCGACCTCGGACGGGGCCATCTGGCCGTGGGCGGTGACGAAGCTGACCTCGGGCACCGACTTCCTGAGGAACTCCTCGATGTCGGGCAGGTCGGCGATCTTGGGGGTGACGAAGAAGCTCTGCCCGCCGCGGTAATGTTCGCGCAGCAGCGCCTCGCGCAGCACGACCTCGTCCCACGGCATGACGTAGGTGCGGACCGCGAGGCGGTCGACCGGCGGGGTGGCGATGATCGACAGCTCGCGCAGGCCGGTCAGCGCCATCTGCAGCGTGCGCGGGATCGGGGTCGCGGTCAGCGTCAGGACGTGGACGTCGGCCTTCAGATTCTTCAGGCGTTCCTTGGCGGTGACGCCGAAGCGCTGCTCCTCATCGACGATGACCAACCCGAGGCGCTTGAACTCGACCGACTTGGCGAGGATCGCGTGGGTGCCGACGACGATGTCGATCGTGCCGCCGGCCAGCCCCTCGCGCGTCGCCTTGGCCTCGCTCGCGGTGACGAGGCGGGAGAGCTGGCGGACCTCGACCGGCAGGCCGGCGAAGCGATCGCGGAAGTTGGCGAAATGCTGCCGGGCAAGCAGCGTCGTCGGGCAGACGACGGCAACCTGCTGCCCCGATAGCGCCGCCGCATAGGCCCCGCGCAGCGCGACCTCGGTCTTGCCAAAACCGACGTCGCCGCAGACCAGCCGGTCCATCGGCTTGCCACTGCCCAGATCGGTCAGGACGTCGTCGATCGCCTTCAACTGGTCGTCGGTCTCGCTATACGGAAAGCGATCAGCGAATTCGGCATAGCCCTGCGCATCGGGAATGGCGGGCTCGGCCTCGCGCAGCGCCCGGGCGGCGGCGGTTGCCATCAGCTCACCCGCGATCTCGCGGATGCGCTCCTTCATCCTGGCCTTGCGTGCCTGCCATTGGACACCGCCCAGCTTGTCGAGCGCGACGCCCTCGCTCTCGCTGCCATAGCGCGACAGCACGTCCATGTTCTCGACCGGCACGTACAGCTTGTCGGTGCCGGAGTAGGTCAGCATGACGCAGTCGTGCGGTGCTTGGCCGATGTCGACCGCGACCAGCCCGTCGTAGCGGCCGATGCCGTGGTCCTTGTGGACCAGCAGGTCGCCCGGTGTCAGCATCGCCAGCTCGGCCATGAAGGCGTCGGCCTTCTTGGCGCTGCGGCGGCGGCGGACGAGGCGGTCGCCAAGCATGTCCTGCTCGGTCAGGACGGCGATGTCGCCGCCGGAGTCGTGCTTGCTGAAGCCGTGCTCGAGCGGCACCACCGTCAGGGCGACCCGGCCGTCGGCGGCGGTGCCCAGCGCTTCCTGCCACGAATCGGCCTTGGCCACCCGGGTCACGCCGTGGTCGGCGAGCAATCCGCTCAGCCGGTCGCGCGCGCCGTTCGAATAGCTGGCGAGGACGATCCGCCGCTTGTCCGTCCGCAGGTCGTCGATATGCGCCTTGACCGCCTCATAGACGTTGTTGCCCGCTGTGCGCTCGGGGGTGAAGTCGCGCGGCGGCGTGGTTTCGCAGTCGATCGTGCGGCGGGTGCCCTCGGGCACGCCGAACGGCGAGGTCAGGTGCGCCTTCGCCGCGGTCAGCCGCTCGCGCCACTCGGCGGGCGACAGGTACAGGGCGTCGGTCGGCAGCGGACGGTAGCTGCCCGGCTTGGCGCTGAGCGCCGCCTGGCGGTTGTCGTAATAGTCGGCGATCGCCTCCAGCCGCGCGTCGGCGGCCTTGTCGGTCCCGGCTTCGCGGACGACCACCGCGCCGGGCCCGAGATAATCGAACAGCGTGGCGAGATCGTCCTCGAACAGCGGCAGCCAATGCTCCATTCCCGCCAGCCGGCGGCCGTCCGACACCGCCTCGTACAGCGGGTCGCCGGTCGCGGTCGCGCCGAAGCGTTCGAGGTAGCGCGCGCGGAATGCCCGGATACTGTCGTCGGACAGCAGCACCTCGTTGACCGGCAGCAGGGTAAAGCCGGGCGCGGCGGCGACGGTCCGCTGCGTCGTCGGATCGAAGCGGCGAACGGTCTCGATCTCGTCGCCGAAGAAGTCGAGGCGCAGCGCCTCCGTCGATCCCGCCGGGAACAGGTCGAGCAGCCCGCCGCGGACGGCATATTCGCCAGCGTCGAGCGACGGTGTCGGTGCGGACGAAGCCGTTCGCCGTCAGCATCGCCGCCAGCCGGTCGCGGTCGATCCGCGCGCCCGGCTTGATCTCGGCGGTAAGGGCGGCGACGCGCGGCGGCGCGAGCGTCCGCTGCAGCGCGGCGTTGACCGTGGTGACGAGCAGCTGCGCCTTGTCGCTCGGCTGCGCCAGCGCCGCGAGGGCGGCGAGCCGGTCGCTCGACACGCGCATCGACGGCGAGGCGCGGTCGTAGGGCAGGCAGTCCCACGCCGGAAAGTAGATCGTCTCCAGCTCGGGCGCGAAATAGGTCGTCGCGTCGAGCAGGGCGCGGGCACCGGCCTCGTCGGCGGCGACGAACACCGCCCGGCCCTTGGCGGCGCGGGCGAGGTCGGCCATCAGCCACGGCGCGTAGCCGGCGACGCAGCCGGCGAGGGTCAGCGGTTCCCGCGCGGCGGCGAGATTGCGAAAATCGATCACCGCCCGATCACCGCATCGCCTTGGCGACGTAATCCAGCCGTTGCAGCGCCGCCATCTGCGCGCCCTGGAAATGCTCCGGCGGCGCGGCCTTGCCGATCGCCCAAGCCATGATGTCGACGTCCTGCTGTTCGAGCAGCGCCTCGAACCAGTCGATCTCGGCTATGCTCCAGCCAGCGGCGTAGCGATCGGCGAAGCCGCCGATCATCAGGTCGGCCTCGCGCGTGCCCCGGTGCCAGGCGCGGAAGGCAAGGCGGCGCTGGCGGAAGTCGAGGTCGCTCATGTCAGGCATCGGGGCCGCTCCTCTCGCCGAGCTCGCGCCCGCTGCTGTCGTCCAGGGCTCGTGCCCGCTGCTACTCTTCGCGAACTCGCGCCCGCCGACTTTCGAACACGAATGCGCGCCCGCGGTTCTCGCCGCGGGCGCGTTCGTCTATGCCGGATCGACATAGCCATGCGACCGCCGCTCCTCAACCCGCTGTTCGCCGAGGTCACCGCCCTGAAAGGGGTGGGTGCGACACTGGCGCGCCAGCTGGGGCGGCTCAAGCTGACGCGCGCGGTCGACCTTGTCTTCCACCTGCCCGTCATGGCGATCGAGCGCGTCGCCCTGCCGACGCTCGACGCCGCCTATGTCGACCGGACGGTAACGGTGACGGTGACGCCGGTCGCATACGACAGCGGCAGCCCGCGCGCGCCGTTCCGGGTCAAGGCGGCGGACGCGGCGAACACCTGGATCGACCTCGTCTTCTTCGGCCAGAACGGCGCCTATGCGCGCAAGCTCCTGCCGCTGCACGAGCCACGCGTCGTCGTCGGCAAGCTCGACCGCTACGGCCAGGCGCTGCAGATGGCGCACCCGGAGGTGGTGCTGCCGACCGCCGCCGCCAGTGTGCCGATGCGCGAGCCGGTCTATGGCCTGACCGACGGGCTGACCAACAAGCGGATGACGGCGCTCGTCGCCGCCGCGCTCGAACGGGCACCGGAACTGCCCGAATGGATCGAGCCGAGCGTGCTCGCCCGCAATCGCTGGCCGCCATGGCGCGCGGCGCTGGCCGCGGCCCATGCCGCGCTTGGAGAGGGGCGCGGGGAGGGCGCGTCCGACCGGCTCGCCTATGACGAATTGCTGGCGAACCAGCTGGCGCTCCTGCTGGTCCGGGCGAGCACGCGGCGGCGGCGCGGGCGGGCGCTGCCGGGGACCGGGCGGCTGACCGACGCCCTGGTGGCGGCGCTGCCGTGGCCGCTGACGGGGGCGCAGCGGCGGACGGTCGAGGAGATCCGCGGCGACCTCGCGCAGGCGGCACCGATGCTGCGCCTGCTGCAGGGCGACGTCGGGGCCGGCAAGACGCTGGTCGCGCTGCTGGCGATGCTGACCGCGGTCGAGAGCGGGGCGCAGGCGGCGTTTCTCGCCCCGACGGAGATCCTCGCCCGCCAGCATGCCGCGCGCCTTGGCGAGCTGCTCGGCGACCTGCCCGTGCGCCTTGCGCTGCTGACCGGGCGCGGGCGCTCGGGCGA
Source organism: uncultured Alphaproteobacteria bacterium (assembly GCA_963792555.1). Lineage (GTDB taxonomy): Bacteria > Pseudomonadota > Alphaproteobacteria > Sphingomonadales > Sphingomonadaceae > Polymorphobacter_B. The sequence goes on from CAWBWP010000002.1 coordinate 365,159, forward strand.
GGGGGCAGCGACGCGCGCGGCGGTGCTGGACGGGGTGGCGGCAGGGACGGTCGACATCCTCGTCGGCACCCACGCCATTTTCCAGGAGGCGGTCGAGTACCGCGACCTCGGCCTTGTCGTCGTCGACGAGCAGCACAAATTCGGCGTCGAGCAACGCCTCGCCCTGCAGCGCAAGGCGACCACGCCGCCGCACCTGCTGGCGATGACGGCGACGCCGATCCCGCGGACCCTGGCGCTCACCGCCTACGGCGAGATGGACGTGTCGAAACTGGACGAACTGCCGCCTGGCCGGCAGCCCGTCGACACCCGGGTCGTCGCCGCCCAGCGGATCGACGACATCGTCGCCGGTCTCGCCCGGCACCTCGCCGGCGGCGGCCAGGCCTATTGGGTCTGTCCGCTGGTCGAGGGCAGCGAGGCCGGGGACGAGGCGGCGGCGACGACCCGTGCGGCGATGCTCCGCGCCCGCTTCGGCGAGGCTGTCGGCCTCGTCCACGGGCGGATGAAGGGAGCGGACAAGGACGCGACGATGGCCGCTTTCGCCGCCGGTACGGTCGCGCTGCTGGTCGCGACGACGGTCATCGAGGTCGGCGTCGACGTCCCGGCGGCGACGCTGATGATCGTCGAGGCGGCCGAGCGCTTCGGCCTCGCCCAGCTCCACCAGCTGCGCGGACGCGTCGGGCGCGGGGCGGGGGCGTCGGTCTGTATTCTGGTCCGCGGCGACACCGTGTCGGAGACGGCGCGGGCACGGCTGGCGCTGATGCGGGCGACCAGCGACGGCTTCCGCATCGCCGAGGAAGACCTGAAGCTGCGCGGCGCGGGCGAAATCCTCGGCACGCGACAGGCCGGCGAGGCCGCCTTCCGCCTGGCGGGTCCGGAGCGCACGGCGCGCCTGATCGCGACGGCGCGCGACGACGCCCGGCTGCTCCTCGACCGTGACGGCGGCCTGGAGGGACAGCGCGGGCAGGCGGCGCGCGTGCTGCTCTATCTGTTCGAGCGCGATGCCGCGGTTGCCCTGTTGCGGTCGGGATGAGGCCGCTCTAGTCGAGCACGATGCGCCGCCTGCTCATCCCTGCGCTGCTCGCCGCGGCGCCGCTCCCGGCGGCGACCGCGCCGCAGATGCTCGCCGCGGGCACGGCGGCCTATTCCGCCGGCCGCTTCGGCGAAGCCGCGGTCGATTTCCACCGGCTGGCCGACCAAGGCTCGGCCGTAGCCGAGACGATGCTCGGCACCCTGTATGCGAACGGGCAGGGCGTGCGGCGCGACCCGGCGGCCGCCGCCGGGTACATCTGCCGCGCCGCGCATCGCGGCTACGCCCCGGCGCAACTCGCCTTCGCCCGCATGCTCGCCGACGGCACGGGCGTTGCGCGCGATCCCGCGGAGGCGTGGCGCTGGTTGCGCCGCGCGGCGCGGCAGGGCGACGCTCGGATCGTCGGCGCGGCACAGGTCGAGGCGATGCACCTGTCGAGCGCAGGTCCGCCACCACCGGACACCGTCAGCGACTGGCGCCCCTGGCCGGGCGGCGACTAGGCGGCGCGCAGGCGGGCGAAGGCGATCAAGTCGAGCGCCGTCACCCCGATCACCGCCGCCATCGCGATCACCGCATCGTCGTGCCGTGGCTGGTCGGAACGAGCTGGCGCGGCCAGCGTCGCCATGTCGAGCAGGTCACCCCCCAGGCGGCTGGCGATGCCGAGCGTCGGCGCGGCGACGGTCAGGACACCCGCGCCGAGTTCACGCCAGCCATAGGCCCGGATCAGCGGCTCGCGCCCGTCGAGGCCGATCGTGCGTGTCAGCTGCCTGGTGCCGAGAAGCTCGTACAGACCGAGCCCGACGCTGAAGGCGGCGAGGAAATTGACCAGCCCGCGCGGGCCGGGCGGTTTGTAGCGACGGGCATCGCGGATGCGCTGGAGCGGGTCGGTCATGGGCGTCACCATTGGCTGGATGACTTAGAAACCGCCGCTCGATCAGCGGGTTCCCTTAGCCGGCGACGAGCACGCCATGCCGCTTCTTGCCTGCCGAGACCTTCGCCGGCGCGCTGACCAGCGCCGCCTCGTCGCTGACCGCGACGCCGTCGACCCGCGCGCCGCCGCCCCGGACCAGCCGCCGCGCCTCCCCCTTCGAGGCGGCGAAGCCGAGGCCGACGAGGGCGTCGAGCAGGGGCACGGAGCCCGTGACGGCGAAGCTCGGCAGGTCGTCGCCGAGCGGCACTCGCCGGCGAAGGTCGCGACGGCGGTTGCGTGCGCTGCTGCGGCGGCGTCGGTCCCGCGGCACAGCGCCGTGGCGGCATCCGCCAGCGCGATCTTCGCCGCATTGATCTCCGCCCCCTCGAGCGCCTCCAGCCGCGCGATCTCGTCGAGCGGCAGGTCGGTGAACAGCTTGAGGAAGCGCCCGACATCGGCGTCGTGCGTGTTCCGCCAGAACTGCCAGTAGTCATAGGTCGGCAGCGCGTCCTCGTGCAGCCAGACCGCGCCCGCCGCCGTCTTGCCCATCTTCGCGCCGTCGGCGGTGGTGATCAGCGGCGTCGTCAGGCCGAAAGCCGGCTTGCCGTCGATCCGGCGGATCAGGTCGGTGCCGTTGACGATGTTGCCCCATTGGTCGCTGCCGCCCATCTGCAGGCTGCAGCCGGCGCGGCGCGACAGCTCGAGGAAGTCGTACGCCTGGAGGATCATGTAGTTGAACTCGAGGAACGACAGCGGCTGCTCGCGGTCGAGGCGCAGGCGGACGCTATCGAAGGTCAGCATCCGGTTGACGCTGAAGTGCCGGCCGATATCGCGGAGGAAGGGGATATAGGCCAGCCCGTCGAGCCACTCGGCATTGTCGAGCATGACCGCGGCGTACTCGCCGTCGAAGTCGAGAAACCGCGCGAAGATGCGGCGGATGCTCGCCTTGTTGGCCTCGATCCGGGCATCGTCGAGCAGCTGCCGCCCTTCGTCCTTGCCGCTGGGGTCGCCGACCTTGGTCGTGCCGCCGCCCATCAGGACGATCGGCCGGTGCCCGGTCCGCTGCAGCCAGCGCAGCATCATGATCGAGACGAGGTTGCCGACATGGAGCGAGGGCGCGGTGCAGTCGAAGCCGACATAGGCGGTGACCGGCCCCGCGATGGCGGCGGCGTCGAGCGCCGCGGCGTCGGTGATCTGGTGGACGAAGCCGCGTTCGGCCAAGGTGCGGAGGAAGGCGCTGGCATGGGTCATGGCCCAGCCGCCTAGCACGGACGCGGAACGGGAGGGAACATGCTCGCAGTCGGCCTGATGTCGGGCACCTCGATGGACGGCATCGACGCGGCGCTGATCGACACCGACGGCGATGCGCACGTCGCGCGGATCGCCTTCGCCACGACGCCGTATGACGAGGCGTTGCGCGCGCGGCTGCGGGCGGCGATGGCGGCGGCGCTGGTGCTGGACGTGCCCGCGCCCGACCCGCTGATCGACGCCGTCGCCGAGGAGTTGACCGTCCGCCACGCCGCCGCCGTCATGGCCCTGCTCGCCGACGCCGGCGTGGCGTCGGCCGAGGTCGCGGTGACCGGTTTTCACGGCCAGACCGTCGCCCACCGGCCGGAGCGCGGCTGGACGTGGCAGATCGGCGACGGCGCGCGGCTGGCCGAACTGACCGGCGTCACGACCGTCAGCGATTTCCGCTCGGCCGATGTCGCGGCAGGCGGGCAGGGTGCCCCGCTCGCGCCGGGATATCACCGCGCACTGGTCGCGGCGCTGGGGCCGGCGCCGATCGGCGTGCTCAACCTTGGCGGCGTCGGCAACCTGACGTGGTTCGGCAGCCTGCCGGCGGGCGGTGCCGGCGCGGACGACGAGCGACGCTGGGGCAGCTTCGACACCGGGCCGGGCAATGCCCTGATCGACGATTGGGTGCGGGCGGAGGCAGACCTCAGCCACGATGTTGGCGGCGCGCTGGCGGCGGCCGGGACGGTGCACGAGGAGCGCGTCGCCGCCATGCTCGACCTGCCGTGGTTCGACCGGCCCGGGCCGAAGTCGCTCGACCGCGCCGACTTCGGCCTCGGTGCGATCCGCGGCCTGCCGGCGGCGGACGGCGCGGCGACATTGACTGCGTTTACCGCCGCGACCGTCGCCCAGGCGCTGACCCACGTCGCCGAACGCCCGGCGCGGCTGCTCGTCACTGGCGGCGGCCGGCACAATGCGACGCTGATGGCGATGCTTGCCGAGCGGACGGGCTTGGCCGTCGCACCGGTCGAGGCGGTCGGCTGGAACGGCGACGCGCTGGAGGCGGAGGCCTTCGCCTGGCTGGCGGTGCGCGTGCTGGCGGGCAAGCCGACCAGCTGGCCCGCGACGACGGGGGTGCGGGCGGCAACGTGCGGGGGGCTTGTCAGCCGCTCAGCCTGAAACGTGTCGTGCCGCCGAACGCCAGCATCCACGGTCGAGCAAGCAAGCAACGCGGGCGGCCGGCATAGCCATGGATGCTGGCGGTCGCCAGCACGACGGCGGACAGCCTAGCGCCCGCCGTTCGCCAGCCGCTTGTCGAGATAGCCGTCGACCACCGCCATCAGCTCGGGCATCTCGTGCTCGAAGAAGTGGTTGGCCTTGGGCACCGTCGCATGGTCGATGGTGATGTGGCGCTGCGTCTTCAGCTTGTCGACGAGCTTCTGGACGCTGGCCCCGGCGACGACCTCGTCGTTCTCGCCGTCGATGATGATGCCCGACGACGGGCACGGCGCGAGGAAGGTGAAGTCGTACATGTTGGCCGGCGGCGCGATCGAGATGAAGCCCTTGATCTCGGGCCGGCGCATCAAAAGCTGCATGCCGATCCATGCGCCGAAGCTGAACCCGCCGACCCAGGTCGTCGCCGCCTCCGGGTTGAACTGCTGCATCCAGTCGAGCGCGCTCGCCGCATCGGACAGTTCGCCGACGCCGTTGTCGAACACGCCCTGGCTCCGCCCGACCCCGCGGAAGTTGAAGCGCAGCGTGGCAAAGCCGCGGCGGACGAAGGTGTTGTACAGCGCCATCGCGATCGGATGGTTCATCGTTCCCTGCTGCGGGTGCGGCTGCAGGATGATGGCGACGGGCGCCCGCGGGCGGGTCGCGGGCTGGTAACGGCCTTCGAGACGACCCTCTGGGCCGGGAAAAATGACTTCGGGCATCGGACCTGACGTGAAAAGGCGGGAGCGCGGAGCGCGTCGCCGCCTATATAGGCCCGAAGCGTCGCAGGGCAACGCAAACCGTTGGAGGCGAGTGACGACCTATCTCGACTGGGCGGCCACGGCGCCGATCGATCCCGCCGCGGCCGACGCCATGGCCGCGGCGGCGCGCGCCTGGGCCAACCCGTCCTCGGTCCACGCGCCCGGGCAGGCGGCGCACGCCATGCTGGAGGAGGCGCGGCGGACGGTCGCGGCGGCGTTCGACGTCGCCCCGCGCCGGGTCGTCTTCACCGGCGGCGGCACCGAGGCGATCGGCTTGGCGCTGGCGCAGGGATCCGGACCGCGCCTGGTTTCGGCGATCGAGCACGACGCCGTGCGCGCGCAGGCGCGTGGTGCCGCGGTGGTTCCGGTCGACGATGAAGGCGTGGTCGACCTCGAGGTACTCGCGGAAATGCTCGCCGGCGTTGCGGCTCCGCGCGTCGCCGTCATGCACGCCAACAACGAGACCGGCGTCATCCAGCCCGTCGCCGAAGTCGCGCGGCTGGTCGCGGAGCGCGGCGGCTCGCTGCTGATCGACGCGGTGCAGTCGGCGGGCAAGCTGCCGCTGCCGGACGCCGATTTCGTCGCGGTGTCGGCGCACAAGCTCGGCGGCCCGCCGGGCGTCGGCGCGCTGATCGTCCGGGACGAGGTGACCGCGCTGGTCCGCGGCGGCGGGCAGGAGCGCGGCCAGCGTGCGGGCACGGAGAACCTGCCGGGCATCGCCGGCTTCGCTGCGGCCGCGGCGGCGCGCGCGGCCGATTGCGACTGGCATCACCGCGCCCACGGCCTGCGCGACCGGCTGGAGGCGCAGCTGCCGGGCGCCGTCGTCTACGGCCGCGCCGCGCCGCGCCTCGGCACGATCGCCTGCCTCGGGCTCCCCGGGGTCGCGGCGATGACGCAGCTGATGACGCTCGACCTCGCCGGTTTTGCCGTCAGCGCGGGGGCGGCCTGCTCGTCGGGCAAGGTCCGGGTGAGCCACGTGCTGTCGGCGATGGGGGTCGGCGAGGCGGCGGCGGCGCAGGCGATCCGCGTCAGCTTCGGCTGGACGACGACGCCGCGCGAGATCGATGCCTTTGCCGCGGCCTGGACGACGATGGCCGGGCGGCTGGCGCGCGCGGCCTGACCTGTCCGGCCGGTCGTCGCCTGTGCTATGCCGCGAGCGATGATGCCGATCTACCTCGACTACGCCGCGACGACGCCGCTCGATCCGGCGGTCGGGGCGGCGCTGGCCCCGTGGCTCGGCGAGCACTTCGGCAATCCCGCGTCGCCGCATCGCTGGGGCTATGACGCCGCTGCCGCGGTCGCGGTTGCGCGGGGGCAGGTGGCGGCGCTGCTCGGCGTCGCGGCGGAGACGGTCGCCTTCACCGGCGGCGCGACCGAGGCGGTCAACTGGGCGCTCAAAGGCGTCATGCTCGCCGCGCCCGCGCCGCGGCGGCGGCTGGTCACGCTGGCGACCGAGCATAGTTGCGTGCTGGAGAGCGCACGCTGGCTGGAGGCGGTCGGCTGCGGCCTGACCGTCCTTCCCGTGCAGGCGGACGGGACGCTCGATCTCGCCGCGCTCAATGCGGCGCTCGGACCCGATGTCGCGCTGGTCTCGGCGATGCTGGTCAATAACGAGACCGGCGTCATTCATCCGGTCGCCGAGATCGCCGCGCGCGCCCACGCCGCCGGCGCGCTGATGCACTGCGACGCGGCGCAGGGGTTCGGCAAGGTCGCGTGCGACGCGCTCGGGGCCGACCTCGTCAGCGTTTCGGGGCACAAGATCTATGGGCCGAAGGGCGTCGGCGCGCTCTACCGCCGGCCGGGGGTCGACCTCGTGCCGCTGCTCCACGGCGGCGGGCAGGAGGATGGACGCTCGGGGACGCTGAGCCCGGCGCTGTGCGTCGGCCTCGGGGCGGCGGCCGCGGTCGCGGCGTCGCGGATGGCCGACGACGCGGCGCACATCGCGCTTCTGTCGGCGAGGCTCCGCCGCGGCCTCGGCGTGCCCTTCCGCGTCAACGGCGACGGCGCGGCAGGCTGGCCGGGGATCGTCAGCCTGACGTTCGAAGTCGACGCGACGCGCCTGCTCGCCGCCTGCCGTGAACTCGCCTTCTCGACCGGATCGGCCTGCGCGACGGGACGGCCAAGCCATGTCCTGGCGGCAATGGACGTCGGCGACGGCGTCCGGCTGAGCTTTGGCCGCTTCACCACCGCGGACGAGATCGACACTGCCGCCGTCGTTCTGACGACGACGGTCCGGCAGCTGACGGCGCAGGCTGCGTGACGATGGCACCGCCTCGCGAGCGCGTCCGCGTCCGCTTCGTCTCGGCCGACGGTCAGCGGGTGGTCGAGGCGGACGCGGCCGCCGGCACCCGCCTGCTCGATCTCGCCCAGGCCAACGACCAGCCGCTCGAGGGAGCGTGCGAGGGGGCGATGGCGTGCTCGACCTGCCATGTCCTGGTCCGGCCCGCCGACTTCGACCGCCTGCCGCCGGCGTCGGCCGAGGAGGAGGACATGCTCGATTTCGCCGTCGGCGCGTCGCGCACCAGCCGGTTGGCGTGCCAGATCTGGCTAGACGGCGGCCTCGGCACGATCGAGGTCAAGATGCCTCCCGGCGTCCACGACGCCTCGCGGCGCTAGCTCGCGGCGCAGGCGGGGGCCGGCGGCGAGGAAGATGATCCCGCCGGTGGCGACGATGGCGGCGTGCAGCAGCCAGAAGCGCCCGGCGTCGAGCACCTCGTACAGGCCGCCGAGCCGGCCGCTGACGGTGCTGCCGACGAATACCGCAAGCGTCATCACCCCGATCATGGTGGCAGAAACCCGCGCCGGTGCCGCCCGCGTGTAGAGCGCCAGCGCGATCGGCGTGAAGAACAGCCAGCCCTCGTTCGACAGCAGGTGGAAGCCGAGCGCCCAGACCAGCGGCACGCGCCCGCCGGGCGGCGTCACCAGCGGGGCGGCGGCCAGCCACGCCGTCGCGCCGGCGAAGATCAGGCAGCCGATGGCAAGTTTGGCGATGTCGTCGGGCTCGGTGCCGCGCGCCGCCTGCCAGCGCCACAGGGCCAGCGTCGGGGCCATCAGGACGACGGGGGCGAGGCCGTCGATCGCCTGCAGCCACGGCACCGGCATCGTCCAGCCGAACACCGCGAGGTCGACATGATCGCGGACCCACAGGTTGTAGACGTTCCACACCTGCGCCTGGGCGATCCAGAACAGCGCCAGCACCGGGATCAGCGCGACCAGAACGGCGACGACGCGGCGCTCTCGCGGCGACAGCGGCACGCGCTCGACTGCGGCGCGAAGCGGCTCGGGCGGCATGTGCCGGGCCCCGGCGAGATAGACGACGAGGCCGATCAGCATGCCGATGCCGGCAAAACCGAAGGCGAGGTGCCAGCCGTAGGCGGCACCCAGGATACCGCAGACGATCGGCGCGACGAAGGCACCGACGTTGACGCTGATGTAGAAGAGCTGGAAGCCGTCGTCGCGGCGGCGGTCGTCGGGGCCGTAGAGCGCGCCGACCTGCGCCTCCAGGTTGCCGCGCAGCGCACCCGCGCCCAGGATCAGGCACAGCAAGGCGATCAGGAACGACCGGTCGAAGGCCATGGCGAAATGGCCGGCCGTCATCAGCAGCGCGCCGGCGGCGATTGCCGGACGGCGGCCGATGCGGTCGCCGATCGCGCCGCCGAGGACGGGCGTGAAGTAGACCAGCCCGACGTAGAGGCCGAAGATTTGCGCCGCGAGCGCCTGCGTCGACAGGGGCCCGGTCACGCCTTCGATCGCCGCGCGGAAGGCGACGAAGCCGGCGATCCGCTCGACATGGCCCGGCAGCAACAACTGCCCGACCATGTAGAGGACGAGCAGCGCCTGCATGCCGTGAAACGATACGCGGTCCCACAGTTCGGTGCCGGCGAGATAGGCGAGGCCGCGCGGCTGGCCGAACAGATCGCGGGAGGCGCGGGTCATCGCGCGAATGTTCCACGCGGCCGCCGACACGGCAAGCGGCTTGCGCCGCGCGGCGCGCTCGCCCATATCGCCCGTGGGAGTCGGGCGGGCAGTGCTCTCGCCAACCCGGTCAGGTCCGGAAGGAAGCAGCCGTAACGAATCCGCGCTGGGTCGTTCCCGGCTCCCACCGGCCACGAAAATCCGTTGCACCCGGTCAGCGGCAATCGGCTATGCCTCAAGCGTGTCAGTGAAGCCCCCGAGGGCCGTCGCGGCGGCCGACATCGACGGCGAATGGCGCCCGAGTGACCGGCGCATGATCGCCAAGGCGCTGTCGTGGCGGGTGGTCGGCTCGCTCGACACCTTCCTCCTGTCGCTCCTCCTGCTGACCTTCTTCGCGCCGCTGCTCGGCATCTCGGCGGGCGAGCACCACGCCCGCACGGCAGGCTATATCGCCGGAACCGAGTTCCTGACCAAGACCCTGCTCTACTACGTGCACGAGCGGGCCTGGACGCAGAGCGGCTGGAATGTGCGGCAGCGTGCGCGGCGGATCGACGAGGGACTGAGCCGCAACGGCGTCAAGGCGGTGACGTGGCGGCTCGTCGGCTTCTGCGACACGTTCCTGCTGTCGCTGATCTTCACCGGCAGTGCGGCCATGGCGGTGTCGATCGGCGGCACCGAGGTGCTGACCAAGATCGCCCTCTACATCATCCACGAGCGGCTGTGGGCGCGCCTGCCGTTCGGCTTGGTCCGGGTCGCCGCGCGCCGCTGACCGCCCCCTTGCGATTGCCGCTGCAAGTCGCCACCACTGCGATCATGGACACCGAGCTGTTCCTTGATGCCCCCGTCCGGGCCGAGCCGCCGCCGGGCGAATACCGGGTTTTGGCGCGCAAGTACCGTCCGGCCGACTTCGCCGCGCTGCTCGGCCAGGACGCGATGGTGCGAACGCTGGGCAACGCCATCGCGCGCGGGCAACTGGCGCAGGCGTGGCTGCTGACCGGCGTCCGCGGCGTCGGCAAGACCTCGACCGCGCGGATCATCGCCAAGGCGTTGAACTGCGTCGGGCCGGACGGGCAGGGCGGGCCGACGATCACCCCCTGCGGCGTCTGCGAGCCCTGCGTCGCCATCGCCAGCGGTCGCCACATGGACGTGATCGAGATGGATGCCGCGTCGAACACCGGCATCGACGACATCCGCGAGATCATCGAGGCGGTGCGCTACGCCGCCGCCAGCGCGCGCTACAAGATCTACATCATCGACGAAGTCCACATGCTGTCGAAGGCGGCGTTCAACGGCCTGTTGAAGACGCTCGAGGAGCCGCCGCCGCATGTGAAGTTCATCTTCGCCACGACCGAGGTCGGCAAGCTGCCGGTCACGGTCCTGTCGCGCTGCCAGCGCTTCGACCTGCGCCGCATCTCCGCCGACGTGCTCGTCGCCCACTTCGGCCGTATCGTCGAGCTGGAAGGCGCGACCGCCGAGGCGGAGGCGCTGGCGCTGATCGCGCGCGCCGCCGAGGGGTCGGTCCGCGACGGGCTGTCGATCCTCGACCAGGCGATCGCCCACGGCGCGGGCGCGGTGACGGCGACGGCGGTGCGCGACATGCTCGGCCTGTCCGACCGCGGGTCGGTGCGGACGCTGATGGGCCTGCTGCTGGCCGGCGAGGCGGCGTCGGCGCTGTCGGCGTTCAAGGACAGCTATGACCTCGGCACCGATCCGGCGCAGGTGGTGCAGGAGCTGCTCGAACTGGTCCACACCGTCACCCGCGCCAAGGTCGCCGATGTCGACGATCCGGCGATGAGTGCCGAGGAGCGGGCGGTCGTCCGCGACTGGGCGGCGCGCCTGTCGTTCGGCCATCTCCACCGCCTGTGGCAGCTGCTGCTCAAGGGGTTGGCCGAGGTCCATGCTGCCCCGGTGCCGGTGCAGGCCGCGGAGATGGCGCTGCTCCGCATCGTTCACGCGCGGTCGCTGCCCGATCCGGGCGAGCTGGTCCGCCGCCTGACCGAGCGGAGCGACGACGGCGCGCACGCGCTATCCGCGGGCGAGGCGGGACGCGCAGCCACGGCTGCCAGCCTCGTCGCCGCGGCCGCGGCGACCGACCTTGCCATGCCGCAGACGCCCACCCTGCCAGCGCCCCCGCGGCGCGAGCCCGCAGACCGGGCGGTACGGTTGCCGCCGGATTTTCCCGCCCTGGTCGCGCTGATGGAGGCGTCGCGCGAGCCGCGGCTGGCCCATGCGCTCGCCGAGGAGGTGCGGCTCGTCGACTATGCGCCGCCGACACTGACGCTGGTGGCGCCGGCCGCGCTCGGACCGGGGTTCCCGCAGCAGGTGATGGCGGCGCTGGCACAGGCGACGGGCACGCGCTGGACCGTCACCCTCGCCCGCGCGGAGGACCACCCGGCGACAGCGACGCTGCACGAGCAGGCGGAGGCGAAGATCGCGGCCGAGCGCGCCGCGGCGCTGGCCGATCCGCGCATCCGCGAAATCCTCGCCGCCTTCCCCGACGCGACGCTGCTCGGGCTCGATCACGACGAACCGCACAGGAGCTCTGCCGATGCCTAACCTCGACGACATCATGAAGATGGCCAAGGGCCTGCAGGACGACATGGCCAAGGCCCAGGCGAGCCTCGACGGCATCGAGGTCGAAGGCGCGGCCGGCGGCGGGCTGGTCAAGGTCCGCGCCACGGCCAAGGGGCGCATCCTTGCCGTCGACCTCGACCCCTCGCTCCTGCGCCTGGAGGACAAGGAGATGCTGGAAGACCTGATCGTCGCCGCCTTCAACGACGCCAAGACCAAGGCAGACGCCGCCGGTCACGCCGAAATGCAGAAGATGACCGCGGGCCTGCCGCTGCCGCCGGGGTTCAAGCTGCCAGGAATGTGACCGGACGGCGGCGGAGGCCGGTACCGACCAGGCCGAAGCCGGCGACCAGCATCGCCCACGAAGCGGGCTCGGGCGTGCCGCCGACGGCGGTGTAGAAGCCGACCGTATGGTTGTCGGACTCGTAGCCGCCGCCGTTGGTCGATTGGCTGAAGCGAACCTCGTCGAAGCTGCCGTTCTTGTCGTAGAAGTTGATGAAGGCATAGGGTTCGCTGGCATTCAACCCGGAGAAGTGGGTGTTGGGATTGCCGAAGTAATTGCGGTTGCTGCCGATGCGCGCGAGCACGTCGCCCGGCGACAAGGCCCCGACTTGGACGCCGTTGCGGTAGAAGGCGACCTGATTGCCGGCGTCGAGGGCCGACAGCCAGTAGCCGAAATAATTCACCCCGTGCGGGAACAGCGTCGGATCGGCGGTGAAGTGGAGCGAATAGGACCGGCCCGAGAAGGCCACGGCATATTTTCCCGTCCCGCCGGCGCCGCCGTAGCGGTCGGCCGAGTTGATCTGGACGGGGCTGTACGTCGCCGCAATCGCTCCGCTCGTGCCGAAGTCGGTCGTGAAGCCGGCCCCGCTCGTCCGCGTGTCGAAGGTCTCGACGCCAACGGACGTGAATGCCGCCGTCGTGTTCTGGACCCCGAACAATTCGTAGTTGAGAAAGAAGACGTCGGCGTGCGCCGCCGAAGCAACGCCCGCCGTTGCGAGCGCCAGGAATGCCGTCCGGATCATGTGGTCCCCCGTTTCGTACCATTGCGCTTACGGCGGTCCGACGCGTTCCTTTAGGCGGCGAGGCAGGCGTCGATGGCGTCGCGGCGAACGACGCCGATCCGCCGTTCGATGGCACGGGCGTGGCGGCGCACCTTGCCGTGGAGGTCGGCGGCGTCCCGCTTGATCGGCTGCGGCAGGACGGCGGCGATGCGCGCCGCCTGTGCCGGCGTCAGGCGGGCGGCGGTGGTCGCGAAATAACGATGCGCCGCCGCCTCGACGCCGTAGATGCCGGGGCCGAGCTCGGCGATGTTGAGGTACACCTCCATGATCCGCGGTTTGCCCCACAGCGCCTCGATCAGGACGGTGAAATAGGCCTCCAGCCCCTTGCGCAGGTAGGAGCGTCCCGGCCACAGAAACGCGTTCTTCGCCGTCTGCTGCGAAATCGTCGAGCCGCCGCGAAGCTTGCTCGAGGCGGCGTTCTTCGCCGCCGCCTGCTCGATGGCGGCAAGGTCGAAGCCGTGATGGCTGCAGAAGGTTGAATCTTCGGCACCGATCACGGCACGGGCCATGGCCGGGCTGATCCGGTCGAGCGGGACCCACTTGCGTTCGACGTGCTGGCCGGCGATGGCATCCCGGATCATCGGCACGGTAATCGGCGGGTTCAGCCAGCGATAGGCGAGCACCCACAGCACCGCTCCCAGGGCGGCGACCACCAGCAGCGTCACGAGCCAGCCGAGCAGCCGGCCGAGAATGCCGCGGCGGGGCCTCGTCCGCGTGGCGCGAGCTCGGCTGGCCATCACGGCTGCACGCGCGCTGGACCGCTCCGGCTCACGCTGACATCGACGCCGGCAGCGGTGGTCCGATGTCCCACCCGCGCTGCGCTCGCCGCTGCGTTCTGCGTTGTCCCGCAGGGGCCGATCGTACCGGCCCTCGAACGCCACGCCGGCCCCGGGTCGCGGGCGTTCTCCCGTCGCAGAACACGGCCGGCGGAAGCGTCAGGGGACAGGCGGGCGCGGTCACGCGATCAGCGGTAGCATCGTTCCACCTGCGTCGGACAGGATTTCCGGCTCCGGCTCGCGGCAGCGACGCGCCCGGCGCGCCGCGGCCGCGTCACGCCGGCTCGGGCAGCAGGCGACGCTCGCCGGCGAGGGTGCGCATCGCGCGCTGCAGCTTGTCGAACGCGCGGACTTCGATCTGACGGACACGCTCACGGCTGATGCCGTACTGCTGCGACAGCTCCTCGAGCGTCTCCGGCTCGTCGACCAGGCGGCGCTGGGTCAGGATGTGCTTCTCGCGGTCGTTGAGATCGCCCATCGCATCGACCAGCAGCGCGTGGCGCTGGCTCTTCTCCTGTTCGCCGGCGACGATCTCGTCCTGCAGCGGGCCGGTGTCGGTCAGCCAGTCCTGCCACTCGCCCTCGCCCTCCTCGCGCAGCGGCGCGTTGAGGCTGGTATCGCCGCCCATCGCCATGCGGCGGTTCATCGAGATGACTTCGTCTTCGTTGACGCCGAGCGTGGTCGCGATCTTGGCGACGTCGTCGGGGCGCATGTCCCCGTCCTCCATCGCGTTGATCTTGCCCTTCATCCGGCGGAGGTTGAAGAACAGCTTCTTCTGGTTCGCCGTGGTGCCGATCTTGACCAAGCTCCAGCTGCGCAGGATGAATTCCTGGATCGACGCGCGGATCCACCACATGGCGTAGGTCGCAAGGCGGAAGCCGCGGTCGGCGTCGAACTTCTTGACGCCCTGCATCAGCCCGATGTTGCCTTCGCTGATCAGCTCGGCGACCGGGAGGCCGTAGCCGCGATAGCCCATGGCGATCTTGGCGACGAGGCGCAGGTGGCTGGTGACGAGCTTCGCCGCCGCCTCCGGGTCCTGGTGCTCCTGCCAGCGCTTGGCCAGCATGTATTCCTGCTCGGGGGCGAGCAGGGGGAATTTGCGGATTTCCGCCAGGTAGCGGTTCAATCCGGCCTCGCCACCCATGGTCGGGATGGAGGTCTTGGCGGGTAGGTTGGCGGCCATGTCGGCTCCCTTCAGTCGGGCATTCTGGTCGGTTGGGTCTGGCGCTCGCGGATCACGAAAGACGACCGATTAAGTCCACTATATCGGCCGGCAGGGCGGAATGGAACGATAGTTTTTCTTGGGTCACCGGATGCACGAAGCCGAGCGTCGCCGCGTGGAGTGCCTGGCGGGCAAAGCCGAGCTCGGCCAGAACGGGCCGCAGGGCGGTCGGGGTCCGCCCATAGATCGCATCACCGAGCAGCGGATGGCCGATGGAAGTCATGTGAACCCTGATCTGGTGTGTCCTTCCCGTCTCCAGCCGGCACTCCACCTTCGACGCATGAGTAAGCGGCGTTACCGTGCGATAATGTGTCACGGCATGCTTGCCGCGGCCTTCAGCGACGATCGCCATCTTCTGGCGGTTGGCGGTCGAGCGGGCGAGCGCGCCGGTGACTGTGCCGGCGGCGGGCAGGGGCGTGCCGACGACGATCGCGACGTACATCCGCTCGACACTATGGGCGGCGAACTGACGCGACAGCCCCTCGTGCACCGGGTCGGTCTTCGCCACCACGAGCAGCCCCGACGTGTCCTTGTCGATCCGGTGGACGATGCCCGGCCGGGCGACGCCGCCGATCCCCGACAGCCGCCCGGCACAATGGTGGAGAAGGGCGTTGACCATCGTCCCGTCGAGATTGCCCGCGGCCGGATGGACCACGAGCCCGGCGGGTTTGTCGACGACGAGCAGGTGCTCGTCTTCGAAGACGATCCCCAGCGGGATGTCCTGCGGCGCGGCGAGAGCTGGGGTCGGCGCCGGAATGACGATGGTCAGCGTATCGCCGGCCGCGACCTTCCGCGCCGGGTCGCGGGGATGGGCGGCCTGCGCGCCGGTGACGCGATCGGACCCGATCAGCGCCTTGATGCGCTCACGCGACAGCGTCGGCACCAGCGCCGCCAGGGCGCGGTCGATCCGCCATCCCGCCATCGCCGCGGGGACGACGACCGTCACCGCCGCAGTCGACAATTCTTCCCCCATCGCCTAGCCGATGTCGGGATGGGCGCGGGAAATACAAGCTATCGTGTCGTGCCGGAGGTCCTGGCGGAGATCCTCGCGCACGCCGAGGCCGCGGCACCGGACGAGGCGTGCGGATTGTTGATCGGCACGGGCAGCGACATCCTGTCCGCGACGCCCGCGGCGAACGTCGCCGCCGACCCGTCGCGGTCCTTCGAGATCGACCCCGCGACCCTGCTCCGCGTTCACCGCGAGGGGCGGGGGCAGGGGCGGCGAGTCGTCGGCTGGTATCACTCGCACCCGAACGGAAGCGCCCACCCGTCCGCGACCGACGCGGCGCGCGCGGTCGAGGACGGCAAGCTGTGGCTGATCGCCGCCGCGGGCGTGGTGTCGGCGTGGCGCGCGGAGCGGGGCGGCGGGCTGCACGACCGCTTCACCGCCGTCGCGCTCCTGTCCTGACGTGGCGACCGGTGCGGTCAAATGGTTCGACGTGCGCAAGGGCTTTGGCTTCATCGCGCCCGACACCGGTCCGCGCGATGTCTTCGTCCACGCCTCCGCCGTCGCCGCCTCGCCGTTTCCGACGCTGGAGGCGGGGCAGCGGCTGGAGTTCGAGCTGACCCAGACGACCGACGGCCGCCTGCTCGCGCTCGGCCTCCGGCCGCTGGCGTGAGCGGCCTGTCGACCCTGTATTTCCCCGCCGGCGTTCTCATCGGGCTGGCGTCGGCGGCCCCGGTCGGGCCGGTCAACCTGCTCGTCATCCAGCGCACGCTGACCGCGCACAGCGCCGGTGCGATGCTGCTCGGGGCGGCAGCGGCGACCGGCGACGCGCTGTTCGCCGCCGCCGCCGCCTTCGGGGTGGGCGTGGTCGCGACCCTGCTGACCGAGCACACGCTGCTCCTGCGGCTGGGCGGCGGGCTGATCATGCTGGCGTTCGCCGTCTTCATCTGGCGGTCGGCGCCCCGGCTGCGCGACGACCAGGCGCCGACATCGGCGGTCCGCATGGCCGCGGCGACGCTGACCCTGACGCTGACCAACCCGGCCACCATCCTGTTCTTCGTCGGCGCGTTCGGCGCGGTCGGCTTCACCGACATCGGCCACCAGACACCCGCCCAGTTGATCAACGCCGGGCTGGTCGTCGCCGGTACCTTCATCGGGTCGATGCTGTGGTGGCTGACTGTCACCGGCATCGCCCGGCGGCTCCGCGGGCGCATCACCGATGGCCATCTGCGGGTCCTCAACCGTGTCACTGCCGTCGCGCTCGGCCTGTTCGCCGTCGCTGCGGTCCTTTCTGGGATGCTTCACCGATGACCGACCTCACTGCCCTCCTTGCCACTCGCCTGACGCACGACCTGGCCGGTCCACTGGGCGCGATCGCCACCGGGGTCGACCTGCTCGACGGCGGCGATGCCGAGGTCCGCAGCCTGATCGCCGACGGTGCCGCCGCGGCGGTCGCCTCGCTCCGCCTGCACCGCTTCATCCTCGCCGCGCCAGAGGACGGCGGCGGGGCCCAGGCGATCCTCGCGGCGTGGATCGCCACGCGCGAGGACGTCGTGCTCGACTGGCGCGCGGACCCGTCGACGCCGGCGATCGTCCTCGGGCTGGCGATGACCGCGATCGAGGCGGCGCGGCGCGGCGGCACGCTGACTGTCGACGGCAATAGCGCCAGCTTTGCGCCCGCCCCGACGCTCGATCCGGCGGTCGCGGCGGCGCTGGCGGGGGGAGCGGTCACGATCCCGCGCGCCGCGCTGGCCGGCATCCTGTGCGCCGCCGCGCAGCGGCACGGCGGGACGATCGCGGTCGCGGGCGGTGAGGCGCTGCGCCTCAGCTACCAGGGCAGTGCATTGCCGCGATAATCGAGGAACGCTCCGGTCTGCTCCGGCGTCAGGCCGGCGATGACCCGGCGCAGCCCGGCGACGGCATCGACAACCTCGACCTCGGCCCCGGCGCCGCCCATATCGGTCTTGACCCAGCCCGGGTGGAGCGCGGCGACGGCGATGCGGCGGCTCTTCAGTTCGATCGCCAGCGTCTTCAGCCCGGCGTTGAGTGCCGCCTTCGACATCCGGTAGGTATAGAGCCCGCCGCCGGTGTTCGCCCCGATCGAGCCGAGCGTCGACGACAGCGCCGCGATGGTGCCGCCGTCGCGGACCTTGCCGGCCATGGCGCGGGCGGCAAGGAGCGGCCCGAGCGCGTTCGTCGCCATCACCTGCGGCCAGCCGGCCGCGTCGACGCCGGCCAGGGCCATCTCGCGCGCGCCGACGCCGGCGTTGAGGATCAGGAGGTCGACGGCGTCGGGCAGCGCGGCGGCGGCGGCAATGAGCGAGGCCTCGTCGGTGACGTCGGCGATCAGCTCGCGAACGCCCTCGCCAAGGTCGCCGTCGGCGCTGCGCACGGTGGCGAACACCTGCCAGCCGTCCGCGGCATATTGGCGGACGAACTCGCGCCCGATCCCGCGGCTGGCTCCGACGATAACCACGTTCGGCATTGGCTTCCTCCCGGCCGCGGCATTATCCCGCTGACGCTGACGGCGATAATCGCCTATCAGCACGCGGCGTCAACTGGGCGAGGGAGCGGATGGGCGTCTGGCGGACGCTACTCGGAACGAGCGTCGGGCTGCTGCTCGGCGGTCCCTTGGGCGCGCTCGCCGGCGGGGCGGCGGCGAGCGCTGCCGACCTTGCCGCGGTCCGCGCGACGACGCCCGAGCGGCGGCAGGTCGCCTTCACCATCGCCGCCATCGCGCTCGCCGCCAAGATGGCGCGTGCCGACGGCAACGCCAGCGCCGCCGAGTTCGCCACCTTCGAACGGCTGTTCAAGGTGCCGGACCACGAACGGGCCAATGCCGCCCGCTTCTACCGCCTCGCGCAGGGGTCGACCGCCGGCTTCGAGGCCTATGCCAGCCAGGCGGCGGCGCTCCTCGGCCCGGGAACGCCGGTGCTCGAGGACCTGCTCGAGGCGCTGCTGCTGATTGCCGTCACCGACGGTGTCCACCCGGCCGAGCTCGATTACCTGCGGGTCGTCGCCGAGCGGCTGGGGTTCGACGCCGCCGCCTACGCGCGCATCCGCGCCCGCTATATCGCGCCGTCGGCGAACGACCCCTATGTTGTCCTGGGCGTCGCCCCCGGAGCGACGCCCGCGGAGGTTCGCGCTGCCTACCGCACGCTGGTCAAGACCTATCATCCCGACAAGCACCACGCCGCCGGGACGCCGCCCGAATTCCTTCGTGTCGCCGAGGCGCGGATGGCGGCGATCAACGCCGCTTATGCCGCGGTCTCGGCGCGCGCCGCCTGACCGTGGCCGCCTTTCCGGAGTCGTACGCCGGTGCTTGCCCGCCCGTGATCGCCGTTTCGTGATTGAGCGCCCGAGCCCGAACTTCAACCAGCGCCTGCTGCCGGTGACGCTGGTCGTCCTTCATTATACCGGGATGCCGACCGCTGCGGCTGCCCTCGATCGGCTCGCCGACCCGGCGGCAGCCGTGTCGGCCCATTATGTCGTTGCGGAGGACGGCGTTGTCGTCCGCATGGTCGACGAAGCGGACCGCGCCTGGCACGCCGGCAAGAGCTGGTGGCGCGGCATCACCGACGTCAACAGCGCCAGCGTCGGTGTCGAGATCGTCAATCCCGGCCACGAGTTCGGCTACCGCCCCTTCCCCGAGCCGCAGATGGCGGCGGTCGAGGCGCTCGTCGCCGGCATCGTCCGCCGTCATGCCGTCGCTCCGGGCAACGTCGTCGGCCACAGCGACATCGCCCCTGCGCGCAAGGACGATCCCGGCGAGCTGTTCGACTGGCCCCGCCTCGCCCGTGCCGGGCTGGCCGACCCGGTGCCGGCGGGCAGGGTCGATCCGGGCTGGACCGACGCCGGCTTCCTCGCCGCGCTCCACCGCTACGGGTACGACACCGGCGATGCCACCGCGGCGACGGTCGCCTTCCAGCGCCATTTTCGCCCGCGCGACATCGGCGGGACGATCGACGCCGAAACTCGCGGCGTTCTTCTCGCCTTGCTCCGCCCCGACCTGGCGTAAATTATTGCGGCGCGTCGGTGTAGGCCGGGTGCTGCTTGTCGCCGCCAAGGCCGGCGGGCAGCGCCTCCTTGGGCGCGCGCGCTTCGGCGGTACGGCTGCCCGCCGGTGCGGGCGTGGTCTCGCCCGAGGCCGATCCCGGCGGCGCGAAGCCCTCGCCGGGGTGGCCGCCGCCGATCGTGATCCCCTTGTCGGCTTGATTCTGGTAGGCGCCGAGCGCCTGGCGCGCCGACGAGCAGCCGGCGACCGCCACGACGAGCGACAGGACCAGAAGCGTACGCATCGTTCGACTCGCGGGGACCATGGTCGCCCTGTGAACCGGGGGCGGCGGCTTGGCAAGCGCGGCGGCGCGGCCTAAGGCTGCCCGCGGCCAGAGGATCGGACGGTCGCCGCCGTGCCACGCACGGGGGAGGAAAGTCCGGGCTCCACGGAACGACGGTGCCGGGTAACGCCCGGCGGGGGCGACCCCAGGGACAGTGCCACAGAGAGGAGACCGCCGGGCACGCCCGGCAAGGCTGAAAGGGTGCGGTAAGAGCGCACCGCGCGACCGGCAACGGAAGCGGCAAGGTAAACCCCACCGGGAGCAAGACCGAATAGGGATGGTGCGCAGGGGCAACCCCGCAGGGCAGGAACCGGCCCAGCCGTCCGGGTTGGTTGCTTGAGGCCGGCAGCGATGCCGGTCCTAGAGGAATGACCGTCCACGGGTGGCGAGCACCCCGGACAGAACCCGGCTTACAGATCCTCTGGCCATCGCTACACCGACACGATGACGATGCGGGTTCTTGGCGCAGTGCTGGCGGGCGGCCGGTCGCGCCGGTTCGGCAGCGACAAGGCGCTGGCGCTGCTGGCCGGCAAGCCGCTGATCGCGCACGTCCTCGACCGGCTGCGGCCGCAGGTCGACGCGGTCGTCGTCGTCGGCCGCGGTTATGCCGGCGAGGGGTCGCTGCCCGACCGTCCGGCGGCCGGGCTGGGTCCGCTCGGCGGGCTGGCGGCGGCGTTGGCGCATGCGGCCGTCAACGGCTTCGACTCGGTGCTGACCAGCGGTTGCGACCTGCCAGACCTGCCGCTGGACCTGCGCGAGCAGCTCGGCCTCGCGCCCGCCGTCGCCGCCGGCCAGCCCCTGCTCGGACTATGGCCGGCGGCCCTGTCGGCGCGGCTCGATGCGCACCTTGCCGACAGTGGCGACCGCTCGCTGCGGCGCTGGGTGACCGCCGCCGGTGCCCGGCAGGTCGACCTCGGCCGCTTTCGCAACATCAACTTCGCCAGTGACTTGCCCGAAGACGTCGCCAACGACTTGCTTTGACGCAGCAGCGGAACCCGCTGCGTCGTCGCCGCTTTGAGGCGTATCTTTCCCGATGGAGCAACGATCATGGCGACGACATATCGGACCGGCAACACGAACAACGGTGGCAGCGGCCTGCTCGCCGGCGCGGTCGGCTTCGGCCTCGGCCTGGCGGCGGGGGCGGGCCGCAAGGCGGCGGTGCAGGCGATCACGGCGAGCGCGGGCGACTGGTTCGAGGGCCTGAAGGCCGAGCACAAGCTGGCCAAGGGGATCATCGAGATGATGGAGAAGACGACGGAGGCGGAGCCGAAGAAGCGGGCGATGATGCTGACCTCGCTCGAGCACGCGCTTGGCAAGCACGCGGTTCAGGAAGAGGATGTGATCTACTGCGCGCTTCGTGCCAGCGGCGATGTCGCCGATGCCGACCAGCTCGGCCAGGAGCATAATTCGCAGGTCAAGCAGGGCCTGTACGATCTCGAGCAGATCGACAAGACGTCGCCGCAGTGGCTGGCGCGGCTCCGGCAGCTGAAGGCCGACATCGAGCACCATGTCCGCGAGGAGGAGGACGTCATCTTCCCGCGCCTGCGCGCCAAGTTGTCGCCCGAGGAAAACAAGAAGCTGACCGGCCGGATGAACCGCGAGGGCTTCAAGGTCGCCTAAAGGCTACATCGGCGGCACGACGCCGCCGACGCCGACGGCAAGCTGGCTCGCCGCCAGCTTGCCGTCGGCGGTCTTCGTCGTCACCGCGAAAATGTGCGCGCCCGGTACCAGCTGCGCGGTCGACCCTTCGGCGAAGGCGACGACCGGCACGTTCGCCGGCACCACCACCTGCTGGCTGCCGCCTTTATACTCGACCGTAAGCGTCCGCCCGGCGTGATGTTTGATCGTGCCGACCTTGGCGACGTTGCCGTTGGTCATGCTGCTGCTCGGGCCCTTGTCCCAACCATAATGGCCCTCGCCGAGCCCACGCATCGATTCCGGGAAGACGTGAACTTCGGTTGCTTCGAGCACGCCGCCGCGGCCGGTTCGCGCGGCGGTGCCGATAAAGCTGTTCGCCTGGATCGCCTCCAAGCCGATCTTCGTCAGGGCTGCGACCTTGGCGCTCGCGGGCAGGAGCACCGTCACCGTCGCCCCGTCGTTCGCCTTCACCGTCAGCTCGGCCGGCCCGATGATCGTCACCGCGTCGCGGATCACCGGGGCCGGTGCCGGCGTGAAGGCGACGATCGTGCCGCGGACGAACGCCGGACCCGCCGGCTTCATCAGGTCGGCGGCGGCTGGCGTCGCCAGCAACGCGGTCGCGGCGACGGCTAGCAAAATTCTCACCGGGACGTCTCCTTCAGCTCCGCTTCGTCGCGGCGATCCAGTCGTCGATCTTCGTTTCGAGCACTTCCATCGGCAGCGCCCCGCTCATCAGCACCTGGGCGTGAAAGGCGCGGACGTCGAACTTGGGCCCGAGCTCGGCCTCCGCCTTGGTCCGCAGGCGACGGATGGTCAGCTGCCCGACCTTGTACGCCAGCGCCTGTGACGGAATGGCGATATAGCGCTCGACCTCGGCGGTGGCGTCGGTTTTCGACATCGCACTGTTGTCGAGCATGTACGCGATCGCGCGGTCGCGGTCCCAGCCGTCGTTGTGGATGCCGGTGTCGACGACCAGGCGCATCGCCCGCAGGATCTCGTCGTTCAGGTGGCCGTAGTTCTGGTACGGGTCGGTGTAGAAGCCGAGTTCGTAGCCCAGGCTTTCCGAATATAGCGCCCAGCCTTCGACATAGGCGGTGTTGCCGCCGAAGCGCTGGAACGCCGGCAGGTCGGTGTTCTCCTGCGCCAGGCTGATCTGGAAATGGTGCCCGGGCCGTCCCTCGTGGAGGAACAGCGTCTCGAAACCCCAGGTATAGCGCACCGGCAGGTCATAGGCGTTGTAGTAGAAGATGCCCGGTCGGGAGCCGTCGGGGGTTCCCGACTGATATTCACCGGCGGCAGCGCCCTTTTCCTTGTACGGCGGCTCGGGCTGGATATCGAGGTGCGACTTGGGGATTGTCGAGAAGTCCTTGCCGACGACCAGCCCGACGCGTTTGTCGATGGCAAAGAAGGCGTCCCGCATTGCCGCCGCCGTCGCCGGGGCGAAGCGCGGGTCGGTGCGGAGGAACTGGGCGAAGTCCTGCAGGCTGCCCTTGAAGCCGACCTGGTTCTTCACCTTCTCCATCTCGCCGTGGATGCGGTCGACCTCGCGCAGGCCGAGGGCATGGATCGCCTCGGGCGTCATCGTCGTCGTCGTCGTCTGCTCGACGAGGTAGCGGTACAGCTCGCGCCCGTGCGGGATCGCGTACAGGCCGACCGTGGTCCGCGCCTTGGGAACATAGACGTCGCGGATGAAGTCGCGCAGCCGCGCTTGCGCCGGGTTGAGCTGGCTCTGGATGAAGCTGGTGTACGCCGCTGTCAGCCGCGCCTTGTCGGCGGGGCTGAAGTCGGCAGGGAAGGTCGTCACCGGCTTGTAGAAGACGCTGTCCTCGACCCTGGGCGGCAGCAGCGCGTCGAGCTGGCCGACGACATTGACCATGACCAGACGCGGATTGGTGATCCCCGCCGCCAGCCCCTGTCTGCATCCGGCCGACCGCGCGATCGAGATAGACGACGTATTCGGCGAGCCGCTTCAGGTTGTCATCATAGTCCTTGACCGTCTTGAACGGGGCCGCGCCCTGACCCGACGACAGGTCGGGAACGAATACCTGGAAGCCGCTGAAGTGATCGATCGGGCGGGTGATCGTCGCCTCGATCAGCTCGGGCTGATAGGCGCGCAGCCCCATTTCGGTCTGGTACTTGAACACGTCGTAGCTGATCTTGTCCTCGGCGTTCAACGCGCCGCGGTCGATCTGCTTCAGCGCGGCGAGATCGGCTTGGGCAGCGGCCTTCTCGCGGGCGAGGTAGCCATCGGTGATGAAGTCCCCGAACTGATCGCTGTAGCGCATGTCGCCGCGGAACAGCGCCTGCAGCGGGTTGCGCTTGAGGCTTGCTTCGTCGGACGCGGCGAACACGGCGCGGAGGCGCTCGTGCGGGACTCGATGCGGCGGCGGCAGGCGGGACGATCGGTTCGGCCAGCGCCGGCGCGCCGGCAAGAAGGGTGACGGCGAGCAACGCGAACTTGAACATCGACGGCCTTTGCGTGGAAGCGGCGGACCGTGTGCTTCTAGCGCCGAACGCTACGCCCGTACCAGCCCTTCGACCGGACGCACGTCGGCTCCGGGAAAGAGCGTCGGCGACAGGCGGGCGGGATCGACGCGGAAGCTGCCCGCCGCCGCCCCGAGCATCACCGCGCGCAGGTCGGTCGTCGGGCGCAGGTCGCGGTTCTCGTACAGCGCGCCGCCCGACAGGCCCGGCCAGTCGGCCACCACCCGTCCGCCGGCGACCGCGCCGCCGACGAGGAAGGCCGCGCCGCCGGTGCCGTGGTCGGTGCCGCCGGTGCCGTTGACCGCCGCCGTCCGCCCGAATTCGGTCGCGGCGAGCACGGTCGTCTTCGCCCACACCGGACCAAGCCCGTCCTGCAGCGCGCGCGAAGACGGCGTCGAGCTGCTTCAGCTGGCCCGCAAGCCGTCCTGCCTGCTGGGCGTGGGTATCCCAGCCGGTAAGCTCGATCACCGCGATGCGGGGCCCCGCCGGCTGACCGAGGAACTGGGCCGCGAGCTTGCCGAGAGCGGCCGGGTTGATGGTCTTGCCGGCGTCGCCGCCTTGCGCAAGCGTGCGCGCGTCCATCGCCTCCGACCACAAGGCGTGGAGCAGCGGATCGCGCTCGTACATTCCGGCGACGCGCTGGAGCAGGTCGTCCTTGGCGTCGGGCAGCCCGGACGGCGCATAGGACGTCACCGGCGCCGCGTCCCCGCAACGCCATCGGCACCGTCGCGGCGACGGCGATGGCGGGGTCGTGCGCCGGCAGTGCCGCAACCAGCCGGTTGAGCCAGCCGTCCTTCAGCGCATACGCTGCCGTGCCGCCGGTCTCGAGGACGTTCTGCGCGTCGAAGTGCGACCGCTCGCGGTACGGCGAGGCGACGGCGTGGACGACCAGCGCCTGCTTGGCGGCATAGAGGGCGGCGAGGCGCGGCATCGCCGGATGCAGGGCGAAGGTGGCGTCGAGCGGGACCGGGGCCGCGTCGCCCGGCGGACGGCGCGAGGACGCCGCGCAGCCCGGCGTAGTTCGGGTCGCCCACCGGCATGACGGCGGTCATCCCGTCCATCGCCCCGCGCAGAATGACGAAGACGAAGCGGGCATCGCCCGGCACGGCGGCGAAGGCCAGACGGGGGCTCAGCGCGACGACGCCGGTCAGGGCGGCGCGGCCGAGCAAAGTGCGGCGGGTAAGGGTCATCGTCGCCTCCTAACGGCGCATGAATTCGGGCGCGACGAGCAGCAGCGCCAAGCCCTGCGCCGGGCTTTCGGCGCGGGCGACCGCCGCCGCCGTCGTCGGGCTCCACGTTCCCGGCAGCAGCCGCGGCCCCAGCGTCCGGGCATCGGTCGGCGGCACCAGCGCGGCCAGGCGGCTCGCTACCTCGACCCGGCGCAGCAGGGCATCGGGGGCGGCCCAGCTGGCGGCGACGTCGTCCCAGCCGGCGGGCGAACCGGGGCGCCACATCGGCTGGCCGAGTTCATTCAGCGCGCCGACTGCACGGGCATCGA
Organism: uncultured Alphaproteobacteria bacterium; assembly: GCA_963792555.1. GTDB lineage: Bacteria > Pseudomonadota > Alphaproteobacteria > Sphingomonadales > Sphingomonadaceae > Polymorphobacter_B. The sequence continues at coordinate 390,753 of CAWBWP010000002.1, forward strand.
CGGTGCGCGCGCCGACGGCGCGGAGCGCCGACACGTTCCAGTCCCACGGTGTCTTGAACTTGGCGAGCGGCGTCGCCCATGCCTCGGGCGCGTCGAGCAACGTGCGATAGACCGCCGACAAATTGCCCCCGCTGGCGACGTGCGCGGCGGCAAGGCGCGCGACGAGCGCCGGCGGCGGCTCGTCGGCGACGAAGTGGCGGGCGAGCTTGGTCGCCAGGTGGTGCGCCGTCGCCGGATGGACCGCGAGCGCGCGCAGCATCGTTTCCGCCTGCAGGACCCCGTGATCGGGATAGCGCACGCCGAGCAGTGTCCGCGCGCCCGGCTCGTGCCAGTCGGTCTGGAAGACGAACGCGCCGTCGGGGGCCTCGATGCCGACCGTCCGGCGAACGAAGCCGCCGACGCTCCAGCCGGTCAGCGCCCGCGCCAGCTCCTGGACATCGGCCTGGGTGTACCCGCTGCCGACGCCGAGCGTGTGCAGCTCCATGATCTCGCGGGCGAGATTCTCGTTCAGCCCGACCTTGCGCTTGGCCGCGCGCTGCGCGGCCCGGCGTCCGATCGCCGAGTCCGGTCCGATCGACTGCGCCTGATCGAGATACAGGAGCATCGCCGGATGATGCTCGACGGCAAGCAACAGGTCGGCGAAACTGCCGAACAGATGCGGACGGATCGCCTCGAACTCGAGCGTGCCGGCCAGCCCGACCGTCTCCAGCTTGTCGGCCGACACGGCAAAATGATTGGCCCAGAAATGCGTCAGCCGCTCGGCGAACGGGGCGGGCGCCTGCACCGCCGCCGACATCCTTGCCGTCGCCAAAGCAATGTAGCTGGCGCGGTAGCCGCGACGCAGCTCCGCGCGCAGCTCCATCTGCGGCGTCTTGTCCTGCGGTGCACCCTGCTCATTCGCGGGGCCGGCACCTGCCGCCTGGCCGCCGGTCGCCGCCATTCTCGCCTGCCCGGTCGATGCCGCCTGACCGGCATCGTCGCGCCGACCCGCGAGCGGCGGCAGGCCCGCCAGCGCGGGATTGCCCATCGTCCCCAGCCGCTCGCGGATCGCCAGCAGGAAGCCGTGATACTGCGCCGCCATCGCTGCGCTCGACGGTGCGGCGGCGATCGCCGGCGGACGCGGGTCGAACGTCGTCATCTGCTCGGCGAGCCAGCGCCGGGGCTCCGCGGGGAGCGGCTCGTCCGGGCGCGCGCCGAGGCCGAAGCGGTTGACGGCGATGGCCGTGTCAGAAGCGAGGTCGGTCATGCCGGGCTTACGCGGGCGCGGCGGTGTCTCCCTCGCGGCGTCCGGCGAAGAGCACTATCGCAACCAGCGGCACCAGCCACACGATCCGCGCCTGATAGCGGGCGAACGGACCCGACAGGATCCCGCAGACGGCGGCATTGACCAGGACCGCGCCGATCAGGAAGGCGCTCGCGGCGATCAGGCGGCGCGGCAGCCGAGCCGTGCCGCCCCGCGCGAAGCCGGCCGCGACCGCCGCCAGCGCCCCGACCGCGACCGCGCCGTGCCACGCCTTCGATACCGGTACCGTCAGCCGGGAGCGGCACTGGTCGTGACGCGGCCCGCAGCGGGCGACGCGCGCGATCATCGGCGGCAGGTTGGTTTGGCGCCAGTAGGGATCGGTCAGATAAAAGGCCGGATCGCGCACCGGATCGTCGACGAAGACCATCGCCAGCTGCCGCCCCCAGTTCCCGAGCGACGCCGCCAGCTGCCCCAGCGGCGCATAGGCGAGCGTCCCGAGGACGAAGCGCCCTTCCTGGTCCTCCAGCTTCATCCGCGTCGTATAGTCGCTCAGCATGAACACGCCCGTCGCCGGCAGGTCCGACCACAGGATGTCCTCGCTGTCGGCCAGCGGTTTGTGGGCGAAGCGGCACAGGGCGTAGCGCTCGCCGGCGGCGCAGGCGTGGCGGAGATAGTCGCGTCCGGGCCCGTCGGCCAGCAGGCGGGCGGTGAGGAACGGCTGGTTGCGCAGCGGCTCGCCGGACGTCAGCCGGATGCCGATGCCGTAGAGGCTGTTCAACGCCACCGCCACGACAATCGCGGCGAACAGCCCGCCCAGCCGTCGCAGCAGCGTCCGCCGCTCGCCCCTCCGCGCGAGCAGGGCACCGCCGCCGACGACGAGCATGATCGTCATCATCAGGATGTGCGACGTGTGCACCGCCATGGCGAAGACGAGGAGGACGGCCAGTCCCCAACCCTCGCCGCGGCCGAAACGGTCGGGATAGATCAGCAGCAGCACCGCCGCGACCGCCGCGACCCCGGCGAAGATGTCGGGCATGGCGAAGCCGGTGAAGAAGGGCAGGGGCGTCAGCAGCGCCAGTCCGGCGATGACGAGGAGCGCACCCGCCCGCGGCCGGCCGGGCACTGCCGCCCGCCATAGCGCGGCGACGACCCACGCCACCGCCAGCGCCTGCGCCACCGCGACCAGCCACAGCGTTCCCGCCGTCTCCAGCGCATAGAGGAAAATGCCGTATACCGCCGAACGCGACGCCATCTGCGTGTGGCTCATGTGCGCGTCGATCTTGGCCTGTGCGACGTCGGCATCGGACAGGTCGGGCGGTGCGATCAGGCCGGCATCGGTCGCGAGTTCGAGGCCCAAGGCGTAATAATCGTCGGTGTCGGTGAACACCGCCGGCCGGCCGAAGGCGGCGACGCCCGCCAGGATCAGGGTCGCACCGGCAAGCACGATCAGCCACGTCGGCCACCGCCGCGTCATAGCCGCGCCTCGCGGCCGGCGGGTCTCCCTGCCGGACCTCGACAGGACAGCGTCCCTGCCGGACCTCGGCCGGACGGCGTCCCTGCCGGACCTCGGCCGGACGGCGTCCCTGACGGACCTCGGCCGGACGGCGTCACTGCCGGACCTCGGTCGGCGGTCGCCCCGGCCAGCGCAGGGCGATCCAGGCGGCGAGGGCGACGGCGCTGCCCAGCGTCCAGCCGGCCAGTACGTCGGTCGGCCAGTGGACGCCAAGATAGACGCGGCTGACGCCGATGCCGACGACGAGCAGCCCGCTGCCGACCATCAGCAGGACGCGCGCGCCGGGGCGCAGTTCGCCTGCGGCGATGATCGCGGCCAGTGTAAAATAGATCGCGGGCGCCATCATCGAATGGCCGCTAGGGAAGCTCGACGAGGTGATCAGGTCGTAGCGCGCGACGAAGGACGGACGGGGGCGGCCGATGACGTTCTTGATCGCCTCGGCCATCACCTGCGCGCCGACCGCGGCCACGGCGAAGACGATCGCCTGCCGCCGCCGGCGGTAGACGATCAGCACGGCGAGCGCCGCGAGCGTCAGCAGCCCGAGGACGGTGAAGCCACCCAGTGCGGTCACGTCGCGCGCGCTTTCCTGCAGCCAGGCAGGCCCGCGCAGCCGGTTGGGATCGACCGTCTGGCGCAGGGCGAGGATCAGGGCGCGGTCGAACGCCGTCGTGTCGCCTTCGCCGACCTCGTCGCTGAGGGCCAGGAAGCCCCAGATCGCCGCCCCGATCAGCGCGATCGCCGCCAGCAGGCGCGGCGCGAACGCGTCCGGCACGATCCGCCGCCAGCGGTCAAGGGCAGGGTGGATCAAGTCTCCGACTTCGCGGGCGTCGAACGGCACATCGGACGACGCTTACCCGCTTCCGCCGGTTCGGTGTAGCCGCTTTCCGCCCGACGGTGCGCCGCGCCCTGTCGGCGCGGCGGGCAGTTGCGGAACCGCCGGTCCTGGTCCATTCCCGCCGCCGGAGGACGCCCATGACGATCGCCGACGACATCGCCGCCTACGCCGCCGGCCCGGTCGGCAGCGTCGACCGGCTGGTCGCCCTCCACGCCCGCGCCGCGCCGTCCCGGACCGCGGTCGTCGCCGGTGACGACCGTATCGACTACGCCGCCTTCGACGCGCGCATCGACCGCATCGCCGCCAGCCTCCAGCGCGACGGTGTCGGCCCGCGCGGAACGGTGGGGATCGTCGCGGCGAGCTGCATCGACTATGCCGCGACCTTCATTGCCACCGTCCGCGCCGGGGCCGCGGTCGCGCCGCTGCCGCCCTCGGCGACGCCCGGGCAGCTGGCGACGATGATCGCCGACAGCGGTGCCAGCCACCTGTTCGTCGACGCCGAAACGGGCGCGCAGATCGCCCCCGTCCTGCCGGGGCTGGCGGCCAAGCTGGTCGGTTTCGGCGGCGGCGCGCCGGGAACCCCCTTCGACGCCTGGCTCGCGCCCGCCGGCAGCCGCCCGGAGCCAGTACCCGTCGATCCCTCCGCCCCGTTCAACATCATCTACTCCAGCGGCACGACCGGCACGCCCAAGGGCATCGTCCAGTCGTTTGCCATGCGCTGGCCGCACAACCACCTGACGCAGCCGCCGGGCTACGGCCCCGACGCCGTGGCGCTGCTGTCGACGCCGCTCTACTCGAACACGACGCTGGTCAGCTTCTTTCCCGCGCTGGCGGGCGGCGGCACCGTCGTGCTGCTGCCGAAGTTCGAGGCGCGGACCTTCCTCGAGCTTTCCGCCCGCCACCGCGTCACCCACGCGATGCTGGTTCCGGTCCAGTACCGCCGCCTGCTCGCCCATCCCGACTTCGACGCTTTCGACTTGTCGAGCTACCGGATGAAATATGCGACCTCGGCCCCGTTCCCGGCCGAGCTCAAGGCGGAGGTGCTGCGCCGCTGGCCGGGCGGGCTGGTCGAGTATTACGGCATGACGGAAGGCGGCGGCTCCTGCGCGCTCGTCGCCCACGAGTACCCCGACAAGCTGCACACGGTCGGCAAGCCGCTGCCGGGCCACGAGCTGCGCGTGATCGGCCCGGATGGCGACTTCGCTCCGCCGGGCATGCCGGGCGAGGTCGTCGGGCGATCGGCGGCGATGATGAGCGGCTATCACAACGCCCCGGGCAAAACGGCCGAGGCCGAGTGGTTCTCGCCGGCGGGCGACCGCTACATCCGCACCGGCGACATCGCCAGCGTCGATGCGGACGGCTTCTTCACGCTGATCGGCCGCGCCAAGGACATGATCATCTCGGGCGGCTTCAACGTCTATCCGATCGATCTCGAGGCGGTGCTGAAGGACTATCCCGCGGTCGACGAGGCCGCGGTGATCGGGGTGCCGTCGGCGGAGTGGGGCGAAACGCCGGTCGCCTTCGTCACTCTGCGCGACGACGCCGATGCCGAGGCCGATCCCGAGGTGCTGCGGCTATGGGCCAACGCGCGCCTCGGCAAGGTCCAGCGGCTGAGCGCCGTCCGCATCATCGACGAACTGCCGCGCAGCGCGATCGGCAAGATCCTCAAACGCGCGCTGCAGGAGCGCTACGCCGCGCCAGCTCAGTAGAAATCGGCGTAGGTCGGCGTCGGCGCGTTGCAGGCGCGGGTCCGACCGTGGTGGCAGGCCTCGACCTGCAGCCGCCACGCCGCCATCGCATCCGCATAAGCCGCCTGCTGCCGGGCGTAGCGCGCATCGGCCCGGTCGACCGCGCGGTCGTGGGCGATCAGCGCCGCCATATACGCCTCACGGTCGGCGCGGTGCTGCGCCGTTTCCTCGGCCTGCTGCACCTCGGCGCGCGTATCGACATAGGCCGACGTCGCCGCGTTCAGCTGCTCGGTCGTCGGCGCAGGCGTCGCCGTCTGCGCCATCGCCGGCGTCAAGCTTCCTGCCGCCAGAGCGACGGCAGCGATCGTCGCGATCCTCATCTGAAGTCTCCTCGCCTGGGTCTGGAGCCGAAACAACGGACCGGGCACTGGCCAAGTTCCGACCCCGCGCGAGCGTGACCGCGCGCGACGAGCGTGACCGCCGCGCGACCCCCGAGCGTGACCGCCGCGTCGGCGGGCGCTAGAAGCGGGCATGACCGATCCCCAGCCGCTCGCCAACGTCACCGTCGTCGACTTGAGCAGGGTCCTTGGCGGCCCCTATTGCACCCAGATCCTCGCCGATCACGGCGCCGACGTGCTCAAGATCGAGCCGCCGCAGGGCGACGAGACGCGCGCCTGGGGGCCACCGTTCAAGCACGGCAGCTCGGCCTATTTCGCCGGCGTCAACCGCAACAAGCGCGGGCTGGTGCTCGACCTGAAGACCGACGCCGCGCGCGCGACGCTGCTCGGCCTGCTCGCCGGTGCCGACGTGCTGGTCGAGAACTTCAAGCCAGGCACGCTCGAACGCTGGGGCCTCGGCGACCTGACAACCCGCTTCGAGCGGCTGGTCCACTGCCGGGTGACCGGCTTCGGCAGCGACGGGCCACTCGGGGGACTGCCCGGCTATGACGCGGCGGTGCAGGCGCTGACCGGGCTGATGAGCATCAACGGCGCGGCGGGGGGCGAGCCCGTCCGCCTCGGCGTGCCGGCGGTCGACATGACCAGCGGGCTGAACGCGGCAATCGGCATCCTCCTCGCCCTGTTCGAGCGCGAGCGCAGCGGCCGCGGCCAGTTCATCGATATCACCTTGTTCGACTGTGCGCTGTCGATCCTCCATCCTCACGCCGCCAACTGGCTCGGCGGCGGCGCGCGGCCCGGCCGCTCGGGCAACGCCCACCCCAACATCGCGCCCTACGAGACCCTGCCGACGGCGCGCGGCGAGCTGTTCCTCGCCGTTGGCAACGACGGCCAGTTCGCCAAGTTCTGCGGCATGCTCGGCAGCGACCTTGCGGCCGACGCGCGCTTCGCCACCAATCCCGCGCGGGTCGATCACCGGGTGGCGCTACGCGCGGCGCTGGTCGCCCTGCTGGCCGACCAGGACGCCGAACCGCTTGCGGCCCGGCTGATGGCCGGCGGCGTTCCCGCGGCGCCGGTGCTCGACGTCGCCCAGGCGCTCGCCCACCCACACACCGCGCACCGCGAGATGATCGTCGACGGCGAATTTCCCGCGATCGCCTCGCCGGTCAAGCTCAGCCGCACGCCGGCGACCTACCGGTCGCCGCCGCCACGCTTCGGAGACGTGCCATGACCGGCCGCTGGTTCGACGACTGGGCGGTCGGCGACCGCATCGCGCACCCGATCCGGCGCACCGTCACCGAGACCGACAATCTGCTGCTGTCGGCGCTGACGCACAACCCGCAGCCGCTCCATCTCGACGCCGACTATGCGGGCGCGACCGAGTTCGGACGGATCGTCGTCAACGGCACCTTCACCTTCGCCCTGATGGTCGGGATCTCGGTCGGCGAGACGACGCTCGGCACGCTGGTCGCCAACCTCGGCTACGACAAGCTGGTCATGCCCAGGCCGGTGTTCATCGGCGATACGCTGCACGTGACCAGCGAGGTGGTCGAGACGCGTGCCTCCCGGTCGCGCCCCGGGGCCGGGGTCGTCACCTTCCGCCACGAGGCGATCAACCAGCGCGGCGAGGTCGTCTGCTCCTGCCTGCGGATGGCGCTGATGGGCGGCCGGCCGTGAGCCGCGGCGAGAGGGCGCCGCGGCTCCGCTCCCTGCTGTTCGTTCCCGGCGACCGACCCGAGCGCTTCGCCAAGGCGGCGGCGAGCGGGGCGGACGCGCTGATCCTCGACCTCGAGGACTCGGTCGTCGCCGCCAACAAGCCGGCCGCGCGCGAGCATGTCGCCGCCTGGCTGACCGAGCACCCGCCGCTGCCGGTCTTCGTCCGCATCAATCCGCTCGACGGCGGTCAGCTCGACGCCGACCTGGCGGCGGTGCCGCCGGGAACCGGGTTCGGCATCGTCCTGCCCAAGGCGGAAGGGGCGCCGTCGCTTGCCGCGCTCGCCGCGCGGCTGGACGGCACCGACCTCGCCGTCCTGCCGATCGTCACCGAGACGCCGCGCGCCCTGTTCCGCCTGGACGGCTACGGCGGGGTCACGCGCCGGCTGGTCGGGCTGACGTGGGGCGCGGAGGACCTGTCGGCGGCTGTCGGCGCGAGCACCGCGCGGGAAGCCGATGGCCGCTACCGCCCGCCCTATGAGCTCGCGCGCTCCCTGACCCTGTTCGCCGCGCACGCCGCCGGGGTCATGGCGATCGAGACGGTCTACCCCGACCTTGCCGACGCCGACGGCCTTCGCGCTTATGCCGCGCGCGGGCGGCAGGACGGGTTTTCCGGCATGCTCGCATTGCACCCGAACCAGATCGCGCCGATCCACGCGGGCTTCGCTCCGACCGCGGCCGAGATCGACCATGCCCGCGCGATCGTCGCCCATTTCGCTGCGGGCGGCGGCGCCGGCGCGCTGAAGCTGGGTGGCCGCATGATCGACGCGCCGCACCTTGCCGCCGCCGAGCGGCTTCTCGCCGGGCTCGCCTGAGGCGGCGCGATATTGCGGTTGCGAAGGCCGCCGGCGTCCATCATCATCCTGTCACATCGGCGGGGGACGGGCATGATCACGCGACGGACGCTGCTGACGCGGCTGGGACTGGCCGGCGGGCTGGGCGCAACCGTATCGGCGATGCAGCTGCTGGGGCTGAACGGCGCGGCGCGCGCGGCCGAGCTGCCGCCGCTGCCGCCTGGCGAGGGACGCCACGTCGTCGTGCTGGGGGCCGGGATCACCGGCCTGGTCGCGGCCTATGAGCTTGAACAGGCCGGCTGGCTGGTGACGCTGCTCGAGGCGCGGAACCGCGTCGGCGGGCGGGCGTGGACGATCCGCGACGGCGACACGATCGAGCTGAACGGCGAGCCGAAGCAGACGGCGAAGTTCTCCGACGGCATCTACATGAACGCCGGCCCGGCGCGTATCCCGAGCTTTCACACCGGCCTGCTCGGCTATTGCGACAAGTTCGGCGTGCCGCTGGAGGTCGAGGTCAACAGCAGCCGTTCGGCCTACATCATGGGCAAGGACGGCACGCGGATTCGCCAGCGGGTTGCGGTCAACGACCTGCGCGGGCACATCGCCGAGCTGCTGGCCAAGGCGCTCAACCAGGGGTCGCTCGACACCGCCATCACCGCCGCCGACAAGGCCAAGCTGTTGCCTTTCCTGCAGTTCTATGGCGACCTTGGGGCCGACGGACGCTTTACCGGCACGCAGCGGTCAGGCTTCGGCCATGCTCCGGGCGCCGGCGTGACGATCGCCGACGCCGGCAGCGCCCTGCCGCTCGAACAGCTGCTGGCCAACGAGCAGCTGCCGCTGACGATGTTCGAGGACCTGCTCTACATGCAGGCGACGATGGTCGAGCCGGTCGGCGGCATGGACCGCATCCACGCCGGCTTCGACCGCAATCTCCGCCGGCCGGCGATTCGCGGCGCGGTGGTGACGCGCATCCGCCACGGCGCGCGCGGCGTCGACGTCACCTACCGCGACACGGCGAGCAAGGCGGTGCAGGCGGTCCACGCCGACTACATGGTCTGCACCATCCCCTTCGCCGTGCTGACCGACATCGACACCGACTTCGCGCCGGCGACGAAGCGCGCGATCGCCAGCGTCAAGTACGACTCCTCGACCAAGGTCGCGTTCGAAAGTCCGCGCTTCTGGGAGAAGGAGCAGATCTACGGCGGCATCTCCTTCGTCGGCGGGCCGACGTCGCTCATCTGGTACCCGTCGGCCGGGCTGCACACGCCACGCGGAATGCTGCTCGCCTGCTATAACAATGGCAAGGACGCGGTGGCGTTCGACAAGCGGCCGGTCGCCGAGCAGATCGAGTTTGCGCGCGGCGTCGTCGACCGCCTCCACCCCGGCCATGGCCAGGATCTGGTCAACGGCATCGCCGTCAACTGGCATAAGGTGCCGTACAGCCTGGGGCCGTGGCCCGACTACAGCGACGGAAGGCCGGAGCAGGCAGCCGTCGAGCCGCCGATCGACACACCCTATTTCCGCCACCTGCTCGAGCCCGACGGACGGGTGTACTTCGCGTCCGCCGCCCTCAGCCAGACGCCGGGGTGGCAGGAAGGCGGGATCGCCTCGGCGCGGGCGCAGATCGCCAGGCTTGCCGCGCGGGCCGCGGCCGAACCGGCGCGCAGGGCGGCGTGAGCGCGGGCGCTCGGGGCGATGGGAGTCCGGTCGCCCTGCGCCCCGCGGTGCCGGCCGACGTGCCGGCGCTCGAGGCGCTGATCGCGGCGTCGGCGCGCGCACTGGGCCGCGGCTATTACACCGACGAGGAGACCGAGGCGGCGATCGCCCACGTCTTCGGCGTCGACTCGGCCCTGGTCGCCGACGGTACCTACCTGGTTGCCGAAGTCGACGGCATCCTGGCCGGCTGCGGCGGCTGGAGCGGGCGGCGGACCCTGTTCGGCGGCGACCGCTTCGCCGCGCGCGAGGATGACCGGCTCGACCCGCGGGTCGACGCCGCCCGCATCCGCGCCTTCTTCGTCGCGCCCGATTTCGCCCGTCGCGGGATCGGCGGCGCGATCCTCGACGCCTGCGAAAGCGCGGCTCGGCAGGCCGGGTTCGGCACGGCGGCGCTGATGGCCACCCTGCCGGGCGTGCCGTTCTACACTGCCCATGGCTACATCGCCGGTGAGCAGCTTTCGTATAACTGCGGCCAGATCTCCGGTAAAATTCGTCGGGATGACGCGCCGGTTGTTGCAAGAAAGTGACAACCCTGCCGGATAAGTCGCGGCAGACTGCATCTCTTGTTGCACTGCAACGTGTGTCACTCGATTGTCACTGCACGGCCAAGTCGCCGCGTCGACGGGGATGGTCGGCGGGACATTATTCGCCGCGAAGCGGCAGGGGGAAAGATGATGAAGTCGACGACACCGGCGAACAGGGTCCTGATCGGCGCGTTGCTCGCGTCTGCCGCGCTGACGCTGCCCGCGCCGGCGCTGGGCCAGGCGGTGGTCGAGGGACCGAGCAGCGCGACCGCCCCGAACACGGGCAGCGACGAGATCGTCGTCCTCGGCACCCGCCGCACCGACCGGACGCTGACCGACAGCGCCTCGCCGGTCGACATCATCAGCGCAAGCGAGCTGCAGACGCAGCCGTCGACCAACGTCATCGATACGCTGAAGGACATCGTGCCGTCGTTCTTCGTCGGCCAGAACACGATTTCCGACGCCTCGACCTTCGTCCGCTCGCCCTCGCTCCGCGGCCTGCCGGGCGACGAGGTGCTGGTCCAGTTGAACGGCAAGCGCTTCAACCGCTCGGCGCTCGTCCAGGTCTATACCGGCGGCGACACCGGCCTGTCGTTCGGCAGCCAGGGTCCCGACCTGTCGTCGATCCCGTCGATCGCGGTCAAGAGCCTGCAGATCCTGCGCGAGGGCGCGACCGCACAGTACGGCTCCGACGCGATCGCCGGCGTGCTGAACTTCGGTTTGCGCGACAACAAGACCGGGTTCGAGGCGATCGCCCGCTACGGTCAGTTCTACGATCATGGCGACGGCCGGTCGTACGACATCCAGGCCAACCTCGGCCTCGCGCTGGGCAGCCGCGGCTTCGTCAACATCAGCGGCGAATATACCGACGACGGCGAGACCCGCCGCGGCGCAACCCGCCCGATCGCGCTGATCTTCGCGCAGCAGAACCCGGGCCTCGCAGCCAAGCTGCCCAACTATCCGGGGCCGGTGCAGAACTGGGGGTCGTCGCCGAGCCACGGCTGGAAGACGATCGTCAATGCCGGCTACGACGTCACCGACGACAGCCAGCTCTATTTCTTCGGCAACGCCGCCCGGTCGTTCGCGAACGAAAGCTTCAACTACCGCTCGCCAATCGGCGGCAGTGCGACCGACGTCGGCGGCGTGAGCCACGGGCTTGGGGCCAACGGCGCCCTGACGCGCGTGTTCTATCTGACGCCGTGCCCGGCGGGGAACGTCACCTGCCCGACCGGCGGCTTCGTCTCGAACGGCAACACGTTCCAGTTCACCTCGATCTACCCGGCCGGCTTCACGCCGCGCTTCCTCGGCAAGACGACCGAGCTGTACGGCGCGGTGGGCTACAAGGGGCATACCGACGGCGGCTTCACCTACGATGTCTCGGTCAATACCAGCCGCAACTCGCTCGACCTGTCGATGTACAACTCGCTGTCGCCGACCTACGGGCCGCTGAGCCAGACGAAGTTCGACTTCGGCTCGCTGATCCAGAAGGAAACCGACGTCAACGTCGACCTGACGCAGTCGGTCAACCTCGGCCTCGCCAGCCCGCTGACGATTGCGGCCGGCGGCGAGTACCGCCACGAGAACTATACTGCGACGGCCGGCGACGCGCAGTCCTATGGGGCCGGCCCGTACACCGCGTCGCAGCCGCTCTACTTCAACAATGGCGGCGGCGTGTACACGCCGGCGGGCGACAGCGGCGGCTCGTCGCCCGGCGCCAGCGGCTACGGCGGCACCAGCCCGGCGGCGGCCGGCAGCTTCGGCCAGAACAGCTATGCCTTCTACGGCGACCTCGAGGCCGACCTGGTCAAGAACCTCAGCGTCGGGCTTGCCGGTCGTTATGAGCACTACAACAACTTCGGCGGCAGCTTCGTCTACAAGGCGAATGCGCTCTACAAGTTCTCGGACGCGTTTTCGGTCCGCGGGACGATCGGCAGCGGCTTCCACGCTCCGTCGCCCGGCCAGTCGAACGAGAACCTGCTGACGACCAACTTCGTCGGCGGCAACCAGGTCCAGACGGGTACCTATGCGAATTCGACGACGATCGCCAAATATTACGGGGCGAAGGCGCTCGGGCCGGAGAAGGCGTACAACTACGGCGTCGGCTTCGTTGCGAAGCCGCTGCACAACCTGACGCTGACCGTCGACGGCTACAGCATCTACGTCAAGAACCGGATCGGCGTGACGCAGAACTTCACCGTGACGCCAGCCGACATCGCCGCCCAGCCGGCGCTATTGTCGGTCGGCGCCGGAGGGGCGGTCAACTACTTCACCAACGGCTTCAACTCGGTCACGCAGGGCATCGACATCGTCGGTACCTACCATATGGCACTCGTCGAGCCGGGCGACTTCAACCTCACGCTCGCCTACAACTTCAACCGGAGCCGCGTCACCTTCGCCCAGGCGGGGATTCTCAGCAACGAGCAGATCGTCGACGTCGCCCACCTGGCACCCGCACACCGCGTCGTCCTGACGGGCAACTGGACGCACGACCGCTTCAGCGTGCTGGCCCGCGTCAACTATTACAGCAGCTGGGCCGATGCGGTCGACTATCCGATCTACGACGCCAAGGGCTATCCGATCGGCCAGGTGTTCAAGGACCGGGTCACGGCCGATCTCGACGTCGGTTACGACATCACCAAGTTCCTGACCCTGTCGGTCGGCGGCACCGACATCTTCAACACCAAGCCGAGCCGCATCGCCAATTCGCCGAACAATCCGGTTTACGGCGTCACCGGCAGCACGTCCGACGGCCAGATCTACCCGCGTAGCGGCGGTCCGTTCGGGATCAACGGCGGCTTCTGGTACGTTCGCGGCAAGGTCAAGTTCTGATCGGCTGAGCGCGCGGCCGGCGGACCGGCGGCGCGAGGGCGGCGGGAGCGATCCCGCCGCCCCTTGTCGTTTCGCGCCTTGCGGGCGAAGGTGCGAGCGGAGCCGCAGTCCATGGGGGAACCGATGCGCAACCTTGCCCGACCGCTGACCGCCGTCCTCGCCGCTGTCGCCTTGGCGGCCGCGGCCGCCGCAGGCGCGCAGGTGACGAAGTATCCGTTCTCGCCGCCCGGCCTGATCCTGCAGGGCGCGAGCGTGGGGGCGAAGTCGCAGCTGATGTTCCTGTCGGGCCAGGTTGCCGCGCCGCTCGATCCCGCCCGGATGACCTCGCCCGCGGCGATGGCGACGCTGACCCCGGCCGACTTCGGCGACACCAGGACGCAGACGATCAGTGTCCTGACCAAGATCAAGGCGGCGCTGGCCGAGCACGGCTACACCATGGCCGACCTGATCAAGCTGAACGTGTTCGTCGCCGGCGATGCCGCGCATGGCGGCCGGATGGACTTCGACGGCATGAACGCCGGCTTCAAGCAGTTCTTCGGCACCGCCGACAATCCCGGCACCGTCGCCCGCTCGACGGTCCAGGTGTCGGCGCTCGCCGGGCCGGGCTTCCTTGTCGAGATAGAGGCGACCGCGGCCAAATAGTTGCCCAGCCCCGCCGCGCCCGGCAGGGTGGCGACCATGGCGACGCGCATCTCCCTTTCGGCCGAGCAGTGGCAGGCGGAGGGCGACCGCCTGACCGCCGCCGGCAAGGCCGCCGCTGCCGACGCCGCCTACTGCGCCGCCGTCGCCGCAGCGGTGCGCGATCCCGAGCTGCTCGCCGCCGGCGCGGCACTGGCCGAGGGGCGGCTGGGCCAGGCCGAGCCGCTGCTCCGCCTGCGGCTCAGGCGCCGTCCGACCGATATCGCGGCGATGCGGATGCTCGCCGAGCTCGGCGCGCGCCTCGGCCGCTATGCCGATGCCGAGGCCCTGCTGCGCCGCGCCCTCGACCTCGCGCCGTCGTTCCGCGAGGCGCGCTTCAACCTGGCGACGATCCTCCATCGCCGCTCGCGGTCGACCGACGCGCTGGCGGAGGTGGGCCGGCTGCTGGCGCTGGAGCCGGGGAACCCGAGCTACCGCAACCTGCGCGCCGCCGCCCTCGCCCGGCTCGGCGAGTTCGATGCGGCGCTGGAGGCGTATCGGACGCTGCTCGCCGACTACCCCAGGCAGCCCAAGGGGTGGATGAGCTTTGGCCATGCGCTGAAGACCGTCGGCCGGACGGCGGAGGCGGTCGAGGCCTACCGCGCCGCGCTGGCGCAGGCCCCCGACCTCGGGGAGGCGTGGTGGAGCCTCGCCAACCTCAAGACCGTGCGCTTCGACGCCGCCGACGTCGCAGCGATGCAGGCGGCGCTGATGGGTGAGCTTGCCGCCGACGACCGGCTTCACCTCGAGTTCGCGCTTGGCAAGGCGGAGGCCGACCGCGGCGCAGCGGCGGCCGCCTTCGCGCACTACGCCGAGGGTAACCGCATCCGCGCACGCCAGCTCCGCTACGACGCCGCCGACACGACGCGCGCGGTTGCGCGGGCGCAGGCCTTCTATACCGCGGAACTGCTGGCGGCCCGCAACGGGCAGGGTGACCCGGCGGCCGATCCGATCTTCATCGTCGGCATGCCGCGCTCGGGCTCGACGCTGATCGAGCAGATCCTGGCGAGCCACAGCGCGATCGAGGGCACGACCGAGCTGCCCGACATCCCGGCGCTTGCCTGGAGTGTCGGCGCCCGGACCAGCGCCAGGGAGGAGACGGCCTATCCGGAGGCGCTCGCCGGCCTGTCCGCCGCCGACCTCCAGGCGTTGGGCCGCGATTACCTCGACCGCACTCGCCCGCAGCGCAAGACGGACCGGCCCCGGTTCATCGACAAGCTGCCGAACAACTGGCTGCACGTCGGCTTCATCCGCCTGATCCTGCCCAACGCGACGATCATCGACGCGCGGCGGCATCCGCTCGCCTGCGGCTGGTCGAACTTCACCCAGCATTTCGCGCGGGGGCAGGGGTTCAGCTACAGCCTGGAGGACTTCGGCCGTTACTACCGCGACTATGCCGGCCTGATGGCCCACTTCGACCGCGTTGCGCCCGGGGTCGTTCATCGGGTCGACCATGAGGCGATGATCGCCGACACCGACGCCACCGTCCGCGCGCTGCTCGCCCACTGCCGCTTGCCGTTCGAGGCGGCGTGCCTGCGCTTCTGGGAAACCGCGCGAGCGATCCGGACGCCCAGTTCCGAACAGGTCCGGCAGCCGATCTTCGACAGCGGGGCGGCATGGCGGCCCTACGAGGCGTGGCTGGGACCGCTGCGCGAGGCGCTGGAGCCGGCCCTTCCGCCCGACTGACCCCTGTCCGACTGACACCGAAGCGCAACAGTGCCGCGCCGCAATGGGGCGGGCGGCGGGCGTGCGCTTGACAGGCCGATGACACTTTCCGACCGTGCGCGATCGAACGGGGGAAAGCGATGCGCGTGACGAAGGTGAAGTCGATCGTTGTCGCCCTGCTCGCGTCGAGCACGCTGCCCGCGGCGGTGCTGGCCCAGGCGCTGCCTGCCGACACCGACCCCAAACTCGACGAGATTGTCGTCACCGCGCAGAAGCGGTCGGAGAACCTGCAAAACGTCCCGATCAGCATCCAGGTGCTCGGCACGAAAAAGCTCGACCAGCTGAACGTCGCCAATTTCAACGACTTCGCCAAGTTCCTGCCGAGCGTCACGTTCCAGTCGATCCAGCCCGGCGAGACCGAGGTCTACATTCGCGGCGTCGTTTCGGGTGGCGACGGCAACCATTCGGGGCCGCTGCCCTCGGTCGGCGTCTATCTCGACGAGCAGCCGGTCACGACGATCGGCGGCACGCTCGACGTCCACATCTACGACATCGCGCGCATCGAGGCGCTCGCGGGGCCGCAGGGCACGCTGTACGGCGCGTCGTCGGAGGCCGGCACGATCCGGATCATCACCAACAAGCCCGAGATCGGCGTCCTGTCGGGGGCGCTCGACGGCGAGGTCAACACCGTTGCCCATGGCGGGGTCGGCGGCAAGGTCGAGGGCTTCCTCAACCTGCCGGTCAACGATCGTGTCGCCGGCCGCATCGTCGGCTGGTACCAGAAGAACGCCGGCTACATCGACAATGTGCCGGGCACGCGGACCTTCCTGCCCGATCCTGTGACCGGCGTGTCGATCACCAAGAACAACGCGGCGTACGTCAAGAATAACTATAACGACGCCAACATCGTCGGTGGCCGCGCGGCGCTGAAGATCGATCTCGACGACCGCTGGACAATCGAGCCGACCGTGTTCGGCCAGAGCCAGGTCAACCACGGCAGCTTCGGCTTCGACCCGCGCACCGGCGACCTCGAGGTCCAGCACTTCGCGCCCGAATATTATCATGACCGCTTCGTCCAGGCGGCGTTGACGGTGACCGGCAAGGTCGGCAGCCTCGACCTGACCTATGCCGGCGCCTACCTCGACCGCGTCATCCACAGTTCGGCCGACTACACCGACTATGCCGAGCAATACGACTCGCTTTACGCAGGGGTCGGCGGCATCGCCAGTTACTTCTATTTCCACGACAATACCGGCAAGACGATCGATCCGTCGCAGCGGATCGTCGGCGACGACCATTTCACCAAGCTGAGCCAGGAACTGCGTCTCGCCTCGCCGGCGGGCAACCGCTTCCGCATCGTCGGCGGCCTGTTCTATCAGCTGCAGACGCACCTGATCCATCAGGACTATCAGGTGCCCGGTCTTGCCGACACCCTGTCGGTCAACGGTCATCCCGGCACGCTTTGGTTGACGCAGCAGGACCGCGTCGACCGCGACTATGCCGTGTTCGGCGAGGCGAGCTACGACCTGCTGCCCAACGTGACGCTGACCGGCGGCGGCCGCGTGTTCAAGTACGACAACTCGCTGATCGGCTTCTTCGGCTTCGGCCGCGACCCCAACGGGCCGCCGTATAATGCCGCCGGCAGCTCACGCACCGGCGTTGCCGGCTGCTACACGACGACGGGCGCAATCCTGCGCGACAATCCCGGCGGGACGCTGCTGCCGGCGAACGTTCCCGGCGGCCCGTGCACCAACCTCGGCAATTTCGCGAACGGCAAGGTCGTGCCCAAGGACGCGAACGACGTCGGCACGACGTACAAGGCCAACGTCACGTGGAAGATCGACCCCGATCACCTGGTCTACGGCACAGTCAGCCGCGGCTTCCGCCCCGGCGGCATCAACCGCCGCGCGGGGCTGCAGCCTTATGCCAGCGACTTCCTGCAGAACTATGAGATCGGCTTCAAGACGAGCTGGCTCGACCGCGCGCTCAAGATCAATGGGGCCTTTTTCTGGCAGGAATGGGAGAAGTTCCAGTTCGCCTTCCTGGGTCAGAACAGCTTCACCGAAATCCACAACGGCCCGAATGCGCGCATCCGCGGCATCGAGGCCGATATCAACTGGACGGTCGCGCCCGGCCTGACCCTTGTCGGCGCGGGCACCTATACCGATGCGGTGACGCGGCGGAACCTGTGCGGGTTCGACGACGCCAGCGCCAACTGCGCCGACCCGGGGCCGCAGGGGCAGACGAACTTCATCCAGGCACCGGTCGGTACACGCCTGCCGGTGACGCCACAGTTCAAGATCAACGGCACGGCGCGCTACGAAGCCCCGCTGACTCCGTCGCTGAAGGGCCATGTCCAGGCGGTCGTCGTCCACGCCTCCTCGGCCGCGTCCGACATCCGCACGCTGGCCTTCGCCCCCGGCTCCGGCGATCCGTACAACCCGGCCGCGGGGCTGGGGCGACTGGCGGCATACACCACCTTCGACTTCGCCGCGGGGCTCAACTGGCCGTTCCTGTCGGCCGAGATCGTCATCGAGAACGCCTTCGACAAGCGGGCGCAGCTGTCGCGCTACCAGGAGTGCGGCTCGTGCTTCCAGCGGCCCTACGTCGTCGCCAACACGCCGCGGACGATCGGTCTGAGGCTGGGCCACAGCTTCTGATGCCGTTGCGGGCTGCCCGCGCCATGCGGTTCCGGCAGCGGCCGGGAACCATGCCCCGCGGTCGCGGCTGGGCACGGACATGGACGCTGGCCCTCGCCGGCATGAGTCTCTGCTGCCGCGCCTGCCGCTGCTGCCGTGCCTGCCGCTGCTCCCATGGCTGCTGCGGCGACGCCGAACACGCCTGGTCCGGGGGCGCCGCCAAGCCTCGAGGCGATGCTGTCCTACCCCTTCGTCAACGATCTCGTCGCCAGCCAGTCGGGTGGCCGGATCGCGTGGATCACGACGGTCAAGGGCGTGCGCTCGGTCTGGCTGGCGACCGCTCCGGGCTTCACGGCGCGCCAGGTCGCCGGCACCGGGCAGGACGACGGGCAGGAGCTGACCGGGCTGACCTTCGCGCCCGATGGCACGCGTCTCGCCTGGGTCCGCGGCGGCGACCACGATGCGAACTGGCCGGCCGAGGGCGGGCTGCAGCCGAACCCGGCGGGCGCGGCCGAGCAGCCGAAGCTCGCCGTCTGGACCGCCCTCGCCGCAGGCGGCCCGGCGGTCAAGGTCGACGAGGGCGACGCGCCGGCGGTGTCGGCGACGGGCGCGATCGCCTACGTCAAGGATGGCGCGGTCTGGAGGGCGACGCCCGGCGGCCAGGCCAAGCCGGCCAAGCTGTTCTTCGACCGCGGCAAGGACAGCGACCTCGCCTGGTCAGCCGACGGGTCGCGCCTTGCCTTCGTCTCGCATCGCGGCGACCATGCCTTCGTCGGCGTCTGGTCGGCCGCGGCGAAGGCGGTGACGTGGCTGATGCCCTCGACCGGGCAGGACGGCGATCCCGCGTGGTCGCCCGACGGCCGCCGCGTCGCCTTCGTGCACCAGCTTGGCGACGGCGGCGCGCCCGAGCCGTTCCTGAGCGAAACCTACCACCCGTGGAGCCTCCGCGTCGCCGACGCCGCGACGGGTCAGGGGCGCGAGGTCTGGCACAGCCCCGCCGCGCCTGACGCTTCCGCGCCCGAGGTCCCGGGCGGGCCGTTCCTGCGCTGGCTTGCCGGCGACCAGCTGATCTTCCGCGCCGAGATGGACGGCTGGGCCCACCTCTACGCCGTGCCGGTGGCGGGCGGCGCGGCGCGGCTGCTGACGCCGGGCAGGTTCATCGTCGAAAACGTGTCGCCGACGGCCGATCGCCGCGGCCTGCTCTACACCGCCAATACGGGGCCCGACGCCAGCGACGACGACCGACGCCACGTCTATCGCGTCGGCCTCGATGGCGGCGAGCCCGCGGCGGTGACGGGCGGGAAGGGGCTCGAATATCTCCCGGTGCCGGTCGGCGGCGACACCGTTGTCTACGTCTCGGTCGACGCCCGGCGCCCGGCGACCCTGGTCGTCGCCGCGACCGGCACGGCCGCCCCGACCCGGATAGCGGTGGCCGCCGGCAGCTACCCGACCGCCGCCCTCGTCGTGCCGCAGCGCGTCACCTTCACCGCCGCCGACGGCACGCTGATCCACGGTCAGCTGTTCGTCGCGCCCGGCGGCGCGGCGAAGAAGCCGGGCGTCATCTTCGTCCATGGCGGTCCGCCGCGGCAGATGCTCCTCGGCTGGTCGTACATGGATTATTACGCCAACGCCTATGCCGTGAACCAGGCGCTGGCGCTGCGCGGGTTCGTCGTGCTGTCGGTCAACTACCGGCTCGGCATCGGCTATGGCCGCGCGTTCCAGCATCCGGTCCATGCCGGTCCCGCCGGGGCGAGCGAATATCAGGACGTCGTCGCCGGCGCGAAGTACCTGCAGGCGCTGCCGGCCGTCGATCCCGCGCGGATCGGCATCTGGGGCGGGTCGTACGGGGGCTATCTGACCGGGCTGGCGCTGGCGCGGGACAGCGCGACGTTCAAGGCCGGCGTCGATCTCCACGGCGTCCACGACTGGTCGCGAACGATGTCGGAAGAGGCCGCGCCGGCCAAGCGCTATGAGCAGGGCGACTGGACGGCGTTCATGAAGACCGCTTTCGCAAGCTCGCCGGACGCCGACATCGCGACGTGGACGTCGCCGGTGCTGCTGATCCAGGGCGACGACGACCGGAACGTCCGCTTCAACCAGACGGTCGACCTCGCCCGCCGGCTCGAGGCGCAAGGGGTGCGGTTCGAGGAACTGGTCTTGCCGGACGAGATCCACGGCTTCCTGCGCCACGCCAGCTGGATGCAGGCGGACGCGGCGACGATCGACTTCCTGACGCGGACGCTGATGCCGTAGCGCGTTGACCCGACCGCCCCGCCGCCGCTAAGCCCTGCGCCCATGAAGCGCAGCACCGGACACGACCGCGCGGTTACCGCGACCTGGGGCCCGGCGACCCAGGCGGTGCGCGGCGGCACGCTCCGCAGCGAGTTCGGCGAGACCAGCGAGGCGATCTTCCTCACCTCGGGCTATGCCTATGACAGTGCCGGGGAGGCGGCCGCCCGCTTCCGCGGTGACGCCCCGGGCATGACCTATTCCCGGCTGCAGAACCCGACCAACCTGATGCTCGAGGAACGGCTGTGCCTGCTCGAAGGGGCGGAGGCGTGCCGCGTCACCGCGACCGGCATGGCGGCGATGTCGACGGCGCTGCTCAGCCATCTGTCGGCCGGCGACCACCTCGTCGCCGGCCGCGCCCTGTTCGGCTCGTGCCGGGTGCTGGTCGACACCATCCTGCCGCGGTTCGGGATTGCGACGACGGTCGTCGACGGCCGCGACAGCGACGCCTGGGCCCGGGCGCGGCGGCCGAACACGCGCGCCTTCTTCCTCGAGACGCCGTCCAACCCGGGGCTCGACCTCGTCGACATCGCCGCAGTCGCCGCGATCGGCCACGATGCCGGGGCGCTGGTCGTCGTCGACAATGCCTTCGCCTCGCCCGTGCTGCAGTCCCCGCTGGCGCTCGGTGCCGACGTCGTCGCGCATTCGGCGACGAAGCACATGGACGGGCAGGGGCGGGTCCTGGCCGGGGCGGTGCTCGGCCGCGAGCGGTGGATCAACGACGTCTATCTGGCGATGGCGCGGCATACCGGGCCGGTACTGAGCGCGTTCAACGCCTGGGTCGTGCTCAAGAGCCTGGAGACGCTCGACCTTCGCGTCCGCCGGGCCAACGACAACGCCGCCGCTGTCGCCGCTGCGCTCGAGCCGCGCGTGCCACGCCTGCTCTATCCCGGCCTGCCGAGCCACCCGCAGCACGATCTCGCCATGCGCCAGATGCGCGGCGGCGGGACGATCATCGCGCTGTTCGTCGACGATCGGCGGCAGGCGCACGCCGTCCTCGATGCGTTGCAGCTGATCGACATCTCGAACAACCTCGGCGACTCGCGGTCGCTGATGACGCACCCGGCCTCGACCACCCACGCCAGCGTGCCCGCCGCGGTCCGCGAGGAGATGGGGATCACCGACGGCATGCTGCGCCTCTCGGTCGGGCTGGAAGACGCCAAGGACCTGATCGCCGACCTGTCGCAGGCCCTGGCGAGCGTCGGACTGTGAAGGCGTTCTTCCCCTACGCCGCGACCACTGCGGGCATCACCGTGCGGGTCGCACCGCGCTACCTCGAAGAGCAGTCGGACCCGGACGCCGGGGCCTGGGCGTGGAGCTATCACATCCGCATCGAGAACGGCACCGACGACGACGTCCAGCTGCTCAGCCGCCACTGGATCATCACCGATGGCACCGGGCGGGTCGAGCAGGTCCGCGGGCCGGGCGTGGTCGGCGAACAGCCGGTGATCGGGCCGGGCGACGCGTTCGACTATGTCAGCGGCTGCCCGCTGCCGACCTCGTCGGGAACGATGGTCGGGACCTTCACCATGGCCGTGCGCGAGCGCCTGTTCCAGGTGGCGATCCCGCTGTTCTCGCTCGACACGCCCGACGCCCGGCGCGTGGTCAACTAGGGCGCGCGCGGTGAAGCGCACCCACCTGCCGCTGAACGCGCTCCGCGTGTTCGATGCGGCCGCGCGGCACCTGTCGTTCACCAAGGCGGCCGACGAACTGGCAGTGACCCCGGCCGCCGTCGGGCAGCAGATCCGGGCGCTGGAGGACGTGCTCGGCACCGTCCTGTTCAAGCGGATGACGCGCAACCTCGAACTCACGCCCGAGGCCGAACGGGCGCTGCCGGCGCTCCGGGCCGGGTTCCTCCAGTTCGAGGAGTCGGTCCGCATTCTTCAGGATGCGCAGGGGTCGAAGGTGCTGACGCTCGCTGCCCCGCGCGACTTCACCGCGCGCTGGCTGGCGCCGCGGCTGGCGGCGTACGGGGCGGCCAATCCCGACGTCCGCTTCGCCGTCGAGGCCGCCGACGGCGGGGTCGATTTTTCGCAGGCCAATCTCGATCTCGCCGTCACTTACGGTCCGACGCCCGATGTCGAGGGGCTGCACGGGAAGCCGCTTGACGGTGGCGGGATGTGCACTGCTGCCTTGGCCGACACCGATCCGACGCGCCGGATCGACCATCCCGGGAGCGGCTGGGAGCCGCAGGCGGATGCGCGCATCGTGCTGACGGTCGCCGACGCCGGCCTGGCCCTCGATGCGGCCGTCGCCGGGCTGGGTGTCGCGCGCGTCCCCGCGCTGCTCGCCGCGACGGCCCCCCTGCCGCTGGTGACGACCGGTGCCGGCACCTCGCCGAACGCCTACTGGCTCGTCGCGCCGACCCCGCAGTGGCGGCAGGCGAAGGTCCGGGCGCTGGTCGAGGCCCTGACGCGCGACAGCTAAGTCACGGAGCAGTCGCAGGATTACTGTGCTGCTGTCACGCCTCCGTCATGTTGAGCGGCCACCATATCCCGACTCGTTAGGAGAAGGCTGAGCGATGGCGACCACCGCGACCCCACCGGCCGACGGCACCACGCGCGTGCCGATGGACCACAAGCTCCACCCGAGCGCGACGATCGCCTTCCTCGCCGTTCTCCTCGGGGGGCTGGCCTTCGCCGGCTACAGCATCTTCAACGACACCAACCACGTCGGCGAAAGCCTGGCGCTCGGAGCCTTCGCCTTCCTCGGCCTGGCGCTGGTGATCGCGCTGGGCTTCGAGTTCGTCAACGGCTTCCACGACACCGCCAACGCCGTCGCCACGGTGATCTACACGCACAGCCTGAAGCCGGTCGTCGCCGTCGTCTGGTCGGGCCTGTGGAACTTCATCGGCGTGCTGACCTCGACCGGTGCCGTCGCTTACTCGATCATCACCCTGCTGCCGGTCGATCTCATCCTCGGCGTGGGCAGTGCCGGCGGCTATGCGATGATCTTCGCGCTGCTGATCGCGGCGGTGACGTGGAACCTCGGCACCTGGTGGTTCGGCCTGCCCAACTCGTCGAGCCACGCGCTGATCGGGTCGATCCTCGGCGTCGGTCTTGCCAACCAGCTGCTCAACAGCGGGGCGGCGGGAGGCACGTCGGGCGTCGAGTGGGGCCAGGCCGAAAGCGTTCTCCTCGCGCTGCTGGTCAGTCCGCTGATCGGGTTCGGCGGCTCGTACCTGCTGCTCAAGCTGATGAAGCGCGTCGTTCCCGACCCGGCCCTCTACGAGGAGCCGAAAGGTCAGCAGCCGCCGCCGAAAGGGATCCGGGCGCTGCTGATCTTCACCTGCACGGCGGTGTCGTTCGCCCATGGCGGCAACGACGGGCAGAAAGGGATGGGGCTGATCATGCTGATCCTGATCGGCGTCGCGCCCACCGCGTACGCGCTCAACCGGACGATGCCCGACGGCTCGACCCCGAAGTTCCTCGCCGAGAGCACGGCCGCGCGGAGCGTGCTCGACCCGGCCGCCGGGAGCGCCACGCCGGCCCCGCAGGAAGCACTGGCGACGCTCCGCCAGGCGCTCCGCGACAAGAAGACCGACACGCCGCAAGTCTACGCCGCGCTGTCGTCGGCCTCGACCGCGATCGATGGCGACCTCAAGAGCTACGGCTCGATCAAGTCGATCCCGGCCGGCGCGACGAAGAACGTCCGCAACGAGATGTACCTGGTCTACGACACGCTGCGCCTCGTCACCAAGGATGAGGACAAGGCCAAGCAGGCCTTCCCGAACGGCGGCGACAAGAAGCTCAAGGCGTATCAGAAGGACCTTGAGAATGCGACGCGCTTCATCCCGACCTGGGTCAAGATCTCGGTCGCCCTGGCGCTCGGTCTCGGCACGATGATCGGGTGGAAACGGATCGTCGTCACCGTCGGCGAGAAGATCGGCAAGGCCCATCTGACCTACGGCATGGGCGCGTCGGCCGAGCTGGTCGCCGCGGCAACGATCCTGCTCGCCCAGTTCAAGGGGATGCCGGTGTCGACCACCCACATCCTGTCGAGCGGCGTCGCCGGGACCATGGTCGCCGACGGCGCCGGGCTGCAGGCGTCGACCGTTCGCAACATCGCGATGGCGTGGGTCCTGACTTTGCCCGCGGCGATGGCGATTGCCGGTCTCCTCTACTGGCTGTTTCTCGGCGTCGTCCACATGATGGGGATGCACTGACGCGGCCGCCTTGCCGCCGGCGCCTGCCGGCGGCTACGGAGCGCGCATGCCCTCTGCTGCTCCCGCCGCCGCGCCCCGCGTCGCCATCGTCACCGGCGGGGCCAAGCGCATCGGCGCGGCGCTGGTCCGGGCGCTCGCCGAGGACGGGTGGCACGTCGTCATCCACTGCCACACCTCGCGGGCCGAGGCGGAGGCGCTCGCCGCCGACCTGCGGGCGAACGGCGGCAGCGCTTCGGTCATCGCCGCCGACCTCGCGGACCCCGCTGCTGCCGGGGCGGTCGTCGCCGCCGCCTGCGCCGCCGGCGCGCCGCGGCTGCTGGTCAACTCCGCCTCGCGCTTCGATCCCGACGGCTTCGCCGACTTCACGCCCGAGCAGTGGGACCGCCACGCCGCGATCAACCTGCGTGCACCGGCGCTGCTGATCCAGGCGTTCGCCGCGGCCGTCGGCGCGATCCCCGCCGCTGAAAGCTCCGGCGACGCCGGTGAGCCGGCGTGCGTCGTCAACCTGCTCGACGCCAAGTTGGTCAGCCTCAACCCCGACTTCCTGTCGTACACCGTGAGCAAGATCGGGCTCGCCGGACTGACCGAGCTCGCGGCGCGGGCCTATGCCCCGCGGCTCCGGGTGAACGCCATCGCGCCGTCGGTGACGCTGGTCAGCGGGCCGCAGTCGCGGGAAAACTTCGCGCGGGTCCACGCCATGAACGCCCTGCGCCGGGGGGTCGAGGTCGGCGACATCGTCGCCGCGCTGCGCTTCATCCTGGCGACGCCGACGCTTGACGCGCAGACGATCGTCCTCGACGGGGGGCAGCGGCTGCTCGGCCTGCCGCGCGACGTGCAACACATGATCGGAACCGAATGACCGACCTCACCGGCCTGGTGCCCCGCGACCTCGCACCGGCCGCGCGCAAGATCGTGCTGGAGAACTTCGACCTGCCCGTCGACATCGGTTTTCACGCCTTCGAGATCGGCTCGCCGCAGCGGCTGCGGATCAACGTCGAGGTCTGGCTCGACGCCGCCAGCTTTCCCGAGAGTGACCGCGTCGAGGCGGCGTGGGACTATGACCGCCTGCGCACCGGCATCATCGGCATCGTCACGGGCCGGCGCTTCAACCTGCAGGAGACGGTCTGCCGCGCGGTGTACGATCTCGTCGCCGCGCGGGCCGGCGTCGTCGCGCTGCGGGTGTCGACGCGCAAGCCCGACATCTACCCGGACTGCGCCGCAGTCGGCGTCGAACTGGCCTCGTTCGTCTAGCGCCGCGCGGCGTTCCTTGAGGTCGCTCGAGCTAGAACGTCCGCCCGCACGCGCCCAGGCTCGACAGCACGAAGGCATAGTCGTCCGCGACCTCGGCGCCGGCATCGAGGCTCGCCGGCAGTTTCCGCGGCAGGCCGCAAGCGAGGCGGTACCACAGCAGCGTCTCCCCCGGCACGGCCTTCGCCGCGTCGTCGATGACATCGCCGGTGGCGACCGTCACCGTGCGGGCCTGGCCGGGGCGGGTGAGGACGACGAGCGACACCGGCTTGCCGCTTCGCGTCGCCAGGAAGAACTGGCTCTCCGCTTCGCCGGGCACCGCGCCGGGAACGCGAAAGGCAGACGTGACGCCGGTAATCTCCGGGGTATCCCCGCGCCGGGCGGCGGTCAGGACCGCGCGTACGGTCGCATCGGCCGCTGCCGTCCACGGCACGACCCCCTGCGCGGCGACGAGGACGACCTCGCCGGGGGTGCCGCCGGGACGGAGGAACAGCAGGTCGTCCTCGCCGACCAGCTTCGGCGGGCGACCGTGGCCGTCGAGCGTCACGTCGACCAGGTAGCTGAGCTTCGGCGGCACGTCGGCCGGCGCAGCGATCGCGGCTGTCGTCGCGGCCGTGACCAACAGCCGGGCGGCGCCCGCCGGTACGTCGGGCGCATCGCGCTTGCCCAGCCGCTCGGCCTTGACCACGGTGGCGCGGACGACCAGCGGGGCTGCCAGGCTGAGGGCGGCGAGGTCGGCAAAGCTTGTCGCTGCTGCGGGTACGGCGGCGAGCAGCACTGCCGCGATCACCGGGTGGGCATAGCGCATGTCGTTCTCCTCCTCGGCGCGGCCTCGGGCTGAGTCGCGCTCGGCTCAACGCCACTGGCATCTTAAGGTCGCAGCGACAAACCGGGTTGCGGCGGTGGGGAGCCACCGCTAATGTTCGGGTTATCACACCGGCGACGGGCGCAATAATTCGCCTGTCGACGGGATGGCAGATGGCCATTTCGTTACGCGGCCATCGCTTCGCAACCGGCGTCGATCCGCGCCCACCTATCGAGGGAGTTTGGCTCAAGTCATGGCTTATGCGGATCAGGGAATGAGCAGGGGCAAGATGTGGGCCCTCGGCGCTGCCGTGGTCATCCATATCTTCCTCGGCTACGCACTCATCACCGGCCTGGCGCTCAAGATCGTCAAGCACATCACCGAGCCGATCAAGACGGTGAACGTCAAGGAAGTCGAGAAGCCGCCCGAGGAGCCGCCGCCGCCGCCGCCGAAGGACGTCGAGATTCCGCCGTTCGTGCCGCCGCCGGAAGTGACGGTTGAATCGTCGGCACCGCCGACGATCACGACGCAGAACACGGTCGTGCCGCCGCCGCAGCCGACCTATGTGCCGCCCGCGCCGCCAGCTCCCGTCGCCCCGCCGGCCCCGCCGGCGCCGACGGGCCCGACCTCGCCGGCAACCGCGATCGGCAGTTCGACGACGGTGTCGGAGGACGACTACCCGCCGGCTTCGCTCCGCGCCGAGGAGCAGGGGCGGACGGTGATCACCGTCTCGATCAATACGCAGGGCCGCGTCGACAGCTGCAACGTCACGACCTCGAGCGGCTTCCCGAAGCTCGACGACAAGTCGTGCCAGATCGCGCAGCGGCGCTTCCGCTTCAAGCCGGCGCTGCAGAACGGTCAGCCGGTCGCCTCGACCAAGGTCATGCCGATCCGGTGGCAGATCACCAGCAAGTAGGCCATGACGCTCGTCCGGCAACCGCCAGGACGGGCGTCCTAGCCCTCAATTTTAGCAACTCGCGCGAGCGCTTAAGGAACATCCGATGGAACAAGTAGCAGCCAACAACCCCTACGGCCTGATGCAGGCCCTGCAGCAGGGCGGGATCATCACCCAGGTGATCTTCGGCGTTCTGGTCATCATGTCGCTGGGATCGTGGTACATCATCCTGACCAAGTGGTGGGATCAGCGGAAGGTGCTGGCCGACGCTTCGACGCTCGAGAAGCGTTTCTGGGCGGCGCCGAGCCTCAAGGAGGGCGCGTCCAAGCTCGACAAGAACTCCGCGTTCCGCCAGATCGTCGATGACGGCCTGCGCGCCAGCGAGCATCACGAAGGCCGACTGACCGACAAGATCGACCAGCACGAGTGGGTGACGATGGCGCTCAACCGCTCGAACGCGAGCGTCGTGTCGAAGCTGCAGGGCGGCCTCGCCTTCCTCGCCTCGGTCGGGTCGACCGCGCCCTTCGTCGGTCTGATGGGCACCGTCATCGGTATCTACCGCGCGCTGATCAACATCGGCATCGCCGGTCAGGCGTCGATCGACAAGGTCGCCGGCCCGGTCGGTGAGGCGCTGATCATGACCGCGCTCGGCCTGTTCGTCGCCGTGCCCGCCGTGCTTGGCTACAACTACCTGATCCGCCGCAACAAGTCGGTGACGGAAAAGCTCGGCGACTTCGCCTCCGACGTCCACGGTTACCTGATGTCGGGCGCGCGGGTTCCCTCGGACCCGGTGGTCATGTCGGCCGCGGCGAAGCCGGCGACGGCAGCGCGCTGATCCGGCCCTGACAGGAATTCCACCATGTCGATGAACGTCGGATCCCCGAGCGAGAGCGGCGAAGAAGCGCCGATGACCGAGATCAACACGACGCCGCTCGTCGACGTCATGCTGGTCCTGCTGATCATCTTCCTGATCACGGTTCCCGTCGTCATCCAGACGGTGCCGCTGTCGCTGCCGAAGGTGGTCAACCTGCCGACGACGACCAAGCCCGAGAACGTCCTGCTGTCGGTCGATCAGAGCTGCAACACCTATTGGGGGCAGCAGAAGATCAATTCGAAGCAGGAGCTTCTCGACCGTTCGGTCGCCGCCCTGCGGGCGGAGATCGCGCGGCAGAAGGCGGCGGGGTCGAAGCAGGAGCTGCCCGAGGTTCACATCCGCGGTGACGCCAACATGGAATACCGTTGTGTCGGCGGCGTGATCTACACGCTGCAGCGCGCGGGCTTCCAGAAGATCGGCTTCATCTCGGAGCCGCCGGCGGGCACCATCACCGAACGCTAGAGCAGATATTGTCCCGGGTCGGCGGTGCGCCGGCCCGGCGAGGAGTGAAGACGATGGCAATGAGTGTAGGCGGTGGCGGCGACGAAGGCTCGCCGATGATGGACATCAACACGACGCCACTGATCGACGTCATGCTGGTGCTGCTGATTATGTTCATCATCACCATCCCGATCCAGACGCATGCGGTGAAGCTCGACCTGCCGCCGCCCAATCCGAACCCGAACGACGTCAAGCCCGACTTCAACCAGGTCAACATCGACTTTCTGGGCACGATCTACTGGAACAACAAGGAAGTGACGCTGCCGCAGCTGATCGGTTACTTCAAGCAGACGAAGCAGCTGCCGACGGAGCCGGAACTCCGTCTTCGCCCCGATCCCCTCGCCAAGTACGACCTGGTCGACCGCGTCATGGCGGCGGCGCAGCAGGCGGGCGTGACCAAGATGGGCTTTGTCGGGAATGAGCAGTACGCCAATCAGTAAACTTCGCGGCGTTTTTGGGCGCAGCTGAGCATCATTATTTGCCGCTTCGCAGCGCGCGACTTGTTCGCTATGGAGCCGGTCGCGTGACGAACGCATCATTTTTCCGGAGGAACGATCTCATGAAGACTGCCCTGACGCTGGTCGCTGTCGCCAGCCTCGGCCTGCTCGGTGCCTGCGGCAAGAAGGATGCCGCCGCCGACACTTCGACGACGACCACGACGACGACCGACGCCGCCGCCCCGGCCGCGACGGATGGCTCGATGACCTCGACGACCACTGCGCCGACGACGACCGATGCCGCTGCCGACGCGATGAAGACCAAGGCCGACGGCGTTGTCGACGCCGCCAAGCAGGACGCCTCGGCGATGAAGGACTCGACCGACAAGAAGGCCGACGCCATGGTCGACGCCGCCAAGGACAAGGCCGACGCGATGAAGTCGGACGCGTCGAAGGAAGCGGACGCGATGAAGGAAAAGGCCAAGGACACCAAGGACAAGATGGACGCCAAGGCGGACGCGATGAAGAAGCAGTAAGCTTCGCGCGCTGGTGTTCGATCGGGGGCCGGGCGGTGACGCCCGGCCCCTTCGTCTGTGGGTGGCCTGTCGGAAGTGCTCACACCGGTGTCCGCAGGTCGCGGGAACGACAGGCGCGCTTCACCGGGTTGGAAACGGCAGGAGCGCTTCACCGGATCGGCGGTGCCGACCGGGCCGTCGCGGTCCCCCGGCCGCGTGGACGCCGACCAGATGCCGCCGGTGGAACGCGGGACCGGCGCTACCTTGGGCCTCCGGACGATCCGCGGCGACCTTGCGGCGATCGTGCGACCTCGTCAGCGCCGCGCCGCGCCCGCTGGACGCCGCTTTCTCAGCCGCCGACCGGTCCGGCCTCGCGCACGAACAGCCACCGCTCGTCGTCGGATCGCGCGGCATCGTAGCGGTAGCCCATGCCGGCGAAAGCCTTGAGCCCCTCCGGCCGATCGAGGCGCTCTTCGCACAGATGGCGCGCCATCGCGCCGCGCGCCTTCTTGGCGATGAAGGTGTTGAAGCGCAGGTCGCCGTCGTGGTCGTCGCGAAAGTCGATGGCGAGGACGCGCCCGGGCAGGCGTTCCGTCTGCACCGCCGCGAAATACTCGACCGAGGCCAGGTTGATCAGCGTCTTGTCGTCGTGGTCGGCCAGGTCTTCGGCGAGCGAAGCAGCGATGCGCTCGCCCCACCAGGAATAGAGCGTCTTCTTCCGCCCGATGCCGAAGGTCACGCCCATCTCGAGCCGGTACGGCTGGATCGCGTCGAGCGGGCGGAGCAGGCCGTATAGCCCCGACAGAATACGGACGTGATCCTGGGCGAAGGCGCGCGTCACCTCGTCCATGTCCGGTCCGCGCAGGCCGGCGTAAACGTCGCCGTCGAAGGTGAACAGTGCCGGGCGCGGGGCCTCGGGGTCGGGGACGAAGGCCCTGAACCGGGCGGCGTTGAGGTCGGCCAGCGCCGGGGAGATGTGCATCAGCGCCTGCAACTTCTTGCGGCTCAGCTTGGCGGCGGCGGCGGCCAGCTTGACGGCGTCGGCGGCGAAGCGCGGGGCGGTCGCGGCGACGTCGCCCGGCAGGGGACTGTCGAGATCGAGCGTCTTGGCGGGCGAGAGAACGGCAAGCATCGTTTCGGCTTAGGGCGCGTTTCGCCGCGGCACTAGTTCAAAACCGGTTCAGTCCTCGCGCGCGATGATTGACCGCAAGTCGCGTGCACCGTAGCGCATTGACCCAACAGAACAACCGACGGGAGAAGCCATCATGTCCAGTTCACGTCTCGCCCTCGCCGCGCTGCTGGCGCTCGCCGCCGCCGCTCCGGCCGCGGCCAAGAAGCCCGACGCCGCGCCGGCGGCCGATGCGGGCAAGGTCGACGCCAAGAACATTTCCAAGGCGGTCCGGCCCGAACTGGTCGAAGCGCAGAAGGCCGAGGCGGCGGGCGACCTGCCCGGCGCGCTGACGCACCTCAAGGCGGCGGAGGCGACCGGCAACCTCAATTCGACGGATGTCTTCTTCATCTCGCAGCTGAAGCTCGGCATCGCGAGCAAGACCAAGGACAATGCGCTGATGGAGGAGGCGCTGAAGGCGTCGGTCACCAGCGAGTTCCTGCCGGCGACCGAGAAGCCCAAGTACATCCGTAACCTCGCCAGCCTGGCCCTGCAGCGCAACGACTATGACACCGCGACCAAGGACTATGAGCAGCTGGCGGCGATGACGCCCAACGACCCCGAGGTGCTGACGCAACTTGCGGTCCTGTACTCGCGCCAGAAGCAGACGCCGCAGGCGATCGCGACGATGCGCAAGGCGATCGATGCGTCGAAGGCAGCGGGCAAGCCGGCGGACGAGAACCTGTACCGTAACGAACTGAAGCTCGCCGTCGACAGCAAGATGCCGGCCGAGGTGCAGCAGGCGTCGATGGACCTGGTCCAGGCCTACCCGACGCCGGTCAACTGGCGCGACGCACTGCTGTTGTTCCGCGACAGCCAGAAGATGGACGACCAGGCCAACCTCGACATCTTCCGGCTGATGGACACCGCCGGCGCGCTGACGGGCGAGCGCGACTATGCCGAATATGTCGAGACCGCGATCGGCAAGGGTCTGCCCGGCGAAGCCAAGGCGGTGCTGGCCGAGGGCGTGCAGAAGGGCGCGCTCAACAGCAGCAAGCCGTATATCGCTGAATACAACAAGTCGATCACGACGCGCCTCGCCGCCGACCGGGCCGGCCTCGCCGCCATCGACAAGGAGGCGCGCGCCGCCGCCAACGGCAAGACCGCGATGGGCCAGGGCGACGCCTATTATGGCTACGGCGAGTACGCCAAGTCGGCCGAGATGTACCGGCTGGCGCTGCAGAAGGGCGGGGTCGACGCCTCGACGGCGAACCTGCGCCTGGGCGCGGCGCTCGCCCGCAGCGGCGACAAGGCCGGGGCGACAGCAGCGCTCGCCAACGTGACGGCACCGCCGCGCGCGACGCTCGCCAAATATTGGACGACGTGGCTGACCGCCAAGGGCTGACGATCGGGCGGCAGTCGAGGGTGCTCTCCGCCTGTCGCAGGCAGCTGGCCTGCGGCAGGCGGAGAGCCTTCGGTGCCGTTAGGGCAAGCGGGACGTGGCAGGGGACGCAGACCGGCTGCCGTCACGCCTGCGTCTCCCGCGGCTGGTCCGGGCCGGGGACGATGTTCGCACCGGCTGATCCTTCCGTCCGTCGGCGCAGGACCGTCCGGAGCGAGTTTCGGCTGGCTCTGCCCGGGTTCGTTCGATAAGACGCGACACCGTGGCCGAATCCTCCGCTGCGGGCAGTCGAGGCTCGCGTGGCACGAATGGAAATCCGAACCGGCCTGACTTTCGACGACGTTCTGCTCGTCCCCGGCGAGTCCGGTGTCCTGCCGAGCCAGGCCGACACGGCGACGCGGATCACGAGCGACATCGCGCTGACGATCCCCATTCTGTCCTCTGCCATGGACACCGTGACCGAGGCCGACATGGCGATCGTCATGGCGCAGTCGGGGGGGCTTGGCGTCCTCCACCGCAACCTCGACGTCGCGGCGCAGACGCAGGCCGTGCGGCAGGTCAAGCGCTTCGAAAGCGGCATGGTCGTCAACCCCGTGACGATGCGCAGCGACGAGACGCTGGGCGAGGCGCTGGCCTTGATGAAGCGCCACAAGATCAGCGGCATTCCCGTCGTCGAGGCGGCGACCGGCGACGGGCCGGGCAAGCTCGTCGGCATCGTCACCAACCGCGACGTCCGCTTTGCCGAGAACATGGCCCAGCCGGTCGCCGAATTGATGACGCACGAGAACCTGATCACCGTCCGGCCCGGCGTGACCCAGGACGAGGCGCGGCGGCTGCTCCACGCGCATCGCATCGAGAAACTGATCGTCGTCGACGAGGCCTATCGCTGCATCGGCCTGATAACCGTCAAGGATATCGAGCGCGCCGTCACCTATCCCAACGCGACCAAGGATTCGACCGGCCGTCTGCGGGTCGCGGCGGCGACGACGACGGGGGACGCCGGCTTTGCCCGCACCGAGGCGCTGGTCGATGCCGAGTGCGACCTCATCGTCGTCGACACCGCGCACGGCCACTCGGTTCACGTCGCTGCCGCCGTCGAGCGGATCAAGCGGCTGTCGAACCGCGTCCAGGTCATTGCCGGCAACGTCGCCACCGCCGAAGCCGCGCGGGCCCTGGCCGGGGCGGGTGCCGATTGCATCAAGACCGGGATCGGCCCGGGCTCGATCTGCACGACGCGGATCGTCGCCGGGGTCGGCGTGCCGCAGCTGACGGCGATTCTGGATACGGCTGAAGCCGCGGCCAAGCTCGGCGTGCCGGTGATCGCCGACGGCGGCCTCAGGACCAGCGGCGACATCGCCAAGGCGCTGGCGGCGGGCGCGGCGGCGGTGATGGTCGGCTCGATGCTCGCCGGCACCAGCGAGGCGCCGGGCGAAAGCTTCCTGTTCCAGGGGCGGACGTACAAGTCGTACCGCGGCATGGGCTCGGTCGCGGCGATGGCGCGCGGCTCGGCCGACCGTTATTTCCAGCAGGACATCAAGGACCAGTTGAAGCTCGTCCCCGAAGGCGTCGAGGGCCAGGTCGCGTACAAGGGGCCGGCGCGGGACGTGCTCCATCAGCTCGTCGGCGGCCTGAAGGCGGCGATGGGCTATACCGGCGCCGCGACGCTGGCCGAGTTCCGTGAGCGCGCCGAGTTCATCCGCATCACCAACGCCGGCCTGCGCGAGAGCCACGTCCACGACGTCGCGATCACCCGCGAAGCGCCGAACTACCCGACGTGACCGGCGCACGCAGACCCGCCCGCGTGACCGGCGCGCGCATGCCCGCAAGGGTAGCAGACGCGGCGCGGCTGACCGCTGTGACTGCCGCTCCCGGCCGGCAGCCTTGACCCCTGCTGCCCGCGTCCAGGCGGCGATCGAGTGTCTCGATGCCGTCGCTGCCGCCGCGCGCGAGGGCGGGGCCGCCGCCGACACCGTCATCGCCCGCTATTTCGCCCAACGCCGCTACGCCGGGTCGAAGGATCGGCGGGCGGTGCGCGACCTTGCGTTCGAGGTGATCCGCGCGGTCGGCGACTGTCCCGGCTCGGGGCGTGGTGCCCTGATCGCCTATGCGCGTGCGGCCGCCCCCGACCTCATCGCCCTGTTCGGCGGTGACGGGCACGCCCCGGCGGCGATTTCGCCAAACGAGCCGGTGTCGGTGCTGTCGGCGGCGCCGGTGTGGCTGACCGAGCGGCTACGCCAGCGGTTCGGCGACGACACCGCGCGTCAGACCGCGGCGCTGCTCGGCCGCGCCCCGCTCGACCTCCGCGTCAACACGCTGAAGGCGACGCGCGAGACGGTCGACCTGCCGGGGGCCGTGCCGACGCCGTTCTCGCCCGACGGCCTGCGCCTGACGCAGCCGATCGACGTCGAGGCGAGCGACGCGTTTCGGGCGGGGATGATCGAGATCCAGGACGAAGGCAGCCAGCTTGCCGCCGCCGCCTGCGACGCGCAGCCCGGGATGACCGTCGTCGACCTCTGCGCCGGCGCGGGGGGCAAGACGCTGGCGCTGGCGGCGGCGATGGCCAATCAGGGACGGCTGGTGGCGTGCGACACCGATCGCGGTCGGCTGCAGCGGATGGCGCCGCGCCTCGCCCGCGCAGGGGTCACTATCGTCGAACCGCGCCTGCTCGATCCGCACCGCGAAGCGGCCGCGCTGGACGACCTCGCGGGCTCGGCCGACCTCGTGATCGTCGACGCGCCCTGTTCGGGCACGGGGACCTGGCGGCGCAATCCCGAGGCGCGGTGGCGACTGACCCCGGCGCGGCTGGCGCGGCTGGTGGCCGAGCAGGCGCGGCTGGTCGACTTGGCTGCGACCCTGGTCCGACCCGGTGGGGCGCTGGTCTATGTCGTCTGCTCCCTGCTGCCGGAAGAGGCGGAGGCGCAGGTTGTCGCCGTCCTCGCGCGCCGGCCCGAGATGACATGGAAAGAATTCGTGAACCACGTCGATGGCGCGGCCGTATCTTCCCTTGTCCTGACTCCGGGGGATCAAGGTTGCGACGGATTCTTCATCGCGCGGATGGCACGCGTCTGCTAAGCTCCCGGTTTGGCATCGCGGAGCAAAGTGAAATGCGGTCGGGTATGATGCTTGCGGCCAGCCTGTTGCTGATCGGCACGGCGGCGGCGGCGACGGTCGGCATAGCGCGCGACGATACCGCCAACCCGACCGCCGCGCGCTGGCTTGCGACCGGAGACGCCGCGCTGACGGCGAAGCATCCCGAGGCGGCGATCGATGCCTATGAGGCGGCGCTCGCCGTCGACCCGAAGAGTGCGCCGGCCTTCCTCGGCCTCGCCCGGGCCTATGAAGCGGAGGCGCTGCCTGGTCACGCGATCAAATACTACCGCGAGGCGCTGGCGCTGCAACCGAACGACATCGGCGCGCTTGCCGGGCAGGGCGAGGCGCTGATCGCACGGGGAGCGACGACCCGCGCGCGCGTCAACCTCGATCGCATCAAGACGCTGTGCAAGGGCGATTGTCCGCAGGCGAAGCGGCTCGAGACGGCGCTCGCCGCCCCCCCGGTCGAGGCGAAGACCGCCACCGCCGACACCCCGCCGCCCGTGGTCGGCAAGAACTGAGCAGCGCCGGCGGCAGTCGATGCCGCTAGGCGCGGCCGGGAATGAGCAGCGGGTCGATGACGACGGCCTTGCCCGGCATCTTCTTCGGCACCGCCAGCTTCGCGGCGGTTGCGCCATCGTAGTACAGATAGGCGAAGCCCAAGCGGAATTGCGCGTCGAGATTACAGGACTTTGAGTAGATGCGGCTGACTGCGCCGCCCTCTTCATCATTGTTGCAGCCGGTGGCGGAGCCATCGCCGTTGCTGACCAGCCAGTGACCGTTGAAGTTGGGCGGCATGAACAGATGCACGATCTGTCCGGTCGGCACAAACGGCAGCGACTTGCCCGCGTCGAACTCATTGCCTTCGGGCCAGATCACGATGCCGTTGCCGAAGGCTGCGACAAGGTCGGTCTGGTTGCTGGGAGGATAATGCTTGAGCATCCACCGATACGACACCAGCCCGCTGAGAAACAGCCAGGACATGACCGCGCTGTAGCAGATGTTGCTGATCGGGAAGTCGGCACTGGCCCGGGTCAAGCCAAGGTTGTACAAGCTCTTGTCGTTTTCTGAATTGGCCTGGGCGGCGGCAGCGACGTCGGCGACCACGGCGGACGTTGCGGTATAAAGGCTGATTCCGGCCTGGACTTCGGCCTCGGTCTTGTCGCGCCAGATGCCGAGGCTGGTGGCCTTCCAGCCCAGCGGCAGGCGGTCGACCTTGGCCCAGAGCGCCGACATGAATACCCGCTGGCACAGCATCAGCGCCCGAACGGCATGCCGCTGCTGGGTGTTGGCGGCATAGCCCGGATCGTCCGAGCCGTCCGGGCGCGATCCGATCGACAGTTCCTTGGCGATCGCCGTCCGTTCCGACTTGGTCCGCAAATCCACGACCGCCGAGATCGCAGTCGCCAGCGGATCGAAGCCATTTGCCTGCAGATAGGCGATCGAGTCGTCTAGCCGCGTCTCGCCCCATTTCATGGCCGTGCTCTCCCCTCGACTGCCATCTTGTCGCGGGTGCTTTCCGTGCGCAAGACGATTAGCTGCGCCGGGTCGCAGCCGGCACGGATCAGACGGCCTCGGCCAGCGCGACGAACTCGGCCACGCTCAGCGTCTCGGCGCGGCGGGACGGGTCGATGCCGGTCGCCGCCAGGGCCTTGATCCCGCCCGGCAGGCCGCGAAGGCTGGCGCGCAGCATCTTGCGCCGCTGGCCGAACGCCGCAGCGGTCAGGCGCTCGAGGGTCGCCACCGGCACGTCGCCGGACGCCGCGGCGGGGATGATGTGGACCACCGCCGACGTCACGCTCGGCGGCGGCACGAACGCCTGCCGCGGCACCTCAAAGGCGATGCGCGGGGCCGAGCGCCACTGCGCCAGCACGGCGAGCCGCCCATAGGCAGGG
Organism: uncultured Alphaproteobacteria bacterium; assembly: GCA_963792555.1. Lineage (GTDB taxonomy): Bacteria > Pseudomonadota > Alphaproteobacteria > Sphingomonadales > Sphingomonadaceae > Polymorphobacter_B. The sequence continues at coordinate 428,209 of CAWBWP010000002.1, forward strand.
CTGCCCGGCGCGGCAACGATGCGCTCGGCGACTTCCTTCTGGAACATGCAGGTGACGCTCGCCCACCACGGCGGCCACGGCCCGGTCAGCCAGCGGACGAGCAGCGCCGTGCCAATGTTGTAGGGCAGGTTGGCGACGACGTGGACGCCGCGGTCGACGAGCGCCGCCTCGTCCTGCGCCATGGCATCGCCGGCGATCACCGTCAGCCGGCCCGGGGCGGCGGCGGCAAGCTCGGCCAGTGCCGGCAGGGCGCGGTCGTCGCGCTCGACCGCCGTGACGCGTGCGCCGGCGCGGAGGAGGGCCCGGGTCAGTCCGCCGGGTCCGGGGCCGACTTCATAGACGTCCTGTCCGGCGAGCGGCCCCGGAACCCGCGCGATGCGGTCGAGCAGGTTGCCGTCGAGGAGGAAGTTCTGCCCCAGGCTCTTCTTCGCCGCGAGGCCGTGGGCGGCGATGACCTCGCGCAGCGGCGGCAGCGGGGGTAGCGGCAACTCTGCCGTCATCCTCGCCCGCGCCGCGCCGCCGCCTCGCCGGCCATGCGGATGGCGGCGATCATCGCCTCGGGCGAGGCCAGACCCTTGCCGGCGAGGTCGAAGGCGGTGCCGTGGTCCGGCGACGTGCGGACGATCGGCAGGCCGAGGGTGACGTTGACCCCGTCGTCGAAGTGAATGGTCTTCAGCGGCACCAGCGCCTGGTCGTGGTACATGCACAGCGCCGCGTCGTAGCGGGCGCGGGCGCGGGGGTGGAACATCGAGTCCGCCGACAATGGCCCGACGGCATCGATGCCGCCGGCCCGCAGCGCCTCGACCGCCGGGGCGATGATCTCGATCTCCTGTCGCCCCAGCGCCCCGTTCTCGCCCGCGTGCGGGTTGAGCCCGGCAATCGCCAGCCGTGGCTCGGCGATGCCGAAGTCGCGCTGCAGCCCGCGCGCGACGACGCGGCCGCGGGCGACGATGAGCTCGGTGGTCAACGCGCCCGCGACCTTGTCGAGCGGCAGGTGGATCGTCACCGGCACGGTTCGCAGGGTCGGCCCGGCGAGCATCATGGCGACGTTCGCCGGCGCCATGCCGCAGCGTTCGGCGATGAACTCGGTCTGGCCGGGGTGGGTGAAGCCGATCGCATAGAGCTGGTTCTTGGCCACCGGTCCGGTGACGATACCCGCCGCGGTTCCGGTCCGTGCCAGCCCGACGGCGAGCTCGAGGCTGTCGAGCGCGCAGCGCGCACCGGGCAGGTTGGGCGTACCGGGAACGATCTCGCCGGGGTCGTCGACCTGGACCAGGGGCAGGGCATGCGGGAACATCGCTGCCGCGTCGCCGGGGGTGCCGAGGACGACGATCGGGCCGTTCCACACCGCCTTGACCGACCGCAGGTCACCGATGGCGAAGAAGGCGGGCAGCGCCTGCGCCCCGCGCTGCTCCCACGCCGCCGCCACGATTTCGGGACCGATCCCGGCCGGATCGCCGAGCGCGACCGCAAGCGGATGGATGGGTCGCGGCACGCCGTCGCTAGCGATAGTCGACGACGGCGTCGCGGCGCAGGTCGCGGAGATAGCGCCGCGCGCGCATGTTCACCCGCTCCTCGTTCATCTGCGAATAGACCGCGTCGAAGCTCGGCATCTCGGCCTTGGCCGGACGGTCGTCGCGCCCGCACAGCACCAGCACGCGCAGCCCCTCGGTCGCCGAGCCGAACGGCGGCGTCGCCTGGCCGATCGACAGCTTCTTCATGACCGCCTGCAGCGGTGCCGGCAGGTCCTTGATCGCGATGGCGTCGTTGATCGCGACTTCGGCCCCGAGGTCCTTGGCGACCGCCTCGGCGCGACCGCAGCCGCCCATGTCCTGCGTCGCTGCCTTGAACCGCGCAACGACAGCCTCGCCTTCGCTCTGAGTGATGCCGGGCTTCAACGGCAGCGACAGCTGCTTGAGGCTCAGCACCGCGTCATCGGGATTGCCGGCGAGCACCTGCCGCTTTTCGATCAGCGACATGATCGCCACCCCGCCGGGTACCTTGATCGGGTCGCTGATCGACGTCGCCGGATCGCCCGGCACCAGCTTGGTCACCACCGGGGCGACGGCGTCGTTCAGCTGTTCGGCGCGGACCCAGCCGAGATCGCCGCCGACGCCGGCGCTCGAGGCCTCGGAGAACTGGCGCGCGTAGGCGACGAACGATGCCCCGGCGCGGACCTGGCCGACGATGCGCCCGGCGTCGGCCATGACCCGGGTCGTCGTCTCCGGCGTCGCCGACAGGAAGATTTCACCGACGTGATACTCGTCCTTGCCCTTTGCCGCGGCGAGCCGGGCGATGACCGCCTTGACCTCATCGTCGCCGACGTTGACCTGCGGCTCGACCGATCGCCGCAGCAGCCGCGACCAGGCCAGCTCGCCGCGGATCTGCGCCTTGATCGATTGCGGCGAGGAACCGGCGGCGCGAAGGAAGTCGACGAAGTTGCCGTTGGCCTTGAAGTTGTTGGCGACGCGGTTGTACGCCTGATCGACGTCGGCGTCGCTGATCTTGATGTCCTTGCTTGCCGCCTCCTGGATCTCGAGCTTCTCGTCGATCAGGTTTCTGAGGACCTGCAGGCGCAGGCGAGCCTTCTCCTCCGGGTCGATCTTGCCGCCGTTGGCCGCGATGACGAGGTTCAGCCGCTGCTCGACATCGGTATCGGTGATGACGTCGCCGTTGACGATCGCGGTCGCCTTGCGCAGGTTGGGATTGAAGTCGGCAAGCGCGGCGGCGTCGGGCAGGACGAAGGCGGCGTCGGGCGAGTTGTCTGCCGGCGGAGCGTTCTGGGCCGCCAGCGGCGTCACCGACCATAGCGCGGCCAGCGCGACCACCAGCGTCCTACGCACGTGCATTGAGTTCTCCTGAAGGCCCCACCGCCCTCGGTCGCGCAACCGAAAGAGGCCCTCTACAAGCGGTACCGATATAGAGCAAATCTTAAGCCCTGTGGCTGAACCTGCGCTTACCGGCCCAGGTTCTTGAAGGCGATCGTCAGGAGATAGCTGTTGCCGGCGCGGAAGTCGCGGTCGGAGGTATAATCCCGCCGCCAGGTCAGGCCGAAGCGGAAGCACTCGTCCTCGTACTGGACGCCGATCCGATGACGGATCGGCTGGAACCCGTTGGCCGTCGTCGTCGGTTCCTGCGCCTTGGTCGTCAGGTCGAGGATGACCGACCCATAGGCCGACCAGAAGCGCGACAGCGCGACCCGCGCGCCGGCCCGGAGTTCCTGGAAATCCCGCAGGTCCTCGAGCACGATGTTGCGATTGAAGTTGGCGTAGCCGACCGTGATGTAGGTCTGGCTGGTGCCGGCGGTAACGTCGACCTCGTTGCGGCGCAGAATGCCGTTTTTCTGATCGAACCGGAAGCGCTGGGTGATGGAGAACAGGCTGCCGTACTGGATCGTGTTGCGGCCGACGATGTCCGACGTCGCGCCCGACAGGCCGGTTCCCTGAAGAAACGCAACGTTGCCCGTGCCCGCAAGGCGGACGCTCTGCCCGATCTCGCTGGTGAAGGCGAAGCGCGGTCGTTCCAGGCGGTATTCGACACCATAGGTCACGCGCGTGCCGCTTTCGAAGCGGTCGTAGCCGCTGTAGCGGTTCAGCGAGAACAGGCTCGTGTCCTCGAAATCGAGCGAACGCGAATCCTCGTTGGGGATGCCGCGGTTGAGGTGGAGCGGCGACGCGACGACCTGGACCCGCGGCGTGATCGTCTGCGTCCCGCCGAGCGCCGGGCCGGCGAAGGGCCATTCGACGTCGACGGCGCCAAGCGCGATGCCGCGCGTCTGAAATCCCGCGTGACCGGCATAGATTGGCAGCGTCGCTTCCTGCGGATTGCTCGTGTTGTAGAGATCGCCGCGCAGCAGGAGCGTGCCGGTGACGCGCTGGCCGAGCCCGGTCAGCACGCTTCGCGTCCATTGTCCCTGCAGCGTCGCGCGCTGCTCGTCCTGGCCGTGAATGCGAAACAGGTCGAGCGCGTTGGCGCGGATGTCGAGCTGGCCGCCGAGCACCAGGTCGGGCGGCCGCCAGTCGTAGTCGACGACCGGCAGGACGATCGGCGTCGTGTCCGGCCCCTTGTTGGCCCGCAGGTTCTGAAAGCCCCAGCCGGCGATCGAAAGGTAGGAGTCGGGGCGAAACCGTTCGAGATTGTAGGTGCTGCGCAGCGAATCGTCATAGTCGAGGCCGTAACGGCGGTCGAACGTGTCGTCGCTGGTCAGCCGGACGAGAAAGGTCGAGCGCCACTCGGCATTGTGCTGCAGCTGGCCGTTCAGTTCGAAATACCCCCGCGGGCGCTGGCCGCGGTCGACGGTGGTCACCCCGTCCGGCGCATAGTCGATGACGTCGCCATAGGTGAAATAGGCGTGGAGCTGGACCGGCCCGGCGGCGAACAGCTGGCGCGCGCGGACGTCGAGCGCCGGCTTGACCTCGGTGAACAGCCACGGCTTGATCGTCAGGTCACGGTCCGGTCCGAGATTGAAGTGGTACGGTACGCCGACGCCGAAGCCGATCGTGTTCCTGACCTCGATGTCGGGCACGAGCAGGCCGGAGGCGCGGTTGCTGCTCCCGTCGGGATGCGAGAAGGCGGGCAGGAACAGGATCGGCTTGCCCAGGATCTCGAGCCGGGCGTCGCGGTAGGAGATGCGATGCTTGCCGGGGTCGTGGGTGATCCGCACGGCCTTGATCGCCCATACCGGCTGTTTCGGACAGCCGTCGCTGCCCTCGACGTGACAGGGCGAGTAGATCGCCTGGTTGAGGACGCTGACGCCGTTGACCCGCACCCCCGACCGTGCCGCGAGCCGGCCACCGTCGGCAAGGACGAGGAGGATGTTGTCGATCGCCCCGTCGCGCAGCGATTCCGTGACGATGACACGGTCGCCGTAGGCCTTGTTGCCCTGGGGATCGGTCGTCGTGACGTTGCCGCGCGCTTCGACCTGGCCGCTGGTGCGGTTGTAGATGACGGTATCGGCGGTCAGGGAATAGCGGTCGCGGTTGATGAGGACGTGGCCGGTGGCGGTGACGACCTGCTCGTCTTCGGAATAGTCGAGGCCGTCGGCGGCGAAGTCGATGACGTCGCCGGGCTGGGCGATCGGGCCGCCGCTCCCCGCTTCGAGCAGGGTCGGCGGCTTGGCCGGCGAGGGGGCCGGCTGCGCCTGGGCGAGGGCCGGCAGGTGGAGCGCAAGGCCGGCGAGCAGGGCGGATCGTCTGGGCAAGCGTCGCTTTCACTCGTGGCGCGGACGCTTTCGGCCGCTGCCTCGTCCATAGGGCCAAGGGGTGCGGCCTCGCAAGGCGGCGCGGCGCGGTCGCCGCAGGCGTTTGCGCCGCCCGACGCCGGGCGTTAGACCTCAGCAAATCAAGGAGAGTCCATGCACATCGAGTTCGCCGCCGCCGTTCCCGCCGACGTGACCGGCGCGCTGGTCGTCCTGAGCGCCAAGGGCACGCCGCTCGCCGGGAGCGCGGCCGCCGCCGATGCCGCTGCGGGAGGACAACTGGCGCGCGCCGTCGCCACCGCGCGCTTCGAGGGCGACGCCGGAAGTCTGCTCGAAGTGCTGGCACCGTCGGGCACCACCGCCAGCCGCATCCTCGTTGCCGGCATCGGCCCGCTCGACAAGGCCGACGCGGCGGTGTTCGAAAAGGTCGGCGCGGCGATCGTCGCGCGGCTGTTGACCAGCGGCGAGACGGCGGTGACGGTCGACCTCGGCGGTGTCGACCTGTCGCTTTCGGCCGACGTCGCCGCGGCGCGGCTGGCGCACGGGGCGAGCCTGCGGGCGTACCGCTTCGACACCTACCGGACGACGATGAAGCCGGCGCAAAAGCCGACACTCGCGCACCTGACCATCGTCGGTGGCGAGGGCGGCTCGGCGCACGCGGACCTGGCGGCACTGGCCGCCGGCGTGGCGCTGACGCGTGACCTGGTGTCGGAGCCGGCCAACGTCATCTATCCGGAAAGCTTTGTCGAGCGGGTCCGCGCGGCGGCACCCGAGGGCCTCGTCATCGAGGTCCTTGGCGAGGCGGAGATGACCGCGCTTGGGATGGGCGCGCTGCTCGGCGTCAGCCAGGGGTCCGACCGCGAGGCCAAGGTGCTGACGATGCGGTGGAACGGCGGCGCGACGGAGGGCGACGGCGCGACGCCGGTGGTGCTGGTCGGCAAGGGCGTGACCTTCGACACCGGCGGCATCAGCCTGAAGCAGCCGCCCGGCATGGAGGACATGAAGTGGGACATGGGCGGCGCGGGGGCGGTCGCCGGGGCGATGCACGCGCTCGCGGCGCGCAAGGCGCGGGTCAACGTCGTCGGCGTCTGCGGGCTGGTCGAGAACATGCCCGACGGCAAGGCGCAGCGCCCGGGCGATGTCGTCAAGTCGATGTCGGGGCAGACGATCGAGGTGATCAACACCGACGCCGAGGGGCGGCTGGTCCTGTGCGACGTGCTGTGGTGGGCGCAGGAGCAGTTCAAGCCGGCGGTGATCGTCGATCTCGCCACGTTGACCGGCGCCATGATCATCAGCCTGGGCCACGAGCATGGCGGCATCTTCGCCAACGACGACGCGCTGGCGGCGCAGCTGATCGCCGCCGGCGACGCGGTCGGCGACCGGCTGTGGCGCATGCCGATGGGCGAGGCGTACGACAAGCTGATCGATTCGCCGATCGCCGACATGAAGAACGTCGGCCCGCGCGAAGGCGGTTCGATCACCGCGGCGCAGTTCATCGCCCGGTTCATCAAGCCGGGCGTCAGGTGGGCCCACCTCGACATCGCCGGAATGGTCTGGGCGGCCAAGGACGGGCCCTTGTGGGCCAAAGGCGCGACCGGATACGGCGTGCGCCTGCTCGAACGCTTCGTCGCGGACAATTTCGAGGCGAGGTGACCGACGTCAACTTCTATCAGCTGGCGTCGCGGCCGCTCGACGCCGTGCTGCCGCGCCTGCTGGAGAAGGCGCTTGCCGCGGGGTTCCGCACGGTGATCCGCTCCGCCGACGCGGCGCTGCTCGCGCGGCTCGACGCGGCCCTGTGGACCTATGACCCGGCGTCGTTCCTGCCGCACGCGGTCGACGGGCCGCATGCCGCCGTCCAGCCGGTGCTGCTGACCACGGCGGCCGACGATGCCAACGCCGCCGACCTGATCGCCGTGGTCGACGGAGTCCTGCCGGGCGACCTCGCGCCGTACCGCCGGGCGCTGTACCTGTTCGACGGCGGCGACGACGACGCGCTGGCCCGGGCGCGCGGGCACTGGCGGGCGTTGAAGGCGCGCGAGGACGTGACTCCGGTCTATTGGCGCGAAGGCGACGGCGGGCGCTGGGAAAAAGCGGCCTAACTTGCCTTAACGCCGACACCGCCCTAGAGCGGCGACGCTTTTCCACCCCCTCGCTGCTTGCCCGGAGACCCCATGGCCACCGAACGGACGTTCTCGATCATCAAGCCCGATGCCACGCGGCGCAACCTGACGGGGGCGGTCAACGCCATGATCGAGAGCAGCGGCCTCAGGATCGTCGCGCAGAAGCGCGTGCACCTGACGCGCGCCCAGGCCGAAGGCTTCTACGCCGTCCACCGCGAGCGCGGCTTCTTCAACGACCTGGTCGAGTTCATGATCTCCGGCCCGGTCGTGGTCCAGGTGCTGGAAGGCGACAACGCCGTCCTCGCCTACCGCGAGGTGATGGGCGCGACCAATCCGGCCAACGCCGCCGAGGGCACGATCCGCAAGGTCCACGCGGAATCGATCGAGGCCAACACCGTCCACGGGTCCGACAGCGCCGACAACGCGGCGATCGAGATCGCCTACTTCTTCGCGCAGACGGAGATTACGGGCTGAGGCGAGGCAGTGGTCGGCTGTCAGGCGTCGCGGCAAGGTTTGATTTCGGCGCTTGCTGGGCAGACGGCGCTAGCTTGCTACGGCCTTGGCCACGCTGCGCGCTAGGTCGTCGCGCGTTGCGGAGCCGTCGAACCCCACGAATGCGGCAATGGGCGTGCCCGAGCGGTCAAAGACGTAGCTGCGTGGCAGGGTCACGGCACGGGTTCCTGTGATCGTCCTCCACCCGGCGTGGCCGGCGTAGAGCACGGCAAGGCCCTCGGCGCGCGATGACCGCAGGAATGCCGCCGTTGCAGCGGCATCCTGAATGTCGTCGACGTTTAGGTAGAGGACGTTGAGATCGTTCGCCTGATACCGCTGGCGAAGCGCGGCTATTTGCGCCGCTTCGCCATGACACGGCCCGCACCAGCTGGCCCAGAACGTCAGCAGGGTAGCCGCGTGGGGGACAACGGCCTCGCTCAGGGTCAGCGTCGATCCACCTTCACGGACGAGACGGACGTGTCCGAGAGCAACGAGCCGAGGTGGCAAGCCCGGATGTATTTGTCCGACGACGAAAAACCCTGCGGCGACCACGATTAGCGTGGTGATGACGCCAAGGCCGGGCCAAACTCGCGTCCAGCGCCTGTTCATCGTCTGCTCCCGGTCAAGCAACCTCCCGATCAGGGATACCGCCTTGTCAGTTCCTTGGCGATGCCGCCGACCCCCTCAGAACGGCAGCGTCGCCAGCCGCTTCGGGGCGCTCGCCCGCCAGCTGCGGGTGAGCCAGTCTTCGACGTGATCCCAGTCGACCGCGCCGGTGTCGAGACGGATGCCGACCCACCCCGCCGGGCCGAGGTAGGCCGGGCGGAAGTAGAGGTCGGGGTCGCGCTCGACGAGGCTCGCCTGCTCCTCCACACTGCCGGCCTTGACCAGCACTGCGGTGATGCCGTCGGCGTGATGGTCGTGCCGCCAATAGGCGAAGAACTTCCCGCCCGCGACGAAGAAGCCGGGCGCACCGTGGCTCATTTTCTCGCCGGCGTCCGGCAGCGCCAGCGCCAGCGCCCGAACGCGGGCGAGCAGCGCCTCGGGGCGGCTGTCGCGGGTGACCAGCTCGGCAACGACGCGCGGGTAGAGCTGGTGCTCGGCATGGAGGACGCGCGCGGCGAGTGTCGCCGGCGTGTCGCCCGGCACCACGGCGACGCGCACCTGCCCAAGGATCGGACCGCCGTCGAGATCGGCCGTGACGAGATGGACCGTCGCGCCAGTCGCGCGGTCGCCCGCCGCCAGCACCGCTTCGTGGACGTGCGTGCCCTTGTGCGCCGGTAGGAGCGAGGGGTGGATGTTGACCATGCGTCCGGCCCAGCGGGCGACGAACGGCTCCGACAGCAGCCGCATATAGCCCGCCAGCGCGACGTGGGTGACGCCGGCGCGGGTTAGCTCGGCGTCGAGAAGGGCGTCGAACTCGGCGCGGGGCACGCCGCGATGGTCGCGCGCAAAGGTCGCGACGCCCTCGGCGGCGGCGAGCGCCAGCCCCGGCGCTGCCGGGTTGTTGGTGGCGACGAGGACGACCTCATAGGGGCAGTCGGGCAGGCGCGCGGCGTAGAGCAGGGCCGCCATGTTGCTCCCGGTGCCCGAGATGAGGACGCCGAGGCGGGCCCGCTCAGGCAAGGTGGGTCGCCGTCCACGCGCCGCGGCCGCTCCACACCTCGTCGTCGCCCCGGACGGTGCAGCCGCGCTCGCCCATCTCAACAACACCAATCCGGTGAACGGCTTCGCCGGCTTTGCTAAGGTCTTGGGTGAGGGTATCGACGTGATCGGCGGCGACGCACAGGACCATGCCGATCCCGCAGTTGAAGGTCCGGGCAAGCTCGGCCGGCTCGATCCGGCCCTGGCCCTGCAGCCAGGCGAACAGGCGCGGCAGCGACCAGGCCCCCGCGTCGATGCGCGCGTGCGCCCCGGCGGGCAGGATACGGGGCACGTTCTCGAGCAACCCGCCGCCGGTAATATGGGCGAGGGCATGGACGCGACCTGCCTTCAGCTGTGGCAGCAGCGACCGGACGTAAATCCTTGTCGGCGTTAGCAGCGCCTCTCCCAGCAGGAGGTCGAGGTCGAACGGCGCGGGCCGGTCGAGGCGCGCCCCGCTGCGCTCGACGATGCGGCGGATGAGCGAGAAGCCGTTCGAATGCGCGCCCGAGGACGCGAGGCCGAGCAGGACGTCGCCCGGCGCGACGCGGTCGCCCGTCAACTGCCGCCCGCGCTCGACCGCGCCCACGGCGAAGCCCGCGAGGTCGTAGTCGCCAGGGGCGTACATCCCCGGCATCTCGGCCGTCTCGCCCCCGATCAGCGCGCATCCGGCTTCGCGGCAGCCGGCGGCGATCCCGGCGACGACGCTGGCAGCGACACCGGTATCGAGCGCGGCGCTGGCGAAATAATCGAGGAAGAACAACGGCTCTGCGCCCTGGACGATCAGGTCGTTGACGCACATCGCCACCAGGTCGATGCCGACCGTGTCATGCCGGCCGGTGGCGATCGCCAGCTTGAGCTTGGTCCCGACGCCGTCGTTCGCCGCCACGAGCAGCGGGTCGAGGTAGCCGGCCGCCTTCAAGTCGAAGAAGCCGCCGAAGCCGCCCAGTTCGGCATCTGCCCCCGGTCGTGCCGTGGCGCGGGCGAGGGGCGCGATCATCCTCACCAGGGCATTGCCGGCAGCGATCGAGACGCCGGCGTCGGCATAGGTCAGGGGCGCATCGCTCATGCGGGGTGTTTAGGCAGCGCCGGGGCGGAGGGCAAATGCTTGCCCGCTGCGACGCCTTCGGCCATGACGCGGGCAATGGTCCGGTTTCCGACATGGCTGCGGCCGATGCTGTGCCTGCTCGCCGTCCTGGTCGCCGCGCCCGCGACGGCGGCTCCGGTCGGTCCCGGGGCGTTCAAGATCGGTGGCATCGCCGTCGATGTCGTCGCCGCCAACGCGACCGACGCCCGCGCCACCGCCTTCACGCTCGCCGAGCGGCAGGCGTGGCCATTGCTGTGGGCGCGCATGACCGGCAACCCGCCGGCCGCGGCACCGAAGCTTGCCGACGGCGCGATCGAAGCGATGGTCGCCGGAGTCGAGATCGAGCGGGAGACGTTTTCGACGACGCGGTACATCGGCCGGCTGGCGATCGTGTTCGACCGCGACCGCGCCAGCGGGCTGCTCGGCGGCGGGGCGCAGGCACCGCCGATGCTGCTGCTGCCGGTCCTGATCGATGGCGCCGGCGTACGGACCGTCTACCAGACCAAGACGCCGTGGGCGGCGGCGTGGCTGCGCTTCCGCGACGCCGCGAGCGCGCTCGACTATGTCATCCCCGCCGCGAGCCCGGGGGACAACGTCGTGCTCACCGCTTTCCAGGCGCGGCGCAGCGACCGCACCCTGTGGCGGACGATCCTGACGCGCTTCAAGGCGAGCGACGTGCTGACCGCCGAAATCCGGCTGACGCGCCAGTGGCCGGGCGGGCCGGTGAGCGCGGTCGCCGTCGCCCGCCACGGCCCCGACGCCGTCGAGCTTGGCCGGGCCAGCTTCCGCGCGACGACCCCGGCGGGCGTCGACGCGATGCTCGACGATGCCGTGCGGGCGGTCGACGCGATCTATGTCAAGGCGCTGGCGAACGGCCAGCTGCAGACGGAAAAGGGGCTGCAGATCGAGCTCGAGCCGCTGATCGGGACGGAGCCGACGATCGGCCTCGCCGGCGGTGGCGTGGTTCAGGGGGGCGGCGGCACGGACGCCAACATCGCCACGCCCGATGCGCGGAGCTGGGCGGCGACGGAAGCCGACCTCAAGGCGACACCGGGCGTCGTCGGCGTGACCCTGTCCCGGCTGGCGTTGGGCGCGGTGTCGCACATCGTCATCCGCCACAACGACAGCGATGCGGCGCTGGCCTATCACCTCGACCAGCGGGGCTGGCGCCTCGCCCCCGATGCCACGGGTACGTTGCTTCGGCGCAAGGTGCCGGGCGATCCCGCCGTTCCGCCGCCGCCGAGCGCCGCCGATCTTGCCGGCGCGGAGGTCGTCGCCGAGCCCGACGCGCTGCCACTCGCGACCCCGCCGCCAGCGAAGCCGCCGCCGCGGCCGGCGAGCGCTCCACCGGTGCCGCCACCGGCCAGGCCGACGCCACCGCGCGATCCCCTCGCGCCGCGCTAGGCGGAGCGTGAACCAGTTGCCGCTGCCGCTCGCCTATCGCGCCGCGACCGGCGCGGTCGACTTCGTCCGCGCCGAAGCCAACGCCGACGCCGTCACCTGGCTGTCCGGGGAGCCGGGGCCGCGAACCCTGCTGGTCGGCCCGCCGGCATCGGGCAAGACCCACCTCGGCCGGATCTTTGCCGCGCGGCACGGCGCGACCTTGATCGACGATGCCGACCACGTCGGTCAGGAGGCGCTGTTCCACGCCTGGAACGCGGCGTCGGCGACGGCGCCGGTGCTGTTCACCGCGCGCGACCTGCCACGGCGCTGGGCGACGCTTCCCGACCTCGCCTCGCGTCTGGCGGCGACGCCGACGCTCGTCATCGGCCCGCCCGACGAGGCGCTGCTCGGCGCCCTGCTGGTCAAGCTGTTCGCCGACCGTGGGATTCGGATCGCGCCCGACGTCGTCGCCTTCGTCGTGCTGCGGACCGCCCGCAGCTTTGCCGCGATCGCCGCCACCGTCGCCGCGCTCGACGCCGCGGCGCTGGCGGCGGGGCGCGAGGTGACGGTGCCATTGGCGCGGACGGTGCTGGAAGGGCAGGGGGAGCTGCTGGAGTAAAGGCGGCGGCTTTTTGTCAGCGCGCGTGGCCGCCGCCGCCGCGACCGTCCGGCAGGTCATCGACCTGTCATGCCCACCGGGCTACAAGGTCGCATGGATATGGCCCGCCCCCTGCCGCCGCCCGTCGTCGACGGCGTCGTCGACACCGAGCGCTACTTCAACCGCGAGTTGTCGTGGCTCAGCTTCAACCAGCGGGTGCTGGACGAGGCAGCCAATCCCAATCATCCGCTGCTCGAGCGGCTGCGCTTCCTGTCGATCAGCGGCAACAATCTCGACGAGTTCTACATGGTCCGCGTCGCCGGCCTGCGTGGCCAGGTCAACGCCGGGATCGAGACCCGCTCGCCCGAGGGCGCGACGCCGGCCGAGCAGCTTGCGGCGATCGCCGTCACCGGCGACCGGCTGATGGACAGCCAGCAGGCGACCTGGGCCGACCTGACGCGGCGGCTGGCGGCGGCGGACTTCCATGTGCTGAAGGCGCGCGACTTGACGGCGTCCGAGACGGCGTGGCTGGAGCGCCACTTTCTCGACCACGTCTTTCCCGTGCTCACTCCCCAGGCGATCGATCCGGCGCACCCATTTCCGTTCATTCCGAACAAGGGCTTCAGCCTCATTCTCGAGCTTCGCCGGCAGTCGGACGACGAGATCCTGCGCGCGCTCCTGATGTTGCCGGCGATGCTGCCGCGATTCACCCGCCTGCCGGGCCGGACCGCGCGCTACATCAGTTTGGAGGACACGATCCGGCTGTTCTTCGACCAGCTGTTCCCGGGCTACGAACTGCTCGGCGACGGTGCCTTTCGCGTGATCCGCGATTCAGACATCGAGATCGAGGAGGAGGCCGAGGACCTCGTTCGCTATTACCAGTCGGCGATCAAGCGGCGGCGGCGCGGCGATGTCATCCGCCTGAAGATCGAGGCGGCGACCCCGCCGGGGCTGCACGCGCTGGTGCGCGATGCCCTGAACGTCGGCGAGCGCGACGTCACCGTCGTCACCGGCATTCTCGGCATCGCCGACCTTGGTGTCCTCGTCGACGAGGACCGCCCGGACCTCAAGTTCGAGCCGTACACGCCGCGGTTCCCCGAGCGCATCCGCGAGCACGGGGGCGACTGCTTCGCCGCGATCCGCGACAAGGACCTCGTGGTCCACCATCCGTACGAGAGTTTCGAGGTGGTGCTCGCGTTCCTGCGGCAGGCGGCGCTCGACCCCGACGTCATCGCCATCAAGCAGACGCTGTACCGCGCCGGCAAGAACTCGCCGATCGTTCGCGCCCTGATCGACGCTGCGGAAGCCGGCAAGTCCGTCACCGCCGTCGTCGAGCTGAAGGCACGCTTCGACGAGGAGCAGAACCTGATGTGGGCGGCGGCGCTCGAACGCGCCGGCGTCCAGGTCGTCTACGGCTTCGTCGAGTGGAAGACGCATGCCAAGCTGTCGATGGTCGTCCGCCGCGAGGCCGACGAGCTGCGCACCTATGTCCATTTCGGCACCGGCAACTACCACCCGGTCACGGCGCGCATCTACACCGACCTGTCGTTCTTCACCGCCGATCCCGTGCTCGCCCGCGACGCGACGCAGGTCCTCAATTACATCACCGGCTATGTCCAGCCGACGCGCCTGGCCAAGATCGGCATGAGCCCGTTGACGATGCGGCCCAAGCTCTACGGCCTGATCGACGACGAGATCGCCGCCGCGCGCGCGGGGAAGCCGGCGGCGATCTGGGCCAAGTTGAACAGCCTGGTCGACACCGGCATCATCGAAAAATTATACGAGGCGAGTGCCGCGGGCGTCGAGATCGACCTGATCGTCCGCGGCATCTGCTGCCTTCGCCCCGGCGTGCCCGAGCTGAGCGAGACGATCCGCGTCCGCTCGATCATCGGCCGCTTTCTCGAGCACAGCCGCATCTTCGCCTTCGCCGCGGGCCACGACCTGCCGAGCCGCGAGGCCAAGCTGTTCATCTCGTCGGCCGACTGGATGCCGCGTAATCTCGACCGACGCGTCGAAGTGCTGGTGCCGATCGAGAACCCGACCGTCCACGCCCAGGTGCTCGACCAGGTCATGCTGGCCAACCTCAAGGATACCGAGCAATCCTGGTCGCTGGACGCCGACGGGCACTACGCGCGGATCAGTCGCGGTGCGCAGCCGGCGTTCAACGTGCATCATTACTTCATGACCAACCCCTCGCTGTCGGGCCGCGGCGCGGCGCTGAGGGGCCACGAGAAGGTGCCGCACCTGATGCTGGCCGAAACCGAGACCGACACCGAGACCGAGACCGCCGTCGGCGATAGCGCCACGGCATGAGCGTCCTGCCCTGGCTGCGGCCGCGGAGTGTTCCCGACCCCGTGGTCCCGGTACCGTCGAACGACCTCACCGGCATCATCGATATCGGCTCCAATTCGGTGCGGCTCGTCGTCTATGCGGGGCGGACGCGGACGCCCGCGGTGATCTTCAACGAGAAGGTCATGGCCGGGCTGGGACGCGGTCTTGCCGTCGACGGCAGGCTGAGCGAGGCCTCGGTCAAGATCGCGCTTCCCGCGCTCGCGCGCTTCGCCCTGCTCGCCCGCGACATGGGCGTCACCGACCTCCGCACGGTCGCCACGGCCGCGGTGCGCGAGGCGAAGAACGGACCGCGCTTCGTCAACACCGTGCGCGAGGCGTGCGGGCTGGAGATCGAGGTCATCAGCGGCGAGGCAGAGGCGCGCGCAGCGGCGCTGGGCGTGATCGCCGGCATTCCCGGTGCCGACGGGGTGGTCGGCGATCTTGGCGGCGGCAGCCTCGAACTGATCCGCATCGCCGGCGGAGAGGCGCACGAGCGCATCTCGTTGCCGATCGGGGCGCTGCGGCTCGACGCCGTCCGGAAGCGCGGCGCGCGCGCGCTGGGGCCGTTCATCTCGACTGCGCTCGACCGGGTCAAATGGGCGGCCAAGGGCGAGGGCAAGCCATTCTACACCGTCGGCGGTTCGTGGCGCGCGCTGACCCAGCTGCACATCTGGTCGACCGACCACCCGCTGCCTATCATCCACCAATATGCGATGGAGCCGACCGCGCCGGCGCGGCTGGTCCGCTCGCTGGCCCGCGTCACGCCCAAGACGCTGAAGGACGTGACGGCGATCTCGACGAGCCGGCTGCCGTCGCTGCCGGGCGCGGCGCTGCTGCTGTCGTCGGTGGTCAAGCGGCTGGACAGCAGTACCATCATCGCCAGCGCCTACGGCCTGCGCGAGGGACTGCTCTTCGAGCGGATGAGCCCGACGCTGCAGGCCGAGGACCCGCTGCTAGCCGCGGCGCGCGACGAGGGCGCGCGACAGGGGCGCTTTCCCGAACATGGCGACCTGCTGATGGCGTGGATGGACGATGTCTTCGCCCAGCCGTCGGCCGCGATGCCCGGCGGCGAGACGCCGGCGATGCGCCGGTTGCGGCTGGCGACGTGCCTGCTGTCCGACATCGCCTGGCGCGCCCATCCCGATTTTCGCGCCGAGCGCGGGCTCGATGTCGCCCTCCACGGCAACTGGGTGGCGATCACGCCGTCGGAGCGGGCGGTCCTCGCCGCCGGCCTCGCCGCCTGCTTCGGCGGGCTGCCGGCAACCGTCGAGGCGGCGCGGCTGTCGCGCCTCGCCGACCCCGCCAGCCTCGCGCTGGCCCGTGCCTGGGGGCTGGCGCTCCGGCTTGGCCAGCGCCTGACCGGGGGCACCGCTGCGCCGCTGACCGCCAGCCGCTTGACGGTCGAGGGCATGACGCTGGTTCTGACCCTCGCCCCCGACGACGCCCCGCTGTTCGGCGAGGCGGTGACGCGCCGCCTTCGGGCGCTGGCGTCGATGCTCGGTCTGGGGACGGCGGAGCGGGTCGGCTGACCCGCTCCGCCGCGCGCCTTACTGGCGCAGGTCGTAGCGGTCGGCGTCCATGACCTTGGCGAAGGCGTGGGCGAAGTCGCGGGCGAACTTCTCCTTCGCGTCCGCCATCGCATAAACCTCGGCCTGCGCCCGCAGCTCGGAATGCGAGCCGAAGATCAGGTCGACGCGCGTTGCCGTCCACTTCCCCGCCTGCGTGTGCCGGTCGCGCCCGATGAACGCATTCTCCGTGCCCGCCGGCTTCCACTCGGTATTCATGTCGAGCAGGTTGACGAAGAAGTCGTTCGTCAGCGTGCCGACGCGGTCGGTAAAGACGCCCGCCTCGTTGCCGTGCGCGTTGGCCCCTAGCACCCGCAGGCCGCCGACGAGCACCGTCATCTCCGGCGCGCTGAGATGGAGCAGCTGGGCGCGGTCGATCAGCGCTTCCTCCGGTGCCATGAACTGCATCGTGTCGCGGCGATAATTGCGGAAGCCGTCGGCGATCGGCTCGAGCACGGCGAAGGATTCGACATCGGTCTCGGCCGCGGTCGCGTCGCCGCGGCCGGTGGTCACCGGCACCGTCACCTCGACGCCGCCGTCCTTCGCCGCCTTCTCGACCGCGGCCGAGCCGCCGATGACGATCAGGTCGGCCATTGACACAGTCACGCCCGAGGACTGCCGGACCTGCTCCAGCGTGGTGAGGACATGGGCAAGCTGGTCGGGATCGTTGACCTCCCACTCCTTCTGCGGGGCGAGGCGGACTCGGGCACCGTTGGCCCCGCCGCGCTTGTCGCTGTTGCGGAACGTCGAGGCCGACGCCCACGCGGCCGAGACCAGCTGCGGCACGCTCAGCCCGCTTGCCAGGATCGCGGTCTTCAGGGTGGCGACGTCGGCGTCGGACAGCGGCGTCCCGGCGGGAATGCGGTCCTGCCAGATCAGCGGCTCGCTCGGCACCAGCGGCCCGAGGTATCGCTCGACCGGCCCCATGTCGCGGTGGGTGAGCTTGAACCAGGCGCGGGCGAAGGCGTCGGCGAACTGGTCCGGGTTCTCGTAGAAACGCCGGCTGATCTTCTCGTACGCGGGATCGACGCGCAGCGCGAGGTCGCTGGTCAGCATCCGCGGCGGGTGCATCTTGCCCGGGTCGTGGGCGTCGGGAACGTCGGCGGGGGCGTTCTTCGCCACCCACTGCTTGGCCCCGGCCGGGCTCTGCGTCAGTTCCCACTCATACTTGAACAGGTTGTCGAAATAGTGGTTCGACCACTGCGTCGGCTGCTGGCTCCAGATGACCTCGGGTCCGCCCGTGGTCGTGTCGGAGCCGAAGCCGCGGCCATGGCCGTTGCGCCAGCCGAGCCCCTGGTCCTCGATCGCCGAGCCTTCCGGCTCGGGGCCGATCAGCGACGGGTCGCCGGCGCCGTGCGTCTTGCCGAAGGTGTGCCCCCCGGCGATCAGCGCGACCGTCTCCTCGTCGTTCATCGCCATGCGGGCGAAGGTCTGGCGGATGTCATGGGCACTGCCGAGCGGGTCGGGGTTGCCGTTCGGACCTTCCGGATTGACGTAGATCAGGCCCATCTGCACCGCGCCGAGAGCGTCGTGCAGCTGGCGCTCGCCGCTGTAGCGCTCGTCGCCGAGCCACGAGCCTTCCGGCCCCCAGAACAGTTCCTCGGGCTCCCACGTGTCGGGACGGCCGCCGGCGAAGCCGAAGGTCTTGAACCCCATCGATTCGAGCGCGACGTTGCCGACGAGGACGTAGAGGTCGGCCCACGACAGGTTCGCGCCGTACTTGGCCTTGATCGGCCACAGCAGGCGGCGCGCCTTGTCGAGGTTGGCATTGTCGGGCCACGAGTTGAGCGGGGCGAAGCGTTGCTGCCCGCCGCCGGCACCGCCGCGCCCGTCGGTCGTCCGGTAGGTGCCGGCGCTATGCCAGGCAAGGCGGATGAACAGACCGCCGTAGTGACCGAAATCCGCCGGCCACCAGTCCTGCGAATCGGTCATCAGCGCGTGGAGGTCGGCAATCACCGCGTCGAGGTCGAGGCGCTTGAACGCCTCCGCATAGTTGAAGTCGGCACCGAGCGGGTTGGACCGCGGATTATGCTGGTTGAGACCCTCCAGCCGCAGGTTCTGCGGCCACCAGTCGCGGTTGCCGTGGCCGCTTTTCCGCGCCACCGGGCATTGGCTCTGAGTGTTGTCGTCGATCCGGGCGTCCATCTCGGCTCTCCTTCCCAAGGCTCCGGCAAGCGGTTGCTCCGGTCGCCGGCAAGTCGTCGCTGTCCCAGAAGACGCCGCCGCACCTCAGTTGTGAAGCCGATAATTCAGATGAGATTGATCGACTAAGGCGTTCAGCGGTCGATTGCCGTCATCGTCAGGCGGTTGTCCTTGACCGCGAAGCCCAGGTGGCCGTCGACCAGCGCCAGCGCATCCTTGCCGAACACGTCGAACCGCCAGCCGGACAGGATCGTCAGCCCGTCGCGGACGCCGCCGGCAATCGCGTCGAGCTCGTCGGTGCGGGCGATCAGCTTGGGCGCGACATTGGCTTCCTTGGCGCGGATTTTGAGCAGCAGCTTGAGCAGGTCGGCGATCAGCGCCCCCTCGCTCGACAGGCCGGGGCGCGGCGCGTCGCGCGGCGGCATTTCCTCGGCCGGCAGGGGGCCGGCGCTCGCCAGCGCGGTCATCAGCCGCTTGCCGATGTCGTTCGCCGCCCAGGTCGACGACAGACCGCGGAAGCGCGCGAGATCGGCCTGGGTCTTGGGCGGGCTGGAGGCGAGCTCGCCCAGCGTCTCGTCCTTGACGATGCGCTGCCGCGGCACGTCCTTGGACTTCGCCTCGTTCTCGCGCCACGCCGCCAACGCCTTCAGCCGGCCGAGAACGTCGGCCTTGCGGCTCGGCAGGCAAATCCGCTGCCACGCGGTCTCGGGATCGTTGGCGTAGGTCGCCGGATTGCAGACCCGCGCCATCTCGTCGTCGAGCCAGGCGCCGCGACCCGTCTTCCGCAGCTTGGCGATCATCTTGGGGAACAGCGCGGCCAGGTGCGTGACGTCGCCGATCGCATAGTCGATCTGCCGGTCGTTCAGCGGCCGCCGCGCCCAGTCGGTGAAGCGCGCCCCCTTGTCGACGACGATGCCGAGATACGACTGGACGAGGTTGGTGTAGCTGACCTGTTCGCCCATGCCGAACGCCATCGCCGCGACCTGGGTGTCGAACAGCGGCGCGGGTGTCTTGCCGGTCAGGTTATAGATGATCTCGAGGTCCTGCCCGGCGGCGTGGAAGACCTTGAGGACATCCGTCTCGGTCAGCAGCTCGAGCAGCGGCTGGAGATCGAGGCTCGGCGCCTTCGGATCGATCGCCGCCGCCTCGGCGGAACTGGCGATCTGAACCAGGCAGAGGTCGGGGAAGAAGGTGTTCTCACGCATGAACTCGGTGTCGACCGTGACGAAGTCGGCCGACGCGAGGCGGTCGCACAGCGCGGCGAGCGAGGCGGTGTCGGTGATCAGCGGGTGGATGAGCATGACCCGCCATAGAAGATGCCGCGGCGCGAGGCCAGTCGCGCGCGGCGGCTCAGCGGCGTCCGGCGAAGGGGGCCATCGCCGCCAGCTCGTCGAGCTTGCGGCGATGGGCGACGAGGTGGGGGGCAAGCCGGTCGGCTTCGGCGGTCCGGCCGCTGGCGCGAGCGGCGGCGATCGCCGCTTCGAGCCCGGCCAGCGTGTCGCGGTGGAAGGCGACCTTGCGCTCCTGCGCGGCGATCAGCGCGATCACGGGCTTGTGGCGAAAACGCCAGGCGACGGCGACCGGCGCGGCCAGGGTAACGGCGCCGAAGAAGACGGCGAGGGCGGTGATGGCGGACAAGGGCAGCTCCCGATGGCGCTGCCCAGGCGGCAGCGGCGGCAGGTCGAATGCACCATCGGCGGGCGTGAGGGCATGTCACGCTGCCGCAGCGCGCCTATGTCGCTGCCAGAACCGGCCCGCAGCACGGTCGCGAACGCTCCGGGTCGCCGGCCGTCGCCTTGACAGCGCCGGTGCGAGCGTGTGTCACCCGCGGCGCTCGTCACCTGCCGAACGGACCCCCATGCACGCCTACCGCTCCCATACCTGCGCCGACCTTCGCGGCAGCGACGCCGGCGCCACGGCGCGCCTGTCGGGCTGGGTCCACCGCAAGCGCGATCACGGCGGGGTGCTGTTCGTCGACCTGCGCGATCATTACGGCCTGACCCAGATCGTCGCCAATGCCGGCAGCAGCGCGTTCGACGTGCTCGACCGGCTGCGCGCCGAAAGCGTCGTCACGGTGACCGGCGAGGTCGTCGCGCGCGCGCCCGAAGCGGTCAACCCGAAGATGCCGACCGGCGAGATCGAGCTTCGCGCGGGCGAAGTCACCGTCCAGTCGCGCGCCGACGAGCTGCCGCTGCCGGTCGCGGGCGAGGCCGAGTATCCCGGAGGACATCCGGCTGAAGTACCGCTTCCTCGACCTCCGCCGCGACCGGCTCCACGCCAACATCGTGCTGCGGTCGAACGTCATCGCGTCGCTCCGCCGCCGGATGATCGACCAGGGCTTCACCGAGTTCCAGACGCCGATCCTGACCGCGAGCAGCCCCGAGGGCGCGCGCGACTTCCTCGTCCCCAGCCGCGTCCATCCGGGCAAGTTCTACGCGCTGCCGCAGGCGCCGCAGATGTTCAAGCAGCTGCTGATGGTCGCCGGCTTCGACCGCTATTTCCAGATCGCGCCGTGCTTCCGCGACGAGGACGCGCGCGCCGACCGCTCGCCGGGCGAGTTCTACCAGCTCGACTTCGAGATGAGCTTCGTCACGCAGGACGATGTTTTCGCAGCGATCGAGCCGGTGCTCGGCGGCGTGTTCGAGGAGTTCGCCGGGTTCGCCAAGGACACGCCGTGGAGCGTGACGCCCGCCCCGTTCCCGCGCATTCCCTACGCGGAATCGATGCTGAAGTACGGCAACGACAAGCCCGACCTGCGCAACCCGATCGTGATCTCAGACGTCACTGAGCATCTTCCGCGGCTCGGGCTTCGGGCGCTTTAGCGACGATGGTTGCAGGATGGCGTCGGTCGTCCGCGCGATACCCGCGCCGGGCACGGGCGAGCGCCCGCGCAGCTTCTTCGACGAAATGAACGAGCTGGGCGCGCGGGCGAGGGCGCTCCGGGGCCGGGCTACATTCGCTTTCACGGTGGTATCGACTCATTAAGCGATCGGCGGGACCGCGACAGATGAAGAGAGCGCAGCACACACGGAACGTGGTGGATATGGGGCCGTGCCAGTGGTCCGATTGCCAAGAACCTTAATGATGATCAGCTCGGTCGTATTGCGATCCAGTGCGATCTGGGCCCGGACGACGCGTCTTCTTCGCCGCCGACAAGCCGCTGAAGGCGGCCAAGCTCGCGGGGCTCGCGCGGACGCGGATCGGCACCGACCTCGGGCTGATCGAGCAAGGCTGCTATAAATTCTGCTGGATCGTCGACTTCCCGATGTTCGAATACGACGAGGAGGCGAAGAAGATCGACTTCAGCCACAACCCCTTCTCGATGCCGCAGGGCGAACTGGAGGCGCTCGAGACCAAGGACCCGCTCGACATCCTCGCCTACCAGTACGACATCGTCTGCAACGGCGTCGAATTGTCGTGCGGGCGCGATCCGCAACCACCGGCCCGAGATCATGTACAAGGCGTTCGAGATCGCCGGCTATACGCAGGAGCAGGTCGACCGCGACTTCGCCGGCATGATCAGCGCATTCAAGTTCGGCGCACCGCCGCACGGCGGCTCGGCCCCCGGCGTCGACCGCATCGTCATGCTGCTCGCCGACGAACCGAACATCCGCGAGGTCGTTGTCTTCCCGATGAACCAGAAGGCCGAGGACCTGATGATGAACGCGCCGTCGGTGGTGCCGCTCAAGTCGCTGCGCGAACTGCATATCCGGACGGTGGAGTGAGCAAGCTCCGCCTCAAGGACTTCGAGGACGCGCACGAGATCGCGCGGGCGGATTACGATGCCCGGCTGATGGCCCTGCAGCATCGCCTCGAACTGATCCAGGCGGCGTATATCACCCAGCGCCTGCGCGCGATCGTCGCCATCGAGGGGTGGGACGCGAGCGGCAAGGGCGGGCTGATCAAGCGGCTGACGGCGACGACCGATCCGCGCTTCACCAAGGTCTGGTCGATCGGTGCGCCGAACGATGTCGAACGCGGCGAACATTATCTCGAACGCTTCTGGCGGCGGCTCCCCGACCGGCGCGAATGGGCGGTGTTCGACCGGACGTGGTACGGGCGGGTGCTGGTCGAGCGGGTCGACGAATTGACGCCGAAGAAGGCGTGGCAGCGCGCCTATGACGAGATCAATGCGTTCGAGGCGACGCAGGTCGACGACGGCGCGCGGATCATCAAGCTGTTCCTTCATACCACGCAGAAGGAACAGGACCGCCGCCTGCGCGACCGGCTCGAAACCCCGTGGAAACGGTGGAAGACCGGGCTCGACGACTATCACAACCGGTCGCTGCGCGCCGACTATGCCGAAGCCTATGAAGACATGTTCGACCGGACGTCGACGAAGACGGCGCCGTGGACGGTGATCGCCGCCGACGACAAGCGCACGGCGCGGATCGCCGGGCTCGAGGCGATCGTCGCCGGGCTGTCGGCGGGTGTCGATCTGACCTATCCGGCGGTCGATCCGAAGCTGCGCGAGGTCGCCGAGGCGGCGCTGACGGTCAAGCTGCGGCTCTAGCCCGGCGTGCGCTTGCCGAGATAGGCGCTCAGCCGGTTGGTCGTCGGCATCGTCGCCGTCGCCGGGTGCAGGATGTCGTAGACGACGGCGTTGGCCAGCACGCGCTGAACATAGTCGCGGGTTTCGGAAAACGGGATCAGCTCGACCCAGTCGACCAGGTCGGCGCCCGGCAGGCGCGGGTCGCCATTCATCGCGATGAAGCGGCGGACGTTGCCCGGCCCGGCGTTATAGGCGGCGACGGCGAGCAGGTTCGAGCCGCCGAGCGTGTCGCGGATGCGACCATAGTATGCGGCTCCCAGCGTGACGTTGAACACCGGGTCGTCGGTCAGCCGGCTGGTCGCATATGGCAGGCCGAGCTTCGCCGCCTGTTCCGCTGCGGTGGCGGGAAGCAGCTGCATCAGGCCGCGGGCGTTGGCGCCGCTGACCGCGGCGCGGTCGAACTGGGTCTCCTGCCGGCTGATCGCGTGGATCATCGTCCACGACGGCGCGAGCTCGGCTGGCAGCGTCAGCATCGGGTAGGCCGCGTCGACCAGCGCCAGTTCGCCCTCGAGCCGCGCCGCCTTGCCGGTCATGACGCCGAGATCGGGTCGATCGAGACTGCGAGCGAGATCGACCAGCAGGCGCTGTTCCTCGGGCGTCTCGGCGCGCTCGACCAGCGCCTTCATGAACACCGTCTGCCGGCCGCGGTCGCCGATCTCGCCGAGGTCGCGGGTGACACGGACGAGTTCGTCGCGGTCGAAGGCGCTGCGGGCGGACGCCACGACCGGCACGGGCGCGGCGGCGGGGATGGCGAGAGCCGGTCCAAGGTGTTCGGCGGCAAGCTGGCCGTAATAATAATCGGCGTGAGTCGCGGCGGCGGCATAATAGGGCCGCGCGTCGCCGCCGCTGGCTTCGGCGGCGCGGCCCGACCAATATTCGCCGCGGGCCTGGCTGACCGGCGTCTGCGCCGCGTCGGTGACGCGCTCGAAATGCGTCAGCGCCTGCGCCGGGCGGTCGAGGCGGCGCAGCGCCAGCCAGCCGGCGAGCCATTCGCTGTCGATCAGCCCCTGGCGCTCGGCGAGGCTGTGCTCGGTCAGCAGCCGGCCGAGCGGGAAGGCGGCGTGACCGGCGGCGATCCGGTAGGCGAGGTCGTTCTGGCCGTCGCGCATCGCGCCGCGGGCAAGTTCGAGCCGCAGTTTGAGCCAGGCCTCGGGCTCGGCGACGAGGCCGGGTGCGCCGGTATAGTCGGCCATCACCCGCCGCGCCGCCGCGAGGTCGCCTCGCCGCTTGGCGGCGTTGGCGCGGTCGAAGGCGAGGCCCGGGTCGCCGCGCAGGGTGGTCGGCACGCTCGCCAGCGCACCCTCGTCGCCGGTCTTGATCGCCAGCCGCGCCGCCGCCAGCGCGCGGACGTCGTCGGGGACCAGCGGCAGCATGCGCGCCGCCGCCGTCGTCTCGCCCCGCCACAGCAGCCGGTCGAGGCGGGCGACATGATCCGCTGCCGACAGCGCCGTGCCGAACTCGGCCTGCAGCGTGATTTCGCTGACCGCATCGAGGCCGCCTGCGGTCCAGGCGGCACGCGCGTCGGCCGCGGCGAGCGTCGTGTCGCCGGTCGCGCGGCGCGCCTCGGCGAGACGAAAGTGGGCGTAGGCGGACAGCGGCGGGAAGTCGCGGAAATAGTCGAGCCGCGCCGCGGGCGCGACGCCATCGTCGATCAGCCGCTCGGCGCGGCGGCGAAGCGTCGCCTCGGCCGGCCAGCCGCGGTGCGCGTGGAGAAACGCGGCCAGCTCGGCGAAGGTGGTCGGTCCGTTGTCGCGGCGCAGCCGGTCCCACTGGACCACGGCGTCCATCGCCGGATCGGTCGCCGGGTTGACCTCGGGCGACAGCGGCAGCGTGCCGAAGCGTCCCGCCGCCGTCTCCGCCAGCCGCGCGGTGTAGAGCGCCCGCATCCCCGGCGTCAGCGCCGCCGCGGCCGAGCCGACGAGAAGCAGTCCAAGGACAGCGAAGCGGAGTTTGCTGGACAAGCCGCGGCGGCGGTCCATATCACGCGGGTTACTCATGGGCGCGGTCACTATCGGCAAGCGCGCGGCGGCGGAAGGCGATAATGTTTCACGGCTCGATCCCGGCACTGGTC
The DNA here is from genome assembly GCA_963792555.1 of uncultured Alphaproteobacteria bacterium. Classification (GTDB taxonomy): domain Bacteria; phylum Pseudomonadota; class Alphaproteobacteria; order Sphingomonadales; family Sphingomonadaceae; genus Polymorphobacter_B. Next base: position 453,388 of record CAWBWP010000002.1, read on the forward strand.
ACGCCGTTCACCGCCGACGGCGCGGTCGATTTCGCCACCTTCGCGGCGTTCGTCGAGTGGCAGGTGACGGCGGGCTCGAGCGCCCTGGTTCCGTGCGGGACGACCGGGGAATTCGGCCACGCTGTCGATCGCGGAGCATAATGCCGTGGTCTCCGCCTGTGTCGCGGCGGCGGACGGCCGCGTGCCCGTCATCGCCGGCTGCGGCTCGAACGACACGCTGTGCGCGCTGGCACACATGCGCCATGCCGAGGCGGCGGGCGCGGCGGCGGCGCTGGTCGTCGTGCCGTACTACAACAAGCCGAGCCAGGCCGGGCTGATCGCTCACTTCACCCATCTGGCGACGCACTGCGACCTGCCGATCCTCATCTACAACATCCCCGGCCGCTCGGTCGTCGACATGAGCGTCGAGACGATGGCGCGGCTGGCGGAGTTGCCGACGGTCGTCGGGGTCAAGGACGCGACCGGCAACCTCGCGCGCGCATCGGCGCAACGGGCGGCGTGCGGGTCCGACTTCTGCCAGTTGAGCGGCAACGACGACATGGCGCTCGGCTTCATGGCGATGGGCGGGGCAGGGTGCATCTCGGTGACGGCAAACGTTGCGCCGGCTGAATGCGCTGCCTTCCAGGCGGCGTGTGCCGCCGGCGACTACGCTGCGGCGCTGGCGCTGCAGGACCGTCTCTTTCCGCTCCACGACGCGCTGTTCGCCGATGCCAGCCCCGGTCCGGCCAAATATGCGCTCGACCGTCTCGGCCGCATGGAGGGGACGACGCGCCTGCCGATCACGCCACCGAGCGAGGCCGCGCGGGCAAAGGTCGACGCCGCGCTCGTGCATGCCCGGCTGACCTGATGGCCCGCCCCCCCGTCACCACCGGCGTCAAGGCCAAGGTCGTCGCCGAGAACCGCAAGGCGCGCTACGAGTATTTCATCGACGACGTTGTCGAGGCGGGCATTGCCCTCGCCGGGACCGAGGTCAAGGCGCTGCGCACCGGCGAGGGCTCGATCGCCGAGGCCTATGCCGAGCTGAAGGACGGGCAGATGTGGCTGGTCAATGCCAACATCCCCGAGTTCAGCCACGGCAACCGCTTCAACCACGAGCCGAAGCGACCGCGCAAGCTGCTGCTCCATGCCCGCCAGATCAGCAAGATGAACGGCGCGGTGACGCGGCAGGGGATGACGCTGATCCCGCTGATGATCTATTTCAACGACCGCGGCATGGCCAAGGTCGAGCTGGCGCTGGCCAAGGGCAAGAAGCTCCACGACAAGCGCGAGACCGAGAAGACGCGCGACTGGAAGCGCGACGCGGCGCGGATCATGCGCGAGCGCGGTTGACCGTTCCTCAACCGGGGCAGGTATAAGGACTGGCCATGAGCGAAAGCGAAAATCCGGCGGGACGCGAAAGCGAAAATCCGGCGGGACGCGAAAGCGAAAATCCGGTGGGACGCGAAAGCGATGATCCCGCAGGGCAGGCGGGCTACCGCGACAAGCTCGTCGCGTCGAAGCAGGCCTGGGCCCGGGCCGGGCGGCTGCTGACCGGGCGCGAGGCCGATCCCGCGACCGACCGCCTGCCGCCCGGCCAGCGGCTGGTCGAAAACTGGCCGGTGCTCGATCTCGGCATCCAGCCCGACGTGCCGCGCGATCAGTGGCGGCTGACCGTCGGCGGCCTCGTCGAGCGGCCGCTGACCTGGGACTTCGCTGCCCTGCTGACGCAGCCGCAGACCGAAGACGTGTCCGACATCCACTGCGTCACGTCGTGGTCGCGCTACGACAATCGCTGGTCGGGCGTGGCGACGCGCGATGTCGCCGCCGCCGCCGGGGTCGCGCCCGAGGCGGCCCACGTCATCCTCCACAGTTACGACGGCTATGTCACCAACCTGCGCCTCGCCGACTTTCTCGAGGACGACTGCCTCCTCGCCCACAGCCACGACGGCGCGCCGATCAGCCGCGAGCATGGCGGCCCGGTCCGCGCGGTGATCCCCCGCTATTACCTGTGGAAATCGGCCAAGTGGCTGAAGGCGATCGAGTTCGTCGCCGCGGACCACCCTGGCTTCTGGGAGACGCGCGGCTATCACAACGTCGCCGATCCATGGCTGGAGCAGCGCTATAGCTGAGTGGCCCGCCCCGTTTGCCGTCGGCCTCGCGGCCAAGACGATCAACATCATCGACGGGCTGCCGCTCGGCGTCGCGGTCCTCGACGTCTACGGCCTATGCTATCAGACCAACCCCACTTTCGTCGAAACCGTCGGCTGCGACTGCACCGGGCCCGGGGGTATCCTCGAGCTCGCGGTGCCAGCCGACCGACCGGCCCTCGCCCGTGCGATCCGGGAGATCCTCGACTGGGTGCATGACCAGATCGAGTGCCCGCTGCGGCTCGTCGCGCGCCCCGACCAGCCGTCGCTGGTCACCATCGTCCGGGCCCCCGCCGGCTGGGGTTTCGGCGCGCTCGTCGCCGTGCGCGACATCCGCGAGCAGATCCGCCTCGAACGCCAGGTCGCGCAGGCGACCAAGATGCAGGCGGTCGGCCAGCTCGCCGGCGGCGTCGCGCACGACTTCAACAATATCCTGACCGCGGTGCTCGGCCTGTGCGACCAGCTGCTCGGGCGGCCGCGGCCGGACAGCGCCGATCACGAGGATATCGACCAGATCCGGCAGAACGCGCTGCGCGCCGCCGAATTGGTCGGCCAGCTGCTCGCCTTCTCGCGGCAGCAGACCCTGCGACCGCAGGTCATCGCCATTGCCGACGTCGTCGCCGGGGTTACGCCGCTGCTCAAGCAGATGATTGGCCCCAACGTCGAGTTGCAGGTCGATACCAGCCGCGACGGCAGCGTCGTTCTCGCCGATCGTGGCCAGCTCGAGCGCGTCCTGACCAACCTCGCGGTCAATGCGCGCGACGCGATGGACGGGTGCGGTCGGCTGACGATCGCCACCCGGAGCATCCCCGCGGGCGAGGTGGCGGCGCTCGGGCACGCCGTGATGCCGGCGGTCGATTTCGTCGCCTTGACGGTGTCCGACACCGGCAGCGGCATCGCGCCCGAGATTGCAGGCAAGATCTTCGAGCCGTTCTTCACCACGAAACCCGTGGGCAAGGGCACCGGCCTCGGCCTGTCGACGGTCTACGGCATCGTCAAGCAGACGGGCGGCTTCGTCTTTGCGGAGCCCGTGCCGGGCGGCGGCACCTGCTTTGCCGTGTATCTGCCGGCCAGCGCGCCGGTGATGACGCCGGCAGCCCCGACCAAGCAAGCGCGTCCGGCGCTCAGCGGCACCGTCCTGCTGGTCGAGGACGAACGCGCCGTGCGCCTGGTCGTCGAGCGCGTGCTGCGCCGCAGCGGCCTCGACGTTCTCACCGCGAGCGACGGTGCCGAGGCCCTCGAGCGGCTGAATGGCGGCACCCTCGACCTGCTGATCTCCGACGTGGTCATGCCCGGAATGGACGGCGTCGTGCTCGTCGAGCGGATGCGCGCCGCGCGGCCGGCGCTGCCCGTCGTGCTGATGTCGGGCTATGCCGAGCCGCCGCAGCGCCGCGCGCTCGACGGCAGCGGCGCGGTGTTCCTGGCCAAACCCTTCGCCGCCGATGAACTGCTGGCCGCCGTGGCGACCGCCATGGCCGGCCAATCGCTTGACACACCGGGCGGGGGGGGTATCGATGGTCTGCCTCAGCCGGGGAACGATGCTACGCAATGACTGCCGCTTCGACCGCCGCTGCCGCTGCGCATCGCTCCCGCCAGGTTCTCATCATCGAGGACGAGGTGCTGATCGCGATGGTGCTGGAGGACATGCTCGACATCCTCGGCCACGGCGTGGTCGGCACGGCGTCGACGGTCGAGGAGGCGGAGGCCGCAATCGCCGCCGGCGGCTTCGATCTGGTGATTGCCGACGTCAACCTGGGCACGGAGTCGGTCTACCCGATCGCCGATCGCCTGCTCGCTGCGGGTACCGACCTCATCCTGGCGACGGGATCGCACCGCGACACGCTGCCGCCGCGTTTCGCCGGCGTCGCGGTTCTGGAAAAGCCGTACGCGCTGGCCGCGATCGAGGCGGTGTTCGCGAAGATCGAGTAGTTCCTCTCTTGTTCTCGTAGAACGAAGGGTGTACGCCAATCTCCTGAACCAGGGAGGACGGCATGGCGGCGGCGCTGAAGGTAGTGGGCGGGGACATGGATAAGGCCAAGGCACTCGAGGCGGCGCTTGCCCAGATCGACCGTGCCTTCGGCAAGGGCTCGGCGATGAAGCTCGGCTCGCGCGCGGCGATGGAGATCGAGAGCAGCCCCACCGGCAGCCTCGGCCTCGACATCGCGCTCGGCATCGGCGGCTTGCCGCGGGGCCGGGTGATCGAGATTTACGGGCCGGAGAGCTCGGGCAAGACGACCCTCGCGCTCCACGCCATTGCCGAGGCGCAGAAGAACGGCGGCACGGCGGCCTTCGTCGACGCCGAGCACGCGCTCGACCCGAGCTACGCCAAGAAGCTGGGCGTCAACATCGATGAATTGATCGTGTCGCAGCCCGATACCGGCGAGCAGGCGCTGGAGATCGTCGATACGCTGGTACGCTCGAACGCGATCGACGTCCTTGTGGTCGATTCCGTCGCCGCGCTCGTTCCGCGCGCGGAAATCGAGGGCGAGATGGGTGACAGCCACGTCGGGCTGCAGGCGCGGCTGATGAGCCAGTCGCTCCGGAAGCTGACCGGCTCGATCTCGCGCTCGCGCTGCATCGTCATCTTCATCAATCAGCTGCGGATGAAGATTGGCGTGATGTACGGCAATCCCGAGACGACGACGGGCGGCAATGCCCTGAAATTCTACGCCAGCGTCCGCCTCGACATCCGCCGTACCGGGGCGATCAAGGACCGCGACGAAGTCGTCGGCAACACGACGCGCGTCAAGGTGGTGAAGAACAAGGTGTCGCCGCCGTTCAAGCAGGTCGAATTCGACATCATGTACGGCGAGGGCATCTCCAAGACCGGTGAGATCCTCGACCTCGGCGTCAAGGCGGGGGTCGTCGAGAAGTCGGGTGCCTGGTTCAGCTTCGACTCGACGCGCATCGGTCAGGGCCGCGAAAACGCGAAGAAGTATCTGAAGGAAAATCCCGACGTTCGCGACCGGATCGAGAAGGCGGTGCGTGACAACGCCAGCGGTCTCGGCGAGGCGCTGATGGTTGGCCCGTCGGCCGAAGACGACGCCGAGATGTGAGGGCGGGCGCGGTTGGGTGCCGCGGTGCGCCGAACCGTGCCGGTTGTGCGGCGTGCTTGAGGTGCGCCGACCGCTCGCCTAAGTCTGGCGCATGATCACCACCAACGATATCCGGCGCGGCTTCCTCGATTTCTTCGGCGCTGCCGGTCACCAGGTCGTGCCTTCCGCACCGCTCGTCCCGCAGAACGATCCGACGCTGATGTTCGTCAACGCCGGTATGGTCCCGTTCAAGAACGTTTTCACCGGGCTTGAAGCGAGGCCATATTCGACCGCGGTGTCGGCGCAGAAGTGCGTCCGGGCCGGCGGCAAGCACAACGATCTCGACAACGTCGGCTATACCGCGCGCCACCACACCTTCTTCGAGATGCTCGGCAACTTCTCGTTCGGGGCTTATTTCAAGGCGCAGGCGATCGAGCATGCCTGGACCCTGCTGACCAAGGTCTGGGGGATCGACCCGGCGCGACTGACGGTCACCGTCTATCACACCGATGACGAGGCGTTCGATCTCTGGCGGCGGATCGCCGGCCTGCCCGAAAACCGCATCATCCGCATTGCGACCAACGACAACTTCTGGTCGATGGGCGACACCGGTCCGTGCGGTCCGTGCAGCGAAATCTTCTTCGACCATGGCGACCACATTCCCGGCGGTCCGCCGGGATCGCCGGACGAGGACGGCGACCGCTTTGTCGAGATCTGGAACCTCGTCTTCATGCAGTACGAGCAGGTCGACGCCGCGACGCGCCTCGATCTGCCGCGGCCGTCGATCGATACCGGCATGGGCCTGGAGCGCATTGCCGCCGTGCTGCAGGGCGTTCACGACAACTATGACACCGACACCTTCAGGACGCTGATCGCCGCCAGTGCGGCGATGACGGAGACACCGACGACGGGCGCGACGCAGGCGTCGCACCGGATCATCGCCGATCATTTGCGGACCAGCGGCTTCCTCGTCGCCGACGGCGTCCTGCCGGCGAACGAGGGTCGCGGCTATGTCCTGCGGCGGATCATGCGCCGCGCCATGCGCCACGCGCATCTGCTCGGCAGCGCGGATCCGCTGATGCACCGGCTGGTGCCGACCCTCGTCGCCGAAATGGGGGGCGCCTATCCCGAGCTGCTCCGCGCCCAGCCGTTGATCGAGGCGACGCTCGAGCAGGAGGAGACGCGCTTCCGCACCACCCTCGACAATGGCCTGCGCCTGCTCGGCGACGCGGCTGCGTCGCTGACGGCGGGCGACACGCTGCCGGGGGCGATCGCGTTCAAGCTCTACGACACCTACGGCTTCCCGTACGACCTGACCGAGGACGCCCTGCGCGACCGCGGAATCGCCGTCGACCGCGCCGGCTTCGCCGCGGCGATGGCCGAGCAGCGGCGGGCCGCGCGCGCGGCGTGGACGGGATCGGGCCAGTCGGCGTCGGCGGCGGTGTGGTTCGACATCCTCGACGAGACGGGCGCGACCGAATTCACCGGCTATGCCGGCGACACGGCGCAGGGGCAGGTGGTCGCGCTGGTCAAGGACGGCGTCCGCGTCGATGCCGCGGTCGCCGGCGACAGCGTCGCCGTCGTCACCAACCAGACCCCCTTCTACGGCGAATTGGGCGGGCAGGCGGGCGATGCGGGAACGATCGCCGCAGCCAATGTCGAGGTCGCCGTCGCCGATACGGCAAAGCAGCTCGGCAAGCTCCACGTCCATCTCGGCGAGGTCACTGCCGGGCGTATCGTGGTCGGCGACGCCGTGACGCTGTGGATCGACGCCGACCGCCGGGCGAAGCTCCGCGCCAACCATTCGGCGACCCACCTGCTCCACGCCGCGCTGCGCGACCACCTCGGCCCGCACGTGACGCAGAAAGGGTCGCTGGTGGCCCCCGACCGGCTGCGCTTCGATTTCAGCCACCCCAAGGCGCTGACCCGGGCGGAACTCGACGCCGTCGAGGCCGACGTCAACCGCCACATCCGCGAGAACACGCCGGTCACGACGCGCCTGATGACGCCCGACGCCGCGATCGCGGCCGGGGCCATGGCGCTGTTCGGCGAGAAATACGGCGATGAGGTTCGCGTGCTCAGCATGGGTCGGACGGGGGAGGCGAACTACTCGACGGAGCTGTGCGGCGGCACGCATGTCAATGCGCTGGGCGACATCGCCTTGTTCAAGATCGTCGGCGAATCGGCGGTGGCGAGCGGAGTTCGCCGGATCGAGGCGCTGACCGGCGAAGGCGCCCGCGCCTACCTCACCGAGCAGGAGGACCGGCTCAGGGCGGCGGCGGCGGCGCTCAAGGCACGTCCCGACGAGGTGCCGGCGCGCGTCGTTGCGCTGATTGACGACCGCCGCCGGCTCGAGCGCGAGCTGGCCGAGGCAAAGAAGGCGCTGGCGCTCGCGGGCACCGGCAGCGGGAGGGCGGGCGAGGCAGGGGTGCTGCCCGAACAGGTCGGCGACATCGGCTTCATCGGCCAGGTCGTCGACGGGATCGAAGCCAAGGCGCTCCGCGGTCTGGTCGACGAGGCCAAGGCCCGGCTCGGCAGCGGCGTCGCGGTCATCGTCGCGACCAACGCCGGGCGTGCCGCGGTTGCCATCGGGGTGACGGAAGACCTGACCGGCCGGGTCAGCGCCGTCGACCTGGTCCGCGCCGCCGCCGCGGCCGTCGGCGGGCAGGGTGGCGGGGGCCGGCCCGACATGGCGCAGGCAGGCGGTCCCGATGGCGCCAAGGCCGGGGACGCGGTGGCGGCGGTGCGGGCCGCGCTGGCCGAGGTCCGCGTCGCGGCCTAGGCGCGCGTCGCCAGCGCGGCGAACACCAGCGCCGCGCCCGCCGCCAGCCACAGGGCGTCGAGGCCGAGGTGCGCGAACACGCGCGCGCCGGCAACCGCGCCGCCGACGAGGCCGAGCCACAGCATCAGGTGCGGCACCCAACCGAAGCGGGCACCGCCGCGCAGCGCCAAGGTCAGGCGCTGGCCGACCCGGACCAGCGTTCCCGTCATGTAGGTGAGGCCGATCGCGACCTCGCCGTCGCGCTCGAAGACGGCATTCTCGGCACCCATCGCCACCACCATCGCCGCCGCTGCCAGCGCAGACAGGCCTGCGTCCGCCAGTGCCGCCGCGATCCCGAGCGTGACAGCGACCACCAGCAGGACCACCGGTCGCCGCCGCGCGCCCGCCCAACCGCCGGCGAGCGAGCCGATGACCACGCCGGCAACGAACAGGATGATGAGGCCGCCCGCGATCCACGCCGTTGCCGCCCCGCGCGCGCCCTCGACCGCCAGTCGCGTCGAGTTACCGCTCATGAACGAAACGAAGCGCCCGCCGAGCTGGAGAAAGCCGACGGCATCGACGAAACCGGCCAACGCAGCCAGCCCGGCGGCGAGCAGCCGGACACGAGGAGCCGAGTGGATCATGCCGTTGTTCCCCCGAAGTCCCGTAGCGGATCGGCTGGCAGGACGACGATCTGATTCGTCGTGACGGCAGCGTGCGCTTCGCCGCAGTCAAGCGCCTCCGACAATCGACGATCGCTCGTACAGTCGACTTGCGCCGCGGTGCGCGGCGTCTCTTCCGGACGCCGCACGGGTCGAGCCTTGAGGCGTACCACCCGCGGTATCTACTGGCGCGCTGCTGGAACAGCGACGCTTTCGCGACACTCTAGCGCGGTTCGCGCATGGCCCGCCGCAGCCCGCCGGAATGCCGACCCTCCACCGGTACGCGCGCCGGAACTCGGCTTGTTGTGGTATTCGCGCGCAGCGGCTCGATGCCCGCGAGGCAGGCCCTGCCGACGTTCCGTCGGCAAGCATTGCGCCAGCGAAAAGCGTCGAAGCTTCCCCGCCATTGCCGCTCGCGACGTCGTTCGCGACCGCGCGCCAGCGCCGGTCGCGAGCGGCTACCCCGCCATCGCCGCGTCGAGGTTCGCCCGGACCGCGGCGAAGAACTGCTCGGTCGTCATCCACGCCTGGTCGGGGCCGATCAGGATGGCGAGGTCCTTGGTCATCTTTCCCTGTTCGACCGTCTCGACGCAGACGCGCTCGAGCGTCTCGGCGAAGCGGGTCACCTCGGGCGTGCCGTCGAGCAGGCCGCGGTGCTTGAGGCCGCCGGTCCAGGCGAAGATCGACGCGACCGGGTTGGTGCTGGTCGGCTTGCCCTGCTGGTGCATGCGGTAGTGGCGGGTGACGGTGCCGTGCGCGGCCTCGGCTTCGACCGTCTTGCCGTCGGGGGTGAGGAGGACACTCGTCATCAGCCCCAGGCTGCCGAAGCCCTGCGCGACCATGTCCGACTGGACGTCGCCGTCGTAGTTCTTGCATGCCCAGATGAAATTGCCCGACCACTTGAGCGCGCTGGCGACGAGGTCGTCGATCAGGCGGTGTTCGTAGACCAGGCCGCGCTTGACGTATTCCGCCTTGAAGTCGCGGACGTAGATCTCCTCGAACAGGTCCTTGAAGCGGCCGTCATAGGCCTTCAGAATGGTGTTCTTGGTCGACAGATAAACCGGCCAGTTCCGCTGCAGGCCGTAGTTCAGGCAGGCGCGGGCGAAGTCGCGGATCGAATTGTCGAGGTTGTACATGCCCATGGCGACACCCGGCGACGGGTAATGGAACACCTCGTGCTCGATCTCCCGGCCGTCGTCGCCGACCCACTTCATCGTCAGGCGGCCGGGACCGGGGACCAGGAAGTCGGTGGCGCGGTACTGGTCGCCGAAGGCATGGCGGCCGACGACGATCGGGCTGGTCCAGCCGGGGACGAGGCGGGGAACCGAGGGGATGACGATCGGCTCGCGGAAGACGACGCCGCCCAGGATGTTGCGGATCGTGCCGTTGGGCGACTTCCACATGCGCTTCAGTCCGAACTCGGCGACGCGTGCCTCGTCGGGGGTGATCGTCGCGCATTTGACGCCGACGCCGTGCTTGAGGATGGCGTTCGCCGCCTCGACCGTCACCCGATCGTCGGTCGCGTCGCGGTGTTCGATGCCGAGGTCGAAATAGATCAGGTCGACGTCGAGGTAGGGCAGGATCAGCTGCTCGCGGATCCACGCCCAAATGATCCGGGTCATCTCGTCGCCGTCGAGCTCGACGACGGGGTTGTTCACCTTGATCTTGGGCATGGCGTCCTCGCGAAAGTCGGGCGATCTGTAGGGGGCGAGCGCGGGGCGGGTCAACGTCATGGTGCGCTGTCGAGGCGCGTCGCGGGGTCGTCGAGGACCGATGCTGCAGTGTCGGGGCGGGCCGCGAGGTCGGCGAGGCGCGATGGCGCGTCGTCGAGGCGGGCCGCGAGATGGTCGAGGCTCGCCAGCGGCTCGACCAGCGCGAACAGCCCCGGATAGGCGAAGCCGGCGCGGTCGAGATGCCCGAGCAGGTCGCCGAACGCGCGCCAGAAGTCGCCGCCGAGCAGCCAGATCGGCTTGTCGTGCAGTCCGAGGTTGCGCCAGGTCATGACCTCGAACAGCTCGTCGAGCGTACCGATGCCGCCGGGCAGCACGACGATCGCGTCGGACCGGCCGAACATCGCCGCCTTGCGCTCATGCAGCGTCGCCGTGACGACCAGCTCGCTGAGGCCCGGCTGGGCAACCTCGGCGGCGACCAGGCATTCGGGAATGATGCCGACAACCCGCCCGCCGCCCGCGAGCGCGGCCCGGGCGGCGATCCCCATCAGGCCGTTGGCCCCGCCGCCGTAGACCAGGGTCACCGCGCGGGCGGCGCACAGGCGACCGAAGGCGGCGGCCAGCTCCGCCAGCGCCGGATCGGTTCCCGGCCGCGAGCCGCAGAACAGGCACAATGCCGCCATTCCCATGCCGTCCCTCGTTTCACCGCGCTGTGGCAGCCGGCAGCCGCATTGTCACTACGGAGGCACGGTCGTAAAACGCGGGCTATGGCTATGACCGAAACGTCCAACCTACCGGCGACGGCGAAATATCAGCTTCCGCCGATGCATCCCGAGGGGCGCAAGTTCGTCGGCGCCGCCGCCGTGGCGACCCTGGTCGCCGGCTTCGGGCTTCACTGGACGGTGCTCGGCTGGCTGCTGGCGCTGCTGACGGGTTGGATCGCCCTGTTTTTCCGCGATCCCGCGCGGACGACGCCCGCGGGCGACGATCTGCTCGTTTCCCCGGCCGACGGCATGGTCAGCATGGTCGCGACGGTCCCCGTGCCGCGTCAGCTTGCCGGCGACGGGCGCGCTCGGCGAACTCGTCGCCACGCGGGTGTCGGTGTTCATGAACGTGTTCGACGTCCACGTGAACCGCGCCCCGACCGCCGGCACGGTCAGCCGCATCGTCTATGTTCCCGGCAAGTTCCTCAACGCCGACCTCGACAAGGCGTCGGACGATAACGAGCGCCAGTATTTCGTCATCGAGCGGAGCGACGGCACCCGCGTCGGCTTCACCCAGATCGCCGGCCTGGTTGCGCGGCGGATCGTTCGCTTCGTCGATCCCGGCGAGCGCGTCGTCGCCGGGCAGCGCGTCGGGCTGATCCGCTTCGGCAGCCGCGTCGACGTCTATCTTCCCGCCGGCTTCGCCGTCGAAGTCCTGCCGGGGCAGCGCTGCGTCGCGGGCGAGACGGTGCTTGCGCGCCGCGGCGGCGTCGGCGTCAGCACCGGCGATCACGCAGTGAGCGGCCCGTTCGGCCCAGCCCGATGATCGAGCCGCGCCGGTTCGGGCAGGTGATCCCGCTCCGGGCGCTGATCCCGAACGCGGTGACGGTGCTGGCGCTGTGCTTCGGCCTGACCGGCGTCCGCTTCGGCATTGCCGGCGAGTGGGACAAGGCGGCAGCCTCGGTCGTCGTCGCCGGCGTGCTCGACGGGATCGACGGCCGGATCGCGCGGCTGCTGAAGGGTACCAGCCGGTTCGGGGCCGAGCTCGACTCGCTGTCGGATGTCATTGCCTTCGGCGTCGCTCCGGCGCTGATCATGTACCTGTGGGCGCTGCAGTTCCTGCCTGCGGCCGGGTGGATCGTCGCGCTCGCGCATGCCGCGACCTGCGCGCTGCGGCTGGCGCGGTTCAACGCCGGCATCGGGGTGCCGCCGCCCGCCGCCGGCAGCCGCCGCGCCGCGTATCTGATCGGCGTGCCCGCTCCCGTCGGGGCCGGTCTGGCGCTCAGCCCGATCTTCGTCTGGCTGTGGCTCGGCCCGCTGCTGCCCGCGTTCGGCGACAGCCGCGACCTTTATACCCGGGCGGTCGCCAGTGCCGTCGTCATGGTCCTCGTCGCCGCCTTGATGGCGTCGAGCCTGCCGACCTTCAGCTGGGGCTCGCTGCGGCTGCGCGCGGAATGGCGGCTGGTGGCGCTGCTCGGCGTCGGCCTGTTCGCCGGCGCGCTGTTCACCGTCCCGTGGATGACCCTGTCGCTGCTGGCGATCGTCTATGCCGCGTCGATCCCGCTCGGCCTGCGCGCCGCGCGGCGCCTCAAGCGGGCTGCGCCATCGGCGGCGGCGTAAACCGCTCGAACGCGAGCGCCTTGCTCAGCGCCGCGCGGGCGGTAACGAAGCCGACGGTGATCCCGGCGAGCAGGCCAAGCAGCATGACGACGGCCAAGAGATTGCAAATGATCACGACGAGCATGTCTGTTCTCCCTGTGAACGCATAAGTTCCATATCTGTTCTCATTCGTCAAGAGCGTTGCGGGGCTTGGCGGCGACAGTTACGCTGCAGAAAATACAGGGGGCGACGTGGCGGCGATCAACGGGGCGATGCAGGATTGGCCGCTGACGACGTCGCGGCTGCTCGATCATGCGGCGCTCAACCATGCCGCCCGGCCGATCGTCAGCCTCGCCGTCGAGGGCGGGACGCACCGGACGACGTGGGGCGCGATCGGCGGACGGGCGCGGCGGCTGGCAAGCGCGCTGGCCCGGCTGGGTGTCGGCCGCGGTGACCGGGTGGCGACGCTCGCGTGGAATACGTGGCGGCACGTCGAGTGCCTGTACGGCATTGGCGGCGCGGGCGCGGTCGCGCACACCATCAATCCGCGGCTGTTCGACGAGCAGCTCGCTTATATCATCGCCCACGCCGGCGACCGGGTCCTGCTGTTCGACCTCAGCTTCCTCGCCACCGTCGAACGCCTGGCTCCGCGGTCGCCCGGCCTGACACTGGTCGTCCTGACCGCCCGCGAGCACATGCCGGCGAGCCGCCTCGACCTCCATTGTTATGAGGAGCTGATCGCGGCAGGCGATCCGACATTCGCCTGGGTCGACGTCGCCGAGAGCGCGCCCGCCGGGCTGTGCTACACCAGCGGCACCACCGGCAACCCCAAGGGCGTGCTCTACAGCCACCGCTCGACCGTGCTGCATGCGCTCGCCGCGACCGGCGTCGACGTGCTGGCGCTGTCGGCGCGGACGGTGGTGCTGCCGGTCGCGCCGATGTTCCATGTCAACGCCTGGAGCGTGCCCTATGCCGCCGCCGCGGCCGGCTCGGCGCTGGTATTGAACGGGCCGCATTTCGACGCCGCCAGCCTCCAGCGCCTGATTGTCGCGGAGGACGTCGATTTTGCGCTCGCGGTGCCGACCGTCTGGCTCGGCGTGCTCCAGCACCTGGAAGTGGCGGGCGGCGGTCTCGGCCGGCTGGCGCGGGTCAACATCGGCGGGTCGGCGGTACCGCGGAGCATGGTCGAGGCGTTCGCCGCGCGCGGCATCACCGTCAACCACCTGTGGGGCATGACCGAGATGAGCCCGATCGGCACCGTTGGCACGCCGACGCCCGAGGTGGCGTGCTTGTCGGCCGCGGAGCAGGTGACGATGCGGACCCGGCAGGGGCGGGCCCTGTTCGGCGTCGAGATGAAGATCGTCGGTCCCGACGGCGCCGAGCTGCCGCGCGACGGCGTTGCCTTCGGCCGGTTGCTGGTGCGCGGGCCGTGGATCGTCGAGCGCTACTTCGGCGAGCCCGCCCCGGCGACCGACGCCGACGGCTGGTTCGACACCGGCGACGTCGCGACGATCGACGCGTTCGGCTACATGGGCATTGTCGACCGCGCCAAGGACGTCATCAAGTCCGGTGGCGAGTGGATCAGCTCGATCGACCTCGAAAATACCGCGGTCGGGTGCCCCGGCATCCACGAGGCGGCGGTCATCGGCGTCGCTCACCCGAAGTGGGACGAGCGCCCGCTGCTGCTCGTCGTCGCCAAGCCGGATGCCGAGGTGAGTAAGAAGCGACGTGCTCGCCTGGCTGACGCCGCGCATCGCCCGCTGGTGGCTGCCCGACGACGTCATCTTCGTCGACACCTTGCCGCATACCGCGACGGGCAAGCTGCTGAAGACCGAGCTGCGCCAGCGCTACCGCGACCACTTGCTGGGCTGAGCCGCCCGCTCGACGAGGTATAATTCGCGCAGCGGATCGCCTCGGCGGCGGTCGCGCGAGCGCCGCGCTTCATTGTCGTCACGGCGAGGGCAGGGCTCGAGCCCCGCCGCACTCGCTATCGCACGCGCCCGCGCCGACGCACGTAACCAACGGGAAAGCCGATCGTTGAAGGCGCAAGCATGATCACAGGAGATTGACGATGCTTGCTTCCAAGTCGCCGTTTCGCACTCTCTTCGTGGCCGGTACCGCCGCTGTTCTCGCCGCGACCGCCGCCGCGCCCGCCGCCGCGATGGGCTCGCGCCGGGCGACGGAGAACGACCTTTCGGCCGCCGGCTTCAAGGTTCGCGTCGCCGACACGCCCGAGCGGCAGGCGATGCTGGCGCGGCTGCCCGAGCACAAGGTGCTGATGCGCAATCACAACGGCATGGTTCACTACGTCTATGCCGATGCCCAGGGGTGCAACTGCCTCTACGTCGGCAACCAGCGCGCGTATCAGCGGTACGCCTCGGCCAAGCAGGCGCAGCATATCGCCGACCAGCAGGCGTTTGCGGCGCAGGAGTATAACGACGCGCAGTGGAACTGGGGCGCGTGGGGAACGGGGTTCGGCCCCGGCTGGGCGTTCGGTCCGGGCCTTGGCTGGTAATCAGAACAGGCTGAGCTGCGCGCGCGGCACGGTGAACAGGTCGGTCCTGAGCGCCGCGCGCGGCCGGTCGAGCCCCAGCCGCGCCTTCGCCACGGCAACGCGGCGGTGGAGCAGATCGGCATACGGGCCGATACCCTTCATCCGCGTGCCGAAATCGGGGTCGTTGTCGCGCCCGCCGCGCATCGAGCGCACCAGCCCCATGACGTGCTCGGCGCGGTCGGGGTAATGGGCATCGAGCCAGCCGCGGAACAGCGGCGCGACCTCGTGCGGCAGGCGCACCGGGCGGGCGAAGGCACCGACCGCGCCCGCCGCCGCCGCAGCCTCCAGAATCGCCTCGATCTCGTGATCGGTGATCGCCGGAACGATCGGCGACACCGAGACCCAGGTCGGGACGCCGGCGTCGCTCAGCGCCCGGATCGCCGCAAGGCGCCGTGCCGGGGTCGCGGCGCGGGGTTCGAGGGTGCGGGCGATGTCGCGGTCGAGGCTGGTGACCGAGACGACCACAGCCGCCAGCCCGTCGCCGGCGAGGTCGCGAAGAATGTCGAGGTCGGCGACGACCCGGTCCGACTTGGTCGTGATCGACA
This sequence comes from uncultured Alphaproteobacteria bacterium, assembly GCA_963792555.1. Lineage (GTDB taxonomy): Bacteria > Pseudomonadota > Alphaproteobacteria > Sphingomonadales > Sphingomonadaceae > Polymorphobacter_B. The sequence continues at coordinate 469,044 of CAWBWP010000002.1, forward strand.
CCGGGTGCTTGAAGGCGCGCAGCACCTCCAGGCAGCCGCGGGTGATGCGGTGCGTCGCCTCGATCGGCTGATACGGATCGGTGTTGGTCCCCATGGCCAGGACACTCGGCACATAGCCCCGCTTCGACAGCTCGGCCCGGAGCAGCGCCGGGGCGGTCGGTTTGATCGTCAGCTTCGACTCGAAGTCGAGCCCGGGGGACAGCCCGAGATAGCCGTGCGTCGGCCGGGCAAAGCAGTAGATGCAGCCGTGCTCACACCCCCGGTACGCGTTGAGCGAGCGGTCGAACGGCACGTCGGGCGACGTGTTGCGGCTGATGATCGTGCGCGGAGTCTCGCGCGTCACGGTCGTCCGCAGCGGCGGCGCCTCGCCGTCGACTTCACTTCGCACGTCGAGCCAGTCGCCGTCGTGCTCGCGCGCGGGATCGTCGAAGCGCGCGCTGCGCGGGTTTGCCGGGGCACCGCGTCCGCGCCGGAGATCGGGGTGAAGCATTGCCGGAGCTTAGCGCCACCGGCAGAACATTACAAGAACGTCAGTGATCGGCGAGGGGCTGGCGCAGGATCAGGCCGTTGCCGTCGGGATCGTTGAACAGGGTGAAGCGGCCCCACGGCTGTTGCTCGACCGGTGCCAGCGTCACCCCGAGCCCGCTCAGGCGCGCGACCTCGCCGTCGAGATCGTCGGTCGTCAGCATCAGCCCCTGCAGCGATCCCGGCGGCATCTGCGGGAACCACGACACAAGGGTCACCTCGGCCCCGCCGCCGCTGAAGGCGAGGTGGACCCAGCGCATCGTCGGCCCCATCGCCTCGTCGCGCAGCAGCGTGCAGCCGAGGACGTCGGCGTAGAACGCCTTGGCCCGGTCCTGATCGGCGACCGGGACCGAAACCAGCGTAATCTCCGTTGTCGCCATCAGCTGAAAACGCCGTAGCGCACTTCAGCGATGCGCCGGGTGCCATTCTGGACAAGGAGCAGATCGGGGCCGTAGCGGACCCAATGATAGCCGTGCGGCGGGGCGTATAGGCCGAGCGCGTGCCAGTCGGGGTAGAAGAACGCCGGGGCGAAGAACAGCGCCGGCAGGATCAGCCCCGCCGTCCAGCGGCGGTATCGATAGCCATGCGGCGGACGATAGGCGGGCCAACGCACGGGCGGCCGGCCCCAGTGGTGACCGTTCCAATAGCCCGGCGGCGGCCGGTAGGCGGGCGGGCGGAAGCCGGGGTTCGGGCGATGGCCGGGGTTCGGGCGGTGTCCGGGGTTCGGGCGATGGCCGGGCCGGTTCGGTCCGGGCAGCGGGACCGGGCGAGTGCCCTGACCCGGCTGCTCGCTACCGGGCCGCTCGCTACCGGGCCGATGGCCGTTGCCTGGACGCGGGCGGTTGGCACCATTGCCCGGGCTCGGGCGGCTGGCACCGTTGCCGGGGCCCGGTCGGTTTCCCGATGCCGCCTGATTGCCGCCGCGGTCGCCGCGCCCCCGCTCCTGCGCCGTCGCAAGCTCCGGCAACACCAGCGTGGCCACCAGCCCGAGCAGGATCGCGCGGCGCATCCTCACCTCCCTTGGTATCTATCCAGAGGCTACGGCAGCCGGGCGGGAGCGGCAAGTCAGCGTTCGGTCAGCCGCGGCATCAATTCGACGAAGTTGCAGGGCCGGTGCCGGCTGTCGAGCTGGTCCCTGAGGATGCCGTCCCAGCCGTCTTTCACCGCTCCCGTCGAGCCGGGCAGGGCGAACAGATAGGTGCCGCGCGCGACGCCGGCGGTGGCGCGCGACTGGACCGTTGAGGTGCCGATGGTCTGGAAGCTGAGCCAGCGGAACAGCTCGCCGAAGCCGGGGATTTCCTTGTCCCACACCGCGGCCAAGGCTTCCGGCGTGACGTCGCGGCCGGTGACGCCCGTGCCGCCGGTCGAGATCACACAGTCGATTTCAGGGTCTTCGATCCAGACGTTGAGCTGTGACACGAGCGCGGGCACGTCGTCGCGGACGATCGCGCGCGCGGCGAGGATGTGGCCGGCTCCGGTCAGTCGCGCCACCAGCGTGTCGCCGGAGCGATCGTCGGCCGCGCTGCGGGTGTCGGAAACGGTCAGCGCGGCGATGCGGACCGGGCGGAAGGGAAGGGTCTCGTCGATCGGCATGCTCTCCCGCCTAATGGGTTGCCGCGCGCCCGGCAACGCCGTCTGACCTCGCGGGGCGTCGCATGCACCGCCCTGCTGCCGGGGCGGCGGGGCAGGGAGCCGTGCCCCGATCTCAGCGCGGCTGTCACCTTGCGCGCCCTCCGCTCGCGGCGGCGGGCGGAACCCGGCGACCACTCCTCCCCCAAGGGCGTCAGAAGGTGCTCGCCACCACCGTCGTGTCGTCGGGCAGCGGCGCGGGCGCGATCAGCGGCAGGAGCGGTGCCGTCAGCGTCGGCGTGACCGTGACCGCGGCGGGACCGGGCCTGCCGGGGAACACCGGCCACAAGCCGGCGGCCAGCGCATCGATCGACGGCGGGGCCTTGCCCTCGCGCAGCTGGTACATCCAGTAGTTCTTGAGCACGACCTCGACGTAATGGCGCGTCTCGCGAAACGGGATCGACTCGATGAACAGCAGCGGATCGCCGTTGTCGCGGACGGTGGCGTTCCACTTCTGCACCGACCCCGGACCGGCATTGTAGGCGGCAATGACCTTGGGCAGCAGCCCGCTGGTGTAGCTCGTGTCGCGCAGCTCCTCGAGGTACGACTGCCCGCAATCGATGTTGAACTCGGGGTCGTCGAGCGTCCGGGTGGCGGCGTCGACAACGGTGCCGTCGGCCATCCGCGCCTGCACGCGCTTCGCGGTTGCCGGCATCAGCTGCATCACGCCGCGCGCGCCGACCCGCGACGTCGCCGAGGTGACGAAGTTCGACTCCTGAAGCGCGTGAGCGAAGACCAGCCCCTTGTCGACGCGCCAGCCATGCGCGGGCGTCCACTCCGGGGCCGGGTAGCGGGCACTCAGCGGCGGGTCGGTGCCCTCGGGCGGATGGTGCGCGAGCCAGAACTGCGTCGCCGGCAGGTTCAGTCGCGCCGCCAGCCGCAGCACGGCCGGGTAGTTGCCGACGTCGGTCGTCGCGGCGAGATATTTGAGCTCGCGGTCGGCCAGCCCGATCTCGCCGATCTCGACCAGCGCCGCCGCGCGTCGGGCACCGGGCAGAGACGCCAGATGGTTCCAGTCGGCGGTGATGAAGTCGGGCTCGGCCCAGTCGAGCGGCTGCGCCAGCCCGAGCGTTCGCCGGGCCAGCATGCCGTAGAAGGTGTCGGCGTGCGCCGCCGCCGACTGCAGCCGCTTGGCGACTTCCGCCGGCTTGCCGCAGGCAAGGTATGACCGGGCCGCCCAGAAATTGGCCGCCGGGGCGATGTCCTCGCCGCCGAAGCGCAGCGCCACCGCGTCGAAGGCGCTGGCGGCGGTGGCGCAGTCGCCGCGGCGGAAGGCGGCGAGGCCGGCGACCCAACCGCCCAAGCCGGACCAGCTGCTGCTTCCGGTCGCCGCTGCCCGGCCCATGCGCTCGGCGGCGAAATCATCGCCGGCGCCGTAGTAGCTCCACGCGATGCGCTCATAATATTCAGCGGCGACGTCGGGCGACAGCTGCCCGGCGACGCCGGCGATGACGGCCTCGGCCTCGGTGTTGCGGTCGGCGGCGAGCAGCGGCTTCAGCCGGGCGATCGTGGGCTCGTCGCGCAAGCCGTCGCCGCGGGCCGAGCGCGGCCCCATGGCGGGCACGAAGCTGACCGAGCGGAGCGCCTTCTGCACCGGCAGGACCGGCGCGTCGACGCTGCGGGCGGCCATCGCCACGAGGCGCGGCGCCTGCGGCAGGTCGGTGTTCGCCGCCAGCCAGTCGGCGGCGATGCCGTTTCTCCCCGGACCGCGGGCGAGGAGCAGCTGCGCCTTTGCGGTCGCGTGGAGCGGACCGGCGGGCAGGGCGGCGAGGGCGCTTTCGGCGACACTGAACCGCCCGGCATCGATTGCCAGGAAGATGGCGCGATAGGCGCTGCGCTGCGCCGGGGTCAGCTGCGTCGGCACGCGGCGCTGGGCGGCGGTGATGCCGACGTAGCCGGTGACGGTGATCGTTGGCGACAGGTCGGCAGGCTCGGCAGCGGCAGCGGTGAGCGGCAGCAGCGCGGCCGCCAGGAGCGCCAATACCCTCATGCCGCGAGCCGGGCGCGGAAGGCGCAGAGATCGGCCCAGGCGAGCGCCTTATGGGCCGGCTGGCGGAGCAGGTGCGCCGGCGCGAAGGTCGGCATGACCGGAACCCCATCCGCCTCCAGCCAGCGGCCGCGCAGACGCGCGATGCCCGCCGTCGCGCCGGTCAGCGCCGCCGTCGCCGCCTGGCCGAGGGCGAGGATCGCCTTCGGTCGCGCCAGCACGATCTGGCGGCGGAGATAGGCAGGCGCGTCGGCGTCGTGTCCGGCTTCGGTCCAGGGAACGGCGTTGGCGAGATAGGTGTCGCCGCGCGACCGCCCGATCGCCGCCAGCATCCGGTCGAGCAGCGCGCCCGCGTCGCTGGTGAACAGCCGCCCGGCGGCAACGTCGTCCGCCGTCGGGCGCTCGCCGACGACCATCGCGTCGCCCGGCGTACCGTCGGCGAACAGCGCGGACGGGTGCGCCTCGGCAAGCGCCGCGGCCAGCGCGGCAAGGCTGTCGGCGTTCAGCGTAACGATCTTCGACTGCGCCGGCACGGCCGGCTCGACAATCCGCGGCGCGACCGGCGCAACCGGGGCGAGCCAGCGAAACGGCTCCTCGCCAACGACAGTGTCGACGCCGGCTTCGAGCCACCAGCCGAGTGCGGCCACCGCTTCGTCGCGCGAGAGTGAGGAGACCTCCGCCATTCCCCGCACCTAGTGCGGCACCTGACGCTCTGGTCAAGCGGTCGAAGCGTCCGTATCTGACGAACGACACGGATTTTGCGACGTGCCGTTGCGGCACGGTTCCGACCACAAGGACGACGGCGGATGAGCGGACGAAGCGACCGGGAAGCAATGCCCTATGACATTGTCATCGTCGGCGGTGGCCCGGCGGGACTGTCGGCGGCGATCCGGGTCAAGCAGGCGGCAGCGGCCAAGGACATGGACGTCTCCGTCTGTGTTCTGGAGAAAGGCGCGGAAATCGGCGCGCACATCTTGTCGGGAGCGGTGGTCGACCCGCGCGCGCTCGACGAACTGCTGCCCGACTGGCGCGATCTCGGCAGCCCGATGACCGTGCCGGTGACCGAGAACCACCACTGGGTGCTGACGGGGAAGAAGCAGTACGAGCTGCCGCACGCGCTGCTGCCCCCGTTCATGGACAACAAGGGCTGCTATACGCTCAGCCTGGGCAACTTCTGCCGCTGGCTGGCGGGCCAGGCGGAGGCGCTGGGCGTCGAGATCTTCCCCGGCTTCGCCGCGGCGGAAGTGCTGTTCAACGACGACGGCTCGGTCAAGGGCGTCGCCACCGGCGACATGGGCGTGGCACGCGACGGCACGCACAAGGACAGCTACACGCCCGGCCTCGAGCTCCACGCCAGATACACCTTCTTCGCCGAAGGGGTGCGCGGGCACCTGTCGAAGGAACTGATCCGCCTGTTCGCCCTCGACCGCGACTGCCAGCCGCAGGTCTATGGCCTTGGGATCAAGGAGCTATGGGACATCGCGCCGGACAAGCACGTGCCGGGGCGGGTGATCCACACCCAGGGCTGGCCGCTCAACGACGCGCAGGGTGGCGGCTGGATCTATCACCAGGAGAATGGCCAGGTCTCGATCGGCTTCGTCACCTGGCTCAACTACGCCAACCCGTACCTGTCGCCGTTCGAGGAGATGCAGCGGTGGAAGACGCACCCGGCGGTCCGCGCGATCCTGGAGGGCGGGCGGCGCGTCAGCTACGGGGCGCGGGCGATCAACGACGGCGGCTGGCAGTCGGTACCCCACCTGGCCTTTCCCGGCGGCGCCCTGATCGGCTGCAGCGCCGGCTTCCTCAACGTGCCGCGGATCAAGGGCACGCACACGGCGATGAAGACCGGCATGATGGCCGCCGAAGCCGCGGTCGAGGCAATTGCCGCAAGCCGCGCCAACGACGCGCTGACCGCCTATCAGGAGGCGTACGATCACAGCTGGGTGGAGAAGGAGCTGCGCGGCGTCCGCAACACGCTGCCCTCGGTCCACCGTTTCGGCAACCTGTTCGGCACCGGCGTTGCGGGCACGACGATGTGGCTTGAGCACTGGGGCGTGAAGATGCCGTTCACGCTGAAGCACCACCGCGACAACGAAGCGCTGAAGCGCAAGGACCACGTCCACCCGATCGTCTATCCCAAGCCCGACGGCGTCATCAGCTTCGACAAGCTGTCGAGCGTGTTCCTGTCGAACACCAACCACGAGGAGGACCAGCCGGTCCACCTGACGCTGAAGGACGCGACCGTCCCGATCCGCATCAACCTGCCGCTCTACGACGAGCCGGCGCAGCGCTATTGCCCGGCGGGCGTCTACGAGATCGTCGAGGAGAGCGCCGGGCCGCGGCTGCAGATCAACGCGCAGAACTGCGTCCACTGCAAGACGTGCGATATCAAGGACCCGACGCAGAACATCAACTGGGTGGTTCCCGAAGGCGGCGGCGGCCCGAACTATCCCAACATGTAGCCAAGCGCGGCGTGGCGCAGCGGGAAGGCGCAGCGGGCCCGCGGAGCAGCGCCCGGACACGCCCGTCGGCCAGCCGGCTGGGCGGCGGGACACGCCGCCGAACCCGTCCGACGGCGCGGCTTCGCCGCCGCGCCCTTTACGCCATGCCGCCGCCCGGCGTGACCGTGTCACCGCGCGACACCGACCGCTCCCCCGGTCCCCGAAACCCCCGCGCAACGCTTTCGCCCGCGCCGCGTCCCGGCTAGACTAGCCCGATGAAGCCCGTCGTCCTGATCGCGCTCCTGCTCGCCGCCCCCGTCGCCGCGGCCACGCGTGTCGTGCCGCCGGCCGGCCACGACTATCTTCGTGGCCGCTTCGCCGCCGCCGACAATCGGCTCGACGACGCCGCGCATTATTATGACGAGGCGCTGAAGGCCGACCCCGCCGACGCCACGCTCCAGCGCCGGGCGTTCGACACGGCGCTCGCCGCCGGCGACGAGAAGCTGGCGGTGGCGCTCGCCCGCGATCTCGAGGCGGCAAAGGCGGGGGACGCGGCGACCGCGCTGGTGCGCCTGGCCGACGCCGTCAAGCGGCGCGACTGGGCGGCGGCGGAAGCGGTCAGGGGGCTGCCGGACATCGGCTATGCCGCGACCGTCGCCCCGGTGACGCAGGCGTGGATCAAGGTCGGCCGCGGCGACGTCGACGGCGCGCTCGCGCTGGTCGATCCGACGAAATTCTCCGGCATCGCCCGCAGCTACATCACCGAGCACCGGGCGATGATCCTCGCCGCCGCCAAGCGCTACGCCGACGCCGCGCCGTTGTTCGTGGCGATGGCCGGCGGCGAGGCGAAGAACGTCGACCGCCTGCGCATCGCCGGCGCGGCGGCGCTGGCGGCGCTGCACCGCAAGGACGAGGCGCTGGCGCTGCTCGCCGCCGGCGACGCCGATCCGGCGCTGGCGGCGGCGACGAAGCGCGTCGCCGGCGGCCAGCCGCTGCCGCAGACGACCGAGCCGCGGCAGGGGATCGCGTGGTTGGCGACCCGGCTGGCCGGCGACTTGGCGCGCGAGAAGCCGGTGCCGCTCGCGCTCGCCTTCGCCCGCATCGCCACCTTCGTCGCCCCCGACGTCGCCGAGACCTGGCTCGTCGCCGGCGACGTCCTGCTGCGCGGCGGACGCGCGCAGGCTGCGCTCGTGGCCTATGACCATGTTCCGCCCAAAGATACGCTCGCGGCGACGGCGGCGGTCCACCGCGGCCTGGCGCTGGTCACCCTCGGCCGCGACGACGAGGCCCGCCGGGTGTTCACCGCAGCGACGGCGGCACCGGGCGCGGCGGCCGACGACTGGCAGCGGTTGGGCGATCTCGAGCGCAAGCTGAACAACCACGCCGCCGCCGCCGCCGACTATGGCAGGGCCATCGCGCTGGCGGGCGACCAGGCAGGATGGCAACTCTACTTCCAGCGTGGTGCGGCCTTCGAGCAGGCTGGCGACTGGTCGCATGGCGAGGCCGACCTGCGCACCGCCCTCAAGCTCGCGCCCGATGAGCCGACGGTGTTGAATTACCTTGGCTACGCCTTGCTCGACCGCGGGCAGAAGCTGGCCGAGGCGCAGGCGCTGATCGCGACCGCGGCCAAGCTGCGCCCCGACGACGGCTTCATCGCCAACTCGCTCGGCTGGGCATGGTACCGGACCGGGGACACCGCCCGCGCCGTGCCTCAACTCGAGACCGCGGTCCGCCTGGAGCCGGGCGACGCGACGATCAACGACCATCTCGGCGATGCCTATTGGCGCGCGGGGCGGCGGCTGGAGGCGCGCTTCCGCTGGCGGGCGGCGGCCGACCTCGCCCCCGACGCGGCCGAGGCGGCGCTGCTGGCGAAGAAGCTCGACTTCGGCCTCGACCTCGCGACGGCGGCGAGCACCGAGACGGCCAAGACCCCGCGGTGATCGAGCCGGCCCGCGCGAAGGTCAACCTCGCCCTCCACGTCCGCCGCCGCCGGGCCGATGGCTATCACGACCTCGAGACGCTGTTCGCCTTCACCGCGTTCGGCGACGACCTTCGGGTCGCGGCGGGGGAGGGACTGACGCTGACGGTGACCGGGCCGTTCGCCGCCGCGGTCGGCGACGGCGACAACCTCGTCCTGCGCGCCGCGCGCGCGCTGGCGGCGGCGGCCGGCGTCGCCCCTGACGCTGCCCTCGCCCTCGACAAGCGCATCCCCGTCGCCGCCGGGCTTGGTGGCGGCTCGGCCGATGCGGCGGCGACGCTGCGCCTGCTCAACCGTTTCTGGGGCATCGGCTGGTCGCTCGCGCGCCTGACCGAGCTGGCGCGGCCGCTGGGAGCCGATGTGCCAGCCTGCCTGCACGGGGTGACGGCGTTCGGCACCGGCCGCGGCGACGACCTGAAGCCCATCGATCTTGGCCTCGCGGGCGTGCCGATCCTGCTTGTAAACCCCGGCGTGGCGGTGCCGACGGGCCCGGTCTTCGCCGGCTGGGACGGTGTCGACCGTGGCCCGCTCGACGGCGCGGCGTGGCGGCAGGCGCGCAACGACCTTGCGCCTCCGGCGATTGCGCTGCAGCCGGTCATTGCCGAGGTGCTGGCGGTGCTTGCGGCGAGCGGTGCCACCTTCGTGCGGATGTCGGGCTCGGGCGCGACGTGTCTGGCGCTCTACGCGACGCCGGGCGACGCGGCGTCGGCGCAGCACCAGGTTACCGCCTGCGGCTGGTGGAGCCAGGTGACGACACTCGCCTGACGATTTCTGTTGCACTGCAGCATGAGCCATGCGCACTTATTTTTGAGGCCCACTCAAAAAGCGCTTGACGGTTTCCTGAGTGTGACTTAGATCGCCACTCAGTTCTTCTGAGTGAAACTCAAAGACCGCTGAAGGAGAGATATCATGATCATCCGCTTCCTCGTTGCCGCCCCGCTCGCCCTCGCCGTCGCGACCGCCTTTGTCGGTGCCGCCGTCCCGGCCTATGCCGCCACCACCACGGCTGCCTGCGAGACCACCCCCGGCCAGCTTCGCGCCGCGTCGAGCACCGCGCCGGCCAGTGCTCAGCAGCGCGCCGCGATCCTGATCACGACCGGCGAGCACCTGTGCGCCGACCAGGCGCGCGGTGAAGCCGCCAAGAAGTTCGCTGCCGCCGCCCGGATCCTGAACGTCGACCTCGCGGCGCTCGGCTCGGCGCCCGTCGTCACGGCCGGCCAGTAAGTCTTCGCCCGCGAGGGCTCTACCTTCGACCCGGAACTGGCCGCGTCTCGCGCAGGGGCGCGGCCTTTTTCGTCATGGGCCTTGCCTCGTGCGCCGTGCTGGCGGAGACGGGGACGATGCCTGCCCTCGACCTGACGATCACCGGACCGCGCGCGACGCTGACGCTCGATCGGCCGGACAAGCGCAACGCCCTCGACCTCGCGATGTGGGAGGCGCTGCCGGGGCTGGTGGCGCGGGCGATGGCCGACGACCGGGTCCGCGTGCTGGTCGTGACGGGGGCCGGCGGGGCGTTCTGCGCCGGTGCCGACATCGGCGAGTTCGCCGCCTCGGCGGCCGATCCGGCGTGGCGCGCGCGCAACAACGCGGCGATCCGGGCGACGCAGACGACGCTGGCCAGGGCGGACAAGCCGGTGCTTGCCGCGATCGACGGCGATGCGATCGGCGGCGGCCTGGGCGTCGCCATGGCCTGCGACATCCGGCTGGCGACGCCGCGCTCGCGCTTCGGCATGACACCGGCCAAGCTCGGGCTGGTCTATCCGCTGCACGACACCAAGCTGCTGGTCGATGCGGTCGGCCCGGCGCAGACCAAGCGCATGCTGTTCACCGCGCGGATCATGGACGCCGCCGAGGCACAGCGCATCGGCCTGGTCGACGAGGTCGTCGCCGACCTCGCGGCCGCGACCGACGAGTTCTGCGACCGCGTCGCCAGCCTGTCGGCGACGACGCAGCGCGCGGCCAAGCACATCGTCCGGCGCATCCTCGACGGTGCGGTCGACGACGACCCCGCCTCCGCCGCCGAGTTCGACGCCGCCTTCGCCAGTGCCGACTTCAAGGAGGGGGTGGCCGCCTTCCACGCCAAGCGCCCCGCGCGCTTCACCTGACGGGGGGACCGACTATGACTGAAGCGACAACGCCGTTCGACAAGAGCCGCCTGCCTAGCCGCCATGTCACCGTCGGCCCCGAGCGGGCACCGCATCGGTCATATTATTACGCGATGGGGTTGACCGCCGAGGACATCGCCAGGCCGTTTGTCGGCGTCGTCTCCGCGGGTAACGACTCGGCCCCGTGCAACACCACGCTCGACGCCCAGGCCGACGCGGCGCGGGCCGGCGTCATTGCGGCCGGAGGGACGCCGCGGCGGTTCAACACGATCACTGTGACCGACGGCATCGCCATGGGCCACCAGGGGATGAAGTCGTCACTCGTCAGCCGCGAGGTCATCGCCGATTCGGTCGAGTTGTCGATGCGCGGCCATGGCTATGACGCGCTGCTGGCCTTCGCCGGCTGTGACAAGAGCCTGCCGGGCATGATGATGGCGATGCTCCGCCTCAACGTGCCGAGTGTCTTCGTCTACGGCGGGTCGATCCTGCCGGGACGGTTCGAGGGCAACGATGTCACCGTCGTCGACGTCTTCGAGGCGGTCGGCCAGTTCGCCGCGGGGGCGTGCCCGCTCGCGCGGCTGACCGCGCTCGAGAAGGTCGCGTGCCCCGGCGACGGCGCATGCGGCGGGCAATTCACGGCGAACACGATGGCGTGCGTCGCCGAGGCGATCGGCCTGTCGCTGCCCAACTCGAACATGATGCCCGCACCCTACGCCGGGCGCGGCGAGCTGGCCGTGGCGGCAGGGGAGGCGGTGATGGCCTGCCTTGCGGCGAACCTCAGGCCGCGCGACATCTGTACGCGACAAGCCTTTGAGAACGCGGCAACCGTCGTTGCGGCGACCGGCGGGTCGACCAACGCCGCGCTCCACCTGCCGGCGATGGCGAACGAGGCGGGGATCGCGTTCAGCCTGTTCGACGTCGCCGAGATCTTCAAGCGGACGCCGTACATCACCGACCTCAAGCCCGGCGGACGCTATGTCGCGCGCGATCTGTACGATGCCGGCGGCATCTACATGGTGATGAAGACGCTGATGGCCGGCGGCTTCCTCCACGGCGACTGCATGACGGTGACGGGACGGACGCTCGCCGAGAACCTCGCCGCCGTCGAGTGGCGCGACAACAAGGTCATTCGCCCGGTGACGAATCCGATCACGCCAACCGGCGGCGTCGTCGGGCTCAGGGGTTCGCTCGCGCCTGACGGCGCGATCGTCAAGGTCGCCGGGCTCGACCGCCTGAGCTTCACCGGCCCGGCGCGCGTCTTCGATTGCGAGGAGGACGCGTTCGCCGCCGTTCAGGCGCGGACGTACGAGCCCGGCGAGGTCCTCGTCATCCGCTACGAAGGGCCGAAGGGCGGGCCCGGCATGCGCGAGATGCTGTCGACGACCGCCGCGCTTTATGGCCAGCAGATGGGCGGCGAGGTCGCGCTGATCACCGACGGGCGTTTCTCGGGCGGGACGCGCGGCTTCTGCATCGGCCACGTCGGCCCCGAGGCTGCTGACGGCGGGCCGATCGCGCTCGTTGAAGACGGCGACCTTATCACGATCGACGCCGAGGCGGGAACGATCGACCTTCTGGTCGCCGACGACGAGATCGCCCGCCGGCGCGCCGGCTGGACACCACGGATCAACGCTTATCAGTCGGGCGCGCTATGGCGCTACTCGCAGACCGTCGGCCCCGCTTCGTCCGGTGCGGTAACCCACCCCGGCGCGCGCGCCGAGCGCCACGTCTACGCCGACCTCTAGCGGCCTAGCGCGGCGGCGGTGCTGGCGGGGGCGGGGGCGGCGTCGGCACCAGGGCGCTCGGCGGCACCGGCTTGATCCGGCCCAACATCGGCTCGCCGTTCGCATCGCGGGGAACGTCGCCGCGCGTCGCCCCGGCCAGGGTGATGCGCGGGTCGGTCAGCGGGGAACGGGTACACGCCGCGGCCGCAAACAGCACGGTGAGGGCGACAAAACGCATGGTCATCGCCGAAGCTCATACTATGCGATTTCGGCATGGCAACTCGGATGACCCTGCCCGTGGTGCGAACCGCCGCCGTAGCCCGCGCCGCCGAGGCGGCGAGCGGCATCGTTTCGTCGGCGTTGATGGAGCGCGCCGGGATGGTGGCGGCGCGGGCCGTCGTGGCGTTTGCGGCACCGCGCACGGCGACGGTTCTCTGCGGCACGGGGGGGAACGGCGGCGATGGCTATGTCGCGGCGCGCCATCTCGCCGCGGCCGGCGTGGCGGTGACCGTCGCGGCGACCGGCGCGCCGCGGGCGGCCGATGCGGCGGCGATGCGGGCGCGGTGGAAGGGCCGGTCGCGTCGCTGGCGGCGGCACCGCCGGGCGCGGTACTCGTCGACGCGCTGCTCGGCATCGGCCGCGCGCGTCCGCTCGATGCCGCGACAATGGCGGTCCTGGCGCGTGTCGCGAGCGGCGCGCGGGTCGTCGCGCTCGACCTGCCGAGCGGGCTCGACGCCGACGACGGCAGCGGCGACAGCCTGACCGCCGATCTGACGGTCGCGTTCGGCAGCCTGAAGCCGGCCCACCTGCTGGCCGCTTCGCGCTGCGGCCGCGTCGTCATCGCCGACCTCGGCCTCGGTACGGGCGGCGCAGACCTTTTCGCGACGGCCGCGCCGCCGCCGCTGACCCCGCCACCGACAGCCACAAATACAGCCGCGGTGCCGTGCTGGTGCTCGGCGGTCCGGCCGGGAGCGGTGGCGCGGCGCGGCTGGCGGCGCAGGCGGCGGTGCGCGCGGGTGCCGGCCTGGCGCTCGTCGCCTGCCCCGGGTCGGCGCTCGCCGAAAATGCGGCGCGGCTCGATGCGGTCATGGTCGCGGCCGCCGACGACGCCGCGGCCGTCGCGGCGCTGCTTGTCCGCCAGCGGTTCGCCGCCGCCGTCATCGGCCCCGGGCTGGGCGACGACCGCGCGCGCGCCGGGGCGCTGCTGGCGAGCGGGTTGCCGCTCGTGCTCGATGCGGGTGTGTTCACGATGTTCGCCGGCGATGCCGCCGGGCTGGCGGCGCGGCTGACCGGGACGGCGGTCCTGACGCCGCACGACGGCGAGTTCACCCGCTTGTTCGGCGCCATCGCCGGCAGCTCGGCTCGAGCGCGTGCGCGCGGCGGCGCGGACGTCGGAGCGGTCGTGCTGCTCAAGGGGCCGGCGACGATGATCGCCGCACCCGACGGCCGCGCGGCGATCAACGCCCACGCGACGCCGTGGCTGGCGACGGCGGGGTCGGGCGACGTGCTGACCGGCGTCGTCGCCGCGTGCTGGCGCAGGGCGAGGACGGGTTCGACGCCGCGTGCGCGGGCGCATGGCTGCACGGCGATGCCGGGCGGCGGGGCGGGGCGGGGATGAGCGCGGACGACCTGCCCGGGCTGGTTGCGGCGGCGGTGGCGTGCCTGTGACCGCCGACCGGTGAAGGCCCGATGGCGCCAGACCATGAGCGACTGGGTCGAGATCGTCCGCCTCGCCGCGCGGGGCGACGGCGTTACCGCCGACGGCCGCTTCGTGCCGGCGACCGTGCCCGGCGACCGCGTCCGGTTCGAGCCGTTTGCCATCGCTCCGGGGCCGGATCATGCCGTGCCGCCCTGCCGCCACTTTCCCGACTGCGGCGGCTGCCAGCTGCAACACGTCACCGACGACGCCTATGCCCGCTGGACGGCAAGCCGGATCGTCGCTGCACTCGACGCGGCGGGGGTCGCGGTCGGCCGGGTCGAGCCGACCGCTTTGTCCCCGCCGCGCAGCCGCCGCCGCGCCGCTTTGCGCGCGGTCAAGCGCGGCGGCACGCTGACGCTCGGCTTCAATGCCGACGCCAGTCACCGCATCGTCGACATGCACGAATGCTGGATCCTGACGCCCGAGCTGTTCGCGCTGGTCGCTCCGCTGCGCGCGCTGCTGGCGGCAACCCTGAGGGACGGGCAGGGCGCGGGGGTGACGCTGACCGGCAGCGACAGCGGCGTCGACCTGCTGCTCGCCAACGTCGCGGCGCGCAGCCTCGCCGAGATCGAGCGGCTCGACGCCTTCGCCGTCGCTCACGACCTCGCGCGCCTGTCGGTCGAGGGTCCGGACGGCGTCGAAACGGTGGTCGAGGCGCGGCCGCCCGTCCTCCGCTTCGGCGGCGCGACCGTCGTGCTGCCGCCCGCACCCTTCCTCCAGGCGACCCGCGAGGGCGAGGCGGCCCTGGTCGCGGCCGTCGACACGGCGACTGCGGGCGCGCCGCGCATCGCCGATCTCTTCGCCGGACTCGGCACGTTCTCGCTGCCGCTGGCGATGGGCGGTGCGCGCGTGCTCGCGGTCGAAGGGGCGGCCAACGCCGTCGCGCCGCTGTCGGCCGCCGTGCGCAGCAGCGGTGCCCGCGTGCAGGTCGAGCATCGCGATCTTTTCCGTCGCCCGCTGACGACCGCCGAGCTCGCCCGGTTTGACGCCGTCGTGTTCGATCCGCCGCGCGCCGGTGCCGTCGCGCAGGCGGGCGAACTCGCGCGGAGCGCCGTCCCGCGGGTGATCGCCGTCTCGTGCAATCCCAATACCTTCGCGCGCGACGCTGCGCTTCTGGTCGAAGGCGGCTACCGCTGCGAGCGGCTGTGGCCGGTGGCGCAGTTCCGCTGGTCGACCCACGTCGAGCTGGTCGCTTGCTTCGTCCGCGGAGGCACGCGATGATCAACCAAGCCAAGGTCGACGCCTAGATCGCCGCCGCCGCGCCTTTTGCCCGGCCGATCCTGACGCGCCTGCGCGGCCTGGTCCATTCCGTCGGCCCCGACCTTGACGAGGCGATCAAATGGCGCGTGCCGATGTTCCGCCACCGCGGCAAGATCGTCGCCACCATGGCGGCGTTGACCGCCCACGCCAGCGTTGGAACGTGGCAGCGCGATGGGTAGCCGGCCGCCATGCCGGCCTTCCTGCTCGCTCGCTGAAACGCGGGGCCTGGCCAGCCGCCAGGCCCCGCATGGGTTTCAGTCTTGGAACATCGTCGCATAGCCGCGCACCGCCCGCTCGCGCCAGTGGCCGCGGTGATAGGCGTCCGACGCCAGCAGCGGCATGACCGACCCCGCTTCGGCGAAGACCATCTGCTCCTGCGTCGTCTGGACCTTGCCCCAGCTCGCCGCTTCCTTCAGCGTCGAGGACGAGCACGCGCCGTCGCGGACGTCGGCGACGGTGATCTGCACCGCATACTTGTGCATGGCGACGTCGTCGTGGCCCAGGATCTCGGCGCAGACGACCGTGTCCTGGATGAAGTTCTTGGGCACGCCGCCGCCGATCATCAGGAGGCCCGTGGTGCCCGCCTTGATCTTGATGTCGGTCAGCTCGCGGAAGTCGGCGATGGCGTCGAGCACCATGTACGGCTGCCCGGCCTTGGCCCGCTCGACCTGGTGCTTGACCAGCCCGAACCCGGCCGAGGAATCGACGAATGCCGGGCAGAAGATCGGCACGTCGTGCTCATAGGCGAGCTTGACCAGGCTGTTGTCCTTCTTCCCGTGCTCGACGAGGTACTTGCCCATTGCCCGGATGAAGGCGCGGCTGCTGTACGGCTTGGCCTCGAGCGAGTTCGCGATCTCGAAGATCGTGTGATCGCAGTCCTGAAGCTGCTCCTCGTCGATGTAGGTGTCGTAGATGCGGTCGATGTAGAGCGAACGCAGGACGTTATCGTCGGGGATCTCGAGCGCCTGATAGTGCTTGTGGCCGAGGCCCTCGAAGAAATCCATGTCGACGATCGACGCGCCGGTAGCGACGATGCCGTCGACCATGTTCGAGCGGACCAGCTCGGCATACAGGTCCATGCACCCGCCCGCCGAGGTCGAGCCGGCGATGACGAGGAAGATCGAGCAGTCCTTGTCGGCCAGCATCGCATTGTAGATGCCGGTGGCGCGGGCGAGATCGCGGCTGGTGAAGCTCATCTTGCCCATGCTGTCGATGATCGGCCGCGCGTCGAAGCTGCGGATGTCGATGTGCTCGACGTGTGGCTGAGCAGTTCGGCCTTGCGGGTGTCGTTGAGGGTATCGGTCATTGGAGACTCCAGTGGTTAGACTGGCTCGGTGCCGAAGCACCGCCCGCGGCCGGGTCATCCGGCGCCGAACGGGAATGAACTCTCGCTGGACACGGCATCACGGCGGCACCGCCAGCATCCAGACGGCTGCCAGACCGCCTCGCCAGTCTCGCCCGAACGTGGATGCCGGCCCGCGCCAGCACGACCCCGCTCGCCGTTACGAGGAGCGGGCCTCGCGGATCGACGTAACCTTCGCCGGTGTCGTTTCCGTGACAGCGTAGTTCGACGCCATCGGCTCGTCGCCGGCGATCACCGTGTCGCCGTTGCCGAAGCCATTGAACGCGGTCCGCATCGCGCAGCCATACGCCCCGAGCATGCCGATCTCGACGTAATCCCCCGCCTGGGTGTCCGCCGGAAGGAGGAACGGCCCGCGCATGAAGTCCATGTCGTCGCACGTCGGTCCATAGAAGCTGAACGCGACCGGCTTGGCGCGCGACTCGCTCTCGCGGACCAGTTCGACGGGAAAGCGCCAGTCGATGTGAGCCGCATCGAACAGCGCGCCATAGGCACCGTCGTTGATGAACAGCACGTCGTCGCGACGCTTCTCGACCCGCACCAGGATTGACGCATACTCCGCCGACAGCGCGCGACCGGGTTCGCACCACAATTCGGCCGAATAGCTGACCGGCAGATCCTCGAACGCGCGGCCGATCACGGCGAAGTAGCGCTCCAGCGGCGCGGTCTCCATGCCCGGGTAGATCGACGGGAAGCCGCCGCCGACATCGACGACGTCGACCGTGACCCCGGCTGCGACGATCGCCGCGCGCACCAGCGCCAGCGCATCGGCATAGGCCTGCGGGCTCATCGCCTGGCTGCCGACGTGGAAGGCGATGCCGAGCGCGTCCGCCGCCTGCCGTGCGGCGTGGAGGACGGGCGCCGCCTCGTCGACGCCGACACCGAACTTTGCCGCCAAGCTGAGCTTGGAATGCGCCGACGACACGCGCAGGCGGACACACAGCGTCAGGTCGGCGGCGGGGACGACGTTCCCAGCATCACGCCCGGACGCGGTCGCGGCGACGATCTTCTCGACCTCCTCGACCGAATCGAGGCTGAAGGTGCGGACGCCGTGGACGTGATACGCCTCGGCAATCGCTTCCGCCGGCTTGACCGGGTGCATGAAGCACAAGGTTGCCTGCGGCAGCAGACCCCGCACGAGACGGACCTCGGTGATCGAGGCGACGTCGAAGTGCGTGATGCCGCTGTCCCACAGGGTGCGGATCAGGTCGGGCGACGGGTTCGCCTTGACCGCATACATCGACGTCCCCGGAAACTTCTCGACGAAGAAACGGGCGGCGCGGCGAGCGGCGTGCGGGCGGACGAGGGTAACAGGTTGCGACGGACGACGGTCGCAGGCTACCCCCAGCGCGTTGCTGGGCTTATGCAATTCAAGGGACCTCCGGGAGTCAGTTCGCTACAAGCGGGTAGCACCGAAACTGCCTTGCGGTGGAAGTCCCATGGGGCAGCGGGGGCGTATCTAGGGACGCGAGGGGTTCGTGTAAAGCGATTTTTTCGTGGAACTTTTTCGATGTATTCACTTGGCCGATCAACAGCTTAGGTGAAGAACAAGAAGCGGGGTTTTTCAATGGTTTCGCACGCGGACATACGAACCGCCGCGGTTCGCTTGGCTGGTCATGCCGTGCCGACGCCGCTCCTCCGCTCGGACGTGCTCGACGCGGCGTGCGGCGGGCAGGTGTGGCTCAAGCCGGAGTGCCTGCAGGTCACCGGCAGCTTCAAGTTCCGCGGCGCGTACAACCGGCTGTCGGCGATGAGCGCGGACGAACGCGCGCGCGGCGTCGTCGCCTTCTCCAGCGGCAACCATGCGCAAGGCGTCGCGCGGGCGGCGCGGATGCTCAGGATCGCCGCGACGATCGTCATGCCGAGGGACGCGCCGGCGGTGAAGGTCGCCGCGACCGCGGCCGACGGCGCGCGCGTGGTGTTTTATGACCGTTATACCGGCGACCGCGCCGTCATTGCGGCGTCGCTCGCCGCCGAAACCGGGGCGACCGTCGTGCCGTCGTACGACGACCCGTTCATCGTCGCGGGGCAGGGCACGGCAGGGCTCGAGGTTGCCGAAGACCTCGCCGCGTGGGGCATCGCCGCCGACCTTGCCCTCGTCTGCTGCGGTGGCGGGGGGCTGGCGTCGGGCTTCGCGCTGGGCTCGGGACTGCCGGTTATCACCGTCGAGCCTGCCGGCTACGACGATGTCGCGCGCAGCCTCGCCGGCGGCGTCATCGTTCCGGTCGAGTCGCCCGGCGCGACCATCTGCGACGCGCTGCAGACGATGGTCACGGTGCCGCTGACATTCGACATTCTCAAGGCGCAAGGGACGACGGGCGTCGCGGTCACCGACGTCGAGGCGGCAGCGGCGGTTGCGTTCGCCTTTCGGCACCTCAAGCTTGTTCTTGAGCCGGGCGGCGCGGTGGCGCTCGCGGCGGCGCTGACGGGGCGGGTCAACCTCGCCGGCAAGACCGCGGTCGTCGTCCTATCGGGCGGCAACGTCGATCCGGGAGTGTTCGCGGCATGCCTCGGGCAGGTCGCCTAGCCGCCACAGGCCAAGCGCCTTGTCAGACCAGCCGCCATCGCCCTCCATGCACGCCTCGTCCAGCACGGCGAGCGGCGCGGGCCAGTCGAACGGCGGGCGGGTCAGGTTGAGCGCGCGCCAGTCACCGTCGTCGCAATCGGTGTTTCCGTGCCAGTTCGTAAAGGTGGTCGTCAGCAACCACGTCGCGCCGCTCGCCCGGAAATTGGCGATCGCCTGCTCGATGTTGGCGAACGACAGATGGACGAGGCAATCGCGGCACAGGATGACGTCGGCGCGGGGCAGGGGATCGCGCGTCAGGTCGGCCAGGCGAAAGTCCCCGCCGGTTGCGCGCGCGCGGTCGATCACCGCCGGCACGATGTCGACACCGGTCACCGTGACGTTCGGCAGGTCCGGTAGCCACCGGGTGTCGCCGCACGGCGCGTCGAGCACAGACGTCGCGCCGAGCCGGGCGACAAGCCCGGGCAGCCGTGCCGCGACCGCCGCCGTTGCCGGCACCTCCGAGCCGAGGCCCGCGCGCGACGCTTCCGCTCCCCACAGGTTGGTCGCATGGATCCGGGCGAAGCGGGCGGCGAGGTCGAGGCCGGCAAAGGCCGCGGCGTCGGCGGCGAACCGCCGGTGCGCGAGGACCGGCGGCCGGTTCACCCGATCCCGGGAACGGCGAAACGATGCGTCGTCGGGTCGATGCCGTCGTCGGCGGGGGCCGCCTCGCCGAACCACTCGGCGACCCGTCCCTTCGCCGCGGCGTCGAGGTGGAGGCCGAGCTTGGTCCGGCGCCACAGCACGTCGGCGGCGGTGGTCGCCCACTCGGCGTCGCGAAAGTGCGCCAGCTCCGCCTCGAAGATGCCGCCAAGATTGTCGCCGAGGCCGTCGGTCAGCAGCGTCTCCGCGGCCGTCCCCACCGTGTGCGCCAGCCGCCGGACGAGCTTGGGATCGTAGTTCTCCTGCGCCTGGACCAGGTTGCCCAGCCACCGCTTGAACGCCGTCTGGCCGTTCTCGCCGGCCAGGCGCGGGACATCGCCGCCGGGTAGCGGCGCCTGTGCGGTCCACGGCCTGGACGTCGGCGCCACCATTTTCAGCACCGCCTCGGCAAGGACGCGGTAGGTGGTGATCTTGCCGCCGACGACGGTCAGCGCCGGGACGCCGGGGTGCTCGACCAGGCTGTAGTCGCGGCTCGTCTCGCGGTCGCCCTTGCCGGCTTCGACGATCAGCGGGCGCACCCCGGCATAGCGGTGGACGACGTCGTCGCGCGTCAGCGGGCGGGCGAGGTAGCGGTTGACCGCGGCGAGGAGGTAGTCGGCCTCCTCGTCGCTGACGGACACCGCGCCGGGCGCATCGATCCCGCGTTCGGTGGTGCCGATCAGCGAGAAGTCGTGCTCGTACGGAATGACGAAGACGATGCGGCCATCGGGCTGCTGCAACATGAAGGCATCGCGACCGAGGTGGACGCGCCGGGTGACGAGGTGCGAGCCCTGAACCAGCCGCAGGGCCGGTGCGTCGTTGCGGCCGAGGACCGTGCGCGCGACGGTCTCCGCCCACGGTCCGGCGGCGTTGACGATCCGCCGTGCGGCGAGCGACCGGCCGCTGTCGAGCGTGACCGTCCACAGCCCGTCGGCGAAGGCCGCGCGCACGACCTTGGTGCGGGGCAGGACGGTGCCGCCGCGCGCGCGGACATCCTGTGCGTTGGCGATGACCAGCCGCGCGTCGTCGATCCAGCCGTCCCAGTACCGGAAGCCGGTGCGGAACTGGGGCAGCAGCGCGCGTCCGGCGCGGTCCTGGCGCAGGTCGATCTTCGCCGACCCCGGCACGACGTCACGCCGCGCGAGATGATCGTAGAGCCACGTGCCGGCGCGCAGCATCCATTCGGGCCGCTGCTCGGGCGAGTGCGGCAGCACGAACGGCTGCGGCCAGCTGATGTGCGGGGCAATGTCGAGCAGCACCTCGCGCTCGGCCAGCGCCTTCCTGACCAGCCCGAACTGATAGAATTCAAGGTAGCGCAGCCCACCGTGGATCAGCTTGGTCGACGCGCTCGACGTCGCCCCGCCAAGGTCGCCCGCGTCTAACAGCGCGACCATCAGCCCACGGCCGGCGGCGTCGCGCGCGATCCCGGCACCGTTGATGCCGCCGCCGATGACGAGGAGGTCGAAAACGTCGCTCACGCCGCTTCCTTGCCGCCGCCCGGGCGACGTGTCGAGGCACATGTCGCCGCGATCAGTGCGTGAAGTCGATGAAGCCCAGAAGCTGCTTGTCCATCACCGAACGGCGGTTGAGTTCGAAGACGCCGACACCGTTGTTGCTGCCATCGGTGTTGGTATTGCCCTCGACCGTCTTCAACGCGCCGCCGGCCGACTGCCGGACGAAGCCCGTATGGCCGTGGCCGCCACCGTGGTCGAGGATGAAGACCATGCCCGGCCGAATGGTTCCCGGCGCGGCGATCGCCTGTGCCCGGACGATGATCCGCTGCGGCGTGCTGCGTCGGACGCTGGCGAAGGCGTCGAGGCAGCCCGCGATGCGCGGAAACGGCGTGGTCGTCCCCGACGGAGCCGCGTGCATGAAGCACCAGTGGACGAACGCCATGCACCACGAATAGCCGCCGGGCGGCCCGTGATCGGGATCGAGGCCAACCGCTCGCAGATAGTCATCGACCTCCGGCCCCCGATTTGAACTTATCGGCTGCTCGCGAATGCCGATCTGCGAGACGGCGATGCCGAGCGCGGCGCCGGCGGCGCCGGTCGGGACATCGGTGACCGGCGTCGCGCCGAAGATCGCGCCCCAGGTCAGCTGACCGACTTCGCCGTCGACGGTGAGGGGACGACCGAGCGCGTCGACGTGGATCGACTGGAATGCCGAGATCAGCGCCTTGAGGTTCTTGTCGTACACGCCGTCGGGCGACGCCGCGTGAACGCCCCGCGCGGCGAGGCCGGCGACGATCGCGCGAACGATGCCGGCGTCGGCCTCGCCGACCTTGATGATCCGGCCTGGGAAAACCATCGTTGCGCCCCCAGTGGAGAGCAAGTCAACTCGCCCTCGACCTCCGTAAGGATAACAGTTTCGCGCAAGCAGCGCTACTGCGGGAGCGCCCCGGGAAGTCGCGCCGGCGAAGGTGGCGCGCTTCCCGTTACGGCTTGCCGGCGTTCTGCGGCTGCCACTCGGGGACTCCCGCGCGCCACAGGACGAAGGCGGCAATGTCGGCTTCTTCCGCGTCGCGGGTCGTCCGCGTCGTGCCCAACCCGTGGCCAGCCTGCTCCTCGATGCGCAGGAGCACCGGGTGCGGTCCGCCGACCTGTTCGAGCCGCGCGGCCATCTTCGCTGCTTCCCAGGGCGCAACTCGCGGGTCTTGCAGGCCGGTCGTCAGCATCCACGCGGGGTAGGTGACCCCGTCCTTGACGTGCTGGTACGCGTCCATCTCGTACAGGTTCTTGAACCCCTGCGCGTCCTTGACCGTGCCGAACTCGGGGATGTTGGCCGGACCGGAAACCATCGTCTCCGAGCGCAGCGCGTTCGAAATCGCCAACCCGCGTGATCGCGGCGGCGAACAGGTCGGGGCGTTCCGTCGCGGCGCGGCCGACCATGATCCCGCCCGCCGAGGTACCGGTGATCGCCAGCTGCTGGCTGGTCGTATAGCCGGCCGCGATCAACGCTTCGGCGCAGGCGATCGCGTCGCGCCAGGTGTTCGGCTTGTTGGCGTCCTTGCCGCCGAGCCGCCAGGCATCGCCGAACTCGCCGCCGCCGCGGACGTTGCACTCGGCGAAGGTGCCGCCGGCATCGACAAAGGCGAGATAGCGCGGGCGGAAGCCGGGCAGGGCCGAGATGCCGTAGGCGCCGTAGGCGTCGAGCAGCAGCGGGCGCGCCGTGACCGGCCCGGCCGCGGTCAACACCGTCAGCGGCACCTTGGTCCCGTCCTTCGCTGTCGCCGTCATCTCGACCGCGCGGTACCTGGCGAAGTCGATCGGCGGGTTGCGGTCGAGGCCGAGGTCGCGGACCTGACCGTTTGCGACACGAAACGTCGCCGGCGGATGGACATAGCTGTCGAGATCGACCACCGCGCCGTCGTGGTCGGGGTCGGCGGCAACCGCGCCGACGGTGCCGTCATAGGGCAGCGCAACCGGCTGCGTCCGCCCGTCCGCGCCGAGGCGCAGCGGCCGGCCGTTCAGCCCCTCGCGGCCGCCGACATAGACCCCGTCGCGCGCCATGGCGACGCTCTCGTTGATCCGGCCGGCCCGCGCGGCGAGCAGCGTCGCCGCCGTCGCCGCCGTACCGCTCCACGGCATCGCCGTCACCTTGAAGGTCGGCGCGTCCTTGTGGGTGAGGAGGACGACGCGGTCGCGGTCGGCGGTGAAGCCGGTGACGGCGTCGGCAGTCGTCGCCACCTGCCGCCATTTCGCCCGACCCGCGCGCACCTCGGCCAGGGGAGCAACGAACAGCTCGGTCTCGTTCTGGACGCCGTTCTGCAGGGTCAGCAGCGCCATGGTCGCGTGCGGCACGACGGTGACCACCGGCGCCTTGTTCGGGTCGCGGTTCGGCCCGAGGTTCTGCAGCGCGCCCGCGACGACGACCGGCTCGCCCCTCAGGTCCCAGAAGTCGGCGCTGGCGTTATTATACTTGTCCGAGATCGGCTGCCCCTGGCCAAGCTTCTGCAGGCGGACGAAGAACAGGCCAGTACCGTCGTCGAGCCAGCTGACGCCCCCGAACTGCGCCCGGTCGATCGGCCCGGCGAGGGAGCGACCGGTGACGGCGTCGATCACCGACAGCCGGCTGTCCTCCGATCCCGCGGCCGAGACGCCGATGGCGACCTTGCTCCCGTCGCGGCTCGGCACGTAATAGTCGAGCGCATGCGGCACGCCCTGGTGCGCGGCGATGTAGGCGGTCAGGTCGAGCAGGCGGCGCTTGGTCCCGTCGGGCTCGAGCACCATCAGGTCGAACTGGTCGCGGCCGGGCGCGCGCTCCTGGTAGAACAGGCGCGCGCCGCCGAACTGAACATCGCGCACGGCACCGAACGCGCCGGTCAACGCCGTCATCTTCGCCAGATAGGCCGCGCGCGGCGCGATGCTGTCGAGAACCTGGCGCGTGACCTGGCCCTGCGCCCGCATCCAGTCGAGCGTCGCCGCGTCGAGCTTTTCCAGCCCGCGATACGGGTCGGTGAGCTTCGTGCCGAAATAATCCTCGGTGACGGGTGACGGGGCGATCAGGGGCGGCTTCACCGCAGGCTCGACCGGCGCCACGCGCGCGCCCGCCGCCGTCGCCAGAAGCATGGTTGCCAGTGCCGCTGTCCGCATCGCCGATCCCCCCGTTCCTGCCGGCCGAGGCTAGGATGCCGGCCGGCCGGCGGCAACCGATTTGACGCCGCAGCGCCTGCATCGCATCAGCGGGTAAAAGCGGGGAGCCTATGCCGGCCGATCTGATCCTGGTTCTCGACGAGGGGACGACTTCAACCCGGGCGCTGGCGTTCGACCTCGCCGGTGTCATCGTCGCCACGGCGGCCCGCCCGATCACCCAATATTATCCGGCCAGCGGCTGGGTCGAGCACGACGCCGACGAGCTGTGGCAGCTGTCGCATCGCTGTCTGGAGGAGGTCGCCGCGACCGTCGGGCCGGAGCGCATCGCCTGCCTTGGCATCACCAACCAGCGCGAGACGGTGGTGTTCTGGGACGCCGCCACGGCCGCGCCGCTGGCGCCCGCGATCGTCTGGCAGGACCGCCGCGGTGCCGAGCTGTGCGACGCCTGGCGCGCCGACGGCCTGGAGCCCGCGGTGCAGGCTGCGACCGGGCTCGTCCTCGACCCGTATTTCTCGGCGTCGAAGATCGGCTGGGCGCTGACCCACTGGCCGGCGGTGGCGGCGGCCGCGGCGGCAGGGTCGCTGCGCCTGGGCACGGTCGACGCCTGGCTGCGGTTCAAGCTGACAGGCGGCGCGGTCCACGCGACCGACGCGACCAATGCCTCGCGGACGCTGTTGATGGACCTTGGCGCCGGCACCTGGGACGCGGGGCTGATCGCGCGGTTCGGCGTACCGGCGGGCGCGTTGCCGGCGATCACCGACTGCGCCGGCGCGCTCGGCACGGCGGCCATCGTCGGCCGTGCCGTGCCGATCACCGGCTGCGCGGGCGACCAGCATGCCGCCGCGATCGGCCAGGCGTGCCTGTCGCCGGGTATGGTCAAGGCGACGTACGGCACCGGCACCTTCGTCCTCGCCCATGCCGGGCCGCGCCGGGCGGACTCGACGCACCGCCTGCTGGCGACCCTCGCGTGGCGATTGGGCGGCGTCGCGGCCTATGCGCTGGAGGGCAGCGTGTTCACCTCGGGCGCGGCGGTCCAGTGGCTGCGCGACGGCGTCGGCCTGATCGCCAGCGCCGCTGAAACCGAGGCGCTGGCGCACAGCGTAGCCGACAGCGGCGGCGTGACGATCGTGCCCGCCTTCACCGGCATGGGAGCGCCGCACTGGCGCGCCGATGTCCGTGGCCTGATTACCGGCGTCACCGCCGCGACGACGCGCGCCCACCTTGCCCGGGCGACGCTGGAGGCGGTGGCGCAGCAGACCGCCGACCTGCTGGATGCGCTGGCGGCCGACGGCGTCGCCTGTACCCGGCTGCGCGTCGATGGCGGCATGGTGGCGAACGACTGGTTCTGCCAGAACCTCGCCGATACGCTCGGGGTCGTCGTCGAACGGCCGCGGGTGATCGAAACGACGGCGCTCGGCGCGGCGATGCTGGCCGGGATCGGCGCGGGACTGTTCGCCGACCTGGCCGCGGCCGCGACGATGCACGCGGCCGAGCGCGTCTTCACGCCCGCGAGCGACGACGAAGCGCGCATTGCCGGCCGCGCCCGCTGGGCCCGGGCGGTCCGCCAGGCGTTGACGACGTGATCCCGACGCTGCTCTCGCTCGGCGTCGTGGCGGCGCTGGTCCTGATCGGCTTCGGCGCCCGGGCGCTGGGGCGCGGGCAGGGCGACCGGCTCAAGGCCGGGTTAATGGTCGGGGTCGGCATCGTCGTGCTGGTCAACGTCTGGCTGTATGCGGCACCGCTCCCCGTGCCCTGAAAATTCACGCGCGCCCGCTGTTCCCCTATGTTACGCTTCCGTATCAAGGAACAGGAGCCGGCGGATGGACATGGCGAAGCTGGGGTCGGCGGACATGCTGGTCGTCCGCCCCTACGTCACCAAGAAGTTTCGCATGTTCGAAAAGATGAAGCAGCCCGACCGGATCAAGAAATGCCGGCAGTATTACGACGCCGTCCGGGACAAGCCCGCCAACGCCAGGGTGGTCACCGACCAGTATTTCAGCATCTTTCGCGCGGTCCTCGACACCACCCCGGTCGCCGGCAATGCACTCGAACCGCACCGCAAGGTCATCGAGGCCGACCTCGCCAAGCTGAAGAAGTGGGACAAGGAACAGGACTGGCAGGAAGGCCCGGTCTTCGTCGACAAGCTGCGGCGGCTGATGGTCGCCTACGACGCCTCCGCGTGCGAGGACATCAGCTACCGCGCCAACTTCGGCAAGGAGGCGAAGTCGGCGATGACCGGCAAGGGCGCCCTGTGCTCAAGCGGGGTCGAGGCCAGCTTCGACGCGATCCTGGCGATGCAGCAGGAAGCCAAGTTTGAGTTCACCTGCCGCACCGACAACTTCGGCACCCTGGGGGCCAAGATCGAGGAATCGCTCAAGGTCGGCGCCTGGGGATCGGGCAAGGCCGCGGCGGCGATGTCGGCCGCCGGGTTCAGCGCCGAGGCGCAGTTCATGTTCGCCGCCGGGCTCGAACTCAAGGCCGAGGGGCTGTTGTCGTGGGGCAAGGGCAATGTCGGGCTCGAACTCGGCGGCGGCGTCAACGTCTTCGCCGGGGCCAAGGCCGGCGCGGGCTTCAAGCTGGGGGTCGACGCGCAGCGCAACCTGACCGCGTCGGTCGAGGCGGGCTGCTTTGCCGGACTGGCGATCACCTGCGACGGCCACTGCGCGATCAACTATGCGGGCAAGGCGGTGGTCGAGACCACGGCCGAGTTCGGGCTGAAGCTGGGCGTCGGCGCGGAGTTCAGCGCGGAATACAGCACCAGCATCTTCGGGCCGATGAACCTGTCGATCGGCCTGGGCGGCGCGATCGGCCTGGGGGCGGAGATCGCGGGGACGCTCGCGCTCGATTTCAGCCAGATCTATACGCTGGGGGCCGACGCCTTCCGCACCGCCATCTACCTGCCGACGCTTGCCAAGGGGTATAAGATGGATCTGATGAGCGACGACACGCGCAACCGCTATTACCTGATGAAGTCGATCGCGTTGGTCGAGGAGGAACTCCAGGCGCTGACCGAGGTGATGGATACCCCCGGGTCGACCGCCTACGCGCGCCTCCGCTGACCGCTGACCGCTCACCGCTGACCGCCGGCGGCTGGGCACCGACGGCTCAGCGCTGACCGCCGCGCAGCGCTCACGCCGCCGGCCTACCGCGCCCGGGTCAGTTCCTTCATCGCCGCGTCGAGGCCGCCGAGCGTCAGCGGGTACATCCGGTCCTCCAGGATGCTGCGCACCATCTGGATCGACTGGCCGTGGCCCCAGCTCGCCTCCGGGATCGGGTTGAGCCAGACCGCCGCCGGATAGACGTCGAGCAGGCGGCGAAGCCAGGTCTCGCCGCTCTCCTCGTTCCAATGCTCGACCGAGCCGCCGGGATAGTTGATCTCGTAGGGACTCATCGACGCGTCGCCGACGAACACCAGCTTGTAATCGTGCGGAAACTTGTGGAGCAGGTCGAGCGTCGGCGTCCGCTCGCTCCACCGGCGGCGGTTGTCCTGCCACAGCGCCTCGTACGGCATGTTGTGGAAGTAAAAGAATTCGAGGTGCTTGAATTCGGACCGCGCCGCCGAGAACAGCTCCTCGCACAGCTTGATGAACGGGTCCATCGACCCGCCGACGTCCAGAAACAGCAGCACCTTGACCGCATTGTGCCGCTCGGGGCGCATGACGATGTCGAGATACGCCTTCTTCGCCGTGCCGCTGACGGTCGCGTCCATGTCGAGTTCGTCGGCGGCGCCGTCGCGGGCGAAGCGGCGCAGGCGGCGAAGCGCCAGCTTGATGTTGCGCGTGCCGAGTTCGACCGTCGCGTCGAGGTTCTTGAACTCGCGCTTGTCCCAGACCTTGATCGCGCGCCCGTGCCGCCCGGCGTCCTGGCCGATGCGGACGCCTTCGGGGTTGAAGCCGTTGGCCCCGAACGGCGAGGTGCCGCCGGTGCCGATCCACTTCGACCCGCCCTCGTGCCGCCCCTTCTGCTCCTCGAGGCGCTTCTTGAGCGTCTCCATGATCTCGTCCCACGAGCCGAGCTTCTTGATTTCCGCCATCTCCTCCTCGGTCAGGTGGAGCTCGGCGACCTTGCGCAGCCATTCCTCGGGGATTTCGCCGGAGCCGGTATCGACGATCGTCTCGATCCCCTTGAACACCTTGCCGAACACCTGGTCGAAGCGGTCGAGCAGCCCTTCGTCCTTCACATAGCAACTGCGGCTAAGGTAATAGAATTGCTCGACCCGGAAATCGATGACATCGGCCCGCAGCGCCTCGAGCAGCGTCAGATGCTCCTTCAGGCTCGCGGGGATTTTCGCGGCGCGGAGTTCGGTGAGGAAGTTGAGGAACATGGCGCGCTCCGGCTGATGCTGGACGTTAGCGCGGCGGCGCGGCATCGTCACCCCATGACCGACGATGCCCCGACACCCGTCAGCCGCCGCATCCGCGACCGCCTGCTGACGACGATCGACCTCGCCGCGACGCTGATCCTGTCGACCGAGTTCGCGCTTGCAGGGGTGCGGGCCGATCTCGACGTGTTCGGCATCGCGGTGCTCGCTTTCGTCGGCGCGGTCGGCGGTGGCGTCGTCCGCGACCTGCTGCTCGGCGAGCATCCGCCCGCCGCTTTCCGCGACCGGCGCTACCCGGTCATCGCGCTGATCGGCGCGGGTATCATCGTCGTCGCGAGCATCGTCTCGGGATCGGTGGGGACGTGGACACCGCCGCGGCTGCTCGACATCATCGAGGCCGCCGGGCTTGCGCTGGCCGCGGTCGCGGGGGCGCAGAAAGCGCTCGACTACGAACTGAACGGCGCGAGCGTCGTTGCCGTCGCGGTGGTCGGCGGTTGCGGCGGCGGGGTGCTGCGCGATATCCTGACCGCGCAGATCCCGCGTATCCTGCGCGCCGACTTCTACGCGACCGCCGCCGTCGTCGGGGCGATCGTCATGGTCGTGCTGGTCCGCCGCTTCGGTGCGGCGAAACCGGTCGCCGCGCTGGCGACCGGTGCCACGGTCTTCGCCCTGCGAACCGCCGCCATCCTCGGCGACTGGGCGCTCCCGCATTTGCGTTAGGCGGTTCCCCGCCGGCTCATGAACGCCAGCCGTTCGAACAGCATCACGTCCTGCTCGTTCTTCAGCAGCGCGCCGTGCGAGCGGGGGGATCAGCGTCTTGGTGTCGCGCGATTTCAGCACGTCGAGCGGCAGGTCCTCGTGCATCAGCAGCTTGAGCCAGTCGAGGAGTTCGGACGTGCTCGGCTTCTTCTTCATCCCCGGTACCTCGCGGATGTCGTAGAAGATGTTGAGCGCCTCGCGGACCAGCGTGCCGGTGATGTCGGGGAAGTGGACGGCGACGATCGCCTCCATCGTCGCGCGGTCGGGGAACTTGATGTAGTGGAAGAAGCAGCGGCGCAGGAAGGCGTCGGGCAGGTCCTTCTCGTTGTTCGAGGTGATGATGACGATCGGGCGCTGCACTGCTGCGACGCGCTCACCGGTTTCGTAGACATCGAACTCCATGCGGTCGAGCTCGGTGAGCAGGTCGTTGGGGAACTCGATATCGGCCTTGTCGATCTCGTCGATCAGCAGGACGGGCAGGGTGGGGCTGGTGAACGCCTCCCACATCTTGCCGCGGCGGATGTAGTTGGAAATATCGCGGACGCGGGCGTCGCCGAGTTGACCGTCGCGCAGGCGGCTGACGGCGTCATATTCGTACAGGCCCTGCTGCGCCTTGGTCGTCGACTTGACGTTCCATTCGATCAGCGGCGCGCCGAAGCTGCGGGCGATTTCGCCGGCCAGCACGGTCTTGCCGGTGCCGGGCTCGCCCTTGATCAGCAGCGGGCGGCGCAGCGTCGCGGCGGCGTTGACCGCGACCTTCAAGTCGTCGGTGGCGACGTAGCCGGCGGTGCCTTCGAAGCGCATGGGAGTTCCCGGGTCGGTTGACGTGGCCGGCATGCTAGGGATGCCCCTGCTGCCACGCAACCGTTGCCGCGAGCCCGCCGCTGTTGGCAAAGGCCCTGCAAACGAGTATCGTTAATGGAGCGTAACGAGGAGGCAGGTCGATGAAGATCATGGCGGCGGTTGTTGCGGTTGCGGCGTTGGCGATTTCGGCTCCGGCGGCGGCGCAGATGAAGGCGGTGAAATGGGCCGGCAAGCCGGTCTTCGTGATCATGGTCAAGTTCAAGCCCAGCACGATCGACCGGATCGACGAGATCGAAACCAAGTACTTCGCTCCGGCGGCGCAGACCGTCGGCTACGGCCAGCCGACGATCGTCAACTTCGTCGCCGGCGACTGGGACCGCGAGTATATCTTTCCCATGATCGACGGCATGGACGGTCTGGCTTACAAGATGACCGACCGCGGCGTGGCCTTCATGACCGCGATCGGCAAGATCGCCGGCAGCCCGGCGGCGGCGAAGAAAATCAACGACGAGTGGGACGCCTCGGTCGACCACAGCACGAGCTACATCGGCTTCAGCGACGGCAAGTAAGCCCGGCCTGATCGCGTCGCTTCAGGCGTCGCGCATCGGTTCCGGAGCCTCCGCCGGCCGAGGAGCGGGGCAGCGATCCCCCTGACCCTGTCGCCCGGTGCGGGAACGGGAGGCTCTGGCCGGCCGTGCGCGGCGCCCGCCCGCGCGGTCGGCGCGCGCGCTCAACTCGGGGCGACCGCCTGCAGCGCGTCGAGCGCCAAGGCAATCGCGCCCCGCGGACCGGCGTCCTCGCCCAGGGCGGCCGGAACGATGATCCGCGCCAGCGACGCGGCGCTGCCGTCGGCAAGATAATCGCCGAGACGTTCCGCGGTCGCTGCCAGGATCTGCGGCAGCAGGTGCCGCCGGCGCATGAAGACGCCCCCGCCGAGAACGATCCGCTGCGGCGCAAGCACCAGCATCAGGGTCGCCAGCGCCTCCGCCACCTCGACCGCGACCATCGCCCACACCGGATGGGCGTCGGGGATGAGGTCGCCGGCCAGCCCGGTCCGCGCAGCCAGCGCCGGCCCGGCGACGAGGCCTTCGAGACAGTCGCCATGGAAGACGCAGCTGCCCGCAAACGGGTCGCCGGCGACGCGGCGGACGCGCACGTGCCCGGCCTCGGGGTGTCCGCGGCCATGGACCAGGCGTCCCGCGGCGACGATACCGACGCCGACGCCGGTGCCGATGGTGACGTACACGTGATCGCTGCATCCGCGCGCCGCGCCCCAGCGCCCCTCCGCCAGTGCCGCCCCGGCGACATCGGTATCGAAGCCGGTCGGCACGCCGGGCACGGCGAGGGCACCGCGGACATCGGCGCCGCGCCAGCCGGGCTTCGGCGTCGCGCCCATGCGGCCGAAGGCGGAATCGACCGGGTCGAGGTGCAGCGGACCGAAGCTGGCGATGCCGAGGGCGGCGAGCGGCGCTGCGGCGTGCCAGGCGCTCAGTTCGGCCGCAAGCGCGGTCAGCGTCGCGTCGGGCGTGGCGGTCGCCACCTGCCGGCGAGCGATCGGGATGCCCCCTTCCTCGAGCACGGCGATGCACTTGGTGCCGCCGAGTTCGACGCCGGCAATCCGTCCGGTCACGCCAGAGCCGCGCGGTCGCCGTCGAGGCGCAGGCGAAACTCGGGGGCTGGCGTGCCGCCGAAGTGCCGGCGCGCGGTAGCCGCGTCGGCCGGTGGTTCCGGCAGGGCGAGCAGGTCGACGAAACTGAGGACACGCAGGTCGTCGACGACGAGCCAGCTGTACGCCTGGTGCGGCGCGGCGGGCGGGTTGGCGGCGACCAGCCCGCTGCCGTTGAGCGGGTGCCACGGCCCGGCGAAGGCGTCGGCGACCATCCCGTACAGTCCGGTCGGCGCGATCAGGCCGGCGGCAAAGACCTTCGCCTGCGTCGACCAGAAGCAGTAGTATCGACCGCCGTGGACCAGCACGTGCGGACGCTCGAGTTCGTTGTTGACGCCGTCGGCGGCGATCAGCGGCGGGGCCAGCCGCCACGCCGCGCCGTCGCGCCGGGCGACGCCGACGGCTCCGTTCCACGGCGACGTCGAGCCGGCCAGCGAGGCGGTGAACAGCAGATACTCGGCAGCGTCGGCGGGATCGCGGAAGAAATAGGGGTCGCGAAAGGCCTTGATCGTGCCGAGCGCACCGCCGCCGCGCATGTCGCGCATGTAGGGCGGCGCGGGCGCGACGACCTCGGCAGGGTGCGACCACGGCCCGACGGCCAGGCCACTGACCGCCGCCGATGTCGCGAACAACCGTTGCTCGAACCCGAGCGTCGCCTCGCCGCGCGGTGCCGGCGGCGGTGAAATACAGCGTGAGCCGCTGGTGCCCGGTGTCGATCACGGTCGATCCCGACCACTGGCGGCTGCCCGGCGCGAACGCTGGCGGCAAGGCAGGGCCAAGGTCGCGCCAGCCGCCCGCCCGATGGTGAAGCAGCCGGATGTGCGCCCGGGCGTGGCGCTCGTCCGGGTCGCCGGCAGCGGTCGCGGCGAGGAAGAAGTAGAGCGTACCGCCGGCAACGGACGCGACCCGCCCGTCCGCCTCCTGCACCGGCCAATAGTCCCACAGGTCGAACCCCGGCAGGAGCGGCGTCGCGGCCGTGATGACGGCGGTCTGTGGCAGCGGACGGTCGCCGATCAGGGCGACCGCCGCAGGGGACCAGTGGCTCGTCATCGCTCCCACCGTGGCGAAACCCGTCGTGTCCTTGGCATGCACCAGCGGGCCACGACGTCAGAAGTCGTAGCGGGCACCGAGCGTGATCTGGCGCGGCAGGATCGACCGCGCCGAGCCGACCCCTGCGCCGTTCGCCGCCGGCGCCTGATCGACCTCGGTGATGCCAACGACGTTGAACAGGTTGTCGATATGGCCATAGGCGTGGACGTGCCTGGTAACGGCATAGTCGCCGAACAGGCCGACGACGGCAAAGCCGGGCTGCTTCAGCGTGTTCGTGCTGTCGGTGAACGAATCCGACGTGCCGACGACCGTCGCGCCGACGTTGACCGGGCCGATCGTGTAGGTCGGGCGAATCTGGTAAACCCACATCGCCTGCCGCTGCGGGCGGTTGCCGATGTCGTTCGCCCCAGCGAAATTGTCGCCGGTGATCTTGGCGTCGGTCCAGGTGACGCCGCCGTACAGGTTGAAGCCGCCGAAGGTTGCCGCGCCCTCGACTTCGACGCCGTAGGCCCGGTAGTTGCGGGCGAACAGCGTCAGCCCGGCGGGCGTGATGTCGCTGCCGCGCTCGGCCGTCGTCGTGTGGAAGCCGGTGACCGCGCCGGAGAAATGATCGACGCGGAACTTGGTCCCGATCTCCTGCTGGTTGGCGAAGTTCAGCGCCGCGAGCGTCGACACGTTGCCGCTGGCGTCGGCGGGCAGAACCCGGTCGGCGTTGAAGCGCGCGCCGCGGCTGGCGCGGCCGAACAGCGCGACATCGGGAGTGAACTCGTAGTTCGCGCCGACCGAATAGCTGACATAGCGCTTGGTATAGTCGACCGGCTGCGGCGCGCCGCTGGTTACCGTCAGGACGCGGCTTTCGGGCACCTGGATGACGCCGTCCTGGTTGACGTCGATCGGCACGCCGGTGCCGGCCGATTCGCGGTAGGTGCCGCGCGCGCTCTGGATGTCGTAGCGGACGCTGCCGTCGACGGTCAGCTTGTTCCACTTCCACGTCACGTCTGCCCAGGGCGCGTCGACCGAGTATTGGACGTCGTAGTTGCGCACGCAGCAGTCGCCGAAGGCACGCGCGTCGTAAGCGACGAGCCCGCGCTGCGTCTGGAGCACGCCAGCGGCGTTGCGGACGTCGAGCAGCTGCGCACGGCCGCCGTCCTGTGCCGTCACCAGATAATCCTGCCAATGCCAGTCGATGCCGATGTGCTGCCCCGACTTCATGTAGCCTGCCGTGACGGTGATCCGGCCGTAGTCCCCGGCGTCGAAGTCCTTCGAGACGCGCAGATCGTTGGTGAAGGTGTTGACGTCGTTCAGCGTCACGTCGAAAATCACGGTGTTGACGGCATAGCCCGCATACGCCCGGCCGGCGTTCGGCCCGGTGGCCAGCATCACCGTCGAGCCCGCCCCGCCGATGCCGGCGGCAATGGTGGCGGCGGTGTCGACGTTCGCCGGATACGGCCCGACAAACTTGCCCGAGTTGAAGGCGTAGCGGAACTTGTCGTCGAAGTGGAAGCCGCCGCCGAGGTCGAACGAGGCCTCCGCGCCGACCGCCTTGCTGACGCTGCGATAACCCTGGTCGAGCCGATCGGTGACGCGGTTGCCGCTGGCGTCGAGCGACAGCAACGAGTTGTAGGCGGGGGACTGCAGCGCCCCCGACCTGAGGTCGAAACCGGGCAGCGAGCTGTAGCTGGCATCGGTGCCGCTCCGCGTAATCGCCGCCGGCACCGGCAGGTACACCGGCGCACGGTCGTCGAGGAACTTGACGTCGAAGCGGATGAAGCCGTTGTCCAGCTTGCGGGTCAGGTTGGCCTTGATCTGGCCGCCGTTCTCGCCGGTCAGGCCGGTCGCCTTGACCCCCTCGCCATAGTGATAGAAGCCGCCGACGTGGAACTTCCAGTCGTCGCCGAGATGCGCGCCGTAATCGAAGTCGAGCCGCGTCCGGTCATAATCGACTCCGCGCAGAATGCCGACCGATCCGCCCTCGACCGTGCCGTCCTTGGTGATGAAGTTGAGTATCGCGCCGGGCGCGTTCGACGTCGCCGTCGAGGCCGAACCGCCGCGCACCGCTTCGACCCGGGCGATGGAGTTGTCGGCCTTGACGAAGGTGTCGGCGGTGGCGAACGCGATGTCGCCAAACAGCAGGACGGGGATGCCGTCCTCCTGGAACTGGACGAACTTGGCGCCGCCCGAGGCGACCGGCAGGCCGCGCACGGAGATGTTGGCGTTGCCTTCGCCGCCCGAGGCTTCGGAGCGGATGCCGGGAATGTAGCGGATCAGGTCGGCCGCGGATTGTGGTGCGAGCTGGCCGATCGTCTCGGCATTGACGCTGCTGATCGAGATGCTGGTGTCGATCTTGCGCTCCGGGCGGGTGGTGCCGGTGACGACGATCTCGTCCTGCTGCGCGCCGGTGTCGACCGTCGCCGTCGGGCCGGTGACCGCCGTCGGCGCGGTCGCCTGCGCCAGCGCCGGCCCGGCAATCAGCGCGCTCGACGCCAGTAGAATGGTCTGGATGGTCGCCATGATCGTCTCCCCAATCGACCGGTTATCGGTTCGTGGCAGCACTGTCGCCGCGAGTGCAATCGATTGCAATAGCGATTTGCAATCGATTGCAACGTGATTATGATGGTGTTGCACGCCAGCGACAGTCCGGCGGCGGGGAGGGCGCGATGAGTATCGAGCACGAGACCAAGCCGCGGCTGTCGCTGGGTCGGATCGTCTCGATGAACCTCGGTTTCCTCGGCCTCCAGTTCAGCTTCGGGCTGCAGCAGAGCAACATGGGCCCGATCTATCGCTACCTCGGGGCGGACGAGGCGACGCTGCCGCTGTTGTGGCTGGCCGGGCCGATGACAGGCCTTCTGATCCAGCCGGCGATCGGTGCCCTGAGCGACCGGACCGTCAGCCGCCTCGGTCGGCGGACGCCGTATTTCCTGATCGGCGCTGTCCTGTGCAGCCTGTGCCTGCTGGCGATGCCGTACAGCCGCACCTTGTGGATCGCCGCGACCCTGTTGTGGCTGCTCGATGCGGCCAACAACGTCACGATGGAGCCGTACCGCGCCTATGTCAGCGACCGTCTGGCCCCGGCGCAGCGCTCGCTCGGCTTCCTGACCCAGGCGTCGTTCACCGGGCTCGCGCAGACCCTGTCGTACCTCGCGCCGTCGCTGCTGGTGTGGGCCGGCATGAGCGCCGATGCCGTCGACGCCAACGGCATTCCCGTCGTCACGCGCGTCGCCTTC
Organism: uncultured Alphaproteobacteria bacterium; assembly: GCA_963792555.1. Taxonomy (GTDB): domain Bacteria; phylum Pseudomonadota; class Alphaproteobacteria; order Sphingomonadales; family Sphingomonadaceae; genus Polymorphobacter_B. Next base: position 505,373 of record CAWBWP010000002.1, read on the forward strand.
GTCGCCGGGGCGGTCATCTCGCTGTCGACCATCCTGTGGTCCGTGCTCCGGGTTCCCGAACTGCCGCTGACCGCCGCCGAGCGCGCCGTGATGACCGCCGCGCCGCTGTCGGCGGCGCAGGCCTGGACCGATTTCAAGGCGGCGGTGATCGCGATGCCGCGGCCGATGCGTCAGCTCGCGCTGGCCATGCTGTTCCAGTGGTATGCGATGTTCGCCTATTGGCAGTACATCGCCTTTGCCGTCGCCCGCTCGCTGTTCCACACCGCCGATGCTGGCACGCCCGGCTTCCGCGCGGCGGTGCTCGTCACGGGCCAGGTCGGCAGCTTCTACAACTTCGTCGCCTTCGTCGCCGCCTTCGCCATGATACCCTTTGCCCGCCGCTACGGGGCCAAGGCGTGCCACACCGCCTGCATCTTCGCCTCGGGCGTGGCCATGCTCGCGATTCCCGAGTGCCCGACCGAAACGGGGCTGCTCGTGCCGATGATCGGCATCGGCCTCGGCTGGGCGAGCATGATGGGCAACCCGTACATCATGCTCAGCGAGGCGATCCCACCGGCGCGGACCGGTATCTACATGGGCATCTTCAACATGTTCATCGTCGTGCCGATGCTGATCGAAAGCGTGACGATGCCGTTTCTCTATCCGGCGCTGGGCAGCGACCCGCGCCACGTGCTCGTCCTCGCCGGGGGTCTGATGCTCGCCGCGGCCGCCGCGACGCTGGCCGTGCGCGACCGCGCCGGAACGCTGGCCGTGCGCGAGAGCGCATGATCTCCCGCCCGTGCGCGAGCGCGCATAATCCCCAACCGTGCGCGAGCGCGCCTGAGGCGCCGTCTATGCGCACCGGCGCCTAGGCCGAGCCGCGCAGGATCAGTTCGGGCGGCATCGTCAGCGAGGCGGTGTCCTCGCCGTCCAGCCGGCGGAACAGCAGGTTGACGATCGCCGCTGCGCCGCCCGCGACGTCCTGGCGGATGGTCGTCAGCGGCGGCGTCGTATGCTCGGCGACGACGACGTCGTCGTAGCCGATGACGCTGGTCTCGTGCGGGACACGCCGGCCGCGCTCGGCCAGGGCGCGGAGCGCGCTCATGGCAATGACATCGGAGGCGGCGAAGATGCCGTCGGGCGGCGGGTTGGCGTCGAGGAAGGCGAGCACCTCGCTATACGCCGCCGCGCTCGTCAGATGGACGGGGAGCAGCGTCGGCTCGGCCGCGCCGGCCGCGGCGGCGACGGCGCGGAAGCCCGCGTGCCGCGCGGCGAATTCGGGCGCATCGGGGTTGCCGAAGAAGGCGAGGCGGCGCCGCCCCTGCGCCAGCAGGTGCCGCGCCGCGAGCGCGCCGCCCGCGGCATTGTCCGACCCGACGGTCAGCTGGACGTGTCCTGGCAGCGCCGCGCCCCAGACCACGAGCGGGCGGTACCGCCGGGCGACACGCTCGATGGCGTCGGCCTGGTTCGATTGGCCGACGACGATGACGCCGTCGACCCGCCCGCTGTCGACGACGCCGTCCAGCCAGCGGTCGTCGCGCGGGATGACGCGGGAGAGCAGGAGGTCGTAGCCGCGCGCGGCGACGGCATCGGCGAGCGGCCCGAGCAGGCTCATGAAGAACGGGTCGGACAGATGCTGCTCGGCTTCGTGCCCCAGCGGCAGGACGACGCCGATCGCGCCGGTGCGCTTGAGGCGCAGGTTGCGCGCCGCCTGGTTGATCTGAAACCCATGCGCGTGCGCCAGCGCCACGACCCGGTCCCGGGTCGCGACGGCAACGGCACTGTGGCCCGAGAGCGACCGCGACACCGTCGTCACCGACACGCCCGCGCGATCGGCGAGTTCGGCCAGCGTCGTGATCGGGAGCGCCGCGTCGGACGCGCCGTGACACCGCCCGCTCATCCGGCGGCACGCGCGAAATGCAGCATGATCCCGCGCGTGCCTGCCGCGAGACGGCGAACGGGGGCACACGCGGCCCGACCCCATGACGCGGCTCCGGCGGCAAGTGGGCGGGCGATGCGCATCAGGGCAGGGGGCTGGGCGACAGGTGAATGGACCGATGGAGTTGCACGGTACGGTTCGTCTCCGGGGAGCATGTCTGGCATAGCAGGATCGACCCGCGGGGAAAGCGAAGAGCAGCGTCCACCCGGCGCCGCGGCGTCGGCTTTCCCCGGCTCGCGCGGCGGGCGCCGGTCCTGTACCATGGCGGCGGCCGCCCGGCCGACCGCACCGGCCCCCGCAACGCAGGACAAGTCATGGCAACGACGCTCGCTTCCTCTCCGGCCGACCCGTCCGACCTTGGCACGGTCGAGATGCTCGAGGCGCTCGAGGCGCGGCTGCGCTGGCTGTCGGCGTGGACGATCCACAACGCGAACCATCTGCGGGCCTCGCCCGACGGGTTGAAGGTCGGGGGACACCAGGCGAGCTGCGCGTCGATGACGGCGATCATGGCGGTGCTTTATTTTCATGCGCTCGGGGAGCACGACAAGGTCGCGGTCAAGCCGCACGCCGGACCGGTGCTCCACGCCGTCCATTATCTTCTCGGTCAGCAGAGCCGCGACCAGCTCGAGCGCTTTCGCGGCTTCGGTGGCGCGCAGAGCTACCCCAGCCGGACCAAGGACCGGGTGCCCGTCGACTTTTCGACCGGCAGCGTCGGCCTCGGCGTCGCCGTCACCCTGTTCGCCTCGCTCGTGCAGGATTACCTCGTCGCCCATGGTGGCCTGGCCGCGGCGAAGACCGGGCGGATGATCGCGCTGATGGGCGACGCCGAACTCGACGAGGGCAATATCTACGAGGCGCTGATCGAGGGCTACAAGCACGACGTCCGAAACTGCTGGTGGATCGTCGACTATAACCGCCAGAGCCTCGATCACACCACCGCCGACCGCATGTTCCGCCGCTTCGACGACATCTTCGAGACGTGCGGCTGGCGCGTCCTGACGCTGAAGTACGGCCGCAAGCAGGTCGCGGCGTTCGCCCGGCCGGGGGGCAGGCGCTGAAGGACTGGATCGACGCCTGTCCCAACGTCGACTTCGCCGCGCTGACGTACCAGGGCGGGGCGGCGTGGCGGGCCCGGCTGACCGCCGACATCGGCGCCAGGCCGCACGTCGCGACGCTGCTCGACGGCTATGACGACGCCGCGCTCGCCGAGGTCATGACCAATCTTGGCGGCCACTGCGTCGCGACGCTGATGGCGGCCTTTGCCGCCGCCGCCGACGACCGGCCGACGCTGTTCATCGCCTATACCGTCAAGGGCTATGGACTTCCCTTCGCCGGGCACAAGGACAACCACGCCGGGCTGATGAACCCGGGGCAGATCGCCGCCCTGCGCGACCGGCTCGGCATCGCTGCGGGCGCTGAATGGGAGCCGTGGGCGGGGCTCGGCGACAACGCCGCCGCCGCGGTCAAGGCGTTCGTCGCCGCTTCGCCCATCGCCCGAAAAGGCGCCGGGCCAGCACCCGCGGCCGAGACCCTGCCCGTGCCCCGCCTTGCCGCCCCCGACGGCCCCGAGCAGTCGACCCAGGCGGCGTTCGGGCGCATCCTCCTCGACCTCGCCAAGTCCGGCGACCCGGCCCTGCGCGCCGTCGCCGACCGCATCGTCACGACCTCGCCCGACGTCACCGTGTCGACCAACCTCGGCGCCTTCGTCAACCAGCGCGGGCTGTTCCGCCGGTCCGAGCTGAAGGACGTGTTCCACGCCGCGCGCATCCCCAGCCCGCAGAAATGGTCGGGGCACGGGGCGGGGCAGCATCTCGAGCTCGGCATCGCCGAGAATAACCTGTTCCTCGCGCTGACCGCGTTCGGGCTGGCGGCGCCGCTGTTCGGCTCGCGCCTGCTCCCCGTCGGCACGGTCTATGATCCGTTCATCGCCCGCGGTCTCGATGCCCTCAACTACGGCTGCTACCAGGACGCGCGCTTCCTGCTCGTGGCGACGCCGTCGGGCGTGACGCTGGGGCCGGAGGGCGGGGCGCACCAGTCGATCAACAGCCCGTTGATCGGTATCGGCCAGCCGGGGCTGACCTATTACGAACCCGCGTTCGCCGACGAGCTGGCGCTGATCATGGGTCACGCCTTCCGCCATCTCCAGGCACCTGACGGCGGCTCGGTCTACCTCCGCCTGACGACGCGGGTGATCGCCCAGGTCGAGCGGGCGGACGCGAACTGGGAAGCGGATGCGCTGGCGGGCGGTTACTGGCTCAGGCGGCCACGGGTCGGGGCATCGGCGGCGCTGGTCTTCACCGGTGCGATCGTGCCCGAAGTCCTGGCTGCCGCCGATGCGCTCGCCGAGGACATCCCCGGGCTCGGCATCCTTGCCGTCACCTCGCCCGACCTGCTCCACCGCGGCTGGACCGCAGCCCAGGCGTCGCGGTGGACGGGCGGGGGAACGGCGACCAGCCATGTCGCGGCCCTGCTCGCCCCGCTCGCCCCCGACGCGGGCCTCGTGACGATCATCGACGGCTCGCCGTCGGCGCTGTCGTGGCTCGGCGGGGTGCGGGGGATGCGCGTCGCCGCGCTTGGGGTCGACCGCTTCGGCCAGACCGGCACGTTGCCCGACCTGTACCGCGCCTACCGCCTCGATCGCGACGCGATCGTCGACGCGGCCGCCGAGCTGTTCCTCGCGGGCTGAACCATCCCGCGCTTCTGACGCGGCGTAGTGGACGCGCGGAGGATCGCCAGCGCTGCCGATGGGCGGTGTCGTGGCCGGTGCCGAAGCCGACGACCATTTTTTACTGTAAGGATATCAAGCAGAACCCAAAGGCGAAGGCGCAACTCGGGCGTGTGCATAAGCGTACGCAACCAATACTTATGTTACGAACCCGTGGCTGCTTCGATAGTTCCGGGCGCGATCCGTTCGAGCCAGGAACCGATCCCGCCGCGAGAGGCGCGGCTGCAGCGTCCGGGGTCGACCCGAGCCGTCGACTAGCTGGGCCTGATGCGATCGTTTCTTCGCCGTGGCCACAGGCCGAGGCAGATGGGGCATGCCGAACTCAATCTGCCAAGGGCGGACGGGCGTGCAGGCGGCGCGACTAGCGCGCTGCGGCTTTGGTCAGGGCGGCGAGACTGCGGGCCAGGTCGCCAAGCCGGAACGGCTTCGTCAGATAGGTGATGTCCGCCGACAGGTCATCGAGCGCGGCATAGCCCGACACGACGAGCACCGGCAGGTCCGGGTAGAGGCCTCGCAAAATGCGGACCAGATCGACGCCGGAGATCCCGGGCATGAGGTGATCGGTAATGACAACGTCGGGCACCAGGCCCGCGTCGAGCCGCGCCAGCGCCGTCTCCGCCGACGACGTCTGGACGACGTCGAAGCCGAGTTCGCCCAGCATCTCCGCAGTGCTGGCGCGAACCAGATCCTCGTCGTCGACGAGCAGGGCGGTACCGGCGCGTGCCGCTGCGGCTGGCCGGGCGACGTGAGGCTTGAGGGGCTCCGCGACCGTCTCGCTGATCGGCAGGATGAGACCGACCGTCGTCCCCTGGTGCGGCCTGCTCGCCAGCCGCATCGCACCGCCGAGCTGCGCCACGAGGCCGTAGACCATCGACAGCCCGAGCCCGGTGCCGCGACCGACGCCCTTGGTCGAGAAGAACGGTTCGATCGCCCGGGCCAAGGTCGCCTCGTCCATGCCGACGCCGTCGTCCTCGACCTCGATCGCGATGTAGCTGCCGGCGGCGAGATCCTTGACGTCACCGTCGTCGAGCCGGGCAAGGGCGGCCCGCACCGTCAGTCGCCCGCCGTCGGCCATGGCATCGCGCGCATTGACCGCCAGGTTGAGCAGCGCCATTTCGAGCTGGTTGGCGTCGGCCCGTGCCGGCGGCAGGCCGGGGCTGAGCTGCAGGTCGAGCTGCACCGTCGGTCCCGTGGTGCTGGCGATGAGGTCACGCATCCCCTCGATCAACTGGCCGACATCGATCGCGGTCGGCTGCAGCGGCTGGCGGCGGGCGAAGGCGAGCAGGCGCTGCACCAGAGTCTGCGCCCGCTCGGCGGCGGCAAGCGCCCCGCTCAGGATCCGTTGCGTCCGGTCGTCGGTGCCGATCCGGCGCTGCAGCAGGTCGAGCCCACCGATGATCGGCGTCAGCAGGTTGTTGAAATCATGCGCCACGCCACCCGTGAGCTGGCCCAGGGCCTCGGTCTTCTGGGCCTGGCGCAGCGCCTCCTCGGCATGCGCCAGGCGCTGCTCGCGAGTGATCCGCTCGGTGACGTCATAGACGAACTGATAGGCACCGATCTGGTGCCCGCTCCGGTCGCGCAAGACGTTGAACTTGATGTCGAAGAAGCGGCCCGCGTGGCCGCCGAAGCGTTGCGTCACACTGTACGATTCGCCGCTGAACGCGCGTCCCCAGGCAGCGCGCACGAGCTCGGCCTGCTCGGGAAAGTCGTCCAGCAGGTCGAGCAGGCTCGCCCCCACCGTCGGCCGAAAGCCGTACAGGCCCTCGAAGGCGTCGGCCGCCGCCTTGTTGACGGCGAGCAGGCGGTAGTCGACGTCGGCCACCATGATCAGGGTGTCGGTGCTCTCGACGATCTCGGCGAGCAGCGTCTTCTCCGCCACGGCGGCCTCGACCCGCGCCTCCAGCTCGGCGGCCAGCGCCCGCAGGGCCCGCTCGACCCGCCGCCGCTCGACCGCCGTGCGGGTATGCTCGGCCACCTCGCGGATCAGCGTCAGCTCGTCGTCCGTCCAGTCGCGCGGCAGCTCGTGATTGAGGTAGAGCAGGGCGACGAACCCGCCCCGCTCGGTCACGGGCATGTTGACGAACGCCTGGGCGCTGATCGCCTTCAACGCGGCGGCGGTGGCGGCCGTGCGCGGGTCCCGATCGGCGTCGGCGCAGACGACCGTCTCGCCGCGCTTCAGATCCTCGATGTACGAACCGTAGGTGCGAAAGTGCAGGGTTCCGGCAAGCGAGGCGATGCCGGGCGCGCTCCAGTCGCGATCGATGGTGATGGTTTCGGCGACCGTATCGATGGTGCCGTAGCCGACGCGGCTGACGGCCAGCGCGCGGCCCAGCACCTCGGCGGCGGCAAACGAGATGGCCTCGGGTTCGTCAAGGTCGCGGGTGACGGCGACCAGCTCCGCGATGATGGCGGCGCGGAGTTCGGCCGCCTTGCGCTCGGTGACGTCGGAGACGACGCCGACCACACGCACCCGATCACTGACCTCGGAGCGCAGGAGCTCGCAGCGCAGGCCGAGCCAGCGCGCGGCACCGTCGGCGCGGACGATGCGATAGTCGGCTTCCATGTAGCGCTCGCCGCGCGCCAGGACATCCTGGCCGATGTCGAGCAGGCGCTGTTGTTCACCCGGGCAGTAATGCCGGCGCAGCGTCGCCAGCGTCGGGACGCTGTCCTCGGGCAAGCCGAACAGGCGGTTGAGATCGGGCGAGGCGACGAGCGTATCTGCCGCAATGTCGGCTTCCCACACCGCCAGGCGGCTGGCATCGAGCGCCAGCTTCAGCCGTTGGCTGAGCTCGACATGCGCCTCGTCGAGCTGGCGGCGCTCGGTCACGTCCTGCAGCGTGCCGACATAGCGCACGGCGCGCTCGCCGGCACCGTCCCTGACGAACACCGCCTCGCCGTGCGCCAGCACCCAGCGCACGGTACCGTCGGGACACACGACGCGGTACTCGTACGGCTCGCGTGAACGGATGGCCGGATCGGTGGCTCGCTGCGCCTGAAGCGACGTGCGCGGGAAGTCGTCGAGGTGCGTCGCCGCGCGCACCATGGCGTAGGTCACGTCGCCGTCGGCGGGAAAGCCGCAGATCTCGCGGGCGCGCGCTGAGTAGACGAAGGTGTGGGTCTCCAGGTCCCAGTCCCAGATGCCCATGCGGGCGGCCGTGGTCGCCAGAGCGAGCCGCGCCTCGCTTTCGGCCAAGGCGGCGGCGTCGGTCCCGCGCCGAAGCGGAGCTGTTGCGCTGCTCATCGCCGCCAGTCCGGGAACGGGCCCGTCTGGACTATCGCCGATGCCGCGGCCGACCCACTGATCATTCAAGATGTTCGCCACCAATCCGCATCGACTTCGCATTCTTCAAGCCCGCGCGAGCGTCAAGCCCTTCCGCGTCGCGCCGATGTCGCGGCAACGTCACCCCAGGGCACGGTCGGGCGGCTCTGAGCCGCAGTCGATCGTCACCGCTCCTGCCGCCGCCGCGAACAGAAGCATTGCTCCCTGTGCAGACGGTCGAAAGTAGTGATCCATGTCACAGGGAAATCTCCGCGACCGTTGCGCTACCGGTGGCCGGCTGATACCAAATGTCGAGAAGTCAGGCGTTGCCAGTATCTTGGCGATGACCGGCAGTGGTTGCAGATAGGGCTACGGCGATGGACTCGTCGACGCGTTTTGCTCAGGAAATCGCGTCGCGATTGGCCGCGGCGCTGGCGGGGACGGAGTTCGAGCGCGCCATCTTCTTCGAGCACGCGATCGACGACGATCGGGGTCAGGGCGAGCGCTTGTCCTGCGCCCGGTTCGTCATCGGCGGCGACGGTCGCCTGAAGCGCTGGACGCAGCGCTGGCAACCGGACCTGCCGGGAACCGCCGAGTGGCTGGGGAGCGAAGAGCCCTGGACGGAAGACCTCGATGCCGTTGTCAACCGGCCCGTCGACGGAGGGGGGACGGTCGGCGATCTCGTCAGCGTGCGTCAGCTTCGGGCCGCGAAAGTGCGGGCGCTGCTCGGGACCGCGATCTACGAGAACGACGAGCTGGCCGGGTCGCTGATCATCGGCTCGCGCACCCCCGGCGCATACGGCCCGGCGGAGCGCGACCTTATCCGCGCTCCCGCGGTCAAGGCCCTGATGCGCGATATCGTTGCCGCGCTGGCGATGCGCCGCCGCAATGTCCTGCGCCAGCTGCGCGACCTGTTCAAACCGAACCTGCCGATCGACGGCCTAGCCCAGACGCTCGTAACGACGCTCGCCACGGAAAACGACTGGGACTTCGTCGGCATCTACCGTGTCGAACAACAGTTCGAGCTGGTTGCGTCGTGCGACCGCACGCGAGGCAAGCTTCTCAAGATCGACCCCGACTACCGGCAGCGGCTCGACGTCGGGATGCTCGGACACACGCTGAAAGCCGGCAACTGCCTGCGCGCGGATGACGTGACCACCGATCCGCCGCCGTTCGACTATTCCGCCGTCGAGGGTTTCGAGGCGCGATCCGCGCTCTGCTATCCGATCTTCATCTGCGGCAAGATCGAATGGATCCTGGACTGTTCTTCGGCCGCGTTCGCGGCATTTCGCGGCCCCGACCGGAAGATGCTCGAAGAACTGGTCAACGGCCTCCAGCTGACGCTGAACCTGTGGTTCGAGACGCGGCTGAGCAAGGCGATCCTCGACGGCCTGACCGAGCCGATCATCGTCACCGACCGGGCCGGAATCATCCAGCGGACGAACAGCGCGGCCCGTGCCTTGTTCGGGCTCGTCGAAGGCGCCGCGACCGCGCTCGCCGACCTGTCGACCGACGAGGCCGGCCGCCGGCTGCTCAGTCCAATTCGCGTTCTGTCGAACGAGAACATCGTCCTGACGACGGCGCTGCAACGGCCGCGTCCCCTGATCGTGACCGCGCGCCTGTCGAGCGAGGCCTTCGGCCAGTTCGTCTTCAAATTCTCCGATCAGGGCGAGCAGGAGTGGTTGGCCGGCCTGTCCCATGCGCGCGAGGTCGTCGAAAACGAGGTGGGCCGCTCCCGGGCCGTGCTGATGCTGGCGGGCGCGCTCATCGCCCGCGTGCGCACGGACCTCAAGGCGGGCGAGGGGCTCGACACCGTCGACGTCAGCCTGATGCGCGTCAGCGAGGCGATCAGCAGTACCAACCTCAGCTACGACCGTCTCGCCGGCCTGACGGCGGGGAAAGGCGGTGAGGACCGGGGCAGGCGGGTCGTGGACACGCTCTACGACCTGGCGACGGCCACCTTGCCGGGCCGGACCGGCGATGGTGCCGGAAGCCCCGCCAGCCGTGCGCTGCTCAGCGCGCTCAAGACCGTCGCTGCGACCTTCGGGCCCGGCGCGCCGCCGTCGCCCGGGGACGGCCAATGAGCCGGCGCGGACAGCACCGGCTGCTCGTCGTCTCCGACAGCGAGGACTGGCGGGAGGCGATGACGATCGGCTTCGAGGCGCGTGCGCTCGACGTCGTCCGCGCGAGCGGCGAGCGCAGTGTCACCCGCGCGCAGGAGACGGACCCCGAGGCGATCGTCGTCGATGTCGACGGCGGCATGCAGCTGACGACCACATCCGACCGGTTCGACCGTGTTGCGGCAGTCGCCGCTCAGGTCCGCGCCGCGCATCCGGCACCGATCGTGCTCGTCACGTCGGTGCCGATGGACGAGCTGAACGTACTCGGCGACCGACTGGGGCACACGTCGGTGATGCTGGCGCGCAGCCTCGACGCGATGCAGCTCGCCGCCGAAATCGTCGCCGTTCTCCCGGTCCTCGACGAGCGCGCCGCCGAGATCGCGGTGGCAAACTTCGCCACCGTCGAACTGACCATCAGGGAGGCGACCCTGCAGTGCGAGGTCCGCGCCGGAGGAAAGTGCCAAAGCTGGGACAACGACTGGAAAGCCCGCCGCCAGCTCGATTTCCTCAATGAGGAATTCTCGCAGCTCGAAGAAAGCGAGGAAAATTTCCGGACGTTGAACATCCGCAAGATCAACAATGTCGGCCGGCTGCTGCTCGATGTCTTCGAGGATCCGCTCGATAGGGCAGTGAAGTTCTGCAAGAGCAACCTCAGCGATCAGACGATGATCCATCACCGGATCGTTCTCGATGACGACAGCTTCGGCTTCGTCCCGTTCGAGATCGTGACCACCCAGAACCCGGCCGAATACCTGCGCTTCGTCAATCCGATCGCGCGGCGGCTGATCCCCCGGCAGGAGCATCGGTCGCCGGACCGGATGCCGGTCGAAAACCGGCCGCACCGCCGCGTCCTGTTCATCTTTGCCGGAGCCTCGGGAGTGTTCAAGGTCGCCGGGGAAACGATCAAGGGCCGGGCGGACGTCACCCTGCCCGACCTGGCCGCCCTGAGGGACGAGCGCGATGAGATCTGCGCGCTGTATCGGGAGACCGAGATTACGGTGCTCGAACTGAAGCCGGAGGTCGACAACATCAAGGCGATCACCGATGCGTTCGCCAGCTTCGCCTTCGACATCGTCCATTTCGCCGGCCACAGCGTCCGGTCGGATTCGCGGCGCGTCTTCCTCGCCTTGCCGGCACCGCCTGGGCGACCGATCATCCCCTACGACATCGAGGATTTCGCGCGGCTGGCGTCCGAGGGCGATACCCGTCTCGTCATCCTGTCGTCGTGCGAAGGGGCTTCGGGCCTGGCCATGTCGCGGATGGCGTCGCGCGGCATTCCCGCAGTCATCGGGTTCCGCTGGCCGGTGATCGACGCGGATGCGCGCATCTTCACCGTGGCGCTGCACCGCGAACTGCGTCGCAAAGGGACGCCGGTGCCGGTCTCGACCGCGTTTCACCACGCACTGCTGACGCTCCGTCAATACACGCCGCAGCGCCTGACCGGCTTCTCGCCGGTCCTGACGATCCAGCGGCAGACGTGGCACGACTACACCCTGGAGGGATAGATGAGACTGCTCGATGCTGCCGCACGCTGGTTCCAGGGGGTCAAGGCGAGCCCGGTCGAGCGCAAGGTCGCCGACATGCTCGGCAACCCGGCCGGGATCGTCGACGACCGCTTTCCGAAACGAGTCGACGGCAGCCCGTTCGTCGCCGGCAATTCGTACTTCGGCGTTCGCCTGTCCGGCCTGCACATGGTGAATGCCCGCAGGTTCGCCACCGAGCAACTGCCGCTGTGTGTCTGCCTCGCCGAATTCGACCAGGGCGGCGTTCGCCGGACGGTGCCCTTTTCGATCGGACCCGACGTCATCCGCCAGAAACTGAAGGACGCGGGCGTGACCGATGCCGCGGACGCCAAGCCCGCCTGGGTGGAGCTTCGCGATCTGACGGTGCTTCGCCCGACCCCGTTCAACGACGGCAACCTGTCGATCTACGCCGGCCTGTTCAGCGTGCCGGGCGACGATCTCGTCCGCACCCTGTTGAACGTTGTCGGCACCGTCGGCACCGCCGTCGGTCAGCCCGCCGTGGGGGCCGGTCTCAAGGTCGCCGAGACGGTGTACGACAGCTTCGGTAAGCTGCTCGGCCTGCAGCAGGTGAGCGAGGTGGTCGCAACGCTGATCGGCAACGCGTTGACCGAGGCGGGAAGCGGATACCTGCTGATCGCCAACGTACCGCCGGACACCTTCGATCCCAAGCGCGGACGAGTGGTGGCCGGGCGCCTGCACTGGCCGCTCGACGAGAAGAACGGTGCCGCCGTCGTCGAGTTCGACCATGCGCTGCTGGCGATCGAACGTTTCGACACGGTGATCGAGCCTGCGACCGGGCTTGCCCCGGTGCTGTTCGAGCAGCTGTGGAGCGAGGTCCGGAAGGCACCGATGGAGCAGGCGCGGGCGGCCTTGACCCGCCTCCAGGACAGTATTGCCGGCTCGTCCGATCTGACCGAGAACGACCGCATCGCTCTGCTCGGCAGCTATTCGGTGACCTTCAACCGCCTGGCGGAGGCGCGCTGGGGCGCTGCCGCGGCGGCAGCGGTCGTCACCCGCGGCAGCGGCGCGTCGACGCTGGCCTCATCCCTCACCTCGGCCGCGGGCGCGCTGAAGGAGGGCTCCGCCGAGCAGGACATCGTCTATTCGATCGCAGCAGCCGTACAACCGTCCACACAGGAATGGACCCGCGACCCGTCCGATGAGGCGATCGACGCCGCCGTCCTCGACACGGCGATGGCGATCCGCGGCGCGCTGATGGACGGCGGCAAGGCGCGGTGTGCGGACGCGGCAGCGCTGGCACGGATCGTGGCGCGGGTCGCAGCGGACCATTGAGGCGGCTCCGGACGCCATCGCCCGACGAAGGTCAGTCTCGGCCGGGCCGCCGGTGCGACCGATCAGGGCCGGCGATCCGGCCTAGCCTGCGACCGCCGTCGCCGGGCCAGGCACCCGGCGATCAACGATAAAGAGGTCGACCGCCAGTGCACGCGTAGTATAGAGTAGGGAGAAGGAGTAGGGGAGATGTTGTAAGGTAGGGAGGTTAGTGAAAAGATAGGGAAAATGTAAGGGTATAATACTGGTAGTGGTAGCGGCAGAGAGCAGCGATAGCGATGTGGAAGGAGCGTGGGAGATGGAAGGATAGGAAGCGGTGAAGCACGCGCACGTGAAAGGCTGCAGCGTTGTAGCGGGGGAAAAGCAGAATTGGAGGTGGCGAGTAGTGTAGGAAATAAGCGGGTGAGCGGCGATAGGTATAGGTCTGATAAGCGAATTGAATACGCGATGCGCGCGCGAATTTGCATAGGCGCGGCTGCAGGATGCACGCTGTGGCGGGGATGCGCATCTGGATCGGGGCTGGTCAGCAGCGACAAGTCGTTGGCTTGGCGCAGCTCCAGGCCGAAGTTGTCGCGCAGCGCGATCGGCGATCCCATGACTGCATGTTCCGCAGCGTCCACGGCGTAGAAGCGGCCAGCGCCACCGCGGCGATGCATGGTCGCTAGCAGCGGCGGGCGGCGGCGGCGGACATCAGCAGCGCCGCGCAGCAATAGCCGGCGACGCCGAACGGCGGCGCAATGAACAGCGTCAGCGCCACGACAGCGCAAGATAACGATCTCCCGAGTGCCGATAAGTCGGCGATGAAGCGCAGGACGAGGTACAACGTTAAGGCCCCCGCCGCGACGCATGCGCGTCCCGACGCGGAACAGACGTCTCTAGCATGACGTTTATCGGCGACAGGCAAACTATCGCCAAGGCAGAAGCCGGCTGGCGACGGGTGAACCGAGCTCTTGGAACGCAGGACAGCGACAGAACGAGGTAAAGACGAACCGAGGGCGATCGTCGTCAGGATTACGCCGACGTCGGCGTGTGGATGCCGAAGATGCGGTACACGGTTCCGCCGATTATCGGGCAGCGGCATCAGGTGCGCGGTCGGGCCTGTCCGGTGGCGAAGGCGTCGGCGATCGCGCCGGTGCGGGCGAACGCCTTGGCGACATTATACGCCTCGCCGAGCCCTTTTCCGGGGACATCTCGACCGCAGGCAGGCGCAAATAGCGGATAACAACTCCAACCGCTATCATCACCACTGCGGCTGCGAACACGGCGGACAAATCACGAGGCGGCAAAGAGTGGGTTACGGCCGCCTCGCGGATGAGCAGGGGGTGTTGTCGCATCAGGCACGACACGATGAGCAACGCGAAACGCGCAGCGGAGCACGGTGTGAACAGGAGGGAGCGAAAAGTAGGAAAAGAAGAAAGAAATGTGCGGCGCACAAGGTGTCGGACGCGCGCCGCGCGCCCGTCGCCCTAGACGTCGAGGAAGCTCCGCATCTTGCGGCTGCGGCTCGGGTGCTTCAGCTTCCTGAGGGCCTTGGCCTCGATCTGGCGGATGCGCTCGCGCGTGACGCTGAACTGCTGGCCGACCTCCTCCAGCGTATGGTCGGTGTTCATGCCAATGCCGAAACGCATGCGCAACACGCGTTCCTCGCGCGGGGTCAGCGAGGCGAGTACCCGCGTCACCGTCTCCTTGAGGTTGGCATGGATCGCCGCATCGACCGGGATCACCGCGTTCTTGTCCTCGATGAAGTCGCCGAGGTGGCTGTCCTCCTCGTCGCCGATCGGCGTCTCGAGGCTGATCGGCTCCTTGGCGATCTTCATCACCTTGCGGACCTTCTCGAGCGGCATCGACAGCCGCTCGGCCAGTTCCTCGGGGGTCGGCTCGCGGCCGATCTCGTGGAGAATCTGGCGGCTGGTCCGGACCAGCTTGTTGATCGTCTCGATCATGTGGACCGGGATGCGGATCGTCCGCGCCTGATCGGCAATGCTGCGCGTGATCGCCTGGCGGATCCACCACGTCGCATAGGTCGAGAACTTGTAGCCGCGGCGGTACTCGAACTTGTCGACCGCCTTCATCAGGCCGATATTGCCTTCCTGAATGAGATCAAGGAACTGCAGCCCGCGGTTGGTGTATTTCTTGGCGATCGAGATGACGAGGCGCAGGTTGGCTTCGACCATCTCCTTCTTGGCGATCCGCGCCTCGCGCTCGCCCTTCTGGACCATGTTGGTGATGCGCCGGAACTCGCCCAAGTCGACGCCGGTCGCCTGCGCGATGTCGGCGATTTCCAGCCGCACGTCCTCGACCGCCCGCGCCTCGGCCTGAGCAAAGGCGGCAAACTTCTTGTCGATCGGCGCGACGCGCGTCAGCCAGCCGGCGTCGAGCTCGTGGCCCATGTATTCGTCGAGGAACGACTTGCGGTTGATCTTGTGGCGATCGGCCAGGCGCATCATCGTCCCGCCAAGTCCCAGCAGGCGGCGGTTGTAGCCGTATAGCTGGTCGACCAGGAACTCGATCTTGTTGTTGTTGAAGTGGATCGACTGGACGCCCGCGGTCAGCTCCTCGCGCAGCTTCTGGTAGCGGCGCTCGTCGGCCGCGGGATAGGCGGCATTGCTGCGGAACGCCGTCAGGCGGCTCTCCTGCAGCTTCTGGAACTTCTTGTAGGTCGCGGTGATCTCGGCGAACTTGGCGAGCGCGTCGGGCTTGAGCAGTTCCTCCATCGCCGCCAGCGACAGCGTGTTATCCTCGTCGTCCTCGTCGGGGATCGCCGGCGAGCCGTCGGGGCGGACGCGGGGCGAGAACGCCGCCTCGTCCTCGTCGTCGGCATCGGCGGGGGCCGAGACGATGTCGGGTTCGCCGTCGTCCTTGTACGCCACCGTCGGCAGCTCGCTGCCCGTGGTCGCGGTCTCGCCGCCGCCCTCGGCCTCGACCGGCGGCTTGACCAGCATCGCATCGAGATCGAGGATCTCGCGCAGCTGCATCCGACCTTCGTTCAGCGCGTCCGACCACTCGATCATCGCAGTAAAGGTCATCGGCGATTCGCACAGACCGGCGATCATCGTGTTGCGCCCGGCCTCGATGCGCTTGGCGATCGCGATCTCGCCTTCGCGCGACAGGAGCTCGACCGCGCCCATTTCGCGCAGGTACATGCGGACCGGATCGTCCGTCCGGTCGAGCGGCGCCGCCTTGACCGCGACCGGCGCGGCGATCGCCGGATCGGCGTCGTCGGTCGCCTCCTCCTCGTCGGGCTCGTCCGCGCGCGCGGCCTCGGCCCCCTCTTCGGCGGGCTCGTCGTTCTCGATGAGGTTGATCCCCATCTCCGACAACGCCGCCATGACGTCCTCGATCTGGTCGGACGTGACCTGGGGCAGCGCGTCGTTCAGCTCGTCATAGGTGATGTAGCCGCGCTTCTTGGCGCGGGCGATCAGCTTCTTGATCGAGGCCTCGTTGAGATCGAGGAGGGGGGCACCGTCGGCGTCGGGCTTCAAAGCCGTGTCATCGCCGTCCGCCGTCCCGTTCGCTTTTGCCATCAACATCGTCCAATCGTACTTCCGTCGCGCGGCCGACTCGCGGAAGGGGTGGAGCCGCTTACTCGTTAACCGCAGTAATTCCAACCGCGCCGTTCACGACTTCGCTGTCGGCCATCTCTGCCCGGGTCTCGTGGTTCCGCCGCACGGCCGCAAAGGCGGCTTCGTCCAGCGATATGCGGAAATGGGCATTGGTCACGGCAATGTCATCCCCCAGGCGAGCATCGGCGACCAAGGCATCGAGAAATCTGGAAAATTGTGCGGCGGCCAGGGTCGGCGGCGTGTCGCTGCGCAGGAAGCCGAGATTACCGATGCCGGGGCGAAAGCGGTCGAGCAGCCCCCGCGCCGCGGCGTCGCTGCCGCGCGCCGCGACCGCCGCCAGCAGCGGCGCGGGATCGAGATCGGCGTCGGCGGCGAAGGCGTCGAGCATCGCCGCAAGCAGCGCCGCGTGCGCGCGGTCGGTCAGGCGAAGCGCCGCCAGCTGCTCGAACCCGGCGTCGATCAACGCGGGGCGCAGCAGGCACGCGGTCAGCACCTGCTCGACCATCGCCGCGTGCAGGTTGGGGCGACCGGCACGGAGCACACCGGGGGAGGGTGGCGCAGGCGGCGCGCCGAAGCGCGAGGTCTGGTGCCGCGGCATCCGCTCCGGCCGCCGGAACAGGGCATAGAAGCGGTCGCGGAGTTCGCTGCGGTAGAAGCGCTGCAGCTCCGCGTGCGCGATGGTCGCGGCGTGCTCGTCGAGCCGGGCGAGGACGGCGGCGCGGCGCTCGGGCGTCGACGTGTCGGCGGCCTCCGTCTCGCTGCGCCACAGGCGGTCGATCAGCGGCTCGGCGGCGTCCACCACCCGCTCGAAGGCCGTCGGGCCGCCGGCGCGCACCAGATCGTCGGGGTCTTGACCCGTCGGCAGCGTCGCGAAGCGCAGCGACCTCCCCGGCTCGAGCAGCGGCAGCGCCCGCAGCGCCGCGCGCAGCCCCGCCCGCTGGCCCGCGGCATCGCCGTCGAAGCACAGCACCGGCTCGGGCGCATAGCGCCACAGCAGGGCCAGCTGCGCCTCGGTCAGCGCCGTGCCGAGCGGGGCGACGGCGTCGGCAAACCCCGCCTGCGCCAGCCCGATGACATCCATATAACCCTCGACGACGATCAGCCGCTGGCTCTTGCGCGCGACCGGCCCGGCACGGTCGAGATTGTACAACGTCCGCCCCTTGTCGAACAGCGGCGTGTCGGGCGAATTCAAATACTTGGGCTGACCGTCTCCCAGCACCCGTCCACCGAAGCCGATCACCCGGCCGCGCGGATCGCGGATCGGGAACATCAGACGCCCGCGGAAGCGGTCGTAGGGCACGCCCCCCGCGCCGACGTCACCCTCCGGCGTCACCAGCAGTCCCGCCGCGGCGAGCCGGTCGTCGCCATGGCTCGCCAGCGCCGTCTTCAGCCGCGTCCGGCTGTCGGGGGCGAAGCCGAGACCGAACGCCGCGGCCGTCGCCGGCGTCACGCCGCGCGCCGCCAGATAGTCGCGCGCCGCCGCGCCCTCGCCGGCCAGCCGGTCGGCGAAGAAGGCGGCCGCATCGCGCGTGACGTCGTGCAGCGTCGCCGCCGCCGCCTCGCGTTCCTGCGTCCGTGGATCGGCCGCAGGCATCTCCAGCCCCGCCTCCTGCGCGAGGCTCTTGACCGCGTCGATGAAGCCCAGCCCCTCCTGCTCGACAACGAAGCGGATCACGTCGCCGTGCGCGCCGCAACCGAAGCAGTGGTAGAAGCCCTTGTCGTCGTTGACGAAGAAGCTCGGCGACTTCTCATTATGGAACGGGCAGCAGCCCTTCATCTCGCGCCCCGCCCGGGCGAGCTTGACCCGCCGGCCGACGACGCCCGACAGCGACACGCGGGCGCGCAGTTCGTCGAGAAAGGCCGGGGAGAGGCTCAGGACAGCGCCGCCTTGACCATCGCCGACGCGCTCGACATGTCGATCTGTCCGGCGAAGCGCTCCTTCAACGCCGCCATGACGCGGCCCATGTCCTTGGGGCCGCTCGCGCCGAGTTCGGTGACCAGGCCGCGCACGACCGCCTCCGCCTCGCCGGCGGCCATGCGCTGCGGCAGAAAGCTTTCGATCACGCCAAGCTCGGCGCGCTCGGCATCGGCAAGTTCGGGACGGTTACCGGCGACGTACATCTCGATCGATTCGCGGCGCTGCTTGGCCATCTTGGTCAGGACGTCGGCGACGAGCACGTCGTCGTCGGCCGGCGGGGTGCCGGTCCTGAGCTCGATGTCCTTGTTCTTGAGCGCCGATGCGATCAGCCGCAGCGCCCCCAGCCGCGCCGCATCCTTGGCCTTCATCGCGCCGATCGTCGCCGTCTTGATATCGTCGCGGATCATGGGTTCCCAGTCGAGTCGTTGACCAATCATCATAGCCACAACGGCACCATGGGCATAGGATTGACCCCGCGGCGTCCGGCCCCTAGACGCCCATCCGTTTGTCCGCCCGCCACCCGAAGGAAACGCCTTGGCCGACGCCGCCGCGCCCGACCGTCCTGCCGGCGCGACCGGCGTTCTCGCCATGGCCGACGGCACCGTCGTTTGGGGCATGGGCATCGGCGCGGAGGGGCACGCGGTCGGCGAAGTCTGCTTCAACACCGCGATGACCGGCTATCAGGAGGCGATGACCGACCCCAGCTACGCCGGGCAGATCATCACCTTCACCACGCCGCACATCGGCAACACCGGGGCCAACCCCGAGGACGTCGAGGCGACCAACCCGCACGCGCTCGGCTGCATCGTCGCCGCGTCGCCGAGCGAAGCCGCGTCATGGCGTGCGACCGCAACCTTCGACACGTGGCTGAAATCATGGGGCCGGATCGGGCTTGCCGGGGTCGATACCCGCGCCATCACCCGCCGCATCCGCGACGCCGGCGCGCCGAACGCGGTGATCGCCCATGCCGGCGAACGGCGAGTTCGACGTTCCCGCGCTGCTGGCGCAGGCAGCGGCGTGGCCGGGGCTGGAAGGGATGGACCTCGCCAAGGGCGTGTCGACGACGCAGAGCTACGGCTGGGACGACGGGCTGTGGACGCTGGGGCAGGGGTACGCGACCCACGCCGCCAACCCGCCAAGACGGAAGCCCGCGCGTCGTCGCGGTCGATTACGGGATGAAGCGCAACATCCTGCGCAACCTCGTCGCCGCCGGCGCAGCGGTGACGGTGGTGCCGGCGACGGCGACGTTCGACGAGATCATGGCGCACGAACCCGCCGGCATCTTCCTGTCGAACGGCCCCGGCGACCCGGCGGCGACCGGCGTCTATGCCGTGCCGACGATCCAGGCGGTGCTCAACGCCGGGGTGCCGCTGTTCGGCATCTGCCTCGGCCACCAGCTCCTCGGCCTCGCGGTCGGCGCGAGCACCTACAAGATGCACCAGGGCCACCGCGGCGCGAACCACCCGGTCAAGCGGCTGGACGACGGGCGCGTCGAGATCACCAGCATGAACCACGGCTTCGCGGTCGATACGGCGACGCTGCCCGGCAACGCCCGCGTCACCCACGTCAGCCTGTTCGACGGGTCGCTGGCGGGGCTGGAGTTGACCGACCGCCCGGCGTTCAGCGTCCAGTATCATCCGGAGGCGAGCCCGGGGCCGCAGGATAGTCATTATCTGTTCGAGCGGTTTGTGGACGGGATTGCGATGACCGGCACCAGCCACCTCTCCCCACCGGGGAGAGGTCGAGAGACGCCGCGCAGCGGCGGCCCGGGAGAGGGGGGTTTGGCCCGGCAAGTAGAAGTCGCGAGCGAAGGCTCGTGCCCCTCTCCCCAGCCCTCTCCCCGGCGGGGAGAGGAAGCGGCTGCGCGCCCGGACGGAGCGGGGGCCATTCAGCTCGAGCGGGCGAAGGCGATGCGGTCGGCCATGACGCCGCCCGAGGCCGTTGTCTGGAAGATGCTGCGGGCCAAGCGCCTCAACGGCCATAAGTTTGCGCGACAGGTGCCGGTCGGGCCGTATATCGTCGACTTCGCCGCGCGCCGCGCGAAGCTGATCGTTGAGCTCGATGGCCGCAGCCACGACGCGACTGTCGCGTATGACACCCGGCGCGAGGCGGCGCTGATCGCCCTCGGCTACCGCGTCCTCCGCTTCACCAACGGCGATGTCGCCACCAACCCAGACGGCATCGCCCGCGCGATCGACCATGCGCTCGGCGCAGGAAGCCACTAATGCCCAAACGCACCGACATCCGCACCATCCTCATCATCGGTGCCGGCCCGATCATCATCGGGCAGGCGTGCGAGTTCGATTATTCGGGGACGCAGGCGTGCAAGGCGTTGCGCGCCGAGGGCTACCGGATCGTGCTGGTCAACTCGAACCCGGCGACGATCATGACCGACCCCGACATGGCCGACGCGACCTATGTCGAGCCGATCACGCCCGCAAGTCGTCGCCAAGATCATCGCCAAGGAACGCCCCGACGCGCTGCTGCCGACGATGGGCGGGCAGACCGCGCTCAATACCGCGCTCGCGCTGTTCCGCGACGGGACGCTCGACGAAATACGGCGTCGAGCTGATCGGGGCCGATGCGGTCGCGATCGACAAGGCCGAGGACCGGCTCAAGTTCCGCGACGCGATGGACGCGATCGGGCTCGAATCCCCGCGCAGCCGCATCGCGCATACCCTCAGCGAAGCGATGGAAGCGCTTGAGTTCGTTGGCCTGCCGACGATCATCCGGCCGTCGTTCACCATGGGCGGGACCGGCGGCGGCATCGCCTACAACCGCGAGGAGTTCGTCCATATCGTCGGCACCGGGCTCGACGCCTCGCCGACGACCGAGGTGCTGATCGAGGAATCGGTCCTCGGCTGGAAGGAATATGAGATGGAGGTCGTGCGCGACCGCGCCGACAACGCCATCATCATCTGCGGCATCGAGAATATCGACCCGATGGGCGTCCATACCGGCGACAGCATCACCGTCGCGCCGATCCTGACGCTGACCGACAAGGAATATCAGATCATGCGCAACGCGAGCATCGCGACGCTGCGCGAGATCGGCGTCGAAACCGGGGGTTCGAACGTCCAGTTCGCGGTCGACCCGAAGGACGGGCGGCTCGTCGTCATCGAGATGAACCCGCGCGTGTCGCGCTCGTCGGCGCTGGCGTCGAAGGCGACGGGCTTCCCGATCGCCAAGGTCGCGGCGCTGCTCGCGGTCGGCTACACATTGGACGAGATCGAGAACGACATCACCGGCGCGACCCCGGCGGCGTTCGAGCCGACGATCGACTATGTCGTCACCAAGATCCCGCGCTTCGCCTTCGAGAAGTTCAAGGGGGCCGAAGCCGTCCTCGGCACGGCGATGAAGTCGGTCGGCGAGGTCATGGCGATCGGGCGGACGATCCACGAATCGCTGCAGAAGGCGCTGCGCGGGCTGGAGACGGGGCTGACCGGGTTCGACGAGGTGGCAGCCTGGAGGGCGCGAGCGACGAGGAGATCGCGGCGGCGCTGTCGATCCCCGGCCCCGACCGGCTGCTGATCGCGGCGCAGGCGCTGCGGAGTGGGTTCTCGGTCGAACGGGTCAACGCGATCACCCACTATGAACCGTGGTTTCTCAACCGGATCGCCGAGATTATTGCGGCGGAGGCGGAGGTGCGCGAGCACGGCGCGACACTGTTTGGAGATTGTCATCCCCGCGCAGGCGGGGACCCATCTCCGGACGCCGCGCGCGATGCGACGTTGTTCGGCTCCACCGACGGGCGACAGGAGATGGGTCCCCGCCTTCGCGGGGATGACACTGTTCGGGGGAGTATCCGCCGCCTGAAAGCCCTCGGCTTCTCCGACAAGCGCCTCGCCACCCTCGCCGGCCTTCCCGCGGCGCAGGTCGCCGCCACCCGCCACGCGCTCGGCGTCCGCCCGGTGTTCAAGCGGATCGACACCTGCGCCGGCGAGTTCGCCGCCAAGACGCCGTACATGTATTCGAGCTACGAAGCCCCGACCTTCGGCGACGCCGAGTGCGAGGCTGAGCCGACCAACGCCCGCAAGGTCGTCATCCTCGGCGGCGGCCCGAACCGGATCGGGCAGGGGATCGAATTCGACTATTGCTGCGTCCACGCCTGCTACGCGCTGAAGGCGGCCGGGTTCGAGACGATCATGATCAACTGCAACCCCGAGACGGTCAGCACCGACTACGACACCTCCGACCGGCTGTATTTCGAGCCGCTGACCGCCGAGGACGTCCTCGAAGTGCTCCACCGCGAGATGGACAATGGCGAGCTGGTCGGCGTCATCGTCCAGTTCGGTGGGCAGACGCCGCTCAATCTCGCGCGGGCATTGAAGGCGGCCGGCATCCCGATCCTCGGTACCTCGCCCGACAACATCGACCTGGCCGAGGACCGCGAGCGCTTCGCCGCGCTGGTCCGCGACCTCGGCCTGCGCCAGCCCACCAACGGCATCGCCACAAGCCGCGAGCAGGCCGCCGAGATCGCGAGCCGCGTCGGTTATCCCGTCCTGATGCGCCCGTCGTTCGTGCTGGGCGGGCGCGCGATGGAAGTGGTCGAGACGCCGGCGGGGCTCGACGCCTATCTGCGCGACAATGCGGCGGCGCTGTCGGGCGGGCCGGTGCTGATCGACCAGTATCTGCGCGATGCGGTCGAGGTCGACGTCGATGCGCTGGCCGACGCCGAGACGGTGTTCGTCGCCGGCGTCCTCCAGCACATCGAGGAGGCGGGCGTCCATTCCGGCGACAGCGCCTGCTCGATCCCGCCGTACTCGCTGTCGCCGGCGATCATCGCCGAGATCGAGCGGCAGACGGCGCTCCTCGCCCGTGCGCTCGACGTCCGCGGCCTGATGAACGTCCAGTTCGCGGTCAAGGCGAGCGGGCGCGAGCACGAGCCACCTGCCGAGGCGGTCTACCTGATCGAGGTCAACCCGCGCGCGTCGCGGACCGTGCCGTTCACCGCCAAGGCGACCGGCATCCCCATCGCCAAGATTGCCGCGCGCGTCATGGCCGGGGAGAGCCTCGCCGCGTTCGACCTCAAGCGGCCCGACTGGCAGCATATCGCGGTCAAGGAGGCGGTATTCCCCTTCGCCCGCTTCCCCGGCACCGACCCGGTCCTCGGGCCGGAGATGAAGTCGACCGGCGAGGTGATGGGCATCGACAGCGATTTCGCGATGGCCTTTGCCAAGGCGCAGCTCGCCGCCGGCACCGTCCTGCCGATGGCGGGCACGGTGTTCCTGTCGGTCAAGGACAGCGACAAGGGCGTGGTGCTGGACGCCGCGCGCGACCTGGTGGCGATGGGCTTCGACCTGATCGCCACCGACGGCACCGCGCGCTTCCTGGCTGGGCAGGGGATCGCCGTCGCGCGCGTCAACAAGGTCCAGCAGGGGCGCCCGCACATCGTCGACCGGATCAAGGACGGCGGGATCGCGCTGATCGTCAATACCACCGAAGGCGTGCAGTCGATGAAGGACTCGGCGTCGATCCGCGCCTCGGCGCTGTACGGAAAGGTACCCTACTACACGACAGGGTCCGCTTTCAACGCCGCTGCCCGGGCGATCGCGGCACTGAAGGCGCGACCGCTTGAAGTACGCTCCCTGCAGTCATACTATTCTGCGCTTGATTGAGCCCCGGACCCGAGAGTTTGCCGTACGCGGTGTCTTTCCCCGCGGGCGCGAGGCGTAAACAGGGAAGTCTGCGAAATGGCGACGGTCGACAAGTTTCCGATGCTCAGCGAAGGACATGCGCACCTGACGGCGCTGCTGCGCGAGCTGAAAGAGGTCGAGCGGCCGAAGAACGTCGAGGACATCGAGACCGCGCGGGCGCATGGCGACCTGTCGGAAAACGCCGAATATCATGCCGCCAAGGAGCGTCAGGGCCAGATCGAGGCGCAGGTCATGGAGCTGGAGGACAAGCTCGCCCGCGCTGTCGTCATCGATCCGACGACGCTGTCGGGCGACAAGGTCGTCTTCGGCGCGACCGTCGGCCTGATCGATGAGGACGACAAGGAGATCACCTACCAGATCGTCGGCCAGACCGAGGCCGATGCCAAGCGCGGGCGGATCAGCTATTCCTCGCCGCTCGGCCGCGCGCTGATCGGCCGGCGCGTCCACGAAGAGGTCGAGGTGACGACGCCGTCCGGCGACAAATATTACACGATCGCCAAGGTCGAGTTCATTTGAAGCCGGAGGGCGGGTTCGGCGGCACTTCGTTTGCGCCGCCGTCCCCGCTCGTCACCCGCGCGATTGTTGCAATTTGCGTTGTCATCCAGGCCGTGCAGACCCTCGGTGGGGCGCGGCTGACCGCGCTGGTTGCCCGGCACGCGGCGCTGATTCCCGGGCGCGTGACCGGTCGTCTGCCGTCGATCCCGGGCGACGTGCCGGCGCTCCTGACCCCGATCACGTCGATGTTCCTGCACGCGGGCTGGGTCCATTTGTTCCTCAACCTGATCTTCCTGTCGTGGGTCGGTCGCCATGTCGAACTGGTCGTCGGCCGGACGCGCTTTCTCCTGCTCTACTTCGTCAGCGGCCTCGCCGGAGCGGCGCTGCAGGTTGCCGGTGCGCCGGGATCGCCGGAGCAGGTGGTTGGAGCCAGCGGCGCCATCGCCGGGGTGTTCGGCGCCTATGCGATGCTATTCGCGCGCAGCCGCGCCCGGTCGCGCCGGCTGTTCGGGCTGACCATCGGCAGCGAAGCGGTGACTGCGTTGTGGTATGCCGCGACCTGGATCGCGCTCCAGTTGTTGACCGCGGCTGCATTCAACACGGGCGAAGGCGGGATTGCGGTCCTGACCCACATCGGCGGCTTCGTCGTCGGTCTCGTCCTCGCGCGTCCGCTTGCACGGCGCGTCTAGGCCGGGACGTCGGGCTCCAGCATGCGGTGGAGGTGGACGACGACGTACTTCATCGCCGCATCGTCGACCGTGCGCTGGGCGTTCGCCCGCCACGCCTTCTCGGCCGAGGCGTAGTCGGGGAAGATGCCGACGACGTCGAGCTTGCTTGCATCCTCGAAGTCGAGGGTCTGGGGATCGCTGACGCGTCCGCCGAAGACGAGGTGGAGCTTGCTCATGGCTCAGGCGTCTAGCGCGGCGAACTCCGCCTGAACAGTCGCCATCGTGGCCATCGCCCATTCCTCGAACTCGGACCCGTCCCACGCCCGGTGGTCACCGGCCGCGTAAGCGCGGGCATTGCGGTAATAGAACAGTGCATTCAGCCGGTTGGCGATCCAGCCGTTCGACGTGCGGATGACCTTGGCCGGCGACCCGACGACGACGGAGTTCGGCGGAACGACCGTCCCGTCGCGGACGTAGGCATGCTGGCCGACGATCGAATTATCGCCGATCACCGCGCCGCCGTAGACGGTCGCATTGATCCCGACGAGGACGTGATCGCCGATCGTACAGCCGTGCAGCGTCGCGTGGTGGGTGATCGAGCAATAATCCCCGACCACGACCGGGCGGCCGGGGTCGGTGTGAACCATGACGAAATCCTGGACGTTCGAGAAGCGGCCGATGGCGATGTGCGCCGCCTCGCTGCGCATGACCGCGTTACACCAAACCGAACTGCCCTCGCCGAGCGTCACGCGCCCGTAGAGCTGCGCACTCGGATCGATGTAGGCGGCGGACGCGAGGTCGAGGTTCGACGTCACGCCGAGCGCGAGTTCGCCGACTTCATCATCGCGACCAACGCATCGAAGCCGTTCTTCTGGATGAACGCCGAGAAGTCCGCCTCCTGCGTCAGGCTCATATTGATCCCCGAGACGGTAACGTTGCCGATCAGCCACTTGCCGCCGGGGCCCTTCTGGACCTGCCAGATGATGTCGAACGGCTCCTTGCCGGGGGCCTGCACCCGCGAGAAGACGTCGACGTTGCCGTTCGGCCCATGCGCCTGCGTGCGGACGATCTTTACACTGGCGTCGGCATAGTTGATCAGTCGGTCAGCGTAGACGTTGACAATATAATCCGGCAGCACCGCCTGATAGGCGGCGAGCTGTTCCGGCGTAATCTGGCTGCGATACCGGCGGATCAATCGCAGCCCGGCGTCGTCGACGGCGAAATTGTCCTTGAGCATGCCGCGGAACTTGGACTTCGTCGCCGCCTTGGACTGATTTTCCTTCAGCACAGCAAAAACGCGATCGGCGAGCTGCGAAATGAACTCGCCGGCCGATGCCGCCTCGGCGGGGGTCGCCGCCGTTTGTGCTGCGGCAGGACCACTGATCGCCGGCACCAGCACTGCCAGCGCCGCCGCCAATCCGATTATCGACCGCCGCATTCCAAGAACTCCTCGACACCGGGGCGCTATTTGCCCGGCCGTCCCATGGCGTCAAGCGCCTGAACCGGTCCTGACCGGGCGGGCAAGGGCATTCCCGGCCTCGTTCAGCACGGTAGTGACGGACGCCGTCAGACGATCGACCAGACCAGATGGACCGCCCTTCAGCGACAGCTTGGACGGATCCAACTCATCCCTCGCCGTCGCCACGGCGGCATCGGCTGCGGCCTCGACCCGCGCCCGGACCTCGCCGAACATCTCCCTCTCGGCGGCGCTGAGCGGGATGATCGCGCCCAGGAGCGCGCCGGTGGCGGCACCGACGGCGAGTACCGCCAGCGGGTTGTCGCCGACGGTTGCGCTGGCGTCGTGCTGGAACTTGTCGAGGTGCGCACGCGCGGCCCCCGTCTTCGGCTCGCTGTCCGCCAGGTTAGCCGCATAGCCGTCGTCGTAATCGGCATAGGCGGCATAGCTGTCGCCGTATTCGATCCGCGCCCGATGCACCCGGCTCCTGGCGAGGAAGCCGATGCCGATGGCAAGGCCGGCGACGCCGAGCACGAAAGGGTGGCCGGTCGCCGCGCCACGCATCGAGGCGACGGCATTGCTGCCCGCGCTCTGAAGCGAGCCGATGGCGTTGTCCACCAGCGCCTTGGGCGACAGCCGCGCCTGGAGTTCGTCGATCGTCCCGGCAATCCGGTCGCGGGTCTCGGCCGCCTCGGCTTCGATCGTCCTGGTTTCGTCGGTCATCCTATGCTCCCCCGGATCGTGTCCGCATCCTGTTTGACGGACTTGACGGTCCGGTCGGGCATCAGGCTCGCTGTCCCGAGCTTCTTCGCTCCCGTGGTGATCAGCAAGCCGCCGATGACCAGCGCGGCCACGCCGACGATAACCGCTGCCCAGCCTGCACCGACCACGGGCGTGAGGAAGGCGACGGCCGCGCCGAGCAAGGTGAAAACGGCACCCAGCAGGAGCACCGCGCCGACACCGATCCCGGCACTCCCCCGCACAGCGGCCGCGATATTGTCGCGGACCTCGGCCTTGGCGAGGCGGATCTCGGTACGAACGAGATGATTGCCGTCCTCGACGAGCTGCCGCAGCAGGTCGGCGATCGAGTTATCCTCATGCGTCGCCATCAGCGTGCCCGCACGATCCGCGACACGACAAAGCCGCCGGCGACCGCAAGCCCGACCGCCAAGGCGGGACTGGTCCGGACCAAGCTTCGCGTATCGTCGAGCAGTTCGTCGACCGACTTGCGGTCGATCATGTCGCCCCAGCCCGCCACACGATCGGCAGCGTCGTGCACATACTTCGCAAGGGGCGCGGTGCCGCCGTTCTCAAGCTTGCCGGCCAACTCCCGAACGGCGTCGGCGACGCCGTTCAAGGTCGAGGAAACCTGGCTCTTGCCTTCGCCGACCAGCGACTGCACCGCCTGCGCCGGCTTGGTCGGAGCGTTGTTCATCGGCGCGCCGATCATCGCCGCGGCATGTGACGCGGGTGCGTCGAGGGCATCGTGCGCGGCAGCGATCGGCGGCATGCCGGCAGAGGTGGTGTCGGTCGTCATCGATCAGCCTTTCGGTCGCGGGGGGGCACCCCCGTGAAAGCCCACTCCCAACGTCATAGG
The DNA here is from genome assembly GCA_963792555.1 of uncultured Alphaproteobacteria bacterium. Lineage (GTDB taxonomy): Bacteria > Pseudomonadota > Alphaproteobacteria > Sphingomonadales > Sphingomonadaceae > Polymorphobacter_B. The sequence continues at coordinate 533,562 of CAWBWP010000002.1, forward strand.
CTTACCCCGGTTCCGCCGTGACGCAAGTCCGTTACGGCAGCGGGACGACGGGCCGGCGTTGTCGGCTCGACCGCTTGCCGCTAGGACGCGGCGAACTTTCCGGAGCACGAGCGCATGACCGCCATCGTCGATATCCACGCCCGCGAGATCCTCGACAGCCGGGGCAACCCCACGGTCGAGGTCGAGGTCGTGCTCGAGGACGGCAGCGTCGGTCGCGCCGCCGTCCCGTCGGGAGCATCGACCGGTGCGCACGAGGCGGTCGAGCTGCGCGACGGCGACGCGTCGCGCTTTGGCGGCAAGGGCGTGCGCAAGGCCTGCGCGGCGGTCGACGGCGAGATCTTCGACACGCTCTCGGGCATGGACGCCGAGGACCAAAGCGACGTCGACGCGGCGATGATCGAGCTCGACGGGACACTGAACAAGGCGCGGCTGGGGGCGAACGCGATCCTGGGCGTCAGCCTGGCGGTCGCCAAGGCGGCGGCGGACGCCCGCGGCATTGCGCTGCACAAATATGTCGGCGGGATCGCCGCGCACGTCCTCCCCGTGCCGATGATGAACATCATCAACGGCGGTGCCCACGCCGACAACCCGATCGATTTCCAGGAGTTCATGGTCATGCCGGTCGGTGCGCCGACGCTGGCGGAAGGCGTGCGCTGGGGCGCGGAGATCTTCCACACGCTGAAGAAGCGGCTGCACGACGCCGGTCTCGCCACTTCGGTCGGCGACGAAGGCGGCTTCGCGCCCAACCTGTCGAGCCCGGTCGCCGCGCTCGACTTCATCATGGCGTCGGTCGAGGCGGCCGGCTACCGCCCTGGCGAGGACGTCATGCTCGCGCTCGACGCCGCCGCGACCGAATTCTTCAGGGACGGCCGCTATGTGCTCGCGGGCGAGGGGCGGACCCTGGAGGCGGGCGAGATGGTCGACTATTACGCCGAGCTGGCGGCCAGGTACCCGATCCTGTCGATCGAGGACGGCATGGCCGAGGACGACTTCGCCGGCTGGCAGCTTTTGACCGAGCGGCTGGGAAACACGCACCAGCTGGTCGGCGACGACCTGTTCGTGACCAATCCCGCGCGGCTGGAGGACGGCATCCGCCGCGGCCTCGCCAACTCGCTGCTGGTCAAGGTCAACCAGATCGGCACGTTGACCGAGACGCTCGCCGCCGTCGAGATGGCGCACCGGGCACGCTATACCTGCGTTATGAGCCACCGCAGCGGCGAGACCGAGGACGCGACCATCGCCGACCTCGCCGTCGCGACCAACTGCGGCCAGATCAAGACCGGCAGCCTCGCTCGCTCCGACCGGCTGGCCAAGTACAACCAGCTGATCCGGATCGAGGAGGAGCTGGGTGACACGGCGCGCTATGCCGGCCGGGCGGTGCTGCGCTGAATCGACGTCACGGTCATGGGGTCGGTCGCACGCGGCTAAGCCGCGATCAGACACCGCCGGCTGTGGCGTCGTCGACAGGATGTGGCCGGGTCGGCCCCGCCGCCGCGCGATGGTCGCCGCGTAACCGGCGAGCAGGGGCCAATTTTTTGACCGGGCTCGTTGCCGAACGAGACGGATGACGGTTGTCGCGCCCCCGGCTTTACCGCTATATCGAACGCGATGATCGACCGCGCCAATCCGCTCGTCCTCGCCCGGAAGGCGGCCCTGCCCGCGGCGTGTCTCGCGGTGATCGGTTACTTCGCCTTCCACGCGGTGTCGGGCAATACCGGCGTCATCGCCTGGCAGGGTTACCGGGCGCAACACGCTGCGGTTGCCGCCGAAGCTGCGCGAGTGGCCGCCGAGAAGGCGGCTCTGGCACGGCAGGTCGCGCTGCTCGATCCGCACCACGTCGACCGCGACATGGCCGACGAACTCGTCCGGCGTGATCTTGGCGTCGTTCGATCCGATGAGGTTATTCTACCGCTGCCCGACGCCAAATAGCGCGGCGGCGGGTTGATCGCGGTTGCCAAGGGCGTATAGCGCCAGGGGCGTCGAACCGCCGGGAGCCGCGCCGAATGGCCAAGTCAACCGCTGTTGCTTCACCTGAGTCTCCCGTACGAGAGCGGCCGAAGGAACCGAAACGGTACGCAGCGTCGAATGACGAGCTCCTCGCCTTCTACCGCGAGATGCTCCTCATCCGCCGCTTCGAGGAGCGCGCCGGGCAGATGTACGGCATGGGGCTGATCGGCGGCTTCTGCCACCTGTATATCGGTCAGGAGGCGGTCGTCACCGGCGTCCAGTCGGCGCTGGCCAAGACCGACAGCGTCATCACCGGCTACCGCGACCACGGCCACATGCTCGCCGCCGGCATCGACCCCAAGGTCGTCATGGCCGAACTGACCGGGCGCCACGCCGGGATCAGCAAGGGCAAGGGCGGGTCGATGCACATGTTCTCGGTCGAGCACGGCTTCTACGGCGGCCACGGCATCGTCGCGGCGCAGGTTCCGCTCGGCACCGGCCTCGCCTTCGCCCATAAATACAAGAACGACGGCGGCCTCGCGGTGACCTATTTCGGCGACGGCGCGTCGAACCAGGGCCAGGTCTACGAAAGCTTCAACATGGCCGAGCTGTGGAAGCTGCCGGTGATCTACGTCATCGAAAACAACCAGTATGCGATGGGCACCAGCGTCAACCGCAGCAGCAGCGAGGACCAGCTGTTCCGTCGCGGCGAGAGCTTCCGCGTCCCCGGCCTCCAGGTCGACGGCATGGACGTCTGCGAGGTCCGCGGCGCGACCGACGTCGCGGTCGACTGGGTGCGGAGCGGGAAGGGGCCGATCCTGCTCGAAATGAAGACCTACCGCTACCGCGGCCACTCGATGTCCGACCCGGCCAAATACCGCAGCCGCGAGGAAGTCGCCGCGATGCGCGAGAAATCCGACCCGATCGAACACGCCAAGCGCGACATCCTCGCCGCCGGCGCCGCCGACGAAGCGAAACTCAAGGACATCGAGAAGGAGGTCCGCGCCATCGTCGCCGACGCCGCCGACTTCGCCGAAAGCGCGCCCGAACCCGACGCCCGCGAGCTGTTCACCGACGTGCTGGTGGGGACGTACGGGTGAGGGGGCTGGCGGCTTCCCTCCCGCGCGACGCGGGCGGCGACCCGCGGCCCCGACCGCCGGTCTCCCTGCCGAGGGAGGAGGGGACCTGCGGCGTCGCCGCGGCAGATGGCGGGCGGCCGGAAAACCACCGCGGCCGCGGGAACACCACCCCCACCCGGGCCGCGCTTCGCGCGCCTCTCGCCTCCCGCCGTGAGCGGGAGGAAGGATAGCTATGCCGACCGAAATCAAGCTCCCCGCCATGTCCCCGACGATGGAGGAGGGGACGCTGGCCAAATGGCTGGTCAAGGAGGGCGACACCGTCAAACCCGGCGACGTCCTCGCCGAGATCGAGACCGACAAGGCGACGATGGAACTCGAAGCCGACGAGGGCGGGGTGGTCAGCAAACTCCACGTCGCCGCCGGCACCGACGCGGTCAAGGTCGGCACGCTGATCGCGACGATTGCGGGCGAGGGGGAGGAGGCCGCTCCTGCCGCCGCCGCCTCTGCCCCTCTCCCCGCTCGGCCTGCGGCCGAGTCGCCCTCTCCCCAAGGGGGCGAGGGGGCCGCTGCGATGACCGGCGGCGACACCCCGCCTCCCTCTCCCCGCCGGGGAGAGGGCGACTCGCGCGCAGCGCGGCGGGGAGAGGGGAAGCCCGTCGAAGGCCCCGAAGCCGCCGACGAACGCGACGCCACGCCCGCCGACGCGTCCCCCGTCGCGGTCAAGCCCAAGGCCGGCGACGCCCCCGCCAGCCTCGCGCTCGCCCCCGAAACCCCGGGACCCACCCACCGCCAGACCGTCCGCGAAGCCTTGCGCGACGCGATGGCCGAGGAGATGCGCGCCGACCGGCACCGTCTTCGTTATGGGCGAGGAGGTCGCCGAATATCAGGGCGCGTACAAGGTCACGCAGGGCCTGCTCGAGGAGTTCGGCCCGTCGCGCGTCGTCGACACGCCGATCACCGAATACGGTTTCGCCGGCCTCGGCACCGGGGCGGCGATGGGCGGCCTGAAACCGATCGTCGAGTTCATGACGTTCAACTTCGCGATGCAGGCGATCGACCACATCATCAACTCGGCCGCCAAGACCAATTACATGAGCGGCGGCCAGATGCGCTGCCCGATGGTCTTCCGCGGCCCCAACGGCTCGGCGAGCCGCGTCGCCGCGCAGCACAGCCAGAACTACGCGCCGTGGTACGCCAGCGTCCCCGGCCTGATCGTCATCAGCCCCTATGACGCGGCGAGCGCCAAGGGGCTGTTGAAGTCCGCGATCCGCTCGCCCGATCCGGTCGTCTTCCTCGAAAACGAACTCCTCTACGGCCACAGCTTCGACGTTCCCGACGGCGACATCGCGCTGGAGATCGGCAGGGCGGCGGTGGTCCGCGCGGGCAAGGACGTGACGATCGTCAGCTACTCGATCGGCGTCGGCATCGCCCTCGACGCCGCGGCGAAGCTGGCCGACGAAGGCATCGACGCCGAGGTCATCGACCTCCGCACCCTGCGCCCGCTCGACCGCGCGACGGTGCTGGCGAGCCTGAAGAAAACCAACCGCATGGTCGTCGTCGAGGAAGCCTGGCCGGTGTGCTCGATCGCCAGCGAGATCATCGCTATCGCGATGGAGGACGGCTTCGACGACCTCGACGCGCCGGTCCTGCGGGTCAACAGCGCCGACGTGCCGCTGCCGTATGCGGCGAACTTGGAGAAGCTGGCGTTCGTCAAGGTGGAGGATGTGGTCGCGGCGGTGAAGAAGGTGACTTACCGGTGAGCTTCATACCTCGCTATAATCTTGGCCTTACTGTGCTGATGCTTGCATTCGCCCCCGTTAGTGCATCGTCAGCTCCACTGAACTGGATGTTATGCAAAGGTGGCCCAAATGGAGCGACCTTCACCGACGTATATGCCTTGGAAGATGGTGATCGCGCCGCCTATGCGTATAATTTGACCACAACCGAGCTGTTGCCGCTTCAAAATGTGGAGATTCAGCCAGATGTGGATTACATGGTCTGGGTGGCCCTCAGCTAAATACGGCATGATGCTCAATAGGTATTCCGGCGAACTACACACCTCGCTAGTCAACCCAGAAGATAGAGCAGCTTTGGGTTCGACATGAGGTGTGAACCTACCACCGCGAGACCGGTCGGCGTTGCAAGACGCAAGTTTTAGATCGCAGCGAATCAAGGCTGAACCATGCCCATCGACATCACCATGCCCGCGCTGTCGCCGACGATGGAGACGGGGACGCTCGCCAAGTGGCTGGTCAAGGTCGGCGACACGGTCAAGTCGGGCGACATATTGTGCGAGATCGAGACCGACAAGGCGACGATGGAGGTCGAGAGCATCGACGAGGGCACCGTCGCCGAGCTCCTCGTCGCCGACGGCACCGAGGACATCAAGGTCGGCGCGGTCATCGCCCGGCTGAGCGGGGAAGGGGAGGCGGCGGGTCCGGCGAAGGCGGCTGCCGACAGCCCACCCCCTCTCCCCGCTCAGCCTGCGGCTGAGTCGCCCTCTCCCCAAGGGGGCGAGGGGGCCGCTCCCTCTCCCCCGCGGGGAGAGGGCGACTCGCGCAGCGACGCCGCGCGGCGGGGAGAGGGGGCGGCCGCACCAGCCGAGACCGCGCCAGCCGCGTCGCCGCCGCACGCCGCGTCGCCCGCCGCCGCACCGTCCGCCGACGCCGCTCGCGTCAACGCCAGCCCGCTTGCCCGCCGCCTCGCCGGCGCAGCCGGGATCGACCTCGCGGCGTTGACCGGCTCGGGCCCGCACGGGCGGATCGTCAAGGCCGACGTCGACGCCGCCGTCGCGGCGCCGCGCCCGGCGGCAGCGGTATCGATCCAGCCCGCGCCCGCTGTGCCGCAAGCCGCAGCCGCGGCGGCTCCCGATCGCGCACCCGCGGCACCGGCAGCAATCCCTTCTGGCGAGGCACCGCGCGCCGCCGCCGCCCTGCCGCCGCCGGCCGGGGTGCCGATGACGGCGATCAAGCTGTCGAACATGCGCAAGACGATCGCCCGCCGCCTGGCGGAGTCGAAGGCGACGGTGCCGCACTTCTATTTGACCGTCGACGTCCGCCTCGACGCCCTGCTCAAGCTGCGCGGGGAGTTGAACAAGAGCCTCGAAGCGACTGGGATCAAGCTGTCGGTCAACGACCTGCTGATCAAGGCGCTCGGCGTGGCGCTGGTCCAGGTGCCCGATGCCAACGTCCAGTTTGCCGGCAGCGAGCTGTACAAGTTCACCCGCGCCGACATTTCCGTCGCTGTCGCCATCCCCGGCGGCCTGATCACCCCGGTCGTCGTCGACGCGGCAACCAAGCGGCCCAGCGTCATCGCCGCCGAGATGAAGGACCTTGCCGCCCGCGCCAAGGACGGCAAGCTGAAGCCTGAGGAGTATCAGGGCGGCACCGCCTCGATCTCCAACCTCGGCATGTTCGGCATCAAGCAGTTCGACGCCGTCATCAACCCGCCGCAGGGCCTGATCCTGGCCGTCGGCACCGGCGAGGCGCGGCCCTACGTCGTCGATGGCGCGCTCGCCGTGGCGACAGTGATGAGCGCCACCGGCAGCTTCGATCACCGCGCCATCGACGGCGCGGTCGGCGCGCAGTTCATGAGCGCGTTCAAGGCGTTGGTCGAAGCGCCGATGAGTATGCTGGCATGAGCGAAGCGTTCGACCTCGCTATTCTCGGCTCCGGTCCGGGCGGCTATGTCGCCGCCATCCGCGCGGCGCAGCTGGGGCTGAAGACCGTCATCGTCGAGCGCGAGCGGCTCGGCGGCATCTGCCTCAACTGGGGCTGCATCCCGACCAAGGCGTTGCTGCGGACGAGCGAGATCTACCATTATCTCCAGCACGCCGACGCCTACGGGCTGAGCGCGGCCAATGTTTCCTTTGACCTGGGCAAGGTGGTTGAGCGTTCGCGCAAGGTCGCGGGGCAGCTCAACGCCGGCGTCAAGACGCTGATGAAGAAGAACAAGGTCACCGTCGTCGAGGGCGAGGGGCGGCTGACCGGCGCGACGCAGCTGACGGTCAGGACCGGCGATCAGGAGCGGGTGCTCGACGCGACCAACGTCATCGTCGCCACGGGCGCGCGCGCCCGCGACCTGCCGGGCCTGCCCGCCGACGGCAAGCGCGTCTGGACCTATCGTCATGCCATGGTCCCGCCGGAAATGCCGACCAAGCTGCTGGTCATCGGCTCGGGCGCGATCGGCATCGAGTTCGCCAGCTTCTACAGCGACATGGGCGCAAACGTCACCGTCGTCGAGATGATGGACCGCATCCTGCCGGTCGAGGACGCCGAGGTCTCGGCGCACATGCTGAAGGCGCTGGGCAAGCAGGGAATGACGCTGCACACCAGCGCCAAGGTGTCCGATGTCACGCCCGGGCCCGAAGGGGTCGCCGCGACCATCACCGGGGCCGACGGCACGGGCGTGACGGACACGTACAGCCACGTCATCGTTGCCATCGGCACCATCGCCAACCTCGAGAACATCGGCCTAGAGGCGCTGGGCGTGAAGGCGGAGCGGGGCCGCATCCTCGTCGACACGTACGGCGCGACCAACGTGCCGGGCCTGTGGGCGATCGGCGACGTCACCGGCGCGCCGTGGCTGGCGCACAAGGCGAGCCACGAGGGCATCGTCGCGGTCGAACGGATCGCCGGCCTGAACCCGCATCCGTTCGAAATCTGGAACATCCCGGGGTGCACCTACTCGCGGCCGCAGGTCGCCAGCGTCGGCTGGACCGAGGCGATGGCGCGCGACAACGGCCATGACATCAAGGTCGGCAAGTTCCCCTTCATCGGCAACGGCAAGGCCATCGCGCTCGGCGAGGCGGACGGCTTCGTCAAGACGGTGTTCGATGCCAAGACCGGTGCGCTGCTCGGCGCGCATATGGTCGGAGCAGAGGTGACCGAACTGATCCAGGGATATGTCATCGCCCGCCAGCTCGAGACCACCGAGGCCGAACTGATCGACACCGTATTCGCCCATCCGACGCTGAGCGAGATGATGCACGAGGGCGTGCTCAGCGCCTACGGCCGGGCAATCCACTTCTAGGCGGTGACCGCCGCTGCGCTGCGGCTGGCGGCGACCGCTGCCGGCCGCGGTCCGCTCGTCGACGCGGTCCGCTAGTCGCCAAATGACGGAAATGCCGCGGGAACTCGCCGCGGGGTCGGCGCGGTTTGATGGCAGACACTATCCCGAGGAGCGTTCTCATGGGCCATCTCAACCTGACGCTGCTGACCATCGTGCTGCTGATCGCGGTCGGCGCGTTCGCCTATTTTCTGCGCAAGCCGTCCAATCGCAATGCCGGCGAGCGGATGCCCGAGCGTGGCGAGCCTGGCGCCCCCGACAAGCCGCGCGGGGTGCCGCTGACCGTAGACGAGGTTCGCCGTTCGGAGCGCACGTCGCGCTAGACCCGGTCGTCTAAGTCCAGGCGAGCGGAACCGGCTGAAACCGCCCTGTCGCCGGGTCGAGGAAGCGCAGGATGCCGTCGGCAATGCCGAAGTGCGCGCCGTGCAGGGTCAGGCGATCGTCGGCGACGCGATCGGCGACGAACGGGAAGGTCAGCAGGTTGTCGAGGCTCAGCCGGATCGCGGCCAACTCGAGTGCTTCCTGCGCATCGATGTCCGGACTGAGCGCCGCTGCGGCGCGGACCTGGTCCCGCGCCGGCTCGATCTTCGCCATCCACCGGCCGATGAACATGCCATGGCCCGGTGCCGCCTGGTCGAACGCCCCCGTCAGCGACGCGCTGATGCCACCGCACTGCGCGTGACCCATGACGACGATGTGCTCGACGCCAAGCTGGGTGACGGCGAATTCGATCGCCGCCGACGATCCGTGCGTTGCCCCGTCGGGCTCGTACGGCGGGACGAGGTTGGCGACGTTGCGCATGACGAACAGTTCGCCGGGCGCGGAATCGAAGATGCGGGTCGGGTCGACCCGGCTGTCGACGCAGGCGACGACCATGACCCGCGGCGACTGGCCGACATGGGCGAGCGTATCGAAGCGCGTGCGCTGGTCGTTGTACGGCCCGGCGCGAAAGCGGCGATAGCCGTCGAGAAGATCGTCGAAGGGAGCCACGCCGGCTTGCTACCCGGACATCGTTCCGGCGGCAAGGCTTGCTGCTGCCGCTTCCACCGCGACCGCGACCGCGACTGCGGCGTCAGTGGCCGTCGGGTGGCGTTGGCTTTGGCGGGCGTTCCGCTTATCTACCGGCGATGACCGAACCGCTTGCCCGCCGTACCGCCAAGCCCGACTGGCTCCGTGTCCGCGCGCCGACCTCGACCGCCTTTGCCGAGACCCGCGCGCTGATGCGGCGGCTGAAGCTCAATACCGTCTGCGAGGAAGCCGCCTGCCCGAACATCGGCGAATGCTGGACGCAGAAGCATGCGACGGTGATGATCCTGGGCGACACCTGCACGCGGGCGTGCGCCTTCTGCAACGTCAAGACGGGCATGCCCGGCCCCGTCGACGCGCTGGAACCGCTGCACGTCGCCGAGGCCGCCGGCGCGCTCGGCCTTGAGCATATCGTCATCACCTCGGTCGACCGCGACGACCTGCCTGACGGGGGGGCGGGGCAGTTCGTCCGGGTCATCGAGGCGCTGCGGACCCACGCACCGGCGACGACGATCGAAATTCTGACGCCGGACTTCCGCAACAAGGCGGCGCGGGCCGTCGAGGCGATCGTCGCGGCGCGTCCCGACGTCTACAACCACAACCTGGAGACAGTGCCGCGGCTGTACCCGACGATCCGCCCCGGGGCCCGTTACTTCCACTCGCTGCGGCTTCTCGACCGCGTCAAGGCGCTCGATCCGCAGGTCTTCACCAAGTCGGGGTTGATGGTCGGTCTCGGCGAGGAGCGGCACGAGATGCACCAGGTGTTCGACGACATGCGCTCGGCCGATGTCGACTTCCTGACCGTCGGTCAGTACCTCCAGCCGACGCCGCGCCATGCCAAGGTGGTCGATTTCGTGCCGCCCGACACGTTCCGCAGCTATGCCGCGATCGCCCGCGCCAAGGGATTTCTGCAGGTTGCAGCCTCGCCCCTGACACGGTCGAGCTACCACGCCGGCGCCGACTTTGCCGCGATGCGGACCAAGCGCGCGGCGACGCCGACGGCTGCCACCGCCTGATGCCGCGTCATCTCGAGGATCGCTTCCTGCCCTATACGGCCGAACAGATGTTCGACCTCGTTGCCGACATCGGCCGCTACCCCGAATTCCTGCCGTGGGTGCAGGCGATGCGGATCACCGCGCGCGACGCCGGCAGCATCACGGCCGACATGATCGTTGGCTTCAAGATGGTCCGCGAACGCTTCACCAGCCGCGTTACGCTCGACCGGCCGCGAACGATCCACGTCGAATATATTTCGGGTCCGCTCCGATACCTCAAGAACGATTGGCGCTTCGAACCTGTAACCGGCGGCTGCACGGTTCATTTTGCCGTCGACTTCGAATTCAAGGCAAAGCTGTTCGAGCGCCTGGCCGGCGTCTTCTTTGGCGAGGCGTTCAGGCGGATGGTGGCGAGCTTCGAAAAACGGGCGGGCGAGCTATACGGATCGGGCCAAAGTCGCGCCGTCATCCAAAGCATGTAAAGAATGAAGTAACGCTGGTGAAACAATAGTTGAGCTGGGCGTTGTGGAACGGTTAACGCTACCTCGGTTGTCTCGACCGAGGAACGCACGTGCGCAACGATCGTGTCGAGGGGCTCGCTTCGAGCCTACGGGCAGGCTGGCAGCTGCCGTTGACCATCGCGGCCCTCGGCATCTTGTTCCGCCTCGTGTGGGTGATGGTCAAAATGCCGGGCCATTACGCCACGGGCGAGGTCGCGCACGTTGCCGTCGCCTTCGCGCGTACCGGGATCCTCGCCGACCCGTTTCAGCCCGGGCAGGGTCCGACGGCGCATGTCATGCCGATCCCGCCGATCTACGCCGGACTCATCTACCGGCTGCTGGGCATCCGAACGGCCCCCGCTGAATTCGTCCTGGCGGCCATTGCTTCGACCCTCGTCGTCGGCAGCCTGTTATTCCTGTTCGTGATCTTCGGCTACGCCGGCATGCCGCGGCGGACGCGGCTGATTGCGTTGACGTTCGGTTGTCTCGCGCCGGTCAATTTCCTCCTTGAGGCCGTGGAGTTCCGCATCTGGGAGGGGGCGCTCGCAACCTTCACGGCCTTCGGCTTCATTGCCGCGATGCTGACGATCGGGCAGCGCGAGCAGGTGGGGTGGGGTCGGCTGACACTCCTTACCGCGCTGGCGGCGCTGGTGTTCTTCATCAGTCCGCCGCTGGGGCTTGGCTGCTACTTATGCGCGCTGTTGTGGTGCCGGGATCGTTTCCAGCCGCGCCAGATGGCGGCCATTGCCGGTATCGCAGCCGCGACGCTGGTGCTGACGCTGGCACCCTGGACCTTGCGCAACCGGGCCGTGCTCCATCACGATATTGTTCTGCGGAGTAATGCCGGTTTGGAGCTGGCGATCGGCAATTATCCTGGCGAGTTCGAGGCACGCGACCCGGCAGCGGCGTTCCGCCACCGCTTGGCGGCCATCCATCCGATGGTCAGCGAGCGCGCGTTCAAGGCGATGCAGGCGGCAGGCGGCGAGATCGACTATGCCAAGCAGCTCGGCGCCCAAGCGACGGCGTGGATCGCGGCTCATCCGGCCGAGTTCCTGACGCTGTACCTCTGGCACGGGGTCCAGTTTCTGTTTCCACCCGCCTGGTTCTGGAACATCTATCTCGACCATGGCACCGACATTTATGCCAAAGCATTCATCGAATGGCTCGTAAGCTTCGCTGCCTTGCTCGGGTTGGGGTTGGCAATGGCGGAAGCGCCCGGTCGCTACCGTGAGATCGCGATCCTGTTTGTCACGACGGTCGCCGTGTACGCGGCCGTGCAGCCGGTCCCCCGCTACGGCTACCTGATTTGGGGTATGTCGATCTATTTGGCGGCTCACGCGGTTGCTTCCGTGTCCCTCTGGCTCGTGGCGCAGAGGCGAGCCGACGAGCTCGACTTCGGTGCCGTTCTCCGACCCGGCGCGCTGCTGCGGGCGTCGCGTCGAGGGGAACGGTGAAGCGGCTGGCTGCTTCCGCAACCGACTCGCCGGCTCCTCTGGAGCGGCTTCGCGACGCCGTCGGGTCGGTCACCAGAGACGATCGTCGCTGGTTGAGCGCAGCGGCCGTGGTCCTGATTACCCTTGGGGCCGTTCGACGCTTCCGATTGATTCCGCATCTGCACGACTGGAAGGAGCGGCTCGGCGAGGCCTTCAACGTCGCCCGCGCCTTTGCTGAAACCGGAACCCTGGCAGATGCCTTCGGTCGCGGCGAGGGACCGACGGCGCACCTGATGCCGCTTCAGCCCCTCCTCGCCGGAACGGTGTACCGCGTGTTCGGCGTGCTCAGCCCGGCGTCGGACCTGATCCTGACGGGCATCGCCACAGGCTTCGTTCTGACGGCGTTCTGGATGCTTTATCGCGCCTTTGGCGAACTCGACGCGCCACCGGCCGGGCGCTTGCTCGCGCTCGCCCTGCTGTGCCTGGCGCCCGCCAACACCGATCTGGAGGTGATCTGGTTCCGCGTCTGGGACGGCGGCATGGCGATTGCAGCCGGCGCATTACTGCTGCTCACGGTGTTGCGAGCCGATCGCGCCAAGCGTGTTTCGACCGGCTGGTTCGTTGCCTTGGCCGGCGTCGCGGCGGTCACCTTCTTCATCTCGCCGCCCTTGGGCGTTGCCGGCTATCTGTGCTGCGTGCTGCTCGTCGTCCGCCGCGTCGAAGTCAGGCGCTGGCCAGCCGCGGCGGCGATCGCCTTGGCCGTGCTCGTCGTGGTCCTGGCGCCCTGGACGATCCGCAATGCTGTGGTCATGGGCTCGCCCGTCGTCCTGCGCGACAACTTCGGCTTGGAGCTCGCCCAGGGCAACGACCCATCGCTGGTCGACAGCCGCGACTCGGACGGCGGCGCAGCGCGCGTCCACCTTGCGATCCATCCGTATGTCAGTCGGCGCGCCTATGCCGAAATGATCGCGATGGGCGGCGAGGTGGCTTACTCCAACGTCTTGAAAACACGGGCAACAACCTGGATCGCGGCGCATCCCGGCGATTTCGCGCGACTGACGGCGCACCATCTGCGGCAGATGCTGTTTCCGCCTCCGACCATGTTCGGACTGTTTCCGGGCATCGACATGAAGGCCGTCGAAGTGCGGCTGGCGATCCACTGGTTCGTCAGCCTCTTCGGACTGGCCGGCATCGGCTATGCTCTCGCCGCGCTCGACCGCCGCTACCGCTATGCCGCGATCATGGGCCTGGTACCGATGATCCCGTATCTCGTCGTCGAACCGATCCTGCGCTACCGCTACCTCGTCTTTGGCGTGCTGACCTTCTTTGCCTGCGACCTTCTGGTGCGCATCGCCGGCAGCGTCATTCCGGCAGCAGCAGCCCAAGGGCGCAGAGCACCGCCTGCCGCCTGATCTCGCTGCGGCCAAGGTCGCCGAACGCCTTGGTGTCGGCGACCTTGCAGTCCGGCTCGTTGCGCTGCGCCACGGCGAAGACGACGGTGCCGACCGGCTTTTTCGCCGATCCTCCGCCCGGACCGGCGATGCCGGTGATGGCGACGGCGACCTCGGCATGGCTGTGCCGCAGCGCACCCTGCGCCATCGCCCAGGCGACTGCGACCGACACCGCGCCGAAGGTGTCGATCAGGTCGCGGTGGACGCCGAGCGCCTCCATCTTGGCTTCGTTCGAATAGGTGACGAACCCGCGGTCGACGACGTCCGACGCGCCGGCGATCTCGGTCAGCGCCCCGGCGACGAGGCCGCCGGTGCACAATTCGGCGGTGACGACCCGCCGGCCGGCGGCGCGGTTGGCGGCGACGACGCGCGCGGCAAGACCCAGGACCTCGGCGTCGAAGGTCACGCCGGCACCGCGCCGACCGGCAGCCGGACGCTTGCCACCGCCTGCGCCGCGATACCCTCGCGCCGCCCGGTGAAGCCGAGCCCCTCGGTCGTCGTCGCCTTGATGCTGACCGAAGCGCAGCCGCTGATCTCACGACCCGGGCGGCGAAAGCGGCGCGGTGTGGCCCGACCTTGGGCGCCTCGGCGATGATCGTCAGGTCGAGGTGGTCGATGATCCCGCCGCGCGCCCGGACGAGGCCGCAGGCGTGCGCGAGGAAGCGGTCGGAACTCGCGCCGCGCCACTGGGGATCGCTCGGCGGAAAGTGCGTGCCGATATCGCCGTCGCCGATCGTGCCGAGCAGGGCATCGGTCACGGCGTGCAAGCCGACATCGGCGTCGCTATGGCCGACCAGCCCGTGGGTGTGGGCGACGCGCACCCCGCACAGCCACAGGTGATCGCCGGGGCCGAAGCGGTGGACGTCGTAGCCAAAGGCCGAGCGCGGGACCATCCGCGCTGCTACCATGGCCGCGGCGCGGGCGAAATCACCGGGCGTCGTCAGTTTGAACGCCTCCTCGTCGCCGGCGACCAGCGCCACGGTCATGCCGGCGGCGCGCGCGACGGCGACATCGTCGCTCTCCCCGCCGCCGGCGCGGGCATGGGCGGCGCGGATCGGGCCGAGCGCGAACCCCTGCGGCGTCTGGACGCGGTGGAGGCGCGAACGGTCGACTTCGCCATCGACGCTGGCGTCGCCGCTGCGGAGCGAGTCGACCACCGGCAGGGCCGGGGTCGCGCCGTCATGGTCCGCCAGCGCGGCGACGACGCGGTCGATCATGCCGCCGGTGACGAACGGCCGCGCCGCGTCGTGGATCAGGACGTGGGTCGCGTCCGCCGGCAAGGCGGCCAGCCCATTCCGCACCGATGCCTGGCGGGTCGCGCCGCCGGCGACGGGCGGCGGCAGGGCGAGACCGGCGACGGCGACACCGTAACTGGCGGCGTCATCGGGGTGCGCCACCACCTGCACGCCGGCGATGCGCGGGTGCGCGACGAACGCATCGATCGCGTGGCGCAGCACCGTCTTGTCGCCAACGATCCGATACTGCTTGGCAACGCCCTCGCCGGCGCGGACGCCGCGACCGCCGGCGACGATGAGGGCATGGACGATCACCGGGGCGCTATACGCCGAAAGTCGGCCGCAGCAAGCGGGAGCGGCCCGTTACGGGTCGGGTTTGACTTGGGATGTGCCCGGGGCGAGGCTTGGCGTCGTTCCAGGAGACGCTCATGCGTACTGCCGCCGCTCTCGTTGCCGCCGCCGCCTTGTCGCTCGCCGCCGCCGCGGCGGCCGATACCACCCTCGAGGCACCGATGGCGCTGTTCGCCAAGGCCATCAATGCCGGCGACATGGCCGGATCGCTGCCTGCCTATGCCGGCGGCGACATCGCCATCATCGACGAGGTCGCGCCGCACCGCTGGGTCGGACCGACCGCTCCGGCGGCGTGGGCGGCGGCGTTCGGCCGCTATGCCGTCGCCAAGGGGCAGAGCGACGGGCGGATGACGCTCGGCCCGCCGACGCGGGTCGAGGTCGCGGGCGATGCCGCCTATGTCGTTCGTCCGGTTCACGTCACCTTCCGCGAGCGGGGCAAGCCGCTGGTGCAGGACGCGACAATGACCTTCGCCTTGCGCAGCCGGGCGGGCGCGTGGAAGATCGCCGCCTGGTCGTGGAGCGCGGCGCCGCCGCGGCCGGGAGGCTGACCGGCCGGGCG
This sequence comes from uncultured Alphaproteobacteria bacterium, assembly GCA_963792555.1. Lineage (GTDB taxonomy): Bacteria > Pseudomonadota > Alphaproteobacteria > Sphingomonadales > Sphingomonadaceae > Polymorphobacter_B. Next base: position 549,205 of record CAWBWP010000002.1, read on the forward strand.
CAGCGGCGCTTGCCGTCGGCGGCGCGACGCGGTAACGCCACTGCCTAGATTTTAGGCAGCACTTCCTTGCGCGCAGTTTCGCCCATAACCGTCGGCCCGCACCGGCTCGACCCCGTCATCCTGGCACCGATGACCGGCGTCACCGACCTGCCGTTCCGCCGACTGGTCAAGCGCTACGGCGCGGGGCTGACGGTGACCGAGATGATCGCGTCCGAGGCGATGGTGCGGGAGACGCGCCAGTCGGTCCAGAAGGCGGCGTGGGACGCGGTCGAGGAGCCGGTGTCGATGCAGCTCGCGGGCTGCGAGCCGCGGGTCATGGCCGAGGCGGCGAAGCTGAACGCCGACCGCGGCGCGGCGATCATCGACATCAACATGGGATGCCCGGTCAAGAAGGTGGTCAACGGCCACGCCGGGTCGGCGCTGATGCGCGACCTGCCGCTGGCGACCGCCCTGATCGCGGCCACGGTGGCGGCGGTCGACGTACCGGTGACGCTCAAGATGCGCATGGGCTGGGACCATGCCAGCCTCAACGCGCCCGAACTGGCGCGGATCGCCGAAGACCTCGGCGTGGCGATGATCGCCGTCCACGGCCGCACGCGGTGTCAGCTTTACGACGGCAGCGCCGACTGGGCCTTCGTCCGGCGGGTGAAGGCGGCGGTGCGGGTGCCGGTCATCGTCAACGGCGACATCTGCACGCTCGCCGATGCCGACGCCGCGCTGGCGCAGTCGGGCGCGGACGGCGTGATGATCGGGCGCGGGGCGTACGGCAAGCCGTGGCTGCTGGCGCAGGTGCAGCGCCATCTGCAGGGCGGCGCGCCGCTGCCCGCGCCGACGCTTGCCGAGCAGTTTGCCCTGATTACCGAGCATTATGCGGCGATGCTCGACCATTATGGCAGCCACGTCGGGGTCAATCTGATGCGCAAGCACCTCGGCTGGTACACTAAGGGGCTGCCGGGTTCGGCGGAGCTGCGCAATGCGGTCAATCAGGAACTCGACCCTGCCCGCGTCCTCGACATGCTCGAATGCTTTTACACGCCCCTGCTGAGCGGCGGGACGGCTCTCGCCGCATGAGCGTCTTTCCGCTCAAGCGCTGGCGAAGCAAGGCGGTCGAGGCGCCGCCGCTGGATCTCGTCGCGGCCTTGCCGCTGCCCATCGTCGTCGTCGATGCGGAGGGCGGGGTCGCGCTGGCCAATGCGGCGGCCGAAGCGTTCCTCAACATCAGCCAGGCGAGTCTGCAGGAGCGTGGCCTCGCCGCCTGCCTGGCGCCCGAAGCGCGCCTGACCGGGTTGATCGCGGCGGCGCGGGCGGGCGAGAACGACATCACCGCCTATGACAGCGCGATTGCGATCGCCGGCGGACGCACGGTCAGCGCCGACGTCTTCGTCACCCGGCTGACCGAGGCGCCGGGATGGACAATGGTCAGCCTGCACCCGCGACCGGCGGCAGCGCTGGCCGAGCGGCGTGCCGCGGGGCAGGGCGCGGCGCGCTCGGCGACCGGCGTCGCGGCGATGCTGGCGCACGAGATCAAGAACCCGCTATCGGGGATTCGCGGTGCCGCGCAGCTGCTCGGCCAGAGCGCCGACGCCGAGGCGCGCGAACTGACGACGCTGATCTGCCGCGAGGTCGACCGTGTCGCGGCGCTGATCGACCGCATGGAGGGCTTCACCGACACGCGCCCGATGCCGAAGCGGGCGGAAAATATCCACGCGGTGTTGGGTCATGTGCGGACGCTGGCGGCGAGCGGCTTTGCACGCGGCATTCCGATCCGCGAACGCTACGATCCCTCGCTGCCGCCGGTCGCGGGCAACCACGACGCGCTCGTCCAGGTGTTCCTCAACCTTGTCAAGAACGCCGCGGAAGCCATTGACGCAGCAGGCGGAGCAGGCCGGCGAGATCACGCTGACGACCGCCTACCGGCACGGCTTCAGCGTCGCGGCGAACGGCACCGGCGCGTCGCGCTGCCGATCGAGGTCTGCGTCATCGACAACGGCGCGGGACCGGCGCCGACGAGGTTGCGCGACATCTGTTCGAGCCGTTCGTCTCGTCCAAGCGCGCCGGGCAGCGGGCTCGGGCTGGCGCTGGTCGCGAAGATCGTCGGCGACCATGGCGGCATCGTCGAGCACGAGCGCGCCGGCGAGCCGCCGCGAACGGTGTTCCGCGTCCTGCTGCCGACGCCGCGTGACGGCCGTGCCAGCGCCTATGACCACGTGACCGCCGCCGCAACGGTTCCGACCGCGTGACCGTCGCGCACGGTCATCGTCGCCGACGACGATGCCGCGATCCGCACCGTCGTCCGCCGCGCGCTGACCCGCGCCGGCTATCAGGTCCGCGCGACGGACTCGGCCGCAGGGCTGGGGCGGCTGATCGAGGACGGCGTCGGCGACGTCGTCGTCACCGACGTCATCTTGCCCGACGGCAACGGCCTCGACGGGCTGCCGGGACTGCTGGCGCGGCGACCGGGACTGCCGGTGATCGTCGTCAGCGCGCAGAACACGCTGTCGACCGCGGTCCGCGCGACCGAGGCGGGGGCGTTCGATTATCTGCCCAAGCCGTTCGACCTCGACGAACTGACCGGCGCCGTCGCCAGCGCGCTCGCCGGCGACCCGGTCGACGACGGCCGCGGACAGCTGGCCGACGGCATGCCGCTGATCGGCCGTTCGCCCGCGATGCAGGACGTCTACCGGACCATCGCCCGCGTCGTGCCGACGATGCTGACCGTCCTGATCCTGGGCGAATCGGGCACCGGCAAGGAGCTGGTCGCGCGGGCCATCCACGACTTGGGGCCGCGCCGCCGCGCGCCGTTCGTCGCGGTCAACATGGCGGCGATCCCGCGCGAACTGATCGAAAGCGAGCTGTTCGGCCACGAGCGCGGCGCCTTCACCGGCGCCGCCGGCCCGCGCGTCGGGCCGCTTCGAGCAGGCCGAGGGCGGCACGCTGTTCCTCGACGAGATCGGCGACATGCCGCTCGAGGCGCAGACCCGGCTGCTGCGCGTCCTGCAGTCGGGCGACTTCACCGCGGTCGGCGGCGCGCGCGTCCAGCGCGCCGACGTTCGCATCATCGCAGCGACCAACCAGGACCTCGCGCCGGCTGATCGACGCGGGCCGCTTCCGCGAGGACCTGTACTACCGCCTCAACGTCGTGCCGCTGCGCCTGCCGCCGCTGCGCGCGCGCGTCGACGATATCCCGGTGCTGGCGCGGCATTTCCTCGACCGGGCCGCCGCCGAGGGCCTGCCGCGCAAGACGCTGGACGCCGCGCGCGATCGCGGCCATCGCAGCAGCACAGCTGGCCGGGCAACGTCCGCGAACTCGAGAACCTGATGCGGCGGCTGGCGGCGCTGACCCGCGGCGAAACGATCGGTGAGGCGGCTGTCGTCGACGGGCTCGACGTCGCGCCGGCCGAACGCCGGCGGCAGCGGCGACGGCGGCCGAAACGATGGGCGACGCCGTCGCCCATCACCTCGGCGCACTATCTCGACAGCTTCGGCGGCGACCTGCCCCCCGATGGCTGGTACGACCGCGTCCTGGCCGAGATCGAAGCTGCCGCTGCTGCGAGCCAGCCTCGCGGCGACGGGCGGCAATCAGATCCGCGCGGCGCGCCTGCTCGGCATCAACCGCAACACGCTGCGCAAGAAACTGCTCGACCGCGGCGTCGATCCGGGCGCGATCCGCGGCTGACACGCTGCCGAAGGGCGCTTCGTCGCGCCGGAGCAACGCGTGTGTTCCTTTTGCCACGCAGACGCGGTAACGTACCTGCGAGCAATCGCCATCCGTCCGTCACGCGCCACACCGCGCCGGCGGTCGCTGCGCCGCCGCTTCAATCGCTGGGTGACGCGGGTCGACCTCTATCCCCGGCTCGAAATCGCCGTCGGCGCGCTGGTCGCGGTTCTCGGCGCCGTCGAGCTATGCGGTTCTGACCGGGCAGCATGCGCCGGCGGCGGGCTTTTCGCCGCCGGTGGTGACGCTGGTGCTGGTCGCCAATCTGCTGCCGCTGATGGCCCTGATCGTGCTGATCGCGCGGCGGGTGACGCTGCTTCTCAGCGCCCGGCGGCAGGGAACGGCGGGGGCGCGGCTCCACGTCCGCCTCGTCGCCCTGTTCGCGACGATCGCCGCGGTGCCGACGCTGCTCGTCGTCGGTCTTCGCCTCGCTCTTGTTCCAGTTCGGCGTGCAATATCTGGTTCAGCGACAAGGTCGCGACTGGTTTTCGAAAATGCCGACAAGATCGCCAGCACCTATGTCGACGAGCAGGCGCGGCGGATGGTCACCGACCTGCCGGCGATGGCGACCGACATCAAGACCTATGGCGCGCAATATGGCTACGGCTCGCACACCTTCGGCGAGGGCCTGATCTTCCAGCTGCGCAGCCGCCATCTGATGGCGGGAACGGTGTTCACGCCCGACGGCAAGGGCTACCGGACGCTCGCTGTCGGCTTCCTCGACAAGCCGCTTCCGGTCCGGCTCCAGCCGCAGGACATCGCCCGCGCCCGCGCCGGCGAGGTGTCGGATCATCGCCCAGGCGGCCGACCGGATCGAGGCGGTCGTCCGGATCGATACGCAGCGCATTACCTCTATGTCAGCTCGCGCGGTCGATCCGCTGGTGCTGGCCCAGGTCAGCGGAACCAAGCAGCGCGCTCGCCGAGTACCAGCAGCTTGCTGGCGCGCAGCCGCGGCTCCAGTTGCGCTTCAACGCCCTGCTGGTCGTCGTCATCGCTGCTGATCCTGTCGGCGGCGGTGTGGTTCGCGCTGTGGCTGGCCAACGGCTGTGCCGCCCGATCGCGCGACTGGCCGATGCCGCGGACCGGGTCGGGGCGGGCGACCTCGATGCGCGCGTGCCCGGTCAGCGGCTCGCCCGACGAGATCGGCACGCTGGCGCGCGCCTTCAACCGCATGACCGGGCAGCTGAAGGCGCAGCAGACGGCGCTCGTCACCGCCAATACCCAGCTCGACGCGCGGCGGCAGTTCACCGAGGCGGTGCTGTCGGGCGTCACGGCGGGCGTGGTCTCGATCGACGCGGGCGGCATCATCCGGCTCGCCAACCACTCGCGCCGCCGTGCTGCTGCAGACGACCGAGCGGGAGCTCGCCGGGCGCAGCCTCGCCGACGCGGTGCCGCAATTCGCCGCCCTGCTCGACGAGGCCGCGGCGCGCGGCCTCGCCCGCGGCCAGGTGGCGATCGTCCGCGGGCCCGAGACGCAGACGCTTGCGGTGCAGATCGCCGCCGAGCGGTCGGGCGCGCGGACCTATGTCCTGACCTTCGACGACATCACCGGCGCAGCTCGCCGACCAGCGGCAGGCCGCGTGGGCCGACGTCGCCCGGCGCATCGCGCACGAGATCAAGAACCCGCTGACCCCGATCCAGCTGTCGGCCGAGCGGCTGCAGCGCAAATATGCGCGCGCAGATCGCCGACGATCCGGCGACCTTCGCCCGCTGACCGGAACGATCGTCCGCCAGGTCGGCGACCTGCGGCGGATGGTCGACGAATTCGCGTCGTTCGCGCGGATGCCCAAGCCGGTGTTCCGGCCCGAGCCGCTGGTCGACATCGCACGCCAGGCGGTGTTCCTGCAGGAGGTCGCCAACCCGGCGATCGCCTTCGCCGCCGAGATGCCCGACGCCGTGCCGCTGCTCGTCTGCGACCGGCGCCAGATCGGCCAGGCGCTGACCAACCTGCTCAAGAACGCGGCCGAGGCGGTCGCAGCGCGGACCGAGCGCGACGCGGCCGAGGGCAGGTCCGATCGCGGTCGGATCGCGCTGGCGATCGAGGTCGCGCCCGAGCGGCTGGTGCTGAGGTCACCGACAACGGCATCGGCCTGCCGGCCGAGCACCGCGACCGGCTGACCGAGCCCTATGTCACGACCCGCGCGCGCGGCACCGGGCTCGGCCTCGCGATCGTCAAGAAGATCGTCGAGGAGCATGAGCGGCACGCTCGACCTCGGCGACGCGCCGGGCGGCGGCACGGTCGCGCGCCTGTGCTTCGACCGGCGGCGATGCTGCTCACGACGGACGGACGCGACGCCGACATCGACCGGCGAGCGGCCGAATACGCGCTTGCCGCGGCACGCGCCGCAAGACGGGATGAACCATGGCGCTCGAGATCCTCGTCGTCGACGACGAAGCCGACATCCGCGAGCTGGTCGCGGGCGTGCTCGGCGACGAAGGCTATGCGACGCGCACCGCCAAGGACAGCGACACGGCGCTGGCGGCGATCGCCGAGCGGCGGCCGTCGCTGCTCGTCCTCGACATCTGGCTGCAGGGATCGCGCCTCGACGGGCTCGAGCTGCTCGAGGAGGTCAAGCGCCGCGATCCGTCGCTGCCGGTGATCGTCATCTCCGGCCACGGCAACATCGAGACCGCGGTCACCGCGATCAAGCGCGGCGCCTATGACTTCATCGAAAAGCCGTTCCAGGCCGAGCAGCTGCTGCTCGTCGTCGCAGCGCGCGACCGAGACCGAGCGGCTGAGGCGCGAGAACGAGGAACTGCGCGAGCGCGCCGGCTTCGACACCGAACTGACCGGCTCGTCGCCGCTGATCAACGGCGTCCGCGCGACGATCAAGCGCGTCGCCGCGACCGGTAGCCGCGTGCTGATCACCGGCGCGGCGGGGTCGGGCAAGGAGATCGCCGCGCGCCTGCTCCACCAGTGGAGCCCGCGCGCCGACGCGCCGTTCGTCGTCGTCAGCGCCGCGCGGATGGACCCCGAGCGGGTCGAGGAGGAGCTGTTCGGCCGGGAGGAGGGCGGGCACCTCGCCCGCACCGGCCTGTTCGAACAGGCGCACGGCGGCACCCTGTTCCTCGACGAGGTCGCCGACATGCCGCTGGCGACGCAGGGCAAGATCCTGCGCGTCCTGACCGAGCAGACGCTTCCAGCGCATCGGCGGGTCGCGCTGGGTCAAGGTCGACGTCCGCGTCATCAGCGCGACGTCGCGCGACCTGCCCGGCGAGATCGCCGACGGCCGGTTCCGCGAGGACCTCTACTACCGGCTGAACGTCGTGCCGGTCCGCGTGCCGGCGCTGGCCGAACGGCGCGAGGACATCGCCGAGCTCGTCCAGCATTTCATCGCGCGCTATTCGGCCGAGCGGCGCGTCGCCGACGCCCGCGCTGAGCGACGACGCGATCGCCGCGCTGCAAAGCTACGACTGGCCCGGCAACGTCCGTCAGCTGCGCAACGTCGTCGAGCGGACGCTGATCCTCGCGCCGCCCGAACGCATCGGCCGCATCGACGTCGACATGCTGCCCGCCGAAGTCACGACCGAGCCGGCCAAGCTGCTTCCCGGCCAGGCGGCCAAGTCGATCATGGGCACCCCGCTGCGCGAAGCGCGCGAGGCGTTCGAGCGCGAGTATCTGCGCGTCCAGATCCGCCGCTTTTCGGGCAACATCTCGAAGACCGCGACTTTCATCGGCATGGAGCGCTCGGCGCTGCACCGCAAGCTGAAGGCGCTGGGGCTGGGCGAGGGGACCCGCGACGACGAAGACGGGGAGGGGTGAGCCGGTCCGCTGGCTGAACGTGTCGTTTCGCCTTGTTCAGGCAGGCGCCGCTAGACGGGTTGTCGCACCTCGACGGCGACCGATCCGGCAGCTGGCGCGTTGCACCCGAACCCGTAACGAGTGGAGCCTCTGCAATGAAATTCGTGATCGCCGCCGCCGCGCTTGCCGTCCTCCTGCCGCTTGCCGGCCCAGCCGTGGCGCAGCCGGCACCTGCGCCGTACGACCGGGCGCACGAGACGCCGGAGCAGCGCGCCGCGCGGCTGGACGGTGACTATGACCGCGCGATGGCCGCCAAGGGAGCGACGTACGACCGCGCCGACGAGACGCCGGCCCAGCGGACGGCGCGTCTGAAGGGTGACTACGACCGGGCGATGGCGGCGAAGCACCGGCAGCAGGACGAGCATATCGGCGAGACCCCCGCGCAGCGGCAGGCGCGTCTCCAGGACGATTACCACCGCGCGATGGCCTACAAGCGCCAGCAACAGGACGAGCATGTCGGTGAGACTCCGGCCCAGCGTGCGGCGCGTCTGGAGAACGACCGGCTGCATTCGGGCGCCCATGCCAACGAGACGCCGGAACAGCGCGCGGCCCGGCTCCACGGTGATTACGAGCGGGCGATGGCGGCAAAGCGGCACCAGTCGTAGACCGCGCCGCGTCTCGGGCGGCAGCGTCGCCCGGGACCGGCTCGCGCTTGGTGCTTGAGCCGCGGGCGGTGCCGCCCTATTTTACGGTCCTCCGGTGCCGTCGTCGCCGGCGGAGCCGCCGGTCTGGACAACAGACCGCCCGGTGCAACGCAAGATTGCCAAGAACAAGAAAGGCATCGCCCATGGCCGAAAAGCCCGCCTCCCTTCAGGACGTGTTCCTGAATACCGTCCGCAAGACCCGTACGCCGGTGACGATGTTCCTGGTCAACGGGGTCAAGCTGCAGGGCGTGATCACCTGGTTCGACAATTTCAGCGTCCTGCTGCGCCGCGAGGGCAGTTCGCAGCTGGTCTACAAGCATGCGATCTCGACCGTCATGCCGGCGATCGCGATCCAGCTGTTCGATGCCGAGAAGCTTGAAGAGGACGCGCTTGACTGATCCACACGCAAGCCAGCCGGGCTTCGATGCCGAGCGCGGCATCCGCTTCGGTGCTCCGGCCTTCGTCATCCTGCCCGACCGCGACACTGCCCGACCCGCCGGCGGCGACGCTGTGCGCGATGCCGATGCGCGGCTGGAGGAAGCGGTCGGCCTTGCGGCCGCGATCAGCCTCCATGTCGTCGAGCGCGAGATCGTCCGCATCCGCAAGGCGACTGCCGCGACCTTGTTCGGCAAAGGCCAGATCGAGCGGCTCGCTGCGACCGTTGCGGCGCACGAGATCGAGGTCGTCATCGTCGACGGAGCGTTGTCGCCGATCCAGCAGCGCAACCTGGAAAAGGCACTGAAGGCTAAGGTCATCGACAGGACCGGCCTGATCCTTGAAATCTTCGGCGAGCGGGCGACGACGCGCGAAGGGTCGCTCCAGGTCGAACTCGCCCACCTCGACTATCAGGCGAGCCGGCTGGTCCGGTCGTGGACCCACCTCGAGCGGCAGCGCGGCGGCGTCGGCTTTCTCGGCGGCCCCGGCGAGACGCAGATCGAGGCCGACCGTCGCCAGATCCGCGACCGCATGGCCAGGCTGCGCCGCGAGCTGGAGGAGGTCCGGCGCACCCGGGCGCTCCACCGCGACCGGCGGCAGAAGGCACCGTATCCGGTCGTCGCGCTGGTCGGCTATACCAACGCCGGCAAGTCGACGCTGTTCAACCGCCTGACCGGCGCGACGGTGATGGCCGAGAACCTGCTGTTCGCGACGCTCGATCCGACGATGCGCAGCATCGACCTGCCGGGCATCGACAAGGTCATCCTGTCGGACACGGTCGGCTTCATCTCCGACCTGCCGACGCAGCTGATCGCCGCCTTCCGCGCAACCCTGGAGGAGGTGACGACCGCCGATCTCGTCGTCCACGTCCGCGACATCGCCCATCCCGATTCCGAAGCGCAGGCCGCCGACGTGGCGCATGTGCTGCGCGATCTCGGTGTTCTGGACGGCGAGGGCGCGGTGCCGATGATCACCGCGCTGAACAAGATCGACCGGCTCGACGGCGAGGCGCGCGCCGGGCTGATGGCGCAGCTGCCCGATGACGCGGTAGCGATCTCGGCGGCGGACGGGACGGGGGTCGAGGCGCTGCGGACGTTGATCGCGGCCATGCTGCAGCGAACGAGCCGGGTCGCCGAGTTCCATCTGGACGCCGGCGACGGCCGCCGCGCAGCCTGGCTCTACGCCCATGGCGACGTCGTCGACCGGTCCGACGCCGACGACGGGAGCGTCACGCTGAAGGCGCGGCTGACGCCGGAAATGGCGGCGCGCTTCGCCGCGATGTGAGGTGAGGCTAAGGCTTCTTAGGCGGTGCCGGCTCGCCAGGGTCTGAAACGGCCGGTGGCGCTGCCGCCGCATTGTCCGCTGCCATCGCGTCGGCGGCACCTGTGGCAGTGGCTGAAGTCGTGGTTGCTTCGGAAGCCGGAGACGGTGTGTCAGCGGCTGTAGTCGGGCTCGTTGTCGCTTTGTCGGCTGGCGTCTTATCGCACGCAGCGAGCATTGCGACAGCGGCGAGGGCAAGATAGCGCATGGTCTTTCCTTGCTTAAGGTCTTTTGGGGGTCGGTGGCGGCGGCTCGCCGGGGTCGCTAATCGACGGCGGCTTGGCGTCGACCGCATCGTGGGCAGCGCTGTCGTGGCGACGCTCCGCAGACCGGGCGCGTTTCATCGCGCGATGACTATTCGATAAGGGACCAGGACGGGCTGCACTGATCGGTGATGCCGCGCGCGGCTGACCGGGATCGGGCAAAGCCTGCTGTCCAGCGGCCGGAGCTGGCAAGCCGGATGCGAAAATGGCCGCCAACGCGATAAAGCGAATCACTTGCCCTTTTCCTTCTTGCGGCATGTCTCGCCCACATCGACGAATGACTCGACAATCCATTTCTCATTCTTCGGACGGCCCGCGACCGCGTCGAGATCGGCGAACGCTGCGATGCCGTGAGGCTTTTTCGGTAATCGAACCTGAAGCAGGACAATTAAGCTGGGGGCGCAGGGCACTACAGTACGAAAGTAGTAGTGGTCAGTCTCGCCCGCTTCGATCCGCGCAGTGTACGGAAAGCTGGTCCGGCGCAGCGCGGTCCATAGGTAGTTGCTGTCGATCATATCGCGTGGCGAGCCGTCGGCATTGTACAACGTCGCACGCATGCCGGAGTTTAGCGGCGACACCTTTTGAACGTAGATCGTCATTGGCTCGGCAGCAAAATCAAGCGTTGACAGGCCAACGTTGGCAACGGTCAGGTCGAGCGTGACGAGCGCGTCTCGGCCGAGCTTGATTGCCGCGCCGGTCAGCGCAAGATTAATCTTCGGTGCATCGGGGCGCCGGTCGAGATACCAGTAACTGCCGATGACGACGGCGAGAAAGGTGACCAGCGCGCCAAAACCCTCGAGCCCGGTGCGGGCCTGCTCGGTCCACGACCTCGACAGCAGCCAGACCAATATCGCGCACAGCCCGCCGAGAACGACAACCACACCGATCACGGTCACGTGCATCGCGGCAGACCACCCCCAGCCCGATCATCAGTCTAGCGAGACGCGTCTGCGCCGTCGACCGTTCGCCACGATGTTGGCGCGCCGATTAAGAGTGGCTACCGCGCTCGGCGCAACAGCCTGTTTTCTTCATTTGCGCTCCGCCGCTTTCGCCGCCGCCCACAGTACCTCTTTCGCTGCGAGGTCGAGCCCGGCAAACGCCGCGCCCGCCGCCGCCTCCATCGCCGCGAAGCGCCGCTCGAACTTGGCATTGGCGGCGCGCAGCGCGACCTCCGGGTCGACGCCTTCGTGGCGGAGCAGGTTGACGACGGCGAACAACAGGTCGCCGCCCTCGTCCGCGCGCTCGGCCGCGTCGCGTGCGGCGGCGAACTCGGCCATCTCCTCGGCGATCTTGGCGCGCGGTCCAGCGGCGTCGGGCCAGTCGAAGCCGGTCCGCGCCGCGCGTCTCTGCAGCTTGTCGGCGCGCATCAGCGCGGGGAGGGCGGCGGCGACTCCGCTCAAGGCGCCGGCGCGCGGCTTCTCGGCCGCCTTGACGCTCTCCCAGTTGGCCGGCGCGGCGGCCTGCTCGGCTGCGCTGCCGAAAAGGTGCGGGTGCCGCCGTTCCATCTTGTCGGCGATCGTTGTGGCCACCGCGGCGATGTCGAACAGGCCCGCATCATCCGCCATCTGCGCGTGGAACACGACCTGGAGCAGGAGATCGCCGAGTTCCTCCCGCAGATCGTCCATGTCGCCGCGCGTGACGGCGTCGGCGACCTCGTACGCCTCCTCGATGGTGTACGGGACGATCGAGGCGAAGTCCTGCGCCCGGTCCCAGTCGCAGCCGCGGACCGGATCGCGCAGGCGTCGCATGACGGCGACGAGGCGGGCAAAGGCGGGCAGGGGATCGGCCATGGCTCGGCCCTAGACAAGCGGCGCGGCAGCGGCAACGGTGTCGCGCGATGACCGTTACCCGCCGCACCGCAATCGTCGCGCTCGCCGGCCTGATCGCGGCGTGCAACAACCTGGCGACGCTGAACCGGGTCAATGCGCTGACGCCCGGCGACGGCGGTGTGCTGCGTCGGGTCGACGGTGCGGCGTACGGCCCGGATCCGCGGCAGAAGCTTGACGTCTATGCGCCGGCGGCGGCGACGGGACCGCTGCCCGTGGTCGTCTTTTTCTATGGCGGCGGGTGGAGTTCCGGCTACCGCGGCGGCTATGCCTTCGTCGCCAGGGCGCTTGTGGCGAAGGGGTTCGTCGTCGTCGTGCCCGATTACCGGCTGGTCCCGGAGGTTCGCTTCCCGGCCTTTGTCGATGACGGCGCGGCAGCGATCCGCTGGACGGTCGACCATGTCGCGCAGTTCGGCGGCGACCCGACGCGCATCGCCGTCGCCGGTCACTCAGCCGGCGCCCACATCGCGCTGCTGCTGACGCTCGACCGGCATTATCTCGCGCGCGCCGGGGCTTCGGGGGCGATCAAGGCGGCGGTCGGCCTCGCCGGGCCGTACGACTTCCTGCCGTTCGATGCGCCGTCGGCGATCGAGGCGTTCGGACAGGTGCCCGATCCGCAGGTGACGCAGCCGATCCACTTCGTGCGGCGCGACGCACCGCCGGTCCTGCTGATGAACGGCGATGCCGACGATGTCGTCCGCCCGCGCAATGCGACAGCGCTGGCAGCGGCCCTGCACCGCGTCGGGGCACCCGCCGAGGTGGCGATGTACGAGGGGTTGGGGCACACCGGCATCTTGCTCGCGCTGTCGAAGCCGTTTCGAGGGAAGGCCGACGTGCTGGCGACGATGACGCGCTTTCTGCACCAGCACGTCGACTGATCGCCGCGTCGGAAAGTCCGATAATCTGTATTATGTAAAATATACGCCGATCAGAGCGTGATGGTCAGGCCGTCGAAGCCAGGCTCTGCACCCGCCGGCAGCGCGGCCGCCAGCGTTCCGTAATCCAGCGATTGGTCCATGTGCGTCAGCACCGCCCGCCGCGGCTTGAACAGGTCGAGCCACGACATGGTCTGCGACAGATGGCTGTGCGTCGGGTGCGGCTTGGCCCGCAGCGCATCGACGATCCACAGGTCGAGCCCCTTCAGCGCCGGCTGCGCGCCCATCGGCAGCGCCTTGACGTCGGTCGAATAGGCGAAGCTGCGCCCGTCGACGTCGAAGCGGAAGCCGGTGCTGGTGATCGAGCCATGATCCTGTTCGAAGGGCGTGATTGTCATGCCGCCGAGGACGAGTTTGGCCGGCAAGCGGTTCGCAACGGCGGTCGGCGGGTAAAACTCCGTGCCGGCAAAGATGTAGCCGAAGCGCGCCTCCAGCACCTGCCACGTCGCTTCGCTCGCGTAGCAGGGCACCGGCGCGCCCGAGAGATGAAAGAACTGGCGCAAGTCATCGATGCCGTGGGCATGATCGGCGTGGTCGTGGGTCAGCAGCACCGCGTCGAGCCGCGCCACGCCGGCGTCGAGCATCTGGACGCGAAAATCCGGGCCGGTGTCGACGACCACCGTCGTGCCTTCATGCTCGACCAGGATCGATGCCCGCCGCCGCCGGTTGCGCGGGTCGGCCGGGTCGCATGCACCCCAGTCGGGACCGATCCGCGGTACGCCGCTCGACGTCCCGCAGCCGAGCACCGTGACCCTCACGGACGGTTCGCTTTCGCAAACAGGCGGAAGAAGTTGTCGCTCGTCTGGGCGGCGAGTTCCGCCACCGGCATCCCGCGCAGCTCGGCCAGGAAGCGTGCGGTATGAACGACATACGCCGGTTCGCAAACCTTGCCCCGCAGCGGCACGGGAGCGAGGAACGGTGAGTCGGTCTCGACGAGCAGGCGCTCCCCCGGCAGGTCTGCCGCCGTTGCCTGCAGGTCGCGGGCGTTGCGGAAGGTCAGGATGCCGGACAGGCTGATGTAGAATCCGAGCGCAAGCGCCTGTTCGGCAAAGGCGGCGCTCGCCGTGAAGCAGTGGATGACGCCGGTGAAGGCCCCCTTCCCCATCTCGTCCGCCAGGATCGCCGCGGTATCGGCTTCGGCGTCGCGGGTGTGGACGATCAGCGGCAGCCCGGTCGCGCGCGCCGCGGTGATATGAGCGCGGAAGCTCGCCTGCTGCCGCTGACGGTCGCTATGGTCGTAGAAGTAGTCGAGCCCCGTCTCGCCGATGCCGATGACCTTCGGGTGCGCCGCCGCCGCGATCAGACGCTCGGCGTCGATGTCGGGATGCTCGTCGGCTTCGTGGGGGTGGATGCCGACGGTCGCCCAGATGTCGGCATGGGCGGCAGCAAGGCTGCGAACGTCGTCCCATTCGCTTTCGCGGGTCGCGATGCCGAGCATCGTGCCGATGCCGGCGGCGCGCGCGCGCTCGATCACGCCGTCAACGTCTTCGCGCAAGCCTTTGTAATTCAGGTGGCAGTGCGAATCGACCAGCATCAGTCGACCCAGCGCGGAAAGACACCGGCGGGAGCAGGCAAAGGCGTACCGGCGGCCACGACCTGGTCGAGATCGGCGAAGGTCCGCATCCCGGCGGCGACGCCAAGCTGGTCGAGCAACGTCGCGCACGCCCCCGGCATCGCCGGCTGCGCGAGCAGCGCGATGCGGCGCACGGCGTCGGCGGTGGTGGCGAGCACCGTCGCCCGCCGTGCCGGATCGTCTTTCAGCGCCCAGGGCGCGGCATCGGCGAAATAGGCGTTGGCGTCGGCGACCATGCCGGTCAACGCCTCCAGCCCGCGGTTGAGCCGGAGCGCTGCCATCTCCTCGTGATAGACGCTCGCGTGCGCCGCCAGCGCCTCGGCGAGCGCCGCCTCGGCCTCGCCGGCAGCATCAACTGCCGGCATCAAGCCCTGACAATTCTTGGCGATCATGCTCAGCGACCGCTGCGCCAGATTGCCGATGCCGTTGGCCAGGTCGGCGTTGGTCCGCTCGACGATCGCGGCCTGGCTGTAGTTGCCGTCCTCGCCGAAGACGACGCCGCCAAGCATGAACCAGCGCAGCCGGTCGACCCCAAGCGTCGCCGCCAGCGCGAGCGGATCGACGACGTTTCCGGCCGACTTCGACATCTTGTCGCCGCCGCGATCGAGAATAAAGCCGTGGCCGAAGACGCATTTCGGCAGCTCAAGCCCCGCCGACATCAGGAACGCCGGCCAGTACACGGCATGGAAACGCACCACGTCCTTGCCGATGACGTGGAGGTCGGCCGGCCAGCGGCGGTCGAACCTCTGCGGATAGCCGGCCCCGGTCAGGTAGTTGGTCAGCGCATCGACCCAGACGTACATGACATGGCCGGGGCTGTCCGGCACCGGCACGCCCCAGTCGAAGCTGGTCCGCGAGATCGACAGGTCCCTCAGCCCGCGTTCGACAAAGGCGCGCATCTCGTTGATCCGGCTGGCGGGTGCGACGGGTGCGGGGCTGGTGTCGTACCACGCGAGCAGGCGCTCGGCGTAGCGCGACAGGCGGAAGAACCAGCTTTCCTCGACGGTCCATTCGACCGCGGTGCCTTGCGGCGACAGGCGCACCGCTGCGCCGCCGGCGTCGGTCGCGTCGATGAGCTCGCCCTCGTCGTAATAGGCCTCGTCGCGGACCGAGTACCAGCCCTCGTAGCGATCGAGGTAGACGTCGCCGTTCTCCGCCATCGCCCGCCACAGCGCCTGGCTGGCGGCGATGTGGTCGGCATCGGTGGTGCGGATGAAGCGGTCGTGGCTGATGTCGAACGCGGCCGCGACGTCCTGGAACGCCTGCACCTGGGCATCGACATACGCTTTTGGCGCGACGCCCGCGGCGCGCGCCGCCTGCGCGATCTTCAGCCCGTGCTCGTCCGTGCCGGTGAGGAACAGGACGTCGCGGCCGAGCAAGCGGTGGTAGCGGGCAATCGCGTCGGTCGTCACGACTTCATAGGCGTGGCCCATGTGCGGCCGGCCGTTGGGATAGGCGATCGCCGTCGTCACGTAATAATTTTCAGCCGATTTCATGTAGTTGCCCGGTTTGGCTGAGCGCGGCGACGAGCTCGGCAAGCTGGAAGGCGGTCGCCTGCGGGTCAAGGCTCAGGGGCAGCGCCGATCCCGCCAGCGCGCTCGCCCGTTCCCACAGGCCGATCGCCCGTGCCAGCCGGCCGCCGTCCAAGCCGCGCGCCTGTCCCGCGATGAACGCCGGGACGAGGTCGAGGAACGCCTCATAGCGCGGCGTCGCCGCTTTGGCAGCGAGGCTCCGCGCCAGCGCCAGGGCCTGCACCCCGGCCTCGCGCGGCGTCGCCCGCGCCAGGGCGTCGAGCGCCGCCGTCAGGCCGGCAATGTCGGCCTGCGCCAGTTGAACGGCGCGCCCCGGACTGCCGCCGGCGACCGCCCGGAGCGCCGCGCGCTCGGCGGGCGGCGTCGTGGCTAGGTCACGCGCCAGCACGGTATCGACCTCGTCATCGCCGAGCGCGCGAAAGCGAAGGGTGCGGCAGCGCGAGCGGATCGTCGGCAGCAAGCGGCTTGGCGCATGACTGACCGCAAGGAACAGCGTGTTCGGCGGCGGCTCTTCCAGGTGCTTGAGGAAGGCGTTGGCCGCATTGCGGTTGAGGTCGTCGGCGGCGTCGACGACGATCACTCGCCAGTCGCTGAGCGCCGGCCGCGTGCGGAAGATCGTCGACAGTGGCTCGCCGATCGTCGTGTCGGCCTTGACGAACTGGTCGACCGCGATGCCGGGCCGCAGCTTACCCGTTTTCGGATTTTCCTGGACCTCGACGACGCGGAAATCGATGTGGCTGCCGGCGGCGAGCAGCCGCGCCGTCGGGTGCGCAGGATCGACCGCGAAGTCGTCGTCGGCGACGCCGCCGTGCGCCGCCCGGGCGAGCAGCCACGTCGCCGCGGCATGGGCAAAGCGCGCCTTGCCGACACCCTTGGGCCCCGCGAGCAGCCACGCGTGGTGGAGGCGGCCCGAGACGACAGACTGGCGGAACAGCTCGCCCTGCTCGGCGTGGCCGATGACGCTCATGCGGGAGCAGCGGTGCGACCGCGCGCCAGACGGCGGCCGCGACCTCATCCGCGCGGCCGCTCGCGTCGATCAGGCGAACGCGGTCGGGCTCCTGGTGGGCGACGTGGACGAACGAGGCCGCGACCCGGTCGTGGAAAGCCTCGTCGAGCCGGTCGAAGCGGTCGGGCTGCCCCCGCTCGGCCGCGCGCGCCGAGCCGATGGCGAGGGGCAGGTCGAGGACCAGCGTCAGGTCGGGCCACAGGTTGCCGGTGGCGAAACGGTGCGCCTCGAGCAGGTCGGCGGCGGCGAGCCCCTTCCCCGCACCCTGGTAGGCCAGCGTCGAATTGATAAAGCGGTCGCATACCACCCAGTGCCCCGCAGCGAGCGCCGGGCGGATCAGGCGGGCGACATGGTCGGCGCGGGCCGCTCCCACGAGCAGCGCCTCGGTCGTCGCGCTCCAGCGGTCGGGCTCGCCCTCGACGACCAGCGCGCGGATCGCCTCCGCCCCCGGCGTGCCGCCCGGCTCGCGCGTCTCGACGACGTCGACCCCGTGTTCGCGCAAGGAGCGCGCGAGGAGCGCCGCCTGGGTCGACTTGCCGGCCCCTTCCCCGCCCTCAAGGGTAATGAAGCGCCCGCTCATTTGCCGCCGAGAAGGGCGTGGAAAGCACTGGCGATGCGCCCGAACGGCCCGGCCGCGGCCACGGCTTCGGTCGCGACCAGCGGCAGCCGCGCGGTGGGCAGGCCGGGCGTGGTGACGACCAGGTCGGCGATGTGCTGGCCCTTGGCGATCGGCGCCTTGACCGGGCCGTCGTAGACCAGCGTCACCTTGCGCTCGGCACCATAGCCGCGCGGCACCGTCACGCGGAGGTCGCCGGCTCCGGCAAGGCCGACGTCGGACGCGCTGCCCAGCCATACCGGGGCGCGGCCGACGACGACGCCGGCGCGGGCGAGCGGCACCTGCGTCCAGGCGCGGAAGCCCCAGTCCATGAAGGCGACCGACTGGGCGATGCGCTCGTTGAACGACTTGAGGCCGGCGATGACCATGACCAGCCGCCGCCCGTCCTGCACCGCCGAGCCGGTGAAGCCGTAGCCGGCTTCATCGGTATGCCCGGTCTTCAACCCGTCCGCCCCGGCGACCCGGCCGAGCAGCGGGTTGCGGTTGGCCTGGGTGATGTCCTCGCCCTTGCCCAGCGTCTTGCCCCAGGTGAACTTCTCGTCCTTGTAGAAGCGGGCGTACAGCGCCGGGAAATCCTTGATCGTCCGCTCGGCGATCGTCGCCAGGTCGCGCGGCGTGACCATCTCGTTCGGGTCGGGCCAGCCGTTGGTATTGGCGAAGTGCGAGCCGTGCAGCCCGATCTTCGCCGCCGCCCGGTTCATCAGCGCGACGTACTGATCCTCCGTCCCCGCCAGGCCCTCGCCCAGCGTGACGCAGGCGTCGTTGCCCGACAGCGTGATGATGCCGTGGAGCAGGTTCTCGACCGACACCTGTTCGGACGGCGACAGGAACATCGTCGAGCCCTGCGAGTGCCACTTCTGCCACGTCTCGGGGCGAACGGTGACCTTCTGATCGAGCTTGGCCTCGCCGCGTGTCAGCATGTCGAAGGCGACATAGACCGTCATCATCTTGCCCATCGAGGCCGGCGGCATCGGCTTGTCCGCGTCCTTCGCGTACAGGACCATGCCGTTCGACAGGTCCTTCATGAACGCCTGCGTCGCCGGCGTATCGAACACCGGCAAGGTGGCCGGAGCGGCGGCAAGGGGGGCGGCGGCAACAACAGCAAGCAACGCGGGCAGGAAACGCATCGGGCAGGGAACTCCAGTCAGCGGCCGGGCACGGCGACCACCGTTCGCGCGTCGGTGTAGCCCGCCGCCTGCACCCGCGCCAGCACCGGATTGGCGCTGTCCGCCGAGGCGAACGGGCCGAGGCGGACGCGCCACAGGCCGGCCGGCGAGCGCTCGAGCAGCGTCGGCGCGAAGGCGACGAGATAGCCTTTCAGCCACTCCGCCCGCCCCTGGTCGCTGACCGCGGCGACCTGGATGAAGACGTCGCCGGCGAGCGCGGGCGGCGCGGTCACGGGCACGGGAGGCGGCTCGGCCGCCGGCGGCGGTGGCGGCGGTGCCGGCGGCGGGGTCAGCGCCGCGACGACGGTCGCATCGGGGAAGACCCGCCGCACGCGAACGTGGGCCGTGCCCGGCCGGTCGACGCCGAGCAGCTGCGCGCTTTTCCGCGACAGGTCGATGATCCGCCCGTCGACGAACGGCCCGCGGTCGTTGACGCGCACGGTCAGGACGCGACCGTTGTCGAGGTTGGTCACCTCGACGAAGCACGGCAGCGGCAAGGTCTTGTGCGCGGCGGAGACGCCGTCCTGATCGTAGCGCTCGCCGCTCGCCGTCGCCAAGGCGTGGAAGCCAGGGCCGTACCACGAGGCGACGCCCGTCTCGTCATAGTGCAGGTCGTCGGCGGGCGTGTACCAATGGCCCATGACGAAGTACGGCTGGCCGATCTTGACGCGGCCAGCCGCAGCGGCGGTGCCACTGGCGCCGACCGCCGACGGGCGCGGTCGCGACGCGGTAGCCACGCGCGCGGGCGGGTGGGTCGCACAGCCGGCGACCAGCGCGGCGAGCAGGACCGGTCTAGCGCAGCGCATCGCCGAGCAGGCCGACCGAAAGCGCGTAGAAGTTGGAACAGTTGTACGCCAGCAGCACGCGGAAATTGCCGAACGTCAGATACGCGCTGCCGCCCGGCCCGTCGGGCTCGACCAACGTCGCCAGCGTGTCGTCCGCCGGCCACGGACCGGCGCTCGCCAGCCCGAGCGCGCGCCACTCGCGCACCGGGATCCAGCGGCTGTGCTTGGCCAGCACGCGCGTGCAGCTCGTCGGCAGGACAAGGTCGCGGACGCGGTCGCGGTCGAAGCCGGGCGGCAGCGCTACCGCCATTCCCCAAGGCTCCGCGCGCCGCCAGCCGGTCTGCTGCAGGAAGGTGGCGATCGACAGCGCGATATCGGCCCGCGAGTCCCAGATGTCGGCGCGGCCGTCGCCGTCACCGTCGCGGGCGTAGGCGAGGAACGACGACGGCAGGAACTGCGGCTGGCCCATCGCTCCGGCCCATGACCCGGTCAGCCGCTCGCGGGCGACGAGACCGCGCTCGACGATCTTTACGGTCGCCTCGAGCTCGCGGGTGAACAGCTCGCGCCGCCGCCCATCGTAAGCGAGGCTGGCGAGCGAGCGCGGCACGTCGAAGCTGCCGGTGACCGCGCCGTAGCTGCTCTCCATCCCCCAGATGCCGAGAACGATCGCGCCCGGCACCCCGGTCGCGGCCTCGTTGGCGGCAAGCAGCGGCTGGACCGCGTCGCGAACCGTGCGGCCGCGGCCGATGCGGACCGGCTCGACGCGCTTCGCCAGATAGTCGGAGAACAGCGCGGTCCGCCCGCTGTCGTCGGGCTGCGCGCGGTCGAGCTCGACGACGCGCGGCGAATACTGCATCCCGCCGAGAGTCGCGTCGAGGGCGGCCGGCGACACGCCCTTGGCCAGCTCGGCGGCGCGGAAGCCGTCGAGCCAGGCGGCAAATCCGCTCTCCGCGTCACCGGCGACGCTGGCCGGGACCGGTCCGGGCACCGGCTGGGCGCGGGCGGCGGCGGCAAGAACGAGCAGGAGGGCGAGTCGGGCGATCACCGCCTGCCATGTGCCACACGCGCCCGCGGCCTGCCACCGACCTCCGCCCTTGCATTCTCGGGGACTTTGGCGTAGCGCCCCGCCTTCATTCGCGGCTGGTCGGAACCAGCCGCAGACAGCGACAGGACGTTCCCGATGAAGGCCGGCATCCACCCCGACTACCACACCATCAAGGTCCAGATGACCGATGGCACGGTGTTCACCACCCGCTCGACTTGGGGCAAGGAGGGCGACACCATGGCGCTCGACATCGACCCGACGTCGCACCCGGCGTGGATCGGCGGCGCCGGCAAGATGCTCGACGCGGGCGGTCAGGTCGCGCGCTTTAACAAGCGCTTCTCGGGCTTCGGGCTCGGCAAGAAGTAACGCTCACGCCGACGCGGCGTGCGCGTCGGCGTGGCTTCAGGCGGTGCCGGCGGCGAGCTCCTTGGCCCGTGCATAGTCGGCCTTGCCGTTCGCGGCGCGAGGCACCTCACGTACCCTGACGACGCGCTTGGGGGCCTTGTATGGGGCGAGGCACGTGCGGACGTGGGCGATGAGCTCGCCCTCCCCGACCTCGCGCCCGGCGACCACGGCCGTCACCACCTGCCCCCACCGCGCGTCGGCGACGCCGAAGACGAGCGCATCGTCGACCGCGGCGTGGGTTTTCAGCGCCTCCTCGACCTCTTCGGGGAAGACCTTCTCGCCGCCGGTGTTGATGCAGTGGCTGCCCCGTCCGAGCAGGGTGATCGACCCGTCCGCCTCCAGCCGGGCGAAATCTCCGGCGACCGAATAGCGCGTGCCGCCGATCGTCGGAAACGTTGCCGCCGAGCGCTCCGCGTCCCGCCAATAGC
Organism: uncultured Alphaproteobacteria bacterium; assembly: GCA_963792555.1. GTDB lineage: Bacteria > Pseudomonadota > Alphaproteobacteria > Sphingomonadales > Sphingomonadaceae > Polymorphobacter_B. The sequence continues at coordinate 570,701 of CAWBWP010000002.1, forward strand.
CGATCGGGTTCAAGCCGCCCCGCGCCAACCGCCCGGTCGCACCGGGAGCGACGGGGCGCAGGTGGTCGTCGACCACGATCGTTTCCGGCCCGGCGGCAAAGCGCGCCGGCTCGCCCGCGCTGGCGGCGCTGGTCACCGCGACGCCGATGCCGAGGCTCTCCGACGAGCTCAGCGCGTCGAGCAGCACGAGGTCGGGATTATGCCGGAGCAGCCCCGCCTTGACCTCGGGCGACCACATCGTCCCCGACGACACGATCGTCCGCAGCGAGGCGATGCTGCCCGCACCGGCATCGAGAGCGGCGAGCAGCGGGCGGGCGAAGGCGTCGCCGACGATCGACATGCTGTCGGGCGCGTGCGCCGCGCAGGCGGCGAGCGCCTCCAATGGATCGAACCCCGGCGACGGCAGCGTCACCACCGACCCGCCGCGTGACAGGGCGCTGAGCGTCGTCAACAGCCCGGTGCCGTGCATCTGCGGCGGCAGAATCAGGCTGCGCGTCCGCCCCTCGCCGGCGGCGATGGTGGCGAGCAGCATCGCCAGACTGTCGAGCGGCGGCGCACCGATCGGGCTGCCTCCGCCCATCAGCTGCCACAGATCACCCTGCGCCCACATCACCCCCTTGGGATAGCCGGTGGTGCCGCCGGTATAGATGAACAGCTGGTCGTCGGGATGGTGGCCCTGGGGCGCGAGCACGGCACCCGACTCCGCCGCCGCCTCGAACGCCGCCCCGACCTCGAGCGTCAGGCGCAGGTGCGGCAGCCGCGGCGCCAGAGCAGCGACGATGTCGCGGAACTCGCGGTCATGGACGACCACCGCGGCGTCGCTGTTGTCGAGGATGTAGAACAGCTCCTCGCCGGTGTAGCGGTAGTTGACGTTGACATGGACCAGCCGCGCCTTGGCGGTGGCGACGCACGTCTCGGCATAGGCCGGGCCGTTGCGCAGCAGGTGGGCGACCTTGTCGCCGGCGACCGCGGCGGCGAGGAAGGTCGCGGCCAGGGCGTCGGTGCGGCGGTCGAATGCGCCCCACGTCGTGATCCGGTCGCCGTGGAGCAGCGCCGCGTCACCCGGCGGCACCGTCCTGCCGACCACCGTGAACACCTCGCCCAGGCTGACGCGCATCGCTCGCTCCCCATCGTCTTTGCGCCAGCTTGACACGGCAGGCAGTCGGCTTCCAAGCCCGCAATCGCGGAGGAGCGAGCCATGCGCGCGATGGTCTGTCACCGGCTGACGGCCGACCGATCGGGAATGGCGGTCGAACCGGACTGGCCCGAACCGCTCGCGCCCGGCCCGGGCGAGGTCACGGTTGCGATGGCGCACGCCGCGCTCAACTTTCCTGACGTGCTGATGCTCGCCGGCGGGTACCAGTATGCGCCGCCCCTGCCCTTCATCCCCGGCGTCGAGGGCGCGGGCACGATCATCGCGGTCGGCACCGGCGTCGATCCCGCGCGCCGGGAGGCGGCCGTGGTCGTCGGCGCACGGTGCGGGCTGCTGGCCGAGCGGATCACCGTCGCGGCATCGGCCGTGCGCCCGCTGCCGGGCCTGGCCCTGCCGCAGGCCGCGGCCTTCACCGTCGCCGCGCTGACCGCCTATGTCGCCCTGGTCCGCCGCGGTCGGCTGGTCGCGGGCGAGCGGGTCGCGGTCGCCGGCGCCGGCGGCGGCACCGGCCTGGCTGCGGTCGCCCTCGCCCGCGCTCTCGGCGCGGAAGTGGTGGCGATCGTCTCGACGGGCGTTAAGGCCGACGCGGCCCGGGCAGCCGGCGCGAGCCAGGTCGTCGTCGCCGCGCGGGACGCAGCGCTGCCGCTCCTGCCGACGGTGGACCTGGTGTTCGACCCTGTCGGCGGCGCTCTGACCGCGCCGCTGCTTGCCGCGTTGGGCCGCGGCGGCCGCTACCTGATCGTCGGCTTCGTCGGCGGCATCGCCGCGATCCCGACGATCGACCTCGTGCCGCGGGAGATCGAAGTGATCGGCGTCCGCGCCGGCGAGTTCGCGCGACGGGATCCGGCCGGCGGCATCGCCAACCTCGCGGCAATCGATGCGCTGGCGCCGCGACTGGTGCCGCACATCGGCCTGCGCCTGCCGCTCGCCGACGCGGCCGAGGCGTTCGCAGCGATGGCCGAAGGACGCCTGACCGGCAAGGCCGTGATCGACCTCTAGGCGAAGGGCCGGTTCAGCCGGACGATGGCGGCGTTGAGGCAGGCGGCGAAGCTGACCCAGATGAAATAGGGCACGACCAGCCAGGTGGCCAAAACCGAAAACGGCCGGACCAGCACCAGCAGCGCGAGCAGCGACAGCCACAGGAAGACGACCTCCCCCAGCGCCCAGTCCGGGCGCCGCAGGCGGAAAAACAGGGGGCTCCACAGGAAGTGGCACAGGGCGTTGACACCATATAGGACGAGCACCGTCGTCTGCTCGCCGCTGCCCGTCGCGCCGCGCCAGGCGAGCACCGCCGACCACGCCCACAAGCACAGGATGACGGTCCAGGCCGGCCCGAAAGCCCAGTTGGGCGGGTTCCACGCGGGCTTGTTGAGATCGGCATACCAGCGGTCGATCGGCGTCAGCAGCGCGCCGCCGACCATCAGGATCAGCGCGGCAGCGGCGGCAACGATCGTCGGCTGGTCCATGCGTCTGTCTCGCCACAATCGGGCCAGGCGTCAACCTTTGGCTAACCTCCTTTGTTAAGTCAGCGGCTTAAGACAGATTACTCACGGCCGGTAACCCTGCTGCAGGCGTCGCCCGCAGGCAATTTCATCGTCAACCGATCGGAGCCGGCTTATGATCCTGTTTGCCTTGACGACCGCGACGGCAGTGCTCGGCGCTTCCGCCGCACCGCCTTCCTTCAGCGGAAACGCGGCGACCTCCGCCGGCGGCGCGACGGTCGTTGCCGACAGTGCCACGGTCGCCGCCGATCCGGCGAGCGTCAACGCCGTCCTTGCCGCGGCGACCCCCGGCATGACCATCCGTCTCGTTGCCGGCTCCTACCCTGCCGTCGTGGTGAGGTCGCGCACCTTCATCCCCCCGATCACGATCGACGCCACCGGATCGACGCTCGCCGGCATCCAGGTGTACAACACGACCGGCGTCCGCTGGACCGGCGGGACGGTCAGGCAGCCTCAGCCGGCGGCGAACGGGACCGGACTCGGTGTCCTCGTCAGCCAGGCGCAGCAGATCACGATCGACGGTGTCCGCGTCAGCGACTTCAGGATCGGTATCGTATTCGATCGCGTGGCGGGTGGAACGATCAGCGGCAACTGGCTGGCGCGGATGGGCAGTGACGGCATCGACCTCATCCTCTCGCGCAGCATCACGGTGACACGCAACGCGTGCAGCGATTTCGCCGTGCCCAACGGTGCCCATCCCGACTGCATCCAGGCGTGGTCGCGCCCGGGCGCCCCGCCGGTCGCGGATCTGGAGATCACCGGCAACACGACGACCGGGGCCATGCAGGGGATCAGCCTGTTCAACCATGTCCGCGACGGCGTCGACGACGGCGGCTTCGACCGCGTCACCATCAGCGGGAACAGCGTGCTGACGACCTTTGGCGACGGGATTTCGGTCTATTCGTGCCGCGGTTGCAAGGTACGCAACAACTACGTGAATTCGCTGCCCAACTATATGCACGCGGCGCAGTTGACTATCTGGGGCGGCTCGGTCGAGCAGTGCGGCAATGTCGTGCCGATGGTCAAACGCGAGGGGACGCCACCCTGCACCAACTGAAATGGAGGCACCGTCGAAATAATACTTTCCGAGCGCGTGGTTTATCTCAATCGAAGCAAACCTATTTCAGACGTTCTATAATAGCCGACACTGGAAATTCAAATTTGACCACCGTTTGAGCAGAGTCGTTCAACGGCTCACACCTTAAGAGTCTCACAACCAATCACTAGTCAACAGGGCAAAGTTTGTAATCAGCGCACAACCTGTACTAACGCAAGCGGCGCAAGCTTTATTTAGACTACTACTGGCTTTGGGCAACAAGAAGCCGACTGCGGCTGTATAGATGGCGAAGATCGCTATAACCACAGACCATATCAACACATCATGCACGGCTGACCTCTCCGCGACGAAAAGTTTGCGATATAAAATGCTTACGGAAATCCAGCGGCGACTCGTTAGCCGCACTGGCAAAACTTATATGCCTCTTAACCATTGTTAGCGCGAAATGATGAGAATGTGAAGAGCATATTGTCGCAGTAAGGGGCCGAGCAGCTAAATCTTTATGACCAGGGCATTGACGGTGCGATCAGGACAGCCTGACGCCGTCAGCGCGATGGCGACGGACACATCGAACCAGAGGCCCCGCCAAACTGGGCTGTCGCAGCGGCCTCAAGATCGGTTCGAGAGTGGCATGCTTCCTTCGCGCAGGAGCCCGCCAGAGCCCCCTGCGCAGTCGCGAACATCAGGTTAGCAGCATTGGCGGCAGGGCCTGACCGGAAATTCGTCCGTGCGACTTCGGTTAACAGCGCGGCGCAGCCAAGCAGTGACACCCAATCTGGAACTCAGCCGGCGGGAGCATCGAACACGATGCTGGGTGCCGAAGACTGCCTCCGCGCGGTGGCCCCGAACCGGATGGTGCAGCGGCAGCACGCCGCAGGGTTTCACCTCCCGAAGCTCCAGCGCCATCAAAAGCGTCGGGAATTCTTTACAGTTTTCAAGGTCAACCGTGCCATGTTTCCAGATAACCAATGGTTAATCAGCAGCTTCCGAGTAGACCCGTGTTCTGGCACGATTGCTGCAGGACTCTCGATATCTTAGCGGATCGTCCGCTTTGACAGGGAGCCAAAGTCATGAAGAGCTACGGACAAGCAGTTGCCGGGGTCGTGCTGGCGTTTGCACTCGGGGTGTCACAGGCCGCTGCGGCGCCGGTCACGCTGACTTTCGACGAGCTCAATGGCGCGGTTAATGAGAACCCGCTCAACTATTACAACGGCGGCCTCGGCAGCGCTGGTACCGGTCCCGGGCCGAACCTCGGCGTCACCTTCTCGGCGAACACGATCACCGGTGTCACCGCAGGTCATCCGGGTGCCAATACCAACAGCGCCGGTAATCCGTCGGGCCAGAACATCATCTTTTTTCTTTCTGGCGGTGCCGACACGCTGACCTACGCAGCGGGTTTCAGCACGGGGTTCTCCTTCTATTACAGCGCGGTGAACAACCCCGGCCAGATCGTTGTCTATGACGACGTGAATGCGACCGGCAACGTGCTGGCGACGCTGAACCTGCCGACGACCGGCAACGGTTCGGGCACCGCCGGCTGCCTCAACGAGCCCTTCTGCCCGTACGTGCCGATCGGCGTAACCTTCAGCGGCACGGCCAAGTCGGTCGATTTCGGCGGCACCGCGAACCAGATCGCCTTCGACAACATCACGTTCGGCAGCGCGACCCCCGGCAGCGGCACCCCCGAGCCTGCGGCCTGGGCACTGATGATCGTCGGGTTCGGCTTGGTCGGCGTCGCCGCGCGCCGCCGCTCGGTCAGCATCGCCGCCTAAGCAAGCGTTCGACGCACGAGCGAAGGGCGGGAGTTCGAATGGCTCCCGCCCTTTTCGCGCGTGCTTGAATATAGGCGGGCAACGCTGCCCGGACCGCGCCGGTAGAGAGCGAAGCAACGTCGCTCGTCCTGAAACTCACGGACATAGGTGTGAGAGGATGAGGTGGGATTCGAACCCACGGTGAGCTTGCACCCACGGCGGTTTTCAAGACCGCTGCCTTAAACCACTCGGCCACTCATCCGTGCGAGAGCACTTAGCCGCCGGCACCGTCCAGGGGAAGCCGGCCCTATCCGTCGAGGTTCGGGCGCAACCACTGCGCCGCCTGCTCGACGGCCACCCCGCGCCGCGCCGCATAGTCCGCCAGCTGGTCCTGTCCGACGCGGGCAACCCCGAAGTAGTGCGCCTGCGGGTGCGCGAAATAATAGCCGCTGACCGCCGCGGTCGGCAGCATCGCGAAGCTTTCGGTCAGCGTCAGCCCCGTCGCCGCGGTCGCACCGAGCAGCTCGAACAGCTCGGGCTTGACGCTGTGGTCGGGACACGCGGGATAACCCGGCGCCGGGCGGATGCCGGCATAGCGTTCGTGGATCAGATCGTCGGGGCTGAGCTGTTCGCGGGGCGCATAGCCCCAGAACTCGCGCCGCACCCGCTCATGGAGATGCTCGGCGAAGGCTTCGGCCAGGCGGTCGGCGAGCGCCTTCAGCAGGATGTCACTATAATCGTCGTGCGCCGCCTTGAAGCGCGCGAGGTGCGGCTCGATCCCCTGCCCCGCCGTCACCGCGAAGCCGCCGAGCCAGTCGTTGTCGTCGGCGACGAAGTCGGCGAGGCACGCGTTCGCCCGTCCCTCGCGCTTGGCGATCTGCTGGCGGAGGAACGGAATGCGGCGCGTCTCGCCTGCGTCGTCGGTGATGAGCACGTCGTCGCCGTCGCGCCGGGCCGGCCAGAAGGCGGCGACGGCGTTCGCGGTCAGCCATTTGTCGGCAACGATGCGGTCGAGCATCGCCTGCGCGTCGGCGAACAGCGCGCTCGCGCTCTCGCCGACCACCGGGTCGGTCAGGATAGCGGGGTAATTCCCGGCCAGCTCCCAGGCGCGGAAGAACGGTACCCAGTCGATGTACGGCACCAGCCGCTCGAGCGGGTAGTGGGCGAGCACGACGCGGCGCTCGCGCGGGCGGGCCGGCGGATGCGCCGTGAAGTCGGCACGAAAGGCGTTCGCCCGCGCCGCCGCCAGGGGCACCAGCGCCGAATCCGGTTTGTTGCGGCGGGCAACCCGAATCGCCTCATACTCGGCGCTGGTCCGCTCGACGAGGTCGTCGCGAATGGTGTCGCTGACCATTGCGCCGGCGACCCCGACGGCGCGGCTGGCGTCGAGAACATGGATCGTCGGGCCGCCGTAGGCCGGCGCGATCCGCAGCGCGGTGTGGACCCGGCTGGTGGTCGCGCCGCCGATCAGCAGCGGCAGGGTCATGCCCGCACGTTCCATCTCGCTTGCGACCGTGACCATTTCGTCGAGCGAGGGCGTGATCAGCCCCGACAGGCCGATCATGTCGGCATTGCTGTCGTTCGCGGCCTTGAGGATCGTCGGCCACGGCACCATCACGCCGAGGTCGATGACCTCGAAATTATTGCACTGGAGAACGACGCCGACGATGTTCTTGCCGATGTCGTGAACGTCGCCCTTGACCGTTGCCATGACGATCCGGCCCTTGGTCTGGGCACCCTCGCTCTTCTCCGCCTCGATGAACGGCAGCAGGTGGGCGACCGCCTTCTTCATCACGCGGGCCGACTTGACCACCTGCGGCAGGAACATCTTGCCCGCGCCGAACAGGTCGCCGACGACGTTCATGCCGGCCATCAGCGGACCCTCGATGACGTCGATCGGCCGCGCCGCGTCCTGGCGGGCCAGCTCCGTGTCGTCGACAACATAGGCGTCCAAGCCTTTGACCAGCGCGTATTCGAGTCGCTTGTCGACCGCCCAGCCGCGCCATTCCTCGGTCGCCTTTTCGGCCTGCACGCCGCCCTTGAACCTGTCGGCGAGGTCGACGAGGCGCTCGGTATTGGTGACGGTGGTCCGCGGCGGCCGGTTGAGGATGACGTCCTCGCAGGCGTCGCGCAGCTCGGGGTCGATCGCGTCATAGACGTCGAGCTGCCCGGCGTTGACGATGCCCATGTCCATCCCGGCCCGGACCGCGTGATACAGGAACACGGAGTGCATCGCCCGGCGCACCGGCTCGTTGCCGCGGAAGCTGAACGACAGGTTCGACACGCCGCCCGAAATCCGCGCATGCGGACAGCGCGCCTTGATCGCCGCCGTCGCCACCAGGAAATCGACGCCGTAATTGTCGTGTTCCTCGATGCCCGTAGCAACGGCGAAGATATTGGGGTCGAAGATGATATCGTCCGCGGCAAAGCCGTCGCCGGTCAGGAGATCGTAGGCGCGAGCGCAGATCGCCAGCTTGCGCGCGGCCGTGTCCGCCTGCCCCGCCTCGTCGAACGCCATGACGACCGCCGCCGCCCCGTACATCCGGCACCGCCGCGCCTGGGCGAGGAAGGCCGCCTCGCCCTCCTTCATGCTGATCGAGTTGACGATCGGCTTGCCCGAAACGCACTTCAGGCCGGCCTCGATCACGCTCCACTTGGAGCTGTCGATCATCACCGGCACGCGGGCGATGTCGGGTTCGGCGGCGATCAGCTTGAGGAAGGTCGTCATCGCCAGTTCGGCGTCGAGCAATCCCTCGTCCATATTAACGTCGATGATCTGCGCGCCGTTCTCGACCTGCTGCCGGGCGACCTCGACGGCGGCGGCATAGTCGCCCGCCATGATCAGCTTCTTGAACGCGGCCGACCCGGTGACGTTGGTCCGCTCGCCGATGTTGACGAAGGTCGCACGGGCGGTGGCCGGCGCGTCGCCGGCAAGGTCGAGCAGCGCGGTCGCCATCATGCCGCGTCCGCGAGTACCATCGGGTCGAGTCCGGCGAGGCGCAGCGCCGAGGCCGGACGACACAGCGCACGCGGTGCCTTGCCGGCGACCGCAGCCGCGAGCGCGGCGATATGGGCCGGAGTCGAGCCGCAGCAGCCGCCGACGATGTTGACCAGCCCCTGCTCGACCCACTCGGCGACGAAGGCGGCGGTCGTCGCCGGCGCCTCGTCATACTCGCCGAGGTCGTTGGGCAGGCCGGCATTGGGATAGACCATGACCAGCGTGTCGGCGAGCGGACTGAGCGCCTGGACGTGCGGCCGCAGCAGGTCGGCCCCGAAGGCGCAGTTCAGACCGATCGTCAGCGGCCGGGCATGGCGCACGGCGTACCAGAACGCCTCGACCGAATGCCCCGACAGGTTGCGGCCGCTCATGTCGGTAACGGTCATCGAGATCATCAGCGGAATCTCGCAACCCCTTGTCTCGGCAAGCTCCAGCACCGCGACGATCGCCGCCTTGGCATTGAGCGTGTCGAAAATCGTCTCGACCAGGATGAAGTCGGCCCCGCCGTCGAGCAGCGCCGCCGCCTGGTCAGCGTAGACGGCCTTGACCTCGTCGAAGGAGACCGCGCGGTAGCCGGGGTCGTTGACGTCGGGCGACAGCGACAGCGTCTTGTTGGTCGGCCCGATCGCGCCGGCGACGAAGCGCGGGCGGCCGTCGCGGGCCGCAAACTCGTCGGCGGCGGTGCGGGCGATGCGCGCGGCGGCGAGGTTCATGTCGCGAACGAGGTGGACCGCGTTATAGTCGCCTTGGCTGATCGTGTTGGCGTTGAAGGTGTTGGTCGAGACGATGTCGCTGCCGGCGTCGAGATAGGCGCGCGTGACCGTGTCGATGATGTCGGGCCGCGTCAGGACGAGCAGGTCATTGTTGCCCTTCTGGTCGTCGGCAAGGTCGAGGCTGCCGCGATAGTCGGCCTCGCCCAACCGGTACGCCTGGATCATCGTCCCGAAGGCGCCGTCGGTCAGCAGGATGCGCGCGGCCGCCTCGCGGCGCAGGCACTCGGCGGCGGCGGACGGGGTCATGCCGCCAACTCCTCGACGCGCGGCACGGGGCGCAGCCCGAGCATGTGGCAGATGGCGTAGCTCAGCTCGGCGCGGTTGAGCGTGTAGAAATGAAGATCGCGGACGCCGCCCGCATAGAGCCGGCGGCACAGTTCGGCCGCGACCGTGGCGGCGACGAGCTGGCGCGTCGCCGGCTTGTCGTCGAGCCCGTCGAACAGCCGCGCCAGCCATGCCGGAACGTGGGTGTTGCACGTCGCCGCCATCCGGCGGAGCTGGGCGAAGTTGCTGACCGGCAGGATGCCCGGCACGATCGGTGCCGTCACCCCGGCGGCGGCGGCGGCGTCGCGGAAGCGGAAATACGTGTCGGGTTCGAAGAAGAACTGGGTGATCGACCGCGCCGCGCCGGCGTCGAGCTTGCGCCGCAAGTTGTCGACGTCGTCCGGTCGCCGAGCGCGCCTCGGGGTGCTGCTCGGGATAGGCCGAAACCGACAGCTCGAAATCGGCGACCCGCTTCAGGCCGGCAACAAGTTCGGCGGCGCTGGCGTAGCCGTCCGGATGCGGGACGAAGCGCTCGCCTGCGCGCGGGGGATCACCGCGCAAGGCGACGATGTGCCGAACGCCCGCGTCCCAATAGCTGCGCGCGACGGCGTCGATCTCGTCGCGCGTCGCATCGACGCAGGTCAGGTGCGCGGCCGGCTTGAGCGGCGTCTCGCGGGCGAGGCGGGCGACGGTCGCGTGCGTCCGCTCGCGGGTCGTGCCCCCGGCACCGTAGGTCACCGAGACGAAGCTCGGCGCCAGCGGGGTCAGCGTATCGACCGATTCCCACAGCGTCCGCTCCATGGCCTCGGTCTTGGGCGGGAAGAACTCGAATGATACGGCAAGGTCGCCGGGCAGGTCGGCGTACAGCGGGCGGCCGAGCGCGCGGGCGGCTTCGGTCATTTCGGGCACCGACAACATCACGCGGCCTGCCGCTGCGCGCGCGCCGGGCGCTGGCCGAGCCACAGGCTGACCGTCAGCGGATAGGCGTCGCTCGGACACAGGTGGCGGCTGCGAACGACGTCGAGCCCAGCTGCAGCCATCCAGCCGGCGATCTGCGCATCGTCGAAGCCAAGACGAACATGGGCGAAGCGCGTCCGGAATTCCTCGCGCGCATGCGCCGCGAAGTCGACCACCAACAGCCGCCCGCCCGGGCCGGCGACCCGCGCCGCCTCGGCGATGACCGCGGCCGGCGCATCGGCGAAGTGCAGGACCTGGTGGAGGACGACGGTGTCGGCGCAGGCGTCGGGCCGCGGCAGGTGGTACATGTCGGCCTGGCGGACCTCGGCCGCCGCCAGCCCCGCGGCCTCGATCCGCCCGCGCGCCAGCCGCAGCATCTCCGGGCTGCGGTCGATGCCGATGGCCGACGACGCGCGGGCGCCGAGCAGTTCGATCATCCGTCCGGTGCCCGTGCCGATATCGAGCAGCCGCCCGAGCGGCCCCGGCCCGAGCAGGTCGACGATCGCTGCCTCGACCTCATCCTCGGCGACATGCAGCGCGCGAATATCGTCCCACGCCGAGGCATGGGCGGCGAAATAGGCGGCCGCCGACGCTTCGCGCTCGGCACGAACATCGGCGAGGCGCGCAAGGTCGGCCGCGCCCGCCTCCCCCAGCTGTCGAGCAGCGCCAGCACCGGCTCGACCGTGCGGCGCGGCGGCGAGGCGCACGAAGACCCATGCTCCCTCCTTCGCCCGCTCGATCAGCCCGGCGTCGGCCAGGATCTTGAGGTGCCGCGAAACACGCGGCTGGCTTTGCCCGAGCACCAACGCCAGTTCGCCGACGGCGAGCTCGATCCGGCGAACAAGCGTCACGATCCGCAGCCGGGTCGGATCGGCCAGAGCGCGCAGGACTGGAAGCGGCGACGTCATTCCCAGACATATAAACTTAGCTTTATATCAGGTCAACGCCGCACCCGCGCTTGTCGCGTCGCCAGCGATGTGGCACCCGCCCCGGAGCAGTTAGCGAGAGATATCCATGCGCCTGTCCGCGATCCAGCGCGTTGTCGCCGTCGCCTGCCTGTCGGCGGTTGCCGGCTGCGCGACGCATCCGGGCAGCATGGCCGAGGCGTACCGCGACCCGTATGAGAAGTTCAACCGCAAGGTCTATGCCCTGAACAAGGGCCTCGATCGCTACGCCTTGCTGCCCGGTGCCAAGGTCTACCGGGCGTCGGTGCCGGCAGCGGCGCGGCGCGGCGTCGCGGGCGGGCTCGCCAATCTCGACGAGCCGCTGTCCTTCGCCAATGCGGGCCTGCAGGGGAAGCCGAAGGAAGCCGGGCACACGCTGGCCCGCTTCCTCGTCAACACGATCTTCGGGGTCGCGGGCATCGTCGACGTCGCCACCGGCTGGGGCCTGCCCGAGCAGAAGGAAGACTTCGGCCAGACCTTCGCCGTCTGGGGAATCGGGTCGGGGCCGTACCTGATGCTGCCGTTCTTCGGGCCGTCGACGTTGCGCGAAGGCGTCGGTCTGGGCGTCGAGTTCGTCGTCGATCCCGTGCCTTATGTCCGCAACCGGATTACGTCATGGCACACGATCAACACGGTCGAGGAGTTCGGGCTGAAGGCGCTCAACCTCCGTTCGAACCTTATCGATGCCGGCGCCGACAGCGTGCTCGCCGGCAGCCTCGACGAATATGCGACGGTCCGTTCGGCTTATCTGCAGCGTCGGCAATCGCTAATCTACGACGGCAACCCGCCCGACGAAGAGGATCTTGGCGATGCGCCGCTGGCTCCGGGAGCCAAGCCGGGCGCCGCGACCAAGGACGCCGGGAACAGCGCACCGGTTACCCCGGCCCCGAGCGCGGCCGACGCGCCGACCCCGTCGACGCCGCCGGCTGCGCCGCCGAAATGAGGCGCGCGCTGGCCCTCACCCTGCTTCTGGGCGCTTGCGGCCAGGGCAACGCCCCCGCCGCCGGCCCGGACGACGCCGCGGCGGCTGCGGCCGAACGCAAGGCCGTCGCCGACGTCGATGCCGCCCGCGCCGAGGCCGCGCAGGGGCAAGTGGAACAAAAGGCTGGCGTATCCGGTTGAGCGCACGATTAACGTCAACCAAGGGGAAATCCCATGCGTACTGCCATCACCATCCTCGCCGCCGCCGCCGCTCTCAGCGTCGGGGCGTGCGGCAAGAAGGCCGACGACACGTCGACGTCGACCACGACCACGGCGACCACCCCGACCGACAGCACCGCTGGCACCACCGGTGCCGGCACATCGACGACGGGCGCGGGCGGCGGGGCGATGGCTGCAGGTGGCGACACCAGCAGCGGCGCCTGCCGGGTCGGCTCCGGCGAGCGGCGCGATGGACTCGGGCTCCGGCGCGACGGGGTCGGGGGGTTCCTCGGGCTCGAGCATGGCCGCAGGTGGCGCAACGGGGTCGAGTGGGACGCCGAGCGGCACCGCCGGCTCGGAGAATAACAGCTCGACCGGGTCGTCGAGCACGACCAAGCCGTAAGCGGTCTGAAACGCTGAACGACGAAGGCCGCGGCACCCGCCGCGGCCTTTTTCGTATGCGCGCTTTTTTCGTGTGCGCGAGCGATGTCGCCGGCGTCGCGGGGGCTAGGCCGGCACGAAGAAGGGGCCGCGGTCTGCACCGCGGCCCCTCCCCTGATCGATACTGGTCAGCGCGAACGGGGACTTAGAAGTCCATCCCGCCCATGCCGCCCATGCCGCCACCCATGCCGCCGCCCATGCCGGCACCGGCCTTGTCGTCGGCGGGCTGGTCGGTGATCGCCGCTTCGGTGGTGATCAGCAGCGAGGCGACCGAGGCCGCATCCTGCAGCGCGGTGCGGACGACCTTGGTCGGGTCGATCACGCCGCTGGTCATCAGGTTCTCGTACGTGTCGGTCTGCGCGTTGAAGCCGATGTTCTGATCGGCCCCGTCGAGCAGCTTGCCCGAGATCACCGCACCGTCATGCCCGGCATTCTGGGCGATCTGGCGAACCGGCGCGAACAGCGCCTTGCGGATGATGTCGACGCCGCGGGTCTGGTCGTCGTTGGCACCCTTCATGCCCTCGAGCGCCTTCGTCGCGTAGAGCAGCGCGGTGCCGCCGCCGGGAACGACGCCCTCTTCGACCGCGGCGCGGGTCGCGTGGAGCGCGTCGTCGACGCGGTCCTTGCGCTCCTTGACCTCGACCTCGGTCGAGCCGCCGACCTTGAGGACGGCGACGCCGCCTGCGAGCTTGGCGAGACGCTCCTGGAGCTTTTCCTTGTCATAGTCCGAGGTCGTGATCTCGATCTGCGCGCGGATCTGCTCGACGCGGCCCTTGATCGCTTCGGCATCGCCCGCGCCGTCGATGACGGTCGAGTTGTCCTTGTCGATCGTGACGCGCTTGGCCTGGCCGAGCATCGGCAGGGTGACGTTCTCGAGCTTGATGCCGAGGTCTTCCGAGATCATCTGACCGGCGGTCAGGATCGCGATGTCCTCGAGCATCGCCTTGCGGCGATCCCCGAAGCCCGGAGCCTTGACGGCAGCGACCTTGAGGCCGCCGCGCAGCTTGTTGACGACGAGCGTGGCGAGCGCCTCGCCCTCGACATCCTCGGCGATGATCAGCAGCGGCCGCGACGACTGGACGACGGCCTCGAGGACCGGGAGCAGCGCCTGCAGGTTCGACAGCTTCTTCTCGTGGATCAGGATGTACGGGTTGTCGAGCTCGACCGTCATCTTCTCGGGGTTGGTGATGAAGTACGGGCTGAGGTAGCCGCGGTCGAACTGCATGCCTTCGACGACATCGAGCTCCGAGGCCATGCCCTTGGCTTCCTCGACGGTGATGACGCCTTCCTTGCCGACCTTTTCCATCGCCTGGGCGATCATCTCGCCGATTTCGCTTTCGCCGTTCGCCGAGATCGTGCCGACCTGGGCGATTTCGGCGGTGCCGGCGACGTCCTTCGAGCGGGCCTTGAGGTCGGCGACGACGGCGGTGACCGCCATGTCGATGCCGCGCTTCAGGTCCATCGGGTTCATGCCGGCCGAGACCGACTTCATGCCCTCGCGGACGATCGCCTGGGCGAGGACGGTCGCGGTGGTGGTGCCGTCACCGGCCTTGTCGTTGGTCTTCGACGCGACTTCGCGGACCATCTGCGCGCCGAGGTTCTCGAACTTGTCCTTGAGCTCGATTTCCTTGGCGACGGTGACGCCGTCCTTGGTGATGCGGGGAGCGCCGAAGCTCTTCTCGATGACGACGTTGCGGCCCTTGGGACCAAGCGTCACCTTGACCGCGTCGGCGAGGATATCGACGCCGCGCAGGATGCGCTCACGCGCGTCGCGGCTGAAACGGACATCTTTGGCTGCCATGATCTAATTCCTTGTGATGATTGAACGAAGGATCGCGACGGTCAGGCGATGACGCCGAGGATGTCGCTTTCCTTCATGATGAGCAGGTCTTCACCGTCGACCTTGACCTCGGTGCCCGACCACTTGCCGAACAGGATCTTGTCGCCGGCCTTGACGTCCATCGGCGTGATGCCGCCATCGTCGCGGCGCGCGCCGGTGCCGACGGCGACGACTTCGCCTTCCTGCGGCTTTTCCTTGGCGGTGTCGGGGATGATGATGCCGCCGGCAGTCTTCTCTTCGGCCTCGACACGGCGGACCAGCACGCGGTCGTGCAGCGGAGTGAATTTCATGGGCTTTGCTCACCTTGCTCAGTGAAAGGGACTCGTTGGCACTCACCGAGAGGGAGTGCTAACGCGGCGTTCATATGGCGGGGACGCGACACTGCGTCAACGGGTCTGTCCGTGAACAATCCGTGTCGCCGCGGTTGTACGCGGCGCAGCGGACGCTATAGCTCGCGGCTATGATTCCATGGTTCCGGCGTCGATGAGCTTCCTGCGCGGCGCGTGGCGCTTCCTCGTCGGGGTCAAGGACCTTACCGTCCTGCTTCTGCTCATCCTGTTCTTCGTTGGCCTGTGGGCGGTCGCCCATACGCGCGCCGCGCGGGTGCCGGACGGGGCGGCGCTGGTCCTCGACCTCGACGGCCCGGTCGTCGACCAGGCGAGCGAGCGCTCGCCCTTCGCTGCGGTGCCGGGCGCCGGCGGTGGCGGCAACGAGATCCAGGTTCGCGACGTGCTCCGCGCAATCGGGACGGCGCGGACCGACGGCCGCATCAAGTTGATCGTCCTCCAGCTGGACACGTTCATCGGGGCGGGCCAGGCCAATCTGCAAGCGATCGGTGCCGCGCTCCGTCAGTTCGAGAAATCGGGCAAGCCGGTCTATGCCTATGCGACCGCCTACACCGACGCGAGCTACTACCTTGCCGCGCAAGCGACGCGAACCTGGATCAACCCCTTGGGCGGCGTGCTGCTGACCGGGCCCGGCGGCACCAACCTGTATTTCAAGAAGGCGCTCGACAAGCTCGACGTCGACGTCAACGTTTTTCGCGTCGGCAAATACAAGTCGTTCGTCGAGCCGTTCACCCGCACCGAAGCGTCGCCCGAAGCCAAGGCGGCCGAGCAGGCGCTGGTCGACGGCGTGTGGCAGACGTATCTCGCCGACGTCCGCACCGCGCGCCCGGCGGCCGACATCACCGCCGACCTTGCCACCCTGCCCGCGCGCATCGCTGCTGCCCACGGCGATTTCGCGCAGGAGGCGGTCGACGCTCACCTCGTCGATCAGATCGGCACCCGCGTCGCCTTCGGGCGCGCGATCGCGAAGATCGTCGGCACCGGCGATGACAAGCAGCCGGGTGCCTTCAACGGGATCACGCTGGCGAAGTACGCGGCGGCGACCAAGCCGTCGGACAGCGGGCCGGCGGTGGGCATCGTCTATGTCGCCGGGAACATCGTTGACGGCGAGGCGCCGGCGGGAACAGCGGGCGGCGATACCATCGCCAAGCTGGTCGCCAAGGCCCTGACCAACGACGATATCAAGGCGCTGGTCGTCCGCATCGATTCGCCCGGCGGCTCGGTCACGGCGTCGGAACGGATCCGCGAGGCGCTGGCCGAGGCGCGCGAGAAGGGCGTTCCCGTCATCGCCTCGATGGGCCCGGTCGCGGCATCGGGCGGCTATTGGGTCTCGACGGCGGCGAGCAGGGTGTTCGCGGCACCGTCGACGATCACCGGCTCGATCGGCGTGTTCGCCGTCATCCCGACGTTCAACCGGGCGCTCGACCGGCTCGGCATCTCGACCGACGCGACCAAGTCGACCCCCTACACCGGCGACCCCGACGTGCTCCGCGGCCTCACGCCGGACAGCAAGCTCGTCCTCCAGGCGGGCATCGACGACGTTTACCGCCGCTTCACCGGACTCGTCGCGACCGCCCGGCACCTGCCGGTCGCGCGGGTCGACGAGATCGCCCAGGGGCGGGTGTGGACCGGTACCGACGGCGTGCGGCTGGGTCTCGTCGATCAACTCGGCGGCCTCGACGCGGCGGTCGCGGCGGCCGCCAAGGCGGCGAACCTGTCGCCGACCCCGCGGACGATCGACATCGAGAAGCGGCCGTCGCTGCTAATCCAGCTGATCGCGGAATCGCTCGGTTTCGGCGGGGGTGGCGATGATGCCGCCAGCAGCGCCCGCGACCCGTTCGCCAAGCTGGCCGCCATCAGCCGCGAGCGCGTGTTCGCGGCGATCGGCGAGGCGACGGCGATTGCCGGCGGCGCGACGATCCAGGCGGATTGCCTCGAGTGCCTTGCCCTCTCCCCGCCGCGCCCGGCAGCCGTTGCGCGCAGCGCGGGGTGGCTGGCCGGCGCCGCCACCCTCCTCAAGCCCTAACTAGGACCGCGCATGACGATCGACCGGCGAACGGTGCTTCTGGCGGGAGGTGCGGCCGCGGCGGCGACCGCGGTTCCGGCGTGGGCGCAAGGCGGCTCGCCCGATCTCCGTGCGCTGCTCGATCGCATCGCCGATCAGATCCTCGTCCTTGCGCCCGACCAGGCGACCTCGCTCGGCGTCGACAACGGCGCGAGGGCGGTCCTGAAGGCGCGCCTGGCGGAGGTCTCGCCTGCGGCCGAGGCGCGCTGGGCGACGCTCGCGCGCAGCATGGTTCGCGACCTTTCCGCCGTCGACCGCGCCCGGCTCGACGAGCAGGACCGGCTTCGCCTCGACAGCACGCTGTATTCGGCACAGCGCGCGGTCGATGGAACCGGTTTTGCCTACGGTGGCGGCGCGCGGCAGGGCTTCTTCGGCGGTGCCCGCCCCTATACGATTTCGCAGCAGGACGGTGCCCTGACGCAAGTACCGGAATTTCTCGACTCGCAGCATACGGTGAAGACGCGGTCCGACGCCGACGCTTATCTCGCGCGAGTCTCGGCCTTCGCCCGCCAGCTGGACGGCGAAAGCACAGCGATTGCCGCCGACGCCGGTCACGGGGTGATGCCGCCCGCCTTTATCGCTGCGACCGTCCTCAAGCAGGCACGCGACTACCGCGCGACGCCGGCAGCGCAGCAGCGGCTGGTCAGCTCGCTCGCCACCCGCGCGGCCAAGGCGGGCATCGACGGCGATTGGGCCGGGCGCTGCACGGCACTGATCGAGCGCGAGGTCTATCCGGCGCTCGACCGGCAGATCGCCGCTTTCGTCGGCGCCACGGCCAACGCATCGGCGACCGCGGGCGTTGCCCGTCTGCCCGGCGGCGAGGCGTTCTACCGCTATGCCCTTCGGCTCGGCACGACGACCGAGTTGTCGCCGGCGGAGGTACACCGGACCGGGGTCGAGCAGAACCGGGCGCTCCAGGCGCGGATGGACACGATCCTCCGCGCGCAGGGCATGACGCAGGGCAGCGTCGGCGCGCGCGTCACCGCGCTCAACAGCGATCCGCGCTTCCTCTTTCCCGACACTGCCGCCGGACGCGCCGCGATCATCGCTTACTGCAACGCACGCCTCGCGGCTGTCCGTCCGCTGCTCGCCAGAATGTCCAACCTCGGCCTGCGCGCCGACATCATGGTCAAGCAGGTGCCGACCGACATCCAGGACGGTGCCGCGCTCGGCTACATGAATCCTGCGGCGCTCGACGGCTCGCGGCCGGCAATCTATTACATCAACCTGAAATCCACGGGTTTGTGGCCCAAGTATCAGCTGGCGACCCTGACGGCGCACGAGGGTGTCCCCGGTCACAGCTTCCAGTTCGCCTACCTGACCGAGGCGAAAGAGAAACCGCCGCTGATCACCTCGCTGACCGCGTATAACGCCTTCGTCGAGGGCTGGGCGCTGTATGCCGAGCAGCTGGTCGACGAGCTAGGGGCCTATGCCGACGATCCGTTCAGCCAGCTCGGCTATCTCCAGGCGCAGCAGTTCCGCGCCTGCCGCCTTGTCGTCGACACCGGCATCCACGCCATGGGCTGGACGCGCGAGCAGGCCGTCGCCTTCCTCACCGGCGAGACCGGCAAGGGCCAGGCGGCGATGACCAGCGAAGTCGACCGGTACTGCGTCGCGCCCGGCCAGGCGTGCGGCTACAAGATCGGCCAGAACGAGATCCTGCGCCTGCGCGCCAAGGCACAGGCCGCGCTCGGACCACGCTTCCGGCTCGCCGCCTTCGACGATGCGGTCGTGACCACGGGCGGCGTGCCCCTCAGTGTCCTGCCGGAGGCGATCGACGCCTATATCGCACGCGCCCGCGCTTAGCGGGGCGGCGTGGCCGACGGTTCCGCAGGAATGACGATCCTGCCGCCCGCGCGTCGCAGACGGATGGCCGGCGCAACCGTCGGGTTCGCGGGGTAGCGCCGCCCGTCGAAGCGCAGCCGGACCGTGTAGCCGGGCAGGATGCCGCCGCCCGCGACCCGGACCGCAGGATCGTGCCAGCCGTGGCTGACGGTCGGCAGGACGCGGATCGGCGGGTGCACCAAAGTGATCGCTCCGACCTGGCGGTACACGCTCCGTGACAGCGACAGCACGTAGAGGTCGCAGCCGCCGGTGCCGCACAGGCCGGCGTCGCCGCCCGTCGTGGCGATGGCATGGACCAGCGCCTCGGGCCGACCGTCGCGGTTCAGATCCACGAGCGCGACGCTGTAGCGCGCCAGGTGATGATCGCGGACGAAGGCGGAAAGACCCGCCGGCAGCGAGGCCGCGCCGCCCGACGATCCGGCGAGCACGAGCAGCACGATCAGGGCCGGCAGCTTTCGGTCCGCCAGACCGACCAACCCGATCACGCTAGAAGGCGTTGGTCGGCACGACGAGCGCAATGACCGTGCGGACGAGGACGTAGAAGTCGAACCAGATCGACCAGTTCTCGATGTAATAAAGATCGTGCTCGAAGCGCTTGACGAGCTTGTCCTCGGTATCGGTTTCGCCGCGCCAGCCGCAGACCTGCGCCCAGCCCGTGATGCCCGGCTTGACCTTGTGGCGGGCGGCATAGCTCGACAGCACGTCGGAGAATAACCGGCCGCCGGCGCGGGTCGACGGCGCGTGCGGCCGCGGACCGACCAGCGACATGTCGCCTTGGAGGACGTTGAACAGCTGCGGCAACTCGTCGAGGCTCGTCCGCCGCAGGATCGCACCGACCGCCGTCACGCGCGGGTCGCGGCGACTGGCCTGCGTAATCTCCGTATGTTGTGCATGATTATGGTACATCGACCTGAATTTGTAGACGCGGAACGGCCGGTTGTTGAAGCCTTCGCGCGGCTGGCGGAAGAAGATCGGGCCGGGTGAATTGAGCCGGATCGCCAGCGCGATCAGCAGCATCGGGATGGCGAAGACGATCAGCGCCAGCGTCGCCAGCACGCGGTCCTCCGCCACCTTGATGATCGCGTCCATGCCCGAGATCGGTCGTTCGAACAGCGTCATCACCGGCACGTCGCCGAGCAGCACGACCGGTCGCCGCGCAAAGACAAAGCTCGCAAGATCGGGGGCCAGGCGGATACGCACCGGCGTCAGCGCAAGACGGCTGACGACCTGCTGCAGCCGGGTTTCGGCCGACCACGGCAGGGCGACGATCACCTGGTCGATCCGGTTCTCCCGGATGGTCTCGACCAGCGTCGTCAGATTTCCGAGCACGGGAATGCCGTGCGCCGACTTCGGGACCCGGCCATCCTGGCGGTCGTCGAAGAAGCCGACGATGGTGATCGTCAGCTTGTCGGTCGTCTGGATATAGTTGGCCAGCCGCGCGCCCTGCGCGCCGGCGCCGAAAATCGCCACGCGCTGGTTGAACGTCCCGCGCCGCTTCAATCGCCGCACCCAGATCGTGACTGCCAGCCGCGTCGACAGCAAGGTCGCGCCGCCCCCGGCGAACCAGCCGACCGCCCACTCGCGCGAGACCGTGTCGGAAGCCTTGAGAAGGAAGCCCAGGGTGACAAGGAACAGCGCCGTCGTCACCCACGCGGTGCCGACCCGCTGCCACGCATTGCGCAGCGAGAACTGTGCCTCGACGTCATAGCTGCCGACGGTCTCCGCCAGGACCGCGAAGGCGACCGCGGCCACGAAGACGATGCGCGAATAGATGACGTCGCCGGCGACTTCGACCGGCATCAACAGGCTGATCGAGGCAAGCCCGGACAGGACGACGACGCCGAACTCGATGATGCGCGTGGTCAGAACGACGACGTCGAGCGGCACGCCGGCGCGGTCGAGCGCTGCAGTGGGAATGGTCGGTGTATCGATCTTATTCACCGCCGTCCCCTCCTCTCGCGCTGACGCGCCGGCAGCGAGTCTTCCCGGCCAGCCGCGAGCGGCGACCACCGGCCGGCCGCGAGCGGCAACCACCGGCCCGGCCGCGAGCGGCGACCACCGGGTAGCCCCGTGACACCCTCACCCAAAGAAGGTAGCCTCAACAACATCTTCTGCTATAGATCGGGTTAACGGAGCATGGCGGATCGGGGGTTGCAGTGAGTACGGTGTACGATTGGACGACAATGATCGTCTTTGCAGGATTGGTCGTGTTGTTTTTGCAACGGTCCCAAGGCGAAGCGCGTGATCAACTCTGGCAGTATCTTGTAGCTGCTGTCGGTTGCGCCGGGACGAATTATTTGGGCAACGAAGGCTATGACATCGTTGCCATCGCTCTGGGGGGAGCGACGCTGGCGTTCATCTTCTTCGTACTGCGCCCGCTCGACGGGTTTCACGGCTAGACGCCAAGCCGAGCAAGTCCAGCGGCGATGGTCGGTCCGACCAGAACGCCGCGATCGGCCGGTTTGACCGCAAGCACGAACGACCGGCCGAACGCCGCCAGGGCGGCGAAAGTCGCGGGCGTCGGCTCGGCGACGGTCGACAGGCGGACGAGGATGCCGTCCGGAACGATCCCCGCCAGCTGCTCGCGGAGGCGCATCGTCCGCTGCTCCCGGCGATTGGTTGGCAGATAGTCGCCGATTCGCGTCCAATAGGTGATCGGCTCGACGCGATTGTCACTCGTCGCGGTCAGTTCGCGCGCGGGTACGACTAGATGCGGCGCGATCGGCAGGTCGAGCCGCGTCGAGTTGGAAATCTGGAAGCCGACCGCCGCGTAGCAGACCTCGGGACGATGCAGCTGCAGCAGATCGCTTTGCAAATTGCCATAAGCCAGCACCATCATCACCGGCAGGGCGTCCGCCGCGACGTACAGCCGGCTGATGGTGTCGGAGTAAAGCCGGTCGGCGAGGCTCCCCGGCGTCTTGGGCAGAACGAACGCGTCGCTCGGCGTCGCCTGCCATGCTCCGATCCGCTGTGGGATCAGCGCGTCGAGCTTGCGTCCGTGGAGAAATTCGACATGGCGGCGCGGCGTGAGCGCCGCCGCACCGGCAGCCGCGAACAGCATCCCGCCGCCGAGCAGAACGTCGCGCCGGTCGATCATCGCCGCCCCTCGAGCCACGAGCGAACCGGCGTCAGCAGTGCGTCGATGAGAAAGATCAGCAGCAGGGCCGACGTGAAGGTGACCATGCCGGCGAATTTGTGCAGGAACCCCTGCGCGACCGCGTCGCCGAAGTAATAGGTCAGAAGGACCAGCGCCGCGATGCGGACGCAGTTCGCCAGGATCGCAATCGGCACGACCAGCGCCAGCAGGAGCAGCGAATAGCGCCAGTTGCTGTTGCGCATCACGTAGACGTAGAACAAGCCGATCGCGGTCAGGCTGATCAACGAGTTCATGCCGGCGCAGGCATCCTCGACGAGCAGCTGGTACTGCGCGACGTAGATCGTGACGCCCACCCTGGCGACGGGATAGCCGATCGCACCCAGAGCCTCGGCGACCCCCTCGGACACCAACTGCTTCAACGGCTGGGTGGCGGAATCGAGGATGTAGCCCGGGATCGGGATCATGAAGGCGAGATAGAGGATCGGAAACCACATCATGCGCAGCACCGCGCCGCCGACGAAGCTGTAGGCGACCGCGATGAAGGCGAGCAGCATCGCCGCCACCTCGATGCTGATAAAGTCGAACGCACGGCCAAAGGCGTAGCCGAGGACCGCCACGATCATCGCCGCAACCGTCGGCCCAAGGGCGCCGGGACGAGCCGCCGCCCGGACTTCGTCGCTGCGGCGGAAGATCAGCCACAGCCCGGTCGCGAGGACGAGCGGGCCGTGCACGCCGGCTTCGGTCGACCACGGACCCGCGCCAAGGCTCGCCACCGTCGGCAAAAAGATCGCCACCGCGCCGATGACGAGCAGCGCGTGCCGCAGGGCAAAATCGCTCCACCGGACGGACGCGGCACGAGGAGGGGCGACCGTCGCCATCAAAATTCGCTGAGCACGGAGCCGAGGACCGCGCTGCGCGCCGCTGCCAGCTGGGTCGAGAGCGTCGCCACGTCGGCAACGAAGGTCCGGTTGCGCCGTGCGACAATCACCGCATAGCCGATGACGCCGGCGATCGTCAGCGCGTCGGCACAGCTGTTTGCTGCCGGCGTGTCGAAGATGGTGATGTCGTATTCGCGCAGCAGCGTGTTCATCCCGTCGCGGAAGCGCGCGCTCGACAGCAGCTCCTGCGGCCGCGCGACGGGCGGCCCCGCGGTGATCACCGACAGGTTGGGCAGGACGTTGGCGTGGACCACCCGCTCCGGCCGGGCGACCTTGAGCGTGAGGAAGCTCGACAGCCCGGCGCTGCTCGCCGACAGGCCGAAGATCTGGTCGACGCGCGGCGATCGCAGATTGCCATCGACCAGAAGCGTCTTCGTCCCGACCTGCGACAGCGCCGCGGCGACATTGGCGGCAAGGAAGCTGCAGCCGACCGCGTCGACCGGCGCGACAAAGGCCACCGCCCGGCGCCCCGGCTTGATGTGCTGGGCGATGATCTGGGTCCGCAGCAGGCGGATCGAATTCGGCCTTGGCGCTGACCGGATCGCTGAGGACCACGAGTTCGTCGGAGACGGTGCGACGGGGCACCTCCTGCAGCGCCAGGCTGTTGATCAGCTGTTCGCGCGCGCGGTCGAGCTCGTCGACGCCGATGAAGCCGAGCTCGAGCGCGGCCTGATCGAAATCAAGCCCGGTCTTCGCCTGGTGCTCGGCGACGCGCGCCAACTCGTCGTCGGTCAGCAAGCCGAGCTTGAGCAGCACGTCCCGGATCGGTGCGTCGGGCGCGATCCGGCCGTCGTGAACGGAGGTCGTGGTCAGGGAAGCGTTCACTGGGCAGCCTGCAATTCACCATGGCTGTTGTTACGGCGGATACGGCGGCGAAGACGCTGCATCAGCCCAAGCGGCGCGACATCGGCAATGACCGCAAGCACCGCTGTCCCGGCCGCATGCGCCAGGTCCTCGGGCCCCCGGACACGCCGCGACGTCAGCTCCGCGATGACCGCCAGGACGACACCCAACCCCAGCCCCGCGACCGCCCCCAGCCCCAGGATCAGCGGCTTGTTCGGGAACGCCGGAGTGCCCGTCACGAACGCGTCGCCCAGCGGTACCAGACCGGTTTCGGACACGTCGGCTTCAAGCTTGAGGTCGGCAGCCCGCGCGGCGGCCTTCTCATACTGGGTCTTGCGCAGATCGACCTCGCGCTGCAGCTGCGCCAGCTCGTCAAGCTGCGACTTCAGCGCGAGCACCTTCGTCTTCTGGGCGGCGACTTCGCTCTCGAGACGCGCGGTGTTCGCCGCCGCCGCTGACGCGAAGGAGCCGCCGTCGCTCGACTTCGCCGCCGCAGCAGCCTTGGCCAGCTGCTGCTGAACGACCTTCCGGCGATCGAGCAGGGCAATGTAGGTCGGATGTTGCGTCCCAAGCTTCTGCGCGGCTTGCGAGATGGTATCGTCGATCGTGTTGAGCTGTGCCTTGAGCGCCTCGACCTCCGGTGAGGTGCTGCGGATGCCGATCAGTCCCACCGATCCCCGTGCGGCAAGAAGCGAACTCTGCATCTGCTCCAGCTTCATCGTTTCGGAGTCGGCGCCGCCCGGAGCCATGACAATGCCGTTGTCGCGCTCGAACTGCGACTTCCGCGCCTCGGCTCGGGCGAGCTCGGCCTGCGCCTTCGCCGCCTGGTCGACATACCATTCAGCGGTCCGGCCGGCAGCATCGGTGCGGAAGCGCAGGCTCGCGTCGATGAACGCCGAGCGCAGGGCCGTCACCACGTTCTTGGCCAGAATCGGGTTGCCGCCCTTGTAGATGATCTCGAGGATGTTGCTGCCCTCGACAAGCTGGGCATCGGTGTTGTCGATGATCCGCTGCGCCATGAAGCGGCGGAAATCGGACGTGCCGTCGCTGTTTTTTTCGTAGTCGGCGACAAGCACCGGGTTCCGCGCCCAGCCGAGGCGATCGACGACGTCACCGGCGACCCGGTAGTCGGTGATCAGCTCGGTCTGCGTCTTGGTATAGCCACGCGCGAAGCTCGACGACAGCGTCTGGCCGGTCACCGGATCGGGCTTGATGACGTCGAGCAAGACCCGGGCCGACGCCGGATACTTCACCGGCAGGACCTGGCAAAGCACGACCGCGATCACCAGCGACAGCGCCAGCGTGATCAGGACGATTAGCCTCCGCGCGAGCAGAATGCGAAGGAACTGCGCAAAACTCATTGCATGCTTACTCCAGCGCCAACCAACACACGGCTCAGAACAGCCGCTCCTTCACGATATAGACATCGCCCTTCTTGACGCTGTCGTCGAGCTTGGCCGGCACTTCCTTACCACCACCCCGGATCAATGCAACTTTGCGCTCCGACCCTGCCGCGGTCACGCCGCCGGCGAGCGCCAGCGCTTGGCGTACCGTCATGTCCCGCAGGATCGGAAAGGTGCCCGGCCGGCCAACCTGGCCGGTGATGTAGAACGTCTCGGCGTCGGGCACGAACAGAGTGTCGCCGGGTGCCAGCACCAGGTTCTTGTCGGGCGCGCCGCGGACGAGCAATTCCGCGTCGAGCTTGATCTCCTGCCCGCCGTGCGCGCGGCGCAGATAGACATAGTCCGCCCCCTGCTCCCGAATCCAGCCCGACTTGAGCAGCACCTCGAGCACGGTATACTGCTTGTCCAGCGGGAACACGCCGGGCGTGGCCACCTTTCCGGCGACGTTGACGGTCTTGCTGACATAGGAGCCGACCTCGACGTTGACGAGCGGATCCTTGAAGAAGCCGCCCTTGACCAGCTTCTTCTTGATGGCGTCGGCGAGCCCCAGTTGGGTTTCGCCCTCGGCCTTGACCGTGCCGATCAGCGGCATGACGATCGTGCCGTCGGACTTGATGCGCGTGGTCACCCCGGCCTCCGGTTGCCCGTAGACCTGCACCGTGATCGTGTCGTCGGCACCAAGAACGTAGCCGGGTTCGACAGCCAGGGCCGGCACCGCGCCGGCAAGCAGGCCGATCAGAGCCAGGATGATCGAAAGCAAGCGGGGCATGTCAGGGACTCCGTGGTGCCTCAGATGTGGACGGCGAGCGTCACGCCCGCCCGGGTGCTGTTGTAGTTGAGAACGCTCGGGTTGGACTCGCGAAACGTCTGGCTGACATGCACGCTGACGTCATACAGCTTCCGCGGCGCGAAGATTGCGGACAGCCCTACTTGCTTCGTCGTCTGGCTCACGCGCAGCACCTCGCCGGGAATTACGAAGGGCTGTTTATAACTATTGCTGATTAACCCAGCATTGGCGCGGATCGTGATCGACTCCCCCAGGGAGTAATCGCTGCCGAACTGGACCGAATCGACGACCCGGTACAGCGCACCCGCCGTCGTGCTGGCAACGATGTCGCGCACGCCGGCGAGGTTGAAGCTGAGCCGCGGGCTGGCGGTATAGGTCACGCTGACGTTATACGCCGGCGAGCTGTACGGCGGTTGCCCCCCGGTCGGGTCGGCGTGGAGGAAGGACGCGCCGATGCTGCCGCTGAAGCGGGTTCCGATCGGACGCGAGAACGACAGCCCGACACGATAGGTGCGAACGCCCGCGTTGAGCAGCTGCGGTGGAATAAAGGCGCCGCCAAATCCCGCCAGGCGGTGCGGATAGCCGATCGTCGAGTAGCTGCCCGTCAGCGACAGCTGCCCTGGGCGCAGGATCCCGATCCCGACATTGCCGCTGAAAATGTCGCTGTCGCTGTCGGCGAACTGGCGGGTCGGCGCGTCGTTACTGAGCGATCCGTGCGAGTAACCGCCGCCGAACGACAGCCGTCCGCTGGGCGATCCGCACCCGACGTTGGCCCCGTAGCCCAGGCTCGTCTGAACGTTGTCGACGACCACGCCGATATCGTCGACCGGATTGCCCGCGGGATCGAAGATCTGTGCGCCAGCTCCGCGAATGCCATTCTGCCGCCGCGAATAATTCGTGTTTACCGACAGCCGGCAACTCGATCCGCGACGATAGGTGAGAATGCCCCCCGCGACGTAGCGGTTGCGGTCGAGATAGCGGTTATACTGGAAAATGTCGCGACCGACCAGGCCGTCGACCGACAGCGACAGGGCGCCGCCGCTGCGACCGTAGGTGCCGGACAAGGCGGGCGAGTAGCGAAAGTCGTCGCGGTGGCCGGTGCCGCCGCGCGTGACGTTGCTGTCGTACAGGGTATCGACGCTTCCGGTCAGCGACAGCCCGCCCAGCACCGCCGCACCAATGCCGGGCAGCCCCGGCTGGCCGACCTCCGCCGCGGCCGGAGCCGCGAGGTGCATCAGCCAAATGGCCAAAAACGACGAGCTGCCTCGTCGCCACACGCTTTTGTCGTTATTTGCCGCCAACATGCCGCAGCGCTAGCAGGCGCGCCGCGCGGCGGCAACCTCGTGAGATGGTTGCCGCAACCGGCGTGGTCGGGCGCGGGCGGGGCACCCGACCTTGCGTCTGTTGCCCGATTACGCGCAAATGGAACGATGACGGAGAGAGCATGATGGCGACCTTGTTCAAACGCTGGCGAGGTGGCGCACCCGCCGCCGCCCCGGCTTCCTTCGCCGAGCCGGGGAGCACGCGCCCGGCGTTCCTCGACGCGCTGTGGCTCGACGAGGATGCCGCAATTCGGCAGTCCGACCTGCCGCGCTTCTCGGCGATGGCATCCGACGACGTCGATAACTCCGGCGAGGAGCCGGCCCTTGCGCGCGCGCGCCTCGCCCTGCGCGATGCGCTCGGCGCGTCGCAGCCGGTTATCACGCGCGATCGTTTCGCCGGGCGCCACGACGCCCTGTCGCAGCTCATCGCCGCCATCGAGCAGCAGCGGCTGCATGTCGTTATCTACGGCGAGCGCGGCATCGGCAAGACCAGTCTCGTCCACGTTTTCGCCGATACCGCCCGGGAAGCGCGGTATCTCGTGCTCTACGGCAGCTGCGGGACGGAAGGGCGTTTCGACGAGATCATCCGCGCCTTCGCAACCAAGATCCCCATGCTCTATCACCGTAGCGTGCTGCCAACGACGGCGGCGGTCGAGCAGGCGCTGCACTTCGACACGATGCTGCCGGATACGCCGTTCGGCCCGCGCGAGGCGAGCGACCTGCTCGCCGACGTCGTCGGTACCCGCATCATCCTGATCCTGGACGAATACGACCGGATCGCCGACGCCAACTTCCGCCGCGATGTCGCCGAGTTGATCAAGAACCTGTCGGACCGCGCGGCGCGGGTCCAGCTCATCCTGACCGGCGTCGCCTCCAACCTCGACGAGCTGATCGGCTTCGCACCGTCGATCCGGCGCAATATCGTCGGCCTGCCGATGCGGCCGCTGACGGTCGACGAGGTCGGTGAGATCCTGCGCCTGGGCGAGGAGGCCGCCGGCGTCCACTTCGCCGAGGACGCCGTGGCGATGGTCGCCGACCTGGCGAACGGTTCACCCTATCTCGTGCGCCTGCTCGGCCACCGCGCGGCAATGACTGCGCTCGACCAGCGGCGGACGCGGGTCGAGGTGGGACAGGTGAAGAGCGCCGTCGAGCGCGTCCTCACCGAATGGAACGCGACACTGCCTCGCCGCGTGCAGGCGCTGCTGGGGGGCGACGAGGCGCGTAACAACTGGCCGCTGCTTGTCGCCGCCGCCGAGGCCGGGACGTACAGCGACGGCTGGTTCGTCGCTGCCGACGTCGCGGCCGAGCTGCCCGCGGGCGCAACGCCGGCGAACGTCGAACGCGAGCTGCAGCGGCTGTCCGGGCCGCATAACCTGCTCGACAGCGACCGGCGGCTGGAGGAACCGCGCTTCAGGTACCGCTTTCCCGGGGTCGCCTCGTTGCTGCTGATGTCGGCGGCCCTCGCGCGCCTCGATCGCTGAGCAGCCTATTGCGATGCAGCACGCGGCCACCTAAAGGCAGCGGCGGGATCCGGTCGGGCAACCGTCAGGTGCGGAAACGTGCCTGGCGTAAGCGGATCGAAACGGTGCAGTGATCGACGGGGGTACAGTTTTCAGCGTATGGGAGTAGCACCGCGCCTGGGCATCGTTCTGGTCAACTGGCGGCGCGCGGCGGACACGATCGAGTGTCTTGAATCGCTCCTGCGGTCCGATTTCCCGGCGCGGATCGTGGTCGTCGACAATGCCTCGGCTGACGGGTCGGTCGAGACGATCGTCGACTGGGCCGGCGGGCGGGGCTTGCCGCCGCAGCCGTCCCCCGCCCTTGCCCATCTGTCCACCCCACCGGTGCGCAAGCCGATCGTCATGCGGCGATTGAGTGCCGAGGAGGCAGCGACGGCGGTGCCCGACGATGCCGCGGTGACGATCATCGACGCGGGTGCCAACCGCGGCTTTGCCGGCGGCAACAACATCGGCATCGCCTTCCTGCTTCGCGACGCCGCGACCGATTACATCTGGCTGCTCAACAACGACACCGTGGTCGAGCCGGAGGCGACGCAGGCGCTCGTCGCCCGCATGGACGCGACCTTCAACGTCGGCATGTGCGGGACGGTCGTGCGTTATTACCACCGCCCGGACACGATCCAGGCGCTGAACGGGCACCGGTTCAACCTGTGGAGCGGCACGTCCCGCGGCATCAACGGCGGGTCGTCGATCCGTACCCCCTTCGATCCGGCGCGGGTCGCCCGCGAAACGGATTTCGTCCTTGGCGCGTCGCTGGCGGTCTCCCGCCGCTTCGTCACCACGATCGGTCCGATGACCGAAGACTATTTCCTCTATTTCGAGGAGATCGACTGGGCCTACCGCAACGACGGCCGCTTCCCGATCGCCTTTGCCAGCGGGGCGATCGTCTATCACAAGGAAGGCGGCTCGATCGGGTCGAGGGGCAGCGGCGGCAAGCGCAGCGACCTGTCGGAATATTACCTTGCGCGCTCGCGGCTCGGCTTCATCCGCCGGCGGACGCCGCTGATGCTGCCGTGGCACTGGGGGCTGACGCTGGCGATGATCGGCCGCCGCGTGGCCCGTGCCCAACCGAAAAAGGCCTTGGTCCTCACGCGGGCGCTGGTAGGACTGCGCTATAAAGCAGAAGCAAGGGGATAAAGATGGCGATCAAGCAAGCAGGCATCGCGGCGGGTCTGCTCACGGTCGCGCTCCTCGGCGGGTGCAACCGCGGGAGCGAGACGCCGAAGGGACAGGTCGTCGCCACCGTCAACGGCGACGACATCACCGTGCACGAGCTCAACGCCGAACTCGCGCTCGCCCGCGCGCCGGCCGATGTCCCCCGCAAGACGGTCGAACAGGTGGTCCTCGGCCGCGTCGTCGACCGCAAGATCCTCGCCGACGTGGCCCGCGACCGCAAGCTCGACAAGAACCCCGACTTCCTCCTCGCCGAGCGGCGCGGCGAGGACGGGCTGCTCGTCCAGGCACTCGAAGCCGATATCGCCCGCAAGGTGCCGGCGCCGACCCGCGAAGCGGCCGAGAAGTTCATCGAATCCCATCCGGACCAGTTCGGCCAGCGCAAGATTTATTCGGTCGACCAGATCCAGTTCCTCCGGCCGGCGAACATCGCGACGATGGGGCTGGAAAAGGCGAACACGATGACCGACGTGGCGCAGCTCTTGAGCGCTAACAAGATCGAGTTCCGCCGCGACACGGCAACGGTCGACGCGCTGACCGTCAACCCTGCGCTGATCGCCGAAATCGGCAAGATCCTAGCGCGCAATCCGCAGGAAGTGTTCATGTTCGCCGGCCAGCCGCAGGGCGCGCCGGCACCCGTGATGTACGTCAATCATGTCGTCGACGTGAAGGTCAAGCCGTTCACCGGCGAGGACGCGATCAATGCGGCGGAGCAGCTGCTGCGCCGCGACGCGGTACAGAAGGCGCTGGTCGACAACGTCACGGCCTTCCGCGCCGCGGCCAAGGACAAGGTCAAGTACGCCGCCGGCTACGCGCCGCCGCCGGCTGCCGCGCCCGGGGCGACCACGCCGGGGGCGTCGGCGACTCCGACCGCGGCTTCCCCGACCGCGGCTACTCCGACCGCGGCTACTCCGACCGCGGCTACTCCGACCGCGGCTACTCCGACCGCGGCTGCGCCGGCCAAGGCCGCGGCACCTGCGGCGCAGTAGCGTCGGCCCGGCGCGAACGCTCGTCGATGGACGTCGCCAGCCGGGTTCGGGGGCTGTTGCCCCACTTCGCCGTCGACCGGCTGGGCGGCCAGTCGGTGATCGCCTTCGGCCTCAAGGCCTGGGGGGCGCTCGCCAGCTTTGCGCTTAGCTGGCTGATCGCCCGCCGCTTCGGCCCCGCCGGCAGCGGCGAATTCGGCATCGCCCTGTCGACGCTGACCATCACGTCGTATTGCGTGCTCGCCGGGCTCGACACGATCGTCGTCCGGGCCGTGGCCGGCGACCTCGCCGAACGCAAGGCGGCGCTCGCCCATGGCACCATCGTCGTCGTGCGGCGGATGCTGCTGCTGGTCGCGCCGGTCGTCGCGACCGCCTTGTTCCTGCTTCGCCATGTCGTCGCCGATCACGTCCTCCATGCGCCGACGCTGGCGCCGATCCTGGGCGTCATGCTGTGGGCGATCGTCCCCCTGACCCTGCAGCGGATCGCGTCGGCGGCGCTCCGCGGGTCGGGCCGCCTGCTGATGTCGCAGCTGATCGACGGCCCGGTCGGCACGACGTTTGCCGCCGTGGCTTTCGCCGTTGCCATCTTCGCGGGTGGCGCGAGCTCCGTCGTCGTCCCCGTCGGCCTCTACGTCGTCGGGCTGAGCTGGGGCGCGCTGGCCGGCTGGTGGTCGTTCCGCGCCGTCGAGCGTGGCTGGCCCGCTCCCGTCGTCACGCCCGTTGCGCCGCTCATCATCGCCGGCCTGCCGCTGCTGGCGTCGAACCTCAGCCAGCTGTTCACCGAGTGGTACACGACGGTGTCGCTGGGCCAGCACTGGCCGCTGGCGGTCGTCGGCCAGTATCGCGCCGCGTGGCAGTTCGTCATGCTTGCCGGCATGGTCCAGCTGACGATGGAGATGATGATCGGGCCGCGCATCGCCGCGGCGGCGCGGGTCGGCGACACCGCGAGCATCGCGCGCGTGGCGCGGCGGATGGTGGCGCTTGTCCTCGCCCTTGCCGCGCCGCTGTTCCTGGTGATCTTCGTCGCGCCGCAGTTCCTGCTCGGCATCTTCGGCCCGCGCTTCGTGCCCGGAGCCCTGGCGCTTCAGATCCTCGGGCTGGGGCAACTGGTTCGGCTTGCAGCCGGGCCGCTCGGCGTCATCCTGGTGATGACCGGCAATCAGCGCTGGGTCCTGATCCAGGCGGCGGTCGCGGTCGTCCTCTGCGTCGGGTTCGCCGCGTGGCTGATCCCGCTCTACGGTGCCGCGGGTGCGGCGGCGGCGACCACGGCGGCGATCATCGGCCGCAATCTGATGTCCACCCTGGTCGTCCAGTTCGTCTGCCGGATCAGCCTTTTGCCAGGACGTTCGGCATGACCCCGTCGGCTGCCCTGACCCGCGTCGCGCGGGCGCAGACCTGTTCCGGCTGCGGCCTGTGCGCCTCGCTTGCCGGCAGCGCGGTCGAGCTGACGACGGTCGCGCCGGGCTATACCCGGCCGCGCCAGATCGCGTCGCTGACGGACGAGGCGGAGGCGGCGATCGCCGCCGCGTGTCCCGGCCTCGTCGTCGATGTCCGTCCCGACGCGCCGCACGTCGATCCGCTGTGGGGCGCGTGGCGCGAGGTGGCGAGCGCCCATGCCACCGACGCGGCGCTCCGGCATCACGCCTCGTCCGGTGGCGTCCTGTCGGCGCTGCTCGTCCAGGCGCTCGCCGACGGCACGGTCGACGATGTCGTGCAAACGGCGATGGACCCGGCCCGCCCGCTGGGCAACGCCACGGTGGTCTCGGCCGACCGCGATGCGGTGTTCGCCGCCGCCGGCTCGCGCTATGCGGCCTCGTCGCCGCTCGCCGACATCGTCGCGCGGCTGGACGCCCCGGGGCGCTTCGCCTTTGTCGGCAAGCCGTGCGATGTCGACGCCCTGCGCGCACTCGCCCGCATCGATCCGCGCGTTGACGCCAAGGTGCCGCTGATGCTTGCCTTCTTCTGCGCCGGCGTGCCGAGCGGGGACGGCGCGCGGCGCATCCTCCAGGCGATCGACGCGCCCGAAGATCAGGTCACGGCCTTCCGCTACCGTGGCGACGGCTGGCCCGGCCAGGCGACGGCGACGCTCGCCGACGGCTCGACGCGCGGCATGAGCTATCACGACAGCTGGGGCATGATCCTGTCGAAGGAAATCCAGTTCCGCTGCAAGGTCTGTCCCGACGCGGTTGGAGCGGCTGCCGACATCGCCTGCGCCGACGCCTGGTACGGCGACGCGAAAGGCTATCCGAGCTTTGCCGAGCAGGACGGGCGCAGCCTGGTCATGGTCCGCACAGGGGCCGGCGAGGCGCTGTACCGCCGTGCCCTCGCGGCCGGCAGCATCGCCGCCGAACCGCTCGACCCGGCCGAGATCGCGCGGATGCAGCCGTCGCAGGCGCGGCGCAAACGCGAACTCATCGCCAGATTGGCGGCAATGGCGGTTGCCGGCCGGCCCGTCCCCCGCTACCGCGGCCTCCGGTTGCAGGAGGCGGCGCGCCAGGCACCGATGCGCCAGCAGCTGCGCAGCTTCGCCGGCCTCGTCCGGCGCATCGTCAGGGGGCGAGCATAGAATGGCACGACGTGGGATCATTCTCGCCGGCGGATCGGGGACGCGGCTCTACCCGTTGACGCGGCCGGTGTCGAAGCAGCTGATGCCGGTCTATGATAAGCCGATGATCTATTACCCGCTGTCGGTGCTGATGCTCGCCGGCATTCGCGACGTGCTGGTCATCACCACGCCCGCCGACGCAGCGGCGTTCGCCGGCCTGCTCGGGGACGGCAGGCAGTGGGGCATGGCGATCACCTACGCCGTCCAGCCCGAACCCAAGGGGCTGGCACAGGCCTACCACATCGGCGCAGCGTTCGTCGGCGACGAGCCATCGGTCCTGATCCTGGGCGACAACATCTTCTACGGTCACGGCCTGCCCGAACTGCTCGCTGCAGCCGATGCTCGCGCCGACGGAGCGACCGTCTTTGGCTATTACGTCAAGGACCCGCAGGCATACGGCGTCGTCTCCTTCGACAGCCAGGGACGCGCGGCGACGATCGAGGAGAAACCGGTCGAGCCCAAGTCAAACTATGCCGTCACCGGCCTGTATTTCTACGACGGCACGGCGGTCGAGCGGGCCAAGGCGATCCAGCCCTCGCCGCGCGGCGAACTGGAGATCACCGACCTCAACCGCGCCTATCTCGACGAGGGCCGGCTCGAGGTGGCGCTGATGGGCCGCGGCTTCGCCTGGCTCGATACCGGTACGCACGCCTCGCTGCTCGACGCCGCGCTCTACGTCCGCATCGTCGAGGAGCGGCAGGGCCTGAAGATCTGCTGCCCCGAGGAAATTGCGTGGCGCCAGGGTTTCATCGACGGCGAGCAGCTCGCCCGCATCGCCGAGCCGCTGCGCAAGAGCGGCTACGGCGAGTATCTGCTGACGCAGCTGCGGATGGCGGCGTGAGGCCGGTGCCCACATCGTCCGCCGGGCGGGCGCTCGCGGCCATCGCGGGCGAGCGACAGCCATGAACGTCGTCGACACCGCCCTGCCCGGCGTCAAGCTGATCGAGCCGCGGGTGTTCGGCGACGACCGCGGCTTCTTCCTCGAGACGTGGAATGCGCAGCGCTTCGCCGACGCCGGGCTCGACCTGCACTTCGTCCAGGACAACCACAGCCGTTCGGCGCGCCACGTCCTGCGCGGCATCCACTTCCAGATCGTCAATCCGCAGGGGAAGCTGGTCCGGGTCACCGCCGGCGCGGTGTTCGACGTCGCCGTCGACCTGCGCCGGTCGAGCCCTGCCTTCGGCCGCTGGGTCGGCTATGAGCTGAGCGAAGCGAACAAGCGGATGCTGTGGGTCCCGCCGGGCTTCGGCCATGGCTTCGCCGTGCTGAGCGAGAGCGCGGATTTCCAGTACAAATGCACCGCGCTCTACGACCCGCCGGCCGAGCGCGCCGTACGCTGGGACGATCCGGCGCTCGGCATCGACTGGGGCTTGGCGGGCGCGATGCCGCTGCTGTCGGGCAAGGACGCCGCCGCGCCGCTCCTCGCCGACGCCGAGGTGTTCGCATGAAGGTGCTCGTGGCGGGAGCCGGCGGTCAGCTTGGCCGCGCGCTTCAGGCATCCACCACGCCGGCCGCGACGATCGTCGCGCCGCCCGAGGCCGGGTTCGACATCACCGACGCCGATGCCGTTGCCCGCATCGTCGCCGACGTGCGCCCCGACCTGATCGTCAACGCCGCCGCCTACACCGCCGTCGACCGCGCCGAAGGCGACGAAGCGACGGCGCGGCGAATCAATGTCAACGCCGTGGGAACGTTGGCGAGCGCGGCGCGGGTCGCGGGAGCCGGGTTCGTCCATGTCTCGACCGACTTCGTCTTCGACGGCACCGCCCACCGGCCCTATCCGCCCGACGCGCCCCCGAACCCGGTCGGCGCCTACGGCCGGACCAAGCTCGACGGCGAAACGGCGGCGGCCGAGTTCCATCCCGCGCCCCTGATCGTCCGCACGGCCTGGGTCTATGCCGCGACTGGCAATAATTTCGTGGCGACGATGCTGCGCCTGATGCGCGAACGCGATGAGGTCCGCGTCGTCGCCGACCAGTTCGGCACGCCGACGCACGCGGCGACCCTGGCGCGGACGATCCTCGCCCTCGCCGGTGACGGCCACACCGGCGTCTTCCACGCGACCGATGCCGGGACGGCGACGTGGTACGACTTCGCGGTCGCCATCCGCGACGAGGCCTTGGCGCTGGGCCTGCTGACGCGCCTGGTCGCGGTGACGCCGATCCGCACCGAGGAGTATCCGACGCCGGCCCGCCGGCCTGCGTTCGGCGTTCTCGACAAGACCGCGACGTGGGCGCTGATCGGTCCGGCGCGGCACTGGCGCGCGGAGCTAATCGACTGCCTGCGGGCGATCAAGGACCAGGCATGACCCTTCTCGTCACCGGCGGGGCCGGCTTCATCGGCGCGAACTTCGTCCGCCACTGGCGCGCGCGCGATCGGCACGCGACGATCGTCGTTCTCGATGCACTGACCTACGCCGGGAACCGCGCCAGTTTGGACGGCGTGGCCCATGATTTCGTCCAAGGTGACATCGGCGACACCGCGCTCGTCGAGCAGCTCCTCCGGGACCGCGGCGTCGACACCATCGTCCACTTCGCCGCCGAGAGCCACGTCGACCGTTCCATCCATGGCCCGGACGCCTTCATCGAGACCAACGTCCTTGGTACCCACAGCCTGCTGAAGGCGGCGCGGACGGTGTGGCTGGCCGGCAGCGGCAGTCCGCACCGCTTCCACCATGTGTCGACCGACGAGGTCTACGGCTCGCTCGGGCCCGACGATCCGGCGTTCAGCGAGGCGACCGCCTACGCCCCGAATTCCCCGTACTCGGCATCGAAAGCGGCGTCGGACCACCTCGTCCGCGCCTATCACCACACGTATGGCCTGCAGACGACGACGTCGAACTGCTCGAACAACTACGGGCCGTACCAGTTTCCCGAAAAGCTGATCCCGCTGTTCCTGATCAACGCGCTTCATGGCCGGCCCCTGCCGATCTACGGCGACGGCATGCAGGTCCGCGACTGGCTTCATGTCGAGGACCACTGCCTCGGCATCGCGGCCGTGCTCGACCACGGCCGGGTCGGCGAAACGTATAACATCGGCGGCGGAGCCGAACTGCCCAACCTGACGGTGATCGACACCTTGTGTGCCGCGGTCGACGCCGCGTTCGCCCATGATCCGGCGCTGGCGACGCGATTTCCCGACGCTCCGGCGGCGCGCGGCGCGGCGACGGCGAGCCTTAAGACGACCGTCACCGACCGCCCCGGCCACGACCGGCGCTACGCCATCGACGAGCGCAAGGCACGCGACGAGCTCGGCTACGCGCCGCAGCGGAGTTTCACGCAAGGATTCGCAGCGACGCTCGGATGGTATCTGGCCAACGAGGCGTGGTGGCGCGGGGTCCTCGACGGCAGCTACCGCGATTGGGTCGCGACCAACTACGCCACGCGCTGAACCGCCGCGGCCGTCCCGGAGGTGCGGCCGGCCCGCCAGACGCTGGCCAGAAAGCGGAACAAGCCCCGGGAAGCCGGCAACACGCAGCGTGCCGCCGGCCCTGGCGGTCCTGGCCGGTCCGGCTTACTGCGGCTTGGTCGTCGTCGTGGTCGTCGCAGACGCCCCACTGCCGTCCGAAGTGGTCGACACGGTCGTCTTCGCCGCCTTGTGGTGCGTCGTGTGGCGCTTGTGGTGAGCACGGTGGTGAACGACCTTGGGCATCGTCGGCTCGGTCGACGTCGAATGGTCGGTGGTGGTCGTTGTCGTCGTCGCCATCTGCGCGGCGGCCATCGCCGGGACGCACAGGATCGCCGCGGCAAGCATCTTCAGCTTCATGATCGTCTCCCCAAAGGAGCCGCCGGGTCTTTGTAGCCCGACCGGCGCGGGTGTGTCCCGCAGCCGCGACCATAGCGGCTCCGCGGTCGCCCGCAACGGTGAAGGCGCGGGCGCCGCACGACCGTCCGCCAACTGCAGGTCGTCGCGCTAAGTCGTTGCGTTGCAGGAGCGGTTTGCGCATGACACCGGCATGACCCGCATCCGCTACCTCAATTTCTGGCTGTTCCTGGTGACGATGGTGGTCGCCGCCTTCGTCGCCGGAGCGCGACTGACGACGGCGCGGTCGCTGCTCGTCGGCTTCGATGCCGGCTCCCTCGTCTTCATCGCTGCAACGCTGCGCCTGATGTGGGGATGCGGTGCCGATCACATGCGCGACCGGGCGGCGGCGAACGATCCCGATCACCACATCCTGCTCGCCTTCGCCGTGCTGATCGTGGCGATGGTGCTCGTTGCCGTCGTCGTCGAGCTGACCGGGCTGGGCGGTGGGCATGGGACGGGCCTTGCCCTTGCTGGCGCCACGATCCTGCTTGCCTGGATTTTCACCAACCTGTTGCTGTCGCTCCACTACGCGCACAGCTTCTATGCGCCCGGCGACGAAGGCGATGCGCCGGGGCGCGGCGACGGCGAAAAGCAGGACACCGGCGGGCTGCAGTTCCCCGGCGACGAGATGCCGCTTTACAGCGACTTCGCCTATTTCTCGTTCGTCCTCGGCATGACCTTCCAGGTGTCGGACGTGGTCATCACCAGCCGGTCGCTGCGCCGCTTCGCCCTGTACCACGCGCTGGCGGCGTTCCTGTTCAACATCATCGTCGTCGCGCTGAGCGTCAGCCTGATCGGCAACCTGCTGCAGAAATAGCGGGCATGGTGGGCGCGACAGGGTTTGAACCTGTGACCCCACCCGTGTGAAGGGTGTGCTCTACCGCTGAGCTACGCGCCCACGCCGCCGTCGCTCCTAGAGCGCTGCCTGGCGTGTGTAAAGCAGCCTCAATTGACCGCGTCCCGCAGCGACTTGCCGGCGGTGAACTTGGGCTGGTTGCGCGCGTCGAGCTGCATCGGCTCCCCCGTCCGCGGGTTGCGGCCGGAGGAGGCGGCGCGGCGGGTCACGTGGAAGGTGCCAAAGCCGACCAGCTTGACGTCGCTCCCCGCCGTCAGGGCGCCGGCGATGACGTCGAACACCGCCTCGACCGCCCGGGCGGCATCGGGCCGGGCGAGGCCGGCGGTGTCGGCGACAGCGGTGACCAGCTCCTGCTTGTTCATCGCCGAACACCTCCTGCCCGCTGCCGACCGCGAGTCGCGAACCTTGACCCTAGCATATCGCCGGATGCGCGCCGCTCCGGCGACTCCGCCCTTAGTGGCGGAGCGCCGTCGTGGGTTCGGCGACCGGCACCGGATCGGGACGCGCGGCGACATCGTCGGCCTCGGTCCAGATGATCGGCACCAGCGGCGCCGCCAGGGCGTGCTCGAGAACCTGGTCGGCATGCGCGACCGGGATGATCGTCAGACCCTCCTTCACGTTCGCCGGGATTTCGGCCAGGTCCTTCTCGTTCTCGGCCGGGATCAGCACGGTAGTGATGCCGCCGCGCAGCGCCGCCATCAGCTTTTCCTTGAGCCCGCCGATCGGCAGGACACGACCGCGCAGCGTAACCTCGCCGGTCATGGCGATGTCCTTGCGGACCGCGATGCCGGTCAGCGTCGAGACGATCGCCGTCACCATGGCGACGCCAGCCGACGGGCCGTCCTTGGGCGTCGCGCCTTCGGGAACGTGGACGTGGATGTCCTTCTTCTCGAACAGGCTCGGCTTGATCCCGTAGGTCACCGAGCGCGCCTTGACGAACGACAGCGCGGCGGCGATCAATTCGGTCATGACGTCGCCGAGCTTGCCCGTCGTCTTGATCGCGCCCTTGCCGGGGCTGGTCACCGCCTCGATCGTCAGCAGCTCGCCGCCAACCTCCGTCCAGGCGAGACCCGTCACCGCGCCGACCTGATCCTCGACCTCGCCGACGCCGAACTTGAACTTACGGACCCCGGCGAACTCGTGCAGGTTGTCGCTGTCGACGACGATCGTCGCCGCCTTGCCCTCGAGGATGCGGCGCAGCGACTTCCGCGCGAGCTTGGCCAGCTCGCGCTCGAGCGTGCGGACGCCCGCCTCGCGCGTATAGTAGCGGATAAGGTCGCGCAGCGCGGCGTCGGTGACGCTGAACTCCGCCGCCTTCAGCCCGTGGTTCTCATACTGCTTGCCGAGCAGGTGACGCTTGGCGATCTCGACCTTCTCGTCCTCGGTGTAACCCGCCAGCTGGATGATCTCCATGCGGTCGAGCAGCGGCTGCGGCATGTTGAGCGAGTTCGCCGTCGTCACGAACATCACGTCCGACAGGTCATAGTCGACCTCGAGATAATGGTCGTTGAACGCCTTGTTCTGCTCCGGATCGAGCACCTCGAGCAGCGCCGAGGACGGGTCGCCGCGGAAGTCCTGGCCGAGCTTGTCGATCTCGTCGAGCAGGAACAGCGGGTTGGACGCCCCGGCCTTCTTCAGGTTCTGGATCACCTTGCCCGGCATCGACCCGATGTACGTCCGGCGGTGGCCGCGGATCTCGGCCTCGTCGCGCATTCCGCCGAGCGACTGGCGGATGAACTCGCGCCCGGTCGCCTTGGCGATCGAGCGGCCAAGCGAGGTCTTGCCGACGCCCGGGGGGCCGACGAGGCACAGGATCGGCCCCTTCAGCTTGTTGGTCCGCGCCTGCACCGCGAGATACTCGATGATGCGGTCCTTGACCTTGTCGAGCCCATAGTGATCGGCGTCGAGCACCGCCTGTGCGGCGACGATGTCGCGCTTGACCTTGGTCTTCTTGCCCCACGGCAGGCCGAGGACGGTGTCGAGATAGTTGCGGACGACGGTCGCCTCCGCCGACATCGGGCTCATCGCCTTTAGTTTCTTCAACTCGCCAATAACTTTCTCGCGCGCTTCCTTGCTCAGCTTGGTGCGGGCGATCTTCTCCTCGATTTCGGCGGTCTCGTCCTTGGGTTCGTCCCCCTCGCCGAGCTCGCGCTGGATCGCCTTCATCTGCTCGTTGAGGTAATACTCGCGCTGCGTCTTCTCCATCTGGCGCTTGACACGGCTGCGGATCTTCTTCTCGACCTGCAGCACGCCCATCTCGCCCTCCATGAAGCCGAAGACGGCCTCGAGGCGCTTGGCGATGTCGAACTGCTCCAGCAGCGCCTGCTTGTCGGCGATCTTGAGCGTCAGATTGGCCGCGATGGTGTCGGCGAAGCGTCCGGCGTCGTCGATCTGGCCGATCTGCACGGCGATCTCGGGCGCGGTCTTCTTGTTGAGCTTGACGTACGCCTCGAACTGCTTGGCCGCGGTCCGGACCAAGCCTTCGATCAGGGTCGCGTCGCCAAGCGTCTCCTCGACCGGATCGGCCCGCCCGACGAGGTACGGTCCGCTCGCCTCGAGCCCGCCGAGCAGCGCCCGCGACTGGCCTTCGACCAGCACCTTGACCGTTCCGTCGGGCAGCTTCAGCAGTTGCAGCACCGTCGCCAGCGTGCCGACGGTGTAGAGGTCGTCTGCTTGCGGATCCTCGTCACCGGGGTTCTTCTGGCTGACGAGCAGGACCTGCTTGTCGCCGGCCATGACCGCCTCCAGCGCCTTGACCGACTTCTCGCGGCCGACGAACAGCGGCACGATCATCTGCGGGAACACGACGATGTCGCGTAGCGGCAGCACAGGCAGGGTCGTCATCGGTTGAACTCTCCACTCCGGCCGCCCAATCCCGACCGTACAGGGCGAATATGGGAAGGTTGCGTCCCGTCATCAATCGGCCCGACGTAACGACTGCGAACCGACCGCCCCGCGGGTGCGATCCCGGTCAACAGATGTCCCGGTTCTTCGTCTCCGGCAGCGCCAGCAGGGTCACGACGAACGCCACCGCGACGACGACGAAGGTGTACCACAAGCCGCCGAACGGATCACCGCTGCGGGCGATGATGTATTGCGAGATCAACGGCAGGAACCCGCCGAAGTACCCCGTGCCGATGTGATAGGGGATCGACAGCGACGTGTAGCGAATCCGGGCCGGGAACAGCTCGACCAGGATCGCCGCGACCGGCCCATAGGTCATCGCCGACAGGATGCCCATGGCCAGGCCGGCGACGATGATCAGCAGGTCGTTACGCGGCCCCGGGGTCGCGGCCGTCGGATAGCCGGCCTTGGCCATCGCCGTCTCCACCGCTGCCTTGTCGAACGGGGTGGCGATGTCGTCGAGATCGACCGCGGTGACGGACCCGACGGTGATGCGCAGCGGCAGACCCGCCGACTCGAGGCGGTGAAAGCCGATGCCGCGGCTGGAGAAGAACTGCATGGCGTTGCCGCAGGCGGTCTCCTGCTTGTGGGCGAAGGGACTATACTGGCAGCCGACGCCGCGAACCGTGATCGGAGCCGCCGCCGCGGCGCGCACCAGCGTCGGGTTGGCGGCGTGCGCCAGGAGATGGAACAGCGGGAACAGGAGCAGCAGCGTCAGGCCGTAGCCGGCGACCATCATCGGCCGCCGCCCCCAACGGTCGCTGAGATGTCCGGCCAAAACGAAGCACGGTGCCGACAGCAGCGCGATGACGCCGCACAGCAGCTTGGCATGGGTCTCGTCGACGAGCGCGGTCTGCTGCAGGAAATAAAGGGTCGAGAACTGCGCCGTATACCAGATCACCGTCAGCCCGGCGGCGATGCCGAACAGGGCGACGAGCAGCAGGCGGACGTTGCCGGTCCGGGTGAACGTCTCGCGCAGCGGCGCCGTGCTGGTCCCGCCCCGCGCCTTCATCGCCACGAACACCGGGCTCTCGGCGAGCTTCAGGCGGATGTAGAGCGACACCGCAAGAAGCAGGAGCGAGCCGATGAAGGGCACGCGCCAGCCCCAGGCCGCAAATGCCGGCTGCCCGACCGCCCCGGTGACGCCCAGGGTGACGATCAGCGACAGGAGGAAGCCGCCGACGACGGAGGCCTGGATGAAGCTGGTGAAAAAGCCGCGGCGGCCCTTCGGCGCATTCTCCGCGACATAGATCGCCGCCCCGCCGTATTCGCCGCCCAGCGCCAGCCCCTGCAGCAGTCGCAGGCCGACGAGCATGACCGGAGCCCAGATCCCCGCCGTCGCGAAGGTCGGCAGGACACCGACCAAGGCAGTCGCCAGGCCCATCAGGGTGATGGTGGCAAGGAAGGTGTGCTTGCGCCCGACCCGGTCGCCCAGGATGCCGAAGATCAGCGCCCCGATCGGTCGCACCCCGAACCCCGCGCCGAAGGTGGCGAGACTGAGCAGCAGCCCGGCGGTCGGGTTGTCACTCGGGAAGAACAGCCGGCCGAGGAGAACGGCAAGCGTGCCGTAAACGAAGAAGTCGTACCACTCGAAAATCGTGCCGAGCGACGAGGCAAGGATGATCAGCCAGTCGCGCTGGGGTTCGAAGCACGGCTCGACCTCCGCTCCTTTCGCTGCTGCTACCGTCGCCATCGCCGTCTCCCCGCGGCGCATCAAAGCGGGTTCGCCGGGCGCGCGCAATGCCTTCGAGTCACGCCGGCGGGTCAGCAATCATGGCGGTGAAGCGCGCTTCGGCGGCGAGGCGGCCATCGACCGTCGCCCGGCCGGCGAACTTGCACACAGTGGCGCGGCGCTGGACGAACTCGACGTCGAGCGCGAGCAGGCAGCCGGGTTCGACGGGAGCACGGAACTTCGCCTCCTCGATCGCCATGAAGTAGACGAGCTTGCCCGAGTCCTTGAGGTCCATCGACAGGATGGCAAGAACCCCGGCCGTCTGCGCCAGCGCTTCGACGATGAGGACGCCGGGCATGATCGGCCGACCGGGAAAATGGCCGGCGAAGAACGGCTCGTTGATGCTCACCGCCTTGATGCCGCGCGCCGACCGATCGGGCACGATCGCCTCGACCCGGTCGACGAGCAGCATCGGGTAGCGGTGCGGGATCAGCGCCATCACCGCGCGCACGTCGACCGCGGCGAGCGTGGCCGGCGTGCTGGCGGTCATCGCGGCTTACTTGGCCGCGGGCGCGGTCGTCGACACGCGCGGCAGCGCCTTGTCGAGCCGGGCGATGACGTCGGTCGTGACGTCGATCGCGGCGGCGTGCTGCAGTGTCGCGCCTTCGGCGAGGACGATCGTCGCGCCGCGCTCGCGCATGACGGCGGTGATGATCGGGTTGGTCGCGTCGGTGATCTGCTTCAGCACATACTGGCGCGACAGCTGGAAGTCGTTGCCGCGCTTCTGCAGGTCCTGCTCCGCGGTCTGGCGGCGCTGCTGATAGTCGCGCGCCTTGGTCTGCCAGGCGGTGATCGCGGCCGGTGCGGCCCCCTGCGCGGGCTGCGACTTGGCCAGCGTCTCCTCTTCGGTCCCGAACTGGGTGCGAAGCGAGGCGACACGCGCCTGGATCGCGTCGTTGCGCGTCTTGAGCTCCGTCTGCGCCTGCTTGCCGGCGGCCGAATCGCCGATGACGCGGTCCATGTCGACGATGATGACCACCGGCGGCGGCAGCGTCTGGGCGAGCGCGGGGGCGACAAAGGCGAACGGTGCGGCGGCCAGTGCCGCGATCTTGAACATGGTCTTCATCAGAACTGCGTCCCTACGTTGAATTGAAACAGCTTGGGGTCGTCGCCGGGCTGCTTAACCAGCGCTTTGGCAAGGTCGAACCGGAACGGTCCGAAGGGAGAATTCCACGACACGCCGACACCGACCGCGACGCGCGGGCTGGCCGAGTTGCCGAGGAAAGCTTCGTCGAAGCCGCTGCCGCCGGTGTTGGGTGCGCAGACGACGGTCGGATTGAACGATGACACCGGATGGGTCAGCGGTGCCGGCGGCTGCTGGCAACTGGTGCTCGGCGTCGGGATCTTGAACACCGCGCCGACGTCAGTGAAGATCGACGGCCGAAGCCCAAGCTCCGACCCGGCCGCACCGAGGGGAATCTGCACTTCGACGCGGGCGCGGTAGTAGGTCTCGCCGCCCAGTGCGTCGTCGGTATAGTCCTTGCGGTTGGGATCGATCGAGCCGTCGGCGAGCAGCGGCTCGCGCAGCACGCGCGGACC
This sequence comes from uncultured Alphaproteobacteria bacterium, assembly GCA_963792555.1. GTDB lineage: Bacteria > Pseudomonadota > Alphaproteobacteria > Sphingomonadales > Sphingomonadaceae > Polymorphobacter_B. Next base: position 615,287 of record CAWBWP010000002.1, read on the forward strand.
GACACCGCGGATACCGAAGCCGCGGATCTGCCCTTCGCCGAGGAAGAAGCGGTCGGTCAGGCGCACCGACTGCCCGCCATAGCCGAAGATGTACCCGGCCTCGCCGCCGATGTTGAGGATGAAGCCGCTATTGGCCCCGAACAGCGGCCGGTACCAGTCGTAGTTCGCCTTGGTCCGCAGGTACTTGACGCCGGTAAAGACGCCAGCGAGGTCCTGGCTGAAGACAAAGCGCTGGCCGCGGCTCGGGCGCTGCGGATTGTTGACGCTGTTGTAGATCAGGCTGTAGCCGACCGAAGACGTCGTGTAGCTGCCGACCGCGTCGCACAGGTAGCGCCCGGCAAGCAGCGGGTCGCAGCGCAGTACGCCGGTAATGGGATCGGCGGTGTAATAGGTCGCCTTATCGAGCGTCACGTTCTCACGGCTGAGGCCATAGCGGATCGACGCTGCCCAGAACTCGGTGATGGCAAAGCCGGTACGGACCTGGAACCCTGTCGTCGTGTCGGAGTAGGTAGTGTTGCGCGTATTGTCCGCCAGCGTATTGAAGGCGTTGTAATCGCGGCGAAAAATGTCGACGCCGAGCGCAAGGTTGCGACCGAACAGATAGGGCTCGGTGAAGCCCGCCTCGATCGACTTGGAATAGCTGGAAATATTGCCCGACAGCCGCAGCTCCTGCGCGCGGCCGCGGAAATTGCGCTGCGTGATCGAGGCCGACAGAATGAAGTTCTCGAGGCTCGAATAGCCCGCCGAGACTTCGAGGCTGCCGGTCGATTTTTCCTGGACGTTGACCTCGAGGATGACCTTGTCGGGCGCCGAGCCGGGCTTCTGCTCGACCTCGAGCTTGTCCTGGAAGAAGCCGAGGCCCTGCAGGCGGTCGCGCGACCGCTTGACCTTCAGCGTGTTGAACGCGTCGCCCTCCGCCAGGCGGAACTCGCGGCGGATGACTTGGTCCTTGGTCCGGACGTTGCCGTTGATGTTGATCTTCTCGACATAGACGCGCGGCGCTTCCGCGATCTGGAAGGTGATGTTCATCTCGCGCTTGTCTTTGTCGCGATTGAACTGGGGCCGGATGTCGGCGAAGGCATAGCCGAGCAGACCCGCCGTCTCCTGCAGCGTGTCGACCGTATTCTCGATCTTCTGGGCGTTGTACCAGTCGCCCTTGTGCTCGGTCAGGAGCTTCTTGAACGTGTCGGCCTTGATGTCGCGAATGTCGGATTCGATGTTGAGGTCGCCGAACTTGTAGCGTTCGCCCTCCTCGACGACATACGTGATGATGAAGTCCCTGCGGTCGGGCGTCAGCTCGGCCACCGCCGAGACGACACGGAAATCGGCATAGCCCTGGGTCAGGTAGAACTGCCGGAGCTTCTGTTGGTCGTACGCCAGACGATCGGGATCGTAGGTGTCGTTGGAGGTGAAGATGCGGAACGGCCGCGCCTGGCGCGTCGCCATCACGGCGCGCAGCTGGCTTTCCTTGAACTTGTGATTGCCCAGAATGTTGATCTGGCGGACCTTCGACTTCGACCCTTCGCTGATCTCATAGACGAGGTCGACGCGGTTCTGGTCCAGCTGGACGATCTTGGGCTCGACGGCGGCGGAGAAGCGGCCCGATCGCCGATAGACTTCGAGGATGCGGCCGACATCGGCGCGAACCTTGGAGCGCGTGAAGATCTGGCGCGGCGCGAGCTTGATCTCCTCGCGGACTTTCTCCTCCTTGACCCGCTTGGCACCCTCGACGAGCACCCGGTTGATGACCGGGTTCTCCTTGACGGTGATCGTCAGCGTCCCGTTGTCATCGAGGATCGTCGCGTCGGCGAACAGCTCGCTGGCGTAGATTTCCTTCAGCGCCTTGTCGAGCCGGTCGCGGTCGTAGGTGTCGCCGACATCGAGGTTGACGTACGACCGCACCGTCTCGGGTTCGAGCCGCTCTGTCCCCTTTACGATGATCGCCTTGACCGTCCCGCTGGTATTGGGAACCGGGGTCGGAAACGTCCCGCTGGGGCTTTGCGACAGCAGCGGGTCGGTCTGCGCCATGGCGACGTGCGCGAACCCCGTACTCGCCAGAAGCACGATCGTCATGCGGCGGGCGCAGCGGCTCCGGCGTCGCCCAGCGACACGCGATTGTGGATCACTCACGCAGTCAACCCGCCCTTCACTCTGCCGCCCTGCCGCGTTCCGCGACCCCGCCCAAGCCGCGCCTTCACCCCAACAGCCCCGACAACCGGTGCCATGCGCCGATGCCGGCAAGGTCGTTCCAGGTCAGGAACACCATCAACGACATCAGCGCGGCAAAGCCGGAGAGAAAGGCCCATTCCTGGACCCTTGGCGCCAGCGGCCGCCGGCGAACCGCCTCGACCGCGTAAAGGAACAGATGCCCCCCGTCCAGCATCGGCACTGGCAGGAGGTTGATGAATCCCAGATTAATCGAGACGAAAGCGATGAACTGGATCAGGTTCGGCAGGCCCAGCGCCGCCGCCTGGCCTGAAATCTGCGCGATCTTGATCGGACCGCCGAGTTCGCTCGTCGCCCGGTGGCCGCCGACGACCTGCATCAACCCCTGCCCCGTCGTGACGATCAGCGACCCGACCTGGCGCACCGCGGCGACCAGCGCTGCGGGCGGCGACCGCTCGACGATCGCCCGGCGACCGGCCAGCACGCCAAGCTGGGCGACGCGGTAGTGGCCGCCGAACTCGTCGCTCCGCTCGACCATGCGCGGCCGCACGGTCAGGACGACCGTCCCCCCGTCACGGACGACCTCGGTACGGAGCGGCGAGCCGTCGTTGGCGACGACCACAGCGACGACGTCCTCGAACGTCTCGACCGAACGGCCGCCAAGCGCGACGATGCGGTCGCCCGAACGCAGGCCGGCTTCCGCAGCGGCACTGGCCGGCGCGACACGGTCGACGACCGGCGGCGTTACGGATTGCCCATAAACGACGAAAAAACCGGTGAAGATGAGGATGGCGAACGCGAAGTTGGTCAACGGCCCGGCGAGAATGACCAGCGCGCGCTGCCACAGCGGGCGGAACTGGAACATGCCGGCGCGTTCCTCCGGCGTCGCTTCCGGCACATCGGCCGGGCGGCTGGCGGCATCGGCATCGCCGGCGAACTTGACATAGCCGCCCAGCGGCAGCGCGCCGACCTTCCAGCGCGTGCCCCGGCGGTCGGTCCAGCCGAACAGCTCGCGGCCAAAGCCGATCGAAAAGGCATCGGCGCGGATGCCGAACAGGCGGCCGACGAGATAGTGCCCCATCTCGTGGACGAAGACGAGAATGCCGATGACCACCGCGAAGGTCGCCAGCGTCAGGCCGATCCCGGGTTGCGGCAGGGTCGTCAGGTCCGTCTCCTCGCCATTGCCGCCGTTGCCGCCGCTGCCTCGCGCCGCGCCGCGCCGTCGATGGCGATCACCTCGTCGAGCGACGACACCGGCGCCGCTCCGATCCGATCGACCGTATCGGCGACGATTGCGGCGATATCGAGGAAGCCGATTTCGCCGGCGAGGAAAGCCGCGACGGCGATCTCGTTGGCGGCGTTGAGTACGGCGGGAGCCGAACCGCCCGCGCGCATTGCCGCGATCGCCAGCCGTAGCGCCGGAAAGCGGTCGTGGTCGGGTGCCTCGAACGTCAGCGATGCCGTCGCCGCGAGGTCGAGCCGGGCCGACGGCGTCACCATCCGGTCCGGCCAGGCGAGGCAATAGCCGATCGGCGTCCGCATGTCGGGCGTGCCGAGCTGCGCCAGCATCGAGCCGTCGATATACTCGACGAAGCTGTGCACCACCGACTGCGGATGGACGATCACTTCAAGCTGATCAGGCGTCACCGGAAACAGGTGGTGGGCCTCGATCAGCTCGAGCCCCTTGTTCATCAGCGTCGCTGAGTTCGACCGAGATCTTCGCGCCCATCGACCAGACCGGGTGATTGCACGCCTGGGCGGGCGTGGCGACGCGCATCTCCGCCACGCTCGCCCGGCGGAACGGACCGCCACTGGCCGTGACGATGATCCGGGTCACCCGCTCGGGACTGGCGTGATCGAACACCTGAAAGATCGCGTTATGCTCGCTGTCGACGGGGAGCAGGATCGCGCCCGACCGCACCGCCGCCGCGGTGACGACATCGCCGGCGCAGACCAGCGTCTCCTTGTTGGCGATGGCAACCGTCGCCCCGCGCTCGACGGCGGCGAGCGTCGGCGGCAGGCCCGCTGCGCCGACGATGGCGGCGACGACGATCTCGGCCGGGGCGCGGGCAGCGTCGCACAGCGCCGCCTTGCCCGCCGCCGCCTCGATGCCGCTGCCGGCGAGCGCGGCCTTCAGCGCCGCATAGCAGCTGTCGTCGGCGACGACGGCAACGCGGGCGCGCACCGCCTTCGCCGCCGCGGCGAGACGGTCGACATCGCCGTTGGCGGTCAACGCCTCGACCCGCCACGCCTCGGGCGAGCGCGCGATCAGGTCGAGCGTCGACGCCCCGACCGAGCCGGTCGCGCCGAGCACGGTGATGCCACGCGGCGTCACAGTCCCGCCGCGACGGCCAGCGCAGCCGCGACCGCAACCGGGACCAGCCCGTCGAGCCGGTCCATCACCCCGCCATGGCCGGGCAGCAGCGTGCCCGAATCCTTGACCCCGGCGCGACGCTTCAGCCAGCTTTCGAACAGATCGCCGGCGACGGCGAGGAGCGACAGGACGCCCGCCCAGGCGACCGCGCGAACGAAATACGCGGTGTCGTGGAGGCGGGGATCGGGCCGGACGAGATCGGGCAGGAACCAAGCCAGCGCGAGGACGACCGCGACGGCAGCAGCGATGCCGCCGACCACCCCCGCCCACGTCTTGTTCGGGCTGATCGCCGGGGCGAGCTTCGGCCCGCCAACGGCGCGGCCGGCGAAGAAGGCACCGATATCGGTCGCCCAGACGGTCGCGAAGACAACGGCGATGGTGAGCTCTCCACCCGGCTGCGCCCGCAGCCACACCAGCGCGATCATCGGCGGCCCGACATAGAGCACTCCGGCCGCGCCCCACAGCGCGCGGCCGCGGCCGTGGCGGAGGACGAGCAGTCCGAGCAGTCCGGCCGCGGCGGCGAGGACGATCGCCGCCTCGCCCGCGCCGCGCCCGACCGTCAGCGCCGCGACGACGGCCAGCGTCGCCAGGCTCGCGAGCCGGAACCCGCGGCCGAGACCCTGCATGACGGTCCACTCGGCGCTCATGAGCAGGCAGGCGGCGGTGACCAATGCCGTGAAAGCGAAGCCGCCTGCCGCCACCGCCGCGACGGCAATCGCCGCCAGCACGGCACCGACGACGGCGCGCGTCGCCAGCGCTCCCGACGGCACGGCCATGCTAGCGGCCGCCATAGCGCCGGTCACGCTGGCCGAAGACGTCGACCGCGCGCTTCAGCGACGCCGCGTCGAAATCCGGCCACAGTTCGTCGGTGAACACCAGCTCGGCATAAGCCGCCTGCCACATCAGGAAGTTCGACAGCCGCTGCTCGCCGCTGGTGCGGACGATCAGGTCGGGCGGGGGCAGCCCGGCGGTGTCGAGCCGCGCCTCGATCGCCGCGCCGTCGATCGCGCTCGGGTCGAGCGTCCCGCGCGCCGCCTCGGCCGCGAGGGCACGAGCCACCCGGGCGAGCTCGTCGTGACTGCCGTAGTTGAGCGCCAGAACGAGCGTCAGGCGGGTGTTGCCGGCGGTGAGCTGGGCGGCCTGGTCGAGCATGGCGACGACATCGTCGGACAGCGCGCCTGTATCGCCGATGAAGCGCAGTCGTACCCCGTTGGCATGCAGCTCGGCGATCTCGGTCCGGAGATAATGGCGCAGCAAACCCATCAAGTCGCTGACCTCGTCGGCCGGGCGCCGCCAGTTCTCGCTGGAGAAGGCATACAGCGTCAGCACCTCGATGCCGAGGTCGGGCGCGGCCTCGATCGTCCGCCGGACCGCCTCGACGCCCTTGCGGTGACCCATGATCCGCGGCAGGTGACGCGCCTTGGCCCAGCGGCCGTTGCCGTCCATGATGATGGCGACGTGGCGCGGCGGCGCCCCCGGCGTGCTGGCGTCGGGCGGCAGGACGCGGCGGGGCGCAGCGCGCAGGCTCACTTGCCCAGGATTTCCTTTTCCTTGGCCGCCGACACCGCGTCCATCTCGGCGGTGATCTTGTCGGTGATCTTCTGCACGTCGGCTTCGAGCCGCTTCTGCTCGTCCTGGCTGATGTCGCCCTTCTTCTCGGCCGCCTTCAGCCCTTCCATGCCGTCGCGACGGACGTTCCTGACGGCGATCTTGGCTTTTTCCGAATATTGGCCGGCGAGCTTGGCCAGCTCCTTGCGGCGGTCCTCCGTCAGGTCGGGGATCGGCAGGCGCAGCGTCTGGCCGTCGACGATCGGGTTCAGCCCGAGCCCGGCGGCACGGATCGCCTTGTCGACCGGCTGGACGTTCGACTTGTCCCAGATCTGAACGGACAGCATCCGCGCTTCGGGCGCGGTCACCGTCGCCACCTGGCTGAGCGCCATGTTGGCCCCGTACACCTCGACGGTCACGCGGTCGAGCAGCGAGGTCGAGGCGCGCCCGGTCCTGAGGCCGCCGAGGTCGCTCCGCAGCGCGTCCACCGCCGAGTTCATCCGCCGCTCGAGGTCGGCCTTGTGCGCGTTCGGATCGAAAACTGCCATCTGTCTATTCCCCTGCGCTGCCGGCCTGAACCGACTGCCCTGAACCCACTGTCGTCGACACGCCTTCGCCGGCGAGCACCGCCGTCAGGCTGCCCTCGCTGCGGATGTTGAAGACGACGATCGGGATGTCATTGTCGCGGCACAGCGCCACCGCGCTGGCATCCATCACCTTGAGATCGTCGGCCAACACCTTGCTGAAGCTCAGCGTCGCATAGCGTTTGGCCGTCGCGACGCGCTTCGGGTCCGCGTCGTAGACGCCGTCGACGCTGGTCCCCTTGAACAGCGCGTCGCAGCCCATCTCGGCCGCCCGCAGCGCCGCGGCGGTGTCGGTGGTGAAGAAGGGATTGCCGGTGCCGGCGGCGAAGATCACCACCCGCCCCTTCTCCAGATGCCGCTCGGCCCGCCGCCGGATATATGGCTCGCAGACGCTGGCCATCGGGATGGCCGACTGGACGCGGGTATCGACGCCGGCGCGTTCGAGCGCATTCTGCACGGCGAGCGCATTCATCACCGTCGCCAGCATGCCCATGTAATCGGCGCTGGCCCGGTCGAAGCCCTTGGCCGCTGCCGCCAGCCCGCGGAAGATGTTCCCGCCGCCAACGACAAGGCACAGCTCGTACCCGGCGTCGCGCGCGCGCTTGACTTCACCGGCGATGCGCGCGGTCTCGGCCGGGTCGATGCCGTACTGGCCCGACCCCATCAACGCCTCGCCCGACAGCTTCAACAGGATGCGCTTGTACGCGGGGCGAGCCATGGACTTAGCGGTTCTCCGGAGGACGGTGCGACATTAGGGACCGGGGCCGGCGCTGCCAACCCCGCAAGCCCCCTTACGCGGTCGGCTCCGGCTCCGGCTGCTTGACCCCCGAGGCGGCGGCGACCTCGGCGGCGAAGTCGGTCGCCGCCTTCTCGATGCCCTCGCCGAGCTGGAAGCGGACGAACTCGGTCACCGCGATCGGCGTGCCGGCGGCCTTGGCGGCGGCAGCGACAACATCGCCGACCTTCGACTTGCCGTCGATGACGAAGACCTGGGTCAGCAGCGCGTTTTCCTGGCGGTACTTCTTGACGCCGCCCTCGATCATCTTCTCGACAATCTCGGCCGGCTTGCCCGACCCGGCGGCCTTCTCGCGGGCGATGGCGCGCTCGCGCTCGACGACGGCCGGATCGAGGCCGTTCTCGTCGAGCGCCAGCGGGTTCGCCGCCGCAATGTGCATGGCGATCTGGCGGCCGAGCGGCTCGAGCACGTCGGCGGGCGCACTCGACTGCAGCCCGACGAGGACGCCGATCTTGCCGAGGCCGCTGACGACGGCGTTGTGGACATAAGCGACGACCACGCCCTCGCCGACCGACACGGTCTTGGCCCGGCGCAGCGACTGATTCTCGCCGATCGTCGCGATGTTGTGGGTCAGCACGTCCTTGATGCTCATGCCGTCGCGCTCGGGGTAGAGGGCGGCCAGCAGGGTCTCGACGTCCTCGCCGTGGGTGTGGGCGACCCCGGTGACGGTGCGGACGAAGCTCTGGAACTGGTCGTTCTTGGCGACGAAGTCGGTCTCGGAATTAACCTCGACCACCGTCCCGCGGGTGCCGTCGACATGGACCCCGACCAGACCCTCCGCGGCGGTGCGCCCGGCCTTCTTGGCGGCGCTGGCAAGCCCCTTGGTCCGCAGCCAGTCGACCGCAGCCTCCATGTCGGCCCCGGTGTCCGTCAGCGTCTCGTTCAGCGCCTTCTTGCAGTCCATCATGCCCGCGCCGGTGCGGTCGCGCAGGTCCTTGACCATGCTCGCGGTGATGTCGGTCATGGGAGTGCTCCTGTTTGCTATGCCACCGTCAATCGGCGCGTGCCGGACCCATGCCCCATCCCGTCAACCGGGGGAAGCTGGATCCTGGCCTGCGCCAGGATGACGACACGAAAATTAGGCGTCCGCGGCTGCGGGCTCGGCGACATGGACGCCCATCTCGGCGAGCGCCTCGACATGCGCCTCGGTCACCGGCTCGGGCTCGTGCGCGAACTCCATCGGCGGCTCGTCCATCGCGCCGAGATCGATGCCCTGGCTCGCCTGGCGACCCTGGCGCGCCTCGATGATCGTGTCGGCGACGGCGTTGCAGTAGAGCTGCACGGCCCGACTGGCATCGTCGTTGCCCGGGACCGGAAAGGCGATGCCGCTAGGGTCGGTGTTGGTGTCGAGGATGGCGATGACCGGGATGCCGAGCGTCGCGGCCTCCTTGATCGCCAGGTCCTCCTTGTTGACGTCGATGACGAAGATGATGTCGGGCAGGCCGCCCATGTCGCGGATCCCGCCGAGCGACAGCTCGAACTTGTCGCGCTCGCGGGTCAGCTTCAGGACTTCCTTCTTGGTCAGGCCGGCGGTGTCGCTCGACAGCTGCTCCTCGAGCATCTTGAAGCGCTTGATCGAGCCCGAGATCGTCTTCCAGTTGGTCAGCATGCCGCCGAGCCAGCGGTGATTGACGTAATGCTGGCCCGACCGGCGCGCGGCCTCGGCGACCGGATCCTGCGCCTGGCGCTTGGTGCCGACGAACAGCACCTTGCCGCCGCTGGCGACCGTTGCCCGGACGAAGTCGAGCGCGCGCGCGAACAGCGGCACCGTCTGCGACAGATCGATGATATGGACGCCGTTGCGGTCGCCGAAGATGTACGGCTTCATCTTCGGGTTCCAGCGATGCGTCTGGTGGCCGAAGTGGGCGCCCGCCTCAAGCAGTTGCGCCATCGAGACGACGGGAGTCGCCATGTCTTTCTCTCCTCTATCCGGTTGTGCCGCCGCAGGGGGTGTAACGGGCGAGCCCGGCACCGGATGGGTTGCCCCTGCGTGAGTGGTTGGTCGAGGCGCGCCGGTTAGCGGAACGCGCCGCGAAAGGCAAGCCTCAGCCGGGGTGCGCGGCCAGCCACGCGTCGATCGCCGGCAGCCGCTCGTGGATCACCTTGATCCGGTAGGTGATGCTCGCCGCGGCGGTATCGGCGTCGCGGCGCGAGCCGGCGCTGAGATATCTGTCGGCATAGGCCCTGATCTTGCCGATCATCGCGGGGTCGGTCGCCCCCGTCGCCAGACCCGGAAAATAGCGGCTGCGCGACGGCCCGTCGACCATCTTGTCGACCGCGTCGGCGCGGCTGACGGCGAAGTCGTACGCCAGTTCGGGGAAGGTGTTCGACACCGCGCGGATGATCCCGGCGCTGATTGTCGCGCCAGGCTCGCTGGTCAGCGCGAGGTCGAGCGCGCGTCGCGCCAGTGCCGGATCGGCCGCCTCGCCGAGCTGGTAATAGAGCTGCTGGCGGATGAGCGGCGTCTTCTCCGCCGCCGCCTCGCGGTGGAGCGCGTCCCATGTCGCCACGTCGGCATTGGTCGCGACGACGGTCAGCACCGCCTTGCGGATCGCCGCCGGCGCCGCGGCGGGGTCGCTGTCCTTGACCGCATAGCGGCGCCGTGCCTCGGCGACGACGGCGGGGTCGCCGAACGTGCCGAGCGCGACGATCAGCGTGTTGCGCAGGTTGGCGACGGCGGTCGCCTCGCCGGCGCGCGCGGTCCAGCCGACCGCGGCGAACGCTGGATCGAGCCGGCGCACGGCGAAGGCGCGGAACCTGGCCTGCGCGGCGGGCTGGTCGCGGTAGTAATAGTCGATGTTGGCAAAGACCTGGGCGATCTTGCCGACGATCTGCGGGTCCGCGTCCACGGGTACGGCGCGGGCGAGGTCGAGAAAGTCCGACGCCGGTTGATAGCCGGCCAGCCCGAGGGACCACGCATCCGAAAGGATGCCGAGCTGGTCGATCGCCGCAACCCCGCCGAACGCGCCGGTCAGCGCCGCGAGGGCCGCCGGTGAATAGAGCGTGCGGTAATAGCCCGCCTGGCCGGCGTTGACGACGACCGGGCCGCAGCCGGTCAGCGTCAACGTGCCGTGGCCGCCGGCGACCACCGTCTTCGCCGGCGCGCCGCCGGGTGTCCGCGCGGTGACCGGCACCGGCCACGCCAGGGGCGTCTTGTCGGGCTGGTCCTTGCTGAACTCGCCCTGGGTCAGCGTCAGCGTGGTCCGGCCGGCGGTGCACGCGGCGGCAACGCGGATCAGTGGCACGCCGGGCTGGAGGGTGAAGCGGTGGGCGATCTCGGTGATCGGCCGGCTTGGCGACGCGGCGTCGATCTCGCGCCACAGGTCGTCCGTCACCGTGTTGCCGTAGGCGTGCGCACGAATATAGCTGCGCACGCCGGCGCGCCATGCGTCGGAGCCGACGTAATCCTCGAGCATGCGGATGACCGCCTCGCCCTTGGAGTAGGTGATCGCGTCGAACGCCTGACTTGCCTGCTCGACGGTCGCGACGTGCTGGACGATCGGGTGGGTCGTCGCCAGCGAGTCGCGCCCCTCGGCCGCCTCGCGAGCGTCGACCGCGCTCAGCGCCGAGTTCCATTCGGGATGAAGCCGCGCCGTCGTCCGCGCCTGCATCCACGAGGCGAAACCCTCGTTGAGCCACAGGTCGTCCCACCACGCCATCGTCACGAGGTCGCCGAACCATTGGTGGGCCATCTCGTGCGCGGCGTCGTCGAACGCGCGCTGCTTGTCGGCCTGGGTCGAAATTCGCGGATCGAGGATGATCGCGTCCTCGAACGTGAAGATCGCACCCCAGTTCTCCATCGCGCTGAAGAACTGGCTACTGCCCGGCGCGGCGATGTTGTCGAGCTTGGGCAGGGGAAACGGCGTGCCGAAATAGCCGTTGTATTCCTTGAGGATATCGACCGCGCTGGCGAGGACGAAGCGGCCCTGGTCGGCGTGACCCCGCTGGGTGATGACGCCGATCTCGGTCGGGCCCGAGCGTGCCGTGATCCGGTCGAACTCGCCGAGCCCGAAGAACAGGAGGTAGGTCGACATCTTCGGCGTCATCGGGAAGCGGACCAGCGACTTGCCGCCACCAAGGTCGGTGACCGATGCCGCCGGCAGGTTGCTGACCGCCATCTGCCCAGTCGGCACCGTCGCAGTCAGGGTAAAGGTCGCCTTGTACGCCGGCTCGTCCCACGACGGGATCAGGCGGCGCGCGTCGCTGTTTTCGAACTGGGTATAGAGCGCGCGCCTCTTGCCGGCGGGGGTGTCATAGTCGAGCGCGAACAGCCCGGCCGCCTGGATCCCGATCTTGCCGCGGTAGTCGATCGCCAGCGTGTAGCGGCCCGGCGCAACCGGGTGCCGGAAGGCAAAGGTCGCGGTCTGCGCGTCGGCGTCGACCTTGACCATCGCCGCCTCGCTGCCGAGCGTCACCCGGTCGAAGGTCAGGTTGGCGGCGTTCAAGGTGATCGTCGACGTTGGCGCAAGCACCTCGACCGCGATGCCGACCTTGCCGGCAAATGTCAGCCCGGCGACGTCGGGGACGATCGCGACGTCGTAATGCGTCGGGCGGACGGTACGCGGCAGCTGGGTCGTGACCTCGGGGGCAACCGGCGCGGCGGCAAGCGGCGCGGCGAGTGCGAGAACGGCGGCAGTGGCGAGCAGACGAACCATGGTGACAGATTCCCGAGAATGGAGCGGCTGTGCTACGAGTGTAGGACGCCACACGCAATCGGCACCCCGGGCCGCGGAGCGCGACGTGCCTCCCGCCCCGGCAGTGCGACCGCTGCTGCCATCCGGTCGCGGGCAGCAGCAGGATGAGCGCCGCCGAGGTGCAGGGGCTGGCGCGGGCGGGCACGCCAAGCGGCGCGCGCGACGAACACGGCACAAGCCAGCGCGTCGAAGCCGCCCGCGGCGGGTCGGTCGACGCAATTCGCCGGTTTGGGGGCGCGTGCCGGGCAGACCGACGCAAAACGGTAATGTCGCCGTGTCATCGGCGAGGAAAACGGGGGAAGCGACGATGACGCGGACACTGACACGCCTGCTCGGCCTCGCGGCGGCGCTGACCGCCGGCCCGCTCGCCGCGGCGGCCGCGCCGCCCCCGCCCCGCCTCGTCGCGCCGCCTGTCCCGAAGCTAATCGTCGCGATTTCGGTCGACCAGTTCTCGGCCGGGCTGTTCGACCAGTATCGCGGGCGGTTCACCGGCGGGCTGAAGACGCTCCAGGGCGGCGTCGTCTTTGCCAATGGCTATCAGAGCCACGCCGCCACCGAGACCTGCCCGGGCCACTCGACGATCCTGACCGGCCGGCATCCGGCGGCGACCGGCATCGTCGCCAATGGCTGGACCGACCGCGCCACCGGGCAGCCGGTCTATTGCATGGCCGACCCCGCCGGCCCGGTGCCGAACCGCCCCGACGCCCCGCGCGGGCCCGCCAACCTCAAGGTCCCGACGCTCGGCGAGTGGATGAAGGCGGGCAATCCGCAGTCGCGCGTCTTTGCCGTGTCGGGCAAGGACCGCGGCGCAATCACCATGGCCGGGCACAATGCCGACGGCACCTTCTGGTGGGACGACACGCTCGGCGGCTTCACCACCTACGTTCCCGTTGGCGCCTCGGCCGACGCCCGGCTGGCACCGGTGAAGGGGTTCAACGAGGCGGTGTTCGCCGCGTGGCGCAAGAAGGCGCCCGTTTGGACCCCGCTCGATCCGCGCTGCAAGGTCGAGCTCGGGCCGCACAAATATGCCGTGATGACGGTCGACCACGAGCTGCCGCCACCGGGATGGGAAGCGCCGGCGCCGGGCGAGGACTTCCACCTCGATCCCTTCTTCCAGTCCTGGCTGCGCGCCTCGCCGATGTACGACAAGCTGAGCCTCGATCTCGCGGCGCAGCTGATCGACAGCCAGCACCTCGGCCGCGGCGCGGCCCCCGACCTGCTGGCGATCAGCCTGTCGGCGACGGATTACGTCGGCCATCGCTACGGCAGCGCCAGCGCCGAGCAGTGCGACAACCTCGCCCATCTCGATGCGATGCTGGCGACCTTCCTCGCCAAGCTGACCGCGCTCAAGGTGCCGGTACTCGTCGTCCTGACGGCCGACCACGGCTCGGTCGACGCCGCGGAAAGCCTGGCCGAGCGTGGCTTCCCGGCGCACCGCGTCGACGGCAAGGCGCTGCTGAAGGACGTCGGCGAGAAGGTCGCCGCCGACCTCGGCCTCGCCGCCAACCCGCTCGCCGGCGACCCGTACGAGATCTACATCATCGCTCCCGGTGCCGACGAGACGCAGCGGGCCCGCATCGGCGAGGCGACGGTCCGCCATCTGCGCGAGCGGCCCGAGGTCTATACCGTTTTCACCCGTGCCGAGGCGCTTGCCGCGATGCCCCCGAAAGGCACGCCGGTCGACGAGCTGTCGCTGATCCAGCGCATCGCGGAATCGACCGATCCCGTCCGCAGCGGCGACATCATGGCCGTGCTCCAGCCCTACACGACGGTCGGCGTGCCGATCGGGCTCGGCGACACGGTCGGCGGTCACGGGTCGGTGTGGAATTACGACCGGCGCGTACCGATCCTGTTCTGGTGGCCGGGCGCCGAAGGCTATGAGCAGCCGCTGCCGGTCGAGACCGTCGACATCGCCCCGACGCTCGCCGCGATCGCCGGGGTGAAGACGACCGCGGTCGACGGGCGCTGCCTCGACCTCGACCGCACACCGGGGACGACCTGCCGCTAGGTCACTCGATCGCGGTCAGGCTCGCCGCGGCAACCCCGCGCAGCCGCTCGACCTTGACGACGACTTCCTGGTCGATGGCGAAGTCGGTGCCGAGCAGCAGCCGTGCCCGCCGCCCGGCCCCGAGCGCCACCTGGGCGACGATCTCGCCGCGCCCGCCGCGCCGGTCGCCGACGAGGGCTGCCAGCCCCGGCACGGGATCGGTTCCGGCGAAGTCGACGGTCAGGCGGCAGCGCATCCGGCTGGCGAGTGCTGCGAGCGGCCTGACCCCGCGCACGGTGACGCGCGGCGCCTCCTCGCCTGGTCGCCACAGCAGTTCGCCGTGGATCAGCACGGCGTCGCCGCCGGCCGCGGCCGCGAGCACCGCCCCCTGCGCCTCCTCGTCGAAGCAGCTCGCGGCGTACTGACCGCTCGCATCCGACAGCGTCAGCTGGAGATACTTGTTCGACTTGCCGTTCTGCGGGGTCCGCCACTTGGCGTCCTCGATCAGCCCGGCAAGCGTCGCCGGCAGCCGGCCGCCGCCCGGCGGCGACTCGACTGCGGCCGCCTCGGCGAAGGTGCGGGCGTTCTGCGCGCGCAGGACGTGGCCGAAGCTCTCGACCGGATGACCGGAGAAGTAGAAGCCGAACGCCTCCTTCTCGTGCGCCATGGTTTCCGCCATCGTCCACGCCTTGCCCGGCGGCACCAGCATGGCCAGCGAGCGGTCCTCGCTCGCGCCGAACATCGCCACCTGAGCGCTCTCCCGCGCTGCCGCCGCGCTCTGCGCCGTGCCGAGCAGGGCCTCGGCGAGGGCGTGGACGCCGCCGCGGTTGCGCTCGATGCCGTCGAACGCGCCGCTGCCGACCAGCGCCTCGAGCTGGCGCTTGTTGAGCAGCTTGGGATCGACCCGCCGGGCAAAGTCGCTCAGGGCCGAAAAACGGCCCCCCTGGTCGCGGGCGTCGACGATCGCCGCCATGGCCCGTTCGCCGACGCTCTTCAGACCGGCGAGGGCATAGCGCACTGCCTCCCCCTCCACGGCGAAGTCGGCGCTACTGGCGTTGATGCACGGCGGCAGGCATTTGACGCCCAGTCGACGCATGTCGTCGACGAAGATCGCCAGCTTGTCGGTGTTGGCAATGTCGAAGGCCATCGAGGCGGCGAAGAACTCGGTCGGGTGGTGCGCCTTCAGCCACGCCGTCTGATAGGCGATCAGCGCATAGCCGGCGGCGTGGCTCTTGTTGAAGCCGTAACCGGCGAATTTCGCCACCAGCTCGAAGATGCTGTCGGCCTTGCGCTTGTCGACGCCGTTCTTCGCCGCGCCGTCGAGGAAGCGCGCCTTCTGCGCCGCCATCTCCGACGCGATCTTCTTGCCCATCGCCCGCCGCAGCAGGTCGGCCTCGCCGAGGCTGTAGCCCGCCAGGATCTGAGCAATCTGCATCACCTGTTCCTGGTAGATGATGACGCCGTAGGTCTCCGTGAGCACCCCCTCGAGCGTGGGGTGCAGGTAATCGGGCGCCTCCTGCCCGTTCTTGCGGCGACCGAAGGCCGGGATGTTCTCCATCGGGCCGGGCCGGTACAGCGACACGAGGGCGATGATGTCGGCAAAGCAGTCGGGCCGGACCTGCGCCAGCGTCCGCCGCATCCCCTCGCTTTCCAGCTGGAACACCCCGACCGTGTCGCCGCGGGCGATCAGCCGGTAGGTCTCGGCGTCGTCGAGCGGCAGCGCGTCGAGGTCGACCGGCCGCCCCTGTCCGGCCAGCAGCTCCTTCGCCCGCTGCAGCACCGACAGCGTCTTCAGGCCGAGGAAGTCGAACTTGACCAGTCCCGCCTTTTCGACCCACTTCATGTCGAACTGCGTCACCGGCATGTCTGACCGGGGATCGCGGTAGAGCGGCACCAGTTGATTGAGCGGCCGGTCACCGATGACGACGCCGGCGGCGTGGGTCGAGGCGTGGCGCGGCAGCCCTTCCAGCCGAAGCGCGATCTCGAGCAGGTGAGCGACCTTGGGATCGCGGTCGCGCTCGGCGACCAGCTCGGACACGCCGTTCAGCGCCCGCGCCAGCGTCCAGGGGTCGGTCGGGTGGTTGGGGATCAGCTTCGCCAGCCGGTCGACCTGGCCGTACGACATCTGCAGGACACGGCCGACATCCTTCAGCACCGCGCGCGCCTTCAGCTTCCCGAAGGTGATGATCTGCGCCACCTGCCCGCGGCCGTAGCGGCCCTGAACATAGCGGATGACCTCGCCGCGCCGGGTTTCGCAGAAATCGATGTCGAAGTCCGGCATCGACACACGCTCGGGGTTGAGGAAGCGCTCGAACAGCAGGCCGTGGGCGAGCGGGTCGAGGTCGGTGATGGTCAGCGCCCAGGCGACGACCGAGCCGGCGCCGGAGCCGCGGCCCGGCCCGACCGGAATGCCCGCCGCCTTGGCCCAGCGGATGAAGTCGGCGACGATCAGGAAATAACCGGCGAAGCCCATCTGGACGATGATGCCCGTCTCGAACCTCAGCCGGTCACGGTAGGCCGCGGCGCCGTCGCCGGCGATGCCGAGCGCCGCCAGCCGCGCATCGAGCCCGCTCGCCGCCAGATCGGCCAGCATCGTCGCCTCGGCGGCAGGATCGCCGGCAAGGCTCGGCAGGATCGGCTCGCGCGACGGCGTCTTATAGGCGCAGCGCTGCGCGACGACGAGCGT
This sequence comes from uncultured Alphaproteobacteria bacterium, assembly GCA_963792555.1. Taxonomy (GTDB): domain Bacteria; phylum Pseudomonadota; class Alphaproteobacteria; order Sphingomonadales; family Sphingomonadaceae; genus Polymorphobacter_B. Next base: position 632,122 of record CAWBWP010000002.1, read on the forward strand.
GTTGGCGACCGCCTCGGGGAGGTCGGCGAACAGCGCCTGCATGTCCTTGGCCGGCTTCAGCCAGTGCTCCGCGTTCGAGCGCCGCCGCTCGGCGGTGTCGACGTAGCTGCCATCGGCGATGCACAGCATGACGTCGTGGGCCGGGTGCACGGCGGCATCGCGGAAGCGCGCCGGGTTGGTCGCGACCAGCGGCAGGTCGCGAGCGTCGGCGAGCGCGATCAGCCCGGCCTCGGCGCGCGTCTCGACCGGGTCACCGGTGCGGCTCAGCTCGACGTACAGCCGGCCGGGGAACAGCGCCTGCAGCGCGTCGGCGTAGGCGTCGGCCTCCTGACCGTCGGCGAGCAGGCGGGCGAGCGCGCCCTCGGGGCCGCCGGTCAGCGCGAGCAGGCCCGCCGTCCGCCCGCGCAGCGCGTCGAGCGTCAGGTGCGGGTCCTCGGCCGGGTCGCCGCCCAGATGCGCGTCGCTGACCAGCCCGATCAGATGGTCGTACCCGGTCTTGTCCTGGACGAGCAGCACCAGCCAGTCGTGGACGGCGCGCTGCCCGGGGCCGCGGCTGCCGGGACGCTCGACCGCCACGAGCGCGCCGATGATCGGCTGCACGCCGGCCTTGCGCGCGGCGTCGCCGAACTCCATCGCGCCGAACAGGTTGTTGCGGTCGGCCAGCGCCACCGCGGGCAGTTTCAACGCCCGGCAGGTGGTTGCGATCGTCTCGGGCGACATCGCGCCCTCGAGCATCGAATAGGCCGACTGCACGCGAAGATGGACGAAGGGAGCATGGGCCATCGCCCGAGGATAGGCTGCGGCCGGCGATTCGGGAACGCCCGATCTAGCGTGCGGTCAGGCGCAGCAGCTTGCCCGGGTCGTCGTCGGTGACCAGCCAGATCGAGCCGTCGGGGCCCTCGACCGCGTCGCGGATACGCTCGCCGCGGTCGCCGAGCAGGCGCTCCTCGCCGACGACGCGCTCGCCCTGCACGACGAGGCGGACCAGCGACGTGCTCGCCAGCCCGCCGATGAACAGGTTGCCGCGCCATTCCGGGAACATCGCGCCGCGATAGACCATGATGCTGCCCGGCGCGATCACCGGGTCCCAGTAATAGACCGGCTGCTCCAGCCCCGGCGCGGCGGTGATGCCGCGGCCGACGAGCTTGCCCGAATATTCCTCGCCGTAGCCGATCGTCGGCCAGCCATAGTCCTTGCCGCGCTCGATCAGGTTCAACTCGTCGCCGCCGCGCGGGCCCATCTCGATTTCCCACAGGCGCTGGCGGTCGTCGAGGGCGAGGCCGAGGACGTTGCGATGGCCGCTGGACCAGGCCGTCGGGCGCGCGCCCGCCCGGCCAATGAACGGATTGTCCTTCGCCGGCGAGCCGTCGGGGTTGAGATGGACGATCTTGCCGAGATCGGACCCGAGGTCCTGCGCCTGCGCCCGCCCGGGCAGGATCGACTTGTCGCCCAGCCCGACGAACAGCGTGCCGTCGGCGGCAAAGACCATTCGCCCGCCGTTCTGCAGCGTCGACTTCAGCGGCGGATCGGCGCGGAAGATGACCTGCACCCCATCGAGCCGCGGGGCCGCGCCGTCGACCAGGGTCGCTCGCGCCACCGCGAGGCCGCTGCCGCCGCCGCGGCTCTCGGTGTACGTCCAGTAGATGCGCCGGTCGCGGGCGAAGGTCGGCGCGACGGCCAGGCCGAGCAATCCGCTCTGCCCCTCGGCGAGGACCGGCGGCAAGCCGGCGACCGGCGGCGACACCTTGCCCGCCGGCGTCACGATCCGCAGCGCCGGCGGGTTCTTCTCCGTCACCAGCATCCGCCCGTCTGGCAGGAAGGCGATCGCCCATGGATAATGCAACCCGGTCGCGACCTCGGTCACCCGGGGCTGGGCGCGGCTGTGCACCGCCTCGGCGCGGTGCTGGCCGGGAAAGGCGGGATGGAAGGCCGGAACGTTGGCGGGGTCGGTCGGCCACGGCGCGGCGACCGCGCTGCTCGCCAGCAGCATCGCCGCCATCGTTGCCAGTCCGCGCATCGCCACTCTCCGCCAATGAACGCCACCAAGCGCGCTGCGCCGCACCCGGTTCCGCCGCTGGCAGGTCGCGTCCGGGCCGCTTATGTCGGTCGGCATGGAGCAGAGCGTCGCCGCGATCGTCGTTGCCGTTCTTGCCCACGGCGAGCACGGTGCCGTCGTCCGCTTCCTCACCGAAGACGACGGGATTGTCGGCGGCTACGTCGCCGGGGGGCGCTCGCGGGCGATGCGCCCGGTGCTGCAGCCGGGCAACGGTGTCGCCGTGCGCTTGCGGACCCGGGCGCGCTCGGGGCTGGCGGGAGCGGCGGCCGAGCTGACCCGGTCGCGGACGGCGCTGGCGACCGACCGCGCGACGGCGGCGGCGCTCGACTGGCTGACCGCCCTGACCGCGACGGTGCTCGACGACGGCGCCGCGGCACCCCGGCTCTACGCCGCGCTCGACGCGGTCCTGACGGCGATGACGGTCGCTGCCGGCCCGGGCGATTGGCTGGCCGGGATCGCGCGCTATGAACTGCTGCTGCTTGCGGAGCTGGGCTTCGGGCTCGACCTCACCGCCTGCGCGGCGACCGGCACGCCCGCTGCCGACGCCGACCTCGCCTTCGTCTCGCCGCGCTCGTCGCAGGCGGTGGGGCGGGTCGCCGGGACCCCCTACGCCGCCAAGCTCCTGCCCCTGCCGCCGTTCCTCATCGACGGCGGCGCCGCGACCGCAGCCGAGATCGTCGCCGGCCTGCACACGACGGGATGGTTCCTCGACCGCGACGTCCTGATCGGCGCGGCCGCCCTGCTGCGGCCTGCCCGGGCGCGTCTCGATCAAATCGTTACCGGCCTCTTTACGTCGGCGAATGAGCGGCTTAGCAGCGCCGCCACGGGGGGTGAGCATCGAGGACCCTGAATGACCCCCATCCGTGCCGCCGCCACGCTTGCCGTGGCGCTCGCCGCCGTTCCCGCCAGCGCCGGCGGCTTCTACCTTCAGGAACAGTCGCCCCGCGCCGTCGGCCGCGCCTTCGCCGGTGAGGCGGCAATCGCCGATTCCGCCGCGACAGTCTTCTATAATCCTGCTGGCATGACCAATCTGCCGGGCGTCAACCTCGACCTCGGCGGGCATCTGCTGTTCGTCGAATCGCACCAGCAGGACCGCGGCAGCACGCGGTCGGCCGCGGGCAACCTCGGCAGCTTCCCGACCGGCGGCGGCAACGGCGGCAACCCCTTCGACCAGCCGATCCCGATCCCGTCCGGCTATCTCTCGGCGCAGATCGAGGGGTCGCGCCTGTGGCTCGGCCTCGGCCTCGACGCGCCGTTCGGCGTCAAGGTGGTTTATGACAACGGCTGGTTCGGGCGCTACAATTCGATCCTGTCGGACGTCCGCAGCCTCAACATCCAGCCGAGCGCCGCGTACAAGCTCAACGACCATGTTTCGATCGGCGCGGGAGTCGACGTGCAGCGGCTGGTGGCAACGCTGACCGGCGCGCTGCCCAATGTCTCGCCGCTGCTCCCCGACGGGCTGCTCAACATCCGCGGGCAGGACCTCGCCTTCGGCTGGAATGTTGGCATCGACGCCAGCTTCGGGGCCCTGAAGCTCGGGGCCCACTGGCGCAGCCATGTCGACCACAGCCTCTCGGGCGCGGCGACGATCACCGGCCTGCTCGGCCCGCTGGCGGCAAGCAACGGCGTCACCCGTGGTTTCGCCCCGTTGAGCACGCCCGACATCGCCACCGTCGGTGCGGTCTATGGCCTGGGCAAGGCGCGCCTGCTCGCCGGCGGCAGCTGGTACAAGTGGAGCCGGTTCAACGCCATCAACGTCAACACGCCGTCGGGAGTGACCTTCCTGTCGAGCGCGCAGAACTACCGCGACACCTTCAGCGGCAGTCTGGGGGCCGAATATGACCTGACGCCGCGCCTGACGGTCCGGGCGGGCAGCATGTATGACCAGACGCCGACACGCGACGGGTTCCGCACGACCCGCGTTCCCGACGGCAATCGCATCTGGGCAACTGCCGGCGTCACCGCGAAGGTCAACCGCCGCGTCGACGTCAGCCTGTCGTACGCGCACATCTTCGTCGACACGGCGCAGGTCAACCGCGCCGACCCGCTGTTCGCGGGCACGCCGGCGGTGACGACGGTCGACACGCTGTCGACCAATACGGGTCACGCCAACGAGATCGCCTCCAGCCTGACGTTCAAATTCTAGGGGGCAGATCGCCAACGCCAAGTTCCGGTGGCCAAGGGCGGGCGCGAGGGGCTACCCCTCGCGCCATGCTTCCTACCCTCGACCCGCCCGACGACCCCCGCATCCTCGACACGCCTTTCGCCGACGCGCTCAGCGATCGCTATCTGGTCTACGCGCTGTCGACGATCACGGCGCGCTCGCTGCCCGACGTTCGCGACGGCCTAAAGCCGGTTCACCGCCGCATCCTGTGGGGCATGCGCCTGCTCAAGCTCGACCCGGCCACGGGCTACAAGAAGTGCGCGCGCATCGTCGGCGACGTCATGGGCAAGTACCACCCGCACGGCGACGCCTCGATCTACGACGCGCTGGTGCGCCTCAGCCAGTCGTTCGCGCTGCGCTATCCGCTCGTCGACGGGCAGGGCAACTTCGGCAACATCGACGGCGATAACGCCGCCGCCATGCGCTATACCGAGGCGCGACTGACGGCCGCCGCCGCCGACCTGATGGACGGCCTCGACGAGGACTGCGTCCCTTTCCGCGAGACGTATAACGGCGAAGAGAACGAGCCGGAGGTCTTCCCCGCCGCCTTTCCCAACCTGCTCGCCAACGGTGCCAGCGGCATCGCGGTCGGCATGGCGACGTCGATCCCGCCGCACAACGTCGCCGAGATCGTCGGCGCGGCACTGGCGCTGCTGGGCGATCCCGCGGCTTCGGTCGAGATCCTCATGCAACACATCAAGGGGCCGGACTTTCCGACCGGCGGTGTCGTCGTCGAGCCGCCCGGCAGCATTGCCGCCGCCTACGCCAGCGGCCGCGGCAGCTTCCGCCTGCGTGCGCGCTGGACGGTCGAGGCGGCGGGCAACGGCACCTGGGTCGTCGTCATCACCGAAATTCCCTACCAGGTGCAGAAGGGCAAGCTGATCGAGGACATCGCCGCCCTGATCAACGACAAGAAACTGCCGATCCTGGCCGATGTCCGCGACGAGTCCGACGCCGCCATCCGCCTCGTCATCGAGCCCCGCTCGCGCAATGTCGACGCGGCGGTGCTGATGGAGAGCCTGTTCCGCCTGACCGACCTCGAGACACGCTTCCCGTTGAACCTCAACGTCCTCGACCGCGATCACGTGCCCCGCGTCATGTCGCTGGCCGAGGCGCTGCAGGCGTTCCTCGACCATCAGCTCGACGTCATCGCCCGGCGCACGCGCTTCCGCCTCGGCCGGATCGACGACCGTCTCGAACTGCTCGACGGCTACCTCAAAGCCTATCTGTCGATCGACGAGGTCATCCGCATCATCCGCGAGGAGGACGAGCCCAAGGCCGAGCTGATCCGCCGCTTCGAGCTGAGCGAGCGCCAGGCCGAGGCGATCCTCAACCTCCGCCTGCGCGCGCTGCGGCGGCTGGAAGAGATCGAGATCACCAAGGAGCACAAGGCACTGTCGGCCGAAGCGAAGAAGCTGCGGCAGCTTCTCGCCAGCCCCGACGCGCTGCGCCGCCGCCTGCGCGACGACCTGACGGCGCTCGCCGAACGCTACGGCCCCGAGACGCCGCTCGGGCGTCGGCGGACCGAAATCGGCACGGCGCCGACGGTGATGATGATTCCGCTGGAAGCGATGATCGACCGCGAGCCGCTGACCATCATCCTGTCCGAAAAAGGCTGGGTTCGCGCGCTAAAGGGCCACGCCGACCTTGCCGCGGGCGATGCGCAGCGCTTCAAGGAAGGCGACGGGCCGGCCTTCGCCTTTCACGCCCACACCACCGACCGCATCGTCCTCGCGGCGGCGACGGGGCGGTTCTATACGCTGGCGGCCGACCGTCTGCCCGGCGGCCGCGGGCTTGGCGAACCCGTCCGGCTGATGATCGACCTCGACGGCGCGGCCGCCATCGTCGCCGCCTTCGTCCACGCGTCCGACACGCGGCTGCTGCTTGCCGCCAGCGACGGGCGCGGATTCGTCGTCGGCGGCGATGACCTGCTCGCCGAAACGCGCAAGGGGCGGCAGGTGATGACGCCGCGCGCCGAGGCAGCGCTCCGCATCGTCCGCCCGCTCGGCGCCGGCGACGACCATCTCGCGGTCATCGGCGACAACCGCAAGTTGCTGATCTTCCCGCTGGCCGACGTGCCGACGATGGCGCGCGGCCAGGGCGTCGCGCTGCAGAAGTACCGCGACGGCGGCTTGGCCGACCTCATCAGCTTCCGTCGCGCGGACGGCCTGTCGTGGGCGATGGGCGGCAGCGCCGGCCGGACGCGGACGGAAAGCGACGTCGGGCCGTGGGTGGGCCCGCGGGGCGGTAGTGGACGGCTGCCACCGCAAGGGTTTCCACGCGATAACCGCTTTACTTAAGGATCTGGTCGAGAATTGCCGTCGCGTCGGAGGGGAAGCCGGCGGCGATCCACGCGCGTTCGCCGATGCCCAGCAGCCGGCTGACCTCGGGCCCCGGCGGTACGCCGCGGGCGATCAGGTCGCGTCCGGACAGAGGGAAGACCGGCTTCGTCCAGGTGGCAGCGAACCCTGCCAAATCCTTGTCGCCGCGCAGCAAAGCACGATCGAGGGCGCTGTCGATCCCGTCGCGGTAGGCAAGCTCCGCAAGGCCGGCGTCCCGCGCTGCGGTCAGCACCAGCCGTTTCCGCTCGGCATTCGACAGCCGCAGCCGGGTGGCGACGGCGTCGAGAAGGACCGCGTCCACCGGCAGCAACGCCGCCAGCCGCCGCAGCGGGTTCGGCGGCAGGCCGGCCTCTGCTTCCGCTTCACGGACGCGCGCCAGCTCGGCCACCCGGGCAAGCGTCACCTCGGGAAGCACCGGCGTGAAGATGCCCTGCCCCGCCATGACCGCGACCGTCGGCACGGGATCGTCCACTGCAAGCAGCTTCAGCACCTCGTCACGGACCCTTTCGCGCGACAAGGCCATGAGATCGTTGGCCCGAATGACGCATGCCGCCATCCCGGCGGCGTCGGGCGCGCCGATCCCGAAGCGGGCATGAAAGCGGAAGAAGCGCAGGATGCGCAGGTGATCCTCGGCAATGCGCTCGAGCGGCGCGCCGATGAAGCGGACGCGGCGGGCAGCCAGGTCGTCCAGCCCGCCGAAATAATCGTCGACGGTGCCTGTCCGCGGATCGGCGTAGAGCGCGTTGATGGTGAAGTCGCGCCGTGCCGCATCGGCCCGCCAGTCGTCGGTGAAGGCGACCGTCGCATGGCGACCATCGGTCGAAACGTCGCGGCGGAGCGTCGTCACTTCGGCGACCAGCCCGTCGGCGACCGCCGTCACCGTGCCGTGGGCAATGCCGGTCGGCACCGCCTTGATCCCTGCCGCGCGGAGCCGCGCGAGAGTCGCTTCGGGCACGAGCTGCGTGGCGAAATCGATGTCGCTGGCGGCGCCGCCAAGGAGCGGGTCGCGCACCGCGCCGCCGACCAATTTGGTCCGGCCCGCCGCAACCTCAAGGGCGGTGGCGAGCCGCGCGCCCGCGGCGGTGTCCAGCCAGGCCGGGCGCGCGAGCCGGATCAGGCCAGCCGCCGCGCCAGGTTGACGACCATCGCCGCCGTCGCTCCCCAGATCTCGTGCGTCGCCCACGACAGCACATAATAGGATCGTCGCCGCCCCTGCCAGTCGCTCGATCGCAGCTGGTGGCTTGCCGGATCGAGAAGAAAGTCGAGCGGCACCTCGAAAATCGACGCGACCTCGTCGGCGTGCGGCACCAGCGCCAGCCCGGCGGGAACGATCCCGATGACGGGGGTGATGTCATAGCCGGTGCCGGTGGCGTAGCGGTCGGTCGTGCCGACGATGGTCACCGCGGCCGGCGGCAGCGCGACCTCCTCGTGCGCCTCGCGCAGCGCCGCGGCCACGGCATCGGTATCGCCGGGATCGACCCGCCCGCCGGGAAAGGCGACCTGGCCCGCGTGGGCGCGCAGGTGCGGGGTTCGCCGCGTGAACAGTATCGTCGGCCGGTCGTGCGCGACGACCGCGATCAGCACCGCCGCCGGGGTCAGCGGCTGGGGACGGGGCGCATCGCGGTTGCCTTCGAAGTCCCAGTCGCCGCGCTTCGCCGTCGCCGCCGGACCGACGGCGCGAGCGAGGCGGGCGTGGAGCTCGGACAGGGGGGACAGCGACATCGCGGGCCTCGTCGCGTGCGCCGCGGGGGGTGTCAACGCCTCCGCGCGTCGCTGTAGAAGCAGCCGCAGTGAAAACGACGGAGCGACGCCGATGCGCAGTGCTGGGGTGGTTCTTGCGCTCGTCGCCTTTGCGACGGCGGCCGGAGCGCAGCGGTCGGTGCCGCCCGCCGCCCCTCTTGGCCTGCGTATTGCCCCCGACGACCCATCGCGCGGTGTGGCGGTCGACACCCCTCCGGCAAGCGCCAGCGGCCAGGTCACGGCCGCGGGCACGACGGCCGCCGCCCGATGCCCCGCGACGTTCCGCCAGGCGGTCGCCGCCGGCGATGGCGGCCCGGTGCCGCGTGCGTGTTGGCAACTCGGCCCGCTCCACCTCGGGATGACCCGGGCCGACGTCGAGCAGCGGATTGGCGTGCCTGTCGCCCGGCTGGCGAGGCCCGCGCAGGATCGCCGGTTCGCCGCCAGCCTCTATGCCTTCAGCGCTCGCCCAGGGACGCCGCTCGTCGACGCCGGCTCGTTCCGCCTTGTCGAGCTGCGCTATGCCGGCGAGCGACTGGTCGCGATCGACAATGAACCGGGTGCTCGCATCACCGATACATCCTGCGGCGAGGGCCTCCACCGGGCCGCCGCAATCGAGACCGACGCCCCGGCGGGCCCGCTCCTCGGCTTCAACCAGGTGCAAGTCGGCGATCCCCTGCGCCGGATCCGCGCGCGCTTCGGCCGTGCGCCCGCGGCCAACCGTTCGCGCGACTGGTTCAGCTATCTGCCGGTGCCGATCAGCTTTGGCAGCGATCCCGACCGCGGGATCGTGACCGGCATCGCGATCGCCAGCAGCGCGGACGCGCTGACGACGGCGGCGCGCCCCGAGCTTCGGCTCGAACGCGACACCGTCTCGTGCCGCCTGACCGCGATTTACTTCGCGCTTCGCTGAGTTCCGGCTTAGGCGAACGGAAAGAACACGCCCTTGCTCCACAGCCCCGGCGGCTCGGCACCTTCGGCGAGCGCCCAGTCGGCGAGCTGGTAAAAGGTGGCGCGGTTGACCAGCGCCTCCAGGCCGCGGCGGACGTGGAGATAGGGGCGCGGGGTGCCGTCCGGCCCGGTCTCGACGCGCAGGCGGTTGGCATCGCCGGCCATGACGTGGTCGCCGGTGTTGAGGCGAAAGGCGATGGTGCGGCCCCGCCCCTCCCCCTCGCTGTCGGCGCCGACCGCGGCGAATGGCGCGTCGTCGACGACGATATCGAGCTTTTCACCCGGCGTGACGAGGACGAAGCTGCCGTCGTCCTCGCGGCGGAGGATGGACGAGAACAGGCGGACCAGCTCGGCGCGGCCGATCGGTGTGCCCTCGTGGAACCAGGTGCCGTCGGCGGCGATCCGCATGAAACTGTCGCCGCAGTGCGCTGGATGCCACTGGTCGACCGGCGGGAGCTTCTGCGCGGCGACAAGCGCAGCGATCTCGCTCAGGTCAGGGCTGGACGGGGCAGTCATCGCCCCGGACGCTAGCCGCAGTCGACGCCGGAAGCGAGGCCAGCGCGACGACACAGCCGGATTCCGGCAGAGGGTCGCCGCCGCGACGCCGCAGCAGCAGCCGCTCGCGCTCGACCGGTCCGGGCAGGGTCCAGCCGCGGGTCGCGTCCGCTGCAAAGCCGAACGGGCCGTAGTAGCTGTGATCGCCGATGAGCAGGATCGGGTCGAGACCGGCGGCGTCGGCGATCCCCAGCGACCCGCCGATCAGCTTGCGCCCCAGGCCGAGCGACCGCGCCGCGCTGGCGACGGCAACGGGTCCGAGGAGGGTCAGCGGTACCGTCCGGCCGCCGGCCACCAGCGCGATCGGCCAATACTGGACCGAACCGATCAGCCGGTCGGCAGCATCGCGGGCGACGAGGCTCGGCCCCGCGATCGGCGCTGCCCCGGCGCGGAGCAGCGACGCCGTGCGGGCGTGGCGACCGGGGCCGAAGGCGGCATCGAGCAGCGCCTCGATCTCGCCGGCGTCGGCGGCAGTCGCCGGGCGCAGCGGGTCGAACGGGCGCGGTGGCGGCGGGGCGGCGCGCGCCTGCGGGTGCGGCGGCGACGCGCGCACCGCGGACAGCGGCAGCGCGCTCAGCGGACGAGCGCCGCCGTCAGCGCGGGGCCGACGAAAGGCAGCCAGATGTCGGGGCTGCCGAGCGTGGCATGGCCGCTCGTCGCCGCGGAGGCCGGGACGCTGATCCGGCTGAAGCGCGGCGGCAGCGGCGGCGCCTCGGCGGCGGGATAGAGGATATCGTCGGCGAAGTTCACCTCGACGACCTTGGCCATGACCGCGTCGAGCCGCCCCTGCGGCGCATAGGTGCGAACCGCATCGAAGGCAAAGGCGAGGTCGACGGGATCGCCCGCCGCCGCCGCCCGCGTGTCGAGCATCGCCGCTGCCGCCGCCGCATCGGGCGCGGCGCGGGCGAGCAGCACCGGCGGCACGTTCCCGACCATCGTGATCGCCGCCGCGACCCGCGCGCCGCTGCCCCCGGGCAGCGGGCTGGCGAGCAGGGCGTCGCGCGCCGCCAGTCGCCACAGCAGGTTGCGCCCGGTCACCGCCGTCGGCCACGCACCCATCGCGACCAGCGTGCCGATCTCGCCCGGGTACGCCTCCGCCCAGGTCCAGCCGACCATCGCCCCCATCGACACGCCCAGCACGGCGCGGACCCGGCTCACCTTGAGGCTAGCGAGCACGCTGCGGACGCCCTTGACGATGTCGCCATAATCGTAGTGCGGAAAGCTGACGCCGAGGCCGTCGCTCGGCTTCGACGACGCGCCCATGCCGATCGCATCGGGAATGACGACAAAGGTGGTCCGCAGGTCGAGCGGGGCACCGGTGCCGAACAGCAGCGCCGCCTTCGCGCCGAGGAAGTCGGCGCCCGAGCGGCCGGTGCCGTGGAGCAGGACGACGGCGTTGTCGATCTCGCCCCCCGCACCGTGATGCGGCGAGCCGAGGACGCGGAAGGCGAGCTTGACCGGTGCGGTGCGCCCGCCGGCGAAGTCGAACTGGCGGACACGCAGGGTCTCGACCGGCACGCTGGCCGGAACGGTGGCATCGGGCGAGGCGGCGGCGGTCGTCACCATCAGCGCCACGGCAGCCGCCGCCCTCAATGCCCCGGCTCCGCCATCAGCTCGACCAGCACCCCGCCCATGTCGCGGGGATGGACGAAGATTACCGGCACGCCGTGCGCGCCCATGCGCGGCTCACCGGTGCCAAGGATCGTCGCCCCCTTGGCGCGGAGCGCATCGCGCGCGACGAGGATGTCCGGCACCTCGAAACAGACGTGATGCTGGCCGCCGCCGGGGTTCTTGGCGAGAAAGCCGGTGATCGGCGAGGTCGCGTCAAACGGCTCGATCAGCTCGATCTGGCTGTTGGGCAGGTCGACGAAGCAGACCCATACGCCCTGCCCGGGCAAGGCGAAGCGCGCGCCGATGCGCGTGGCGCCGAGCAGGTCGCGGTAGACGGCGACGGTTCGCTCGATCGACGGCGTGGCGATCCCGACATGGTTCAGCCGCCCGATCATCCGCCCATGCTCCGTTCATCCCGTTGGCACGATAGCTTGCGTTCTTTCGGCGGCAATGCCGTAAGTCAATGCGGGCAGAGGGGAGCAACGATGCGACGGGTGATGGCAGGATTGGCGCTGGCGTTCGCCGTACCGGCGGCAGCCCAAAGCGCGCCGGACGGCGCGGCACTGCTCCGCGACCGCGCGCTGATGCACAACGAGGGGTACGCCATCGTCCGCGACCTGACGACGACGATCGGTCAGCGTCTGGCGGCCACGGCACCCGAAGCCCGCGCCCGCGACTGGATGGCGGCACGGATGACGGCGCTGGGTCTGGCCAAGGTGCATATCCAGACCTACCCGGTACCGCATTGGGAGCGCGGAGCCGAGGCGGCGACGACGATCGGCACCAACCCGCAGCGCCTGATGCTGACAGCCCTCGGCTTCAGCGGCGCGACGCCCGCCGCCGGGCTCGACGCGGCAGTGGTCCAGTTCGCCGATCTCGATGCCCTCCGCGCCGCGCCCGCCGGCAGCTTGGCGGGCAAGATCGTCTTCATCGACCACGAGATGAAGCGGACGCAGGACGGGTCGAGTTATGGGGCGTTCAACGCCATCCGCACCGCCGGTCCGGGAATTGCCGCCATGAAGGGCGCGGCGGCGTATCTTCACCGGTCGCTCGCCACCGGCCCGGCGCGGCTGCCGCACACCGGCGTCACGCGCTGGCCCGACGGCGTCCGGCCGATCCCGGCGGCGGCGCTCAGCGTGCCCGACGCGATGCAGCTGGCGCGGATGCTTGCCGTCGGGCCGGTCCGCCTTCACCTCGTTCTGACGCCGCGCGACCTCGGCATGGGCGTCTCGGGCAATGTCGTCGGGGAAATCACGGGAACGGGACCCGAAGTCGTCCTGACCGGCGGCCATTTGGACAGCTGGGATCTCGGCACCGGGGCGATCGACGACGGGGCCGGAATCGCCATCACGCTGGGGGCCGCGAACCTCATCGCCGATGCGGTCAAGGCGGGCACCCTGCCGCGCCCGCTGCGGACCATCCGCATCGTCGCCTTCGGTGACGAGGAGGCGCAGGGGCCGCTCGCGGGCGCGAACTACCTGAAGGCACATCCCGAGCCGGTTGCAATCGCGCTGGAGGCCGACTTCGGTGCCGACCGCGTCTGGTCGCTGCGCAGCCACATCGCCCCCGCCGCGGCCCCGATGATCGCTGCCCTCGCGCGCGCGCTGGAACCGCTCGGCATCGCGCCGTCACCGCTGCCCGCGTTCGGCGGTACCGACGTCGAAGCTGCCGCCGAAGGCGGTGCGGGCATCATCGACCTGGCCCAGGACGGCACGCACTACTTCGACCTGCACCACAGCGCCGACGACACGCTCGACAAGATCGATCCCGCGGCGATGACGCAGGCGGTCGCCGCTTACGCCGCAACGCTGTGGCTGGCGGCCAACACCCCGGTCGAAATGCGCGTGCGCGAGGCGCACCCATGACCGGGACCGCTGGCCGCAACCGCGGCATGCCGTTAGATCGACGGGGGGTAGGGGGTATGGGGTGCCGCTGACCGACGTCGGATTTGTCAGCCATTTGCTTGCGGCGATCGGCTTCACCGCGCTTGCCGTCAGCGTGGTCGCGCAACGATCGCCCAACGGGGCGAACATCTGGCTGGTCATCGCCGCCCTGATGACGGCGGCGTGGGCGGCCGACTTCGTCATGGCGGCGCGCTTCGGTCGCATCTACGTTGCCCTGCTGTCACCGGCGGAGACGCTTCGCACCGCCGCCTGGATCGGCTTTCTCGTCGCCCTGCTGCGGTCGTCGTGGCAGCTCGACACGCATCTCAGTTCGTCGTTCGTCATCGCCAGCACCATCGGCTTCGTCACCGCCGTGCAGCTCGGGCTCGATCTGATCGACGTCGTCGGCCACCCCGGGGTGTCGCTCCACGCGCAGCCGCTGGTCGTGGCGCTGTTCGTCGTCAGCCGGCTGACGGTCGCGATCAGCGGGCTGGTCCTGATCCACAACCTGTACGTCAACGCCGAGCCGGGCAGCCAGATCGGGATCCGCCTGCTGTGCATCGGCCTTGCCGGCTTCTTCGGCTACGACCTCAACCTGTACACGATCGAGTTCCTGCTCGGCGCGCAGTCGGCCGACCTGTTCAACATCCGGGGTGCCGTCGACACGCTGACGGTGCCGCTGCTGCTGCTGTCGGCGCGGCAGGCATGGATCGCGCGAGTCCACGTCTCGCGGCAGGTCGTCTTCCACACGCTGTCGATGTCGATCATCGGCGGGTACCTGATCGTCATGGCGCTGCTCGCCTATGGCCTGCGGCTCGTCGGCGGCGACTGGGGCCGGCTGCTGCAGATCACCTTCCTGTTCGCGACGATCATCCTGGGCGCGGTGGTCGTCCTCCTCCCGCGCTTCCGGGCGATGCTGCGCGTGCTCATCGCGAAGAACTTTTTCGCCTATCGCTATGACTACCGCGTCGAGTGGCTGCGCTTCATCGGGACGGTATCGGGCATCGACGCCGCCGATCGCGGCCGCCTGCCCGAGCGCGTCGTCGAGGCGGTCTGCACCGTCGTCGATTCGCCGGGCGGGCGCGCTGTTCACGCCCGGCGACGACGGCGCCTTCCAGGTGGCGGGACAGTGGCACTGGCGGGGCTTCACCGGCGGGCCGGTCCCGGTGGACGGTGATCTCGCCGCTTACCTTGGGCAGCGGCAGCGGATCGTCGACCTCGACGAACTGCGGGGCGGAACCGGCGACTATGACGGCGTGGCGGTGCCGGACTGGGCGGCGACCGACCGCGGCACCTGGCTGATCGTGCCGCTGCTCCACCTCGACAGCCTGCGCGGGTTCATCGTCGTCGAGCGGACGCTGGCGCGGCGGACGCTCAACTGGGAGGATTTCGAGCTGCTGCGGCACGCTCGGGCGGCAGGCGGCGAGCTACATCGCCGAGGCGACGACGCAGGCGGAGCTGGACGAAGCCGGCAAGTTCGACGAGTTCAATCGCCGCTTCGCCTTCATCATGCACGACATCAAGAACCTGGTCAGCCAGCTCAGCCTCGTCGCGCGTAACGCCGAGCGCCACGCCGACAATCCGGCGTTCCGCGCCGACATGGTCGCGACGCTGCAGGGGTCGGTCGGCAAGATGAACGACTTGCTGGCAAGGCTGGCGCAGCGCACCGCCGGCCGAACCGAGGTCGGCGAGGCGGTCGACATCGGCCTCCTGCTCGCCGAGGTGGTGTCGAGCAAGGCACGGCAGCACCCCGCGCTGACGCTCGATCATGACGGCCAGCAGCATTTCGTCACCGGCGACCCGGTGCGCTTCGAGGCGCTGTTCGGTCACCTGATCCAGAATGCGATCGACGCCAGCAGCGCCGGCGCACCGATCGCCGTCACCCTGCGACAGGAGGCGGCGGAGATCGTCGTCACCGTCACCGACCATGGCTGCGGCATGGCGCCGGCGTTCATCCGCAACCAATTGTTCAGGCCGTTCCATTCGAGCAAGCCAGCCGGCTTCGGCATCGGGGCCTATGAAGCGCGCGAAATCGCCCGGGCCGCCGGCGGCAGGCTCGACGTCGTCAGCCGCGAGGGCGAGGGCACGACCTTCACCATCCGGCTGCCGCTGGCGATGCTGATCGTGGCGAGCACCGCCACGGCGGCATCGGCGGCGTTATCAAGTCAGAGGATGACGGTGTGACGGATGGTTCGCGTAAGTTGCTCGTGGTCGAAGACGACGAGGGGCTGCAGCGGCAGCTCCGCTGGAGCTATGAGGATTACGAGGTCATCACCGCCGGCAGCCGTGCCGACGCACTGGCCGCGGTCGAGGCGCATGCCCCGCCGGTCGTGACGCTCGACCTCGGGCTGCCGCCCGATCCGGACGGCACGAGCGAGGGCTTCGCCACGCTCGAAGCCATTCTCGCCGCGCAGCCGGGGACGAAGGTCATCGTCGCGTCGGGCCACGGCGCGCGCGCCAGCGGGCTGAAGGCGATCGCCGGCGGCGCCTTCGATTTCTACGCCAAGCCGATCGACATCGACGAGCTCGGCCTGATCGTGCGGCGCGCCTATCACGTGCACGACCTCGAGGCCGAAAATCGCCGGCTGCGTGCCGCCGGCAACGGCAGCGACGTCCTTGGCGGCATCGTCACCGGCGCGCCCGAGATGCTGAAGGTCGCGCGGATGATCGAGCGGGTCGCCACTGCCGACGTTTCGGTCATGCTTCTGGGCGCGAGCGGCACCGGCAAGGAGCTTCTCGCCCGCGGCGTTCACCAGGCGTCGCTGCGCGCGGCCAAGCCGTTCGTCGCGATCAACTGCGCCGCCATCCCCGAGAACCTGCTCGAAGCCGAGCTGTTCGGCTATGAGAAGGGCGCGTTCACCGGCGCGGTCAAGACCACCGAGGGCAAGATCGAGCTGGCCGAAGGCGGTACCTTGTTCCTCGACGAGATCGGCGACGTGCCGCTGCCGCTCCAGGTCAAGTTGCTCCGCTTCCTCCAGGAGCGCGTGATCGAGCGGATCGGGGGCCGCCGGGCGATTGCGGTCGACGTCCGTATCGTCTCCGCGACGCACCAGGATCTCGAGAAGATGATCGCCGACGGCCGCTTCCGCGAGGATCTCTACTACCGCCTCGCCGAGATCATCGTCCGTATCCCCAGCCTTGCCGCGCGCCACGGCGACGCGACGTTGCTCGCCCACCACTTCCTGACCAAGTTCTCGCGCGAGCACGGCCGCAGCTTCAAGGGCTTCACGCCGGCTGCCTTGGCTGCGCTGAACGACTGGCACTGGCCGGGGAACGTCCGCGAACTCGAGAACAAGATGAAGCGGGCGGTGATCATGGCGGAGCACCCGTTCCTCGATGCAACCGACCTCGACCTTGGCAGTCACGAGCCGGCGCAGCTGACGCTGAAGTCGATGCGCGAGGAGGCCGATCGCCGCGCCATCCGGTTGGCGCTGGCACGAACCGAAGGCAATGTCTCGACCGCGGCCAAGCTGCTCGGGGTCAGCCGGCCGACGCTCTACGACCTGCTGAAGCAATACGATATCGAGGGGTAGTCCTTGCACTCGCCCCCCTGCCCCCCTAAACCAGCCGCCGGTCGGAGCGTGGCGCAGCCTGGTAGCGCACTTCGCTGGGGGTGAAGGGGTCGCAGGTTCGAATCCTGTCGCTCCGACCAGTCAGGCGGCGTGCAGCTTCGCCAGCTCGACGTAGGCCGCGGCTCCGGCACGGTTCCGCGCGATCTCAGCGTCCGTCAGATCGCGGACATGGACCGCCGGTCGTCCCGTCCACAGCTGGCCCGCCGCAATGCGCTTGCCGGGTGTCAGCAGGCCACCGGCGGCAAGCATGCCGTCGCTCTCGATCACGCAGCCGTCCATGACGACCGCGCCGAGGCCGACGAAACTGCGGTCCTCCAGCCGGCAGCCGTGGACGACCGCAAGATGGCCGATCAGGCAATCATCACCGATGAAGGTACCCTCGGTCGCGCGCGTGACGTGGACGACGCTGCCGTCCTGCACGTTCGACCGCGCGCCGATCACGATTGGCGCGACGTCGCCGCGGACGACGGCATTATACCAGATGCTCGCCCCCGCACCGAGCGTAACGGCGCCGATCACCTGCGCCCCCGGGGCCACGAACGCGCCCGCGCCAAGCGTCGGCCCGGTGCCGGCGAACGAATGGAGCGGCATCAGTCGCCCGGCTCGGGATTGTCGATCGCGTAGACGATATGCCGGGCGAGCGGATGCGCCGGATTGATGTCGGGGTGGTCGAAATCGAGCTCCGGCCGGCGACCCATGCCGAGCTTTTCCATCAGCCGCCATGAGCGGACGTTGCCCGGCACCGTCATGCCCACGATCGAGGCCAGCCCGTGTTCGACAAAGGCGACATGGAGCGCCGCCCGCGCCGCCTCCTCGGCATAGCCCTGCCCCCAGTCGCTTCGCACCAGCCGCCAACCGATCTCGACCTCGCCATAGATCGGCGCGGCGAGGTCGACCGGCTTGATCCCGGTGAAGCCGATGAAGCGATTGTCGGCAAGCCGCTCGATCGCCCAGAAGCCCAAGCCGGTAGCGGCGATCGCAGCTCGCTGACGGTCGATCAGCGCGTCGCTCTCGCGGCGACTGATCAGCGTCGGAAACCACGCCATGACCCGCGGGTCGGCACCCATCGCCGCGAACGGCGTGCGGTCGGCATCGGACCATTGCCGCAGGCGCAGCCGCGCGGTTACGAGCCTGCCGGCACTGTCGCGGACGGCCGGCAAGGTCATGGGAACAGCGGCGCCTGTGCCAGGCCATCGGTTTCCGGCAGCCCGAACAGGACGTTCATGTTCTGCAGCGCCTGGCCGCTCGACCCTTTGACGAGATTGTCGATCGCCGCGACGACGATGGCGCGGCCGGGAATGCGGTCAGCGAAAACGTTGACGACAGCATGGTTCGAACCGCGGACCATGCGCGTCGCCGGCACCGCGCCCTCGGGGAGCAGATGGACGAACGCTTCGCCGGCATAGCGCTCGGCGAGCGCGGCGCGGAGGTCGCCGACCGCATGTCCGGTCTCGACGATCATCGTCACCAGTTCGCCGCGATTGATCGGCACGAGGTGCGGGGTGAAGCTGACGGTCACCGGCTGGCCGGCGGCGCCTGCCAGTTCCTGCTCGATCTCGGGCATGTGGCGGTGGCGACCAACGGCGTAAGGCGCTACCGCTTCGGCGACCTCGGCGAACAGGTTGGCCTCCTTCAGGCTGCGACCGGCCCCGCTTACCCCAGAAAGCGCGTTGATCGTAATTCGTTCCGACGACACCAGCCCGGCCGCCACCAGCGGCAGCAAACCCAGCAGAACAGCAGTGGGATAGCAGCCGGGGCAGGCGACGATCCGCGCATTCCCGAGCCGATCCCGGGCAAACTCGGTGAGGCCGTAGACCGTGGCGGCCAGCAGTGCCGGGGCCGGGTGCGCGCCGCCATACCAATCGGCATAGGTCGCAGCATCCTTCAGGCGGAAGTCGGCCGACAGATCGATGATCCGTGGTCCCGCGACCCCACTCAGCAGTTCGGCCGATGCGGCATGGGGCAGGCAGCCGAAGACCACGTCGACCCCTGCGAAGTCGACCTCGTCGGCCCGCACCAGCCGCGGCAGCCCCGAGACATAGGCGAAGTGCGGCCAGACGTCGGCCATCGCCTGTCCCGCCTTGGCGTTGGCGGACAGGGCGACGATCTCAACAGCCGGGTGCCCGAGCGCGAGACGGACGAGGTCGGCCCCGGTGTAGCCGGACGCCCCGAGAACGGCGATGCGGATTGTCACGCTTGTGAGTTAAGCCAAGCTTCAGTCGCCGGCAAGCAGAGTGGCCGTGACGCTGGTGGAGACGAACCGATGCTGCTGCTTGCCCTTGCCGTGGTCAGTACGCTCTCCACCCAGCCGCCGGTCACCATCGCCCGCTGCGAACACGAGGCCGACACGATCTCCTTCGATCAGTGCCTCGGCCGCGAACGCGACAAGGCGATGCATACCCTCGAGCGGTATCGGATCGCCGCACGCGCCAAGCTGATCGGCGAGAACCCCGAGACGACCACCTTACCGGCCGCGTTCGACGCCGCCCAGGCGACGTGGCTCGAGTATCAGAAGCATCAGTGCGATGCCGTCTATACGCAGTGGCAGGGCGGCACCATCCGCGGGGCGATGAGCCTGAGCTGCGAGATCCGGATGATCGAACTGCGGACGCACGAGCTGTGGTCGACGTGGATCCTGCACATCAACGACGATACGCCGCCGGTCCTGCCCGAGCCGGTCGTCGAGCGCGGCAGCTAGGCCAGCAGCCGCGCTGCGTCGCGGGCGAAATAAGTCAGGACGCCGGAACAGCCGGCGCGCTTGAAGCCGGTAAGGACTTCCACCACCGCCTTGTCGCGATCGAGCACCCCGGCTGCAATCGCCGCCTGCATCATCGCGTATTCGCCGCTGACCTGATAAGCGAAAACGGGGACTTCAAAGCGGTCCTTCACCCGTCGCACGATGTCGAGATACGGCAACCCGGGCTTGACCATGACGCTGTCGGCTCCCTCGGCGAGGTCGAGTGCGACCTCCCGCAGCGCCTCGTCGCCGTTGCTGAAGTCCATCTGGTACGTCTTCTTGTCCCCCTTGAGGAAGCCGCCGGAGCCGACCGCATCGCGGAACGGGCCGTAGAAGGCGCTCGCATACTTGGCCGCATAGGCCATGATCTGCACGTCGTGAAACCCCTCGGCCTCGAGCGCGCCGCGGATCGCGCCGACGCGCCCGTCCATCATGTCCGAGGGCGCAATGATGTCGGCCCCGGCGCGCGCCTGGTTCAGCGCCTGGGCGACCAGCACCTCGACCGAGGCGTCGTTGACGATCCGGTGCGCGGCGTCGAGCAGCCCGTCGTGGCCATGGCTGGTATAGGGGTCGAGAGCGACGTCGGTCAGGACGCCGACCGCCGCCCCGCTGTCCTTGATCGCGGCAAGCGCGCGGCACATCAGGTTGGCCGGGTTGAGCGCTTCGGCTCCGTCGTCGCTGCGGTCGGCGGCAGCGGTATTGGGGAACAGCGCGAGGCACGGGATGCCGAGCGCCGCCGCCTCCTTCGCCGCCGCGCCGAGCAGGTCGACCGACAGCCGCTCGACGCCGGGCATCGACGCGATCGGCTCGCGCGTGCCCTGCCCTTCGGTGACGAACAGCGGCCAGATCAGGTCGGCCGGCGTCAGGACAGTCTCGGCGACCAGCGCCCGCGACCAGGCATGGGCGCGGCTGCGGCGGAGGCGGAGGGCGGGATAGGCGGCGTGGCTCATAGCCGGGGCTTAGCGGCGAGGACGGTCGCTGTCACGCCAAGTGCGACGGTCGCTGGCACGCCAAATGCGACGGTCGCTGGCACGCCAAGTGCGACGGTCGCTGGCACGCCAAGTGCGACGGTCGCTGGCACGCCACCGGGCAGTCACGCTACGGGAACGCCGTGCACCCGCGCCAGGCCGCAGGCGATCCGCCGCCGTGCCTCGGCCGCGATGCCCTTGCGGTCGAGCGGCGCGGGGTCGAACGGCTCGAGATAGTGGATCGTCACGTCGAACGTCCCGCGGCGGCCGAAGACGCGAAAGGCATTCTCCGCCGCGCCTTCCGTGCCGATCCAGGCGAGGTCGCGCCCCGCCGCATCGAACTCCAGCACCACCGGCTGGATCATCAGCGGCCGCGGCGGCGGGTCGAGGCTGGCGAACAGCGATGGCTTGAACGGCAGCAGGCTGCAGCCGTCGGTGGTCGTGCCTTCGGGGAACAGGGTCACCGGGCGGCGTTGCGCGATCGCCTCCCGGACCAGTGCGATCTGCCCGGCGACGCCGGCGCGGTCGGTCCGCGAGACGAATACGGTGTCGTTGAGCGTCGCCATCCAGCCGATCAGCGGCCAGTCCTCGATCTTGTCCTGCGCGACGAAGATCGTTTCCTCAGCCCCGCCGAGAACCAGGATATCGACCCACGACAGATGGTTGGCGACGAAGAACACGTCGCGGGTGAGCGCGCGGCCGGAGCGGCGGACCCGGACGCCGCACGCCCGCGCCCCCGCACGGAGGAAGCGCCGCGGCCACGGCGAGGGTCGCCCGAGCGCCCGCCAGACGAAATGCAGCGTCAGGTTCGGCACCATCAGGATCGTCAGCCAGGCGACACGGACGGCCAGCCGCAGGCGCTGCTCCGCCCATGCCGGCCACGACCTCGCCTTCTTCTCGCGTTCGTTCACCGCGGCGACACTACAGCATCCGGCGGGCTTGGCGAGATTGCCAGTTTCGCAGCACATCGCTACGCGCGCTCCGGTGAACCCGGTACTCCTGTTCAATTCCGGCGTCGGCGGCCTGTCGGTGCTCGCCCGCGTCCGGGCCCGCCGCCCGACCTGCCGCTGGTCTATGTCGCCGACAATGCCGGCTTCCCTTATGGCACCAAAAGCGAAGCCGAGATCGGCGCGCGGGTGCCGGCGCTGCTGGGACGGCTGGTCGAACGCTACCGCCCGGCGCTCGTCGTCATCGCCTGCAACACCGCCTCGACCATCGCGCTGGCGAGCGTCCGCGCCGCCCTCGACGTGCCGGTGGTCGGCACCGTGCCGGCGATCAAGCCCGCGGCCGAGCGCAGCCTGACGCGCGTCATCGGCGTTCTCGGCACCGCGGCGACCGTGCGCCAGCCCTATGTCGACCGCCTCGCGGCCGAGTTCGCCGCCGATTGCACCGTCGTCCGCCACGGCTCGGCCCGGCTGGTCGAGATGGCCGAGGCCAAGCTGCGCGGCGAAGCGGTGGCGGCGGCGGACTATGCCCGCGAGCTCGCCGGCCTCCTGTCGCAAGCTGCCGGCGAGCGCATCGACACCGTCGTCCTCGCCTGCACGCACTTCCCGCTGATCCAGGACGAACTCGCCGCCGCCGCACCGCGCCCGCTCGCCTTCGTCGACGGTGCGGACGGGATCGCCCGCCGGGTGGCGCATCTGTTACCGGAGATCGCGGCCGAGCCGTTCGGCACCCGCCCGGCCCGCGCCGTGTTCACCCGCGCTGCGCCCGCGGTTGACGCCCTCGCGCCGGCACTCCACAGCTTCGGCCTCGACATCATCGAGCTCCTTTGACCATGCCGCTGAGCGACACCGACCTTGCTGCCCGGATGAACCGGCACCGGGCTCCGACTTCGGCGCTGCTCGGCATGACCGTTCTCGCCGTCGACCAGCAGGCCGGCACGGTCCGGCTGCAGTTCGAGCCGCGGCCGGAATTCGCCAACCCGATGGGCAACGTCCAGGGCGGTTTCGTCGTCGCCATGCTCGACGATGCCGCGGCGCTGGCGGCGATCGTCAAGGCCGGGCGGCGGATCGGCATCCCAACCGTCGAGCTCAAGACCAGCTTCTTCGCCCCGGCAAAACTAGGCGCGCCGCTGTTTGCCGACGGACGCTGCATCAAGCTCGGCAGGCGGGTGGCGTTCATGGAGGCCGACCTGCGCGACGAAGCCGGTACGCTGCTGGCCCGGCTGACGACGAGCGCCCTGCCGGTGGCGATGGACGGCCAGGCCAATCTTGTGGAGACGGCATGACCGACATCGACCGATGCGGCCGACGACGTGCTGATCGCGCGGCGCGGCCAGGCGCTGTGGCTGACGCTCAACCGGCCGGCGGCGCTCAACGCGCTGACCCGCGACATGGCCAATACCGTTCAGCGGGCGCTGTACGACAGCATCGGCGACGCGCACGTCGACCGGGTGGTGATCGAGGGTGCCGGCGAGCGGGCCTTCTGCGCCGGGGGCGATGTCGTCGCGATGCATGCCGCCGGCCGCGCCGGCGCGGACGGTTGGGAGGGTTTCTTCCGCGACGAGTACCGGATGAACCAAACCATCGCGCGCTACCCGGAGCCCTATGTCGCGATCCTCGATGGGGTGACGATGGGCGGCGGCGTCGGCCTGTCGATCCACGGTCGATACCGCGTCGCGACCGAACGGACGCTGTTCGCCATGCCTGAAACCGCGATCGGCATGATCCCCGACGTCGGCGGGACGCATGCACTCGCCCGGCTGCCGGGCGCGCTCGGCACCTGGCTCGGGCTGACGGGCGCGCGGCTGAAGGCGGCCGACTGCTTCTACGCCGGGATCGCAACCCACGTCGTCCCCGCCGATCGCCTGCCGCTGCTGCGCGACCTGCTGGCCGGCGACGAGCCGGTCGACCAGGTGCTGGCGACGCTCCACGTCGATCCGGGCGAGGCCCCGATCGCGGCGCTGCGCGACGCGATCGACTTCCACTTCGCTCACGACAGTGTCGAGGCGATCGTCGCCAGCCTGGCGACCGGCGACGACTGGGCGCAGGCGCAGGCAGCGACCCTGGCGGCGATGTCGCCGACGAGCCTCAAGCTCAGCCTGCGCGCGATCCTCGCCGGCGCCGGAGCCTCGATCGAGGCGGCGCTGACGACCGAGTTCCGCATCGTCAGCCACATCCGCAGCGGCCACGACTTCTACGAAGGCGTCCGCGCGCTGCTGATCGACAAGGACAAGGCGCCGACGTGGTCGCCGGCGACGCTGGCCGAGGTCGGCGACGCCGACCTCGACCCGTATTTCGCCGCGCCGGCGAGCGGCGATCTCGACTTCAGCTGAGGGAGCGCCCTACTCCGCCGGCTTGACCGCGCCCTCGACGCGGCCGCTGCGCTCGAGCTTGCCCCAGCCGACGCTCGGGCCGCGGAGCGCCGAGGTGATGGCGCGGATGACGACGTAGTACATGATCTGGCGGTAGCCGAAGCGCTGCGGCAGCATCAGCCACAGCAGCCGCCAGCGCTCGTTCGCCTCCAGGCCAAAGGCGACGAAGCCCGACAGCAGGTCGATTGCGCCGAACGCCAGCCAATAGACGCCCATCCGCACGACATCGTGCTGCGTCGCCGCCCAGCCGTGCGCGTGGACCGCAAGCACGGTGGCGACCATGCTCGCGATCAGCGCCAGGTCGATCACAGGCGACACCGCCGCAAAGACGACCTGGAACACGATCGCCTGCGGCAGGCCGATCCGCGCCAGCCCCGCCGGCCGGCCGGAGGCGAGCACGGCGCGATGCTTCCACAGGCACTGGAGCGTCCCGAACGCCCAGCGGAAGCGCTGTCGGGCGAGGGCGGCGAAGCTCTCGGGTGCTTCGGTCCAGGCGACGGCGTCCTGGTCGTAGCGTACCTGCCAGCCGGCCCGCTGGATGGCGATGGTCAGGTCCTGGTCCTCGGCCAGCGTGTCGGGAGGATAGCCGCCGACCTCGCGGATCGTGCTCGCCCGCCATGCCCCGACCGCGCCCGGAACGACGGTCATCGCGTCCAGCCGCGCCAGCGCCCGCCGCTCGAGGTTCTGCGCCGTGATATATTCGAGCGCCTGCCAGCGGGTGACGAGGTTGACCCGGTTGCCGACCTTGGCGTTGCCGGCGACCGCGCCGACGGCCGGGTCGACGAACCAGCGTGCCAGCCGGGCGATCGTCGTCGGTTCGAACTGGGTGTCGGCGTCGAGGGCGACGACGACGTCGCCGGTGGCGAGTGCCAGCCCCTCGTTCAGCGCCCGGGCCTTGCCGCCGTTGACCAGCGTCAGCAGGCGCACGCGCGGCTCGTCGCAGAAGGCGGTGCGGACGATCTCGCTCGTCGCGTCCTTGGAGCCGTCGTCGCAGACGATGATTTGGAGCTGGACGTCGCGGCTGGCGAGCACCCGGCGGACCGAGGCCTCGATCACCCGCGCCTCGTTGAACGCCGGGATCAGCACCGAGACGAAGCGCTCCGGGTCGATCGGCGGGCGGACGACGCCGGCCTCGCGCCGCGCCTGCCACAGCGCCAGCGCCGACAGCGTCAGCGCGCGGCCGATGCCGAGCGTGATGGCGATGGCGAACAGCCACTTCAGGCCGACGATGAAGACGTCGATCATGTCGAACAGCGCGAGGTCGGTCTTCGACGCGGCGAGTTCGTCGGGCGGTAGCGGCGGCATGACCTGCGCCGGTGACAGGCCGATCAGCGCGCTGGCGGTGACGAAGCGGTAGCCGCGCGCGCGAAGCTCATCGATCAGCAGCGGCAGCGCGGCGATCGTCTGCGTGCGGTCGCCGCCGCCGTCGTGGAGCAGGACGACATTGCCGCTCCGCTCCATCGTCGCACCCTCGACGCCGTCGATCGTCGCCTGGACGATTGCCGGAACGCCCGGGCGACGCCAGTCGGCGGGGTCGACGTGCAGCCCGACGGTTAGATAGCCGAGCGCCTGGGCGACGGTGACGGGGTCGATCTCGTCCGCCGTCGTCGGTTCGGCGTCACCGAAATAGGGCGCGCGGAACAGCTTCATCGCCCGGCCGGTGAACGCCTCGAACAGCCGCTGATTGGCGTTCAGTTCGAGCCGCGTCTTGCGCGCGGTCGCCTCGCCGAGGTTGGGGTGGGTATAGGTGTGGTTGCCGACCTCGTGCCCCTCGGCGATCTCGCGGCGCAGGATGCTGCGTTCGGGCAGAGCGTTCTCGCCGATGACGAAGAAGGTCGCGGGCACGCGCTTGGCCTTCAGGATGTCGAGGATCTGCGGCGTGTAATTGGGGTCGGGCCCGTCGTCGAAGGTCAGCGCGACAAGACCGGGGCGGTAGCCGGCGCGTTCGATGGCATAGGGCAGCGGCAGGCGGACGAACCGCGAGTCGACGATCAGGCCATGCGGGTCGACCGTGACCGCGCGCTGCCCGGTGACCGGCGTCGACCCGACGCGGAGGATCTCGCCCGCGCCCTCGATGTCGACGTTGGTCCCGGCCGGCATCGCCTCGATCGCCGCGGGGGACACCGGCCCGGGATGGCTGCGGCCGAAGATCTTCCAGACGGTCGGGTCCTCGGTTCCCAGTCGCCACAGAGCGAACGCGTTGATCCCGAGCTCGCGCGTCGCCAGCATCTGGTTATGAACGCTAACAGCGTCGAGGAACCACACCGTGTGCGGTTCGCCGCCACTCTCGTACGCATAGGTCCAGTTGCCGCGGTGCGGTCGAAGACCGGCATGACCTCGGATTCGTGGGCGGTCAGCAGCACCTGCTCGACCGACGTCGAGTCGGTGCCCGATTTCGCCCAGTCATAGGCATAGCTGCCCAGCGCGACGACGATCTTCTCCGGCGGGATGCCGCGCGTGTCACGGTTCAGCGTCTGGACGAACCAGGGCTGCGAGGCGATCGGCCCGGCATCGTGGTCGGGATCGCTCTCGTCGTAAACCATCAGGAACATGCGGTCGACGGCGGCGGCGTAGGCGCGCAGGTTCCAGTCGCTGTCGCCGGCCGGCACCGCCACCGCCAGCTTCCAGCCGCGCTTGGCGCAGCGCGCATGCGCCTCCCGCAGGAACGCGAGATAGTTCGGCTGGGCCGACGGCGGCAGGCTTTCGAAGTCGAAGAAAATGCCTTCGACGCCCAGCTTGTCGGCGGCAAAGCCGCCTTCGAGATTGTCGAGCAGCCGCTTGCGCTGCCCCGGATCGGCGAGCAGCCGGGCCATGCCCGGGCCGTCCCATTCGCCCTGGATCGCGTTCTGGACCATCGGCACGATGCGCGGCCTGGCGGCGGCGGCGGCGATGATCCGCCGCCCACGAAGGTCGGGGAAGCGGGTGATGATGTGGTCGGGACCCGTGACCGAGATCCAGGCCGGGACGATCCAGTCGAGATCGCCGATGTGCCGCTCGAGGCTCGCCGCGCTGGCGTCGTCCCACGGCGCGTGGAAGGCGACCGTCAGCGGGGTGCCGGCCTTGGGCGCCGGACGCGCCAGCCACCAGGCGCGGCGGAGCGCGTGGCTGACCTCGCGGCGGGTGTCGTGGGCAAGCTGGCCGAGGTCGCGGACCGGCGGCCGTTCGACCGTGAACGGCAGCGGGGTTCCAGCGGCCGTCGACGCGATCGAGGTGACGAACAGCCCGATCGCCGAGCAGATCAGCAGGACGAATGCCGTGACGGCGATCCCGAAGCGCCGGCGCCGGCGGCCGCTGGGGTCGTGGAAGACCGCGCGTTCAACCATGAAGGAAAGGGATCATCGCCCGCCGCAGTTCGTGTTCGGCATCGGTCTTACCGCAACCGAGATGAACGCGCGATAGTTACGTCACAGCGCAACACCCGCGCCGCCCCTCGCATTCCGGAGCCACGACGATGAGCCTGTTTGGACGCATCATGGACAAGATTTTCCACCATCCGGTCGCAACCGCCGCCACCGCCGCTCCCGTCGCGCCGTCGCCGGCCGGGTCGGCCGCCCTCGCCAAGGCGGCGCCGGCGCAGCAGCCGGCGCAACCCGTCGATGTCGAGGCCGTCCTGACCTCGATGGCCGCGGCGCACGGCGGCGGCGGGAACTGGCAGACGTCGATCGTCGACCTGCTCAAGCTGCTCGACCTCGATTCGAGCCTCGACGCTCGCAAGGATCTCGCCACCGAACTCAACGTCCACGTCGGTGCCGACGGCACGGCCGAGGAGAACATCGCGCTGCACAAGGCGGTGATGGCCAAGCTCGCCGAGAATGGCGGCAAGGTTCCCGACAGCATGCGGTAAACATAAAGCGGGCCGGGTCGTCGCCGACCCGGCCCGCCGTTACGCTATAACGTGAGGCTTAGCGGCGACCGCTGATCAGCCAGCCGATCAACACGCCGACGGCGATGCCGCCGACCAACGTCGCGATCGGCTGATCCTGAACGGTGTCGCGGACGGCCTGGCTGCCCTTCTCGGCGTACTGGCGGCCGGTCTCGCGCGCCTTCTGGACATAGTCCGGAGCGTTGTCGGCCCAATCGTTGACCGCGTCCTTGGCCTTGCCATAGGCATCCTGCACCTTGGCCTTGGCGTCGCCATAGACCTGCTGCGCCTGGCCCTTGGTCTCGTCGAACGCGCCCGACGCCTGGGTGTTGGTGTCGCCGGTGACGTCGCCGATTGCGCCCTTGGCCTTGCCGCCGAACTCGTTCAGCGCGCCTTCGACCGTATCGCTGTTGATCGCCATGATAGTTCTCCCTTGCGGATGAAGTCGGACCGGCCCGATCGAACGATCGAGCCCGCGGTCGTCCAACGGGGCTGAAACGAATTGGTTCACTCGCTCGCGGTCAATCGTCGCTATTTACGCGCCCGCGCGCCGCCTTGACCTTCGCCCGAACCGTCTTTCCGGTCAACCGCCGCGTCTTGGACGCCGCCGTCGGGCGCGACGGTCGGCGCTTGACCGGGGCGACGGCCGCGGCGGCGATCAGCGCCACCAGCCGCGCCCGCGCGTCGGCGCGGTTCCGCTCCTGCTCGCGGAAGCGCTGCGCCGTCAGGACGATGACGCCGTCCTGCGTCAGGCGGCTGCCGGCGAGCTTCATCAGCCGCACGGCGACCGCGTCGGGCAGGCTCGGCGAGCGGCGGGCGTCGAAGCGCAGCTGCACGGCCGAGCTGACCTTGTTCCCCTTTTATATAGCTATCGAACCATCGCGTTCGATATGATGTGTCTTGTCAAGGAAAACAGTCACATGCACGCTATAACGTACGTTCGGTACTCAACTCTGGAACAGTCGAAGGGGCACTCTTTGCAGCGCCAGCGCACCGATTGCGCGGCCTTCATCGCGCGTCGGGGCTGGTCCTACAGCGGTGAGGAAGTGCGTGACGAAGGGTTGTCCGCGTACAGCGGGGCTAACGTCGACAAGGGCGCGCTCGGAGACTTCCTAGCACGTGTCAAATCGGGCGAATACGCGCCGGGACACGTCCTGGTAGTCGAGCGCCTTGATCGGCTGAGCCGCCGTGAGCCGGAAGACGTCTGGCTGCTACTCCGCGATATGACACAGAATGGGATGAGCGTCGCGACCGTCGACGGCGATCAGCTCTACGAAGCGGGCAAGTCGCTCGACATGGCGGCGATCCTCACCTTGGTGATCAAGGGGTTCGTGTCGAACGAAGAGTCGGTTAAAAAGAGCCAACGCGTCGCCGCCGCCTTTGCGGCGAAACGTGTCAAGCTTGCGTCGGGGCACGTCATGACGGCCATGGTCCCGGGCTGGTTGCGCAAGGATGGCGACAAGATCGTCACCCGGCCGGAACGTGTCGCCGTCGTGCAGCGAATGTTCGCGTTGGCAGACATGGGAATGGGAAGGGAAGCCATCGCCCGCCGGTTGAACGAAGAAAACGTCCCGGTTTGGGGACGTGCGACGGGTTGGTATACGTCGCTGATCAAGCAAATTCTCACCAACCCGGCCGTCGTTGGCGAATGTCAGCCGCACACTAAGACGGGGCACACGAAGCGCAGGCCGGTCGGTGAGCCGATCAAGGGGTACTTCCCCGCAATCGTCGACGCGGACCTCTACCAGCGGGTCAACAACCCTGCCGATCTTGCCGCGCGTAAGTCGGCGGGCATTCGTAAGGATAGGCTTGTCAACGTGTTCGCGGGGTTGGCCCGGTGCATGCTCTGCAATGGGCCGATGAGCTACACGCGCAAGACAGCCGTAGGAACGGTCCGGACCAGACCAAAGGCTGGCGGCGGGACGCGGTCGTACACGCGCACCGTCGCGGAAAGCTATCTTGTATGCGACCGCTCGCGCCGCAGCCTTTGCACTGCAAAATCGCGCTACCGCTATGAGCGTTTACGCGAAGCGATCTTGGACAACGTACTCCACTTTTCTATGGACGACGTCTATTTCGCCGCCCCGACGGACCTTGCACGGCTCAAGCGCACCCTCGCCGAGACAGAGCGTGAGCATTCCGCCCAACACGCGCGGGCGACGAAGTTGCTCAAGCTCTATAGCGCTACAGACGATGAAAGCGTCGAAGCCGAGTGGCAGGCCGCTCGCGCGTCGGTGAAGTGCCTCGAAGTCGAGCTCACCACGATCAGAGCCGCGATCGACGACGCTAGGGGCAAGGTTTCGCCGGAAGCTCATATCAAGCGTGTTCGCGATGTACGCGACGAAATGGACAGCGACGATCGCGACGTTGCCTTTGCCGCGCGGACGAAGGTTCAAGCTGCGCTTCGCGGCACCTTGGCAGGGATTTGGTTCAATCATGATGACGGCGTCGCGATTGATACGGTCGGCGGGACGCGGCTGATCGTGGTGCGGGGCGACGGATCGACGACACTCCACGCTGCGGTTGAGCCCCGACCGAACGCCGACTTGGCTGTAGCGCGGGAAATCGACCGTCGCGCGCCGCCGCTGTTCGTTGTGCCGCGCGGTGAGGTTGTATCGTGGGATGGTGCGGACGAAGCGCCGCCGACGCTTGAAGAGTATATCGCGGACGTCGCCGGTGACATGGCATGGCGCGAAGTCAGGGCGACGAAGGCGAAAGGGCGTATCGCGGCCTAAGATCGCGATCGATCAACCAACCGCTTGCGCTCGCGTTCGCTGGCGCTGTTCCAATCCTCAATTGACACCCCCGGCGGCGGCGGGCGCAACCCGGGCAATAGAGCTGGCGGGACGACGGCGAGCGTCGCGCGGTGCTGGCGGCGGACCGCAGCGCCGTAGAAATCGGCGTCAAGCTTGATCGCCTTGCCGCCGCATTGGCCGCAGCGGAATCGCTTTGCCGCCGTTCGCCAGTCACCGGACCATCCGCGGTTGGCAAAGAGACGCACCACGCGCGCGACGTCGACAGTGCGCCGATGATCACAAGCGCTGCAAATGATCAGTAGATCGACGCGTTTGCCGATCAAGTCGGATAGGGATTGGATGACCCGGGCCATGCCGGGATGATGCCACGGCGGGCGCGGGACGGGAAGAACAGACTGTGAACAACGCTGTGGATCGTGGGGATAAGTAACGCAACTCAATACGGAGACGAACCAACTCGAAGAGAGGCGATCAGTTGCAGGAATTGATGACCGTATTGCCGTTTGCGTACGTCGAGCACCGCACCGTGGTCGTGTGGCCGCTGCCGTCGGTGTAGCTCGACGACGTGTGGTAGGTGTTTTCCGCCGCGCCGACATACCCGCCAACTCCCACAACGAGCATTGCACCGGCAACTTGGCTGAGGCCACGGCCGAGATGGCGGATGAACGGCGAGTGATGAGGCGCGACGGGCGGCTCGACGATCGGGTGATTGGTCGCCATAGCCACGCCCCGGGCGCGCAACCAATGCGTCCGCACTGCCCCCCAATAGGTGACACCCCGCTCGGTGTTATGGACGATCGATCGCAGGATCAATGCGCGTTCGTCGTCGGGTGTATCCGGCGAAAAATACGCGTCGTGCACCGCCATGAAGTCCAAATTCCAGTCGATCGGGAAGCTAACCAATTCCAAGGCGGGGGCTGATTTGAGCGAAACACTAATCACAGTCGCCGCGTCGGGGACGGCATCGGCGGCAAGAGCTGGAACGCTAGCAATAGTGAGCAACAGAGCGGCGGCGATCTTCGACATGGCGGGATATCCTCTTGGCTTGGTATTTAGCCTGAGGCACTTTTTGAAGAAGTTGTCGAGGTCATGAGTAGCCGCCGGGGCTGCTAGTAACTAGGCCGCGATACATTCATCGTTGAGCCCCAACCGGTCGCGAATGATTCCACAATACAACAAATCACGCTGGATCATGATCGACCGCCGATCGAGAGCCCGCGCAGCCATTCCGAGCGTCCCTGAACCGCCGAATGGATCGAGGACGAGATCGCCGGGTTGCGTCGTCATCTCGATGAGCCGCCGGTAGACTGCTGTCGGCTTCTGGGTAGGATGCGCGGTGCGCTCCCCGGAATGGGTTGGGATGTCCCACACGCTCCGCATCTGCTTCCCGCGACGATGTATAGCGTCGTCGTTCGCGGCTTTCATGGCCTCGTAGTTGAACCGATAGCGCTTCGTCGGCGCCGCCCACAAAATGGATTCATGCGATGCTGTCAGACGGCGGCACGCGAGATGTGGTACGGCATTCCGCTTGTACCACGCGATATCGTTGATGATCATGACGCCGCTCATTTGGAGCGCGACATTGATAAAACCGATGTTGTGGTACGTGCCGGTGATTGCGATCGAACCGGTCGGCTTGAGCAGCGCGACTGCGGCCCGAATCCATTCAAGCGAGAATTCGAGGTACTCATCAACGTCAAACTTATCCCATGGCTCGTTGACGCGAGTAATCGACTTTGCCGCCAACAGCGTGTCGACGCCAGAACGGGCGGGCATTTCGAGCTTATATGGAGGATCGGCAATGACGAGATCGATGGTTCCGGGCGTCATCGCCCTCATCGTCGGGATGCAGTCAGCGTTGATCAGATGTGGTTGACGCGAATCCATTCGGGTTCCTTGAGCAGCCTATATCGGCTGTTCGCGGACCGTTTTTGGAATGGATGTGCGCCTTCATGAGCCCGGGGTACCGGAGTTTTCGAATCCGTCAATACTTTCATTCGACGGGCTTGGTACCCTCAAGGGGACGTGGGCTGAGTACGCTTCTCGAAGGTGATCGCTAGCCGAGCGACGCCAACGGATTGTGCGAGCTCTGCTTGGGACCGTCCTGAAGCAGTTCGAGACGACCGAAGGAGATCGAGCAACATCAGATACCCTGTCGTATCAGATGTTGCTCACGTCAATCACCCGCCTAGCTGCCGGTGCGCGCGGACAGGTATTCCCCGTTCTTGGTCATCTGAAGAGCTGACCTTGATCGTTCCGATTTTGCTCATCACGCCATCACGAGCTCAGCGTATTTGGCTGGCCGACCACGAGGACGAGCTGGAGCGTCACCGCGAGCCTCCGCGCGCCGTTTGGCCATCGCAATCCTGGCGGACTCCTTTACTGCCTTCGCGCGCTCCGCTGCCTCCTCTGGGGTGAATTCCTTCCGCGGACGTCCAGTCTTGGCCATCATGCGCTCGACCCGCAAGAAACCGAGATCGATCGGTTCATAGACGACGTCGACGTAATTGAGCGCCCCGAAATACTGGCCAACGTGGTATGCTTGGGTTTCGTCATAGACGTGCACCGTAATCGTTGCCGTCGAATCCGCATCGCGGACGGAAGTGCGGGCGACCATCTGCACGATCGGACCAAGTTCACGGTCTTCGATGACGGTTCCGCGATCAACGCCCAGGATGGCAAAGATCGAGACCTCCGTCGGACTTGGTTTTGCCGTGTAGATCATCGAGACCTCGGTCATCGTCGCATACAGGTTGCTGCCTGCCTGTCGTGGATCGAGGCGCGTGCCTGGAGTGTTCGCGAAAAGCCCCGCACGGCGCGCATTCGTCGACCAAATGTGGGACTGAGCGTGCACGGACTTCGACAGGTATTCGTCGATCTGCATGAGGTAAGCGATGCCCTCATCTGTTTCGAAAAGCGTCGACGATGCCTCGTGACCAGCGGCGAAATACCTCACAACCATCTTGCGCGGGGAAAACTGCCTCGTATTCGGTGGAGGGAGGTCTATCCATTCGATGTTGGCGTGGGCATTGGCGAGACGTGCGAAGAGCGATTTGTCGAGCTCAGTGCCCATCATCGTCACTGACCTGAAACCGCGGAACTGCTCGACCGACCAGACGGAGTACCACGTCCACACAACTTCCTTGCGAGCTGTGTCGGCCCAGTGGACGGCATTGACCGCGACGGTCGTCGTCTCACCTACGATGCGATCGTAGAGCACGAGGAGCGGCGCCATCAGCGTATCTCGGGCAAGCTCCGACCGCGTGAGATCGCTGATCAGCCTGATCGACGACCAGCGGGACTGCTTCATCGGCTCAAGGGCAAAATGCCTGGCCAGCCATTCCCAGGAAGTCTCGGTCGAGATCGTTTCCGAGGTGAAAATTGACGGGACTTCATCGATCACCAAGTCCCAGGCGGCGAAATCGTCTGAGGCGACGGCGAGCAGTGAGCGATGGGTCACAAGGATGATGACGTGCGGGGTGTGGCCGCTGCCATAAATGTCGGGAAGTGCCGAGATGTCCGCCCGACAGTTGGACGAGTTACCGCGGTGAGCCTTGCTTAAGGGGCTACCGTCGGATTGCATCGACGTCACGCTGGCGACTTTGATCTTGCGCCCTGAGGCAGCGGCTTTGGCTGCGATAATCGCTTCCATTTCACTGATGAGCGAGCGCTTTTCAAGGGCAACGATATAGCGACCGGGGATCGCGACCATGAAGTCAATCTGCGCAGTAGTTTTTCCCGAACCGCATGGGCCGGATCGGCGATAGATGGTAATTGAATTGGCGTCTGGTCCGGTCATGGTGATCTCCAAAACAATAAGGCTCCCTCATCAGCCGCGATGAGGGAGCCTATGTTTTGTCCGACCACTAGACGATCTCTTTATACCCACACGGAATTAAGCGATCAACTTTATTTAGTTCAGAGTCATCATATCTCGTCTACACCGCGGCTGGTGAGACATCATTCCTATTTATACCACGGCACGTTTTCGCGTTACAATTTCTATCGCTAGCCCTGATCGGATTTTTTCGGGCGCAGTTCCGGATCGAATTTACGGGTCGCAAAAGCGTTCAGGGCGCAGATCATTGATGATTTTATTTGTTAGGCATAAACTCTTAAAAGATAGGGATTTCTTCCTAACAAATATAATCCAACTCTGGCGCCGATTTATGCCGAGTTATCAGTGATTTATTCCCCTAACAGCACGGGTGGGCGCCCCCTCCCGGGCGACCTCCCCCCGAAGAGAGAAAACTACCGACAGCGCCGCCTCTTGGCGGTGATGGCGGTGGTTTTCGCTAGGAGTCAGTGAGATGACACGGTTTTCGTCCGGGACAGCGGCGCCTCTTGGCGGCGTTGACCTGGGCGATAGCCGTCTCTGCTTCTATGGGTATACGTGCATGTACGTGCATGTACGTGCGAGCACGCAAAATCGCGATGCGCACCGCCAAGAGGCGGCACGCACTGACGATGCCCCAAGTCGATGTCGCGATTGCTCTCGACGTCGGCGCCTTCCGGCCCCGCCCCCGAGCGCAATCGCTGCTAGTCGCGCTCTGCGCTCGGCGCTTTTTATAAAGATTTGGAAGAGGCCTGCGGCCCCGGAATCGATTCCGAATTGAGCTCGGCGCCGAGTTTTCCCCATCGGCATCAAAGCGAAGCCCCGGCATTATACCATGTTGCCGAGCGGAGCGAGGTCAACCATCACCCGATCTGATGCCAGGACGCGTAGCCCCCCGGCATGATACCATCTTACCGAGCGGAGCGAGGTCAATCATCACCCGACGCGAAGCCCCGGCATGAAACCATCAAACCGAGAGCAGCGAGGTCAACCACACCCCAACGCGAAGCCCCGGCACCCAACCAATAATGATCAACGATCTGCGTCTCGGACAGATTACCATAGGGACGCGCTGAGCGCCGCGATACTACCCCCGACTACCGCGACACCCCCACTCGACGATCCTCATCAGCCGCCAGCCTGACGAGCCTTGGCACCATTCTCGCTGTTACGGCTTGGGTGCCATCAATTACGTACAGTGCGGGTCGGTCGGGCCGACGCCTTGCAGCGTGTCAGCAGCCGCCATGAGTAGCTTCGCCGTTTCCCGCGCTGCCTCCGCCGTCAGCGAGGGGGCCGAAGTGCCGGAGCAGTCAAGCACGATCTCCCCATCCACGATGGAGACGCCGAGTGGTTTGCGCATGATAGGAATGCCGCTAAGGCTGTCGCTCGTCATTGAGGCACCGACTGGTTTACCGCAACGACCTGTCAATACGCTACAGAGCCATCCCGCCGTGGCGTGCAACGCTTGCGAGATGCTCCGCGAGATCGCTCAGGCGATTCGCGACCGGCCCCTTGACGGCTAGGCGCCTAGAGAATGTGTCGGATTTCTTTACATCCCAGTAGCCGATCAGAATCGTTCACGTCCTATGCTATTGTTATCTCCAGTGATCGACGCGCCCTCGCGATTGGCACAAGACTTGCTAGCCATATGAGAGCGCGATACAGCGCCCGACCTGCTCAAGGGGTTTAGATGCAAAACTCTATGTCACGTCTCGGGTTCTACAACGTTCAAAAGAGCGCAACACTCAAGCACTTGGCCGTCGCAGTCGCAGTTATCTGCGGCGCAAGTTCGACGGAAGCGCGAGCTGCTTCAGTTGGCAGCGCAACATATCAGTTTTTTGTACAAGACAATTCTCTGACTCTCTCTACACGAACTTCGCAGGCGTACCGAGTTTCAATGGTAGCCTTAATAGTTCGGCTGCGGACGTTCATTTTGTCAATGATCTAACACGTGAGTACGGGAGTGGAAGTGTCACGGGGGGTCCTGTGGCAGGCTCAATGTCGTTGGCGCAAGGCACTAACTTCAATCCGAACGCTGGCCGCGGACAAAGCCCATATCGCGGCGTGAGCATTTTTTCGAGGTTAGATTACGATTTTTTGATTACGGGCAATAGTAACTTATCGATACCGGTAGATATCGAATTGTATTTGCAAGCGCTTACGTATTACAGCCACTCCGATGGCTATCAGTCGCTGGCGGTTGCGGACGCCGAGTTTTATATCGATAATAAATCCGTTGCGGCTGCGACATCACATGCATGTGAACAGGCAAATCCGACTACCTGCGGTCAACTTGTCAAATCAAACGGGCATTTAACCTATAATTTCGTGTCCAATCGAGTATACAGAATCGAACTATATACGGGCGTGGGTGTTCAGGGCTTTGGATACGCTACTGCTCTAGCGGACCCTAAGTTTTCCCTGTCACAAATTTACCGACGCAAATCCCGGCTATTCGATTGTGCTCAGTCCGTTTGTGATGAACGCAACCGCAAGCGTTCCAGAACCTACCGCATGGGGGCTCATGATCGCCGGTTTAGGCTTCGTCGGTCTAGCGATGCGCCGTTCGGTCGCCGCTTACGCCTAGACATCGATCGACTAATGGCAGTCTGAACGGGCCGCCTTTATTCGTGAGCTACTAGCCGAACTCATCGCCGTTCCGCATATGCTACACGCATACGCTTGATCACAAAGCGTCAGTCTGGGTTTGCCGACACTGACCTTGACGCTCTGATCGAATGTTGGTGCGGCGCGTACCGATGCGCGCGGAGCAAAGCGCTCGCGTATAAGCTTCAATTTCTCGGCGCGACGGACGGGGTGGAAAGCGGCCGTTCGCTAAAGCCTGCGGAATTCGTAAGTCTTCAGCCCATCCCATAATTGAACAGTCATCGGCGTCGATCGGGCATCGAGGCGAAGCTTGAGAGCATCTTTCGTTTCGGACTTTTCAACGCGGTTTCCGCTCGTCACACCAAGGTAAACCTCAGGAAGAACGTCTCGACCGATATTGTCTTGCTCTACAACATAATTAACTTGCTGTTTTCCGAAGAACATCCTGCCATCTTTTAGTTTGATGGAGCCGCAGCAGGTACTTGCGTAAACACCATTAGCCGTCCCGATAGGTATCCGAGGCGGGAAGGCCGACCAGTAGAGCGGTAGGGCGACAAATACCGCTGCCACAAGCAGAATACGGAGGTACACAGCCTTGATCACAGACCGAACCATGCGCGGAGAGTTGTGAGAAGGCAACGTCCGCTATTGGGCGGCTCCTGCCCGACCGCTCTCCGGCGGCGACGACCCCAATGTCGGTCATTAAACGGCTCTCTAGCACTTCTCCACTTGCGACGCCCGTTCATCTCGCGGGCATGGCTGCTTCTGGATACTCCAATTGGCCGTTAGGGTGCG
Organism: uncultured Alphaproteobacteria bacterium; assembly: GCA_963792555.1. Lineage (GTDB taxonomy): Bacteria > Pseudomonadota > Alphaproteobacteria > Sphingomonadales > Sphingomonadaceae > Polymorphobacter_B. Next base: position 669,869 of record CAWBWP010000002.1, read on the forward strand.
AACCCGATCAGCAGTTCGAACTCCGCGGCTGCGCGCGGGGTTCGCCGAGATCAACGCGCGAGTCGTGTCTGACGGCAGCCGCGGCGACCCGTTGGTGGCTGTAGTCGGCCGAGCCTGAACCTCAACCGATCTCGACCTCACCCTCCGCGCCGTCCCACTTCCCGGCGAGACCCGGCACCTCATCAAGCTGCCGCAGACTGTCGAATCGACCGCGCTCCTCGCGGTAGCGGACGATCTCAAAGCCGTGTCCTTTTAGCTCCGACACGGCGTCGAGTTCGGCTGCGGTGGCGGTATTCAGGTCCATCATGAATTGGATCGTAAACGGGGCAGCGCGCCGCTGCAAAATCCGGCCGATCGCGCGGAGACCCCAATCCAGGTCATTCAGCCGCAGTGGGGCGGTTCCCAGAAGCGGCCGTTCATCCATATTAGGAACGGCCGGTTCCGGGACCGCGATCCGTCCGCAAAATCGCACATTGGGGCGGGAAGCGGACATTGCTCGTCGCCCTTGACAGCCTCAGACGCATTCACACTCTCAAGTCGGGTCGGCAACAGCGACCTTCCGGGCGCCCGCGGCTTTTTCACGACGACTGGAACAGCGATGGGCTCGACGACCGGCTTCTTACCGAGCCCAATCTGAAGTGCGAGCGATCGCCGCTGCGCCGCGTAGTTCGGGGCGACCATCGGATAGTCGGCAGGCAGCTTCCACTTCGCTCGGTACGCGTCAGGGGTCATTCCGTAAGACGCCATCAGGTGCCGCTTCAGCATCTTGAGTTTCTTGCCGTCTTCGAGGCAGACGATGAAGTCTGGCTTTACCGACGCCTTAATCGAGACCGCAGGTTCTTGGGCGACCGCCTCTAACGGTGCCGGATTACCGGTCGCTGATAGCGCGGCATAAACAGTGTTTATCAGTGATGGCAGATCGTTCGACGCGACCGGGTTGTGAGAGAGGTGCGACGAGACAATTTCGGCCGTTAGGGAAAGCAACGTGTTCTCGGACATTCTTTTCACTTCTCATTCGCTCTCGGCAATCCGATAGCATAATTAAGCATGTAGTGCGGGGCGAAAAACTTTCCAGCTACCATAATGGGTGTGAGCAACCTTCTAGGAATCTGACGTCGTATGCTGATAGGTGTGAAGGTTCGCCGTGCGTGTTACGGTGTCCCCTGGGCGAAGAACGTGCGCTACACAAGTCAAACTACGATAGTGTGGTTCTGATCGATTTTTATCGCGGATAGAAAGTGATATCGAGATTGACTAAAATAAATCGCGGGGCGTCGTACCGTGTTAAAATCACCGCAGCGGGCTGGCTAAACATTTCCATGGCATACGATCTACCGCCATCATCTGACGTATACGCTGGGATCGTCAGTCTAGTCGAGGATCGATCGGGCGGATTGTACGCGATTTGCTCGGACTATGCGGATGCGCTGTTGATCGATCTCAAATATGCTCCAAACCCCGATGAGGCCCTAACGAAGATAGTGCATTGCATGGACCGCCTATGCCCGATCTGCCGCGGCGAAAATCTTCACGAGCAGCTAGCCGAGGCCATTCTCGCGTCGCCGGAAGAGCCGAGCAGTTCGCTGACGAAGGAGGAGTTCGCATCATGGGTGAATGCCGTGATCGCCCTCGATCAATGATTGTTCAGCCGGTCTCGACTGCGGTCAACGCCCTATGCACGCTCATTCGGCTCACCCCGAGTTCCCTCGCGATTGCAGTCGGACCGAACCCAGCGTCTCGCAGTTCGCGGATGCGCATGACCGGAACAGACGCCTTCCGGCCTTTGTAGACGCCCCTCCCCTTCGCCGCATCGATCCCCGCGCGCTGACGCTCACGCAAAAAGTCTCGCTCAAGCTGGCCCACCATGCCCAGAACGGTGACAAGAAGATGACCTGTCGGGTCGCGGGTCGAGAAGTTGGGCTCCAAAACCGTCAATGCGGCGCCCTTGGCTTCGAGCTCGTGGACAAGATTGAGGACGTCCCGAGTTGAACGGCCAAGCCGGTCCAGGCGCACTACGCAGACCTCATCCCCCGCGCGTACGAACTCCATGACTGACGCAAGCTCATCGCGACCCTCGCGGGATTTTCCGCTTACTTTCTCGCTACGGATAATTTCGCACCCTGCATCGCGTAGGCGTTGGACTTGAACGTCTGTATCTTGATCTACCGTGGAGCAGCGGGCGTATCCGATTTTGGCCATAGGTTCCTGTGTAACAATAGCGTGTCGGACATGTCATAGCGTAACATTGCTATAGTGCCAAGGCTATTGTTACGGATGGGTCGGCGAGGCAGTTGTAACATCGTGGAGCTCGTTACGGTGTACCCTTCCGCGACCCTCCGCGCGCCCGTTACGGCATCACGGCATCTATCCTAAATAGGAGACGACAAGATGGAGTTTGCCCATGCACAAGCTGATGTACATATACCACACGCTTCGCGATCACGGTTTCTGTGACAATAGGAATGATTTCTCGGAGCTTTGGCTCGGCAGGAGCGCGGGCTATCTAAGATATTTGGGTTCTTCAGAGAATACTTGCTGTCGCGTCAGCCTACAGCTTCTTACGGCACGTTTGATCCAGTGCATTGAGGAACTTCATCTACCGCAACCGAGTGAAGACGATCTAGCGAAGATTGAGATTCTCCGGCATCTGATCACGATCTCACAGGAACTCATGGAAAGCATCGCGGCGGAGCGGGGACGAACGATCGAGTGGGTCTGAACAATTCAGTTCCTCGACCTTGATGCCATTCGTGGGTTGCGGCGGATCGGGAGGTCTGGCTGCCGACCCGTTGGGTATCGAGACATCGCACGGCCGAGCCCGACGACGTGGTACTCGATCGATTTTACAAGTTTCAATACGACCAAGGAGTTCGCCACCGTGGTGGCGGCCCTGATTGCCGGGATATGGGCGGCGTTCGTCTATGTCGTTCCAGTCCTGCACGTGGCGGCGGTCGCGGTGAGCTCGCGGCAGTAGAGCCTAACAAACATCGTCAAGGGTGGTTTGCCGTCCGTCCGCTTCTGGCGCATGTCTAGAGGACGAAGATCGTAAGAGGCGCGGCGTGATCAATCCATCATTCGCATTTTGGTATTCGTTTGGCGGTGCCGTAGTGATGCCGTTCGTCGAGCCGCTTCTCTGGTTGCCTGCGCTCGTGATCAGCAGAAACACCCCGAGCAAACGCCGATTTTTTGGCTCGAAATGCCGTGTGGCATTGCGTTTGCGTTCTTTGTTGGATGGCACGAAAACGGCTTCGCCAGCATGGCGGGTCTGGATGCCACGGTGAAACTGATCCAGTTCGCCCGACCCGCTTTGGCTGCCATCTTCTCTGCTTTGGCTGCCCGCCTCCTGTGGAAGGGGGCAAGTGCGATTATGTCGACCTACCGAGCACAATGGGCCTAACGACTGAAAGTGGGGCGACAGCGGCCACGCAGGTTTATAGCTTCCGCTCGGTCTAGCGCTAAGGGCCGGGTTGGGGTGGAAACCAGACGTTCCGGGGCTATGCTGGTCACATGAAAAAGCTAGATATCAAATCTGCCTTGCAGCAGATGGAACGCTTTATAGGCTTTACGATCCCTCGGGACGGAAAGTTCTCTGTTTGCGATCATGACGAGGTGGTGCTGGTTACCATAGACGAGTCAGCCGCTCCGGAGATAAGCGACGAGCATCCCTATAGGTTTATCGAAAATAACGCTGACTTTCTAGGAATCGTATTCGACGGCCTACGAGAAAACGGGCCTATCTTGCGCGTCGGATCAACTGCCATCTCTTATCGGTTCGATCCCAAACAAGACTTCGTCCGTGTTGAATACGATATCTCAGGCAAGCGCGGAGCGTTAGAGTTTCGGACGTTCTCCGGCGACTGGTTTGTCGCCTCGCTCTCTGAAGACGGCAGGCACCTTGTCCTTGCCGAACCATACGAAGTCGCGCTGTACGAAGTAGAGTAGTTGATCAGCGTTTGGAGCTCTGGTTCGGTTCGCGAACGTCCGTCATTGGGGCGAAAGCGGGCAACCCGCATTTGGTCTCCGCTCGGCCTGGCACGAGCGGCCGGGATGGGTGGAATGCGGCCTTGGCGGTCGCAAAACGACCGTCATAGGTGGCGCATGAACGACGGCTCACCTGTTAGTGTCGGAATTGGCGGCGACGGCGATGAAGTTGTCGCCATCAAAGACGTTGAACGTCTTTTCAATGTGCGGCTTGACTTACTTCCGATGAGCCGCGCTGGATCACGGCGGGAGACGTGTTCGCCTCGTTAGAAAAGGTTCTTTCACAGAAAGATGCGCCGGAACCAGATGCTTGGAGGCGGCTCGCCGAGTGCCTCGCTAGCCACACCAGCATCCACGCTGCCCTTGTTCAGCCGAGCAGTCCGCTACTAACCAGAGAGCAGGGTTTGGGCACGTGCCGCTGATGCCTCCGCTTCTGCTTGGATCGCCGCTGCCGTGATCCTGGTCAGTTGCGCTGCCTTGGCCTATGTCTGACCTACTTCGCAGGTCGGCATTGGGGCGAGGGCTGACAAGCCGCCGTTAAAGTCCGCTTATCGATGCAATGCGACGCCGGAAGGTCCGAACCGTTACTGCGTTAAGAGGCAAGCTTCATGCTGAGGGGGCGCGGTAGAACAATGTGCGGTTCGGCCTCGTAGTGTCCGCGTCGCAGCGCGGACGGAGCTACTTACCGATGAAGGTTCATATTTGGATGGTCAGCGGAGGCGGATCGGGAGTGCTTAACCTCTCGACAACATCCGAGACACACGGCAAGATAGTGCTTAAGAACCAACGGGGTGAGACGATGAAGACCATCAATTGGCGATTACCGCGGCGGCTCTGACGAGCGCTGTGGCAGCCTCGGCGGTTACCATTCGAGGTACGAGCTCCACCGGTTCTCTGTACCTGCCCTTGACAAAAGTCGGCGTCTACCGCGATGCGAATACCTACCTTCGCGTCGATCTTCGAACGTTTGATGACAAGCCGATTACGGATGTGCGATGTCGAGCTTCCCATTGTGCTCTATTACAATGATGATTTCGCAGATGCGCGAGGACATCGTAATGGAGGTGGAAATACGCAGGAATTTGATGAGACGATTCCCGTAGTTCACGTGATGGGTAGTCCGACCTATACTGCAACATTGGATGAGGGGATTCATCAGAGGCCAGCGTTTTACTATTCATATAAATATGGAACCTACAGTTATTCCACCGTGTATTATGGTTCTATTGACCTAGACGTCGCTGCGGTAGAGCCGTTTCGTTATACTTTGACACTGAGTGGGCCGGGGACCGTTCCTGAGCCCGCCTCATGGACACTGATGATCTCGGGCTTTGGGCTCGTCGGGTCGGCCCTGCGACGCCGCGCCTCCCGATCGCTCGGAGCTCGATCGGCAGTGATTTGATGCTATCGAGGGGGCCATGGATAGTCCCCGCCCCTCTGCGACGAAATCCAGCACGATAAGGAGCTCGTTGCGCTCATCCTCGCCTCCACGCCGGTCGGGCCGTCCATGACAGCGGAGGAGTTTCGGCTTTGGATGACGCCCCTATGCCAATGCTCGCGCATGATAATGACTGACACTTGCCCGACTGATTGGCGAGCAAGCGGCGATCCTTCCGAGCGGCCTTGAAATTGGCAGGCTTCACGTACCCGCCATTGACCTCGACCGTGCCGCTTAGGGTGTGGGTTGCCGTCTCAGCGGCCGCGCCTCCCTCAGCTTGTGCGACAGGACGAACGCCGACTTATACTGCACGTCGAGGTCGCGGCTGACTGGCAGCGCCGACACGCCCCTGGCCCCGTTCACGAAGATCGCAATGGCGGCGATCAGGTCGGTGAACGACAGCTTGCGGCTGGCGACGATCGTGCCGGACGTTGAGGCGCAAACCCGATTGAGGTGCGTCGAGAGCGGCTTGGCGATCAGTCGAGTACGCGCGGCTTCCACTCTCGCATTCGCTCCTGAGGCATCGACGCTTTAGGTCCGAGCTTGCGCCGCAGTGGGGACCGCTCGGTGAAGACCATCCGACGGCGGAAAGCCGAGGGCATGCCAGAAGTCGGTCGGCGCTGGCCCGGGGATCGACGAAGAAGGCGTGATCGAGGAAATAGCGCGGCTTCTCGATCCAGCCTGGCGGCACGAGTCCGTAGAGCTCGCTCAGGTGCTCCGCGATGGCGGCAAGATACGCTGCCTCATGATCCGCGATGCCAGTCGAAGGCTCGTCCCGGATCAGTGGCTCGCGATCAGTGAACTCGTAGAAGTAGTCGAGGAACTCGCAGACGGGTTTCCACAGCGGATAGTGGAAATCATCGCGCCGCGAGACCGCGACGTCGGCAAGGGTGCGAAAGCTCATCCCTAGTCCATCGGCTTGAGCCGTCCATCTGGCGTGGTGGGCCGTCGTGATCAAGGCGCCGCATGCTATAGCGACGTGATGGCCAGCCCCTCGAAAACCCGAGAACGTTGGCAGCGAGCCTGGTTCGCATGGCTCGGCCACAATGCCGACCTCGCGATGACCTACATTGGCCGATCGTCCTCCAACATCCGATATGAGTTGCCGACTGTGCTGGGGCGCGGTCGCATCGCTGTGGTGGTCGAGCAGACCTGCATCAGCGTGTTAGTAGAGTACGACGGCTTGGTGTCCAACATGCTTTACTTGGGCGCTGATGATCAGCGGGTTCGCGCTTGGCGGTGCAGCGATACGCCAACGGCGTACGCAACTACGCAAGGCGGTCTTGCGGTTACGGCTCCGCAGCCACCCCCGCACGCGCTCGACAAACGGCGGCTGCGGCTCTGACGCTGCTATCAAGCCGCCAAACCCGAACGATGCCGTAGACATAGCCCCGTCAGTCCAAAACCGCTGATAAGCAACCCCCAAATGGGAGCGTCGGGGACAGATGCAGTTAATGTCCCCGAAAATTGACTGTCATAGGTATCGACGTTAAAGTAGCCATTATAATAATCGTGAGAACCAAAGTCATCGACGACTGAAATAAAGAAGCTGGACAATTTTCCCTTTACCGCTGAAAGACCAATGTTTTCAATATAGTTGTACGGTTCGAGTGTCACCCCGTCTAACGGCTCGCCTGAAGATTTGTCGTAGAGCGTAATCATGTAGTATATGGGGTTTCCGCTCGCGTTCCCATCGTACTGAGAATAGGTTTCACTGCCAGTGTAGTCACGGGAATCGGAGACGAGAACGCGATAGCACCGTCGTAGAAGACTTTCTCCCCGACTGTCGCACCTGACCCTGCCTCGGTAACAAGTCCAGAACCATGAATGTTAAATCTTTGAAGCGCAGCAGCGGGTGCCGCCGTGGCAAGCAGGATCGCGGCAACCATCGCACGTTTGATCATCTCGACTCGCTCTGTTTACGCGCTCAAATCTAGGCGACGTTTACTAGCCAGGGTCAATTTGAGTCAACGCTCTGATCTCGGTGGTTCGATGCGCAGCCATGCACGAACGCGCTCGGCACGCGTGGCTTAGGCTCTGGACGGGCGGGTCACCTCCAGCGTCAAGGGTCGCGCTTTAGCAAAGCTGCTGTGGAACGTGTCGCAACCGTGACGTAGAACGTAGCTTTAGGGGGACGACAATGGCACCGGTCTACAGCTTTTTCCGGCTCAACATTTCTGGCGTCGTCGATACGCAAGAGCGACTTTCGTTGAAGAATGACGGGAGCGCGATGAGCTACGCTGAAGAAATGCGTCACCCAAGCGCCGTCGATATTTGGGATGGCAGACGCAAGGTCGGCGTGGTGCCGCCGCACCGCGCCGAGCCCATAGATCGGCGATCTTTAGAAGGCCGCGTGCGTTGTTGAGGCATTTGCTAAAGGTAATTGCGACACGGGCTCCAGTGGGTTGTACACCGTCAGGGATAACGACGCGGTCGTGATAACGGCCCAAGCTTTCGCCGTAGTGGCGAGCCCTCAGTGAATACCAGTCGACGACGGAAAGCCGCCGGGCTCTGCGCAAGATAGATGGCTTGGCCCGCTGGCCCGACCGGATCGACAAAGTAGGCACGATCGAGGAAGTAACGCGGCTTCTCGATCCAGGCTGGCGGCGCGAGCTCGTAATGCTCGCTGAGATACTCAGCGATTGCCGCGAGATAGGCCGCTTCATAATCTGCGATGTGGAGCGACGGTTCATCGCGAATCAGGGGGGTCCGATCGGTTGATTCGTAGAAGTGGTCCAGGAACTCACACACCGGCTTCCACAGCGGGTAATCCGGACGGTCGAACCGCGAGTAGGCGACGTCGGCAATGGTTCGAGGGCTCATCAGCTTGCGCTCAGTTGAATGCTTCGCCAGCGGGCTAGGCCTGAGACGGAGCGGCCGATCGCCTAGCCCGTGCGATGCAACCGATTAAGCCGAAGCCTGTGATCATAAGCGCCCATTCGGCAGGTTCGGGAACGCTGAGCGCAGCACCCGATTCAATCACGATGTAATTGGTAGAAGGTGAGCCAAAGTCCGACGCAATGCCGATGGTCGTTCCGTAGGTAAAGTATCTCACATAGCAGCAGATATTCGGGCCGTAGCCAGTAAATGGGCTGTGCAGGTCGAAATCAAGCGAGTAATGAGTTGAGCTTAAAGTATTCAGATTAACACTGTAATCACCGTCCTGCTCATTGCAGTTTAGACCAACCTGGTCCTTGTAACAATCTTCTACAACTTCATATGTTCTATTTGTAATGTTCCTCGGATCGATAGGAGACTGAAGTGTTATATCCAAATGCAGGTTTCCGGCATGTGTGTTGGCGAAATAAATATTTGATGGCGTCGAGCCCATGATTTGCACCATCCGAGCCTCTGCTTGGTTTCCCGCAGCTATAAGAGCCAAGAAGGTCAAAAGCCACTTCATTGTGCATTATCCCTGTTTTTTGATCTTTACCCACAGTGGACGATACCAGATTTACGATCAAGGCTCGTGCTCCTAGCTGAGCGGACCTGGTGTCACCGTCTGGGCCAATATGAAGAAGTTTTGATGAGCCAGGCATCACCTACGGTCGCTGCCGTGTGGAAGGTAATCGCTCGAGCTCGGGAGCGGGTGCTGCGAGACTGCGCCTTTGATCCAGTGGACGACGACGATCAGCCGTTCGCCCGCCCCGGCCTTGGGTACCACGGCTTGCAGGAGCCACCGGGTCGCGGCTACAGAGCATATCCGCTAGGCTTATGATCTTCCGCATTCGTTAGCGCTGCTCCAGAACCCATTTCATCGCCCCGATCGGGAAGCCCTCGCCACAAGTTTGAGACCGGCTGATCGCCCGCCGATCGCAGCGGCACGTCTACCCCGCGCCTGCGGTTAACTCTTTCGACCAGGCCCGCAACTCGCCGGGGGCATCACAACGCGGGGTTTGAAATCGGATCGTGCGAGCAACTCGACCAACTCCGCCGAAGACCTCGCTCCGGCATAGCGCGCACTCAGCTCGATCGTCGGTTCGCGTGCAGGGATCGCCTTCGTTCATCGCCCTAGGATAACACAGATACGGTCGTGCTTGCCCGACGACGATCCGAGCATCCCGGTGGCAAGACTTCGAGCTTGCCCGCTTGCGGTTGCCGGTCCAAAAGCGGTCAGTCGCTATCCGGGCACGCAGTGTCATAGTGCAATCATGCAGAAGGGGAAACGAGATGATGCCGATGCAAGATGCAATCCGCGTGCGATCGATCGTGGATCAGTATCATCTCGATCACCGTCATCCGGATCGTCCGCAACCCATTCCGCATGACATCGTCCCGATCACGGGTTGGGCGACGACGGATGCCTCTTCGGCCCCGGCGTCTATTCCCTTTATTCCGCGGACGGCAACCTGCTGTACATCGGGAAGGCATCGCACAGTCAAACCGTCGGTAGCCGTCTAAAGGCACATGAACGGTCCTCGCAGTTCTCGACAGCAGCCTTCGTTCAAATTTTTGAGGTTGCCGAAGCCTTTGAGGCTTCCTCATTCGAGGAATACCTGATTTCCAGGCTCGATCCCCCGGCGAACAAGTATGGCAGGCCCAAGTCCGCATAGAATGCGCGCATACCGTGCAGGCAAACGGGCGGGATAGTAGAGGCCCAAAGATCAGAATCTCATGAACGAATGACGGCGGTGACTTCTTTGATCGTTCACACCGGAATTACACCAAGTTCTGCCTCCTACTCCTCGAACAGGTCGCCCGCCTTTATGGCGTTTTGATTGCGCCGCCTATCGGCTACGTTTAACGCTGGGGGACTGATCGAGTGAGCCGTCAACACGTTAACGCCTACCGCACACACCTCGCTAAGCTACACGCCGTCACGGGAAGCCTCAACGAAGGCGTCGTCAGCGCCGCGTTCGGCAAGCTCCTCGAAAGCTGGGGCCGCGCTCTTGACCTGACGCTCGTCAACCAGTGGGAGGGCAAGGGCCCGAAGGGCAATAACATACGCGTAGACGGCGCGCTTGTCCCCGGCGTCCTCCGCATCCCCTTCGGCTATTGGGAGGCGAAGGATAGCAAGGACGACCTCGATAAGGAAATCGCCAAGAAGCGCAACTCGGGATACCCGGTAGACAACATCATCTACGAGGACACTCGCGAGGCGGTGCTTGTCCAGAACAACGTCACCGTCGACCGCGCGAACATCCGCGACGACGACGCGCTGCTTGAGTTGCTCGACCGCTTCTTCGCTTTCGAGCGCCCCGAAATCGCCGAGTTTCGCAAGGCCGCACGCCAGTTCAAAGCCGACCTGCCCGCGATCCTCGACGCGTTGCGCCACGCGCTCGACACGGCCGAGGCGAAGAACCCGAAGTATGTCGCCGCCGCCGCCGACTTCCTCGCCCATGTCAAATCGGCGATCAACCCGATGGTCGCCGCCGCCGACGTCCGCGAGATGCTGATCCAGCACATCTTGACCGAGGAAATCTTCAACAGCGTCTTCGATAACAATGATTTCCTCAAGGAAAACAACGTCGCTCAGCGCATCGGCGAGCTTGAGCGCGTCTTCTTCACCCGCGAATTGCGCGGTGCGACCAAGGAGCGGCTGCGCCCCTACTACAATGCCATCAAGTCCGCCGCAGCCGACACCGTCGACCGGCGCGAGAAACAGACGTTCCTGAAGAACCTCTACGAGGACTTCTACAAGGTCTATAACCCTAAGGCCGCCGACCGGCTCGGCGTCGTCTACACGCCGGCGAGATCGTCCGCTTCATGATCCGCGGGGCCGACTGGCTGTGCGAAAAGCACTTCGGCAAGTGCCTCATCGACAAGGGCGTCGAAATTCTCGACCCGGCGACTGGGACCGGCACCTTCATCGTCGAGCTGCTCGAACATTTTCAGGGCGATCGCGACAAGCTGCGCCACAAATACACCGAGGAGCTGCACGCCAACGAGGTCGCGATCCTGCCCTATTACGTCGCCAACCTTAACATTGAGGCTACCTACGCCGCGATGACCGGGCAGTATGCCGAATTTCCGGGGCTTGTGTTCGTCGACACGATCGACAACACCGCCGCGCTCGGCAAGTTCGCAGGGTACTCGCCCGACCTGTTTGGCAGCCTGTCCGACGAAAACATGGGCCGGATCAAGCGGCAGAACGAGCGCAAGATCAGCGTCGTCATCGGCAATCCACCGTACAATGCCTGGCAGTCCGACTTCAGCGCCCGCAACCCGAACCGGCCGTACAAGCGGATCGATGAGCGGATCGGAGCGACCTATCGCGCGCAGTCGAAAGCACAGAACACCAGCGCGCTGAGCGATATGTACGTCCGTTTCTATCGCTGGGCATCGGACCGGCTGCGCGACGAGGGTGTGCTGGCGTTCGTCACTAACCGCAACTTCATCGACAAGCTCGCATTCGACGGCTTCCGCAAGGCGGTCGCCGACGAGTTCGCGGACATCTGGCTGGTCGACCTCGGCGGAGACGTCCGCGCTAACCCGAAGATTTCGGGCACCAAGCATAATGCGATGGGCATCCAGACCGGGCTGACGATCGCGTTCATGGTGCGGGTCAAGGGCAAGCGCGGGGCGGCGGCTATCCGCTATGCGCGGCGGCCCGAAGACGAGACGGCGGCGGACAAGCTGGCGTGGCTGTCGGGGAGCGAGTTGGGTGACTTGCCGTTCGCCACGATCAAGCCCGATGCTGCTGGCGTCTGGCTCAACCAGACTGACGGGGATTGGGCGACCCTGCTGCGGGTGGCCGACCCCGCCGCCGGACCCGGCGATTCGGCCAAACCACCGCAAGCAATTTTTCGGCTGACGTCGAACGGCGTCAAGACGCAGCGCGATGACTGGATGTGGTCGCGGACCAAGCGTGAGGCGGGCAGAAAGGCAAAACTACTGGTCGCGACATATGAAATCGTCAGAAAAATCCGGGTGACCCGCGACGGGAGAACATCAAATGGGACGCGGAACTCGACAGCTACCTACGCCGAGGATTGAAGCTTTCTTACGACCCAACTCGCGTAATTCAGGCTCAAGACCGTCCGTTCACGCGCAACTGGCTGTATTTCGATCAGCACCTAAACGGACGAACGTATCGCTTACCGGCTATGTATCGAGGCGAACCAAACCCTGGCATCATTGCAAGTGATAAGGGTTGGCGTTCCGAGTTTAGCACTCTCGCATCGGATGCCCTTCCCGATCTCCATGCCCTCGCATCGATAGACGGTTTTCAAGTAGTCACCCGCTATCGCTATCTGCCCTCCGGCGAGCGGATCGACAACATCACCGACTGGGCGCTCGTGCAGTTCCGCACCCGCTACGCCGAAGAGGCACCGGACCTGAGCAAGGATGACATCTTCGCCTATGTCTATGCTGTCCTCCACGATCCGGTGTACCGCGAGACCTATGCCGCCGACCTGCGGCGTGAATTCCCGCGCGTTCCGCTTTACGCCCATTTCACCCAATGGGTCGCGTGGGGGCGGACCTTGCTTGACCTCCACATCGGCTACGAGGGCGTTGCCCCCTTTGGCCTGACGCAAATCGACGTGCCCACCGGCAAGCCGCCGGTGGCGAAGCTCAAGTCGCTCCCCGCCACGGGAACGATCGTCCTCGACAGCGACACGCAGTTGACCGGGGTGCCGACGGCGGCATGGGACTATCGCCTCGGCAACCGCAGCGCGATCGACTGGGTGCTCGACCAGCACAAAGAGAAGAAGATCAAGGACCCAACCGTCGCGCGCCTGTTCGACACCTATCGCTTCGCCGACCACAAGCAGCGCGTGATCGATCTGCTCGCGCGGGTGGTGACGGTCAGCGTTGAGACCGTCGCGGTCATCGAGGCGATGAGGGCAGAAGCCCCGCTAGCTAAGCTCCAATCCGGCCCGCGGAGGTGCGCGAGCTCCGCGACGCCGGACTTGGTGCGGCCGCGATCGCGAAAAAGCTCAAGATCGGCAGGGCGGGCGTCTTCCGCGCGCGCGGCGTGATCGGACCGTCTTCGCTTGAGGCGAAGCTAGGCTCGACGAGATTGCCGAGGAGCTATCGACCGTAATTCAGATGGCCACCACGCCGATCCTGTTCAGATCGTCGCGTCGCAATGCGTCACTTGCCGATCGCGTTATTTCAGATAGTATAGCGTCGGGAAAACAGGAGGGAATTAGTGTTACTGAAACTCGTGGCGTACGCCGTTCTATCGCTGGCAGCAGGGCAAGTTCAAGCACGTCCAATTACTATTATCGGACAAACTCCGTTTGATTACCGCATTTCGAATACCCATTCTGGCAATCTGCATTTTGATCTGACTCTTTCGTCTCCTGTCGATCCGCGTAATCTGTTTGTAAGCACTCATATTATTAATGAGTACTGCGACAAAGATCGATATGGGTTAGATTGCAACGAAGGTGAGTACGATTATCTTGATCATTTTGTAGAAATTGGTTCGGTTCATTACCAATTTGACCTAAGGGCATTCAGCCCCTTCGTTAGTTACGGAGCGAACTACTGCTGCTATAACAAAACTTTCACCAGTGACATACAGTTTCGTCTTGATGGTTCGGCAGGCACCAACTTCAGAATGGTGTTGTCTGGCGAAGCACTTGCAGTGCCGGAACCTGCGGCCTGGGTACTTATGATAGCGGGATTTGCCATGATCGGTGGAATCGGCCGGTTTCGCCGGATTAGAACGCCGGACGAAACTTTCGGTTGGGGCTAAATACGCGCGCCTGATGCCCCGGCGACGTCCCCAACAGGCTTGTAAAACCAGTCGTTCCGAGCGCACCACGCTTCGGGCTCCCCAAAAGCTGGCGGACGTCGGCGGGATCATTCTGCACGAGCTAGAGCGCCGCTACCCGTGAGGACAGCGGCGCTCACGCCCACTGGCCCTAGTTCAAGTAGCTATTTTCTTGCGACCACCGGCGTCATTACAGCGGTGGAAGCGGCGGTTACGCCAACCGTTGCGACGGGCGGAGCAGGTGCCACAGCCGCGACAGGAACGCCTGTGGGCGCCGCTGTGATCCCCGCGAACGCCAGAGGCATGTCGTTCACGGTAAAGGCGCTGTAATTTGTTCCGGCAGGTATCTCGGCACTTGTTCCGGTAACAAAAAATCCTGCAACTGGCAGGAATGCGATAGCGCCTATGACGCCAGCCGAGCCCGTCTCGCCCTTCTGGGCAACCGTCCCACGCAGGGCGATGTCCACGCCACCGACCCGGACCGCGGTCACTTGCGTGTCGAGTTTGCCCGACTTGCCCCACATCCCAGTGCTCTTGGCAAACGTGACTTCTCCGCGCGCCTGGCTCCCGCGGGGAATAACGATATGCCCGTCGACCATGACGTCGTCGACCGTCTCAAGATCGATGATCTGGCCCGTCTTTGCTTGCTTCGACGTCAACCCGGTGAGCAGCCGTAAGCGCACGGGCGTCCCGGCGCGAAGCGTCGGGTTAGTCGAAGCCTGCTCAACCACAACCAGCGGCATCTGCGCGAACGCAGAAACCGCAAATGCAAGCGCGCCAAACGCGAGCGCTACCTGATAACTTCTCATAGCTTCCCCCTTGAACCGTGCTGCTCCTGCCGCACGATGAACCGACTTCGCGCCAGACGGCGGGAGGGTCGAGAGAAAATTCCGTAGGCGTAACAAGCTTTAAGTAAACATCGGCGCCAGCTTTGAGGGTGGCGGCGCTCTGCCGATCGGCGGAGCACTAAGATAGGCGTTCGCCATCGTGAGCCAGGTTTTTACGGAAATTCCGCTCCCGATCGGCCGCGTATCGAAAAATCAGTTCGATCAGCGATGCCGTCACACGACTTGAGCACTCAAATCTAGCCGTACGCGAGTACGTCACGGCCGAAACCTACAAGATGGGGCAGACGATTCTCGCGACCGAGGCCAAGCTAAGCGCGAACATTCAAACCGTCGTCACCGGGTTGGAAAACCGAACCGAAAGCGTGGAAGATGCGATTGCGACTGGCGCGACCGAGCGCAAAACGATCGCGTGGTTGCTTGGGGCGCTAGGTGCGGTGGTGTCGGGGCTTTGGGTTGCGGGACCCTATCTGTTGAAGCTGCTAGCGCACGGGTGAGGGCTCACCGCGGCTCATCGGCTCCTTTGTATTCGAGCACTTTTTTTCTAATCAACCAAACAGTCGACACATTGTAGTTCTGGGGCTTGACCTTCAGTCGCGCGCCGAATTGATTATCGATTGATCTTACCAGCGCGTCGCGTTCCGCGCGCGTGATGACAAGATGATTCGCGTGATTTTGCGAGTCCGGTATGTCACTTATCAGAGTAGCAAAAATCAGCGGAGAATCATCGAACAACGATTTGTCTATGTAATCTAATTGAGCGCTGAGCTTAGGCATCGCGGCAACCATTGCCCCGTAGTCAACGCCGGGGCGCGGACCGGCAACCATCGCTGAACAGATACCAGAAATTGCGGAATAGATGTTCCGCTTTGCTTCAAACAATGGCACAAATGACCGTGGAATGTCTCTCACCACCCCGTTCGCCTTCAACCTCGTAGAATTCAGGCTTGCGATATCTCCGGATAATTGGAGTTGCCACGCTTCCGTAGAGCGGACGCACCGCATCAAATCACGGGGATTTGCTTTTTGATCTTTAACGTCCTGATCGCGGATATCCTCAAAATCGCTTAAGCCGTTGATATATCGCTGTACAAATTCAAGTGGCGTCGTCTCATGGACAACCTGCGCAATCGTGGCAGCGCGTAAGGGCGTGAGCGCGATTAGCACCGCCACACCAGAGACGACGCTTAAGCGAGACGCCATGACGGGGATGCGAACTGCCATCGATCAGCGCCCGGTCATCGCCTGCTCGACCGCGACGCGCAGGCGATTAACTTCCTCCTCATCCCGGGATTCATACGCCTGAACGTCCGAACTAGACGTTTTTAAGAATAGATCGTAGACTACCACTTGCCAGCCTTTTCCAGCCCAAATAGGCGAACACGCCACCGCCAATTACAACTAGGATGCCCCATATTGTGGCGAATAGCAGCATCAGCCCGACTATGAGGGCGAACACGCCTATAAAACACACGGCCGGGCCATTAGGACTGCGCTCGCGTACGTCGACGGTATTGATCTTGTTTATCGCGTAGCTCTTCGAGCCGAAGCGCGCGAAGTCCTGATCGACCGTAACCGAACCCTGTCGATAATATTCCACGCCTGCCCCCATGAGCTGCCCGGAAGCCTTGTCGCAAGGCCCGGGCGGGTTGTCGAGCGTCGCGACAATGATGAACGGGCTTGGAAGGTCCGCTATAGTCGTGCGGTGATCATCGTCTCCCCTACCCTGTCGATCGAAGACGACGAGATACGCGAAACCTTCGTCCGCGCGTCGGGCCCGGGTGGCCAGCATGTCAATAAAACGTCGACCGCCGTCGAGCTGCGCTTCAATGCCCGGCGCTCACCAAGCTTGCCCGATGACGTCGCGGTACGGTTGATGAAGCTCGCCGGATCACGGCTCACTCAGGATGGTGAAATCGTGATCTTCGCGCAAAGCCACCGGTCGCAACTTCGCAACCGTGCGGAAGCGTTGGCACGATTGGTAGCGTTGATCGCGGAAGCCGAACACCGTCCTAGCCACCGCGTGAAGACCCGTGTAAACCGGGTTTCGAAGGCCAAAAGGCTCGACGCAAAGGGTTTGCGGGGCAGGGTCAAAGCGACACGTTCGCGGCCGATTTCAGACACTTAGTCGAATGTAACTAGACAAACGGGTTTGACGTTCTGCCCACCGGGACCGCTGGCGCGGATGAAGGTCTCGACCAGCTCGTCCTCGGCAATCGCGATTTCGGGGGTGACGACGATCATCGCCCGCGCCTACCCTAACCGCCCGTCCGCGTCACCGGAGCCCTGTGCGATGATCACCGTCCACCACCTCAACAACTCGCGGTCGCAGCGCATCCTGTGGCTGCTGGAGGAGCTGGGCATCGGCTACGACATCAAATTCTACCAGCGCGACGCGGTGACCAACCTCGCCCCGCCCGAGCTGCAGGCGGTTCATCCGCTCGGCAAGTCGCCGGTGATCGAGGACGGCGAACGGAAGATCGCCGAATCGGGCGCGATCGTCGATTACCTGATCCGTCACTACGGCCCCGAGCTGCCACCGGCAGCCGACGGCCCCCTGTACGAGGACTATGTCGAGTGGCTGCACTTTGCCGAAGGATCGGCGATGCTGCCGTTCCTGCTGCGCCTGTATACCTCGCGCCTCGGTCACGCCGCCGCGCCGCTGGCGCCGCGCATCGACGAGCAGATCGCCAGCCATCTCGCCTTCTTCGATGCCGGCCTGGGCGACCACGACTGGCTGCTCGACGATCGGCTGACCGGTGCCGACGTGATGATGTCGTTCGTCGCCGAGATTGCCGCCGCGCAGGGCCTCGCCGCCAGCTACCCGCGACTTCTTGCCTACGTCCGGCGAATCCAGGCGCGCCCGGCGTGGCAGGCGGCGCTCGCCCGCGGCGGACCCTATCTGTTCACGCTTCCGGCACCGGCCACAGCCGCGCCAGCCGCGGCCACAGCAGGGTAAGCGCGAGCCCGCCGAGGATCAGCGCGCCGGCGCCAAGCTTCCACGCCGGCAGCGGCTCGGCCAGCACCAACGCCGCCGTTGCCATGCCGAACACCGGCACCAGAAGCGACCACGGCACGACCGTCGCCGCCGGGTAGCGCGACAGGAGGAAGCCCCACGCGCCGTAGCCGAACATCGTGTTGCCGACCGCCTGCCAGACGACCGCCACCCACGTGCCGGCGCTCGCCCCGCGCAGCCCGCCGACGATCGCCGGCCAGCCCTCGCGCAGCAGCGACAGGGCGAACAGCGGCGGCACGGTGAACAGGCTCGCCCAGACGACATAGGCGAGCATGTCGGCCTCCGTGCTCCGCCGCTGGACGATGTTGCCGCACGCCCACGCCAGCGCCGCGGCGAGGACGAGGGCGATGCCGCCGACCGACGTGCCGCCGCCGCTGTTCATGGCGATCACGCCGAGCCCTGCGGCACCGAGCGCGAGCGCCGCGACCTGCACCGGCTGCAGCCCCTCCCCGCTCAGCCACAGGGCGAGGCCGATGGTGAAGAAGACCTGGCTCTGGACGACCAGGCTCGCCAATCCCGGCGCGACGCCGCCGCCGATGGCGATGAACAGCAGGCCGAACTGCCCGACGCCGATCAGGATACCGTACAGCGCCAGGGTCGCCAGCGGCACCGCCGGCCGCTTGAGCACGAACACGCCGGGCACTGCGGCGAGGGCAAAGCGGAGCGTCGCGAACAGGAGCGGCGGCAGGTGGCCCAGCGCGAGCTTGATGACGACGAAGTTCGTCCCCCAGACGGCGACGACGCCGAGGGCGAGCAGCGCGTGGCGCGGACGGAGCGCCGCGCTCACCGCCGCGGCAGGGCGAGCAGATGCAGCGCCGCCGCCGCTCCGGCGAGGCTGACGGCCATGACGACCGCCATGGGGCGCGGCGTGCCGTCGTGGAACAGCCCGGTCAGCGCCGCCGCGGCCGCCCCCACGGCAAACGAGCCCGAGCCGATCAGCGCCGACGCCGCCCCGGCGCGCGACGGATCGATCGCCAGCGCGCCGGCGGTGCTGTTCGCCGCCATGAAGCCGAATGAGGTCAGCGCCGCGAACAGGGCGACGAGCAAGGCCCATTCCGGCATCGCCGGCTGAGCCGCGACGAGCAACGCGCCGCCGGCGACGACGCCGCCCAGGCTGGCGACGCGCAGGATGTCGTCCGAGGCGAAGTGGTCGAGCAGGCGGCGGTTGACCTGGCTCGAGCCGATCACCCCGACCGCGATGATCGCGAAGGCGAGGCTGAACTGGCCCGGCGTGAAGCCGAACTGCGTGATCAGCAGGTCGGGCGCGCTGGCGATGTAGGCGAACAGCGTCGCGCCGTTGAGCGCGCCGGCCAGCAGGTAACCGACCAGCCGGCGATGCCCGAGCAGGGCGACGAGCGACCGCGCCGGGTTCTCGCGCCGCGCCTGCACCGCGGTCGCCGCCGCCCGGCTTTCGGTCAACCGCAGCGCGACCGCCGTGCCGATGACGACGCCGAAGCCGGCGAGAAGCAGGAAGATGACGCGCCAGCTGCCGACCGTCACCAGCCAGCCGCCGACCGACGGCGCCAGCATCGGTGCCACGCCCAGCACCAGCGTCAGAAGCGAGAAGATGCGCGCCGAATCCTCGCGGCGGTAGCGGTCGGTGACGATCGCCCGCGCCACCACCTGGCCGGCGCAGGCGCCGAGCGCCTCGACGAAGCGCCCGACGACGAGCCAGCCGATCGTCGGCGCTGCCGCGCAGCCGAGCGAGGCAGCGACATAGATCCCCGCCCCGACCAGCAGCGCCGGACGGCGGCCAAAACGGTCGGACAGCGGGCCATAGAGCAGCTGCCCGACCGCCATGCCGATGAAGAACGCCGACATCGACTGCTGCACGACCGCCATGCCGGCCCCGAAGCTATGGCCGATCGCCGGCAGGCTGGGCAGATACAGGTCGATCGACACCGCCCCGAACGCCGTCAGGCTGCCGAGCAGCACGATGGAGCCGAGTTTGGGATGCGCGGGTTGCGCCGTGTCCGGCTGCAGGTTAGCGAAGGTCATCGCCACGCCGTGTACCGGCAGTTGCCGCGCTGCAACAGCGCTTAATCTGGGGAGAAGCGCCATGACCGCGATCAATGCCGTGACCGACCTGACCATCGACGGCGACGTCGGCATCCTGACGCTGGACTCGCCGCCGGTGAACGCTCTCGGGGCCGAGGTCCGCGACGGCATCGCCGCCGGGATCGCCGCCGCGGTCGCCGACGATGCGCTCAAGGCGATCGTCCTCGTCTGCGCCGGCAAGACGTTCATCGCCGGGGCCGACATCAGCGAGTTCGGCAAGCCGCCGCGCGGGACGCCCCTGCCCGAGGTTCAGGCGGCGATCGAGAACAGCCCCAAGCCGGTCATCGCCGCGGTCCACGGCACCGCGCTCGGCGGTGGACTCGAGGTCGCGCTGGTCGCCCATTACCGCGTCGCCGTGCTGTCGGCGAAGTTCGGCCTGCCCGAGGTCAAGCTCGGCCTGCTGCCCGGTGCCGGCGGCACCCAGCGCCTGCCGCGCGTCGTCGGCGCGAAGGCGGCGCTCGAGATGGTGACGACGGGCAAGCAGATCGGTGCGAAGCAGGCCGCCGCAGCCGGGCTGATCGACGCCATCGTCGACGACCTGCGCGACGGCGCGATCCACTTCGCCCGCCGCGTCGTCGCCGAGAACCTGCCGCTGCGCCGCGTCCGCGACAAGCCGGTGCTCGGCGTCGAGGCGGGCATGTTCGACGCCTACCGCCACGCCAATACGAAGGCGTTCCGCGGCTTTGAAGCGCCCGAGGCCAATATCCAGTGCATCGAAGCGGCCGCGACGCTGCCGTTCGAGGAAGGTCTCGCGGTCGAGCGCAAGCTGTTCATGGGGTTGATGGGCGGCCTTCAGTCGAAGGCGCAGCGCTATGTTTTCTTCGCCGAGCGCCAGGCGAACAAGGTCGATGGCGTCGACGCCGGCGCGCCGCTCCTGCCGGTGGCGCGCGTCGGCGTGATCGGCGCGGGCACCATGGGCGGCGGCATCGCGATGAACTTCCTCAACGCCGGCGTCCCGGTGACGATCGTCGAGACCAAGCAGGAGGCGCTCGACCGCGGCGTCGCGACCATCCGGAAGAACTACGACAACACCGCCGCCAAGGGCCGAATGACCGCCGATGACGTCGAGCGGCGCATGGGCCTGCTGTCGCCGACGCTGGAGATGGAAGCATTGTCGGCCGCCGACCTGATCATCGAGGCGGTGTTCGAGAACATGGACCTGAAGAAGCAGATCTTCGGCCGGCTCGACACAATCGCCAAGCCGGGCGCGATCCTGGCGACCAACACCAGCTATCTGAACGTCGACGAGATCGCCGCCGCCACGTCGCGGCCCGACCACGTGCTCGGCCTCCACTTCTTCTCGCCGGCCAACGTCATGCGCCTGCTCGAGGTCGTGCGCGGGGCGAAGACCGACGGGCAGGTGCTGGCGACGGCGATGGCGACGGCCAAGACCATCGGGAAGGTCGCGGTCGTGGCCGGCGTCTGCCACGGCTTCATCGGCAACCGGATGCTCAGCAGCCGCCAGGCGCAGGCGATGCAGCTGATCGTCGAGGGCGCGCTGCCCGCCGACGTCGACCGCGTCCTGTTCGACTTCGGCTTCCCGATGGGGCCGTTCCAGATGAGCGACCTCGCCGGGCTCGACATCGGCTGGTCGGCCGAGACGTCGAAGGGCGAGACGATCCGCGACCGGCTGTGCGAGGCCGGACTGCGCGGGCAGAAGAACGGCCGCGGCTTCTACGACTATGACGCGCAGCGCAACCGCACGCCCTCGCCGGTCGCGGAGAAGATCATCCTCGACTATGCCGCCGAACGTGGGGTCAACCGACGCCACATCGACGATGCCGAGATCCTCGAGCGCTGCCTCTACCCGATGGTCAACGAGGGCGCGAAGATCCTCGAGGAGAAGATGGCACAGCGGGCGAGCGACATCGATATCGTCTGGATCAACGGCTACGGCTGGCCGGTCTATCGCGGCGGGCCGATGTTCTGGGCGGACTCGGTCGGGCTGACGACGATCGCCGATACGCTGACGCGCTACGGCATCGAGCCGGCCCCGCTGCTGGCGCGTCTTGCCGCAGAGGGCAAGGGCTTCACCGGCGCGCTGTAACCTTTACCGCGGCGGCGGCGTACCTACCTGCGTACCGTCCGCCGCCGTCGAGGTTTGCCCTGTGTTGTCGCGCCGCTCGTTTGCCGGTCTCGCCGCTGCCACCGTCGTTGCCTTGCCTGCTGCCCGCGCGCTGTCGGGGGCGCGGCTCGGCAAGCCGGCTCCGGAGCATTTCGAGGTGAACCTGACCGAGGCCCAGTGGCAGGCGAAGCTGTCGCCCGCCGCTTTCGAGGTGCTGCGCCACGAAGACACCGAGCGGGCATTCACTTCGCCGCTGCTGACCGAGCACCGCCGCGGCACCTTTTCCTGCGCCGGCTGCGCCCTGCCCGTGTTTTCCAGCACGACCAAGTTTGACAGCGGCACCGGCTGGCCGAGTTTCTACGCGCCGCTGAAGGCTGCGGTGCGGACGCGCGAAGACACGACGCTCGGGATCCCCCGCACGGAGGTCCATTGCCGCCGCTGCGGCGGGCACCTCGGCCATGTCTTCGACGACGGCCCGAAGCCGACGGGGCTGCGCTATTGCATGAACGGTGTCGCGCTGACCTTTGCGCCCGCCGCCTAGATCAAGGAGATCGTTCGTGAAGAAGGTTCTGCTCGCCGGAATGGCTGCCGCTGTGTTTGCCGCCGTCGCAACCGCGCAGGCACCGGCCGACCCGGTCGCGATGCACGTCGTCCCGGCGCCCGCCATGACTTCGCCGGCCGCCGACGCACCCGGCGTCGCGGTGTTCGCCGGCGGCTGCTTCTGGGGCGTCGAGGGCGTGTTCGACCATGTCGCCGGGGTCAGGAGCGCGACCTCGGGATATGCCGGCGGTGCGGCAGCGACGGCGCACTACGAGATCGTCGGGACCGGCCAGACCGGCCACGCCGAGTCGGTCCGCGTCGTCTATGATCCGGCCAAGGTCAGCTATGGCGACCTGCTCCGCATCTATTTTTCGGTGGCGACCGACCCGACCCAGCTCAACCATCAGGACCCGGACGACGGAACGCAGTACCGCGGCACGATCTTCGCCCAGAACGCGGCGCAGGCGGCGGAGGCAAAGGCGTACATCGCGCAACTCAACGCCGCCAAGACGTATCCGCGGCCAGTGGTGACGACGGTTGAACTCGGCAAGCCGTTCTTCGCGGCCGAGGGCTATCACCAGAAATTCCTGGAGCGGAACCCGACCTATCCATACATCGTGTACAACGACCTGCCCAAGGTCGCGGCGCTGAAGAAGCTGTTCCCGGCGGTGTACAAGGGCTGATGGCCGGCCTCGCCCGCGTGCGGGAGGGCCGAGCAACGCGCGTGCAGGCGCATCGCATCGAGACAGCGTCCGCATCGGCGGCGGTGACCGCCGTCGCTCATCAGCCAGCCCGGGCGACACCCTCTCCCGCCGCGCCGGTGCGGCAGTCGCCCTATCCGCAAGCGGGAGAGGCTGGCGGGGAACACGCTCACCCGCCGCGTCGCACACCCCGACCGTAAGCAGGAGGTGAGGCGGCTAGGCGCTCGCCGCCTGCTCCGCGAAAACCCGCACCGGCTCCTTGGTGCCGCCGACGACGTCCTTGTCGACCACGACTTCGTCGACCCCGTCCATGCCGGGCAGTTCGAACATCGTGTCGAGCAGGATCGACTCCATGATCGACCGCAGGCCGCGGGCACCGGTCTTGCGCTCGATCGCCCGCTTGGCGATCGCGCCCAGGGCATCGGTCTGGAACGACAGCTTTACGCCTTCCATCTCGAACAGTCGCGCATACTGCTTCGACAGCGCGTTCTTCGGCTCGGTCAGGATCTTGATCAGCGCGCCCTCGTCGAGGTCCTCGAGCGTGGCGATGACCGGCAGACGGCCGATGAACTCGGGGATCAGGCCGAACTTCAGCAGGTCCTCGGGCTCGCACTGGCGCAGGAGCGCGCCGGTGCGCCGCTCGTCGGGGGCGGCAACGTGCGCGCCGAAGCCGATCGACTTGCCTTGCAAACGGTCGCCGATGATCCGGTCGAGGCCGTTGAACGCACCGCCGCAGATGAAAAGGATGTTGGTCGTGTCGACCTGGAGGAATTCCTGCTGCGGATGCTTGCGCCCGCCCTGCGGCGGCACGGAGGCGGTGGTGCCTTCCATGATCTTGAGCAGCGCCTGCTGGACGCCCTCGCCCGACACGTCGCGGGTGATCGACGGGTTGTCGGCCTTGCGGCTGATCTTGTCGATCTCGTCGATGTAGACGATGCCGCGCTGCGCCCGCTCGACGTTATAGTCCGACGCTTGGAGCAGCTTGAGGATGATGTTCTCGACGTCCTCGCCGACGTAGCCGGCCTCGGTCAGCGTCGTCGCGTCGGCCATGGTGAACGGCACGTCGAGGATGCGCGCGAGCGTCTGGGCGAGCAGCGTCTTGCCGCACCCGGTCGGCCCGACGAGGAGGATGTTCGACTTGGCCAGCTCGACCTCGGCCCCCTTGGCACCGTGGTTCAACCGCTTGTAATGGTTGTGGACCGCGACCGACAGCACGCGCTTGGCGTGGTTCTGGCCAATGACATAGTCGTCGAGCACCTTGCAGATCTCGCGAGGGGTCGGGACGCCGTCCTTGGTCTTGACCAGCGCCGTCTTGGTTTCCTCGCGGATGATGTCGTTGCACAGCTCGACGCATTCGTCGCAGATGAACACGGTCGGCCCGGCGATGAGCTTGCGCACCTCGTGCTGCGACTTGCCGCAGAACGAGCAGTAGAGCGTGTTCTTCGAGTCGCCGCCATCCAACTTAGGCATGAGTTCCCTTTCGCGCACTCGTGGCGCATCCTAGCGGGCTGTCGCCGTGCGGCAACCCGGTATCGCGGTCACCGCCGCGATTCTGTAACAATGCGTACAACCGGCGATGAACGCCAGTCCTACGCCGCCTTCAGGGCCTCCCCCTCGAGCGGAGTCGGGCGCTTGTCGGTGACCTCGTCGATCAGGCCGAAGACCTTCGCCTCATCGGCCGAGAGGAACTTGTCGCGCTCCATCGCCCGCTCGATCACGTCGAGGGTCTGGCCGGTGTGCTTGACGTACAGCTCGTTCATTGCATGCCGGACGCGCAGGATTTCCTTGGCCTGGATCTCGATATCCGTCGCCTGACCCTGCGCTCCGCCCGACGGCTGGTGGACCATGATCCGCGCGTTCTTCAGCGCGACGCGCATCCCCGGCTCACCGGCGGCGAGCAGGAAGCTGCCCATCGACGCCGCCTGACCGATGCACACCGTGCCGACCTTCGGGCGGATGTATTGCATCGTGTCGTAGATCGCCATGCCCGCCGTGATCACCCCACCCGGCGAGTTGATGTACATGAAGATGTCCTTCTTCGGATTCTCCGAATTCGAGGAACAGCAGCTGGGCGACGATCAACGAGGCCATATGGTCTTCGACCTGGCCAGTAACGAAGACGATGCGCTCGCGAAGCAGGCGCGAATAGATGTCGAACGACCGTTCGCCGCGATTCGACTGCTCGATGACGATGGGCACGAGGCCGGCGGTGAGGTCGAGATGGTCGGGCATAAACGCTCCGTGCGCGGGTGAGCGGCTAACATCGGCGCGAACGCGGGAGGGTTCAAGCCCCGCCCGCCTCGGCGCCACGGGGCCGCGCCGCTACGCCGCTTCGTCCGCGGGTGCAGCGTCGGCAGCGCCGTCGGCAGGTGCGGCGTCGGTGCCGCCATCGGCAGGCGCGACAGTGCTGTCGACCGCGGCCTGCGGCTCGATCGCCGCGACCTCGTCCGCGCCAGCACCGAGCGCCGGATCGACCACCGCCGCGGCCGCAGCCTTCTTCGCCCGCGGCTTCTTTGCGGGTGCCGGTGCCGGCGACGGTGCCGCATCGTGGTCGTGCGCGGCATGATCGTGACCCGCGTGGTCGTGCCCGGCGTGGTCATGAACGTGGTCGCAGTCGGGGCCGTGGACGTGCCCGCGGATACCCGGCGTCTCGTCGTCGCTCTCGATCTCGGCCTGCAGTTCCTCGCGGCTGACGACCCGCTCGGTCACCTCGGCATGCCCGAGCAGGAAGTCGACGACCTTGTCCTCGTACAGCGGCGCGCGGAGCTGCGCTGCGGCCATCGCATTCTCCTGGAAGTACTTGACGACCTGCGGCTGCTCCTTGCGGTCGTACTTCGCCGCTTCCTGGCCGATCAAACGGTTCATCTCGGCCTGGCTGATCTGGACGCCGTTCGCCTGGCCGATTTCCGACAGCAGCAGGCCGAGCCGCACGCGGCGCTCGGCGATCCGGCGATACTCGGCACGGTCGTCCTCCGACGGCGCCTCGTCCTCGGCCTCCACCTGACGCCAGATGGCGTCGAACTCGGCATCGACCATCGACGGCGGCACTTCGAAATCGTGGGTGCCCGCCAGCGTATCGAGCAGCTTGCGCTTCATGTGCGTGCGCGTCATCGCCGCCGACTCGCTCGCGACCTGGTCCTTCAGGATCTCGCGCAGCGCATCGATGCTGTCGAGGCCGAACTTCTTGGCGAACTCGTCGTCGAACGTCGTCGCCTCGGGGGAGTCGATGCCGGCGACGGTGACGGCGAACTCGGCCGCGCGACCGGCGAGATAGGCGACATTATAGTCGGCCGGAAACGTGACCTTGACGGTCCGCGCCTCGCCGACGGTCGCGCCGATCAGCTGGTCCTCGAAGCCCGGGATCAGCTGGCCGGAGCCGATGACGACGCGCATCCCCGCCCCCGTGCCGCCGTCGAACGCCTCGCCGTCGACCGTGCCGACGAAATTGATCGTCAGGCCGTCGCCGCTCGCCGCCACATGGCCGTCGGCCGCCGGCGCGAAACCCTGTGCCTGCGCCGCCAGCCGCGCGACGGCGGCGTCGACCGCAACGTCATCGACGGGAACGACCAGCTTCTCAAGGACGATGCCGTCGATCTTCGGCGCCTCGATCACCGGCAGCACCTCGACGGCGACCTTGAAATCGACATCCTGGCCCAGTGCCGGCGGAGCCGCGAGGTCGACCTGCGGCTGCATCGCGGGGCGCAGCGCGTGCTCGGCGATCAGCTGCTGCACCCCGTCCTGCACCGTCTCCTGCAGCGCCTCCTGCAGCATCTGCGCGCCATGCATCTTGCGGACGAGGTTCAGCGGCACCTTGCCGGGGCGGAAGCCGGGCATGCGAACCTGCGCGGCGACCTTGCCGAGCTGCGCGGTGACCTTGGCGTCGAGATCGGCGGCGGGCACGTGGACGCTGTATTCGCGCTTCAGGCCTTCGTTCAACGTCTCGGCAATCCGCATGATCGGTCTTTCTGGGTAGCTGGCGTGGTGCGGGCGAAGGGACTCGAACCCCCACATCTCTCGATACTGGTACCTAAAACCAGCGCGTCTACCATTCCGCCACGCCCGCGAGGGAAGCGCGGGCTTATACCAGCGCCCGGTCGTGACGCAAGAACGCGCGCGACCCGGGGCCGCGCGCGTTCACTGCCGTCCAACCTTTGCGCCGGCGTTATTCGGCGGCCTGCTTTTCGGCATTGGGCTGCGCCATGTCCCGGTGCATCTTGGCGAGCATGGGATCGGGCAGGACGTTGGTCATCAGCGCCTGGAACTTGTTCTTGAAGCCGGCGACGACGTGATCGTCGTCGGCCATCAGCGCGTCGTAACCGGCCTGGGCGACGGGTGCAGGATCCATCTTCTTCGATTCGCCGACCTTGGTGTCGTCCATGTCGGCGCGGTGGAAGAAGTTGGTCTCCGTCGGCCCCGGCATGAGGACGGTGACGACGACGTCCTGCTCCTTCAGCTCCTCGCGGAGTGCCGCGCCCCAGCTGTCGAGGAACGCCTTGGTGCCGTTATAGACCGACTGGAACGATCCCGGCATCAGCCCGGCGATGGAGCCGGTGATCAGGATGCGCCCCGACCGGCGCTCGGCCATGTGCTGCGACACATGCTTGACCAGTTGGACCGTCGAGATGATGTTGACTGCGATCATGTCGAACTCGACGTTGATGTCGGTCTCGGTGAAGCGCCCGCCGAGGCCGAAGCCGGCGTTTGCCGCCAGAACGTCGACCGGACGTCCAGCCTCACCGATCGCCGCGATCAGGCTTTCGGTGCCGTTACGGTGCGCGAGATCGGCGACATGCGTCGTCACCGTCGCGCCCTCGCTGCGCAGGGTCGACGCGGCCTGCTCGATCTCGCCCGCGTTTTCGGCGGTGATGAAGATGTCATAGCCGTTCTTGGCGAACAGGCGCGCAAGCTCAAGGCCGATGCCGCTCGAAGCGCCGGTGATGACGGCGAACTGGTTATTGGCCATGGTACGTCTCCGAACTGTTGGGGTGCACTCTCCACAAACCGGCACCGGCGCGGCCCGTTCCGGAATTGTTTCACGTGTCAACTGAAAGACTTGTCGATGATCGTCGCTCTCGTTCTCGGGCTTGCCGCCAGTGCCGGTGCGCTCCGCGACCTCTGTCCGGACCGCCCCGGACGGCTGACGCCGGCGTGCATCGTCGAAGCCGGGCATGTCGAAGTCGAGACGGCGCTCGCCGACTTCACCCACGACACCAGCGGCGGCGTCACCGACACGACGGCGGTGGCGAGCACCTTGCTCCGCTACGGCGTGACGCAGCACCTCGAGCTGCTCGCCGGGTGGACGCCGTTCGTCCACACCCACTCGCCGGGCACGCCGGCGGTCGACAGCATCGGCGACATCACGCTGGGCGTGAAGCAGTCGCTGCTTCACCCTGACGGCAAAGGTTTGTCCGTGGCACTGCAGCCATTCGTCGTGCTGCCGACGGCGACGGCCGCGGTCGGCGTCGGCAGCACCGTCGAAGGGCTGATCGTGCCGCTGACGCTCGCGCTGCCCGCCGACTTCGCTCTCGGCTTGTCGCCTGAAATCGACCGGGTCGCAGACGCCGGCGCACGCGGACATCATGCCAGCTACACCCTGATCGGCGGCATCAGCCGCCAGCTCGGCAGCGTCAATGCGGGGGTGGAGCTCGCCGGCACGCACGACGACGATCCGACCGGACGTACGACACGCGCCACGGCCGACCTGTTCGCAGCCTATGTCCCGAAGGCGCATCCGAGCGTGCAGTTCGACGCCTCGGCTTACGTCGGCCTCAACCACGCCACGCCGGCAGTCGAAGTTCAGGTCGGTGTGTCGCACCGCTTCTGACGTTGTGCCTGAGCGGAAGGGCAGCTATATTGACCTAAATAGCCTTGGGAAACGTCATGGTCGCCGGTCTGCCTGTCTCCTTGGACGACAAGTATAAATTTACCGATGGGCGCATCTTCCTGTCGGGGACCCAGGCGCTGGTCCGCCTGCCGCTGGTCCAGCGGGCGCGGGACCGGGCGGCGGGGCTTAATACCGCCGGCTTCATCTCCGGCTACCGCGGCTCCCCGCTCGGCGGCTACGACCAGGAACTGTGGCGCGCGAAAAAGCTGCTGGCAGCCGAGAACATCGTGTTCCAGCCCGGGCTCAACGAGGAGCTCGGGGCGACCGCGGTCTGGGGTACGCAGCACGTCGGGTTGCGGCCCGGCGCGACGGTCGATGGCGTGTTCGGCATCTGGTACGGCAAGGGCCCCGGCCTCGACCGGGCGATGGACGTCATCAAGCACGCCAATGCCGCCGGCACGACGCCCCACGGCGGGGTGCTGGCGATCGTCGGCGACGATCATGGGGCCAAGTCGAGCACCCTGCCCCACCAGTCCGACCATAATTTCCAGGCGGCGTTCGTGCCGTTCCTGTCGCCGTCGTCGGTCCACGAATTCGTCGAATACGGTTTGCTCGGCATCGCCATGAGCCGCTTCGCCGGCACCTGGGTCGGCTTCAAGGCAACCGCCGACACCGTCGAAACGTCGGCGACGGTCGACCTCGCCACCGAGCAGCGCGCGATCATCCTGCCGCCGTTCGATTTTCCGGAAGGCGGCGTCGGCATCCGCGGCAACGACGTGTGGCGCGAGGAGGATACCCGCCTCCAGCGCTACAAGGGCTTCGCCGCCCAGGCCTTCGCCAAGGCCAACGGCATCGACCGCCGCGTCTGGGATACGCCGCGCCCGCGCTTCGGCATCGTCACCACCGGCAAGGCCTTCGCCGACACGATGGAGGCGCTGACCGAACTCGGCATCGACGAGCGGACGGCAAGCGACATCGGCCTGCGCGTCTACAAGGTCGGGATGCCCTGGCCGCTCGAGCCCGACGGCATCCGCGCGTTCGCCGAGGGGCTGGAGGAAGTCCTCGTCATCGAGGAGAAGCGCGAGTTCATCGAGCATCAGCTGCGCTGGCAGCTTTATAACTGGCGCGAAGCCGTCCGCCCGCGCGTCGTCGGCAAGCACGACGAGGCGGGTAACTGGCTGCTGTCGCCCGACAACGAGCTGACGCCCGGCGTCATCGCCCACGTCATCGCCGCCCGCATCCAGAAGTACCACGACACGGACGCGATCCGGAACCGCCTCGCCTTCTTCACCGACCAGGACGCCAAGGCCAGCGCCTACGTCACGCCGATCAAGCGCAGTCCGTATTTCTGCTCCGGGTGCCCGCACAACACGTCGACCAAGGCGCCCGAGGGGGCGCGGACGCTGGCCGGCATCGGCTGCCATATCATGGCGTTGTGGATGGACCGGGCGGAGACCTTCACGCAGATGGGCGGCGAGGGCGTGACGTGGGTCGGCGAGGCGCCGTTCACGTCGGACCGCCACGTCTTTGCCAATTTGGGCGACGGCACCTATTTCCATTCCGGCCTGCTCGCCGTCCGTCAGTCGATCGCGGCCAAGGTCAACATCACCTACAAGATTCTGTTCAACGACGCCGTCGCCATGACCGGCGGCCAGACCCACGACGGCGAGCTGACGCCGCGCGACATCGCCCGCCAGATGGTCGCCGAAAACGCCGCCAAGGTCGCCGTGCTGACCGAGGACGTCGCGCGCTATCAGGGCGTGACGCTGCCCGACGGCGTCCGCCTGCTCGACCGCAGCGCGCTGCCCGCGATCCAGGACGAGTTCGCCGCGACGCCGGGGACGACGGTCATCATCTTCGACCAGACCTGCGCCGCTGAAAAGCGCCGCCGCCGCAAGCGCCAGCAGCTCGCCGATCCGGCCCAGCGTGTGTTCATCAATGCCGCCGTCTGCGAAGGCTGCGGCGACTGCTCGGTCCAGTCGAACTGCGTCTCGATCGAGCCGGTCGAGACCGAATTCGGTCGGAAGCGTCGGATCAACCAGTCGAGCTGCAACAAGGATTACAGCTGCCTCAAGGGCTTCTGCCCGTCGTTTGTCACGGTGGATGGAGCCCGGCCGCGCAAGGCCAAGGCGGCGGGTGAGATCGACCTGTCCGCCGTGCCCGAGCCGATGGTGCCCGCGCCCGGCCACGGCTTCAACATCATGGTCACCGGCATCGGCGGCACCGGCGTGCTGACGGTATCAGCGCTGCTCGGCACCGCCGGGCACATCGCCGGGCTGGCGGCGACGACCGCCGACATGGCCGGCATGGCGCAGAAGGGCGGCGCGGTTTACTCGGCCGTGCGGCTCGCCGCGTCGAATGACGACCTGACCAGTCCGCGCATCATCGCCGGCGGTGCCGACCTCGTCCTCGCCTGCGACGCCGTCGTCGCCGCCGACAAGGCGACCCAGACGCTGATGGTGCCCTCGCGCACCGCCGTCGTCGCCAATGGCGACATCGCCCCGACCAGCGACTTCGTCCGCAACCGCGACATCGACTTCCGCTCGGCGCAGGTCGAGCGGGCGATCCGCAAGGCGGCGAACCCCAATGCGACCAGCTTCATCGCCGCCGACACCATCGCCACCACGCTGCTTGGCGACGCGATCGGGGCCAACATCCTGCTGATGGGCTATGCGTGGCAGTCCGGGCTGATCCCGTTGCCGCTGTCGGCGATCGACGCCGCGATCGAACTGAACGGCGTCCAGGTCGGCTTCAACCGCCGCGCTTTCGCCCTTGGCCGCCTGCTCGCGCACGACGCTGCCGCCGTCGAGGCGATGGTGACCGCCGCCCGCGGCCCCGTCGCCGCCGCGCCGGCAACGACCCTGCCCGAGCTGATCGCCCGCCGCGTCGCCGATCTGACGGCGTATCAGGACGCCACTTATGCCGGCAAGTTCAGCGCCTTGGTCGCGCGGGTTGAGCCGCTGGGCGAGGACCGGCTGACCGAGGCGGTCGCGCGTAGTGCGTATAAGCTGCTCGCTTACAAGGACGAGTACGAGGTCGCGCGCCTGTACAGCGACGGCCGCTTCACGGCCGCGTTTGCCGCGCAGTTCGAGGGCGGAGCCAAACCGCGCGTCCAGCTGTCGCCGCCGCTGTTCGCGCGCACCGACCCCGCCACCGGGCGGCCGAAGAAGTACAGCTTTGGCCCGTGGGTGTTCGCCGCGTTCGGCGTGCTGGCGAAGATGAAGCGCCTGCGCGGCACTGCCTTCGACCCGTTCGGCTATAGCGAGGAGCGCCGCTACGAGCGGGCGGCGTTCGCCGACTATGTCACGAAGGTGGATCGCCTGATCGCCGGGCTGCGCGCCGATAACGTCGACCTCGCGGTCCAGATCGCCGCCCTGCCGCTGGCGGTGCGCGGTTTCGGCCCGGTCAAGGCGGCGGCAGCGGCCAAGGTCGCGGCCGAGGAAGCCACACTATGGGCGAGGTGGCCGGGCGTGGTCAGCGAGGCGCGGGCGGCGGCCTAGCCGTGGCGGCGCCCGAAGTCCGCGGCCTCGACGTCGACGGCGAGACGCGCTGCCGCCACTGGCATTCGCCGCGCGACATCGTCGCCATCCAGATGGCGTGCTGCGAGACGTGGTACGCCTGCGCCGACTGTCACGCCGCCTTTGCCGATCACCCGCTGGCATCATGGCCGGTGAGCGAGCGGCAGCGCGAGGCGATCCTCTGCGGTGCCTGTGGCACGACCCTGAGCATCGCCGGCTACATGCGTTCGGGCGACTGCTGCCCGACGTGCGGCGCGGCGTTCAACCCGGGATGCCGTTCCCATTATCCCCTCTATTTCGCGACCGAGGCGCCGACGGCTACCCCTGCGTGACGAAGCACGCGCGCCCGGCCGCGGTCAGCCGGGTGCATGCCGCCCTGGCGGCGTCGCGGGTTGGGAACGGCCCCATCTGCAGCTTGGTCACCGGGCCATCGGTGGCGAACACCGGCTTGGCCGACCCGGCAGCGTCTTTCGCATCGGCCCAAGCGGCGTCGGCGAGCTTCCGCGACGAAAAGGCGCCGAGCTGGACGCGCCACCCGTCGGCCTTCTTCACCGGCGCGTCGACCGTCTCGAATGGCTTCAGCGGCGGCTGACGCACGGCGACCCGAGTTGGCTCCGCCGCCTTGACCGGAGCGCGCACGGTCGCCTCGGCCTTCGGCGGCTCGGACGGGCGTGAGGCCGGGATGTCGACCGTCGCCACCGCCGGGCGAGGCGGCACGCCGGCGGCAGCATCGGCCTGCGCCGGCGTCGTCTCGTGCAGGGGAACCGCTGGCGCGGGCCGGGGCGGCAGCGGCGATCTGTCGGCCGATGCCGTCGCCGGTCGAGCGGCGGCGTCGGCGGGCGGCCGTGACCCGGCGTCGGCGGCTCCCGTCGTCCGCACCGCCGGCACAGGCCGCGCCGGCGGTACCGCTCCAGCGGCGGGCGCCTTGGCGGCGGCGGCCGTCGGGACCGCTGTCGTCAGCACCGGCGGTGGCGTCACCGGCTTCGGCGGGACCGTGCCGAGCGCCGCGGTCGTGGTCGTCGTTGTCGTCGCTGCTGGCGCTGCCGGCTTGGTCGAAACCGTCGCCGATGGTGGCGGTGCCGCCGCCGGCGCAGCCGCCGATGGCGGCGTCACCACGGGCACCGCCGCGCGCGGCATCGCCGGGATCAGCTTGGGCGCAGTCGCCGCGGCAAGGGCGCTCGGGACGCCGGCTCCCGCCGCCAGGCTCGCGGCCACCGCCTCGCCGGCGGTCCGGTCCGTCGGCGACAAGGCCGGCGCGATCCCGGCGAGCGCCGTCACCGCCTGCGGCAGGCCGCTCGCCTGCGCCCGCAGAAGATAACCATAACCCAATGACTGCGAACGCGGCAGGCCGTCGCCGTTGTACGCCGCGATGCCGAGCACGTATTGCGCTCGCGCCTCGCCCCGATCGGCGGCCGTCTTGAGCCACTTGATCGCTTCGGGCTTCTCCCCGGCCTGGAACAGGGCGATGCCGAGGTTCGCCTGCGCCGGCAGGTGTCCCTTCATCGCCGCCTTGCGGTAATAGTCGCGGGCCGTCGCCGCGTCGGCGGGGACGCCGCGACCGAGCTTGTACGCTTGACCCATGTTGAACAGCGCGTCGGCGTCACCGGCCTGGGCGAACGGCTGCCAGATCGCGACGGCCCCGGCATAGTCACCCGCGCGCCATTTCTCGACGCCGGCGCGGACGGTCGGCGCGACGGTGGTCGGCAGCTCGGCGGCGGGAGCCGGTGGTGGCGGGACATGCTTGGCTGCCGTCGACCCGACCAGCGCCGCCGCCAGAAACAGCGTTCTCATCGCCGCCATGCGATCTCGCCTCCCTTGATGGTCATCGTCACCTGGCCCTGCACCGGCAGGCCGTCGAACGGGGTGTTGCCTGCCACCGCCAGCCCGCGGCCGGCGTCGATCCGCCACGGCGCATCGGGGTCGACGACGACAAGGTCGGCCGGTGCCCCGGCCGCCAGACGGCCGCCGGGCAGGCCGAACAGCCCGGCTGGAACGCTGGTCATCGTCTTCAGCAGCGCCGGCCAGCTCATGCCGTGATCACGCACCAGCGTGCTTGCCAGCGCCAGCAACGTCTCGGCCCCGACCATTCCCGGCGCGGCGTCGGCAAACGGCAGTCGCTTGTCTTCCTGCGTCCGCGGATCGTGGCCGCTCGCAACGACGTCGATCGTGCCGTCGGCGACCGCGGCGGCAACGGCGCGGCGGTCGGTGTCGTGGCGCAGCGGCGGCGACAAGCGGGCGAAGCTGCGGTAGCCGGCGACCGCGTCCTCGCCGATGAGGAAGTGCGCCGGCGTCACGCCGCACGTCACCCGTACGCCGGCCGCCTTGGCGGCACGAATGAGGTCGAGCGCCTCCGCCGTCGTCACCTGCCGGAAGTGGAGCCGCGCGCCGGTCGCCGCGGCCAGGCGCAGATCGCGGGCAACGGCGACGGCTTCGGCAAAGGCGGGAGCGGCCGGCAGCCCGAGGCGCGTCGCGAACTCGCCCGCCGTCGCCACCGCCCCGGCGACGAGCGCGGCGTTTTCGGCATGGCTGACGACCACCAGGTCGAACGCGGTCGCATATTGCATCAGGCGGAACATGACGCCGGCGTCGGCGAGCGGTCCGCGCCCCGTCGCGACGCCGACCGCGCCGGCCGCCTGGCACAGCCCGATCTCGGCAAGCTCGCGGCCCGCCAGGGCGCGCGTGGCGGCGGCGAGCGGATGCACCCAGACGTGCGGCTTGCCGATGCGCTGAGCGAACTCGATCAGCGCCGGCTCGTCGAGCGGCGGGCTGCGGTCGGGCATCAGCACCACCCGCGCGATGCCGCCGGCGAGACACGCGCGCGCGTCGGCGGCAAAGACGCCGGCATCGATCAGCGCCGGCGCGACGATCCGCCCGCCGCAGTCGATGACCTGGGCAGCGGCGGGCGGCGCTCCGTCGATCGCCGCGATGATGCGATCGGCGACGAGCACGCTGCCCGGTCCGTCGCGGCCACTGGCAGGATCGATCACCCGCGCGTTGGTCAGCGCCAGCATCACCACCCGGCGACCCCGCGCCGGCTGCGCGTCAGCACATCGAGGCAGGCCATGCGCACCGCGACGCCCATCTCGACCTGCTCGCTGATCGCCGAGCGGGCGATGTCGTCGGCGACGGCCGTGTCGATCTCGACACCGCGGTTCATCGGCCCCGGATGCATCACCAGCACGTCGGGCCGCGCCGCCGCCAGCCGCGCCGCGGTCAGGCCGTAGAAATGGAAATACTCGCGGGTCGAGGGGACATACGCCCCGCTCATGCGCTCGAGCTGGAGCCGCAGCATCATCACCACGTCGGCCCCGTCCAATCCGGCATCCATATCGGTGAAGACGTCGACCCCCATCCGCTCGAGGTCGGGAGCAAGCAGCGTCGGCGGCGCGACGGCGCGGACCTTCGCGCCCAGCCGGCCGAGCAGCTGGAAGTTCGACCGCGCCACCCGGCTGTGGAGGATGTCGCCGCAGATCGCCACCGTCAGCCCCTCGATCCGCCCCTTGCGCCGGCGGATGGTCAAGGCGTCGAGCAGCGCCTGCGTCGGATGCTCGTGCCGCCCGTCGCCGGCGTTGAGCACCGGACAGCCGACCTTAGCGGCGATCAGGGCGACCGCGCCCGATTCGCCGTGGCGAATGACAAGGCCGTCGGGGTGCATCGCGTCGAGCGTCAGCGCGGTGTCGAGCAGCGTCTCGCCCTTCTTCACCGACGATGCGCCGACGGTCATGTTGACCACGTCGGCCCCTAGCCGCTTGCCGGCGATCTCGAAGCTCAGCAGCGTCCGGGTCGAGTTCTCGAAGAAGGCATTGACCAGCGTCAGCCCGGCCAGCCGATCGTCGTGTTTCCGCAGGCCCCGGTTGATCCCGACCCAGCTTTCCGCCTCGTCGAGCAGCAGCGTGATCTCCCACGGCGCGAGGTCGGCGATGGCGAGCAGGTCGCGGTGCGGAAACGGGTGGACGCCGGCGGGGGCAGACGGGTGAGCGGCGGTCATCCGCGCGGGTCTACGCCCGTCCGCGGGCAACGGCTAGACCGCTCGGCGCGCCCCGCGCACAGCCCAGCCGGGGAAGAACCTAGCCGGGCAGCGCGGCTGCCATCAGGGCGTCGATCGCGCCTTGGAGGATGTAGGCGGCGGCCAGCTTGTCGACGCGCTCGGCGCGGCGGGCGCGGCTGAGGTCGGCGGCGATCATCGCCCGCTCGACCGCCGCGGTCGACCAGCGCTCGTCCCACAGCAGCAGCGGCCGGGCGAGCGGCGCCGCTACCGACCGCGCGAACTGGCGAACCGACTGCGTGCGGGGCGAATCGCTGCCGTCCATGTTGAGCGGCAGGCCGACGACGACCCCGGCAATGCGCTCGCGGTCGAGGATCGCCGCCAGTGCGCCAAGGTCGGCGGTGAACTTCGTCCGCGCGATCGTCTCCACGGCGGTAGCGAAGCTCCACCCGGCGTCGCAGGTGGCGAGCCCGATCGTCCTCGTGCCGACGTCGAGCCCGGCCAGCCGCCCGCCGCCCGGCAGCGCGGCGCGGAAGCCGGCGACGTCGACGATCACGCCGTCATTTCCCGAACGCCGCGACCCGCCGCTCGACGTCGGCGCGAACGTTCGCCCAGAACAGGTTGTAATCATAGACGTGATAATTGTTGCCCGGCAGTACGTAGCGATCGAACCCGGCCGGCGGGGCGCCGATCGACAGATAGGTCTCGCGGCACGTCGCGCCGACCCCACCGGCGACCAGGGTCCCGCCGGCATCGTCCTTGCCCGGCGTCAGCGCGCCGCGGTTGGCGCTCGCCGGCACCGTCGCGGTCGTCGGCGTTCCGGTCAGCGGATTGGTGCAGACCAGCGCCCCGCCGCGCCGCGTCGCCACCGGGTCGGCAGTGCGGAAGTCGGTGACCTCGGCCGGCTCGGCGTAGCTCCGCCAGCTGAGCACACAGCGCGTCGCCGCCGCGGTCGCACAGGCAGGCAGGTCCATCGCCGCGAGGTCGGCCGCCGCCACCGGCCAGCCGACGGCATAGACCGCGACCACCCGCTTCGCCAGCGGCGTGCCCGCAACATGCCCGGCGACGAGGCGGAGAAGGTGGCGCGACCCCTGGCTGTGCCCGGCAAGGACGATCGGCGTCCCCGGCGGCACCGCGGCGACGAACGCGGCGAACGCCCGCTCGACGTCGGCATAAGCAAGGTCGAGCGCGCGCGCCGCGTCGGGCTGCGTCGTCAGAAACGCGCCGAACGTCGCCTCGCGGTACCTGGGCGCCCAGACCGGACCTACCCCGGTGAACACGGTCGCCATGTTGCGGAGGTAGAGCGCGCGCCGGGCGTTGGTCGCCGCGTCGTCGAACGGCATCGTCCAGCGGTCGCGCCCGAAAAAGGCGGTCGGGGCGACGAAGAACACCGCCACGCGCGGTGCCGCGCCCGCTTCCTTCCCTGCCCCGGTCGCGATGCCGGCCCCGGTCCCCGCCCCCGTCGCCCCCCCCGGCGGCATCCATCGCGTCGGGTCGGTCGCCAGCCCCGGGTTGGCGTCCCAGCCGTCCAGCATGGCATAGTCGGGCGGCGGCGCCACGCGGCTGTCGGCGAAGGTGCCGCCGGGCACCAGCGCGACCTTCAGCAGCTGCGGCCCGAACAGCCGGTAGGCGAAGGCGGCAGCGAGGACCAGGAGGACGGCGGCAACGATCAGCCACAGGAAGCGGCGGGCAAGCATCACCCGCTCCTAGCACGCCCCGGCGCCGGGCCGAAACCATGTTGACCCATCGCGCCCCGTGGGGCGTTGTGCCGCGCAAGCAACGACCGAGCGGGCGAGAGGATTTCCATGCGGCTGGACGACGAACGCGAGAGCGACAATGTCGAGGACGTCCGCGGCCAGGGCGGTGGCGGCGGCTTCGGCTTTG
Organism: uncultured Alphaproteobacteria bacterium; assembly: GCA_963792555.1. Taxonomy (GTDB): domain Bacteria; phylum Pseudomonadota; class Alphaproteobacteria; order Sphingomonadales; family Sphingomonadaceae; genus Polymorphobacter_B. The sequence continues at coordinate 708,389 of CAWBWP010000002.1, forward strand.
GCGGGGGCGGCGGCGGCTTCGGCGGCGGACTGGTGCCGATGCTGTTCGGCTTCGTTCTCAGCCGCTTCGGCTGTGGCGGCGTCGTCGTCCTCCTCATCATCATGGCCGTCTTCGGCGGCCTGGGGAACATCGGCGCGATGCTCGGCGGCGGCGGCGGGCAGGTCGGGCAGCCGCAGGTCGGCCGCTCGCTCGGGCAGGACCAGATCGGCCCGCGGGACAACGCCGCCAGCCCCGCCGCGCCGGGCCAGGAGGACAGCGACAAGCGCTTCGTCCGAAAGGTGCTCGCCTCGACCGAGGACACCTGGGGCAAGCTGCTGCCGGCGCAGGCCGGCGTCCGCTACGTCGACCCCAAGCTGGTGCTCTTCTCCGGCAGCACGCAGTCGGGCTGCGGCGGGGCCAACGCCGCGACCGGGCCGTTCTATTGCCCGGCCGACAAGAAGGTCTACCTCGACGCCAGCTTCTTCAACGAGCTGTCGCAGCGCTTCGGCGCGCCGGGCCAGTTCGCCGACGCCTATGTCATCGCCCACGAGATCGGCCACCACGTCCAGGACCTGCTCGGCATCTCCGACAAGGCGCAGGCGGCGATGGACCGCGCCAGCCCGCGGCAGCGCAACGCCATCTCGGTCCGCCTCGAGCTCCAGGCCGACTGCCTCGCCGGCGTCTGGGCCAACGCCAACCCGCAGCTGCTCGACCCCGGCGACGTGCCCCAGGCGGTCCGCGCCGCCACCGCCATCGGCGACGACCGGCTGCAGCAACAGGCGCAGGGCACCGTCACCCCCGACAGCTTCACCCACGGCAGCAGCGCCCAGCGCGTCCACTGGCTTGAGACCGGGCTGCAGGCCGGCCGCATCGACGCCTGCGACACGTTCAACGGCGGCGTCTAGGCGGGCGGAGCGCGGTCTGGCGGCGAAGGGCCTCCGGGCAGGGCTGAGCCCTGCACCCGGTTGTCGGGCGTGTCCGCCCAGTGCGCGAACGCCTCCGCCTGCCGCGCGGCGAGGTACGCCGCCGCCGCCGGCCCGACGAACGGAGCGTCATGGTCGCGCCGGCCCAGCCACCACCCCTGCCCCGGCAACCCATCGCTCGCCCGCACGACGAGGCACGCCAGCGGCACCCGCCCCGCCCCCCGCTCGGCGGCGTCGACGTCGTCGAGCACCACGCACAACGCCCGCATCTTCGGCCGCGAGAACGCAAAGCCGAGGGCGTTCAGGACTTCGGAATAGGTCAGCGCGGTCCGCGCGCGGGCGGCGGCGTGGAGGATGGCGGTGACGTCGGCGGGGTCGATCGCGTTTACCACCTTTGCTTTATCGCACGCGCAGCTTCATTTAGTTGCGGCTAGACCGCTCTTCCAAGTCGACTGTCCTGCAAACCGAAAGGTAGGCTTCTCCTGCCGATCAGGAACTCTGATACCCTCAAGACTGATTGTTGCACCGTGACTTGCAAAAGCATCCGCGAACCTCTGGCGATGCCGTCCCCAATAAACTGCACAACAAGCCATTGGCGCCCCCTTACCATCATCAATACCGTCGACCAGGAACCGGAGCCGCGTATCGTACAGGAAGCAGATGCTCGAAGCTTTCTTCCAAACAAAATCCTTCCAATGTTTGGTATTGGCGGCAATTGGAACAAGAGCAATTACTTCTGCATCATATATGTCAAACGCCTCCGCACACTTTGCTAACCAATGGCTGATACGCGTCCCCCGAATTTTATCCGATCCATAGGGCGGGTTCACGTAAATGGTAGGAAAATTCCATTGCTTACGTAGCCCATCGTCATGGGGTAACGACCATTCGGTCGTTGCCTCTACGATGGAATGGCGGTTGGAGCACGGATCGAGCGAAATCTCGCCCCCTAGGGCGTCTCGAACGGCAAACACATATTTGGGTGGGGTTCCCCAATCGGTAGACTGACCTACTGCAGTGCGCCCCGCAGTCATGGAAGCTCAACGTTGGCTATCAGAAAGCGCAATTCCTCAGGAAGTTCTGTTATTGCTCGACCGGCTGGCGATATAACTTCAAACCAACCGTCAGACTGCTCGCGATGCGTATCAAAATACTCGCGCAAGGCTGCGTCCGCCTCGAGATCAATCTTTACTTTGGTGAAGCGGTTTAGCCCCTTCGTACCCGTATAGCTTGCAGCAAATGCCGAGGCAATGTGCTCATAGGCTGGATGCGGTTCTAGAATGCAATCTTCTACGAACTGCATTAAGCCATGGTCTGTGAGGAACAGTAGCCAGTCATAGGACTGGGCCAGAACCTTGAGTTCCTTGTTGTGATTGTCGGACGTGAACCAGTTGCCGTGATTGCTAGTCACCCCGATCGAAAGCACGAAACCTAGCGGCACCTCGCGCTCCCCGGAGAAAATTGAACTGAGCATATCGTCGTATGGGGCGACTTCATAGCTGCCGTCGATTGCTGGGAGATAGCCCTGCGGCTGACCAGACGCCGCCCGCAATTTTTGCAAAGCTGAAACCGTGCGCGCGACGTAGGCACCTTGCTTTGCCTTCTCGATCGATTGGGGCCCCTTTTTCATTCCTTCTTCAACTCCAACGCGCTTGCACTCGACAATTGCAACTGGCTGAGAGTGCAGCTTGCTTAGACGAACCTCTATTGCACCTCCCGAGGAGCGATGCAGATTAACTGCGGTTATTCTCTGCTCATCTTCGGCAAGCACCGCGGCGTTCCGCACGGTGCCCTTCGCGCACAGCAACGTCTCGTTTAGTCGCGTAGGAACGAAATCAAAAAGTTTTCCTATCGCACGAGCACCAAGCCTCGATCCAGCAGAAGCAAGCGGCATTGCGGAGACGTTCAGTGCGCGATAAATCGAAAACTCAACATTATGCGTAATGGACGAATTAGCAAATTCGGAGAATCCGTCGCTCGATTAGTAAGTTGTCTGTTAATCCCCAGTCCACAAGTTTGTAATAGGTTATAAGCTCGACAATTGTCCCAAGAGCTCGTCCAGCAGCCTTCTTTGCATCCACAGCATAATGAAATACCTCCTGCTGAAGGCGTTTCTGCAATTTATCGACGGTGCGTAGCTGCGCCATCATGGTTTGTTCACTATTAGGGTCGAACTCATTCATAACCAGAACGCGACGGCGGCGGCGAGCGCGACGGCCTAGAGGTAGTTACGGGCGAGCTTGTCGTAGCGGGTGGCGACGCGGCGGAAGTCTTTGAGACGACAGAACATCGCCTCGACGCGCCAGCGGTCCTTGTAGCGGCGTTCATCGTACTGGATCGGGCGCTTGCGGTTGCGGCGGCCGGGGATGACGGGGATCGTGCCCTGGTCGCGCAGGGTGGCTCGGAGCCGGTTGGCGTCGTAGCCGCGATCGGCGATCAGCCGCTTCATGCCCTGAGTGTCGCCGACGAGCAGGTCGGCACCCTTGATGTCCGACGTGTTGCCCGGCGTCAGGACAAGGCGGAGCGGCCGGCCAAGGAGGTCGACGAGGGCATGGATCTTCGTCGTCCGACCGCCGCGCGAGATGCCAATGGCCTGGGCTCGAGCCCCCCTTTTGCGCCGCCGGAACACCGGTGCGCCTTGACGTAGCTACTGTCGATCTGCGCCGTCTCGGCAATCCAGCCCTCGTCAGTCAGGGCGGCAAGAATGTGGCCCCACACACCTCTGCGGCTCCACCGGTTCCAGCGGTTGTAGACCGTCGTCGAAGGACCGTAGTCTGGGGGACAGTCCTGCCACCGCCCGCCGCACTTCAGCATGTGCACGATGCCCGAGATCACCCGCCGATCATCGACCCGACGTGCCCCGGGCTGGTTCTTCGGCAGGTGCGGCTCGATCGCCGCCCACGCCGCATCCGACAACCAGAACAACGCTCCCGCCACGCCCGAGCCTCCATCAACCGGAGACTCCCTAAATCAGCACATCGCGCCGGAATCAAGCTGCTGATTGGGTTTGGACCCTAGTTGTCACTCCGCCGCCACGCCCACCAGCAGCCCCTGCGCGTTGTCCTCGTTCGCCGCCGGCGCGCCCGCTGCCTTGGCGGTGGTGCGGAGGTCGAAGCGGTCCCAGACTTCGTTCCAGTTGCCCTTGGTCGCGGCCTTCGAATATTCGGTCGCGCGCGCTTCGAAGAAGTTGGCGTGCTCGACGCCGTTGAGCAGCGGGCTGAGCCACGGCAGCGGGTGTTCGTCGATCATGTAGATCGGCTTCATGCCGAGCTGCTTGAGGCGCCAGTCGGCGGTGAAGCGGACGTAGCGCTTGATCTCGCTCGGCGTCATGCCGGTGACCGGGCCCATTTCGAAGGCGAGGTCGATGAACGCGTCCTCGAGCCGGACGGTGCGCATGCAGACGTCGGCGATGTCGTCGCGGATCTTCGACGTCAGCACGCCGGTTTCGGCGCAGAAGGCGTGGAACAGCTTGATGATGCCTTCGCAGTGGAGGCTCTCGTCGCGCACCGACCACGTCACGATCTGGCCCATGCCCTTCATCTTGTTGAAGCGCGGGAAGTTCATCAGCATCGCGAACGACGCGAACAGCTGCAGCCCCTCGGTGAAGCCGCCGAACATGGCGAGCGTGCGGGCGATGTCGGCATCGTTGTCGACGCCGAAGGTCGCCATATACTCGTGCTTGTCGCGCATTTCCTTGTAGTTGAGGAAGGCCGAGTATTCGCTTTCGGGCATGCCGATCGTGTCGAGCAGGTGGCTGTAGGCGGCGATGTGGACCGTCTCCATGTTGCTGAACGCGGTCAGCATCATCTTGACCTCGGTCGGCTTGAACACGCGGCCGTATTTCTCGTGGTAGCAGTCCTGCACCTCGACGTCGGCCTGGGTGAAGAAGCGGAAGATCTGGGTGAGCAGGTTGCGCTCGTGCTCGGTCAGCTTCTGCGCCCAGTCGCGGCAGTCCTCGCCGAGCGGCACCTCCTCGGGCATCCAGTGGATCTGCTGCTGCCGCTTCCAGAAGTCGAACGCCCACGGGTATTCGAACGGCTTGTAGGTGTTGGAGGCTTTGAGGAGGCTCATAACGTATACCCTCTTACTTGCTCGTCATTCCCGCGAACGCGGGAACCCATCTCCGCAAACCCCCGGGAGATGGGTCCCCGCTTTCGCGGGGATGACAGCGTGATTGATGATCGCTGTCGTCACGTCATTCGCCTGTCGGTAAGCGAGGGGACCCGGTTCGCGCGTCGTGGAATGCGCGAACCCGGCCCCCTCACCCGCCCGCCGGGGCAACGCGCCCCGGCCGGTCCCATGCGTTGCCGCATGGGGGCGCCTTACTGACAGGCAAGGCACTCGTCGTAATCGTTCGGCGCGACCTCGATCTGGCGCAGGTCGGGCGTGTTGTCGGCCTCGACCCCGCCGGCGAACCCGGCGCGCTGGATCGACTTGGACCGCAGGTAATACAGCGACTTGATGCCGAGTTCCCATGCGCGGAAGTGGAGCATCAGCAGGTCCCACTTCTCGACGTCGGCGGGGATGAACAGGTTGAGGCTCTGCGCCTGGTCGATGTACGGCGTCCGGTCGCCGGCGAGTTCGAGCAGCCAGCGCTGGTCGATCTCGAACGCGGTGCGGTACACCGCCTTCTCCTCGGCGCTGAGGAAGTCGAGGTGCTGGACCGACCCGCCCTGCTCGAGGATCGAGTTCCAGACATTGTCGCTGTTCTTCGCCTTGGCGGTCAGCAGCTTCTCGAGGAACGGGTTGCGGATCGAGAAGCTGCCCGACAGCGTCTTGTGGGTGTAGATGTTCGCCGGGATCGGCTCGACGCAGGCGCTGGTGCCGCCGGTGATGATGCTGATGCTCGCGGTCGGCGCGATCGCCATCTTGCAGCTGAAGCGCTCCATCACGCCCTGGTCGGCGGCGTCGGGGCACGCGCCGCGCTCGTTGGCGAGGTGCATCGACGCTTCATCCACCTGCGCACGAATGTGGCGGAAGATCTTCATGTTCCACGACTTCGCCATCGCGCCCTCGAACGCGATGCCGCGCGCCTGGAAGAAGCTGTGGAGCCCCATGACGCCGAGGCCGACCGAGCGTTCGCGCATCGCGGCATAGGCGGCGCGCTCCATGCCGGGTTCGGCGCGGGCGATATAGTCGCTGCAGCACGTTGTCGAGGAAGCGCATGACGTCCTCGATGAAGACGCGGTTGCCCTGCCAGTCGTCCCAATATTCGAGGTTGAGGCTCGACAGGCAGCACACCGCGGTGCGGTCGCTTGCCGTACTGGTCGACGCCCGTCGGCAGCGTGATCTCGCTGCACAGGTTCGACGTCGAGACCTTCAGGCCGACGTCGCGCTGGTGCTTGGGCATGGCGTCGTTCACATGGTCGATGAAGACGATGTACGGCTCCCCGGTCGCCAGCCGCGTCTCGACCAGCTTGGTGAACAGGCCGCGCGCGTCGACGGTGGCGCGGACGTCGCCGGTCTTCGGGCTGACCAGGTGCCATTCGGCCCCGGCGCGGACGGCCTCCATGAACTTGTCGGTGACCAGCACGCCGTGGTGGAGGTTCAAGGCCTTGCGGTTGAAGTCGCCGCTGGGTTTGCGGATTTCGAGGAATTCCTCGATCTCGGGGTGGCTGACGTCGAGATAGACCGCCGCCGACCCGCGCCGCAGCGACCCCTGGCTGATCGCGAGGGTGAGCGAGTCCATGACGCGGACGAACGGGATGATGCCGCTGGTCTTGCCGTTGAGGCCGACCGGCTCGCCGATGCCGCGGACGTGGCCCCAATAGGTGCCGATGCCGCCGCCGCGCGCCGCCAGCCAGACATTCTCGTTCCACGTCGCGACGATGTCGTCGAGGCTGTCGCCGACGCTGTTCAGGTAGCACGAGATCGGCAGCCCGCGCCCGGTGCCGCCGTTCGACAGGACCGGCGTCGACGGCATGAACCACAGCCTCGAGATATAGTCGTACAGCCGCTGGGCGTGATCGGCGTCGTCGGCATAAGCGGCCGCGACGCGGGCGAACAGGTCCTGGAACAATTCGCCGGGAAGTAGGTAGCGGTCGGACAGGGTCTCGCGGCCGAAGTCGGTCAGCAACGCGTCGCGGCCACGGTCGACCGTCACCGGGAAAGCCCAGGGCAGGATCGAGGTCGAGGGGCGTGGCTCGGCGGCACGCGGCGCAGCGCGCGTCTCGCTTCCGGTATCGTCCGCCACTGCCGTCTCGCCGCTGAACGTCATCGTCGTCGCTCCTCCTGCCCGCGCCCGACCAGTGTCGCCGATCCCGCGTGCCTCGCCAATGTTCTTTTTTCGTTCTCCCGGCTATGAGAGCGGCGGCGGCGGCGCGACCTTCAGGTGCCGCTACCATCGCTTGTGTCCACTCTCGGATCACCGGCTACAAATAGTGCCCGAAAGCGTCGGCGGCACAAGCGAAATATGGTGTCGCAGGGCCGTTCAAGCAAGGTCAACGGCTTGCCGGGCCGGGCTCATGATCGGGTGCACGACGCCGTCACCGATGGTCCGAACCGGCTGTCAGCGTGGCCGAATCGCGTCAGCCGCGAGCCCATGCTCGACGGCCGCGAGGGCCAACTCGGCGGCAGGCGGCGCGGTGGCAAAGACGGCTGTTGCGGTGAAGGTGACCCGCGCCGCGCCAAACCTCCGCGCCAGTAGGCGGACCACTAACCCGGCCAGCGGCAGCGCCGTCACCGCCTCACGCCGCCGCTCAAGGCACCCGGTCAGTCCGGCCCTGACACGCCGTTCGTTCAGGCCATCCGGTCGGGCGAAGGTGTCGCCAATTCGCGGGCGACGTCGAGGATCATCGTCGGCAGATACGGTTTGCGGACGAAGCGACCGCCCGGGACGACGTCGATCGCATCCCCGGGAAAGCCGCTGGCGTAGATCACGGGCACGCCAGGGTGGAGTTCCCGCGCCCGACGCGCGACCCGCCAGCCGTCGATCTCGCCGGGCAGCCGGATGTCGGTGAAGAGCAGGTCGACGGTGTCGACGGCAAGATGCGCCAGCGCCGCCTCGCCGCTTGCCGCCTCGATCACGCGGTAGCCGGCTTCCTCGAACTCGACGAGCGCGATTTCGCGCACGAGGTCCTCGTCTTCGACAATCAAGACTGTTCGCATTTTTCGGTCATAGCGCATGTTCGACGGGCGGCAAGACGATCCGCACGGTCGTTCCCTCGCCCGGGCTGCTATCGATTGCAACCTTGCCGCCCGACTGGCTGACGAAGCCGTAAACCTGGCTGAGGCCAAGGCCGGTGCCTTCGCCGACGCCCTTGGTCGTGAAGAACGGCTCGAACGCGCGCGCCTGCGTCGCTGCGTCCATCCCCGTTCCGGTGTCGGCAACTTCCAGGACCACGCCGTCGGCCTCCCGCCGCGTCCGGATCGTCACCGTGCCTCCCTCCCTCATCGCGTCGCGCGCATTGACGATCAGGTTGAGCACGGCGTTGGTCGTTTGGCTGGCATCGACGCGGACCGGGGGCAGCTCCGGTGCGAGGTCGAAGGTGATGGCGGTGCCGGCGGGCAGGGTCGCCGCCGCCAGCCCGTCGACATCGCCGATCAGGCGGTTGAGGTCGTGCTCGGCCGGTTCGAGCGGTTGCCGCCGGGCAAAGGCGAGCAGCTGCGCCGTCAACTCGGCCGCGCGCTCCGCTCCCGTCGCCGCGTTCGCCAGCGAGCGCGCGAGCCGCGGGTCATCCCCGGTCAGCCGCCGCACCCGGTCGAGGTTGGCGACAACGATCGTCAGCAGGTTGTTGAAGTCGTGGGCGATGCCGCCGGTCAACTGTCCCACGGCCTCCATTTTCTGCGACTGGCGGAGCATGTCTTCGGCCCGCTCGCGCTCGGCCGTTGCACGGTGAAGCGCGGTCAACGCCTCGTCGCGCTCGGCGATCCGCAGCGACAGGGCATCGTTCGCCCGCTGCAGCTGCGCCGGCGAGGGCAAGGCGATCGCCTTCGGCAGCAGCGGCCACAGTGCCACCGCGGTCACCACCGACACGCCCGCCGTCGCCGCCTTGACCAGTCCCTCGATGCCATAATCCGGATGCCACAGCGTCCAGATCGACAGGAAGTGCGTCGTGCCGCAGGCCATGATGAAGCCGGCGAACATCCACACGACCCAGCTGAAGCTGACGTCGCGCCGGTGGGTGAGAAAATAAGCGAGGGCGATGGGGATCGAGAAATACGCCAGCCCGATCAGGGCGTCGGAAAGGACGTGCGTCCAGATCAGCGCCGGGTCCCATAACAGGCAGAAGCCGTGCGGCGCCAGCCCCCGTTCGCCGAGCAGGTGCTGCAGATACGTCAACATTTCGTTTCCCCCGCCGCCCCGGCATGTCTGCCGTCCCCGGCGCGCGCGTCAAGCGCTATGACAAGTCCCTCAAGTGGCGAGCTTTAGTTCTGTGGCGACAGCGCCCGCCGAGCGGCGATCAGGTCCGCCATCTCGCGCCACGTCGGCATTGATCGTATCGCCGCCCGCACCGGCATCGGCGCGGCGGGAAGGCGGCCGCCCGGATCCGCCCCGGACGTCGCTTTGCCGCCCCGCCCCGTGTCGCTCCGGGGGCCGATCCCGGCCCGCGGTCGGTAAGGACGGTGGCCGCGATCGCAGCACCGCACGGCGCCCGGACGCCGCGACGAGAAGCGCGACCAGGTTCACGGCCATTTGCCCAGCCTATCGCCACCCGCTGCGGCACTGGAACGAAACGCGACCTCGGCCCATATTGATCCGATGGCCGCCATCCAGATCCGCACCTCGCTCGCCGAACCCGAAATCGACCGGCGCGTTCGTCCCGCACCGCCCGGCGCGGCCCGAGAAATCCGAAGGCGGCAAGGCGTTCCGGCTGGTCACCGATTACATGGCGGCGGGCGACCAGCCGGCGGCGATCGCCGAGCTGGTGACGCAGGCCAACGCCGGCGACCGCGACCAGGTGCTGCTCGGCGTCACCGGATCGGGCAAGACCTTCACCGCCGCCAAGGTCATCGAGGCGGTTCAGCGCCCGGCGCTCGTCCTCGCCCCGAACAAGATCCTCGCGGCGCAGTTGTACGGCGAGTTCAAGAGCTTCTTCCCCGACAATGCCGTCGAGTATTTCGTCAGCTACTACGACTATTACCAGCCCGAGGCCTATGTCCCGCGGTCGGATACGTACATCGAGAAAGAATCGTCGGTGAACGAGTCGATCGACCGGATGCGCCATTCGGCGACGCGGTCGCTGCTCGAACGCGACGACGTCATCATCGTCGCCTCGGTGTCGTGCCTGTACGGCATCGGCTCGGTCGAGACGTACAGCGCGATGACCTTCGCCCTCAAGAAGGGCATGACCGCCGACCGGCAGGAGATCGTCCGCAAGCTCGTCGCGCTCCAGTACAAGCGCAACGACGCCGGCTTCGCCCGCGGCAACTTCCGCGTCCGCGGCGATTCGCTCGAGCTGTTCCCGTCGCACTATGAGGATTCGGCGTGGCGGCTGAGCTTCTTCGGCGATGAGATCGAGGCGATCACCGAGTTCGACCCGCTGACCGGGCAGAAGGTCGCCGACCTGACCAGCATCAAGGTCTACGCCAACTCGCACTATGTCACGCCGGGACCGACGCTCAAGCAGGCGTCGGAGGCGATCCGCCACGAACTGACCGAGCGGCTCAAGGAGATGCACGCCGAGGGCAAGTTGCTCGAGGCGCAGCGGCTCGAGCAGCGGACCAACTTCGACCTCGAGATGATCGCCGCGACCGGGATCGTGCGCCGGCATCGAGAACTACAGCCGCTTCCTGACCGGCCGCCTGCCCGGCGAGCCGCCGCCGACATTGTTCGAATATCTGCCCGAGAACGCGCTGCTGTTCGTCGACGAGAGCCACGTCACCGTGCCGCAGATCGGCGGGATGAGCCGCGGCGACCATCGGCGCAAGCTGACCCTCGCCGAATACGGCTTCCGCCTGCCGTCGTGCATCGACAACCGCCCGCTACGCTTCGAGGAATGGGAGGCGATGCGCCCGCAGACGGTGTTCGTCAGCGCGACGCCGGGCAAGTGGGAGATGGAGGCGACCGGCGGCGTCTTCGTCGAGCAGGTCATCCGCCCGACCGGGCTGATCGACCCGCCGATCGAGATCAAGCCGGTCGAGGACCAGGTCGAGGACTGCATCGCCGAAGCGCGCAAGGTTGCCGCCAACGGTTACCGCACGCTCGTCACGACGCTGACCAAGCGGATGGCCGAGGACCTGACCGAGTTCATGCACGAGGCGGGCCTGCGCGTCCGCTACATGCACAGCGACGTCGAGACGCTCGAGCGCATCGAGCTGATCCGCGACCTGCGCTTGGGCGTCTACGACGTGCTGGTCGGGATCAACCTGCTGCGCGAAGGCCTTGATATTCCTGAGTGCGGCCTCGTCGCGATCCTCGACGCCGACAAGGAAGGCTTCCTGCGGTCGGAGACGTCGCTGATCCAGACGATCGGCCGCGCCGCGCGCAACGTCGAGGGCCGCGTCATCCTCTACGCCGACCGGATTACCGGCAGCATGGAACGCGCGATGGCCGAAACCGACCGCCGCCGGGCGAAGCAGGAGGCGTACAACGCCGAACACGGCATCACGCCGACGACGATCAAGCGCAACATCTCCGACGTGCTCGCCGATGTTTCAATGCGCGACAGCGTCATCGTCGACACCGGCGACGAGGATACGCCCAACCTCGTCGGCCATAATCTGAAGGCGTACATCACCGACCTCGAGAAGCAGATGCAGAAGGCAGCGAGCGATCTCGACTTCGAGATCGCCGCCGCCATCCGCGACCAGATCCGCCGCCTCGAAGCCGACGACCTCGGCTTGCCGACCACGGGGCCGAAGGTCGCGCCGGTCAAGGGCCGTGCCGTCGGCGGCGCGCCGGGAACCCGGACGACGCGCTTCGCCAAGGCGAAGGCGGCCAAGGCCATGCGCGGCGGCCGGCGGTAGCCCTCTCTCGCATCGGCGGGAGAGGAAGCGGGAATCGCGGCACCGGTGGCGAGTGTCGTCGCCCGGTGTACCGATGACCTGATCTTGGATCTGTCGCCCTGTGGCGACCGCTGGCGGGGCAGCGCACGCCTTGCCTCTGCAGCTTGTTCAACCCGTTCCGCTCTGGCGGCAGAGTGAGCCAACTCCGCTGCTCATTCGGCTCTGTCGAGGCCGATCGATCATGCTGACCGACCTCTGCCCTTCCGACTATCTGCGAACCGTTCGCATTACAGCTTGCTAGTGAGAAGCGTTCGCATTAGCACCCTCCCTGCAATTCACCCGAGGGGGACTGATGACGATCCGGATTAGACATCTCGCTGCGGCAGTGTTCGCGGGCATGACGGCCCCTCCCGCGATGGCCGGCGAAGGGCTGTTCAGCCGCCTCTACACCACCGACCTGACACCGAAGGGTACCTTTGAAGTCGAACAGATCGTCCGCGATCGCGACGGCCGCGCCTTCGGGCATTACGATGCGCAAGATTTCCGTACCGAAGTGGAATACGGCGTGACCAACGACTTTCAGGCGTCGCTCTATGTCAACACCAACCGGATGAGCGCGACGAACGCGCCCGACGATGACGATCCCAAGGGGCAGACCGGCTTTACACGCCACAACTTTACGTTGCAAAGCCTGTCCACCGAATTCATCTATCGCGCCGTCAGTCCGTACAAGAACAGGAACGGCTGGGGCCTGGCCTTCTACCTTGAGCCCGCGTACGATTTCCACGACCTCCACAACGGGCTGAAGTACGCGCCGGGAACCTTCGAGTTGGAGGGTCGCATCATCATCCAGAAGAACTTCCTCGATGACCGATTGATCTTCGCCTATAATCTAACGCTCGAAGGCGAGTCCATCCGCTTCTCGGGGCGACCGGATCGCAACAGCGAGCTGGACTGGAACAACGAGCTGGGAGTCACGTATCGCGTCGCGCCCAATCTGTTCGTTGGCGCCGAGTTCAGAAATCACAACGAATACGGCAACTTCGACACGCACGAACATTCGGTGTTCTGGGCGGGTCCCGTGATCCATTACGGTGGCAGGAAGGCGTGGGCGACGCTCGGCTGGCTCCGCCAGTTTGCCGGCACTCCCGGCTACGACGACGACGGCGCCAACATCGGCGGCAATCTGTTCCTGCGCAGCCATGAATTGAACGAGATCACCTTCAAGGTCGGCGTCCCGTTCAAATAGGCGACAAGCTGCCGACGCTTTCCAAGAAAAGCGCCGGCAGCATGGCGTTGGTCAGGCGTCTTCTTCGGCGGCAGCGTGGGCGTTGACGGCCGTCTCCGCCAGCTTCGATGCATACTCGTCGCCGCCGTAGATCTCCCTAGTCGCCGCCTCCAGCTTCTGCACGTCCTCGTCGAGGCCGAGCGCACGCGCATACGCCGCCGCTGTGCCGAAGCCGGCGATGCCGTAGTGCGTCATCCGCTGATACTGGGCGATAATGACGGTGTCGCGCAGCGGGCCTTTCGCCGGCGCCTCGTCGATGCCGTGCTTGGTCGCTTCCTCGACCAGCCCTTCCATGCCCTTGCAGTGCTCCTTCGACACCTTCTCATCGTGCTCGCCGATCAGTTCCTTGAGCACGGCGGTATGCTTGGCGATGCCTTCCTGCGACTTGGTCAGCATCTCCTTGAGGCCGTCGTCGCTGGCCTTGCCGGCGAGCTTCTTGACGACACGCGCCATCTGGTCGTTGGCGGACCACAGGTCCTTCAACTCATCGGTATAGATTTCCATCATGTCGTCCGGGGCTTGCGCCATGGCATCTTCTCCATCGTGGGTGCCGACACAAGCCACCAGCCGCGACGAGGTTCCCGTCTGCAGCGCCGCACTTGCTAATGCGAGTAGTTCGCGTTAGCACGACGCATCCTGTTCCGGAGCCGCCATGTCCCGCCGCCTGCGCCTGTTCATACCCTTCGCCGCCGCCGGCATCGTCGCCCCGGCGTACGCCACGGTCTTCCTCAGCGTCGAGCAGGCGCAGGCCGCGATCTTCCCGGGCGCGACGCTGACCGAGGATGCGCGGACACTGACGCCGGAACAGGCCAGGGCCATTGCCAAGGCCGCCGGGGTCAAGCCGCTGTCGCCGAGCTTGAAAGCCTGGAAGGTTGCCGCCGCCGATGGTCGACCGGCCGGCTGGTTCATCGTCGACGAGGTCGTCGGCAAGCACGAATTCATCACCTTCGCCCTCGGTATCGATGCCGGCGGTGCGGTGAAGGGCGTCGAGATCCTTGACTACCGCGAGGTCTATGGCAGCGAGGTCCGCCTGCCCGCCTGGCGCGCGCAGTTTACCGGCAAACGGTCCTCCTCGCCGCTGGTCCTCGACAAGGACGTGCGCAACATCTCCGGGGCGACGCTGTCGTCGCGGCATGTCACCGACGGCATCAAGCGGCTGCTGGTGACGGCGAACCTGGTCCTTGGCACGCCGGCCTGATGTACCGTCGCTGCCGCCCGCTGCTCGGCACCTTCGTCGAGATCACTGCCGGCGACCTGCGCGCGATCGACGCCGGGTTCGCCGCGGTCGCGCGGGTCCATGCGCTGATGACCGCGCACGACCCGCGAAGCGACATCGGCCGGGCCAACGCCGCCGCGCACCTCGGCCCGGTCGCGGTCGATCGCTGGACCGCTGCCGTCGTCGCCGCGGCACTGGCCTGGGCGAAGCGGAGCGACGGCGGCTTCGATCCCGTGATCGGCGGGCGGCAGCGCGCGGCCGGGTGGCTCCCGGTCCACGTCAGCGATCCCGACGCCGATCCCACCGCCTGCTGGCGCGACGTCACCGTGACGCGCGGCACGCTGGCCTTCGCCCGCCCGCTGGCGCTCGACCTCGGCGGCATCGCCAAGGGCTTCGCCGTCGATCGCGCTGTGGCGGCCATGCGCGCGGCGGGCGCGACGGCAGGGCTGGTCAACGCCGGCGGCGACCTGGCCGGCTTCGGCCGCATCGACTGGCCGGTGACTCTGGTCGGCCGGACCCGCCGCGACTGCGCCACGGCGAGCGTTCGCGACGGCGCATTGGCGACGAGCGGCGGCTTGCCGGGGCGCCACGGCTTCGCCCATTTGCCGTTCCGCAGCCGCCACCTGACCCGGGCAACCGTCGCCTCGCCCCGCTGCCGCGACGCCGACGTGCTCGCGAAGCTCGTCATCGCCGCCCATCCGTGCGCTGCTGCCTGCCTCGCGGCGGCCGGCGCCCATGTCGTCGCCGCGGCGTGAGGCGGCGGCCGGCGTTCGCCTCGCGCCTGCCGCGCTGGCACGAGGCGAGCCTCTATTTCGGGGTCGTGCTGCTGACTGGGTCGGGGGCCGGGTGGCTGCTGCTCCATGACCGGGTCACGGTTCAGGGGCCGTTCGGGCCGCAGCCGAGCGCGGTCGAGCACCCGCTGCTGATCGTCCACGGCGTCGTCGCGGCGGCTTTCCTCATCGCCGGCGGCGCGCTGATCCCCGTCCACGTCCGGCTTGGCCTCGCCGGCCGGCGCAACCGGGGGAGCGGCATCGCCACCGGGACGGTCATGGCGCTGCTGGCGGCGACCGGGGCGGCGCTGTATTACGCCGGGGACGAAGTCTTGCGAGCCGGCGTCAGCACCGCCCACTGGGTCCTTGGCCTCGCTGCAGCGCTGCTGTTCGGCTGGCACGCCGTCGCCGGCCGGCGACGCTAGGCTTCGGTCGGGTCCTGCGGCGCGGCGCTAGGCTTCGGCCGGCCCCTCGGCGTCAAGCGCGGCCGCTTCCTCCGCGCCGCTGTCGCCGATCTTCGCCGCGCTGACGACGTGTTCGCCCTCGGCGACGTCGAACAGCTTAACGCCCTGCGTCGTGCGACCCATGATGCGGATCTCGCCGGCAGTCGTGCGGATCAGCTTGCCCTGGTCGGTCACGAGCATGATCTCGTCGCCATCGTGCGCCGGGAAGCTCGCGACGACGGTGCCGTTCCGCTCCGAAATCGGCGATCGTCGCGACGCCCTGCCCGCCGCGCCCCGTTTGGCGGAACTCGAAGGCGCTGGTGCGCTTGCCGAAGCCGTTCGAGGTGACGGTGAGGATGAACTCCTCGGCGGCGGCGAACTGCGCCATGCGGCTTTCCGACAGCGCGCGGTCGCCCGGCGCGGTCGCGGCGTCGCCGGCAGCCGCGGCGACCGGCTTCCACGGCGCGGCGCGAAGATAGTCCTCGCGCTCCTGCGGGCTGGCATCGAACGGCTTCAGGATCGACAGCGACATGACCTCGTCGCCGGCCGCCAGGCTGATCCCGCGCACGCCGGTCGAGGTGCGGCTGACGAACTCGCGGACGTCGTCGACGGCGAAGCGGATCGCCTTCCGGTGCCGCGTCGTCAGCAGCACGTCGTCCTTCTCGTCACACAGCGCGACGCCGATCAGCCGGTCCTCGTCGCCGTCGTCGAAGCGGATGGCGAGCTTGCCGGCGGCATTGATGTTGGCGAAGGCGTCCATCGCGTTCCGCCGCACCGAGCCGTGCGCGGTGGCGAACATGACGTTCAGCCGCGACCACGTCGCCTCGTCCTCGGGCAGCGGCAGGACGGTGGTGATCGTCTCGTCGTCGGCGAGCGGCAGCAGCTGGCGCATGAACCGCCCCTTCGATTGCGGCGAGCCGGCGGGCAGCTTCCACACCTTCAGCCGATAGACCTTGCCCGCGCTCGAAAAGAACAGCACCGGCGTATGGGTTGAGGTGACGAACAGCGTCGTCACCACGTCCTCATCCTTGGTCGCCATCCCCGAACGACCCTTGCCGCCGCGCCGCTGCGCGCGATAATCGGACAGTGGCACGCGCTTGATGTAGCCGGTCATGGTCACGGTCACGACCATGTCCTCGCGCGTGATCAGGTCTTCGTCGTCGATGTCGTCGCCGGCGGTGACGATCTCGGTCCGGCGCCGGCTGATGTACGGGTCGGAGCCGTTCAGCTCGCCGCGCAGCACGGCGTAGAGCTTGGCCCGGTCGCGCAGGATGTCGAGCAGCTCGACGATCGTCGCGGCGATCTCCTTCAGCTCGTCGCCGATCTCGTCCCGGCCGAGCGCGGTCAGCTTCTGCAGGCGAAGGTCGAGGATGGCGCGGACCTGGACGTCGGACAGGCGATAGGTGCGTCCGACGTCCTCGTCCGGCTGGTCGGTCCCGGCGATGACGGCGACGGCGTGGGCGTCCTCGCCGTCGATCAGCGCCAGGTACGGCGCGATGTCGGCAGCGTCCCACTGCCGCGCCATCAGCTCGGTCCGCGCTTCGGCCGGCGAGGCGCTGGCGCGGATGATGCGGACGACCTCGTCGAGGTTGGCGACGGCGACGACCAGGCCGACAAGGATGTGAGCGCGGTCGCGCGCTTTCCCCAGCTCGAACTTCGAGCGCCGGGTGATGACCTCCTCGCGGAACTTGACGAACGCCTCGATGACGTCGCGCAGGGTGAGGAGCTCGGGCCGCCCGCCGCGGATCGCGAGCATGTTGATGGCGAACGACGACTGGGCCGGCGTGTGGCGGTACAGCTGGTTCAGCACGACCTCGGGCACGGCGTCGCGCTTCAGGTCGAGGACGACGCGGACGCCCTCGCGGCTCGACTCGTCGCGGAGGTCGCTGACGCCCTCGATCCGCTTGTCCTTGACCGCCTCGGCGATCTTCTCGACCAGCCCGTTCTTGCCGAGCTGGTACGGGATTTCGGTCAGCACCACGCTGCGCCGGTCGCCGCGCCCCTCCTCGACAACGGCGCGGGCGCGCATGATGACGCTGCCGCGCCCTGTGGCATAGGCGCTGCGGATGCCGCTGGTGCCCAGCAGGAGCCCGCCAGTTGGAAAATCCGGGCCAGGGATGTGCGTCATCAGCTCGTCGACATCGATCGCCGGGTTGTCGAGATAGGCGCGCACCGCGTCGATCACCTCGCCCAGGTTGTGCGGCGGGATGTTGGTCGCCATGCCGACCGCGATGCCGCCCGCGCCGTTGACCAGCAGGTTGGGGAAGCGCGCCGGCAGCACGCTTGGCTCGTGCTCCGACCCGTCGTAATTCGCCGTGAAATCGACCGTGTCCTTGTCGATGTCGGCGAGCAGTTCGTCGGCGACACGCGCCAGCCGCGCCTCGGTATAGCGCATCGCCGCCGGCGCATCGGGGTCCATCGAGCCGAAATTGCCCTGCCCGTCGATCAGCGGCACGCGCATCGACCAGTCCTGCGCCATGCGGACCAGCGCGTCGTAGATGCTGCTGTCGCCGTGCGGGTGGTACTTGCCCATCACGTCGCCGACGATGCGCGCGGACTTGCGGTAGGGCTTGCCGGCGGTGAAGCCGCTCTCGTGCGCGCCCCACAGGATGCGGCGGTGGACTGGCTTCAGCCCGTCGCGGACATCGGGCAGCGCACGGGCGACAATGACCGACATCGCATAGTCGAGGAAGCTCGTCCGCATCTCGGCGACGATCGAGATCGGCTGGATGTCGGGCTCACGCGAAGGTGCGTCGGTCGGGTTGGCCAAGGCGTTCTACCTGTTGTGCGCGGGGCCGCGCGGCAGCCCCCTGTCTAGGCGTTCCGCCAGCGGAATGCCAGTTTCCCGCAGGGCCGACGCCGCTCCCCGCGCGGCGACAGGCGCGCGGACGACCCCTGCGCCGTTTTCCACTCCGCCGCGGCCGCGACCACTTGCTTTATCGAAACGGATCCGTATCGACTTTAGAGTGGGTTGCCGCGGACAGCCCGCGATGATGACACCGGCGAGGCCGCGCCCGGCTCCGCTGAGTTGATCGTTAAACAAGGAGCGGGGACATGAGAAATCCGATCAAATCACTGTCGCATGGGATCAAGAAGAAGCTAAACAAGAAGCATCACGTCCATAACCTCTCCGCCGACGCCAAGCGGCTGATCGAAATCTGGCCGGACGGAACCTGGAACTATCAGTCGCCCCGTGCCGACCAGGTCCCAAACCATGACAACAACGTTCGTGCCGTTATTCATGATAGCTGGGCGCGCGCGGAGTTCTACGCGGCCGAGAAGGATGCCGGCCAGAAGCTGAACCCGGGCATGTTCGGCGAGGCCGGCCCGATTCCGGCGGGGTGGTATCCCTCCGGGAAGGCGCTGAAGAACCTGCCGAAGATCGAGCCGCACTTCATGCACTACATCGTCGGCCAGCTGACGCACCTCGGGCATATCCGCCCCTGAGGTGGCCGGCGGTCGTCGCCGGACGGGCCGTGCGCCGGACGCGGTGACGCGGCCACGGCCGCGGACCGGAACATCCGCGTTGATCGCGCGGTTCGACGGGCGAAGGAGAAATCCCATGCCCGCCCGCGTCCAGCCGCCCCGCCTCAAACCCTTGTCCCAGCAAGTCATTGTCATCACCGGCGCGTCGAGCGGGATCGGCCGCGCCGCCGCTGAAATGGCCGGGGCGGCGGGGGCGAAGGTCGTCGCCACGGCGCGCAACGGCGACGAACTCGCGGAGGTCCAGGCGACGATCGCCGCCGCCGGCGGGGAAGCCGAAACGATCGCGCTCGACATCGCCGATGAGGACGCCACCGATCGCATTGCCGCCGCCGCGGTCGCTCGCTTCGGGCGCATCGACACCTGGGTCAACAACGCCGCGGCGGTCGTGATCGGGCGGGTTGCCGACGCGTCGATGGACGACCAGCGGCGGGGCTTCGACGTCAGTTACTGGGGCACGGTTCGTGGCTCGCTGACCGCGCTCCGGCACCTGCGCAGCCGCGGCGGCGCCATCATCAACGTCGGCAGCATCGAATCCGACCGCGCGGTTCTGCTCCAGGCGCAGTACAGTGCAATGAAGCACGCAGTGAAGGGGTTCACCGAGGGCTTCCGCACTGAAGTCGAAGCCGACGGCCTGCCGATCAGCGTCACGTTGATCAAGCCGGCGGCGATGCACACGCCCTTCCCCGAGCATGCGCGCAACCTGACCGGGCATCCGATCACCCTGCCGCCGGTGATTTACGATCCACGGCTGTCGGCCCGCGCCATCCTGTTCGCCGCCGCGCACCCGCGACGAACGCTGAGCATCGGCGGCACCGGCGTCTTCGCCACCGCGCTGGCAGTGCACTTCCCGCGCGCGACCGACCTGATGCTCGAGCGTTTCGGCGAGGCGGTCCAGACCTTCGACAAATGGGCGCCCAAGGACCGTGACGACAACCTCTACGAAGCGAAGGCAAGCGCGATCGAAAGCGAGCAGGAGACATACGTCCGCCGGCGCAGCCTGTGGCTCGAGGCACAGCTCCACCCGGCGGCATCGCTCGCCGTGGCTGCGGGGGCGGCGCTGCTCGGCACGGCGGCACTGCGCCGGCGCTGACCTGCCGCGCCGCTCTGCGGCACCGCGTTGCGATTGTACGGCGGGCGGCAGCGGCGCTAGTCAGGGGCGATGAACCCCATCCACATCATCGGCGGCGGCCTCGCCGGCAGCGAAGCGGCGTGGCAGGCGGCGCGTGCCGGTGTCCCGGTCGTTTTGCACGAGATGCGCGGGCCGCACCGGACCGACGCGCACCACAGCGACGCGCTGGCCGAACTGGTCTGCTCCAACAGCTTCCGCTCCGACGACCCCGAGCATAATGCGGTCGGGCTGATCCACGCCGAGATGCGCGCGCTCGGCTCGCTGGTGCTGGCTGAGGCCGACGCCGCACGGGTGCCGGCCGGGTCGGCGCTGGCGGTCGACCGCGACGCGTTCGCGGCCGGCGTCACGGCAGCGATCATGGCCGAGCCGCTGATCGAGGTGCGCCGCGAACTCGTCGCCGCGCCGCCCTCCGAGTGGCAGAGCGTCATCATCGCCACGGGGCCATTGACCGCCGGGCCGCTCGCCGAGTGGATCGCGGCGCGGACGGGCGAGGACGCCCTCGCCTTCTTCGACGCCATCGCGCCGATCGTCCACTTCGAGTCGATCGACATGGACACGGCATGGTTCCAGTCGCGCTGGGACAAGGGCGACAGCCGGGACTACATCAACTGCCCCTTCGACAAGGCGCAGTACGAGGCGTTCGTCGACGCGCTCCTCGCCGGCGACAAGACCGAATTCAAGGAGTGGGAGGGGACGCCGTACTTCGACGGCTGCATGCCGATCGAGGTGATGGCGGAACGCGGTCGCGACACGCCGCGCTTCGGGCCGATGAAGCCGGTCGGGCTGACCAATCCCGCGACCGGCCGGCGCGCCTGGGCCGTCGTCCAGCTGCGCCAGGACAATGCGCTCGGCACCTTATGGAACATCGTCGGCTTCCAGACCAAGCTCCGCCACGCCGAACAGGTCCGGGTCTTCCGCACCATCCCCGGCCTCGAACGCGCCGAATTCGCGCGGCTGGGCGGGCTGCACCGCAACACCTTCATCAAGTCGCCGGTGCTGCTCGACGCGCAGCTGCGGCTGAAGGCGGAGCCGCGGATCCGGTTCGCCGGGCAGATCACCGGCTGCGAAGGCTATGTCGAAAGCGCCGCGGTCGGGCTCATCGCCGGACGGATGGCAGCGGCGGAAGCGCGGGGCGGCGTCCTCGCGCCGCCGCCGCCGACCACCGCGGTCGGGGCGCTGCTCGGCCATATCACCGGCGGCGCGGCGGCCGACAGCTTCCAGCCGATGAACGTCA
Source organism: uncultured Alphaproteobacteria bacterium (assembly GCA_963792555.1). Taxonomy (GTDB): domain Bacteria; phylum Pseudomonadota; class Alphaproteobacteria; order Sphingomonadales; family Sphingomonadaceae; genus Polymorphobacter_B. The sequence continues at coordinate 729,744 of CAWBWP010000002.1, forward strand.
ACTTCGGCCTGTTCCCGCCGCTCGACCCGCTGCCGCACAAGAGCGTCCGCAAACCCGCCCTGGCCGCGCGCGCACGGAACGACCTCGCGGCGTGGCGCACCATACACGGCGCTTAAGCGCAGCTATGGCTCCCGCTCCTCGTCGGCCGGAGCCGGAGCGGCCGTGGCCGCGCCCGGTGGGCACACGGCCTTGGTCCGCGGCTTGCGCTTGACCGCCGTCGTGGCGAACTCATCCGGCGTCAGGCGGCCGTCGTGGCGGACATCGGCGGCGTCGAACTTGGCGATCGCCTTGACCGAGTATTCGTCGAAGCTGAGCGTGCCGTCGTGGTTCGTATCGAGCTTGGCGAACGCCTTGCTCCGCGCGGCGAGATATTCGTCGCGGCTGATCGAACCGTTCTTGTCCTTGTCGTAGCGGTTGAAGCGCTTGGCTTCGCGGTCCGCCGGGGTCACGTCCGACGCCGGGGCGACCAGCGGCGCATTGGCGGCGACTTCGCCCGCGACCTGCGCCGCGGCCGGCGCCGTCAGGTGCAGCGTCCGTGCCGCCGGCGGCGTCTGCCGCCACAGCAGTCCGGCCAGCACCAGCAGCGCCACGACGGCGGTCGCCGCCAGCCATTTCGGAACGATCATCGCGCCACCCCCTGGCCCACCATCGCCTTAGCCGCGCCAGGGTTAACAAAGCGAATCCGGATCAGCGACCCGTCGCTACCCGCCACAGCATCCGCGCCTGCCGCCCGGCATGGCCCGGCGTCGCCGGCGGCCGGTTGCCGAGGGCGCGCGCAACATCGGCGGCGGCAAAGCCCGCCAGCGCCGCCAGCGGGCGCAGCGGCGGTGTCAGGCGCGTGGGCAACGCGGTGCTCGCGATCCGCCGCGCATCGTCGGGATCGACTGGCGGTGCCTTGATGCCGGGCCGGACCAGCTGCCCCAGCGCCCACACGCGTCCGAGCGCCCGCGCCGACCCCTGCGCCACGCCGAGCGCGGTCGCGCAGGCGGCGAACAGCGTCCCGCCCCGCCGGTCGAGATGGTCGTCGAGCAGCCTGCCCGCCAGCCGCTCCTCGAGCAGCAGCGCCAGGAAGGCGTCCTCGAGCGGCTCCAGCGCCTGCCCCTTGATCCCGAGCGGAAGGGCGTGACCGGCCAGCGCGGCGAGCACCGGCTGCGCTGGCGGCGGCGCAGTGTCGAGCTTGGTCAACGCCTCCCGCCACCACGCGAGGCGGATCTCGCCGAGCATCGCTTCGGTCGTCGTCGCCACGACCCTGGCCAGCTCGAGGTCGAGGGCATGGAGGGCAAACAGCGCCGGCCGCACCTCGACGGGCGCATACAGCGTCGCCAGGTAACGGTCGCGGTCGCGTTCCCGGACCGCGGCGGCGCAGTCCTCGCTGGACACGCCGCCTACCGCGTCAGCCGCTTGTACGTCAGCTTGGTCGGGCGGTCGGCGGCATCGCCCATGCGGGCGTGCTTGTCGGCCTCATAGGCCTCGAAATTGCCTTCGAACCACTCGACGTGGCTGTCGCCCTCGAAAGCGAGGATGTGCGTCGCCAGGCGGTCGAGGAAGAAGCGGTCGTGGCTGATGACCACGGCGCAGCCGGCAAAGCTCTCCAGCGCCTCTTCCAGTGCGCGCAGCGTCTCGACGTCGAGGTCGTTGGTCGGCTCGTCGAGCAGCAGGACGTTGCCGCCCTGCACCAGCATCTTCGCCATATGGACGCGGTTGCGCTCGCCGCCCGACAGCTGGCCGACCTTCTTCTGCTGGTCGGCCCCCTTGAAGTTGAACGCGCCGGTGTAGGCGCGGGTCAGCACCTCGTTCTTGCCGAAGTAGAACTTCTCCGCGCCGCCCGAGACTTCCTCCCAAACGTTGTGCTTGGGGTCGAGCGCATCGCGCGACTGGTCGACGTAGCCGAGCTTGACCGTGTCGCCGATGCGGATGCTGCCCTCGTCGGGGGTTTCCTGGCCGGTGATCATGCGGAACAAGGTCGTCTTGCCCGCGCCGTTCGGGCCGATGACGCCGACGATGCCGCCCGGCGGCAGGCTGAAACTGAGGTTGTCGATCAGGACGCGGTCGCCGAAGCTCTTGGTCAGGTTCTTCGCTTCGATCACCGTGCTGCCGAGGCGCTCGGGGACCTGGATCAGGATCTGCGCGGTGCCGAGGCGGCGGTTGGCCTGTTTCTCGACGAGCTCGTCGAACGCGGCGATGCGCGCCTTCGACTTGGTCTGGCGCGCCTTCGGCGACGAGCGGATCCACTGGAGCTCGTCGCGGATCGCGCGCTCGCGGCTTTCGTCCTCGCGGCTTTCCTGCGCCATGCGCTTGACCTTGGCCTCGAGCCACGCCGAGTAATTGCCCTCGAACGGGATGCCCTTGCCGCGGTCGAGTTCGAGCACCCACTTGACGACGTTGTCGAGGAAGTAGCGGTCGTGGGTGACGAGGATGACGCAGCCGAGATAGTCCTGCAGGTGCTTTTCGAGCCACTGGACGGACTCGGCGTCGAGGTGGTTGGTCGGCTCGTCGAGGAGCAGGATGTCGGGCTTTTCGAGGAGCAGCTTGCACAGCGCAACGCGGCGCTTCTCGCCACCCGACAGTTTCTCGACCGACGCCTCGCCGGGCGGGCAGCGCAGCGCGTCCATCGCGATCTCGAGCTGGTTGTCGAGCGTCCAGCCGTCGACGGCGTCGATCTTCTCCTGGAGGACGCCCATTTCCTCCATCAGCGCGTCGAAGTCGGTGGTGTCGGTCGGGTCGCCCATCTCGGCGGCGACGGCATTGAACCGCGCGACCATGTCGGCCACGGGGCGGACGCCGTCCATCACGTTCTCGCGGACCGTCTTGGCGGGGTCGAGCTGCGGCTCCTGCGCGAGATAGCCGACGCGCACGCCTTCGGCCGCCCAGGCCTCCCCCTGGAAATCCTTGTCCTGCCCGGCGATGATCTTCATCAGCGTCGACTTGCCGGCGCCGTTCGGCCCGATGACGGCGATCTTCGCGCCCGGCAGGAAGGACAGGAAGAGGTCCTTGAACACCGGTTTGCCACCGGGATAGGCCTTGGTCAGGCCCTTCATGACAAAGGCGTACTGGTAACCGGCCATGGCGGAAACGGACTTTCGGCTGTCGGAAGTGTGCGTGCGCTCGTGCTTTAGCCCAGGTGGGGGCAAGCGAGCAACGCGCGAAACGCGGCGCCAGCGGCGGGCAAACGACCGCTGATCATGGTCGCCCGAACATCCTGGGGAACTACATAGGTTAAAGCGTGTTGTGTGTCTCTAGGCGGCGGCAGGGCCAAGCAGCAGTGGCAGCAATGGAACAGATACCTTCCGAGATATGGCAGCAGCCAAGCGAATTAGGCCAGGGTGAGCTTGACCTCCTGCTGGCGCAGCTTGATGCGACCGATGCGGTTGCGCCGCTGGACGATGGCCTCCACCGGCTGATGGCGGTGATCGTCGCGAAGCACCGGGACGGTGCGATCTGCGCCTGACGTCATTGCAGCATTGCCCCCGCGTCCGGCATCGCCGCCAGTTTGTACCGTAGGGTTCGCTCACTGATCCCCAGTTCGCGCGCCGTCGCCGCGCGGTTTCCGGCGCAGGCGGCGAGCGCGTGGCGTATGCGTTCGTGCTCGTGCCAGCGCACCGTGTTGCCAAGCGAACCGGGCAACGCCGGCCGGACCGTGTCGAGCATCAGAGCGTCGAGGCCGACCAGCCCGTCGGCGGCAAGGATCGCCGCCCGCGCGACGATATTGTCGAGTTCGCGGACATTGCCCGGCCAGCTGTGCCGCATCAGGGCGTCGAGTGCCGCCGCGGTCGGCCAGGCCGGCACCCCGCGGCGGAGCCACAGCGCCGCCAGGACGGCGGGAATGTCGCCGGCGCGCGCGACAAGGGCCGACGTCGTCAGCGGGAACACGGCAAGCCGGTAGTAGAGGTCTGCGCGGAAGCGTCCCGCCGCAACCTCGCTCGCGAGATCGCGGTTCGTCGTGGCAATGATCCGCGTGTCGACCGCGACCGGCTGCGTCGAGCCGACCGGCAGCACTTCCCGCTCCTGCAGCGCGCGCAACAGCTTGGCCTGCAGCCCGAGCGGCAGTTCGCTGACTTCGTCAAGCAACAGCGTCCCGCTGCTGGCGGCGCGAAACAGGCCGAGCGTCGGCGCGGTCGCGCCGGTGAATGCGCCTCGTTCGGTGCCGAACAGCGTCGCCTCCAGCATCGTGTCGGGGATCGCCGCGCAGTTGACGCCGACGAATGGCCCGGCCCGGCGGCGTGAGCGGGCGTGAACGAAGCGGGCCAACCCCTCCTTCCCCGATCCGGTCGGGCCGGCGATCAGCACGCCGGCCGCGCTGTCCGCTACCCTGGCCGCCAGGTCGAGCAAGCCCCGCATCGCGCGACCGTCCCCCGCCGGCACTCCGTCCGGCAGCGCCGCCGCCCCGATCAGCGCGCGCGCGAAGGCGGCGTCAGGGGCGGCAAAGGCCAGAGTCAGGCGTCCGTCGCGATCGAACGAGAGGCGGGGCACCGTGCTTTGCGCCACGACGACATCGGCCGCCTCGCCCTCGATGCCAACGCGCAGGGCCGGCACAGTAGGATCGCCGCTGACCGCGAGGGTCGCCAGCGACGGGTGCAGCGCCACGGCCGCCGCCGACGGCTCGATGCTCCGGCCGAACCTGGTGGTGTCGCGAGTTCTCATCGCCGGATGCACAGCAACAAGCGTGCCAATGCCCGTGAGGAGCGTGGGCTGCACCCCAATGCCGGAAACTTGACGCTTCCGCGTCAATCGGCTGGCGTCAGCGTCAAGCGCTTGACGCCAGCGCCTCGGCAGCGACGCCATGGGTCGCAGCGATCGTGCCGCCCCCGAGCACCCGCGTGCCGTCGTAGATCACCGCCGACTGGCCGCGGGCGATGCCGAACTCCGGCGCGGCGAACGTGATCCGGGTCCTGGCCTCGTCGAGGCGGGCTGCGACCGGGCGCGCCGTCGAGCGGACCTTGACCGCGACCTCGCGCGGCCGGCCGTCGCTCAGCCAGTTGACGTCGACCAGATCGAGGCCGGCGACGGCGAGGGCGGCGCGCGGCCCCGCGACGACCCGCCGGCGCGCGGCGTCGAGGGCGACGACGTAGAGCGGCTCAGCCTGCCCGCCGATCTCCAGTCCCCGTCGCTGCCCGACGGTGAACCCAACCGTCCCGCGATGCTCGCCCAACCTGCGCCCGGCCAGGTCGACGATCTCGCCCGGCGCGGCGACCTCGGGGCGCAGGCGGCGGACGACGGCGGCATAGTCCCCGCCCGGCACGAAGCAGATGTCCTGGCTGTCCGGCTTGGCCGCGACGCCGAGTCCCAACTGCTCAGCCCGGGCGCGGACCTCGGCCTTCGTCAGGCCGCCGAGCGGAAAGCGCAGGTCGGCAAGCTGCGCGAGGGTCGTTGCATAGAGGAAATAGCTCTGGTCCTTCCCGCCGTCGACGGCGCAGTGAAGCTCCGCCCCGCCGGCACCGTCGACGCGGCGCACATAGTGGCCGGTCGCCAGGCAGTCGGCACCGAGGTCGCGCGCGACGGCGAGCAGGTCGCGGAACTTGACGGTACGATTGCACGCGACGCAGGGGATCGGCGTCTCGCCGCGCGCGTAAGCATCGGCGAAGGCGTCGATCACCCCGCGCCGGAACGCCTCTTCGTAATCCAGCACATAATGCGCGATGCCCAGCGTCGCCGCGACGCGCCGGGCGTCCGCGATGTCGCTCCCGGCACAGCAGGCCCCGGCGCGCTGCTTCGTCGCGCCCTGGTCGTAGAGCTGCAGCGTGATACCGATCGTCTCGCAGCCGGCGGCGACGCACATCGCCGCCACGACCGACGAGTCGACGCCGCCCGACATCGCCACGACGACACGCGCGCCGGCGGGCGGCAAATCGGGACGCGGGCTCATGGCGGCGATGTAGGGCGACGCTGCCGCCGTGTCACCGCGTTCTTTGTCACTCACCCGCAACTTTTGGTGGCCGTTACCGTACATTGTGATAGGGCGTTCACAGGGGAGTAGTTATGGGGCAGAGTATCATTGTCGATCACGCAGGCGTGGCGTTTACGCTGCCGCCGACGGATACCAAGCGGTGGGTTCCCAGTCGTAAAGCGGAGGTGGTTCGGGCGGTACGCGCCGGCGCGCTGGCGCGAGAGGATGCGTGCACGCGCTATTCGCTCAGCCTGGAGGAGCTACGCCTGTGGGAGCGGGCTGTCGAGGCAGCGGGAACAGCGGGGCTTCGGGTGACGCGGGTGCAGATCTACCGTGACGTATTCGAGGCATGGCACTGAAAATGTGGGCCGACGGCGTCAACCCATGTTAATTGGGTTTACTCGCGAAGCCGATCCTGCATAGTATCCCGCATAGGGCGGGGGCCCTATGCTTTCGGGTGAGGGTACGATGCGTGTTTTGTTGATCGAAGACGACAAGCTGATGGTTCGCGCAGTGACCATGATGCTGAGCGGCGTCGGGGTCGAGTACGAAACGGTGAGTGAAGGCGAGGCGGCGATCGAGCTTGCCCGCCTCTACGACTACGATGCAATCCTGCTCGATCTGACGCTGCCCGACGTGCACGGATATGAGGTGCTGCGCCGGCTTCGTCTGGCGCGGATCACCACGCCGGTCATGATCCTGTCGGGCGATGGCGAAGTCGCGACCAAGGTCAGCGGCTTCGGCTTCGGCGCCGACGATTATGTGACTAAGCCGTTCCAGCGCGACGAACTCGTCGCCCGCCTGCACGCGCTCGTCCGTCGGTCGAAGGGGCATGCCGAATCGATCATCCGGACCGGCGCGATGGCGATCGACCTGACCGCGCGCGTCGTTACCGTCGACAATCACCGCGTCGCGCTGACCGGCAAGGAATATTCGATCCTCGAGCTGCTGTCGCTGCGCAAGGGCATGACGCTGACCAAGGAGATGTTCCTGACGCATCTTTACGGCGGCCGCGACGAGCCGGAGCTGAAGATCATCGACGTTTTCGTCTGCAAGCTGCGCAAGAAGCTCGCCGCCGCCGGCGACAACGCGGCGTCGTGCATCGAGACAGTATGGGGGCGCGGCTATGCCCTCCGCGACCCCGAGCAGCGCCCGGACGAGCAAGCGCGCGTCGCCTGACACGACTGGCCGCGCCCGCTCGGCACGCCGACGAACCTGAATTACACGGTCGGGCTCGCTCCGGATGTCGGCGGGCGCGGGGAGCTCAGGGGCGCGGTGGCTTGGCGAGCGTGCGAACGATGCCGCGCAGCGTTCGCACCTCGTTTTCGCTGAACGCCGGGCGCGTCAGAAGATTGCGCAGCGTCAGCCGTGCCGCCTCGGCGCGGCCGGGAATGGCGTAATAGCCACTCGCGGTAAGCCGGGTATCGACATCGACGATCAGGCGTTCGAGTTCGATGTGCGCCGCCGGCCCATCGTAGTTGGCCATCGTCATTGGCGGGGTTGCGTCGTCGGCGCGGAACCACTCGTACGCGGCCAGCAGTACCGTCTGGGCAAGGTTCAGCGAGGCGAAGGCGGGATTGACCGGAACGGTCAGGATCGCGTGCGCCAGTGCCAGATCCTCGGTCTCGAGCCCCGACCGTTCGGGGCCGAACATCACCCCACCCTGCCCCGCGTTGGCGCGGAGCCCCGCGGCCGCGGCCGGCGGTGTCGCCACGGGCCGGGTCAGCGCCCGGTTGCGCACTGTCGTCGCGTAGACGAGCGTTAGATCGGCGATCGCCTCGGCCACGCTGGCGAACACGCGGGCATCGGCAAGGACGCTGTCGGCCCCGCTCGCCGCCGGTCCGGCCTCGGGGTTGGGCCAGCCGTCGCGCGGCGCCACCAGGCGAAGGTCGCTCAGCCCGAAATTGAGCATCGCCCGCGCGCAGGCACCGATGTTCGCGGCCAGTTGCGGCCGCACCAGGACGATCGCCGGCGGCACCGCGGCAGCCCGCTCATCCATCGTCCGCGTCGCGCGCGGCACGGCGGCGGAGGGCTCGACGCCCTCGCTCACTCCCCGCCCGTCACCGCGCCGGCAAGCACCGGCGCACCGCCGAGCGCTCCGACGAAGGTCTCGAAATCGCGCGCTTCGCGGAAGTCGCGGTACACGCTGGCGAAGCGGATATAGGCGACCGGGTCGAGCGCCTGCAGGCCCTCCATCACCATCTCGCCGATCAAACCGACGCCGAGTTCGCTCTCGCCCGACAATTCGAGGCGGCGAACGACGCCGTTGACCAGGCGCTCGATGCGCTGCGGCTCGATCGGGCGCTTGCGGCAGGCGATCTCGACCGAGCGGGCGAGCTTGTCGCGGTCGAACGGCTCGCGCTTGCCCGACTTCTTGACCACGATCATCTCGCGCAGCTGGATGCGCTCGAAGGTGGTGAAGCGCGCGCCGCACGCCGGGCACTGGCGGCGGCGGCGGATCGCCCCGCCGTCCTCGGTCGGGCGGCTGTCCTTCACCTGGCTGTCGTCGTTGGCGCAGAAAGGACAGCGCATCGGCCGGCGTCAGGCGGCAGGATAGATCGGGAAGCGGGCGCACAGCGCGCGGACGCGGACGTTGACCGCGCGCTCGACCGCGGCGTTGCCCTCCGCTCCGTTCGTCGCCAGCCCATCGAGGACGTCGGCGATCATGTCGGCAATGCCTGAGAATTCGGCCGGGCCGAAGCCGCGCGTCGTCCCGGCGGGCGATCCGACGCGGATGCCGCTGGTCTTCGTCGGCGGCAGCGGGTCGAACGGGATGCCGTTCTTGTTGCAGGTGATGCCCGCCCGCTCGAGCGCCTCGTCGGCGTCACGCCCGGTCAGGCCCTTGGGCGTCAGGTCGATCAGTGCGAGGTGCGTATCGGTGCCGCCGGCGACGACCGCGCAGCCGCGCGCCGCAAGCCGCGCCGCCAGGACCTGGGCGTTGACGACAACCGCGCGGGCATAGTCCTTGAACTCGGGCCGCAGCGCCTCGCCGAAGGCTACCGCCTTGGCCGCGATGACATGGACCAGCGGCCCGCCCTGCATCCCGGGGAAGACGGCAGAATTGAACTTCTTGCCGAGGTCGAGGTCGTTCGACAGGATCATCCCGCCGCGCGGGCCCCGCAGGGTCTTGTGCGTCGTCGTCGTCACGACATCGGCGTGCGGCAGCGGGCTCGGGTGGACCCCTGCGGCAACCAGCCCGGCAAAGTGCGCCATGTCGACCATCAGCCGCGCTCCGACGGAGTCGGCGATACGGCGGAAGTGGGCAAAGTCGATGACGCGCGGGTAGGCCGAGCCACCGGCGATGATCAGCTTCGGCTGATGCTCGCGCGCCAGCGCCTCGACCGCGTCATAGTCGATGCGGTGATCGTCGCGGCGGACGCCGTACTGCACGGCGTTGAACCACTTGCCGCTCATCGCCGGCGCGGCGCCGTGGGTCAGGTGGCCACCGGCGTCGAGGCTCATGCCGAGGATCGTGTCGCCCGGCTTGACCAGCGCCAGCATCACCGCGGCATTGGCCTGCGCGCCCGAATGCGGCTGGACGTTGGCATAGGCGCAGCCGAACAAAGCCTTGGCACCGTCGATGGCGAGCTGCTCGACGATATCCGACGGCGCGCAGCCCTGGTAATAGCGCTTGCCGGGATAGCCCTCGGCATATTTGTTGGTGAAGATCGACCCCTGCGCGTCGAGCACGGCGCGGCTGACGATGTTTTCACTGGCGATCAGCTCGATCTGGTTCTGCTGGCGGTCGAGCTCGAGCGCGATGGCGCGGGCGACCTCCCCCTCGACGGGATCGGTGAAGAAGCCGTCATGGCCGACGGTCTGGGGAGCGGTACTCATTCGGCGGCCTCGACCTCGGGGTGGCTGAGCTTGGCGACGCGGTCGGCGTGGCGGCCGCCGGCGTAGTTCGTCGACAGGAACTGGCGGACGCACTCACGCGCGGCCTCGATGCCGATGATGCGGCTGCCGAGCGCCATGACGTTGGCGTCGTTATGCTCGCGGGCGAGGCGCGCCATCAGCCCGCCGGTGCACAGCGCGGCGCGGATCGCGGGATCGCGGTTGGCGGCCATGGTCATGCCGATGCCGGTGCCGCAGACGAGGATGCCGCGCGCCGCCCGCCCGCTCTTGACCGCGGCCGCGACGGCGAAGCCGAAATCGGGATAGTCGACCGACACCTCGGAATTGGTCCCGAGGTCGAGAACGTCATAGCCCATCTTGGCCAAATCGGTGGCGAGCTGCGCCTTCATCGCATAGCCGGCATGGTCGGCACCGATGGCAATGGTTTCGCGGGACATGGCAGCCTGTATGCAAGCGGAGCGCTATATCTAGTAGGACACGCCCCCGTCGCCAAGCACCAATGCGCAACGCGGTGGCCCGCACGACGCGGCGCGAGGCAGCAGGCGAAGCGCGGCTCGGGTGGCCGACCCGATCCGGGCGCGGGTCAGCCGACGCGACGCGGGGCGTCGTCGGTCAGGTCGAGCTGCTCGATGCGCGGCTCGAACACGCGCCGGCGGATCAGCGAGCCGACGGGCGTGCCGAAGTCGGCCGTCAGGGTGAAGCGCTCGACCCGGTAGTGGTCGGCGAGTAACGCCGGGCGGCGATCGTGCTCAGCAGGGGCTTGGCCCAGCCGGTTCGTGGCGACCCGCGCAGCACCTCGGGCGTATCGACCGTGCCATCGGGGCGGATGGTGAAGCCGATGTCGACCCAGCGCAGCGATTGGAGATCACCCCCGCGCGTCACGGGATCGACGTTGCCGATGACCGGATCGCCGCGGTCGACGACGTCGGCGGGGCGCGGCAGCGGCGGTCCGAAGACAAGGATCGGCGTCGTCATCTCCGGTTCGGCGCGGATCGCCGCGATCACTGCATCGACCGCGTGGGTGTCGCCGTGGTCGCGGGCGATCCGTGCCGTCAGGACGAGGCCGCGAGACGGTACGGCCGGGCTGCCGGGTCGGTCCCCGCGGCGACCCCGGCGAGCAGCCGACCAGCGCGCGCGTCGGCGTGGCGCGCGTGGAGCGCCCAGGCGAGGTGGAGGTCGGCCGCGGCGGCGACATCGGCATGGCCGCTCGCCCGCGCTTCCTCGGCAATCCGGGCATAGGCGGCATCGGCGACGGCCGGGTTATGGCTCGTCCGCTCGAGGCGCTGACTGTCCAGCCGCCAGTCGGCGAGGCGCAGGTCGGCGAGCAGGCGGTCGCGGTCACCGGCGGGGAGGAAATCGTCGGCGACGCGGGCGCTGGCAAGCGTCGCATCCCGGACGTCGCGTTGCTCGCCGAGGTGCGCGGCGACGTTGGCCTGGGCGAGGTAGAGTTGCGACAGTGCCAGCGGCTCGACGGGGCCGGCACCCGCATTGCGGTGCGTTGCCCGGGCCAGCACCTCGCGCGCGCCGACGTACTTCCCGCTGCGGAACAGCGCCTCGGCGTAGCGGACCGAGACCACGATGTCGGCGCGCGGGGGGACAATGAGCGGCGACGCAGGCATCGAGCGCGGCGGCATAGTCGGACAGGCGATGGCCCGTGACGGTGATCGGCGGCGCTGCCGGCTCGGGTGTCGCCGGGCTCCCGACCGGGAGGGCGGCGGCGGCAAGAGCAGCGACGAGGCTGAGCAGGATGGCGGGCTCCCGGCGAATGGCGGCTGAAAGCGTACCATTCTCCGGCCCCGCGGCGAAGCCCCGCGTCTAGTGCAGGCGGCGGTCGAGCTCGCTGATCGCGGTGCTGGTCAGCCGGCCCGCTTCGGCCGGGTCGTCGTGCGCGACGATGATGCGGCGAGCAGCGGCGGTGGCAAGATCGACGGCCTGCCCGCGGACGGCCGCCTCGGCCGCGCGCTCGGCGGCGGCAATCTTGGTCTCGGCCAGCGCCCGAGCGGCGACCGATCACCGCCTCCGCCGCGGCCTGGGCGTCGGCGACGATGGTCGCCGCCTCGGCCCGCGCGGTCGCCAGGATATGCTCCGCGTCGTCGGCAGCGGCGGCGGCCTTGTCGCGGTATGCGGCGAACATGGCCTCGGCCTCGGCCCGCAGGCGCTTGGCCTCGGCCAGGTCGGTCCGGACCTTGGCGGCGCGGTCATCGAGCGCGCCGGTGATCATCTTCGGCACCTTCAGGTAGAGCAGGAGGCCGACGAAAATCAGGAAGGCGATGGCGACATAGCCCTCGGCGTTCAGCCCGAGCCACGTCGCGGCATGCGGCATTTCCGTGCCGCCACGCGCCGGAGCGCCGGCGATTTCGGGAGTCGCTTCGGCCATCGGTCTACCTTTGCACCGCGGAGGCAACCTCGGCCGGCGCCGGACGCCGCCCGGTCAGGCGCTCGACGATCTCGGCCGTGGCCTGCTCGGCGACGCTGCGGAGCGAGGCCAGCGCTTCGGCGCGCGCGCCCTCGATTCGCGCCGTGGCCGCCGCGGTGTGGCGACCCAGCTCGTCCTCGACAGTCTTCAGGCGTGCCGCCGTTTCGGCCGACGCATTCGCCTTCGCCTCGCCGGCGAGCCGGGCGGCGTCGGCGCGTGCCGCGGCGATGCTCGCCTCATAATCGGCAAGCGTCCTCGCCGCCGCCACCTTGGCGGCTTCGGCGGCGTTGAGATCCGCACCGATGACGCCGGCCCGGCTGCCGACGACGCGTTCGACCTTCGGCAACGACGCCTGGACGATGATGTACAGGATCGCAAAGACCGCGATCAGCCAGACGATCTGGGGGAAGGCGACGGCGGGGTCGAACTGCGGCATCGGGCGGGAAGCCGCTTACGCGACGAACAGCAGGATCAGCGCGACGAGGAAGCTGAAGATGCCCAGCGCCTCGGTGACGGCGAAGCCGAAGATCAGGTTCGGGCGCTGCGAGTTGGCGGCCGCCGGGTTGCGCAGGGCGCCCTGGAGGAAAAGGCCGAAGATGATGCCGACGCCCAGCGCGGCGAGGCCCATGCCGAAGGTGGCGATGCCGGCGCCGATCAGTTTGGCTGCAGCTGCGTCCATGAGTTCCAGTCCTTTAGTGCGGAAGGTTGATCGAATCGTTCAGGTACACGCACGTCAGCAGCGCGAAGACATAGGCCTGCACCACGGCGACGAGGAGTTCGAGCGCGTAAAGCGCGACGTTCATCGCCAGCGGCAGGATGCCGAGCGCGGCGAACAACCCGCCGGCAAGCCCCAGGCTGACGATGAAGCCGGCGAAGACCTGGAGCAGGATGTGCCCGGCGGTCATGTTGGCGAACAGACGGACGCTGAGCGTCAGCGGCCGCGAGACGAAAGAGATCAGCTCGATCGGCAGGATCAGCGGCAGCAGGTAAACCGGCGTCTGCGGCGGCACGAACAGCGTGAAGAAGTGCAGGCCGTGCCGGACGATGCCGATGACGACGCACAGCAGGAAGATGAAGGCGGCAAAGGCGAAGGTCACCCAGATGTGGCTGGTGACGGCAAAGGCAAAGGGCAGCAGCCCGAGGATGTTGGCGAACAGGATGAAGATGAACAGGGCGAAGATGAAAGGAACATAGGCCCGGCCCGGTGCGCCGATATTCTCGTCGACCATGCCGGCAATGAACTCGTGCAGGGATTCGACCGCCGCCTGCCAGCGCCCCGGCACGATCTCCGCCCGCCGCATGCCGAGCGCCAGGAAACCCCAGACGGCGAGCAACGTCAGCAGCATGAACAGCGACGCGTTGGTGAACGACACGTCGTAGCCCAGCGTCGTCGCCGGCACCATGCGGTGGATTTCGAATTGTTCGAGCTGCGGCTTGACCACGTCAGTCCTCGGGTTCCAACGGCGCTGCCGGCGGCGTCGGCTGGGCGTCGACCAGTTTCTGCTCGGCGGCGACGGCGCGAAACAGGCTGAGGAACCCCGCCGCCACTCCCAGCAGCATGAACAGCAGCAGCAGCCACGGCTTCGTGCCCAACCAGCGGTCGAGCTGCCAGCCGATGGCCGTGCCAACGACGGTGGTGATCACGATCTCCACTGCGAAGCGGAAACCCTGCCCCATGGCCCCGCCCGCCATCCGCACCGGATCGATCGGCGCATGCCGCGCCTTCGCTTCGGCCAGGCGAGCTTCGAGAGACTCGAGCTCGTCGGTCGGACGCGGGCGGCTCACCGAATTCCCCACTTGGACGGCGGGAACAGCCCCGCACGCGCTCCCCCGGTCGCCCGGCGAAGCGCGGTCCGTCTAGGGACGCGCGGCAGCCAAGTCAACTATTCCGCCGCGAGCAGGCGCTCGGCGGCGCGCAGGTCGACCGACACCAGCTGCGACACCCCGCGTTCGGCCATGGTGACCCCGTACAGGCGGTGCATCCGGCTCATCGTCACGGCATTGTGGGTGACGATGAGGAAGCGCGTGCTCGTTTCCGCCGCCATCCGGTCGAGCAGGTCGCAGAAGCGCTCGACGTTGGCATCGTCCAGCGGCGCATCGACCTCGTCGAGGACGCAGAGCGGCGACGGCGTCGTCAGGAACAGCGCGAAGATCAGCGCGGTGGCGGTCAGCGCCTGCTCGCCGCCCGAAAGCAGGGTCAGCGACTGCAGTTTCTTGCCCGGCGGCTGGGCCATGATCTCGAGCCCGGCCGCCAGCGGATCGTCGGATTCGACCAGCTCGAGGTGCGCCGCCCCCCCGGCGAACAGCGTGCCGAACAGATCGCGGAAATGCCCGTCGACCGCGGTGAAGGCGGCGAGCAGGCGCGTCCGGCCCTCGCGGTTCAAGGCACCGATGCCGCCGCGCAGGCGGGCAACGGCGGTCTCGAGCTCGGCGCGTTCGGCCGCGCTCGTCGCGACCGCAGCGGTAAGTTCTGCGAGTTCGAGATCGGCGCGGAGGTTGACCGGCCCGATCCGCTCGCGCTCGGCCGTCAGGCGACCAACGTCGGCGGCAAGGGCGGTGGCGTCGCCGAGCCTTGCGCCAAGGTTGGGCGGCGAGGCGGCATAGCGCTCGCCGCACGCCGCCTCGATCTCGCGCCGGCGTTCATCGGCGTGCGCCGCGTCGGCAGCGGCGCGCGCGCGACCCTCGCGCGCCAGACTGAGCGCTTCGGCGGCCGTGCGGGCAGCGGCGTCGAGGACCGCGAGGCCTGCCTCGGCGACTGCGAGCGCCGCGGCCGCGGCATCGCGGGTCGCCTCGCCCGCTGCCCGCTCGCCCGCCAGCACCGCCAGCTCGGCGGCGATTGCGGCCGGACGCATGGCGAGCGTCGCCTGCTCGGTCGCAAGCGCGCCTCCCCGGCGGTCGAGATCGGCGAGCTGCGCGACACTGCCGGCGGCGCGGCGGACCCACGCCTCGCGCTCGCCAACCAATGCCCGCTGCCGGGCCTGCGCCGCATCGCGGTCGCGGAGCAGCGTCGCTGCCGTGGCGCGGGCGGTCGCCAGCGTCGCCCGCGCCGTCTCGGCCGTGCTCCGCGCCGCCGTCGCGATCGCCGCCAGCGCCGGCACGTCGCCCGCCGCGCTCAGTGCCGCCTGCGCGGTGGCAACATCCTCGGCCAGCGCCGCCGCCTCGCTCCGCAGCCGGGCGACGGCAGCGGCGCTGGCGTCGCGTGTCGCTGCGGCCCGGTCGCGCTCGGCGGCGGCGGCGGCAAGTGCGGCGCGGGCCCGGTCGTGGTCGCGCTCGGCGGCGGTGCGGGCGGTCCGCGCGTCGCGGTCGGCGGCGACGGCACGGGCGAGGTCCGCCTCCGCGGCAGCGACGGCGGCCTGCGCACCCGCCAGAGCGGCCGTCGCCGCCGGCAAGGCGGCTTCCGCGGCGGCGAGCCGGTTGCGCTGCGTCAGTCGCTCGGCGGCAGCGACACCTTGTCCGCCGAAGGCACGGAAGCCGTCCCAGCGCCACAGCCGGCCGTCGCGCGTCACCACCTGCTGGCCGGGCAGGAGCGTTGGTACGTCGCTGGCCGCCGGGGGCGCGGCGACGATGCCGGTGGCGGCGAGGCGACGTCGCAGTTCGTCGGGCACGCCCGCGCGCAGCGGCTCGGCGCCGGCGGGCAGCGGCGGCAGGTCGCCGTCGACGACCTCCCAGAACCGCCCGTGTCCGCCGCCGAGTGTCGCCGCCAGGTCGTCGCCGAACGCCACGGCGAAGGCGAGCTCGTCGCCGGGCGCGACCGTTACCCGGTCGATCAGCGACGCCGCCGGTCCCGTGGCCAAGAGGCGGACGAGGGCGTCGCGTTCGGCGGTCACCGCCGCCGCGGCGGCGCGTGCCGCGAGCAGGTCGGCGTGTGCCGCCTCCCGCACCCCCTCCCCGGTCCGCCGCGCCGCCTCGGCCGCGGCGATCGCGCGTGTCGCGGCTTCGCTTGCCGCCGCCGCGGCGGCGACGGCTTCCACGGCGGCGTCGCGTCGAGCGTCGAGGGCGCCAAGGTCGGGCAGCATCACCGCCGCCAGTCGGGCCGCCTCCGCCTCGGCACGGGCCAGCCGCGCGGCGGCCGTGTCGCGCGTCGCCGCCGCCACCCGGGCTGAAGCCGCCGCACGCGCGTGGTCCTCGAGCGCCGCCGCAAGCCCGACCTCGTCCGCCGCCGCCGTCCGTTCCGCAGCGATGACGGCAGCGTCGGCGGCGGCGAGCGCCGGTGCGGACGCGAGCAGCGTCGCCGCCAGCCGCGTCGCCTCATCGGCGAGGCGCGCGTCCGCCCCGGCCGCATCGCCGGCCAGTGCCTGCTCGCGCTCCCGGTCGCGCGCCAGCAGTGCCGCGGCCGCCGCCAGGTCGCGCTGCCGTACCGCGACTGCCGCCGCTTCATCGACCAGCCGCCGCTCGCGTTCGGCGAGGGTCAGCGCCGCCGCCGCCGCCGCTCCGGCCGCCGCGCGAAGCGCCGGCAGTGCATCTGCCGCCGCGGCCCGCCTCACCGTCGCTGCGGTCGTCGCGGCCGTCGCCGCGGCGACCGCGGCATCGGCCTCGCCGGCCGCCGCCCGTGCTGCTCCTGCCGCCGCATGGGCCGCCGTCCAGCGGGTGAAGACGAGCGCCCGCTCCGCCTCCTGCAGCGCGTCCGAGACTGCGCGGTAGCGCTCTGCCGCCTTGGCGGCTCGCCGCAGCGCCGCCGCCGCCGCGGTCTGTGCCGCCAGAACGTCGTCGAGGCGCAGCAGATTGGCCTCGGTCGCCTTCAGGCGCAGCTCGGCCTCATGGCGGCGGACGTGCAGCCCGGCAATGCCGGCCGCCTCCTCGAGCAGCGCGCGGCGCTCGGCCGGACGAGCCGCGATGATCGCGCCGATGCGTCCCTGGCTGACCAGCGCCGGCGAGTGCGCCCCGGTGGCGGCATCGGCGAACAGCAGCGCGACGTCGCGGGCGCGGACGTCGCGGCCGTTGATCCGGTAGGCGGAGCCGAGCCCGCGCTCGACGCGCCGGACCACCTGCAGCGTTTCGTCGCCCGGGAACGCGGCTCCACCCGCACCGGGGGCGGCGCGGCCGTCCGGCGTGCCCGACGCGACAGTGCCGAGCGTCAGCATGACCTCGGCGAAGTCGCGCCCGGGCCGTGCCGCGGTGCCGGCGAAGATGACGTCGTCCATGCCGCCGCCGCGCAACGACTTCGGCGACCCCTCGCCCATCACCCAACGAAACGCCTCGAGCAGGTTCGACTTGCCGCAGCCGTTGGGCCCGACGACGCCGGTCAGTCCAGGATCGATCCGCAGCTCGGTCGGATCGACGAACGACTTGAAGCCGGCGAGGCGCAGCCGCTGGAAGTGCATCGACCCCCCGGGTGCGACGGTTAAACCCTTATGCTAGCGCACCGCGGCAGGCGACGGAACCCGGTCGGACGGAGCGAAGCCCCTCCCCTCCCTCGCCATACTGGCGGGCACCGGCAGCCACGCTGGTGCGGGGATCCCCTCGGTCCGTCTCGCTCGGACATGGATGCTGGCAGCCGCCAGCAGGTTAAAAGGTCAGCGGCGCGACGACTGGAACCCGCTCAGCGCTTTGGCTCCGCCTCGCGAGCCGCCGCCTGCAGCGCGGCCCCCTACAGCGCGGCGTCGAGCTGCGGCTTCAGGCGCGCCCAGTTCGCCGTGTCGGGCAGGGTCTTGCCGTTGATCGCGAAGGTCGGTGTGCCGGTCAGACCGTAGTTCTTGTCGGCGTCGTCGCGAATCTCGCCGAGCTTGGCGATGCCCGCCTTGTCGCTGGTGCACTGGTCGAAGCGCGCCCGCGTCATGCCGCGCGTCCGCATGAACGCGTCGAGGCCGCCCTGCGCGGCAAAGGCGGTGATCTGCTGCTCCTGCGGCATCGCCGCCAGCTTCTTTTGAACGTCGTCGGGCAGCGGCTTGGTGAACGGCACGATCCATTGCGGCTGCTGGTCGTAGAAGGCGTCGACCAGGCGGATGGCGGCGGCCGGCGGCTGGCAGCGGACGAGCAGCGACGGCGCGAAATCGACCCCGTTCAGAATGAACGGCCGCCATTCGTAGCTGACCTTGCCGCTGGCGATATACTGGCTGCGCAGCGTCGGCACGCCCTCGTGGGCGAAGGCGGCGCAGTGCGAACAGGTCAGCGAGCCGAATTCGAGGAGCTTGACCTTGGCGTTGGGGTTGCCTTGGCGGAAGCCGCCCTGCGGCGTCGCGACGACGACGTCGAGCCAGTTGCTCGTCGCCGGCCTGCCGGCGGTCGTCGTGGCGGCGGTCGTCGTGGCGGTCGTCTTGGCCGGCGCGGAGGGAGCCGCGGTCGCGTCGCCGCCCTTGCAGCCGGCAAGGGCGACGACCGCGGCGACGGCGGCAAGGCGGAAGGCGAGCGGCATGGACAGGTTCCCGAAAGCGGTGATGGCCGAACAATAGCGGGTCGCACCCGCGCTCGTCAAAAGGGTGCGCCTCAGCGAACGACCGGCGGGCCGGTCGAGGCCGACAGCGCGCGGGCGAGCAACTCCAGCCGCTCGCGCAACTCGGGGTCGGCGACCCCGCGCAGGGTCAATTCGGTTTCCGCGGACAGCGGCTGCGGGCTGAGCGCAGCCCGGCGCTGGACCGTCGGCAGGTCGCCGTGCCGCAGCGCCAGCCGCGCGACGGCGTCATAGCCGAAGAAGCGGTTGACGCGCTCGATGACCTGCGGCTCGACGTGCCTGAGCATCGGCGCGAAGCTGCCGGTGACGACGATCCTGAGCGTGCCGCCGGCTTTCTTGCCTGCGGGAAAAGTCAGCGCCTCGGGCGTCGAGTAGCGGGCATAGCGTTCGCCGACGATCTCGGCCCAGCGGGCGACGACCGCGTTCTGCGCAAAGCCGAAGCGGCGGAAGGCCCGGTCGCCGACCGCGGGCACCAGCTCGGCGACGGCGCGCGCACCACGGCCGCGAGGGCGCTCGGGGGCGGCACCGGCATCGGCGGCCGCTGCGGCAACGCGGCGGCGGGTCGCGCGGGGCGCAGGAGACGAGTCGTCGGGCATGGACCGGCTATGCCACAGCCGGCCGTTCGGCCATAGCGGCGCGGTGACCGACGCCTCCGCCCTGCTGCTCGCCTGGTACGATGTCCACGCCCGCGCACTGCCCTGGCGCAGCCCGCCGGGGACCCCGCCGCCCGAGCCGTACCGCGTCTGGCTGAGCGAGGTCATGCTGCAACAGACCGGCACGGCGACGGTCGCCCCGTATTTCGCCCGCTTCCTCGCGCGATGGCCCGACGTCGCCGACCTCGCGGCGGCGGCCGACGCCGAGGTCATGCGCGCGTGGGCGGGCCTTGGCTATTATGCCCGGGCCCGCAACCTGCTCGCCTGCGCCCGGGCCGTTGCCGCGAATGGCTGGCCCGACACCGAGGCCGGTCTGCGCGCCCTGCCCGGCGTCGGGCTTTATACCGCCGCGGCGGTGACGGCGATCGCCTTCGCCCGGCGCGCGGTCGTCGTCGACGGCAATGTCGAACGCGTGGTCGCCCGGCTGTTCGCCGTCGGCATGCCGCTGCCGGCGGCCAGGCGCGCGCTCTACGATCTTGCCGACGGGCTGACCCCGTGGCACCGGGCCGGGGACCACGCCCAGGCGATGATGGACCTTGGCGCGACGGTGTGCACCCCGCGCGCGCCGAAGTGCGACGCCTGCCCCCTCGCCCGCGACTGCGCCGGACGGGCGAGCGGTGCGCCCGAGCGCTTCCCGGTCAAGGCGGCCAAGGCGGCTAAGCCGGTACGCGTCGGCACCGCTTACTGGATCGAGGTCGGCGGCCAGGTCCTGCTCGAGCGGCGGCCGGCGAAGGGACTCCTCGGCGGCATGCTCGGCCTGCCCGGGAGCGCGTGGGTTGCCGCCGACGCCCTCGCCTGTCCCACCGGCACTGCAGGCGTTGCCGGCACGGCTGACATCGCGGCGACTCCCCTCCCCGCCCCGCTTCGCCACGTCTTCACTCACTTCGAGCTGCGCCTGACCGTCGCCGTCGCCGCGCCGCCGACGCGCCCCGACCTTGCCGGCGAGTGGTACCCGGTCGCGACGATCGCGAGCGCCGGCCTGCCGACGCTCTATGCCCGCGCCGCCGCCGCCGTGCTGGCCGCGCGCACCGCCCCGACCCTGCTTCTGGAGACTGCCGCATGACCGACTGGTTTGCTCGCCGCCTGCCGCCGGTCGGCTTCACCGGCTCGCCGCTCGACCGCGCCGATGCGATGCGCAAGGACGAGGCGGCGATGGTCCTGGCGCGGAGCGACCCCGCCGCCCGCTGGCTGGTGCTCGACGACCTGCGCCCGGTGGTCGACGACGCCGATGCCCTGTGCTGGTTCACCCGCAACGACGTGCCCGCGGACGCGACGGCGGTGTTCCTCGGCCTCGCCGACGGGGCTCCGCGCTTTGCCGTCGCCGCTGCCGGGCTGGGCCGCGCCGGCGACCCGCGCGGTATCGGCGCGGCGCTGGCGGCGAGCGCCGCGCCCGGCGACGCGGCGGTCTTCGCCCAGGCGCGGTCGCTCCTCGACTGGCACGCGCGCCACCGCTTCTGCGCCAACTGCGGAGCCCCGACCCGCGCTGCCAAGGCCGGCTACGAGCGCGTCTGCGATGCCTGCGCCGCGCACCATTTCCCCCGCACCGACCCTGTCGTCATCATGCTCGCGCTGCTCGACGTCGACGGCGAGCCGCACGCGCTGGTCGGTCGCCAGCCGCGCTTTCCCCGCCGCTTTTTCTCGGCCCTCGCCGGCTTTGTCGAACCGGGTGAAAGCCTGGAGGAAGCGGTCCGCCGCGAGCTGTTCGAGGAGGCCGGCATCGCCACGCGCCGCGTCCGCTACATCGCCAGCCAGCCGTGGCCGTTTCCGTCGAGCCTGATGATCGGCGCCTTCGCCGAGACGACCGGCACCGGCGAGCTGCGCCTCGACGACGACGAGATCGAGGAGGCGCGCTGGGTGACGAAGGCCGACGTCCGCGCCGCATTGGACGGTGCCGGCGACTGGCTGGCCCCGCCGCCGCTCGCGATCGCGCACACGCTGCTCAGGGCGTGGGTGGAGAGCTGATCGTCGGGCCGCGCGTCGCGCTCCTAAACACCCCGCTCCCGCCCCCGCGGATAGGTCCCCAGCACCCGGACCCATTCGCTGTGATAGCGGAGCTCGTCGAGCGCGCGCGCCACGGCGGGATCGGTGGGGTCGCCCTCGATATCGGCGTAGAACTCGGCCGCGGCGAAGGCCCCGCCCTTCAGGTACGACTCCAGCTTGGTCAAATTGACGCCGTTGGTGGCGAAGCCGCCGAGCGCCTTGAACAGCGCCGCCGGCACCGAGCGCACCTCGAACAGCAGCGTCGTCATCACCGCCGTGTCCGGCGCGGGCTGGACCCCGCCGCGCGCCAGCACGACGAAGCGGGTGGTGTTGTGGTCGGCGTCCTCGATCCCTTCGGCGAGCACGTCGAGCCCGTACAGTTCGCTCGCCAGCCGCGAGGCGACCGCCGCCCGCGCCGGGTCACCCTCCTCGACCACGAGCGCGGCGGCAGCCGCGGTGTCGACATAGGCTTCGGGCTCGATGCCCCACTCGCGCAGCCGCTTGCGTACCTGGCCGAGCGCCTGCGGGTGACTGACCGCGGTCGCCACGCCCTCGCGGCGGGTACCCGGAAGCCCGAGCAGGCAGTGGCGGACGCGGACGAAATGCTCGCCGGTGATCGACAGTCCCGATTCCGGCAGCAGGAAGTGGATGTCGGCGACGCGGCCGTGAAGCGAGTTCTCGATCGGGATGACGGCGCAGTCGGCGCGCCCCCCCTGCACCGCCTCGATCGCCGCCTCGAAGGTGAAGCAGGGCAGCGGCAGCGCGGCTGGAAACGCCTCGCGCACCGCCTGGTGGGAGTAGGCTCCCGGTGCGCCCTGGAAAGCGACGGCGCGGTGCGGCTCGGCCTTCGCGGCGGTGGTCATCGCCGCGACTTGGGCGGCGGCGGGGGCGGGATAATCGGTCATCCCGCCGCCGGTAGGGGCAGTCCGCCGCCGGCACAATGCTGCAGTGCGACGTTACATGGCTTGCGAGGCCGCGGGGGCACAACTATGGTCCGCGCGCTTTCGCCGGGCCGGTCGCCCGGCTTTCGGAGACCAGACGTTGGACAGTTTCGAGTGGAACAAGATCGCGGGCTGGTGCCTGACGGCGGCCATCGCGGTGCTCGGGCTGATCCTGGTCACCGGCGAAGTCTACAAGCCGGTCAAGCCCGCGAAGCCCGGCTACATCGTCGAGGGGGTCGAGGAAGTCGCCGCGCCCGGGGCTGCCGCGCCGGTGCCCGACAAGCCGGTCGAGTTCTTCCTCGCTTCCGCCAGCGTCGACAAGGGTGCCGAGATCTTCAAGAAGTGCGGTGCCTGCCATAATGCAGAGAAGGGCGGACCCAACGGCATCGGCCCCAATCTCTACGGCGTCGTCGGCGGCCCGCACGACCATATGCCGGGGTTCAGCTATTCCGACGCGATGCAGAAGACCTCGGGCAGCAAGTGGGGCTTCGACGAGCTCAACGGCTGGCTGACGAGCCCCAAGACCTATGTCCCGGGTACCAAGATGGCCTTTGCCGGCATCAGCAAGCCCGAGGACCGGGCGGCGGTCATCGCGTACCTGAACAGCAAGAGCGACCACCCGCTGCCGCTCCCGCCGGTCCCTGCCGCAGCCGCCGCGACCGAGGCCCCGGCGGCAGCGACGGTCGCCAACCCGGCCGGAGCGACGGCCGCGCCGGCGGCTGTCCCGACCAGCGAGAAGCTTGCGCCGCAGCCGGGCAAGGCCCCCGACGTCGCGCCCGCCGAAGCAACGGCAGCAGTCGCGAAGCAGCCCGATGGCAAGGTCGGCGGCCCCGCTGCCGCCGATGTCGCGGGAACGAGCAAGACCGACAAGCACTAGCGGTCCACGCGCATCGGCGGCAGCGGCAGTCCGGGCGGCATAACGGGGCCGGAGCGCGCGCCGTCGGTCCAACCGCCGCGCCCATGCTTCGCGCGCGCCGGTGGTCGCCTGAAGCAGCGCTGCATTGGGGCGCTTTCGTGAGACGCCAGGCTTAGAGGCGGTAGTGCGCGTGCACGATCGCCCATGCCTCCTCGGCGGTTTCGACGAAGTGGAACAAGTCGAGGTCGCCGCGCGCGATCGTCCCCTCGTCGGCCAGCGCGTCGAAGTTCACCACCCGCTCCCAGAAGGCGCGGCCGAACAGGAAGATCGGCAGGCGCGCGACCTTGCCGGTCTGGACCAGCGTCAACAGCTCGAACAACTCGTCGAACGTGCCGAACCCGCCGGGGAACACCGCGACGGCGCGCGCCCGCATCAGGAAGTGCATCTTCCTGAGGGCGAAATAGTGGAACTGGAAGCTCAGGCCCGGAGTGACATACGGGTTGGGCAACTGCTCGAACGGCAGGACGATGTTGAGGCCGATCGACACCGCGCCGGCATCGGCCGCGCCGCGGTTCGCCGCCTCCATGATCGACGGCCCCCCGCCCGAGCAGACGACGAACTGGCGGCCCGCTGCGTCGGCAGGCACGGTCGACGCCAGCCGCGCGAGGTCGCGGGCGACGGTGTAATAGCGGGACTTGGCGGCCAGGCTCGCGGCGACGTCGCGCGCCTCGCCGGGCGCGGCGGCGGCGACCAGCGCCGCCGCGTCCTCGGGCGCTGGAATTCGCGCGGAGCCGTAGAAGACGAAGGTCGAGGCGATGCCGGCCTCGGCCAGCGCTAGCTCCGCCTTCATCAGTTCGAGCTGGAAGCGAACCGGCCGGAGGTCGTCGCGGAGCAGGAAGTCGGGATCCTGGAACGCCAGCCGATACGCCGGATGCTCGGTCTGCGATGTCGCCGTCGGCGCGTTGGCGAGCGTCGCCTCGGCGCGGGCGGTCGGGAACAGGCGGGGCGGAATGGCGGGCGTCATAAGCTTCTCGGGACAAGCGGGCCGAGCGCGAT
Organism: uncultured Alphaproteobacteria bacterium; assembly: GCA_963792555.1. Lineage (GTDB taxonomy): Bacteria > Pseudomonadota > Alphaproteobacteria > Sphingomonadales > Sphingomonadaceae > Polymorphobacter_B. The sequence continues at coordinate 753,773 of CAWBWP010000002.1, forward strand.
AGCGGCCCCGCCGCGCCGACGCCAGCCCCTGTCTCGGGGCGATGCCCGGCACCCGCCCTGCTTCCGCTGCCGCCCTGTCGCCATTTTCGGCATCCGCCGCGGCGACGAGGTGTGCCGCCGGCGGTCGTCAGCCGCGCGGTGCCGCTGGATATTTGCACCCCTTCGCCGCGCCCAGCCCCTTCAGGAAGCCGCGGCGGACGGAGCCGGCATAGACCGCGGCGACGGCGCGGCGCTGCGCCGCGGTCGCCCCGGTCAGCCGGCGGATGATGAAGCGGCCCGGGATCAAGCTGTTGATCGTGTCCTGCCCCGCATCCATCGCCAGCTCGTGCCCCTCGCTCAGGCGCTTGCCGTCGCTCGGCGCGTCGAGGTCGCGACCGAGCACGGTGTCGAGGTCCTTGACCGCCGCGGCGATCCGTCCGCAGTCGGTCAGCCCCGCGGTCGTGTACGGCGCATTCTGTGCGCCGAGCAGCACCGGCGCAATGTGCTTGCGCTTGAGGTTGACGTCGCTCAGCGGCGACTCGGCGATCGAGGTGATGCTCCGCTCCTCCTCAGCGGCGACCGGAACGGCGACAGCAGCGAGCAGGGTGGCGGCGAACAGGAGGCGCATCTGGGTCCTTTCATGGTCGTGTCGGCCCCATAACGAGGTCGCGGCGTTTCGGCTCCCGCATAATCGCCTTGACGCCGCAGCGCACGCCACTAGTCACGGCGACGGGCCACGCCGTCCCAACGCGGCGCGCGCTCTCTGTAAGGAGAGACCGATGACTGACCGACCAGCCGCGCGACCCGCGCGTCCGTATTTCTCGTCCGGCCCCTGCGCCAAGCGCCCGGGGTGGAGCCCCGACCAGCTCGGCACCGACAGTCTCGGCCGCTCCCACCGCTCCGGGATCGGCAAGGCGCGGCTGAAACTCGCAATCGACATGACCCGCGACGTGCTGCAGGTCCCCGACACCCACCTGATCGGCATCGTCCCGGCGTCCGACACCGGCGCCTACGAGATGGCGATGTGGACCATGCTCGGACAGCGGCCGGTCACGATGATGGCGTGGGAGAGCTTTGGCGACGGCTGGGTCACCGACGCGGTCAAGCAGTTGAAGTTGGACGCGCAGGTCATCACCGCGCCGTATGGCGAGCTGCCCGACCTGACGCGTGTGCCGCAGGATCACGACGTCTGCTTCACCTGGAACGGCACGACCTCGGGCGTCCGCGTGCCCAACGGCGAATGGATTCGCGACGAGCGCGAGGGCCTGATGCTGTGCGACGCGACCAGCGCCGTTTTCGCGCAGGAGCTGCCGTGGGACAAGCTGGATGTCGTCACCTACAGCTGGCAGAAAGTGCTCGGCGGCGAAGGCGCGCATGGTATCCTGATCCTCGGACCCCGCGCCGTTGCCCGGCTGGAAAGCTACGTCCCCGCCTGGCCGCTGCCCAAGATCTTCCGCCTGACGAGCAAGGGCAAGCTCATCGCCGGCATCTTCCAGGGCGAGACGATCAACACGCCGTCGATGCTCGCGGTCGAGGATTATATCGACGCGCTGACCTGGGCTGATGGAATCGGCGGCCTGCAGGAACTCTACGCCCGCGCCGACGGCAATGCGCAGGCGCTCGACCGCTGGGTCGAGGCGACGCCGTGGGTCGAGCATCTCGCCCACGATCCGGCGACCCGGTCGAACACCAGCGTCTGCCTGACCCTGCCGGGCGCGGCTCCCGACGTGCCGAAGAAGATCGCGGCGCTGCTGGAGAGCGAAGGTGTCGCCTTCGACATCGGTGGCTACCGCGACGCCCCGCCGGGCCTGCGCATCTGGTGCGGGGCGACGGTCGACACCGCCGACATCGTCGCCCTCGGGCCATGGCTCGAGTGGGCGCACGGCGTGGTGACGGCCGCCGCACGCTGACCGCCGTCATGCTGGCGAAGGCCAGCATCCCGCGCACCGTCCGCCCGTCCCCGTCCCCCTCGCCCGAACATGGATGCTGGCCTTCGCCGGCACGACCTCGCAAAGGAACGCCGATGCCCAAAGTCCTCATCGCCGACGAGATGTCGCCCAAGGCGGCCGAAATCTTCCGCGCCCGCGGCGTCGAGGTCGACGAGATCACCGGCCTCTCCAAGGACGCGCTGAGCGAGATCATCGGCGCCTATGACGGCCTCGCCGTCCGCTCGTCGACCAAGGCGACCAGGGACATCATCGCCGCAGCGACCAACCTCAAGGTCATCGGCCGCGCCGGCATCGGCGTCGACAACATCGACATCCCCGCCGCCTCGGCCAAGGGCATCGTCGTCATGAACACGCCGTTCGGCAACTCGATCACCACCGCCGAACACGCGATCGCGCTGATGTTCGCCCTCGCCCGCCAGCTGCCCGAGGCCGACGCCTCGACCCAGGCGGGCAAGTGGGAGAAGAACCGCTTCATGGGGGTCGAGCTGACGGCCAAGGTGCTCGGGCTGATCGGGGCCGGCAACATCGGCTCGATCGTCGCCGACCGGGCGCTGGGGCTGAAGATGAAGGTCATCGCCTTCGACCCCTTCCTGACGTCCGAGCGCGCGCAGGACCTCGGCATCGAGAAGGTGACGCTCGACGAGCTGCTGGCGCGGGCCGACGTCATCACGCTGCACACGCCGCTGACCAACTCGACGCGCAACATCCTGTCGGCGGAAGCGCTGGCCAGGACCAAGCCGGGCGTTCGCATCATCAACTGCGCGCGCGGTGGGCTGATCGACGAAGCCGCGCTCAAGGCCGGGCTCGACAGCGGCCACATCGCCGGCGCGGCGCTCGACGTCTTCGCGCAGGAGCCGGCGAAGGCGTCGCCGCTGTTCGGCACGCCCAACTTCATCTCCACGCCGCACCTCGGCGCGTCGACCGACGAGGCACAGGTCAACGTCGCCATCCAGGTCGCCGAGCAGATGAGCGATTTCCTGCTGACCGGCGGCGTCACCAACGCCTTGAACGTGCCGTCGCTGTCGGCCGAGGAAGCGCCGCGGCTCCGCCCGTACATGACGCTGGCCGAACAGCTCGGCTCGCTCAGCGGTCAGCTCGCCAGCGAGGGCGTCAGCGCGGTCACCGTCGAGGTCGAAGGCGCGGCAGCGGAGCTCAACATCAAGCCGATCACTGCCGCCGTCCTCGCCGGGCTGATGCGGGTCCACTCCGACACGGTCAACATGGTCAACGCGCCGTTCCTCGCCCGCGAACGCGACATCGACGTCGCCGAGGTCCGCCACGAGCGCGAGACCGATTATCACACGCTGGTTCGCGTCACCGTCCGCACCGAAACCGGCGAGCGCTCGGTCGCCGGCACCCTGTTCGGCAACACCCAGCCGCGGCTGGTCGAGATCATCGGGATCAAGGTCGAGGCCGACCTCCACGGGCCGATGCTGTTCATCGTCAACGAGGACAAGCCGGGCTTCATCGGTCGGCTGGGCACCACGCTCGGCGCGGCCGGGGTCAACATCGGCACCTTCCATCTCGGGCGCCGCGACAGCCGCGCGGAGGCGGTCCTGCTGCTTTCGGTCGACGAGATCATTCCGGCCGACGTGCTCGCCGCGATCAAGGCGATCGACGGGGTCAAGCAGGTCAAGGCGTTGAACTTTGGATGAGATGATCGCCTTCCTTTCCCTTGGAGGGAGGCGAGAGACGCTGCGGAGCAGCGGCCCGGGCGGGGGTGATCGGCGCGTGGCGACGGTTTCGTTCGCTGGACCGACCGCCACCCGCCGCGGCTGCGCCGCAAGTCGCCTCCCCTCCCAAGGGGGAGGAAAGTGACGACCCCGATCGCCGCCGGCTTGCTGCCCGAAGGGCTGCGCGACCGCCTGCCGCCGCAGGCCGAGGCGGCGGCGACGCTCCTCCGCACCCTGCTCGACCATGTCGCCGCCCACGGCTACGACCGCGTCCAGCCACCGCTCGTCGAGTATGAGGACGGCCTCGCCGGGCGGCTGGCCGCGACCGGGCGGCAGGAGCTGCTGCGCTTCGTCGATCCGGTCTCGCGGCTCAGCCTCGCCCTGCGCCCCGACATCACCGGCCAGGTCGGGCGGATCGCCGCCACCCGCCTCGCCCACGTCCCCCGCCCGCTGCGGCTGAGCTACGGCGGGCCGGTGCTGCGGGTGAAAGGCAGCCAGCTTCGTCCCGAGCGCGAGATGCTCCAGGCCGGCGCCGAGCTGATCGGGCGCGACTCGGTCGCCGCCGTGACCGAGGTGCTGATGCTTGCCGTCGACGGGCTGGCGCGGATCGGCGTCGGCGGCATCACCGTCGACCTGACGCTGCCCAGCTTCGTCGCCGATCTCGCTGCCCGGTGGGCGGGGCCGGCTCCGATCGCGGGGCTCGACAAGGTCGAGGCGCTGCTCGACGCCAAGGACGCCGCCGGGCTGTCCGCGGCGGGTGCGTCGATCTACGCGCCGCTGATCGCCGCGGCGGGACCGGCCGAGGCCGCGCTGGCCGCGCTCGCCGGGCTCGACCTGCCCGCCCCCCTCGCGCGCCGCCTCGACGATGTCGCCGCCGTCGTCGCGGCGGTCACGGCGGCGGCCGGCGACGTCGCCCTCACGCTCGATCCGACCGAGCGCCACGGCTTCGACTATCAGCGCTGGATCGGCTTCACCCTGTTCGCCGACGGCATCCGCGGCGAGATCGGCCGCGGCGGTGCGTACAGCGTCCTCCACCCCGACGCCGCGACCGAGCCGGCGGTCGGTTTCTCGCTCTACCTCGACGGCCTGATCGACGCCGGCCTCGGCACGACCGTGCGACGCCGCGTGGCGCTGCCGCCCGGCACGCCGCGGGCCATCGCCGAGGGACTGCGCGCGGACGGCTGGACCACCATCGCCGTGCTGGACTCAGGTGCCCACCCGCGCGATTGCAGCCACTGGTGGGACGGTACCGTCGCCGTTCCGATCGAGGAGCCCCGAGCATGACCCACATCGCCGTCATCGTCGGCAGCCTGCGCCGCGGCTCCCTCAGCCGCCGGCTCGCCCACGCGCTGTTGAGCGTCGCTCCCGCCGGCGTGACGGGTGCCGAGGTGCCCATCGGTGACCTTGCGCTGTTCAACCAGGACTTCGAGACCGACGGCACCACCCCGCCGGCCTATGACAGCTTCCGCGCGGCGATCCGGGCGGCCGACGCGGTCATGTTCGTCACGCCCGAGTACAACCGCAACATCCCCGGCGCGCTGAAGAACGCGATCGACGTCGGCTCGCGGCCGTACGGCCACAGCGTCTGGGCGAAGAAGCCGGCGCTCGTCGTCAGCTGCACGCCCGGCGCGATGGGCGGACCGCTCGCCAACCACGCTGTCCGGCAGAGCTTCGCCTTCCTCGACATGCCGGTCCTGCAGCAGCCCGAGGCGTACATCGGCCATGTCGATCAGGTCGTCGCCGAGGACGGCACGATTGCCGAGGCCTCGCGCGCGTTTCTGACCAGCATCATGGCAAGCTTCGCCGACTGGACCGCGCGAACCGCAGTGACGCCCGCGCATGGCTAATGTCGTCGTCATCGGCGCGCAGTGGGGCGACGAGGGCAAGGGCAAGATCGTCGACTGGCTGACCGCCCGCGCCGACGTCGTCGTCCGCTTCCAGGGCGGCCACAACGCGGGCCACACGCTGGTCGTCGGCAACGAGGTCTATAAGCTCAGCCTGCTGCCGAGCGGGATCGTTCGCGGCGCGCTGTCGGTGATCGGCAACGGCGTCGTCTTCGACCCGTGGCACTTCCAGGCGGAGGTCACCAAGCTCCGCGGCCAGGGGGTCGAGATCACGCCGGCCAACCTCCAGGTCAGCGACCTCTGCCCGCTGATCCTGCCGCTCCACAGCGACCTCGACGGCCTGCGCGAGGACGCCAGCGGTGCCGGCAAGATCGGCACGACCCGGCGCGGCATCGGCCCGGCATACGAAGACAAGGCCGGCCGGCGGGCGCTGCGCGTCTGCGATCTCGCCCATCTCGACGCCATCGGGCCGCAGCTCGACCGGCTGCTCGCGCACCATAATGCGCTGCGCGTCGGCTTCGGCGTGGGCGCAGTCGACCGCGCCGCGCTCGTCGCCAGCCTGGCCGAGGTCGCGCCGTTCGTCCTGCCGTTCGCCGCGCCGGTGTGGACGACGCTGGGCGAGGCGCGTCGCGCGGGCAAGCGCATCCTGTTCGAGGGCGCGCAGGGCGTGCTGCTCGACGTCGACCACGGCACCTATCCGTTCGTCACCTCGTCGAACGTCGTCGCCGGCACTGCCGCGGCGGGCAGCGGCATGGGCCCCGGGGCGATCGGCTACGTGCTCGGCATCGTCAAGGCGTACACCACGCGGGTCGGCGGCGGCCCGTTCCCGACCGAGCTCGACGACGCGGTCGGCCAGCGGCTCGGCGAGCGCGGGCGCGAGTTCGGCACCGTCACCGGCCGCAAGCGACGCTGCGGCTGGTTCGACGCCGTCCTCGTCCGCCAGGCGGCGCAGGTCAGCGGCGTCAACGGCATGGCGCTAACCAAGTTGGACGTGCTCGACGGGCTCGACGAGCTGATGATCTGTACGGGCTATCGTCTCGGCGACCGCACTCTCGACCACTTTCCGGCGCACGCGGCCGACCAGGCCGCGGTCGCGCCGATCTACGAACGCTTCGACGGCTGGAGCGAATCGACCATGGGCGCGCGCAGCTGGAGCGACCTGCCGGCGCAGGCAATCAAGTACATCCGCCGGATCGAGGAGCTGACCCGCTGCCCGGTGGCGCTGGTCTCGACATCGCCCGAGCGCGACGACACGATCCTGGTCCGCGATCCCTTCCTCGACTGACGCGACAACGCCGCGGCCCGGGGGGGCCGCGGCGCGTGCGGCAGATCAGGCGAAGGTGGCGGTGGTCACGCGGCGGCGCAGTGCGGCACCGACGAACGCGAAACCCGAGAGCATCAGCGCCCAGCTGGCGGGCTCGGGAACCGCGCCGTTGACCGTCAGGTTGTCGAGCGCGAAATGGGTGCAGCAGCCGCCGTAACCCGGGTGCGCCGTCCCGCCGAAGCTCGAGAAGACTACGTTGTCGACCAGCGCGTGGTTGAGCGTGACGAGCGTCGGGGCGCTCGCGTTGACGATGAACGACTGCGTGTAGACCGCGCTGCCCCCAAGCGTACCGACAGCCTGGATGGTCAAGCCGTCATACCATGCGCCGGTGAAATAGCCGCGGGTCAGGCTGAACGTGGTCGACGATGAAAGTGTCGCCGGATTGGAAAAGGCGTTGAACGCGACATTGTCGGGGCTGACGGTGCCGGAGTGATAGCCCGAACCCGTGAAATTCGTCCCGTTTACCGTGAAGAAGTTGTTCCAGTTCAACCCGGCGTAACCATTTGCGATGGGCGAGCCGCCGCCCGACAGATCGTCGAAGGTGATCGTGATCGCGCTGGCCGGAACGGCAGCGGCGATGGCGATGGCAGCAAGAATGGCTTTCATTGATACTCTCCCAAGTGCCCCCCGCGGACCTGCGGGCAGTTCGGGACAAGCAAGAACAAGGCCAATTCGTTTCGAACCCGTTACCTCTTGATCTATATCGTTACAACCACGTTACGAATAGGCCGAGTGTAAACTGTTCCGACACATTTGCTTAACGGCGGAGCCAGCCGGGGATGAGCAGCGCGTCGATCAGCCACCACACGCCGACGACTCCCCAGACGAGGAAGCCAAGCCCAAGCAGCCACCACGTCAGCCAGCCGAGGACGTGCAGGCCGAGCATGATCAGCCCGGTCCCGACGCGCCCGGTGATGAACCGGTGGCCGCCAAGGTTGCCGAGGAAGAACCACACGATGTACGTGATCAGCGTCGAGGCGACCGGCGGCCCGACATCGTGCGGTGAATAGCGATCGATCGCCACGGCGCTGCTCCTGGGTGTGTTATGCAGCTAACATAGCGATCCGTCGGGCAAAGACAAGGAAGCGCCGCGACCGCCGAAGGCCGCGACGCTTCCCGGTTATTGTGCGGTCAGGCGGCGACCACGCGAGGTGACCGGCGGCGCAGCGTTGCCCCGACGGCACCGAAGCCGACGAGCAGCAGCGCCCAGCTCTCCGGCTCGGGCGTGCCGCTGACGGTGATCGGCGCGCCACCGGCCGTCGCGAGGTTCGACTCGAGTGCGAACCAGGCCGTGCCACCGGAGGCGATCGGCGTGGTGAAGGACACCCGGCCATGGTCGGCATCCGCGACGGAGAAGCTGGTGCCTGGTCCCTCATAGCCGGTCGGGCCATAGTTGCCGCCGCCGGAGTAGCCGACTTGCCCGTCGCCATCGAAGCCGAAGATGTCGCTGCCGCTCAGTGTGAGCGCGGCGACACTGTCGGGACCGTTGTTGACGAAACCGACGAGCGAGTTGTCGCTGCCGTCATAAGGCCCGACTCCGGTGAGGGCGACGGAGTAATTGCCCGCTGCCGAGCGGGTGATGACGACCGAGCAGCCGCTGCTCGCCCCGATCGCCGGGCAAATGGCAGCGTTGGCTGCAGTGCCGGTGAGCGGCAGTATTAGCAAGGCAGCGACGGTCTTCGACAGAGATTTGGTAAACATCACAACTCCCCTATTCACGGGTGGGAACAATTTCCCGATGCCACCTAGGCATTGCCGAAAAAGCGGACTGTGATCTGCATCACAAAAAGAGGGTTTTACTGTGCGAAGGCTCAGCATACTTGCCGGCGTTTCGTTACGGGTGAGCAATTATAGCAAAGTTGCTGGCGGCGAGCTGAACTGAGGCACACCCAGTCAGCGGCAATTATATACTTGACAAAGCAGCCGTCTGAAACGATAACCGGGGCATGGACATCACCGCGCCCCGCTTCACCAACGCCGACGCCGCTCGCGAGCATCTAGAGGCGCTGCATTGGCCTAACGGTCCGGTCTGCCCTCACTGTGGTTCGGACGATGCCACGCGCCTTGTCGGCAAGTCGCACCGCGCCGGGTTGGTCCAGTGCAACGCTTGCCGCGAACAGTTCACCGTCACCGTTGGCACCGTGTTCGAGCGTTCCAAGGTGCCGCTCCACAAGTGGCTGCTTTGCAACCACCTGCTTTGCGCTCAGCAAGAAGGGCATGAGCGCCCATGAAATCCACCGCCTGCTCGGCGTGACGTACAAGACCGCGTGGTTCATGTGCCACCGCATCCGCGCCGCGATGGCCCCGATGAACCCGGCCCCGCTCGGCGGGCCGGATAAGGTCGTTGAAGCCGACGAAACCTACGTCGGTGGCAAGGCCAAGAACCGCGCCTTTCGCGCACCCCGCGCCAAGCAGCCGGTTGTTGCCCTTGTCGAGCGCGACGGCCACGTCCGCAGCTTCCACGTCGCCAACGTCACCGCCAAGCAGCTTCGCCCGCTGATCCTTACGCACGTCCTGCCGTCGTCGTATCTCATGACCGACGAGAGCGGCGTCTATACCCGCGTCGGTCGCGAGTTCCACGGCCACGGCACCGTGAACCACAGCGCTAGCCAGTACGTCACCACCGGCGGGTTCAAGCACAGCAACACGGTCGAAAACTTCTTCTCGATCTTCAAGCGCGGCGTGATCGGCACCTATCACCACATGAGCGAGGCGCACCTTGCCCGCTACACCGCCGAGTTCGATTTTCGCTACAACACCCGCAAGGGAACGACGGCGAGCGCGCCGACGCGGCCCTCATGGGCGCAGTCGGCAAGCGCCTCACCTATCGGCGGGCTAACGCAGCCTAAGACGGCTAGGCAGCGCGGCAAAGCCTTCCTACGCTGGCGCAAGGGGAGGCAAAACGATGGACGCTGAGCAAGAGGGATTTTTCGCGAGCCTAGATGGGATGACGCCCGTTGAGGCGCGCAACTATCTACAGGAACGGAATTTCACAGGTCGCCACGGCGTGTGGAAACGGGAATGGCTTGCAACTGACGATCAAAGGTTGAGCGAGGCAGATCGGGCATCTAATCGAGCCGAAAGGGCCGAAGAGATTGAGATCGCGCGCTCTGCCGCCAACGCCGCTTGGGAGGCAGCTCGCGCGGCAAAGAACGCCAATACGATAGCGACCGTGGCGCTAATTGCTTCGGTAATCGCCATCGCAGTTTCCATCATTTCGGCTTTCGTTCAGCATCACTAGGGTCCAAACCCAATCAGCAGCTTGATTCCGGCGCGATGTGCTGATTTAGGGAGTCTCCGGTTGATGGAGGCTCGGGCGTGGCGGGAGCGTTGTTCTGGTTGTCGGATGCGGCGTGGGCGGCGATCGAGCCGCACCTGCCGAAGAACCAGCCCGGGGCACGTCGGGTCGATGATCGGCGGGTGATCTCGGGCATCGTGCACATGCTGAAGTGCGGCGGGCGGTGGCAGGACTGTCCCCCAGACTACGGTCCTTCGACGACGGTCTACAACCGCTGGAACCGGTGGAGCCGCAGAGGTGTGTGGGGCCACATTCTTGCCGCCCTGACTGACGAGGGCTGGATTGCCGAGACGGCGCAGATCGACAGTAGCTACGTCAAGGCGCACCGGTGTTCCGGCGGCGCAAAAGGGGGGCTCGAGCCCAGGCCATTGGCATCTCGCGCGGCGGTCGGACGACGAAGATCCATGCCCTCGTCGACCTCCTCGGCCGGCCGCTCCGCCTTGTCCTGACGCCGGGCAACACGTCGGACATCAAGGGTGCCGACCTGCTCGTCGGCGACACTCAGGGCATGAAGCGGCTGATCGCCGATCGCGGCTACGACGCCAACCGGCTCCGAGCCACCCTGCGCGACCAGGGCACGATCCCCGTCATCCCCGGCCGCCGCAACCGCAAGCGCCCGATCCAGTACGATGAACGCCGCTACAAGGACCGCTGGCGCGTCGAGGCGATGTTCTGTCGTCTCAAAGACTTCCGCCGCGTCGCCACCCGCTACGACAAGCTCGCCCGTAACTACCTCTTGGCCGTCGCGCTCGCCGCCGCCGTCGCGTTCTGGTTATGAATGAGTTCGACCCTAGGACGCTTGGGCTTGGCCGGCTTGTGCGGCGTTGGCTTGGTCGCCAGCATCCGCCGCAGCACGTCATCTTCTAGCTTTTGATCGGTTTCAGACATGGACAAAACCCTACGCGGCAACCCGATTATCGACTTCGACCCACTGAACCTACCCCACGACATCCTAGCGGCGATAGGCCTCATGACCGCCTGTGCCGCACAGACCGAAAACATCATCGAGATGGCAATAGGCGGCATCGCCGGTCTGGATGGGCTGACAGGCTGGGCGATCACTTGCCACATGCCCATGCCGCTTAGGTTAAGCGCGCTCCGGTCGCTGGCAAGCGTCCGGTTGGGCGACGTCTCCTCTGTGCAAACCCTGGAGGACCTGATCGCGGCCATTGATAACGCTCAAGGCCCGCGTAACCGCTACGTTCACGGCAAGTTTGGCATGCTAAAAGGCGAGATCGTTTTCACAAACGTCCAAGCCCGAACACACCTTCAATCCAACCTAGCTTTGGTGACCATCGACCAAATCAAAAGCGAAGCGATCGCACTCCGACACGCCGGAATGGAATTGATGAGTATTCCTGATCGAACGCAACCTGCTCGGCGATGCGGATGGCCCGGACCTGCCGATCATTACCCCCGCTATGCGCAAACGCGCGCGTCAAAAAACGGTTCAAGATTAATTGAACGCCAGCCTGTCCCGCTTTCTGTGCCACCGAGTTGCTGCTTTCTCAAGTATATAATTGCCCAGTCAGCCGCATTGACCCCGATGCATCAACTTGGCGTCGGCCAGCACCAGCGCCATCATCGCCTCCGCAACGGGCGCGGCGCGGATGCCGACGCACGGGTCGTGACGACCCTTGGTGACGATCTCGGTCGCCTCGCCGGCCGTGGTAATCGTCGGCACCGGCGTCAGGATCGACGACGTCGGCTTCAGCGCCAGCCGCATCACCACCGGCTGTCCCGTCGCGATGCCGCCGGCGACGCCGCCCGCGTGGTTCGACGCGAACCGGGGCCGCCCGTCGCTGCCCGGCGCCATGGCATCGGCGTTGTCCTCGCCGCGCAGGCGGGCGGCGGCGAAGCCATCGCCGATCTCGACGCCCTTGACCGCATTGATGCTCATGCCGGCGGCGGCGAGCTGGCTGTCGAGCTTGGCGTAAAGCGGCGAGCCCCAGCCCGCCGGCACGCCGGTGGCGACGCACTCGACGACCGCGCCGAGCGACGACCCCGCCTTGCGCGCGGCGTCGAGCAGTGCCTCCCACCGCCCGGCGGCAGCGGGGTCGGGACAGAAGAACGGGTTGCGGTCGATCTCGGCGTCGGCGAACGCGGCGCGGTCGATCGCGTCGCCGCCGAGTTCAACGAGGTAGGCGCGGATCGTCACCTCGGGGATCACCAGCCGCGCCACGCCGCCGGCGGCGACCCGGCTCGCCGTCTCGCGCGCCGACGACCGCCCGCCCCCTCGGGGGTCGCGCAGGCCGTATTTGGCGTCATAGGCATAGTCGGCGTGGCCGGGGCGGTAGGCCTGGGCGATGTCGCCATAGTCCTTGGACCGCGCGTCGACATTGTCGATCATCAAGTGGATCGGCGTCCCCGTCGTCCGCCCCTGATACACCCCGGACAGGATGCGGACCTGATCGGGCTCCTGCCGCTGCGTGGTGAAACGCGACGTGCCGGGCCGCCGCCGGTCGAGCCACGGCTGGACGTCAGCCTCGCTCAGGCGCAGCCCCGGCGGGCAGCCGTCGACCACCGCGCCGATCGCGGGGCCGTGCGATTCGCCCCAGGTGGTGAAGCGGAAGACGTGACCGAAGCTGTTGATGCTCACGCGACGGAAATATCCGGCGCGTCCTCCGCCTTCATGCCGATGACGTTGTACCCGGCGTCGACGTGGTGGACCTCGCCCGTCACGCCGCTGGCCAAGTCAGAGAGCAGATACACCCCCGCTCCGCCGACGTCGTCGATGGTCACGTTGCGGCGCAGCGGCGAATTATACTCGTTCCACTTCATGATGTAGCGGAAGTCGCCGATGCCGGAGGCGGCGAGCGTCTTGATCGGCCCGGCGCTGATCGCGTTGACCCGCACCTTGTCGGGCCCCAGGTCCATCGCGAGGTAGCGGACGCTGGTCTCGAGCGCCGCCTTGGCCACGCCCATGACGTTATAGTGCGGAATGACCTTCTCCGCGCCGTAATAGCTGAGCGTCAGCAGCGCGCCGCCGCCGGGCATCATCGCCAGCGCGCGGCGGGCGACGGCGGTAAAGCTGAACACGCTGATGTTCATCGTCAGGGCGAAGTTGTCGAGGCTGGTGTCGACGTAGCGGCCGCGCAGCTCGTTCTTGTCGGAAAAGCCGATGGCGTGGACGAGAAAGTCGATGGTCGGCCATTTCGCCGCCAGCGTCGCGAAACAGGCATCGAGCGAGGCAGTGTCGGACACGTCTGCCTCGATCAGGAACGGCCCGTTGGCACCGTCGGCGCCCGCCGCGCCGAGCGACGCCGCCAGCGGCCGCACGCGCTTCTCCAGCGCCTCGCCCTGGTAGCTGAAGGCGATCTCGCCGCCTTCGCGCGCCACCGCCTGGGCGATGCCCCAGGCGAGGCTGCGATCGTTCGCCACCCCCATGATCAGCCCGCGCTTGCCCGCCATCAATCCCGGCATCTACACTCCCGCCTCCGCCAGCGACGCGTTCTGGCGCAGATTGGGGACGATCGCCAGTGCCGCGTTGAGCTGCGCCCCGACGACCAGCCCCAAGCCAATGATATAGAAGAACAGCAGCGCGACGATCACGCCGGCAAGACTGCCGTAAGTCAGGTTGTAGCCGCCAAACAGCCCCAGAACCTGCGGCAGCAGCATCGTCGTCCCCATCCACACCACCGTGATCAGCAGCGGCCCCGGCCAGATCGGACACGTCCCCTGCCGGATCCGCTTCGGCGTCAGGACGAAGAAGATGCCCCACAGCGCGGCGAACAGGGCCAGCGCCGGGGCGATGCGGCTGAAGCCCAGCGTGCCGATCCAGCCGTCGTTCAGCGGCAGGAGGTGGACGAGGAACTGCTCGATGGCCGTCATCATCACCTGCACCGCAAAGGCCAGCAGCATGATCACGACCGCGCCGACGATCAGGAGCATGGCCCCCAGCCGGTACTCCCACACCGGCCGGCTGGAGACGGTGCCGTAGGCCCGGCGGACGATCTCGCGGATCGTCTCGATGAACCCCGAGACGGTCCACAGGGTGACGACGATGCCGAGCGTCAGCAGCCCCTTCTGCGACCGCGCGGCGATCACCTCGCGGATCGGCTTGGCGATCAGCGTGCCGACGTCGGGGGGGACGGTGCGCAGGAAGGCGCTGATCGCGTGCAGGCCGTCCTCGGTCCGCCCCAGCGTCCCGGCGATCGTCGCGACGACGATGAAGAAGGGGAACAGCGTCAGCAGCGACAAATAGGCGAGGTTCCCCGCCAGCATGAAGCCGTCGTTCCACGTGCCCTTGATCGTCCGCGCGACGACTTGCCAGACCCGGGTCGCCGTCAGCCACTGAAGCGCCCGGACCGGCATGTCCCACCCCTTAGTCGACGCCGAGCGCGCTCCGCGGGTTGCGGGTTGCGTCGCCGGTCCAACGCTCGGCGAAGGCGCGAAGCTCCGCATCGTCGCTCGGCAGGTCGACCTCGACGGTGGCGAGGAAATCGCCGCGGCTGCCGTCGGCGCGGGTGAAGCCGCGACCGCGCAGGCGGAGCGTCCGGCCCGAGGTCGCCCCCGCCGGCACCGCGACCATCACCGGGCCGTCGGGCGTCGGCACCTTGACCTTGGCCCCGAGCACCGCCTCGCCGAGCCGCACCGGCAGGTCGAGGCGGATGTCGTCGCCGTCGCGGCGCATGAAGCGATGGGCGGCGATGTCCAGCGTCACCAGCGCATCGCCGGCACCGCCGGGCCCCGCCTCGCCCTGCCCGCCCATCCGCACCTGCCGCCCGGATTCGAACCCGGCGGGCAGCTTGAGATCCAGCGTCCGGCCGTTCTGCAGGCTGATCCGCTGCGGCTTGAGCAGCGCTGCGTCCTCGAACGGCACGGTCAGGCGATAGGCGACGTCGCTGCCCTTGGGGAGCGTCGCACGCATCCGGGGATCGGACCCGAACGGCGAACCGCCGGCGCGGCCGCCGAACAGCTCGCTGAACAGATCGCCCGGGTCGCCGCTGAAGTCGAAGCGCGTGCCTCCGCCCTGCCCGCCGAACCCCGAAAAGCCGTTGGCACCGGGGCTGAAGCCGCTCCCGCCTCCGCCAAATCCGCCGAAACCCGGCGGTGCCTTGGGCTGTCCGTCGGCGTCGATTTCGCCGCGATCGTAGCGACCGCGCTGCTCCTCGTCGGACAGGATGGTGTAGGCGGCGGACACGTCCTTGAACCGCGCCAGCGCGGCCGCGTCGCCAGCGTGGGTGTCGGGGTGGTTGGCCTTGGCGAGTTTACGATATGCTTTCTTGATCTCGGCCGCGCTTGCACCGCGCGCGACACCCAGAGTCGAGTAAAGGTCGGTCGCCATCCCTGCCGCTCACCACAGCCGCTAATCCGTGTCCATTGTTGCGCACCGGCAACGTAGGCGTAAATAGGGCACAGTGAACATGACGCAAGGGTTCGCCGCGCCAGACCGAGCGTAGTTTCCGGTTCATGGAACGGGCCTCGGCGCGAAATCGTTGTGGGTCCATATCGAGACTGAGAGGAACCTTACATGCGTCATCTTCTTCTGGCCGGCCTTGCTGCCGCCACCTTCGCCACCAGCGCCACTGCGCAGGAGACATGCGAACAGCGCCGCGACAATCGCACGGTCGGCACCGTCGCCGGCGCCGGCATCGGCGCGGTCCTCGGCGGGGCGATCGGCGGCAACGCGCTTGGCGCGGTGCTCGGCGCGGTCGGCGGCGGCGTCGCGGGCAACCAGCTCACGCGGAGCACGCAGGACTGCGTCCACGCCTATGGCTTCTACGACAACGGCGGCCGCTGGCATGCGAACCGGGTCGATCCGGCGGCGGCGACCGGCTTCTACGACCGTGACGGGCGCTGGGTCGCCGGCGCGCCGGCCGGCTATTATGACCGCGACGGGCGCTGGGTGGCGAGCGAGGCCAACCGCGGCTACCGCGACAGCAACGGTTACTGGGTCGCCGCCGGGGCGCCCGGCTATTACGCCGCCGACGGCACCTATGTGACGGCCCAGCCGGTCGCACAACAGTATCGCGACGACCGCGGGTCCAACGGCTATGACCAGAACCGCGGCTACGACCGTGGCAATGGCTACGGTCAGGGTCAGGGTCAGGTCGACACGCGCGACTATCGGGCGCGCATCGCTCGCATCCAGGATCGGATCGAGCGTTCCGTCCAGGAGGGCTCGATGACCCCGGATCAGGCCCGCCGCGCCCGCGCCGACCTGCGTGCGATCAACCGTCAGGCGGATGCCATGCCGCACTACGCCGGATATCTCTCGCCGCGCGGGCAGCAGGTGATCAACGCCCGGCTGGACGACGTCAACGGCCGCATCCGCGAGACGCGCGCGGAAACCCGCACCTACTAAGACCGGACGCGGCGGCGCCGATTGCCGGAGCCGCCGCAGCCGCGTACGAAGCGGCGTGACCGACCCGTTCGCCCTGTTCGCCGACTGGTTCGCCGCCGCGACGGCGGACGAGCCGAACGACCCCAATGCGATGGCGCTGGCGACCGCGACACCCGACGGCCGCCCCGCCGTGCGCATTGTCCTGCTGAAGGCCTGGGACCCGCGCGGCTTCGTCTTCTACACCAACCTCGAAAGTCGCAAGGGTCGCGAACTCGCCGCCAACCCGTTCGTGCAGCTCGACTTCCACTGGAAATCGCTGCGCCGCCAAGTGCGGATCGACGGCCAGGCGGAATCGGTCGCCGACGCCGAGGCGGACGCTTACTTCGCAACCCGCCCCCGCAATTCGCAGCTGGGTGCCTGGGCATCGGAACAGTCGCGGCCGCTGCCCGGGCGTGCCACCTTCGACGTGCGCCTCGACGCGGCCGTCGCGCGGTTCGCGGGCGGGCCCGTGCCGCGACCGCCGCACTGGTCGGGGTTCCGCGTCGTACCGACGGCCATCGAATTCTGGCAGGACCGCGATTTTCGCCACCACGAGCGGACGCTGTTCACGCGCGATGCCGGCGGCTGGACGACGAAGCTGCTGTTTCCGTGACCGAGGCGGCGCGCAGCGACCTCACCCGCCGGGCGGCGATCGCCTCGGTGACGGTGGCGACGGTGCTCCTCGTCCTCAAGGCCTATGCCGCCCGCGCGACAGGATCGGTGGCGATGCTCGGCAGCCTCGCCGACACCGGCCTCGATTTGCTGTCCAGCCTGGTCACGCTCTACGCCGTCTGGCTTGCAGCGCAGCCGGCCGACGAGGACCACCGCTTCGGCCACGGCAAGGCGGAGGCGATTGCCGCCCTGATGCAGACGCTGGTCATCCTCGGCTCGGCGGTGGCGATCGCCGCGCGCGCGGTGGCCGAGTTCGGCAACCCCGCCATTCCCCGCCGGCCCGAGGTCGGCGTCGGGGCGTCGGTGGTCGCCGTCGTCCTGACCCTCGCCCTGGTCGCCTATCAGCGCCGTGTCGTCCGCGCGACCCAGTCGATCGCGATCAGCACCGACCGCGTCCACTACGAATCCGACCTGCTGCTCAACGTCGGCGTGATTGTCGCCCTCGTCCTCGACGTCTGGGCCGGGTTGCACGGGGCGGACGCGCTGTTCGGCATCGCCATCGCGCTTTATCTCGCCTGGGGCGCGCTGACCTCGGCGCGTGCCGCAGTCGACATGCTGATGGACCGCGAGTGGCCCGACGCCAAGCGCCAGCGCCTGCTCGCCGTCGTCGCCCGCCACCCCCAGGTCGACGGCGTCCACGAGCTGCGGACGCGGTCGAGCGGCGTCACCGACTTCATCCAATTCCACGTCTGGCTCGCCCCCGACATGACGGTCGCCGCGGCGCACGGAATCGTCGACGAGATCGAGGCCGGCGTCGCCGACGCTTTCCCGGGCGCGGAAATCCTGATCCACGTCGATCCGCTCGGTCATTATGATCGCCCGCAACGCCTTAGCGCTTGAGCCGGGAGCCTGACTGCAGGGGCTGACGCTGGCCAAGCGCCGCCGCCGGGGGTAAGCCGCGACGCATGACCGCACTTGCTCCTGCCACGACCGCCGCCGCCCTCCCGATCGACCATGCAGACGTCCTTGCCGCGCGCGATGCGATCGCCGGGCAGGTCGTCCGCACGCCCTGCCTGCACAGCCGCACCCTGTCGGAGCTGACGGGGGCGGAGATCTGGCTGAAGTTCGAGAACCTGCAGTTCACCGCCGCCTACAAGGAGCGGGGTGCGCTCAACAAGCTGCTGGCGCTGTCCGCCGAGCAACGCGCCCGCGGTGTCATTGCGGCATCGGCCGGAAACCATGCCCAGGGCCTCGCCTATCACGCGCGGCGGCTCGGCATCCCGGTGACGATCGTCATGCCGCGCTTCGCCCCCGACGTGAAGGTGCGGCAGACCGCGGGTCACGGCGCCACCGTCATCCTCCACGGCGAAAGCTTCGACGACGCCGTCGCCCATGCCCATATCGTCGAGGCCGAGCGCGGGCTGCTCTACATTCCGCCGTACGACGATGCGCTGATCATGGCGGGCCAGGGCACGGTCGCGCTCGAGATGCTGGAGGACGTGCCGACGCTCGACACGCTGGTCGTGCCGATCGGCGGCGGCGGGCTGATTTCGGGCATGGCGACCGCAGCCAAGGCGACCCACCCGCGGATCAAGGTCGTCGGGGTTCAGGCCGAGCTCTACCCGTCGATGTGGGCGCGGACGCGCGGCCAGACCGCGCCGTGCGACGGCGAGACGCTGGCCGAGGGCATCGCCGTCAAGACGCCCGGCGAGCTGACCTTCCGCGTCGTCGAGGCGCTGGTCGACGACATCCTGCTCGTCGGCGAGCGCGATCTCGAGCGCGCCGTGTCGCTTTTGCTGACGATCGAGAAGACCGTCGTCGAGGGGGCCGGCGCGGCCGGGCTGGCGGCGGTGCTGGCCAACCCGAGCGCGTTCCGCGGGCGGACGGTCGGGCTGGTGCTGTGCGGCGGCAACATCGACACGCGGCTGCTGGCGAACGTCCTGCTGCGCGACCTCGCCCGCTCGGGCCGGCTGGCGCGGCTGCGCATTCGCCTGAAGGATCGGCCGGGGCAGCTGTTTGAAGTCATGCGCGTGTTCGACCGGCTGCAGGTCAACATCCTGGAAATCTATCACCAGCGGATTTTCACGACCCTACCGGCCAAGGGTCTGATCACCGAGATCGAGTGCGAGACGCGCGACCGCGACCACCTCGACCGGCTGGTCGAGAGCCTGCGCGCCGGCGGCTACGACGTACGGCCGGTCGAGCTCGACTGATCTCGCCACCCGCGGGCGCGGCACCGGCCGGGCGAGCGCGGCGGTTGCCGCCACACTCGACCATTCCCCCTACCCTTCGTCGCCGCGGTACCCCATAACTGGCGTGTGACCGACCAGAGCTTCCGCTTTCCCCGCTTCTTCGTCACCGCGCCGGCACCGTGCCCGTATATTCCGGGTCGGCTCGAGCGGAAGGTGTTCACCGAGATCAAGGGGTCGAACGCCACGGCGATGACCGAGGCGCTTAGCCGCATCGGCTTCCGCCGCAGCCAGAATGTCGTCTACCGGCCCAGCTGCGACGGCTGTTCGGCGTGCGTGTCGGTCCGCGTCGCGACCGCCGACTTCGCGCCGACGACGTCGCAGAAGCGGTTGTTGAAGCACCACGCCGATCTCGACGTCAGCGCCTGCGAGCCCTGGTCGACCGAGGAGCAGTACGACCTCATCCGCCGCTATCTCGCTCGCCGCCACCCGACCGGGGGCATGGCGGCAATGGATGGCGGCGACTTCGCCGACATGGTCGAGCAGTCGCCGGTCGACACGGTGGTGATCGAATATCGCGAGCCGCATCCGGAGAACCGCGGCGCGCTGGTCGGCGCTTGCCTGACCGACAAGCAGTCCGACGGCCTGTCGATGGTCTACAGCTTCTTCGACCCCGACGGCGAGCGCCGCGGCCTCGGCAACTTCATCATCCTCGATCACATCGTCCGCGCGCAGCGGGCGCGCCTGCCGTATGTCTATCTCGGCTACTGGATCGCCGGCCGCCCGCAGATGGATTACAAGACCCGCTTCGCCCCCGTCGAGCGGCTCGGGCCCAAGGGCTGGGTGCGAAGCTAGCCCTCAGGCGTGCGCCACCGGCGACACCTCGCCCGCCGTCATCGGCTGGACGAGGATCGGAGCGGGCGGCGGCGCGGCCTCGACCTGCGCCGGATCATTGGCGCGGATGAAGGTTTCGACCACCGGCGCGATGACGTCGCGCCACTTGCGGCCGTTGAAGATGCCGTAGTGCCCGACGCCGGCCGCCATGTAGTAGCGCTTCCTGCCCTCGGCGAGGTTGCGCGCGAGCTTCAGCGCGACCTTGGTCTGGCCCAGCCCCGAAATATCGTCGCGCTCGCCCTCGATTGCGAGCAGCGCCGTCCGGGTAATGTCGCCGGCATCGACGCGGACGCCGCGGTGGTCGAACTCGCCGCGCGCAATCAGCTGCTTCTGGAAGACGACGTCGATCGTCTGCAGGTAGAACTCGGCGGTCATGTCGGCGACCGACCGATACTCGTCGTAGAAGGCCTTGGTCGCATCGGCCGAAATGTCGTCGCCGGCGACAAGATGCTTGAACATTTCCCAATGCGACTTCATGTGGCTGGCAAGGTTCATCGACAGGAACCCGGAAAGCTGCAGGAAGCCCGGATAGACCTTTCGACCCGATCCTGGATAGGTCGGCGGAACGGCCGTGACGACGTTGTTCTCGAACCAGGCGTAGGGCCGCTCGGTGGCGAGATCGTCAACGCTGGTCGGGGCTTCGCGCGTGTCGATCGGCCCCCCCATCATGGTCAGCGTCAACGGCGTGTTGGGGTCGTTCGCCCGGTTCATCAGCGCCGTCGCGGCAAAGGCCGGAACCGCCGGCTGGCAGACGGCGAGCAGGTGCGCGCCGGGACCGACCGCAGCCATGAACTCGATGAGGTAATCGATGTAGTCGTTGAAATCGAAGCGCCCGGCGCCGACCGGCACCATCTTCGCGTCGCGCCAGTCGGTGATGTAGACGTCGTGGCCGGGCAGCATCCGCTCGACCGTGCCGCGCAGCAGCGTCGCGAAGTGGCCGGACATCGGCGCGACGATCAGCAGCTTGGGATCGGTGCGCCCCTCGACCGCCCGGACGAAGCGCTTGAGCTGTCCGAACGGCTTGCGCAGCACGATCTCCTCGCGGACCGCGACGGGCTCGCCGTCGATCAGCGTCGTATCGAGCCCGAAGGCCGGCTTGCCGCGCGGCGCGGCGGCATGGGCGAAAACCTCGAGCGCCCGGGCGATGACTGGCGAGGTGCCGATATAGGCGAATGGATTGACCGGGCTCAGCAGCCAGTCGGAAGTCAGCTTCGACGCCGCCCCGACGCCGGCGAGCATCGACCGCTGAACTTCGTAGGCGCTGTAGAGCATCAGTTGTCCTTGACCGGGGCGTCAACCGCGGCTTGTGCCATATCGCGGTCGCAGCATAAAGAGGCCTTGCGTTGCGTCGGAGTTGCAGTGCTGGATCAGGGACTTCGCGCCGGTATCGAGGCGGCGCTGAACAGCGGCGACATGACCGCGGCGCTGCGCCTCGCCGACGCCGCGCTGGCCGGGGGCGCGCGCGATCCGCTGCTGTTCAATCTCGTCGCCTGGCGCGCCGAGGAGGCGTTCGACTTCGCCGCCGCCCATGCCGCTTTGGCCGAAGCGATCAAGCTCGCCCCGCGCGACGCGACGATCGTCACCGCCGCCGGCCGTGCCCTGCGCAAGGAAGGGCAGGTCGGCGCGGCTTTCGCACTGTTCGACCGCGCCAGCGCGCTCGACCCCGGGTTCGCGGTGCCGTGGCTGGAACGCGGCTTTGCGCTGGATGCCGCGGGCGAGTCGGCCGCGGCGCGGACCGCCTACGAACGCGCCGCCGCGCTCGATCCGGGGATGGTCATCGCCTGGGCCGGGGCGGCGTCGATGGCGTCGCGGATGGGCGATGCGGCCGCGGTGGCCGGGCTGGCGGCTCGGGCCCTGGCGCTCGATCCGGGCAGCGCGGTCGCCCACAACGCGCTCGCCCTGAGCGCAATCGAGGCCGGGTCGACGCGCGACGCCATCGCTCGGCTGCAGGCGGTTCTCGCCAGCCCGGGCCCGAGCGCGGAGGACCGCATCGCGGCGCTGACGCTTCTCGGCGACGCCCACCACCGGGACGGTTCCGCGTCGGAGGCGTTCGCCGCCTGGACGGCCGCAAAGCGCGCCTACGCCGCCTTCCACGCGCCCCGCTTTGGCCGCCAGGAACCGCAGCGCCACTTCATCGAGCGGCTGACCGCGCGCGTCGCCGCGGTCGACCCGGCGCGCTGGCGTGCGGCTCCCGCTCCCGGCCAGAGCCCCGCCCGCGGTCACCTTTTCCTGCTCGGCTATCCGCGCTCGGGCACGACGCTGGTCGAGACCATCCTCGCCGGCGCCGCAGGGGTCGTGGCGGTAGAGGAGAAGCCGACCTTCGCCGACGCCGACGCCTTCCTCCTCGACGACGGCGGTATCGAGCGGCTGCTCGGGCTCGACGCGGCCGCGCTCGAGTGCCTGCGCGCGGCCTATTGGGGGCGGCTGGCGGGGTTCGGCGGCGCGCCGGCGGGGAAGGTCGTCGTCGACATGAACCCGATGAACGGCATGAAGCTGCCGCTGATCGCGCGCCTGTTCCCCGACGCCCGCGTCGTCGTCATGCACCGCGATCCGCGCGACGTGGTGCTGAGTTGCTTCCGCCAGAACTTTCACGTCAGCGCGTCGGCGCTCGCCTTCACCACGCTCGAGGAAACCGCTCGCCACTATGCCGCGACGATGGCGCTGAACCAGCAGTGCCTGGCGCTGATGCCGCTTGCCCGCCACGATCGTTCGCTACCCCGACCTGATCGCCGACTTCGACGGCGCGACGCGGGCGCTCTGCGCCTTCGCCGAGGTAGAGTGGTCGCCCGAACTGCGCCGCTTCGACCGCGTCGCGCGCCGCCGCGGCGTCACGACGGCTAGCGCGACGCAGATCCGCCGCGGCCTGTTCGACGGCCGCGATCAGTGGCGGCGCTATGCCGCGCCACTGACGCCGGTCCTGCCGATCCTCGCCCCGTGGATCGAGGCGCTGGGATTTGAGCGCGACATTGCTCCGACGCCTGCCGCGCGCTAGGGCTGGCAGGTGAAGCGGCGGGACGGGACAGGATGCGGCGAGCGACGGGGCTGCTGGCGGCATTGGTGCTCGGGATGAGCGTCGCCGCAGGGGCGGCCGAGCTGACCCTCGAGCGGGTCTTCGCCTCGCCGTCGCTGGCCGGTCCGACCCCGCGCGCGCTCCAGCTGTCGCCCGACGGGCGGCTGGCGACGCTGCTCAAGCCTAGGCCCGACGACCGCGACCGCTACGACCTGTGGGCAGTCGACGTCGCCAGCGGGCAGAGCCGGATGCTCGTCGAATTCGACCAGGCTCGCCGGTGGCCCGTTGTCCGAGGCCGAGCGGATGAACCGCGAGCGCCAGCGCATCGCCAGCATCAAGGGCATCGCCAGCTACGACTGGGCGCCCGACGCCTCCGCGCTTCTGGTGCCGGTCGACGGCGCGTTGTGGCTGGCGAAGCTCGACGGCAGCGTCCGCAAGCTGGCGACCGACGCGAGCGAGGCGCAGCTGTCGCCGAAGGGTCGCTTCGCGTCGTTCGTGCGCGGGCGCAACGCCTTCACCCTCGACCTCGCCAGCGGCCGCGAGACGGCGCTGAGCCACGACGGCAGCGACACGATCGGCTGGGGCGCGGCCGAGTTCATCGCCCAGGAGGAGCTGCACCGCTTCGTCGGCACGTGGTGGTCGCCGAGCGACGCGCGCCTCGCCGTCGAGCGCGTCGACGAAAGCGGGGTCAAGGTCGTCCAGCGCGCGGCGATCGGCGCCGACGGCACGCGCGTCTATGCCCAGCGCTATCCCGCCGCGGGCACGCCCAACGCACTCGTCGAGCTGTGGCTGATGAACCCCGACGGCGGCGCGCGGGTCAAGGTGGACCTTGGCCGCGATCCCGACATCTATCTCGCCCGCGTCGACTGGGCGGCGAACGGGTCGGCGCTCTACGTCCAGCGGCTGAGCCGCGACCAGAAGCGCCTCGACCTGCTCAAGGTCGACCCGGCGACCGGCGCGGCGTCGACGATTCTCAGCGAGACGTCGCCGACGTGGATCAACCTCGACGACGACTTCCGCGCGCTTGACGACGGCTCGCTGATCCTCGGATCGGAGCGGACCGGCTTCCACCACCTCTACCGGCTGGCCGAAGGCAGGCTGACGCCGATCACCGGCGGGCGCTGGGCGGTCGACGGCATTGCCGGAATCGACCAGGCGACGCACACCCTGTTCTTCACCGGCTTCGCCGACACGGTGCTGGAAAAGCACCTGTACGCCGTCGACTACCGGGCGCCGGCGGCCCCCTGTGCGACCGACGTGCCCGAGCCGGCGAACTGCCTGCCGTCCGCACCGCGCCGCCTAACCGCGCCTGGCGGGTGGCACGAGGTAGTCATGAACAAGGGCGGCACCGCCGCGCTCGTCACCCGCCAGACGCCGACGCAGCCGCCGCAGACGTGGCTCGCCGACGCCGGTGGCAGGCGGCTTGCCTGGATCGAGGAGAATGCCCTCGACGCCCATCACCCCTATGCGCCGTACCTCAGGCAGCATGTCGCGCCGACGTTCGGCACCATCCCCGCGGCCGACGGCACCCCGCTCCACTACCGCCTGTTCCTGCCGCCGACGGCCGGGGCGCACCCGGTTTATTTCACCGTCTATGGCGGTCCCGGCGTCCAGTCGGTGGCGCGGACCTGGGCACCGCCGGTCATCCAGCTCCTGCTGCAGCGCGGCTGGGCGGTGTTCCAGCTCGACAACCGGGGCGCGACCAACCGCGGCAAGGCGTTCGAGGACGTGCTCTACCGCGCCATGGGCAAGACGGAGGTCGCCGACCAGCTGACCGCGTTGGCGTGGGTCAAGGCGCAGCCCTGGGCGGCCGCGGACAAGGTCGTCGTCAACGGCTGGAGCTACGGCGGCTACATGACGCTGAAGCTGCTCGAGGCGGCGCCGCATGCCTTCGCCGCCGGCATCGCCGGTGCCCCGGTGACGCGGTGGGAATTGTACGACACCGCCTATACCGAACGCTATCTCGGGAGGCCCGGCGACGGGGCTTACGGGCCAAGCGACGCGCTTGCCGACGCCGCCCGGATCGCCGACCCGCTGCTCCTGATCCACGGCATGGCCGACGACAATGTCGTCTTCGAGAACTCGACGGCGCTAATGGCGGCGCTGCAGCACGCCAACCGGCCGTTCGACCTGATGGTCTATCCCGGCGCGACCCACGCGGCGGAGGCGACCCTGGGCGTCCACGTCTGGCAGACCCGCCTGCGCTTCATGGCGCGCATCGCGCCGACAGGATATTAAATGGCGATCGCCACCTCCAAGGACGCCGCGCCGCCGTCGCGCCAGTTCAGCCGGCTCAAGCTGCTGTGGCGTTTCGTCAAGGCATATCCCGGGCATCTGGCGATGGCGCTGATCGCGCTGGTGATCGCCGCCGGCTCGACCCTCGCCGTGCCCCGGGGGCTGCAGCTCGTCGTCGACAACGGCTTCCGCGCCGGCGCCGACCCCTCGGTCATCGCGCCCTATTTCTGGGCGCTGCTCGGCGTCGTCGCGGTGCAGGGCGTCTCGACGGGCGTCCGCTTCTACTACGTCAGCTGGATCGGCGAGCGCGTCGTCGCCGACTTGCGCATCGCCGTGCAACGCCACCTGCTGAGCCTCGACCCCGGCTTCTTCGAGGAAAACCGCCCCTCCGAAATCGCCAGCCGCCTGACCAGCGACACCGCGGTCATCGAACAGGTCGTCTCGTCTTCGGCGTCGATCGCGCTCCGGAACGCCTTCATGGCGGTCGGCGGGCTCGTCTACATGCTCGTGCTCAGTCCCAAGCTGACCGGGCTGATGCTGCTCGTCATCCCGGCGGTGATCGTGCCGATCATCCTGCTGGGCCGACAGGTGCGGACCCTGTCGCGGTCGAGCCAGGACCGTATCGCCAGCGTCGGCACGATCGTCGCGGAGGTGCTGGGCGCGATCAAGGTCGTCCAGGCCTTCACCCAGGAAGTCCGCGAGGCAGCGCGCTTCGCTGCTGCGGTCGAGGCGACGTTCGCCGCCGCCAAGCGCCGCATCCGCGTCCGGTCGGCCATGACCGCGATCGTCATCTTCCTGATTTTCGGCGCGATTACGCTGGTGCTGTGGGAGGGCGCATCCGATGTCGTCGCCGGGCGGATGAGCGGCGGCACGATCACTGCCTTCCTGTTCACCGCGGCAATCGTCGCCGGCGGCTTCGGCGCGCTGACCGAGACCTTCGGCGACTTCATGCGTGCCGCCGGGGCCAGCGGCCGCATCGAGGAACTGCTCGCCGCCCGCCCCGACATCCGCGCGCCGGTGCGCCCGGTCACCTTGCCGCAGCCGGCGCACGGTGCGCTCAGCTTCGAAGCCGTCGCGTTCAACTATGCGACCAAGCCCGACGCGCCCGCGGTCGCCGACTTCAGCCTGACCATCGCTCCCGGCGAGACGGTGGCGCTGGTCGGGCCGTCGGGGGCGGGCAAGACGACACTGTTCGCCCTCGTCCAGCGCTTCTACGATCCGGTGGCCGGAGTCATCCGCCTCGACGGCGTGCCGCTGCCCGACGCCGATCCGCTCGACATCCGCCGCCGCATCGCTGTCGTGCCGCAGGAAACGGTGGTCTTCGCGACGACGGCGTACGAGAACATCCTCTACGGCCGCCCCGAAGCGAGCGAGGCCGAAGTGTGGGCGGCGGCGGACACGGCCAACGCCAGCGAGTTCCTCCGCGCGCTGCCGCAGGGCATCCACACCTTCCTCGGCGAAGCGGGGTCGCGGCTGTCGGGCGGCCAGCGCCAGCGCATGGCGATCGCCCGCGCGGTGCTGCGCGACGCGCCGCTGCTGCTGCTCGACGAGGCGACGAGCGCCCTCGACGCCGAGTCCGAGCGGCTGGTGCAGAACGCGCTCGAAAAGCTGATGGCCGGCCGCACGACGCTGGTCATCGCCCACCGCCTGGCGACCGTCCGCAGCGCCGACCGCATTGTCGTCATGGACGGCGGGCGCATCGTCGCTCAAGGGCGGCACGACGCGCTGATCGCGCAGGGCGGCCTTTACGCCAAGCTGGCGCGGCTGCAGTTCGAGATGGCGGCGTAAGGGGAGCGACGGTCATGCGGGTGATGGTACTGGTCAAGGCGACGCGGGACAGCGAGGCCGGCACCCTGCCCGACCCCGCGCTGCTCGCAGCGATGGGCGCGTTCAATGCCAAGCTGATCGCAGCGGGCATTCTCGATCCCGCCAACGCGGCCGGCCTCAAGCCGTCGTCGGCGGGCAAGCGGGTGGCGTTCGACGGGACCGCGCGGACGGTGCTCGACGGGCCGTTCGCCGCGACGGGCGAGCTTGTCGCCGGCTTCTGGCTGTGGACCGTCCGCGACCTCGACGAGGCGGTCGAATGGGTCCGGCGCTGCCCGAACCCGATGCCGGGACCAAGCGAGATCGAGATCCGCCCGCTCTACGAAATGGAAGACTTCGCCTGAGCGGCTAGATCGCGCAGACGATTCCCGTCTCGACCAGCTTCGCCACAAGTGCCGGGTCGGTGTCGCCGAGGCGGCGGACGAGGCGATTGACGGTCAGGCGCTCGCCGCCGGCGCTCTTGACCACGCGGTTAAGCTCGGCAAGCTGGCCGACGCTCAGCCGGGCCGCCAGGCGGTTGCCCATGCACCGCGCCTGCGCGCCCGGGACGCCGGCAGCCTGGAGCCGGTCGGTGATCCGCTCGGCCGGCGTCGCGCAGGCGGCGAGCGCCAGCGTCAGCGTCAGCGCCAGCGCCAGCGTCTGGGCAACCGCGCGCCGCTTCATGCGCCGACCGTCGCCTCAGGCTGCACCCGCGTCGCCGGCAGCCGCCACCACGGAACGTGGGGATGGAGATGGTGCTCGTGGTGATAGCCGCCGAAGTTGAAGCAGGTCAGCACCGACAGCACCGCGCCGCCGCCCAGGCTCCGCGCGTTGTGGCGGTCGGCGAAGGCGTCGCCATGCCGATGCGGCAGGAAGGTGCCGAAGTAGAACAGCTGGACCAGCGCCAGCAGTGCCGGCACCGCGTAGAACACGACGATGTTGACCAGCGACGCGCCAAGCAGCTGATACGTGCCGAGTACGACGACGATCCGCACGATCTGCCAATGCGTGTAATAGCGCGCGAAAAAGCGCACCAGCCACGGCCCCGGGCGGGTCGGGTTGACCGCGTCGAAGTCGGGGTCGCGCTCCGTCCCGACATGGACATGGTGGGCGAAGTGGTTGGGCAGCAGGCGGTCGTAGTCGAGCCCGGCGTACATCATCAGCATCAGGCGACCGACGGCGCGGTTGACCCGCGGCCGACGCGGCGCGAACGAGCCGTGCATGCAGTCGTGCGCGGTGATGAACAGGCCGGTCGAGAGCCACGTCTGCAGCGCGACCAGCGGCACGGCCCACGGCCAGCTTGTCGGCGTCAGCGGAAAGGCGAAAATGCCGCCGAAATGGATCGCCAGCCACGCCGCGACGATGCCGGCAGCGACCACGCCCCCGACAGCGGCAGTGTCGGAGGCAACGGTGTCGGCGGAGCGGGTCACACATCCTCCCTGCGGCGAAAAGCTGGGGATGCAAAGCCCCTGCGACGTTTTATAAGGCGGGCATGAACCTGACCGTAACGCCAGCGCAGGGAGTGGGGGTCGCGCTTGCCGCAGTCGCGGCGATGGAAGGCGTCGCCTATGTCGCCCACCGCTGGCTCATGCACGGCTTCCTCTGGCCACTCCACCGCTCGCACCATGAGCCGCGGCGTGGGTTGCTGGAGGGCAACGACTGGTTCGCGGTGATGGGCGCGACGCCGGCGATCCTGTTGATCTTTGCCGGCACCGTCCTTGGCTGGGGTAACGCCTTGATGTGGCTCGGCGTCGGCGTCACCGGCTACGGCCTGATCTATTTCGGCTTCCACGACGTCATCGTCCATCGCCGCGTCCCCGTGTCGTGGGTCCCGCGCGGGCGTTACATGAAGCGCATCGTCCAGGCGCACCGTCTCCACCATGTCGTCGAGACCAAGGCGGGGACGGTGTCGTTCGGCTTTCTCTACGCGCCGCCGGTCCGCCAGCTGCTCGCCACGCTGGAGAGCCGCGGCGGCGGGCGGATCAGAGAGGCATCGTCCAAAGTCCGGCGCGAGATGGCCCCGGCGGAGGCCAGCGCCGACCCCGGCTGAGCGCCTGCGGCAGCGCCCGGGCGATCGCCGCCAGCTTCTCCGCCCGGCTGGTCGTCACCCGTCGGTCGAGCGCGGCGACCCCCTCCGCCCGCACCCGCCGACCGATACCGCCGTAAATGTCGGCCGCCGCCAGCACCGCCCAGGCCGAGCGCCACGGCAGCGCCGGGGTGCCGTAGCGCGCGGAGGCGCGGTAGCGCTCCGCCTCGCCGACGAGCCGGGCGGTGACGGTGGCGAGCGCGGAACGGTTGGCGGGCGCGGCGAAGGTCGCGGTGGTGAGGCCCGCCGCCGCCAGCCACTCCTCGGGCAGGTAGCATCGCCCATGCGCGGCGTCGTCGACCACGTCGCGGGCGATGTTGTCGAGCTGGAACGCCAGGCCGAGGTCGCAGGCGCGGTCGAGGGTCGCGCGGTCGCCGGGATCGACACCCATGACGATCGCCATCATCACCCCGACGCAGCCGGCGACCCCGTAGCAATAGGTCAGCGTGTCGTCGAAGCTGGCGAAGCGGCGGGCCTCGACATCGGAGCGGAAGCCCTCGATCAGGTCGAGCGCGAAGCGCGGCGGCAGCGCCGTCTCGGCGGCGACGCGGGCCAGCGCTGCAAAAGGAATGTCGTGACCGCCGCAGCCCGCCAGCGCCGCCCGGGTGCCGGCCTCCAGCCCCGCCAGCCGCTCGGCCGGCGTCCCCGCCGCCTCGACCCGGGCATAGCCGTCGACCTGCCCGTCGATGACGTCGTCGGCGTGCCGGCACCAGGCGTAGAGCAAGGTCGTCCGGTCGCGCGTCGCCGGATCGAACAGCCGCGAGGCGAGCGCGAAGCTCTTCGATCCTCGCGCGATCGCGGCGCGGCTCGCCGCGACCAGCGGGTCGGTCACTCGGCGGCCACGCTCATGCTGTTGTGGCCGATGCCGGGCAGGCCGAGGTCGGCGATCATCAGCTTGGCCGTCGCCTTGGCCGAGCCGACGACGCCGGGGATGCCGGCGCCGGGGTGCGTTCCGGCGCCGACGAAATACAGGTTCTTGAGCACGTCGTCGCGGTTGTGGGTGCGGAAGAAGGCGCTCTGCCACAGCACCGGCTCGAGGCTGAAGGCGGACCCGAGATGCGCGTTCAGCTCGACCTTGAAGTCCTGCGGCGTGAACGTGCGCATGGTGACGAGGTCGTCCTTCAGCCCCGGGATCATCGTCGCCTGCAACGTATCGAGAATGCGGTCGGCGTAACGCGGCCCCTCGACCGCCCAGTCGCCGTCATACTTGCCCATGTGCGGCACCGGCGACAGGACGTAGAAGGCGCTGCATCCCGGCGGAGCCATGCCGGGATCGGTTGCCGTCGGATGGTGGAGGTAGAGCGAGAAGTCATCGGCGAGCACGCCGTTCTTGTAGATGTCGTCCAGCAGCGCGCGGTAGCGGTTGCCGAAGATGATCGTGTGGTGGCGGATGTCGGGATGCTGCCGCTTCAGCCCGAAATAGGTGACGAACAGCGACGGCGAGAAGCTCTTCCACTTCATCATCCCGGCCGCCTGCTTGCCGCGGGGGTGCCCGGCCAGAAGGTCGCGGTAGGTGTGGACGATGTCGCCGTTGGAGGCCACCGCATCGAAGGTGCCCGACCAGCCGTCGGCGGTGGTGACGCCGGTGACCTTCGCCCCCTCGGCGCGGATCGCCTTGACGCCGTTGCCGATCATCGTCCGCCCGCCGAGATCCTCGAACAGCTTGACCATGCCCCTGACGAGCGCGCCGGTGCCGCCGCGCGGGAACCAGACGCCCCACTTCTTCTCCAGCGCGTGGATCAGGGCATAGATCGCGCTGGTCTTGAACGGGTTGCCGCCGACGAGGAGGGAGTGGAAGCTGAACGCCTCGCGCAGCTGCTCGTCTTCGATGTACCGGCTGACCATCGCATAGACGCTGCGGAACGCCTCGTAGCGCATCAGCTGGGGGGCCGCCTTCATCATCGTGCCGAAGTCGAGGAACGCCTCGTGGCCCAGTTTCTCATAGCCCTCGCGGAAGACGTTCTCGCTGTAGGCGAGAAAACGCTTGTAGCCGTCGACATCCTTCGGGTTCTTGGCCGCGATCTGCGCGAACAGCGCGGCGTCGTCGTTCGAATAGTCGAAGACATAGCCGTCTTCCCACATCAGCCGGTAGAACGGCGTCACAGGCAACAGCTCGACGTAATCGGCCAGTCGCCGGCCGGAGAGGCCCCACAGCTCCTCCAGGCACGACGGGTCGGTGATGACCGTCGGCCCGGCGTCGAAGGTGAAGCCGGCGTCCTCGAAGACGTAGGCGCGACCGCCGGGCTTGTCGCGCTGCTCGATCAGCGTCGTCGCGACGCCTGCCGACTGCAGGCGGATGGCGAGCGCCAGCCCGCCGAACCCGCTGCCGATCACCGCTGCCGTTGTCATTGCGTTCCCCTCAATCCTTCAGCAGCACGGCGAGCGCCCGGCCGATCGGCACCGGCGGCTTGCCGATCAGCGTCCGCGCCTTGTCGAGCGTCGTCGACCGTCCCGCATAGAAGCGCCGGACCAGATCGTCGTCGAGGCGGTAGAAGCGCTGCAACACCCGGTACCGCTCGGCGGGTGCTGCAGCGATGAACAGCATCCGCGTCAGGAAGCGGTAGAAGCCGCGGCTCGCCCACGTCGACACGCTATGGTGTCGCAGCGCGGCATACAGGCCGGGTGCCGACAGGTCGGGCAGCGCGGCAATCAGGTCGGCGGTCCGCACCGCGTCGGGAAAGCTGTAGCCGGTGATCGGGTTGAACAGCGCCGCGCGCAGCCCCGCCAGCGGCACGCCCGGAGCAGCGGCATCCCAAAATGCCTCGATGTCGCCGCCGAGGGCGATCGGCAACACCCCGATCTCCTCCCGCAGCACGCGCGCGACGGTCCAGCCCTGTGCCGCGATATAGGCGAGCACGCGCTGCCGCAGCACGTCGGGGGCGAGTTCGCGTCCGTCGGAGTAATAGGTGTCCTCGACCAGCAGCGTCCGCGGCCCGAACGGCAGGGTGTAGACGAAGCGGTAGCCGTCGACCTGCGGCACCGTCGCATCCATGATGACGGGGCCGGTCAACCCATGGTCGGCGGTCAGCTCGACCTCCAGCCCGACGAACTTCTGCGCGCGAAGGTCGAGCGGCGGATCGGCCCCCTTCTGCGGCCCCTGCCCACGCCCGTCGATCACCGCTCGCGCGGTCAACGTCCGCTGGTCGGCCAGTGTCACGCTCGTCGGCGTCAGCGCCGCGACTGGCGTGCCGGTCAGCACCGTGACCCCGCTCGCCGCGACCGCCGCCGCCAGCCGCTCGCTGGTGCTGCTGCGGTAGCCGGCGGCGATCGTCCGGCCGTGGTCGGGGAAGCGGATCGAATACCGGTCCCAGCGGTGCGCGACTAAAGGTGCGGTCCATTCGACCTGCTCGGGACTGATGTCCGCCTCGAATGACGACCAGGTGTGATTGCCGCCGACGGCTGTGCCCGCCTCGACGATCGCCACCCGCACCTCCGGCCGCAGCGCCGCCAGCCGCAGCGCGATCAGCCCGTTGGCCAGCCCGCCGCCGGCAAGGATCAGGTCGAAGTCCATGTGGCGGGGAGGGTTAGCGGAGAACCGACGCGCGCGCGACCCTCCGCGTCGCCGCGCCCGGACGTGGGGCACGTCGCCGCGCTTCGCCTTGGGGTGCCGATGCGTTAGACCGGGTGTCGTGACCCTGGCCACCCTCCTCCTCGCCGCGCTCGGCATGACGGCGATCGTCGCCGTCCGCTACCTGCTGGTGTCGGGCGGGCTCGCGGCGCTGACGCTGCGGCTGCACCCCGGCGTCGGCCCGGCCATCGACAAGCGCGGGGCGCAGGTGCGGCGCGAGGTGCTGTGGTCGCTCGCGTCGGCGGCGGTCTACGGCGTGCCCGCCGGCATCGTCGCGGCGCTGTGGCACGACCGCGGCCTGACCATGATCTACAGCGGGACGCCGCACGGCGTCCTCGGCTGGCTGGCGCTACCGGCAAGCGCCTTTGCCTATCTGTTCGCGCACGACACCTGGTTCTACTGGAGCCACCGCTGGATGCACCGCCCGGCGGTGTTCGCCCGGGTCCATGCCGTCCACCACGCCAGCCGACCGCCGACCGCCTGGGCGGCGATGAGCTTCCACTGGACCGAGGCGCTGACCGGCGCGGTCGTCGTGCCGCTCCTCGTGTTCGTCATCCCGGTCCACGTCGCCGCGCTGCTGGGCGTGCTGACGATCATGACGTGGAACGGCGTCATCAACCACATGGGCTGGGAGATCTACCCGCGGTCGTGGGTCGCCGGCGCGTTCGGCCGGCACGTCATCACGCCGTCGCACCACCACCTCCACCACCGCCACTATCGGTGCAACTACGGCCTGTATTTCCGCTTCTGGGACAAGGTCGGCGGGACGGACCGCGGCTGGGCGGCGGAACTCCTGCCCGACCGCGACGTCGCGCCCGTCCATTGACCCCCGCCGCGATGGGCGTAAAGTCGGAACAGTCCCCGGGGGGCCGGTTCGTACCGGCTGAGAGGCGGCTGATGGCCGCGACCCGCTGAACCTGATCCGGTTGACCCCGGCGGAGGGAGGGCGTGGCGGTTTCCCCCGTCCGTACTCCCGTTTTGGAGTGCGCAGACATGGCCGACATCAACTCACCCATCGAAATGCCAAACTCTTCCCCTGAGATGAA
>CAWBWP010000003.1:0-748871 GCA_963792555.1 uncultured Alphaproteobacteria bacterium
GCCGGCATTTGCCGGGCCGCCCCGTCCTGTTATCGTTTGCATTCGAGCGTATCGAATATGACCAGCGACAGGGGCCGCATGACGACACCGAAAAACCGGCTGTACTATGGCGACAATCTCGACGTGCTGCGCGAAGATCGACACCGAGTGTCGATCTCTGCTATATCGATCCGCCGTTCAACTCGAAGCGCAACTACTTCCAGATTACACCAATCAGGGCGGCGAGGACCGGGCGCAGGCGCAGGCGTTCGTCGATACATGGGCTGGGGGACGAGGCGCGGGACGGGCTGGCGTGGATTTGCGATGTCGAGCGGCTGAACGCGGGCGCGCTGACGCCGCAGACGGTGGCGCTGATCCGGGGGCTGGACGCGGTGCTCGGCCACGGCAGCCTGTTCGCCTATCTCGTCCACATGACGCTGCGGATCGTCGAGATCCACCGCGTGCTCAAAGCCACGGGGAGCTTCTATCTGCACTGCGACCCGACCGCTTCGCACTATCTGAAGCTGGTGTGCGATGCGGTGTTCTGTGGGCAGGGTGGGGATTTTCTGAGCGAGATCAGTTGGCGACGATTCGAGCGCGCACAACGATGCGAAACAGGGACGAATGCAGCCGGGCGCCATCCGCGACATCATTCTGTTTTACAGCAAATCCCACGAGTGGTCTTGGAACTGGCAATACACGCCCTATACCAAGGATTATACTAGTTGTTTTATAGATATGTCGAGGAAGGCACTGGTCGGCGTTATCGTCTTGGCGACCTCGACCGCAGCCAAGCCCGGCGGCGATGTTTCTTACGAGTTTATGGGAACGCGACCCTACAAAGGACGCTACTGGGCATACTCGAAAGAGAACATGGAGAAGTATCTCGAAGACGGTAGGCTCGTATTTCCCAAAAGCGGCGGGCCACCCTCTTATAAGCGTTATCTGGACGAGATGCCCGGCGTTCCGTTGCAGAATGATTGGAACGACATCAAGCCGCCTCAGGGAAACGAAGCACTCGGCTACCCCACCCAGAAGCCCGAAGCGCTGCTCGAACGGATCATCCGCGCGTCGTCGAACGAGGGCGATGTCGTGCTCGATGCCTATTGCGGCTGCGGGACGACGGTCGCGGTCGCGCAGCGGCTCGGCCGACGCTGGATCGGGATCGATATCACCTACCAGTCGATCGCGGTGATCCTCGATCGCTTCGCCACCACTACAAGAGGGCTGGCCCGCGATCGAGGCGCAGATCGTACTCGACGGCGTGCCCAAAGACCTCGAATCGGCGCAGGCGCTGGCCAACAAGAAGGACGACCGGCTCCGCAAGGAGTTCGAGAAGTGGGCGATCCTGACCTTTTCCAAGAACAAGGCGCGCATCAACGAGAAGAAGGGCGCGGACGGCGGCATGGACGGCATCGCCTATTTCGCGACCGATAGCGCAAGCAACGGCAAGGCGATCTTCCAGGTGAAATCGGGCAGACCAGGCGCGGCGATCTGGCGACGCTCAATTGCGACCGGCTGCGCGAGAAGGCCGAGTTCGGCTTCCTGCTGTGCTTCGACATGCCGACCAAACCGATGCGGGACGAGATCGCGGCGGCGGGCAAAGTACAAGCACCCGCTACTACGACCGCGAGGATGACCGGCTGCAGGTGATAACGGTGGCCGAGATGTTCGCACGGTTGAACCGGCGGCTGGACCTGCCGATGGCGCGCGACGCGGTGAAGGCGGCGGCGGCGCTAGGCGGCTCTGATAATCAGATCATGTTGCTTTAGCTGCGAGGTTCATTCGGTGTCGTCTTCATCGGCGATAACCTCGTGGATGTGCAACACCCTGTAAAACTTCGGGGTCCGGTTTCGATCCGTTTCGACGTTTACGTCTACCCGGAACGCCGACTTGAATGGATTTTGGTTAGGGTCCGCCTTCATGTCGTTAATCCTCGCCTGGTCGAGTTGGGATGCGAAGTGAACTGGCAAGGGTTTAGGTGAGATCGAGTTTATCAGCGCTTTGTCGTCGGTGCGACCGCCCGACTTTGGCGAAGTCAGTGCTCGTTCGCTGGAAATAAAGCAGGACATTCGGGTGATCGGCGTCCCCCCGGTAGTCGAGAAGCTTCTGAGCGATGAGCGCGCCGCGCTGGGCCTCGGCGGCTTCTTCGCTGGATATTGTTACTTGAAGCGCGATCTTGGAACCGTCAGCGTCCTCAGCGGCTACCTTGGCTGCGAGTTTGAATGATCCGCCAGGATTGTTCGCCGCAACGGCCATGATGTCGCTCATAGCTTGGGCTGCCGCTTTGGTCGCGCGGATCTCTTCCGCTTTGACGTCCGGTTTCTTGGCTAATGCACGAAAATAATCGACCGTTTCGCCAAAAAAAGTGACGTAGTTGCAGAACGCCGACTGCACATCGATCAAAGGCAGAAACGCACCCATAACCTTCGCGGCGCTCGCCAGTTCGGCGATGACGCTCCCCGACCTGACCTCCGTGACATAAAGCTGTATGTCGTCGTCGGACACCTTGATGCCATCATTCTTGAACGCGTCGTTTGTGAAACGGCGGTAGTCTCGCGCAATGCCCTGTAACGCCAAGGTGAGCTGCACCAGCTCAATCGGTTGCTTGACGCCAAACTCGACTTCGAGCCGTGCGCGTCCAAAACCATCCACAATGCGCGCTCCCCAAGTCTAGCGCCTCAGCGCTAGCATATCTTGCCTGCCGTTGCTGATAATCCGAAAATTGCCATTGCCGCCGACCGGGAGCATGGTCGCCCCGATGGTGAGCACGTAGCGTGGATTGCCGGCGTAACGCCAAAAAGCGTGCGCAGCACACCGCCTTTGTTGACAGCTATTCAAACAAAAACGGCCCTGCCTACGAGGCAGAAGCGCAAAGCCGGAAGGCCCGGCGGGCTCGAGCCCGCCGGGAAGGATCGATTTAGAACGGAACCTGGTCATCCAGGTCGTCGTCGAACCCGGCCACTGCGGGTGTCTTCGCCGGGGTCTTCACGGCCGCCGGCTTCGGCGCGGCATCGGTGCTGGGGGCCTTGCTGAGGAACTCGACCGTGTCGGCGAGGATCTCGACGCCGTACTTGGTGACACCGTCGGGGCCGGCCCAGCTGGAGTAGTGCAGGCGACCCTGGATCGAGACCTTCGAGCCCTTGCGGACGTACTTCGCGACGTTGGTGCCGAGGCCGTTGAAGCAGGTGACGCGGTGCCACTCGGTCTGCTCCTTGATCTCGCCGGTATTCTTGTCGGTCCACTTGGTCGAGGTGGCGACCGAGAGCGAGGTGACGTTGCCGCCGGACTGTGTGTTGCGGCTGACCGGGTCGGCGCCGGCGTTGCCGATGATGATGACGAGGTTGGTCATGGTGGTTCTCCTGAGCTTCGCCGCGGGATTGTCCCGTCGACGGGCTCCGTTAAGAGCCGTGCGGTGGTGGTCCGGCACCGAGCGCGAAGACGCGAGGGAAACCCCGATTTCAGGGGTGGTGCGGGCAGCCTGTCCCCCGGCCCCGCGTCAGCGGAGAGCCGGAGAGGACAGGCAACACGGCCCTGACAATCGGGGTTGCTGGGCCGCCGCCGTGCGGCTTAGGAATGCCCATTGAGACGGGGCGAGGCCGAGGTCGAGCGCCCCAGTGACAACAGCTGAATTCACCGGCTATCGTGACATCGCCGATCGGGCCGGATGGGTACGCCACGCTCGGCATCTACCACCGCCATGGTGGCCTCGCCCGTTGGACTGCGCGATCCGGAGATCGGTGTGCTCGAGCGGCATCATGAGGTCATCGCATCGGATGTTCTCTCAATTGCGCTAATTGAGTACGTTTAAAGAACGCCTGCGAAGGTCATGCCGCCACGCTCATTCGCCCGAGATTAAGCGGCCGCCGACCGGTCGGCATTGCGGCCGCACGGTCCCACAGGAAGTCGCCCGAGAACGCAATATGGCCCCAGCCTACCGGCGAGGTATGCGCCAGCAGTTCGTCCGGCACGGGTTCGCCGATCGCGCGGAGGTGGGCGACGGCGTCGGCGATGTAGGTCGAGTTCCAGTAGACGATCGCGGCGATGACGAGGTTGAGGCCCGACGCCCGGAACTGCTGCGCCTCATGGGTGCGGTCGGCGATGCGGCCCTGCTTGAACGTGCAGATCGCCTGCGTGAGGAAGTGGCGCTGCTCGCATTTGTTGAGGCCCGGCCTGGCAGCGGCGACGTAGCGCCGGGCTTTCCAGCCAGTCGAGCATGAACAGGGTCCGCTCGACGCGGCCGATTTCGCGCAGCGCGAGGTCGAGCTGGTTCTGGCGTTCGTAGGCGGCGAGCTTGCGCAGCATCGCCGAGGGCAGGACGGTGCCGGCTTTCAGCGACGCGACGAGCCGGACAATTTCGTCCCAGTGCTCGCGGATAACGTCGACCTTCACCCGCGCGCCCATCAGCGGCTTGAGCGGCGGATATTGTCCGGGAGCGGTCAATGCGACGCCATGCGGCGATCGGGAAAGTCGCGCAGTCGCGGGCAGAACCGGAACCCGAGCATCCGGCACAGCGCGAAGACGTGATCGGTCGCCCCGCCGGTGTCGGTGTAATGCGTGTCGATCTCGAGCCCGGTGCCATGGTGAAGCAGGCCGTCGAGGACATAGGGCGCTTCGTGCGTCGCGGCCGAGATGACGGTGACATGGTACGGGCCGTGCTGGTCGGAGACGTGGGTGTAGAACGAGAACCCCGGATCGACGCCGTATTTGGCGTTGAAGTCGCCGGCGCCGCTGCCGCGCTTGCCCGAGCGGAAGAACTGGCCATCGGACGATGAGCTGGTCCCCTGTCCCCATACCGCCGCGATCGGCAGCGAATGATGCGCGTCGATGATCCGCGCCAGCGCGGCCTTGTAGTTGTCGGGCGCGATATAGGCCGACCTGCGTCCAGATGAGCTGGTCGGGGGTGACGCCCTGGCTGGCCTCGGCCATGCGGGCGAGGCCAAGGTTGGAGCCATCGGCGAGGATCGCGGCGAGCAGGGCATTCTCGTTGTCGTGCTGTTCCCGCGTCCGGAGATTGAGAAACGCCTGCGAAAACCTGGTGGCGCGCGCGACCTCGTGGAGCAGTTCGGTGATCCGCACGCGCGGCATTAGGCCGTCGATGCGCGCGGCAAGCGCCTTGGCGGCGGCGGACTTGTCGGCACGCACCGGAGCGATCGACAGCTTGCCGTCGGTGAACGTCACGCCTTCGACCTTGCCGCGCGCCAGTCTGTGCGCGAACCGTTTCAGCCGCCAGTCGAGCTCGCGGCCACGGTCGGCCAACCATTCGTCGGCGGTCGCGGGCAGCTTGAGCTCGGCGGCGATCGGTGCGGCGGCAGCGGCGGGAAGCATATAGCTGTCGAACTTGCGGTAGTTGGCCGAGCGCTCGACCCAGACGTCGCCGGAACGCCACTTGTTGCGCAGATGGGCCATGACGCCGGTTTCCCACAGCCGACGATCGGTCTTGCCGCCGCCGACCTTGACCAGCGTCCGCCATTCCTTGCGGAACGGCATCGGCGCATCCAGCGGCACGTCGCGGCGTCCCGCACGGTTCATCTCGCGCAGCGTGTTGACCGCCGCGATCGTCGACGCACTGCCGCGGGACGCCTTGAAGTCGATCGCTTCGAGCAGCAGCGGGGCGAACTTGCGCAGCGCGGCTCCATTGGTCGGCGGCGCGGACAAGCGGATTTTCTTCGGCGAGATCGGCGATCGTGCGGACCTCCCCGCGGGCGCGAAGCAGCTTGTCCCAGCCCACAGCCGCATCGACCGCCGCGAAGCCATCGATGCCGTTTTCCTGCGCGTCCTCCAGCGCGGCGACCGTGCGGTCGAACAGCGCGCATGATGCGGCCGACGTCGCGCGTGGTCGCGGCGTAATTCTTCTTCTGCTTGTTGTTGCCGCGCGTGAAGCTGCCGCCGATAATGCGATCGGCCATGTCGAGCGCGGCATCGGTCAGCCTCGCCTCGAGATCGAGGATCATCGCCGCCAGCGTCGCGCGCCGTCGCGATGGCGTATACCGTCCGATGAACTGCGCCGACGAGGCGCGCCCCTCGCGGATAAGCTGGCGGAGCCGGTCGGGGTGGACCGAGCTCGCGCTTGCCAAAGGCAGCCCAATGTCGCGAACACGGGCCAGACGGTCGAGAAGCCCACTGACGTTGTCAGGCGTCGGCGCGGTGACGATGTCGCGCAGCCAGGCGAGCGGCGTCACCCCAGTCTGCGCATCAACGACAAGCAGCGCTTCGAGCTTGGCCAAGCTGTCGGCGCGGCACAGTTACGAGCAGGGCATCATAGGTACGCTGCCGAGCACGGGCGCGGCCTGCGAGCCCGGCGCGCTCGATCACCGACGTCGAGGGCAGCGTGACGCACGCTGCCCGAAGCGCGTCCGTGATGCCAAGTACGATGGGGACACCGCGATCGGTTGACCAGGCGGCCTGCGCTCCGGCTTCGATCAGCAGCGGCAGATCGGCGTTCGCCGGTGCCCGCAATCCGAGCGCGGCTTCCGCCTCCCGTGCGTGGACCGACGCGGTCGCGGGTCGCGCGGCGTAAGCATCGAACGCCGACGCCGACACACCGATCTGCTCGGCCATGAACGCGACGAGGTGAGCCGGCGCGCCTTCCTCGAGCGTGAAGCCGAAGCCGGGATGGTGGAGCAAGGCCAGCTGGACCGCGAAGCCGAGCCGGTTAGCATCGCCACGCCTTGCGGCGACTAGTGCGAGGTCACGCGGACCCAGCATATAGTGGCGCGCGAGATCCTCGCGGGCAAACGGCACGGCGAACAGCATCTGCCGCTCGGCATCGGTCAGCAGGTCGCGTCGCGCCATGGCAAATCCGTCCACAAAGGGGTGAGAAGAACTGTGGACTTACCCCGTTATGGGGACGTAGTCTCTGGACGGGTTTGGTATGTCGCGCGGCTACGTCCGGCGTCCACAGACCGAGCGTTTGCGGGACGCAAATAGCCGCGTTGTTGATCGGAAAGGGAGGAAACGATGTCAGCATCACAAAGACCAGAGTGTATTAGAGCCTGCTGACGGGAGTTTTGACGTTTTTAGGCCTGTTGATCCGGGGATGGCTTTTCCCGTTAGAACATTCGCCTTGGTCCGCAGCACTGATCGGCGGCAGCTGTTCGTTTGTTGCTTTCCGGCTTCTTAGGCTCGGAAAAGGCACGACCTCGTGACCGGTATTTTGGGTTACGCCCGTGTGAGTACAGGCGACCAGGATGTCGCCGGGCAGACGATGCGCCTCGAGCAGGCCGGCGCGATCAAAGTCTTTACCGACGTCCGCTCAGGCAAATCGATGGACCGCCCTGGGCTGACCGAACTGCTAGCCTATGCCCGCGCTGGTGACACGCTCGCGGTGGTCCGCCTCGACCGGCTCGGTCGATCGCTCGGCGAGCTGCTGAGCGTGGTGAAGGAGTTGAAGGAGCGCGGGGTCGCGCTGCTCAGCCTGGAAGAGAAAATTGACACTTCGTCGGCCGCGGGCGAACTGGTATTCCACGTCTTCGGCGCGATCGCGCATTTCGAGCGACGGCTGATCGCCGAGCGGACCAAGGACGGCATCGCCGCCGCGCGCGCCAAGGGTAAGCTGCCGGGGCGGCGGCCGCTCGATCCCGAGAAGGCTAAGCTCAGCGCTCAAGCTCGTCGCGAGCGGCGTATCGCCAACCGATGCGGCCCGGCAGCTAGGTCTGGGTCGCGCGACTGTCTATCG
This sequence comes from uncultured Alphaproteobacteria bacterium, assembly GCA_963792555.1. Lineage (GTDB taxonomy): Bacteria > Pseudomonadota > Alphaproteobacteria > Sphingomonadales > Sphingomonadaceae > Polymorphobacter_B. The sequence goes on from CAWBWP010000003.1 coordinate 7,658, forward strand.
CGAGATGGCGGTCGCCGGAGTTCGCCGGCCTTCAGCGGACCGAGAACTTACACGAATTAGGAATTGGTGACGGACAAGAGCACAGGGGCGTTCATATGGGGCAAAGGCAGATCGCGGCGGGAGATATTTACGAGGCCATCCTTGACGATGCAGCCTACGCCGCGCTTCCTTCGTTGGTCGCCACACTGGTAGGTGGACGCGCCGGCTGCCTACAACAGTTGTATACCAATGATCGACCCCTTGAACGTCAGTTCAGCTACTACTCTCCTGAGCTTATGGCAGACCTCGCGGTCAGCCACCCGAACGGCCCAGATATCTGGACCGGGGCGGGTATCCGTAGCGGCATCCTGAACCGCTCGGTAGCGATGGACGACATCGTACCCAACCGGAGTTCCGGCGTTCCTTGCTGTGGAACGAGGTGCTGCGCCCGAACGGCGACGACACTGGCCATAGTATCGGCTTCATCCTGCCCGTGTGCGGTATCACGCTAACCGCGTCAGGTCCACCGCGCATTCGGGGAGGGCGCGTTCGGGCAGGAACACGCGGCGCGCCTCGACGCGCTCGGCACTGACCTGCACCGCGTATATAGCGCCCGGCGACTGCTACGCGATCGTGACGACCGGATCACCCGCTTAACGCACATGCTCGAGAGCTCAGACGCTGCGGTGGTCCTGGTCGGCCTCGATCTCCGGCTGATCGAGGTTAGCCCGCGTGCAAAGGCGTTGCTCGATGCCGGGGAGGGCCTGTCGGTGCATCTGGGTCGGCTCGTGCCGGCAGACACGAAACTCTCGGCCGAGCTCCGGCGCGCGGTGAACCAGACCATACACCGGAGCGGAGCGGGCGAGGCTGCCTTCATTTGCGAACGGCCGTCGCGTGGCAGTCCGTGGCGTCTGGTGGTCCTGCCGATCGTCGTCAGTGGCATAACCGCCTGCCTAATAACAATTGCCGACGGGCAACCCCGCTCAGAAAGGCTGCGGATGTGGCTTACGCAGCATTACGGCGCGACGCGCGCTGAAGTCGGCGTGGCCGAAGCCTTGCTTGAGGGACGGTCGCCTGATGAGATCGCAGCGCTGCGTGGCGTAAGCATCACCACGGTGCGTTCGCAGGTGCGCCATCTGTTGGAGAAAACCGGAGCAGGACGAATTACTAAAGTGGTGATTTTGTTGGCGAGGCTCGGGTGAGTGCACGCTTGTCATCAAATCTGATGATGTGATCCCATGACGATTTGTTTACCTTCTTACCGTTGTTAGCAAACGGGGTAAACGATGAGCACGAAGAATGTCAGCCCACTACGCTCTAGGGGTAGCTGGGTAATCAAGCCTTTCTTCGCATTTATGCTGTTGGGAACCGCATCGATTAGCGCCCCCGCCTACGCGGCCTCGTCATGGCAAGTCACCGCACAGGCAAGGGCCTACGCAAATGGTAGCGGAGGCGGCGGGTATTTCGACGAAAGCAACGTCCTGGAAGCCTGCAACGGAACGGCACTCTACTGTCCAGCAACAAGGCCATCACCGGTCATTTACACGCATTCCAATACCCTAACCTCCGCCCGGTTGCCCGCGAATGCGTCCGGGTCCTATCCTGCGTTAAACAGCAATCCAGCCGGGTCATCTTCTGGAACGGCATTTGCCTACGCGGATCTTGCAACGGGCGAGTTGCACGTTTCGAACTCTGGCGAAGTCTCTGGCTACGCCTCAACGGCGCATCACTCGCAGGCCGGCTTCCAAGACAACCTACACTTCTCCGGGTTGTCGTCGATCACTGACTTCACGGTTAAGATCCATCTTGATGGGATTTTCCTTGGCTATCAACAGCCAAATCTTGGTTTTTCGATAAGTGATGGAAACGGAAGCAACCTATACCTCTATCAAGATTGGGCCGACCTGTCCGCTACAGTTCCAGCGTGCGTAGGCACTGTGCTCGGCTGTTCAAATATCGCCATCCAACCGGCAAACACGAATTTGACCCCAGCGGACAAATGGGTTAAATTGGGTGAGGGAGATTACGTCGGTACCTTGACCTACGATCCTCTGCATCCGGATTTTGCAATTAGCATGTCCTTAGGCGCGGGTGGTAGCGGAACATCGTTCTCAGACTTCAGCCATACGGCCGGGATTACCTTCAGTCTTCCGTCTGGCCTGACTTTTACCTCCGACTTAAACGTGTTTCTGACCAAGCAGTACACAACTGATGTGCCCGAGCCTTCAACCTGGGCAATGCTGCTCGGCGGTTTTGGCGCAGTAGGCGTTGCCGCGCGCCGGGCGAGACGCGTTGAGACCGCATGATGCCGATACGGAAGCTGCGAAATGGTGGCAGCATCGCAGGCATTGCGGCATTAGTCTGGTCCGCGCTGCCGGGTCCGGCCATAGCGCAAGATGTTCTCGAACGGCCGTGGCTCCACGAGAACGCGATCCTTATCCTCGATCCGTACGAGGCCAATGTAATTGATTGGGCCGCGGTTGCCGGTGATGCCAAGGTCAAAGGCATCCTACATCGAGCTTCCATCGGATCGAAGCCGGACAAACAATTTGTTGCCCGCGCGGACGAGGCGCGGCGACATGGGCTGCTTTGGGGTGGTTACCACCTTGGTCTAAAAGGTGATCCACGCGAACAGGCAGACCTCTTAATATCTCTCGCGGGTCGAACGCGGACTGGGCTTCTTGCACTGACATCGAGGGGATCGGCGGCAACAACATGCCGCTTGCCGACGCGGAAATATTCGTCCGGCGTATTTACGAGAAAACGGGCCGATACCCGCTCCTTTACGTGAATTGGTCGGTCTATCAAGAAATCTCCCGCCGCTACGGTCATAATTTAATCTTCCATCAAACACCGCTGTGGATCGCCCGCTTTGTCTCCAAGCTGCCCAGGCCAAGCGGTAATGTCTGGTCTGACTACACACTGTGGCAGTTCGGCAGCGAGCTGAATTGCCCGGACGATGTTCGGGCGAAACGAAAACCAATGCTGTGTGAGCCCTTCCGGCCCTACAAGGTCCCGGGTGTTGCCTACGACATGGATTTGAACGTGTTTAACGGCGATATTCAAGCGCTCAGAACATTATTCGCGGGTCCAAAACCGCAAGCGCCCGGGCAGTAGTCCAATGTGCACGTTGAAGCACATCTTGTCGACATGCCTCCTGGCCAGCCTGAGCGGGTGCGCCACCGGGCCTTTCGAGTGGAAGTATGGTCAAGATAAGATCGTGCCAGGCCAGTTCGCAATCGTGGGCGGCTCAGGCTCCGTTCTAACGTGGCCGTCACACGCCGTGGGTGCCATCGTCTACCCCGGTACGCGCGGCGCGTGCATCCAGAGCGCACAGAGCGCGAAGGCAAGGAACAGCTCGGGCGCAGGTGCGCTGACTGTCAAGGTGCCTCAAGGTCCAGAGGCTGACGCGCGCCTTGCGCAGGCGATCACCGAGGCTGTCAGCAGCATTCAGGACAAGAACGACATTGCCACGTTCGCCGACGTCTCTCTCTTCCAAGTCTGCACAATCGCCACGAACAATCAGCTGACGACCGCCCAGACCGTAGAACTTGTGAAAGCGGTGCTGCAGGCGAGCGTGGATATTTCAAAGGCCCGTCGACTTCTCCCCGGGCGCCCGCCTTAATTGTTGCGCCGCCAGCTGCCGCTGACGTCGCTCCCGAGAAGACCGGTTCGACAGCTGCGACGACAGCGACAAAACCCAGTTATTGAGCCGGTCCTCAAGCTCCAGGAGAGCTGAAGCGGGCGCTTTCTCGAATCTCGGAACCGCCCTGACGCGACGCCGCTATCACCGCCACCACTAGAGCGGTTTCCGATCAGTCTGCATCGTAGCCGGCATTGGCGAAGTAATTGGCGCACTCCTGTGGCGGGTAGAGGTTGATGATCCGTCCGATGGCATCCCACAGGCCGTGGACGGTTCGCTCGGCGGCTTTGCGTAGGTGAGCCTTGAGCTTGGAGAACGCTTGCTCGATCGGGATGAAGTCGGGGCTGTAGGGCGGCAGAAACAGCAGGGTCGCACCGGCGGCTTCGATCGCCTCGCGAGCGGTCGGCGTTTTGTGGCCCGACAGATTGTCCATGATGACGATGTCGCCGGGCAAAAGGTCGGGGACGAGCACCTGGCGGACATAGGCGATGAAGGCGTTGCCGTTGATCGGCCCGTCGAGCACCATCGGGGCGACCATGCCGGTCCGACGCAGGCCGGCGACGAACGTCGTGGTTTTCCAATGCCCGTGCGGCACGCTCGAGCGCAGGCGCTCGCCCCGCCGGCAGCGGCCATGCCGACGGGCCATGTTCGTCGATGCCCAGGTCTCATCGATGAAGACCAGTCGCTCGGGGTCGAGGTCGAGCTGCCCCTCGAACCATTCTGCGCGGCGCTTCACGACGTCGGGGCGCTCCTGTTCGGCAGCGTGCGCGGTCTTTTTTTACGCGTGACCCCGTGACGATCGAAGAACCGCCACAGGGTGCCGATGCCAACCGACATTCCGCGCTCGGCCAGCTGCGCCTGCAACTCGACCAACGTGATGTCATCTTTCGTTGCGATCACACCGAGGAGGAAGGCGGCGTGCGCCTCGATCCGGGCCGACCGCCGGTCGCCACCCTGCGCCTTGGCCGCCGGCGTGCCATGACGGCGCGACAACTGACGCCACCGGATCGCGCTCGCCGCGCTGACACCGAACCGAACTGCCGCCCCTCGGCAAGACATCCCGCCGTCGATCGCGGCAACGACGCGATCACGAAGATCCTGTGAAAGGCCTCGACCCATCCATGCCGACCTCCTTCATCGGCAGGGACCGTAAATCAGAGAACCGCGCCGGTGGAAATCCCCAGCGATTCACGTCGGCCGGAAACCGCTCTAGTCATGCCGGTTAATCCGCATTGCAGATGATGCGGGTTGCTGACTCACGCAGCGCGCCAGGTCGACGCGGCCTCAAAGATCTCGAGCCCTACAGCCACGATGCCTCCTCTCCGGCTGCCTTATGAGATCGCATCCGGCGCTCCATCGGGAGAACCGCAGCACGCTCAGAATGTCGCACTCGAGAGCCAAAAAACAATTGCTACATGGCTTTATAAAGCAAAGTCATTCTTTCATCCACGCAAGTAACATATTTCTAGTGGCCTCGCGAGCTGTATAACGTTTCATAAAACCGAATGTCCTGGCTCAAAACATCAGTCAACTTTTTTCTTAAATCTTGATCATGCCGCCGGCTTTCGTCCTCGTCGTCATATCGTGTTGAGTTATATCGGATATCCGGCGAGATATTAACACCAATCTTCTCCGATAGTTTAGCCAGGTCGACCACTCTGTTCTCATAGAAGCCTATAAAATCAAAACGGTTCATATCGTAACCTCCGAAATAAACCTCCGACATCAAACACCGCAGGCTAGCGTGCTGGCTAAAGGCTAATAACGATGGCTGCTCCTCAAGAAATCTTCGATGAATAAAATTACCGTGCTCGGGCATTTTCTTCCAAAACGAATAGATCGATATTAGATTATCTAGGGGGTGTCGCAAAAATGTCATTCGAAACGCGTTGGCTCTATCGTAACAAGCCGGATGAAAGTGTCCGAATACCATTATCTTGCCGGCTGGGAAGTCGACGCTGTTGTAATCTTTTACAATAAGCGGATCATGAGCATAATCGAGGCACAGTTTCGTTCCAAGTATCTGACCGAATTGCCAACTCAATGATGTTCCCGCGGCTTTCGGAAAATGGACACAGACGATCCGGTCAGGGTGCATTTTTTTCCGGGGTAGCTCAACGACGGCTCGCATTTTCGCTAATCGCGATCTTATCTTCGAGAACCTGTCCACTGTATTATTCGCAAAAAGCATCTTAGTTCCACATTATACCTTTAATTTCAACCTGCTGGTTCTCACGAAACTTATAATGTGCAGTACAGTTTACGAAGCAAGAATACAATTTAATTTATGTCAGAAAGGCCGATCAGACTAAATCGCGCTTTCGTCTATAGTAGTGCCGCTTAAGGCCGTCCCGTTTAGCACCGGTAACGGAAACACTAGGTGCGTGTCCTTGAACGCCGGTGACGCCTCAAAGAAGCGGCGAAAGTGCCATGGCAAGACAATCAGATAGTCGGGTCGCCGCGCCAACAGCTCGATCTCGGGAACGATTGGAAGGAAACTTCCAGGCGTCAGGCGTCCGTATTTCTCAGGGTTGACCTCGCCGACACACGCCACGCGCTCGGGAGTGATCCCGCAATATTGCAGGAGTACGTTACCCTTGGTCGACGCGCCCAGTGCCGCTACCAGCTTACCCTCGGTGTACGCGCGGTCGAGAAATGCCATCAGTGCCGTTCTCGATGCCGCGACTCGTTCGGCAAAGGCATGGAACGGCGCGAGGCTGTCGAGCCCAGTATCATGCTCATCGGCCAGTATCGCGAGGACTTCGTCTGATGGCGCTGCGTTAACCGCCTTAGCGACCGTGACCGAGAAGCTGCCGCCGTTGACGTCGTTCATCTCTACGTCGACGATGCGGAAGCCGACCCGTTCGGCCATCCACTGAATCTGCTTCAATGCATAAAATTCGAGGTGCTCGTGGCAGACGGTATCGTAGCTGTTGGTCGCCAGCATCGCCGGCATATAGCTCTGCTCGAAGACCCAGAGGCCATCGTCGGCGAGGATGCGATGCACCTGACGCATGAAGTCCATCGGCGCTTCAAGATCGTAGAACATCGAGAACGAGGTGACGACGCGGGCCTTACGCTCAGGAAATTGCTTTTCGATGAGATCGGCCGAGAAAAAATCGGCGATCAGTTCGCACCCCCGGCTTGTAATATTGTTGAAATTTAGCCCCAGTCGGATCGACGCCGACAAGGGTTAATCCGGCGTCATCGGGATAGTGACCAAGTGTCGTCCCGTCATTCGCGCCAATATCGATTACGAGGTCGCCTGCTCCGAGCACGACGCGGTTGCGAATGCGGGCCACCTTAGCCGCCAGGTGAGCAACCATGCTGGCGTTTAGACCCGAGCGATAGCCGTAATTTTCGCCGTACATTTCGCCGAGGCTATAGCTGTGCTCGAGCTGCAGCAGTCCGCAGCCGGCCGCGCGCACGCACTTGACCAGACGAAGCGGACCGCTCGTAACTTTTTCGCCGCGCGACGCGGGAAAGACGCCTGTTAGCATCTGCTCACCTAAATCAAGGACGCGGGCGAGGTCCGTTCCGCCGCAAATCCGGCAAGCCTTGATCTGTGTGTAACTGGTCACGCCTCGTCCTTTTCGGTTGTTGCCGACGCGAGATCGGCGTCGACCATCAGGTGAATGAGCTGAATGAAATCGATTTCCGGCTGCCATCCCAGCCGCTCGCGCGCACGACTGGCATCGCCGACCAGCGGCACCGCCTCGACCGCGCGAGCATCATTCTCATCCTCGCGCACGTAGTCGCGCCAGTCGAGGCGCGCGCGCGCGAAAGCGATGCGGCACAGGTCCTCGACCGAATGCAAAATTCCGGTAGCGATCACATAATCGGCTGGAACGTCGGCACGCATCATCGAAATCAGAGCGCGCGCGGTATCGCCAGCAAAACCCCAATCTCGCCGCGCCGCCAAGTTGCCCACCTTCAGGTCTCTTTGCAACCCGAGCGCAATGCGCGCCGCCGCTAGGGTGATCTTGCGCGTCACGAACTCTGGCCGTCGCAGCGGGCTTTCATGGTTGTAGAGAATCGCCGAGCAGGCAAACAAGCCATGTCGCTCGCGGTAGTGCTCGACCATGTGATGCGCAAACACCTTAGCCGAGCCATAGGGGCTGCGCGGATGAAACGGCGTCGTTTCGTTCTGCGGACTGACGGCGCTGCGACCGAACATCTCGGACGATCCCGCTTGGACGACGCAAATCGTGGGATCGGTTAGCCTTACCGCCTCGAGCAGCCGCGCGACTGATATTCCATTGACCTCGCCGATCGCGACCGGATTGTCCCACATCCCCGCGCCGGATGAAAGGGCAGCCAGATTGTAGATTGCCCGAGGCCTTACCCGCACTATCGTATCGGCCATTGCCTGCGTGCTGCCCATATCCCACTCGATCAGTTCGAAGTTGGCCGGCGGCATCCGGTTCGTATCCCGCACCGCGCCTATTATTCGAGTTCCATCTGCAAGCAGCAGACGGGCGAGGTAGTGTCCGTCCTGCCCCAGCGCGCCAGTGACAAGAGCGGTCAATCCCCACCTATCCATCGCCCGAGCGCCGTAGCGTTTGGACCGTGCATCAACTCATAGCCATAGCAACCACACAGCAGACCCCGGCAGCGCAGCTGCAACGTCATAGCAAGATTAAGCAAAGTACCTGGCATGATCGCGATCGCAAATAACGCTGCGCGCCGTAAGCCAGGTCGGCTGGCCGCACCGAGATAACGGTAGCTCGCGCGGCCAAAGCTGCCGCTCGCGCGATACCGCACGATCTCGCGCATGCTTCGCCAAGGATCTCGCTCGATGACCGCGCGCTTCGCCCAATCCGCAGCTGGCAGGCTCCAAATAAGATCGGGCCACAGCTTCATCCAGATTTCAAACCGCCGACCCGCCCAGCTGGCGTTGCCATACCGGATCGCGATGAGTGGTTCACCGAGCACGATCGCGCTGAGCGGCATCTGAAAGATCACGCCGACATGAACAAACAGCGTGCCGTAATACCGTTGACGATCCCGCGAGAGCCAAACCGCGCGACGTATGATCGTGCCGCCGATGAACGAGAGCGCGTTCCCTGCGTCGGCAAGCAGGCTATCGGTGTCGCTTACCGCATACGCCCTTTCGCCGGTGAACGGCAGCCGCCCACCCTGCAGCACTTGATCCAGCGCAACGTCGCGAACCTCCGCGTCGACAATCACCAGATCTGGGTCGCGATCGAGTAGGGCTAAAAGCTTTTCGACTGCCCCCGGCAGCATTAGATCGTCGTCGCCGAACAACCAGACATAATCACCCTGCGCTTGACCAACCGCGTTGTCATAATCGGCGTCGATACCCGAATTTGAGCAGGCGCGAACGTACCGGACTAATGGGTTTGCTGCAGTAAATCGCGCCATCACCTCGGGCGTCGAGTTCGGTCGATGCACCGTCGAACACCAGCAATTCGCTATCGCACGGAAGCTGTTTCAAGATAGAACTCGATCGTCTGACCGATCAGCTCGCCGCGATTGCGCGTGGAGATGACGATCGAAAGCCTAGGCGAAGCGGTCATGGCTTGCAGCATCGGCGATAGAAACCAATGTGCTCGTCCGCAATCTCCGACCACTCATCGACATCGATCGTTGGCGACCACGGTCGCCGCCGTCCGGAGAGCGCGTCGAGAGCGATCCGCATCGCTTCGACATCATCCGGCCGACTAAAGCTCACCAGCCGCTCTTGATCGAGCTCGATGCGGCGATTTGATGTCGTTACTACAGGTGTACCTTGTCTGACTGAAGCTCCAATTGAGCTATTCCAGCTTCCACCCCCAGCACGAAAGGGAAGCACCACTACGTCGGCCGCTTTCAAGAGTGAGGCTGTTTCAGACGGCGGCACAAAGCCCGTGAATGTCACCTTGTGTCGCCAGCGGTCAGTGTCAGCAAGCGATTCCAGGTACAGCATATAATCGGCATCAAGCGGGCGCCCGATGATAAGCAACCTGTCGCGGACGGGGTCAGCAATCTCGAACAGCAGTTCGACGCCCTTAGCCGGATATAGGAAGCCGAAGAAGGCAACTAGCCGCTCCGCCTCACCAATTCGTTCCGCCCGGAGCATGGAAAATTCGTCAGGGCGGTCGTCGCTCTGCGGAATTGCTGCCGCTCCTCGGATCAAGCTGCAGCGACGGGTCCGCGCGAGAGGACGGATCAGGCGGGGCAGATGAGTGATAAAATCAGGGCGTACAACGATATAACCACCAGGTGCCATCATTTGCGGAAGCAAACGCAAAGCCGTTGCTCGACCAAATCCCTCATGCATCGTCCGGATCGCGCATGATCCGCGACGCCACGCGATAAGCGGTACAAGTAACTGGCCGCTATCTAGCCCGTAGCCCAACGTTGGCAATTGTAAATGGACGATATCAGGCGCAAATTCGCTGATAACTTCATCAACTTGTCCGAGGTCGCCGACACGCCACCTGTTCATGCATGCAAATAGCCGTATTCGCTCGTCAGATGTGCTTGCGTCCTGCGATGTGAGTACGCCTACGTCAACGTCCGGTCGTGCCGCGAGCGCCTGTGCTAGCCGCATCGTATAATCGCCTACGCCGCAAGGCATCGGTGGGTAGGAGCCGGTTATGAGCAGCACCCGCATCAGGCGACCGCAACGGCGACCGGCGGGGGGGTGATCAGCAGCCGCTTTCCTGCCGCCAGAAGGCCCGGGCGCATGCTAAGATTTACGATGCACGCAGCAAGCGCAAGCAACGCACCAAATATCAGCGTCGGCCATAATCCCACCCCGGCGCGCGTCAACATAGTCGCGCCAAGCTCGATAATTGTGACAGATACAAGTGCGGGGACACCGACATCAAGCAGGAGCCATCTCCTGCCGAGTCCTCGCAGCATCAGCCGGTGGGTCAAATAAGTTCCGATCAATAGGTTGATCGCGCTCGCCACCGCATTCGCCGCCGCCGCGCCAACAATGCCGTAGTTGGCGGTAAACGGAACGAGCAATACGATGAGCGTCCCCAGCATTGCAGCACTGATTAGCAGCGGGACGCGCGCATGGCCGAAAGCAAGCTGCAAGGCATGTGGAAAATACATGATCCCGCTAATCGCGGTGGCAGCCACGAGCCAACCTGCCGCTGGCCCGATAGTCGCCGCCAATGAGGCGTCGCTTGTCCAGAGGCTGTATATTGGGCGAGCGAAAAATGCAACGAAGCACGCGGCGGGGAATAGTATTGCTGCTAGTAAGCGGGTGCCTGTGCGGTAAAGATCGGTGACGCCGGCAATATCATTGCTAGCAATCTGTGCCGTCATTCGGGGATAGACAACCGCGAACACGGGTCCAACTAGCAACGCCAGAACGCGCGTGCTTAAGCCTGCTAGTGTGTAAAGTGCTACTTTGTCTAGCGCTAGAACACGGCTAAGATAAAGCTTATCGGCCTGTAGCGTAAAGACACCGACGAGCGTCGTTACTGCCATGCCAAGGGCAAAACGCCAAACCTTACGGACCGCGCCCGGATTGAACTGTGCGGTTGCGCTGCCCTGGAGCGCACGCCATGCAGCCGCCCGCATGATTGCGAGATTCAGTAACGCGACGGCAAGTTGAGACCAGAAAAAGGCTCCGATTGTTGGCGAAAGCCAATGCAAGATTGCCAGCGAACCAAGCGCGGCCATAACGGCCATGATCAGCCCAATCGCGCTCGCCTGCGCAAGACGGTGGGTACCAGTCAAAACGCCACTATAAAGCCCAATCGGCCAACGCACAGCGCATACTGCACCCATCAAGACGATGGCGCTGCGAACCTCAGTTTCGGGGAGGTGGGTGTGGAGCCAATCGCGCGCAATGGTCGACGCCACGAGCGCGGTGCCGAGCACGATCAGAAACGCAACGCCCGCATATGCGAATGTGAGCGTATGGAGCAAGTCGCGAGCCGTCGCGAGTTGGCCAACGGCGTGACCACGTGCGACCTCCCTACTCATCGTCGGTGCGAGGCCGAGATCGAGCGCCAGAAACAAGACTTGCATCGTCCCAAACAGCCCGACGAGGCCGTAAGCCTCCAGCCCGAGCGTTCTCAGATAAAGCGGCACCACCGCAAGGCTGACCACTGCGGAGAGGACGGACCCCACCATTCCGGCGAGGAGATTTCGACCGAGTACCAACGCCTACTCGTGAAAGTCAGAAGCAATATAACCGTGCGCTCGCACGAGCTGATCGCGCTTCGCCGAGATCAGATCCTCGCGTGCCATTTCGGCCACCAATTCGGCGAACGCAATACGAGGCGTCCACCCCAGGCGTTCACGCGCAAGACTCGCATCACCAAGTAAGGTTTCTACTTCGGCTGGGCGAAAGTAGCGCGGATCGACGGCAATAATCGTACGACCGGCGTCGTTACGACCGGTCTCATTCACGCCCTCACCTTCCCAGTGCACCACAATGCCGAGTTCGCGCGCAGCTGCGTCGACGAAATCGCGCACACTAAATTGCACGCCTGTCGCGATAACGAAGTCTTCTGGCGAATTCTGCTGAAGCATCAACCACTGCATCTCGACATAATCGCGAGCATGGCCCCAGTCACGCTTGGCGTTAAGATTGCCTAGATACAGACAGTCCTGCAGCCCAAGCTTGATGCGCGCCATCCCGCGAGTGATCTTGCGGGTGACGAAATTCTCGCCACGAAGCGGGCTCTCATGGTTGAACAGTATGCCGTTGCATGCGAACATGCCATAGGATTCGCGATAGTTGACGGTGATCCAATACGCGTACAGTTTGGCTACTGCGTACGGCGAGCGCGGATAGAAGGGTGTCTTCTCCGTTTGGGGGGTCTGCTGGACCAACCCATATAGTTCTGAGGTTGATGCCTGATAAAAGCGGGTTTTCTTCTCAAGACCGCTGATGCGGATAGCCTCGAGCAGTCGAAGTGTGCCGAGCGCATCGGCGTCAGCGGTATATTCGGGCACTTCAAACGACACTGCCACATGGCTCTGCGCCGCGAGATTATATATCTCGTCTGGCTGAACCTGCTGGATGATGCGGATGAGGTTGGTTAAGTCGGTGAGGTCCCCATGGTGGAGAAAAAATTTCGTTCCCTCGTCGTGAGGATCCCGATATAGATGGTCTATCCGCGCTGTGTTGAACAGCGAAGCCCGACGCTTGATACCGTGGACAATATAGCCTTTGGCTAACAGCAGCTCAGTTAAATATGCGCCGTCCTGCCCGGTGACGCCGGTTACGAGAGCAGTTTTAGGCATCTGTTTCCTTAAGATTGCATAGCCCCTCTAACGTTGCCGATGGCGAATGTCGATAATGGTCTGATGATCGTTTAGCCCGGATTAGTCATCAGGCGAGCCGCTCCAGGTTGGCGAGCGTGGCTTAACCTGCTGATTTGGTGTAGAGAATGGTTGTCTAGACGACCCTCTGACCCCGGACAGAAAGTGCCACGCCCGCCATGGCCAAGGATAGCGTTGCCGGTTTTGGATTCCCAGCGGTTTGCCGCAAGAAAGTGACGGCGGCGTTCGATGGTGGGCGGCTGACATCGGGTGGCGGCGTGCTGCTGCTGGCGCAGGCGGAGCGTGCGATGGGCATCGCCGGGCGCCTGGCCGGCTGCATTGCCGATCCGCGCGACCAGAGCCGCGTTGTCCATGGTCTGACCGATATCCTGCGAGCCCGGATACTGGCGATCGCCTGCGGCTATGAGGATGCCGATGATCTCGATCATCTGCGGCACGATCCCGGCTTCAAGCTGGCGGCGGGCAAGCTGCCCGGCGGCGCTGTCCGCCTGGCCAGCCAACCGACGATGAGCCGGTGGGAGAACGCGCCGACAACGCGCGAGCTGGTGCGGATGATGGACGTCATGGTCGACCTCTACTGCGCCAGCTATCCGGTCCCGCCGGCAGCGGTGACGCTCGACATCGACGAGACGGTCGATGTCGTCCACGGCGGTCAGCAGCTATCGTTCTGGAACGGCCATTATGGCGAACGCTGCTTCCTGCCGCTCCATGTCTACGAGACCGCTACCGGCCGGCCGGTAGCGATGCTGCTGCGCACCGGCAAGACGCCGTCAGGGGCAGAGATCGCCGGCCACGTCCGCCGGCTGATCCGGCGTATCAAGGGCCACTGGCCCGACACCGCGATCACGCTGCGCGGCGACGGTCATTATGGCCGGCCCGAGATCATGGCGTGGTGTGAGGCCAACAAGGTCGATTATGTGTTCGGGCTTCCCGGCAACCGGACGCTGCACGCCGATCCCGTCATCGTCGTTGCCGCCGATGCGGTCTGCGTCGACCGCGCCACAAGGGCGCAGCCGGTGCTGCGCCGCTATGCCGAGACCCGTTATGCGGCCAAGAGCTGGGGCGAAACCGATCGCCGGGTTGTCGCGCGCATCGAGGCCAGCATGCCTCGGCCTCGATATCCGCTTCGTCGTCACCTCGCTCAAAGCCGGCAGCGCCGAACACATCTATGACACGCTCTATTGCGCCCGCGGCCAGGCCGAGAACCTGATCAAGCTGCACAAGGCTCAGTTGAAGAGCGATCGCACCTCCTGCCGCTCCGCCAATGCCAACCAGATGCGGCTCATCCTCCACACCGCCGCCTATTGGCTGATGTGGACCGTCCGCCAGGCGCTGCCGCAAACCACTGCACTCAGGGCCGCCGAGTTCGCTACCATCCGCCTGCGGCTGATCAAGGTCGCCGCCCGCGTCATCGAGACCGCCACCCGGATCCGCATCGCGCTCGCAAGCGCCTGCCCCGATGCGGCGCTGTTCCGCCATGTCGCCCTCAGCTTGCGCGCCGCAAGCCCATAGCCGATGCGGCCGTGCCGCCGATCGAACCTAGCCCCGCAAAGCTGCCAGCATACCGAAATCGCGCGCATCTCCGCGCCGCCGGAAACTGCGGCCCGCGTCGGTCGCCAACCTCAAAATCGGTTCGCCAACGAACCGGCGGGAAAGGCTCATGAATAAGACGGGTTAGAGGCATCCGTGGGAACGGTGGATGGTGGATGGCCGGTAACAAATTGCTGAAGCGGCGGCATCGAGATACCGTTAACGGGAAACTAATTTTCGCGTTGTATGCCTATCAGGCGATGGATCGGCTGCGGGCCGGATTCGCTGGTCGGCCAGCTCGGTGAATGTCTCAATCCTCGTCAAACGATCGCTCTTTCGGTCGGGTCTCGGCGGGAGCGACTCTCTAGCTTGCCAGCAAGGCTCTGAATGGAGTGTATATTGTCGGGGGCAGCGCGCTTTTTTCACCCAAAATTTTGATAGCCCGCCGAAAGCGCTGGTCACAGATGCGCCATTTTTCTTCGAGATTATCGAACGGCACGATGGCGATGCCGCTCGAGCAAAGCATGCATGCTCGCCACAATGATCACAATGATCAACGTCGCTGTGCCTAGCTTGATCGTCTCAACTTCACCCGCGCCAATGACGTCGTAGAGTTTCGACCGGCCAATCCCGAGCATCTTGGTTGCGTCGGCGATGCGTACGGTAAGCTGAAGCGGAGGCAAGTGGCCGTTGTGCGTCACGTCAATCTGGGACGCTTTCGTCATCGCGCGCTCCTTTCGGGTTCATTCTCTGCGGGCGTAAATGAGAAGATGGAAGCCGGGATTGCAACCTGTGTGCTTCCGTGGAGGGACAAAGGTAGTACGAAAGGCTCCGTCGAGCGCGAGGCGAATTGCTTCAGGCGCGCGCAGGCTCGGTTGGCCCGCTTGAAAACCAATCATTTAGCCGGTATCACGACCCCGGCTTCCACGCATCCGAGCGGCCATGCGTAGCGGTTTTTCTACCGCACACCCTACGCCGCTTTCTGCACCCGCTTCCACCCCTCCGGGTCCGCGGCCTTGATCCGCGCCAGTTCCTTTTCGACGTGGTCGGAGAAGGTGTCCTGCGCCGGGCGGGCGTGGGCGAGGTCGATCTCGGGGGCCATCGGGCCGTCCGTGCGGACACCTTCGCGGCCGAGCTTGAACATCTTCAACGGGTGACGGATCGAATCGGTCGCCGCCGTGCCCTCGAAGCCGCAGTGGACCATGCAATTCGAGCATTTCTCGTACTTGCCGACGCCGTACTGGTCCCAGTCGGTTCCCGCCATCAGCTCGGCAAAGGTCGGGACATAGCCTTCGCCGACGAGGTAGCACGGCTTCTGCCAGCCGAATACCGTGCGCAGCGGCATCGACCACGGCGTGCATTCGTAGCTCTGGTTGCCGGCGAGGAAGTCGAGGAACAGCGGCGAGTTGGTAAAGGCCCAGTCCTTGCCGCCGTTGCCGCGTGCAAAGACGTCGCGGAAGAAGGTCTTGGTCCGCTCGCGGTTGAGGAAATGCTCCTGGTCGGCCGCACGTTCGTAGGCATAGCCGGGCGACAGCGTGACCTCGACGCCGCGCGCCTTCATGTCGTCGAAGAACGCCGCCAGCCGCGCCGGGTCGGCGCCGTCGAACACGGTGCAGTTGACCTGGACGCGGAAACCCTTGGCCTTGGCCAGCTCGATCGCCTCGATCGCGACATCGTAGGTGCCGTCCTGGTCGACGGCATGGTCGTGCATGCCCCTGTCGCCGTCGAGGTGGATCGACCAGGTGAAGTACGGCGACGGCGCATAATCGCCCATCCGCTTCTTCAGCAGCAGGGCGTTGGTGCACAGGATGACGAACTTCTTCTTGGCGATATAGCCCTTCACGATCTTGGGCATGTCGCGGTGGAGCAGCGGCTCGCCGCCCGCGATCGACACGGCGGGCGCGCCGCACTCGTCGATCGCGGCCATGCACTGGTCGTAGCTCAGGCGCTGGTTGAGGATCGCGTCGGGGTAGTCGATCTTGCCGCAGCCGGGGCAGGCGAGGTTGCAGCGGAGCAGCGGCTCGAGCATCAGCACGAGCGGATATTTGCCGCCCTTGATGTGCTGGGCGACGGTGTACGTCCCGATGCGGACGAGGGGGGCGAGGGGAAGGGTCATGCGCGCTCCTAGCCGCTAACCGCCGCCTGCGCCAGTTCGGCGTGCGCCGCGGCATTGCGGCCGGGTGCCGCGCGCTCCAGTCCGGGCGGCAGGCGGAACGACTGGTGCTCCTCGATCCCGGCCATGGTCGTCACCTCGACCGGGCCGAGGGCGCGCAGGGCGGCGACGACGCCCTGGACGAGATCCTCCGGCGCCGAGGCACCCGCCGTCAGCCCGACCGTGGCCGCGCCCGCGACCCACGCCGGATCGAGCGAGCGGCCATCGGCGATCAGATAGCTCGGCACCCCGCTCTCGACCCCGATCTCGCGCAGCCGGTTGGAGTTGGAACTGTTCTGCGCGCCGACGACGAGCAGCACGTCGACCTGCCCGCACAGGTCGCGGACCGCCGTCTGCCGGTTCTGCGTGGCGTAGCAGATGTCCGACACGTCCGGACCGATGACATCGCTGAAGCGCGCGTGCAGCGCCTCGATGACGCCCCGCGTGTCGTCGACCGACAGCGTCGTCTGCGTGACATAGGCGATCGGCGCGTCGGTCGCGAGCTCGAGCGCGGCGACGTCGCGCGCGGTCGACACGAGGTGCACGGGAGCGTCGATCTGCCCGATCGTGCCGTCGACCTCGGGATGGCCGGCGTGGCCGATGAGCACGATCGTCCGCCCGCGCGCGGCGTAGCGGCGCCCCTGGATGTGGACCTTGGTCACCAGCGGGCAGGTGGCGTCGATCACCGGCAGCTGCCGCCGCGCGGCCTCGGCCACGATATCGCGCGCGACACCGTGGGCGCTGAACACGGTCAGCGCGTGATCGGGTATCTCGTCGAGCTCCTCGACAAAGATCGCGCCCTTGGCCTTCAGCTTTTCAACGACATGGGCATTGTGGACGATCTCGTGGCGGACATAGACGGGCCGGCCGTGCGTCGCCAGCGCGCGGTCGACGATCTCGACCGCGCGCACGACACCGGCGCAGAAGCCGCGGGGCTGGGCGAGGATCAAGCGCATCCGGCTACCTTTGTCATCAATCCTCGCGGCTACTGAAAAGGGATAAGTGCGGCAACCCCGCGCACCCGGCTTGGTCCGGATAGCGGCGTTGGTGTGGCTTTCGCGCCGCGCTGCGGAAATGTTACGTGGCAGCGTCGTTCATCCGTGGTTCGCTGTGGCGGAGCCATGCCGACCCGTGAAGGAGATCATGCGTGTTTCGATCCGCTCTCGTCGTTGCGGCCCTCACCGCGTCCGCGGTGGTGGCTTCCGCGGCCCCCGCAGCAGCGGCGGGCGACCCGGCCGCGGTCGTCGGCGACTTCAACACAGCGCTGATCAGCGCGATGAAGAGCGGCAAGGGCACGTCGCTGAGCGCGCGGACGGCGAAGCTACTGCCCCTCGTCAAGGCGACGCACGATATGCCCGGGATGACGCGCCTGATCACCGGTCCGGCGTGGGCGACGACGAACGCTGCCGACCGCGAGGCACTGGTGACCGCCTTCACTCGCCACTCGGCGCTGACCTATGCGGTCAACTTCTCCAGCTTCGACGGCGAGAAGTTCACCGTCGAGCCCAAGGTCGACATGCGCGGGGCCGACGCGCTGGTCCATGGGGCGATCGTCGGCAAGGATGGGCCGACGGCGCTCAACTACCGCCTGCACCAGAGCGAGGGGGGCTGGCGGATCATCGACGTCTATGCCGACGGCGTCAGCCAGATCGCCGTGCAGCGGGCGGAGTTCGCGAGCACGGTCAAGGTTGGCGGCGCAGCGGGCCTGGCGACGAAGCTGAACGCCGCCGACGAGGCGAAGCTGAAATAGGCGGTGGAGCGGAGGCGGCGTCTCACGCGGGCGGGGGCGTCCGCTTGGCCGGCCCGAGCAGCGCCGGCTCGAAGATCAGGGCGCAGACGAGCGTCCAGGCGAGGCTGATCATCAGGATTTTGCCCATGCTGGCGGTGCCGGGATGGCGGCTGAGCCACAGGCTGCCGAACGCCGTGCCGGTGGCGAGCGCGCTGAACAGCACAGCGCGGGCGAGGCTGGAGGTGAGCAGGCCGGTCGCGCCCGACCGCCACGCCATGACGAAGTAGATGTGGAAGGCGACGCCGACGCCGAACAGCAGCGGGAAGGCGATGATGTTGGCAAAGTTGATCGGCTGGCCGATGACGACGCAGGTCGCCAGCGTCAGGAAGCCCGACAGGACCACGGGTGCGAGGGTGAAGGCGACCTCGCGCACCGAGCGCAGCACCACGAACAGCAGCAGCGAGATGGCGGCGATGCCGTAGACGCTGGCGCGGACGAACGCCCCGGCTATGGTCCGCGCCGCCGCCTGCGTCGAGATCGCCGGGCCGGTCGCGTGCGGCGCAACGCGCAGGATCGCGGCGGCGAAGCGCCTGAGCGTCGCGTTGTCGCCCGCGTCGCCGGCGGGAAAGGCCTCGACTCGCTCGATGCCGGTGCCGCCGGCCGCAATCCAGTCGGCGCGGAGGTCGGCGGGCAGCGTCGCGCGGCTGACCGGCTCGGCCTGAAGCAGGGACCGCGTCTGGTCGAGGAGAACATCGAGCGGCGCCGTGACCACCGCGTCCGCCCTCGCCCGCAGCGCCGGCGGCCCGGCGGCAAGGCGATCGAGCGCGGCCGCCAGCCGCGCCGCCGCCGGATCGGTCGCCGCGACGCTGCGCAACTGGCCGCTGACCTTGCGCAGCGCCGCGACTGTCGCCGCGTCGTCCGGCGGCGGGGCGGGGTCGAACGGGTTCAGCGTCAGGTCGAGGAGGTCGCGGGCATCGGCGATCAGCGCCAGCTTCGCCGGCTGGTCGTCGGGCACGAAGCTGTCGAGCGTCACCACCTGGCGGACTTCGGGCAGCCGCTCCAGCCGCGCGGCGACGGCGGCGGGCGCGCGCGTCAGCACCTCGACGGTGTTCGGGGTTCGATCGGGATCCCGGGTCAGGTCGATCAGCGTCGCCATCGCCGGCCCGCTGGGATCGCGCAGGTGGTACGGATTGAAGTCGAAGACGACCAGCGGCAACAGGGCGACGCTGCCGGCCAGCGACAAGCCGAACGCCCACAGCACCGTACGACGGTGGCGCAGCAGCCAGGTCTCGGTCCGCGCGAGCGCCAGCCCGGGCAGGCCGCGCGGGCGCGGGCGGAGGACGACCAGGAGCGCCGGCAGCGCCGTCACGCTGAGCAGCAGCGCCACGACCATGCCGGCGGCGGCGATGACGCCGAGCTCCGACACCCCGACATAGTCGGTCGGGAGAAAGGCGATGAAGCCGAGCGCGACCGCCGTCGCCGCCAGCGCCAGCGAGCCGCCGAGCCCCGACGCCGCCCGCCCCAGGGCCGCCGCCGTGTCGCCGTCGCCGGCCTCGGCGCGGAAGCGGACGCTGAGCTGGATCCCGAAGTCGACGCCAAGGCCGACGAACAGCGGGATGAAGGCGACCGAAATCAGGTTGAAGCGCCCGACCAGCGCCAGGCCCAGCGCCGTCGTCGCGACCAGCCCGGCGAGCGTGACCAGCGTGATCGCCGCGACCATCCGCAGCGAGCGGACGGCAATCGTCAGCACCCCCAGCATCGACCCCAGCATGACGCCGCCGACCAGCCAGGCGTGGTCCTCCAGGCTGGCGAACTCCTCATCGGCCAGGGGTACGGCCCCGGTCAGGCGGACGCGGGCGTCGAGCCCCTGTGCGGTGCGGCGAATGGCGTCGCCGGCGTCCGCGCCGGGCTGCAGCGCGCCATAGTCGAGCACCGGCTGGACGACGACGATGCGGCGGCGCGGCGGCTTCAGCTTGCCCGAGCCGCTGTCGAACAGGTCGATCCACGAGAAGGTCGCCGGTCGCCCCGCCGCGACGGCATCGAGGGCGGTGCCGAGCGCGGCGACCGGCTTGTCGACGTCGCTGAGTTTCGCGCTGCCGTTGCCGACGCCGGTCAGCACCGTCGACAGGCTGGTCATCACGCCGCGCAGCGACGGGTCGGCGGCGAGCGGACCCAGGAACGGCTGCGCCGCGATCAGCGCCGCGGTCGTGGCGCGGACGTCCTCGGTCGAGCCGAGCAGCAGGCCCTCGCGGCGGAGAAAGGGAGTCGCGTCGGGGCGCCGGACGCTGCGGACGTGGGCGCGGTCCCGGGCTAGCCGGGCGGCCAGCGTCGCTGCTGCGATCTCGGCCGCTTCCGGCGTCGCCCCGTCGACGACGACGGCGATCAGGTCGCGATTGGCCGGAAAGCCGGTGTCGAGGGCGATCTCGTCGCGCCGCCACTCGACGGTCGGCGCGATCAGTTGCGCGGTGTCGGTCGACATCGCGAAGTGCGTCGCGGCGAACCACCCGGCGGCGACGACAGCGACCGCTGCCGCGACGAGCACCGCCCAGGGGCGGCGGGTGGCGAGCGCGACGGCGGCAGAGACGGGGGCGAGGATCGAGCTCTCCAGACTGGGCGACGGCGGAAGGCCGAGCGCGACGCGCCCGGCCCCGCTGCCGCTTTCGCGGGGAAGTCCGGCTGGATCAAGCAACGAGTACGTAAACGCGACGAACGCCGTCCCGGCGCACGACCGGACAATGACGCGCCGGGCCTACGAAAGCGCATTGCCTGGTCCCCCGCTTTCGGGGCACCGTGATCGCTTCGTTCAGGGAGCCTCGCTCGCATGATCTACGCCGTTCGTCCGTTCGCGCTTGCCGCCCTGCTGTCGTCCGCCGCCGTCGCCGCGCCGCCGTCGCCCGCCGCGCTCGAGGCGAAGTTCGACGCGACCATCAGCAGCGCCGACCAGATGGCCTGGCTCAAGGACTTTTCCTCGGCCCCGAACCACGTCGGCAGCGCCCATGACAAGGTCATCGCCGACAAGACGCTGGCGATGTTCAAGTCGTGGGGCTGGGACGCGCATATCGAGCAGTTCGAAGTGCTTTATCCGACGCCGATCAGCACTACGGTCGAAATGGTCGCGCCGCAGCGGGTCGTCCTCGGCGGGCAGGAGCCGGCGCTGCCCGAGGACGCGACCAGCGGCAATACCAAGGACGCCCTGCCGCCCTATGTCGCCTTCCAGGGCGACGGCGACGTCACCGCGCCCCTGGTCTATGTCAATTACGGCCTGCCCGCCGACTATGAGGCGCTCGCCCGGCGCGGCGTCGACGTCCGCGGCAAGATCGCCATCGCGCGCTACGGTGCCGGCTGGCGCGGGTTGAAGCCGAAGCTGGCGCAGGAGCACGGCGCGGTCGGCTGCATCATCTATTCCGACTCCGCAGCAGGACGGCTACGGCGACGGCGACGTCTATCCCAAGGGCGGCGCGCGGCCGCCGTTCGGCGTCCAGCGCGGGTCGGTCGCCGACATGACGACCTATCCGGGCGATCCGACGACGCCGGGGGTCGGCTCGGTTCCCGGCGTGACCGGCCGGCTGACGCGCGAGCAGTCGACGACGATCCTCAAGATTCCGACCTTGCCGATGTCGTATGCCGATGCGACCAAACTACTGTCGGCGCTCGCCGGCCCGCTCGCGCCCGACAGCTTCAAGGGCGGCCTGCCGTTCGCCTATCACGTCGGCGGCGACGACACGGTGAAGGTGCACCTCGCGGTCAAGTCGGACTGGTCGCTGAAGCCGCTCTACGACGTCGTCGCCATGCTGCACGGCGCGAAGCACCCCGACGAATGGGTCGTTCGCGGCAACCATCACGACGGCTGGGTATTCGGTGCCGCCGATCCGCTGTCGGGCAACGTCGCCATGCTGTCGGAGGCCAAGGCGCTGGGCGCGCTGGCGAAGTCGGGCTGGCGGCCAGACCGGACGATCGTCTACCTGAGCTGGGACGGCGAGGAGCCGATGCTTCTCGGCTCGACCGAATATGCCGAGACGCATGCGGCGGAGCTGAAGGCGAAGGCGGTCATCTACATCAACACCGACGGCAACGAGCGCGGCTTCTACCGCGCCGGGGGCAGCCACGAGTATCAGCATCTCGCCAACGCCGTCGGTGCCGATGTCAGCGATCCGGAGACACGGCGGGTCGGTGGCGGCGCGGGCGCGGGCGAAGCTGCTCGGCCGATGGCTATGACGGCCGCGGGCGCGGGGACGAGGAGGCGGCCAAGGCGGCCGAAGCCGGCGGCGACCTGCCGATCGGCGCGCTCGGATCGGGATCGGACTATTCGTCGTTCCTCCAGCACCTCGGCCTGCCCGCCCTCGACATCGCGTTCGGCGGCGAAGGCATTAGCGGCGGCGTCTATCACTCGATCTACGACAGCTACGACCATTTCACGCGCTTCGACGATCCCGGGCTGAAGTACGGCGCGGCGATGTCGAAGACGGTCGGCCGGCTGGTGCTCCGCATCGCCGACGCCGACACGCCGCCGGTCCGCTTCGCCGACTTCGCCGACACCGTCGCGCGCTATGCGACCGAGGTCCACAAGCTCGCCGACGACCGCCGGGCCAAGGACGCGCGGCTCGCCAAGCTGACCGCGCGGGGGGGCCTTCGCCGCGGCAAGCGATCCGCTCGACCGGTCGACGCGCCCGCGGCGGTGACGCGCGACGCCGTTCGTCGAACTCGCGCGCGCTCGACAACGCGGTGGCGAAGCTCGGCGCGAGCGCGAAGGCGTTCGACGCCGCCTACGCCGCACATGGCGCCGGCCTGACACCGGCGGCGCGCGCCCGGCTGAACGCGGCGCTCCGCGACATCGACCAGCTGCTGCTCGATCCCAAGGGGCTGCCCGGGCGACCGTGGTACCAGAACCTGGTCTATGCGCCCGGGCGGTTCACCGGCTACGGCGCGAAGACGCTGCCCGGGGTCCGCGAGGCGATCGAGGAGCGGCGGTTCGCCGACGCCAGCGATTATGCCGGGAGGACCGGCAGCGGCCCTGGCGAACTATGCCGCGCGGCTCGATGCGGCCAGGGCGATCATCGACGCCCGATGACGCCGGTCACGCCGTTTACGACTTTCGAAGCGCTCGACATCCGCGTCGGCACGATCGTCGCGGCCGAGACCTTCCCGGAGGCGCGCAAGCCCGCGATCAAGCTGACGATCGACTTCGGCGCGGAGATCGGCGTCAAGCGATCGAGCGCGCAGATCGCCGTCCATTACACGCCCGAAGAGCTCGTCGGGCGGCAGGTCGCGGCGGTGGTCAATTTCCCGCCGCGCCAGATCGGCACGTTCATGTCGGAGGTGCTGACGCTCGGCTTCCCCGACGCCGGCGGGCGCGGTGCGTGCTGTTCGCGCCCGACCAGCCCGTGCCGAACGGCGCGCCGGCTGTTCTGGAGTCGCGCGTTACTGTGGTCCGCGCTTACTCTCGTTTGCCGCCGGGCGCGCAGGGGGTATCGACCTGCGCGCCATGACCAGCTTCGACTACGACCTCTTCGTCATCGGCGCCGGCTCGGGCGGGGTCCGCGCCGCGCGGGTCGCGGCGGGCCACGGCGCGCGCGTCGCCATCGCCGAGGAGTACCGCGTCGGCGGTACCTGCGTCATCCGCGGCTGCGTGCCGAAGAAGCTGCTGGTCTATGGCAGTCACTTCGCCGAGGACCTGGTCGACGCGCGCCGCTTCGGCTGGACGCTCGGCGACAGGGGCTTCGACTGGCCGACGCTGCGCGACAATGTCCTGGCCGAGGTCGACCGGCTGAACGGCATCTACGAGACGACGCTGTCGAGCCATGACGTCGCGCTGCACCACGGCCACGCCGAACTGCTCGACGCGCATACGATCAGGCTGGGCGAGACGACGGTCACCGCCGACAAGGTCCTGATCGCGACCGGCGCGCGCCCGCTCGTGCCCGATCTGCCGGGGGCCGAGCTCGGCATCACCTCGAACGAGGTCTTCCACCTCGACGCGCTGCCGAAGTCCGTCGTCATCGCCGGCGGCGGCTATATCGCCAATGAATTCGCCGGCATCTTCCACGAGCTTGGCGTCAAGGTGACGCTGGTCAACCGCAGCGACACGATCCTGCGCACCTATGACCATGCGCTGCGCGAGCGCCTGCTGATGATCAGCCTAGCCAAGGGCATCAAGTTCGAGTTCAACTGCCGCCTTCGAGCGCGTCGAGAAGACCGACGGCGGCGTCCGCGTCCACGTCGCCGGCGGCGAGCCGATCGACGCCGAGCTGCTGCTGTGGGCGATCGGGCGGCGGCCCAATATCGAGAACCTCGGCCTGGAGGCGGCCGGCGTCGCGCTGAACGAGCGCCACGCCATCGAGGTCGACGCCGCCAGCCGGACCAGCGCCGACACCATCTGGGCGGTCGGCGACGTCACCGACCGGATCCAGCTGACACCGGTCGCGATCCGCGAGGGGCACGCCTTTGCCGACTCGGTTTTCGGCGGAAACGCGTGGACGGTCGACCACGCGATGGTGCCGAGTGCGGTCTTCTCCAACCCGCCGATGGCGAGCGTGGGCATGACCGAGGCCTTCGCGCGCAACAAGCTCGGCCAGATCAAGGTCTTCACCAGCGATTTCCGGCCGATGCGCAACGTGCTGGCCGGGCGCAACGAGCGGTCGCTGTACAAGCTGGTCGTCGACGCCGCGACCAATGTCGTCGTCGGCGCGCACATGATCGGCCCCGACGCGCCCGAGATTCTCCAGGCGCTGGCGATCGCGGTCAAGGCTGGGCTGACCAAGGCGCAGTTCGACGAGACCGTCGCGTTGCACCCGACGATGGCGGAAGAACTGGTGCTGATGCGCTAGGCGCAAATCTTAACAGAAAGCTCCCGCGGCGCGGAGCCGGACGTCAGCCGGACAGGTCGTCAGCCGATAGCGGGGCCGCCTTGGCCGCAGCGACGTGAGCGGCATAAGTGTTGGCGAAGCGCTGGTGGCATTCGCGCACGATGCCCTCGGAGCTTGCGGCCAACAGCCGTTCGTTTTCGGCGCGGCGCTGAAAATATTCGAGTTTACGATAATCCACCGACTTGCCCTCCGCACTGTTGCCGTCAGGGTACGGCATAGCGTTCGCGTTGTCGGTTCGAATTCGAACGAAGCAACGCCGACCGACAAATAATCGGCACGATCCAACGATCAGGCTGTGCAGCCGAGTGCCTGCTGAAGGAAGACGCGGGCGAGCTGAACAACTTCCTCGCGTCTTGCGGCGAGGCCACAGGTTAAACCCCGTAAACTATGAAGCTAAAGTAACGACCTTCACGGAGTATAAGCATGTTGCTGAATACCTGTCGAGCCAGGTGCCTGCGATGCTTAATGATAGATACCGAGGAAGTATTGTCGCCGTCGTTGCCGCGCCTCGATCCGGCAGGTCAATCGCCGGTCGCCGTGACCATGCCGCGGGAGCGTCGATGCCTTCTGCCTGTGTTTCGCGGTACGTCTCCGCCCAAAACACTTGCTCGCCGGCACCGAGTTCGCGCACGACACCGGGCGATGACGATGCCGTGGACCCTTGAAGGCTGGCGCGAGCACGAGGCTCGCCAGCTTCCCGCCTACCCCGACCCGGTCGCCTTGGCCGCGGCAGAGGCGGAGCTCAGGACCTATCCGCCCCTGGTCTTCGCCGGCGAGGCGCGCGACCTGACGGCGCTGCTCGGCGACGTCGCCGCGGGCAAGGGCTTTCTGCTCCAGGGTGGCGACTGCGCCGAAAGCTTCGCCGACTTCCACCCCAACAATATCCGCGATACGTTTCGCGTCCTGCTGCAGATGGCGGTGGTCCTGACCTTCGCCTCGAAGCTGCCGGTGGTGAAGGTCGGGCGCATGGCCGGCCAGTTCGCCAAGCCGCGATCGGGCGATACCGAGACGATCGCCGACGTGACGCTGCCGAGCTACCGCGGCGACAACATCAACGGCACGGAGTTCACCGCGGCCGCGCGCACCCCCGATCCGGCCCGGATGATGCGTGGCTATATGCAGTCGGCGGCGACGCTCAACCTCCTGCGTGCCTTCGCCAGCGGCGGCTATGCCTCGCTCCATCAGGTGCATAAGTGGAACCTCGACTTCGCCGGGCGCTCGCTGTGGAGCGAGCAGTACCAGGCGCTGGCCGACCGCATCGGCGAGGCGCTGGACTTCATGGCGGCGTGCGGCCTGTCGCCCGAGACGGTGCCGCAGTTGAAGGGGACGAGCTTTTTCACCAGTCACGAGGCGCTGCTCCTGCCGTACGAGGCGGCGCTGACGCGGCAGGACAGCCTGACCGGCGACTGGTACGACACCTCGGCGCACATGCTGTGGATCGGCGACCGCACGCGCTTCGCCGGCAGCGCGCATGTCGAATTTCTTCGCGGCGTCGGCAATCCGCTCGGCCTCAAGGTCGGGCCGTCGATCACCGCCGACGACCTGCTGCGGCTGGTGGACACGCTCAACCCGGCGAACGTGCCGGGACGGCTGACGCTGATCGCACGCTTCGGCGCCAACGAGGTCGAGGCGCACCTGCCGCGACTCGTCCGGGCGGTGGCGCGCGCCGGCGCGAGCGTGGTGTGGTCGTGCGACCCCATGCACGGCAACACGATCAAGGCGGCGGGCGGCTACAAGACGCGGCCCTTCGATCTCATCCTGCGCGAAGTCCGCAGCTTTTTCGCCATTCACCGGGCCGAGGGGACGCACGCCGGCGGCATCCACATCGAGATGACCGGACAGGACGTGACCGAATGCACCGGCGGCGCGATCGGCGTCACCGACGACGGGCTGGCCGACCGCTATCAAACCCAGTGCGACCCGCGACTCAACGCCAGCCAGGCGATCGAACTCGCTTTTCTGCTCGCCGACAGCCTCAAGACCGAGCGCGCACACCGGGAAGATCGCGCCGCCGCCTGATCTCGCGCGGAATCCAATTGACGGACGCCTAATCTTGCTCCTACCGGGTAAGGGCGACTTGTCGCGGGGCTTATTCAGGGGGAACAAGCGTGCGGACGTTGTTTGCTGCTGTCGTTGCAACAGTCGCCTTGTCCGGAGCACCGGTCGCGGCGCAGGACATGGAGGGGCTCGCCAAGAGCCTGTCGACGACCAAGCCCGAAACACCGCCGGCCTGTCCCAAGAAGCTGCCCGACGGCACCTGCCCGGACACGGTCGACACGCGGCAGATGCGCCTGCCGGGCGCGGGCGCGGCGGCAAGCGCGGTGGGCAAGGCGATTCGCGCCGACATCAGCATGACCTTCGTCAAGGGATCGGCCGACCTGACCGCGGCGGCCAAGGCGGCGCTCGACCGGCTGGCGAAGGCGCTGGTCGCGGCCGGAAGCTACCGCCCGTTCACGGTCGAAGGGCATACCGACAGCACGGGGCCGCGCGCGGTGAACCAGGCGCTCAGCCAGGCACGCGCCGACTCGGTGGTCCGCTATCTGGCGGCGAACGGCGTCGACAAGGGCAAGATGACGGCCAAGGGATTTGGCCCGGACCGGCCGCTGAAGGGCCATTCGCCGGACGACGCGGCCAACCGTCGCGTCGAGGTCAGCGCGTCGTAAGCGTGTCGTAAGCGCGTCGTAAGCGTGTCGTAAGCACAAGGATTGCCGTGGCCGGGGCAGGCCGACGCGCAACCTGACGGAATGATGCCGGCGCCGTAGGGGGGGCGCGGACATGGGGGCGATGGTTCGGCGCGACGGACGAAGAGCGGCGATCGTCGCCGGGGCCGCGGCGTTCGGGCTCGCGGCGCCGCTTGCGGCCCAGACCGCGCCCGCCGCCACCCCGTCAGCCGCTCCCCCGCCTGCCAACGGCGTCATCAACAACGGGTTGCCGACATCGCAGGAGGTCCGGCGCCAGGACGAGTCGCCGCCGCCGCGCGCGCCGCGGGTCACCGTCCGCTCGCGCGGCGCGATCCAGCCGGGTCCGTGCCCCGTCGCTATCGCTGAATTCGAGGCTCTCGGCCCCGCTGGCGGCGGTCGATTTCACCGCCCCGGGTGGCGGCGAGCTCCACGCCGGCGTGCGCGCGGCACTGGCGAAGGTCGGTGCCGGCCTCGACGGCACGCCCCGGCCGATCCGGGCGATCTGCGACATCCGCGATGCGGCCAACGCCGCCCTCGCCCGGGCGCATTATGTCGCCGTCGTCCGCGTGCCCGAGCAAACGGTCGCCGGGCATCTGCGGCTGGAGGTCGTAACGGCACGAATTGTCGCGCTGCGCGTCCGCGGCGACCCGGGGCGGCTGGCGCACCGCGTCGCGGCGCTGCTCGACCGGCTGCAGCGGATCGATCCGCTGAACGAAATTGACGCCGAGCGCATCCTGCTGCTGGCCGGCGACATCCCCGGCGTCTCCGTAACCCTCGAGCTGCGCCCCGCCCCGTCGGGCAAGCTCGGCGAGGTCGTCGGCGAAATCGCCGTCGAGCGGACGTTGGGCGCGGTCTACGTCAACGCGCAGAACTATGGCTCGACGCAGATCGGCCGCTATTCGGGGCTGCTGCGCGGCGAGGTCTACGGCCTGACCGGTCTCGCCGACCGCACCTATGTCGGCGTTTTCTCGACCGGCGACTTCAAGGAGCAGCAGGTCGTCCAGTTCGGCCATGATTTCGCGCCCTTCGCCGGCTCGAGCCTGCGTCTCGGCGGGCAGTTCACCTATGCCTGGACCCGGCCGACGATCGCCAGCGGCGGGGTCGGCGTCGACCTCCGTTCGCGCTCGCTGCTGGCGACGGGCCTGGTCACCTATCCGCTGGTCCGGCGCAGCACCTTCAACCTGCGGACCGACGGCGGCTTCGACTTCATCGAGCAGCGGACGCGAAACAGCGGCACGCCGATCAACACCGACAAGCTGCGCGAGTTCTTCGTGGCGGTGAACGGCGATGCGACGGCGCGGATCGCCGGCGGGCTCGCGCCGCGGTGGCGGCTCGCCGGCGGCGTCGAGCTGCGCCAAGACGTCAACATCTTCGGCGCAACGAAGCAGGGCCAGTCGTCGGGCGGGGCGATTCCGACGCGGTTCGAGGGCGACCCTCAGGCGTTCATCGTCCGCGCCAACCTGCTCGCCGAGGGGCGGGTCCGCTTCGGGCCGCAGAGCCCCTATGCGGTCACGGCCTCGGTCGATGCCCGGGGCCAGTATTCGAACCACCCGCTGCTCGCCTTCGATGAGTTTGCCATCGGCAACCTGACGCTCGGGCGCGGCTACGATCCCGGGGCGACGTCGGGCGACCAGGCCTATGGCGCGGCGACCGAGCTCCGCATCGGCAAGCCGCAGCCGCTGTCGCGTCGCGACATCGCCTGTGAGCTCGTCGGCTTCTACGACGTGGTCCACATCAACAACTTGGACACCAATCACTTCGAGTCCGACCGCACGCTGCAAAGCGTCGGCGGAGGGATCCGCGCGACCTGGGGCAGCCACGGACGCATCGACATCGTCTACGCCAAGCCGCTCGACAAGGGGCTGGCGATCGACACGGTCAAGCCACCGGCGCGCCTGCTTGTGTCGCTGACCATTCGTGCCCTGCCGTGGCGCTGAGGAGCGGGCCGATGACATCCCTGCGCACCCGCTTGTTCCACGGCACCGCCGTCGCCGCCATGGCGGTGATGCCCGAGGCGATCCCGGCCGCGCCGGCGCTGCCGAACAACGGCACGGTCACGGTCGGCACGGTTAAGGCGAGCGTGCCGGTGGCGAACACGGGCCAGCTCCTGACCGACGGCACGGACGCGGGGCACAAGATCGCCTTCGATCCGATGACGACCGTCGTCGCCGGCGACAAGCTAAGCCTCGCCGTCGGCACGGCCGACGCCATGGTCAAGCAGAGCGCCGTCGTCGAGTGGGGCAGCTTCGATATCGGCGCGGCGAACGCCGTCACCTTCACCCAGCCCGGAAACCTGCCGTTCAGCGTCCTCAACCGCGTCTCCGGCCCGCTGACGACGATCGCCGGCGTGCTGCAGGGCAATGCCGATGCGGTGGCGGGCAACCGCGGGACGATCTTCGTCATCAACGAGTCGGGCATCACCTTCGCCAACTCGGCCACAGTGACTAATCTCTCCGGCTTCGTCGCCAGCTCGCTCGGCGTGACGAACGAGGAGTTCGCCAAGTTCGGCAGCGAAGCGATCCGGTTCACCGGTACCGGCAGCAGCGCGATCAGCATCGACGCCGACGGCGCGACGAAGGCGACGATCGCCCCGGACAGCGTGCTCCTGCTCGTCGCCCCGGCGCTCGCGGTCAAGGGCGGCCAGCTGACGGCGACGCTGACGGAAGGAGTGCCGGCGGCGACCACCTACGGCGACGTCGGCGTTGTCCTCGCCGCCGACGCCAGGATTGCGCTCAACCCGACCAGCATCATCTCGGTCGCCATCGACAAGGGCACGTCGTTGACCGACATGCAGGTGCTCGACGGAACCATCGCGGGCAAGCGCGTGCAGGTCGCCGCCGCCAGCCAGTCCGACGTCACCGGGGTATTGCTCAGCGTCCCGGCAAGCATCACCGCAATGACCGCGACGGCGGCCGACAACGGCATCGTCCTTGCGGTCGGCGGCGACACCAGCGGCACGGTGTCCTTCGCTGCGCCCGCTCTCGGACCGCCGGTAGTGATCGGCGCGCAATTCGCTGCCGGTCTCGCGGTCGGCGGGTCGCTGACCAGCAGCGGCCGGATCGATGCCACCAGCACCGGCACGGCGACCCTCGCCCAGGTGACGGCGACCGGCGTGGCGAGCTTCACCGCCGCCGGTCGCCTGACGCTGGCCGGCGACGTGGCCGCCGATGGCGGACTTGCCGGTGTCGGCGGTGATCTCGTGCTCGGGACGGACGGCGAAACGCACTCGCTGAGTTCGAAGCTCGGCCTCACCCTGCGGAGCGTCACCGGCGACATCGCTGCCGTGGGGACGCTGAGCATCGCCGCGGCAACCGACGGCAATGCCTTGGGTGACCTGATCCTCGACACCGCCGGCGCGATCAGCGGCGCGCCCGCGTTGACGGGGGGAACCGATGCCGCACGAACCGCCGTCGCCGTCCGCCAGGGTGACCCGACCAAGGCGCTGACGTTGGGCGCAGTGAGGGGCGCGACCTTCGGCAACACGGACTACGTGACCGCCGGCGACCCGGGATCGGGCTACGCACTGACGGGCTTGATCGCCTCCCAGGGGGACATCACCACCGGGGCGGTCACCGTCGACGCCGACATCAGCCTGGTCTCGACAGGCGGCAACATCGTCACCGGCGTGCTGACCAGCGGCCATGGCGTCACTGTCTCGGCCAGTGCCTGGGCAAAACCGCGACCGTCGGCGGCGCCAGCGCGACGGGTGATGACAAGGATGTCGTTCTCTCCGCCGACGGTGCCCTGAAGGTCAGCGGCAGCATCAGCGGCGGTGCCCTGGTCCACGCCTTCAGCAAGACGGCGGGGGTGACCCTTGCCGGCGACGTGACGGCGGCGGGCGACATCCTCATCTCCGGCACGGCGCTGACCCTGGGCGAAGCGGCCACGGCGCACAAGGTCGCGGCCGGCACGACGAGCGGCACGGTGACGCTGACCGCCAGCGACACGAGCGCGGCGGCGATCACGGTCCTGGGCGACTACGGCATTGCCGGCGGCGGCGCGGTGCTGCTCCAGCACGGCGATGCGAGCGGGGCCGACGTCACCTTCGACGACACGCTCAAGCTCGGCGGCAGCAGGGTCACGGTCGGCAGCATCGCGGTCAGCGCGACCGCGCCGGCGACGCTGACCGGCTCGGGCGACGTCACCCTGGCCGCGACGGGGTCGGCGGCGACCGATGCGCTGGTCGCCGGCCGCGTCGCGGCGCGCAACGCGGTCGGCGCCAGCGCGGCGACCGGCGACGTGACGCTCGGCGGCGCGAGCTCGGGGAGCGCCGGCGCGACCGCGCACGACGTCACTGTCACCGCGACCAAGGGCAGCGCGACGGTCGGCGGCGATATCGCCTCGGCGGGCAACGTCGACGTCACCGCGACCAAGGGCAGCGCGACGCTGGCCGGCGACGTCACGGCGGCGGGCAATGTCGGCGTTGCCGCGACCACGCTGACCCTGGGCGAAGCGGCCACGGCGCACAAGGTCGCGGCCGGCACGACGAGCGGCACGGTGACGCTGACCGCCAGCGACACGAGCGCGGCGGCGATCACGGTCCTGGGCGACTACGGCATTGCCGGCGGCGGCGCGGTGCTGCTCCAGCACGGCGATGCGAGCGGGGCCGACGTCACCTTCGACGACACGCTCAAGCTCGGCGGCAGCAGGGTCACGGTCGGCAGCATCGCGGTCAGCGCGACCGCGCCGGCGACGCTGACCGGCTCGGGCGACGTCACCCTGGCCGCGACGGGGTCGGCGGCGACCGATGCGCTGGTCGCCGGCCGCGTCGCGGCGCGCAACGCGGTCGGCGCCAGCGCGGCGACCGGCGACGTGACGCTCGGCGGCGCGAGCTCGGGGAGCGCCGGCGCGACCGCGCACGACGTCACCGTCACCGCGACCAAGGGCAGCGCGACGGTCGGCGGCGATATCGCCTCGGCGGGCAACGTCGACGTCACCGCGACCAAGGGCAGCGCGACGCTGGCCGGCGACGTCACGGCGGCGGGCAATGTCGGCGTTGCCGCGACCACGCTGACCCTGGGCGAAGCGGCCACGGCGCACAAGGTCGCGGCCGGCACGACGAGCGGCACGGTGACGCTGACCGCCAGCGACACGAGCGCGGCGGCGATCACGGTCCTGGGCGACTACGGCATTGCCGGCGGCGGCGCGGTGCTGCTCCAGCACGGCGATGCGAGCGGGGCCGACGTCACCTTCGACGACACGCTCAAGCTCGGCGGCAGCAGGGTCACGGTCGGCAGCATCGCGGTCAGCGCGACCGCGCCGGCGACGCTGACCGGCTCGGGCGACGTCACCCTGGCCGCGACGGGGTCGGCGGCGACCGATGCGCTGGTCGCCGGCCGCGTCGCGGCGCGCAACGCGGTCGGCGCCAGCGCGGCGACCGGCGACGTGACGCTCGGCGGCGCGAGCTCGGGGAGCGCCGGCGCGACCGCGCACGACGTCACCGTCACCGCGACCAAGGGCAGCGCGACGGTCGGCGGCGATATCGCCTCGGCGGGCGATTACGCGGTTACGGGCAAGAGCGTGGTCCTTGGCGGCGTGCAGAAGGCCGTCGGCAAGATCGTCGTCACGGCGACCGCCGGCGGCATCACCGCGGCTGCGCTGACGACGCTGACCTCCAATTCGGGCGCGGTCGCTGCCGGCGGCGACGTTACGCTCAGCGCGACGGGCGGAGTTGGCGACACGACCAACCCCGGGTTCATCGCCATCGCCGAGACCAAGGCCAATCCCGGCACGGCGCTGGTCAGTGTCGGTGCAGGGTCCGACCTCCACCTCGGCGACGTCAAGGCGTTGAACCTGACCACGGTCGGCACAAGCACGCTGACGACCACCGGCGCGATCACGCTTGGCGCGGTCAATCTTATCGATGCGCTCGCGGTGACGACGACCGGCGACGTCTCGGTAAAGTCGGCGACCGCCGCCGGCGTCAAGCTGAGCGGGGCGGCGGTGACGGCGGGCAGCCTGACGTCGAAGTCGAACGACGTGACGGTGACCGGCACCGGCGTCGCGACGGTCTCCGGCGCCGTGACGGCGGCGGGCGACTACACGGTTGACGGGGGCGAGTGTCGTTCTCGGCGGAACCCAGAGCGCGGGCGGCAACGTCCTGGTCCAGTCGACGGCGGGCGGCATCGACACCACGGGCGCGGCGCTGACCGCCGACAGCGGCGATGCGGGCGGCAAGAAGCTGGTCCTCGACAGCGGCACCGCCGACCTGACCGGCAGCGGCAGCCTGACGGCGGGACCGGCCAAGCTCGGGTCCGACGTCCTGCTGGCGACCACCGGCGACATCGTGTTGGGCGCGGTGACGGCGAACGCGCTGGCCGGCGCGGCCAGTGTCGCGATGCCGACGGCGGGCAAGTATACTCCGACCGCGGCCGATACGCTGGCCACGGGCGGGGCGATCACGCTGGGGGCGGTGCATACGACTGCCAGCGCCACGATCGGCTCGACCGGCACCGTGGCTGGTCACCGCGACGTGACCCTGGGCGGCGTTACCAGCGATACGGGTCTCGTCGACCTCAGCGCGGCGAGCGGCGTGCTGAGCGTGTCCGGCGATGTGCGGGCGCTGGGCGGCGGGGCGACCCTGTCCGGCGCGACGATCACCGCGCTGCCGCTGACGGCGATCGCGGCGAAGACCGACGTCGGGCTGACGTCGCCGGGCACGATCACGGTCGGCGCGGTCCGCGCCGGCGCCGTTGTCACCGTGGGCGGCGTCGGCGGCGGCGCGGCGGGCGCGTTCTCGGCGGCGAGCATCCAGGCCAACGGGGCGATCGGTGTCACCGCGACCGGCACCCTGGCGCTGACCGATGCGGCGACGCCGAGCGGCACGCAGCGCCACAAGCTGAACGCGGCGCTGACCAGCTTCGACGGCGACACGGTGACCGACGCCAGCATTTCCCTGACCACCACGACGGGCGCGATCAGCGTCGCCGGCGGCAGCTCGACAGGCGACGCCATCTTTACCGCCACCGCCTTGGGCGGCACCGTCGGGGTGACCGGAACCTTCACCGCCGGCGACGCCGACACGACCGTCGATCCGACGACCAAGGCCCCGCTCGGCAATATCGTCATCAGCGGGATCAGCGGGGCGAGCCTCGCTTCCGGCTCGGCACAGCATACGATCAGCGTCACCAGCCTCAAAGGCGACGCCACCATCGGCACCGCGACCGCCGGCCTGGCGGCGGTCAACGATCCGATGGCGACCGGCGGGTCGGTCACGGCGGAAAGCGACGCGGTCGATCGCTCCGCCACGATCACTTCGGGAACCGCGACCGGCGGTGACGTCCAGGCGCTGGCGACGGCGCAGGGCGGCCTGGCGACAGTCAGCTCCGGCACGACGACCCGTGGCGACGTCACGGCGCTGGCGTTGAACACGCGCGGCAAGGCGCTGATCAGTGCGGCCTCGGCGACCGGCGGCAACGTGCTGGCGGACGGCGACGCGCGTGCGACGGTCAGCGGCGCGACGACGTTCGGTTCCTCGCCGCCGGGCAATATCACCGCGCACAGCGCCTCGGGTGCCGCCACGGCCAGCGGCATGGCGACCGGGTCGGTCGCGGCGCGCGCCGCAGGCCTTGCGGATGCCAGCGGTCACGGCGACGCCGATGTCATCGCCTCGGGCGGGAGTGCGCACATCGGCACCGCTACCGCCGGCGGCAACGTCCGCGCGCTCGCCGGCACCGGCGCGGCGATGATCGACGACGGGAAGGCGACGACGGGCAACGTCGACGCGCTGGCGAAAACCGATGCCACGATTACCAAGGGGACGGCGTCCGCCGGCAGCGTCCGGGCGAGCGCGGGCGGCCTGGCGACGATCACCACCGGCGTCGCTCACCAGAGCGTCGTCGCCAACGGTGCCGGCGTGATGGTTGGCAGTGCGACGGCCGGCGACGACATCGTCCTGATCGCGGCGGCCGGCGATGTCACTGCCGCCCGCCTTGGCGTCACCGGCACCGGCACGGACGTGCCCGCGACCGACGCCGCGGACCAGGCGCTGACCTTTGCCGGCAGCACCGTGACCGGGAGCGGCGGCTCGAACGTCATCGTCCGCGCCAGCGGTGCTGCGACGATCGCCGGCCAGGTCAGCGTCGTTCAGGCCCCAGCGATGATGGGCGAAGCGGCCAAGACGGCGGACTTCGACGTGCTTGCCGGCGCGATCACGCTCGGCACGACCGGCATCGCGCTCGACCAGGGCGCCGCCGGGCGCGTCGACCTCGTCACCACCGGCGGCGCGGTGACCCTGCTCGGCACCGGCGGCACGCTGGCATCGAACGTCGGCGGCGCGGGCACGACGAACGCGCGCGCCGGCATGGCGGCCGCGGGCGGCGACCTGACCATCATGGCCGCGACGGGCGTTGTCGGTGCCAAGGCGGCGCTGGTCGCCACCGCCAAGACGCTGACCACGGCGCCGTTCGTCGACAGCCAGGCGGCGCAGCCGGGCGTGACGGTGACGGCTGGCGCGGCGGGCGGCGGTTCGGTCCAGCTGGCGTCGATTACCGGCGGGGCCGTGGCGGTGTACGCGCCCGTGACGATAATGGTTCCGCAGGTGACGGCCACCGGCGCCGTCGCGCTGCAGGGCATCGCCGTCTCCGGCAACGACACGGCGACGGTCGCGCCGACCACGGTCACGATCGACGGTGCCAACGCCGGCTATGCGCCGGTGGCGGTGACCGTCGCGGGCGGGGCCGGTGCCGAACTGACCGCGCTGAAGGTGGCCAACGGCGGCCAGGTCGGCGCGCTGCAGGTCCTCAGCGACACCGGCGCGGCGACGCTCCGGGCGACGCCGGCAGATCCCGCTGCAATCGACTCGATCCTGGTCGAGTCGCAGACCGGCGTCGCCGGCATCCTTGGCAGCGACACCGTCTCGGCCGGTCAGATCACGCTCCGCGGGCGGCAGGACACGTCGCGCGTGCTGGCCACCGCGCCGCTGTCGGCAACCGGCGGCATCCTCGCCACCGGCCCGACGGTGACGATCGGCAACGCGACCGTCGGCGGCACGGCGGCCGACGGCTCCGGCGATATCCTGATCGCGGCAACGACTGCCGCCTCGCTCGCCGCCGGGACCGGCGAGACCGCGGTCGCCCGGCGGACGATCGACGTCACCGCCAACGGCACCGGCGGCACGGTCGTCGTCGGCGACGCGACCGCGACCGGCGGCACGCTCGCGCTCGGCGGCAGCGACGTGACGATCAGCCGGCGGGCGATCGCGGGCGACGACATTGTCGTCTCCGGCGCGGGCACGGTCACCGCGACCGCCGCCACGCTGATGACGACGGGCACCGCCGATCTCCAAGCCGGCAGCGATGCAGCGACGCTCGGCGTTACCGTGATCCGCACCGCCGACGGCAGTGGCTACGGGGCCGGCCACTCGGTCCTCACCGACACCGTCGCCCAGGCGACCGATGCCCTGACCGGCAACCCCGTGATCACCCTCGCGGGCGCGAACATCGCCGTCACCGCCGGCGGCGCCATCGACCTCAGCCAGGCGACCGTCAGCGCCGTGCCTGGCGCGATGCAGGCCGGCGGGCTGCAGCGCGACGTCCATGTCGAGGCCGGCGGCACCCTGGCGCTGGCGACGACGACCGCGGCCCGCGACCTTGTCGCCCAAGGCGTCGGCAAGGTCGTCCTGACGGGGACGCTGACCGCCGGCGACGACCTCGTCGCCGGATCGGGCGCGGCGCTCGATGCCGGCGCGGCGACGCTGACGATCGTCGGCGCGGCCAGCGACCAGACCAGCGCGGTCTTTGCCGACGGCAACGCGATCGTCGGTGCCAGCGGCGGGACGCTGACGGCGCTGGCCGGCAACAATATCGCGCTGACGGCCGGGGGCCCGATCACCCTCGGCGCGATCGCGACGACGGGCGCGGCGCCGGCCTCGCTGCGCGCCTTCTCGAACGATGCGATCACCCTCACCCAGGCGTTGACCGCGAGCGGCAGCATCGTCCTCGTCGGGGCGAGCGTCGCCAGCGACTTCGCTCTGACGGCGGGCGACGACATCGCCGTCATTGCCCGCGGCGGGACGGCTGTCCTCAACGCGGCGCTGACGACCACGGGCAGCGCGGCGTCGTCGGCGCCGTTGGTCGATCTTGGCGGGGGTGACATCGCGCTCCCCGGCGAAGCCGCGCTCGGGCGGGTCGAGGGGGCGAGCATCCTCGTCGCCGCCAGCGGGGCGGCAACGGTGAGCGACGCCGTCACCAGCGCTGGACGCTACAGCGTCATCGGCCGCGGCGGCGTCACTCTGGGCACCGCCGGCGGGACCACGCAAAGCGCGGCCGGCGACGTGCTGGTCGCCGCTTCGACCGGAGCCATGCCGGCACCCGCGTCGGTGACGCTGGCCGACGGGCTGGTGCTCACGGCCAACAGCGACGGCGTCGAAGCGGCGCGGACCGGCGGGTTCGTCGCCGAGCCGCTGCTTTTCCAACTCGGCAATGGCGACCTGCTGGGGGGCGGCGCGACGGTGCGCGCGGGACGGACGCTCCTCGCCAGCCTGGCCGACCAGGGCACCGTCCAGGTCCAGGCAACGGTCGCCGGCGGCGTCCACAGCATCGCCCTGGCGACGCTCGACAGCGCCAGCGCCGACCTGCGGGCCCAGGGCAACGTCACCATCGGCGGCGCTCTGGTCGACGCCGGGCTGACCCTGGCTTCGGCGGCGGGATCGGTGTCGCTGCCGACGCTGACGATCGGCACCGGCGTGCCGCTGATGACCGCGGGCGAACAGGGCGCGATCGACATCAAGCTGGTGGCGGCCACCGGGGCGTCGTTGGGCACGATCGGCGGCGCGACCCTGGCGCGCGACGTCACCATCGCGACGACCGCCGGCGACGCCAGTCTGACCACGGCTTCGGCGCGCGACGACATCGTCGTCACCTCGGCCAGCGGCCATGCCACGGCGGGGACGCTGACCTTTGCCGGCACGGCATCGGATTTCAGAAGGCGGCGACGCGACGCTTGCCGCGACCGATGCCGATGGCGTCGCGCTGCCGGATCCCTACGGCCTCGGCGGATCGACCCTGACGGGCCTTGCCGGACGGACGATCGTCGTCGCCGGCGCGGCCGGCGCCAACCTGGGCACCGTCCTCACCGCCGCCAGCGACGGGCTCGGCGACGTTCGCGTCCTCGCCGACGGCGGCCCGGCAACCCTGACCACCGTCGGGACCGGCGGACCTGCCGTGCCGGCGCGGGTCATCGTCGCCAGCCGCAGCGGCACGGCGACCGGGACCACGCTCGCCGCGAGTGGCGACCTGATCGTCGATGGCGGCACCGGTAGCGCCGTCGTCGGGACCGGCAGCGCCGGGCGCAGCGCGATTATCGTCGGGGGCACGGTGACGATCGACACGCTCGCGGCCGGCGTGGATGTGGTCGCCGCCGCGACCAGCGGATCACTCGTGGCGACGACGCTGACCTCGACCGGCACGATGCGCGGCGACGGTGTCGCGACCCTCGCCCGCGCCGACGGCAGCGCGGTCCCCGACCCCGTCGCCGGGGGCACGGTCGGCGGTCTGGCCGGCGGCAACGTCGTGGCGCTGGCCAGCGGCGACCTTCGGGTCGGCACCGCGACGGCGACCGCGGCGGCGGGCGCGACGGACCCTGGGGGCATCCGCCTGGGCTCGGCCACCGGCGCGGTGACGCTGACCAGCGCCAGCGCCAGCACGGGCGACATAGCGCTGAGCGGCAATGCGGTGACGGCGGCGACGGTCGGTGCCGGGCGCGATGCCACGGTCACGGCGAGCGGCACCCCGGCTGCGGTCGCGATCGACCGCCTGACCGCGGGCCGCGATATCGCTGTCGGCGCGCGGCATATCCGCCTGGGGACGGGGACCGGCCTCGTCGCGGCGCAGGGCAACGCCCGCCTGCTGGCCTTGGACGACCTGACGATCGGGACGGCCCGCGCCGGCGGCACGCTGGCGGTGACCGGCGGCACGGTCGTGGCGACCGCGCTTGCCGCGGGCGATGCGCTGACCGTGCTGACGACCGACGGCGACGCGACGATCGGCTCGGCCGCGTCGACCGGGCGGCCGCTGCTGGCGGACTTCAGCGGCTTCGCGGCCGATGGTGCCGCGCTGGGAGCGACCCGCAACGTCAGCGTCACGGCCCACGGCGGCGCGGCGAACGTCACGACCGCCGGTGCGATCGGTGCCCTGACGCTGGCCGGCAACACCGTCGGCCTTCAGAGCGGCGACGCGACGACGATCACGGTCACCGCCGTCGCCGGCGGCGCGACGATCGGGACCGTGGCGGCCGGGCAGGACCTGAGCGTCGCGGCCACGGGCGACACGCGGCTGACGACGGCATCGGCCGGGCGCGACGCGACGGTGACGGTTGCCAGGCCGGGCACGCTGACGATCGCGCGCCTGACCGCCGGGCGCGATGCGACGGTGACGGGTCCCGCGACGGCGACCCTGGGCAGCGGCGATGGGCTGATCGCGGCGCAGCGGAACCTCGCGCTCGACGCCGGCGGGCTGACGATCGGCACGGCGCGCGCGGGCGGGACGTTGACGACGCAGAGCGACGCCCTGACGGCGACCGAGCTTGCCGCCGGCGACGCGCTGACGGTCAAGGCGACGAACGGCGCGACGATCCAGACGGCGCGGTCGACCGGGTTCGCGCTGGTGCCGGACTTCAGCGGCTTCGGGACGGTCGCTGCCGCGGGCATGACCCGCGACGTCACGGTGACCAGCACCGCTGGACCGCTGGCGGTGACGACGGCGAGCGCGGTCGGCACGCTGACGCTGTCGGCGCAAGGCGACGCGACGCTGCAGTCGGGCAGCGCGACGACGATCGCCGTCACCGCAGCGACGGGCGCAGCCACGCTGGGCACGGCGACGGCGACCCAGGACCTGGCCGTCACCGGCACCACCGTTGCCGTCCAGCAGGCGAGCGCCGGTCGCGACGCGAGCGTCAGCGGCGCGGGCGCGGTGCAGGTCGGCACCCTGACCGCCGGCCGCGACGCGACGGTGACCTCGTCCGGGACCGCCGACCTTGGCGCCGGCGCCGGGCTGGTCGCGGCGCAGAACAACCTGGCCATTACCGCCGCCGGCGGGCTGAGCCTCGGCACGGCGCGGGCCGGCGGCCTGCTGACCGCAACCGGCGGCAGCGTCGCGGCAACGACGCTCGGGGCCGGGGATGCGCTGACGGTGCGGGCGACGGCGGGGGATGCCACGGTGGTCACCGCCGCGTCGACCGGGCGGCCGCTGCTGGCGGACTTCAGCGGCTTCGCGGCGACCGGCACGGCGCCTGGCACGACCCGCGACATTGCCGTGACGGCCAGCGGCGTCGCGACGCTGACCAGCGGGACCGCGCTTCACGGCATCGGCGTGACGGGGGCGCAGGCGGTCGCGACGACGGCGACGGCGAACACCGGCGGGACCGACGGCGACCTCGCCGTCACCGCGACGACGGGCCCGGCCACGCTCGGCACGGGGGTGGCGCGCGATATCCGCGTCCTGTCGGCGAGCGGCGATGCCATGGTCGGCGCGGCGACCGCCAGCCGCGACCTCTATGTCGATGGCGCGGCGGCGTCGATCGTCTCGGGCAGCGCCGGGCGCGACGCGGTCGTGTTCGGCAACGGCGTTGCCATCGGCGAACTGAGCGTGGGCGACGATCTCGTCGCGGTGGCACGCAGCGGCTCGCTGACGGCGACGACGCTGACCTCGACCGGCAGTAACAGCGGCGACGCGGTCGCAACCGTGGTCCGCGCGACCGGAGCGGTGGTCCCCGACCCCGTCGCCGGGGGCACGGTCGGCGGTCTGGCCGGCGGCAACGTCGTGGCGCTGGCCAGCGGCGACCTTCGGGTCGGCACCGCGACGGCGACCGCGGCGGCGGGCGCGACGGACCCTGGCCTGGTCCGCCTCGCCTCTCTCGGCACCACAACCGTGACGACGGCCACGGCCAGCGCCGGCGACGTCGCCGTGCGCGGTGCGGCGGTGTCCGGGGGGACGCTGAACGCCGGCCGCGATATCACGGCCACCGCGGCGAGCGGGAACCTCGGCCTCGGATCGGTCCGAAGCGGGCGTACTTTCACGGCGAGCGCGGCGAACGATCTTGCCATCACCGGCGCTGCCACTGTCGGCGGCGCAGCGACGCTGACGGCGACGCGCGACCTCGCGCTCGGCGCAATGGCGACGGGCGATGCGCTGGATACCGGCGGGGCGGCCGCCCTGACCGCGGGACGCGACATCGTCGTCGCACGGCCGGTGGGCATCGGCCTGGCGCTCGGCGCAACGGCCGGTGGCACGGCCCGCTTCGCTGGTTTCACCAGCGGCGGAGCGGCCACCGTGCTGACCGGCGGCGACCTAATCAGCAGTGGCGATATCGCGGCCGGCGGGGCGCTCGCCCTGACCAGCACCGGCAGCGCGATCGGTGCGACCGCTCTCGCCGGCGCCGGCGTGACGCTGACTTCGGCTGGCGCAACTACCGTCACCGGCGCGACGACATCGGGCGCGGCGCTGGTCGCAACGGGCGGCAGCCTTGGCTTCGGCACGGTGACGACGACCGGCAATGCGACCCTCCACGCCGGCGGCAGCGTCGCCGTCGGCGGCGCGGCGGCAATCGGCGGCAGCCTGGGCGCGACCTCGGACGCGGCGGGCATCACGATGGCCGCGGTGAAGACCGGCGGCGCGGCGACGTTCACCGCCGCCGATCCCGCCAGGGGCACCATCGCGCTCGCCAGCCTCGACACGATCGGGGCGGCGAGCCTTGCCGCCGGCCAGTCGGCGGCGGTCACCGGCCTCGCCAAGACAACTGCGGCGCTGACGGCGACGGCGACGAACGGCAGCCTGGCCTTCGGCGCGATCGACGCCGGCGCGGCCACGCTCC
Source organism: uncultured Alphaproteobacteria bacterium (assembly GCA_963792555.1). Taxonomy (GTDB): domain Bacteria; phylum Pseudomonadota; class Alphaproteobacteria; order Sphingomonadales; family Sphingomonadaceae; genus Polymorphobacter_B. The sequence continues at coordinate 50,301 of CAWBWP010000003.1, forward strand.
GCGCGCGGACGACGCTCAGCGTCGCCGGGCTGGCCAAGTCGGTCGCCACCTTCGACGCTCGCGCGACCACGGGCGCGGTAACGCTCGGCGCGGTGCAGGCCGCGGCGGTGACGATCGAGGGCACGAGCGTCACCGTCGCCGGCAGCACGAATGCCACCGGCGCGGTGACGTTGATCGCCGATACGGGCGCGCTGACGACCGGCGACGTCGCCGGTGCCGGCGCGGTGACGGCGACCGCGACCACCGGGTCGGCGACGCTGGCCTCGGTCAGCCGCGCCGGCGGGCTGGCGCTGACTGCGGGCAGCGATGCGTCGGTCACCGGCGACATCGCCTCGACCAGCGATGTCGCGGTCACCGCCCGCGGTGCGGCGAGGCTCGGATCGGTCAGCCAGGCGGCCAAGCTGACGCTGACCGCGTCGGGCGATGCGACGATCGCCGGGCCGGTGACGACGAGCGGCGACACCCTCGTCACCAGCACCAGCGGCAATGCGACGCTCGGCGGAGCGGTCCGGACGGCAAACTACACGGTCAAGGCGGCGAGCGGAACAATCACGCTCGGGGCCAGCGGCGCGCCGGTCCAGCTGAGCACGGGCACCGTGATGCTCGACTCGCAGCGGCTGACGCTTGGGCCCGGGATGGCGCTTGTCGGCCAGACGCGGGTCCAGCTCGACGTCACCGGCAATGCCGCGGGTGTCGCGCTCGGCGACGGTGCCGGCGCGGCGGCTGGCGCGACCAAATACACGTTGTCCAAGGCCAATCTGCGCTCGATCCAGACGCCGATGCTCGAGATCGCGGCGGCGGCGCTGCCGTTCGACATCGGCGAGGTCGACCTCGACGGTGTTGCGCCCGTCGCCGGCGGCTTTGCCGGGGTCACCAAGGCGTTCGGCCTGCGCACGACCGGCGACATCCGCATCGCCGACCGGCTAACCTTCACCAGCGGCGCGAACGCACCGCGGGTCCTGACGCTCGGCGGCGCGGCTGGCGGGGCCGATCTCGACAAGACGACCACCGCCGCCCGCTCGGTCGAGGTGTTCGCCGCGCCCACGCTCGACAACGGGGCGAGCGGGACCGGCGGCCAGATCAATGCGACGGGATCGACCGTCCAGCTCCGTGCCAGCTATATCGGCTTGGGCGAGACGCCCTCGCCGCTCGCCGGGCGGCCGTTCCTCGACGCGCTGCTGCCGGCCGCGGGGACGCCGCTGACCACGCCGACCGTCAAGGCCCAGTATGTCGATAATGCGACTTCGACGCTGTACGTGGCGCTGCCGTCTTATGCCAAGCAGACGCCGACGCCGCCGGCGATCGTCCGCGCCGGCACGCTGGTGCTCGCGCCGGGACAATGGGCGGTGATCCAGAATACCGATCCGGCGACGACACCGGGCGGCGGCATCCTGATTTCGACGCTGAAGTTCAACAAGCTGGCCGGTGCGGCCGCGCCCGATCCCGAAATCGCGGTGTTCGGCTCGATCAACGGCAAGACCGGGCTCGCCTCCGCGATCAGTATCAGCGCCGACAACCTCGACGGGATCAGCCCCAACAACATCCGCGTCAACGGCTGCGTCGCGCTGTCGACGGGCGGCTGTATCCAGTCGGCGGTGTCGATCCCCTTGATCAACCTGGCCGACCCCGGTCGGACTTTGCTGATCACGAACGCCCCCGATCTCGCCCTGTCGGTCGAACTGATCACCGGCGCGACCAACGAGGCGCTGTGGCGCACCGACGACGATGTGCCGGGCCAGGACCGGCCGCAGCGGGAGAGCCGTCCATGATGCGCGTCAAGATCGCCGTCGCCGGGCTGCTGCTGCTTGGCGACACTGCGCAGGCGGCACGGCTGCCCGACACCATCGATCTCGGCCGCGGGCCGCAGGGCGAACTGTGCCGGGCCGAGCGCGTGTGGAGCGACCCGGCGGCGCCCGGGCTGTTCGACATCAGCCTCAACATGCGCTGCCGCGGCTGGACCGAGACCGCTTCGGTCGGCCGCTTCCGGGTGACCGCGGCGACGGCGGCAGCGACGGCACTCGTCGACAAGGCGCGCGATGCCCGTCTCGCCTGCGGTGCCGCGGTGCCGGTCGACATTGCCGGCGTGGGCCGCGGCACCGCCCGCCGCTGCGTCGCGCGCGAAGCGGGCTACGAAGCGCTTGCCGTCCAGGTCGAGCGTCACGGCAAGCTCTACGTGGTGGACGGGCTGAAGCGATTTTCCGGCAACCTCGCGGCGGGCCTGCGCCTCGTCGCCGGCGGCGGCGGCAAGGGGTCGGCGACGCTGGTCCCGGCCGACGCACCCGCACCCCCGGCCTCGATCGCGCTCGCGGCGGCGGCGCTCGATGCCGATGCGCTCGGCTCGCAGCGCGCCGAGGTGCTCGACTACTCGATCCGCGGCCAGCACGGGGAGGCGCGCGAGATCGTCACCCGCTACCTGGCCAAGCTGCCGAGCGCCGCGTCGAAGTTCGACCGGATCGACCTGACGCTCGACGCGGCGCTTTCGGAGTCGAACCTTGGCTACCGCGACGTCGCCGACGCCTATCTGATGCAGGCAGGGCAGATGCTCGACGCTGCCGAAGCCCCGCGCGGGGCCGCCGCCGACCGCCTGCGCAGCAAGCTCCAGGTCTACCGCGCGGTCGATGCGCTCAACGCCCGCGATTATGCCGGCGCCGCGAAGCTGGCGCAGACGGCGCTGGCCGCGGAGCGCGGCGCCGTCCGCCTCGCCTCGCTCGACGCCGCGCCGCTCAGCGATCCTGCGGTGCTCGGGCAGCTCAACGCCAGCGGGGCGGGGCGCGGGCTCGGCTCGCGCGACCTGAGCTGGATCGGCCCGGTCGTGCTCGAGGCGGAAGCGCTCTACGTCCGCGCCGCCGCCCTCCGCGCCACCGGCGGCTTCAACGAGGCGGCGGCGGCTCTGACCGAGGCCGAGCGGCGGCTGGCGCGCTTCGACGGGGTCGGGCTCGAGACGTCGAACGTCCTGTGGCTGCGCAGCGCCGTCGCGGCCGAGCGGGGCAGGGTCGCGGCTCGCCTCGGCGATCTCGCCACCGCCCGCCGCGCCTATGCCGAATTCGACCAGCCGTCTCGACCGCTCGTCGATCTACACCGACACACCGCTCGTCGCGCAGCGGCGCCTCGACTACGCCCGCTTCCTGATCCAGGCGGGCGACCTGCGCGAAGCCCGCGTCCAGTATGACCGCGCGCTCGACGTGCTGAAGCGCGCCGGCCCGTCGGGGTCGGCAGGCATCACGGGGCTGGAGGGCTATTTCACGCTGCTCGCGACCGACGCCGCCGTTGCCGGCCCGGCCGGCGAAGCGGCGCGCGCCCAGTTCTTTCTCGCCTCGCAGTTCATTTCGCCGCCGGCGGTGGCCGCGCAGATCGCTCAGATCGAGAAGATCTTCGAGAGCGGCTCGAGCGATGCCGCCGTGCGCGCCAAGGCGCTGCAGGATCTCGACCGCGAGGCGCGGGTCCTGGCGACGCGGCTGACCAGCCTGCCGGACAGCGCGACCAAGGATCGGGCCGAAGTTCGTGCCGCGCTCGACGCCGCCGAGGCGCGGGCGGTCCAGATCCGCACCGAACTGGCCGGCGACCAGCAGTTCCAGCAGGCCAGCGACACGGTTGCAACGCTGGCCGAGGTGCAGGCCGCGTTGAAACCGCACGAAGCCTACGTCAAGCTGCTGACGTTGCCCGCGGCGACCTATGTCCTGGTTGCCACCCACGGGGCTTCGACGATCTATCCGGCGGGGCTGGCGACGCCGGCCCTGACCAAGCTGGCGACCGATGTCCGCGCCTCGATCGACGGCAACGTCGCCGCCGACGGCCGCGTCGTGCCGCTGGTGTTCGACGTCGAGGGAGCGTTCAAGCTCGACGAGGCGCTGTTCGGCCCGGCCCGGCCGCTGTTCGACGGCGTCACCTCGCTCATCACCGAGCCGACCGGAGCGATGACCCAGCTGCCATTCGGCGTGCTCGTCGTCGACAAGGCGAGCGTCGACGCCTTTGCCGTTTCGGTGACGAAGAACTCGCGCGACTACAGCCAGGTGCACTTCCTCGCCGGTACCGCGGACCTGACGACGACCGTCTCGCCGCGCTCGTTCCTCGTTGCGCGGACCCAGAAAGCCTCGCGGGCGCTGCGGCCCTATCTCGGCTTCGGCTTTCACGCCGTGCCCGATGCCGCCGAACTCGCGGCGGTGCCGAACCGGGGATCCTTCGCCGGGCGGTGCGCCGCGCGCGCCGACGCGCTGCGCGACGGCTTCGCCTCGCTGCGGCCGATCGGGGCGAAGGAGCTTGCCGCCGCGGCGGCGGTCATGGGGCCGGGCAGCAAGCTCGTCGAAGGGCGCGACTTCTCCGACACCGCGCTCGATGCCGCCGGGACGAGCGGCAACGGCTTCCGTGATTTTGCCGTGGTCCACTTCGCGACGCACGGCCTGAAGGAGGGCGAGCTCGACTGCGACAGCCCGCCGGCGCTGGTCACCTCGATCGCCGACGATCCGGCGTCGGACGGCCTGCTCAGCTTCGAGGAGATCGCCAACCTTGGGCTCGACGCCAATCTCGTCGTCCTGTCGGCGTGCAACACCGCGGCCGAAACGACCGCCTCGCGTGCCAGCGGCTCGGGGCTTCGCGTTCGACCGGGGCAGGCACAGACGCTGAACGGCCTGGTCCGCGCGTTTCTCGTCGCCGGCAGCCGCTCCGTGCTGACGACCCACTGGGCGATCCCGGACGGCTTCAAGACGCGCGACGGGCGGCAGGTTGCGGCGTCGACGCAGCTCATCGACACGCTGTTCCGCGCGGGGGCGACGGCACCGGTCGGCGATGCGCTGCGCGCGGCGCAGGCGCAGATGATCGCCAATCCCGACACTTCTCATCCTTATTACTGGGGCGCCTTCGCGCTTGTCGGCGACGGCAGCCGTACGATGCTCGCGCACGCCTCCTGAGCGAAGGACCGATTTGTGGCGTTCGACCTCGACCGATTGAAGCAGCCGATCAGCAACGCGGCTCCCTGCGGTCCCAACCTTCGCGACGACGTCGCCTTTCGCGAAATCGAGGACGCGCCGGGCGAGTTCGCCAGCCAGACGGTGGCTGAACTGGGCAAGGTCGTCGCTCGCTGCGTCGACCTGCTCGGCCAGACCAAGGACCAGATGCCGGCGATCGTCGCCGTCCAGGCGGCGGTGCGCGCGGGCGATTTCGCCGGTGCCAACGCCGCGCTGCAGCTTATCCTGTCGTTTGCCACCGATCATTGGGAGGATTTCCATCCTGGTCCGGCCGAGGAGATGGCGATCGGTCGGGTCAATGAACTGTCGGCCCTCGCGCGGCCGGCAGCCCTGATCCTGCCGCTGCAGCGCGCCGCCCTGGCGCGGATGCCGGCCCCGTCGACCGCGGAGTTCAACACGGCGATGGTCGCCCAGGCCGCCGCGCCGGTCCTCGCCTGGACCAGCGAGAACGAGGAAGCGCTGGGCGCCAAGGTGACGAGCGGCGCGATGACGACGGTCGCGGCGAAGGCGACCAAGGCGACGCACGAGGGCGCGCGGCAGCTTCGCCTGATCATGCGCACGATCGCGCCGGCGGCGCTGGCAGCGGACGCGGCGGCGCAGGCCGGGGGCGACGATTCGATCGATGCCGCGCAGGTCGGGACGCTCGCCCGTACCCTGCGGACCCAGATCACGAATGCCGCCGCGCCGTTCAAGGCCATGGCCGATGTGCTCTATGACATCATGGCCGCCTACGACGCCCACTCGGTCGATTCGCCGAGCTTCGGTCCGGTCATCGCCCAGCTGAAGTCGATCGACGGGTCGATTGCCGCGTTCGCGGACGCGTTCCCCGATCCCGACCTGGTGCCCGAACCCGCTGAGGAAGCGGCCGCCGAGCCGGGCGCGGCAGAGCCCGGTGCGGCGGGCAGCGCCGGCAAGCCGCGCGGGTTTGTCGGCGGCACGCCGCAGACGCGGGCCGACGTCGTGGCGGCGATGGAGGGCATCCTGCGTTTTTATGCGGCGAACGAGCCGTCGAGCCCCGTTCCGATGATGCTCCGGCGGGTGATGAGCTGGATCGACAAGGATTTCGTCGAACTAATGATGGAAATTGCGCCTAATGGCGCGGATGAGGCGAGTAGGCTCTTGGCAATCAAGAGCGACTAACGCACAAGTGCGGCGACGCGCGACTCCAGGTGAGTCGAACGGTGTCACGGTGGGCAGGGGGAGCGGTTCATGGCGCAGGATGGTCAAAAGTTTATTAAGCGTAATCGCGCCCCGCGTGTGCACATCGAATATGAAGTCGCGACTTACGGATCGGTGGAGAAGGTTTCGCTTCCCTTCGTAATGGGCATCATGTCCGATCTTTCCGGCAAATCCGAGAAAGAAAAGAAGGTCATGGCGGAGCGCGACTTTTCGAACGTCGACATGGACAACTTCGGCGAGTTCCAGAAGTCGATCGCGCCGCGCGCGGCCTTCTATGCCGACAACACGCTGACGGGCGAGGGCAAGATCGCCGTCGACCTGACGTTCAACACGATGGACGATTTCACGCCCGGTCGGGTCGCGGAGGCGGTGCCGGCGACGGCCAAGCTGCTCGAAGCGCGCCGCCAGCTGTCCGATCTGCTCGCCTATATGGACGGCAAGGACAAGGCGGAGGGCGTGATCGACCAGCTGCTGCGTAATCCCGAGCTGCTGTCGACGCTTGCGGCTGAATCGAAGGGCCGCTCCGCGGCCGACGCTTGATCATCTAGGGGGACGACATGGCCACTGATCCCGCAGCCCTTGCCCCATCCGGCGCACCGGCAGCCGCCGAAGTTTCGGCCGACGATTTTTCGGCGCTGCTCCAGAAGGAGTTCAAGCCGCGCAGCGACGAGGCCAAGAGCCGGGTCGAGCTCGCCGTCCGCACCCTTGCCGAGCAGGCGCTCGAGGGGTCGAGCGTCATGCCCGGCGACGTCATCGGCACGATCGAGAGCATGATCTCGTCGCTCGACCGCAAGCTGACCGAGCAGGTCAACGTCATCATCCACAATGCCGATTTCCAGGCGCTCGAAATCGGCGTGGCGCGGGCTGCAGTACACGGTGTTCAACACCGAGACGTCGACCGACCTGAAGATCAAGGTCATGAACGTGTCCAAGGACGAGCTGCGCAAGATGTTCAGCAGCTACCGGGGTGCGTCGTGGGACCAGAGCCCGCTGTTCAAGCGCGTCTATGAGCAGGAGTTCGGCCAGCTCGGCGGCCAGCCCTACGGCTGCTTGGTCGGCGATTATTATTTCAGCCAGAGCCCGACCGACGTCGAGGTGCTGGAAGGCATGGCCAAGGTGTCGAGCGCGAGCCATGCGCCCTTCATCTCGGGGACCTCGCCGGCGCTGTTCGGCATGGACAGCTGGCAGGACCTGACCAAGCCGCGCGACCTCGCCAAGATCTTCGACACGCCCGAATATGCCGCGTGGCGCTCGCTGCGGGCGAAGGACGATTCGCGCTACATCGCCTTGACGATGCCGCGGGTCCTCGCGCGCAAGCCGTACGGCGCGACCTCGGAGCCGGTCGAGCAGTTCGCCTTCGAGGAGGACACCGGCGGCGACCACGACAAGTACAACTGGATGAACGCTGCGCATGCGATGGCCGTTCGCATCACCGCCGCGCACAAGGAATTCGGCTGGTGCACGCGCATCCGCGGCGTCCAGTCCGGCGGAACGGTCGAAGGGCTGCCGACCGCCATGTTCCCGACCGACGAGGGCGACACCGCCGTCAAGTGCCCGACCGAGGTCGCGATCAGCGATCGCCGCGAGGGTGAGCTGTCGGCGGCGGGGCTGATCGGCCTGATCCACCGCAAGAACACCGACCAGGCGACCTTCATCGGGGGCCAGACGCTGCACCAGCCCAAGGAATATGCCGACAAGGGCGCGACGGCCAACGCCCGGCTGTCGGCGCGCCTGCCTTATCTGTTCACCAGCGCGCGCTTCGCCCATTACCTGAAGTGCATGGTGCGCGACTGGGTCGGCGGCACGCCGACGGTGAGCCAGCTCCAGCGCCGGCTGCAGGACTGGGTCAACCTCTACGTCGACGGAATGCCGGACATGTCGAGCGAAGCCCAGAAGGCACGCCAACCGTTGAAGGCCGCGGCGATCGACCTGACCGAAGACGAGGAAAACCCGGGTTACTACCGCGCCAGCTTCCAGTTCGTCCCGCACTTCCAGATGGAAGGCATGGACATCTCGCTCAGCATGACGTCTTCGCTTCGCCAGGCAGGGGGATAGGCCTCGGCGCATACTAGGCATCACCTGTCCCCAACAGGAGGAAGACCATGGCCCTTGATATGTTTCTTAAGCTGCCCGGCGCCGACGGCGAGTCGGTCGGTAACGGTCACGCGAACGAGATCGACGTCCTCTCCTGGTCGTGGGGCATGAGCCAGTCGGGCACCATGCACACCGCCAAGGGCGGCGGATCGGGCAAGGCCAACGTCCAGGACGTTTCGGTCACTAAGTACGTCGACAAGGCCTCGCCGAAACTGCAGCTGCTCTGCCTCAACGGCAAGAACACGACTGGCGATGCCATCCTGACGGTGCAGAAGGCGGGCGAAAACGTCGTCCAATATCTCAAGATCACGATGTCCGACTTCATCATCACCTCGGTGTCGACGGGCGGATCGGGCGGCGAGGATCGGCTGACCGAGAACATCTCGATCAACTTCGCCAAGGTAAAGGTCGAGTACACGCCGCAGAAGGCGGACGGTACGGCCGACACGGTGGTCCCGTACACGTGGAAGATCGCGGAGAACGTCGCCGGTTGATCCGGCGCGCTGGGGGCGGAGCATGGACGCACAGGAACTGCTCCGGTCTGGCGACCTGACGGGCGCGCGGGCGATGTTGGCGGAGGAGCTTCGGCGTACTCCGGGCGACTCGCGCGCGCGCCAGTTTTTCTGGCAGCTGATTGCGATCGCTGGCGAATGGGACAAGGCGGCGACCCAGTTGCGCGCCCTGGCCGCGGCCGATCCCAAGGCGATGATGATGGCCAACGTCTTCGGCCAGGCGCTGACGGCGATGAAGACGCGCGACGCCGTTTTCGCCGGCAAGGAGAAGCCGGTCTCACTCGTCGGCCAGGAGCCGTGGGTGGCGGGACTGCTCGACGCGCTGTACGCGACGACGACGCTGGCCCCGGACGCGACCGCGCGGAGCGAAGCGGCGCTCGCCGAGGCACCGGCCACGCCGGGCAGCCTCGACGGGACCGCGTTCGACTGGATCGCCGATGCAGACGCCCGCTTCGGGCCGATGCTCGAGGTGATCATCGGCGACGCTTATGGCTTCATCCCCTTTGCCGCGATGAAGCGGCTGCGGGCAAAGGAGCCCGAGGACCTGCGCGACGTCGTCGTGCACGCGGTCGAGATCGAACTGCGATCGGGCCAGACGTCGCTGGCAATGGTGCCGGTGGTCTATCCGGGTACGCACGCGCTGGGTAAGCCGCAGCTCAACCTCGCGCGGGCGACCGAATGGCTCGATACCGGCGGCGGTGAGGTCGGTTTCGGCCAGCGCCTGCTCGCGACCGACGCGACCGACACCGAGTTCCTGGCGGTACGCGACCTCAGGCTCGACTGAGGTGCGCGACGCCCGACCGCTGAAGCCGTCGGTCATCGACAAGCTGATCGGCGGGCTGGCGCGGACGCGCGGCGACGGCAGCCGCGACGTCGCGCCGTGTTACATCGCGTCGCTCGACCGGTTCAGCGAGACCGAGCTGCGCAACTGCGTGATCCGCGACATCGCCTGGATCCTGAACGACATCCAGTTCGCCGCCGCAGTGCCGCTCGACGATTATCCCGAGGTCAAGACCTCGATCCTCAACCAGGGCGTGCCCGATCTCGCGTCGATGACGGTCAACCGCGACGCCTTCAATCGCCGCGCGCGCGACCTGACGGAGGCGGTGCGGAACTTTGAGCCGCGCCTGATCGCGCAGAGCGTCACCGTCAGCTTCGATCAGGCGACGACCGACCACGAGAACAAGCTGCGCTTCGTCATCCACGGCGAGCTCAAGGGCGCGGTCGACGACCGCTTCGTCGAGCTGAAGACGGCGATCGCCCTCGACACGGGCGAGGTCGAGGTCGCGGCATGAGCGCGATCGATCCTCGCCTGCTCGGCCACTACAACCGCGAACTGAGCTATCTCCGTCGCCGCGCGGGCGAGTTCGCCGAGGACCATCGCCAGGTCGCCGGGCTCCTCGGCCTCGACGCGCCGACCGACCCCGACCCGCACGTCGAGCGGCTGATGGAAGGCGTCGCCTATCTCAACGCCCGCGTGCGGCTGAAGATGGACGAGCAGTTTCCGGTCTTCACCCAGTACCTGCTCGATTCGCTCTACCCGCATTACCTGGCGACGACGCCGGCGATGGGGGTCGTTGCCGTCCGGCCCAAGGACGATGCGGCGCTTAAAGGTGGCGCCGTCCACCCGCGCGGCTCGACGCTCGTCGCCAGCCTCGCCGGTGACGCGACCCTGCCGGTCCAGTTCCGCACCGGGCAGGAGGTGACGCTCTACCCGATCAAGCTCGGCGGCATTGAGTATCTGCCGACGCGGGCCGCCGTCGCGGCGGCGACCGACGGCGCACCGGGCGACGCGGCGCTGCGCCTGCGCCTCGACGCGACCTCGGCGGCGGCGATCGCCGAGATGGACATCGACGCGCTGCCGCTGTTCCTCGACGGCGGCGGCGACACGCCCAACCTCGTTCATCAGCAGCTGTTGTCGGAGTGTGTCGGGGTCCGCGTCGTCTCGCCCGAGCGCGGGCGGCGGACGGCCTGGATCGAACCCGCCGGGCCGGTCGAGGCGATGGGTTTCGCCGAGGACGAGGCGCTGCTGCCAAACGAGGCGCGCTCGTTCCGCGGCTACCGCCTGCTGGCCGAGTATTTCGCCATGCCCGAGAAATTTCGTTTCGCCCGGTTGACGGGGCTGAAGGCGGGCATGGCGCGGGCCGACAAGGCCGTGGACATCGTCATCCTGTTTCGCCGCTCGATCCCGAGCCTGGCTGCGGCCGTGTCGAGCGACACCGTGGTGCTGTTCGCGACGCCGATCATCAACCTGTTCGAAAAGCGCTTCGACCGGGCCTTGATCGACCGCCGCACGCACGAGCACATCGTCCTGCCCGACCGCGCCGCCGCGCTCGACTACGAAGTCTATCGGCTCGACCAGGTCACCGCGTTTGCCAAGGGCGATCCCGTCGGCATCCCGGCCCTGCCCCTATATGCCCGGCGGGCGCAGCGCGGCGTCCGGCCGCTGTTCTACTCGCTGCGGCGCAAGCTCCGGCGGTTGTCCGAGGCCGAGACCCGGCAGCGGCGGGAGAGCGACTACATCGGCTCGGAAACGTGGATCAGCCTGTCGTCGCCGGGTGAGCCGGCGCTGGCGGCGGGCATCAGCGAGCTCGGCCTGCGCGGGCTCGTCACCAATCGCGCGCTGGCGACGCGGCTGCGTCCGGGTGCTGGTGGTCTCGACCTGGCGCTCGCCGACTCCAAGGGCGTGGCGGCCGTGACGATCCTGCGCGGGCCGACGCGGCCGCAGCCGCCGATGGGGATGGTCGACGGCGGCTGGCGCATCGTCAGCCATCTCGCGCCCGGCCACGACGGCTTCATCCGCGACGACGGCGCGCCCGACACGCTGGCCGACCACCTGTCGCTCTACCTGCGCGACGAGTCGCCGGCGCTGCGCCGCGAGATCCAGGGCATTGTCGGGCTGACGGCGACGCACGTCACGCGCCGCGCGGCCGGCGACATGCGCCTCGCCTTCCAGCGCGGGCAGAAGCTGACGCTGAAGGTGGCGATGGGCAGCTATGAAGCAGCGAGCGCGTACATCTTCACCAGCGTCGTCGCGCGCTTCCTTGCCGAGTTCGCCACGATCAACAGTTTCGCCGAGTGCGAGGTCCAGGCGGACAACGGCCTGACCTGGGGATGGGGGGCATGGCAGGGCCGGCGACCGACCATCTGAGCGACCTGCTCGCCGCGGTCGCGGCCGACCCGACGCGGTGGGGGGCGTTCGCCTTCTGGCGCGGGATCGACGCGGCGATGCCGGCTGCGCCGCGCATCGGCGAGGCGCTCGACCCCGCGCGCGAGGCCGTCGACCTGACGCACCAGCCGTCGCAGGACTTTCCGCGGACGACGCTCGCCGCCTTCGTCGCGGGCAAGCGCCGGCCGGTGGTCCGCTCGCAGCATCTCGGCTTGACCGGGCCGATGGGGCCGCTGCCGCTGCACCTGACCGAGATCGCCATTTTCGAGCGGCGGAAGAAGGGCGAGACGCCGTTCGCCGACTTCCTCGATCTCCTTTCGGCGCGGGCGCTGCAGCGCCATTTCCGCGCCTGGGCCGAGGCCGACCGCTGCGCTCAGGCCGACCGGCCCGGCGACGACCGCTTCGCCGGCTATATCGGCGCGGCGAGCGGTGCGGTCGGGCTCGGCTTCATCGATCCCGCCAGCCGCGCCAAACCCGACCGCCGGGGCGATGCCTTCGATGACTGGCGGCGGCTGCCGTACGCCGGCCACTTCGCCGGCCTGCGCTCGGCAGCGGCGGTCGGCGACCTGCTCAGCCATCTGCTCGAGCGCCCGGTCAAGGTCGTCGAGGCGGTCGGCCGCTGGCGTCCGATCGAGCCGGCGGCGCGAACCACGATCGGCCGCGCCCACGCCGGGCTGGGGCGCGGCGCGACGCTGGGTGCGCGCTTCTATGCAGTCGAGTTCGACGTCGGCTTCGAGATCGGCGTCACCGCGATGGCCGGGCTCGACGATCTGCTGCCCGGCGGCCATGCCAACCGGCTGCTCGGCGAGGCGGCGCGCTCCGCGCTGCCCAAGCACCTCGACTGGAAGGCGCGGGTGACGATCCCGGAAGACGCGATCGATGCCGCGCGCCTGGGACGAACGCGGCTCGGCTGGACGAGCTGGATGGCACCGCGCGCCGGCGGGCGGATACGGCGCGACCTGACGCTGAGAAACACCGCGGCACCCGCCGCATAGAGGGGGAATACCATGGCCGAGATCAGCAGAAGCGCGCTTTTCGGACGGCTCGCGCCGTCGGCGCTGAAGAGCATCGAGACGGCGTTCGGCTTCACCAAGCTGCGCGGCAACCCCTATGTCGAGCTGGTCCACTGGCTGCATACGCTGAACGCCGACGCCAACGGCGACTTCGCGGCGATCAAGCGCCACTTCAACCTCGACGACGGCGTCCTTGGCCGCGACACGGTGACGGCGCTCGACAGCCTGCCGCGCGGGGCCAGCGCGGTCGACCTGTCGGCGCAGGTCGAGGACGCGGTCGAGAAGGGCTGGCTCTACGCCTCGCTCCAGTTCGGGGCCAACAAGGTGCGCAGCGGCCATCTGCTGTACGCGCTGCTGAAGACGCCCAACCTCAAGAACGTGCTGTTCGGCATCTCCAAGGAATATCGCAAGGTCGACGCCGACAAGCTCGGCGAGAGCTTCGTCAGCCTGCTCGGCAGCACCAGCGAGGCGAGCGAAGGCGGGCGGCTCGGCAGCGGCGCGACCGCTGCCGGCGGCGGCGACAGCGATGCCGACGCCGAGCCGAGCGGCGACAGCGCGCTGGCCAAGTTCTCGGTCGACCTGACGGCGAAGGCGCGCAGCGGCGAGATCGAGCGAATCGTCGGCCGCGACGCCGAGATCCGCCAGTGCATCGACATCCTGCTCCGGCGGCGGCAGAACAACCCGATCCTGACCGGCGAGGCCGGCGTCGGCAAGACCGCGGTGGTCGAGGGGTTCGCCCGCCGCATCGTCGACGGCGAGGTGCCGCCGGTGCTCCGCGACGTGACCCTGCGCAGCCTCGACATCGGCCTGTTGTCGGCCGGGGCGAGCGTCAAGGGCGAGTTCGAGAAGCGGCTGCGCAGCGTCATCGACGAGGTCGAGGCGAGCCCCAAGCCGATCATCCTGTTCATCGACGAGGCGCACACGCTGATCGGTGCCGGCGGGGCTGCGGGCACCGGCGACGCCGCCAACATGCTGAAGCCGGCGCTGGCGCGGGGCAAGCTGCGGACCATCGCCGCCACCACCTGGGCCGAGTACCGCCAGTATTTCGAGAAGGACCCGGCGCTGACCCGCCGCTTCCAGACGGTCAACGTCGGCGAGCCCGAGACCGACAAGGCGATCGCCATGCTGCGCTCGGTCGCCGACGCCATGGTCAAGCACCACAAGGTCATCGTCCTCGACGAAGCGATCGAGGCGGCGGTCAAGCTCAGCCAGCGCTACATCCCCGCGCGCCAGCTGCCCGACAAGGCGGTGAGCCTGCTCGACACGGCCTGCGCCCGCGTTGCGGTCAGCCAGCACGCGACGCCGGCCCCGGTCGAGGACCGCCAGCGCCGGGTCGAGCTGCTCGAGGTCGAGCGCGAGATCGCGGTGCGCGAGGCGGCCGCGGCAATGGGCGATCCCAAGCGCATCGCCGAAGTCGACGGCCTGCTCGAGGGCGCGCGGGCGGCGCTCGCGACCGTGACGGCCAAATGGGAGGCGGAGAGGACCGCCGTCGCCGCGGTCATCGCCACCCGCAGCGCGCGGTCGGAAGCGAGCGAGGCTGCGGGCGACACCACCGAACTGGACGTCCAGTTGCGGGCCGCGATGGACGACCTCCACGCGGCGCAGGGCGACAGCCCGATGGTCTTCGCCCAGGTCGACGCCAATGCGGTCGCCAGCGTCGTCGGCGACTGGACCGGCGTGCCGGTCGGGCGGATGGTCAAGGACGAGATCGCCGGCGTCCTCAAGATCGCCGACAACCTGAAGAAGCGGGTCATCGGCCAGGACCATGCGATGGAGGCGATCGCCAAGCGCATGCAGACCAGCCGGGCCAAGCTCGACAACCCGAACAAGCCGGTCGGCGTGTTCATGCTGTGCGGCCCGTCGGGCGTCGGCAAGACCGAAACGGCGCACGCGCTCGCCGAACTGCTCTACGCGGGCGACGATTCGATGATCGTCATCAACATGAGCGAGTTCCAGGAAGCGCATACCGTCTCGACCCTCAAGGGCGCTCCGGCCGGTTACGTCGGCTACGGCCAGGGCGGCGTCCTGACCGAGGCCGTGCGGCGGCGGCCCTACTCGATCGTCCTCCTCGACGAGGTCGAGAAGGCGCATCCCGACGTCCACGAGATGTTCTTCCAGGTGTTCGACAAGGGCTACATGGACGACAGCGAGGGTCGCTACATCGACTTCAAGAACTGCCTGATCCTGCTGACGTCGAACGCGGGGACCGAGCTGATCACCGAACTCGGCTCCGACCCCGAGACCGCGCCCGATCCCGAGGCGCTGGCGACGGCGCTGCGGCCCGACCTGCTCAAGGTGTTTCCGCCGGCGCTGCTCGGGCGGCTGATCGTCCTGCCCTACTTCCCGCTATCGCCCGAGATGCTCGGCGGCATCGTCCGCCTGCAGCTCAACCGCATCGTCAAGCGGGTCGCGGAGAACCACAAGATCGTCCTGACCTATGATCAGTCGGTCATCGATCATGTCGTTTCCCGCTGCACCGAGAGCGCCAGCGGCGGCCGCATGATCGACAACATCCTGACCAATGCCATGCTGCCGACGCTGTCGACCGAGCTGCTCGGGCGCATGGCCGAGGGCCGCGCGGTGGCGGCGATCACGATTACCGCGCCGGGCGACGTCCTGACCTACGACTTCGTCGAACCGGCGAACGACGACGCGCTGCCGGTCGACGTCGACCGCGCGCCGGTCGAGGTGGCGGCCGAGTGACCGACGTCCGGCCGTGACCACGCCGCCGACGCGCCGGCCGGCTTTCGACGCTTCGGCGTACGCCTACGCCGGCGCGTACGACCACGACCGCTTCTTCGCCGAGTTCACGTCGCGGATCAGCGCCACAGGCTTCGCCGGCACGACGCGCGACGACATCCTGACCCTGCTCGGCTTCATCGAGGCCGATGCCGGGATCACGGACCTCCGGTGGGCCGCCTATCTGCTCGCTACGGCGTTCTGGGAGGGGCGGGCGACGGTCAAGGAGAAGCGGCCGATGCACGACCGCAAGGGCCGCGTGCTCGTCGACAAGAAAGGTAACGTGGTCGAGCGGACGGTCACCAAGTGGCGGGTGATGCAGGCGACCGAGGAGATCGGGCACGGCCGCGGCCGTGCCTATCATGAACCGGTGAAGGTCGGTCTCGACCCCAGCGGCGATGTCCTGGTCACCGAGCACGACGGCGACCAGTGGACGGTCAACCCGCTCGGCCACATCAAGGCCGCGCGCAAGCACATGCACGTCGGGGCCAAGGACGGCGCGTCTGCGGCTAAACGCTTCACCGACGCCAAGGGCAGCGAGGAAAGCTATTACGGTCGTGGGTTCGTCCAGCTGACATGGTGGGACAATTATGTCCGGGCCGGCGTCGAACTCGGGATGGGCGATCTGCTCCTGGTCAATCCTGAGAAGGTCAAGGATCCGTCCATCGCCTATAAGATCATGGCGCACGGTATGCTGACGGGGACGATCTTCGCCAACGGCCACAAGCTGGGCGACTATTTCACGGCGACGGGCAGCGATTATGTCGGGGCTCGGGCAATGGTCAACGGGTCGGATCACGACGACGACATCGCCAACATTGCCGAGAAGATCGAGGCGGCGCTGCTGGCCAGCAAGATTGCGGTTCGACCCACCGTCGGCGGGAGGTGAGCGTGGTTAGACTGTGGTTTCTCGGCACCTTCGCCCTGCTGCTGGCGGGTCAGGCAGGGGCGACGCCGGCGCGACCACTGTGCGGCTGGTGGGTCAATCCCACGCCGGGCAACGTCACGCTGCTCGACGGGCGCGACGAGTATGAAATCGCGCGTCAGGGGGCCGGACAGGCTGCCGGCGCCTGGCCGCGCTTCACCGCCGGGCAGTGGGTCGGGCACGGTAGCGGTGCCTATGGCCACGGCTGCGTCTGCCTCGACGCGGTGGTCGACGACGAGCGCATCCCGCGGTTCGACCATGCCGTGGCGCAGCCGCTCGCCCGCTGCCGCCACAGTCCGCGGCTGCGGCGGGCGGAACGCGACGCGGGTTGAGGGGCGCGGCGAACGCATCGGCGCCCGACCTCGCCCGCGCGGCGGGCGTCGCTGCGCCGACACGTCGCCACGCCGAGCGCCCGGCGCTGCCCATCCGGCCGCTGACAGCCTGGTGACGCCGCCTGCAGCCCATCGCCTGTGCCGATCGTCGCCGCTTTCTGGACATGCCCGGGACGGTGCGGGAAGCGGCGCGCTTCGCCCGTGCCGTAGCGACACTTTGCCCTTGATTGCGCTGGCGAAGCGACCAAAGGTGCGGCGCGGCGGGGGCACGCGCCGGGGGGAGTTGGGGCATGATCGATAAGCAGGTCGGCGGCTGCCATGCCGGGGTGGTGGCGGCTTGAGCGATCGTCCCGTCTGGTCCGAGGGTCTGTTCCTCCGTCCGCAGCATTTGCAGGGCGCGGAACTGGCGGCGACAGCTGCCCTCCACTCGCGGCTCGATGGGGCGGCCGCCTATCCATGGGGGCTGGTCGAACTCCACCTCGACGAGGACGCGGCGAGCGGGGCAAAGGTCGGCGTTCGGCGCCTGGTGGCGGTCATGCCCGACGGCGAGGTCGTCGACGTGCCCGGCACGCTGCCGCCACCGCTGGCGTTCGACGTCGACGACCAGGTCCGCGGCGAGGTCGTCTACCTGACCCTGCCGGCGCGCGCCGAGGGCGCGGTCGGCTATGCCTATCCGCTATCGCGCGACGCCAGCATCGCCCGCTACCTGATCGGCGAGCGGACGGCGGTCGACATCGCCGATCCCGACCGTGCCAGCGAGACGATCGAGGTGGCCCTGCCCAACCTGCGCTTCGGCATCGAGGAGGCCGACCTCGCCGGGCGGATCAAGCTCGGCCTCGCCCGCATCCGCGAGATCAGCAGCAAGCGCGTCATCTGGGACGAGGCGTACATCCCGCCGCTGCTCGACATCCGGGCGTCGCCGACCATGGCCGGGTTTCTCGTCGACATCCTTGGCCGCCTCGAAAGCCGGCAGGAGGAGCTGTCGCTGCGTGCGGTCGAGGGCACCGACGGCGGCACCGAGACTTTCGCCGCCTATCTCCTGCTCCAGCTGCTCAACCGCTGGCAGCCACTGCTGCGCCACCTGCAGCGGCTCGACCGGGTTCACCCCGAGCGCCTGTTCAGCGACTTTGTCGCCTTTGCCGGCGAGCTCGCGACCTTCACCCGCGCCGACCGCCGCCCGGAGCGCTTCCCCGATTACGACCATGAAGACCTGGAGCTGTGCTTCAAGCCGGTCATCGAGGCGCTGCGCGCGGGATTGTCGACCGAGTTCAGCCGCTCGGCGGTCCAGCTCGAGCTGAAGATGATCCAGCCGGGCGCGTATGTCTCGACGATCGTCGATCGCAGCCTGTACGACCAGGGGCGCTTCTATCTCGCGGTGTCGACGCGAAAGCCTGGCGACGAGGTGCGGCGGTCGCTGCCGTCGGTGGTCAAGATCGGCTCCGTCGCCAAGATGCAGCAGCTGGTGCAGGCGGCGCTACCAGGCGTGCCGCTGAGCGCGATCGTCGCGCCGCCGTCGCAGATCCGGACGCTACCCAACTACATTTATTTCGAGCTCGACCGCTCGCACCCGGACTGGCGCGACTTCGCCACCGCGCCCGCCCTCGGCCTCTACATTGCCGGCGACTGGCCGGAACTGGCGCTTGAACTATGGTGCGTGCGACGGGCGTCGCGATGAGCGGAGGGGGACGATGAGCGAAGCCAAGCCGCCCGCACCCGGGCAGAAGACGGTGTTCCGACCCTCGCCCCTGGCCGCAGCGCAGGGTCAGGGAGCGGCCGCGCCAGGCGCGGAGCGAACGACCTTCCAGCCGCTGCCGGCGGCGGCTGCCGCGGCCCCAGCGCCGACCACGGCGGCGATGGCCGCACGGGGCTTCAGCGACGACGATGTGCCGCCGCTCGATGCGCCGATGCGCGTGCGCAACCCGCTGATGGCGGCCGCCGCGCGATTGCTGGCGCTCGCCGCCGCGGTCCAGGCCGACCGTCAGGTCGCCGACGTCGCCCGCCTGCGGACGCGCGCCGACGGCGAGGCGAAGGCGTTCGAAAAGACGCTCGCCGGGCTCGGCCTGTCGTCGGAGGACAATGCCCGCGCCCGCTATGCCGTGCTGGCGACGGTCGACGACATCGTCCAGAACCTGCCCGGGGGGGCGACCAGCGACTGGCCGCGGCGGAGCCTCGTCGTCGTCAGCTTCGGCCAGGCGTTCGGCGGCGACCAGTTCTTCACCATCCTCGACACGATGCTGCAGCGGCCGGCGGCCCACCTCGAGATGCTCGAACTATACCATGCCTGCCTCGCCGTCGGCTTCATGGGCCGGCTGCGTACGCTTCCCGACGGGGGGGCGCAGGTGGCGGCGCGGATGGGGGCGATCTACAACCAGCTGACCAGCATCCGTCCGCGGCCCGAAAACGACCTCGTGCCGGCGTGGACGGGCGTGCCGACGCCGATGCCGCGGCTCGGCTGGCTGGTGCGGGCGGCGATCATCGCCGCAGCGGTGCTGGCCGCGATCCTGCTCCTGTTCCTGGGTGCCAAGCTGCTGCTCGACAGCCGCGACCATCCCGCCTTCCTCGCGCTCCGGCAGGTGCCGCCGGTGGCGCCGGCGCGCATCGACCGCGTCGGCGGCGACGTCGTCAAGCCGTCCGGGCAGCTCGAGCGCGTCCGTGGCCGGCTGCACAGCCCGTGCATCCAGGCCAAGGACGACGGGGCGACGATCCGCCTGGTTATCGCCGCCTGTCCCGGCCTGCCGCCGGGCATGTTCGACAAAGGCGCGGCCGACGTCGCCGCCGCCTACGAGCCGCTGATCACTGAGGCCGGCAACGCGCTCAAGCCCGAGCCCGGGCAGGTCGCGGTCGTCGCCCATACCGACAGCGACCCGATCCGCGGGGCGCTTGCCGCGACCTATGCCGACAATCTCGAGCTCAGCCAGGCGCGGGCGTCGTCGGTGCAGGCGCTGCTGGTGCCGGTGCTGGGGTCGAGCCGGCTGACCGCGCAGGGGCGCGGCGACCGCGAGCCGGTCGACCGCGGCGACACCCCCGACGCCAAGGCGAAGAACCGCCGCGTCGAACTCATCCTGCCGCGGAGCGAGTGACATGGCCGCCGTGAAGCGCTTCTTCGGCAACTGGTGGACGCTGGCGGTTCTCGCGGCGCTGCTTATCTCCCTAATCCTGTTCTTCCTGTGCGGGCCGCTGGTCGGCGCGCTGCTGCCGGTGCGCTGGTGGGCGATCCTGGTCGTCTGGCTGGTCTTCGCCGTCGTCGCCGGCATCCGCTGGTGGCGCACGCGGGCGGCGGAGAAGGCGCTGGCCGCGGCGATGGCGGGGCCGGTGGACCTCGAGGGCGACGCGATCGCCGGCAAGATGAAGGCGGCGCTCGACCGCGCCAGGGCCGGGGGCAAGGCCTCGCTCTACGCCTCGCCGTGGTATGTCATCATCGGCCCGCCGGGCGCCGGCAAGACGACGCTGATCCAGAAGTCCGGACTGCGGCTGCTCAACGACGAGGCGGCGGCGGGCGTCGGCGGCACGCGCAACTGCGACTGGTGGTTCGCCGACGAGGCGGTGCTGATCGACACCGCCGGGCGCTACACCAGCCAGGATTCGAGCGCCGACGCCGATGCCAAGGGTTGGACCGGCTTCCTCGGCGCGCTCAGGAAGGCGCGGCCGATGCAGCCGCTGAACGGCGTCATCGTCGCCATCGGCCTGGACGAGATCGCGCGCGTGTCGGCCGATGCGCTCGACCGTCATGTCGTCGCGATCCGCGCCCGCATCGCCGAATTGGGCCGCGAACTGGGGCTGGAGCTGCCCGTCTATGTCCTCTTCACCAAGGCCGACCTCGTCGCCGGCTTCGTCGAGTTCTTCGACGACCTGTCGGTCGAGGGGCGGCGCGCGGTCGTCGGCCACACCCTGCCGCTGACACCGGCGCGACCGGCCGTGACCGAACTCGCCGGCGGCTATGACGACGTCGTGCAGGCGCTCGCCGACCGGCTGCCGGCGCAACTCCAGGCCGAGACCGATCCCGTCAGGCGCGGCGCGGCGCTGACTTTCCCGGCGCGCTTCATCGACCTTCGCGCGCGGATCGTCCGCCTGCTCGACGGCGTGTTCGGCGCGGGCGCGGCGCAGGCCGGGCAGACGGGCGGGGCAGGGGGCGGCGTCAACCACGCCCGGCTGCGCGGCTTCTACTTCACCAGCGGCGTCCAGCAGGGCACACCGTTCGACCGGCTGCTCGGCGATCTTGCCGGCACGCTCGGCACCGGACAGCGGGCGCGGCCGTCCTCGCCGCGCGCGTTCTTTGTCAACAAGCTCCTGACCGACGTCGTCATCGCCGAAGCGGGCATCGCCGGGCCCAACGCCGCGCGGCGCCGGCGCGACCGCACCCTCAAGCTTGCCGCAGCGATCGCCGGCGGGCTGGTCGCGCTGCTGCTCGTGGTGGCGCTGGTCTGGAGCTATCTCGCCAACACCAGGGGCCAGGACGAGACGCTGGGGCTGGCGACCGGCCTTGCCGGATCGAGCAAGGGGATCGACGCCGGCGACCGCGTGTCGCTCGGCGCGTCGCTCGCCGAGCCGCTCGACCTCCTCGACGCGCTGCGCGACAAGCTGCCGTACGGCCCGACGGCGGCCGAGCACAAGCCGCTCGGGCAGCGCTGGGGCCTCTATCGAACCGGCCTCGCCGACGAGTCGACGCGCGCTTATTACGACGCGCTGCAGCGTTACCTGCTGCCGCGGATGATCACGACGGCGGAGGCCGCGCTGACCGCCGCCGGAACCGATCCGGTGGCGGTGTACGAGCCGCTCAAGGTCTATCTGATGCTCGGCAACCGGGCCGGGGCGAAGCGCGACGACACGTATATCTTGCGCTGGCTTGACGAGGATCTGACCAGCCGGGCATTGCCGGGCGAGGAGAATGCATCGACGCGCGCGCGGATCTTGGTCCACGCGAAGGCGCTGCTTGCCGACGAGGGCAGCTTTGGCCGCCAGTTGACGGGGCCGCTGCTCGATGCCGGCCTCGTCGAGCGCGGCCAGGCAACGATGGCGGCAATGAGCCCGGCCGAGCGCGCGCTGGCGCTGATGAAGCAGCGGGTGACCGGCGACGACTGGAAGCTGGTCGGCGACGGCATTCTCAAGGGGGAGGCGGACGCCTTCGCCAACCCGGCCGAACTGGCCGCGGTCAAGGTGCCGTTCCTGTTCACCAAGAAGGGTTTCATCAGCGGCTTCATCCCGAACATCGCGACCATCGGCAAGTCGCTCGACGCCGACCGCTGGATGCTGGGCAACAGCGGCGCGGCGCAGGCCCCGCTCGACACGGCGGAGCTCGGGCAGCTGTACGCCGCCGAGTACACCAAGCGCTGGACGGCAGTCCTCGCGACCCCGCAGCCAGGCGACTATGCGCGCAATCCGATGGCGCTGGCGCGGCTGGCCAACCCGGCGGCGTCGCCGCTGAAAAAGCTGACCGACGCGATCGTCGCCAACACGACCGCCCTGCTGCCCAAGCTGAAGGCCCCGGCGCTGCCCGGCGGCGCGCTCGGCAAGATGGCCGGCGACATGGTGGCCAAGCAGGCCAGGGGCTCGGCGTCCGAAGTCGCGGCGGCGGCGATCGAGGCCAACTTCACCGGCATGAAGGACTATACCGCCGGTGACGCAGCGCCGCTGAAGCAGCTGCTCGGCGCGCTCGGCAAGTACCAGCTGGCGCTGGCCCAGGCGAAGGCCGGCGGCGGCGCGGGCGGCGGCGGTGGTGGCGGCGGCGGCGGGGGCGGCGGTGCCGGTTCCGGCGCGATCGCCGCGGCGGCGGCCGACCTGACGGTTGCGGCGCAGAATGCGGGAGCGGCGGTGCCCGCCCTCGCCGACTTCGTCAGCCACGTCGCCGGCGGGTCGTCCAAGGCGGCCGAGACGCAGCGCACGACCGAGCTTCGCGACGACTATGCCGCGAAGGTCCTGCCCGACTGCACCCGCGTCTTCGGCGCCGGCTATCCGTTCGGCACCGGTCAGGACCTGGCACCCGCCGACGTCAGCCGCGTCGCCGGGCTGGTCGCCGGCTTCGGCCGCGACGCGCTCGCCCCCTATCTGAAGAAGGACGATCCGAAGAAGGGCTGGACGTGGGCGGCCGAGCCGACGGTCAAGGGGTTCGACAAGGGCTCGGCCGCGACCTTCGAGCACGCGAGCGAGGTCGAGGCGCTGATGGGCGGGAACCTTGTCCTCCGCCTCGCCGCCGCGCCGACCAACAAGGGCGGGCTGCGGCTGCGGGCGAGCGGGGTGCCGATGGACCTGTCGCCGAACGCACCACCCGAGCGGTTCAGCTGGTCGAGCGGCGGCAGCCAGGTTGCCGAATTCGCCCAGACCGGCCTCGCCGCCGGCGTCACCCCGGCTCCGGCAGTCCGCGAGGAAGGGCCGTGGGCGCTGTTCCGTGTCCTCGGCCACGCCAAGAAGACCCAGCTGGGACCGGGCAAGTACCGCTTCACCTTCGCCTCGGACTCTAGCGCTCGACGTCGAAGTCGCGGGCGGCCCCGACCCGTTCGCCGCGACCGGCGGGCCGTTCGCGCTGCGCTGCCCGGCCAAGCTGTGACGACGCTGACGCCGGGGCTGTACGGCAAGCTGCCGGCGCACGGCGATTTCGTCGCGCGTGGCTGGGACGGGCCGCAGGTCGCCGCCCTCGACGCCTGGCTGGCAAGCGGGCTCGCCGCGATCCGCGACGAGCAGGGTGCGGACGGCTTCGTCGCCGCGCTGACCGCGGCACCGTTGTGGCGCGGCTACCTGCCCCCCGGGGCGTGCGGCGCGGCGGCGCTCCACCTCGCGCTGGCACCCTCGATCGACGCGGCCGGTCGTTATTATTTCGTCACCGGCGGCGTCGCCGGCGAGGCCGCTTCCGTCTGGGCGGTGGCCAGCCAGCACCCGGCCTTTGCCGATGCGGTCGAGGCGGCGACCTATGACGCGCTCGGCGGCGCGCTCGACGCCGACGCCTGCGCCGCCGCCATCGCCGCCGCCGTACCCGAACTCGGTGAGCACGCCGGGTTTCTCGCGGCGATGTCGCTGCCGGCGGCCAGCCTGTGGTGGGTGGCGCACCCGGCCGAAGGCGCCCCGGTCGGGGTGCGGGCGGCGGCGGTCGACGCCGCGCTCCTCACCCGTCTCGTTGCCGGAGGGCAGGCATGAAGCTCCGCTTTCGCGCTGCCGTCCGCAGCCACCCGGGACTGGTCCGCACGGTCAACGAGGACTCGGTGCTGGCGCGCGACGACGCGGCGCTGTGGGTGGTCGCCGACGGCATGGGCGGGCACGCGAATGGCCAATGGGCCTCGCAGACGCTCGTCGCCCAGTTCGCTGGCGTCCCGCTCGACGGCCCCGCGGAAGCGCGCGGCGCGGCGCTGGTGGCGGCGCTTCAGGCAGGCAACGGCGCGATCTTTGCCGCCGCCCAGGCCGCCGGCCAGTCGATGGGGACGACCGCGGTGCTGCTCCACCTCGACGGTCCGGTGCTGATGTGCCTGTGGGTCGGCGACAGCCGCGCCTACCGCTTCCGCCGTGGCGGGCTGACCCAGCTCAGCCGCGACCACAGCGTCGTCCAGGAACTCGTCGACCGCGGCAGCCTGTCGGCCGACGATGCCGAGACGCACCCGATGGCCCACGTCCTGTCGCGCGCGATCGGCGGCGAGCCCGACTGCCGGCCCGAGGGCATCACCGACACCGCCATGCCGGGCGACCATTACCTGCTGTGCAGCGACGGGCTGACCAAGGTTGTGCCGGAAGAGGTCATCGGTCGGCTGCTGCGCCTGCCCGGGGTCAATGCCGCCGCCGATCGCCTGGTCGCCGAGACTCTTGAGCGGGGGGCGCCGGATAATGTTACGGTGGTCCTGATCTCGGTGGAGGAGGCGACCGAAGTGTCGACCGGGCAATGAGCGATCCCGACGACCTGCCGATCCCGACGACGTCCGGCGGTCAGCGGACGGTGATGGTCTCGGCCGACGAGCTGGCGCGGCTCAGCGGCGACGCGCCGCCGCCGCCTGGCGATCCCTTCGCCGCCGGGCTCGCCCCGGGGGCCGATCCGTTCGGGAGCGCGGCACCGGCGGCGGGTCCGGCTCCGGCAGCGGGCGATCCCTTCGGCCGCTTTGCCGCCGCGGCCGACGAGGACGCGGCCGGGGCTCCCGCTGCGCCGCCCGCCGCCCTCCCGCCGCCCGCCGCCCTCCCGCCGCCCGCCGTCGCCTCCCGCCGGTCGTCGCTTCCGTCCCGCCGCCGCCGCCGGTTGCGGCGATGCTCCACGGCACGCCCGGCGCGCTCGTCGGCATGCACCTGAACGACCTGTTCGAAATCGTCCGCTTCATCGCTCAGGGCGGGATGGGCGAGGTTTACGAGGGGCGCAATCTCGCCAGCGGCGAGCGTGTGGCGATCAAGGTCATCCTGCCGCAGTTCGCCGCCGACGAATCGTTCATGGCGCTGTTCCGCCGCGAAGCGAGCGCGCTCGAGCGCATCGGCCACGACAGCCTGGTCAAGTACCGCACGCTCGCCTTCGACCGGACCAACCGGGTCAACTATCTGGCGATCGAATATGTCGCGGGGCCGTCGATGGCCGAGATCCTGGTCGGCGAGCCCGCCGATCCCGCCGTGGTCAGGCGCGTGCTCAAGCGGCTGGCAACGGGGCTCGGCGCGGCGCACGAGGCGGGCGTCATCCACCGCGACCTGTCGCCCGACAACCTGCTCCTCCCGGATGGCAACGTCGAACGGGCCAAGATCATCGACTTCGGGATCGCCAAGGACACCAACCCCGGCGAGAAGAGCGTCGTCGGCGAAGCCTTCGCCGGCAAGTTCGGCTATGCCGCGCCGGAGATCTTCGGCAAGTTCAAGCGCGCCGTCGGTCCGTGGACCGACGTCTATTCGCTGGCCTTGGTGATGATCGCCTTCGCCCGCGGCGCCCCGCTCGACATGGGCGTGACCATCGTCGATGCGCTGGAGGCGCGCGACACGGTGCCTGACCTGTCGTCGGTGTCGCCCGATCTGCAGCCGGTGTTCGCCAAGATGCTCGCGCCCGATCCGGCCGAGCGCTTCCGCTCGATGGACGAGGTAATCGCCGCGCTCGATGCGCCGCCGGGCACGTTTGCGGCGGCGACACCCTTTGGCGCGACGAACCCGCCCGTCCCCGCGACGACGGCCGCTCCGGCCTTCGTCCGAGCGACGACGACGGCACCCGCGTCCGCCGAACCGGCGAAGCGGTCGAGCCTGCCGCTGTACGGCGGCATTGCCGCGGCGGTGCTGCTTGTCGCTGGGGGCGGCGGCTACCTGCTGCTCGGCGGGAAGAGCAGCCCGCCGGCGGCGACCACGGTCGCGACCGCCGATACGCCCGCATCCGTGCCGGCGGCTCCCGCCGCTGCCGCCGCCGCGACGCCCGATTGGGCAACGGCGCGCCCTGCCGTGCTTGCCGCTCTCGATGCCGTCCCGTGCAGCGACCTGCGGGTGAGCGAGGTGCCGAGCGGCAAAACCGTTCACCTCGCCGGCTGGCATCCCGCCAGCATTCCGGTGCCGGCGACCGCGGGCGGCTTGACGCTCGATTCGAGCGACACGGTGGCCGTGGCCCAGCCGGCCGCGGCGACGTGCGCGCTGGTCGGCAAGATCCGCGCCGCGGCACCGGCGGGACCTGCGGGCTTCGGCATCCGCGCGCGCGCAACGGTATCGCTCGCCTCCGCGCCGAAGGGACCGACCGGCGGCGTCACGGCCGACCTCACCCCCAGCGGACGCCCACCCGGCCTGTCGCGGCTGCAGATCACGACGATCGAGGACAGCGGGTCGCCGACAGCGAAGGACTGGGTGTCGTCGGCCGACGTCGCCGAGGCCAAGGCCGACCTCGCGCGGCTCGAGTTCGACCCGAAGCCGTCGCGTTTCCTCGCCGTCGTCGTCGCCAGCGCGGACAAGCCCGCGCCGGTCACCGCGGCCGGGGCCGACGGCCTCGCGAGCGTGTGCGGCGGCGGCAAATGCGCCCTTGCCAGCGGCTGGGTCGAGATCACACGCTAACCGCGTCAACCGCCCGCACCGGGTCGGCGTCGTCTCGACTCGCGCGGTCGGGGCCCCGCCCTACTTGTTGATGATGACCGTCGGATAGCCGAGCACGATGCTGCCGCCGTGCGCCGTCAGGTCGCCGATGCGCGCCGCCGGCATGCCGCCGACCAGCGTGGTGAACGCCCCCAGCGCGATCGTGTCGGGCGGGCCGACGCACACCGCCATGTCGCCGATGCGCGCCTGCGGCAGCATGCCGGTCAGGACGGTGAAACAGCCGAGCACGATCGGGCCGCCGACGTGGGGCACCGGCCCGGTAAACATCGGGCAGACGTGCATGTCGGAAATACGGGACGCGGGCGGCATCGGCAGCGCTCCTTAGACCGGGTCGGCTTTCTTGATGTTCCGCTCATACGCCTTGCGGAAGTTCTTGGCGAACAGGTCGAGGTAGGCCGCCTCGCTCTCGTGCGCGAGCGCCTTGTATTCGGCTTCGAAGGCGCGCCACAGCGCCGCCTCCCGGCTGCCGGGGAGCAGGCCGCCCTTCGCGGTGACGCGCGCCTTGATCGCCTCGGGGCTGAAGCGTTCGACCGTCGCGCCGAGCGCCTCCTGCATCGCCGCGATCATCGCCACCTCGTGCGCCTGCAGGTCCTCGAAGGCGCCCTGCACTGCCATCGGCCCGGCGAGGAAGCCGGGATCGGGGGTGCCGACGAGCTGTTTCAAGGCTTGCTCGGGCGAGCGTGTCCACTTCAGCGGATTGTTACCGGCGCGCTGGAAGGTCGTGACCTGCGCGCCGACGCCGAATTGGTGGCGGATGCGGGCGCGGGCGTCGAGCAGGCGAATCAGGCCGTCGGCGGTCTGGCGCAGCAGCCGCCCCGCGGCCTCGACAACGGCGGCGGGCGTCGCGTCACCAAGGTCGGTCGGCTTCAGGCCCGCGGCGGCGAGCAAGCGCACGAACAGCGCGTCACTGGCGGCGGTGGGAGCCGATGCCGCGGGGCCTGCCGGGCTGGCGACGGCGGGCACCGCGACAGGGGGCGGCGGCGCGGCGGCGGCGGCGAAGTCCAGGCTGTCGAACTTGTGCAGCTGGGCCCAGGGGTCTGCCGCCGCCGGTGCCGCCGCCGGCGCGGATGGAGCACCCGTGCCAAACGGGGTGGCCGTGGCTGGCGGCGGGGGACCGGCGTTGGCCGGTGCGCCAAACGGATCGGGCGCGCCGAACGCCGACGGCGCGGCCGCAACCCCGAAGGGATGGGCCGCCGCCGGTGGTGCCGGTGCAGTCGCGGTGCCGAACGGGTCCGCCGCCGGTGCCGGCACGGCACTGCCGAACGGACTTGGTGCGGCACGGCACTGCGGGACGGTGCCGAACGGGCTCGGCACCGGCCCGGCGCTTCCGAACGGGCTTGCCGACGGTGCGGGTGCGGGTGCGACGGTGCCGAAGGGGCTTGGCGACGGGGTGAAGGCGCTCGCCGGGGCCGGCGCCGCAAGGCCGAACGGGTCCGGCGCAGGCGGCATGGTGACTGCCGCCGGCGGCGGCGCAAAGGCGTTCATCAGCGGGTCGCCGCCCGACTGGAACAGCGGCTTGGGCGCCTCGCGGCCGAAGCGGCTGGCGTCGGCGGCGCGAGCGCCGCCGGCCGAGCCGACGTTCCAGTCGAGCGCCGCGCCGAACGGGCTGGCGGTGCCTGCCGCGCCGCCGCCGTGGCTGGCGGCGGCGGCGTGCCGGTGACGGCGGCGCGGATCTCGTACTGGCCGATGGTGACGAGGTCGCCGTCGCGGATGACGTGCGGCGCGGTCAGCCGGCCGCCGCCGTTGACGAACACGCCGTTGGTGCTGCGGTCGGTCAGGACATAGCGGCCATCGGCGAAGTCGATCTCGGCGTGCAGCGACGAGATGTGATTGCGCGGGTCGGGCAGCGTCCAGTCGGCGTGCGCCGCGCGGCCGATGACCAGGCCATGCTCGTCGAGCACCATTTCGACCGGGTCGCCCGACGCCAGCGCGGCGACATTCTCGATCGTCAGCCTCAACATCATGCAGGACCCGTGTCACCGCGCGCCGCCGCCGCGCCGGCCTGGATATGGCCGCGCAGCCGCTGCTCGAACGCCGCCGCGCCGTCGCCGAAGGACGCCATCAGCACGGCGCCGGCCACCGCCTGGCCAAAGGCACCGGGGGCCGGACCGACCCCCTGCTCCTGCGTCGCCGGAGCGATGCTGCCGCCCGACAGGAAGACCGCGAGGCAGGCCGCGCCTTCGGCCGACGCCCAGCCGATGATCTGCCCGGCTTCGTAGGCGATCCGCCGGTTGGTATCGGACGGGTCGGCCAGCCAGCGGTTGACCGCCTTCTTGGCGACGAGGCGCGCCGGGAAGCTCGACGGCGGCATCGCCGCCAGGCACGCGGCGACCCAGTGAACGGCCTCCATCCGGGGCAGGCACTGCGCGAGGAAGCGCGTCGCCTGGGCGAGGTCGACCTCGCACAAGGCGGCAAAGGCGTCGGCCGGTGGCAGGTCGTGCAGCGGCTCGAGATCGACCAGCCCGTCGAGCACCGCCGCGACCTGTCCGGCACGCGTCCACTTCACCCGTTTCCAGGCGCGCGTCGTGTCTGCCTCGGCCACGCGTTCCCCCCTTTCCACGCCGTTAGTTGATCATCACGATGCCGCCCTTGATGATGTGCACAGCGCTCGCCTGCTGCTGCACCATCAGGCCCTTGGTCTCCAGCATCAGCGATCCTTCGATCTTGACGCTCATCGCCTTAATCTCGATCGACATCGGGTCCATCTTGATCGTGCTGGCGCCGCACTTCAGCTCGACCGACTGCAGCGCCTCCGTCTTGTGATTGCCCAGGCTGACCTTGACCGTCACGTCGCCCATCGACACGGTGAGCTTGTCGTTGCCCATGCTGACGGTCGCCTCGCGGTCGCCCATGGAAACGGTCGTCTTGTGATCGCCCATCTTGATCGTCTTGACGTCGTCGCCCTGGATGGTCGTCGTCCGCTTGCCGGTCTTGATCGTCCGGGTGACGTCGCCCGTCGTCACCTCGTGTGTCAGGTTGCCCGACTTGATCGTGGTCGCCTCGTCGCCCTCGATCGTCGTCGTCCGCTTGCCCTTGGTGACGGTCATCGTCTCGTCACCCTTGTGGATCGTCGTCGTCCGGCTGCCCTCGTTCAGGTCGCGGGTCTCGTCGCCCTTGTCGACGACCCACTTCAGGTCCTTCTGGGCATGCAGCGAGAACAGCTCGCTGTCCTTCTTGTCGTCGATCTTGATCTCGTTATAGCCGCCGCCGCCCTTGGAGCTGCGCGTTCGCAAGCCCTGAACGGTGTTGTCGGCCGACGTACCGAAGCTGGGGTCGGGCAGGTTGGTGCCGTTGTAGACGGAACCGGTGATGATCGGCCGGTCGGGGTCGCCGTTCAAGAATTCGACAATCACCTCGTGGCCGACGCGCGGCACCATGAATGCGCCGAAGCCGGCTCCGGCGCTGGTCTGGCCGACGCGGCACCACAGGCTCGACGTGTCGTCGCGCGGATCGGTCTTGTCCCAGAAGAACTGAACCTTCACCCGCCCGTATTTGTCGGTGTAGATTTCCTCGCCGCTGGGACCGATGACGAGGCCGGTCTGCGGCCCATAGATTCGCGGGACCGGCGTCATCGCCGCCGGGCGGTACTGCAGCGCCGACGGCATCAGCTCGAGCTCGACGTGGAAGTCCTCGCCGGCCTGGTCGCCGGAGCGATTGCTGCTACCCCCGGTGTACCGGTGGGTCGTGCCGACGATCAGATATTCGCCGCTGTCCGCCGCGACATCGGTCATGCTGAAGTCGATGGTCAGCGTGCGGCCGACGGCGGCGGCGAACAGGTTTCCTTCGGCAAAGCTGCGCGCCATCAGCCGGCGGTCGCGGTCGAGCCAGACATTGGCATAGCGCTGGCCCGCCTCGCTCGTCTTGGCATCGTAGACGCCGGGGTGGATGTAGCGGGGCAACTTGGTCTGCGCGACATTGCCGCCACTGACGAAGCGGCTCGGCGGTGCGCCGAAGTGCTCGGCCTTGGCTTCCTTGTGCAGGTCCTGCGTCGGCGCCGTGTAGTCATAGTCGTCGACCGTGAACTTGGTCGGCCCGAAGCTGCGCCGCTCGACCAACGAGGTAATGACGCCCGACGACGTGCTTGCCGGGTCGAGCGGCGCAGTCGCCGGCGTCATCGCCGCGTGCTGGTTGCGCGCATCAACCATGAAGCATTCATGCCCGCTTTCGCTGTGGCGATAGAAGTAATAGATGCCTTCCTTCTCAAGATGACGGGAGAGGAAGGCAAAGCTGCTCTCGTCGTACTGAACGCGGTATTCGACCGCCGCATAGGTATCGGTCAACGAGGTCGTGATGTTGAAGCTGGAAAATTCGCCGAGAAGGTCGGTGATCGACTGGTTGTAGTAGATGATGCTGCGCCGTTCGAGCGTCCGCAATTCCAAGGTAGGCCGCAGCGTCAGCCGATAATTATAGCCTTTCTCATCGGTTGTCTTGCCGAGTTCGACATACTCCCACAGGATGCCGCTGAAGTATCGGCCGACCGGATCGGGCTCGGCTCCCGCGTCGCCCTGCGTGCTGTCGAACTTGATCGATACCGCATGGGCAAGGATCGGGTGCAGGTTGAGCGCGGCGTCGCTTAGATATTCGATGTCGACGACGATGGTGAACGGCTCGCTCAGGCGCTCGACCGCGGTCATGCGCGTCATCGTCACCGGATGGCTGACCCCGGGCAGGGAGATCTGTCCGATCCGTTCAACGCTGGCCACGTCCGCGCCTCCTGCCCCACCCGTCGTCCGCGCTCCGACGTCGGCAGGTGATAGCAGGCAGGGAGCCGTAATGACAACGGCGCATCCTTGACGCCAGCAAGCCAAGGGCATTATGAGCAGCCGGCGGCTTCGGCCCCTTCGTCTAGCGGTTAGGACGCGGCCCTCTCACGGCTGAAGCACGGGTTCGATTCCCGTAGGGGTCACCAGTCTCGCCAGGCTTTCGAGACTAATCCTCGATTTAGGTCGGATCATCGACTTGGCGGCGGCGTCGTGGCGAAGACCGTGGTGCAGGATGGGCGTGCCCGTGGCGGGTTTGTGGCGACCTCCGACGTAAAAATGTTCTGGTTCCGCATGGGCGTCTCGGAGCGCTGTCGCTCGTGAAGCGGTTGCAGGCGGTCGTCGTACCGCAATGGCCAATCGATGCCGCCGTCGCCCCAAAGCGAAGGGTATGGTTGGTCCGCGACGGTCAGAGGATCATGCTGAGTTCCGCCCGGGAGTCGGAGGTCAGCCGGACGGTGCCCATGGTGACCGTCGCGGCGGCGAGCCAGGACGGGGATCCGGACACGATGCTTCCTTACCGAAATCAAAAAGGTGCGCTAACACGACGCTGACCCGCCGGGTGGCACGCGCTGCCGGGCATCGACACTGCGAGCCGATCCATGTTCGACGAATTCGGTTTTCCCCGCGGCCCCGATCCGGACTACGCGGCGGGGCCGATCCTTGAAACATTCGTCTATTGCAGTCGTGCCGCCGAAGGCGTCGACGACGTCGAGGTCGATCGCATCATCGAACTGTCTCAGCGCCGGAACATTGAACGGGACATCACCGGTGTGCTGGTTTTCGGCAGCGGCGTGTTTTTCCAGTGGATCGAGGGTCCCCCCTCCGAAGTCGCGACTCTGATCACGAGGCTCAATGACGATCCGCGCCATTACGACATCGTGCCGCTCGACCGAAGCGTGGAAAAGCGTGAGCGTCTGTATCCGGATTGGGAGATGGAGCGGGTCGGCGTCGACGACATCCGCGCGGTGCTGCAGGATGCGCTCGGGAGCGCCGAAGACGGCCACAACGTTGCGGCATTGCAGCGTATCCTGAAGCACCTCGACGCGGGTTCCCTGGGTACGATGTTCCACGCCGGCTAGGTGGCGCTAGGGGTCCTTGACCCCAACGTCGACGCTCGCGCTGCGGTCTCGGCTTCTGAACTTCAGGCAGTCCTTCAGATCACTCCATCGGCTGCAGCCGGAACGCGCGCCGACCCGCCCGTGCCGGTTCCAGTATCGCGAATCCCTTGGTGGATCGGCTCGGAATGGTCAGACTACTGCTCGTCCGCTCAAGTTGAGCGAGCATACCGCTCATGCTGTCTGTTTGGCTCGTCTAGACATCCCCACGCTAATCGCTAGGCTCCTGTGAACAAATCGGGGGGAGCGATGCGAAACCGACTGGCTGCGATCATCGGCCTTTGCGCCGTCATGTCGGTCGAACCGCTTTCGGCGCAGCAGATCGAACACGGCACTTTCGTCCAGCGAGGCTGGCTCAATAGTCGCGTTCCCATCGAGCCGATCAGCATCGTCAACAGCAACGGCAGTCAGATCAAGGGGATCACCCGCGTTGGCATTACGGTGTTCAACGTGGCCTTTCCCGATGAGTTCACGATGCAGGCCAAGAGCCACGGGGTGTCACACGGGCTCCTTACGGACACGTTTCGATCGGACACCAGCAAGGTTCACACCCAGCTGACCGGCGTCGACCTGGCGACGCGGCAGAAGATTGCCGACGCCGCCTATACCGATTTCGTGGCGCAGCTGAAGGCCGCCGGCTTCGAGGTGATCGACGGCCGGGCACTCGCCGCCGCGGCGCCTGAGCTGGCGACGTGGACCAGCCTGCCCAACGGATCATCCGGCCGCTTCGGCACTTATGTGGCACCGACCGGCATGGCGGTGTACCCGATGCCGGGCGACAAGGCGCAACGCGCGACCAACGGCTTCATGGGGCAGCAAATGCTTGCCTTCCGCACGCTCGATCGCACCCAGGCCTATCAGCGATCGGCCTATGTCGCGCACGATGCGAACGTGACCGCCATCGCCGTGACGATGGTCATTGACTACGGCGTTTACAGTTCGTCCGGCAATCGCAAGGGCTTTGGCAAGAAGGTGTCCACCGGGTTCGAGGAAGGCGCGACCGTCGCCGCCGGCACCGCCCTCGACAACGCCACCGTCGTCCGCGTGTGGAGCTCGAACTCCGGCGGCTTTCCGACCCAGATGACGCTGCAGCAACCGGTAATATCCGATGTCGACATCGGCCCTGCGGACGGCGTACCCGGCAACTGGACGGTCAAGTCGAGCGGTGCGGCCTTTGCGCCGCCGGCGGTCGACGTCGCCCAGCGGGTCAACGGAGCGATCGTGACGGCGCTTCTACAGGGACGATAGCGCCGATCATCCCCGCCGAACCGCGCGACCGCGTCCAGGCAGGCCTGCTGCATCGTGGCGGCTGGCGGTCGGGAAGCTTCGGTCGCGGGACTGCAGCAGCAGCGTGGCGCTGTCCGCTACGCCGTGACCACCCCCCGCGTACGCCGGTTGAAGCAGCCGACAGCAGCGAAGCCGACGATCATCAGGACCCAGCTCGCCGGCTCGGGAACCGCCTGAAAGGCGTGGGCGCCGAGGACATCGCCGGCGATCTTGTTGCCGATCCCCAAGCTCGCATCGACGTCGAAGCGCCAGTGCACGCCGCCCCACACCCGCGCGTTGGCGAATTCGGTCGTCGCATCGGACAGGCTGTTCCAGCAGCGGGTGGTGGGCCCGTCGAGACAGAAGCTGTAGTTGTTGCCGATGAGGCCGGCGAGGACGTCGTCGAACGCACTCGCCGTGCCCGTCGCGGCCGACGAGTAGGACGGGAACGGCGGCGTGAAGACCAGCGCATGCCAGTTGGGATCGGCCAGCGTGTCGGGGTTGCCGTCGATGTCGGCAGCGCGGATGGCGGTCACCGGACGCCAATAGTCATAATGATACTTGGCCTCGAACACCGACGTCACCGAATTGGCATAAGCGACCGACGCCATGGCGAACACGCGGGCGCTGTCCAGGCTCGACAGCCCCTTGCTTTCGGCAGCGGCCAAGGCGATGCGCTCGAAGGGCGAGTTGACGTTGGCGAGGAACTGGGCCGCCTCCGTCTGGTCCTGCGTCCGCGTCGTGCTCGTGGCCGAGCCGAGCGACTTCACCTCGTCAAAGGCGGCGGTGTAGGCGGCGCTGCCGAGCGCCGGCGGCGGTCCTGGCCGATAGACCGAGGGGCTGGCGATGACCCATGGGTCGGTGCTGCCGAGGAACTTGAACTGCGCCGGAATGCCTTCGTCGGGGGTGGGTGCCCAGCGGCCGGGCAGGCCGGAGGGCGTGTAGGCGTAAGGCGCGCCGTAACCGTCGCCGGTGCGCCGGGCGACCACCGCCGCCGCCGCGGCCGCGCCGGTGGCGATGCCGGCGGCCTTGGCGGCACCGTCGGGCACAAGGGCGAGGCTGGCGGCGAGCGCCGCGTCATAACCGGCAGCCCCGGCCGGGTTGACCTTGACCAGCACGTCGTGCGCTGCCTGCGACGCCGCAGCGCGCGTATCGCCGCCGGCGGTGACCAGGTTCTTGATGTAGCCATGGTACGTCTTGCCGGTAGTCTGGTTGACGGCGTCGAACATGGCGACGTCGACCATGGCGTACGGGTGGCCGAGGAGATCGGGCGGCAGGGCGAGGCTGCCGATCATCTGATCCTGCCAGAAGCGCACCGGATCGCCGCTGACAGGCACCGCCGCCGCGGGCACCGCGCAGGCAAGCGCCAGCGCACAGACGGAGGTCGAAAGGATCGTCCGGATCATGGGCACATCTCCTGTCATCGGCCACTTCCAGCCGCTTGCAGGATAGCGCCCCGCCGCGCTGTTCTCGGCGCGATGCGACGGAGCC
Source organism: uncultured Alphaproteobacteria bacterium (assembly GCA_963792555.1). GTDB lineage: Bacteria > Pseudomonadota > Alphaproteobacteria > Sphingomonadales > Sphingomonadaceae > Polymorphobacter_B. Next base: position 85,865 of record CAWBWP010000003.1, read on the forward strand.
CGCCCGGCCGCCGATGGATGCGCGCTTCTGCGCGGCGAGCGGCCGAATCGGCGGAGTGGACGGCGCCAGCGCGCCCGCGGCGTCCTTGCCTGCGGGCGATGTCGGGCGCAGTTTCTGGTGATGAGGCGAGCAGGGACGCCACCGCCAGCAGCACGCGCGCAGCCCGTGATCGACGGGTCGCCGGCAGCGCTGCTGGGCATCGCCGTGGCCTTGGCCGTGCTGATGTCGACGCAGTTCTTCTTCCAGCCGTTCGTCTGGCGGCACTGGCCGCTTGGCGAGATCGTCGCGGGCTGGGAGGCCGTTCTCGGGGACCGGCTCGTCGTCGCGCTGGCGATCGCGCTCGGCCTGGCGACGGTCGCGCGGGTGCGGGTGGCGCGGCCGGCAGCGCGGCTTTTGCTGCTGGCGGTTGCCGTCGTTGCGGGAGCGACCGCGGGCGAAGCGCTGACCGCGTCGTTCGCAGACGTCTTCGACTGGACGGTATTCGCCGGCCGCAGCCTGCGCTGGTCGGTCATCGCCCTGGCGCTTGCCGGCATTTCGCTGCTGTGGCGCCAGGGCGCGGACCAGGCCGAAGGGCTCGCCCGGCAGCAGGCCGATGCCGCGCGCCTGGCCGCCGCGTCGCTCGACGCCGAGGCGGCGGCGATGCAGCGCCAGATCGAGCCGCATTTTCTGTTCAACACGCTGGCCACGGCGCGTCGCCACTACCGCATCGGCAACGAGGCCGGGCGGCACCTGCTCGAGCGCCTGCTCACCTATATCGAGGATTCGTTCAGTGCAGCCGATGCGCGCTGGTCGACCGTCGGCGCGGAGGTCGACCTGGCGCGCGCCTATCTCGACGTCTGCGTCGCGCGGATGGGGCCGCGGCTCGACCTCGTCGTCGACGTGCCCGAGGCGCTGCGATCCGTTCCGCTCCCGCCGCTGATGCTGGTGACCTTGGCCGAGAACGCGATCAAGCACGGCATTGCGCCGCTGCCCGTGGGCGGGACGATCACGCTACGCGCCCGGCGGACCGGTTCCTCGCTCGTGCTGGCGGTCGAGGACGACGGGATCGGCTTGAGTGGCGGCGGTGGCGACGGCATCGGCCTGGCAAACATCGCCACCCGCCTGGCCCTGCTCTACGGAGGTTCGGCGAGCGTGGCGCTGGCCGGCCGCCGGCCGCGCGGGGCGGTGGCGACGCTGACGGTGCCGTGTCCGTGAACGCGGTCGAGCCGTTCACCGCCGGTCAGGCCATCGCCTGCGGCCTGCTCTGGGCGATCACCGTCACCACGATCGAGACGCTGTCCTTTCCGCTCAGCGCGATGAGCGAGCCGGCCACGCCTGTCTTCATCGCCATGCTGTTCGGGGTCTACCTGATCGCCGGGATCACGTGGTCGGTCATGGCACTGCGGCTGCGGCGAGCGCCGGCCTATGTCGGTATCGCGGCGATCATCCTGCTCGCGCCGCTGCTCGCCGTCGTCCACGTTGCCACCGTCCCGCTGCAGGCGATGCTGATGCCCGGCGACGGTCTTGCCGCCATGATCGGCCAGCACTCGGAACTGGCGCTGTTCTGCTATGCCATCTGGGTCAACGCCTTCTACGGCAGTCTGTACGTGCTCGGCTTTACCGCCGCGCAGCGGGCGCTGACGCTCCGCGCCCTGGTCGCTCGGGCCGCCAGCGCCCGCGCCGACATGATGGCCAGCACGGCAAGCCGCCGCCTGGCGACCGTCCGCGGCCAGCTGCAGCCCGAGCTGCTGCGCGACGCGATCCGCGCCATCCGCGCCGGCTATGCGCGCGGCGATCGCGGCGCCGACCGCTGCTTCGACGCGCTCGTCGCCTTTCTCCGCGCGGCGATGCCGGGCGTGCGGCAGACAACGACCACCCTGCAGGCCGAGCTCGACCTCGTCGACGCCTGGCTGGCACTCGAGCAGGCGACGGGTGCGCGGCGGGGTGTCGAGGCGGCGCTGGAAGCCGCGGACGGCGGAACCGCCTTTCCCGCCCTCAGCCTGCTGCCCCTGATTGCCGCCCTGGCGCAGTCCGGGCGGGTCAGGGTCGACGGCGCGGGGGGCGGCGACTACCGGCTGCGGATCGATGCGCCCGGCGCGGCCCTCGACGGGCCAGCCGGCACGCTGCTCGGCCGCCTCTGCATCAACCTCGATGCCATGCACCATGGTCACGCCACGCAGAGCGTCGTCCGCCGCAGCGACGACCGTGCGACGGTCACCTTGACGATTCCCCTCGACACGACCCGCCCCTTGCAAGGAGAACTCGGATGCGCCGCCACCTGATCCTCGCCGTCTTCGCCCTCGCGGCGAGCACGCCGGTCGCCGCACAAGACGCGGCGCGGGTCCAGCCGCAGAACTACCGCGTGGTCATCGACAATCCGCAGGTTCGGGTGCTGTCTTATACGGGACGGCCGGGGATGGGCGTCTGCGGCAGCGGCATGCACTCGCACCCGGCCCACCTGACCGTGCTGCTGACGCCGGCGAAGGTCAGGGTCACCAGCGGCGGCAAGACCGAGGTTCATGTGATGCCGGCGGGGACGTCGTTCTGGGAACCCGCGATCACGCACGAGGTCGAGAATATCGGCGGCAGCGACGTCCGCTCCCTGATGGTCGAAGTCAAACGGCCCAAGCCATGACACCGGCCGCCGTCATCGCCGAGGACGAGGCGGCGCTCGCCGCCGAGCTTGTCCAGCATCTTGCCCGGCTCTGGCCCGAGCTGAGGATCGCTGCGGTCGCGCCAGACGGCGTCACGGCACTCGCGGCCTGCGAGCGACTGAGGCCCGACATCCTCTTCGCCGACATCGAAATGCCCGGGCTCAACGGCATCGCGCTCGCCCGCGAGGTGGCGGGCTCGTGCCTCGTCGTCTTCGTCACCGCCTACGATGCGCACGCCATTGCCGCGTTCGATCACGGTGCCGTCGATTATCTGCTGAAGCCCTATGACGAGGCGCGGCTGGCGCTGGCGCTCAAGCGCGTCCGCGACCGGCTCGCCGAGCCGCCGCCGCGCCTCGACGCGCTCCTCGACGAGCTGACCGCCGCCGTCCGCCAGCGCACCTATCTGCGCTGGATCCGGGCCTCCCGCGGCAATGACATTGACTTCGTGCTGGTCGACCACGTCTGCTTCTTCCGCGCCGAGGACAAGTACACGAGCGTCGTCACCGCCAACCGCGAGGCGATCATCCGCACACCGATCCGCGAGCTCGCCGCATCGCTCGACCCCGACCAGTTCTGGCAGGTCGCGCGCGGCGTGCTGGTCAATGTCGCCGCGATCGCGACGGTCGCGCGGAGTCTGTCGGGCCGCATGGTACTTCGCCTGCGCGACCATCCCGAGCGCCTCGCCGTCAGCCACCAGTATCGTCATCAGTTCAAGCACATGTGATCGTCATGCGCCGCTGGATCTTCCTCTGCTGGCTCACGGCGGCGCTGGCTCCGGCTCCGGCTGCTGCCGTCGACGCCGAAGTAACGGCACACCGCCTTGCGACGAGCCCGCGGTCGCCGGGCGACGGTGGCGACATCGGCGAGCTTGTGGTCACCGCCCTCAAGCGCTCCGAGCCGGCCCAGCGGACGCCGGTCAGCATCGCCGTGCTGGACGGCGCCAGCCTCCAGCAGCAGGGCATCAAGGACCTGTTCCAAGCGGTCACGCTCGTACCCGGCGCGGTCTTCTCGCGCGCGCCCGACGATGGCCTGGCACTGACCTTCCGCGGTCTCGGGACAGCGGCACGGTCGCAAGCGTTCGAGCAATCGGTCGCGCTGTTCACCGATGGCGTCTTCTTCGGCAAGAGCCGCCTGTATTCGACGTCGTTCTTCGACGTCGATCGGATCGAGTTCATCACGGGAACGCAGTCGACGCTGCTCGGCAAGAACGCCAGTCTCGGCGGCATCAGCGTCGTCACCCGGCAGCCGGGCGACCATCTCTCGGTCGAAGGCCGCGCCGGCTACGAGTTCATCGATGGCGGCTACCAGCTCGACGCCGCCGGCGATGCGCCGCTGGCCGACAAGGTGTCGTTGCGTGTCGCCGCCCACTCCAACGACCTGAACGGCTGGGTGCGCAACGACTTCACCGGGCATCAGGGACCCGAGCACCTCGACCTCGGCTTGCGCGCAACGCTGAAGGCACAGCCAACCGACAGCATGACCGCGACGGCTTCCTACCAGCACGCCGAAAATCGCCAGATCGGGGCGAGCTACCAGCTCGTCGGGCCCGTGCCGCCGCTATACGGCGAGGGCGCGCTCGACGGCCATACCCTGCAGTTCACCGCCGCCACCGCCAGCGGCGAGACCTACCATCGCACCGTGTCCGACATCGGCAACCTGCGCCTCGAGCTGCTGCTCGGTGACCACACCCTGTCGGCACAGACGGCGTATGTTCATTATGACTTGTTCAATCTCGACGATTTCGATTTCAGCCGCGACGATTCGATCAACTTCCGGCGGGCCGAGCAGTATAGCCAGTTCACCGAGGAGCTGCGCATCCAGTCGCCGAGCGGCCGACGCTTCGAATACATGGCCGGATACTTCTACCTGAACGGCACCTGGAACTCGGTCGAGAACCAGCGCTGGGCCGTGCCGGGCTTCCGGCCAGCGGGCGGACCGCCGCCGGGTCAGCTGTTCAACGGACCCTTCGCCAACGACTTTAATCAGAAGTCGCGCGCTTATTCAGCTTTCGCGTCGGGCACGTGGCACATCACCGCGGCGCTGCGCCTCGCCGGCGGTTTGCGTTATACGCGCGAGGAGAAGGACATCGTCTACGGGCGAACCAACTCGGCCCCGTTCACGGTGTGGAATACCATCGCCAACCCGCCGTTCGACCCGACACCGCTGACCCACAATTCGACCTTCTTCGACGGCAACGTCAGCCTGCAGTACGACATCGCCCCGCGGGTCATGGCCTACGCATCGTTCGGCCACGGCAGCAAATCGGGCGGTTTCGTCGAGACCAACACCATCGCCGTGCCGCCGCCGCTGCTGGTCGACGGCAAGGTGCCGGCGGCGCTGGTCGCGGCGGGCTCGGCGATCCGCGACGAGTTCACCAAAAGCTACGAGGTCGGGGTCAAGACGACGCTGGTCGGTGGCCGGCTGCGGCTGAACGTCGCCGGCTTCTGGACCGACATCAAGGACTTCCAGGATACCGTGTTCACCGGCGGCACGCTCGGCTTCCTGACGTTCAACGGCCCGGCGCGCAGTCGCGGGGTCGAGGTCGAAAGCGCGTTCAAGCTGACGCCCGAAATCCACTTCGACGGGGGCCTGACCTACGCCGATGCAACCGCCGTGATCCAGCCGATCGACCCGGCGACCACCGCGCCGGCAGTCGACGCCACCGGCAACGCATTGTTCGAGCGGTTCCGCCGGAGCCAGGCACCGCAGGCGACCTTCAATGCCGGTGCGGCCTACGACCCGCGCTTGACCGCCAGGTTCGACGGACATTTCGCCGTCGCCGTCCGACACCGCAGCAGCATGTTCAACCAGCGGCAGGAACAGTTCCTGTCACCTGCGCTGACGACGCTCGATCTGACCGCCGGGATTGCAGCGCGCGGTGGGCGCTACGGCGTCGACATCGTCGCCAAGAATGTCACCAACGCGATCAGCCAGGATTTCGCCAGCCCATCGGTCGATCCGCGGTTCAATGCGTTCTACGGTGCTTATCTCGCCGGCCCCAATCAGTTGCGGACCGTAATGGTCTCGTTTCACGTCAAGTATTGACGCACGTCTTATGGTCGGCACGGCCATGCCAAGACTGCTGCAAATCCCGAACGGCTGGGGTCGCACGGTGGTTGTACAGACCTGTTGATCGAGGTCGGCGCGGTCGCCGATTCCTGCTCTGAAGGGCAGCGATTAACTCCTCCCGCAGCGGGGCACTAGGCGGCGCAGGTCGCGGGGGATTGCCGGCTCGCCCGGCGTAGCCGCGGGCGACGGTCGTAGGAAGTCAGCGCAAATGGGTTCTTGTCACGCGACGCGTCGCGGTCGTGTCCGGCTGGCGCGCGCCGCGACCATGGCGGGGCTGGCGATCCTCGCTCGGCCCGCGGTGGCTCAGGACGTGCCGGAAGAACCGGACATCGTCGTCACCGGGCGCACCCAGCCGCAACCCGGCGCGGTCGTCGGCGACATCAAGCCCGAGATCCAGCTCGGCCCGGCCGATATCCGCAGCTACGGCGTCTCGTCGGTGGCCGACCTGCTGAACGAGCTCGCGCCGCAAACGCGCTCCGACCGCGGCACCGGTGGCGCCCCGCTGGTGTTGCTCAACGGTCACCGCATCTCGGGCTTCAGCGAGGTCCGCGACCTGCCGACCGAGGCGATCCTGCGCGTCGATATCCTGCCCGAGGAGGTGGCGCTGAAGTACGGCGCGGCGGCCGACCAGCGGGTCGTCAACTTCGTCCTGCGCCCCCGCTTCCGGGCGACGACCGCGGAGGCGACCGGCGGCACAGCAACCGCGGGCGGGGCGGCGAACGCCGCGGGCAGCGCCGATTACCTGCGCATCCAGAGGAACGGTCGCCTCAACCTCGACCTGAAGGCGACGCACGTCGATGCGCTGACCGAAGCCGATCGCGGCGTCCTCGATCCACCGCGCGCCGGCATTGCCGGCGAGCTTCCCGACGTGACGCAGTTCCGCACCCTGACGCGCGATGCCGATACCGAACAGCTGAACGCGATCTACAATCACCTGCTGCCCGGCAACCTTTCGGCGACCGCCAACCTCCGGGTCGAATTCGACCAGTCGCAGGGCGAGAACGGCGTCGGCCTGGTGACGCTGACGGTGCCGCCGGGAAGCGCCTTTGGTCCGCCGGCGGGCAGTGCCACCGTCACCCGCTACGCGACCGCGCTCGGGCCGCTGCTCGCCGAGACGCGGTCGTCGAACATCCACTTCGGCGCGACCCTCAACCACGACGGCAAGGACTGGCGCTGGTCGCTGGTCACCAACTACGACCGCACCGACACGCGGACGAAGAACGACGTCGGTGCCGATCCGGCGGCGTTCCAGGCGCTGGTCAACGCCGGCGGCGACCCGCTGGCGGCGTTCGGCGGCACGCTCGTCCCGCGCACCCCCGACAGCGCGCGCAGCCTGGCCCAGAGCGGCAGCGTCGACGGGCTCGTGTCCGGCTCGCCGCTGTCGCTTCCCGCCGGCGACGTCGACGTGTCGCTCAAGCTGCTCGGCAGCTTCAGCGGGTTCGACGGCGAGTCGCTGCGCCGCGGCGTCGGCCAGACGACCCATTTCACCCGCAACCTCGTCAGCGGGCAGGCCAACGTCGACCTGCCGCTGACCAGTCGTAAGCAGGGCTTCGGCGGGGCGATCGGCGACCTCAGCGCGAACGGCAATTTTGCCGCTCAATATCTGTCCGATTTCGGCACGCTGACGACGGTCGGCTACGGCCTCCACTGGACGCCGGTCAGGCCGCTGAGCCTTGTCGCCAGCCATACCGACGACCATGCCGCGCCGAGCGCACAGCAGCTGCCGGGGCCGATCATCACCACGCCCAACGCGGCGATCTTCGATCCCCGCACCGGAACCACCGCCTTCGTCACGCTGATCCAGGGCGGCAATCCGGGGCTGCAGGCGAGCGCACGGCACGTCACCAAGGTCGAGCTCAACTGGAAGCCGCTGGCCAGGCCCGACCTGACGGTCACGGCGAACTATGTCGAGACGCACCTGACCAACGCCATCGCCGGCTTTCCGGCGACCAGCGCGGCGATCGAGGCAGCGTTTCCCGACCGGTTCGCCCGCGACGCCGCCGGCGACCTGGTCAGTGTCGATGCGCGGCCGGTCAACTTCGCCAGCGAGGCGAGTCAGACCCTGCGCTACGGCTTCAACCTCGCGGTTCCGCTCAAGTCGACGCAGGTCAACCCGTTTGCCGGGCTGCGCCGGCCCGGCGGCGACGGCCCGCCGCGCGAGGGGGGCGGCGAGCGGCGCGGCGGCGGGGCGACGGCGGCGGCGGCGGCGGTCGCGGCGGCTTCGGCGGGCCCAACGGCGGCCGGCTGCAGTTCGCCGTCTATCACAGCATTTATTTCGAGGATCAGGTGCTGATCCGCCCGGGCGTGCCGGTCCTCGACCTGTTGAACGGCGGCGCGCTCGGCACCAGCGGCGGTCAGCCGCGGCACACCGTCGACGTCCAGGCGGGCTATTCGCGCAACGGCCTCGGCGCGCGCCTGTCGGCCAGCTGGCGGTCGGGAACGCGCGTCGATGCCAGCGCCGCCGATCCCAATGGCGCGCTGACCTTCGCCCCGCTTGCGACCGCGAGCCTCCGCCTGTTCGCCAACCTTGGCCAGATGCCCGGCGTCGTGAAGGACCACCCGTGGCTGCGCGGGTCGCGCCTGACGCTCGCCGTCACCAACCTGACCGATGCCCGCGAGCGCGTCCGCGACGCGACCGGCGCGACGCCGCTCGCCTATCAGCCGGGATATCTCGACCCGGTAGGCCGGGCGGTGACGATCAGCTTCCGCAAGCTGTTCTTCACGCCGCCGACCCACCGCCCACCGCCATGACGGGCTCAGCGCTGAAGTCCGCCGCTGTGGAGGCAGCTCAGCGCTGCATCGCCATGATCTGGTCCATCGGCGGCATGTTGTGGTTGAGGTTGCTCATGATGAACAGCGAGCCGGCGACGATCAGGAAGGTGATCAGCAGGCCGAAGGCGAGCGCGAGCACGGTGTTGGTGCTGTCGGGTCCGGTGCTCAGGTGAAGGAAGAAGATCAGGTGGACGCCCATCTGGGCAATGGCGAGCACCACCAGCCCCATCGGAATGCCGGGCGTCCAGATCAGCGAGCTGTGGACGATGTAGAACGACACCGCGGTCAGGATCACCGCCATCGCCAGCCCGATCGAGTAGCCCAGCACCTGCACGCCGACACTTTGCTGCCGCGCGGCTTCGACGCCCGGGGCACCCGGGGCAGGGGCTTCGTCGCTCATGCGGCACTCCCGATCAGATAGACGAGCGTGAACAGCGCCACCCAGATAATGTCGAGGGCGTGCCAGAACAGTGTCCAGCACAGGATGCGGCGCATGATGTCTTCGCGGAACCCCTTGGCATAGACCTGCGCCATCATCGTCAGCAGCCACAGCAGCCCGACGGTGACATGGACGCCGTGGCAGCCGACCAGGGCGAACAACGCCGACAGGAACGCGCTGCGGTCGGGTCCGGCGCCGCGGCCGACGAAGCCGGCAAGTTCGGTGACCTCGATCGCGATGAAGCTCGCGCCGAGGACGAAGGTCGCAGCCATCATCGCCTGGAACCAGGCGAAGCGGCGGACATGGGCGGCGATCGTCGCCATGCCGCAGGTGAAGCTCGACAGCAGCAGGCAGCCGGTCTCGACCGCGGTGATGTTGAGGTCGAACAGGTCGCGTCCGCTCGGGCCGCCGGCGGTCGCGCCCGACAGGACGGCATAGGTCGCGAAGAACGCCGCGAACATGATGATGTCGCTGACAAGGAAGATCCAGAAGCCGTAGCCGACGATGATCCGCTTCGACGCGACACCCCCGTGCCGCTCCGTCGACGGGCCGTGACCGACCGCATTCGGGTCGACAGGATCGGCGGCGGCAGCAGCGGTCATGCGGTGCCGGCTCGTGCGGCCTGATCGAGGTGCTCGACCTCGTCGGCGCCCATGATCTCCTCGCTGCGGTCCCGCCAGGCGAAGACGACGAACGTCGCCCATGCCCCCAGCAGTCCGGCGATCGCCATCCACCAGATGTGCCAGATCAGCGCGAAGCCCATGACCGAGGCGAAGAAGGCGCAGACAAGGCCGGTCGGCGAGTTACGCGGCAGCTCGATCACACCGTAGCTCGGGGGCGGAGACTGGCGCGCATTCTCCTTCATCGCCCAATAGGCGTCGTCGCCCGACACTTCGGGCAGGACGGCGAAGTTGAACACCGGCGGCGGCGACGCGGTCGCCCATTCGAGCGTGCGCCCGTCCCACGGGTCGCCGGTGGTGTCGCGCAGCGCGTCGCGGTTGCGGATACTGACGACCAGCTGGGCGATCAGGCAGCCGATGCCGATCGCGATCAGCCCCGCGCCGACGCTGGCGACGATCAGCCACGGCTGCCATTCGGGCACGTCGTAGTGCTGCATCCGCCGCGCCATGCCAAGAAAGCCGAGCGCGTAGAGTGGCATGAACGCAACGTAGAAGCCGACCAGCCAGAACCAGAACGCAGCCTTGCCCAGCCGCGGCTCGAGCTTGAAGCCGAACGCCTTGGGAAACCAGTACATATAGCCGGCAAATGCACCGAACAGGGTGCCGCCGATGATGACGTTGTGGAAATGCGCGACCAGGAACAGGCTGTTGTGCAGCAGGAAATCGATCGGCGGGATCGCCAGGATGACCCCGGTCATGCCGCCGATGACGAAGGTCACGATGAAGCCGATCGCCCACAGCATCGGCGGCTCGAAGCGGACGCGACCGCCGTACATGGTGAACATCCAGTTGAACACCTTGACCCCGGTCGGCACGGCGATGATCGTCGTCATGATGCCGAAGAAGGCGTTGACGTTGCCCCCGGCGCCCATGGTGAAGAAGTGGTGCAGCCAGACCATGAAGGCGAGGACGCAGATGACCATGGTCGCCAAGACCATCGAGCGGTAGCCGAACAGCGGTTTCGACGAGAAGGTCGAGACAACTTCGGAAAAGACGCCGAACGCGGGCAGGATCAGGATGTAGACCTCCGGATGCCCCCACGCCCAGATCAGGTTCATGAACATCATCATGTTCCCGCCGCCGTCGTTCGTGAAGAAGTGGAAGCCGAGGTAGCGGTCGAGGATCAGCATCGCGAGCGTCGCCGTCAGGACCGGGAACGCGGCGACGATCAGCAGGTTCGACGCCAGGCTGGTCCAGCAGAACATCGGCATGCGCAGCAGGCTCATGCCCGGTGCCCGTGTCTTCAGAATCGTCGTCGTCAGGTTGATGCCGCTCAGCAGGGTGCCCGCGCCCGAGATCTGCAGCGCCCATAGATAATAATCGACGCCGACGCCGGGCGAGTAAGCGAGCTCGGACAGCGGCGGGTACGGCAGCCAGCCCGTGCGCGAAAATTCGCCGATCCCCAGGCTGATGTTGACGAGGAGCGCCCCGGTCGCGGTCAGCCAGAAGCCGACCGAGTTCAACGTCGGGAAGGCAACGTCGCGGATGCCGAGCTGGAGCGGCACGACGAAGTTCATCAAGCCGATCATGAACGGCATCGCGACGAAGAAGATCATGATCGTGCCGTGCGACGAGAACACCTGGTTATAATGTTCGGGCGGCAGATAGCCGTTCGAATGCAGCGCAATGTCCTGCTGCGTCCGCATCATGACCGCATCGGTGAAACCGCGCAGCAGCATGACGAGCGCCAGCAGCGTGTACATGACGCCGATGCGCTTGTGGTCGACGCTGGTCAGCCACTCCTTCCACAGATACGGAAAATGACCTTTGGCGACGACCCAGCCCAGCGTGGCCAGGATCGCCAGGGCGGCAACGCCCGAAGCATAGAGCGGCAGCGGCGAATCCCACGGGATCGACTGCCACGTCAGCTTGCCGAGCAGGTTCATTTCTTCGGCTCCGTCGTGCCGGGAGAGGTCAGGCGCGGTCCCGGGCCGGGGGGCAGCCGCTGCGCGACGATATCGGCAAACAGGCCAGGGGCGACGCTGCCATAGCTGACCGGCCGCGGCATCGTCCCCTGCCGGCTGAGCGCCCGATAGGTGCCGGGGTCGAGCGCCGCCCCCGCGTGCGCCGCAGCCGCCCACGCGGCAAAGCGCGCCGGCGGCACGGCCGTGACCGTGAACTGCATGTCGGGAAAGCCGTCGCCGCTGATCATCGTCGACCGGCCGTAATAGATTCCCGGCTTGTCGGCGACGAGCCAGAGGTTATCGGCCATGCCGTTCATCGTGTAGATCATGCTGCCCAGCTGCGGGACGAAGAAGGTGTTCATCACGCTTGCCGACGTCAGCACGAAGTGGAGCGGCGTCCCGGCGGGAACGACGAGGGTGTTCACCGTCGCGACGCCTTGAGCGGGGTAGATGAACAGCCACTTCCAGTCGAGCGAGACGACCTGCACCTCCAGCGGCGGCACGCGTGAGGGGATCGGCCGGCTCGGCTCGAGCGCGTGCGACCCGGTCCAGATCACGCCGGACAGCAGCAGGATGATGAGCAGCGGGATGAACCAGACGACGATCTCGATCTGGCCGGAATGCGCCCAGTTCGGCAGGTAGCGGGCGCGCGTGTTCGACGCCCGGAACCACCACGCGAAGGCGAGCGTGCCGACGATGACCGGGACGACGACGGTCAGCATGATCGCCACCGAGTTGTAGAAAATCGTCACCTCGGATGCGCCAACGGGGCCGCGCGGGTCGAGCACCCCGCCGGCACACGCAGCCAGTGGCAGCATCACGACTATTGCGGCGACCGGACGGACCACGCGGCCCATAAGCGCCATAACGTGGCGATCGGCCGAGCTCTGGCTAGGTCCCGGAATCTGTCCACTCCACCCGTCGGATGCCACGTTGAACGCATGACCGACGGATGGTTCCGTGCCTGCGACAAAGGTCGGCGTCCCGATGCTGCGCTGCGGCATCGTGTCAACTCCGCGATGGCCTGCAGGTGCGGCATTCTGAAGATGAACAGCGGGTGAGCCGCCGGGAACCAAGTCGTTGTCCCGTCGTTATATCTCGTGCCATCGTTCGGCATAGGCCTCTTGCGGGCCACCTCATTGTTACGGATACAACCGGGAGCCAAATGGTCTTCGCAGTGCACAATGACGCACGTCCGACGCTGATCGCTTTATCGCATCTGCGCTGGGATTTCGTCTTTCAGCGGCCTCAGCATCTCCTGACCCGCGCTGCGCGAACCTATGACGTTATCGTCGTCGAAGAGCCGATCTTCACCGATGACACTGCGCCAGGCACGATCGTCCTGAGCCGCGACCCGGGCATCCGGGTGGTTCAACCCACCCTGCCGCATGGTACCGATACGGCCGCGGCGATCGATCATCAGCGTGCTGTTCTCGACGAGCTTGTTGCGCAGGCGTCGGGGCGGGTGACGCTGTGGTTCTACACGCCGATGGCGCTGCCCTTCGCCCGCCATCTCGAGCCCGAGCTGATCGTGTTCGACAAGATGGACGAACTTGCTGCCTTTGCCGGCGCGCCGCCGCTGCTCAAGGCGCTCGAGGCCGAGATGCTCGAGCGGGCCGACGTCGTCTTTACCGGGGGTGCCGCGATGTACCGCGCGTCGGCCGACCGGCACGCGAATATCCACTGCTTCCCGTCGTCGATCGACACGGCGCATTTCGGTGCCGCGCGCGCCGGGCTGCCGGACCCTGCCGACCAGGCGGCGCTGCCGCACCCGCGGATCGGCTTCTTCGGCGTCATCGACGAGCGCATGGACACCGCCCTCGTCGGCGAAGTCGCGCGGCTGCGCCCCGACTGGCAGGTGATGATGATCGGCCCGACGGCGAAGATCGACCCGGCCGACCTGCCGCAGGCGGCGAACCTGCGCTGGCTTGGCGGCAAGTCATACGCCGAGCTGCCGGCCTATCTCGCCAACTGGGACGTTGGCTTCATGCCGTTCGCGTTGAACGATGCGACGCGCTTCATTTCCCCGACGAAGACGCCCGAGTTTCTTGCCGCCGGGCTGCCCGTCGTCTCTACCGCGATCACCGATGTCGTCACGCCATATGGCGATATGGGGCTGGTCGAGATTGCCGCCGATGCGCCGGCGACGGTTGCCGCGATCGAGCGCCTGCTGGCGCGGTCGCACGATCATGCGGCGCGCGCGGCTTGGCTTGCGCGCGTCGACACGCATCTGGCGCAGGGGTCGTGGGATCAGGTTTGGACCGACATGTCCGACCTGATGGACGCCGCCCGCGCTGCTCACCCTTCATCCCCGCTCAAGGAGACCGCCCGTGTTTGATTGGCTCATCGTCGGTGCCGGTTTCGCTGGGGCGACGCTCGCCGAACGCATCGCCACGCAGCGCAACGAAAAGGTGCTGATCGTCGACCGCAGGCCGCATATCGGCGGCAACGCCTATGATCGCTACAACGATCACGGGCTGCTGATTCACGAATATGGCCCCCACATCTTTCACACCAATTCGGCGATGATCTTCGACCATCTGTCGCAGTTCACCGAGTGGCGGCCGTACGAACATCGCGTGCTCGGCGTCGTGGACGGCAAGCTGGTGCCGATTCCGATCAACCTCGACACGGTCAACTCGCTCTACAACCTCAATCTCACCAGCGAAGAGCTGCCGGCCTGGTTTGCTTCGCGCGCCGAGAAAGTCGATCCGATCCGCACGTCGGAGGACGTCGTCGTCTCGGTCGTCGGGCGTGAGCTGTATGAGAAGTTCTTCCAGGGCTACACGCGCAAGCAGTGGGGGATGGACCCGAGCGAGCTCGACAAGTCGGTGACGGCACGCGTGCCGACGCGGACCAACCGCGACGACCGCTATTTCACCGACGAATTCCAGGCGATGCCGAAGTACGGCTATACCCGGATGTTCGAGAAGATGCTCAGTCACCCAAACATCAGCGTGATGACGCAGACCGACTTCCGCGACATCCAGAACGAGATCGACTATAAGCGGCTGATCTACACCGGCCCGGTCGACGAGTATTTCGACTTCCGTTTCGGCAAGCTGCCGTATCGCTCGCTCCGCTTCCGCCACGAGACGCACGACGTCGAGCGCAAGCTGCCGACGGGCACGGTCAATTATCCGCAGACCGAAGCGTTTACCCGCGTCAGCGAATATAAGTGGATCACCGGGCAGGTCCACCCGAAGACGGCAATCACGTACGAATATCCGTCGGCCGAGGGTGACCCGTATTACCCGATCCCGCGCCCCGAGAACGCTGAACTGTACAAGAAGTACGAGAAACTGGCGATGTCGACGCCCAATGTCTGGTTTGTCGGCCGGCTGGCGACTTATCGCTACTATAACATGGACCAGGTGACCGGGCAGGCGCTGGCCACGTTCCGCCGCATCCAGGAGGCGCTGCCGCTGGACGGCGTCAAGTCGAACATCATCTCGCCGCCGAAGTTCGTCGCCGCGGAATGAGGCGGTCGGCCGCCCCTCCCGACGGAGGGGCGGCAAACATTTTCTTCCTTAGCGGACGGGGTCGCACCGGCTAACCACCGGCATGGCCCTGTCCCATCTCGCCACGCTCGAAGCCGAGTCCATCCACATCATCCGTGAGGTCGCCGCCGAGTTCGAGCGGCCGGTGTTCCTCTATTCGATCGGCAAGGATTCGTCGGTCATGCTGCACCTGGCGCTGAAGGCGTTCGCGCCGGCGCCGCCGCCGTTCCCCTTCCTCCACATCGCGACCGGCTGGGACTTCGCCGCGATGCTGCGCCACCGCGACACGACCGCCACGCGGCACGGCCTGCGCCTGCACGTCCATCACAATGCCGCCGCTGCCGCTGCCGGCATCGACCCGTTCGCCACGCCGACGCCCGACTATACCCGCGCGATGCTGACCGAAGCGTTGAAGACCGCGCTCGACGCCGGCGGCTATGACGCGGCGTTCGGCGGCGGGCGGCGGGACGAGGAACGCGCGCGCGCCAAGGAGCGCATCTTCAGCTTTCGCTCGGCCGCCCATGTCTGGGATCCGAAGCTGCAGCGCCCGGAACTGTGGCGGCTGTACAACGGGCGCGTCCGCCGCGGCGAGAGCGTCCGCGTCTTCCCGCTGTCGAACTGGACCGAGATGGACGTGTGGGAGTATATCGCCGCCGAGCACATCCCGCTGGTCCCGCTCTACTTCGCCGACACGCGGCCGACGGTGATCCGCGACGGCCAGATCCTGATGGTCGACGACGACCGGATGCGCTGGCGCGACGGTGAACGGGTCGAGCCGCGTCGCATCCGCTTCCGCACCCTGGGCGATTGGCCGCTGTCGGGGGCGGTCGAGAGCGCGGCGACGACCGTCGCCGAGATCATCGCCGAGATGGCGGCGGCAACCGTGTCGGAGCGCGCCGGGCGGATGGTCGACCATGATCAGGCGGGATCGATGGAGCGGAAGAAGGCGGAGGGCTATTTCTGATGGCTCCCGAGGGGACCACGTCGCTGCTGCGCTTCATCGCCTGCGGGTCGGTCGACGACGGCAAATCGACGCTGATCGGCCGGCTGCTCGCCGACACCGGCGCGGTCCCGCTCGACCAGCTGGACGCGCTCCGCCGCGACAGCGCGCAGGTCGGCACGCAGGGCGACGACCTCGACTATGCCCTTCTCGTCGACGGCCTCAGCGCGGAGCGTGAGCAGGGCATCACGATCGACGTCGCCTACCGCTTCTTCGCCACGCCCGCGCGGCGGTTCATCGTCGCCGACACCCCGGGTCACATCCAGTACACGCGCAACATGGTGACGGCGGCCTCGACCGCCGACCTCGCCATCATCCTCGTCGACGCGACGCAGGGCATCCTCGAGCAGACGCGGCGGCACAGCTACCTCGTCCACCTGCTCGGCGTCCGGCAGCTCGTGCTCGCGGTCAACAAGATGGACCGTGTCGGCTGGGACGAGGCGCGCTTCGCCGCCATCGCCGCCGACTATGCCGCCTTCGCCGCGACGCTGGGGGTCGCCTTCACCGCCGTCCCGGTCTGCGGGCTGACCGGCGAGAACCTGACGGCGCGAGCAGCGGCAAGCCCGTGGTACGCCGGCCCGACGGTCCTCGACTGCCTCGATGCGGCAACCGGAGCGGACGACCGCGCCGCCGCGCCGTTCCGGATGGCGGTACAATGGGTCAACCGCCCCGGCCCAGACTTCCGCGGCTATGCCGGGCTGGTTACCGCCGGCCGGATCGCCGCGGGCGACCGCGTCCAGGTCCTGCCGTCGGGGCGCCCGGCCGAGATCGGGCGAATCCTTGTTGGCGCAGACGAAGTTGCCCAGGCCGAGGCGGGGCAATCGGTCACGCTGACGCTGGTGCCCCACGTCGACGTCTCGCGCGGTGACCTGCTGACCGCCGCCGATCGCCCGGCGGAAATCGCCGACCGGCTCGAGGCGACGCTGGTCTGGATGGACGAAGCGCCGGCGCAGGCGGGGGTCAGCTACTGGCTGAAGCTCGGGACGCGCACCGTCGCGGCCACCATCCGAGCGATCGAGCACCGCATCGACATCGCGACGCTGGCCCCCGTCGCCGCCGACCGGCTCGCCCTGAACGAGATCGGCGACTGCGAGCTCGTCCTCGACCGCGCGGTCGCCTTCGATCCCTATTTCGCCAACCGCGACACGGGCGGCTTCATCCTGATCGACCGCACGACCAACGCCACGGCCGCGGCGGGGATGATCCGGGCGGCGGCGCGCACGGCATCGAACATTCACTGGCAGGCGATGGATGTCGACCGCGCCGGGCGGGCGGCGCTGAAGGGTCAGCGGCCTGCGGTCGTGTGGTTCACCGGCCTGTCGGGGGCGGGCAAGTCGACCATCGCCAATATTGTCGAGAAGAAGCTGTTCGCCAGCGGCCGGCACACGGCCCTGCTCGACGGCGACAATGTCCGCCACAGCTTGAACGCCGACCTCGGCTTCGCTGCCGCCGACCGCGCCGAAAATATCCGCCGCGTCGCCGCGGTCGCGCGGCTGATGGCCGACGCCGGGCTGATCGTGCTGGTCAGCTTCATTTCGCCGTTTCGCGCCGAGCGGGCGGCGGCCCGTCGCGCCGCGGGCGACGTCGAGTTCATCGAGGTGTTTGTCGACACCCCGCTGGTCGAGGCGGAGGCGCGCGACGCCAAGGGCCTCTACGCCAAGGCCCGCGCCGGGCAGCTGCGTGACTTCACCGGCATCGATTCACCCTATGAGCCGCCCGAAGCCGCCGAGCTGCGGATCGACACGACCCGGCTGACAGCGGAAGCGGCGGCGGACCTGGTCATCGATCGGCTGCTCGGCACCGGCGGCTGGGACTGGAGCATCTGACCCACGCGCACCCGCGGCGAAACCATGCGTCGGGCCCGCGGAAGCTAGGCATGCCATCGGTCGAGCGCGCGGCGCGGGCGGCAAGACGGTGCCGCCGACCGGCAATATCTTGCCGGCGTCTACCTGCGTGACATTTCTGTTGCCAACCGTTCGGGTTAACGCAATCGGCAGCAAGTGGTAAAGAATCCGTTACCGAAGCCGTTATGACGCACGATAACGATGATGATCAAGGTGAAATAATGCGGACCGATTTCGACCAACCGAACGCACCAGAACGGCCGTCACGCTCATCGGTCGACCAAGCGCGCGTGGCGCAGCTCCGTGCCGCGCTGGAGGCGGGAGAATATCGGACCGATCCCGAAGCGATCGCCGCGGCGATGGTCGCGCGCGACCTGCCGCCGGGCGATTGAGCCGATAAGGTTAACTCGTGAGTGGCATGGGTCTTGCTGAACGTCGGCTGGTGCCGGTGATCCGGCGTCCGGCTGCGGGCCGCTTCTCGCGGGGGGTCGGCGATGGATGCGCGTCTCGAGATGGGTCGGCGCTTGGGGAAGCGGCCGGCGAGCGGGGACGACGCGCTTATCGCCGCGCACCTCGGTCTGGTCCGACGGATCGCGCGGCACGTCCATGCACGCGTCTCGTCGGCAATCGATTATGACGACCTGGTACAGATCGGCACGGTCGCGCTGATCGAGGCGGCGCGGAGCTTCGAGGAGCGCGGCGAAGCGGTCTTTGCCACCTACGCGACGATCCGGATCCGCGGCAGCATGATCGACGCCCTGCGCCGCTCGGCGACGATGGCACGGTCGGCGATGCGGCGGCGGCGCGAGATCGGGGCGGCCCGCGCGACGCTCGAAGCCGCGCTGGGGCGTCAGCCGAGCAATGTCGAAATGGCCGATGGCCTCGGCCTGTCGGTTGCGGCGTACAACGAAGCGGTCAGCGCGACGACGCCGGCACGGCACGAGCCGATCGACGATGTCTACTCCGACCAGAGCAGCTGGTTCGCCGACGTCACCCCCGACGCCTATGACCAGCTCGCGCGCGAGCGGCTCAAGGCCGCCGTCACGGCGGCGATCGGCGGGCTGCCGCCGCGTGAGGCGCTGGTGCTCCAGCTTTACTACGTCGAGGAACTCAACCTCGAGGAGATCGGCGCAACGCTGTCCGTCGGCGCGGCGCGCGTCTGCCAGATCAAGAAGGCGGCGCTGGCGAAGATCCGGGCGTCCCTCGCCGGGTGGGAAGCGGACTAGGCGGACGGGCCGGTAAGCCCGATGGCATGGAGCACGACGGCTTCGACGACCATCACCGCCAGCCAGTGGCCAACGTCGCGGGCGATCGCGCCGGCGGCGGCGTTCCGGGCGCGGAGGGTGACGACGAGCGCCGGGGCGACGAAGCCGATCCAGATGACGACCGCCGTGCCGACAGCCATGACCCAGGCCCCGGCCTTGGGCGGCGCGAGGATCAGGGCGCCGGCCAGGATCGCGGCGAACCAGAACTCCGCGACGAAGGCCACCGCCAGCGGTGCCGGCCGTCGCAGCGCGGGATAGACCGCCGCGCCGACCAGCAGCCCGGCGAGCGTCGCCAGCAGGATCGGCACGACGTTGTTCAGGATGTAGATCATCGCTCGCTTCCGCTTTCGCCCTTACCCGGTCAGTTCCTCGACCTTGCCGGCCAGCGTCAGCCACCGTTCCTCCGCCGCCGCCTGCCGCGCCCGCAGCGCGTCGGCTTCGGCGGTGACCGCGGTGAAGCGGCGCGGGTCGCGCGTGTAGAGCGCGGGATCGGCAAGCGCCGCCTCCGCCGCGGCAATCGCCTCGGCCATGGCCTCGATCTCGCCGGGTAGGCGGTCGAGGTCGCGCTGCTCGATGTAGGTCAGCTTGAGCGCCTTGCGCGCCGGCGCTGCCGCTGCCGCCTTCGCCTGCGTTGCCGGCGCGCGGGCGAGCAGCGCCACCTCGTCGCGCTTGGCCTCCCAGTCGCTGTAGCCGCCGACGACGACGTCAGCGGTGCCCGAGCCGTCGAGGGCGACGACCGCCGTCACGGTCCGGTCCAGAAAGTCGCGGTCGTGGCTGACGATGAGGACGGTGCCGCTATAGTCGGCGATGACCTCCTGCAGCAGGTCGAGGGTCTCGAGGTCGAGGTCGTTGGTCGGCTCGTCGAGGATCAGCAGGTTCGACGGCCGGGCGAACTCGCGGGCGAGCAGCAGCCGCGACTGCTCGCCGCCCGAAAACGTCTCGATCCGCGCGTCGAGGACGTTGGGGTCGAACAGGAAGTCCTTGAGGTAGCCCGCAATGTGCTTGCGCACGCCGCCGACCTCGAGCCAGTCGCCGCCGTCGGCGATGATCTCGCGCACCGTCTGGCCGGGGACGAGGCGGGCGCGCTTCTGGTCGATGAGGATGCTCTCGATGGTCGCTGCGCGGCGGATGCGACCCTGGTCGGGGTCGATCTCGCCGGTCAGCAGCTTGAGCAGCGTCGTCTTGCCGGCGCCGTTGGGCCCGATGACGCCGATGCGGTCGCCGCGCTGGATGCGCAGGGTCAGGTCGCGGATGATGGTCCGCTCGCCAAACATCTTGGTCACGTGCTCGGCATCGATCACCACCTTGGTCCGCGCGTCGTCGGTCGTCGCGGCGAGCTTGGCGACGCCCTGCGGCCCGGTCATCGACTTGCGCAGCGCGCGCATCTCGCCGAGCTTGGCAAGGCGGCCCTGGTTGCGCTTGCGCCGCGCCGTGACGCCGCGCTGGAGCCAGTGGAGTTCGGCGCGCAGCTGGTTGTCGAGCTTGTCGGCCGACTTCGCCTCCTCGGCCGCGACGGCCTCGGTCCATGCCTCGAAGCCGCCGAAGCCGATCTCGGCCCGCCGCACCGTGCCGCGGTCGAGCCACAGCGACGATTTGGTCAGGCGCGACAGGAAGGTGCGGTCGTGGCTGATCGCCACGAAGGCGCCGCGGAAGCGCTGCAGCCACGTCTCCAGCCATTCGATCGCGGCAATGTCGAGGTGGTTGGTCGGCTCGTCGAGGAGCAGCACCTCGGGCTCCTGCGCGAGCGCGCGGGCGATCGCCGCCCGCCGCTTTTCGCCGCCGCTCGCCGTCGCGCCGGGGCGGTCGAGATCGATGCCCAACTGGTCGGCGATGCTTTCGACCATGTACGCCTCCGGCGCGTCGTTGCCGGACAGGGCGAAGTCGCGCAGCGTCGCGTGCGCGGCGACCGGCGGATCCTGGTCGAGCAGGACGACGCGCGCGCCGGGGCGGATCGTCCGCCGCCCCTCGTCGGTGTCGATCCGCCCGGCGAGGATTTTCAGGAGCGTCGTCTTGCCCGCGCCGTTCCGGCCGACGAGCGCAAGCCGGTCGCGCTCGCCGACGGCGAGATCGAGGCCGCGCAGCAGCCAGCCGGAGCCTTGAACCAGACCGATGTTTTCGAGCGCGAGGACGGGTGCAGCCATGGCCGGCCATGTAGGGGGTAGCGCGGCAAAGGTCACGTGCCGCCGCCGTTCAGATAAGTTCACAGCCTGTTCAGTGCGTGGTGCTTATGCGAAACGACATGCTGGAGCCAAGCCGATGATGTTGCGCGCCCTCGCCCTCGCCGTGGTTCTTGTCGCGGTCGCCGCTCCCGTCGCCGGGCAGCGCGAGCAGGACAACGCCTATCGCCTGGCCAAGGAGGGCCAGATCATGCAGCTCGGCGACATCCTGGCGCTGGTCGGCCCGCACGTGCCGGGCAAGTTCATCGGCAGCGAGTTCGATGCCGATCACGTCATGTACCGGTTGCGCTACATGCAGGGCAACACCGTCAAGAACGTCGATGTCGACGCCCGCACCGGGCGCATCTTGGGAAGGAGCTTCTGACATGCGCGTGTTGATCGTCGAGGACGAGCCGACGCTCGCCAAGCAGCTGAAGACGGCGCTCGAAGGCGCGGGCTATGCCGTCGACCACGCCGCCGACGGCGAGGACGGGCATTATCTCGGCTCGACCGAGGCTTATGACGCCGTCATCCTCGACCTCGGGCTGCCCGAGGTCGACGGGCTGACCGTGCTCGACCGCTGGCGCAAGGAGGGGCGGGCGACGCCGGTCCTGCTGCTGACCGCGCGCGACAGCTGGTCGGACAAGGTCGCCGGCTTGGACGCCGGGGCGGACGACTATCTTGCCAAGCCGTTCCAGACCGAGGAGCTGATCGCTCGCCTGCGCGCGCTGATCCGTCGCTCGACCGGCAACGCCTCGTCGGAGCTGACCGCCGGCGACGTCCGCCTCGACACGCGCTCGGGCCGGGTGACGCTGGCCGGCGATCCCGTCAAGCTGACGGCCCAGGAATTCAAGCTGCTGTCCTACCTGATGCACAACAAGGGCAAGATGGTCAGCCGGACCGAGCTGATCGAACATATCTACGACCAGGACTTCGACCGCGATTCGAACACGATCGAGGTGTTCATCACCCGCATCCGCAAGAAGCTCGGCCCCGACATCATCTCGACCACCCGCGGCCTTGGCTACAGCCTCGCCGACACCGGTGCGTAGCGGCTTGCACGGCCGCGGGGGCGGGGACATCGTCGTGCGGCGATGACCACCGCGCCGCCCGCCCGCTACCGCAGCCGCATCTTCGCGCGCGGCTCGCTGACGCTGCGGATGATCGCGCTCGCGGCGGGGTGGATCATCCCGCTGCTGGTCTTCGGCGGCTTTGCCCTCGACGACCTGCTGGCGACGGCGATCCGGCGCAACTTCGACGACCAGCTGAACTACGCCGCGACGGCGCTGATCGCCACCGCCGAGGTCGGGCCGGACGGCGAGGCGCGCTCGAACCGCCCGTTGAGCGACCAGCGCTTCCTCGAGCCTTACTCCGGGCTCTACTGGCAGGTGTCGACCGCCGGCGCGGAGCCGTTCCGCTCGCGCTCGCTGTGGGACCGCGCGCTGGCGTGGAAGGTGCAGGAGGATTGCAGCGCGGGCTGCTTTTACAACAGCGAAGGGTTCAAGGACGAACCGCTGCGCGTCGTCGAGCGCGATGCCGTCCTGCCGGGAGCCAAGACCGTTTTCCACTTCCAGGTGGCGCAGGTCAGCCGCGACCTCGACGCGCAGGTCGAGACGCTGCGCTCGACCCTGTGGTCGGCGCTCGGCGCACTCGGTCTCGGCCTCCTCCTCCTTGCCGGGCTGCAGTCGACCTATGGCCTGTGGCCGCTCAGGAAGGTGAGCCGGGCGATCGCCGCGATCCGCTCGGGCGCGGCGACCCGCGTGCCGCAGGCTTTCCCGCCCGAGATCAGCCCCCTGGTCGCCGAATTGAACGACCTCCTCGAAGATAACGCCAAGCAAGCGGAGGCGGCGAAGCTCCACGCCGGCAACCTAGCCCATGCGCTGAAGACGCCGATGAGCGTCCTGCTCGGCGCCGCCCGGGCGGGCGATCCCGACCTCGCCCAGCTGGTCGTCACCCAGACCGCGATCATGCATCGCCACGTCGACCACCAGCTCGCCCGCGCCCGGGCGGCGGGGCGGCGGACGGCGTCGACGGCGCGCGCCGAGGTCTGGCCGGCCCTGGAGGGGCTGGTGCGGACGCTGACGCGCATTCACGCCGGGCGGGAGGGGCCGAATGGGCGCGGCGTCGTCATCGACCTTGCCGGCGAGCGCGGCCTCGCCTTCCGCGGCGAGCGGCAGGATCTGGAGGAGATGCTCGGCAACCTGCTCGACAATGCCGCGATCTACGGCGGCGGGCGGGTCTTCGCCACCGTCGCCCGCGGGCCGGGCACGGTCGTAGTCACGGTCGAGGACGACGGCCCCGGCATCGCCGAACATGACCGCGAGGCCCTGTTCGAACGGGGCGCCCGCCTCGACACCGGCAAGCCGGGAACGGGCCTCGGCCTCGCCATCGTCCGCGACGTGGCGGAAATCTACAGCGGCACGGTCACGCTCGGCGAGAGCGAGGACCTGGGCGGGGTGTGCGTGACGCTGACGCTGCCGGCGGCGGCGTAGGGGTCACCCTTAGCAGGGCGCCGGCTGCGGGCAGGGTGCGCTCGTCTCGCTCACGTTTTCGCCGCTTCATGGTGGCGGATCACCTCGTCGATGATGAAGCGCAGGAACTTCTCGCTGAACTCCGGGTCGAGCTTGGCTTCGCCGGCCAGCGACCGCAGGCGCGCGATCTGGGTCGCCTCGCGCGCCGGGTCGGCGGGGGGGAGCGCGGCGGTGGCCTTGTACGCGCCGACTTTCTTCGTCACCTTGAAGCGTTCGGCGAGCAGGAACACCAGCGCGGCGTCGATGTTATCGATGCTCTCGCGGTAGGCCTGCAAGGTGGCGTCGGTCATGCTGTTCTCCCCACCTGCACCTTCGCGGCACTTCGCCGCCCCGGCAAGACCGGCTTTCGCGGCGGGCTTGTCCCGATGCTGCGCCGCCGTATAGAGGTGATTATGTCGGCGACGATCCTTCCCCTGCGGCCGCGTCCCGTGCCCGCGCCGTCGCTCACCCCGATCCTCGACCTGTGCGGGCCCGATCTGGGCGAGGTCAACCACGTCATTCTCGACCGCATGCAGTCGCCCGTGGCGCTGATTCCGCAGCTCGCCGGTCACTTGATCGCCGGCGGCGGCAAGCGCCTGCGGCCGATGCTGACCCTCGCCTGCGCACGGCTGCTCGATTACGGCGGGCGGCGGCACCACCGCCTGGCCGCCGCCGTCGAGTTCATCCATACCGCGACGCTGCTCCACGACGACGTCGTCGACGGTTCCGACCTCCGCCGCGGCAAGTCGACGGCAAACACGATCTGGGGCAACCCGGCGAGTGTCCTGGTCGGCGACTTCCTGTTCAGCCGCGCCTTCGAACTGATGGTCGAGGACGGGTCGCTGAAGGTTCTTCGCATCCTGTCGAGCGCGTCCTCGGTCATCGCCGAAGGCGAGGTCGCGCAGTTGACCGCGCAGCGCAACGTCGACACCTCCGAGGACCGCTACCTCGAGATCATCACCGCGAAGACCGCCGTGCTGTTCGCCGCCGCCTGCCAGATCGCTGCCGTCGTCGCCGAGCGGACGCCCGCGGTCGAGGCGGGCCTGGAGGCGTACGGGCGCAATCTCGGCATCGCCTTCCAGTTGGTCGACGACGCGATCGATTACGTTTCAGATGCCGCGACGATGGGCAAGGATCCCGGCGACGATTTTCGCGACGGCAAGGTGACGCTGCCGGTGATCCTCGCCTTCGCCCGCGGCGACGACACCGACCGGCGCTTCTGGCGCGACGCCATGCTCGG
This sequence comes from uncultured Alphaproteobacteria bacterium, assembly GCA_963792555.1. Classification (GTDB taxonomy): domain Bacteria; phylum Pseudomonadota; class Alphaproteobacteria; order Sphingomonadales; family Sphingomonadaceae; genus Polymorphobacter_B. The sequence continues at coordinate 110,877 of CAWBWP010000003.1, forward strand.
CCATGCCGCGGGCGACGGTGAACTGGCGCACGCCCAGCGGCTGCTCGAAAGTACGGGTGCCATCGCCGACACCCTCGCCCGTGCCCGGCACTACGGCGCGCGCGCGGCCGACGCGCTCGCCGGCTTCCCCGTCAATCCGGCCAAGGCGGCGCTGCTCGAGGCGGTCGAGTTCGCCGTCGCCCGCGCTTTTTGAACGATGCTTGACGCCCGCCGACGGCTGCCGCAAGCGCGGCGGCGATGACCGCCCGGATCCACCAGCGCCCGAAAAGTTCGACCCAGTCCGGGCGTGCCCGCGTCGGCCAGTGGCTGCTCGAGTTCGATCCGAGCGAGGCCAAGCGCCTCGACCCGCTGACCGGCTGGCAAGGGTCGGGCGACGTTTCGAACCAGGTTCTGCTCGCCTTCGACGACCTCGATGCCGCCAAAGCTTATGCCGAGGCGAACGGGCTCGCCTATGAAGTCGTGCCGCTGGGCCCGACGACGCTCAAGCTGCAGGCCTACGCCGACAATTTCCGGTAGACGACGGCCGGGGCACGGCCGGCGCGCGTCGTACGTTGTGCTGCAGCGCACAAGGTAATTTAATCCGCAGACACCAGGGACGTTAAGTCTCTCGAGTGAACAGTGAGATGCCCGACCCCGATCCCTTGCCGATCGGCAGGGCATTAGCTTGGGGCGGGTAGATGCTTACTGCCGGTGAAGATTATCCTCCGTCAACGTTACTGGAAGGCAATGACACCTCGCCTAAACGCGAAGCGCGGAGTGATCGCGTCACCGAGCTCGGAAATCAGTCCAAGCGCAGGCGACACCGCCTCCTGGTACGGACAGCGGCAACCGTGATCGCGATACTGTGGGTGTTCATCGTCGTCAGCGCGATCAACGACTCTGGACTACATGAGGAGGCGGGCCGGAACTCGCGACCGCTGCTGATGGGGTCTGCGGGCCAGTAACGGACTTCGAGCCGCTGTCACCGAGCGCGGCGACCGACTTCGCTGCTCGCCTGCCGCTGCTAATCGAGGTCGCGTCCGTCGCGGCAGCGTTCGTGCCCGACGTCGTCGGGCAGCGAGCGGGCGCGGTTGTCGCAGTTGACGGCATCGCCGCGGATCAGCTTGACCCAAGCGTGGAGGCGGGGCTTGTCCGGATCGGAAATCGTTTCGACCCGGTTGTGCCGGACGACGCAATTACGGCAGTCGTACGCCCCGATGCCCCAATAAGCCTTCACCCGGGCATGGTTGTTCTCGATCGTGATGCGATCGAAGCCGCCGTCGTCGACACCGTCGCGGATGTGGTTGAACAGGGTGAACCCCTGCATGTCGCCATCGGCTTCGTTGTTGGTGATGGTGATATCGGCCGTCGGCGGCACGGTCGGTCGCGACCACAACTGAATGCAGTCAGGGTGCGCCCCGGGCGTCGGGTGGAAGTCGACGCAGCGATTGTGGTCGACGACGATCCGGCGCGACAGCGCGATGTCGATGCCGTCGGACCCTGAATCGGTGATCGTGTTGTTGACGATGCGGGCATCGCTGATCGTGCCGAAACCGATCCCGGCGCGCGTGAAATGGCGAAACGTCGCTCCGTCGATGACGATGTGATCGCCTTCGTGGGCGTTGAAGCCGCCGCGTTCGACATCGCCCCCGTCGAACGCGCCGCCGCGCCAAGTCACGCCCGAAACCTTGAGCAGCTGCACCCCGCGCAGCTCGGCCTGGCGAGCGTCGACCGTGATGGGCGGCGACCAATGGCGATCGCGCAGGCTGACGATATCGTAGCTGCCGGGGGCAAGCACGACCGTCGCGCCCGGCCGCGCGGCGGCGAGCACGCTCTGCAGGGTCGCCGGGGTCGCCACCGTCTCGGCCGCAGCCGGGGCACAGAAGGCGACCAAGACGCAGGCGCGACCGAACTGCATGATGTTCTCCGTGGGTGGCGTTGCCTTAGCCGGATGCGGCGATCCTGCCAACGCGGGTTTTCGGTTTCATTCTATGCTGCACCTGCGTATTAACGTTGCGTTAGCTACGAAGTCGCATTGCTTGAGCTGCTGCTCCCGCCAAGCTTCGCCATCGGGATTTCGTTTGTCGGACGGGGGGTGGCGTGGTCCGCAAACTGGGGCTTGCGATGCAATCGACAGTCACGCAGCTTCTCCGCCGGCCGCGACCGACGTGGTGGCCGCCGCTGGCGTGGGGGTGGCCGGCTGGGCTGGTGGCGATCGGGGTCGCCCTTCGCTTTGGCTGGGCGCTGACCGAAGCGCGTCCGTCGCTGCTCATCGGCGAAGCGAACAACGTCGCGCTGAGCTTCGCACGGAGCGGCACCTTGGCCGATGCCTTCCGCCTCGGCGAGGGGCCGACCGCCCACCTTGGTCCGACCATGCCAGTCATCGCGGGCAGCGTCTACTGGCTGTTCACGCCGGGCTCGCCGGTGTCGGACATGGTGCTCACCGCGCTCTCCGTGTCGTTCGTCGCGGTCGCCTGGGTCGCGCTCTACCGGGCCTTTGGTCGCCTCGGCGTACCGCGGGCGGCGCGGCTTTCGGCGCTGGCGATCCTGACGGTCGTTCCGATCAACGCCTCGCTCGAAGCCGTCCAGTTTCGGGTCTGGGAAGGCGGACTGGCCGCTGCCCTCGCCGCGACGTTTCTCGACCATGTCGTTTACCTCGATCGGGCGGCACGTATCAGCACCCGGTCGGTCGCGGCGCTGGCGCTGCATGCCGCGGTAACGCTCTTCGTCAGCCCGCCTCTCGGCCTCGCGGCTTTGGCCGGCTGCGCCTTGCTGTTGATCAGGCGTGTCCCGCCCCGACGCTGGCCGGCGCTGACGGGCGTGATCCTGGCGATCCTGGTCGCAGTTCTCCTGCCTTGGACCGTCCGCAACGTCCTCGTTATGGGCACCCCGATCATGTTTCGCGACAATTTCGGCCTGGAGATGAGCCAGGCGTTCTACGCTGGTGCCGAACAGCCGGGTGACCCTCTCGCCCGTTTTCAGGCCCGCCACCACGCCATTCATCCCTTCCAGCCGGCGGGCTATGCCGCGATGCAGGCGGCGGGCGGCGAAGTGCCGTATGCTGCTGCACTGCAGCATGAAGCTCAGGCCTGGATCGCCGCGAACCCGCTCATCGCGGCACAACTTGCGGTCCAGCATATCGTCGATTTCTATTTTCCACCAAGGTGGCTTTGGACCCAATTCGGTCGGGTAGGGACGGCCACGACCGCGAAGCTGGTGCTGACCTGGGCGATCAGCCTCTTTGGTCTGCTGGGCCTGTGGCGGGGCGCGGCAGAAGGCGGCGGGCGGTTCGGTTACGTCGCGGCCTTCGCGCTTCTCCCCAGCCTGCCGTATGCCCTGGTCCAACCGACCTTGCGCTACCACTATCTGGTTCTAGGTGTGCTCACGTTTGCCGCCACGGCGCTTGCCGCGCGCTTCACCGCGCCTCCCGCCGTGCCCAAGGGTGCCGACCGACAGGCTCGGTAGCGGCAGCGGGCGACGCGGGGCTCGTCCCGTAGCGCGGCGAGGCCGGAGCGGCGCGAGCCGGACGCGCGCGGTGTGCGTTCACGCCCCGCCCCCGGCAAGCGTTATCCGCGCCTTGCCGTGGCGTCGCATCGTCACCGTACGATGGCGCGTCGTCACGGTCGCCAGCGACAGCGAGCGGAAGGGCATCCGCTAGACATACTCCGGACCGGCGCTATAGCGACCGCTTAGCCGACATCGGTGGATGAGAACACGACCATGTCACGCGTTTGGAACCACGCGCCGACCCTCACACGCGTGCTTCTGGTGGCTGCAGCAATCGTTGGCATCGCGCTCCGCCTGCTCTGGCTGCACCACGAGCCCGGGAACCGGGTTCCCGTGGGCGAGGCCGAGAACGTCGCCATCTCGATCGCGCACAGCGGAGTGTTCGGTGATCCGTTCCGGATCGGCCAAGGTCCGACCGCGCATCTCACGCCGATCACGCCGGGGCTGTCGGGCCTCGTCTACCGCAAGTTCGGCGTCGCCTCGCCCGCGTCGAATACCATTCTCACGGCCTGGTCGCTGTCTGTGGTCTTCGCGTCCTTCACCGTGCTCTACTTGGTCTTTGCCCAACTGGGGTCGCCACGGGTCGCCCGGGTCGCCGCGCTGGTGACGCTGTTCGTCTTCCCGCTCAACTTCGGCCTCGAGGTAATCTGGTTCAGGTTCTGGGACAGTGCTCTCGTCGCCCTGCTTGCCGGGCTGGTCCTGCTCTGCGTGCTCGACCTCGATCGCCGGCAGATCATAAGAACGCGCGACATTTGCCTGTTCTCCCTCCTCGCTTCGCTGCTGTTCTTCATGAATCCCGCCTGTGGACTTGCGGCGTACGCGTCCGCGGCGCTCCTGCTGGTAAGCCGGGAGTTCCCGCGCCGGATCGCCGGCTTTGCGGTTCTGGGCGTGGCCATCCAGCTTGCTGTGCTGGTACCCTGGACGATCAGGAACATCCTGGTGATGCATGAGCCCATCGTGTCGCGGGACAACGCGGGGCTCGAACTTGCCCTGGCGAATTATCCGCGGGCGGTCACCGATACCAACGCCAGGGTCGAACATCGCCGGCGCTGGCACGAGATCCACCCGTTCGCCTCACCCGCAGCGTACGAGCGTCTGGTCGCGACGGGCGGTGAAGCCGAATATTCGCGGCGCCTCGGCAAGGAAGCGACGTCATGGATCATGTCGCACCCCGGCGATTTCCTCGCGCTGTCGGCGCGCCACCTTGCCGAGCTGATGTTTCCGCCCGACTGGTACTGGAGCTTCAACGAGGACAAGCCGCACAAGGACGTCGGCCTGAAACGGGTAGCGAACGACGTGTTCTCCGTCCTGGGGGTTCTCGGCATCGTCCTGGGTCTGGTCATCGACCCGAGGCGATACCGTTACGCCGCCCTCATGACGGTCCTTCCCGTTCTCGCGTACAGTATCTTTCAGCCGACCCTCCGGTACCGATATATCGTTCTTGGATTGCTCGTCTTTTTATCGTTCGACCTGGTCGGCAGGCTGATCGTGATGATCACCCGGAAAAGCGGGCTGGCCATCCGGTCGGGCGGCGACGCACCCCTGGAGGCTCGCTGACGTGATCAGCAAGGGCTGGAACCTGATCCTCATCCAGATACTGCTGGTGTTCGTGCTGTTCGCGACTGCGGTGTCGTTCATCCCCGACAATCCGTACGAGCGGTGGCAGCTGCTGGATAATACCATCCACTATCAGTTACGCTGGATCTACGAGCGGATTAACTTCGACCGGACGCCGGTAGATCTTGCCATCATCGGGTCGTCGCGGACGCAGGCCGCGATCAGCGTACCCCGGTTAGAGCGCGATCTCGCCGCGATGGGCGCCAAGGTCAACGCGGTCAACCTGTCGATCCCGACCAACGGCCGCGATCTGCACTATGTCATCCTTCAACAACTGCTGGCGCACAAGCACCCCGACCTGGTCCTGATCGCGATCGCGGAGCAGCCGAGCCGATCGGGTCACGAAGCCTTCAAATATGTGGCTCCGGCAGCCGAAATTCTCTTTCCCGGCTATCTGACTAACATCAAGTATCCGGCCAACGTCACCTATCTTCCTTTTCGCCAGCTCAGGCTCAATTTTGCGGACCTGTTTCCGCTTGAGCCATCGCTATCACCAACATTCGATCCAAATAAATACGAGGGAAAGAATTTTGACAGCACGGGATCCTTCATGTCGAAGGAAGGGGTCTGGGTCGATAAAGACACGGTTCATACGCCGGCGGAACTTGAAAAAAGAAGAGCGCATTTCTTATCCGGCGAGCACGCACCCTACCTCGGGGAAAAATACTTCGCCGACGAATTCGGTGATGAGAACCATTATATCCAGGCTATGCTGGACCTGGCGCGGTCGAAGCACGTGCGCGTGGCCTTCATCTTCCTGCCTTACTATAACAGTCCCTGTACGATCGCGGGGCGACAATTCTATACGGCGCATGCAGCGATCATCGATGCGTGTGAATTCGCGCGGCACAGCGAGTTTTACACGACCGATGTCCGTCATTTGAACCACCCCGGAGCGCTCCGTTTAACCGACTGGTTGGCCCCGAAGTTGGTGTCGCTGATGCATTAGCCTGTCCGGGTCGCGAGACGACTTGCGATCCGGATGCGGCAGCAGTTGCGGGACACCGTCGCGGCACGCCGCATCGGCACGCTGTGCTGACGCAACGCTGACCGCCGCCAGGTCGACGCGGCGCGGAGGCGGCGAGACGATCGTCAAAGAGGTGCCAAGCGCGCTGACGCTGGGCACCCCGCTTATTTCCGCGCCGCGCCCATTGCTTTACCATAAGCTTTTGCTTCGCAGCCGCCCTCGCGCCGCCTATAGCCCCGACATGGCTCCGCACGCTGCCCTGCCGATTCTGCCTCAATATACTCGCGGTTCTGCCGAACCATCGCGGTTGCGGCAGGTGCTGACCATCGTGGTTCAGCTCATCCTGGCGGCGGCGTTCGGCTTCGCGGCGGTGGCGCTGCCGCCGCAGTCGCTCATCCTGCTCATCGTTCCGACCGGTGTCTGCCTCCTGTTCGTGCTGTGGCTGATGCCCGACCGAGCCACCTTTCCGCTGAAGGCGATCACCCGGACATACTGGTTCTATCTGGTTCTCGTGATCGCGTGGCCCGCCTACCTCGCGGTCGCGCTGCCGGGGCTGCCGTGGATGACGCCGACGCGGCTGGCGCTCTTCGTGCTGACGGGGCTTTTTCTCTACAGCCTGTCGAGCTCGTCGGTCCTGCGTCACCACATCTGGACGGTGATGCGCGCCTCGCAGGGCGTCTGGGTGTGCTTCCTGATGTGGCAAGCTTCCGCGATCATCACCATCCCGATCGCGCATCAGGTGGGAGTTGCGGCCAAGATCGTGTCCAACGACCTGCTGCGGTTCGCGGAGGTGCTGTTGCTCGGCTGCCTGCTCTTCACGCGGCGGGGCATCGCCACGCGAACGATCGGCACCCTCCTGTTTCTCGCCCTGGCGCTGGCCATCGACGGCTTTGTCGAGAACCACCTCAACTATCCCCCCTGGGCCAACCACATCCCGAGCTTCATGCGCGTCGACGATGCAACGCTCGCGAACGTCCTCAGTTCGCAGGCGCGCTCCGCCGACGGGCTGTACCGGGTGCGGGGACCGTATACGAACAGCCTGATCTTCGCCGAATTCCTCGCCTTGTGCATGACCTTCGTGCTCCATTGGCTGCTGACCGGGCGCTCGCTGCTGCTGAGGGTCAGCATGGCCGCGCTCGCGGTCACCCTGATCGCGGCGATCCTCGTCACCCACTCCCGGCTTGGCCTGGTCGGCTCGATGGTCGCCGTGTCGACCTATGTGCCGCTATGGGGATACCGCACCTGGCGAGCGAAACCGACGGCGATCATCGGTCCGTCGATGCTGTTCGGCGCCCCGCTCGCCGCTTTGGCGCTCATCGGGCTGGTGCTCAGCAGCCATTCGCTCAGTACGCGCGTATTCGGTGGCGGCGCGCAGGCGGCGAGCGGCGAGGCGCGACGTCAGCAGTTGCGGCTCGCGATCCCCAAGGTTCTGGCCAACCCGATCGGCCACGGTCGTGGCGCGAGCGGGAATGTCCTTGGGTTCGTTTCCGTCGGCGGCATGATCACCGTCGACAACCACTATATCACCACCCTGATCGATCTCGGCGTGGCTGGAGCGATCGGATTTTACGGGATGTTCGCCTTCGGCGCGTGGATCGGCGTGCGAATATTCCTCAGATCGTCCGACCGCGAGAGTGAGCTGGCCGGCCCGCTGGGGGCGATGTGCCTGGTCTTCCTCGTCACCAAGACCGTGCTCAGCGAGGAGTACAACCACTCGCTCGTAATCCTGCTGTTGAGCATGCTGCTTGCACTTTGGGCGCGCGAGCGCGGTCTGGTCGACCCCGATACCGGTCTGCGGCAGCCGGTTAGACACCGGTAGCCGCCGTTCAACGCGCCCGTAGCTCAGCTGGATAGAGCACGGGACTTCTAATCCTGAGGCCGCAGGTTCGAACCCTGCCGGGCGCGCCACCTTCAGACAACAAGATTGCCGACGCTGGCCCCGTGGCTGCGCCATGACGCGCCGCGACGGAACCGTTCAAGCACGTCCGTGCCGGGCCGCTCATTCCGGCAGTCAGTGCGACCGGGGCTCGCTTGGGCTGGCCGTCGCTGGTCCATGCCGGATCGTGCAAGCACTCGCTTCGTCGCGCCGCCTGCCGGTAACCACATGTACCTATGGCAACACGATATTAACTGGGCGTAAAGGACCATACCGGTACCGAAAGGGTATTGGTAGGACGGGGCATGACGATGAAGGCGCAGTATCACGTTCGCCGCGCAGGCGAGCATTTACGGCAGGCAGAACTGGCGACCGATCCGCAGGTTCGGACGGTTCACGAGACATTGGCCAAGCTGCACCAGGAAGCGGCTGCGCCGCGTCCGCGGCAGCGGGCGGCCGTCTCCGATCATCTGCAGCGACTTCGGGCCGGTGGGCGCGCCCAGTGTACCATGGAGTAGCCGCGACAGGTGCCGCGACGCCGATTGCCGAGCGACCGGGCGTCAGGGAACAGGAAAGCGGCGTCAGGATGAGGCTCGCGGACGCCGCCAAATCGCGCTAGAACCAAGCGCTGCCGCGATCAGCCTGTGCGGGTGTGGTGGAATTGGTAGACGCGCCGGACTCAAAATCCGGTTCCGCAAGGAGTGTCGGTTCGATCCCGACCACCCGCACCAGGCGCTGCCGGCGCTTGCCAGCCGAGATCGAGCCACGGCGCTCCGGCAACCGCGAAGCGCGCAACTCGAATCGGCGGGGCCCAGCCAAGATCGTCCGGCGCCGGGCGCCGCTTGCAGACCTGCGAGTTGGGGCGGAGATCGTCTGCCCATGGCGGGTAGGCCTGCTGCTCGAACCCTTTGGCATCCGCTTCAGCGCGTCGCCATGCTCGAGCGGAGGACCGGTCGCAATCAGCCTATCCCTCACCGCGGCCCATGCGCATGTGGCACGCCACGGCCCAGGGCGAGCAACGCGACGGCGGCGAGAGTCTGTTGTTCAGGCCGCGGTGTACGGTCGGCGCTGCACGCCGCTGCTGTTCGGTGGCGAGGCCTTCCTCATGCGACGAGACGATCGCCTTTCTGACAATCGCTTGCGCGCGAAGTTCCGGGATTGAGATCGCTCTGGTGAAGCCCTTCCCGGGCCATAACGCCTGCCGAGAGGAGTGTCGATCCGACGACGACCATCCGTACCCCGGCAGGGCGGCGACCGCAGGCCGGTCGCCGCGCGCCGAGGCTATTGCATGAACCAGCCGTGGCTGACGACGATGGACTGGCCGGTCAGGGCATTGGTCGGGAACGCGGCGAGGAACAGCGCTGTCTGGGCGACGTCATCGACGGTGGTGAACTCGCCGTCGACGGTCTCCTTCAGCATGACGTTCTTAATCACCTCGTCCTCGCTGATGCCGAGCTCCTTCGCCTGCTCGGGGATCTGCTTCTCGACGAGCGGGGTGCGGACGAAGCCGGGGCAGATGACGTTGGCGCGCACGCCGTGCTTGGCGCCTTCCTTGGCGACGACCTTGGCCAGGCCGACCAGCCCGTGCTTGGCCGTGACGTACGGGGCCTTGAGCGGCGACGCTTCCTTGGAATGCACCGAGCCCATGTAGATGACGCTGCCGCCGCGACCTTGCGCGTACATGTGCTTGAGGCACGCCCGCGTCGTCAGGAAGGCGCCGTCGAGGTGGATCGCCAGCAGCTTCTTCCAGTCGTCGAACTTGAACTGGTCGACGGGCGCGACGATCTGGATACCGGCGTTCGAAATGAGAATGTCGATGCCGCCGAACTTCGCGGCGACCGCCTCGACACCGGCGTCGACCTGGTCCTCGTGGGTCACGTCCATGGCCACGCCCATCGCGTTGGCGCCGGACGGGTCGAACTCGTGCGCCGTCGCGTTGGCGGCGTCGAGGTTGAGGTCGGCGATCGCGACCTTGGCCCCGGCGTCGAGGAAGACCTTGGCGATGTCCTTGCCGATGCCGCTCGCGGCACCGGTGATGACGGCGACTTTTCCGTTGAGGTTCATGGTCTATTCCTTGCTGGTGAAGTCGTACACATTGACCCCGAACGGCGTCGTCGGCGGGGTCATGACTTCGGGATGGGACAACGTCCTGCTGGCGTCGCGGTGGCCCGCGGCCCAGTGCTCCTCCATCGTCCGGCGCGAGAACTCATAGTCCTTCGACTGGCCCTCGTAGGTCGGCGAGGTGTAGATCAGCTGGACGATGTTGAACACGGCCGGATCGGCGGCGGCGGTCAGAAGCTTCGCCTCGTCCGATGCGGCAAGACCATCGGGCAGCTGCTGGCGCAGCGAATCGAACGCGGCCTTCAGCCCCTGCTGGCGGCGGAAGGCGTCGGTCGCAGCGCGCGTCCGGCTCGAGTATTGAATTTCCTTCATCCTGGTGGCGACTTCGGCGAGGGTGCGCGGCAGGTTACCGCGCGCCGGCCATAAATCGACCTGGAGAACCAGCGTATCGAGGTCGGAGTGCGACGACAGCAGCCAGTCGAGCGGCGTGTTCGACACCATGCCGCCGTCCCAATACCATTCGCCGTCGATCTCGACCGCGGGGAAAGCCGGGGGCAGGGCGCCGCTGGCCATGATGTGCTCGGCGCGGATGGTGTCGATCGCATTGTCGAAATAAGCGAAGTTGCCGGTGCGGACGTTGACCGCGCCGATCGAGAAGCGCGTCTCGCGGGCGTTGATGCGGTCGAAGTCGACCAGTCGCTCGAGCGTGGTCCTGAGTGCCCCGGTATCGTACCAGCTGGTCGCCGCCGGGGTGCCGGGCGACGACAGATAAGGCGGCACGAAGCGCGGGCCGAAGAAGCCGGGCACGCCGCCGGACATGATCTGCCCCGCCGCCCACTGGTTGACCCAGCCGCGCGCGTCGCCGCCGCCCGACAGCTGCGCCAGCCAGTCGCTCCAGCCGCCGTCATTGGCTTCGCTGACCGACTCCCAGAATTCGCGCAGCCGCTCGACCCGCGCCTCGCGCGGGTTGCCGACGATGATCGCCGCGTTGATCGAGCCGATCGAGATGCCGGCGACCCACGTCGCGTGGACTTCGTGCTCGACCAGCGCCTGGTAGACGCCGGCCTGGTACGCACCGAGCGCGCCGCCGCCCTGAAGCAGGAGGGCGACCGATTCGAACGGCGTGCCCGTCGGGTGCGGCGCGGCGCGGGGTGCGGTGCCGCTACTCACGCTCGGGAACGGGTACGTTGAAGCCGTTCAGCGTCGTCGACACCATCGCATACAGCCCGACGAGGTAGATCATCTCGTTCAGCCCGTGCTGGCCGAAGGTCTTCTTCGCCAGCGCGTAGATCGGCTCGGGCAGCACCCCGCCGCGGACCAGGGCGAAGGCGAGGTCGAAGGCGATGCTCTCCTCCGGGCTGAAGTCGGTCGGCTTGAGATCGGCGGTGATCGTCGCCAGCCGCTCGGCGTTCATCCCCTCCTTCTCGGCGACGGCGATATGGGCGTAGAGCTCATACGCGGCATCGAACCGGGCGCCGACGACCAGGATGACGATCTGGCGGATGGGATCGGGCAGGCTCGCCTGCGCCGTCATCGCCAGCGTCAGGTCCCAGATCGCCTTGCCGATGACCGGCTCGTGCAGCCACGGGTTCCACGGACCCATCAGCGCGCCTTTGTCGTCCAGAACCTTGAAGGCGTTGAAATTACTGGCAATTCCCGTCTTCATCGCCTCGTACAGCGGCTGCTGCTCGGGCGTCAGGTCGGCGGGGGCGATCAGGGGCAGGCGCATCGGGGTCTCCTTCTCGCCGGCCAGCCTAGTACCGTCTTATGACAGCTCGGCAACCGCCTACTGGCCGAAGCGAGCGTCGGCGGCACGGGCGAGGGCATCGCGGGCGGCGGCGAACAGCGCCCCCGCCTTGGCCCGACACTCGGCGTCCTCGCTCGCGGGCACGCTGTCGGCAACAACCCCGGCGCCGGCCTGGACGTGCATGACCCCGTCCTTGACCACGGCGGTGCGGAGCACGATGCAGCTGTCCATGCTGCCGTCGGGCGAGAAATAGCCGACGCCGCCGGCGTAGGCGCCGCGCTTTTCGGCTTCCAGGTCATGGATGATCTCCATCGCCCGGATCTTCGGTGCGCCACTGACGGTGCCGGCGGGGAAGCCGGCGAGCAGGGCGTCGATCGCGTCGTGCTTCGCCGCCAGCGTGCCACGGACGTTCGAGACGATGTGCATGACGTGGCTGTACAGTTCGACGCCGAAGCGATCGGTGACGACGACGCTGCCGCCTTCCGCCACCCGTCCGACATCGTTGCGGCCGAGGTCGAGCAGCATCAGGTGCTCGGCACGCTCCTTGGGGTCGGCGAGCAGTTCGTCGCGCAGGCGGGCGTCGTCGACGGCATCGCGGCCGCGCGGGCGCGTGCCGGCGATCGGGCGGATGGTGACCTCACCGTCGCGAACCCGGACGAGGATCTCGGGGCTCGAGCCGATCAGGGCGAACCCGGGCAGGTCGAGGAAATAGAGAAACGGCGAGGGGTTGATCCGCCGCAGGCTGCGGTAGAGGTCGAGCGGCGGCAGCGGGAAATCGACGGTGAAACGCTGCGCCAGCACCGCCTGGAAAATGTCGCCGGCGGCGATCCGCGCCTGCGCCGCGCGCACCATCGCTTCGTAGCGGCCGGGCGGCAGGACCGGCGTGACCTCGCCCGCCGGCAGGCTCCCTGCGGGCCGAGCGGGAACCGGCACGGGCCGCGCCAGCCGCGCTTCGGCGGCGTCGATCGCCTCGTTCGCGCGGGCGGAAGCGTCGGCTTCGGCACCGGGGTAGATCGGCGCGACGAAATAAAGGTCGTCCTTCAGCCGGTCGAACACGAGCAGCAGCGTCGGCCGGACGAACAGCAGGTCGGGGATGCCGAGCCGGTCCGCCTTGGGCTCGGGCAGGCGCTCGGCGAGCCGCGCGGTGTCATAGCCCATCGTCCCGACCAGCATCGGCAGCGCCGGTGGCAGCCCGGACGGAACCTCCATCCGGCACCCGGCGACGAGTGCGCGCAGCACGGCGAGTGTTCCGCCGCCGCACGGCTCGAAGGCGTCGCGGTCGGTCCGCCAGCGCCGGTTGACCTCGCTCGCGTCGCCGCTGGCGCGCCAGACGAGATCCGGGTCGAGCCCGATCAGCGAGTAGCGCCCGCGGACCGCGCCGCCTTCGACCGATTCGAGCAGGAAGTCACCGCGTCCCGGCTCGCTGAGCTTGAGCATCGCCGACACCGGCGTCTCGGTATCGGCGACGACGCGCCGCCAGACGATCTGCCCGCGCGCCGCCGGCGCGTCGCCTGCCGCCGCCGCTTCGCGCACTATTTCGCCGCGCCGGTGACCCGCGCCGTGGCTGCGGCGAGCGCATTCGGGTTGCGCTTGACGCCGACCGAACGCTCGACCGCCTGGGCAAAGGCGGCGCCGATCTCGTCGGGCGCGGCGCGGGCGAACTCGGCACGGGCGCTGTCGACCAGCTGCGGCGCGGCGGCGACGTCGCCCGGTGTCACGCTGTCGACATGGACCAGCCAGAACCCCTGCGGGCCGGCGGCGAGCGCCCGCGTCGCCCCGGCCGGCAGGGTCAGGAACAGCTTGACCGGCGGCGGCACCTGCGCCTGGCGGTTGAGGTCGAGCCGTCGTCCGGCGAGCGGGTGTGCCGGCGGCAGGGCGTGGGCGGCGACGATGCTGGCAAAGGGACGGCCGCCCTTGGCGGCCTCGGCGACGATGCCGTCGGCGACCGTCCGCGCCGCCTTGAGCCGGGCATCGGCGAGGTAGGCGGCGACGACGGCATCGCGGACCTTGGCCAGCGGCTGGACCACGGGCGGGGTGATCTCCCCCAGCTCGACGACGGCGAAGCTGTCCTTGGCGAGCTGCTGCAGCGTCGGGCCGTCGGCGGGATCGGCATCGAACGCCTTGGCGACGATCGGTGCCGCTGCGGGCGGCAGCGTGAAGCCGGGGTCGGCGGGAGCGACGCCGGCGCGCGTCACCGCGGGCACGGCCGCGACCGTCAAGGCGAAGCGCTTCGCCACGTCGGCCAGGCTGGTCCGACCCGACAGCGCGTCCTCGATCTTGCCGACGGTATCGCCGAGCAGCGTCTCGGTCCGCGCCGCCTTGAGCTTGGCGGCGATCTCGTCGTGCGCGGCGGCAAGGCTGCGCGGCCGGGCCGGCGTGATCGCCGTTACGGACACCAGGTGCCAGCCGAAGGGCGACTGCACCGGCGCGGTCGTCCCGCCGGGCTTGAGCGCGAAGGCGGCGTCGGCGACGGCCGGGCTGGTGGCGGCGGCAAGCTTCGCCTTGCTCTGCTCGCCGATGTCGATGTCGGCGGGCGCGAACCCGGCGGCCGCGGCGGCGGCGGCGAAGCTCCGCCCGGCCTTGACTGCGGCGGCGATCGCCTGCGCCTTCGCCTCGTCCGGCACGACGACCTGGAGCAGCTTCCGCGTCTCCGCCCCGGCATAGGTGTCGGCGTTCGCGTCGTAGTATTTCTTGACCTCGGCATCGCTGATGGTGACGCCGGCCGCGAGCCTGTCGCGGTCGAGCAGGGCATAGCGGAACGCGCGGCGCTCGGGCACGGTGAAGGCGGCGCCGTGGCCAGCGTAGAACGCGGCGAGCTGGGCATCGCTCGGGGCCGGGGGCGCGGGCACGGCCGACGCCGGGACGATGGCGATCGCGCCGCTGCGCTGCTCGAGCAACGTCGCCGCATAAGGCTCGGCCATCGCGCGCGGCACCTGCACCCCGCTCAGGACCGGCGTCAGCACCTGCTTGCGGATGAGGTCGCTGCGCAGGCCGTCCCGCAGGTCGCGCTCGCTCAGCCGCTGGTCGGCGAGGAGGCGGCGGTAGGTCGCCTGGTCGAACTTGCCACCGACGCGAAAGGCGTCGACGCTGGCGATCTCACCGTCGATCGCCCGCTCGCTGACGGCGAAGCCGGTGTTTTCGCCGAACTTCTCCAGCGCGGTCGTCGCGATCAGCTGCTCGTACACTTCGCCCAGCGCACCCTGGCGCGCAGCGGTGCGGGCGTCGAGCTTGGGGTTCTGCTGCCGGGCGCGGCGGAGGACGCGGTCGAACTCGCCGAGCAGCTTCGCCTCGCTGATCTCGACGCCGCCGACGCTGGCGACACCGCCGCCGCCGGTCAGCCCGCCGAACGACGTATTGCCGACGCCGCTGACGGCAAAGGCGATCAGAACGAGGCCGAACAGGCCGAGGGCGAACCACGACGTCAGATAGCGGCGAAACAGCGAGATCATCGCCGTCGGCTTTACGCGAGCTTGGCCGGCGGCGGCAAGGGCGGGGCGTGACAGCCGGGCGGCGGCTCTGATACGCGGCCGGCATGACCGATTCGCCGCCCCGCCTGATCGCTGGCAACTGGAAGATGAACGGCACCGCCGCCGCCTTGGCGGAGATCGAGGCGATGGCGGCTGCCGTCCGCGCGCTGCCGTCGCACCTGACCGTCGCCGTCTGCCCGCCCGCGACCCTGATCCACCGTGCGTGTCTCGCCGCCGGCGAAGGGCCGCTCGTCATCGGCGCGCAGGACGTCCATGCCGAGCCGTGCGGCGCCTTCACCGGGTGCATCTCGGCCGCCATGCTGCACGACGCCGGCGCGCGGCTGGTCATCGTCGGCCACAGCGAGCGCCGCGCCGACCAGTTCGAGAGCAACGCCGCGGTCCGCGCCAAGGCCGCGGCCGTGCTCGCCGCCGGCATGACGGCGATCGTGTGCATCGGCGAGACGGCGGCCGAGCGCGACGCCGGGACGACCCTCCGCGTCCTTGGCGAGCAACTCGACGGCTCGCTGCCGGGAAGCGCCGAGCGGCTTGCCGTGGCGTACGAGCCGGTGTGGGCGATCGGCTCGGGCCAGACGCCGACGCCGGATCAGGTCGGCGCGCTTCACGGGGCGATCCGGACCAATCTCGTCGCCCGGTACGGCGACGCGGGGGCGACCGTGCCGATCCTCTACGGCGGCTCGGTCAAGCCGTCGAACGCGGCCGAGCTGCTCGGGGTCGCCAATGTCGACGGCGCGCTGGTCGGCGGGGCGAGCCTGACCGCGGCCGACTTCCTGGCGATCGTCCGGGCCGGGTAAGCCGGCCACGGGGTCGATGAACGGCTGAGCGACCTCGAGGGCGGTCTTTCGCCTTTGAGCGGCCGAGCGGCGTTCCTCCGACCGCGGCAAACGAGCCGCTCCAGACCGGGCGTCATGCCGAAGCATGATCGGATCGGCTTACCCGGGCACGACCGGCGGGCGGCGACGGCGGGCGCCAAAGCCGATCAGGCCCAGGCCGGTGACCATCATCACCCACGTCGCCGGCTCGGGGACCGAGACGGTCGCGGTCAGGTCGGCGGGCGCTACCCCGTTACCGCCGGTCGGGCTCAACGGATCGGTTTTCCCGCGCCTGCGGGGGGAGGCGTCGGTGTCGCCGCCCACGCCGATGCGGTTCCAGCTGATGATGATGCCGACCGAGGAGGGGACCCGATACGGGTACGATGCTCCGTCGGCGACCGCCATGCTGGCCACAGCCCCGTCTGCCTTGCGATCAGGGGTCGAGGTCATCCCGGCGACGAGCGCGACGGAATTGACCAGGTACGGCCAGCGCGAGCCCGTGGTGCCGGTGACGCCGTTGGGCGCGGTAAAGTCGAACGAAGGTCCTGGCGTGTCGCCAAGGCCGGCGAAGGCCGCGACATCGGTGACGTACGTCGCGGTCGTCGCCGACGCGGCCAAGGCCCCGGACGCGTGCGCAGCAGCGGCAAGCAGCTTAAGCGTCAGTCAACTCCCCTGGAACGCAACGCAACGACTCTCCTGACAAACCTAGCAAGAGCCGTACCACGCACCCAATCCGGGTTGTTCCAGCAGCTTAGTCGGTTAACAACTATTTTCTAGGCGAATTTATGTAAGGATATCCGACACTTCGACATGGTCCCGTGCCGGGCCCGTAACCATATTGCACAAGCGAGCAAAGGCCGTCCGCCCATCCTGTTGCGGGCAGCGCCAGCCGTCGCTACATCTCGCGACAATCGTTCGCGAAAGCCCTTCATGCTTGTCACCTTCATCCTTGTCATTCACGGTCTGATCAGCCTGTCGCTGGTTGCCGTCATCCTGCTCCAGCAATCGGAGGGCGGCGGGCTCGGTATCGGCGGCGGCAATGCCGGCGGCATGATGACGGCGCGCGGGGCGGCGAACCTGTTGACCCGCTCGACGATGATCCTGGCCAGCGCTTTCGTGCTGACCAGCATCCTGCTTGCCGTGCTGGCGACGACGTCGAAGCGCGGCCATGTCATCGACACCACGCTCGCGACGCCGGCGACGACCGGCGCGCCCGCGGCCCCTGGCGGCGTGCCGCTGTTCCAGAAGACCGTGCCGACGACGCCCGCCACGCCGGCTGCGCCCGCTTCGTCGCCGACCGACTCCGTGCCGCTGGCGAACTGACGGGTGCCCCGGGGGGCGGTCCGCTCGATCGCCGGGGGGACGATCGGCAACCTCGTCGAATGGTTCGACTTCTACGTCTATTCGGCCTTCTCGCTCTATTTCGCGCACATCTTCTTTCCCCAGGGCGACGCGACGGCGCAGTTGCTCAATGCGGCGGCGGTGTTCGCCATCGGCTTTGTCATGCGCCCGGTCGGCGGCTGGCTGCTGGGCGTCTATGCCGACGCCCGCGGGCGTAAGGCGGCGCTGACGCTGTCGGTGCTGCTGATGTGCGCCGGATCGGGGATCGTCGCGCTGACGCCGGGATATGCGGTGATCGGCGTCGCCGCGCCGGCGCTCCTGACCTTCGCCCGCCTGCTTCAGGGCCTGTCGGTCGGCGGCGAATACGGTGCCTCGGCGACCTATCTCAGCGAGATGGCCGGTGAGCGCGATCGCGGCTTCCTCGCCAGCTTCCAGTATGTCACGCTGATCGGCGGCCAGCTGCTCGCGCTCGCCGTCCTCCTCATCCTTCAGGCGACGCTCAGCGAGGCGGCGCTCCACGCCTGGGGCTGGCGCATTCCCTTCGTCGTCGGCGCGGCGCTGGCGCTGGTCGCGCTGTGGCTGCGCCGCGCGCTTGAGGAGACCGCCGCCTTCGCCGCCGTCGCTGCGACCGAAAGGCAGCACCCGTTCGCCCATCTGCGACCCTATGCCGGCCGCGTCGCGCTCGTCGTCATGCTCGGGGCCGGCGGCAGCCTCGCCTTCTACACCTTCACCACGTACATGCAGAAGTTCCTGGTCAACACCGTCGGCTGGTCGAAGCCCGACGCCAGCCTGATCGCGTTCGGCACGCTGGCGGTCTACATGCTGGTGCAGCCGCTGTTCGGGGCGCTGTCCGACCGTTTCGGGCGGCGGCCGCAGCTGATCGCCTTCGGCGTGCTGGGGATGCTCGGCACGGTGCCGGTCCTGACCGCGCTGACCCACCCGCCGAGCCGGGTCGCAGCCTTTTTTCTGATCGTGGCGGCGCTGACCGTCCTCAGTTGCTACACGGCGATTTCCGGGCTGGTGAAGGCCGAACTGTTTCCGGCCAACGTCCGCGCGCTCGGCGTCGGCTTGCCCTACGCCGTGTCGGTATCGCTGTTCGGCGGGACGGCGGAATATGTCGCGCTGTGGTTTAAGGGTGCGGGCCACGAGGCGTGGTTCTTCTGGTACGTCGCCGCCACCGTCGGCGTGTCGCTGCTGGCGGTGCTGCTGCTGCCCGACACCAAGAAGGCGTCGCTGATCGGCTAGCCCCTTCCTCGGCTTTTGTGGCGCAGCGGTGCCTTATCCCCACCTTTCGGTCCCCGCCCGCTGGTCTTTCGCGGCTCCCGCGGCTATCCCGTTCCTCCCATGGCGCGGTATATCTTCATCACCGGCGGCGTGGTCTCGTCGCTTGGCAAGGGTCTCATGGCGGCCGCACTGGGGTCGCTGCTGCAGGCGCGCGGCTACCGCGTCCGCATCCGCAAGTTCGACCCCTATCTGAACGTCGATCCCGGGACGATGAGCCCGTACCAGCACGGGGAGGTGTTCGTCACCGACGACGGCGCGGAGACCGACCTCGACCTTGGCCATTACGAGCGCTTCACCGGCGTCGCGGCGCGGCAGAGCGACAACATCACCTCGGGCCGCGTCTATTTTGACATTCTGACCAAGGAACGGCGCGGCGATTTCCTCGGCGCGACGGTGCAGGTGATCCCCCACGTCACCGACGCGATCAAGGCGTTCGCGCTGGCCGACACCGACGGCCTCGACTTCGTCCTGTGCGAGATCGGCGGCACCGTCGGCGACATCGAATCGCTGCCCTTCCTCGAAGCAATCCGCCAGGTGGGGAACGATCTCGGCCGCGGCCAGGCGATCTATATTCACTGCACGCTGATCCCGTACCTCGCCGCCGCCGGCGAGCTGAAGACCAAGCCGACGCAGCATTCTGTCGCCGAGCTGCGCGGCATCGGCATCCAGCCGCAGGTCCTCGTCTGCCGCTCCGAACACCCGCTGCCCGACAGCGACCGAGCCAAGATCGCGCTGTTCTGCAACGTCCCCAAGGAGGCGGTGATCCCGGCGCTCGACGCCGATTCGATCTACTCCGTGCCCCTCCAATACCACGCCGCCGGACTCGACACCGAGGTGCTGGCTGCCTTCGGCATCGGCGACGCGCCTCCTCCCGACCTGGCGCCATGGCAGGCGATCGTCGAGCGGCTGCGCAGCCCCGAGGGCGAGGTGACGATCGGCGTCGTCGGCAAGTACATGGGGCTGCGGGACGCCTATAAGTCGCTGACCGAGGCGCTGGTCCATGGCGGCATCGCCAACCGGGTGCGGGTCAACGTCCGCTGGATCGAGGGCGAGCTGTTCGAGGATCCGGCCGCCGACGTCGCGGCCGAGCTGGAGCCGATGCACGGCATCCTCGTTCCCGGCGGCTTCGGCGAGCGCGGCACCGAGGGCATGATCGCCGCCGTCCGCTTCTCCCGCGAGCGCGGCGTCCCCTTTTTCGGCATCTGCCTCGGCATGCAGATGGCGTGCGTCGAGGCGGCGCGTACCGCTGGCTTCACCGGCGCGCGCTCGTCGGAATTCGGCCCGACGCCCGAGCCGGTCGTCGGTCTCATCACCGAGTGGACGACCGCGCAGGGCACGGTCGAGAGCCGTTCGGCCGACGGCGATAAGGGCGGGACGATGCGGCTCGGCAGCTATCCGGCGCGGCTGGCGGGCAACAGCGTCGCCGCCGCGGCCTATGGAGCGGACGCCGTCGACGAGCGTCACCGCCACCGCTACGAGGTCAACATCCACTATCGCTCCGCGCTGGAGGACGGCGGGCTCGCCTTTTCCGGCATGTCGCCCGACGGCGTGTTGCCCGAAATCGTCGAGCGCCCCGATCACCCGTGGTTCGTCGGCGTCCAGTTCCACCCCGAACTGAAGTCGAAGCCGTTCGCCCCCCATCCGCTGTTCGCCGCCTTCATCGCCGCCGCGGTCAAGCAGAGCCGGCTGGTCTAGGTCGCGGCGTTCCGCGCCTCGACTCGCCGCAGGACACGAGCATGAGAACAAACGCGACCCGCGCTTTGCTGGCACCGGTCGACATTGCGGACGACCGGCGGAGCGGACACCGCGGGCGAGATCGCGCACTGCCAAGGACGACCCCGCACTGGACATGCGGTCGCAGGCATAAACCCGCCCGTATTCAGGCCGTTGCCACGCATAAGGTGTTGTCATGCGAGGGATCGATGCGGGAGCGCGAGTATCAGGTCGTACGGTATAACGACCAGGGAGTAATCGATACGGCTCGGTTCATCGGCTTTCCCGACGAGGCGGCGGCGGCGGACCATGCCCGCGCCCTGTTCCACCCCGGGCGCATCGAGGTCTGGGCCGGCCGCAGGCGCGTGTGTGTCGTCCCGCCGGCGGTCGAGCGGCGCGGGACGCTGCGGCGGAGCGGCGACTTCGCCGCCGCCTGAGGCGAAGACGGGTACGCTGTGGCCAAGCAGCGATTAGGCCACGGTCTGCGCCTGAAACGAAAGCGCCCGGGGGTTAACCCGGGCGCTCGTGGTGACGAGACCAACTCTTCCGGCCGCACGGCGGCGATCACAGCCCCCTGGCTCGACCTCCGGCGGTTGTGCGGCCTTGCGTTGGCCGCTTACTCCCTGAACTCTGGCGCTTTCGTGCCGGAGAACTTGAACTTGTCGTAAGCGGCGTTCGGTTCCCTGTCATCGGAAATTAGTCGTTTCATAAGCGGTTTGTTACGCGGTGTTGTGTGACTGCAACAGCTTCGCTAGACCGCGCGCTTCCGCCCGCATCGCGAAGGTCTGCCGTTGCGCCTCAGCCGCTATTTCCTGCCCGTGCTCAAGGAGACGCCGGGCGAGGCGCAGATCGTCTCCCACCAGCTGATGCTCCGCGCCGGGCTGATCCGCCAGACCGCCGCCGGCATCTATGCGTGGCTGCCGCTCGGCCTGCGCGTCCTCAAGAAGATCGAGGGCATCGTCCGTGCCGAACAGGACCGCGCCGGCGCGGTCGAGGTGCTGATGCCGACGATCCAGTCGGCCGAGCTGTGGAAGCAGTCGGGCCGCTACGACGCCTACGGCCCCGAGATGCTGCGGATCACCGACCGCCACGACCGCGAGATGCTGTTCAGCCCGACCGCCGAGGAGCTGTTCACGACCATCTTCGCCAATGGCGTGCGGAGCTACCGCGACCTGCCGCGCATCCTCTACCAGATCCAGTGGAAGTTCCGCGACGAGATCCGCCCGCGTTTCGGCGTCATGCGCGGGCGCGAGTTCCTGATGAAGGACGCGTACAGCTTCGACGTCGATCTCGCGACCGCGCGGCACAGCTATAATCGGATGTTCATCGCCTATCTGCGAAGCTTCGCGGCGATGGGCATGCACGCGATCCCGATGCGCGCCGATACCGGGCCGATCGGCGGCGACCTCAGCCACGAATTCCATATCGTCGCCGCGACGGGGGAGAGCGGCGTCTTCTATCACGAGAACTGGGACCGCGCCCGCTCGACCGAAGTCGACGCCGACGATGCCGCCGCGCTGCAGGCTTATGTCGACGCCTTGAACGCCGACTATGCCGCGACCGACGAGAAGCGCGATCCCGCCGCCGAGGCCGCAACCGGGGCGGCGCTGAAGGAAGCGCGCGGGATCGAGGTCGGGCAGATCTTCTATTTCGGCACGAAATATTCCGCCGCCATGGGCCTGTCGGTGCAGGGGCCGGACGGCGCCGCGATCGTGCCGCACATGGGCAGCTACGGCATCGGCGTGTCGCGCCTGGTCGGGGCGATCATCGAGGCGAGCCACGACAAGGATGGCATCGTCTGGCCCGCGGCGGTCGCGCCGTTCCGCGTCGCCCTGATCAACCTGCGCGCCGACGACGCCGGCTGCACGGCGGCGGCGGACGCGCTCTATGCCCGGCTCGAAGCGGCCGGCGTCGAGGTGCTCTACGACGACCGCGACGAGCGCGGCGGAGCGAAGTTCGCCACCGCCGACCTGATCGGCGTGCCGTGGCAGGTGGTCGTCGGCCCCAAGGGCGTCGCCGCCGGCACCGTCGAGGTCAAGCGGCGCGGGCAGGGGACGAAAGAGGAAGTCAGCGTCGAGGCAGCGGTGGCGCGGGTGGCGTCTTGAGGAAACGAGTAGCGGCCCCCTCGCCCGGTTTCGCGGGAGAGGGAGGGCCCCGCGCGCGTCTTCAGCGCATGGGAGGGAGAGGGTCCTTCCGTCGGCGGCTACCCCTCTCCCCGCCGCGCTGGCGCGCGAGTCGCCCTCTCCCCGAGGGGGAGCGGGAAGCATGATTACCCGCTACGAACGCATGATCGCCGGGCGCTACCTGCTGCCGGGGCGGAACGAGGGGTTCATCTTCCTCGTCGCCTCGATCAGCCTGGTGGCGGTGGCGCTTGGCGTCGCGGCGCTGATCGCGGTGATGAGCGTGATGAACGGCTTCCGGGCGGAACTGTTCGACCGCATCCTCGGCCTCAACGGCCATGCCGTCATCCAGGGCTATGGCGGCAAGCTCGCCGACTGGCGCGAGCTGTCGGCCGAGGTCCGCCGGCTGCCCGGCGTCACGCGCGCGACGCCGTTGATCGAGCAACCGCTGATGGCGAGCTTCGGCGGGCGCGTGCAGGGAGTTCTCGTCCGCGGCATGACGGTCGCCGACATCGCCCACACCAGCGTCATCGCGTCGAACGTCAAGCGCGGCACGCTGGCCGGCCTCGTGCCCGGCAGCAACACGGTGGCGATCGGCGCGCGGCTGGCCGAGGCGCTCGGTGCGCAGGTCGGCGACACGATCAGCCTGATTTCGCCCGACGGCGCGGTGACGCCGTTCGGCAGCGTGCCGCGGATCGTCGCCTACCGCATCGTCGCCAT
Organism: uncultured Alphaproteobacteria bacterium; assembly: GCA_963792555.1. GTDB lineage: Bacteria > Pseudomonadota > Alphaproteobacteria > Sphingomonadales > Sphingomonadaceae > Polymorphobacter_B. Next base: position 134,106 of record CAWBWP010000003.1, read on the forward strand.
CTTCGAGGTCGGCATCTACGATTACGACAAGGCGTTCGTCGTCATGCCGATGGCCAATGCCCAGGTCCTGCTCCGCCTGGGCGACGCGGTCGGGATGATCGAGGTGGTGACGACCGATCCCGACCGGGTCGACCGCATCCTTGCCCCGATCAAGTCGCGCGTCACGCGCGACGGCCAGATCGCCACGTGGCGCGACACCAACGCCTCGCTGTTCGAGGCACTGGTGGTTGAGAAGACGGTCATGTTCTGGGTGCTGTCGATCATCATCCTCGTCGCGGTGTTCAACATCCTGTCGAGCCTGATCATGCTCGTCCGCGCGAAGACGCGCGACATCGCCATCCTGCGCACCATGGGGGCGAGCCGGGCGGCGCTGATGCGCGTGTTCATGACGGTGGGCACGCTGATCGGCGGCCTGGGCGTGCTCGCCGGCCTCGCGCTCGGTTTCTCGCTGCTGGCGTGGCGCGAGGATATCGTCGAGGGCGTGTCGAAGCTGACCGGCCAGACGCTATGGGATCCGAGCGTCCGTTACCTGACCGACCTGCCGAGCCAGACCGACCCGACGCAGGTCGCCGGCATCGTCGCGCTGACGCTGCTGCTCAGCTTCCTGGCGACGCTGTTCCCGGCGTGGAAGGCGGCAAGCACCGACCCGGTCACCGTGCTCAGATATGAATGACGCGAGTTCCCGCGCAGGTCCGGATGGCGCGAGTTCCCGCGCGGGTCCGGATGACGCGAGTTCCCGCGCGGGTCCGGATGACGCGAGTTCCCGCGCGGCTATGAACGACGCGGGTTCCCGCGCGTCCATGCACCCCGCGAGTGCCCGCGCGGGGACCAGTAACGTGCTCGAGGTCCGGGATCTCCGCCGCAGCTTCCGCCAGGGCGAGACGACGATCGAGGTCCTGCGCGGCGTCGACCTGTCGGTGGCGCAGGGGGAAATCGTTGCCCTGCTCGGTCCGTCGGGATCGGGCAAGTCGACGCTGCTCCAGGCGGTCGGGCTGCTGGAGGGCGGCTTCACCGGCGCGATCACCATTGCCGGGCAGCGGGTCGAGACGCTCGACTCGGCCGCGCGGACGGCGGTGCGGCGCGACCGGCTCGGTTTCGTCTATCAGTTCCACCACCTGCTGCCCGACTTCAGCGCCGCCGAAAACGTCGTCCTGCCGCAGCTGATCCGCGGGGCCGCACCGCGTGCCGCGCGCGAGCGGGCGGCGTCGCTGCTGTCCGACCTCGGCCTCGCCGCCCGCCTCGACCACCGCCCGGCGCAGCTGTCGGGCGGCGAGCAGCAGCGCGTCGCCGTCGCCCGCGCGCTGGCGAACGAGCCGGTGCTGGTGCTCGCCGACGAGCCGACCGGCAACCTCGATGAAGGGACCGCCGCCAAGGTCCTCGCCGAGTTCGTCCGCCTGGTCCGCGCCCGCGGCTCGGCGGCACTCGTCGCCACCCACAACCTCGCGCTGGCCAAGCGGATGGACCGGGTGGTGAGCCTGCACGAGGGGCGGCTGGCGCTGGGCTAGCGGCGCGTCCACCGACCCCGCGCGAGGGGTAGCTACTCGTCTCCCTCAATCGCCTTATACGCCGTGTCCCATTGCTCGATGTTCCTGACCGCGTCCTTGACGAAGGGGGAGCGGCGGACGCCCCACAGGAACAGGTCGGGGGCGATGCTCCCCGGCCACGCCATCGGCCGGCGAACCTGAACCAGCAGGATGACGCGGGTCTCGGCCGTGTCGTTCCACACCTCGTGCTCATAGGTGTCGTCGAACAGGAAGCTTCGGCCCGCCTCCCAGTGGACCATCTCGCGGTCGACCTGCATCCGGCAGCGCGTCGCCTCCGCCGGGGTCCTCAACCCCAGGTGCCACGTCACCAGCCCCTTGGTCACACCGCGATGGCGCGGGATGTGCGCCCCCGGTGCCAGGATCGAGAAAAAAGCGGTGTTGAGGTCGGGCACCTTGTCGAGCAGGGCGCAGGTGCGCGGCGCGCGGGCGCAGTTGGCGGCGATCCGCTCGCCGTAGCCCCAGAGGAAGAAGCTCTTCCAGTCGCTGCCCTTGGCGATGCCGCTGTGGTCGGGCGAGACGTCGACGAGAGCCGGAATGGCGGCGTCGCGGCTGCGGATCGCCTCCATCTCGGCGGCGATCGTCGGCCACTCGGCGCGCAGGCCGGCGGTCCAGTCGAGCGTCGCCTCGTCGAGCAGCGGCGCGTCGGGGATCAGCGACGAGGCGGCGGCGATGCGGTCGATACGCGGTCGCAGCTTCTTGCCCAATCTTATCGACAGCGGCCGCTTCGCCTCGCGCGCCCAGCCATCTTCACGCCATTGTTCCGCCATGCCGGTCCCTTTCCGGGTCGCCGGCAGAATAAAGCGAGACTCGAAAAGCGGTTCCGGGCGCGGCGGAATAAATGCGTTTAGTCGCTCCAGTCGAGGCCGATGTCGCGGAACACGGCGCGGTCGTCGGCCCAGTCGGCCTTGACCTTGACATGGAGGAACAGGTGGGTGCGCCGCCCGGTCAGCGCGGCGATGCCGGCGCGCGCCGCCTCGCCGATCGCCTTGACCATGCTGCCCTTGGCACCAAGGACGATCGCCTTCTGGCTGTCGCGCTCGACCAGGATCTGCTGGTGGATGACGGTCGAGCCGTCCTTGCGCTCCTCCCAGCTCTCGGTCTCGACCGTCGCCGCATAAGGCAGTTCGGCATGGAGACGATCATAGAGCTGCTCGCGGGTCAGTTCGGCCGCGAGCAGGCGCGTCGTCGCGTCGACCAGTTGGTCTTCGGGATAGGCCCACTCACCCGGCGGCAGGGCGGCGGCGAGGGCGGCCTTGAGCTCGGGCACCCCGTCGCCGGTCGCGGCCGCGATGAAGAAGGTCTCGGCGAACGGCACCACCGCGTTCGCCTGCGCCGCGAGGTCGAGCAGGCGCGGCTTGGCGGCGATGTCGACCTTGTTGAGCGCCAGCATCTTCCGCTCCGGCCGGCGGGCAAGGCTGTCGATGATCGCCCGCGCGTCGTCCTTCAGCCCCGACTTGGCGTCGACGACGAGGAGGACGACGTCGGCCCCCTCGGCCCCGTCCCACGCGGCGCGGACCATTGCCCGGTCGAGGCGGCGGCGCGGCGCGAAGATGCCCGGCGTGTCGACCAGCAGCAGCTGCGCCGGACCGTCGATGGCGATGCCGATCAGCCGGGTGCGCGTCGTCTGTACCTTGGCGCTGACGATCGCCACCTTCTGTCCGACCAGCGCATTGACCAGCGTCGACTTGCCGGCGTTGGGCGCGCCGACGACGGCGACCGTGCCGCAGCGGGTATCGCTCATTCTCGCCACCGGGGACCGGCCGGACGGTCGTCATCCGCTGCCGTGACAATCCCCATCTGCAAGGTGCCGAACGCGTTGCGCCGCCTCCGCTCCCCGATGGCGTCGGCGGTTCGCTGTCGAACGTTCCTCGGGCGGGACCGGCTGGCGGGCATCATCCGGTCACCCTTAAGCCAAAGCCGGGGGTACAGGACAGCCTCACGTCGCCGCGACCGCCAGCCGGTCGAGCATCGCGACGGCCGCCGCCTTCTCCGCCTCACGCTTGTTCGCCCCCTCGCCGGCGGCCGGCTCCTGGCCGCGGACGACGACCTGGACGCGGAAGCGGGGGGCGTGGTCGGGGCCGTCGCGGCTGATGACTTCGTAGACCGGCGCCTGGCGGCTGCGTTCGAGCGCCCACTCCTGCAGGCGCGACTTGGGGTCGGCAAGCAGGCGCGGACCAGCGTCGAGCAGCCGGCCCCAGTGGCGCCTGACGAACGCCTCCGCTGCAGCGAACCCGCCGTCGACGAACACCGCCGCGACGAGCGCCTCGGCAATGTCGCCCAGGACGTTGTCGCCGTGGCCGAGGCCGCGCGCGCGGACCGTCTTTTCCATGAACAGGTGGTCGGGCACTCCCATCGCCCGCGCCACCTCGGCGCACGCCGGCCCTTCGACCAGCCCGTGGTAGCGCGCGGTCAGCCGCCCCTCGGGCTCGTCATAGTCGCGGAACAGCCAGGCGGCGACGACGCAGCCGAGCACCCGGTCGCCGACGAACTCCAGCCGCTGGTAGCTCGGGCCCGGCGCGCTGCTATGGGTCAGCGCCTGACGGAGGAGGGCAAGGTCGGTGAAGTCGTGGCCGAGCGTCTCCCTCGCCCAGGCGGCGAGGCCGTCGTCGCTCACAGGCGCTGGCCGATACGGGCGAGGCCCACGCCGGGCGCGGTCGAGAAGAAGATGACCTCCGCCCGGCCGATCAAGTTGATCGCCGGCACCATGCCGACGCCGCCGTCGGCAAGGCTGAGCCGGCTGTCGGCGCTGTCGTCGCGGTTGTCGCCGAGAACGAAGTAATGACCCGCCGGAACGGTCACGAGCGGCGTGTCGTCGACCGGTCCGCCGCTGATCTGGTCGAGGACGGCGAAGCGGCGGCGGCCGACCTGCTCGACGAAGCGGGGATAGTGGCAGCCGCTCGCACCCCCGCGGTCGACGCGGACCCCGCCGCGGCACGCCTCGCCCGCCGATGCCGGCAGGACGAAGTCGCCGGCCGCGGTTTTCGGCATGAGGACCCCGTTCAGCTCGACCTGGCCGCCGACCACCCGCACCCGGTCTCCCGGCAGGCCGATGACGCGCTTGATGAAATCGGTCGTATTGTCGCGCGGGTTCTTGAACACGACGATGTCGCCACGTGCCGGTCCGCTGCCGCCGATCCGGTGGTCGAACGCGGACACGCTGAACGGCAGGGAGTAGGGTCCGAAGCCATAAGGCCACTTGGCGACGAACAGATAGTCGCCGGCTTGGAGCGTCGGCAGCATGGAATCGGAGGGAATGTTGAACGGCTCCAGCACCAGCGAGCGCAGCGCCATTGCCGCCAGAACCGCCGTCGCGACAAGCTTCAGCGCGGCGCTGACGTGGGCGAACTGCCGCGCCGCCAGCGCCTTGTGCGCGTCGCGCGGCGAAAGGGGGACACTCGACATGGCGCAGGGCTTGGCGGCGAGGCGCAAGGGTGTCAACCGCCGCCGTCTGCGCTAGGGAGCAGTCGAGCCGCCGGAGCCCTGCGCTATGACTGACCGCACAGACCTGCCCGCCTGGACGGCACTTGCCGCCGCCGCCGCTCCGGTCGACATCGCCGCCCTGGTCGCCGGTGAGGCGGGGCGGCCGGCGGCGCTGATCCACGAGCGCGCGGGCATCTATTTCGACTTCAGCAAGCTCGCGGTTTCGCTCGCTGCGCTCGGCCGGCTCGGCGACCTTGCGGCGGCGGCCGGGTTCGACGCAGCGCGCGCGGCGCTGTTTGCGGGCGAGGTGGTCAACCGGTCGGAAGATCGTGCCGCGACCCACGCCGCCGAGCGCGGCACGGGCAGCGCCGCCGTCATCGCTGCCGCCGCGCCCGGACAGGCAAGGCTGCGCGCCGTCGCCGACGCGGTCCGCGGCGATGCCGGCGTCCGCCACGTCGTCCACATCGGCATCGGCGGCTCGGCGCTGGGGCCGGCGCTGCTGCTCGACGCCCTGGGCCACGCCGGCGACGGCCCCGAGGTCCATGTCGTCGCCAACATCGACGGCGTCGCCCTCGAGCGTGCGCTGGCGCGGTGCGATCCCGCCGCGACGCGGATCGTCATCGTCTCGAAGACCTTCACCACGCTCGAGACGATGACCAACGCCGCGAGCGCGCTCGACTGGCTGAGTGCCGGCGGGGTCGCCGAGCCGCGCGCGCGGTGCATCGCCGTCACCGCCGCGCCGGCCAGGGCGGCGGCGTGGGGCGTCGCCGAGGCGAACATCCTGCCGTTCGCCGAGACGGTCGGCGGGCGCTACTCCCTGTGGTCGGCGGTCGGCCTGCCGCTGGCGATCCGCAGCGGTGTCGCCGCATTGGACGCGCTCCAGGCGGGAGCGGCGGCGATCGACGCGCATTTCGCGACCGCGCCGTTTGCCGCCAACGTGCCGGCGCTGGCCGGTGCGCTCGACGTGTTCGCGGCGACCTTCCGCGGCTGCGCGACGCGGAGCGTGTTCGCCTACGACGAGCGGCTGCGGCTGCTGCCCGCCTTCCTCCAGCAGCTCGAGATGGAGAGCAACGGCAAGCGCGTCACCGCCGCCGGCGACCCGCTCGGCTATCCGACGGCGGCGATCACCTGGGGCGGCACCGGCACCGACGCCCAGCACGCGGTGTTCCAGCTGCTCCACCAGGGCACGCACGCCGACCCGGTGGAGTTCGTCGCCGTGCGCGAGCCCGGCCACGCGCTCGCCGCCGCGCATCACCGCCAGCTCCTCGGCAACGCCTTCGCCCAAGGCGCGGCGCTGCTCAAGGGACGGAGCTTCGCCGAGGCGCTGGCGCTGGCCAAGGGCGACGCGGCGCTAGCCCGGGCGCGAACCTTTCCCGGCAACCGGCCGTCGGCGACGATCCTCCTCGACCGGCTCGACCCGCACACGCTGGGCGCGCTGCTGGCGTTCTACGAGCACCGGACCTTCACCGCGGCGACGCTCCTCGGGATCAACCCATTCGACCAGTGGGGCGTCGAGCTGGGCAAGGAGATGGCGAACGCGCTCGACGCCGGGGGCAGCTTCGACGCCTCGACGGCGGCGCTGATCGACCGGGCCGGGCTGTGATGGTCGTGCGCGACCGCGTGACGGCGGTGGTCGACGGCGACTTCGTCGTCTTTCTGATCGGCATGCGGATCAACTATTGGCGCAAGCCGGCGGCGTGGCTGCCGGTGGTGCGGGCGATGCCGCGGATGCTCGCCGAGCTGAAGCGCGAGCCGGCGCTCGGCCTCCTCGACGCCGGAGCATACTTCAGCGGGCGCAACCTGTTCACCATCCAGTACTGGCGCAGCTTCGAGGCGCTCCATGCCTATGCCCATGCGGCCGACCGCGTGCACCGGCCGGCGTGGGCGGCGTTCAACCGCGCCGTCGGCTCGGGGGGCGACGTCGGCATCTGGCACGAGACGTACCTCGTCCGCGCCGGAGAGTATGAGACGGTCTATAACAACATGCCACCCTTCGGCCTCGCCCGGGCCGGCACCGCCGTCCCCGCGCGCGACCGGAGGTCGTCGGCGAAGGGACGGCTGGGCCGCGCCTCAGAACTTGGCGCGGACCGAGACCCGGTAGTAGCGGCCGAGAATTCCGGCGTAGTAGACTGACGTATCCTGCGCCACCGCCGGGTAGGGCGAGCCCTGGTTCAGGATGTTGTCGACCGTCAGGCGCAGCGTGTACTGCTTGTTGACGGTGTACGACAGCGTGCTGTTGAGGAACACCACCTCCGGCACGCCGGTGATGTCGCGGGTGTTCGCCTTGTCGTTGGCGTTGAACACCGCCGAGCCGAAGTAGCGCGCCTGCAGCTGCAAGCCGATGACGTCGCTGTCGTAGTTGAAGTTGACCGTTGCCTGGTGCCGGCTGCCGGGCTCGGTCGCGCCGCTCGTCGTGATGCTGTTGGTCTCGATGAACAGGTCGCCGCTGCCGACGCGGTACTGCAGGCGGTCGGTGTAGAGATAGTTGCCGCTGAAGGTCAGGTTGCCGGTCGCGCCGATGAAATGCGCCGGGACGACGTACGATGCCGATGCGGACAGGCCGGCGAACTCGTAGCTCGCGGCATTCAGGTTGACGCTCTGGATGAAGGTCACTTGGCCGGCGGTGCGGGTGAAGCTGCCGCACGTTGGCCCGGGATAGCTTGCCGAATCGTAGCAGCTGTTGAGGACGTCGGTTGCCGTGGGGGACACGATCGCCTGCTTCAGGCTGATGTTGACCCAGTTGGCGTTGAGCGCGAGGCGGGGGGCAAAGCGCGGCCGGACCTGGACGCCGGCGGTCCAGCTGTTGGCGATCTCGTTCCGCAGGTTGGGATTGCCACCCGACGTGCCCGGTGCGGTGAAGTCGACGATGTTGCTGCTGAACGGCTGGGTGATGCCGGCGGCGGCGCAGTTCTTCGCCCGATTGGCCGGGTTCGGACCGGACGTGATGTAGCGCGAATCGCATGGGTCGTTGGCGAGGAAGAAGCCCTGGCCGACCGGCGCATACAGCTCGGTCACCGACGGCGAGCGGATCGAGCGGGTGAAGTTGCCGACGAAGACCACGTCGGGGATGACCGCCAGCCGGCCGCCGCCGGTCCAGGTGAAGTCGCCGCCGGCGGCCGAGTTGGAAACATAGCGGGCCGCCGCCTTGATCTCGAGCAGGTCGAGGAACCTCAGGCGGTTGTCGTGGCTGACGAGCGGCAGGTTGATTTCGGCAAAGCCTTCGTTGGTGAAGAAGCCGCCGCCGACGGGGTTGATCGGGATCGAGTTGCCGTACTGGGTATAGGTGCCGTCGCCGTTCGCCTGGCCGCGGTAGAAGGTGCCGGGGTCGAAGCTCGCGCGCTCGTCGCGATGCTCATAGCCGATCGACAGGCCGACATCGCCGCCCGGCAGGTGGAACAGCTTGTTGTCCGACAGCGTCGCGACGACATCGACCAGCTCGTTGCGGCTCTCGGAGCGGGCAATGGCGGTGATGTAGTTGAGCGCCGCCTGGCTCGGGCTGCCATAGCCGAACAGGTTCAACGGCGCGCACGTCGAGCTGAGCGTCGCGATGGCGGCGTTGGTGTAGCCCGGCGCGCACTGGATCGCGCCGTTTGGCCCGGCAACGGCGTTGACCGCGTTGCTGAAGTTCTGGTTGACGACCTGCGGCGACAGGGTGACCAGGCGGTTGTTGCCGTAGGTCCCCGTCACGCTCCAATTGAGGTCGTGACCGCGGACGCCGAAGTCGCCGTTCAGCCCGGCGACGATGCGGTAGGTGCGCTGGCTGCCGGTGGCGCTGCTGGGCTCGATGTCCTCGTTGGCGCGGCCGAGATAGAAGAAATCCTGCCCCGCCGGTAGATTGGCCTGGATGATCGACCGCGCCTGCGGGGTGAGGAAGGGGTTGGTGATCGGAATGATGAAGTTGCCGTTGATCTGGCCGGCCTTGGCGAATAGGGCGGTATTATAATAGCCCTGGGCGATCAGGTTCTTGGTGTCGGACTGGCTGAACCACCCCTGCGCGAAGGCGCGCACGTGGTCGCTGATCTCGAAATTGCCGAGGACGGTGGCGAGATAGCGATCGGCGGGCGTCTGCAGGTTGCTGACGCTGGCAAGGTTGAGGCCGTTGCCGCCGCTGTAGTTGATGAAGTTGCCGGTCTTGTTGCCGAAGTCGATCGGGATCAGGTTGCCGCCGGGCGAGAAGCGCACCGCCTGTCCGGCGCCGTTGAGGACGTTCGGCTGGAAGTCGTCGGTGATGTACGGGATGCCCTGCTCCGACAGGCTGGGCAGGCGTTGCGCCGGGAACAGCTGCTGCTGGAACGGCGAGCCGGGCAGCGCGGTGGTGAAGAACAGGCCGGACGCGGTGCTCGGGCGGTCGTTGAATACCAGCCCCTCGGTCCGGTCGTATTCGAACGACGCGGTGATGTTGCCGCGGCCACCGGCGAAGTTGGTCCCCGCGACCGCGCCGAGGCGGTAGGTTGCAGAGTCATGATAATCGGAAATGCCCGATTCGCCGGTGAACTCGAACCCCTGGTAGTTCTTCTTGAGGATGAAGTTGACGGTGCCGGCGATCGCGTCGGACCCGTAGATCGGGGCGCCGCCGATGGCGATCGTTTCGACCCGCTCGACGAGGCCGATGGGGATGGTGTTGAGGTCGACCTGGCTGCCGCCGCCGCCCGACCCGGGACCGAAGTTCGAGGCGGTGTTGTTCGGCACGACGCGGATGCCGTCGATCAGGACCAGGGTCCGCTGCGACCCAAGGTTGAAGAAGTCGGCGAACGACTGGCCCGGGCCGAAGCCCGACTGGGCGTTGCCGACGCCGTTGATGCCGGGGCCGAACTCGGGCAGCTCGCGCAGCGCGTCGGCGACGTTGGTGTAGCCGCGCGTCTCGATCTGCTTGGCGTCGACGATGAAGGTCGGCTCGACGGTATCGGTGATCGTCCGCTTCAGCCGAGAGCCGGTGACGATGATCTCCTGGACATTGTCGGTCGGCGCGGTCGCGCCGGCCGGCGGTGCCGGAGTCGTCGTCTGCGCCTGCGCTGCGGCGGCGAGCGCAAGCGCCAGGGCAGTGCCGCCGATGAATTTCCTGAAGTTTCGGCTCGGCTGCATCAGATGACCCCTTTACTGTCTGAACCTCACGCTAACCGCCGACACTCGTTGACCGATCCTGACAATTCGCCGCACGGTGACTCTCGCGTCCGCCCTGTTGCAAAGATGTGACATGGCGCTAGCGTTGCGTTGCGGCTGGGGCCTGGGGCCTGCCGAACCGTGGAGCCGAAGACCCGATGAAGACGCTTGCCTTCGCCCTTGCCGCGGTCCCGCTCATGGTCAGCCCCGCGGCCGCCTACGACGTCGCCGAGAAGTCGGTTGCCGAGCTTGCCGCCGATCTCGCGGCGGGGCGCACGACCTCGGTCGCGCTGGTCACGGCGTATGAGGCGCGGATCGCCCGGCTGAACCCGCAGCTGCACGCCGTCATCGCCGTCAACCCGGATGCGCTGGCGGCGGCGCGGGCGGCCGATGCGGCGCGGGCGGCGGGCCGGGCCGCGGGGCCGCTTGCCGGTGTGCCCGTGCTGGTCAAGGACAATATCGAAACCGCCGATCCCGTGGCGACGACCGCCGGCAGCCTGGCGCTGGCGCTGAACGTCACCGGCCGCGACGCGCCGCTCGTCGCCCGCCTGCGCGCGGCCGGCGCGATCGTCCTGGGCAAGACCAACCTGTCGGAATGGGCGAACATCCGCTCGACCCATTCGATCAGCGGCTGGAGCGCGGTCGGCGGGCAGACGCGCAATCCGTATGCCCTCGATCGCAACGCCTGCGGGTCGAGCTCCGGCTCGGGCGCGGCGGCGGCGGCGAGTCTCGCCGCGGTCGCGGTCGGCACCGAGACCGACGGCTCGGTCACCTGCCCGGCGGCGATCAACGGTCTCGTCGGGCTCAAGCCGACCGTGGGCCTGGTCTCGCGAACGCATGTCGTGCCGATCAGCCACACGCAGGATACGCCGGGGCCGATGGCGCGCAGCGTCGCCGACGCCGCCGTGCTGCTCCGGGCGATGGCCGGCAGCGATCCTGCCGACCCGGCAACGGCGCCGGCCGACGCGCATCTGGCGGCCTTGGCCGCGCCGCTGGACGCCGGGTCGCTGCACGGCGTGCGGGTCGGCGTCATGCGCTTTGCCGCGGGCTTCCACCCGGCGACCGACCGGACGTTCGACCAGGCATTGGCGGCGCTGACCCGGGCCGGCGCGGTCCTCGTCGACATCGCCAAGCCGACGCAGGCGGCCGACGTCGGTAGCCTGGAGCAGCTGGTCCTGTCGACCGAGCTCAAGGCCGACATGGCGACGTACCTCGCCTCGCTCGACCGCGCCAAGGTACCGGCGCGGACGCTCGCCGACCTGATCGCCTTCAACACCGTGCATGCCGCCGCCGAGATGCCGCTGTTCGGCCAGGAGCTGTTCGTCGAGGCCGACACGGCGAAGGGGCTGGGCGACGCCGCCTACGTCAAGGCCGCGGCCGATGCCCACCGCCTCGCCGGGCCAGAGGGCATCGACGCGCTGCTCGCGCAATACAGTGTCGCCGTCCTCGTCGCGCCGACGCTCGGGCCGGCGTGGCTGATCGACCCGGTGCTCGGCGACCATTTTGCCGGTGGCGGGGCGGGGCAGGCGGCGGCGGTCGCCGGTTACCCGCACCTGACCGTGCCGATGGGGCTGGCGGACGGGCTGCCGGTCGGACTGTCGTTCGTCGGGCCGGCGTGGAGCGATGCGAAGCTGCTCGGCTACGGCTATGCCTACGAGCAGGCGACCCACGCGCGACGGCCACCGCAGTACCGGCCGACGAGCGTCGCGCTGACGTCGGTGCGCTGAGCCGCGGCTGGCGTCGCGCTCAGTCGGCGAGGGCGGAGTAGACGAGGGTGCGCAGCTCGCGCCGCACCGGGTAGGTCGAGCTGGGCAGCAGCTGGGTCATGAAGACGCAGGTCAGCTGCTCGACCGGATCGATCCAGAAGAAGGTGCTCGCCGCCCCGCCCCAGAAATAGTCGCCGTTGCTGCCCGGCATCAGGGTCCGCGCCGCATTCGTCGTGACCGCGAAGCCGAGGCCGAAGCCGACCCCGTCGTACGCCGCCTCGCTGAACAGCGACTTCGACAGTGCCGGCAGGTCGACGCCGCCGGGCAGGTGGTTCGCGGTCATCAGCGCCAGCGTCTTGCGGCTGATCAGGCGTTCGCCGCCGGGCGCGGCACCGGTCAGCATCGCCTCGGCAAAGCGGACATAGTCAGCCATGGTCGACACCAGTCCGCCGCCGCCCGAGACGAAGCCCGGCGGCGTCAGGAAGCTGCTCGTCGCCGGATCGTCCTGGAGGGCGAGACCCCCCTCGGCACGCGGTGAGTAGCAGGCGGCGAAGCGGTGCGCCTCGCCCTCGCGGACGGCAAAGCCGGTGTCGACCATGCCCAGCGGATCGAGGATGCGACGCTTGAGGAAGGCCTCGAATGGCTCGCCGGCGATCAGCCCGACGAGATAGCCGACGACATCGGTCGACACCGAGTAGTTCCACGCCGTGCCGGGCGAGAACTCGAGCGGCACCTTGGCCAGCGCGGCGACGAACGAGTCGAGGTCGCCCGCTTTCTCGATCTCGCCGATCTTCAGCTGGCGGTAGGCGGCATCGACATTGGTTCGGTTCTGGAAGCCGTAGGTCAGCCCGCTGGTGTGGCGGAGCAGGTCGACCATCCGCATCGGCGCTGCCGTCGGCGTCGTCGCGAAGCCGGTGGTGCGCGTGCCGGCACCATAGACGCCAAGCCCCTTCCACGCCGGGATGAAGCGGTGGACGGGGTCGTCGAGCGCGACCTTGCCCTCCTCGACCAGCATCATGAAGGCGAGGCTGGTGAGCGGCTTGGTCATCGAATAGATGCGGAAGATGGTGTCGTCGGCGAGCGCTACGCCGCGCTCGCGGTCGGCGAGGCCGAGCGTCGCGCGGTACGCTTCCTGCCCGTGCCGCTGCACGGCAACGTCGACGCCGACCAGCTTGCCGGGCGCGATGTAGCGCTCGTCGAGGAAGGTTGCGATCCGGGCCAGGCGGCGGTCGTCGAAGCCGCTCTCCGGGCGGCTGTTGAAGCCGCTCACAGCGTCGGCTGGTCGAAGCGGCGGGGATAGATCTCGCCGTGGAGCTGGAGGATCGCCGTGCTGCCGGTCGTCGTGCAGAGCGCCGGGACGAACGCATGGACGATGCACGCCGCCGCCGCCCGGGCCAGCCGCGCCGCTGTCGTCAGCGACGCGCGCATGTGCTCGAAGTATGTCTCGCCAACCGCATGCGGGTGGTCGAGCAGCAAGCGTCCGATCATCGACGGTCCTCCCTCGGGCCAACCTATCGCGCAAAAGGGCAGCGCATGACAACGGCGCAGTTGCCCGCTAAACCGTCGCCGCGCGGGCGATTAGCTCAGTTGGTAGAGCGCCTCCTTTACACGGAGGATGTCGGCGGTTCGAGCCCGTCATCGCCCACGCCGCGCGTCCGCCGGACCTGCCCGGCCAAGGTGTTGCCGTGCCGCAACAAGCCGACGCAAGCCGCGATGCGTCATGTAGCCTCCCCCGTTCCGTAGCGGATGTGTCACAATGAGCGGCCACAAGCCGACGTAACGAATCGCTGGATATTCAGCTGCGGTTCATGTTTCGGGAGCGGGGAAATGCGGAATTTTTGGGCTAACGCGTCCTTGGCGGCGCTTGCCTTGGCCTCGTCGACGGCGGTTTACGCGCAGGAAACGACGGCGATCATCCGCGGCTCCGTGCAGAGCGCCGGGGCGCCGGTCGCCAATGCCCAGGTCACGATCACCAACGTCCCGTCGGGCACCGTCAGCCGCGCGGTCAGCGACGCGTCGGGCAGCTTCACCGTCTCCGGCCTGCGCTCGGGCGGTCCTTACACCGTCGCCGTCGCGTCGACCTCGGGCAACTCGACGGTCACGGACATCTTTCTCAGCATCGGCTCGCCGTACGACCTGCCGATCGACGTCGCCTCGACCGCGGACATCGTGGTCACCGCGTCGAACGTCAGACGCGCCGGAACCGTCTCCGACGGGCCGCAGACGACGCTCAACGCCGTCGAAATCTCGAAGGTGGCGTCGATCAATCGCGACCTCCGCGACGTCGTCCGGCGCTCGCCGTTCGCCACGCTCGACCGGTCGAACGGCCAGTTCGGCTCGATCTCGCTTGCGGGCACCAATCCCCGCTTCAACCGCTTCACCATCGACGGCGTGCAGATCGGCGACCAGTTCGGCCTGAACAGCGACGCGCAACCGACGCGGCGCGGGCCGATCCCGTTCGACGCCGTCGATCAGGTGACGGTCTCCATCGCCCCGTATGACATCCGCCAGTCGAACTTCCAGGGCGGCGTGATCGATGCGACGATCAAGCCGGGCGACAACGACTATCACCTCAACGGTTTCTATTCGCAAAGCACGAGCGGCCTGCAGGGCAGCAGGATCGGTGACACGACCCTCGCGATCGCGCCGTACAAGAGCGAGACCTACGGCGTCTTCGCTTCGGCCCCGATCATCAAGGACAAGCTGTTCATCTCGGGTGCCTACGAGCGCAATACCGATCCGCGGCCGCTGTCGCCCGGTTCCGTCGGCCAGGTCACCAACCTGACGACCGACCAGGTCACCACTGTCCAGAATATCGCCAAGAACGTCTATAACTACACCACCGGCGACATTCTCGCGATCACCAACAACATCGACGAGAAGTTCGACGTCAAGCTCAGCTGGAACATCAGCGATCGGCAGAAATTCAAGATCACCTACATCAACGCCTACGACGCGACCGACAACCCGCAGAACAGCAGCACGTCGACGACATCGCCGTCGATCGGCCTGGCATCGGACGCGTACAAGCTGACCGAGGTCATCCACGCCGGCATCGTCCAGCTCAACTCCGACTGGACCGACCGCTTCTCGACCGAAACCCGGTTCGCCTATCGCTCGACGAAGCGCGGCCAGGATCCCGAACTCGGGCGCGGTTTCTCGCAGTTCCGTATCTGCACGGCGCCGACGAGCATCATCGCCACGGGTAACACGGCAATTTCATGCGGTACCGGCAACCCCGTCGTCGCCATCGGACCGGACGCGAGCCGCCAGACGAACTCGCTGTTCACCGACACCTACGACGGCGCGTTCCTGATGCGCTATCAGGCCGGCCAGCATGACTTCAAGGGCCTGATCGAATATGTCGAGAACAGGACGACCAACGCCTTCCTGCAGAACAGTGCCGGGTCGTACTACTTCAATTCGCTGGCCGATTATCAGGCAGGCAATGCTAGCCAGCTCGTCTACCAGAACGCGCTGACGCTCAATCCGAACGACACCGCGGCCAACTTCAAATATGGTGTCTATACCTTCGGCTTGCAGGACGACTGGAAGATTAGCGATCCGCTGCGCGTGACACTTGGCCTGCGGTACGACCTCGACGAGGGTTATAACTCGATCAAGCCGAATGCGAATTTCATCGCGCGCAACGGCTTCTCGAACAGCAAGAACTTCAGCGGACTGTTCGCTATCCAGCCGCGCCTCAGCTTCGACTACAAGCCCTCGCCGGTCCTCAACTTGCGCGGTGGTTACGGCATCTTTGGCGGCGGCACGCCCGACATCTATTTCTCGAACAGCTATTCGAACACCGGCGCCGTGTCGAACTCGGTCACCTTCGCCCGTGCGACGCAGGTCCCCGGCGGCACGGCCACGGCGACGTGCGCGGCACCGTACACGCTCGCTTCGGGTAACCAGCCGGTCTGCCTCGCCGCGCTGAACGGCGTGACCGGAAAGAGCATTCCCGGCGCGGTCAACAACTTCCTGACCGGAGCCGGCTCGGCTGCGACGCAGCTGACGGCGTCGGTCGATCCGCGCTTCCGCCTGCCGACCTTCCACCGCATCACGCTGTCGGCGGACTACCGTTTCTTCGGCATCAACTTCGGTGCGGATTACGTCTTCAACAAGACGATCGAATCGGTGACCTTTACCGATCTGCGGTCGATCCCGATCGGCGTCCTGCCCGACGGTCGCCCGCGCTACAACTTCCGTCCGACCCCCGGCGTCATCGGGCAGACGGCCGACACCAACACCGATATTCAGATCACCAACACGCCGCAGGGCCGCAGCCACATCGGCGTCGTTCGCTTCGACAAGGCGTTCGACTTCGGCCTGTCGCTCGCCGGCAGCTACACCTACCAGAGCGTCAAGGACGTGACCAACGCGACATCGTCGGTCGCCGGATCGCTGTACAACGCGCAGGCGGTCAGCGATCCCAACAACGCCGCCTACGGCCGGTCGAGCGACGAGACCAAGTGGTCGTTCAAGTATAGCCTCGGCTTCGATCACGCCTTCTTCCGCGACTATCGGACGGTCCTTCAGCTGTTCGGCGAGACCCGCGCGGGCCGCCCCTACAGCTTCACGATGCAGGATTCGACGGGCGGCAGTTCGAGCCGCGCGGCGGTGTTCGGGACGCTCGGCAACAATGATCACTATCTGCTGTACGTTCCGACCGGCATCAACGACCCCAAGGTGTCGTATGACAGCCCCATCACGCAGAACGCGCTCGACGGGCTGATCAACTCGACGCAGCTCAAGAACTTCCGCGGACGCGTCGCGGACAAGAACATCGCCCGGTCGCGCGCCAATACGCAGCTCGACATCCATCTCGAGCAGGAGCTTCCGACCTTCGTCGGCCGCTCGCGCTTCGCGGTGTTCGCCGACATCCAGAACCTGCCGAACCTGCTCAACAAGAACTGGGGTGGCCTTTATCAGGTCGGCTTCCCGCAGACGGCGGCGGTCGTCCAGGTCGCGTGCGTGTCCGCCGCGGGCGTCGTCGCCAAGGCACCGACCGATCAGTGCAGCCAGTATCGCTATTCGAGCTTCTCGGCGCCCGCGGAGACGGTCAACACGCCCGTCTCGCTGTACCTGATCCGGATCGGCGCCCGCTTCAAGTTCTAGGCGGTCGGCAGCGGGTGAGGCGATGCCTCACCCGCTCGCTGAGGTCGGGCGTGGGCGGTGTGGGCAATGTCGCTGAGGGCGCGATGCTCCTCGGCGAGCAAGTCAGGCACTCGGGATCGGCACGCCCGGCAGCACCTTGGAGGCGCGGATCGTCAGCGACGTCCGGACATGCTCGACATTGGGTGCCGACGTCAGTTCGCGCGTCAGGAAGCGCTGGAACGCCTGCAGGTCGTGGGCGACGACCTTCAGGATGAAGTCGATGTCGCCATTCAGCATATGGCATTCGCGCACCTCCGGCAGCCCGGCGACGTGCTCCTCGAACGCGCGGAGGTCGTCCTCGGCCTGGCTTTTCAGGCTGACCATGGCGAACACGGTGATGCCGTAGCCGAGCGCGTCGGGGTCGAGGTCGGCGTGGTAGCCGCGGATGACGCCCGCCTCCTCGAGCGCCCGGACCCGCCGCAGGCAGGGCGGCGCGGTCAACCCGGCCCGTTCGGCGAGTTCGACGTTGGTGATGCGCCCTTCGGCCTGGAGATGCGATAGGATCACCCGATCGACGGGATCGAGGTGGAGGCGCGACCGGGGCATGGCGCAATCATTGCAGCCGCACGCCCATGATTACTATCGGAATGTTTCGTGTGCCGACGATTAGTTGCGCTCGGGATACGATGGCCTACATGGAGCCGATGACAGATAGACACGTCAGGGTGCTGGTCCTCGGCTCCGGCCCGGCCGGTTACACCGCCGCCATCTACGCCGCGCGCGCCGCCCTGGCCCCGGTGCTGATCGAGGGGCTGCAACCCGGCGGCCAGCTGACGATCACCACCGATGTCGAGAACTGGCCAGGCGACGTCAGTGTCCTTGGACCCGATCTGATGGTGCGCATGGCCGACCAGGCGCGCCATGTCGGGGTCGAGACGGTCGCCGACATCGTCACCCACGTCGATCTGGCGCGGCGCCCGTTCGCCGTCACTCTCGACAGCGGCAAGCGCCTGACCGCCGAGACCCTGGTCATCGCCACCGGCGCGCAGGCGCGCTGGCTCGGTCTTGAGTCTGAGACGCGCTACCGCGGCTTCGGCGTCTCGGCGTGCGCGACGTGCGACGGCTTCTTCTTCCGCGGCAGGACCGTCGCTGTCGTCGGCGGCGGCAACACCGCGGTCGAGGAGGCGCTGTTCCTGACCAACTTTGCCGCCAAGGTGTATCTGATCCACCGCCGCGACACGCTGCGGGCCGACCGCACCAACCAGGCGCGCCTGTTCGCCAACCCGAAGATCGAGGTGATCTGGAACGCCGAGGTCGGTGCCGTCGAAGGCACCGACGTTCCTCTGGGCGTCACCGGCATCGATCTGATCGACACGCGGAGCGGCACCGCCCGCTCGCTCGCTGTCGACGGCCTGTTCGTCGCCATCGGCCATATCCCGGCGACGCAGCTGTTCGCCGGCCAGGTGGCGATGGACGACGAGGGCTATATCGTCACCGCTCCGGATTCGACGGCGACGTCGGTCGCGGGCGTGTTCGCCGCCGGCGATGTCCGCGACAAGGTCTTCCGCCAGGCGGTGACGGCGGCGGGGATGGGCTGCATGGCTGCGCTCGAGGCCGAGCGTTTTCTTGCGCATGTCCACCTTGCCGAACCCGTGACCCAAGCGGCGTGAAGCGCGGCACGCTTGCCGCCGGCAACCGCGATACGCTAGCGGAAGGCGACGCCGGGGCCTGTAGCTCAAGGGTAGAGCTGGCCGCTCATAACGGCTTGGTTGGGGGTTCGAATCCCTCCGGGCCCACCGGCGGCGCGTGCGACGACGTTCCGCCGCCGCCGCGGGTGTGGTGGAAGCACGTCCTCGTCGCCACCGCGAGCGTCGTCATCGCCGTGCTCGCCATCACTGCCGTCCAGCGCCTCGCGCACCAGGTGACGCTGGCGACGCTGCTGGCGGCGGTCCACGCGGTGCCGGTCGGCACGATCCTGCTCGCGGGCGCGCTGACGACCGCCAGCTACCTGCTGCTGACCTGTTACGACCTGCTGGCGCTGACCCACCTGGGCTACCGGCTACGGCTGGGGACGGTCGCGGTGGCGGCGTTCATCGGCTTCACCATGAGCCATACGCTGGGGCTGACGCCGCTGACCGGCGGTTCGGTCCGCTACCGCATCTACACGCGCGCCGGCGTCTGCGGGCGCGACATCGTCCTCATCGTCGCGCTCTGCGCCTGGACCTTCTGGCTCGGCATCGTCCTTGCAGCCGGTGTCGGACTGCTGCTCGCGCCGGGCTTGGCCGGGCTGCCGCCGCTCGTCGCCCGCGCCGGCGGGGCGGTGCTGCTCGGAGGGGCCGTCGCCTACCTCGTGGCGACCGCGACCTTCCGCGGCGAACTCCGCCTGTTCGGGCTGCGTCTGGCGCTGCCGAGCTGGCGCGGCGGCCTGGCCCAGCTTGGCGCGGGCATCGCCGACCTCCTGGCGGCGGCGACGGCGCTCTATGTCCTGCTGCCCGCCGGCCCCGCCTTTCCGCTCGTCGTCACCGCTTATGCCATCGCGATGATCGCCGGGGCGATCAGCCATGCTCCCGGCGGGCTCGGCGTGTTCGAGGCGCTGGTCCTGCTGATGCTGCCGACGCTCGACCGGGGCGGGGCGCTGGCCGGGCTGCTGCTGTTCCGTCTGCTCTACACCGTCCTGCCGTTCACCGTCGGGCTGATCCTGCTCGCGCTGACCGAGTTCGGGGCCTTCAGGCGCCAGCGCGCCGGGCGAGCAGCCGCAGCGCCTTGACCCGCCAGCCGTCGGCGACGCCCTCCAGCGCGACGATTTCGGCCAGCGCGTCATCGTCGACGCGGCCCGTGGCGATCAGCGCGAAGAAACGGGCGATCGTCCAGTGCGGGTTCGGCCGGTCGAGGCACGCCGCTGTGTCGCCGGCCGCCACCTTGCCCGGCTCCAGGACGCGGTAGTACCAGCCGCTGACGCCGACCTCGCGGAACAGTCGCGGCATGGCCGCGTCACCAAAGGCGAGGCCGAGCTTGAAGCAGGGTTGGCGCGGTTCGGTCACCTGGAGCAGCGCCAAGCCGACCCGCACGCGGTCGCCGATGGCGACGTCGGCGTCGCTCCACCCGGCGATCGTCAGGTTCTCGCCCATGGCGCCGGGCACCAGCTGCCCGGCGTGGCGCGGCACCAGCGCCTGCCAGCGGGCGTAGGCGCTCGCCGGATAGGCATAGACCGCCTTGTCGCGGCCGCCATGGACGCGGCGGTCGGCCTGGGCGTCGCCGGCGACGCCCTGCTCGCCAATCGCTACGCGGCCGGCGACGGGCTGCTTCCTGAACCCGCTCGGCACGCGCCTGGGGCCGAGCGGCGCGATGCCGCCGGCGCGGACGTCGCCGGTGACGACCGCAGGGCTTGCAATCACCGCCGTGCACCCCGACAAAGGGGATCCCTGTCCGGCAAACGAAAGGAGGTGATCCAGTGTCTCATTGTCTCGCGTCGCAGACCACGTTCATTGCGGCCTGTGTCACTGGGGTGACCGCCGCCTGATCGACCGGTCCTGCACCGGCAATGCGGGCCGTCCGGAGCGATCCGGGCGGCCCTTTGCGTTGAACGGCCAGTCGACCACCGCGCCGGCATAGAGCGCCCACCAGACGATCACCGGCTGCATCAGCAGGCGCGGCGCGTGATACCACCAGCCAAGCCGGACGCCGCCGATGGCGATACTCGCCAAGGCATGGTGGATGTTCGCCGGGAACACGGCGACGGCATACAGCGCGAGCATCACGCCCGCCCACCAGCGGAAGCGCCGCGTGAGCAGGCCAGCGGCTCCGGCGAGTTCGCACACGCCCGTGACGGCAATCACCGCCGCCGGTGCCGGCACCCACGCCGGCGTGATGGCGATGAACCCGCCCGGCGACGTCAGGTGCGCGACGCCGGCGATCAGGTAGGCGGCGGCAAGCAGGACGCGCGCGATCCGCCGCGGCGGCGGATCGGCCGGACGCATCGGGCGCTACTGCTGCGCTTCGGCGGGCTTGCGCGGAGCGCGGGGCTTGCGCGGGGCGGCCGGGGCGGCTGCGCGCTTCGACCGGCTTCTTGTTGCCCAGGCCGATGCGGATGGCGAGGCTGCGGCGGCGCTCGGCATAGCTCGGGGCGACCATCGGATAGTCGGCCGGCAGGTTCCACTTGGCTCGATACGCATCGGGCGTCAGTCCATAACTGGTCATCAGATGCCGCTTAAGCATCTTCAACTTCTTCCCGTCCTCCAGGCACACGATGTAATCGGGCTTGATCGAGGCGCGCACCGAAACGGCGGGCTCCTGTTGCACCTTCTCCGGCACCGGCGCATTGCCAAGACCGGACAAGGCAGCATAGACGTTGCTAATCAGCCCGGGCAGATCCGAAACAGCGACAGAGTTGTTAGAAACATGCGAACTGACGATGTCCGCCGTCAGCGACAGCAATTCGGTGTTGTCGTGCATCTCGCTCACTTCCGTATCCTCCTGACGGGATGGCCTGCCGTCACTGTCTTTTTGTAAACGCTAAACATCGCGCCTATTCTTTCAATCAATGAAAGTCTAATAAAATTTGCACCTCAGCGGATGAATGCAGCCTGTCCATGGTTAAGACCTGCACCGCTACGTTATTGCGTCCTGTTGCCAGCCTGATAAAAGACCAGGGCGACTGCAGTGCAGCGCAGTCGGGGAGTGGCGCAGGCTGGTAGCGCACCTGGTTTGGGACCAGGGGGTCGCAGGTTCGAATCCTGTCTCCCCGACCACGTTGATTTCATACGAATAAAATCGACCGTTTCGGTGCACTCGCGTTTGTGACGCGGAACGGCGGGTCGTCCCGCGGCCCAGTGTGCGGCGCAGCGAGCGCGGTACGCACCGTGCGGTCCATCAGGCCGGTGTGGCGGCCTTTGGAGCGTGGCCTACAGGATCGACCCGCACATCTTGCGAGACGCTTCGGCGTGCGCAGCGAATCGATCCGCAGGGGCTCGTGCTATTCTGCCGGGGTTGGCCCTCGCTACACTATAATGTCCATGTCCAGTCCGCGGCCGTGCGGCGACAGCCGCCGCCCGGCGCGCCGGTCCAGGCGCGGCCGTGGACGACGCGACCGGTGGCGGCCCCGGTCGGGCGGCCGTCGCGGTAGGCGAAGCGGCCGTTGACGAGCACGTCGACGACGCCCGTGGCCAGCGCCACCGGCTGCTGGTAGGTCGATCGGTCGCCGATCGTCGCTGGGTCGAACACCACGACGTCAGCAAGCAGGCCGGCCCGCAGCCGGCCGCGATCGCGGAGCGACAGGGTGTCGGCGGGCAGGCTGGTCAGCCGCCGGACCGCGTCGGGCAGCGTCGCGTCGTGCGTCTCGCGGGCATAATGCCCGAGCACGCGGGCGAAGTTGCCGTAGGTGCGCGGGTGGGTCTTGCTCAACAGGAACACGCCCTCGGGTGCCGGCGCGTCCGCGTCGGAGCCGAAGCTCATCCACGGCAGGCCGACCTCGCGGCGGACATTGGCTTCGTCCATCAGGAAATAGGCGACGCCGACGCGGCTGCCGTCCTCGACCACAAGGTCCATCGCCGTGTCCTCGGGGCTGGTCCCGCGGTCGCGCGCGACGGCGGCAAGCGTCTTGCCGGCCAGCGGCTTCAACTTCGGGTTGTTGAAGCCGAGCAGCAGCAGGCCGTCGGGACCGGCGCCGGCGTAGAGGTTCTCCCACGTGGCCGGATGGGCGACCTCCATGTCGGCCTTGACCCGCGCCCGCAGCGCCGGGTCCTTCAGCCGGGCGATCCACGCCTCGAGCCCGCCGTCCTGCACCCACGGCGGCATCGCGGCGTCGAGGCCCGTCGCGCCGGCGGTATAGACGTACATGTCCGCGGTGATCCGCACGCCGTCGGCGCGGGCCGCGTCGATCATCGCGATGGCGCGGTCGAGCTTGCCCCAGTTGTCGCGCCCGGCCTGCTTGAAGTGGTAGATCTCGGCGGGCGCGCCCGACGCGCGGGCGATATCGATGGTTTCCTGGATCCCCTGCTCGAGCCGGTCGCCCTCGCTGCGCATGTGCACCGTGTAGATGCCGCCGCACGCCGCCGAAACCTTGGCGAGCGCGATCAGCTCGGGCGTGTTCGCGTAGGTGTTGGGCGCATAGATCAACGCGTCGGTCAGCCCGAGTGCGCCCTCCTCCATCGCCTGCCGGACCAATCCCTGCATCGCGGCGAGCTGCGCCGGCGACGGCTGGACGTCGGCTTCGCCGAGAAGGTTGGTGCGGACGGTACCCGCACCGACGAACGAGGCGACGTTCGGGGCGATGCCACGCTTTTCGAGCATGGCGAGGTAACCGCCGAGCGTCGTCCAGTCGACCGGGTACTTGATGTCGCCCTGCCGTTTGACCGCGAGCGCGGCCATCGCCGGAGTCAGCGGCCCCATCGAGTCCTCGCCCATGACCTCGAGGGTCACGCCCTGCGCGATGTCCGACAGCGCGCGCCCGTCGGCGATCAGGCTTTCCTCGGGGTGCGCAAGCATGTTGATGAAGCCTGGAGCCACCGCCTTGCCGCGGGCGTCGATCTCGCTGCGGCCGTGGCCCGGCAGGTGGGGCGCAATGGCGGCGATGCGGTCGCCCGCAACCGCAACGTCGGCGATGAACGGCGCGCCGCCATTGCCGTCGTACACCGTGCCGCCGCGGAGCACCACGTCGTACGCCGGCGGCGGAGCGGCACCGGCCAGGACGACCAGCAGCGGCAGCGGGAGAAAGCGGGCGAGCTTCATGGCGGCTCCTACTGGACGGGCGTCAGCGACAGGTCCTGATAGTCGAACGAGAAGTCGGCGGTTGGCGATACCGGCTTCATCGTCACGTGCTCGACCTTGCCGTCGGCGTCGAGGCCGAAGGTGACATAGGCCGGCTCGATGCCGGGATCGTCGAACCGCGCGATGAAGCTGTCGTACTGCCAGTGCTCGAGCCGCCCCGTCATGTGCGGGGTCGTCGTGAAGTCGATCGTCAGCCCCCGGGCGTCACCGGCGACGGCGACCGTGCCGTACCAGGGATCGGCATAGCGCCCGGCGTAGCGCGGGAGCGGCAGCGACGGCCCGACCGGCGCGGGCGCGGCAGCCTTCGCCGTCACCGTCGCCGCCGCCGCCCCGAGCCGCCGTTCGATGTACGCGGCATAGCGCGCCGGCCAGTCGTGCGCCGGACGGCCGAGATAATGATCGAGGAGTTCGTACATCAGCCCGACGCGGACTGCGCTGTCCTCGCTGTTCTGGGTGATGGCGAAGGCGACGTTCTTCTCGGGAATCAGCACGACCGAGGTGACGAACCCGAAGACGCCGCCGGCGTGCCAGATGATCTTCGCGCCGGCGTAGTCGCGCACCTCCCAACCGAGCGCATAGTCGAGGAACGTGGGTTCGGTGCCGGCGAGCTCGGGCGGCGCCGGGGCGATCGGCTGGATCGTGACGGGCTGCCACATCGTCGCCGACGCCGCCTCGCTGAACAGGCGGCGGCCGTCCGGTAGCCGCCCATGGGCGAGTTGCAGCTGGAGCCATTTCGCCATGTCATTGGCGCTGACCGCGAGGAGCCCCGCCGGGGCCGACGACTGGCCAAGCTGGTCACGCTCGTCGAGCACCCGCAGCGGCCCGAGTCCGCGCACCGGGCCGCCGACCCGGCCGTGCGGATAGGCGCGGTCGGCGGTGGCGAAGCGGTGTTCCGGGTCGGCGGTCGAATGCAGCATGCCGGCAGGAACGAAGACATGGCTTCGCAGATAGTCTTCATATCGCTCGCCGCTGACCGCCTCGATCAGCGCGCCGGCGACGGTGTAGAGGATGTTGTCGTAAGCGTAGGCGGCGCGGAAGCTGGTCGCCGGCTTGATGAACTTCAGACGCCGCACGATCTCGGCCCGCGACAGGCTGCCGCGCGGCACGAACAGCAGGTCGCCGGCGCCGAGCCCGAGGCCGCTGCGGTGGACGAGCAGGTCGCGCACGGTCATCTCGCGCGTGACCCACGCATCGTACATCTGGAAGCCGGGCAGCCGGTCGACGACGTGGTCGTCCCAGCCGAGCTTGCCGGCATCGACCAGCGTCGCGAGCG
Source organism: uncultured Alphaproteobacteria bacterium (assembly GCA_963792555.1). GTDB lineage: Bacteria > Pseudomonadota > Alphaproteobacteria > Sphingomonadales > Sphingomonadaceae > Polymorphobacter_B. Next base: position 159,011 of record CAWBWP010000003.1, read on the forward strand.
CGGCGACGGTCATTGCCTTGCCCGTCGATCCGGTCATGAAGATCGTGTCGGCGTCGACCGGCTCGGGGCTGCCGAGGCGACGGACCCCGTAGCCGCGGGCGAGCACCGTGCGACCGTTCTCGACGACGGCGATGGCGACGCCCGGCACGCCGTTGGCGACGCGCAGCGCCTCGACCCGGGCGTCGAAGCCGGGCGGCAGTTCGGCGCGGACGGGGAGCGCGACAGCGAGCAGGGCAAGGGCGATCAGGATCTTCATGCGGCCTCCGGCACGGCGAGGGGGTGGGCCAGCCGCCACGCGCCGATCGTCAGCAGGGGCAGGACATAGACGGCGATGAAGACCGCAGCGAGCAAGCGGTAGCCGCTGGCGATCAGGGTCACGAGGCCGAAGCGGTCGGCGACGAAGATGCACAGGGTGACCACCGCCGCGGCGATCGCGCCGCGCGCCGCGGCAGCGATCGGCCGGCCGCCCCGCGCCGCCGCCGCGGCGACCCGCTCGACGACCGCGTGGACCGCGCCAGTCCCGCTTTCGAGCAGCGCCGCGAAGATCATGCCCTGGAAGATCAGGCGGAACGCCGGCAGATGCAGCGCGGTCAGCATGACGTCGCTCGGCAGCGTCGCGCTCGCGATGGCCGGATAAAAGGCGACCATCGCGGCGAAGAAGACGATCGCCGGCAGCATCGCCAGCGGGCCTGCAATGATCCCGGCGACGACGGCGTCGCGGCGGCTCGTCAGGTGCCGCAGCACCGGGAGGATGACCACCGCGCCGACGATGTTGTAGCCGGCATAGGTGACACCGCCGATCGCCCAGTCGCGCGGCGCCGGCCCGGCAGCGAAGGCCCGACCGATCGCGCCGCCGAAGCGGGACAGCGCGAGCAGCAGGAACAGCGCATAGACCCCGTAGAGCAGGAACGAGACGTATTTGAACAGCTGCTCCACCGCGCCGGTGCCGAAGGTGACGACGGTGACGATCGCCGCCGCGAGGGCAAGCGTCCCGGCGAGCGGCGGCAGGCCGAGCGTCGCCGTTCCGATCGCCCCGGCCGCCGCACCGAATACCGCGAGTACGACGACGACGAACAGCAGATAGGCGATCTCGAACACGATCCAGCCCGGCCCGAGCAGCGCGGTGAACAAGCGGCGGTAATCGTAGCTATGCGTCACGTAGGCGAGCGCAAAGGTCGCCGCGGCGACCACGCTCCAGATCGCGGTGGCGAGCACCATCGCGGCCAGCCCGCCCCACGGTCCCGCCGGCAGGAAGAATTCGGCGAGCTCGCGCCCGGTTGCATAGCCGCCGCCGATCACCACCGCCTTGAACGCCAGCCCCGGCAGGACGAAGCGCTGGAAGCGGCTGGCGGCGGCGGTTCTCATCGCAGGCAGGCATCGACCAGCGCGTCGAACGCCGGACCGCCGCGCACCGGGTCCGCCGCCGGCAGGCCGAGCCGGGCACTTTGCTCGGCGATCGTCGCCGCCGCCGCTGCGGGCGCGAGACGGGCGGTATTGAGCGCCAGCCCGGCGCAGCGGATCGCCGGATTGGTCAGGCGGCCCAGCGCGACCGTCTGCTCGATGACCGCGGCGAGCGACGGCAGCGGCACGCCGGGCAGCCCCATGACGTGCGTGCGCAGCGGATCGTGGCACACGACGAAGACATCGGGCTGGCTGCCGTGGAGCAGCGCGAGCGACACCGCGGCATAGGCGGGGTGGAACAGCGACCCCTGCCCCTCGATCACGTCCCAGTGATCGGCGGCCGCCGCCGGGCTCAGCATCTCCGCTGCGCCGGCGGCGAAATCGCTGACGACGGAGTCGATCGCGATCCCCGTGCCGGCGATCATGATGCCCGTCTGCCCGGTGGCGCGGAAGTCGGTCGCGACGCCGCGCGCCGCAAACGCGCGGGCAAGCGCCAGCGCGGCGTATTTCTTGCCGAGCGCACAGTCGGTGCCGACGGTCAGCAGGCGTCGCCCCGGCCGCTGTGCCCCGGTGGCGACGGCGATGCCCGGGGGCGGCACGCGGACGTCGATCAGGCGGCACCCGGTGCGCTTGGCAGCATCGGCGAGCGCGGCAACGTCGCCGAGCCGCTGGTGCATCCCGCTGATCAGGTCGAGCCCGGCGTCGAGTGCCTCGATCAGCGCCGGCACCCAGTGCGGCGCGATCTGCCCACCTTCGATCGCGACGCCGATCACCGCCGCCCGCGCGCCGCGCAGCCGCGCCTCGGCCGGCGACAGGCGCGGCAGGCCGGTCGTCACCGTCGCAGCGGGCAGGGCGAACTCGCCGACGCAGGCCTCGCCCGCCCAGTCCTTCAGGCCGAAGGCGGTCTTGGCATACGCGGGGGCGGTCGCATCGCCGAGAAACAGGAGGTACGGCGACGGCAACGGCGCGACCGCCTGCGGCCGGCGCGTCGTATCGGGGGCGAGCATCCTCAGAACCCGGCGGTGACGCTCAGCCCGACCGTGCGCGGGCGGATCATGCCGGTCCCCACTGCACCGTTGGGATAGGCCCCGAGCGGCGTGACCGAAGTCTTGCCGTCGGCGTTGTTGAGGTTGCGGGCATAGACCTCGACCGTATAACGCGCGACCTCGACGCCCGCGCGCAAGTCGACGACGGCGTACGACGGAACGACGGCGTGGTGGCCATAGACCGCGCTGTAGGTCTGGTCGAACCCGCCCGACTGCTTTGACAGGATAGCGAAGCGAGGCGCCGGCGAACGCCTTGACCTCACCGGTCAGGGGCCATTGATAGTCACCGTTGAGCGAGACGCTGTAGCGCGGCACGAACGGCAGCTTGTCGCCGGCCATCCCGCCCGCCGCCGGGGCGTCCTCGGTCAGCCGGGCATTGGTCAACGCGCCGTTGAGCGAGACGTCGAACCCCGGGGTCGGGCGCACCGTCCCGGTGAACTCGACGCCGTCGCTCTTCGCCGCGCCACCGTTGCCATTGTAGCTGAACGGCCCGTCGGGGGTCTGGATCGTCGTCAGCAGCTGGATGCGGCTCCAGTCGATGTGGAAGACGTCGATGTCGATCGACGCGACCTTGTCCGCCGTCTGCGCCTTGAAGCCGACCTCGTAGCTGACGACCGAATCCGAAAGGTAGGTCGCCGCACTCGCCGGCGCCCCCGGCCCGAGGGGGTTCGGCCCGCCGGGGCGGAAGCCCTTGGCGACCCGGCCGTAAAGCGAGGCGTTGTCGCTGAACTTGATCTTCGGCGCGACCGAGTAGGTGAATACGCCCTCCGACGAGCGCTGGAACAGGTTCGACGGGCCGCCGACCAGGGCCCCGTCGAGGATTTCCGACGCGTCCTGGCTGTTGTGGCTGTAACGCCCGCCGAACTCGACGTCGAAGCGGCGGCCGAGGTGGACCGTCGCGTTGGCGAAGCCGGCGATCTCGTCGTAGCGCGACGGCAGGTTGGCGATGGCCAGCAGCGGCAGCCCGGTGACCGGCGTCAGCGTGCCCGGTACGACGGGGAAATACTGCTGAAAAATCAGCGCATTCTCGTGGTCGTAATAGCCGCCGACGGTCCAGTCGAAGATCGACCCGGCCGACCCGGCGAGGCGGACCTCCTGTGTGAAGCGGCGGACATTGGTGTTCTGGCCGAGGTAGAGCTCGTTCGGCGTGCCGAACACCCCGGCGATCAGGCCGCTGAGCAGCGTTGTCTCGTCGGTCCGGCTCGGCTGCTTCTGGGTGCTGTAGCTTGTCGACGAGGTCAGCGTGGCGAAGCCGAGGCCGATCGTCGCCGTCGCGTCGTAGACGCGGTAGCGGATGTCGCGATACGGACTGACGAAGATCGACTGGGTCGGGCGGCCGTAGAGCGTCGCCAGGCTCGCCCCGTCGCTTTCCTCGATCGACGGCGCGTTGACGTCGAAGTTCTGGAACAGCGCGCTCAGCCGCAGCGAGATGTCGGGCGTCGGCATGAACAGCAGCGACGCCCGTCCGCCATAGACCCGCGCATCGTTGATGTTGGTGCGGACGCGCGACCCGCCGGTGCCGATCGAATCGATCCAGCCGCCGTCCTTGCGGTAGCTGCCCGAGGCGCGGAAGGCGAGGGTGCCGGTCAGCGGCAGGTTGATCATGGCGTTGCCGTAATAGGAGATGTCGCCGCCCTGCGTCGTCTCAACTCCGGCGCGCGCGCGGCCTGCGAGGCGGTCGGTATCGGGCAGGTTGGTGACGAACTTGACGACCCCGCCGAGCGCGCTCGCGCCGTACAGCGTCCCCTGCGGGCCGCGCAGCACCTCGATGCGGGCGATGTCGAACGTGTCGAAGTCGCCCGCGAGGATGGCGCCGTTGGCCTGACCGGTCGACGAGCCGAACGGCGTCTCGTCCTGATAGACCGCGACGGTCGACCCGACGCCGCCGGTGTTGAGGCCGCGCAGGATCAGCCGCGTCTCGCCGGGCGTGTCCTGGTCGATCTGCAGGCCGGGGATGAGCTTCAGATAATCCTCGAAGGTCGTCGCCGCCTGCCGCTCGAGCGCCGCGCCGCTGACGACGGTGACCGATTGAGGGACGTTGATCAGCGTCTGGCTGCGCTTTTCGGCGGTGACGACGATGTCCTCGCCGGTCGCCGCCGCGACCACGGGCGGGGCGGCGGCCGACGGAGCGGCCAAGGCCGGCGTCGCGAGGAGCATGGCGGCGGTCGACAGCAGCGTGGCACGGCGCATCATCGTTCCCCTTGCAAGGCGGGCGGCATTACCACTCTCATCCCGATTGCGACACTATTGTCCCGATTGGAAATTAGTCAACGCGCTTCGTACTGGTTCTCGCCGATTTCGGCGCGCGCGAGCCGGCCGCCACTCGCCCGGAGGAGCGCCGCCGACGTGAGCGCGATGCCGGCAAGGAGGACGAAATAGGTCGCGTGGCCCATCCGCCCCCACAGTGCGCCGACGAGCCCCGCGAACAGGCTGCCGCCGAAGATCGTCAGGAACCACGCGGCGACGGTGGTCGCGCCGAGTCCGCGCGGCGCGAGGCGGGCGAACAGGCCCAGCCCCGCCGGCAGGACGAACAGCTCGCCGAGCGTGTAGATGACGAAGAACAGCACGAGCCAGTACCATCCGGCGCGGCCCGCGCTCGTCGCCGCGACGCCGGCGAGGAGGAGATAGGCCCCCGCGACGATCGTCGCCCCGGTCGCCATCCGCCGCGTCGCCGGCGGGCGATGCCCCGCCGCTGCTCGCCGCCGCCAGAACGCCAGCAGCGGCGGCGTCAGGACCATGACCAGCAGCGGGTCGAGCGACTGGAACCAGGTCATCGGAATGACGCTGCCGCCGACGTGCCGGTCCACGCCGGTGTCGGCCCACAGGGCGACGGTATTGCCTATCTGCTCGTACGCACCGCGAAACACCGTCACGGCGAGGGCGACGGCGACCAGCACGAGGATCGTCGCGCGGTCGAACCGGCCGCGGTCGGCGACGGCGCTCGCGGGTCCGCCGCGTTCGGCCTCGCGCGGCAGGTAGCGCCCGCCCCACAGATAGATCAGCAGCCCGGCGACCATGCCGACCCCCGCCGCGGCGAAGCCGTAGTGCCAGCCGTAGACCTCGCCCAGCGTGCCGCACACCAGGGGCGCGAGGAAGCCGCCGATGTTGATCCCGACGTAATAGACGGTGTACGCCGCCGCCCGTCGCGGGTCGCGGTCGGGGTAGAGGTCGTTGATCTGGCTCGGCAGGCTCGGCAGGAACAGGCCGTTGCCGAGCGCGATCGTCGCCAGCGCGGGGTAAAACAGCCCGTCGAACGCCATCATGAAATGGCCCGCTGCCATGATCGACGCGCCGATCACCACCGCACGGCGCTTGCCGAGCCAGCGATCGGCGATGACGCCGCCGACAATCGGGGTGAAATAAGCGGTCGCGGTGTACGCGCCGTAGACGAACGACGCTCGCTCCTGCCCGAGCAGCAGGCTCTTGGTCATGTAATAGACCAGCAGCGCGCGCATCCCGTAATAGGAGAACTGCTCCCACATGTTGGTCAGGAACAGGACGGTCAGCCCGCGCGGCTGGCCGAACCAGGTGCCCTGCTCCGTCGTCGCGGTCGTCATGCCGGGGTGGGCGATCCCCACACCTCCGGCCCGGCCCACACGGTGCCGTCGCGGTAGACGACGCCTGGCGTCACGTCGCGCGCGATGAAGGTCGGCCCGTCGAGATCGACGAGGTCGCAGACCTGCCCGAGCACGAATCCCGGCGCGGTCGAGACGCTCGTCCCGACCATCGTCCCGACCATGACGCCGAGGCCGAGCCGACGCGCCTCCGCCGCCATCAGCAGGCCCTCGGTCAGCCCGCCACACTTGTCGAGCTTGATGTTGATGACGTCGAACCGCCCGACCGCGCCGGCGACATCGGCGAGGCTGCAGATGCTCTCGTCGCCGGCGATCGGAATCGGTGAGGCGAGCCCTTCGAGCGCGGCGTCGTCGCCGCGCGCCAGCGGCTGCTCGACGAGGCGGACATCGAGGCGGACGAGCGCCGGGAGCAGCGCGTCGAGGCGTGCGCGGGTGAAGCCCTGGTTGCCGTCGACGCCGAGCCAGACGTCGGGCCGGGCACCGCGGATCGCCGTCACCCGGGCGGTGTCGAGGTCGACGTCGCCGGTCAGCTTGACCTTGATCGACTTCGCCTGCGCATAGCCGGTCGCCGTCGCCGCCATCGCCTCGGGAGTGTCGGCACCGATCGTGAAGGTGGTCAGAAGCGGCCGCGGCGCATCGAGACCGGCGAGTTTCCAGACCGTACTCCCGGCGCGCGCCGCCTCGAGTTCCCACAGCGCGCAGTCGACGGCATTGCGCGCGCCGCCGGGCGGCAGGACGCTCCGCAGCGCATCGCGCGACCCGATCGCCGCCAGCGCGGCCCGCGCCGCGTCGAGGGTCGCGACGATGTGGTCGGCATCGTCGCCGAGGAAGAACACGCCCGACGCCTCGCCGCGCCCACGCTGGCGGCCGTCGTCGAGGGTGACGGTGACGATCGGCGATGTGGCGAAGACGTGTCCGGCAATGCGGAAAGGCGTCTTCAGCTGCAGCGTCGACCGCTCGACGCGGACCTCCAGCGCCATCAGTAATGGACCGACGGCGTCAGCAGATGGAACGTGACGGCGACGTAGAGGACGAGCAGCGCCGACAGGAAGACGAGCGTGTTCCACGCCTTGCGCGTCCACGGCCGGCCGTCGGTCCACGTCAGCCACAGGTGCCAGCCGCTCAACAGCACGGCGCCGACGAAGACGACGATGCCGGCGAGCTGCAGCGCGATCAGGACAGGGTCGAGCCCGCCGGCGGCGGCGTCGGGACTGTCGAGCATCGTCGTCACGGCAAAGCCCCAGCCGGCGAACAGCACTATGTCCAGCCCGGCGAGCAGCCGCGTCGCGCGGTGCGCCCGTCGCGCCGGCCCGACCAGCGCCTGCGCCGCGCGGTAACGCCGCCGGACAAGCGCCGTCACCGGCCAGTGGAGGAAGGTCAGCAGGAGCACCGCCGCCGCCGCGCCGAGCGCCGGCAGCAGCCACGTCCCCGACCGCCCGACCGGCACGCGGTCGAACACCTCGAACGGCGCAGCGAGGTCGTAGCTCCAGCGGACCGGCTGGCCGCCCACGACCTGCGCCGCGAGCCGGTCGTGGCCGTTGACGTCGCGCCAGACGAAGCGCGAGATCTCGACCCACGTCCGCGGCCGGCCGCCGGCGCCGACGAGCGACGGCACGACGAGCTCGCCCTTGGGCCCGACGCCGACCTTGGCTTGCCCGAGCAGATAGGCGAGCGACAGGAAGTCGGTCTGGGCGCGGCGGCTCGCCTCCCACGTCCCCGCCATCGCCTGTGCATCGGCGGCAGCGGTTTTCGCGTCGACGCGGCCGTCGGGCGGGGCAATATTGGGAAAATATCGGTCGGCGAAATCCTGGAACACCGCGGTTCGCAGCGGCCCGACGGCGCCTTCCTTGCCGGGACTGTTGAACGAAATGTACAGCCCGACGCCTTCCTTGCGGAACAGGTGCAGCGAGGTGTGGAACGCCTCGGTGTCGCCGAGATGGCCGACGACCTCGCGGCCGTTGATGTTGGTCTCGAAGAAGCCGAGCTCCATCCGGTTGAGCGGCGGGACCAACGACAGCGGATCGACGTGGGCGAGCGGGCTGCCCAGCATCATCGCCAGTGTTTCGGGCTTGAGGACACGCGCGCCGTCGATCTCGCCCTGCAGCGTCGCGATCATGAACCGTGCCATGTCGGTGCCCGACGACGACTCCGACCCCGCCGGATACGGGCCGATGAACTCGAACCCCGGCGACGGCTCCCCCGGCTTGGGATAGCCGACCGCCATCTGCGGCGCGAGTGCGGCAGGCAGCGGCTGGCGGAAGCTCGTGTCGTGCATCCCCAGCGGCGCGAAGATGTGCCGCTCGAGGTAGGCGTTGAACTCCTCGCCCGAACGCCGCTGGACGATGTACGCCGCGAGCGCCGTCGCCCAGTTCGAATAGGCCGGGGTCGTGCCGGGCGCGAAGATGCGCACCGGCGTCCAGCGCTTGAGGAACGCGCCGAGCGGCATGTCGAGCTTGGCGTCGAAGTAGATGATGCCCTTCGCCGTTTCCTCGAAGCCGCCGGTGTGCGTCATGATCTGGCGCAGCGTCACCGGCTTGCCGTCGAACGGCGGTATCTTGAAATCGAGGTAGGTGTTGATGTCGGTATCGAGGTCGAGCTTGCCCGTCTCGACCTGCTGCATCACCGCGGTCCACGTGAACAACTTCGACACCGATCCCGGGCGGAACAGCGTCTTGGCCGGGTCGACCGGGGTCCGCTTGTCGCGGTCGGCGTAGCCGAAGCCGCGGGCGGTCAGGATCTTGCCGTCCTTGACGATCGTGACGACGGCACCGGGAATATCGGCGACCCGCAGCGCGGCGGGGAAATAGCCGTCGAGCCACGTGTCGACGTCGGTCTTGTCGAGCACGTGCTCGCCCTGTCCGGGCATCGCGGCGGGCATGGCGGCGTGGTTCGCCACCGTCGGAACGAGCGCCGCCGGAGTGTCGACCGGCACCTGACCGAGCGCCACCGTCGCCGCCCCGAGCATCGCGAGCGTGCCCAACGTCCGCATCCACTGCCGCATCGCCTTGTCCCCTGTTCGACGGTGCCCAGGATTGCCCCGTCGCAGCGCGGTTGATAGAGTCGACCCTAATTGATCGGATTGGGACAATGTTATCCCGATTAGAGATGCGGTCAACCGGGTAAGGGGATGTCACCGTGACGACTGCCAGTCCGACGCTGGGGGCGCTGCTCCGCGCTTTCCGGAGCAAGCGGGGTTGGACGCTGAAGGCGATGAGCACCGAGAGCGGCATTCCGGTGTCGACGCTGTCGAAGATCGAGCACGACCGCCTGACGCTGACGTACGACAAGCTCCAGCTGCTCGGCCAGCGGCTCGGGCTGCGGATGTCCGACCTGTTCGCCGAGGACGACGAGACCGCACCGCAGCCCGTCACCGCGCGGCGCAGCATGGGCACGGTCGAGACCGCCGTTCACATCGAGACGCCGAACTACGACTATTATTATCTGTGCACCGAGCTCCGGAAGAAGCGGATGATCCCGGTCGTCACCAAGATCCGGGCGAAGACCGCCGAGCAGTTCGGCGACCTCGTCCGCCACGCGGGCGAAGAATATATCTATGTTCTCAAGGGCCGGATCGTCGTCACCACAGAATTCTACGACCCCGTGACGCTTGACGAGGGTCAGTCGATCTATCTCGATTCGAGCATGGGCCACGCCTATCTCGCCGCCGATGGCTGCGACGAGGCCGAGGTGCTCGGCGTCATGTCGAGCGCCGACGAGGAACTGATGCAAGCGCTGCTGACGCTCCACGGCGACCGCGGGACCACCACGACCGCGCACAAGCGGCGGCGCTGAGGATGCCGACCGGCGTGCGGCGGCTTCAGCTGCAAATCTGGATCGTGCCGCTTGGGCACAGGAGAGCGGAATGACAGCATCGAGAATTGTGGTCGTCGCAGCGGCGTTCCTCGCCGGGACCGCGATTGCCGCGAGCGCTGCCGTGACACCGACCGACGACGTGCGGGTCGCGGCGATCCTCAAGCGCACTCCGCTGATCGACGGGCATAACGACTGGGCCGAGGCGCTGCGGGAGCGCGAAGGCGCCGGCCGATGGACGCTCGACCTCACCCACGGTCTCGACCATCGGCCGGTGGCATACAACACCGACATCGCCCGGCTGCGCGCAGGCCGCGTCGGCGGGCAGTTCTGGTCGGTCTATGTGTCGGCCGACCTGCCGCCGCTGCAACAGGTCGAGGAGACGCTCGAGCAGATCGACCTCATCAAGGACATCGTCGCCCGCTACCCGCGCGACTTCGCCCTCGCCCGGACTGCGGCCGACGTCCGCCGCATCCATGCGAGCGGACGCATCGCGTCGCTGATCGGCGTCGAGGGCGGCGGCCAGATCGCCGCCGACCTTTCGGTGCTGCGCGCCTACCACGACCTCGGCGCGGGCTATCTGACGCTGACCCACGTCCGGACGCTCGCCTGGGCCGATGCGGCGACCGACGAGCCGCAGCACGGCGGCCTGACCCCGTTCGGCGTCGCGGTGGTTCACGAACTCAACCGGCTCGGCATGCTCGTCGACCTCAGCCACGTCAGCGAGGGCACGATGCGCGCCGCGCTCGCTGCGTCCAGGGCGCCGGTGATCTTCTCGCACTCGAGTGCGCGCGCGCTCGACGACCATCCGCGCAACGTGTCGGACCCGGTCCTGAAGCTGGTCGCCGCGAACGGCGGGGTCGTCATGGTCAACTTCGCGCCGGCCTATGTGTCCGACGCCTATCGCCGCTGGTCGGCCGACGAAGCAGCCGAAAAGACCCGGCTCAACGCCCCGCCGTACGCCGGGCTCGACATCGGCCAACCCGACAAGGCGAAAGCCGACCTCGCGACGTGGGAGGCCGCGCACCCCGCGCCGACGGTCACGCTCGCGCAGGTCGCCGACCACATCGACCACATCAAGCAGGTTGCCGGCGTCGACCATGTCGGGTTGGGCAGCGACTTCGACGGGGTCGGCGAAACCCTCCCTGCCGGCCTCGGCGGGGTCGACACCTATCCCGCGCTGCTCGCCGAGCTGCTCCATCGCGGCTGGAGCGACGCCGACGTCGCGAAGCTCGCCGGCGACAATGTCCTTCGCGTCATGGCGGCGGCCGAGCGTGTCGCAGCGACGATGGCGAGCGAACCGTTCGGTACCGCCTCGCTTCCCGCGGCGGCAGGGAACGTGTCGCCGTAGCAACGTCACCGCGACGCGCCATCGGCGTGACAGCCACGCCGATGCGCTCGCCGCAGTTGCCGCGACGAAGGCCACGCCGACGACAAGCCCGGGCCTGGCGGACATGCCCGCTCGCGCCGCCCGACGCCCTCGCGGGACGCGCGGGCGACCCTTGCGACCTGACCGGCGGCGCCGCACTCGATGCAACGGCAGCAGGATCGCTCAGGCTCCCGCCGCGGAACCGTTCCCCGGTCGCATGGACCTTGGCAACCGGCGCGCAGGCGGCCATCGTGCGCGGCGGGTCTCGGGAGAATGGCGATGCTGGGCAAGCTGCGGACGGCGTTCGTGGTTGTCGCGGTCGCGCTCGCGCCATCGCCGCCCGTCGCCGCGCGCGACGGCGACGCGGGCGGGATCGTCAGCTCGACCCCCCTGTCCGGCGCACCGGCTGGTGCCGCGGCCTATCGCATCCGCTACCGCTCCGCCGACGCCTTCGGGCGGCTGGTCACGGTCACCGGGGCGGTCATCGTGCCGCGCGGGCGATCGCCCGCCGGCGGCCGCGACGTGGTGGTCTGGGCGCACGGTGCCTCGGGCATCGCCGAGAACTGCGGCCTGTCCGACAAGCCTGGCTTCTACGACCTGGTCGCCGGGCTGGAGCCGTTGCTGGCGGCAGGCTATGCCGTGGTGGGGCCGGATTACCAGGGGCTGGGAAGTCCGGGGCCCCACCCGATGCTGGTCGGCACCGCCGCTGCTCATTCGGTGATCGATGCGGTCCGCGCCGTCCGCCACCTGCGCGAAGTCCAGGCGTCGGCGCGCTACGCCGTCTTCGGCGAATCGCTCGGCGGCTTCTCCGCCTTGTGGTCCGGGGCGCAATCGGCGCGCTATGCGCCGGAGCTGACGCTCGTCGGAGTTGCCGCCGCCGCGCCGCCGACCGATCTCAAGGCGAACCTGACCGGCGGGACCAACGTTGCGGTGCGCGCCTTCCTCACTGCCTATACCGCAAGCAGCTGGGAGCAGGTCTACGCCCTGCCGCTGACGACGGTGGTCAAGCCGCGCACCGCCGTCCTCATCCGCGCCCTGGCGAAGAACTGTGTCAGCCTCGACGGCTTCAAGCTGCGGACCAAGATCGGCATGCTGCGCCTTGCGGCCCAGCTGAAGAACGTCGATCTCGCGGCGTCCCCGCGCTGGGCCAGGCTGATGGCCCAGAACTCGGTCGATCCGGCGGCCTTGTCGCTGCCGGTGTTCGTGCAGCAGGGCGGCAACGACGTCATCGTTGCGCCCGCGGTGACGGAGGCGTTCGTCCGCCGCTTGTGCCGCGCCCACCCCAATGTTCGCTATGTGGTCACGCCCGCGGGCGATCATGTCAGCGCCGGGAAGGCCGCCGCGCCCGAGGCGGTCGCCTGGATCGCCGATCGTTTCGCCGGGAGGCCGCCGCCGAGCGACTGCGGAAAGCTGTGACCCGTTCCGTCGATGCGGGTCTCCGCGCCCGCTGCGACCGCACGCTGGTACGGTGCCAAGGGTGCCGCAGCGGCGGTAGGTCCGGTGCGGTAACGGTTGCAATCTGACGCGCGGGGATGGGTTCGCGCTCTGGTCGTTCAGAGGATGACGCCGCTCGTGTCTGTACCGACGGTGCCGCGGCCGGCTGCCGGGCGCTCGGCAGGCTGTGCTCGGCGTGCCACCGCTTGCCCCCGACCGACCGGCCGGAGGTGGCGGTTTCGGGACGCCCGGTTGAGCGGGTCGATTTCATGGCTGGGCCAGAACGGCACCCCGGCGAAGCTGGCGGGCCCCTCGAGCCGGTCCGGCAGCTGGTTGGTCGCCGCCGTCGCCGGTAACGGCCGGGGTGTCGTCTCGGCCTCTGACCTGCGACGAACGTCCGCTTTGCCTAATCTTAAAATTGGCTAACCATTGCTCCCACGCACCAACATGGGACGATCATCTGCCATTAAGAGTGGTTTAGGTAAAAATCGCCGCGAGTGTCGGAATATCTTACAGTCTTTCGATCAGGTGCAGAGATAACCCACGCCCGTCCGCCTCAAGAGGCTCTGGCACGATTATTGCTGTGTCTCGATTGCATCTCTCTGTCGGGGTGCTTTCGGAGGATTAGTCATGAAGATGCTTGCCAAACTTGCCGGAGCAGCTGCGCTGGTCGTCGCGGCGACGTCTGCCCAGGCCGTGATCCCGGTCTACCCGACGCCGGGCACGGCGAACCCGGCGCTTTATACCTTCACCGCCAGCATGACCGGCGACATCACCGCCTACTTCGCCGGTTCGACCGCCGGCTACAACGAGACGCTTGGCCTGCTGGTCAACGGTGTCAGCACCGGCATCACCGGCCTCCAGAACCACACGACGCCGCTCGGCACGGCGCTCGATTTCGGCAGCGTCACCGCCGGTGACAGCCTGATCTTCTTTATCAACGTCCAGACCACGGGCGACACCTTCTACAGCCGCAAGTCACTCAACGGCGACGGTTTCAACCATGTCTGGTCGACCGCTTACGCCGGCGGCGATGCCGGCATTCCGGCTGGTACGCTCGTCGCCTTCGAAGACCTGCGCGGCGGCGGCGACCGGAATTACAACGACGAGAAGTTCGTCTTCACCAATACCTCGTCGAGCACGCCGGAGCCGGCGGCCTGGGCGCTGATGCTGGGCGGGTTCGGGCTGATCGGCGCGGCGCTGCGCCGGCGGACGACGGACGTCGTCGCGGCCTGAGCGGGACGCAAGATCGAGCGGCGGCTCCACCCGGAGCCGCCGTTTTCGAGTCCTAGATCGGAAAATCCCCCGGCTGGGTTTCGATCGTGATCCAGCGAAGATCGGTGAACGCGTCGATGCCGGCATTGCCGCCGAACCGGCCATGGCCGGAGGCGCCGACGCCGCCGAACGGCATCTGCGCCTCGTCGTGCACGGTCGGACCGTTGATATGGCAGATGCCCGAGCGGATGCGGCGGGCCACCCGCAGCCCGCGCGCGGCGTCGCGCGTGAACACGCTCGCCGACAGGCCGTAGTCGCTGTCGTTGGCCAGTTCGACGGCGTGATCCTCGTCGCGAGCCCGGACCAGGGCGACGACCGGCCCGAAGCTCTCCTCGCGGAACAGGCGCATGGCCGGCGTGACATGGTCGACGACGCTTGCCGGCATCAGCACGCCGTCGGCGGCGGCACCGGTCAGGCGGATCGCGCCAGCGGCGACCGCCTCGCCGATCAATGCCTCGACGTGGGCAACGGCCCTGCGATCGATGACCGCGCCGAGGGGCGTCGACCCGGACCGGGGATCGCCGACGGCAAGCGTCGCCGCCTTGGTCGCGAAGGCGGCGGCGAAAGCCTCGGCGACGTCGTCGACGACGATGATGCGTTCGGTCGACATGCAGATCTGGCCCTGGTTCATGAAGGCCCCGAAGGCGGCGGCCTTGACCGCCTCGTCGAGATCGGCGTCCGCCAGCACCAATAGCGGTGCCTTGCCGCCCAGCTCGAGCAGGACGGGCTTGAGCTGCTCGGCCGCGCGCCGGGCGATGATGCGGCCGACCGCGGTCGATCCGGTGAAGTTGATCCGGCGGACAGCGGGATGGTCGATCAGCGCGCCGACGACCTCGCCCGCAGCGGCGGGCGCATTGGTGACAAGACCGATCGGCAGCCCAGCTTCGACCAGGGCCGCGACGATCAGCGAATGGGTTCGCGGACAGATCTCGGACGCCTTGAGGACGACGCTGTTGCCGCAGGCGAGCGGGACGGCAACGGCGCGCACGCCGAGGATGATCGGCGCGTTCCACGGGGCGATGCCGAGGACGACGCCGGCCGGTTCGCGCAACGCCAGCGCGAGGCAGCCGGGCTTGTCGGACGGGATCACCTCGCCGCCGATCCGGGTGGTCAGCGCCGCCGCCTCGCGGACCATGCCGGTCGCCAGCGCCAGGTTGAACCGCGCCCAGCCTTCGGTTGCGCCGCATTCGGCCTGCATCGCCGCGATGAAGTCGGCGGACCGTGCCTCGAGCGCGTCGGCGGCACGGGTCAGCGCCGCCCGGCGCGCGTTCGGGCCGAGCGCGCTCCACGCCGGCAAGGCCGCGGCCGCCGCGTCGGCAACGGCGACGGCTTCCGCGACCGTCATCGCCGGGCTCGTCGAGGCGACGGCGCCCGTCAGCGGGTCGATCCGGTCGAAGGTCGGCCTCATGCCAGCATCTCGCGCCAGGCCGCCGCCCCGGCACCGGCATCGACCGCGACGTCGGCACCGTTCATCCAGCGGGCATCGTCGCTGCACAGGAAGGCGATCACCGGCGCGATCTCCTCGGCGGTCCCGGCCCGGTTGAGCTTCAGATCGTCCTCGGCGCGCTTGCCCAGCGTCTGGATGAAGTCGGGCAGGATCGGCGTCGACACCGGCCCCGGCGACACGCTGTTCATCCGGATGCCCCGCGCTTTCCAGCGCTGGCACTCCCAAAGCGTCCAGGCGATGACCAGTTCCTTCGACAGGAAGTACGACTCGCCGCCCGCCAGCGTCAGCCCGTCGATCCAGTCATCGGCCGCGTCGAAGCCGACGGCGAGGCCGGCCGTGACGGTGTCGACATGCGCCCGCCACTGAAACCCGGCGAGGGAGGCGACGTTGACGATCGCCGCACCGTCGGCGAGGTGGCCTGCCATCGCCTCGGTGAAATGACGCAGGCCGAAGAAGTTCACCCGCAGCACCGTGTGCTTGGCGGCGGTCGGCGGCACCCCGGCGCAGTTGACCAGCCCGTGCAGCGGCTGGGCGACGCCGGCGACCGTGGTCGTGATCGCCTCCGGCTGGCCGAGATCGATCGGGTGGAAGGCGGCGATGGCGACCGGCGGTGGGTTGCGGTCGAAGCCGACGACAGTGGCGCCGCGCTCCATGAGCAGCGCTGCCGTCGCGGCGCCGATCCCGGACGACACGCCGGTGACGGCGATGGTCTTGCCTGCGAGCATGTCCTGATCCTCCCTTCGCGCGATCAGAACTTGAAGCCGGCGCGGACGTAGAATTCGCGCGGCCGATTGTACGTGCCGCCGACATAGCCGATGCCGGCCTGGTCCTGGCCCGAAATGATGAAGCGCTCGTCGGTCAGGTTGGTGACGCCGGCGTCGACATGGTAGTTCTTCGCCGCCGAGCGGTACGAAATCAGCGCCCCGACGACGTTCGTCGACGGGCTGATCAGCTCGGGCGTGTTTTCGGCGTCGCGGGCGATGCTCGACTTGTACGACCAGTCGACGTGCCCGTCGACTGACGCCCCGGACGCCAGCGGCACGACATAGTCGGCGTTGATCGACGCGGCATACTTGGGCGTGTTGACGAACATCGTGCCGAGGTTGGTCCCGGCGTCCTTCTGCGTGTAGCGCGCGTCGATATAGCCAAAGGTCGCCGCGAGCGTCAGGGCCGAGGTCGGCACGAACACCAGCTCCGCCTCGACACCCTTGATCTCGGACTGGGCGGCGTTGATCGTCACCGGCGAGATGCCGGAATAGACCGTGACCTGCAGGTCCTTGTACTTGGTATAATAGCCCGCGAGGTTGGCCTGCAGCATCCGGTCGAAGAACTGGCCCTTGATGCCGACTTCATACGTGTCGGCCTTTTCCGGATTGAACGTCGGCGCGGCGAGGATCGGGGTCGTCGCCCTGGTCGTCCAGCCGCCCGCCTTATAGCCCTGGCTGAAGGTCGCATAGGTCAGGATGCTGTCGGTCGCCTGGTAGTTGATGCCCGCCTTGAACGAGACGTTGCTGAAGTTGAGGTGGTTGACCGTCGTCGGGAAATAGAGCGTCGGGTCCTTGGGGTCGGGGTGCAGCGCCAGCGGATAGCCAAGCTTGAAGGCGAGGCTGTTGAGATCGCGCTGGCCGCCCTGGAACTGCTTCTCGTCGCGCGTGTAGCGGACGCCGCCGGTGACGCCGAGGCGGTCGGTGATCTTGAACTCAGCCTGGGTGAAGGCGGCGTAGCTGCTGGTGTCGAACGTATTCGGCCCGTCGATCTGGAGCAGACCGCCGGCGAAGTGGACATAATCGGTCAGGTCGCCGGATTCGTGGAAATAATACAGGCCGGTGACCGTCTTCAGCCGGCTGTCGAGGAAGTTGCCGAGCAGCTGGACCTCCTCGCTCTCCTGCTGCTGGCGCATGGTGAAGGCGTGGTCGCCCATCGCGATCGGCGAGCCGTCAACGTCGAGCGCGAAGCGGCTGTCGAGGTTGCGGTAGGCGCTGATCGACTTGATCGCCAGCGACTCCGTCAACTGCGCGTCGATGGTGCCGGAAAAGCCGAAGGTCTTGATCTTCGAATAACCGGCCCCGGTGCCGTACGAAGTGTCGATCCGCGGCGAGAAAAAGCGGCTGTCGAACACCAGGTGGTTGTTGGTCGGGTCGGTGTCGGTGTTGACGCCGCCGAGCGGCGGCAGGACGTTGTTGGCGAACCCCGGCACCGTCGCCATCGGCAGGCCGCGCGGCGTGTTGCAGATGGCGTTGAGCGGGCCGGCGGCAAGGACCGCCGCCGGGGTCGAGATGCAGGCGTTGTAGACGTCCTTCAGGCCCGGCTTGACGGCGAGGAGCTGGCTGCCGGTCGACTGATCGTCGTCGTTGGTGAAGTCGCCGACCAGGCGGACGGTGACGTCGGGGGTCACCTTCCACTTCAGTTTAACGCGCAGGTTCTGGTCGTTGTAGCCGCCGCCGGCGTCGTAGGTGGTGTTGTCGGGGCGGACGAACTGGTTCGAATCGTCGACATAGACCCCGGGGAACTTGAGGAAGTGGAAATAACCGTCGGCGTGCTTCTCCGAGAAGGAGACCTGCGCCAGCAGCTTGTCGTCGAGGATCGGAATGTCGACCGAGCCGCGGACATCGACGCGGTTGTACGAGCCGTAGGTGACGTCGCCCGCGCCGCTGAAGGTGTTGCCGGGATCGCGCGTGACGACGCTGATCGCCCCGCCGATGGTGTTCCGGCCGAACAACGTGCCTTGCGGCCCTTTGAGGATCTCGACGTGGTCGAGGTCGAGCAGGTCGACCACCGCGCCGACGGTGCGGGCGTAATAGACGCCGTCGACATAAACGCCGACGCCGGGGTCGAGGTTGAAGGCGAAGTCGTTCTGGCCGATGCCGCGGATGAACGCCGACAGCACCTGGCTCGAGCCGGAGAACGGCGACGTGCCGACGATTTCGACCGACGGGGCGAACTTGCCCAGCCCGGCGACGTCGGTGATCCCCTTCTGCGCCAGCGCCTCCGGCGTGAAGGCGGTGATGGCGATCGGCACCCGCTGCAGGTTTTCCGACCGCTTCTGCGCGGTGACGGTGATCTCCTCGATCTGGCCGCCGGTCGTTCCCGCTCCCGGCGCGGTGCCGACCCCGACGGGGCCGGTCGGCGGCGGCGCTTCCTGCGCGGCCGCGGCCAGCGGCAGCAGCGCGAGGACCCCGAGCGACGCCCCCGACCACAAGGTGCGCACCCCATTCCAAGTCCTAGTCATCTGGCGTCTCCCCTTCCCGCGGCTTCTGACGAGCCGATCGTTGCTCAGCACGAAGCGTGCCAGTCGCCTTTGTTGCGCTGCAGTATTGAGCGCGATGGTGCCGCGGGGGAGCCGGATGCGGTCCACGCCTCGAAGGGAGGTGCAGGTAAACGAACACAGATATCGTGGGTCCGCTTGTCAGGTCGTCGATTTTCAGACAGCTTGACGCATGTCCGCGGCAAGTCACGATCTGGCGGTACGCGCCACGCCCCACCTGCCGACCATCGGCGATCTTGCCGCGACGCTCCACTTCGCGCCTGAACAGGGCCATATCTGGCTGGCCGGGCGGCGGATGGTGCTGGTCCACGCCCGTACCCTGGGAATCGCGCGCCGCGAGATCGTCAACGCCGTCGGCTATGACCGCGCGCGCGCGGTATTCACCCGCCAGGGCTATGAAGCGGGCGCGATGGATGCCGAGGTCGCCGCCAAGGTGCGCAAGCACGACAGTGTCTTCGATGCCTTCGCCGTCGGGCCGCAGCTGCATGCGCTCGAAGGCGCGGTCCTGGTCGAGCCGATCGCCTTCGATGTCGACGTCGCCACCGGACGTTTCTATGCCGAATGGCGGTGGCGGCACTCGTCCGAATGCGCCGAGCATGTCGCCGTCTTCGGGGTCGGCCAGACGTCGGCGGGCTGGGGCCAGATCGGCTATGCCAGCGGCTACGCCAGCGTCTATCTCGGCCGACCGATCGTCTACCGCGAGGTCGAGTGCGTCGCCATGGGACACGCGAGCTGCCGCATCGTGGGCAAGCCGGCGGAGGAGTGGGCGGACCGCGACGAGGATTTGCGCTACATGCGCAGCGAGCAGCTGGTCGCGGTCGAGCAGGCGCGGCCTGCCGCCCCGACCCGGGCGGCCGACCGCTGGCGGATCGTCGGCGCGTCATCCGGCTTCAACGTCGCCTTCGACATGCTGCGGGACGTTGCCGACACCGATGCGGTGGTCCTGTTCCAGGGCGAAAGCGGCGTCGGCAAGGAGATGTTCGCGCGCAACCTGCACGCGATGAGCCGTCGCGCCGACCAGCCGTTCGTCGCGGTCAACTGTGCGGCGATCAACGAGAGCCTGATCGAGGCCGAGCTGTTCGGCGTGGAGAAGGGCGCCTTCACCGGTGCGACCGCCAGTCGGGCCGGGCGCTTCGAGCGCGCCGAAGGGGGCACGCTGTTCCTCGACGAGATCGCCACGCTGTCGCTGACGGCGCAGGCCAAGCTGCTGCGCGCGCTGCAGGAGGGCGAGATCGAGCGGGTCGGCGACACGCGGACGCGCTCGGTCGACGTGCGGCTGGTCGCGGCCACCAACACCGACCTGCGCGACGCCGTCGACGCCGGAAGCTTCCGCGCCGACCTGTTCTACCGCATCAACGTCTTCCCGCTGCGCATCCCGCCGCTGCGCGACCGGCGGGCCGACCTGCCGCTGCTGATGGAGCACTTCCTCGAACTCTACCGCGTCCGGTACGGCAAGCACATCACTGGCTTCGACGAGAAGGCGGTGTCGGCGATGCTGAGCTACGACTGGCCGGGCAACGTCCGCGAACTCGAGAACATCATCGGGCGCGGGGTGATCCTCGGGCGCGACGGCGAGCCGCTGCGCCTCCACCATCTGTTCACCAGCGGTGAGAAGCTCGGCGAGCAGCGGTTCCAGCTCGGCACCGACGGTCGCGTCCGCGCCGCCGGAGCGGAAGTTGCTGCCGTCCCGGGGGTCGACGGCGCCATCCACCAGATCATGGACGCCGGCCGCAGCCTGGCCGATGTCGAAGCGGCGATGCTCGCCGCAGCCCTGGTCCGCGCCGGGGGCAACCGCTCGGCGGCGGCGCGATCCCTTGGGCTGACGCGCGCCCAGTTCAACTATCGGCTGGCCGCCGCCCAGTAGAGACGGTCGGGATTGTCGACCAGCAAGGCGCGCTGCAGCGCCGGTGTCGTCGCCAGCCGCGGCACGAGGTCGACGAGCAGGCCATCGTCGGGCACGCGATGTTCCATGTTCGGGTGCGGCCAGTCGGTGCCCCACAGGACGCGGTCGGGAAAGCGCTCGACCACCGGCCGCACGACCGCGACGAAATCGTCATAGGGCGGGCCGGTCACCGACAGCCGCTCGGCCCCCGAGACCTTGGTCCACAGGTGCGGGTGGGTATCGAGCAGCGCCTTCAGCGCCGTGATGTCCCTCCCGTCGGGACCTTGGCCGATGTCGGGGCGACCGAGATGATCGATGACGACGACCGTCGGGATCGCCGCGAGGAAGGGCGTCAGCTCGGGCAGCAGGTCGGCCTCGAAATACACGACAACGTGCCAGCCGAGCGGCGCGATCCGCCGCGCGAGCTCGAGGAACCGGTCCTTCGGCGCGCTGTCGACCAGGCGCTTCAAAAAGTTGAAGCGCACGCCCCGGATGCCGCCGTCGTGCAGCCGGTGCAGCGCGGCATCGTCGATGTCCGGGTCGACGACGGCGACGCCCCGCGCGCGACCCGCCGACGCCGCGATCGCGGCCAGGGTCGCTGCATTGTCGGTGCCGTGGCAACTCGCCTGGACGATGACGTTGCGGGCGAAGCCCAGCCGGTCGCGCAAGGCGAACAGCATGTCCGGGGTCGCATCCTCGGGGTGGTACTTGGCCTGGGGCGCGAACGGGAAGCGCGCCTCGGGACCGAAGACGTGGACGTGGGCGTCGACCGCGCCGTCGGGCGGCGTCCAGCGCGGACGCGACGGCACGTCGACCCAGGTCCTGGTCTTCATCCGAAAACCGTTCCGTCCATCAGCTTGCGCGCCGTGCGCAGCACCGCCGCGGCCCTAACCGCACCCGCGCCATCGGTGTCGAGGACGCAGCTCAGCTCGCCGGTCGGGTGTTCGACCGACAGCGTCTTGCGACCGCCCGGCGGCACGACGGCGACGCGCGCCGCCGGAGTTCCGGGGATGAGGCAGGCGGTGGCGACACTGACGGCACCCAGGACGCCGATCGAGGCGTGCGCGCGTTTGGGGATGAAGCTCCGTACCGTCACCGCACCGCCGTCGCGAGGTGGGGCGACCAGCATCAGCTTCGGCACCGACGCGTCGGCGACGTTGCCGAGGTTCATCAGCGGACCCGCCTGCAAGCGGATCGCTTCGATGCGCGCCTTCAGATGGTCGTCGGCGTCGAGCTCGTCGCGGCTTTCATAGCCGCTCGCGCCGACGTCGGCGGCGGCCAGCACGACGCAGGGCATGCCGTTGTCGATCAGTGTCACCGCCACCCCGTCGATCATATCGACGGCATTCCCCGTCGGCAAAAGCGCGCCACAGGTCGAGCCGGCAGTGTCGCGGAACTCGAGCGCGACCGCCGCCGACGTTCCCGGAACGCCGTCGATGCGGGTGTCGCCGTCGTAGCGGACCCGTCCGCCCGGCGTCAGAACCGTGGCGATTGCCGTCTGACCGGTGTTCTCCATGTGGATCGCGACCCGCGTCGTCTCGCCGTCCGGCGCGACGAGGCCGCGCTCGATAGCGAACGGTCCGACGCCGGCGAGGATGTTGCCGCAATTCTGTGAATCGGTGACCGTGGCCCGGTCGACGAAGACCTGCAGGAACAGGTAATCGACATCGATGCCGGCACGCGCCGAGCGCGACACCACCGCGACCTTGCTGGTCAGCGGGTCGGCACCGCCCATGCCGTCGATCTGGCGCGGGTCGGGCGAACCCATGATCCGGAGCAGCAGCGCGTCGCGCGCCGGCGGGTCGGCGGGCAGGTCGTCCTTGCGGAAGTAGCCACCCTTCGACGTGCCGCCGCGCATCCACATGCAGCGGACGCCGTCAGACATAGGTGAGGCCGAGCGCCGCCAGCTTGCCGCGCATGTCGTACATGTCGAGCCCGAGTTCGCCCGCTGCGAGCCGCCGCCGCTTGTCCTCCTCGGCCGCCTCGCGGCGCTGGGCGGCGGCAACCACGGTTGCCGCCTGTGCACGCGGCACGACGCACACCCCGTCGTCGTCGGCGACGATGACGTCGCCGGCCTGCACCGCCGCGCCGCCGCAGATCACGGGCACGTTGACCGAGCCGAGCGACGCCTTGATCGTGCCCTGCGCGAAGACCGCCTTGGCCCAGACCGGAAAGCCAATGGCGGTCAGGTCGCGCACGTCGCGGATGCCGGCGTCGATGATCAGCCCGCGGCAGCCACGGGCCAGCGCCGAGGTCGCCAGCAGGTCGCCGAAATAGCCGTCCTCGCACGGGCTGGTCGGGGCGAGGACGAGGATGTCGCCGGGCTGCAGCTGCTCGATCGCGACATGGACCATCCAGTTGTCGCCCGGCGGGGCGCTGATCGTGACGGCCGAGCCGGCGATCCGCGCCCCGGCATAGATCGGCCGCAGCCGGCTCGCCATCAGGCCGGTGCGCCCCTGCGCTTCGTGGACCGTGGCGACCCCGCAGGCGGCAAGGCCGTCGATCACCGCGGCCGGTGCGCGTTCAACTGTCGTGACAACGATTCCGCTCATGCCGCTGGCGTGGCCGTCGCCGCCGCCGCAAGGCAAATCGGAACTGCACAGGGGTCATAAGTTCCGGCTAACGCCGGGCCGCAAGCTCCTTCGACGTCCGCTGCCGTGGCGCACCCTCGCCGATGCCGCCTTGCCCCGCCCAAGCCCACGCCTGGCGGGGCCTTGCCCCGCCCAAGCCCAGCCTGGCGGGGCCTTGCCCCGCCCAAGCCCACGGCTGGCCGCTGACTTAGCGTCGACTTATACCATCGGCGGCGTTCCGATTGGTGTTGCGCCCCCGGATCGCTAGCCCTCGCCAGGTGACCAGGCGCATCGCATTCATCGGGTTCGGAGAGGCCGCCCAGGCCTTTGCCGGCGCGCCCGACTGGCGGGGGGAGGCGACCGCCTTCGATATCCTGTTCGACGATCCGAGCCGGGACGCGGGCAAGCGCGCGGACTGCGTCCGTGCCGGCGTTACTGCCGCCGCCGATCTGGCGGACGCGCTGGCCGAAGCCGCCGTCGTGCTTTCGCTGGTGACCGCCGATCAGGCGGCGATCGCCGCCGCCGCCGCCGCCGCCGTGCTGTCGCCGGGCACATTGTACCTCGACATGAACTCGGTCGCGCCGGGAACGAAGCGCACTGCCGCCGCGGCGATCACGGCGGCTGGCGGTCGCTATGTCGACGTCGCCGTCATGGCTCCGGTCCACCCGGCGCGACTGGCGGTGCCGTTGCTGGTCGGCGGGGCCGGGGCCGACGAGGCCATCGCGGTGCTGCACGGCATCGGCTTCACGGCCGTGCGCGCGGTGGCGGGCGGCGTCGGTGCCGCCGCGGCGATCAAAATGCTGCGCTCGGTGGTGATCAAGGGAACCGAGGCGCTGACCGCCGAGTGCCTGATCGCCGCCGCGCGGGCCGGGCTTGTCGACGAGGTACTGGCCGCGCTCGGCGACGACTGGAAAGCACGCGCCGACTACAACCTCGACCGCATGCTCGTCCACGGCGCGCGCCGCGCGGCCGAGCTCGACGAGGTCGCCGCCACGCTCGCCGGGCTCGGCGTCGTCCCGTCGCTGACGCGCGCGGCGGCGGGATACCAGCGCGATCTTGCCGGTCTCGGGCTCGGCGCGGTGGCAGGACTCGAGGCGAAGCTTGCGGCGATCGCGGGCACATCGGGGACTGGCGCGGCATGATCATCGACTGCCACGGCCATTACACCACGGCTCCGCCGGCGCACGATGCGTGGCGCGAGGCGCAGGTGGCGGCCTTCAGCCGCGGGAACCGCGCCGCCGCCCTATCCCGCCATTTCCGACGACGAGATCCGCGCGACGATCGAGGCGAACCAGCTGCGCCTGCTGCGCGAACGCGGCGCGGACATGACGATCTTCAGCCCGCGCGCCTCGGCGATGGCGCCCCATGTCGGCGACGAGACCGTCAGCCTCGCCTGGGCGCGCGCCTGCAACGACCTGATCGCGCGGGTCTGCGAGTCTGTACCCGGACAGCTTCGCTGGCGTCTGCATGCTGCCGCAGTCGCCCGGCGCGAGCCTTGCTGCGAGCATCGCCGAGCTCGAGCGCTGCGTCGGCCGCGGGCTTCATCGGCTGCAACCTCAACCCCGATCCGGGCGGCGGGCCATTTCGACGCGCCGCCGCTGACCGACCGCTTCTGGTATCCGTTCTACGAGACGATGGTCGGCGCTCGACGTGCCGGCGATGATCCACGTCTCGGGATCGTGCAACCCGGGGCTGCACGCGACGGGCGCCTATTACATCGCGGCCGACACGATCGCCTTCATGCAGCTGATCGAAGGCGACCTGTTTGCCGACTTCCCGCGCCTGCGCTTCATCATTCCCCACGGCGGCGGCGCAGTGCCCTATCACTGGGGACGGTATCGCGGGCTGGCCGACATGCTGCGAGAAGCCCGACCTCACGGCACATGTGATGAACAACGTGTTCTTCGATACCTGCGTCTATCACCAGCCGGGCATCGACCTGCTGGCCGAGGTGATCGCGACGAAGAACATCCTGTTCGGCAGCGAGATGGTCGGCGCGGTGCGCGGCATCGATCCCGAGACCGGCCAATATTTCGACGACACCAAGCGCTACGTCGACGCGCTGGCGATCGACGCGGCCGCGCGCCAGGCGATCTACGAAGGCAATGCGCGCACGGTCTTCCCCCGCCTCGACGTTCAGCTGCGGGCGCGCGGCCGGTGAACGACATCCACGCCTATCTGGCCGAGCTCGACGATATTCCCGGCACGCGCGTCTATACCGGCCGGCGCGCGCGCGAGGGCTATCACCTCAACCAGTTCGCCATGAGCCTGATGAAGGCCGACAACCGGGCGCGGTGGCAGGCCGACGAGGCGGCCTATCTCGATGCGTGGCCGCTGACCGACGACCAGCGCGCCGCCGTCCTCGCACGCGACTACAACCGGCTGCTCGACCTTGGCGGCAACATCTATTTCCTCGCCAAGGTCTTCTCCACCGACGGCCTCAGCTTCCTGCAGGCGGTCAGCACGATGACCGGCATGACGGTCGAGGACTATCAGGCGATGATGGTCGCCGGCGGCCGCTCGCCGCTCGGGCAGCGCTCGATCCGGGACCGGACCTGATGGCCCGCATCACCGCCGGCGTCGCAACCAGCCACATCCCGGCGCTGGGCGTCGCGATCGACCTCGGCAAGACCGCCGAGCCTTACTGGGGGCCGGTCTTTGCCGGCTACGAATGGACGCGGGCGTGGGAGGCGACAGAGCCGCCCGACGTCGTCATCCTGGTCTACAACGACCATGCCTCCGCCTTCGACATGAAGATCATCCCGACCTTCGCGATCGGCTGCGCCGAGCGCTTCGCGCCGGCCGACGAGGGCTGGGGGCCGCGGCCGGTGCCGGTCGTCGAAGGCCACCCCGACCTCGCCTGGCATATCGCGCAGAGCCTGATCCTCGACGAGTTCGACATGACGATCATCAACGAGATGGACGTCGATCACGGCCTGACCGTGCCGCTCAGCCTGATGTTCGGGCAGGAGCCGCCTTCCGCACGCCGACAGCGTGGCCGTCGCGCGTCATCCCGCTCGCGGTCAACGTCGTCACCTATCCGCCGCCGTCGGGCAACCGCTGCTGGGCGCTGGGCGAGGCGATCGCGCGCGCGGTCGCGTCGTTCCCGGAGGACCTGAACGTCCAGGTCTGGGGCACCGGGGGCATGAGCCACCAGCTGCAGGGGCCGCGTGCGGGCCTGATCAACCGGGCGTGGGACAACGATTTCCTCGACGGCCTGACCGGCGACCAGCGACCGGCTGCGGCGGATGCCGCACATCGAATATCTGCGCGAGACCGGCAGCGAAGGGATCGAGATGGTCATGTGGCTGATCATGCGCGGCGCGCTTGGTTCCGCGACCCGCTGCCGGCACCGCCACTATCACGTCCCGGCCAGCAACACCGCGGTCGGGCACATCGTGCTGGAGCCGGTACCATGAGGGTCGCACTCGCGGGCGCCGGCGCGTTCGGTGAAAAGCATCTCGACGGCCTGCAACTGATCGACGGCGTCGAGATCGTCTCGATCGTCAGCCGCACCGCCGAGCAGGCGGCCGCGGTCGCCGCCAAATACGGTGCCCGGCACCATTCGACCGAACTCGCCGATGCGCTGGCCCGCGAGCGATGTCGACGCGGTCATCCTGTGCACGCCGACCCAGATGCACGCCGAGCAGGCGATCGCCTGCATGGACGCGGGCAAGCACGTCCAGGTCGAGATCCCGCTCGCCGACTCGCTTGCCGGATGCGGAGGCGGTGCTGGCCAAGCAGGTCGAGACCGGGCTGACCTGCATGGTCGGCCACACCCGGCGCTTCAATCCCAGCCACCAGTTCGTCCACGAGCGCATCGCCGCCGGCGAGTTCGCCGTCCAGCAGATGGACGTGCAGACCTATTTCTTCCGCCGCACGAACATCAACGCCAAGGGCGAGCCGCGGTCGTGGACCGATCATCTGCTGTGGCACCACGCCGCGCATACCGTCGACCTGTTCGCCTATCAGGCGGGGCCGATCGTCAAGGCCAACGCGATCGAGGGGCCGCTCCATCCCGAGCTCGGCATCGCGATGGACATGTCGATCCAGCTGCAAGGCGGAAAGCGGCGCGATCTGCACCCTGTCGCTCAGCTTCAACAACGACGGCCCGCTGGGCACCTTCTTCCGCTATATCGGCGACAGCGCGCACCTATATCGCGCGCTACGACGATCTCGTCACCGGCCGCGAGGAGCCGGTCGACCTGACCGGCGTCGCGGTGTCGTCGAACGGCATCGAGCTGCAGGACCGCGAGTTCGTCGGCGCGATCCGCGAAGGCCGCGAGCCGAACAGCTCGGTCGCGCAGGTCATGCCCTGCTACCGCGTGCTTGCCGACGCTCGAGGCGCAGCTGTCGCATGAGGACGCAGGTCGCGATCATCGGCGCCGGGCCCGGCGGGGCTGCTGCTCGGCCACCTGCTGCGCGCCGAAGGCATCGGCTGCCGTCATCGTCGAGCGGCAGTCGCGAGCCTATGTCGAGGCGCGCATCCGGGCCGGCGTGCTCGAGCGGACGACGACCGACCTGCTGCGCCGGCTCGGCATCGATGCCCGGCTGAATGCCGAGGGGCTGCCGCACGATGGCTTCAGCGCTGGCCGACGGCGAGCGGCTGATCCGCATCGACGTCGCTGCGCCTGACCGGCCGCTCGGTCACCGTCTATGGCCAGACGGAGATGACGCGCGACCTGATCGCCGCCGCGCCCGAGCGCGGGCTGGAGATCGTCTGGGAAGCGGCCGGCGTCGCGCATCCACGACAGTCGATGGCGCCGCGCCGTTCCTGACCTGGGGCAGCGGCGAGCGGCTCGACTGCGACTTCATTGCCGGGTGCGACGGCTTTCACGGCCCGGCACGCGCCGCGCATGCCCGGCGGCGTCTGCAGAAATCGTTCGAGCGGGTTTATCCGTTCGGCTGGCTCGGCATCCTGGCCGACGTGCCGCCCTGCGACGACGAGCTGGTCTACGCCAACCACGACCGCGGCTTCGCGCTGGCCTCGATGCGGTCGCCGACCCGCAGCCGCTATTACATCCAGGTCCCGGTCGACGAGCGGCTCGACGACTGGTCGGACGACGCGGCTGTGGGACGAGCTTGCCGTCCGTCTCGGTCCGCCGCCGGCGCAGGAATCATCGCGTGGCCCTGCGCTTGGAGAAGTCGATCGCGCCGCTGCGGTCGTTCGTGTCCGAGCCGATGCGCCATGGCCGCCTGTTCCTCGCTGGCGACTGCGCCGCATGTCGTGCCGCCGACGGGGGCGAAGGGGATGAACCTCGCCGCGTCGGACGTCGCCTATCTGTCCGACGCGCTGATCGGCTTCTACGCGCGCGGCGACGAAGCCGGCATCGACGGCTATTCGCCGACGTGCGCTGGCGCGGGTGTGGAAGGCCGAGCGCTTCAGCTGGCAGCTGACCAAGCTGATGCATCGTTTCCCCGAGGACGGCCCGTTCGAACGCCGGATGCAGCTGGCCGAGCTCGACTATATCGCTGCCTCGGCGGCGGCGCAGACGGCGATCGCCGAGAATTATGTCGGGCCTGCCGCTTTAGGACACGTCCCGGTTTCAAGCAAAGCCAGGCCCTCCTTCCACGCCCGTCCCTGTCCGGCCAATGCGCGGGAGGGGTGACGGTCGGCTCGCCCCGCTGCGGGCATCAGGCCCAGGGGAAACGGGCGACGGACGGCTCCGCGACGTCGGGACGACGACGTGCCGGACGATCTCGAAGGCCGCAGTCGCCGCCGCGGCGGGCAAGCTGCACCCGCTGCTGCAGCCGTTCGAGCCGGAGCCGCTGCCGGTCCATGCTGCGCCCGCGCTGCTGCCGCTCAAGCTGCGCGCGGTACCTCGATTTCGCGCGGCCGCGGCTGAGGACATCGCGGTCCGGTCTGGCGGGACCGCCGACCGGGCGCGCGCCGTCACGCCGCCGTCGCGGCCACGGCCAGCCGGTTCGTCTCCGACCCGCGCGCGACCAGCAGATACATGACTGGCGTGACGACCCGCGACAGGAAGGTCGAGCTGACCAGTCCGCCGATGATGACCCAGGCCAGCGGCCCGTACAGCCCCGACCCGGACAGGGCGAGCGGCAGCAGCCCGCCGACGGCGGTGACACTGGTCAGGAGAACCGGCAGGAAGCGGACTTCCCCGGCGCGCTCGATCGCGTCGCGCAGGCCCATGCCGCCGGCGCGAAGCTGCGTCGTGAAATCGACGAGGAGGATCGAATTCTTGATCTCGATCCCGATCAGCGCGATAAACCCGATAACGGCCGTGAAGCTCAGCGAATTGCCGGTCACGAACAGCGCGACGAGGCCGCCGAAGATGCCGAGCGGGATCACGCCGGCGACCACGGCGACTTCGCGGAAGCGGCCGAACTCGACGACCAGCACGCCCAGGATGCCGAACACGGCGACGGCGATGATCGGGCCGAGGCCACCGAAGCTCTTGGTCACCTGCTCGGCCTCGCCGCCGACGGCGAAGCGGTAGCCGGGCGGCAGCGGCAGCTTCGCCAGCGCGGCGAAGACCGCGGCGTTGACTTTCGCCGTCAGGAAGCCCGGCTGGATCTCCGAGGTCACCGCGATCTGGCGCGACTGATACTCGCGTTCGATCCGCGGCGGGGCGCTGCCCAGCCGCGGCGCCGCGATCTGCGTCAGCGGCACGGCACCGCCGTTGGTCGAGGGAATGTAGATCTGGTCGAGCACCGAAACCGGTTGCGTCTCGGCGAGCGGCAGGCGGACGACGACGTTGTAGCTGTCGCCTTCGGCATCGCGGAAGCGCCCGGCCGGCTCGCCGACGAGGGCGAGGCGGACGTTGCGGCGGATGACGCCCGGGGCGATGCCGAGCAGCGCCGCCTTGTCGGCGTCGACGTTGAGGTCGAGCCGCGGCCGGTCGACCGCGACCGCGTTGATGATGTCGCGCGTCCCGGGCACTCCGCGCATCACCCGTTCGACGTCGAGCGACAGCCGCTTGAGGACGCCAAGATCGGGGCCGCGCAGCTTGGCGACGATCGGCGCATCGACCGGCGGTCCGTTCTGGAACAGCTTGACCGCGATCTGCGCGTCGGGGTCGGTGGCGAACCGCGCGCGCAGCCGGGCGATCATCTTCGGGCTTTCGGTCGCATCCCAGCCGCGCATCACGGCGAGCACGCCGCCGAGGTTGGTCCGCTGATCGTTCGCCTGCTGGTTGTAATAGATTTGCGGATTGCTGCGGCCGACGTTGCCGAGGATCGTGCGGACGGCCGGTTCGCGGGCGAGTTCGCCTTCGACGAAGCGGACGGCGCGGTCGGTCTGGGCGAGGGCCGCCCCTTCGGGGGCACGGATCTCGACCAGGAAGTAGGGGGTCTCGGCGGCCGGGAACAGGCTGCTGCCGATCAGCGGCACAAGCCCGAACGAGGCGGCGCATAGCAGCAACGCCGACGTCAGGGCGCGCCACGGATGCGTCAGCGACCAGTGGAGCGCGGGCGCGTAGAAGCGGTGGATGCCGGCCTGGATCGCCTGCAGCGCCCGGTTGCCGTGCTCGGTCGCGTGCGGCGACAGCAAGCGGCTGGCGAGGAACGGCACGATCGTCAGCGACACCAGCAGCGAGCCGGCGACGGTGCCGAAGACCGCGACGGGCAGCGAGCGGATGAACTTGCCCGACCCCTCGGGCAGGAAGGCGAGCGGCAGGAAGGCGAGGAGCAGCACGCCGGTGCAGCCCAGGACGGCGACGGCGATCTGCCGGGTGCCGTTGATCGCCGCCGTCTCGCGGTCCTCCCCCTCGCGCAGCCGCCGCGCGATGTTCTCCGTCACGACGATCGAATCGTCGACGAGCAGGCCGAGCGCGATGATGAAGCCGCTGATCGACAGCTGGTTGAGCGTGAAGCCGGAAAAGGCGAGGACGGCACAGCCGATCGCCAGGCTCAAGGGCACCGATACCATCACCACCAGGCTCGCGCGCAAGCCGAGCGGCAGCAGCGTCAGCAGCACCAGCGCGAGGGCGATGGTGAAGTCGCGGGTCAGGTAATGGAGCTTGGTCGAAATGTCGTGGCTTTGGTCGAAGCCGACCTCGAGGCGAACGTCGGGCGGCAGCTGCCGGCGAAAGGCATCGGCCGTCGCCAGCGCCGCGGGCTCGATGTCGAGGACGTTGAGATTATCCTTCTGCGTCAGCGTGACGAAGACGGCGCGGTGGCCGTTGTAGCGGGTGACGTACGGCCGTTCCTCATAGCCCCAGCCAACCGTGGCGATGTCGCGGACGCGGATGACGCGGCCGTTCTCGGCGCGGATCGGTGCCGCGGCGACCTCGGCGACCGTGCGGAAGGCGCCGCCGGCGTCGACGTTGACGCGCGCGTCGCCCGACTGGACCGCGCCGGGCGGCAAGTCGGTGCCGCCGTTGCGCAGCGCGTCGGTGACCGCCGACACCGGCAGGCCGAGCTGGGCCAGCCGGCCGGGATCGACGGCGACGCGGAGCTCGGGCGTCGGGATGCCCCAGACCCGCGTCGCGCGGACGCCCGACACCTGGTTGAGCCGCTCGCGCAGGTCCTTGGCGATCTTCTCGAGCCGGCGGAACGACGCCGTGTCGCTGACCAGGGCGAACTGGAGCACCGCGGCCTCGGTCGTCCGGAACTTGCGGAACTCGATCTTGGTGACGGACGCCGGCAGGCTGCCGCGGATGGCGTTCACCTCGCGGACGACGTCGTCGTAATGCTTGTCGGGGTCGCTCTGCCAGTCGAACTCGGCGGCGATGATCGCGCTGCTGTCGGTCGAGGTCGATGCGACGT
The DNA here is from genome assembly GCA_963792555.1 of uncultured Alphaproteobacteria bacterium. GTDB lineage: Bacteria > Pseudomonadota > Alphaproteobacteria > Sphingomonadales > Sphingomonadaceae > Polymorphobacter_B. The sequence continues at coordinate 190,812 of CAWBWP010000003.1, forward strand.
GGTCGAGGTTGTCGAGGCCCTGGACGACGTCCTCGATCGGCTTGGCGACGGTCTGCTCCATGTCGGTCGGATCGGCACCCGGCTGCGTGACGATGATGAGGACGTTGGGCCCGGTGAAGTGCGGGTCGACCGACCGCGGGATGCCGAGGAAGGCGCTTGCCCCGATCGCGCCGAGCAGGGCGAAGGCAACCAGCGTGATCTGCCAGCGGCGAACGGCAAACGCGATCACGCCCCCGCCCGTCACGTCGCCAGCCGCACCTTCATGCCGTCGCGCAGTCGCTCGACGCCGGTCCGCGCGACGCGCTCGCCCGGCGCGAGGCCGGCGGTGACGGTCACCGCGCGGTCGCCGACCGGGCCGAGCTGGACGACGCGCGCGGCGACGGTCCCGCTCACCGGGCGGTAGACGAAGACCAGCCCCTCATCGGCCCGCGCGCCGACGACCGCCGTCGCCGGCACCGCGACCGGCCCGGCGGCGAGCGCCCGACCGGCAAGCCGCGCCGTGCCGATCAGCCCCGAGCGCAGGCCCGGCAGGCTGGGCAGGCGCAGCTCGACCTGAAAGGTGCCGGTGCGGTCGTCGCCGCGCGCGGCGATCTCGCCGACCGTTGCCGCGACCGGCGCGGCCGACAGGGCCGAGAGCGTCACCTCGGCCGGCATCCCGAGCCGGATGTCGGCAAGGTCATTGTCGCTGACCGGCAGGCGCAGGACATAGCCGCTGCCGACCTCGCCGATCGTCAGCACCGGCGTCCCGGCGGCGACCATCTGCCCCGGCTCCGCAGCGCGGCGGAGGACGACGCCGGCAGCGGGCGCGACGATCCGTCCCAGCCGCGCGTCGAAGCCCGCCTGCGTCAGCCGTGACCGCGCCGCGGCGGCGGCGGCGTCGGCGCTTTCCATCCGCGTCCGCGTCACCCAGCCCTTGGCGAGGAGGGTCTGCATCCGCGCCTGATCCGCCGCCGTCCGCACCGCCTCGGCGCGCGCGCCAGCGATCGCGGCCTCGAGCCCGGTCGGATCGAGCCTGGCGAGCGGCTGTCCCGCCGCGACCGCCTGCCCCTCGCGGACGGCGATCGCCGCGATCCGCCCCGCCGTCGAGAAGCCAAGCTGCGTCTCGCGCTTGAGGCGGACGGTGCCGGTGACGACACGGCTGTCGCCGCCCGTTGCCGGCTCGGCAACCGCGATGGCGATCGTCGGCACGTCGGCGACAACGGCCGGCGGCGTGCCCGGCGCACAGCCGGCGAGCACCGCCGCCGATCCCAATAGCCCCCGCCACCGCATGCCGCCCCGCATGAATTTGATTGCGACTCAACCTTACGGAGTGGCCGCCCGGTTCGCAAGTCGTGCCGTGACGGTGGCTTGGCGGCTGGTATTTGCCGACGGTCGCATCGGGACGGAGGTCGGGGATGCGACGCCCGCGTTCTTTCGCCACGAACGGGATGACCTTTGGCAATGCAATTCCCGGCGTACCAGGCAACGATACATTGTTGCATAATGACAACAGCGCTGGCCAATCTGCCGGACCGGGGCGGGTGCCGCTTTGCAGGCGCTTTCTACTCCGGTTAGCAGGTTATGATATATTGTTATCGGAGAACCGTGTGTACCAACGTTCCTCTGTCTTTCGTTCGACTCTGCTGCTTGGCGCGCTGGGGGTGCCGGTCGTCGCTGCGGCGGCTCCGGCGGCTCCGGCGGCTCCGGCGGCTCCAACTGGCGACATCGTCATCACCGCCAAGAAGCTCGACCAGGCGCGCGATGCCATCCTGCCCGATCTCGGCGCGAGCAGATATTCGTTCGACCGCGCCGCGCTCGACCTCCAGCCCGGCGGCCAGGACCGCGGCCTCGCCCAGGTGCTGCAGCAGGCGCCCGGCGTCGCCCAGGACAGCGACGACGAGATCCACGTGCGCAACGAGCACGGCAACGTCCAGTACCGGATCAACGGCATCATCATCCCCGAAAGCATCAGCGGCTTCGGCCAGACGATCGACACGCGCATCGCCGATTCGGTTGCGCTGCTGACCGGCACGCTGCCGGCGCAGTACGGCTACCGCACCGCCGGCGTCGTCAACATCACCACCCAGTCGGGCAAGTTCGACCTCGACGGCGATGTCGACCTCTACGGCGGGTCGAACGGGCGCGTCGAGCCGAGCTTCACCTTGAAGGACGCCACCGGCGGCCTCAACTACTTCGTTTCGTTCAGCTATCTGCAGGACGACCTCGGGATCGAAAACCCGACGCCGGCGCGAAGCGCGATCCACGACCGGACCGAGCAGTATCGCGGCTTCGTCTACTTGAGCCAGGTCCTGTCCGATACCAGCCGACTGAGCGCGTTCGGCGGGACGGCGATCGGCCGCTTCCAGATCCCCAACAATCCCGGGCAGGACCCGGTGTTCACGGTCAATGGCCGCTCGACGTTCGATTCCGCGGCGCTCGATCAGAACCAGCGCGAATATACCCACTACGGCGTCGTCGCCTATCAGCTCTCGGCCGATCCGGTCAGCGTGCAGGTCGCGCCGTTCATCCGCTATTCGCGGACCCAGTTCACGCCCGATCCCAGCGGCGGCGACATCATCTTCAACGGCTTTTCCGACGCCTCGCGCCTGTCCAGCCTCGCCTACGGTATCCAGGCCGACGCCGCTTACGCCCTATCGGCGCATCACAAGCTGCGCGGCGGGCTGTTCTTCCAGAATGAACGGACCCGGTCGCTGGTCACCTCCCAGGTGCTGGCGACCGACGGCTCGCGGCCGCCCGACCAGCCGTTCCCGATCGCGACGGCGCAGGGCAAGACCGGGCAGCTCTACGGCGTCTATCTGCAGGACGAGTGGACGCTGACGCCCGACCTGACGGTCAACCTCGGCGCGCGGTTCGACGCGGTCCACGCCTACACCACCGAAAACCAGCTGAGCCCCCGCCTCAACCTCGTGTGGACGCCGTCGAAGGCGACGACGGTCCACGCCGGCTATGCCCGCGATTTCACGCCGCCGCCGCAGGAACTGATCGGGTCGACCACGGTCGCGCAGTTCGCCGGCACGACCAAGGCCGTCGATCCGACAGCATCGGCGACCGTCGGCGCGGTCAAGGCCGAGCGCGAGCATTATTTCGACGCCGGCGTCCTCCACACCGTCCTGCCGGGGCTGACGGTGGGCCTCGACGGCTATTACAAGATCAAGCGCAACTTGCTCGACGAGGGCCAGTTCGGCGAAGCGGTGGTGCTGTCGCCGTTCAACTATGCCCGCGGTTGGGCCTGGGGCGTCGAGCTGACCACCGCCTATCGGCTGGGGCGGCTGAACCTGTACGGCAACCTCTCGCGCGGGCAGGAGAAGGGGCGGGAGATCGTCTCGAGCCAGTTCTTCTTTGCTCCCGAGGAACTCGCCTACATCGCGACCCACCCGATCTTCACCGACCACAGCCAGTTCTGGACGGCGTCGGCGGGGGCGAGCTACGGGATCAGGGACAGCGTCGGGACGCTGACGCCCTCGGTCGACGCGATCTACGGCGACGGCCTGCGCGCCGCCGATCCTGCAGGCATCGTGCCGAACGGCGGCAAGCTTCCGTCCTACGTCCAGGTCAACTTCGGCATCGAGCAGAGCTTCGACGGTCCGGGGATCCTGAAGGGCCTGTCGCTCCGCTTCGATGTCGTCAACGTCGGCGACAAGAGCTACGAGATTCGCGACGGCTCGGGCGTTGGCGTCGGGGCGCCGCAATACGGTCCGCGGCGGGCGTTCTTCGGCGGCCTTCGGAAGCGGTTCTGACGCCATGGTTGCCGATCGCAGCCCGTCGGCCCACATCAACGCGGTGGCGCCAGCATATGAACCGGCGGCGGAAGCCGCCGCCGACCCTCACGGGGCGGCGAGAACGGCGCTCGAGGCGGCGGGCGAGAGCTGGACGCCGCTTCGTGCCGCGGTCTTCGACGCCCTCGCCACGAGCGGCAAGCCGGTCAGCGCGTACGATGTCCTCGACAGTGTCTCGCGCGCGCTCGATCGTCGCATGGCGGCAACCTCGCTCTACCGGATCCTCGACCTCTTCGTCGCCGCCAACCTCGTCACGCGGGTCGAGAGCAAGAACGCCTACATCGTCAATGCCCATCCGCTGCGCCGCCACGACTGCATCTTTCTGGTTTGCGACAGCTGCGGCACGACGCGCCACCTCGACGACGATTCAGCGGTCGAACGCGTGCGGACGGTGGCCGCGGCGACGGGATTTCGCATCGAGCGGCCGGTGATCGAACTCCGCGGCCGCTGCGCCAGCTGCCTCGTCGCGCCCGGCTGAACCCCGCCGCATCGCGCGCCATGGTCGGCCGGCGCGCCACCGCCGACACGAAGTCGCCGCGAAGCTAACCCGCCTGACGGCACCGTGCAGTCGACGGCCAGCCGACAAGACCCGCGCCGCGGGCCTTATGCCGGCGCGGGATAGGCCCGGACCGCGGTCGGCACCAGCGTCACCGCCGCACCGGCGACAGCGGTCGTATCGAGCGGAGCGCTGACGTCGACCGCGCGGCCGTCGTCCAGAATACACTCGACACTGGCGCGGGCACCGGTGTGGGCGACCCGGCGGACGGTGGCCGCGAGGCCCGGCACGCCGGCGGGGGAAACGGCGAACTCGTGCGGGCGGACGAAGGCGATGCCCGCCCCATCGGCCGCGCCGGGTGCGGTGTTGCCCAAGCGGACGCCGGCGAGGTCCACCTCGCGTCCGGTCAGCCGGCAGTCAAAGCGCGTGGCGTTGCCGATGAAGTCGGCGACGAAGGCGGTCGCCGGGCGGTTGTAGACCGCATCGGGCGTGTCGACCTGCTCGATCCGGCCGTCGTTCATCACCGCGACGCGGTCGGCAAGATCGAGCGCCTCGTCCTGGTCGTGCGTGACGAACACCGACGTCAGGCCCATGCTGTCGTGAACGCCACGCAGCCAGCGGCGGAGGTCGTTGCGGACCTTGGCGTCCAGCGCCCCGAACGGCTCGTCGAGCAACAGCACGCTCGGGTCGACCGCCAATGCCCGCGCCAGCGCAACCCGCTGGCGCTGCCCGCCCGACAGTTGCGCCGGATAGCGGCGGCCGAGGCCGGGAAGCTGGACCAGCGCCAGCAGCTCGTCGACGCGGGCGGCGATGGTCGCGGCGCCCGGCCGGTCGCGGCGCGCGCGGACGGTCAGGCCGAAGGCGATGTTGTCGGCGACGCGCATGTGGCGGAACAAGGCGTAGTTCTGGAAGACGAAGCCGACCCGCCGCTCGCGCGCCGGTCGCCCGGCGACATCCTTGCCGGCGAAGGTGACGCTGCCGGCGTCGGGAAAGTCGAGCCCGCCGATGATCCGCAGCAGCGTCGTCTTGCCCGACCCGCTCGGGCCGAGCAGCGCCAGGAATTCACCCGGCCGCACGTCGAGGTCGACCCGGTCGAGCGCGAGGTGGTCGCGGAAGCGCTTGGTCAGCCCGGCGACGGCGACGGTCATCCGTCGCTCCCGGCAGCACGACGGGTCAATGCCCGCCCCCGGCGATGGCGTCGCCGAAGCGCCACTCGAGCAGCGATTTCGCGACGAGCGTCACCAGCGCCAGGCCAGCCAGCAGCGAGGCGACGGCGAACGCGGCGACGTAATTATACTCGTTGTACAAGATCTCGATGTGGAGCGGCAGCGTGTTGGTCAGTCCGCGGATATGGCCGGACACGACCGACACCGCGCCGAACTCGCCCATGGCGCGGGCGTTGCACAGCAGGACGCCGTACAACAGCCCCCAGCGGATGTTGGGCAGCGTCACCCGGACGAAGGTCTGCCAGCCGCTCGCGCCGAGCGAGCGTGCCGCCTCCTCGTCGCTCCGCCCCTGTTCCAGCATCAGCGGGATCAGCTCGCGCGCGACGAAGGGGAAGGTGACGAACATCGTCGCCAGCACGATGCCGGGAACGGCGAAGATGATCTTCAGGTCGTGGTCGCGCAGCCACTCGCCCGCCCAGCCCTGCAGCCCGAACAGCAGGACGTAGATCAGGCCGGAGACGACCGGCGACACCGACAGGGGCAGGTCGATCAGGCTGATCAGCAGGCTCTTGCCGGCAAAGTCGAATTTGGTGATCGCCCACGACGCGCACAGGCCGAAGACGATGTTGAGCGGAACAGCGATGGCAGCGACGGTCAGCGTCAGGCGCATGGCGGCGACCGCGTCGGGCTCGGCAATGGCGCCTGCATAGGCGGCCAGGCCCTTGGCGAAGGCCCCGGCAAATACCGCGGCCAGCGGCAGGGCGAGATTGAGCAGCAGGAAGGCCAGAGCGACCCCGATGAGCAGCCTGCGCAGCCAGCGAGGCTCGTCGCTGCTCACAGCGGTGCCATGCGCCGGCGCTCGACCGCCTGGACCAGGTTGATCGCCAGCAGCACGGCAAACGATGCCGCGAGCATCGTCGCGGCAATCGCCGTTGCGCCGGCGTAATCGTACTGCTCAAGCTGCTGGACGATCAGCAGCGGCGCGATCTCGGAGCGGAACGGCAGGTTGCCGGCGATGAAGATGACGCTGCCGTACTCGCCGACGCCGCGGGCAAAGGCGAGCGCGAAGCCGGTAGCCAGCGCCGGGGCGATCGCCGGCAGGATGACGCGCGCGAAGGTCTGGCGACGACCGGCCCCCAGGCTTGCCGCCGCCTCCTCGACGTCGCGGCCCAGGTCTGCGAGGACCGGTTCGACGGTGCGGACGACGAAGGGCAGGCCGATGAAGGTCAGCGCGACGACCACGCCGAGCGGGGTGAAGGCGACCTTGACCGGCAGCAGCTGGCCGATCCAGCCGCCGGGCGCGTAGAGGGCGGTCAGCGCGATGCCGGCGACGGCGGTCGGCAAGGCGAAGGGCAGGTCGACCAGGGCCGAGACCACGCGCTTGCCCGCAAAGGCGTAGCGGACCAGCACCCAGGCGACGAGCAGCCCGAAGACGCTGTTGATCGCCGCCGCCAACGCCGCCGCGCCGAAGCTCAGCCGGTAGGCGGCAAGCGCGCGGCGCGAGAAGGCGACGGCGGCAAAGTCGTGCAGGCCGAGCCCGGCAATCTTCAGGAAGATCGCCGACAGCGGGATCAGCACCACGGCCGATAAATAGAAAACGGTGACACCGAGCGTCAAACCGAACCCGGGAATGACGCGGCCCGACCGTTTCGGCATCGAGGCAGCCGCAGTCGTCAGCGCTTTGCCGCCTCGAAGATCTGGTCGAAGATGCCGCCATCGTCGAAGTGCGCCTTCTGCGTCCGCGCCCAGCCGCCGAAGTTGCGGTCGATGGTGAACATCTGCAGCGGCTTGAACCTTGCCGCATACTTCGCCGCGATCGTGGGATCGCGCGGGCGGTAGAAGTCCCTGGCGCCGATCTCCTGCGCCTGCGGTGTATACAGGAAGCGCAGGTAGGCCTCGGCGATCTTGGTCGTGCCGTGCTTGGCAGCGTTCTTGTCGACGACGGCGACCGGCGGCTCGGCCAGGATGCTGACCGACGGCGTGACGATCTCGAACTGGTCGCCGCCAGCCTCGTGGGTGGCGAGATAGGCCTCGTTCTCCCAGGCGAGGAGAACATCGCCCTGACCGCGCTGGACGAAGGTCGTCGTCGCCCCGCGCGCGCCGGAGTCGAGCACGGGAACATTGTGGTAGAGCCTGGTCACGAAGTCCTTGGCCTTGGTGGCACCCAACGTCCTGGTCGCATAGCCCCAGGCGGCGAGATAGTTCCACCGCGCGCCGCCGCTCGACTTGGGGTTCGGCGTGATGACGGCGACGCCGGGCTTCACCAGATCGTCCCAGTCGCGGATGCCCTTGGGATTGCCCTTGCGCACCAGGAACACGATCGTCGAGTAATAAGGCGTCGAGTTGTCGGGCAGCCGCCTCTGCCACGTCAGGGGCAGCAGGTGCGACTTCGCCGCGATCGCGTCGATGTCATAGGCCAGCGCCAGCGTGACGACGTCGGCCTCGAGCCCGTCGATGACGCTCCGCGCCTGCTTGCCCGACCCGCCGTGCGACTGGTTGATGACGACCGTCTCCCCGGTCTTCGCCTTCCACTGGGCGACGAAGGCGGCGTCGATGTCCTTGTAGAGCTCGCGCGTCGGATCGTAGCTGACGTTCAGGATCGTCGTCCCGGCCGCGTGGACCGGGGCGGTCATCGCCATGATGCAGAGCAGGATCGTCAGCCCAAGGGTTGTCCGCACACACGCCTCCTGTCGTACGGCGATCAAGGTATCCCGAGCGGATCAGTAGGTAATCGCCGAAAACCTTGGCCGCAGGATAGCTGCGCTTCGCCGGCGTGCCGGCGCGACGCGGGGCACGCGCCGGGTGTGACGCTGCCGGTGCGCGCCGACACAGGATGCTGCCCGCATGCGACGAGCGGGAGCGACGGGCAAGCAGCCTTCCAGCCGGCTGTGGGTTCTGGTCGCTTCCCTCTCCGAAACGCGATGGCTGTTCCCGTGATGTCCGTTACCCTCGAACCCGCCGGCCGGCAGTTTGTCTCACGGCCGCGAACTGGGTGGACGTTCGTGCCTTTCATTCGTAGGCCGCGCAGGATGTCCAGGATGACCGTCATTCGCGCCGTCGCTGCCGCCGTCTTCGTTGCCGCCGCGCCTGTCCAGGCCGCTCAGACCGGCGGCACCAGCATCGATGCGCTTGTCGCCGACATCGTCGCGCACAACTACGAGCGCCAGTTCTACGAGCGCGAGCTGGCGGCGGCGAAGGTCGCGCGCGCGGCGGCGGGTCGTCTGGCCGACCCCGACGTGACGGTGGAGTTCGGCCAGAAGCGGACCACCGATCCGGTTGGCCAGGCCGGCGGATCCGGGCCGGAATATTCGATCGCCGTGCTGCAGCCGCTCGAGTTCAACGGCCGCATCGCCTTGCGCAAGGCGATCGCCGATCGCGAAATCGAGCTGGCGGAACTCGGCTACCGCCAGTTCGTGGCGACGCTCGCCTCGCGCGCGCGGACGCTCGCCTTCACCCTGTTCAATGCGGCGGCCAAGGCCGACGCCGCGCGCGAGGTCGAGCACCGCGTGACGACGGTAGCCGAAGTCGTTGTCCAGCGTGATCTCGCCGGGCCATCGCCCCTGATCGAGGCGCGCGTTCTCGAAGCGGGTGCGATCACCGCGCGCCGCCAGGCCGAAGTTGCGCAGCAGGAATATAACGCGACCCTCTATGAGCTGAACCAGCTCCGCGGAACGCCCTTCGCCGCGACGCTGCGGCTGGTGCGCCCGAGCCTCGCCCTGCCGCCGCTGCCGCCGACCGAGGTGCTGCTCGACCGCGCCCACGCCGGCAACTTCGAGATCCGCAGCCTGCAGGCGCAGCTGGCGCAGCAGGGGCTGCACGTCTCGCTGGCACGGCGCTCGCGGGTCGGAGCGGTCAGTGTCGGACCCTATTACCGCGACGAGAAGGCAGGGACGAACGACCGCTACATCGGCCTGTCGGTCCGAGTGCCGCTGCCGCTGTGGAACGCGCAGGCCGGAGCCGTCGCGACAGAGGAAGCGCGCGCGGCGCAGGCGGAATCGGCGCTGTTCGCCCAGACGCGGACCGTCGACCGCGCCATTTTCGAGCAGGCTTCGCTGTACCGCGAGCGCACCGCCGGGCTGGCCCGGCTCGAGCCCGGCGGAGCCGAGCGGTTCCGCGAAATGGCCGATCTCGCCGAGCGCAGCTACCGGCTCGGGGCGGTGACGGTGACGCTTTATCTCGACGCCCAGCGCCAGTATCTCGACGCCCTGACCGCTGTCCTCGACACGCGGCGCGACGCGGAAGCCGCCCGGTTGCAGATCGACCTGCTGACCGGCGCGACCGGCGACGACCTCCCGTGATCGGCGCGCTGGCCGACTGGGCGACGCGCCAGCGCGGGGTCGTCCTCCTGCTCCTCGCGCTGCTGGTCGCGGCGGGCGGCTATGCGCTTTACACGCTGCCGATCGAGGCGGTGCCCGACATCACCGGCGTCCAGGTCCAGGTCAACACGCCCGTCGCCGCCATCGCGCCCGAGGCGGTCGAGCAGCGGATCACGATCCCGCTCGAGCGCCAGATGATGGGCGTTCCCGGCCTCAAGGAAATGCGCTCGATCACCAAGTTCGGTCTGTCGCAGCTGACGCTCGAGTTCGACGAGGGGACCGACGACGTTCGCGCCCGGACCATGGTCGCCGAGCGGCTGCAGCAGGCGGCGGCCCAGCTTCCGCCCGACGCGCAGCCGACGCTGGCCCCGATCTCGCCGGGGCTGGGCGAGATCTTCTACTACACGCTCGACTGGGTGCCGGGCGCCAAGGCGAAGCCGGCCGATCCGCAGCAGGCGCTGATGGAGCTGTACGAAGCGCAGGAATATACGGTCAAGATCGCCCTGCGCGGGGTCAAGGGCGTCGCCGAGGTCAACAGCAACGGCGGGCTTGAGGGGCAATATCTGATCCAGCCGCGGCCCGAGCGGCTCGCCGCCGCGGGGGTCAGCTTCAACGACCTGGCCGATATAATCAGCCAGAACGTCGAGGACAGCGGCGGCGGCGCGATCAGCCGCGGGCCCGAGCGCCTGACGATCCGCACGACCGGCCGCGTCCAGAGCGTCGCCGACATCGAGCATCTGCCGGTCAAGTTCGCCGCCGGCGTCCTGCCGCTGACCGTCGGCGACCTCGCCCGCGTCGACATCGGCTCGCGCATCCGCACCGGGGCGGCGACGATGGACGGGCACCAGGCGGTGCTCGGCACGGTGATGATGCTGATCGGCGAGAACAGCCGGGCGGTGTCCAAGCGGGTCGCGGCGGCGCTGCCGGGGATCAAGAAGTCGCTGCCCCCCGGCATGCGGCTGACCGTCGAGTACAGCCGCGCGACGCTCGTCGACAAGACCATCGGCACGGTCGAGAAGAACCTCGCCGAAGGGGCGCTGTTCGTCTGTGTCGTGCTCCTCGTCGTCCTCGGCAACTGGCGCGCCGCGCTGCTCGTCGCGCTGGTCATCCCGACCGCCTTCCTGTTCGCTATCGGCGGCATGCGGATCGGCGGCGTGTCGGGCAACCTGATGAGCCTTGGCGCGCTCGACTTCGGCATGATCGTCGACGGCGCGATTGTCATCGTCGAAAATGCCCTGCGGATGATGACCGCGCGCCGGGCCGAGCTCGGCCGCGACCTCGATCCCGACGAGCGCCGGGTCGCCGTCGTCGAGGCGGTCGGCCAGGTCGCCGGACCGATGGTGTTCGGCGTCATGATCATCACGCTCGTCTACGTGCCGGTGCTGTCGCTGACCGGCGTCGAGGGCAAGACCTTCCACCCGATGGCGATCGCGGTCATGCTGGCGCTGGTCGGCGCGCTGATCGTCGCCCTGACCGTCGTGCCGATGCTCTGCGCCTGGCTGCTGCGCCCCTCGGGGAAGGTCGGCGCGACCGAGACCGACAGCTGGATCGTCCGCCGGGCGACGCGGCTGTACCGCCCGGCGCTCGACTTCGCCCTGGCGCGGACCGCGCTTGTCGCCGGCGTCTCGCTGGCGCTGGCGGTCGGTGCCTTCATGCTGTTCGGCGGCCTGGGGGCCGAGTTCGTCCCCAAGCTCGACGAGGGTTCGATCACGACGATGGTCTACAAGCCGGTCGGCACCAGCCTCGACAAGTCGCTGGCGATGGAGGAGGCGAGCGAGCACGCGATCCTGCGCCACTTCCCGCAGGTGACGAGCACCTTCTCGCGGATCGGCACCAGCGAGGTCGCGACCGACCCGATGCCGCCCAACGAGAACGACCTCTACATCTTCTACAAGCCCGAGGCCGACTGGCCGAAGTCGGGGCCGCAGGACAAGCCGGCGCTGGTCAAGGCGATCCAGGACGTCCTCGACAAGGAGGTTCCCGGCCAGACGTTCGAGTTCGCCCAGCCGATCGAGATGCGCTTCAACGAGATGCTCCAGGGGACCCGGTCGGACGTGTCGGTCAAGATCTTCGGCGACGACTATGACGTGCTCGAGAAGCTGACCGGCCAGATCGAGAAGATCCTGAAGTCGACCAAGGGCGTCGGCAGCGTCGAACCCGAATCGCACGGCCGGACGAACACGATCGAGCTCGACATCAGCCGGCCCGCGCTCGCCCGCTACGACGTCACGCTCGGCGCCGCCAACGCCGCCGTCGCGACCGCGCTGGCGGGCCGGACCGTCGGCGCGATCTATGAGGAGGGGCACCGTCACGACGTCGTCGTGCGGATGACCGAGCCGGAGCGGGCGAGCGATGCGGCCATTCTCGACCTGCCGGTGCGGGTCGGCAGCAACGGCATGGTCCCGCTCCGCCGGCTGGCGACGCTGAAGACGATCAAGACCGTCGACCCGATCCTGCGCGACGATTCGAGCCGCCGCGCTGCGCTGATGGTCAGCCTGGGCGACCGCGACGTCGAATCCTTCGTCACCGAAGCGCAGAAGGCCATTCACGACAAGGTGAAGATGCCGACGGGCTACCGCGTCGACTTCCAGGGGCAGTTCCGCAATCTCGAGACCGCCCGCGCGCGGCTGGAGATCGTCGTGCCGGCGGCCCTCGCCTTCATCTTCGTCCTGGTCTGCTTCGCCCTCGGCAGCGCGCGGCAGGCGCTGATCGTCTTCACCGGCGTGCCGCTCGCGGTCACCGGCGGCATCTATGCGCTGGCGCTGCGCGGCATGCCGTTCAGCATCACCGCGGCCATCGGCTTCATCGCGCTCCTGGGCATCGCCATGCTCAACGGGCTGGTGATGCTCAGCCATATCAACATGCTGCGCGCCGACGGCGAGGCGCTCGACGATGCGGTCCACCACGGCTCGCTCGACCGGCTGCGCCCGGTGCTGGCGACGGCGCTGGTGGCGAGCCTCGGCTTCATCCCGATGGCGATCGCCACGGGTCCCGGTGCCGAGGTGCAGCGGCCGCTCGCGACCGTGGTCATCGGGGGCGTGATCACCTCCACCCTGCTGACCCTCGTGCTGCTGCCGGCGCTGTACCGCTGGATCGAGCGACTGGCCGAGCGGCGAGCGGCGGACCCACCCACGGCCGGGCAACCGGAGCCGGCCGACGCGCCGCCGCCGAAGATGCCTGCCCGGCAACCGGCGATGCCGGAACTGGTCGACGACGGCTAAGGCCGGTCGCCCACCCGGCCCTGGCTCGACAGGTATTGGGTCGATGCGCGAAGCGGCGTCACACCACGCCGGTGACGACGACCAGCGGATCGCCCGTGCGGCCATCGGCAAGCACCGCCATCGTCACCGCAGCGAACCCGGCGCGCGCCATGTACAGGCGGATGAGGCGCGCCTGCCCCGGCAGGTCGAGCGCGCGCCAGATCCGCACCGCCTTGGTCGGAAAGCAGCGGTTCGAGTAGCTGACGGCGAACCGGCCGCCGGGCCGCAGCACGCGCCTGACTTCGGCGAAGACCGCGACCGGCTGCTGAAGATATTGGACGCCGACGCAGCATAGCGCGACATCGACGCTCCGGTCCGCCAGCGGCAGGTCGGGCGCGGCGTTGAGGTCGGCGACGAACCAGCGGTCGAGCCGGGCATTGGCCTGCAGCTCGACCGCGTTCATGCCGTGGCCGATGACCTCGGCGGTGACGAGCGCTGCGGGCAAGTGACTGATCCAGCTCGACATCAGATCGAGCACGACGGCACCTGCCGGGATGATCTGCGCGTAATAGGCCGTCAGCGCCGCGACGGCGGCGTCGTCGATGTGCGCGACGAGCCGCGGCGGCGCGTAGAAGGCGAGATCGTCGCCGTCGTCCTGCTTGTCGAACGCGCCTGCAGGCAGATCGAGCGGCCCGTCGCTCACGCGAAACCGACGACAGCGTGAGGAACATAAGGCGCTTCGAGCCGCGCGATTTCGGCGTCGGACAGGCCCAGCGCGAGCGCGGCGACCGCGTCGTCGAGATGGGCTGCCCGCGACGCGCCGACGATCGGTGCCGCCACCTCCGGCTTCGCCAGCACCCACGCGAGCGCAACCTGCGCACGCGGGACGCCGCGCTCCTGCGCCACGGCGGCGACCGCTGCCACCACCGTGCGGTCCGCCTCGACGCTGCTGGCGTAGAGCGTTTTGCCGAAGACGTCGGTCTGCGACCGCTCGGTGGTATCGTCCCAGTCACGGGTCAGGCGGCCGCGGGCCAGCGGGCTCCATGGGATCACGCCGATCCCCTCGGCCGCGCACAGGGGCAGCATCTCGCGCTCCTCCTCGCGGTACAGCAGGTTGAGGTAGTTCTGCATCGTCGCGAACCGCGTCCAGCCGTTCGCGTCGGCGACGTGGAGCATGGTCGCGAACTGCCACGCATACATCGACGACGCACCGATATAGCGCGCCTTGCCCGCCTTCACCACGTCGTGCAGCGCTTCCAGCGTCTCCTCGACCGGCACGTCGGGGTCGAAACGGTGGATCTGGTAGAGGTCGACGTAATCCGTGCCGAGCCGCGTCAGGCTGGCGTCGATCTCCGTCATGATCGCCTTGCGCGACAGCCCGGCGCCGTTCGGCCCGGGGCGCATGCGGCCATGCACCTTGGTCGCGATCACCACCTCGTCGCGGCGGGCAAAGTCCTTCAGCGCGCGGCCGACGATCTCTTCCGAAGTGCCGTCGGAATAGACGTTGGCGGTATCGAAGAAGTTGATCCCCGCCTCGACGGCCTGGCGCAGGATCGGGCGGCTCGTCGCTTCGTCGAGCGTCCAGGCGTGGTTACCCCGTTCCGGAAGCCCGAAGGTCATGCAGCCGAGGCACAAGCGCGACACGTCGAGGCCGGTGCTGCCGAGTTTCGTATAATCCATGAGCGGCTCCTGCTGCGACCGGTCGAACGAACGTCCGGCGCGGTGATGCGCTCCGCTTGCCCGCGCGCGAAGCGGGGCGGGACGCGCGACGCGCGACGCTTCGCGGCACTCGTCGACGGTGCGCGCGCCCCGATCGACGGGCTTGCGCTTCGTTTCGCGGCTTTAGCGGCGACGCATCCGATCCCGGCCTTTCGCTGTGATGTACGTCACAGCCGCGGACCGGGGCGCGATCTATCAGGCGGCCATCGGCGCACGGATGGTCCAGCGCCGGACGAAACAGGGAACCGCCGCCATGAAGATCCTCCTCGCCGCCGCCATCGCCCTCAGCGCCGCCGTCGCCCCCTCGGTCAACGCGCAGACCGCGCCGACCGCCACGGTGTTCTACGGCGACCTCAACCTCGACACCGTCGCCGGCCAGGCAACCCTCAAGGGCCGCATCAACAGCGCCGCCCGCAGCGTCTGCGGCCGCGGCGACAGCGACCTCGCCGCCCGCACCACCCGCGCCAACTGCCTGCGCACCGCCGTCACCGGCGCGATGAAGCAGCTGCCCGCCGCACCGCAGTTCGCCTCCGCCCAGTGACCGACCGCCCCCGCACCGGGACGGACACCCCGTCCGCCCCGGTGCCCGCCTTATTGCAGCGATCGGCCGTGCTGTGGCACGGTCGACTTCGTCTCCAGCACGGAGCATCGTTCAACGTGAGCACAATCGAAACTTGGATCGAGCAGCTCGGCCACAGCGACGTCTTCGGCGCCCTCTCGCTCGACGCCCGCCGCGCCCTGGCCAAGTCGGCGACGATGGTGCGCCTGACGCACGGCACACGCCTGTTTTCCGCCGGTGACGACGGCGACGCCGCCTATCTCCTCCTCAGCGGCGAGCTCGAGGTCGGGCTGAGCCGCGCCGACGGCCGCGACACCTGGCTCGCACGCCTGCGCCCCGGCACGGTGATCGGCGACGTGGCGGTCCTCGACAGCGGCGGCCGCAGTGCCGACGTCACCGCGACCCGCTCGGCACAGCTGCTCCGCTTCGGCCGCGAGTCGATCCTTGAGGCGCTGATCGCCGAGCCGCAGTCCGCGCTGCGCCTGCTGGCAACGCTCGCCCAGCGCCTGCGGTCGGTCAACGCCCTCGTCGAAGCCGCGACGGCGCTCGATACCGGGGCGCGGCTGGCCCGTCTCCTGCTGTCCGGCGATCGGCGCGAAACCCGCAGCCAGTCCGACCTCGCGCGGATCATCTCGGCGACGCGCGAGAGCGTCAACCGCAAGCTGTCGGCGTGGCGCGTCGCCGGCTGGGTCGAAGTCGACTCGCGCGGCATCGAAATCCGCGACCACGCGGCGATCCAGCGCGAGGCGCAGTTCGATTTGGTCGCCGTCCCGATCCACTGAGTGACGGATTGGCGCGACCTCACGGCAGTCGGGCGGCGAACGCGCTGACAGCGCCGGTAAGCGGTGCCGCTGTATCAAGGCTGCTTGACGGCGCGCGTCGACCCTGCGCGGGCTGGGGCGATGAGCCGGATGTCGCCGCGCGCACTCTTGCTGGCCGCTGTTTCGGCGCTGCTGACGGCGACCGGCGGCTGTGCCGAGCCGGCGACGACCGTGCATTTGCCGGATGGTCGCAGCCTCGCGCTCCACTGCAGCGGCGCGGGGACGCCCACCGTCGTCCTGGAGAGCGGCTGGGGCGCCGACGCCCGCGCGTGGTGGCGGGTGCAGCCGCTCGTCGCGGCGACCAACCGTGTCTGCAGCTACGACCGGGCCGGGATGGGCGCGAGCGATCCCGGCCGCGACCCGCGCGACGGGGCGGCGATCGCCCGCGACCTCGACGACGCCCTGCGCGCGGCCGGCATCGGCGGCCCGCTGGTCGTCGTCGGCCACTCGGCGGGCGGGCTGTACGCGCGCCTGTTCGCGCTGCGGCGACCACGCGAGGTGGTCGGCCTGGTGCTGGTCGAACCCAGCGTCGAGCATCAGGACCGGCGGCTTGGCCCGGGCGGCAGCGTCGCCTCGCTCCTCGCCCGGACTCGGAAGTGCGGGGCGGCCGCGGCCGCCCGGACCTTGCCCTCGCCCGACCCGGGCTTGGCGAAATGCGACGCGGCGCTGTCGCCCGCGACCTATGCCGCGGAGGCGTCCGAGCTCGAGGCGCTGATGGGGGCGACGTCCGACGAGATCGACGTCGGACCGCCCAGCGACGGCGCGCTGCCCCTGATCGTGCTCAGCGCCGCGAGCGGCAGTGCGGCATGGATCGAGCTTCACGCGGAGGTGGCTCGCCGCTCGACCCGCGGCGAACACCGGCTGGTCGTCGGCAGCGGTCACCTGATGCCGAAGGACCGCCCCGACGCGGTCGCGCAGGCGATCCGCGACGTCATCGCCATGGGCCGCTGAGCCCTCAGGCGGCGGCGGCGAGGTCCGTCCCGCGGTGCAGTTCGTTGCCCTGGACGCGGTGAAGATCGTGGTTCGGGCCGGCGAGCAGCGCGGTCGCCTGAGCGGCCAGAATCGTGGTGCAGAACTCGCCGTGCAGGTTGGCGACGCTCAACCGGTGGACGAGGTCGGCGTCGAAGCTGTTGCCGTCCGGATCGATCCGGTTGCCCGCGGCGCAGGCGTCGTGAACCAGATACGTGTCATAGCCCATGTTGCCGGCGGCGCGGACGGTGGTGTCGACGCACATGTTGGTGAAGAAGCCGGCGACGACGAGGCGGCTGACGCAGTCGCGGCGCAGGCTGAGTTCGAGGTCGGTGCCGACGAAGCCGCTGTTGACGTCCTTGACGACGATGCGCTCGCCCGGCCGCGGCTCGAGACCCGGCATCGGCTGACCGCTTGCCAGGCTCATCTTCAACGGCGACGCTGCTTCGCGGGAGTTGTGGAAGGTGAAATAGACCGCGCGTCCGGCGGCGCGGAAGGCGGCGAGCAGGTCGGCGATGCGCGCCTCGGCGTCGGGGTTGTTGCGGTGGCCGCCGCAGCCGCCCCAGTAACTGTGAAGATTGACGCCTTGCTGCGCATCGATCACCAGCAGCGCGGTTTCAGCCCCGAACGTTCCGATCATCGCTCGACCCCCCGGCTGCGTGATGGTAACACCTATGACTCGTTCGCGACCGCGGCTCAAGCGCGTTGACGCTGGCGCTGCGGCGGCCCAGCCGCTAAGCCGCAGGCGATGCACTCGGGGAGCTCCACCATAACCGGCCTGCTGGCGACGGCGCTCATCGCCAGCCTCGCGGCCCCACTCCACGCGGCCGAGACAGTGGTTGCCGTCGCCGCCAATTTCACCGAGCCGGCCAAGGCGATCGCCGCCGCCTTCACCAAGGCGACCGGCGACACGGCGACGCTCAGCTTCGGCGCCTCGGGAGCATTTTACACGCAGATGACTCACGGCGCGCCGTTCGAGGTGTTCCTGTCGGCCGACGCCGAGCGCCCGGCGAAGCTGGAGGCGGACGGCCTGACCGTGCCGGGGTCGCGCTTCACCTACGCGGTCGGCACGCTCGTCCTTTATTCGGCCACCCCGGGGCTGGTCGACGATCGCGGCGCGGTGCTCGGCGGCAACCGCTTCGCGCATCTCGCGATCGCCGATCCCGCCGCAGCCCCTTACGGTGCCGCGGCGGTCGAGACGCTGAAAAGCCTGAAGCTCTACGACGCGGTCGCGCCCAGACTCGTCACCGGCAGCTCGATCACCCAGGCCTACCAGTTCGTCGCCACCGGTGCCGCCGACCTCGGCTTCGTCGCGCTGAGCCAGGTCGTGACGCTCCCCGGCGGCTCCCGCTGGACCGTGCCGGCGACGCTGCACGCGCCGATCGCGCAGGCGGCGGTCGAACTGAAGACGGGCGCGGCCAACCCGGCGGCGGCGGCCTTCCTCGCCTTCCTGCGCAGTTCCGAGGCGAAGGCGATCATCCGCCGCTACGGCTACGAGATCCGCTGACGGGTGGAGCTCGTCGTCGCCACGACGGTCGAGCTGGCCGGCGTCACCACGCTCCTGCTGTTGCTGCTGGCGACGCCGCTCGCGTGGTGGCTGGCGCGGTCGCCCAGGTGGTGGAAGGAGATCGTCGCGGCCGTCGCCGCCGTGCCGCTGGTGCTGCCGCCGACGGTGATCGGCTTCTATCTGCTGGTGGCGATGGGACCGGCCGGGCCGCTGACCGCCGCGCTTCGACCGTTCGGCATCCATAGCCTCGCCTTCACCTTCGCCGGGCTGGTGCTCGGCAGCCTGGTCTATTCGCTGCCGTTCGCCGTCCAGCCGCTGCGTACCGCCTTTGCCGCTGTCGAGCAGCGCAGCCTCGACCTTGCCGCGACCATGGGGGCGGGACCACTCGACCGCTTCGCCAGCATCGCCGTACCGCAAGCCCGGCGCGGGTTCGTTGCCGCGGGGATCCTCGTCTTCGCGCATACGATCGGCGAGTTCGGCGTCGTCCTGATGATCGGCGGCAACATTCCCGGCCGCACCGAGGTCCTGTCGACACGCATCTACAGCCTGGTCGAAAGCCTGCAGTTCGGGGCCGCGCACACGATCGCCGCCGCGCTCGTCGCCTTCGCCTTCGTCGCCCTGCTGGCGCTGCTGCTCGTCGACCGGCGGCTCGGCAGCGTGGCGTGACCGGCCTCGACATTGCCCTGCACGGGGGCGGGGACTTCGCGCTCGAACTGGCTTTCACCGCGCCGCCTGGCGTGACGGCGCTGCTCGGCCCGTCGGGGGCGGGCAAGACCAGCGTCCTCCGCGCCATCGCCGGGCTCGACCGCCGGCCGGGGCGGATCGCGCTGGGCGGCGCGGTGTGGCAGGACGCGCGGACGTTCGTCCCGGCCCACCGCCGCGGCGTCGGCTACGTCATGCAGGGTAGCGGGCTGCTGCCGCACCTGACGGTCGCCGGCAACCTCGACTATGCTGCGCGCCGAGCACCGCCGGGCCGGTTGGCGCGCGCCGATCTCATCGCGGCGACCGGCATTGCCGGCCTGCTCGACCGCCCCGCGGCGCGGCTGTCGGGCGGTGAGGCGCAGCGGGCGGGAATCGCCCGCGCCTTCCTCGGCCAGCCCCGCGTGATGCTGCTCGACGAGCCGCTGTCTGCGCTCGACCCGGCGGCGCGTGGCGAGATGATCGAGGTCTTCGCTGCCCTGTTCGCCGCCGCGGCGATCCCGGTCCTTTACGTCACCCACGACGCGGCGGAAGCGGGGCGGCTGGCGACTGCGATCGTGCGGATCGAGGGCGGGCGGCTCGCCCGTTGAACCAGACGATCGGCGACGACTTACGCGCCCCTGACCATCAGACGAGGATCGGGACGCCCACCACGGCGGCGATCGCGGCAATGAAGGTGGCGACAAACGCCGCGACGATGACCCGGTCCATAGCTCACTCCTGAACGCAACGTTCAACTACGGGTCAGCGACCGGCGTTCCCTCACGGCGCAGCGATAAACAGGTGCAGGTTGGCCTTGCCGTAGGCGCGCAAGGTATCGCGGGCCAGCCCGGGCGGATCGAGCGCCTCGCCTTTGCCCGTCTCGACGGCAACCCAGGCGGCGGGTGCGATCCACCCCTGCGCCTGCAGCCGGGCGAGTGCCGGCAGCGCCAGCCCCTCGCCGTACGGCGGGTCGAGCAGGAGGAGGTCGAACGGGGCCGCGGCGCGCCCGACGGCGGCGACCGGCTGGGCCAGCATCGTGGTGACGAAGTCCGCGCCCATGCGGTCGATGTTGGTCCGGATCGCCGCGACCGCCGTCCTCTCGTTCTCGACGAAGGTCGCGTGCGCCGCGCCGCGCGACAGGGCTTCGAGCCCGAGCGCGCCGGTGCCGGCGAACAGGTCGGCGACGCGCAGGCCCTCGAACGACCCCAGGCGCGAAGCCAGCATCGAGAACAGCGCCTCGCGCGCGCGGTCGCTCGTCGGGCGCGTCGCCTCTCCCGGGGGCGCGACCAGCGGCCGCCCGCGCCACTGCCCGGCGACGATCCTCACGCGCGCTTGCCGAGCGAGCGCCGCAGGGTGCCGATGGCGTCCGCCGGCACCTCCTCGACGGCGCGCACCGGCAGATCGCCGAGGTCGAAGGGACCGTAGGCGACGCGGATCAGGCGCGAAACCTGGACGCCGAGGAATTCGAGGACGCGGCGGATCTCGCGGTTCTTGCCCTCGGTCAGCGTCATCGTCAGCCACAGGTTCGCCCCCGTTCGCCGCTCGATGTCGGCGTCGATCGGGCCGTAGCGCATGCCGTCGATCTCGATTCCTTCGATCAACTGCTCGAGCGTCGCCTGGGTGACCTCGCCGTACGCCCGCACCCGGTAGCGGCGGGCAACGGCGTTGACCGGCAGCTCGAGCGTCCGCTTCAGCGCGCCGTCGGTGGTCAGCAGCAGCAGTCCCTCGGTGTTCATGTCGAGCCGCCCGACCGGCAGCAGGCGCGGCAGGCCGGGCGGCAGCGCGTCGAAGATCGTCGGTCGTCCGCCGGGGTCGCGCGCGGTAGTCAGGAAGCCGGCGGGCTTGTGGAAGCGGAACAGCCGCGTCGCCTCGATCGCCGCCACCGCGCGGCCGTCGACCGTCACCCCGTCGAGCGAGGTGATGACGTGCGCCGGCGTCGTCAGCACCGTCCCGTGAACGGCGACGCGCCCTTCGGCGATGAAGCGCTCGATGTCGCGGCGGGAGCCGATGCCGGCGCGGGCGAGAAGCTTGGCGATCCGCTGCGGCTCGTGTGCGGCGGGCGCAGCGGCGGCGGCGGCGCGGGCGGCCCCGCGCTCGCGGCGGGGGGCGGCGTTGGCGCGCGGGCGCGGGGGCTTGGCGGCATCGCCCGACGCGACCGAGCCGTCGGCGCGAGTCCGCCTGGTTCCGGGCAGTTTGACCGGCCGGCCGCCGAACGGGTTCGATTCCGTGCCGGCCGGGCGGCGGACGCGCGCACGCTCGGCGCCGCCGGGCGGACGCTCGCCCCCACCCGTCGGACGCTCCCCCCGCTCGCTTGGACGCTCGGCCCTGCCGGTCGGACGCTGGTCCGCGCCGGCGAGGCGTTCGGCATCGCGGCGGCTGGTCGCCAGCGGTGCGCCGCCGGCCGGTTCGCGGATGCGGCGCGGACGCACGAGGCGGGGGGCGGACGGCCGGGCGGAAGGATCGGCGGGCGGCTTGCCGGGGGGACGACCGCCGGGGGTGCGGGGAGGGCGGGGCATGGCGCTTGGTGGAACCTGGCGCGACCGATGGCAAGGGCGTCGGCCGATCGGCATTTGCCTCGCGCCCGCCTTCTCGCCTACCGGTCGGGCATGGTCGCCGTTCCCTCCGCCCCCGCGCCGCACAGCGGGCGCCTGTATCTCGTCGTCCTCGCCGCGATCGTCGCGGGCGTGCTGATCGGGGTATTCGCCCCGGCGACGGGGGCGGCGCTGAAGCCGCTGGGCGACGGCTTCATCAAGCTGGTCAAGATGGTCATCGCGCCGGTCATCTTCCTGACGGTGGCGACGGGAATCGCGGGCATGGGCGAGCTTGGTGCCGTCGGACGCGTCGTCGGCAAGGCGTTCGCCTATTTCCTGACGTTGTCGACCTTTGCCCTCATCGTCGGCCTCGTCGTCGCCAACGTCGTCGCGCCGGGGGCGGGGCTGCACATCGCGCCCGCCAGCCTCGATGCCGGCAGCATCGCCAGCTACACCGCCAAGGCGCACGCGACGACGATCGTCGGCTTTCTGATGAACGTCATCCCGACGACGATGGTGAGCGCGCTGGCCGAGGGCGACATTTTGCAGGTGCTGTTCGTCGCCATCCTCACCGGCATCGCCCTGGCGCTGGCGGGCGAGGCGGCGGCTCCGCTGACCCGCGTGCTGGTCGCCGCGCAGGCGGTGGTATTCCGCATCGTCGCCATCCTCATGCGCGCCGCGCCGGTCGGGGCCTTTGGCGCGATGGCATTCACCGTCGGCAAGTTCGGGTTGGGCACGCTCGCCCATCTCGGATTGCTGGTGGCGAGCTTCTACCTGACCAGCCTGGTGTTCGTCCTTGGCGTCCTCGGGCTGGTCGGCTGGGCCTGCGGCTTCTCGATCCTGCGGCTGATCGCATACCTCAAGGGCGAGCTGCTGCTCGTCCTCGGCACCTCGTCGTCGGAAGCCGCGCTGCCGTCGCTGATCGCCAAGCTGGAGGCGGCGGGGTGCCGCCCGGCGGTCGTCGGGCTGGTCGTGCCGACGGGCTACAGCTTCAACCTCGACGGCACCAACATCTACATGACGCTGGCGGCGCTGTTCATCGCCCAGGCGACCGACGTCCACCTGACGGCCGGGCAGCAGGCGCTGCTGCTCGGCGTGGCGATGCTGTCGTCGAAGGGCGCGGCGGGCGTGACGGGAGCGGGGTTCATCACGCTGGCGGCGACGCTGGCGGTGGTGCCGAGCGTGCCGGTCGCCGGCATGGCCCTGATCCTCGGCGTCGACCGCTTCATGAGCGAGTGCCGCAGCCTGACCAACTTCGTCGGCAACGCCGTGGCGACGATCGTCGTCGCCCGCTGGGAAGGCGCGCTCGACCGCGCGGCTCTGGCGACAGCACTGGGCGGGCGGCCGGTCGTTGCCACCCCTGCCGCGGCGGCGACCGCGGGCTGACGGCGGCGCCGGCGACGCGAGCCGTCCCGACGCGGACAGCGGGTCAGCGCTCGACTTCGACCAGGCGGCGTTCGACGGTCGCCACGGCCTGCGTCAGGCCGAGCAGGCGCGCGGCAATGCGGTCGGCGGTCGCCTGCGCGGCCCGTCCGGCAAGATCGGCCGCGCCTTCGAGCCCGGCGATCTCGTGGCGGATCGGGTCGGCGAACGCGGCCGCGGCCGTTCGCGCGCCGGTGTCGCTCAGCGCCGTCTCCGCCTCGGCGACGACTTCCGCCAGTGTTGCCCGCAGCGTCGCCGCCGCCGTGCCGGCGACTTCGCGGACCCGGCCGAGCACCTCGATCAGCTGGTTTGCCGCCGCCAGCGTCGAGCCGTGCGCCGCCTCCTCGACGGCCGTCAGATGCGCGCGCGCCGCGGCGAGGTCGCTCGCCAGCTGCGCCGCCGGGGCCGCGGCCTGCCCCAGCGTCTGCGCCAGCGCCGCCGCGCCCGTCGCTGCCGGGGCCAGCCGCGCCGCCACCGCCTCGACCTCCGCCAGCGTCGCGCGCGCCGCGTCGAGCCGGGGGGCGACGGCATCGGCGACATCGCGCACGCCCGTCATCCGCGACTGGAAGGCATCGAGGGTCGCCGTGCCCATCGCCGCGGCGTGGGCGAGGCGCTTGTCGAGGACGGTGAAGCTCCGCTCGATCGCCGCGATCATCGCTGTCGTCCGCGCGTCGTGCTCGGCCAGGGTCGCGCCCAGCGCCTGCGTCGCGCCGACGATGCGCTCGATGCGCGCCGCGACCGCCGTCGCCGAAGCACCGCCGATGGCGTCGAGCCCGGTCCTGGCGGCATCGATCGCCGCAAGCACCGTCGTCGCCTGCGCGTCGACGCCGTCGCGCACCGTCGCCAGCGCCCCCGCGGTGCGGGTCAGCGCGGTATCGACCGCCTGGTCGAGCGCCCCGGTGCGGTCGTCGATCGCGGCGTTCGCCGCCTTGGTCGCGGTGGCGATGGCGCGGACCTGCGCCGCGACCTCGTCCTGCCGGGCATAGACCCCGGCGAGCATCGTCTCGACTTCGCCCAGCTGGCGGACGGTCTCCTGCCCGGTGGTGGCGAGCGTCGACGTCAGGGCGGCGGCGTGGCCCTGGGCGACGGGCAGCGTCGCGGCGGCGTCCCTGACCGCGCTCGCCGCCGCACCGCCGGCCGCCGCCAGCGCCGCGCCCGCGGCACCCAGGTCGCGCGCGGCTTCGCTGAGGCGCGGCGCATCGTCGGCGGCGGCGCGGCGCAACGCGTCGAGCCGGCCGCCGATCGCCGCCAGCGTCGCGTCGATGTCGAGCAGGCCGTCGCGCACCGCCTGCCCGGCGGTGGCCGCCGCCGCCGTGCGTGCCTCGAGCTCGGCCAGCGCCTCCGCATCGCCGCGCCCGGTCCGCCGCAGCAGCTCGACGGCGACGAGCAGCACAGCCAGCGGCGGCGCGAGGCGCAGGGTCAGCGCCGCCGCATAGCGGGCGACGCCTGCCACATCTAGGCCCGACACGTCGCCGCCCGCCGCGATCAGCCCGGCGGCGGCGGCGACCAGCCACGCCAGGCCGATGGCGACGAGCAGCATCGCCGAACGACGCGACGGACGAGACGGCTCGAACACGGTGCTACCCCCGGCGGTTAGCCCGCCAGCCTAGCACCGGCAGGACAGCCCCGAACAGCCCCGTACGCCCGGTCCGGACCCGCTTACCGCGCGTCGAGGGGAACGTAGTCGCGGTGCGTCGCGCCGGTGTAGAGCTGGCGGGGACGGCCGATCTTCTGCTCGGGGTCCTCCATCATCTCGGTCCACTGGGCGATCCAGCCGACGGTGCGCGAGATGGCGAACAGCACGGTGAACATCGACGTCGGGAAGCCGATCGCCGACATCACCACGCCCGAATAGAAGTCGACGTTGGGGTACAGTTTCTTGTCGATGAAATACTGGTCGCTCAGCGCGATTCGCTCGAGTTCGCGGGCAACGTCGAAGATCGGGTCGGCGATGTTCAGCTTATCGAGCACCTGCGTCGCAACCTTGGCCATGACCTTCGCCCGCGGGTCGTAGTTCTTGTAGACCCGGTGGCCAAAGCCCATCAGGCGGAAAGGATCGTCTTTGTCCTTGGCCCGGGCGATGAACTCGGGAATGCGGTCCGGCGTCCCGATCTCGCGCAGCATGTTGAGCGCCGCCTCGTTCGCGCCGCCGTGCGCCGGGCCCCACAGGCAGGCGATGCCGGCCGAGATGCAGGCAAACGGGTTCGCCCCGCTCGACCCGGCCAGACGCACTGTGGAGGTCGACGCGTTCTGCTCATGGTCGGCCTGGAGGATGAGCAGCTTCTCCATCGCGTCCTCGACCACGGGGTCGATGACGTACGGCTCGGCCGGCACGCCGAAGGTCATGCGGAGGAAATTGCCCGCGAACGACAGGCTGTTGTCCGGATAGAGGAACGGCTGGCCGATCGAGTACTTGTACGCCATCGCCGCCAGCGTCGGCATCTTGGCGATCAGCCGGTGACTGGCGATGACGCGCTGCTTGGGATCGTGGATATCGGTCGAGTCGTGGTAGAAGGCCGCCATTGCGCCGACGATGCCGCACATGATCGCCATCGGGTGCGCGTCGCGGCGGAAACCGCGGTAGAACTGCGCCAGCTGCTCGTGGATCATCGTGTGGCGGGTGATGTGATGGGTGAACTGGGCGTGCGCGGCGGCATCGGGCAGCTCGCCGTTCAACAGCAGGTTGGCGACCTCGAGGAAGCTCGACCGCTCGGCCAGCTGATCGATCGGGTAACCGCGGTACAACAGGATGCCGGCGTCGCCGTCGATATAGGTGATCTTCGATTCGCACGCCGCGGTGCTGGTGAAGCCGGGATCGTAGGTGAAGCGGCCGGTCTGGCCGTACAGCTTGCGGATGTCGACGACGTCGGGCCCGACGGTGCCGGCGAGCACCGGAAAGTCGGCCTGCTTGTCGTCGACGCTGAGGTGGGCGGTTCCGGTCATGCCTGGGGTTCCCTGCTACTGATCACATCGTCCAGCCGCCCGAGCGCCTCGTCGCGCCCGAGCAGGTCAAGCACCTCGAACAGCCCCGGCGAGGTGGCCGAGCCCGTCACGGCCGCGCGCAGCGGCTGCGCCACCTTGCCGAGCTTGACCGCGGCGACATCGGCGACGCCGCGCACCGCCGCCTCGATCGCTGCGACCGTCCAATCAACCTCGCCGAGCGCCGCGCGGACCGCGGCGATCAGCTCGACCGAGTGGCGTTCATCTAGCAGCTTTTGTGCGGATGCGTCCATGACGATCGGGCGGTCGCGGACGTAGAACAGGGACGCCTCCGCCAGCTGGACGAGGTCGCTGGCGCGGAGCTTGAGTTCGGCCATGCCGCGCTGCAGCAGGGTTCGGTCGGCGGTCGTCAGCGCCCGTCCGAGCGCCGCCTCGACCCGCGGCGCGATCAGCGTGACCAGCCGCGCATCGTGGGCCAGGCGCAGGTAATGCCCGTTGACGTGCGCCAGCTTCTTCATGTCGAAGCGCGCCGGTCCGCGCCCGATACCGTCAAGGGCGAACCACGCGATCGCCTGCGCGCGGCTGATGAACTCGTCGTCGCCGTGCCCCCAGCCGAGCTTGACGAGGTAGTTCTCGACCGCCTCGGGCAGCATCCCGAGTTCGTCGCGGTAGGCGTCGACGCCGAGCGCGCCGTGGCGCTTCGACAGCTTGGCCCCGTCCGCCCCGTGGATCAGCGGGATATGGGCGTAGGCCGGCTCGGGCCAGCCGCCCTCGGTGGCATCCAGCGCGCGGATCAGCGCCAGCTGGCGGAAGGCGTTGTTGAGGTGGTCGTCGCCGCGGATGACGTGGGTCACGCCCATGTCGTGGTCGTCGACGACGACCGCGAGCATGTACGTCGGCGAGCCGTCGGAGCGGAGCAGCACCATGTCGTCGAGCTCGTCGTCGGCCACGGTGACATCCCCTTGCACCCGGTCGGCGATCGTCGTCGTGCCGCCGCGCGGCGCGCGGAAGCGGATCACGAACGGCGCGTCGCCGCCGTCGGCGGGGTCGCGGTCGCGCCAGCGCCCGTCGTAGCGCAGCGGCTGCTTCGCCGCGCGCTGCGCCGCGCGCATCGCCTCGAGTTCGTCGGCGGTGGCGAAACACTTGTAGGCGTGACCGCTCGCGAGCAGGCCGTGCGCGACCGCGGCGTGGCGGGCGCTCCGCTCGTACTGCATGACAGCCTCGCCGTCCCAGTCGAGCGCCAGCCAGCGCATGCCGTCGAGGATGGCGGCGACGGCGGCGTCGGTCGACCGCGCTCGGTCGGTGTCCTCGATGCGCAGCCGGAACTGCCCGCCATGGTGCTTGGCGAACAGATAGTTGAACAGCGCGGTGCGCGCCCCGCCGATGTGGAGGAAGCCCGTCGGCGAGGGGGCGAAGCGGGTGACGACGGCCTTGGGGGGCGAGGCGCCCATGTGCTAGTGTCCGGTGTCAGGGGTGTCGGGGGGCGCGCGGTGCCTAGCATAGCCGAGGGACGTTCGGCCAGCCGGGTGCCCCTGCGACGTCCGGCGATCATCGAGCCGACGCCACCCATGTCGCGCGCCGCGCGGCGACGGCAGGCGGTCGTCAGCATGGTCGCCGTGCTGCCGTCGCTCGTGTTGCTGCTGAATTCCAGCGTCATGCTGTTGATCTTCGGCACGCGCCTGCCCCCGCGAATGCTGCAGCTGCTTGGTCACCTTACCGGGCAAAGCCTTTACGAGGCGACTCGCGTCGTCTTCGGCGCCTTTGTTCTGGCTCTATTCGGCGCAATCGTCTGGGCATGGCGAGCTGGCGCGCGCAACGCCCATCGGGCGCTGACGGGGGCGGGTGGCATCGATCGCTGACGCCGCGACCTTCGCGTCACCGCCGCGCTCGGGGTGGCGCGGGTCAGCATCCGCCGTCGAGGACTTCCTCCTCGCCGAACGCGCTCAAATCCCGTTGTGGTCGCCCGCCGCCTTCGGGCTCGGCATCGTCCTCTACTTCATGCTGCCGTGGGCGGGCGAGCGGCTGGCGGCCGTCGCGGTTGCCGCTGCGACCGCCGGAGCCGGTCTCGTCGTGCGCGGCATCGCCGGGCGCGTGCTGGTGTGGGGCGGGCTGCTGTGCGCGCTCGGCCTCGGCACCGCGGCGTATCGGTCGACCGAGGTTGCCGCTCCCGTGCTGCGCGACCGCTACGAGGGCGACGTCGCCGGTACTGTCGAGGCCGTCGAGGTGCGATCGGGCCGCGGCCAGTTCCGCTTCCAGCTCGCCCCCGACGATCCCGGCCTGCCGCCGCACGTCCGCCTCAGCCTGAAGACGAGCGCCGTGCCGCCGGGGCTGGTCCCCGGCGCGCACGTCCGCCTCCGCGCGATGCTGCTGCCGCCGCAGGGGCCGAGCTTTCCGGGCGGCTATGACTTTGCCCGCACGCTGTGGTTCGCGCAGATCGGCGCGACCGGCTATCCGCTCGGCACCGCGGTCGTCACCCCGTCGGCGGCGGCCCGAAGCGGCCTCGTCGCCGCGCTCGCCGACTTTCGCGGGCGGCTGACCCGGCGTCTGGAAAGCGTCGGCGGCGACGCCGGCGGCATGGCGGCGGCGTTCGTCACCGGCGACAAGGGCGGGCTGACGCCCGAGGTCGACGCGGCGATGCGCAACGCCGGCATGGCGCACCTGCTCGCCATTTCCGGGCTGCACATCGCCGTCGTCGTCGGCGGCACGATGGCGCTGGTCCGCGCCGCGCTGACGCTGTCGCCGTGGATCGCGCTGCGCTGGCCGGTGAAGGCCATCGCCGCCGCCGCCGCGGCGGCGGCCGGCATCGCCTATACCGTCATCGCCGGCGGCGGCGCGCCGACGGTGCGCTCGTGCGTTGCGACGATCATCGTCCTCATCGGCATCGTCATCGGCCGCGAGGCGCTGTCGCTCCGGATGCTCGCCGCCGGCGCGCTGCTGATCATGGCGGTGCGCCCCGAGGCGCTGCTCGGCCCAAGCTTCCAGCTGTCGTTCGCCGCCGTCACCGGGCTGGTCGCGCTGTACCAGTCGCCGCTCGGCCGCTGGCTCGCGCGCGGCGACCGCTTCGCCGGACGGCGCGCGCGGATCGCCCACCATCTCCTCGGCCTGGTTGTCACCGGTGCGATTGCCGAGGCGATGCTGGCGGCGACGGCGCTGTTCCACTTCAACCAGACCGGCGTCTACGGCGTCGTCGCCAACCTGCTGGCGATCCCGTGGACGAGCTTCATCGTCATGCCGCTGCTCGTGCTCGCACTGGCCAGCGATGCGGTCGGCGTCGGCGGGCCGGCGTTCTGGCTCCTGCGGCAGGCGATGGGGGTCCTGCTGGCGCTGGCGCGGACGGTCGCGGCATGGCCGGGCGCGGTCATTCATGTCGGGCTGATGCCGGTCGCGGCTTATGCCTGTCTCGTCGGCGGCGGCCTGTGGCTGTGCCTGTGGGCGACGCGGGCGCGTTGGCTCGGCGTCGTCCCGATCGCCGTCGGCGCGGTGCTGGCGTTGACAGCACCGCCGCCCGACCTGCTGGTGTCGGCCGATGGCCACCATGTCGGCGTGCTGCTTCCCGGCTACGACGCCGAGGGGCCCCGCCTCGCCCTGCTGCGCGAGCACGCCGGGGACTTCTTGCGCGACGTCTGGGGCGGAGTCACGGCCGCGACGGCCGATGCCGCCATCGCCGACCTGCCGGCGGGCGACTGCACGGTCGACGCCTGCGTTGCCCAGGTCGGCAGCGGACCGGCGGCCGTGCGCCTGCTGGCGACGCTGTCGAAGGACCGGATCGGCAAGCCTGCGTTCGGCCCGGCGTGCGCGGCAGCCGACATCGTCGTCAGCGATCGGCGGCTGCCGCCGTGGTGCCGCCCGCGCTGGCTGCGGCTCGACCGGGCGGCCTTGAGCTCGATGGGAGCCGTCGCGATCTGGCTCGCCCCGCGCCGGATCGAAACGGTCGCCGCGCTGACCGGCGACCACCCGTGGCTGCCTCAGCCGCAGGTCTGGCGGCCGCGGGTCCGTCGTGCCACCGTCAGTGTCGCCCGCCCGCCCGCGCCGACTGCCAGCGAGCCCGACTACTGATGCTGCGGAGCCTTAGCGGTGGAGCTGCCGCCGCTCAGCCGTAGCGGCGGAGCCGCCGCCGCTCAGCCGTAGCGGCGCAGCAGCCCGGCGAGCTTGCCCTGGACGCGGACGCGGGACGGCAGGTAGCGCTGCGTCTCGTACATCGCATTGGCGGGCTCCAGCTCGACCATGCCCTTTGCGTGCTTCAGATACTTGAGCGTGGCGTCGCTGTTGTCGACCAGCGCGACGACGATGTCGCCGTCGCGCGCGGTGTCGCAGCGGCGGATGAGAGCATAGTCGCCGTCGAGGATGCCGGCATCGATCATGGAATCGCCCGACACTTCCAAAGCGTAATGGTCGCCGGGGCCGAGCAGCGCGGCGGGCACCGACAGCCGCCGGTCGTCCTCGAACGCCTGGATCGGCTGTCCGGCGGCGATCTTGCCGTGGAGCGCGAGGGCGACGACGTCGTTCGCCGGCTCCGGCCGCGCCTCGGCGGGACGCCGGCGGAAGTCCGCATGAACCACCTCGCCGCGCGGCGGCACGCCCTGCGCCACCTGCCGCTGCACCACCTCGGGCATGCGCAATATCTCGAGCGCACGCGCCCGATTGGGCAGGCGGCGGATGAAGTTGCGTTCCTCCAGCGCGTTGATCAGGCGGTGGACGCCCGACTTCGACTTCAGCTGCAGCGCCTCCTTCATCTCCTCGAACGACGGCGACACGCCGCTTTCGTTGAGGCGACCGTTGATGAAGGTCAGCAGATCGTGTTGCTTGCGCGTCAGCATAGGTCCTCCCGAAAGAACTTATGCGGAACGTTTAGGCAACACCAGATATGGTGTCAAGCGCGATACACGGTACCAGTGTGCCCGCCATGGTTAGCGGCTGGTTCGGCTCGCGGATGACGAGGACGTTGCTGTCGGCCAGCACGTGGAGCATCGCGCTGTCCTGGCGCGCGAAAGGGCGGACCTCGCCTCCCTCCAGCCGCGCGCGGAGATAGTCGCGGCGGCCGCCGTTGGCCGGCAGGTCGACCGCGGCGGGCGCGGGGAAGGGCACCGGCAGCGGCGCAGGATCGCCGCCGAGGCGCTTGAGCAGGGGCACGATGAACAGCGTCGCGCAGACGAACGCCGACACGGGATTGCCGGGCAGGCCGACGATCCGCGTCGCGCCCAGTCGCCCGCTGAGCATCGGCTTGCCCGGACGCAGCGCGATCTTCCAGAAGTCGATCTCGGCGCCAAGCTCGCGCAGGACGGGCATGACGAGGTCGTGGTCCCCGACCGACGCCCCGCCGATCGTGACCAGCAGGTCGACCCCGGCGTGGGCGCGGATCGCGGCTGCCAGGTCGTCGCGGGTGTCGCGGACGATGCCGCCGTCGCTCACCGCCGCAAGGCTGCCGAGCAGGGCGGCGAGCATGACGCCGTTCGAGCTGACGATCGCGTCGGGGCCGGGTATCGCGCCCGGCGGGACCAACTCGTCGCCAGTCGCGAGCAGGGCGACGCGCGGGCGGCGGTGGACGGGAAGGGTCGCATGGCCGGCGGCGGCGGCGACGCCGATCCGCGCGGGCGTGACGCGCGCGCCCGCCGGAACGACGACCGCCCCGGCGGCGAAGTCGAGCCCGGCGTTGCGGATATGCGCGCCCTCGCGAGGCGGTCCCTCGCCGGTCAAGGTCAGCGTTTCGCCGTCGCGCCGGGTGTCCTCCTGGACGACGACGGTGTCGGCGCCGGGCGGGAGCGGTGCGCCGGTCAAGATGCGGACCGCCTCGCCTGGGTCGATCTGACCGGCGAAGCGGCGGCCGGCGGCGCTTTCCCCGATCACCGACCACGGACCGGGCAGGTCGGCCCAGCGGACCGCGTACCCGTCCATCGCGCTCGCGGCGAACGGCGGCTGGGTCAGGCGGGCGACGACGTCGGCGGCGAGGATCCGCCCCAGCGCGGCGGAAAGCGGCACGTTCTCGGCCGGCATCTGTGCGACGCCGGCGAGCAGTCGCGCCTGCGCCTCGTCGACTGCGATCAGGCCGGTCATGCCGGCCCGACCGCTGGCCCGGCCGCCAGGGACGGCGCGCGGGCGTCGCGGCGGAGCCACTCGCCCGACTTGCCGCCGCGTTTCGCGAGCAGGCGGACGTCGCCGATGGTCATGCCCCGGTCCATGCTCTTGGCCATGTCGTAGACGGTCAGCAGCGCTACCGACACCGCGGTCAGCGCCTCCATCTCGACGCCGGTGGTGTGCGTCGTGCGGACGCTTGCCGTGGCGCGGATGCCGCCCGCCTCGATCGCCAGGTCGAGGTCGACGCCGCTGATCGGCAGCGGGTGGCACAGCGGGATCAGCTCGGCGGTCCGCTTGGCCGCCATGATGCCGGCGACGCGCGCGACGGCAAG
The DNA here is from genome assembly GCA_963792555.1 of uncultured Alphaproteobacteria bacterium. GTDB lineage: Bacteria > Pseudomonadota > Alphaproteobacteria > Sphingomonadales > Sphingomonadaceae > Polymorphobacter_B. The sequence goes on from CAWBWP010000003.1 coordinate 223,319, forward strand.
GACATCGCCCTTGGCCGCAGACCCCTCGCGGATCGCGGCGAGGGCGGCATTAGCGACGGCGATGAACCCCTCCGCCACCGCCTCGCGGGCGGTCGTCGCCTTGGCCGAGACGTCGACCATCCGCGCCTCGCCGGCGGCGTTCAGGTGGGTCAGGCTCATGCCGCCGCCGCGACCGGGGCCAGGAGCGCGCGCGTCGCCGCCTCGACATCGTCCTGCCGCATCAGGCTTTCGCCGACGAGGAAGGCACGGACGCCGTGCGCGGCCATGGCGGCGAGGTCGGCCGGTCCGGTCAGCCCGCTCTCGGCGACAAAGGAGCAGCCCGCCGGTGCCTGCCCGACCAGCTCGTAGGTGCGGGCGAAGTCGACCGAGAAGTCGCGCAGGTTGCGGTTGTTGACCCCGATCAGCCGCGACTTCAGCCGCAGCGCCCGGTCGAGCTCGGCCGCGTCATGGACTTCGACCAGCACGTCCATGCCGCGCTCGCCCGCCGCCGCCTCGATCTCAGCCGCCGCGCCGTCGTCGAGCGCCGCCATGATGACGAGGACCGCGTCCGCCCCGATCGCGCGCGCCTCGGCGGCCTGCCACGGGTCGACCATGAAGTCCTTGCGCAGGACGGGCAGGCTGCAGGCGGCACGGGCGGCGACGAGGAACTCCTCGTGCCCTTGGAAATACGGAGCGTCGGTCAACACCGACAGGCACGCCGCGCCCCCTGCCGCATAGGCGCGGGCATGAGCGGCGGGCTCGAAGCGGTCGCGGATCACGCCCTTCGACGGCGAGGCCTTCTTGATTTCGGCGATCAGCGCGAAGCCGGATGCCGCGTCGAGCGCGGCGCGGAACCCGCGCGGCGGCGTCTGCGCGGCGGCGGCGCGGTCGAGATCGGCGATGGTTCGCGACCCCTTCCGCCGGGCGACCTCGGCGCGGGTCGTGTCGCAGATGCGGGTCAGGAGGTCGGTCATGGTGCGCGTGTAACCCGTAGGCGCGCGAGGGGGAACCGTCAGAACACGGCGTGATCGCCGCGCTGGGGTGCTGCTTCGCCGGCAATCACCCGGGCATAATGATCGAACAGCGTGTCCGTGCCCGTCTCCGGAGTCGCGGCGGCGTCGTAGCCGTCGGGGCCGAGCACGAGCATCGATTCAGTCGCATAATAGCGGCCGATCCGCGCCAGCTCGGCCTTGGCCGCGAGCGAGGGCAGGACAGTGCCCGCCGCGCCCGCGACCGCGACGATCCCGTCGAGCAGCCGCACGGGGACGTGGCGAAACCGCGGCGTCTGATCGGTGAGGGCGAACAGCGCCGCGCCCTGCTCGAGCGGGGTGATCGCCGGGCCGGGGCCGCCGACCGGCAGGATTTGGTTCTGGCGACCGGGATCGTCGAGGCAGCCGGCGAGGAAGGCGGCGAGGTCGCGGTCGCTGACCGGCTTGGTCGCGGTCGACCGCCCGTCGCCGAACAGCAGGAACGGCTTGCCCGCATGCACCCGTGCGATCTGGCCCGACAGCGACTTGAAGAAGGCCGTCGGTCGGACGACCGTCCAGCACAGGCCCGACGACATCAGCGCGGCCTCGGCGGCGAGCTTGGCCCGCTGGAAGGCGAGGCGCGGGCGCTGGACGCACAGCGCCGACAGCAGGACGAACTGCGCGACCCCGGCGACGCGCGCGGCGTGGACCGCGCCGATGGTGGCGTCGCGGTCGATGGCGGCGGCGTCGACCGGAACGCCGCTCCGCGACGCGAGGCAGCAGACGACGGCGTCGATCCGCTCGGCGGCGAACAGGGCGGTCAGGGCGGCGGCGTCGGTCACGTCGACGGCGCGCGCCGCCGCCGCCGCGCGTCCCGGCCGGACGACGGCGACGACCGCCTCGCCGCGTGCCGCCAGGGCCGCGACCGTCGCCTGGCCGATCGTCCCCGTCGCGCCGAGAACGGCGACGCGGCGGCTCATGCCGCCGATCCCGTCCTGCGGCGGGTCATGCCGCCGGTCCCGTCGTGGGGCCGCTCACACCGCGATCCATGCCGCCAGCAGCCGCCGTGCCGCGCCCGAATCGATTGCTGCGGCCGCCTGCGCGACGCCGTCGTGCCAGCCGCTCGCGACCCCTGCGACGCGCAGCGCGGCGGCGGCGTTGAATACGACCGCGTCGCGATAGGCTCCAGGCTCGCCGGCCAATAAGCGGGTCAGCGCCGCCGCGTTGAACGCCGCCGTGCCGCCGCGGAGCGCCGACAGCGGGTGGTGCGGCAGGCCGGCGGCGGCGGGGTCGATGCGTTCGGCGTGCCCCCCCACCCATTTCATCGTGCTCGGCCCGTCGATCGACAGCTCGTCCAGAGGCTCGTCGCCGGCGACGAGCAGCGTCGCGTCGGTCCCGAGGATCGCGATCGCGCCGGCGAAGACGTCGAGGAAGCTTGGGCGCGCGACCCCAATCAGCTGCCGCCGGACCTGCGCCGGATTGGCCGCCGGGCCGGTCAGGTTGAGGATCGTCCGCCGCCCGATCGCTCGGCGCACCGGCGCGAGCTTGGCCAGGGCCGGGTGGTGCTTCTGGGCAAACAGGAAGGCGATGCCCAGCCGACCCAGCGTATCCTCGGCCGCCGCGGATGCGCGATCGAGGTCGAGGCCGAGCGCCTCGAGCGTGTCGGCCGCTCCCGCCTGCGAGGACGCCGCGCGGTTACCGTGCTTGGCGACGGGCACCCCGGCCGCGGCGACGACGATGGCGACCGCGGTCGAGACGTTGAGGCTGTGGCTGCCGTCGCCGCCGGTGCCGCAGACGTCGATTGCGTTCGCGGGCGCGGCGACCGGGACCATGCGGTCGCGCATCGCCTGCGCCGCGGCGGCGATCTCGATGCTCGTCTCGTCGCGCTCGGCCATGTCGCTGAGGAAGCGGGCGGCGTCGGCGTCGCTGGCGGCACCGTCGAGCAGCTGGGCAAAGGCATGCGCCGCCGTTCCCGCGTCGAGCGGGGCGCGCGCATCGGGCAGGACGGTCACGCGGCCTGGGCGAGCGGGCTGTGGGCGACGCCGGCCAGCGCGAGGAAGTTCGCCAGCACGGCGTGGCCATGGTCGCTGGCGATGCTCTCCGGGTGGAACTGGACCCCGTGCAGCGGCAGGTCGCGGTGGCGCAGGCCCATGACCACGCCGCCGGTCTGGGCGTTGACCACCAGCGCGTCGGGCACGCTGGCGGGCTCGACCACGAGACTATGATAGCGCGTCGCGGTGAACGGCGACGGCAGCGTGGCGAACACGCCGCTGCCGTCGTGGCTGACGGGCGAGGTCTTGCCGTGCATGACCTCGCCGGCGCGGACGACGCGGCCGCCGAAGACCTCGCCGATCGCCTGGTGGCCGAGGCAGACGCCGAGCAGCGGCAGGTGCGCGTCGGCGGCCGCGGCAATGAGATCGCGGCAGATCCCGGCGTCGGCCGGCGTTCCGGGGCCGGGCGACAGCAACACCGCCTCAGGCGCGAGCGCCAAGGCCTGCGCGACGCTCAGCGCATCGTTGCGCACGACCTCCGTCGCCGCGCCCAGCTCGTGGAGATAGTGGACGAGGTTCCAGGTAAAGCTGTCGTAATTGTCGATGACGAGGATCATCGCGGGATCCTAGCGCGAGGCGCGGCGGAAGGCGAGGCTGGCGGCATTCAGAGGATCGAGCGCGGCGCGGCCCTCGCGCTCGATGCGGTGCAGGACCGTCAGCGCCGCCGCCAGCCGATCGAGCGGCAGCGACGCCCACGCCGGACGCGCGAAGATCGTGTCCCACTTCGCCCCGGCCGCGGCGTCGTAGGCGATGCGCAGGAAGCAATGGTCGGCGCGGATCGGCCAGCGCTCGGCGGCGGCGCGGGTGACGAGGCGGGCGACGGCGGCGTCGAGGTCGGCGCGAAGGGCGTGGCGATCAGGCATCGCGACGGGAGGTAGGGCGGCGGAACATCCGCGCCAGCCCCTGGGACGCGAAGCGGCTGGACCCGTTGCGTGGGTTCGCCCGGGGCCAGGGACGGGCAGGGCGCGGCCCGCAGCGTGTCAGATCGACGCGCGGACCGTCGCGCGAACCCCGGGATGCGCGGGATCATAGTCGAGCGTCGCCCCCAGGCTCGCCGCCATCGCCCCGATCAGCTTGGTGCCGATGCCGGTCCCCGTCGGCGAAATGGCCGTCGTCATGCCGGCACCGTCGTCCTCGACCACCAGCCGGAAATGGCCGTTGTCGCGCGCCAGATCGATGCGGATCTCGCCCGCCTCACCGGCACCGTAGGCGTATTTGCAGGCGTTGGAGACCAGCTCGTTGACGATGACGCCAAGCGACACCGCGCGGTCGGTGGCGAGGCGCAGCGGCACGGTCGACAGCTTGAGCGGTCGCGGCGAGGCGGGCGTCGACCACGTCGCCTCGAGCTCGCCGACGAGCGCCGCGAGATAATCGTCCATCGCCACCGCCTGGACGTCGTCGGACGTGTAGAGGCGGCGGTGGACCTGGGCGATGGCGGTGATCCGCGCCTGCGTGTCGGCGAGCGCCGCCTTGGCCGCGCTGTCCGGCAGCGCCCGCGCCTGCATGTGGATGAAGGCCGAGACGAGTTGCAGAGAGTTCGCGACGCGGTGGTTGACCTCGTGCAGCAGCGCCTCCAGCCGCGCGTTCGACGCGCGCAGCGCCGCCTCCGCCTCCGCCTTCTGCTGCGTCAGCGCGACCTGCGTCAGCGCCGTCTGGAAGGCGTTCTCGAGCAGGTCGAAGAAGTCCTCGCCGACGGTCTTGACGACATAGTCGATCGCCCCCGCCTTCAACGCGGCGACGGCGATCCGGCTCTCCTCCGATCCGGTGACATACACGATCGGCGGCACGATCGGCAGCGCGCGCAGGGCCTCGAGCGTACTCAGCCCGTCGAACCCGGGCATGTAATGATCCACTGCGATCAGGTCGAAAGCGGCGGCGGCGGCGGTGTCCACGCCGGAGGGGCCATTGGTCGCGGCGGTGACGTCGTAGCCGCGGCGGCCGAGCGCGCGCGTCACCAGCCGGCCCAGTCCCTCGTCGTCGTCGATGTAGAGAATCCGCGGCCGGCTCACTCGCCGTCCACCTCGGGCACCTGGATCACCGACAGGAACAGCCCGAGCTGCTGGATGGCCTTGGCGAAACTTTCGTAGTTAACCGGCTTGGTGATATAAACGTTGGCGCCGAGGTCGTAGCAGCGCTGGATCTCCTGCCGGTCGTCGGTTGTCGTCAGGACGACCACGGGCGTCCGCTTCAGCCGCGCGTCGGCCTTGATCTTGGCCAGGATGTCGATGCCGCTCATGTCGGGCAGGTTGAGATCGAGGAGGATCAGCGCCGGCCCGTTCATCGCCGGCCCGTCGGGCGCGTGGAACATATGCTCTAGGGCGGCGGTGCCCGAGACGAAGTGCTTGATGGCATTGGCGATTCCGGCCCGGCGGATGTTCTTCTCGATCAGCCGGGCGTGACCCTCGTCGTCCTCGACCATGATGATGTTGACGCTATGCTCGCTCAACGCGCCCCCTCCTTCGTCGCTTCGAGGACCTCGGGCAGCGACAGTCGGAATGTCGCTCCCTGACCGAGATCGGAAATGCAGGTGATGATGCCGCCGAGGCGATACGCCAAAGCGCGCACGTGCGCCAGTCCAAGGCCTTCGCCCGGCTGGTCCTGGGTGCCGGCGCGGCGGAACAGCTCGAAGATGCGCTCATGGTCGGCAGGCGCGATGCCGCGGCCGTTGTCGGCGACGTCGATGACGACCCGTCCGCCCTCGCGCCGGCCGGTGACGGCGACGCGGAGCGGGCGGGCGGGGTCGCGGTACTTGATCGCGTTCTCGATCAGGTTCGACAGGATCTGCTCGAGCGCCAGCCGGTCGCTGACCACGGCGGGATAGTTGCCGGCGACCTCGATTTCGCCGCCGATCTCGCTCAGCTTGTGCTGGACGCTGTCGCGGATCGCCGCCGTGACCGCGCCGACGTCGATCGCGGCCGGGGTCAGCGTCCGCCGGCCCTCGCGCGACAGGCGCAGGATGGCGTTGATCAGCCGGTCCATCTTCTCGGTCGAGGTGCGGATGAAGCCGATCGCCTCGGGCAGGTCGGCCTTGGTCTCGCGGGCCTCGCGCGTCATCAGCGCGGGGGCCTCGGCGTCGACCCGGTCGATCAGCGTCGACAGCGGCTCGATCGCGGCCTCCAGCTCGGCGGTGAAGCCCATGACGTTGACCAGCGGCGAGCGCAGGTCGTGGCTGACGATATAGGCGAAGCGCTGGATCTCCTCGTTGGCCCGGCTCAACTCGGCGGTGCGCGTGGCGACCGCCCGCTCCAGCCCGACGTTGAGCTGGCGCAGCTCGTCCTGCGACTGGTCGAGGTCGGCGGTATAGCGCAGCACGACCCACAGCGCGCCGGCCATGATGATCACGATCAGGCCGCCGGCAATCGCCAGGACGATGTTCAGCCGCAGCGCGGCAAGATCCTCCGCGGCGGTGCGCTGGGCCAGAAGCCGCTCCTCGCTCGCCTTCATCGCGCCGATCGTCGCCCGCAGCTCGCGCATCGAAAAGAAGCTGGCGTCGACCGAGAAATCGGCCATCGCCCGCATCGCCGGATTGGCGCTCTGCGCGCGTTCGACCGTCTGTTCGACCGATTGCCGGTGGCGCTCGACCTGTGCGGCGATGACCTCGACCCGCTGGCGCTGCTCGGCATTGTCGTGCGTCAGGCGCGCGATCTCGGCCACCGCCGGCGGGATGTCGCGCATCCGGGCGTGGTAGTTGGCGAGCGCGGTGTCATGCCGCCACAGCAGGAAGCCGCGCCGTGCCGTCTCGAGCTGCTCGGTCAGGATGGTCAGCCGGTCGAGTGCGCGTTCGACCTGGAACGTATGGATGACCCAGCTCGACCGGACCTGGTTCTCGCGCGCCGCGAGCATCGCCGCCGTCCCGGCGGTCAGCAGCAGCAGGAAGCCGACCAGCATCGCGCCAAGGACGCCGCGGCGAAAGTTGCGGCCGCTGAGGTTCATGCCGGACCGATCGCACAGTTGGCGCGGCCGGCGAGCTCGGTCGCATATTGCCACGCGACACGTCCCGAACGGTGGCCGCGCCCCGCCGCCCAGGCGAGCGCGTCGGCATCGGTGAAGGCGAGCCCGTGCGCCGCGGCATAGCCGGCGACCATCGCCAGGTAGCTCGCCTGGTCGGCGTTGTGGAAGCCGAGGCTGAGCCCGAAGCGGTCGGCCAGGGCGAGCCGGTCGTCGAGGACGTCGCGCGCGTTGACTGCGCTCGCCGCCTCGCTGTCGGCGTGTTCGCGGGCGATCAGGTGACGGCGGTTGGAGGTGACGACGAGGCGGAGGTTTTCGGGCCGCGCCTCGATGCCCCCGTCGAGAACGCTGCGCAGCGCCTTGTACTGGCGCTCGTCGGCCTCGAACGAGACGTCGTCGGCATAGACGACGAAGCGGCGCGGCACGCCGGCCAGCACGGCGAACAGCGCCGGCAGGCGGTCGAGATCGTCGCGCGCGACCTGCACCAGCGCCAGGTCCGCGCCTTCGGCCTCGAGCGCGGCATGAACGCTGCGGACCAGGCTCGACTTGCCCATGCCGCGTGCACCCCACAGCAGCACGTCGTGCGCCGCCGCGCCGCCGGCATGGCGGGCAAGATTGGCGTGGAGGGCGTCGCGCTGGGCATCGACGCCGACGAAGCGGGCCAGGGGCTGGGCCGCACCCGGCGCGACGGCGCGCAGGGTACCGCCGGCGAAGACGAACGCCGCCCCCTCGCGCGGGTCGGCCGCTGCCGCCGCGACCGGTGCCAGGCGGTCGAGCGCGTCGGCGACGCGGGCGAGCGTGTCCTCAATCCGGGCAAGGGGGTCGATCATCGTCCCCGGCCTAATCGCTCGGACGGAGGCGCGCCAGCCTTCCCCGCCCGCCGGCGCGGAAGGAAAGCGGCCATTTGCGCCGGGCGACCGTTCCGCTATAGGACCGCTTTCCCGCGAACCCACGGACACGACCATGTTCTCATCCCCGGCCTTTGCCCAGACGGCAGCGGCCACCGGCGCGACAGGCGCCTATGCCGGGCTGATCCAGTTCGTGCCGATCGTCGCCATCTTCGCCATCTTCTACTTCCTGATGATCCGCCCGCAGCAGACGCGCGCGAAGGAACACCGCGCCACGCTCGACGCGATCAAGCGCGGCGACGAGGTCGTTACCGCCGGCGGCATCATCGGCCGCGTGGTCAAGGTCACCGACACCGAGGTCGAGGTCGAGGTCGCGCCCAATGTCCGCCACCGCGTCGTCCGCGCCACCCTGGCCGAAGTCCGCACCAAGCCGCTCCCTGCCGCGGCCAACGACGCGAAGAACTGATGCTCGGCTTTCCCCAGTGGAAGGTGTGGACGATCCTCGCCACGCTCGTCCTCGGCGTCTTGTTCGCCGTGCCCAACTTCATTCCCGCAGCGACGCTGAAGCAGGTGCCGGCGTTCCTGCCGACCGGCACGCTCAACCTCGGCCTCGACCTGCGCGGGGGCAGCTACATCATGCTCGAGGCCGCAGTCGACGACGTCCGTAAGCAGCGGCTCGACAGTCTCGAGGAGATCGCCCGGACCGAGCTGGCCGACGCCGAGGGCGGGGGGGTGCGCTTCCGCGACCTCGGCATCCTGGGCAACGCGGTGTCGCTGACGGTGATCGACCCGACCCAGCTCGACCGCGCCGTCGAGACGCTGCGCAAGGTCACGCGCCCGGTCGGCAACCTGACGGGCCAGCGCGACGTCGACGTCGCCGTCGTCGACGGCAATCGCGTGACGCTGACCCCGACCGACGCCGGCATCACCGCGGCGACCAACAGCGCCATGGAGCAGGCGGTCGAGGTCATTCGCCGCCGCATCGACGAACTCGGCACGCGCGAGCCGACCATCGTCCGCCAGGGCGACAACCGCATCGTCGTCCAGGTGCCCGGCCTGCAGGACCCGAGCGCGTTGAAGGCGCTGCTCGGCAAGACCGCCAAGCTCGAGTTCAAGCTCGTCGACACCGACGCCGATCCCGCCCAGGTCGCGGCCGGCCAGGCCCCTCCGGGCAGCCAGATCCTGCCGTACAGCGACCGCCCCGGCGCGGTCGCGGTCAAGCGGCGGGTGATGATCACCGGCGACCAGCTGGTCGATTCGCAGGTCAGCCAGGACCAGAACGGCGCGCCCGCGGTCAGCTTCCGCTTCGACGCGACCGGCGGCCGCCGCTTCGCCAAGGCGACGCAGGAGAATGTCGGCAAGCCGTTTGCCATCATCCTCGACAACAAGGTCATTTCCGACCCGCGGATCAACGAGCCGATCCTCGGCGGCTCGGGCATCATTTCGGGATCGTACACGACGGCGAGCGCCAATCAGCTGGCGATCCTGCTCCGCTCGGGCAAGCTGCCGGTCGAGCTGAAGGTCGTCGAGGAGCGTACCGTCGGCCCCGATCTCGGCGCGGACTCGATCCGGGCGGGCAGCCTCGCCGCGGGCGCGGCGGTCGTCGCGGTGGCGCTGCTGATGATCGTCACCTACGGTCGCTTCGGCGTCTATTCGGTGGTCGCGCTGGTCCTCAACATGGTCCTCATCATCGGCGTCATGTCGGTCGTCGGGGCGACGCTGACGCTGCCCGGCATCGCGGGACTGGTCCTGACGATCGGCGCGGCGGTCGACGCCAACGTGCTGATCAACGAGCGCATCCGCGAGGAGGCGCGCAAGGGGCGGGGCGTCGTCGCCTCGGTCGAGGTCGGATTCCGTGACGCGACGCGGACGATCTGGGACGCGAACTCGCTCAACATCATCGTCGCCATCATCATGTTCCTGTTCGGCTCCGGCCCGATCAAGGGGTTCGCCGTCGTCCTGTCGATCGGCATCGCCACCAGCGTCTTCACCGCCGTCACCGTCGTCCGCCTGATGGTCTCGCGCTGGCTGACGCGGGCACGGCCGAAGGCATTGGCGATATGATGGCCCGTGCCGACGCCCGGAAGGTCGCCCCATGCCGCTGAAGATCGTCCCCGACAACACCAACATCGGCTTCGTCCGGCTGCGCTACGTCGCCTTCGCGCTGACGCTGCTGTTGACGCTCGGCTCGATCGGGCTGCTCAGCGTCCGCGGGCTGAACCTCGGGGTCGACTTCGTCGGCGGGCTGACAATGGAGGTCGCCTTTCCGTCGGCGCCGCCGCTCGACCGGCTGCGCGGCGAGGTCCGCGGGCTGAACGTCGGCGACGTCGCCCTGCAGGAGTTCGGCTCCCCGACCAACATCCTCATCCGCCTGCCGCTGCCGCCCGGCGACCAGACGGCGGTGCAGCGCGTCGTCGCCAAGGTCCAGGCCGACCTCCGCGCAAAGTACGGCAACGTCAGCTTCCGCCGCACGGAAAGCGTCAGCGGCAAGGTCAGCCAGGAGCTGATCCGCAAGGGCGCGCTTGCCGTCCTCCTGTCGATGGCGGCGGTCGCGCTGTTCACCTGGTTTCGCTTCGAATGGCATTTCGGCGTCTCGACCGTCGTCGCGCTGGTCCACGACGTGACCGTCACGCTCGGCTTCTTCGCCCTGACGCACCTCGAGTTCGACCTCAACGTCGTCGCCGCGATCCTGACGATCATCGGCTATTCGCTGAACGACAAGGTCGTGATCGACGACCGCATTCGCGAAAACCTGCGCAAGTACCGGCAGATGGACATCGGTCCGATCATCGACCTGTCGGTCAACGAGACGCTGCCGCGGACCGTCATGACCAGCCTGGCGATGATCACCGCGCTCGCCTGCATGCTTCTGCTCGGGCCCGGCGTCATCTTCGGCTTCACCGCGGCGATGCTGCTCGGCATCGTCGTCGGCACCTATTCGTCGATCTTCGTCTCGTCGTCGCTGCTGATCACGCTCGGGGTCAAGCCGAAGATCGAGATCGCGAAAAAGGCCGGACCGCCCGCCGGCGCCGAACGCGTCCGCCGCTGACGCGAAGACGGTCCGCCGGCAGCCACTGCGGCGGCGAAGATCATCGGACATGCTGTCTTGCTCGCTGCCAAGGTTTCGGCGCAAAGCTTGGCGCAAGGTGTATGCGCCCTCCGGTCCTGTGGTAAGTCGGGCGCCGGTGATGCTGGCCGGGTCTGCGCGGCGTCGCTTCAGACACATTGAAGTAACGATTGCCGTGGTCGCGCCGAGGGGTGCGGCTCCATTGCCTTTCTCGCGCGTTGGCCTTGCCGAGGCAGCTGGAGATCAAGCGTGGAACTGTGGGGCGGCCACGAATGCACCGTCAACCGGGTCGGTGACACCTATCGCGACCAGACGCGGCTGACCGGCCACGAGGAGCGGATCACCGACCTGCGCCAATTCGCCGATGTCGGCATTCGCCGGCTGCGCTATCCCGTGCTGTGGGAACGGGTCGCCCCGCTGGTGCCCGAGGCGCGCGACTGGCGCTGGAGCGACGCGCGGCTGGCCGAGATCCGCCGGCTCGGCATGACCCCGATCGTCGGCCTGCTCCACCACGGCAGCGGCCCGGCCTATACCAGTCTTGTCGCCGACGACTTCCCGCAGCTGTTCACCGACTATGCGGCCGCTGCCGCCGAGCGCTATCCGTGGGTCGACGACTGGACCCCGATCAACGAGCCGCTGACCACCGCGCGGTTCAGCGCCCTGTACGGCCATTGGTATCCGCATGCGCAGGACGAGCGCCTGTTCTGGACGGCGGTGCTCAACCAGGTCGAGGCGACGATCGGTGCGATGCGGGCGATCCGCCGCGTCAACCCGGGCGCGCGGCTGATCCAGACCGAGGACCTCGGCGACATCTACTCGACGCCGCGGCTCGCCGATGTCGCCGCGCACATGCGCGAGCGCCGGTGGGTCAGCTGGGATCTGCTCGCCGGCCGCGTCGTCCCCGGCCATGCGCTGTGGCCGCGGCTGGAGGAGCTGGGCTTTGCCGCGCGCGCCCACGCGGTCGCCGCCGCGCCGTGCCCGCCCGACATCATTGGCGTCAATCACTACATCACCAGCGACCGCTTCCTCGACCACCGCGCCGAGGCTCATGACGCCCCGCTGCCCGCGGTCGGCTATCATGACGTCACTGCCGCGCGTGCCCTCGATCCCGCGCCGGTGGGTCTCGCCAGTGTCGTGCGGCAGGCGTGGGAGCGCTACCATATCCCCGTGGCGGTTACCGAAGTGCACCTCGGCTGCTCGCGCGACGAGCAGCTGCGCTGGCTCTGGCAGGCGTGGCAGGCGTGTCTCGACCTCCGGCACGAGGGCGTCGACGTCCGCGCCGTCACCGCCTGGGCGCTGCTGGGCAGCGTCGACTGGGACAGCCTGATTACGCGCGCGGCCGGGTACTACGAATGCGGCGTCTTCGACGTGCGCGGCGGCGAGCCGCGACCGACGGTGCTCGCCGCCGTCCTGCCCCGGCTGGCGCGGTTCGGCGAGGGTCCGCTGCCGCACCCGGTCGTCGCCGGCCGCGGCTGGTGGCAGCGCGACGACCTGCGCCTGGAGCACCGGCCGTTCTCCTGGAGCAGCGAGCGGCGCGCCTCGCGCGTGACCCCGGCGCAGCGGCCAATCCTCATCACCGGGGCGACGGGCACACTGGGGCAGGCGCTGGCCGGGGCGTGTCGCCTGCGCGGCCTGGCGCACGTGCTGACCGACCGGGCGACGCTGGCGCTGGATGATCCGCGCTCGATCGAGCGGGCGCTCGATCGGCACAAGCCGTGGGCGGTGATCAACGCCGCCGGCTGGGTCCGCGTCGACGACGCCGAGGCCGAGGAGGCCGCATGCATGGCGGCCAATGCCACCGGGGCCGCCGCTCTCGCCGCGGCCTGCGCCGCGCGGGCCATCCACACGACCGTGTTCTCGTCCGATCTGGTGTTCGACGGCACCGCCGGGCGACCCTATGACGAGAACGACGTGCCGAGCCCGCTCAACGTCTATGGTCGCAGCAAGGCGGCGGCCGAAGCGGCGGTCCTGGCCGCAGGCCGCAGTCTGGTGATCCGCACCGCGGCGTTCTTCTCGCCGTACGACGAGCATAACTTCGCGGTTCACCTCGAACGGTCGCTGCGGTCGGGCCGACCTTTCGCCGCCGCGGACGGCTTCGTCGTCACCCCGACCTTCGTGCCCCACCTCGTCGCGGCGACGCTCGACCTGGTCATCGACGACGCGACCGGCGTCTGGCACCTGACCAACGGCGAGGCGATGAGCTGGCTCGCCTTCGGGCGTCGGATTGCAGCCGTGCTTGGCCTGCCGGAGGAACTGGTGCGTCCCGCCGCGCCGCGCGAGCTGGGCTGGCGCGTCGAACGGCCACGCGATGCGGCGCTCGTCTCCCTGCACGGGCAGCGGCTGCCTCCCCTCGACGAGGCGCTGGCGCACTATGCCGAGCGGCGTGCGGCCTTTGCCGCCGCGGCGCAGGCTGCCTAACGGGCGTTCTTCTCCAGCGCCGCGTTGAGTTCCGCGCCGAGCAGCAGGACGTAGGCCGACAGCGACAGCCACAGCAGGAGGACGACGACGGCGCCGAGCGAGCCGTAGGTCGCGTTGTAGTTGCCGAAGTAGCGTGCGTAGGCGCTGAAGGCCAAGGTCATCACCAGGAACCCGCCCGTCGCCAGGATCGAGCCGGGCGTCACCCACTGCCACCGCGCCTCCGCCCGCGCCGGCGCATAGCGATAAAGGAGCGCAACGGCGGTGATCGTGATGGCGGCGGTGACGAGCCACGACGCCAGCTTGATGACGTCGGTCAGCACCGGCGAAAGCGACCCCGCCGACGTGTCGAGCGCCGCCAGGACCGAGGCCGAGGCGAGCGCCAGCAGCGCCACGACCAGCGCCCCCGCGGTGACGGCCGCGTTGATCAGCGTCGTCTTCACGAAGCTCCGGTTCTCCGGCACCTCGTAGGCGACGTTGAGCGCGGTGACGATCGCCGCCGCCCCCTTCATCGCGCCGTAGAGCGCCAGCGCCAACGCGAGCGCCAGGCCCAGGCCCTTCTTGCTCGCCGCGGTATGGACGACGCTGGTCAGCTGCTCTTCGATCAGCTTTGCCGCGTCGGCCGGGATATGCTGAACCAGCCCGTGCATCTGCCGCGTCACGTCGGCCGGGTCGCTGACCAGGCCGTAGGTCATGACCACGGCTCCAAGCGCCGGAACCAGGGTCAGGAAGCCGTAATAGGCGACCCCCGCGGCGATGAGGCCGAGGTTATCCTCGCCCGAATCGCGATAGACGCGGCGCAGGACCTTGCCCCATCCGGTAAGCTTCAGCGCGGGTGGCGAGGCGGGCACGGCGGATCCTCGAAGCGGCGGATGCCGGACAACGCCCGACCGCGTCACCAGTCGCAGACGCCGCGAGGCCGTGTTCAGGCCGTCGCGCGAACCAGCATGAAGGCCGGCGTCTCGGTACCGAAGCCGACCACGCTGGGGCCGTCGTCGCGCTCGTCGCGCCGGCGATCGTCACGGCGGGGATCGTAGCGCGGGTCGTGACGTCGCGGCGCGTCGCGGCGGGCGTCGCGCGGAGCCGGGCGGCGGTCGCTCGCCGGTGCCTCGGCCGCGCGCGACTCGGCGTCGCGGGACGCCGCCGCCCGAGGCTCCGCGTCGCGCGGTTCGGCGGCGCGCGGCTCGGCGGCGCGGGGCTCAGCGCCCGGCGACGAGGTCGCTGCCTCGGTCTTGCGGCCCCGCCCGCCGCGGCGGCGGCGCTTGCGCGGTGCGTCGCCCGCGCTGGCATGGTCGGCCGTGTCGGCGTCGGCGGCGTCGATCTGGGCCGCGTCGATATCCGTTTCGACCTCGTCGGCGGGCAAGGCGTCGACGGGAACCGCGATCGTCTCGGCCGCGGCGCTGACTTCCTGCCGGTCGGCCGCGCTCGCCCCGTGGCGCGGGACGGCGTGGCCGATCAGCTTCTCGACCTCGCGCAGGTTGTCGGCATCTTCCGGGGTCAGCAGCGTATAGGCGATGCCGGTCAATCCGGCGCGGCCGGTGCGCCCGATGCGGTGGACGTAATCCTCGGCGTGATGGGGCACGTCGTAGTTGATGACGTGGCTGACGCCCGGCACGTCCAGTCCGCGCGCGGCGACGTCGGAGGCGACGAGGATCGCGATCGTTCCGACCTTGAAGCGGTCGAGCTCGCGGATGCGGTCCGCCTGCTCCATGTCGCCGTGGATCTGGCCGGCGGACAGGCCGGCCTTCTTCAGCACGTCGGCCAGTTCCCGCACGTCCTTCTTGCGGTTGCAGAAGACGATGGCGTTCTTGACCTCGGGATCGGCCAGCAGCTTGCGCAGCGTCGCACGCTTGCCGCGGCTGGTCGTCTCGACGGCGAACTGCGCGATCGAGGCATTCGTCGAGGCGGGGCGGGCAACCTCGATCTGCTTGGGATCGATCATGAAGCGGTCGGCGAGCTTCTTGATCGGCCCCGGCATCGTCGCCGAGAACAGCAGGGTCTGCCGCGCGGTCGGCAGCTTGGTGCAGATTTCCTCGATGTCGGGGATGAAGCCCATGTCGAGCATGCGGTCGGCTTCGTCGATGACGAGCAGGCTGCAGGCGTTGAGCATGATTTTGCCGCGCCCGAACAGGTCCATCAGCCGACCCGGCGTGGCGATGAGGACGTCGACGCCCTTTTCCAGCGCCGCGACCTGGTCGCCCATCTGCACGCCGCCGATCAGCAGCGCCATGTTGAGCTTGTGATACTTGCCGTACTTGACGAAATTCTCGCTGACCTGCTGCGCCAGTTCGCGCGTCGGCTCGAGGATCAGGGACCGCGGCATTCGCGCGCGGCTGCGTCCCTGGCTCAGGATGTCGATCATCGGCAGGACGAAGGACGCGGTCTTGCCGGTGCCGGTCTGGGCGACGCCGATGATGTCGCGGCCCATCAGGACGCTGGGGATCGCGCTCGCCTGGATCGGCGAGGGCGTGGTGTAGCCGCTGTCTTCGACCGCGCGGAGCAGTTCCTCCGACAGGCCGAGTGCTTCGAAGCTCATGCAGGTCCTAAGCGGACGGCGGCCTGGTCCACGACGATCGTGCCGGCGGCGGTCCCTGCCCGCGCGCTTGCGCAAACTTCGGGGGAAAAGTCAATCTGCCCGGACATGGAAAGGGCGGGGATCGCTCCCCGCCCATGCCGTCGATCGAGGGGAAGCCTCAGAATTTGACGCCGCCGGCGATGCCGTAGCGCCGGGGCTCCAGCGTGAAGATGTTGGTGAACAGGCCCGACGACTGGTCGGTGACGTAGAGGCCGGTCGTCGCGTTGTTGTTGGCGATGTTCTGGATGAAGCCGCGGATGAACCAGCGGTCGTCCTTGCCGTTGACCTGCACCTGCGCGTTCATGATGTAATAGGCCGGGATGCGGTCGGGCGCGTCGTTGAAGATGCTGCCGGTGCTGTTGCCGGTCAGCGCGATGTCGAAGCGCGGGACGACGTTGATGCCGCTGTCGCCGGCGTTGATCGTGTACTGGACGCCCGCCGACGCCTTGAACTTCGGCGACTGCGGCAGCTGGTTGCCGCGAACGTTGGCAACGACACCTTCGCTCAGGACCTGGACGCCGCCAAACAGACTGCCCGCAGCTGCGGCATAGCCGCGGAGCGCTGCGCAGACGCTGAATGCGCCGGTTGCGCCGTTGATGCCGCTGTTGGCGGGGAAGGCCGACGGTGGCTGAAGGCCGGCGCCTGCCCCCAAGCCAGCCACAGCGCCCGCGTTGATCTGCGAATTAACAAAGCCGACAAAAGTGTTGGCACCGGCGCGAATTCCCGGCCGATCGTCGGCACGACAGCGCAGTTTGAGCGCATGTGCTGATGTCCTTGATGATCACTGCGTCGCTGCGGCCACCGCTTGGATCGCGTGGATTAGCGAAGTAACGTATCGCCAGCGACTATCGTCTTGAGGTAGCTAAAGCCGGCATTGAAAGCGAGCGCGCGGATCGGCTCGACGATGGCATCGGCTTCGACGCCGTAGATGTGGGCATTGATGTTGTCGTTGACAGCCGTGCGCTGCGACGATGCGGCTGATCTGCAGGCCCTTGTACTTGTAATAGAAAGCCGCGACGTTTAGCCGAAGGCGACCGTCCAGGAAGGTATTCTTCGAGCCGATCTCGAACGAATCGATGAATTCGGGCGTAAACGCGAGCGTCACAGCCGGCACCGGCGACAGCGGCGGGTTGATTCCGCCAGACTTATACCCACGCGAATAGGAGGCATAGATAAGATTTTCGTCGGTAATTTTGTAGTCGACACGGCGCGGCCGGTGACTTCGGAGAAGCTGACCCGGCCAATTTGGTACAGCTGAATGCCGGCAGTTGTTCGCGTCGAAGTCGAGATTGGCGTAGTTGAACGCCTGGGTGATGTTCGTCGACGCCGTAGGGCAGCAGCACAGCTGTTGTTCGTGCCATGCACGGGCGCGACAATCCGTTATACTGAACAGCGGGGTCCTTGCCGCTCACCGTTTTCTTGTCGTTGTTATAGCGGACACCAACCGTCAGCTTGAGCTTGTCCGTCGCTTGAAGATATGCCTCGCCGAACATGCCGTACGACTTTAGCGGTAGTAGGCGGTGTTGTTACGGTAATATGGCGACGCGCCGTAGCTGTCGGGAAGTCGGTATTGCCGCCGAACTGCTGCCCAAGCGTGCCGGCCAAACCGATGACGGCGGCAGCATAATCGAGGCCAAAGGCGTTGACATAATAGCTGTTCTCGCTGGTCTTGAAGCGGTTGTAGATACCACCGGCGAGGAAGTTGAACTTTCCGTCGAACTGCGACGTCAGGATCACTTCGCCAGTATAGCCTTCGTTGCGCTGGATCGAGCGGTCGTAGTTCAGGGGAACTGCGCCGCACGTGGCGCGGCCGCCAAACGCACCAGTGCCGGTCGTGTCGTAGACTGATGAGGTGCAATACGGCCCGCCCGGGCCGGAGGGGATCACCGCCGCGACGCCGGCTTGATCTGTGACAGCCCAGCGGCGAACGGTGCCAAGCTCGACGACAGCGAAGCCCGCCGCCCTGGGCGTAGATCGAAGCAACCGTCAGTCCGGAGATGAAGCCAGCCGGATTGCATTGAGCGCAAGGTCATAGTCCTGGCTCGAATCGACTGTGTTGCGTTGGTATAGGCCGGAGACGTCAAGCTTGACCTTGCCGAAGTCGTGCTCGATCTTTGCTTCAGCATTGATCTCATCGGCGAAATAACGCGGCTTGTACGCGGTGTAGACCTGCCGCGGATCCTGCGGGTTGATCGCGCCGCTGTAAGCGTCGGGGCCGTAGAGGTTGGCGATCGCCAGCGGTGCCGGAGCGCGGGCCCCAGCGTCGGTAGTCGCTGCCGAGCAGCTGACTGCGAGGCGAAGATGCTGGCGAGCGTCGCGTTGGCGTTGGTCACGCCGTTCTGCCCGCTCGGCGTCGTCAGGCCCGCCGGGCAAGGCAGCCGAGGACGCCGGTCGGGTCGCGCTCGCACTGCTGCTTCTGGTTGCGCAGGCGATCGTCCTTCTCGTGGAAGTAATAGCCCATCAAGTCGACCGTGGTGTTCGGCTCCGGCCGCCAGCGCAGCGAGGCGCGCACGGCATATTCGTCGCGGCCGTCGATGCCGCGTGTTGTTGTACAGGTTCTGGGTATAGCCGTCGCGCTTGAGGTAGGTGCCGGCGAGGCGGATGCCGAGGGTATCGTCAGCGGCACGTTGATCATGCCCTTGATACGATAGCTGTTGTAGTTGCCGTACTCGCCTTCGGCGGCGGCATGCAAGCCCTTCAGGTCGGGCTTGGCGGTGATGAAGTTGACGACGCCGGCGGTCGCGTTGCGGCCGAACAGCGTACCTTGCGGTCCGCGCAGGACCTCGACGCGTTCGAGGTCGAAGTAATCGGTCTCGAAGATGCGCGTGCCGTACAGCGGCAGGTCGTTGACATGGATCGCGGTGGCCGAATCGCAGGTGACGCCGACGCACAGGTCGCCGACGCCGCGAATGGTGAAGTTACCGCTGGTGAAGTTGCCCTTGGTGAAGGTGATGTTGGGCAGCGTCAGCTGCAGGTCGGACGAGTTGTTGATCTGCTGCGCCGCCAGGCTCTGGGCGGTGAAGGCGGTGACGGCGATCGGCACGTCCTGCAGGCTCTGCGAGGTGCGCTGCGCGGTGACGACGATTTCGTCGAGGGCGTTGTAGCCGCCGGTGCCGGGGGCGGTCGCCAGCTGGCCCGGATTGGCGGGCGCGTCGGCGGCGACCTGGGCCAGCGCCGGGGCTGCGGCGAGCAGGGCGAGCCACGACGCCCCGGTCAGGGCATTCCGCGAAACGGCATGAAGGCGCATGGACTTCTCCCCAGAATGTTGACGTCAGCGCCGGCGTTTCCCGCCGGTCGCCGTCCACGGCTGTGCGTGGTTGCCATGCATGTGAACCGGCACGCCCCCGCTTGTCCACGCGTCGCCTGCGGCAAAATGATTAAGACGTCACAACGAAACAGATCGCGTGTCCTAAAAGACACAATCTGCCGCGATCAGCGGCGGATACGCACGATCGATGTGATCGGGCACGTTCCGCCCGCGCGCGAAATGACTGCATCGCGGCCGGCGCACAGCCGCCCGGCGACGGCGCGGCGATAGTAGAAGCCCTGGTAAAAACTGAGCGCCGGGCAGGCGGCGGCAAAGTTCATCCGCCAGCGGCTGTGGTCGGTCATGGTCAGCTCGACCGCGCGGTCGCCGAAGACGATGGCCCCCGCGACATGATCGACGCCGACGCAGCGCGTGGCCGCGGCACGCCCGCCCGCGCCGGGCGTGGGCTCGCCCTGTCCCGGGCGGGCACGAACCTGGGCGACCGATCGGTCGAACGTCGGCGGTGCCGCGGCGCACAATGCGATCAACCCGCCCACGGCGGCAGGGACAAGCCAAGCCTTCAATGTCACGCCTCGCTGAGCCTCCGTACCGGCCTGCTGGGGCGGGGTTGAACGGCCGGTGAACGTGACGCGTCGCCGGGGGCCGGTCAAGCACGTGGATCGGCGGGCGGGCGGGTGCTAGACCCTGGCGATGAGCGCCGCCCTCGATGCTGTCCGCGCCGCTGCGGGCGATGCCTGGAGCACCGACCCCACGGTCCTTGCGCCGCACCTGGTCGACTGGCGCGGGCGGGTCCACGGTGCCGCGGCGATGATCGTCTGGCCGCGCACGACCGCGGCGGTGGCGGCAATCGTCCGCGCGGCGGCGGCGGGGCGCGTGCCGCTGGTGCCGCAGGGGGGCAACACCGGCCTTGCCGGCGGCGCGACGCCGTCGCCGCGCGGCGATGCCGTGATCGTCTCCCTCGCGCGCATGGACGCGATCGGGGCGGTCGACCTCGCCGGACAGACGGTGACGGTCGGCAGCGGCGCGGTCTTGGCCAACGTCCATGCCGCGGCCACGGCCGCCGGCATGGTCTTCCCGCTCGACCTGGCGGCCAAGGGCTCGGCGACGATCGGCGGCCTCGTCGCGACCAACGCCGGCGGCGTCCAGGTGCTGCGCCACGGCACGATGCGCGCGCAGGTCGCCGGGCTCGAGGCGGTGCTGCCGTCGGGCGCCGTGCTCGACCAGCTGTCGCCGCTCGTCAAGGACACCGCCGGCTATGACATCAAGCAGCTGCTGATCGGGGCCGAGGGCACGCTCGGCATCGTCACCCGCGTCAGCCTGCGGCTGGCACCGGCCCCGCGCGAGCGGGTCGTCGCCTGGGTCGGGCTGGCCTCGCCCGACGCCGCGCTGGCGCTGCTCGGCCGACTGCGCGGCGAGATCGGCGAGGTCGAGAGCTTCGAGCTGATCCCGCTGGCCGGGGTCGAGCTGGTCGCTGCGCACGGCCTGCGGCCGCCGCTCGAGCGGCCGGCACCGTGGCAGGTGCTGATCGAACTGACGTCGCTGCGGCCCGCGGGCCTGGCCGAGGCGCTTGCCGCCGTGCTTGCCGACGCGCCGCTCGTGGACGGGGTCGTCGCCCAGTCGGCGGCGCAGGCGGCGGCGCTGTGGCGCATCCGCGAGACGCTGCCCGAGGCCGAACGGCGCGACGGCGTGGCGGTCAAGCACGACCTCGCCGTCCCGGTGCCGGCGCTGCCCGCCTTCGTCGCGGCGACGACGCCGGCGGTCGAGGTGGGCTTCCCCGGCAGCCGCGTGCTTGCCTTCGGCCACCTCGGCGACGGCAA
Source organism: uncultured Alphaproteobacteria bacterium (assembly GCA_963792555.1). Taxonomy (GTDB): domain Bacteria; phylum Pseudomonadota; class Alphaproteobacteria; order Sphingomonadales; family Sphingomonadaceae; genus Polymorphobacter_B. The sequence continues at coordinate 244,255 of CAWBWP010000003.1, forward strand.
CCTGCATTACAACGTGCGCGCGCCCGCCGGGGCCGACAGCGGCGCATGGGTCGCGGCCCACGGGGCGGCCGTAACGGGTTTCGTCAACGACCGCGTTATCGCCGCCGGCGGGACGATCGCCGCCGAACACGGCATCGGCAGCGTCAAGGCGGCCGAACTCGCCCGCGTCGGCGACCCTGCGCGGTTGGCGGCGATGCGGGCGGTCAAGGCGGCGCTCGATCCGCTCGGCATCATGAACCCGGGGAAGGTGCTGGCCTGATCCGGTGCGCGGTCGCCACGCCGGCAGCCGGGTTGCGCCGCCGCGGCGGCCTGCCTACACAGCGGCCGGCGCGCGGGCCCGTGGGGGGACCGCCCTGAAAGAGCAGTTCCCATGGCTTCCGTTCCCGCGTCGCAACTTCCGCTGTTCTACCGCTCGCTCGTGCCGGTCTCGACCCAGTTTCACCCGAGCCATGGGCTGGTCCGCAGCGATACGGTCGGCTTTACCCGCACGACCCACGCCATTCCCCTGACGGTCGACGAGTTCGCCGTCGCCCAGCGCAGTTTTCCGATCGTCTTCGGCGTCGGTGACAGCCCGGCACCGCTGGCGCTGCTCAGCCTGATCGACGGGCTCAACCTGTTCCTCGATGCCGACGGCAAGTGGCAGGAGGGGGCGTACCTGCCCGCCTTCGTCCGCCGCTATCCGTTCATGCTCGCCAAGCTCGGGCCGGACGCGACCGAGCTGTCGCTGTGCTTCGACGACACCGCCGGTCTGGTCGCGGCCGACGCCGAGGACAAGTTGTTCGACGGCGAGCAGCCGACCGCGACGACGCAGCGCATCCTCGACTTCTGCGGCCAGTTCGAACAGGCGATCGCCCGCACCCGCGGGTTCATGGAGGAGATGGACAAGCTCGACCTGTTGATCGACGGCGAGGTCACCATCCAGCAGCCGGGCGGCGAGCCGGCGGTCTACCGCGGCTTCCGCATGGTCGCCGAGGAAAAGCTGCACGCGCTCCGCGGCGACCAGGTCCGCAAGATGGTGCAGAACGGCATGATGGGTCTGATCTACGCCCATCTGTTCTCGCTGTCGCACATCACCATGCTGTTCGAGAAGCAGCGCGGGGGCGTCGCCGCCTGACCGCTGCCGCCTAGCGCTTGAACAGCGCGTCGGCGGCGCTGCGGAAGATCGCCGCGCCGGCGCGCTTGGCTCGCGTCCGTGCGACCTCGGCCTCGAGCAGGGTGATCCGCTCGTCGAGCTCGGCGAGCGACAGGCGGTCGAGGTCCTGCTTCGCGAGCGCCGCCAGCGTGTCGTCGGGGCGCGGGCGGGGCAGGTCGTCGTCCATGGCGGCGACGTTGACCCGGCGGTTGCCCGAGTCAATATGCAGCCCATGACCGTGCCCACGACGATGACTGCAATCGACCCCGCCGCGCCCGGCGGTCCCGAGGTGCTGATGCCCGCCGTGCGGCCGGTGCCCGTTCCCGGGCCGGGCGAGGTGCTGATCCGCGTCCACGCCGCCGGGGTCAACCGCCCCGACGTGCTGCAGCGCCTCGGCCGCTATCCGATGCCGCCCGGCGCGCCGACGATCATGGGGCTGGAGGTCGCCGGCGAGGTCGTCACCGGCAGCGGCCGCTGGCAGGCGGGCGACCGCGTCTGCGCACTGGTCGCCGGCGGCGGCTATGCCGAATACTGTCTCGCGCCGGCCGGTCAGTGCCTGCCCGTCCCCGAGGGGCTGGACTTCGTCGCCGCCGCCGGGCTGCCGGAGACCTATTTCACCGTCTGGTCGAACCTGTTCCAGCGCGCGCACCTGGCTGACGGCGAGACGGTGCTGGTCCATGGCGGCACCAGCGGCATCGGCACGACCGCGATCCTGCTTGCCAAGGCGTTCGGCGCGACGGTCTTCGTCACCGCCGGGAGCGCCGCCAAGTGCGCGGCCGCGCGGGGTCTCGGCGCCGACCACGCGATCGATTACAAGACCAGCGACTTCGTCGACAAGGTCGCGGGGTTCACCGGCGGGCGCGGCGTCGACGTCGTCCTCGACATGGTCGGCGGCGACTATCTGCCGCGCAACCTGATGTGCCTGGCCGACGAGGGGCGGCACGTCTCGATCGCGCTGCAGCGCGGACCGGTGGCCGAGATCAACTTCGGGCTGGTCATGGCCAGGCGGCTGACGCTCACCGGTTCGATGCTCCGCCCGCGCTCGGTCGCCTTCAAGACCGCGGTGGCGGCCGACCTGGAGGCCAAGGTCTGGCCGCTGTTTGCCAGCGGCAAGCTCCGCGCGGTCAGCGACATGACGTTTCCGCTGGCCGACGCCGCCGACGCCCACCGGCGGATGGAGGCGGGGGACCATGTCGGCAAGATCGTGCTCGAGGTTGTACCGGCTCAGGGCACCGCCTGACGCACCGCGAACGCGGGCGCGCGCCACGTCCCGCTCGCCAGCACGTCCGCCAGAACATCGACGGCGTCCCAGACGTCGACGAAGCGCGTGTAGAGCGCCGGCAGGCCCAGGCGCAGCACGTCGGGCGGGCGGAAGTCGCCGACGACGCCGCGGGCGATCAATGCCTGCCCGATTTCGTACGCATTGGGGTGGGCGAGGCTGACTTGCGCGCCCCGGCGTTCGCGCGGGCAGGCGACCGCCATTTCCGGGCAGCGGTCGACCACCAGGTCGAGCAGAAGGTCGCCGAGCGCGACCGATTTCGCCGCCGCCACGCCCATGTCGATGCCGTCGAAAGTGGCGACGCCGCTCGCCAACGCCTGCAGCCCGAGGATGCCCGGCGTTCCCGTCAGCAGCCGCGCAACGCCGGGAGCCGGTCGATAGTCGGGCGCGAAGGCGAATGGTGCCGCATGGCCGAACCAGCCGGTGAGCGGCTGGTCGAGGACCGCATGGTGTCGCCGCGCGACATAGACGAAGGCAGGCGCGCCGGGACCGCCGTTCAGGAACTTGTAGCCGCACCCGGTCGCAAGGTCGGCCTGCGCGCCGGCGACGTCGACGGCGAGCGCGCCGGCGCTGTGGCTGAGGTCCCACCCCATCAGCGCGCCCGCGGCGTGGGCGGCGGCGGTGGTTGCGGCAAGGTCGCGTACCGCTCCCGTCCGATAGTGCGTCTGCGTCAGCCACAGCAGCGCCGTGTCCCCGTCGAGAGCGGCGACGGGATCCTCGGCGACCTGCAGCCGCGCGCCCGTCAGGCGACACAGGCCGTCGAGGACATAGGCGTCGGTCGGGAAGTCGCCGGCCGCCGTGACGATCGTCTGGCGCCCCGGGCGCAGCGCCAGCGCGGCAGCGGCCAGCTTGAAGACGTTGACCGACACCGTGTCGGTGACGATCACCTCGTCGGCGTGCGCGCCGATCAGCCGCGCGACCCGCGCCCCGACCCGCACCGGCAGGTCGAGCCAGCCGCGGCCGCCCTCGCTGCCCGCCCCGCCGCTGTCGTTCCAGCTGCCGATCAGCCGCTCGCCCCATTCGCGCGTCACCGTGTCGGCGATCCGCGTCGCCGTCCGGCGGGGCAGGGCGCCAAGCGAGTTGCCGTCGAGATAGATCACGCTTGCCGGCAGGGTGAAGCGCGCCCGGGCGAACGCCAGCGGATCGGCGGCGTCGAGCGCCTGCGCGTCGGCACGGGAAATCATGGAGCCGCCAAGTCCTCGGTTGAACGCCTCGCCTATCCCGCCTACATCAACTTGTCACATGGCCGCTCCGCAAAGGGCGGCCCTTTCTTTGTCCCGGCCTGAAAGATCTCCGCCATGAGCGCTCCGACAACCCCCTTGATGGCGCACGCCACGGCGGCCTGGCTGGTCGACAATACCGGGCTGACGTTCGAGCAGATCGCCGTGTTCTGCGGCCTCCACATCCTGGAGGTCCAGGCGATCGCCGACGACACCGCCGCGACCAAGCTGACCGGGCGCGATCCGATCCGCTCGGGCGAGTTGACCCAGGCGGAGATCGACCGCGTCGCCGCCGACCCCAAGGCCCGGCTGCGCCTCGAGAAGCAGCCCGAGCAGGAGCGCCGGACCAAGGGCCCGCGCTACACGCCGGTCAGCATGCGCCAGGACAAGCCCGACGGCATCGCCTGGATCGTCCGCAACCACCCCGAAGTGACCGACAACCAGATCGCCAAGCTGATCGGCACGACCAAGACGACGATCGCCGCGATCCGCGACAAGAGCCATTGGAACATGGCCAACATCACGCCCGAAGGACCCGGTCACGCTCGGCCTCTGCCCGCAGCGCGAACTCGACGCGCTGGTCACCGCCGCGGCGAAGAAGGCGGGTCTCGATACCAGCGTCGACGACGGCAAGATCGTGAGCGAGCGCGCCCAGCTGATCGAGCAGCTCCACGCCGAGCGCGTCGCTGCCGCCCACCTCGCCGAGCACGGCCCGGCCCCCGAGGTCGGGACCGCGCAGCAGCAGGGGGACGCCCTGTTCCGCCGCTGATGCGGTCGTTGCCGCAGCCTGCGCGCGGCTTGACCCTCACCCGCGGTCCGTTCACAACCGCGCCGTGATGGAATCCGTGTCCGAAGACCCCGCCAGCTTCGAGGTCGCGCTCGCCCGGCTCGAGAAAATCGTTCACCGGCTCGAGGCCGGCGACGCGACCCTCGAGGAGTCGATCGATCTCTATACCGAGGGGCAGCGGTTGAAGGCCTATTGCGACGCCAAGCTCGCCGGCGCGACGGCGCGGATCGAGGCGATCGTCGTCGGCCAGGACGGCCGTGCCGCCGGGGTCACCCCTTTCGATGCCAGCTGAGGCGCTCGTGCACGCATCGAACAGCCTGAAGCCCGCGCTGGATGCCATCGGCACGGCGATGGACCAGCGTTTCGACCGGCTGCTGCCGTTGCCGGCGGACGGGCGCGAGCGGCTGTTCGCGGGCATGCGCCATGCCGTCATCGGCGGCGGCAAGCGGATGCGGCCGCTGCTCGTCGTCGCCAGTTGCGACCTGTTCCACGTCGACCGCGAGCGGGCGCTGCGGGTCGCGCTCGCGATCGAGTGCGTCCATTGCTATTCGCTGATCCACGACGACCTGCCGTGCATGGACGACGACGACCTCCGCCGCGGCAAGCCGACGGTCCACAAGGCGTTCGACGAGGCGACGGCGGTGCTGGCGGGCGATTCGCTGCACGCGCTCGCGTTCGAGGTGCTGGCCGACCCCGCGACGCACGGCGATCCCGCCGCGCGCGCCGAACTGGTCCTCGAACTCGCGCGCGTCGAGCGGACCCACCGGCATGGCCGGCGGGCAGATGATGGACATCGCCGCCGACCGAGCGCGACTTCGATCTCAGCGCGACGACGCGGTTGCAGCAGCTGAAGACCGGCGCGCTGATCGGCTTCTGCCTGGAGGCGGGGGCGATCATGGCGCGCGTGCCCGAGCGAGGGGCGCACCCCGTTGCGCGGCTATGCCCGCGACCTCGGCCTCGCGTTCCAGATCGCCGACGATCTGCTCGACGTCGAGGGCTCCAGCGCCAAGACCGGCAAGGCGGTCGGCAAGGATGCGGCGGCGGGCAAGTCGACCTTCGTCTCGCTGCTCGGCGTCGAGCGGGCGCGGACGCAGGCGGCAATGCTGATCGACCAGGCGATCGACCATCTCCACGGCTTCGGTTCCGAGGCCGATCTGCTGCGCGCGATCGCCCGGTTCGCCATCGAGCGGGAGTTCTAGACCGTGCGCGATGCGGGGTCTATCCAGGCACGTTCGATCCCGTCACGCTGGGGCACATGGACATCCTCCGGCGCGGCGCGAAGCTGGTCGACAAGTTGATCATCGGCGTCTCGACCAATCCGTCGAAGTCGCCGATGTTCACGCTCGACGAGCGGGTGGCGATGGTCCGGCGCGAGACTGCCGATCTTGGCGACCATGTCGGCGTGGTGCCGTTCGACGCGCTGCTGATGAAGTTCGCCGAGGCGCAGCAGGCACAGATCATCGTCCGCGGTCTGCGCGCCGTCGCCGACTTCGAGTATGAGTTCCAGATGGCGGGCATGAACCAGCAGTTGAACGCCCGCATCGAGACGGTCTTCCTGATGGCCGACGTCGCCTTGCAGCCGATCGCCTCCAAGCTGGTCAAGGAAATCGCGATCTACGGCGGGGATATTCGCAAGTTCGTCACGCCGCGGATCGCCGCCGATGTCGTCGCCCGGGTCGCGGAGCACCGGCGCTGACGTTCACCAGGGCGACAGCATGGGCGATTTAAGGCCGAAATCGGTGGTTGTGGGGACGATAATGCGCGGGTTTGTGACGGCGATCGCGGCATTGGTGCTGGGCAGCAGCGCCGCCGTGGCGCAGGTCGCCGCGCCGCCCCCGGCGCCGCCGCTGACGCCCGGAGAACACCCTGCTGCTCGATCTGTCGACCGGCGGCCGGGTGGCGATCGCCATGCGCCCCGACGTTGCGCCGAAGACCGTCGAGCGGATCAAGACGTTGACCCGCCAGCATTTCTACGACGGCACGATCTTCCACCGGGTAATCGACGGCTTCATGGCGCAGGGAGGCGACCCGACCGGCACCGGCACCGGCGGATCGAAGCTCCCCGACCTCAAGGCGGAGTTCAACGACCTGCCGCACGTACGCGGGGCCGTGGCGATGGCGCGCGCCGGCGAAGTCGATTCGGCCAACAGCCAGTTCTACATCGTCCTGTCGCCGACGCTGAAGCTCGACCGCAACTACACCGTCTGGGGCCGCGTCATCAGCGGCATGGACCATGTCGACGCGATCGAGAAGGGCGAGCCGCCGGCCAACCCGTCGAAGATCGTCCAGGCATCGATCGCCGCCGACCATGTGCCGCCGCCGCCCGCCGTCGCCGCAGGCGCGGCAAGCGGGCCGGGCGTGCCGGTGACGACGGTCCCGGTGCCCGGCGCCACGCCAGCGCCGCCGCCCGCCGCAGGATCGCGGACCCTGCCGGCCGCCGGAACATCGCCGGCCCTGCCGGCCGCCGGAGCACCGCCGGCTCCGCCGGCCGCCGGAACATCGCCGGCTCCGCCGGCCGCCGGAACATCGCCGGCTCCGCCCGCGCCGGCGGTACCCTCGGCCGCGCCGCGGTAACTTCGCCCGCGGGCGAGGGAGGAGCCGCATGCGCGTCGCCGACTTCGACTTCGACCTGCCGCCCGAGCGCATCGCCCTGCGCCCGGTCGTCCCGCGCGACGCGGCGCGGCTGCTCGTCGTTCGCGGCGACGGGCTCGAGGACCGGGTGATGTCCGACCTGCCGGGGGTGCTGCGCACCGGTGACGTGCTGGTGTTCAACGACACCCGGGTCATCCCGGCGCAGCTGAGCGGGCACAAATACGATGCGAAGGTCCGCGTGACGCTGCACCAGCGGGTCGGCAACCGCGAATGGTGGAGCTTCGTCAAGAACGCCAAGCGCCTGAAGGTCGGCGACCGCATCGACTTCGGCAGCGCGGGGGCGGGGGGCCTGTCGGGAGTGGTGCAGGCGAAGGGCGACGACGGCAGCGTCCGCTGGCGTTTCGATAGCGCCCTGCCGTTCGACGAGGCGCTGGAACTTGCCGGGCAGATGCCGCTGCCGCCGTACATCAGCTCCAAGCGCGCGGTCGACGCGCAGGACCTGGAGGATTACCAGACGGTCTATGCCAAGCAGCCGGGTGCCGTTGCTGCGCCGACCGCCGGGCTGCATTTCACCCCTGGCCTGCTCGCCGCCCTCGACGCCGCCGGGGTCCAGCGCGAGACGGTGACGCTCCACGTCGGCGCGGGCACCTTCCTGCCGGTCAAGGCCGACGATACCGACGACCACCGGATGCACGCGGAGATGGGGCAGCATCGACGCCGCCACCGCCGCGCGCATTGCCGCCGCCAAGGCCGAGGGGCGGCGCGATCATCGCCGTCGGCACGACCAGCGCGCGCCTGCTCGAAAGCGCCTGGGGTCCCGACTGGCCGCACGCGTGGAGCGGCGACACGCGCCTGTTCATCACGCCGGGCTTCACGTTCGCCGTCGTCGACGGGCTGCTGACCAACTTCCATCTGCCGAAGTCGACGCTGTTCATGCTGGTCAGCGCGTTGATGGGGCTGGAGCGGATGCGCGCGGCCTACGCCCACGCGGTCGCCAGCGACTACCGCTTCTACAGCTACGGCGACGCCAGCCTGTTGTTGCCGGGCTGAGCGGCCCGGCAGACAGCTGGACGAAGGCGCGGCAGGGCTCGGTCCGGAGGTCGCCGTCAGCCACCGGTCGGCCGCGCCGCGCGCGGCGACGTTTCCGCTGGAATCGCCTTTCCGACGCCGTGCTTTATCCGGTCGCGCCCTGACCTGCCGTCAAGGCGCGACCGCGCATTTGGCCGCGATCAGCTGTTCAGCTTCTCGGCGACCTGGAGGTGGTGGCGAAGCGTCGGCAGCGTCGCCTCGGCAAACTTCAGCGTCGCCTTGTCGCCGCTCGCCACCTGCTTCTGATAATCGGCGATGTCGCTCTTATGATCCTGGACCATGTAGCGGGCGAATTCCTTGTCGAACGACGCGCCCGACAACAGCTTCAGCTTGGCGTACTCGACGTCGGCCTCGGCGGTCATGCCGTCGGGGATGCTCATGCCGAGCGGCTTGGCCAGTGCCACTGCCTTGGCCTTGTGCTTGCTGTGGTCGCTGTTGAGCATCGCGCCATACGCGCGCAGCGCCGGCGACGCGCCCTCCTTGGCCGCCATCGCGCCGAGCTTGATCTCCGAATTATCGCCCTTGATCGCGTCTTCGAGAAAGTCGGTCGTCGGGCTGGCCGCAGCCACCGACGCCGATCCGCCCAGCGCCGCCAGAACCAGCAAAGTCGTCACCGTGCGCATCTCAATGTCTCCCGGTCAGTGATGCACAAGGTAACCACGTCCGGCGCGCGCAGTTCCCGACGCGCGGGGCGAAGTGCCTCGCCGCCGGCGGTTCAGACGACGACTTCGATGAAGCTGTCGAGCACGCGCTTCGCCCCCGCCTTCTCGAAGTCGATCTCCAGCTTGTTGCCGTCGATGCGGGAGATGGTGCCGTAGCCGAACTTGGAGTGGAACACGCGGGCACCGGCGGCAACGTCCTTGCGTCCGGGCACGCCGATGCTGACGGCGCTCGCTTTGGCTTCGATCTGCAGGCCGCCGCGTCCGGGCACGCTCGCGCCGCCGCGCTCGGCCGCGCGCGACCAGCCGGGGCCGCGGCCCTGGCCGCGCGTGACGTCGGCGAAGGGATCGGCCCCGGCGAGCGCGGCGCGCCACAGGCTGGGGCCGCCGCTCATCGTCGACGACACCTCGATATGGTCGTCGGGCAGGTCGGAGACGAAGCGCGACGGGATCGACGAGGTCCACTGGCCGTAGATGCGGCGATTGGCGGCGTGGCTGATCGTTGCCGCCCTCTTCGCCCGCGTTATGCCGACATAGGCGAGGCGGCGTTCCTCCTCGAGGCTGGCGTTGCCGCCCTCGTCCAGCGCGCGCTGCGAGGGAAACACGCCCTCCTCCCAGCCGACGAGGAAGACGTGGTCGAACTCCAGTCCCTTGGCCGCGTGGAGCGTCATGATCGTCACCCGCGCCTCGTGGCTCGCGCTCTCGTTCTCCATGACCAGGCTGACGTGGTCGAGGAAGGCGGTCAGCGAGTTCGAACTCCTCCATCGCCCGCGTCAGCTCGATCAGGTTGTCGAGGCGGGCGTCGGCGTCGGAGCTCCGCTGGTTCTTGTACATCGCGACCATGCCCGATTCCTCGAGGATGATGCGGGCGAGTTCGGCGTGGGGCAGGGCGTCGATCTGCCCGCGCCAGCGTGCCAGGTCGGTGAGGAAGGCGGCGAGCGACCGTCGCGCGGCGGGCGTCAGCTCGTCGGTCTCGATCAGCGCGGCGGCGGCCGACGACAGCGGCTTGCCCGTCGCGCGGGCATAGCCGTGGAGCGCCTGCAGCGCCTTGTCGCCAAGGCCGCGCTTGGGGACGTTGACGATGCGCTCGAAGGCGAGGCCGTCCGCCGGCTGGACGACCATGCGCAGGTAGGCGATCGCGTCGCGGACTTCGGCGCGCTCGTAGAAGCGGAACCCGCCGACGATCCGGTACGGGGTGCCGGTGGTGATGAAGCGGTCCTCGAACTCGCGCGTCTGAAACTGGGCGCGCACCAGGATCGCCATGTCGTTGAGGCTCGCGCCTTCGCGGCTCAGGCGGTCGATCGCGTCGCCGACCAGCCGCGCCTCCTCAGGCCCGTCCCACACGCCGATGACGCGGACCCGCTCGCCGTGACTGCGCTCGGTCCACAGCGTCTTGCCGAGCCGCCCGCTGTTCTTGGCGATCAGGCCGCCGGCGGCGCCGAGGATGTGCGGCGTCGAGCGGTAATTCTGTTCCAGGCGGATGACGGTCGCGCCGGGAAAGTCCTTCTCGAACCTCAGGATGTTGGCGACCTCGGCCCCACGCCACGAATAGATCGACTGGTCGTCGTCGCCGACGCAGGCGATGTTCCGCCGCTCCTGCGCCAGCAACCGCAGCCACAGATACTGGCTGACGTTGGTGTCCTGATATTCGTCGACGAGGATGTATTTGAACCGCCGCTGATAGTCGGCAAGCACGTCGGGATGCTGGGTGAAGATGGTCAGCATATGGAGCAGCAGGTCGCCGAAGTCGGCGGCGTTCAACCCGATCAGCCGCTCCTGGTAGCGGGCATAGAGCGCGACCGACTTGTTGTCGTAGCCGCCTTCCTCGGCCGCGGGTACCTGCGCCGGGGTCCAGCCGCGGTTCTTCCAGCGATCGATCAACCCGGCGAGGCCCTTCGCCGGCCAGCGCTTCTCGTCGACGTTCGCTTCGACCAGGACCTGCTTCAACAGCCGCAGCTGGTCGTCGGTGTCGAGGATCGAGAAATTGCTCTCAAGCCCCGCCAGCCCGGCGTTGCGCCGGAGCATCCGCGCGGCGACGGCGTGGAACGTGCCGAGGAACGGCATCCCCTCGGCCGCCCCGCCGAGCAGCTGGCCCATTCGGTGCTGCATCTCGCGCGCCGCCTTGTTGGTGAAGGTGACCGCCAGGATCTCCGACGGCCAGGCGCGCCGCGTGAAGATGATGTGCGCCAGCCGGCTGGTCAGCGCCCGCGTCTTGCCCGTGCCCGCCCCGGCGAGGAGCAGCACCGGGCCTTCGGTCGTCAGCACGGCTTCGCGCTGGGCGGGGTTGAGGCCGTCCATGTACGGCGGCTCGGCGGCGGGCGCGGGGGCAGCGTGAGGCAGCATCGTCTGAACATATAAAGAACGATGCGCGCCTTGTCACCGGCTGCAGTGCGGCTGTGGCGTCGCCGGGCGCGCGCCGTCTCAGGCGAACGTCACCACCAGGCGGTCGGCGAAGTCGCCATTCTTGCGCAGCCTGCCCTCCGCTCCGGCGGCGCGGCGGGGAGCCCGGGCGAGAAGCGGCTTGACCATGCGGTGGAGCGTCGCGTGGTTCAGCATGCGGCCAAAGCATTCGTGCAGGCCGTGGCCGAAGTGGACATAGTCGCGCGGCAGCCGGTCGGGGTCGAACCGTTCGGGTTCGGAGACGCGGCGGGGATCGCGCATCGCCGAGGCGAAGGCGGCGAAGACCGTCGCCCCGGCGGGGACCAGCGTCGCCCGCGCCGTCCCCTTGGCGAGCGTGTAGTCGGCGAGCACCGTCCGCTTGAGGCCGGGCGCGAGGGGATCGAAGCGCATCGCCTCGATCAGGATGTCGTGGAGGCGGGCGTCGTCGTTCGCCTGCGCCGCCGCGGTTGCCGCGGCCAGCCACTGCGGGCGGCGGAGCAGCTGCTCGAGGCCGTTGGGCACGACCATCGGCGGCTGCGGCGGTCCGCCGACGATCATGCACAGCAGCACGGTGCGGATTTCGGCGTCGTCGTAGCCCGGCGTGCCGGCGGCCTGCGCCGCCAACGCCCGGCCGAGGACGTCGTCGGGTCCGGGCGCGGCGCGGCGGGCGGCGATGACGGCGTCGAGATGGCCGCGGAGCGCGGCGGCGATCGTCCCGACCTCGGCGACCCACGCGGCATCGTCGGGCGAGCCGGTGAACTGGAACTCGAACAACCGCGATCCCCACACGGCAAGGCGGCCCGGTGCCGGATCGGGAACGCCGAAAAAGTCGCCGTAGAGGCCGAAGGCGACCTGCCGGACAAGGTCGACGACGTCGATCCGCCCGCCCGCCGCCGCGACCAACGCCGCCGCGCGCGCCTCGGCGGCGTGCCCAAGCGGGGCGAGGTCGCCCGGCCGGACCAGCGCCCGCCAGCGCCCGAGCTGCGCCTCGTAGGCCGGGGTATCGTCCATGCCGAGGAAGAACGGCTGCCGGTCGGTGATGATGTCGAGGTTGGCGTGGTACGGAACGCCGAAGGCGCGGTCGGCGGCGAACACCTCGAGCACGTCGTCGTAGCGCGTTGCGATCCGAAACGTGCGGCTGCCGGCGATCGGCCAGACGCGGCGGGCGACCGCCATCGCCCCGGGCGCGGCCGCGAGCAGGGCGCCGGCGGCCCAGCCCTTGATCCCGCCAGCTCCGGGACGGAACGGCGCGGTCGTTTCGAGGACGCTCACAGCAGCGCCAGATAGGCGAGGGCGGGCAGGCTCGGCAGGAAGAAGTAATCGCCGCCGGCCATGCGGACATAGCTTTCGACGCCGACGGTACGGCGCAGCGGCGTCTCGCGGATCGTCATCGGCCCGGGCGGCCCGAGCAGCGGGTCGGTTTCGCCGAACAGCGTGGCGAAGCTGGAGTTGAGCAGCCACGTCTGCTGGACGAACTCGAACTGGCGGGCAATGTCGGTGTTGAGGCACATGAACAACAGGCCGCGGTCCTCGCCGTCGTCGGTCAGCGGGTCGACGGCCTTGCGCCCGAACTTGCGCCCGCGGCGCAGGATGCGGTGGTTGTTGGCCGCCTGGAGCAGGGTCGCGCGGCTGTCGGCGGACGGGTCGGGAGCGAGCGCGTCGCGGGGGAAGGCGCGGCGGACGTGGCTGCCGGCCGGGCAGCCGACGCCGTGCGGATCGCGCTCGCGGAACAGATAGGCATTGTCGGGCAGGTTGTAGTCGTCGGGCTTGAGGTAGCCGCCGGGGCACAACAGGTGACCGTCGCGACCGCGGCCGATGACGCGCTCGGCGATCCACTGGGCGGTGATGTGCGTCGCCGTCGGATCGGCGGCGCGCAGCCGGGCGGCGTTGGCGTCGAGCGAGCGCCAGAAGGCGGCGACGTCCTGCTTCAGCTCGCGGACGACGAGATAGCTGCCGTTGACGCCGAAGTCGGCGAAGCCCTCGGCCAGCGGATGGTCGCGCAGGCCCGCCTGCGCCGGGCGCGGGTCGAGGTCGGCGGGGTCGCTGCCGATCTCGCGCGGTACGACCGGACCGGGGGCGGGCTCGCTGTGGCCGTTCTGGTAGCCGAGCAGGATCTCGCCCAGCGGCACTCCCTGCACCGGGTCCTTGGCCGCCGGCGTGCCGTTCAGCAGCACCAGCGCCGTCTCGTCGACCGGCACCGGCAGACCGTAGGGTGTCGGTTGCGACAGGCCATCGGCGAAGCCGAAATGCTCGCGGCTGATGCCGGCGGCCTCGACGTCGAGCAGCAGGTCGAGCGTGTGGACGACCGCCACCCCGGCGGGGGTCAACGCCGTCGTGACCGCGGCCGCCCAGGTGTCGGCGGCGGCGGCGTCGCGGGTGTAGAGGAGGAGGAGGGCGTGGACGGTCACCGGCGTCGTCGTCTCGACCTCGGGCGCGCCGCCGGTGGCGACGGCGAACGCGTCGGGCGTCGCGGTCTCGCTCATCGTCGGGTCGATCAGCGGCGTGTTCGCGCTCCAGCGCGGGCCGCCGTCGACCACCGTGTCGAGCCACTTGCCCGAGCGCTGGTCGCCGAGGCGGCGCAGCCGGTCCTCCTGGAACATGCCCTCGCGGAACGGCCGGGCGAACGAATCGAGCGCGGGGTCGCCAAGGCCCATCTTCGCCAGTCCCGTCCAGGTGAAGGCGAGCGCCGCCGACCGGTCCTGCCCCGGCTGGGCAACGCCGCTGCTGACCGTAACGACCGTGTCGAGCGCGCCGAGCCAGGCCCCGCCGCGGGTGGCGGCGTCCCAGCCGAACGCGAGGAACAGGGCGCGGCCAAAGGGCAAGTCGCCGAAGCCGCTGGCGACGAGGCCCTGCGTCACGCCGGTCAGCGCCGGGGCCAGCTTCCAGCTTGGCGGCGCACGCCGCGCCGCCGGGTCGGCTGCAGCGCCGCTCACAGGTCCCACGCCCATGCCACCGCTTCCTGTTCGCTCATGTTCGGCCGGCGCAGCCCGCTCGCGATGCGCCAGTTGCGCTCGATCTGGTCGACGGTGAGGTCGCGGTAGGCGCTGTACCAGAAGCGGCTGACGGTGCGCGAGGCAAGCGCCCAGGTCTTGAACTGCCGTCCGTGCGCGGCGCCGTCGAGGAGCAGCAGGCGCGTCCGCGGAAAGCCGACCCCGGCCCCCCAGGCCAGCGTCAGGCCGACGTGCGACTTCTCGATGAAGTCGTCGAGATAGCTGTCCCAGCTGTGGTCGAAGTTGCTGAAGAACAGCAGCCGGCTGTTGTTGTTGAGGAATGCCCAATGGGCGAAATGGACGGTGCGCATGCTGCCGAGGAAGCCGTCGGTGGCGACGACGCGGAGCAGCAGGCCGAGGCCGAGGTGCCCGGCGCGGATGATGACCGAGCGCAGGATCCCGGGCTTGATGCCGACGATCGAGCCCATGTGGTTCTGCATGATCCAGTCCTCGCGCCGGACCATCTCGCGCAGCACCGCGTCGTCGACCGGCGGTGCGTCCTGATGGCTGTCGCGCAGCTCGTTCCAGCGCAGCAGCAGGACGAGCACCGGCAGCGTCACGAGGATGCTGGCGAGCCCGAGGATGACCGCGCGGAATGTCGCCCACAGCGCCGCGCCCCAGGTGATCGACCGCCCGTGCCCGAGGCCGGCGGCCGCCAGGCTGACATAATGCACCACCGCGACAAGGCCGCCCAGCAGGACGGTGGCCAGGACAGCATAGACGACGACCCCGACGGCCAGCAGCAGCAGCTTGTCCAGCGGCAGCCACGGCAGCTTGACGCGCGTCGACACCTCGGTGCCGGCGACGGCGTGGCGGTAGTGCCAGATCAGGGCGAGGGCGACCGCAGCGGCGACGGCGGTGATGCCGAGATACAGCGGCGCACTCAGCAGCGGCGCGAGCAGCAGGCCCGGCAGCGACAGCACCAGCAGGGTGACGACGACGAAGGCGATCAGCCGGACGAAGTCGGTGGCGCGTTCGGCGGGGGTGATGCGGACCGGGGCCGGCTCGGCGAGCCAGGGGAAGCCGGGCAGCAGCGCCGCGCGGAGCCTGCGGTGGATGTCCGCCGCCGTGCCGCCGCGATAGGGGCTGGAGCCGGTCCGGGCAGGGTCGTCGAGCTCGGCGCGGGCGGCGAGGAACAGCGCGTGGTCGCCCAGGATGCGGTCGCGCATCAGCCCGCGGTTGCCGTGGTGGAAGACGCTCGGCCGCCGTGTCCTGGCCTCGAGATAGGCGACGGCCGGTGCCGTCGCGCCGACGGCGGTGACCGCGTCGTACAGGTCGCCGGTGCCGTCGAACGGCCGCTTGCAGCAGCGGATCATCGGTCGCAGCTGCGCGCTGAGGAGGCTTTCGATCTGGCCCCAGAACACGCCGGGCGGACCGTCGAAATTTGCCTCGATGACGAACATCGGGTCATAGTCGTGGCCGGGAAAGACGCTCATCGACAGGAAATGGAGCGTCGGCACCTGCGCGAAGATCCGCTCGAAGTTTGCCCGCGCCGGATCGCCGGCAAAGTCCTCGGCGCGTTTCAGCCCGTCGATCAACGCCGTCAGCCGGTCGCAACTCTCCGGCTTGACTTCGAACGGGACGCACAGCGTGGTCTGACGCATGGGCCCCCCGCGCGACATTGCGCTGACCTTGTGCCACACTCTGCATAACAAGATGTTAATGGCAGTTCAGGCGCAGGCGCGGTCCCCGTTCGCGCCGGCCGCGGTGGCCTCTCGACGATGACTTTGCTCCGCAGCGTTGACCGCCGCGCGCGCTCGCTCTAGCTCGGCAATCGCCGGTCGATCCCCGGCCTGGAGAGTTCGCCATGCGCCTGCTTGCTGCCCTCGCCGCCGCCCTGCTTGCTACGTCCGCCGGAGCGCAGGCGGTCGTTCAGCGGATCGCCGTGCCGGACGGCGGGTGGGATTATGTCAGCTTCGACCCCGCCTCGCACCGCGTGTTCGTCGGCCGCAGCGACGGCGTCCTGACGGTCGACACGGCGACGCGAACGGTCGTGCCGCGGCTGGTTGCCGCCACCCGCACCCATGCCGCGCTGGCGCTCGGCGACACGGGGCTGGGCGCGGTGACGAGCACGGCGGCCGGCGGCGTGATCCTGTTCGACGCCGCGACCGGAGCGGTCAAGGCGACGCTGCCGACCGGGCCGAAGCCCGACGCCGCCGTGTTCGATCCGGCGTCGAGGACGCTGCTGGTGTTCGACAACAAGGTCGGCACGGTGACGATGATCGACGCGCGCGCGGCGAAGGTCACCGGCACGGCAACCGTCGGCGGCGCGATCGAGTCGGGCGTGCTCGACGGCCGCGGGCACCTGTTTGTCACGGTCGAGGACGGCGGCGAAATCGCCGATGTCGACCTGAAGGCGCGCAAGGTCGCGCGGCGGATCAAGCTCGCCGGCTGCGAGGAGCCGGGCGGGCTGGCGCTGACCAAGGCGGGGGTGCTGATCGCCTCGTGTCACAACCGCGTCGCCAAGCTGGTCGATGCGAAGACCGGCGCGGCGATGGGCGACCTCGCCATCGGCGACGGCCCCGACCAGACCGCCGCCGATCCGGAGCGCAACCGCGTCTATATCCCCAGCGGGCGCGACGGCATGCTGACCGTAATCGATACCAGCGCCCGTATGCCCAAGGTCATCGCCACCGTGCCGACGCAGACCGGTGCCCGGGGTGGCGCGGTCGACCCGGCGACGGGGACGCTGTGGACCATCGCTGCCAAGTACGAGCCCGCTGCGGCCGGAGAACGGCCGAAGGCGATCCCCGGCAGCGTCGAGGTGCTGGGCATCAAGTAAGCGCGAGCGGGCCGCCGCCGCGCCGTTCGTGGCCGGCGGTCGCTTGCTCGCCGCGTCGCCCGTGGCCGGCGGCGGCCTAGTCGCCGCCGAAGATGCTGCCGAGCAGGCCGCCGACCGCCGCCGCCCCCATCGCCGTGCCCGCCGTGCTGCCGCCGCCTCTGCCCTCGTTGCCGGGCATGTAGCGGGCGATCTCCTCGGCGAGATTGATGATCGGCATCGACTGCAGCCAGACCTTGCCCGGCCCGGTCAGCGTCGCCAGGAACAGCCCCTCGCCGCCGAACAGGATGTTGCGGAAACCGCGCATCAGCCGGATGTCGATGTCGACCGTCGGCTCCTGCATGCCGACATGGCCGGCGTGGACGTACAGGCGCTCGCCGGGGCTCAGCGTCTTCTCGACGACCTCGCCCGACAGGTCGAGGAAGACCATGCCCGGCCCGGTGACGCGCTGCATGACGAAGCCTTCGCCGGCGAAGAAGCCCGCGCCCAGGCGCTGCTGGAAGGCGATGTCGAGCGTCACCGAGCTTTCGGCGCAGAGGAACGTCTCCTTGCGGCAGATCAGCGACTGGCCGGTGACGAGCTGGACCGCGACGATCTGCCCGGGGAAGCGGGGCGCGAAGGCGACATAGCCGTCGTCGTCGGCCAGGAACTCGGTGATGAACAGGCCGCCGCCGCTGACCGCGCGCTTGAGGCCCGCGAACAGTCCGCCGCCGGTGTGCGTGTCCATGCGGATGCCGTCCGACATCCACGCCATGGTCGCCGTCTGGCTGTACAGGCGCTCGCCGCGGACCAGGTCGACCTGAACCGTCTGCATCGTCGTGCCGCTGATGTCGTAGCGCATGGGCCGCTCCTGCCAGGTGAGTTAGAATACTATAGCAGCTGTGGTGGCACCGGCAAAGGCGGCAGGCGCGGCGGCGGCGCGTTTTCGGCCATTGCGCGGGGCGGTGCGCGACCCTATACGGACCGCCTTCCGTCGTGTGGGGCAGTAGCTCAGATGGGAGAGCGCAGCAATCGCACTGCTGAGGTCAGGGGTTCGATCCCCCTCTGCTCCACCACGGTAAGTCCTTGATCTACGACTCCCGACCTGAGCGCTGCCGGCCGGGCGGTCGGGACATCGACGATCCTGTTTTGACGGTTCGCCGTCGTCAGGCCGTTGAGCAGGGACCCATAGCCCTCGACCGCGGCGACAGACTTCCGCAGATATCCGGGCCGCAGGCGGGTGTCGTTGCGGCCTGCGTCCTCGCCCCGGCGGATGCGCCGTCCCTCGCTCGGTTCCGCCGCCGGGAAAGGGCGGGACACCTCAGCGCCGCGTCTGCGCTCCCCGTGTGACGACTTCATCGTCCGGCTGCAGCGCGGTGATCGGGATGTCCGCCTCGCCGTCGAGCGCGCGGTAGAGTGGGGCGAAATCGGTGTCGAGCGTGGTCCGCAGCAGCTGCTCGAAGCTGTCGACGACGACGTAAAGCGCCTGATAGTCGTCGATCTTGTAGGGCGTTCGCATGACGCGGGCGAGGTCGAAGCCGATCCGGTGCGGCGACGGATCGTCGAGCGCGAAG
Organism: uncultured Alphaproteobacteria bacterium; assembly: GCA_963792555.1. Classification (GTDB taxonomy): domain Bacteria; phylum Pseudomonadota; class Alphaproteobacteria; order Sphingomonadales; family Sphingomonadaceae; genus Polymorphobacter_B. The sequence goes on from CAWBWP010000003.1 coordinate 262,714, forward strand.
ACGCTCTCGCCGTGGCTTGAAACGATGCCCGCGCCGTACAGCTTGAGGTCGCCGCCCTCGCGGATCAGGCCGAATTCGACCGTGTACCAGTAGAGCCGCGACAGGCGCTTCAGCGCGCCATAGTCGAGACTGCGCAGCCCGCCCGCGCCGTACGCCTGCATGTAGTCGGCAAAGACCGGGTCGGCGAGCAGGGGGACATGGCCGAAGACGTCGTGGAAGACGTCGGGGGCTTCGAGATAGTCGATCTGTTCGGGAGCGCGGAGGAAGTTGCCGGCAACGAAGCGGCGCTCCGACAGATGGCGGAAAAAGACATCGTCGGGGACCAGCCCCGGCACGGCGACGACCTGCCACCCGGTCAGCGCGTGCAGACGGTCGGACAAGCGGCGGAAATCCGGAATGCCGCCGCCGCCAAGGTCCAACGTGTCGAGCCCGTGCAGGAAGGCCGGATGGGCGCGGTCGCGAAGCTGCGCCGCCTGCCGGGCGTAGAGCCTGTCCCACAGCGCATGCTCGGCCGGCGTGTATGCGGCCCAGTCCTGCGGGATCGTCCAGTCGGCCGCGGCGGCAGGGGGCGAAGCGACAAGAGTACTCATGGGCCTATTGTAGCATGGCCGGCGACGCCGAACAGCAAGCGCGAGCGGCCCGCGTCGCCTGCGGGGTTCAGTCGCGCAGGCGCTCTCGCAGCGCCACGCCTGCGACGACAACGGCGACGAGACCGACGGCGCTGGTCAGATAGGCGACATCGGCGAGCAGCGCGGCGAAACGCACGTCGAGATGCGCGAAGCTGCGCAGCAGGAGGAGGGCGACGCTGCCGCCGTAGCCGCTGGCGTCGGCGACATAGATCAGGAAACCGGCATTCCCCGCCGCTCCGGTCGCCGCGAGCAGCCGGTCGAACAGCAGCGCGTTGAACGGCACATAAGCGAGGTAGAGCCCGGCCCCGACCGTCACCATCCACGCCAGCGGCCCGAGCGCCCCGGCCTGGAACGCCCCGGTCGCCAGCGCCATCACCGCGAGGCCAACCGCCACCAGGACGAGGTTCCAGAACACGCCGCGCCGGTTGTCGCGGACGCGGACCAGCAGGGCGAGCGCGCCGAGCACGACGACCGCAACCGGCAGTTCCGACCAGGCGAAGATCGCCGCCTCGCCGGCAAAGCCGAGCTCGCGCCAGATCTCGGCGGCGAAATTGTCGCGGAAGTCGCGGAATGCCGACAACAGGACATAGACGGCGATCAGCGGCACGAGCCCGGCCGCATAGGTGCGGAAGAAGCGGGCGCGGGCAGCCCCGTCCATCGGCACGCGCGGGCTGCGCGCGGCCTCGTCGGCGGCGTCGGGCGGCGGCAGCTGCGCCAGCGCGGCGACGGCCACAAGGAGCAGCGGCGCGAACATCAACCCGGTCAGCGCCGGCATCCACCGCTCGTTGGCGACGCCGGCCAGGAGCAGCCCCGCGCCGACCGCCTTGACCGCGCCCGACGACACGATGAAGCTCGCGCACAGGATCGCGCCCAGCACCTCGGTCAGCCGCCGGCCCTCGAGAAAGCCGAACACCAGCCCCCAGATCATGCCGAGCCCGAGGCCGTTGGCGAACAGGGCGACGATGCCGATCGTCGGCGGGGCGAGGGCGAAGGCGACCAGCGTGGCTTCGGCGAAGGCGATCAGCAGCAGGATCGCCCCGGCGCGGCGCGCGGGCGGCATTTCCGACACGACCTTGATGCCGATCGCCTTGGCCAGCGCGTAGCCGGCGACCTGGGCGATGACGAGCGCGACCTTGAACGGCAGCGCGAACGGCCAGCCGGCGAAATGCTCAAAGGCCGCCGCGGCGAACGGCTTCCGATAGGCGTACATCGCGAAGTAGGTCGCGAACGCCGCGGTCCCGCCATATAGTGCAAAAGCGGTCGGCGACGCCTGCCGCAGCCAGCGGGTGACGGCACTCTCGTCGGCGACCGCTGCCGTCATCCCGGACGCTCGCCGGCGGCGATCCGCGCGCCGATCGCGGCCAGCACCGGCGCGAGATCGGCGACCGACTCGACGAGATAGTGCGCGCCCGCTTCGAGCAATGTCGCGCCGGCGCTGGCGACCCGCGCCGCCCGCTCGGCCGGCGCCAGCGCGGCGAGCGCGTCCGCGGTCAGGCCGACGCCGTTGCCCGACGCCGTCACCCCGACCGTCCAGCTGCCGGCGTTGCGTCCCTCGGCGATGCCGACGCCGGCGTCGTCGACCTTGACGCAGGCGGCCGCCGGCCAGGCGCCGAGCGCGACCAGGTTCTGCCACAGCATCAGCGGCGACGGCCGGCCCTCGCGGGTTTCGCCGGCGCAGACGACGACGTCGGGCGCATAGCCCTGCGCGGCGGCCAGCGGCAGGATGTCGGCCATCATCGCCCGGGTGTAGCCGGTGCACGATCCGATGCCGACGCCGTCCCGTCGCAGCCGCGCAACGAGGTCGGCGGCACCGGGGATCAACGTCGCGCAGGTCAGCGCCGCCGCCTGCATCTCGGACAGGATCGCGTCGTGCAGCCGGTCGCCGTCGGCTTCGTCCGGCGTGCGGCCGTAAGCGGCGGTCCAGGCGGCGGCAACCCGCGGCAGCGCCAGGATCAGGCGGATATGGTCGCGCTTGGCCCGGCCCATCTCGGCGCGCGCCTCGGCTTCGGTGATGGCGACGCCGTTCGCCGCGAACAGCGTCAGCAGGGCGACGACCGGTGCGCGGCTGCCGAAGTCGATCATCGTGCCGGCCCAGTCGAATACCACGGCGCGGATCATGCGGCTGCTCCCCCTTGGCGTCCGGCGAGATCGCCGATGACTTCCTCGGCCAGGGCGAAGGCGGTCGACGCGCCGGTGCCGCTGGTGACGATGACCAGCCGGACGCCGTCGGCCGGGGTCGAGACGAGACTATGCGCCGGTCCGGAGGCATAGGTGCCCGTCCAGCGCTCGACGACCGGCGGCACGGTCCCGAACACCTGGCCGAACTCGTCGAGGATCAGCGCCTCGACGTCGGCGGCGGCGAAGGGGTCGGGCGTCGCGGCATAGTCGTGGCTGTCGCCGACGACCAAGCTGCCGTCGGCGCCCTGCGCGACGATCAGGTGGATGCCGTGGGCGAGGTGGCGCGGCTGCTCGGCGTCCAGGCGGGCGGCCAGCGCCGCTGCGGGCGGCAGCGCGGCATAGCCGAGATAGCGGACCAGGCTGAGGTCGCTCATCACCGTCGCCGGCAGGCGGTAGCCGGGGCTGGCGAGGCGCAGCATCTGCAGCTTGCACCGGGTGACGCCGGCGGTCGCCTGGGGAAACAGCGTCGACAGGTCGTCGCCGGGCGCGACGACGATGGCGGTCGCGCGGATGGTGCCGGCCGCCGTCGTCAGCCGGCCGCTGTCGACACCGTGGACCGCGGTGCCGAAGCGGAAGGCGACCCCGTGTTCGGCCGCAAGCCAACGGGCGAGGGCGGGAACGGCCTCACGCGATTCGACGCGGAGGTCGAGCGAGCTGAGCATCGCGCCCGCCAGCGCCGCCGGTGCCATCGGCGCAAGGTGCGAAGCCGCGGTCGCCGGATCGAGCCAGGTGCAGCCCGCGCCCATCTCGGTCGCCAGGAAGGCATGGAGGACATCGGCGGCTTCCGCCCGGCGGGCGACCATGGCGAGTCCGGTCTGGTGGACGGCGATGCCCGCTGGCCCGGCGACTTCGCGCCAGACGTCGCGCGACCGCCGCGCCCGCGCCCAGACCGGCCCCGCCGCCTGCCCCGACACGGTGATGAACCCGAAGTTGCGGATCGAGGCACCGTTGGCCTGGGCATCGCGGTCGACGACGACGACGCGCCAGCCGAGACGAGCGGCGGCGAGCGCGTGGGCGAGGCCGACGATCCCGGCACCGACAATCGCCAGATCAAAGACTTCGTCCGCCAATTTGCTGCCCCGCGATCGTCCCCCGCTCCTCCTCGCGCGGCAGGGACGGCGGGCACAAGCCCTGCTGCACAAATGCCGAACATAGGCGCGGTCTATCGGTCACGGGTTCGTCACGCACCGCCGCTACGATCCGGACCCGTGTCGGCAAGCTACCAGCATCTGCGCGCATTCCATGCGATCGCAGTCGAACGCGGTGTCTCGCGCGCCGCGCGCCGGCTCAACGTGTCGCAGCCGACTCTGTCGCAGCAGCTGAAGGCATTGGAGGCGCGTCACGGCGTGTCGCTGTTCGAAGGACGCCGGTCGCCGCTGTCGCTGTCGGCTGCCGGCCGCGACCTGTTCGTATTGACCCAGCGCCTGTTCGCCACCGCCTCCGACATCGACGCGATGCTCGGCGAAACCACCGAGGTCGGCGGTGGAATGCTGCGGTTGGGGTCCGATTCGCCGTTCTACGCGGCGCAGGTCGTCGACCTGTTCCACCGGCACCACCCGCAGACCGCGGTGCAGGTGCGGATGGGGAATGCCGCCGAGGTCATGCGCTGGCTGGCCGAGGCGCAGATCGACGCCGCGCTGGCGAGCGACCCGCCGGGCGACACCAGCTTCAGCTATGACCCCGCCTTCACCGACGGCCTCGCCTGCGCGCTACCCGCCGGCCACCCGCTCGCCGCCGCGGCGACGGTGCCGGTGGCGGCGCTGGCCGACGAGGTCCTGCTGCTGCGCGAGCCGACGTCGAAGACCCGCGCCTTCACCGAGCGGGCGCTGGCGGACGCGCGCGTCACGCCGGCAGTGATCCTGGAGATCCAGGGGCGCGAGACGATCCGCGAGGCGATCGCGCGCGGGGTCGGCGTCAGCGTCTTCTATTCGTCCGAGTGCCCACCCGATCCGCGCATCGCCTACCGCCCGCTCGACACCGGCAGCCTGACCTATGCCCTTCACGGCTTCCTGCTGTGCCAGCACGAGCGGCGGCGCAGCACGATGATGCGCGCGTTGAAGGCGGTCGTCGCCACCATCCGCGACGGCGGCGACGCCTGACCGGGTTCGGTGCCCTCGGCGAGGTCGTCGCGCTCTACGCGGCACGGGGCGGCGAGCGATACGGCGAGGACATCAGCCAGGTCGACCATGCACTGCAGTGCGCGAACCTGGCTGCGGCCGCCGGTGCCGGCCCGGCGCTGGTCACGGCCGCGCTGCTCCACGACATCGGGCACCTCCTCGCCCGCCATGGCGACGGCGCGCACGAGGACGTCGGCGCAGTGGCGCTGGCGAGCCTGTTCCCGCCGGCGGTGTGGCGGCCGGTTGCGCTCCACGTCGCGGCCAAGCGCTACCTGTGCGCGGTCGAGCCGGGCTATGCCGCCGCCCTCAGCCTCGAGTCGCAACGGTCGCTGGTCCGCCAGGGCGGAGCGTTCGATGCCCGGTCGGCGGCGGCGTTCGCCCGGTTGCCCGACGCAGCGGCGGCGACCGCGCTCCGCCGCTGGGACGACACAGGCAAGGCGATCGACGCGCCGGTCACGCGCTTCGCCGCCTTCGCGCCGGTGATGCAACAGGTCCTGCGCGGCTGATCGCCTGCGTCGCGGCCCGCGACGACGGGTCCACCCACCGGACGACCGACGTGCCGGCTGATCGCACGGGCCGTCACGAAGGTGACGCATCCGACCGTCGACCATAGGCGGCTTCTATAAGCGGCATACAGGCAAAGACTTGGCGCGGCGTCGCCATCCGCCCGAAAGCGCACCGAGCACGAAGTCTGCCATCGGGGGATGCAACCATGAAAGCCGGCTATCTCATCTCGTGCGCCGCGGCGGCGCTGTTGTGCGGGCCGGCGTTCGCCGCCCCCGCCGCCGAAGCGCCCGCGGTCGACGCGACCGACGGCATCGGCGAGATCACCGTCACCGCCCAGCGGCGCAACGAGAACCTGCAGGACGTGCCGCTGACCATCCAGGCGTTCACCGGCGAGACGCTGAAGGAACTCCACGTCAACACCTTCGACGACCTGATCAAGTACACGCCCAACATCACCTTCGGGAACAACGGTCCGGGCCAGGGCGCGATCTTCATCCGCGGCCTGTCGGCGGGCTTCGCCGGCGGCCAGTCGTCGGCAACGATCGGCAACTTCCCCAACGTCGCCGTTTACCTCGACGACCAGTCGCTCCAGTTCCCGGCGCGCAACATCGACATCTACGTCGCCGACATGGAGCGGATCGAGGTGCTCGAAGGCCCGCAGGGCACGCTGTTCGGCGGCGGCGCGGAAGCGGGCGCCGTCCGCTACATCACCAACAAGCCCAACCTGCACGACTTCGGCGGCCATGCCGAGGCGATGTACGGCGGCACGTCGGGCGGTAGCAGCAACAACAGCGAAGTCCTGACGCTCAACATCCCGCTCATCAAGGACAAGCTCGCAATCCGCGCGACCGCGTACAACGAGCATCGCGGCGGCTATATCGACAACGTCTATTCGACCTTCACCCGGTCGAACGCCGACCTCGGCAACTATTATCTGAACATCAAGCCGCAGGCGAACGGACTGTGCCCGAACGGGCAGCCGCAGGCGTCGACGTCGCCCGGCTACTGCACCTTCCCCGACCAGCACCAGATCAACAACGGCACCACGGCGAAGAACGACTTCAACCCGGTCGACTATCGCGGTGCCCGCGTCCAGGCGCTGTGGGACGTCGCGCCGAACTGGGACATCCTGATTAGCGAGAGCTTCCAGCAGCTCGATGTCGCCGGCCTGTCGGCCGAATATCCGATCGGCTCCGATTTCCAGACGCTGAAGCCGCTTCAGGTCACCTCGTTCGTGCCGAGCTTCGACCACGACCGCTTTTCGGCGACGTCGTGGACGGTCCACGGCAAGGTCGGACCCCTGAGCGCCGTCTATACCGGCAGCTACCTCGAGCGGCACATCGACAACCAGGTCGACTACACCAACTATTCGCGCACCGCCTACGGCATGTACTATGAGTGCACCGGCGGCACGACCGGGTTCGGCAAGGGCCCGGCGGCGTGCTTCTCGCCGGCGACCTACTGGCACGACCGGGTCAAGAACACGCACCTGACCAACGAATTCCGGCTCAGCACGCCCGCCGACTGGCGCATCCGCGCGATCGGCGGCGTCTTCCAGGAGACGTTCCGCGTCCAGGACATCATGAACTTCGAGTACAAGACGATCCCGTCGTGCAACGCGGCGAACCTTGCCACCGCGCTCGCTGGCGGCCAGCCCTGCGTCGCCAACACCCGCACCATCGCCGGGGCCGAGGTCAACGAGCCCGGCACGCGCGACGACAACACCGGCTTCGGCGAGGACGTCAAGCGCGGCTATACCCAGCTCGCGGTGTTCGGCTCGGTCGATTTCGACATCATTCCCGATGTCCTGACCATCACCGGCGGCACGCGCTACTATAACTACAAGGAATACGAGGTCGGCGCGCAATACTCGACCGGAACGGCCTGTCTGAACGTTCCGAACGGCCAGTGCGGTCCGCTCGGCGGCACCTTCGACATCGGCCTGCACAACGACCATGTCAGCTATCACGGCTTTAAGAGCCGCGGCAGCATCAACTGGAAGGTGACGCCGACGACGCTCGCCTACTTCACCTTCTCGCAGGGTTTCCGTCCTGGCGGCTTCAGCCGCTCCCAGCGCGCCGTGGCCAAGGACGCGGCCGGCAACGCCCAGTATCTGACGCCCAACAGCTATGCGCCCGACAGCCTCGACAATTATGAGGTCGGACTCAAGACCTCGCTGTTCGACCGCAAGCTGCAGGTGAACGTCACGCTGTACAACATGAACTGGAAGAACGTTCAGTTCCTGTTCTACAACCCGATCCAGCTCGGCAACACGACCTTCGGCGTCAACGGTCCCGACTATAACATCAAGGGGGCCGAGGTGCAGCTGACGGCGCGGCCGATGCGCGGCCTGTCGATCACCGGCACGGCGACCTACAACGACAACAAGCAGACCAATTCGCCGTGCCTGGTCAGCAACATCGCCGCCTCGCCGACGTTCGGCAAGTGCATCTCCGAGGTCAAGGGCGCCTCGTTCCAGAACCCGTTCGGTGTCGCCGGCTCGGTCGCGGCCTTCTCGCCGCACTTCGAGGGTACCGCGCGCATCCGCTACGACTGGGAGATTGGGGAGTACCGCCCCTTCGCGCAGATCGGCGGGCAGTATATCAGCGCGCAGTACAACCAGCCGGCGACCTATCTGTCGGGTGATGGCATCATCCTGCCGACGACGACCTTCCTCCGCTACCGGATGCCCGGGTTCGGCACGATCGACGCCTCGCTCGGGGTGTCGGCGCGCGCCGGGTGGAACGTGCAGGCGTACGTCACCAACCTCAACAACAGCCACGCCAGCCAGTTCACCTCGTCGGTCGAGTTCATCAAGGAACAGATCCCGATCCGCCCGCGCGTGTTCGGCGTCCGCGCCGGCTATGACTTCTAGGCCCACGCTGGCGTAAGGGACGGCGGGGCTGCGGTCCCGCCGCACCCCCTGGAGACGCCATGGCCACTGCAACCAGCCTGCTCGACACGGTCCATGAACTCCGCCGGGCGCAGGCCGCGGGGGACCATGGCGCGGTCATCGCCGGCGCAGGAGCGCAGCTGGCGGCGGTGCCTGAAAACCGCGACCTGCTGCTCCTCCTGGCGACCAGCCAGCGGCTGAGCGGGCAGGTCGAGGCGGCGCTGGCGACGCTCGACACGCTGGCCGCCGCCCACCCCGACTTCAGCCTGATGTGGCAGGAGCGCGGGCTTGCCCGGGTCGCCCAGCGCGATGCCCCGGCGGCGATCGACGCCCTGCTGCGCGCGGTCAACCGCAACCCGGCGCTGCCGGCGAGCTGGCGGATGCTGAGCGGGCTGTACCGGATGACCGGCGACACGGCGAACGCGGCGACCGCCGAGGCGCACGTCGCGGCGCTGGCCGGGCTGCGGCCCGAGGTGGTGGCCGCGACCGCCCTGTTCGCCGACGGCGACCTCGCCCCGGCGGAGCAGATCGTCCGCGCCGTCCTCCAGCGCCACGGCGACGACCCGGAGGCGATGCGGCTTCTGGCGAAGATCGGCATGGCGCGCGACGTGCTCGACGACGCCGAGAGGCTGCTGGCCGCCGTCCTGGCGCGCCTGCCCGACCACCGCGCCGCGCGGCATGAATATGCCCAGTGCCTTGTCGCCCGGCACAAGCATGCCGCCGCCGGCGAGCAGGTGGCGCGCCTCCTCGCCGCCGACCCGGCCAACCCTGCCTATCGCGCACTGGCGGCGACGGCCGCAGTCGGCGTCGGCGACAACGAGGCGGCGATCGCGATCTACCGCGCCCTGCTCGCCGACGACGCCGCGCCGGCCCCGGCCGACGTCCAGCTGTGGCTCGGCCATGCGCTGAAGACCGTCGGTCAGGTTCCCGACGCGATCGCCGCCTATCGTGCCGCCGCCGCCCTCCGCCCCGACTTCGGCGATGCCTGGTGGAGCCTGGCCAACCTCAAGACCTACCGCTTCACCGACGACGAGCTGGCGGCGATGGCCGCCGCCGCGATGCCGGCGACCGGTGCCGACGACCGTGCCCACCTCGCCTTCGCGCTGGGCAAGGCATTCGAGGACCGCGGCGACGCCGACGCCGCCTGGAGCCACTACGCCGCCGGCAACGCGCTGAAGGCGGCCGAAAGCCGCTATCGCCCCGAGATCATCGAGACCAACACCGCCGGCCAGATCGCCGTCTGCACGCCCGCCTTCTTCGCCGCGCGGACGGGCTGGGGCGACCCGCGGCCGGACCCGATCTTCGTTCTCGGCCTGCCGCGGTCGGGCTCGACCCTGATCGAGCAGATCCTGTCGAGCCACAGTGCGGTCGAGGGGACGCAGGAACTCGCCGACATCCAGCGCATCGTCCTGACGCTGCAGGGGCGCGAAGCGACGCCGACGCCGCGCTATCCCGGCGTGCTGGCGGCGCTGACCGCTGCCGACGCGGCGCGCTTCGGCGCCGAGTATCTCGCCGACACTGCCGCCTATCGCAGCGGACGGCCGCGCTTCGTCGACAAGATGCCGAACAACTTCCGTCACATCGGCCTGATCCACCTGATCCTGCCCAACGCCGTCATCATCGACGCGCGGCGCGAGCCGATGGCGTGCTGCTTCAGCAACTTGAAGCAGCTGTTCGCCCATGGCCAGGAGTTCACCTATACGGTCGACCACATCGCGCGATATTACCGGACCTACCTCGACCTGATGCGCCACTGGGACATCGCGCTGCCGGGCCGCGTGCTGCGCGTCGTCCACGAGGATGTCGTCGCCGATACCGAGGCGCAGGTGCGGCGCATCCTCGACCACTGCGGTCTCCCCTTCGAGCCGGCGTGCGTCGCCTTCCACGAGACCAAGCGCAGCGTCCGCACGCCAAGCTCCGAACAGGTCCGCCAGCCGATCTTCCGCGACAGCCTCGATCAATGGCAGAAATTCGCGCATCATCTGGAGCCGCTGCGCATGGCGCTCGGCGACGCTGTCGCCACCTATCGGGACTGAGGCGCGCCGACGGCGGCCGGCGTGGATGCCCCGCGAGGATTCGAACCTCGATAAACGGAATCAGAATCCGTTGTCTTACCTTTAGACGACGGGGCAATGCCGCCGCGGACTTACGGTCGCGGCCCCGGGGTGTCAACGTTCGCCGCTGCATGATAGGGGTGTGACAAGTTCGGTCGCGGGCCATCCGTCGCGCGGCTGCGAAGGCTGACGCGATGACGATTGACCTTGTTCCCTCCGTCGGCGCCGGCGCAGCGCCGCGGCGCCTTGCGCCCGCCGCACGACCGGCCCGCAAGGCGTTCGGCGCGCTCGACCTCGGCACCAACAACTGCCGCCTGCTGATCGCCCGGCCGGGCGGGGTTGGCGGCGCGGCTGGGGGCGGCGACTTCACCGTCATCGATGCCTTCAGCCGCGTCGTCCGGCTGGGCGAGGGGCTGGTCCAGACCGGCCGTCTGTCGGAGGCGGCGATGGACCGGGCGGTGCTGGCGCTGTCGATCTGCGCCGACAAGCTCGCCCGGCGCAGCGTCACCCTGACCCGCAACGTCGCCACCGAGGCGTGCCGCCGCGCCGCCAACGGCCGCGAGTTCATCGACCGGGTGTACGAGGTCACCGGCATTGCGCTGGACGTCATCTCGCCGGCCGAGGAGGCGCGGCTGGCGGTGCTCGGCTGCGCCTCGCTGCTCGACCCCGGCGGGCCGCCGGGGCTGATCTTCGATATCGGCGGCGGCTCGACCGAGCTGATCCTGGTCGACGCCGCCACCGCGGCGATCCGCGCCTGGGTCAGCGTCCCGTGGGGGGTCGTCAGTCTTGCCGAGACGGTGCCCCACGACCCCCCGGCAGCGGAGCGCGCGGCGGTCTATGCGGCGCAGATGGCGCGCGTCACGGCGCACCTCGACACCTTCGCCGCCACCGTCGCCGCGGCGGTCGACGGCCCGCTGCAGCTGCTCGGTACGTCGGGCACGATCACGACGCTCGCCTCGATCGCGCTCGGCCTGCCGAGCTATGACCGGCGGCGGGTCGACGGCTGCACGGTGACGGCGGCGGCGATGCGCGACATCTCGGCGATGCTGGCCGCCCGCTCGCCGGCGGAGCGCGCCGCGGTGCCGGGCATCGGCGCCGACCGCGCCGACCTCGTCGTCGCCGGCTGCGCCATCCTGGAGGCGATCATCGCCTGCTGGCCGACCGAGACGCTGCGCGTCGCCGACCGCGGCATCCGCGAGGGCGTCCTGCGCATCCTGATGAACCGACAGGGGTACCGGTGACCGCCGTCAAGTCGGGTGGCGGCTCGGGGCGCAGCCAGGGCGGCAAGGTCCGCGTCGCGACGGCGCGGGGGCGCAAGTCGTCGTCGAACCGCTGGCTCGAGCGGCAGCTGAACGACCCCTACGTCAAAGCGGCGAAAGCGGCGGGGTTTCGCAGCCGCGCGGCGTTCAAGCTGATCGAGCTCGACGAGCGCTTCAAGCTGCTCCAGCACGTCACCCGGGTGGTCGACCTCGGCGCGGCGCCGGGCGGCTGGTGCCAGGTGGTGCTGAAGGCGCGGCCCAAGGCGTGCCTGGTCGCCATCGACCTGCTGCCGATCGAGCCGCTGCCCGGTGTCACCATCTTCCAGCAGGACATCCTTGCCGACGACACCGAGGCGCTGATCCGGGACGCGCTCGGCGGCAGCGCCGACCTCGTCCTCTCCGACATGGCGGCGAACACCGTCGGCCACCAGGCGACCGACCACCTCCGCACGATGGGGCTGGTCGAGACCGGGCTCGCCTTTGCCGTCGACCTGCTCCGCCCCGGCGGCGCGTTCGTCGCCAAGGTCCTGGCCGGCGGTGCCGACGCCAGCCTGGTCGCCGAGCTGAAGCGCCACTTCGCCCAGGTCAAGCACGCCAAGCCGCCGGCCAGCCGCGCGGGCAGCAGCGAGTGGTACGTCGTCGCCCAGGGGTTCAAGGGTCGCGACGGCCCGAGCGAACCGTTGCCCGCCGCCGCCGCCGATGGCATGGACGCCGACGATTGAGGAGCCGCCCGTGAAGCCCGCCGTCCTGCTCGCCCTGCTGCTCGCCGTCCCCGCCACCGCCGCGACCCCGTCGGGGATCGGCGACGTCAGCCTCAAGGCGGACACGGCGATGCTGGCGTCGGACGCGTTCGAGGGGCGGAAGCCCGGAACCCCGGGCGGCGACAAGGCGGTCGCGTACATCGAGCAGCGGATGGCGGCGATCGGGCTGCAGGCGGGCAATCACGGCCGCTGGACGCAGGACGTGCCGCTGGTGACGATCACCGCCGCGCCGACACCGCTGACGCTGAGCGGTGGCGACGTCGGACGCGTCGGGAAGCAGCTGACCCTCGCTTATGGCAGCGACGTCGTGCTGTGGACGAAGCGCCAGGTGGCGACGCAGGCGCTGGCGAACTCGCCCGTCGTGTTCGTCGGCTACGGCATCACCGCGCCCGAGAAGGGCTGGGACGACTATGCCGGGCTCGATGTTCGCGGCAAGACGGTCGTCTTCCTGGTCAACGATCCCGACTGGCAGACGCCGGCCGCGGGCAAGGCGGCCGGCCCGTTCGAGGGGCGGGCGATGACTTATTACGGCCGCTACACCTATAAGTTCGAGGAAGCGGCGCGGCACGGTGCTGCCGCCGCCTTCGTCATCCACGACACCGAACCGGCCGGCTATGGCTGGAACGTCATCACGACGAGCTGGACGGGGCCGCAGATCGACCTCGACACGACCGACAAGGGAATGGGCCGAGTCGGCATCGAGGGCTGGATGACCCGCGCCGCCGCCGAACGGATGCTGGCCGCCGCCGGGCAGGACCTGCCGACGCTGACGCGGGCGGCGCAGATCAAGGGCTTCCGCGCCGTACCGCTCGGCCTCACCGCCTCGGCGGCACTGACCAACACGATCAGCCATTCGGCGTCGAAGAACGTCATCGGCATCGTGCCGGGCAAGCGCTTCCCCGAGGAGTCGGTGCTGGTCACGGCGCACTGGGACCACCTCGGCCGCTGTCCGGCCGATGCCGGCGGCGACGACATCTGCAACGGCGCGGTCGACAATGCGAGCGGCGTCGCCGGGGTGCTCGCGCTGGCGCAGGCGTTCGCCGCCGGCCCGCCCCCGGCGCGCACCGTGGTGTTCATGAGCGTGACCGGCGAGGAGTCGGGCCTGCTCGGGTCGCGCTGGTACGCCGAGCACCCCGTCTTCCCGCTGGCGCTGACGGCGGGGGGCGTCAACATGGACGGGCTCAACGTCGGCGGGCCGACGCACGACATCACCATCTCCGGCGGCGGCAAGTCCGACCTCGACGCCACCGCAGCCCTGCTCGCCAAGGCGCAGGGGCGCTATGTTGCGCCCGAGCCGAGCCCGGAGAAGGGCGGCTATTTCCGTTCCGACCACTTCAGCCTGGCCAAGCTTGGCGTACCGATGCTCCGCGCCGGCAGCGGCATCGACCGCCTCGACGGCGGCAAGGCGGCAGGGGAGGCGGCGGCGGCCGACTATACCGCCCACCGCTACCACCAGCCGAGCGACAACTATGATCCGACGTGGGACTGGTCGGGCGCGGTCGAGGACCTCGACCTCTATTACGCCGTGCTCCGCGGGTTGGCCGACAATCGCGCCTGGCCGCAGTGGAACCCGGGCGCTGAGTTCAAGGCCGTGCGCGACGCCAGCGCGGCGCAGCGCCGGTGACCGGGCGTCAGCCCGCCGAATGGGCCCCGCATGCCGCGACGTGGACCGCCTTCCCCAGCCATGCCGAGCTGTGGGGCGACGATCTCGCGCCGGCGCAGGCCGAGGTCGCAGCGATGGTGTGGGCCATCGCCGAGCACGAGCGGGTCGAACTGCTCGTCGCGACCGAAGCCGCGGCGGCGGCGGCGCACGAGGCGCTGCACGGCGCGAGCGTCCGCTTCCACCGGCAGGCGTTCGGCGACATCTGGCTGCGCGATACGGGCCCCCTGTTCCTGGCGAGCGCGGCGGGGCCGGCGGCGGCGGCGTTCCGCTTCAACGGCTGGGGCGGCAAGTACCAGCTCGACGGCGACGAGGCGGTGGCGGGCGTGGTCGCGCAGGAAGCCGGCGTCCCGCTCGCCCGCCACGACTGGGTGCTCGAGGGCGGGGCGATCGAGGTCGACGGCACCGGCCTGTGCGTCACGACCGAGGCCTGCCTGCTCAACCCCAACCGCAACCCGCGCATGGACCGCGGCGAGGTCGAATCGCACCTGCGCCGCGATCTTGGCCTCGACCGCGTCCTGTGGCTCGGCGAGGGGCTGGCGAACGACCATACCGACGGCCACGTCGACAACCTTGCCCGCTTCGTTGCGCCTGGCGTGCTGGCGGTGCCGGTCGCCGCGGGCAGCGACGACCCCAATGCCGAGGTCTACGACGACGCTGCCGGCCGCGCCCGCGACTTCGGCCTCGACCTTGTCCGCCTGCCCTCGCCCGGACTGATCGAGGTCGATGGCGGGGCGGTGCCGGCGAGCTACATGAACTGGTATGTAGCCAACGGCGTCGTCGTTGTCCCGACCTACGGCGCGGCCAACGACGCGGCCGCCGTGGCGGGAATCGCGGCGCTGTTTCCCGGCCGCCGCACCGTCGGTCTGCGCGCCAACGCCGTCCTCACCGGCGGCGGCAGCTTCCACTGCATCACCCAGCAGCAGCCGGCGTGAGCATCGTCCGGCACCGCGCGGCGGCATGACCGCGTACTGGCTGGTCAAGGCGCTGGTGTCCGGCGCCGTCGTCGCCACGGTCAGCGAGGTTGCGCGGCGCTACCCGGCGGGCGGGGCGCTGATCGCCTCGCTGCCGCTGGTCTCGATCCTCGGCATGCTGTGGCTGTGGCGCGACACGCACGATCCGGCGCGCCTGGCGACGCATGCGGGGGCGACCTTCTGGTATGTCCTGCCGTCGCTGCCGCTGTTCCTGCTCCTGCCGCCGCTGCTTCGCCACGGCGTCGGTTTCCCGCTCGCGCTCACCGCCGTGTGCCTGGTGACGATCGGCCTTTACGCGGTGATGGCCGCCGGCCTCGCCCGCTTCGGGATCGCGCTATGACCCTTACCGTCGCCGCTCTCCAGCTCGCCTTCAGCGACGATATGGAGCGCGACATCGCTGCGACCGCCGCCGCCGTCCGCGATGCCGCCGCCAGGGGCGCGCAGGTGATCCTGCCGCCCGAGCTGTTCCAGGGCTATTATTTCTGCCGCCACGAGCACGACCGTTTTTTCGGTCGCGCCTTCCCCGTCGGCCGGCACCCGGCGGTCGCGGCGATGCAGGCGGTGGCGCGCGACACCGGCACCTATGTCCCCTGCTCGTTCTTCGAGGCCGACGGGCCGCATTATTATAACAGCCTGGCGATGATCGATCGTCGCGGCGACGTCATGGGCGTCTACCGCAAGAGCCACATCCCCGACGGGCCCGGATACGAGGAAAAGTTCTACTTCCGCCCCGGCAACACCGGCTTCAAGGTCTGGGACACCGATCATGGCCGCATCGGCGTCGGCATCTGCTGGGACCAGTGGTTTCCGGAGAGCGCGCGGGCGATGATGCTGATGGGGGCCGAGGTTCTGTTCTATCCGACCGCGATCGGCAGCGAACCGGCCGAACCCAATCTCGACACGCGGCGGATGTGGATTCGCGCGATGGTCGGCCACGCCGTATCGAACGTCGTGCCGGTGGTCGCCGCCAACCGCACCGGCATCGAGGAGGACCAGCGTTTCTACGGCAACAGCTTCATCGCCGACCAACGCGGCGACATCGTCGACGAACTCGGCACCGACGACACAGGCGCGGTGATCGCGACGTTCGACCTCGCCGAAGTGCGGGCGAACCGGGCCAGCTTCGGCTTCTTTCGCGACCGGCGCCCCGACCTGTACGGACGGTTGGCACAGGATATCTGAAGCCCGGCGATCCGTCGCAGGCGACAACGCAGCGGCGACGATGGCAACGACGTTGGGCGGCACGCTCGACGTACCTTCATGCGTGGCGGGAGTTGGGCGAACGGGGAATGCGGGGCAGAACCCGGGCGTCACGGCGGGCGCGAGACCCGCAGCCGGCGTCCGCCCTGTCGCTGCCGCCCCGCGTTCCGGCACAGCACACCCGTCGGCGCCCAAGAAAGGCGCATCGGAATTAACTATAGGCAGAAACTAAGGCGGGTTGGGGGCGGGCACAAAAGTGTAAGATTTTCCGACACCCGCAGCGGGGCATGAAACACTGCATCTTCATGACAGCAGCATAAGCCCCTTTGTTGCAAACGTTTCTTGGCCAGCATAAACTGCTCTGCAATTGGCACGTGTCTTGCTTACCCCGTAGTTGCCTACCGATTAGGGGAAAACAAATGATCAAGACCGCAGCCACCATCTTTGCCGGCGTCCTGTTGGCGACCTCCGCTCCGGCGCTTGCGCTGGACGCGTTCAATCTCACCTACGAGAATGCCGGCGTCGAGCACACGACCGCGGGCTTCACGGTGGTCGGCGTCGAGACCTTCGATGCGCGCCCGACCGGGTTCGACACCTTCACCACCGACTTCGGGACCGCGGGTGCGTTCACCGGCTCGTACACGAGCGTGCAGATCCACTCGGCCGACCAGTATGGCTCGGCCGGCGGCACGGGCAACTATGCCGTCGCCTTCAATGGCACGCCGTACAGCATCACGCTGACGGCCGACCCGGTGAAGGTTCCCGGCGGCGTGAACTACTTCGGCTATTATCTGTCGGCACTCGACGGCGGCAACCTGGTCCAGTTCTTCCGCGCCGGCGTCCTCGTCGGCCAGCTCGACCCGTCGGGCGTGCTCGCGCGCATCGGCAGCAAGCCGGCGTACTTCGGCAACCCCGACGCGCCGTTCAAGGGCCAGAACGGTGGCCAGCCGTACGCGTTCATCAACTTCTTCGACACCAACGGCACGTTCGACACCGTCAAGTTCTCGCAGACCACTGGTGGCGGTTACGAGTTGGACAATCACACTGTCGGCTACTACACCACGGTCAGCGGCAACACGGTTCCCGAGCCTGCCGCTTGGACGTTGATGATCGCCGGCTTCGGTCTGGTCGGCGGCTCGCTGCGCCGCCGCGCGACCACCGTCGCCGCCTAAGTCCTGGTCTCACCGTTGCGGGCCGTCGGAGAGCATCCGGCGGCCCGTTCCCGTTCGGGGGGCGATCTGCCGGAAATCGCAAATCCGGCCCGCTGACGCTTACGCCGCCTCCAGCGCCTCGCTCGCCGCCATCCACTTCGTCTCCGCGTCTTCGAGCGCCTTCGCGACCGTCGCCCGCGTCTTCATCAGCGCCGGGACGCCGGCCAGCCGGTCGGCACCGGTCGCCTTCGCCGGATCGGCCAGCGCGTTATCGAGTTGGCTCAGCCGCGCCGTCAGCCGGGCGATATCGGCCTCCGCCTCGCGCGCGGTGCGCTTCAGGACGACGCTCTTGGCGCGGTCGGCGGCCGATTCCTGGCGCACGATCTTGCCCGGCTTGGGAGCGGCGGCGGGACGCTTCTCGGGGCGCGCGTCGCCACGGCCGAGGATGCGGTCGGTATAGTCGTCGAGGCTGCCGTTGAACTCCGCCGCATGGCCGTCCTCGACCAGCACCAGCCGGTCGGCGGCGGCCTCGACCATATGACGGTCGTGGCTGACGACGACGACCGCGCCGCCATAGTCGTTCAACGCCTGAACCAGCGCCTCGCGCGCATCGACGTCGAGGTGGTTGGTCGGCTCGTCGAGGATCAGCAGGTGCGGCGCGTCGCGGGTGATCAACGCCAGGGCGAGGCGCGCGCGCTCGCCGCCGCTCATCCGCCCGACCTTCTGCTCGGCCATCGCGCCGGAGAAGCCGAAGCGCCCGAGCTGGCCGCGCACCGCCGTCGGCTTGGCCCCGGGCATCAGCCGGGTCATGTGCTCGAGCGGCGTGTCGTCGGCGTCCAGTTCCTCGACCTGATACTGGGTAAAATAGCCGACCTTGAGCTTGGTCGTCGCCGCGACCTGCCCGTCGAGTGCCGGCAGCTGCCCGGCGAGCAGGCGCGCGAGCGTCGTCTTGCCGTTGCCGTTGCGCCCGAGCAGCGCCAGCCGGTCGTCGGGGTCGAGACGAAGGTCGATGCCCGACAGGATCGGCGTGTTGTTGTAGCCGACCGCGGCGTGGTCGAGCTGGACCAGCGGCGGCTTCAACGCGGCGGGCGAGGGGAAGTCGAAGACGAGGCTGGGATCGGTCGCGACCTCGGCGATCGGCTGCATCCTGGCGAGTGCCTTCATCCGCGACTGCGCCTGCTTGGCGGTCGAGGCGCGCGCCGAGTTCCGCGCGATATAGTCCTGCAGCTTGGCGCGCTGGTTCGCCTGCGCCTCGCGCGCCGAGGCGAGCTGGGCCAGCCGCTCGTTCCGCTGCCGCTCGAAATCGTCGTAGCCGCCGGGATAGAGCGTCGTCTTGCCGCCCTCCAGGTGGAGAATATGGTCGACGACGTTGTTGAGCAGGTCGCGCTCGTGGCTGATGACGACCATCGTCGCGCGGTAGCTCTTGAGAAACGATTCGAGCCACAGCGTCGCCTCGAGATCGAGGTGGTTCGACGGCTCGTCGAGGAGCAGCAGGTCGGGCTGCGAGAACAGCAGCGCGGCCAAGGCGACGCGCATCCGCCAGCCGCCCGAATAGCTGTCGAGCGGCCGGTGCTGCGCCGCCTCGTCGAAGCCGAGCCCGACGAGGATCCGGCTGGCCCGCGCCGGCGCGGTATGGGCGTCGATCGCGGTCAGCCGCTCGTGGATTTCGGCGATGCGATGCAGGTTGGCGGCAGCAGCATGGTCGAGCCCGTGTTCTTCCGCCAGCAGCGCGGCGCGTTCGGTGTCGGCGGCGAGCACCGTCTCGAACGGCGTCGTCGACCCCGCCGGCGCTTCCTGCGCGACATAGCCGATCCGCGCCGCCTTGGGCATCTCGACGCCGCCGTCGTCGGGTGTGTTGACCCGTGCGATCAGCTTCATCAGCGTCGACTTGCCCGCACCGTTGCGCCCGATCAGCCCGACCCGCGCGCGCGGCGGAATGGCGGCCGATGCGCGGTCGAGGATGACGCGCCCGCCGAGGCGGACCGTGACGGCGTTGATCGTCAGCATGGCGCGGCGATAGCACGGGATGCTGCAGCGCGGAAGGCGGGCCCGATGGGTCGCTCGCGCGTTGCCCCATGGGTCGCCACGCGCCCCGCGCGGGCGTAGAGCCGTGCCACACGCAGCGACGAGGCAAGATCATGGCCGACCCGACCGAAACCACGATGACCGGCGTGCCGCGCAAGCGCGCCGTCGCCCACCAGTCGACGACGCTCGGCAACCACAAGCTCCACCCGTCGACGATGATGATGGGCTATGGCTTCGACCCGGCGCTGTCGGAGGGATCGCTCAAGCCGCCGATCTTCCTCACCTCGACCTTCGTCTTCGAGAGCGCCGCCGACGGCAAGCGCTTCTTCGAGGGCATCACCGGCATCCGCCCCGGCGGGGCCGAGGGACTGGTCTATTCGCGCTTCAACGGCCCCGACCAGGAGATCCTGGAGGATCGGCTGGCGCTGTGGGAAGAGGCGGAGGACGCGCTGGCGTTTTCCAGCGGCATGTCGGCGATCGCCACGACCTTCTTCGCCCTCGTCCGCCCGGGCGACGTCATCGTCCATTCAGCGCCGCTGTACGCGGCGACCGAGACGCTGATCGCGCGCATCCTCGGGCGCATGGGCGTGACCTTCCTCGACTTTCCCGCCGGTGCGACGCGGGCGCAGATCGAAGCGGTCCTGGGGCAGGCGAAGGGCAGGGGGCGTGTCGCTGCCATCTATCTCGAAAGCCCGGCCAATCCGACCAACGCGCTGGTCGACGTCGAGGGCGTCCGCGACGCCCGCGCGACGGTGTTCGCGGACGCGGCCGATGGCGACCTGCCGCCGATCATCATCGACAACACCTTCCTCGGTCCCCTGTGGGCGCAACCGCTGAAGCAGGGGGCCGACCTCGTCATCTACAGCCTGACCAAATATGTCGGCGGGCACAGCGACCTCGTGGCCGGTGCCGTGCTGGGGTCGCACGCGGCGATCCTGCCGGTCCGCATGACGCGCAACACCATCGGCACGATCACCGACCCGCATACCGCCTGGATGCTGCTGCGCAGCCTCGAAACGCTCGAGCTGCGGATGAGCCGCGCCGGCGACAACGCCAAGCTGGTGTGCGACTTCCTCAGCCAGCATCCCAAGGTCGAGCGCGTCGGCTATCTCGGCTTTCTCGATGCCCGGCAGCCGGCAGCACGACATCTTCACCCGCCACTGCACGGGCGCGGGGTCGACCTTCTCGGTTCTGGTCAAGGGCGGCGAGGCGGAGGCGTTCCGGCTGCTCGACCACCTGAAGCTGGTCAAGCTGGCGGTCAGCCTGGGCGGCACGGAGAGCCTGGCGTCGCATCCCGCGGCGATGACACACCTGTCGGTCGCCCCGGCGCGCAAGGCGGAGCTCGGCATCACCGATAACCTCGTCCGCGTCTCGATCGGCGTCGAGCATCCCGACGACCTGATCGCCGACTTCACCCAGGCGCTGGCGGCGGTCTGAGGCGGCCGGACGTCCAAGGCAAGCGCCGCGCGGGCAGGACGACCGCGGGCTGCCGGCCCTCGCGACCGGGCTACGGCGCGACGGGCGGACGAACCGTGGCGGTTCAGCGACCGGCGCGCTTGGTGAGGACACGGTGCAGCGAGTGCGCGACCCGCGGCGGGCCGGCGACCTACATGCGCTTGGCGAGGGCATTCGGTGCAGCGAGCGCGCGAACCGTGGCGGTTCGGCGACTGTCGCCATTACCGGCCGGGCACGACCTGGCGCCCCTGCCGCGTGCGAGCACCGGTGCGGAGACCGGTCCGTTCCGGCCCCGGCGTGCGGACCATCAGCGCGAGGCGAACAGCGGGGAAGTCGCCGGCACCTGGCCCATGGCACCCGTCATGGCGTTGAAGAAACACGCCTGCCATGCCGAGCGCGACGCGAGGTCACGGCCTTCGGTCGAGCGGCAGACGTTGCGCGCGGCATGCGCGATGCGGCTGTTCAGCGTCGACTGACCGGCGGCGGTGTCGAGGTTCAGGTCGCCGAAGAACACCTTCGCGGTCGGTGCCGACTGCGCGAACGCCGCGGGAGCGGCGATGGTCGCAAGCGCAAGGGCGGCGGCAAGGATGATCTTCATGGTGGCAGTTCCCGCTCATCCAGCGCCGGACCATCCGTGCGCCGATGCTCTCCTGCTACGGCGCGCCGCCGAGGCCCGCGGTGACGGCCGTCACACCCCGCGCCAATGGCGCTGCGCTCGCCGCATAGGCAGGTACTGCGCGCACGGGCACGCCGGGACGGATTGACGGCGCTTCACGTGAGGGTGGCGGAGAGGGTGGGATTCGAACCCACGGTGAGCTTGCACCCACAACGGTTTTCGAGACCGTCCCAATCGACCACTCTGGCACCTCTCCGGCAGGGCGCATGGCCGCGACGGGCCGGTCGAAGGCGGGGCTATAGCGGAGCGGGTGCGGCTTTGCCAATGCCCTTCACGAAACCGCGCGTCTTCCTATATGTTGTGCATGCGTAACCGGGTCCGTGCCCGCAGAGGTTTCAATGAGCGAGATAAAGGATAACGCCGTCAACGACATCGCCCGCTTCGGCATCGGCGAGGTCGTGCGTCACCGCCTGTTCCCCTTCCGCGGCGTCATCTTCGACGTCGATCCCGAATTCGCGAACTCGGAGGAATGGTGGCAGGCGATTCCGGAAAATGTCCGTCCGCGCAAGGATCAGCCTTATTATCACCTGCTCGCCGAGAACGACGAGAGCGCGTACGTCGCCTATGTCAGCCAGCAGAACCTGGTCCACGAGGATGTGCCCGAGCCGGTCCAGCACCCGGCGGTGACGCAGCTGTTCACCCGCTTCGAGGGCGGGCGCTACATCCTGCGGCCCGAAGTGCGTAACTAACACGGATTGCCGCGGCGGGGTCGCCGCCCCATGTTGCACGCATGCGCGACTCCGCTGCCGTCACCGACGCCAACCCCGACTTGAAGGCGCTGCGGCGCTTCCTGCCGTATCTGTGGCCGACCGGCCGGACCGGGCTGCGCCGGCGCGTCGTCGTGTCGATGCTGCTCGTCGTCGTGTCGAAGGCGATCGGCTATGTCATGAGCTTCGCGCTCGGCGGGGCGGTGACGCGGATGAGCCACGGCGGACAGGCCGCGGTCGCCATCGTCGTCGGCCTCGTCGTCGCCTATGCCGGCGCGCGCTTCGGCGGGGTGCTGTTCGACAATATCCGCAACGCGATCTTCGAGCGCGTCGGTCAGACGGCGGCGCGGCACCTCAGTCAGGACGTCTTCGTCCACATCCACAAATTGTCGCTGCGCTACCACCTCGAGCGGCGCACCGGCGCGCTGACGCGAATCGTCGAGCGCGGGACCAAGAGCATCGACACGATGCTTTATTTCATCCTGTTCAACATCGTGCCGACCGTGATCGAGCTGGTCGTCACCTCGATCATCTTCGGCATCAAGTTCGGCGTCGGGCTGGTGGCAGCGACGCTGGTCATGGCGGCGGCGTACGTCTGGTTCACGCAGAAGCTGACCAACTGGCGCAACGCGCTGCGGCGCGAGATGGTGACCTTCGACAACAAGGCGACGGCGCGCGCGGTCGACGCGCTGCTCAACTATGAGACGGTCAAGTATTTCAACGCCGAGGCGCACGAGGCGCGCGGTTACGGCCAAGCGATGAACGCCTGGACCGAGGCGGCGATCAAGAACCAGAACTCGCTGTCGTGGCTCAATATCGGACAGTCGGCGATCACCAACCTGATGATGGGCGGAGCGCTCGCTTACGCCGTCTGGGGCTGGAGCCGCGGGCGGTTCGAGCCGGGCGACGTCGTCTTCATCTCGACCCTGCTGGCCCAGTTGTTCCGGCCGCTCGACCTGCTCGGCATGGTCTACCGCGAGATCAAGCAGGGGCTGATCGACATGGAGGCCATGTTCAAGCTCCTCGACACCGAGGCCGAGATCGCCGACGCCCCCGACGCCACGCCGCTCGTCGTCACCGGCGGCGAGGTGCGCTTCGACCACGTCGACTTCGCCTACGAAAGCCGGCGGGCGATCCTCCATGACGTCAGCTTCACCGTGCCGGCCGGGCGCAAGGTCGCCGTGGTCGGCCATTCGGGGGCGGGCAAATCGACGCTCAGCCGCATCCTCTACCGCTTCTACGATATCGCCGGCGGCAGCGTGACCATCGACGGCCAGGACATCCGCCGGGTGACACAGGATTCGCTGCGCCGGGCGATCGGCATCGTGCCGCAGGACACGGTGCTGTTCAACGACACCATCGGCTACAATATCGCCTATGGCCGCGCCAATGCCACGCAGGCGGAGATCGAGGCGGCGGCCAAGGAGGCGGCGATCCACGACTTCATCGTCGCGCTGCCCGACGGCTATGCGTCGACGGTGGGCGAGCGCGGGCTCAAGCTGTCGGGGGGCGAGAAGCAGCGTGTCGCGATCGCGCGGACGATCCTCAAGGACCCTGCGATCCTCATCCTCGACGAAGCGACGAGCGCGCTCGATTCGGGCACCGAGGCGGAAATCCAGGACTCGCTGCGCGCCGTCGGGCGGGGGCGGACGACGCTGGTCATCGCCCACCGTCTGTCGACCATCGCCGACGCCGATGAAATCCTGGTCATGGCCGCCGGGCGGATCGTCGAGCGCGGGACGCATGCGGCGCTGCTGGCGAAAAACGGCACCTATGCCGAGATGTGGGCGCTGCAGGCGGCCGAGGCGGAGACCGAACTCCTTGCCGCGGAGTAGCCGGCCGGCGCGGCCGTTACGGTCCTTCTTCGGCGATGCGCCAGCCGTGGTCTTCGTACACCTCGTCTGACACGGGGTTGCCCGCCGCGTCGCGGGCGGGCGCAAAGCGGTAGCGCTGGATCGCCAGTCGGCAGGTCGTGGCGTCGAGCAGGTCGCTGCCGCTCGATTCGGTGACGTAGCAGCGCTCGACCCGCCCCCGCGTATCGACCAGATAGCGCGTCGTCAGATTGCCCTCGATGCCGGCGCGCTTGGCCTCGGGCGGGTAGTCGCGGCCGCTGATCTCGCCGCGGATCAGTCGCGCGCGCGTGCCGCCACTGCCTGTGCCGTTGCCGCCCGTCCCGCTGCCGCGCCCATTGCCCTGTCCGCCCGCACCGGTGCCCTCGCCGGCGTCGGCAGCGCCCGCGGCGGGGTCGCTGCCGAGCGCCGGCAGCGGCGCGGCGACGATCGCCGGCGGCGGGGGCAGCTTGATCACTGGGACGGGGGCGACCACCGGTGTCGGCGTGGCGCGCTTGTGGGGCGGCGCTGCGGCTCCTGCCGCCCGTCGGTTGGCGTGCCGGACCGGGACCGGCTTGGGCACAGGCGGCGGCGGGGGCGGCAGCGCAACCTCGAAGACCTTGAGGTCAGCCTCGACCGTACGGACCAGACGTCCCGACAGTCCGGTGATCAGGGCCCAGCCGATCAGGGCCTGGAGCAGGACGGCGGCCGCGGCAGCGACAGCGCGGCTGCGGTTGCCGGAGGAGAAATTCGTCACGGCGGCTTAACGCACGGACGCGGGCGCAGGTTCGTCGAGCGCCCTCCCCCGCGCAGCAGGGGAGGGCATCGGCGTTTACGGCATCAGGACGGTGTCGACGACGTGGATGACGCCGTTCGACTGATAGACGTCCTTGATCGTGACCGTCGACATGCCGCCCTTGGCGTCGGTCAGCATCAGCTTGCCGCCCACCATCTTGGCGGTCAGCGGCTCGCCCTGCACGGTGGTCAGCGTCGCCGTGCCCTTGCCCGCCTTGATCGCGGCGGCAATCGCCTTCGAGTCCATCGCGCCCGCGACGACGTGATAGGTCAGGATCTTGGTCAGCGTGTCCTTGTTCTCGGGCTTGACCAGCGTCTCGACCGTGCCGGAGGGCAGCTTGGCGAAGGCGGCGTTGGTCGGTGCGAAGACGGTGAACGGACCCGGGCCCGACAGGGTGTCGACCAGGCCGGCGGCCTTGACCGCGGCGACGAGCGTCGTGTGGTCCTTGGAGTTGACGGCGTTCTCGATGATGTTCTTGCTCGGATACATCGGCGCGCCACCGACCATGACAGTCTTGGTGTGCATCATCTCGGCACCGGCGGCGGTGGCGAGGCCGGCGGCAGCGGCAAACAGGGCGGCGCGCAGGGCGCTCGTCGACGTCTTCATGCTTGGGTCTCCCTTGGGAACTGTCCGCAGTTTCGGGACGGCGCAGTTACGACCGTATAGCCCGCGCAGATGCAGCCACGAGAGCTACAATGCCGTCAGGGTCCCCGTTGCGACGATCGGTCCCGTCGGCTGGCCGGTCGGCGACCCGCCCGCCGGCTCCAGGCTGATCGCCAGCGTCGCGCCGCGCGTCAGCTTCTGCCGCAACGCCGGGGAGACGACGTGCGCCTGCGCATCCTTGAGATCGATCAGCCCAAGCGACTGCGGCTTGTCCTTGCCGACGATGACCCAGAGTTCGGGCGTCAGGCCGCGGCTCGGCTGCCGCGCCGCCGGCGTCAGGATGACGGCACCGCGCGCGGCGTCCCAGGTGGCGGTGATGACCACTGCCTTGGTTGCGTCGGTCGTCGCCATCGAGGCGGCGAGCAGGGCCGGCGGGGCCGCGGCGGAGGGCGCCCCGGGCCGGAGGACGAGCATGGCGAGCGCCACCGCCGCCACCGCGCTTGCGGCGAAGGCGAGGTTGCGCCACAGCGCGACGGCCTTCGCTACCGGCGTGGCCAACGCCGTGGCGGAGGGCGCGGCCTCGCGAAACAGCTCCCGCTCGATCCCTGCCCAGACCGCCGGCGGCGGCGTCGCCGGGGCAACGGCGTCGGACAACGGGGCCAACTCGGCTTGCCAGCGGGCGACGTCGGCGGCAAAGGCTGGGTCACGGCGCAGGCGCAGTTCGGCCGCGCGCAGGGCCGCGCCGTCGAGCGCGCCGAGCGCGAAGTCGAGCGCCAGCGCCGCGTCGGGCGTCAGCCCGTCGTCCGGCGGCAGGCCGTTCTGGGGCGTCACGCCGTCGTCGTCGGGCGGCGGGCTCACGTCGCCAGTTCCGTGCGCATGCGGATCAGGCCGCGGCGGACCCAGCTCTTCAGCGTGCCGACCGGTACCTGCTCCCGCTCGGCGATCACCTCATAGGTGAAGCCGTCGAAATAGGCGCTGCGGATGACGGCGGCATGGCGCGGGTCGAGCCGGTCGAGGGCCGCCGCGACCCGGCGGGCGTCGTCGGCGCTGGCCATCAGCGCGTCGGCGCCCGGCGACGGCTCGGGGACTTCGGCGGCAAGGTCGAGCGTCGTCGTCGGCCGGCTGCCGCGCGCGCGCAGACGGTCGATCGCACGGTTGCGCGCAATAGTCACCATCCAGGTGATCGGGCTGGCCCGCGTCGGATCGAACTCCGCCGCCTTTCGCCAGACTGTGATGTACACTTCCTGCAGCACGTCTTCCGCTTCGCTCCGCTCGTGCAAGATACGGAGGACCACTCCAAACAGCTTCGCCGAGGTAAGAGTATATAGATCCTTAAGAGCTATGCGTTCCCCCGCGCCGACGGCGGCAAGCAGGCGGACAATCTCGGCTGCGCCGCTCACGCGGGCCGAACCTGCATCTGAATCGGTCCGTCGGCACGCCCGTGGACGAACTGATCGACGTACGCGTTACCCGACGCAACAACCATCTCGCGGCTCCCCTGCCAGATGATATGCCCGGCGTACAGCATGGCAATGCGATCGGCGATCTTTCGCGCGCTCGCCATGTCGTGCGTGATCGTCAGCGCCGTGATCTTGAGGTCGCGGACGAGGCTGACGATCAGGTCGTTGATGATGTCGGCCATGATCGGGTCGAGCCCGGTGGTCGGCTCGTCGAAGAAGATGATCTCCGGCCGGACAGCGATCGCGCGGGCGAGGGCGACGCGCTTCTGCATGCCGCCGGACAGTTCCGACGGGCGCAGGTCGGCGACTTCCGCCCCGAGGCCGACGCGGGCGAGATTGTCGAGCGCCGCTGCCCGCAGTCGCGTCGCGCCCTCGCCGCGCGGCAGCGCGAAGGCAACGTTGCGCCAGACGGGAAGCGAATCGAACAGCGCGCCGCCCTGGAAAAGCATGCCGAACTTCGCCTGGTGGGTGGCGAGCGCAGCCCCGCGCAGCCCGGTCACCTCGCTGCCGTCGACGACAATGCTGCCGGCGTCGACCCGCAGCAGGCCGAGGATGGACTTGATCAGCACCGATTTCCCCGTGCCCGAGCCGCCGATAACGACGAGCGATTTGCCGGCACCGACCTCGAGGTCGACCCCGTCGAGGACAACCTTGGAGCCGAAGCGCTTCTTCACCCCGCGCAGGGTGATCTT
This sequence comes from uncultured Alphaproteobacteria bacterium, assembly GCA_963792555.1. Taxonomy (GTDB): domain Bacteria; phylum Pseudomonadota; class Alphaproteobacteria; order Sphingomonadales; family Sphingomonadaceae; genus Polymorphobacter_B. The sequence goes on from CAWBWP010000003.1 coordinate 290,340, forward strand.
CGCGGTCACCGGCCGCCGAACACGATGACGGTGATGACCAGGTTCGACATCAGGATGAGGATGAAGGCGCTGACGACGGCGTTGGTCGTCGCCCGCCCGACTCCCTCCGCGCCGCCGTTCGAGTTGAACCCGTGGTAGCAGCCCATCAGCGCGATGATGAAGCCGAACACCGCCGCCTTGACCAGCGACGAGACGACGTCGTCGGTCTTCAGGAAAGCGATCGTCCGGTCGAGATAGTTGGCAGCGTTGAACCCCAGCCGCGTCGTTGCCAGGACGAAGCCCCCGAGCACGCCGAGCACGTTCGACACCAGCACGAGCAGCGGCATGACCAGCGTCGCCGCCAGCACGCGCGGGCCGATCAGGTAGCGATAGGGGTCGGTGCGCAGCGTCGTCAGGGCGTCGATCTGTTCGGTGACGCGCATCGTGCCCAGCTCCGCCGCCATTGCCGACGACACCCGCCCGGCGACCATCAGCCCGCCGAGGACCGGTCCCAGCTCGCGGACGATGCCGATCACGGTGACCGCCGGAACGGTCGCGGCGGCGTTGAAGCGGCTGCCGCCGATGAAGATCTGCTGCGCCAGCGCGGCGCCGGTGAACAGCGCGGTCATGCCGACGACGGGCAGCGAGAACCAGCCGATGACGAGCAGCTGCTCGCCAACTCGGGCGGGATAATAAGGCGGCGCGACGGCCCGGCCGATGGCGCGCCCGGCGAACAGCACGATACGGCCGATGAGCGCCAGCCCGCCGAGGACGAAGCGACCGATCGCGCGCAGGACGCCGAGGATATCGTGGGGCACGCCGGTCATTCGTAGGCGCGGGCATAGCGGTGGCCGAGGCCCGTCAGCAACTCATATTGCGAAACGCGCGCCTTGGCCGCGGTGGCGGCGAGGTCGAACTCGACCGCCAGCCAGTCGCCCTCGACGACATGGGCGGTGGTGACGTCGACGGCGGTCAGGTCCATCGACACGCGCCCGACCACAGGACAGCGGGCACCGTCGACGACGGCGGTGCCGGCATTCGACAGCGCGCGGGGGTAGCCGTCGGCGTAGCCGAGGTTGAGGACGGCGATGCGGCTCGGGCGGTCCGCCGTCCACGTCGCCCCGTAGCCGACACTCGCTCCCGCCGGCACGTCGCGGACCTGGACGATGCGGGCGGCGAGGCGGACGACCGGCTCGGCGTCGGGCGCGCCGCCGTACAGGGCGATGCCGGGGCGGGTGAGATCGAAATGATACTCGCTCCCCAGGCGGATGCCGGCAGAATTGGCCAGCGCGGCGCGGCGGGCAGGAACGTCGGCGACGACCGCGCGGAAGGCGTCAAGCTGTGCCGCATTCCCCGGGCTGGCGGGATCGTCGGCACAGGCGAGGTGGCTGTGGAGAACGTCGACCGACACCCCGTCAAGGCTACGAACCGCCTCCGCCGGGGTCAGGCCGAGACGGTTGATCCCGGTGTCGACCATGATATCGCAGGGGCGGTCCGGTGCAGCGCTCCGCCAGGTGGCGACCTGCGCGGGCGTCGACAGGACCGGAACCGCGTCGCTGGCGAGAGCGAGGGGCAGTTCGTCAGGCTGTACTCCGTGGAGTACCGCCAGCCGCGTCCCCGCCGGCATCTTGAGCGCCGCTGCTTCGGACCAGCTTGCGACGAAAAACTCGCGGCAGCCGGCCGCGGCCAGGATATCGACGACCGGCTGCGCCCCGAGGCCATAGGCGTCAGCCTTGACGGCAGCGCCGGCCGCGGCCGGCGCGCTCGCTCGGTCGCACCGCCGCCAGTTGCGAACCAGGGCGGCGGTGTCGATCGTCAGGCGAAGGTTGGCGGCCATTGCCGCCCGAATAGGCGAAGCGGCGCGGCAGACAAGGCCGCGCCGCTCCGTCGGCAGCTACATGCGCTGGCTGTAGCGCGCGCGCTCGGCATCGCTTTCGGTCTGCGAATAGGCGGGCGCGTTCTCATCGAAGCCCGACCAGCCATTGGCGCGGTAGTCAGCCCCGCGCGTCGCCGCGTCGACGCCGTGATACGGCGCGAGCGCCTGCACAGCGTCGCTCGCCAGATCATCCGGCACGCGCGCGCTCAGCAGCGTCCCGCCACGGCGGACACCCTCGGAATAGACATGCGCCTCCTCGTCGGTGTGGCCCGCGCCCTTCAACGCGCCGACGATGCCACCGGTCGCGGCACCGCCCGCAGCGCCGATGCCGGCACCGGCAGCGGTCGACAGCAGCCAGCCGGCCGCAACGACCGGCCCCAGGCCGGGAATGGCGAGCAGGCCGAGACCGGCGAGCAGGCCACCGGCACCGCCGAGAAGCGCGCCCGTCGAAGCGCCGCGGCTGACGTCGCCGTCATGGTCGGGGTGGGCGGCGGCATCGGCGACGCCGTCGGCGCGGTCGCCGGCAGTCCCACCCATGGTGTCATTGCCCTGGCTGGCAACGATGCTGATATCGTCCCGGGGCACGCCCATCGCTTCGAGCGCGCGCACCGCGCCCTCGGCATCCGAACGGTTGTCGAACAGGCGGGTCAAAGTCTTGGTCATCGGTCAATCTCCTGGATTAGCAGCGGGTTAGCGCGTGGTGACGTTGCCCTTGTAGTCGAGCGCGACGGTCACCTGCTTGCCGTCCTTCATCGCCGATCCGACCCAGGCGCCCGATGGGTCCTTGGTCAGCGACGCCACCTGATAGCCGGCCTTCATCAGCCGCTTCTTGGCCTGGCCCTCGGTGAAGCTGTTATGGCCCTGGGCGGGTGCCGTGACGTCGTGGGGCGCGCTGTCCTTGACCGCCGGGTTGTGGCTGGTCTGCGCTTCCTGCGCGCCGACACTGGCCGCAGCGCACAGCGCAGCGACGGCGATGATCGATCGGTACATGGCAAGTCCTCTGAAACGATGGAGCCTGCCAAACGATCACCAAGTCGTGCCGGGGGCAGTCGAGTGGCGCTTGTTTCCCGACCGGTCCGAAGCGGTCAGCGGCTCGGCACGCCGTGCTGCCGGCGGAGGCGCGCGGATGCCTGCCGCATCCAGGCCCGTTCGAGCAGGCTTTCGACCTGCACCGGGTCGGCAGCGGCCAGCCGGACGAGCAGCATCGGGTGGCCGTCGTAGTGGGGCGTCGTGTGGAAGACGTTCGCCTGCTGGTCGAGCAGCGCCTCGCGCAGCCCGTCCTCGACGACTAGAACCATGTCGCCGTCTTCTCGCAGCCGGATGAGGAGCTTGCCGCCGCTGCCGTCGGGGCGCGCGCCGACCTTGACGGCGGGGGTTCGATACGACGTCGTCAACTGCGTGCCCGGAAGCGCCAGAACGAGCGCGACCGCGTCGTCGAACGTCATCGCGCCGCCCTGGTCGCGAGGCCGGGTGTCAGACCCGCATCGGCATCAGGACGTACAGCGCCGAACTGGCGTCGTCCTTGCGGATCAGGGTCGGTGCCGCGGCATCGGCGAGATGGACCTCGACGATGTCGCTGTCGACCTGGTCGAGGATGTCGAGCAAGTAGCGATAGTTGAAGCCGACCTCGAACTCGGGTGCGGCATAGTCGGCCGGGATCTCCTCCGACGCGGTGCCGTTTTCGGGCGAGGTAACCGACAGCGTCACCTTGTCGTGGCCAAGCGCGATCTTGACCGCGCGCACCTTTTCCGTCGTGGCGATGGCAGCGACACGGTCGACGCCCTGCGCAAGGCTCTTGCGGTCGATCTTGAGCAGGCGGTCGTTCGCCGTCGGGATGACCCGGCTATAGTCGGGAAAGGTGCCGTCGATCAGCTTCGAGGTGAGAACGGCGTGTCCCAGCTTGAAGCGGATCTTCGACGCCGACAGCTGGATCTCGACCGGGCCGTCGACTTCGTCGAGCAGCTTGCGGATTTCGCCGACGCACTTTCGCGGGACGATGACGTCGGGCATCCCCTTGGCCCCTTCGGGCAGGTCGAGCTCGATCCGAGCAAGGCGGTGGCCGTCGGTCGCGACGGCGCGGAACTTCGGCACCTCGCCGCCGGCGACATGGAGGAAGATGCCGTTCAGATAGTAGCGCGTCTCCTCGGTGGAGATGGCGAAGCGCGTGCCGTCGATGATGTCGCGCAGCGTCGCCGCCTCGAGGCTGAACCTGGTCGGCAGGTCGGTCTCGGCGATCACGGGGAAGTCGTCGCGCGGCAGCGTCGCGAGGTTGGAGCGATAGCGGTCGGCGGTCACCGTCATCTTTTCGGCAGCGACGGTCAGCTCGACCTGCGCGCCTTCGGGCAGCTTGCGGGCGATGTCGAACAGCGTGTGGGCGCTGACCGTCGTCGCCCCGGGCGCGGCGACGTGCGCGCCAACCGTCTCGACGATCTGCAGGTCGAGGTCGGTCGCCATCAGCCGCAGGCCGTCATCCCTGGCTTCGATGAGGACGTTGGACAGGATCGGGATCGTGTTGCGGCGCTCGACCACCGACTGAACGTGCGCCAGGCACTTGAGCAGTGTCGCGCGTTCGACCGTCGCCTTCATTCAGTTGCCCTTGTAATCTCGTCCACCCCGGGGATGGGGGACTATAGCGACGGCGACCGTGCGGGGTAGGGGGAAAACGTCAGGCGAGATCGCCCAGTAGCGCGCCGATGCGTCCGAACATGTCGTCGATCTGCGCTGCCGACACGATCAGCGGCGGCGACAGGGCAATCGTGTCGCCGGTGACCCGGACCAGCAGGCCGCCATCGAAGGCGCGGTGGAACAGCTCGGTCGCGCGGACCCCTGGCGCACCGTCGCGCGGCGCGAGCTCGATCCCGGTGACGAGCCCTAGGGTGCGGATGTCGATGACGTGCGGCTTGCCGCGCAGGCCGTGCGCGGCGGCGGCGAAGTGCGGCGCGAGCGATGCCGCGCGGGCGAACAGTCCGTCGGCGACATACAGGTCGAGTGTGGCGACCGCGGCGGCGCAGGCGAGGGGGTGGGCGGAATAGGTGTAGCCGTGGAACAGCTCGATGCCCGCCGGGCCGGCGTCGACGATGGCGGCGTGGACGAAGTCCGCCGCGACCGCGGCCCCCATCGGCACGGCGGCGTTGGTCAGCCCCTTGGCGCAGGCGATGATGTCGGGCGTGACGCCGAAATAGTCGGCCGCCGTCGCCGCACCGAGCCGGCCGAAGCCGGTGATAACCTCGTCGAAGATGAGGAGGATGCCGTGCCGGCTGGCGATCTCGCGCAGCCGCTGCAGATAGCCCGCCGGCGGCACCAGTACCCCGGTCGACCCGGCGAGCGGCTCGACGATGACGGCGGCGATCGTCTCCGCCCCGTGCAGCGCGACCATCCGCTCGAGGTCGTCGGCGAGATCCGCCCCGTGTGCCGGCTGGCCGCGGCTGAAGGCGTTCTCGGACAGATGGGTGTGCCGCAGGTGGTCGACGCCGGAAAGCGTGCCGAAGGCGCGACGATTGTTGACGATGCCGCCGACGCTGATCCCGCCGAAGCCGACGCCGTGATAGCCGCGCTCGCGCCCGATCAGCCGCGTCCGCGTCCCCTGGCCGATCGCCCGCTGGTAGGCGAGGGCGATCTTCAGCGCGGTGTCGACGGCTTCCGACCCCGAATTGGTGAAGAAGACGTGGTCGAGCGTCGCCGGGAACATCAGCGCCAGCCGCTCGGCGGCGGCAAAGGCGAGCGGATGGCCGAGGTTGAAGGTCGGCGCGAAGTCCATCGCCGCCGCTTGGTCCTGGATCGCGCGCGTGATCTCCGCCCGCCCATGCCCGGCGTTGACGCACCACAGCCCGGCGGTGCCGTCGAGCACCGCTCGCCCCTCGGGCGTGTAATAGTGCATCCCTTCGGCGCGGGCGAGCAGGCGCGGGTCGGCCTTGAACGCCTTGTTGGCGGTGAACGGCATCCACCAGGCGGCGAGGGCGTTGGGGGTCGGCGTCACTTTTACTTCCTTCGCGCCGTCAGGCTGGCGCAAGCCAACAGTCGGGGTGCAGCACGTCGCGCGGCGTGCCGTCTCGGCCCCGGCGGGGAATGCTGGCGTTCGCCGGCGTGACGACACGGGCTATGCGACGAACGCCGCCCCGGTCCGCGCGCGAAGGTCGTCGAGCGTCACGCCTGCGGCCCGGTCGACCAGGCGGAACGGCGCGCCCCGCCGGTCGGCGCGGTCGAACACGGCAAGGTCGGTGATCAGCACGTCGACGACGTTCGCGCCGGTCAGCGGCAGGGTGCAGCGGTCGCAGAACTTGACCCCGCCCTTCTTGTCGTTGTGCTCCATCATCACGACGATCCGCCGCGCGCCGGCGACGAGGTCCATCGCCCCGCCCATGCCCTTGATCATCTTGCCCGGAACCATCCAGTTGGCGAGGTCGCCGTTCGCCGCGACCTCCATCGCGCCCAGGATCGACAGGTCCATGTGGCCGCCGCGGATCATGGCGAAGCTGTCGGCGGAGCTGAAATAGCTGGTCCGCCTGAGCTCGGTGATGGTCTGCTTGCCGGCGTTGATCAGGTCCGGGTCCTCGTCGCCGGCGAAGGGGAACGGCCCCATGCCGAGCATCCCGTTTTCGCTCTGCAGCGTGATGTCGATGCCCGGCGCGATATGGTTCGCCACCAGCGTCGGCATGCCGATGCCAAGGTTGACGTAGAAACCGTCCCTCAGTTCCTGCGCGGCGCGCGCCGCCATCTCGTCGCGGGTCCAGGGCATCAGGCGATCCCCCGCATGGCGTGGCTGTCCGCGGCCGGGCGCTCGCGGACGGTGCGCTGCTCGATCCGCTTCTCGAAGGCGTGTCCCTCGACCACGCGCTGGACATAGACCGACGGTGTGTGGATGCCGTCGGGGTCGAGGCTGCCGGGGTCGACCAGCTGCTCGACCTCGGCGACCGTCACCCGGCCGGCGGTCGCGGCGTTGGGATTGAAGTTGCGCGCGCTCTTTCGGTAGACAAGGTTGCCGTACGGGTCGCCGCGCCAGGCGTGGACGATCGCCAGGTCGGCGACGATGCCGGTTTCGAGGATCACGGTCTCGCCGGCGAACGGCCCCGTCTCGAACACCTTGTGCTCCTTGCCCTCGGCGATCTTGGTGCCGACGCCGGTGCGCGTGAAGAAGCCGGGGATGCCCGCCCCGCCGGCGCGGATGCGCTCGGCCAGCGTCCCTTGCGGCGCAAACTCCAGCTCCAGCTCGCCCGACAGATACTGGCGCTCGAACTCCTTGTTCTCGCCGACGTAGGACGCGATCATCTTCCTGATTTGCCGGCTTTCGAGCAGGATGCCGAGGCCGAAGCCGTCGACCCCGGCGTTGTTCGAGACGACGGTCAGGTCCTTGACCCCGTGCTCGCGGATGGCGGCAATCAGCTTTTCGGGGATGCCGCACAGGCCGAAGCCGCCGGCGACGATGGTCATGCCGTCGAACAACAGCCCGTCGAGGGCGGCGGCGGCGTCGGGATAGATCTTGCCCATGGCGGCTCCCTACCAAGCCGGTGGCACTCGCGAAAGCGCCAAGGCGCGATCGTCGTTGCCGGCGCAATGCCGCTATCGCGCCCGGGCACGATCCGGGTAAGGAGGTCCCATGCTGCTCTACCTCGCCCGCCATGCCGAGACCGTCTACAACGCCGGCGCGCGGATGCAGGGGCACATGGCGCATACCCCGCTGACCCGGGCCGGCATCGCCCAGGCCGAGGCGATGGGGGCGGCGCTGGCAGCGCATTTCGGGGCGGGGGCCGACCTCGACGTCTGGGCCTCGCCAGCCGGACGGACGCTGCAGACGGTGGCGATCGTCGCCGAGCACCTCGGCCGCGACTTCTTCGACATCCGCACCGACGACCGCCTGCTCGAGATCGACGTCGGCCGCTGGCAGGGGCGGCGCTATGCCGACATCGTCGCCGAGCAGGGGCCGATCACCTGCCCCGACGCGCGCGCGTTCAACGTCTGTCCGCCCGGCGGCGAATATTACCCGGCGATCGCTGCCCGGCTGCAGGCATGGCTCGCCGATCTTGCGCCCGAGCGGACGGCGCTGGTCATCAGCCACGGCATCACGCTGCGGGTGCTCCGCGGCCTGCTCGCGGGCGGGCGCGCGTTCGAGGGCGTGACGCTGGCGGACGATGCGCCGCAGGGCACGGTGTTCCGGATCGAGGACGGGGTGCAGACGGCGCTGCATGTCGGAGCCGGGGTGAGCGGGGCGCGAGGGGTGTGAGCGCAGCCGGGTGTCCCGCCCAGCGGGCCCGGCGATCCGAAGAAGCCTGAGCCGCGCCCGCTGATCGGGTGGCGCGCTCGGCGTGCGGCCTCCCGGGGTTGATCCGGCTGCGCCAGTCCGGCATGCGCGTCGCGACGAAACACCCGCCTCGCCAACCGACGATCGAGAAGGTCCGCCCGTGTCCGACCATCGGCCCATCACCCCCGTCGTCCTCTCCGGCGGGTCCGGCACCCGCCTGTGGCCGGTGTCACGCGCGTTGCACCCCAAGCAGCTGCTGCCGATCACCGGCGACCGCTCGATGCTGCAGGCGACCGTCGCGCGCTTCGCTGCGCCCGCGTTCGCCGCGCCGATCGTCGTCGGCGGGGAGGAGCACCGCTTCCTGATCGCCGACCAGCTCGAGGCGGCGGGCGTCGCGCCGGCGGCGATCGTGCTGGAGCCGGCGGGGCGGAACACCGCCGCGGCGATCGCGCTCGCTGCGCGCCACGCGCTTGCCGGCGATGCCGATGCGACCCTGCTGGTGGTGCCCTCCGACCATGTCATCGCCGATGCCGACGCCTTCCGCCGCGCCGTCGCCGCCGGAGCGCCCGCCGCGGCGGCCGGCTGGCTGGTGACGTTCGGCATTGCGCCAGCCGCCGCGGAGACGGGCTATGGCTATATCGAGGCGGGCGAGCCGCTCGGCGGCCTCGACGGTGTCGAGCTGGTCGCCCGGTTCGTCGAGAAGCCCGATCGCGCGACGGCCGCAACCTTCGTCGCCGGTGGCCGCCACCTGTGGAACGGCGGCATCTTCCTGTTCCGCGCCGACCGCTTCCTCGCCGAACTGGCCAAGCACGCGCCGGACGTCGACGCCGCGACCGCGGACGCGATGACGCGCGCTTCCCGCGACGGCGGCTTCGTCCGGCCCGACCGCGCCACCTTCCTCGCCTGCCCGAACATCTCGGTCGACTATGCGGTGATGGAGCGCACCGACCGCGCCGCGCTGGTCCGGGTCGACATGGGCTGGTCCGACGTCGGGTCGTGGGGCGCGCTGTGGGAGATTGCCAACCGCGACGCCGCCGGCAATGCGCTGCACGGCGATGTCGTCGCGGTCGATGCCGCCAACTGCCTGGTGCGGGTCGACGGTGGCCCGGCCGTGGCGATCGTCGGGGTCGACAATCTCGTCGTCGTCTCGACGCGCGATTCGCTCCTCGTCATCCCGCGTGAGCGGTCGCAGGAAGTCCGCGCGGTCGTCGAGGCGCTGAAGTTGCGCAACAGCCCCCGCCTGACGACGCAACCCGTCGTCCACCGCCCCTGGGGCACCTATGAGACGACCGACTCCGGCGAGCGCTTCCAGACCAAGCGCATCGTTGTCAAGCCGGGCGGGCAGCTGTCGTCGCAGATGCATTACCATCGCTCCGAGCACTGGATCGTCGTCACCGGCACCGCGCTGGTCACGGTCGACGGCGTCGAGCGGATCGTCGGCGAGAACCAGTCGGCCTATATCCCGGCGGGCACGCAGCACCGCCTGGAGAACCCGGGGAAAGTGCCGCTCCACCTGATCGAGGTCCAGTGCGGACCCTATCTCGGCGAGGACGACATCGTCCGCTTCGAAGACAAATACGCACGCGGCTGACCGGCGCGGAGGCAGGAGGCGCGGGGCCAGGCCCGCACCGGACAAAAAGCGCGGGACTAGGCGGCGCTCGCGCCTTCGCACAGCACCGCCACGAGGTCGGCGCCGTGGGTGATCGCGCGCCAGTCGAGTGCGGCGCTGGCCCGGGCGGTATCGCCGGCCTCGCCGGCGGCGGCAACGACGGCGGCCGGCGGCTCGCGGCCGAAGAAGGTCGCCGCCGCCCGCGCCGCCTCGCTGCCGCTGAGCAGCGTCCCGGTGGCGACCGCCGCCTCGCCCGCCGCCGGCCGCTGGAGCAGCCGCCACAGCGGATCGACATATTCCGCGGTCCAGCCGCAGTCGGTGCTCGTCGCCAGGTCGGCGGCATCGACCTCGCTTCCCCGGGCCATGGCGGCGACGATCCGCGCGATGGCCGACGTGCCGGGGCCGAGGCGCGATTCGTGCGGCCAGACCACGGCGGCGGCGACGAAGCGCCCGGCGGCGCGCTCGGCGGCCAGCGCGGCGCGCCGGCGCGTGTCGCCGGGATCGACGGCGACCACCATGCGCGCATCGGCCGCGGGGACGGCGGCGGCATAGCGGAGATCGTAGATTTCGTCGGCACCAGCGGCGGCCTCGGCGGCGGTGGCGCAGATCGTCGCCCGGTCGGCGATGCCGAGGCGCTCGAGCAGCGCTGCGGTGCCGGTGCCGGCGATGGTGTAGCCGCGCGCGTCGAGCAGCCGCGCGAGATAGGCGCCAAGTGCCGTGTCGAGCCCGAGAATTGCCGCCCGCCTCGCCGTCGCCATCGCTGTCTCCCATGCCGGCCGCGCGTCTGACCTAGCCGTCGCGACCGCCGTCCGCTAGCATGGTGCACGACCCGTCACGCAGCCGTGGCAGGATTGCTGACGCCCGTTCCTCAGGAGAATCATGATGTCGCAGTCGCTCACCGATCTCGTCACCCGGTTCGGCGGTGCGCAGGCGATCGAGGACATGGCGGCGCGAGTCGGCCTCAGCCCCGAACAGACGCAGTCGGCGATTGCGGCGCTGATGCCGGCGGTCGCCGGCGGCCTCGCCAACAAGGTGCAGAACGAAGGGCCGGCGGCGCTCGATGCCGCCGCCGCTCCCGCCACCAGCGTCGTCGCCGGCGAGGGCGCGGCGAGCGATGCGGCGGTCGAACATGGCGGCGGCCTGCTCGGCTCGCTGTTCGGCGGCCATGCCGAAGCCGGGGCGGTCGCCGACCATGCCGCCGCGGCGACGGGGATCGACGCATCGAAGCTCGCGGCGCTGCTGCCGATGGTGGCGACGCTCGCGGCCGGGGCGCTCGGCCACGCCGGCAACGTCCCGGGGGAAGGCGTCGCTCCCGGCGGCAACGCGGGCGGCGGCGTGGGCGGGGGGCTGGGCGGAATGCTCGGCGGCCTCATGGGCCAGATGGGCGGGCAGCAGGGGACGCCGGGCGGCGCCGCCTCGGTCCTGCAGTCGATGCTCGCCGGCGGTGGCGGCAACGCGCTCGAGGGCATCCTCGGCGGGTTGTTCAGGCCGCACTGAGCCGATGGCGGGCCGGCGCAACCTCGACTGGGGGTTTCCCCGCTGGCGCGACTACGGCACGAGCGGAGCCGCGACGGCGATCCGCACCTGCGACCGCGACGGCTGCGACGCGCCCGGCGACCGGCCCGCGCCCAAGGCCCCGAACCGGCCCGAGCGGTGGTGGTTCTGCGAAACGCATGCGGCCGAGTACAACCGCAACTGGGACTATTTCGAAGGACTGAGCGCCGAGGAGGCGCGCGCCCGCGAGGCCGGCGCGGCGGGCGAGAGCGGCTTCACCCGCGCCCGCCACTGGGCGTGGGGCGGGGCGGGCGACGGCAGCCGCAGCCGCGCCGAGCTCGACGCGCTGAACGCGCTCGACCTGCCGCCCGACGCCGACGCCGCCGCGGTCAAGGCGGCCCACCGCCGACTGGCCAAGGCCAACCACCCCGATGTCGCTCCCGGCGACCCGGCGGCGGCCGCCCGCTTCCAGGTCATCCAGGCCGCCTATGACGTGCTCGTCGCGGCCGAGGAGCGACGCGCGCCCGGCGCCTGACGACTGGTCACGGCCGTCGACGCGGGCTACGCTGCATCGCAGCAGGGGAGGGGCATGCAGCCGATCGTCATTGCCCATCGCGGTGCCTCCGCGCTCCGCCCCGAACATACGATCGAAGCATACCGCGTCGCCATCGCCGGCGGTGCCGACTTCATCGAGCCCGACCTCGTGGCGACGCGCGACGGCGTCCTTGTCGCCCGCCACGAGAATGAGATCGGCAGCACCACCGACGTCGCCGACCACCTCGAGTTCGCGCCGCGGCGGACGACGAAGACGATCGATGGGTCGACCGTCAGCGGCTGGTTCGCCGAGGATTTCACCCTGGCCGAACTGAAGCGGCTGCGCGCGCGCGAACGCCTGCCGGCGCTGCGCCCGGCGAACACGGCGTTCGACGACCGCTTCGAGGTGCCGACGCTTGGCGAAATCCTGACGCTCGTGGCGAGCGAGAGCGCGCGCCTCGGGCGCACTGTCGGCGTTTATCCCGAGACCAAGCACCCGTCGTATTTTCGTGCCATCGGCCTGCCGCTCGAGCCGTCGCTCGTCGTACAGTTGACAGCGGCGGGCTATACCGGGAAGGACGACGCCGCGATCATCCAGTCGTTCGAGGTCGCTAACCTGAAGGCTTTGCGGACGATGACCGACCTCAGGCTGATCCAGTTGATCGGCGACGGCGCGCCCGCCGACGACGCATCCGCGACCTATGACGCGATGGTGTCGCCGTCGGGGCTGGCGGCAATCGCCCGCTATGCCGACGGCATCGGCCCGGCCAAGGCCCGGGTCATTCCGCGCGATGCCGCGGACCGCTCGCTGCCGCCGACCGCGCTCGTCGCCGACGCCCATGCCGCGGGTCTGTTCGTCCATCCCTGGACCTTCCGGCCGGAGAATGCCTTTCTCCCCGCCGAGCTGCGCCGCGGCACCGGCGACGGTGGGTACGGCGATGCCGCCGCCGAAGTGGCGATGTTCCTTGCGGCCGGCGTCGACGGGGTCTTCGCCGACCTGCCCGCGCTTGCCGCCGCCGTCCGCGACGGCCGCGCGTGATGCGCCAGATGATCGTTCGGGCGGCGCTCGTCGCCGCGCTGGCCGGTGTCGCGGCCCCGACCGTGGCCGCGCCGTGGGCCAGCGTCGGCGACGACCAGCTGCGCGCCGACCTGACCCTGCTGAACGATGCCGGCATCGCCCAGGTCATGGTCAGCCAGTGGCCGGTGCCGTGGCGCGGGGTTCTCGACGCGCTGCAGGACTCGCCGACGCTCGACGCCCAGCCGCAATACATCCGTGAGGCGATCCGCCGCGTCCGCGCCCGCGCCCAGCGCGAAACGGCGGAAGGGGGCCGCGCCGAGACGCTGCTCGACGGCACCAATCGTCCCGCGCTGGTCCGTGGCTTCGATGCCCAGGGCTACGGCAAGGGTACGATCCAGGAAACCGCCGAGATCACCGCCGGGCGCAGCGACCTCCACGTCCAGGTCGGGGCGATCGCCGGGCAGGGCATCGGCGCCCAGGGCAAGCAGCACGGTGTCCACTTCGATGCCGACGGCAGCTACCTCGCCCAGCGCTTCGGTAACGTCCAGCTCTACGGCGGCGAGGTCAGCCACTGGTGGGGTCCGGGATGGATCAGCGCGCTGACTTATTCGAACAACGCCCGGCCGTTCCCCCAGGTCGGCATCTCCACCGCCGGTCCGCTGCGCTTCAAGACGCCGCTGCTCAGCTGGATCGGCCCGTTTCGCGCCGAGGCGGTCGTCGGTCTGCTCGACGACACGCGCTTTGCCCGCCACACTGCCTTCGACGCGATCCGGGTGACGCTCAACCCGGCGCGCGGTTTGGAGATCGGCGGCTCGCGGACGCAGATCCTGTGCGGCAGCGGCCACCCGTGCAGCGTCACCGATGTCTTCGACCTCCGCAACAACGATTCCGCGCCGTCCAAGACAGCGAGCGAGGGCGAGTTCGACGTCCGCTACGGGTGGCGCGCGTTCGGCGTTCCAGTCGAGCTCTACAGCCAGATCATGAACGAGGATTTCGAATCCGATCACCCATAGCTATTCGAGCTATCTGGTCGGCGGCAGCGTCTATATCCCGATCGCGCGCAACGCGCTGCGGATCACGGCCGAATACACGAGCAGTATTTCGACGCTCAACCTGTTCAGCTTCGGCACGGTCGGGTACGGCATCAGTTATACCGACTATAAGTACCCCGACGGACTGCGCTACAAGGGCCGCGACTTCGGCTTCAGCCTCGACAGCGACTCACGGCTGTACACGGTACAGGCGAACCTGACCGACAGCTATGACCGGAACTACACGCTCTCGCTGCACCGGGCGCTGGTGTCGCGGCCGCAGACGGGAGCGGCCAACGTCCTGACGCCGACGCCGGTCAACATCAACTATGCCGAGGCGCGCGTGGCGACGCCGTTCAGGATCGGCGTGCTGACCGTCGCCGGCCGCGTACAGGACGACCAGCTCCGCCCGGCGCACGGCTTCACCGCTGCCGCCGAAGTCAGCTTCAAGGTCCGGATCAAGTAGCCGAAAGCTCGCCGATCCGTGCCAGCATCGAGGCAAGGCCCTGCGTCCGGTTTGACGACAGGTGCTTGGCCAGCCCCAGGGCGTCGAGCCGCGCCCTGACCGCGGCGACGTCGATCTCGGCGGGTGTCCGATCCTGCACCCCAAGCAGGACCAGCGCGACCAGCCCCTTGACGATCGCCGCGTCGGAATCGGCGGCAAAGTGCAGCCGGCCGTCGGCGCGCGTCGGGAACAGCCAGACCTGGCTTGCGCAGCCGCGGACCTTGGTCGCCTCGGTCTTCAGCGCCGGGTCCATCGCTGGCAGCGCGCGGCCGAGGTCGATCAGCAGGCGGTAGCGGTCGTCCCAGTCGTCCAGCGCCTCGAACTCGGCCTCGACGTCGTCCAGGGTGGCGGGCAGCATCAGTCGCGCAGCAGGTCGTTGATCGCGGTCTTGGCCCGCGTCTGCGCGTCGACCCGCTTGACGATGACCGCGCAGTAGAGGCCGGGTCCCGGCGCGCCGTCGGGCAACGGCTTGCCGGGCAAGGTGCCGGGGACGACCACCGCGTAATCGGGGACGCGGCCGGTGACGACCTCGCCCGTCGCCCGGTCGACGATCTTGGTCGACGCGCCGAGATAGACGCCCATCGACAGTACCGCGCCCGTCCCGACAATCACCCCTTCGGCGACCTCGGCGCGGGCCCCGATGAAGGCCCCGTCCTCGATCACCACCGGCCCGGCCTGCAGCGGTTCGAGGACGCCGCCGATCCCGGCGCCGCCGGAGATATGGACGCCCGCGCCGATCTGGGCGCACGAGCCGACCGTCGCCCAGGCGTCGACCATCGAGCCTTCGCCGACGCGCGCGCCGATGTTGACGAAGCTCGGCATCAGCACGACGCCCGGCGCGATAAAGGCCCCGCGCCGGACGATGCTGCCCGGCACGGCGCGGAAGCCGGCGGCGGCGAAGCGCTCGCTGTTCCACCCGGCCCACTTCAGCGGCACCTTGTCCCACGCCCGGCCGGTGTCCATGACCGCATTGTCGCTCAGCCGGAACGACAGCAGCACTGCCTGCTTCAGCCACTGGTTGACCCGCCAGCCGCCGGCACCGTCGGGCTCGGCGACGCGCAGGCGACCGTCGTCGAGGCCGGCGAGCGCCGTCTCGACCGCGTCGCGGACCGCGCCCGTCGTCGCGCTCGACAGCGTGGCGCGATCCTCCCAGGCGGCGGCGATCGTGGCTTCGAGGTTCATGCCGTCTCCCGTTCGGCGACCACGCCGGTCAACCACGTTTCGAGATCGGTGATCCGCAGGTCGATGCCCGGCGGCACCGCGCCCGGCCCCTGTTCGGAGCCATTGTCGACCCACACCGTCGTCATGCCGATCGCCTTGGCCGGCGGCAGGTTGCGCGCCATGTCGTCGACGAACAGCGCCGTCGCCGGGTCGATGCCGTGGGCGGCGCACAGCCCGGCATAGGCGCGGGCATCGGGCTTGGGCCAATAGTCCATCGCGTGAACATCGTAGATCGCTTCGAACGCGCCCTCGAGGCCGATCCGGTCGAGCACCCGCCCGGCATAGGCAGCGTCGGCGTTGGTGAAGATCAGCTTGCGCCCCGGCAGCGCGGCGATGGCGGCGACGAGTTCCGGCGCGTGGCCGACGCCAGCCATGTCGATCGCGTGGACATCGGCCAGGAACTCGTGCGGGTCGACACCATGCTCGTTCATCAGACCGCGCAGCGTGGTCCCATGGGCGTGGAAAAAGTCCTTCTGGACGCGCGTCGCCGCGGCAGGATCGAGGCCCAGCCGGCGTCCGACATAGGCCCCCATCCGCGCGTCGATCAGCGCGAACAGGTTGGTCGCCGCCGGATACAGCGTGTTGTCGAGATCGAAGATCCAGGTGCGGACGTGGGCAAGCGAAACCATGCGCGCCCTATGCCGCGTTCAGGCCACCGATGCCAGCGGCAGGCTCATGGCGACGTCGCAGCGGGCGTAGCGCGCGCCGAAATCGGCCATGACCTGCGCGTCGTGGACGAACCCCGCCTTTTCGTAGAGGTGGATCGCCGCGGCGCACTTGCGGTTGGTCAGCAGGTAGAGGCGGGTCATCGTTCCGGCCGCGGCCATGGCGCGCGCCTCGGCGACGACGTGGGCCAGCAGGAACTCGCCCGCCTTCTGTCCGCGCGCGCTCGCCCGCACGCCCATTTTGGTCAGCTCGAAGACGCCGTCGCCGATGCCGATCAGGGCGCAGGCGCCGACGATGGCGTCGCCCGCCGCGACGAAGCGGATGACGCCACCGCGGTCGACGATGCTCGTGCGCGGGTGGTCGAGGATGGCGCGGTCGTTCGCCTCCAGCGTGAACATCGCCTCGATCCACTCGGCGTTGATGTCGCGGAAGGCAGCGGCGAGATCGTCGCGGAAGTCGAGGACGGCGAGCGGGGGTTCCATGAGGCCAGCCTAGCCGGTAGGGCGACGCGGCGGAATGCCCCCGCCCGGATGACAGCTCCATGCACCACTTCCACCCGACCGCGCTTCGCGAATACGACATCCGCGGCATCGTCGGCGAGACGCTCGGCGAGGGCGACGCCTACGCCATCGGCCGCGGCTTTGGCACGCGGGTGGTCCGCGCCGGGGGCGGGCGGGTCGCGGTCGGCTACGACGGCCGCGCCTCGTCGCCGGGGTTTGCCGCCGCCGTCGTCGCCGGGCTGAACGACGCCGGCGTGGCCGCGGTCACGATCGGGCTCGGGCCGACGCCGATGCTCTATTATGCCGTCCACGAGCTCGCCTGCGACGGCGGCATCATGGTCACCGGCAGCCATAACCCGCCCGCGTACAATGGTTTCAAGATGATGCTCGCCGGCGGCCCGTTCTACGGGGCCGATATTCAGGCACTCGGCGCGATGGCGGCGGCGGGCGACTGGGCCGAGGGGACGGCGGGCAGCGAGCCGGTGGACCTGACCGACCGCTACGTCGACCGGCTGCTCCGCGGCCTTGCGGTGCCGCCGATGACCATCGCCTGGGACGCCGGCAACGGCGCGGCCGGGCCGATCGTCGAGCGGCTCGTCAAGCGCCTGCCGGGCACGCACCACACGCTGTTCACCGACGTCGATCCGGCGTTTCCCAACCACCACCCCGATCCGACCGAGGAGAAGAACCTCGTCGATCTGAAGCGCGTCGTCGCCGAGCGCGGTTGCGACCTCGGCGTCGCCTTCGACGGCGACGGCGACCGGATCGGCGCGGTCGACGGGCAGGGGCGGGTGGTCTGGGGCGACCAGATCCTGTCGATCCTCGCCGTGCCGGTCCTCGCCGCCCTGCCCGGCGCGACGATCATCGCCGACGTCAAGGCGAGCGCGATGCTGTTCGACCGTGTCCGCGAACTCGGCGGCACGCCGCTGATGTGGAAGACCGGCCACAGCCTGATCAAGGCGAAGATGAAGGAGACCGGTGCGCCGCTCGCCGGCGAGATGAGCGGGCACATCTTTTTCGCCCACGACTGGTACGGGTTCGACGACGGCCTCTACGCCGCGGTCCGGCTGATCGCCGCGATTGCGGCCGCGGGCCGCTCGCTGGCCGACCTGAAGGACGCGATGCCGGTGCTGGTCAACACGCCCGAACTGCGCTTCCAGACGTCGGAGGAGCGCAAGTTCGCGGTCGTCGCCGAGGTTCTCGCCCGCCTGCGGGAAAGCGGCGCGACGGTCGACGAGACCGACGGCGCGCGGGTCAGCACGGCCGATGGCTGGTGGCTGCTGCGCGCATCGAACACCCAGGACGTTCTGGTTGCCCGCGCCGAAGCGAAGGACGAGCCGGCGCTGGCGCGGTTGATGGCGGACCTGAACGCGGCGCTCGCCGCGAGCGGGGTCGAGCCGGTGGTGGCATAGCCGCAAGGCCGCGCCCAAGCGCCCGATATTCTTTTCGCTCCACAACGATCAGCCGGGGTTGCGCACCGCCTTATCCCCAGCCGCGATTTGCCCCGCGCCGCGACCTGCGCGACAAGGCGTCGGATGCAGGCCCCGACCTCGATCCCCCCCGGCGCACCGCTGGCGCTGGTTCCGCCCGCGTCGCTGCCGCACAATATCGAGGCGGAGGCCGCGCTGCTCGGCGCGCTGATGATCGACAACCGGCTGGTCGAAGACGTCCAGCTCAAGCTCGGCAGCCACCATTTCTTCGAGCCGCTCCATGGGCGCGTCTATGATGCCATCCTGAAGCTCGTCGACCGGCGGATGACGGCGACGCCGGTGACGCTGAAGCCGCTGTTCGACGCCGATCCCGAGATGATGGCGATCGGCGGCACCAGCTATCTGGCGACCCTGACCGAACAGTCGGCGGCGCTGATCGCCGCGCGCGACTTCGCGCAGCAGGTCTATGACCTCGCCCTGCTCCGCGAGATGATCCGCGTCGGGCGCGACATGGCCAACGACGCCATGGACACCGCCAGCGGGGTCGAGCCGCTGGCGCAGATCGAGAACGCCGAACTGGCGCTGTACAAGGTTGCCGAAGCCGGCGAGGTCGCGGGCT
The DNA here is from genome assembly GCA_963792555.1 of uncultured Alphaproteobacteria bacterium. Lineage (GTDB taxonomy): Bacteria > Pseudomonadota > Alphaproteobacteria > Sphingomonadales > Sphingomonadaceae > Polymorphobacter_B. Next base: position 309,057 of record CAWBWP010000003.1, read on the forward strand.
CGGTCAAGACCTTCGGCGCGGCGACGCGGCTGGCGATCGAGATGGCCGACCGGGCGATGAAGTCGGGCGGGCACCTGTCGGGCTACACCACCGGGCTCGATGCCCTGAACGCCAAGATCGGCGGGCTGCACGACAGCGACCTCGTCATCCTCGCCGGGCGCCCGGCGATGGGCAAGACCGCGCTGGCGACCAACATCGCCTTCGCCGCCGCGCAGCGCCTGCTCCGCGACAAGGCCGAGGGGGTCGAGGCGTCGAGCGGCGCGGGCGTGGCCTTCTTCAGCCTCGAAATGTCGGCCGACCAGCTGGCGACCCGCGTCCTCGCCGAGCAGTCGGGGGTCAACAGCGAAAACCTGCGGATGGGCAAGATCAGCCAGTCGGAGTTCAACAGCCTCGCCCGCGCCGCCGGGCAGCTGACCGAGCTGCCGCTGTACATCGACGACACGCCGGCGCTGACCATCGCCGCCCTCCGCACCCGTGCCCGCCGGCTCAAGCGGCAGAAGGGCGTCGGCATCATCGTCGTCGACTATCTCCAGCTGCTCCAGGGGTCGGCGAAGGCGTCGAACGAGAACCGGGTTCAGGAGATCAGCGAGATCACGCGCGGGCTGAAGACGCTGGCCAAGGAGCTGCAGGTGCCGGTGCTGGCGCTGTCGCAGCTGAGCCGCGCGGTCGAGAACCGCGAGGACAAGCGCCCGCAGCTGGCCGACCTGCGCGAATCGGGGACGATCGAGCAGGACGCCGACATCGTGCTGTTCGTCTACCGCGAGGAATATTACCACGCGCTCAAGCAGCCCGACGAGGAAGACGTCGAGAAATACGCCAAGTGGAAGGACCGCGCCGAAAAGCTCCACGGTCTCGCCGAGGTCATCGTCGCCAAGCAGCGCCACGGCTCGACCGGGACGGTGCCGCTGACCTTTCACAAGACGACGACCAAGTTCAGCGATCGGGCGAACGACGCCTATCTTCCCGAGCGATACAGCTGAGGCCGAGGCCCGCGGGCGAATCGTCGCGGACTCGCTGCGGCGTGTCCTACGTCGCCAAGCTGTCACGCAGCCATCACGTGTCCGGCGCATAAGCCGGTGTCCGCAAACGCGGATTGCAGACCGCCGCTGCGGTGACCGGCGGCGGGATCAACAGCGTCACCGCACTTGGAGAGAGACCATGGCTGTCGAACATCACAAGAAGGCCGCCGAGCATCACGAGCAGGCTGCCCAGGCGCACCATGCCGCCGCCGACCATCACGCCGCCGGCGACCACGCCGCCGCGCACGAGCATTCGACCAAGGCGCACGAGCATTCGACGCACGCCCACGGCGCGTCGACCGACGCGCACGGCGCCAGCACCGCCGCCGGCCAGTAACGTCGCGACTCCGGCCGGGGCGGTTGCGTCCCGGCCGGACTTCGCTCCGGTCCAGCGTCGCCCGGTCATCTTCCGACCGGTCGCGGTCATCGACCTCGCGCGACGTTGCATCGCGTTGACCGCAGGCGCGGCCGGGGCGTTCAGGGGCGATGACGACGCTCATTCCGATTCTCGGCGACCAGCTGACCCATGATCTCGCCAGCCTGCGGCCCGGCCCCGACGGCGCGGTCGTGCTGATGGTCGAGGTCGCGGCCGAGACGCACTACGTTCGCCATCATAAGAAGAAGATCGCGCTGATCTTCAGTGCGATGCGCCACTTCGCCGCGGCGTTGCGCACGGCTGGCTGGACGGTCGATTACGTCCGGCTCGATGCGCCGGGAAATACCGGGACGTTCACCGGCGAAGTCGTCCGCGCCGCCCGCCGCCACGGCGCGACTGGCATTCGCGTCGTCGAGCCGGGCGAGTGGCGCGTCCAGGCCATGATCGAGGGCTGGGGTGAAGCGACCGGACTACCGGTTGCCGTCGTTGCCGATGATCGCTTCCTGTGCAGCCGCGCCGACTTCGCCGAATGGGCGGCCGGTCGCAAACGGCTGGTGATGGAGGAGTTCTACCGCGAGATGCGCAAGCGGACGGGGCTGCTGATGAAGGTCGGCAAGCCGGTCGGCAACCGTTGGAACTTCGACGCCGACAACCGCAAGGTGCCGCCGCGCGGGCTCAACTACCCCGCGCCGCCGACCTTCGTGCCCGATGCGATTACCACCGACGTCCTCGGCCTCGTCGGCGAGCGTTTTGCCGGTCATTTCGGCGACCTCGAGCCGTTCGGCTTCGCCACCACCCGGGCCGACGCGCTGATCGCCCTCGATCACTTCATCGCCTATGCCCTGCCGCGGTTCGGCGACTATCAGGATGCAATCGTCGAGGGGCAGGCGTTCCTCTACCACGCGGCGCTGTCACCCTACCTCAACTGCGGGCTGCTGACGGCGCGTGAGGTGGTCGAAGCGGCGCAGGCGGCGTTCGACCGCGCGGAGGCACCCTTGAATGCCGTCGAGGGCTTCATCCGCCAGATCATCGGCTGGCGCGAGTACGTCCGCGGGATCTATTTCTGGGCCGGGCCGGACTATGCCCGGTCGAACGCGCTGGCCGCGACGCGCGATCTCCCCGACTTCTACTGGACCGGCGAAACCGCGATGCGCTGCCTTGCGGAGTTGGTCGCGCAGGTGAAGCGCGAGGCGTACAACCATCATATCCAGCGGCTGATGGTGCTCGGCAACTTCGCCATGCTGATCGGCGTCGAGCCGGCGCAGGTCGAGGAATGGTATCTCGTCGTCTATGCCGACGCCTACGAGTGGGTCGAGCTGCCCAACGTCCACGGCATGAGCCAGTTCGCCGACGGCGGCATCCTGGGCTCCAAGCCCTATGCCGGCGGCGGCGCGTACATCAACCGGATGAGCAACCACTGCGGCAAGTGCGCCTATGACGTGAAGCAGCGGGTCGGCCCCGACGCCTGTCCGTTCAACGCGCTCTACTGGGATTTCCTTGCCCGGCACCGGGACAAGCTCGGCGGCAACAACCGGCTGCTGCGCATGTACGATAACTGGGATCGCTTCAGCCCCGACCGTCGGGCGGAGGTCCGGGCGAGCGCGGCGGCGTTCCTCAACACCCTGCCGCCGGCGGCGCGCGCCTGGGCGGTCGCTGCCGCCGACGCCGTGCCGCCCGCACCGCCTGCCGGGCCGCCGCCGGAGGACGTGCTCAACGCCTGACCGTTCCGCTTCGCGCGCCGTGCGCCTACACCCGCTGGCGTGGCCTATCTTACCCGCCTGACGCTGAGCGACTTCCGCTCCTATGCCAGCGCCGACATCGCGCTCGAGCCCGGGGCGGTCGTCGTTACCGGCGACAATGGCCAGGGTAAGACCAACCTGCTCGACGCGGTGTCGCTGCTGTCGCCGGGACGAGGCCTGCGCGGAGTGACGCTGTCGGACGCGGCGCGGAGCGACGGGCCAGGCGCGTGGACCGTGGCGGCCGAGGTCATGGCCGACGGCAGCCCGGTGACGATCGGCACCGGCACCACGCCGGCCGCCCCCGACCGTCGGGTCGTCCGCATCAACGGCGCGCCGGCGCGCAGCGGGAGCTTGGGCGAGTGGCTGTCGGTGCTGTGGCTGACGCCGGCGATGGACCGGCTGTTCGTCGACACGGCGAGCGCGCGGCGGCGCTTCCTCGACCGGCTGGTGCTTGCGCTCGACCCCGCCCACGGTGGCGAGGCGACGCGCTACGACGCCGCGATGCGGGCCCGCACCCGGCTGTTGACGGCCGAGGCGCCAGCCGACCCGGCGTGGCTCGCCAGCCTCGAGCGCCAGATGGTCGAGCACGGCGCGCGCGTCGCGGCGGCGCGGGCGGCGACGGTCGCGGCGCTGGGAGAGGCGCTGGCGGCGGCGCGGGATGCCGACTTCCCGCGCGCGGAGATCACGCTGGCGACAAGCGACGACGTCGACCTTGCCGCCACCCTTGCGCGCAACCGCGGGCTCGACGCCGCCGCCGGGCGCGCCATCGCCGGGCCGCACCGCGCCGACCTCGCCGTCCGCCACGCGGCCAAGGGGCAGCCGGCGGCCCGCAGCTCGACCGGCGAGCAGAAGGCGCTGCTGCTCGGGCTGGTTCTTGCCCATGCCGGGCTGGTCGCGGCACGGACCGGCCGGCCGCCGGTCCTGCTCCTCGACGAGGTCGCCGCACACCTCGACCCACGCCGCCGTGCGGCCCTGTTCGACCAGCTGGCGGAGCGAGGCCAGGTCTGGCTGACAGGGACCGAGGCCAGCCTGTTCGCCGGTCTCGCCGCGCAGCGCCTCCACGTCGAGCACGGGCGGGTTGCCTGAGCCGCGGGTGGCTGGCGGAGTGGTTAACCCTCGCGTCCGCGCGCGCGAGTCCCTATATAGAAGTGTAACAAACCCGCGCCGCGACGCGCGCTCAGGGGATCATCTTGTCCGACGAGACCAACCAGCCCGAGGCCGATTACGGCGCGGATTCGATCCAGGTTCTGCGCGGCCTCGACGCCGTGCGCAAGCGGCCGGGCATGTACATCGGCGACACCGACGACGGCTCGGGCCTCCACCACATGGTCTTTGAAGTCAGCGACAACGCCATCGACGAGGCGCTCGCCGGCTACTGCGACCGCATCGACATCCGCCTGAACGCCGACGGCAGCGTCACCGTCGCCGACAACGGCCGCGGCATCCCGACCGGCATCCACAGCGAGGAAGGCGTCAGCGCCGCCGAGCTGGTGATGACCCAGCTGCACGCCGGCGGCAAGTTCAACAACTCGGATGAAAACGCCTATAAGGTTAGCGGTGGCCTCCACGGCGTCGGCGTCAGCGTCGTCAACGCGCTGTCGGAATGGCTCAAGCTCCGCATCTGGCGCGAAGGCCACGAGCACGCGATGGAGTTCCGCCACGGCGACCGCGTCGAACCGCTGGCGATTGTCGGGCCGCAGGGCGACCGCCGCGGGACCGAGGTGACCTTCCTGCCGTCGCCGGCGACGTTCAAGATCGTCGAGTTCGATTTCGCCAAGCTGGAACATCGCTTCCGCGAGCTGGCGTTCCTCAATTCGGGCGTCCGCCTGATTCTGACCGACGCCCGCCACGTCGAGCCGGTTACGGTCGAGCTATACTACGAGGGCGGAATCGCCGCCTTCGTCGCCTATCTGGACAAATCCAAGTCGGCGCTTATTCCCGCTCCGGTTGCCATCCACGGCGAGCGCGACGACATCGGCATCGACGTCGCGCTCGAATGGAACGACAGCTACTACGAGCAGGTCCTCTGCTTCACCAACAACATCCCACAGCGCGACGGCGGAACCCATCTGGCTGCCTTCCGCGCGGCCCTGACCCGGACCCTCAACACCTATGCGGAGAAATCCGGCGCGCTGAAGAAGGAAAAGGTGGCGCTGACCGGCGACGACATGCGCGAGGGGCTGACGGCGATCATCTCGGTCAAGCTGCCCGATCCCAAGTTCTCCAGCCAGACCAAGGACAAGCTGGTCAGCTCCGAGGTCCGCCAGCCGCTTGAGGCGCTGATCGCCGATAAGCTGGCGGAATGGCTGGAGGAAAATCCGAACCACGCCCGCACGATCATGGGCAAGATCATCGACGCCGCCGCCGCCCGCGAGGCGGCGAAGAAGGCGCGCGACCTTACCCGGCGGAAGGGGGCGCTCGACATCGCCAGCCTGCCCGGCAAGCTCGCCGACTGCCAGGAGCGCGATCCGGCCAAGTCCGAGCTGTTCCTCGTCGAGGGCGATAGCGCCGGCGGCTCGGCCAAGCAGGGGCGCAACCGCGCCTATCAGGCGATCCTGCCGCTGCGCGGCAAGATTTTGAACGTCGAGCGCGCCCGCTTCGACCGGATGCTGTCGAGCCGCGAGATCGGCACGATGATCCAGGCGCTCGGCTGCGGCATCGGCCGCGACGAATTCAAGATCGAGAAATTGCGCTACCACAAGGTCGTCATCATGACCGACGCCGACGTCGACGGCGCGCATATCCGCACCCTGCTGCTGACCTTCTTCTACCGCCAGATGCCCGAACTGATCCGCGGCGGCTTTCTCTACATCGCCCAGCCGCCGCTGTATAAAGTCAGCCGCGGGCGGTCCGAGGTGTATCTGAAGGACGACGCCGCGCTCGACGACTATCTCGTCGATTCCGGTCTCGGCGGACTGGCCCTCGATACCGCGTCCGGCGAACGGCGGACCGGCGACGACCTGCGCGCGCTGGTCGAGCATGCGCGGCGGCTGAAGACGTTGATGAGCTATGTGCCGCAGCGCTACGACGCACGGATCATCGAGGCGCTGGCGCTGACCGGCGGGCTCGCGCCCGACCTCGATCGCGACGCCCTGGCGGCGGCCGCGACGCGCACCGCGGCGTGGCTTGACGCGACCGACGACGTCAAGGGCTGGGTCGCCGAACCTGCGGCCGAAGGGGGCTATCATCTGACCCGGCTGCTGCGCGGGGTCACCGACCATTATATCGTCGACGCCGCGCTGCTCGCTGCCGCCGAGGCGCGCAAGCTGCACGCGCTCGGTGCCGAGGAAGCGGCGACCTATGCCGCACCGGCCAAGCTCGGCGACCGCACCGTGCGGCGACCGTCGGAGCTGCTCGAAGCGGTACTCGACGCCGGGCGCAAGGGGCTGTCGGTGCAGCGCTACAAGGGGCTCGGCGAGATGAACGCCGAACAGTTGTGGGAGACGACCCTCGATCCCCAGGCGCGCGCGCTGCTCCGCGTCACGGCCGACGAAGCCGACCTCGCCGACGAGATTTTCACCAAGCTGATGGGCGACATCGTCGAGCCCCGGCGTGCCTTCATCCAGGACAACGCCCTCTCGGTGGCCAATCTCGACGTGTGACCGCATGCCAAAAAGTGTCGGATTTTTTTACATCATGGGTTTGCCACATTAACCACGATAAGCCAGCTCAAGTGCTTATCTACTAGATCGTTACTGGCACGTCACTTGCATTGGTCTTTCATGAGCGACATTCCGTCGTTTTGGGGGACTTCACGTGCAAGCAATTCGAACGATCACTGCCGCGGCGCTTTTGGCGTCCGGCCTGACCGCCGCCGCACCGGCGTCGGCGGTGATCACGACCTTCGCGAACTACACGGCGGTCAGCGGTGCCAATGTCTACTGGCAGCGGACGGGCACGAACTTCGTCGCGGCGACGACAGCGTCGGTGATCGCATCGGGCGTGGTTCCGAAGCCGATCCTGTTGCCGACGACCTCGACCAAGAGAAACCCGCTTACCCCCGCCCAGATTGCTGCCAACAAGACAGCGAATACTGCCGCAACCAAGGCGTATGATAATGCGGTAGCAGCGCAGATCCCGATCCAGACCGCGGCAAGTGCGGCTGCTGCTCAGGCCACTGCCGGAGGGGAATTCTTTTCAATCAGAACAGCGTCGGACACGACCCCGGGGGCCGTTGCGACAAAGTTTACCTTCCAGTCGCCGACAGCGAAGAACCCGCTCAGAGCACTAGCGCAGCTCGGGCAGCTTAACGCCGCCTTGACGCTCAGCGCCACCGCGAAGCCCGGCACGCCCGCACAGTCGGCTTTCGGCCTGGATATTCAGCAGCTGACTTCGGGATCATTCTCGTTCATCTATACCGGCACGGCTGATCTGCTCGTTCATCATACGGTTTACCATACGGGCGCGAATCTCCTTTCGGCGACCCTGACTCCGAACGGTAACCTCTATGGCCTGGTCTCGGGCACCTCGGGGAGCATCACCGGCTCCACTTCCGGCGGCAATACGATCGTCTACTCGTCGGATTTCCTCAACTTTTCTCTCGCGACGGAAAAGGACCTGTCGCTGTCGCTGGCGTCGATCACGCCGCCCCTGGGCTTCACCACAAACCAGGCGCTCAACACGTTCTTCGCGACGTCGGGCGGTTCGTTCTCGACCGATCCGGCACCGGGCATCATCGCGATCATTCCTGAGCCCGGCATCTGGGTGCTGATGATCGCCGGCTTTGCCATGGTTGGCGCCTCGGCCCGCCGCCGGTCGATCGCCACCGCAGCCTGATCTTCGTTTCGTGACGCTGAAGGGGCGCGCTGCAAGGCGCGCCCCTTTTCGTGCCGGGCCTGTGGCGAACCAGGGTTCGGCCGCGGTTCCTCCACACCCACTTTTCGGGGTCACCCGCGCGGGTGGAAATGTCCGTACAGCGCAGCTGCCGTGCCCTTGCTGATGCCGGGCGCCTTCTCCAGATCCTCAAGCGTTGCGCCGCGAACCGCGCGGCTCGTGCCGAAATGCATCAGCAGGGCGCGCTTGCGCGCCGGGCCGATGCCGGGGACGTCGTCGAGCGGGTTGGCGACGATCGCCTTCGACCGCTTGGCCCGGTGCGCGCCGATGGCGAAGCGATGCGCCTCGTCGCGAAGCCGCTGGAGGAAGAACAGTACCGGGCTGTTCGGCGGCAAGGTCAGCTCGCGCCCCGACGGCAGGTAGAAGGTCTCGCGCCCGGCATTGCGGTCAGGACCCTTGGCAACCCCGACGACGGCGACGTTGTGAACCCCCAGCTCGCCCATCACCTCGAGGACGCTGTTCAACTGTCCGCGGCCGCCGTCGATCAGCAGCAGGTCGGGCCAGTCGCCGCTGGTCCGGTCGGGATCGTCGCGCTCGAGCCGGGCGAAGCGGCGGCCGAGCATCGCCTTCATCATCGCGAAGTCGTCGCCCGGCGTGATCGCCTCGCCGTCGACCTTGGCGTCCTTCATGTTGAACTTGCGGTAGGCGTTCTTGCGGAACCCCTCGGGTCCGGCGACGATCATCGCACCGAGCGCGTTCGTGCCCATGATGTGGCTGTTGTCATAGACTTCGACGCGCTTCGGCGCCTCGGCGAGATCGAAAACGTCGGCGAGCTCCTGGAGCAGTCGGCCCTGGGTCGTCGCTTCGGCGAGCCGCCGGTCGAGCGCTTCCTCGGCGTTGCGCTTGGCCTGCTCGACGAGCTTGCGCCCGGTCCCGCGCTGGGCATGGCGCAGGGCGACGCGCTTGCCCGCGCGCTCCGATAGCGCGTCCGTCAGCAGGTCGGCCTCCGCCAGCGTCCGGTCGAGCAGCACTTCGCGCGGAACGGGCACGTCGTCGTAGAATTGCGCGAGGAAGGCCGACAGCACCTCGTCCTCGGCGACATCGGCGGTGTGCGCCGGAAAAAAGGCGCGGTGGCCCCAGTTCTGGCCGCCGCGGATGAAGAAGATCTGGATGCACATCGTGCCCGCGCGGCAGGCGAGCGCGATGACGTCGACGTCCTTGGCGTCGTCGCCGGCGTTGATCGCCTGGCTCCCCTGGATATAGGTCAGCGCGCGGAGCCGGTCGCGGACAACGGCGGCGCGCTCGAAGTCCATCGCCGCCGCCGCCGCCTCCATCTGGCCGCCGAGCTTGCGCTGGACGTCCTGGCTGCGCCCCGACAGGAAGCCCTTGGCGTCGGTGACGAGTTCGGCATAGGCGTCGGGGTCGATCCGCCCGACGCATGGCGCCGAGCAGCGCTTGATCTGGTGGAGCAGGCACGGGCGCGAACGGTTGGCAAAGAAACTGTCGGAGCAGGAGCGCAGCAGGAACACCTTCTGCAGCGCGTTAAGCGTCGTATTGACCGCGCCGGCGCTGGCGAAGGGGCCGTAGAACACGCCCTTGCCGACGCGCGCGCCGCGGTGCTTGGCGATGCGCGGGAAGGCGTGGTCCTCGCGCAGGAAGATGAACGGGAAACTTTTGTCGTCGCGCAGCAGGACGTTGTAGGCCGGGCGGAAGCGCTTGATCAGCTGCGCCTCGAGCAGCAGCGCCTCCGCCTCGCTGTTGGTCGTGACCACCGTCATGTCGCGCGTCTGGGCGACCATCCGCTGCAGCCGGCGCGGCAGGCGATTGACCTGGGTATAGTTGGTGACGCGCGCCTTCAGCGCCCGCGCCTTGCCGACGTAGAGGACGTCGCCGCCGCTATCGAGCATCCGGTACACGCCGGGGCGGGCGGGGAGCGTGCGCAGGACGTTGCGGATCGCGGCGACGCCGGCGTCGAGGTCGGGCGTGTCGCGGCCCTTGACGGCAGATGTCGCCGCCTCCTCCGCAAAACGATCGCGCGAGGCTTCGGGATCGGGCGGTCGGCCGGCGGGGGTACGCATGGCCTCTACCTAGGAGCGGGAGGAACCGCGCTCAAGCGCAGGCGTCGCGGGCACCTGTGGCTCGGGCAGCGCGGGCGCTTGCAGCTCGGGCAGCGCGGGCATCCCACGGCTTGGCGGCGCGGACGCTCCACGGCTCAGGCGTCGATCGCCTCCGCCTCGACCTCGCGGGCGCTCGCCTGGATGAAGGCGAAGCGGTGTTCGGGATTGCGCCCCATCAGCCGGTCGACGAGGCCGCGAACGTCGCCGCGCGCCTCCGGATCGGTCGGCATCGTCACCCGCAGCAGGGTCCGCCGGGCCGGGTCCATGGTCGTCTCGCGCAGCTGGGTCGACGCCATCTCGCCCAGCCCCTTGAAGCGGCCGACCTCGACCTTCTTGCCTTTGAACGTCGTCCGCATCAGCTCGGCCCGGTGCGCCTCGTCGCGGGCGTAGGCCACGGTGCCGCCGGCCGCGAGGCGGAACAGCGGCGGCTGCGCGAGATAGAGCCGCCCCGTCTGGACCAGACCCGGCATCTCCTGAAAGAAGAAGGTCATCAGCAGCGTCGCGATGTGCGCGCCGTCGACGTCGGCGTCGGTCATGATGACGATCTTCTCATAGCGCAGCGCCTCGGGCACGAAGCGGTCGCGCGTGCCGCAGCCGAGCGCCTGGATCAGGTCGCCGACCTCGCTGTTGGCACCGATCTTGGCGGCGTTGGCGCTGGCGACGTTGAGGATCTTACCGCGGATCGGCAGCACCGCCTGCGTTGCGCGATCGCGCGCCTGCTTGGCCGAGCCACCCGCCGAATCCCCTTCGACGATGAACAGCTCGGTGCCGACCGCACCCGACCGCGTGCAGTCGGTCAGCTTGCCGGGCAGGCGGACGGTGCGCTTGTTGGTCGCCGTCTTGCGCTTGTCGAGCGCCTCGGCGCGGCGGCGCAGGCGGTCGTCCATGCGCTCGATCAGCACCCCGAGCAGGGTCCGCGCGCGCGCCTCGTTGCCCGCCAGCCAATGATCGAAATGGTCGCGGATCGCCGCCTCGACCAGCCGCGTCGCCTCGGGGCTGGTCAGCCGGTCCTTGGTCTGGCTCTGGAACTGGGGATCGCGGATGAACAGCGACAGCATCAGCTCGCTGCCGGTCATCACGTCCTCGGGCGTCAGCTCGGCGGCGCGCTTGGTGCCGACCAGGGCACCGAAGCCCTTGACGCCGCGGGTCAACGCCGCGCGCAGGCCGGCCTCGTGCGTGCCGCCATCGGGGGTCGGGATCGTGTTGCAGTAATAGCTCGCGGCACCGTCGCCCCAGGTCGGCCAGGCGACGGCCCACTCGACCGCGCCGCGCCCCTCGGGCAGGTCGGCGCGGCCGGTGAACAGGTCGGCGACGACCCGCTCGCGGTCGCCGAGCTGCTCGGCCAGATGGTCGGCGAGGCCGCCGGGGAATTGGAAGGTCGCCGCCGCCGGAGTCGTGTCGCCGATCAGGCCTGGATCGCATTTCCAGCGGATCTCGACCCCGCCGAACAGATAGGCCTTGGACCGCGCCAGCCGGTACAGCCGCGCCGGCTTGAACGCGGCATCGGCGCCGAAGATCTCCGGGTCGGGCGTGAAGCTGACGGTGGTACCGCGGCGGCCATTCACCGGGCCGAGCGCCTCCAGCGCCGTCGTCGCATGGCCGCGGGCGAAGCTCTGGCGATAGAGCGCCTTGCCGCGCGCGACTTCGACCGTCAGCCCGGCGGACAGGGCGTTGACCACGGAGACGCCGACGCCGTGCAGCCCGCCGCTGGTCGCATAGGCCTTGCCCGAAAACTTGCCGCCCGAATGCAGCGTCGTCAGGATCACCTCGAGCGCCGATTTGCCCGGATATTTGGGATGGTCGTCGACCGGGATGCCGCGGCCGTTGTCGGTGATCGTCAGCCGGTTATCGGCCGCCAGGCTGACCTCGATCCGCGTGGCGTGGCCGGCGACGGCCTCGTCCATGGCGTTGTCGAGCACTTCCGACGCGAGGTGATGGAGCGCGCGCTCGTCGACTCCGCCGATGTACATGCCGGGGCGGCGGCGGACGGGTTCGAGGCCTTCGAGCACCTCGATGTGGCGGGCGTCATAGTCGCTCGGGGTTGCCGTCGTGGAAAACAGGTCGGTCATCGGCCGGCTATAGAACGGAGACGGAACGGGTCAACGTATAAGCCTCTTTTCGTGCCTTAACCAATTTTTGCTCTTGCCAAACCGTCATGCTGCAGTGCACAACAGCAAGGCCGAAAGGCGATCCTCCCCAAGGATTTTACTCAGGGCCGGTGGTTTCGACCACCGGCCCCTTTTTTATGCGCGGCTTACGGAGCTGCCGAACCCTCTCATGGAATGGCACGCTTGTTGCACTGCACAAGCTCGGGCTGACCAGCCGCGCCGGATCGCCACAGGGAGCAGGGAGAAAACTATGAACAGGATTGTCGCCGCGAGTCTCGTTGCCATTGCTGCCGGGGCGCAGCCGGCGTTGGCGGACGAAGTGCCTGCCGCTCCTGCCGCCGAGACCGCACCGGCCGCGCCGGCGCTGTTGCCCGCGCTCGCCGGCCCCCTGACCTACGCCGCAACCCCGGTCAGCTTCGACATCGAAGGCGTCGGCAAGATCTATGTCAACGGCGCGCTGTCCGGCATCGGCCGCTTCCAGGATCACGTCGTGCCGGGCGACCACAGCTCGTTCGGCGACATCTCGAACGGCCAGGTCGTCGTCCAGAAGGTCGACGGCGTCTTCCAATTCTTCGCCCAGGCCGGCATCTACTCGCTGCCGTCGCTCGGCGTGCCCTATCTGCGCGCGTCGCGGACCAACGAGGCGACCTTCGGCCCGCTGCCGCAGGCGTTCGTCAAGATCGCGCCGACGTCCGCCTTCTCGGTGCAGGTCGGCAAGCTGCCGACGCTGATCGGGGCCGAATACACCTTCACCTTTGAAAACATGAACATCGACCGCGGCCTGCTGTGGAACCTCGAGCCCGCGGTGTCGAAGGGCGTGCAGGCGAACTACACGCACGGCCCGCTGGCCTTCTCGGTGGCGCTGACCGACGGCTATTACTCGTCCAAGTACAGCACGATCTCGGGCCTGGTCGCGTGGACGATCGATCCCGCCGACGTCCTCGCCTTCGCCGCCCAGGGCAACACCAAGACGACGACGAAGTCGACCTTCGTCACCAGCCCGGTGCTCAACAACCAGCAGATCTACAACCTGATCTACACCCGGACCAAGGGTCCGTGGGTGTTCCAGCCGTATGTCCAGTACACCCACGTCGACGCGCTGCCGTTCCTCGGCACGACCGCGGCCGACACCATCGGCGGCGCGGTGCTGGTCAAGTACGCCGTCACGCCGGCCTTCACCCTGCCGGTTCGCGGCGAGTATATCAGCTCCACGGGCACGCCGGGCGGCACGGGGGCGAACTTCCTCTATGGCACCGGGAGCGAAGCGTGGTCGCTGACGGTGACGCCGACCTACACGTACAAGATCTTCTTCGCACGCGCTGAACTGTCGTACGTCAAGGCGAGCCACACGACGCCCGGTTTCGTCTTCGGCGGTAACGGCAACGACCGATCGCAGACGCGCGGCGTGTTCGAGGTCGGCGTGTTGTTCTGATCGCCGGGACACCGGCGCCGCTGCTTGCTTTTTAAGCCTCGGCGGCGCAGATGCCCGATTATTATGCAGTCTTCGCGCGGCGTGACTTTCCTTCGGCGAAGCCGCCTGTTGCTGGGCTGCAACACGTTTCTGGCATCTGGGCTGATTTCTGCGCTGGTATCTGGTCTCGCGGCTCCGGCTGCGGCGCAGGTCTCCGTTTCGGCGGACGGGCTCAGCGACTACCGCTTCCGCGGCGTTTCGTTGAGTGACCGTCAGCCGGTTGCCGACGCCAGCGTCACCGGCGTCGCCGGCGCGTGGTTCGCCGGCGTCGAGGCGATCTCCTCGTCGCGCGGGCGCTTCGCCGTTGCGACGCGGTCCGCCGAGGTCGACCTGTCGGCCGGGTGGAGCCGCAGCCTCGGCCTGCTGACCCCGAGCGTCGGCGCGATCGCCTATCTCCATCCCGGCGGTGAGGCTGCAAACGGCGAGGTCTTCGCCAGCCTGGCCGGAGCGCTCGGGCCGGCAACGGTGACGCTCGCGGCCAACTACGCGCCCGACCAAGGTGCGGCGCCGGGCGGCAACCTCTACCTGCAGGCGCGCGCCGCGGCCGGCATCCCGACGACTCCGCTGACGCTCCGCGTCGCCGTCGGGCGTGAAGCGGGGGCGTTTGCCGGTACGCGGCTGGCACCGGGGCCGGTACGAACGAAGATCGACTGGCAGGCAGGGATCGAGGCGCGCTTCCTCCGCTTCGTCGTCGTCGGCCTCAGCTATGTCGGCAACGACCTGCCGACGATCGCGCCGGGCCGGCTGCAGCGCAACCGCGAGGACGGCGTCGTCACGCGCATCGGGGTGCGCTTCTAGCCGATCAGGTGGCGGAACTCGGCGATCACGGCCTGGTAGAGGTCGCGCTTGAACGGCACGATCAGGGCGTCGAGCTCGGCCAGCGTCGACCAGCGCCAGGCGCGGAACTCGGGGTGCTCGGTGGCGATGTCGATGTCGCCGTCCTGCCCCAGGAAGCGCATGGCAAACCACTTCTGCCGTTGGCCACGAAAGCGCCCGCGCCAAACGGTGCCGATCAGGTCGTCGGGCAGGTCGTAGGTCAGCCAGTCCTGCGATTCAGCGATGATCTCGGCCTGGGTGATGCCGGTCTCCTCGGCCAGTTCGCGGAAGGCGGTCGTGCGCGGCTCCTCGCCCTCGTCGATCCCGCCCTGCGGCATCTGCCACGCCTCGAGCTTCGAATCGAGCCGCTGCCCGGTGAAGACCTTGCCCTCGGGGTTGAGCAGCATGATGCCGACGCCCGGCCGATAGGGCAGGGCGGTAACCCGCGCGTGGTCGGTCACTCCGCCGCCTGCGCCAGCGCCGGCGCCCCCGCCTCGCCGATCAGCAGCTCGAGCGCGGCGAGGCACGCATGGAGGTCGCCTTGTGCGCTCGGGATCGCCGCGCGCAGGTTCATGCAGCCGTGGATCTGCCCGGCCGCCTCGAGGAACGACACGGCGACACCGGCGGCAACCAGCTTGGCCGCATAGGCGCGGCCCTGGTCGCGGAGCGGATCGAGGCCGCAGGTGAAGACCATCGCCGGCGGCAGCCCGGCGAGCGACGCGGCGTGGAGCGGCGAGGCATACGGATGGAGGAAGTCCGGCGCGTCGCCCATGTAGTGCGCGGTGAACCACTGCATGCCCGGGTTGGTCAGCAGATAGCCGTCGGCGAAGTCGACCATCGAACCGTCGGCCGCCGTCATGTCGACCGCCGGGTACAGCAGGAACTGGGCGATGATCGGCACCGGCAACGTGCCGTGGAGGTGCTGGGTGACGACCGCGGCGAGATTGCCGCCGGCGCTGTCCCCGGCCGGAACCAGCCCGGTGACCTCGTGTCCGACCGCGCGCGGCGTCGCCGCCAGCCAACGCATCGCAGCAAGGCAGTCCTCGGTCGCCGCCGGGAAGCGGTGCTCGGGCGCGAGGCGGTAGTCGACGCTGACCACGGTCAGCTGCAGCGTCCGCGCGATCTCGGCGCACAACGGGTCGTGCGTCTCGAGGTCGCCGATGACCCAGCCGCCGCCGTGGAAGAAGACGACGACCGGCCCCGCTTCCGGCGCAGCGACGGCGCTGTAGAGGCGGGCCGGGATCTCGCCCGCGTCGGAGGGAATGGTGAAATCGCGCACGCTCGCCAGGTCGCCGCGCGGGCGCTCGGTCATCTCGCGCATTGCGCGCATCATCATCCGCGCCGCCTCGGGCGTGCCCTGCTCCATCTTCGGCCCCGGCGCGGACGCGAGCATGGCGAGCAGATTGGCGACATCGGGACGAACGAACGGCATGGCTTCACTCCCAAGGGCTGCAGCTTTCCTTAGCGCCGCGCGACGGCCGCCGCCACTGCGGCGTCGATCCCAGCCTCAAGGCCCGTTCACCGGCCGCGCCCGCCGGCACGAAGTGCGCCGGTGCAACGAAGTGGCGTCGGCGGTCGTTCTGTCGCCGGCAAGGGATGGGTGATGGACGCAGGCGCAGACGAAGCGTGGCGGCAGCGTCGGGCGAAGGAGCTGTTCGGCGCGGTTCCGCTCGGCGGCACCATCGACGATGCCCCGGCCGAGCGCGTCCGCGTCGAGCCGCTGGGTCCGCCGCCGGCATCCCCGCCGCCAGTAGCAGCGCGCTCGACCGCCGGGCCGGACGCCCCGGCGCCACGGCCAGCGGGGGACCGCGAAGCCTCGGCGGCCGCAGGCACGCGCCAGCGGCCGACCACGGCTGCGGCGTGGGCACGGCCGCGCTGGCCAAGCGGGTCGCTGTGGCCGGCGCTGGTGGCGGTGGTACTGCTGGCGCAGGGAGCGGCGATCATCTGGCTGCTCGTCAGATCAAGCCGACCCGAGGTCGTCGTTGTTCCGAACGCCGCGCGAGCCGCCGCGCCGCCAGTCGCGGTCGTCCAGTCGGCCGCGCCGCCGGCAATCGCGACAGCCCGCCGCGAGCCGCTGTTGCCCCGCGCCGATGCTCGCCCGCAATCGCTCACGCCGACCGACCCCGATCCGGTGACCGCCCGTGCCGACGCGCCGCCTCGTGCAGACGCTCCGCCGCGGGCTGACGCGCCGCCTCGTGCCGACGCGCCGCCTCGTGCCGACGCGCCCCCGCGTGCCGACGCGCCGCCTCGTGCCGACGCGCCGCCCGCCGCCACCGATGCGATGGATCGCGGGGCGCTTGTCGCACGCGCTGACGCGTCGCCGCGCAGCATCCGGACCCGCGAGGAGCGCGTGTCGAGCGATGCGCCGGTGGCACGAGCGCCGACCGCGGGCGAAGGGAGCGCCCCGCCACCAACCGCGCGGCACCATCGCGCCGCAGTCGTCGAACGGACGGCGGAGGATGCGACCCCTGCGCCGCGAGCGGCATCGCGCCTTCGCTCGCCGCCGAGCTTTGACGGTCGGCGCCCGCAAGCGATCGCCTACCCGGGCGGCCCGCGGACGAGCTTTAACTGTCGGCGAGCGCAGGCCAACGTCACGCGGCTGATCTGCGGCGACCCGGAGCTGGCGGCGCTCGACCGTGAGCTGGCGGTCCGCTATGCGGCCGCGGCGGCGGCGGCACGTCCGGCAGAGTTGCATCGGCTGCAGGACGGTGAAGTCGATTTCCTCAACCGCCGCGGCCGCTGCGGCGGCGAGGCGTGCGTGGCGCAGGTGTACCGCGATCGGATCGACGACCTGCGCCGGCCCTACTGATTACGGGTACGTCGGCTGCCAAGTGCAACGGAATGCTGGCCCGGTCCGTTAAATCGTCAGCAAGGATTGACGATGGACGCAGACGAGGCGTGGCGCCAGCAGCGCGCGGTTGAATTGTTCGGGGCCGTGCCGGTCGGGGGTAACATCGGCGATCCCGGCGCGCGCGGTCCGGCCGAGCCGCTTATGCCGGCCCCTCGACCGCCTGCCGCGCCTGTCGGTGCAGCGCCCGCCGACCGGCCGCCGCAGACACCGATCTGGCGGATCGCGCTGGCGGTGGTGCTGCTGATCCAGGGGGGCGCGATCGTCTGGCTGCTGCTCGGCCGCAGCCAGCCCCGGGTGGTCGTCGTGCCTGCCGCGGTCGGGCCGATCCGCCCGACGGCGTCGCCCGCTTCCACGGTGGTGCCGCCGCCGGCAGCCGTCCCGCCGGAAGCGACGGTGCCGACGCCGCCGGTCGAGCCGCCTGCCTCGCCGCCGACTGAAACCGTGCCGCTCGCGCCGACCCAGCTTGCGCCGACCCCGGCTGCGCCGGCTGTCCCGACGGCCCGTTCCAGCCCGGCGGTGCCGATCGCGCGGTCTGCACCGATAGTGTCGAGCAAGCGATCGACGCGGGCAGCGGTTGTGCCGTCATCTCGCGCGTCGCCGCCGCGGCAGGTCGCCAGCACAGCAGCGCCGGACGAGCCCAAAGCGGCACCGCCCGCGCCGCATCGCGCGGAGACGCCCGCCGCGGCCAAGGCAGCGACGCCGCCCCGGCGCGTGCCGGCGTCGTCCGGTGCCCGCCCGGCCGTGCCGGCCGCCTCACCGCAGGCCGCGGCGCTGCCTCAGGATACTGGCGTGACCGCGGGTCCGGCGGCGGCGCCCGCAGTGCCTGCGGCGGCGACGCTCGACGGTCTCGACGCGCGGGTCGAGCAGGACTTTGCCGCCGTCACCCACGGGGGAAGTCCCGACGTCGCCAAGCGCGCGCGCGCCGGACGGAAGGCGTTCGGCCGCGCCCTTGACGGTTGCAGCGACGATGACTGTGCCGCCGCGGTCTACCGCACGCGGCTCGCTGAGCTGGAGGGGCTGCGGAGCGCGGCTGCGACCGCTGCGCCGCTTCCCGTCTGCGACCCCGACAACTACCATCGGCATCCCGTCCATTGCCGCGAATTGCGGCTTCGTCCGATAAGGCCCGCCTTCGTCGTCCAGTGACCATCGCGCTTGTCCACCACGCTGACTATGTCGCCGCGCTGCCGCCGGGTCACAGCTTCCCGATGGACAAATATGGCTTGCTGATGTCGGCGCTCGACCGTTCGGGCGCGGCGTTCGACCGCCGGGCACCCGAGGCAGCACCGCGCGATTGGATCGCGGCCGTGCACGACGAGCCGTATGTCGCGGCGGTGTTCGGCGGCACGCTGACCACGGCGCAGGAGCGGCGGATCGGCTTTCCCGTCACGTCGGCGATGGTGCGCCGGTCGCAACTGGTGATCGGCGGCACGTGGCTGGCGTGCCGGCTGGCGCTGACGCGGGGTTTCGCCGCCAACACCGCCGGGGGTAGCCACCACGCTTTGCCCGACGGCGGCGCGGGCTACTGCGTCTTCAACGACATCGCCGTCGCCGCCGCGCGGTTGCTCAACGATCGGACCGTCGCCCGCATCGCGGTCGTCGACCTCGACGTCCACCAGGGCGACGGAACGGCGACGATCTTCGCCGGCGACGCCCGCGTCGCCACCCTGTCGTTGCATGGGGCGAAGAACTTCCCCGTACGCAAGGCGACGTCGACGCGCGATGTGGAGCTGCCCGACGGCACCGGCGACGCGGCCTATCTCGCCGTGCTTACCGACGAGCTGCCGCGCTTTCTCGACGCCGCGCGACCCGACCTGGTTGTTTACCAGGCCGGGGTCGATCCGCACCGCGACGACCGGCTCGGCCGCCTGGCGCTGAGCGACGACGGCCTCGCGGCGCGCGACCGCTTCGTTGCCGAGACCTGCATCGCGCGGCGGCTGCCGCTCGCCTCGACGCTCGGCGGTGGCTACGGAACCGACCGGGCGGCGGTCGCCGCGCGCCACGCCCGGTCGATCCTGGCGCTTGCGGCATGTTACAGAAAAACTTCTTGGCCCCCCTGACCGCGGGGGAGTAGGACCCCGCCGTCCAGAACTTCCGGAAATAGTTAATGGCGACTGCGCTGCACTCCGCGTTCGAACCCACGCCGGTGCATGAAAAGGCTCATGCCGAGACCATGGTCGTGCGCTTCGCCGGCGACAGCGGCGACGGCATGCAGCTGACCGGCGGGCAGTTTACCCTATCGACGGCGCTGGCCGGCGACGACTTCGCCACCTTCCCGGATTTCCCCGCGGAGATCCGCGCGCCGCAAGGGACGACCTTCGGCGTCAGCGCCTTCCAGATCAATTTCGGTGCCGGCGGCATCGAGACCGCCGGCGACGAGCCCGACGTGCTGGTGGCGATGAACCCGGCGGCGCTGAAGGTGAACATCAACGACCTGCGTGCCGGCGGGCTGGTCATCATCGACAGCGGCGAGTTCAGCCAGCGCAACCTCGCCAAGGCCGGCTACGCGGCCAACCCGCTCGAGGACGGCAGCCTCGCCAGGTGGCAGGTGATGGCCTTCGACATCAGCCGCCAGACGCTGGAGGCGGTCAAGCCGTTCGGGCTTGGCAACAAGGAGGCCCTGCGCTGCAAGAACATGTGGACGCTGGGCCTCGCGTTGTGGATGTTCGATCGCAGCCGGGAGCCGCTGATCGACTGGCTGAAGACCAAGTTCTCGAAGAACCCGGTGCTCGCCGAGGCCAATGCCGCCGCGCTCAACGCCGGCCATGCCTATGGCGAGACTGCGGAACTGGACGGGCCGCTGAAGCAGTTCGCGGTCGATGCCGCCGACGCCGCGCCGGGCTTCTACCGCACCGTTACCGGCGGCGAGAGCCTGGCGCTCGGTCTCGTCGCGGGGGCCAAGCTTGCCGACCTGCCGATGTTCTTCGGCTCCTATCCGATCACGCCGGCGTCGCCGATCCTGCACGCCCTGGCGCGGCTGAAGGAGTTCGGCGTCACCACCTTCCAGGCCGAGGACGAAATCGCCGCGATCTGCTCGGCGATCGGCGCGAGCTATGCCGGCGCGCTCGGCGTGACCTCGTCGTCGGGGCCCGGCATCGCCTTGAAGGGCGAGGCGCTGGGGCTGGCGATCATTACCGAGCTGCCGCTGGTCATCGTCAACTCGCAGCGCGGCGGCCCGTCGACCGGCCTCCCGACCAAGACCGAGCAGAGCGACCTGTATCAGGCCGTCTACGGCCGTAACGGCGACGCGCCGCTGGTCGTGCTGGCGACGCGCTCGCCGTCGGACTGTTTCGAAGTCGCGATCGAGGCGTGCCGCATCGCCACCCAATTCATGACGCCGGTGATGGTCCTGACCGACGGCTATATCGCCAATGCCGCCGAGCCGTGGCGCGTCCCCGACATGGCGAGCTTCGCGCCCTTCCCGGTGACGTTCCACACCGACAAGCCGGCGGAGGGGCACATCAACCCGTACGCGCGCGACCCCGAGACGCTGAAGCGCATCTGGATCAAGCCGGGCACGCCGGGGCTGACCCACCGGATCGGCGGCATCGAGAAGGGGGTCAAGACCGGCAACATCAACTACGAAGCCGCCAACCACCAGGCGATGACCGACATCCGCGCCCAGAAGGTGGCGAACGTCGCGCGCGCCATCCCGCTCCAGGCGGTCGACCAGGGGCCGGAGCGCGGGCGGCTGGCGCTGGTCGGTTGGGGCTCGACCTACGGCCCGATCGCCAAGGCCGTGCAGCGGGCGCGGGCCAAGGGCGCCGACGTCGCCCACATCCACCTGCGCCACATCTGGCCGCTGCCGGCGAACCTCGGCGACCTGCTCCGCGGCTATGACAAGGTGATCGTCCCGGAAATGAACACCGGCCAGCTGAAGACGGTCTTGCGCGACCAGTTCTTGGTCGACGCGCAGCCGCTGTCGAAGGTCAGCGGCCAGCCGTTCAAGATCGCGGAGATCGAAGCCGCCATCGACGCGGCGCTTGGAGTTTCGGCATGAACGACATGACCCGCATCACCGTCCCCGCCGACTGGGCGACCGACCAGGAGGTCCGCTGGTGCCCCGGGTGCGGCGACTATGCGATCCTGAAGGCGGTCCAACGGACGATGCCCGAGATCGGCACGCCGCCGGAAAAGACGGTGTTCGTCTCCGGCATCGGCTGCTCGTCGCGCTTCCCCTACTACATGGAGACTTATGGGTTCCACACCATCCACGGCCGCGCGCCGGCGGTGGCGACGGGGGTCAAGCTGGCCAACCCCGACCTCGATGTGTGGATCATCACCGGTGACGGCGACGGCCTGAGCATCGGCGGCAACCACATGCTCCACCTGCTGCGGCGCAACCTCGACGTCCAGGTGCTGCTGTTCAACAACGAGATCTACGGCCTGACCAAGGGGCAGTATTCACCGACCTCGCGCGTCGGGACGCGGTCGCCGTCGACGCCGTTCGGCTCGGTCGAGCGGCCGGCGAACCCGTGCAGCTTTGCGCTCGGTGCGGGCGCGCGTTTCATTGCGCGCACCGTCGACACCGCCCAGAAGGCGATGCCGGAGATCCTCAAGCGCGCGCACGCGCACAAGGGGACGAGCTTCGTCGAGATCTTCCAGAACTGCATCGTGTATAACGACGCCGTGTTCGACGCCTTTACCGACAAGAAGGCCGCGCCCGACCACCAGCTCCACTGCGAGCACGGCAAGCCGCTGCTGTTCGCGAACGGCACCAAGGGCTTGGCCTTCGACGACGCGACGATGACGGTGTCGGTCGTCGACATCAGGGAGGGCGAGACGGCGACGGTCATGGTCCACGACGAGACCAACCGGATCATGGCGCAGCTGCTCATCGACATGCCGTTCGGGCCGTTCCCGATGGCGCTCGGGGTCATCTGGTGCAGCCCGGCGGCGACGTTCGATGTCGCCGTGCTCGAGCAGAACGCCGCGGTCAGCGCCGGCAAGACCGCCGACCTCAACGCGCTGCTCAGGAAGGGGCAGAGCTGGGAGATTTCGGCCAAGGACTTCCACGAAATCTAACGGCGGGGGATCGCCCCGCGCGCGCGCGTAGGGGGACGGATGCTGCCCGCCGACACCTCCGCGACGTTGATGGCGCGCGTGGCCGAGGGCGATGCGCGGGCGTTCACCGCGCTTGTCGGCGAGCTCTACGGCCCGTCGCTGCGGGTCGCCATGCGGGTCGTCGGCGACCGCGCCGAGGCCGAGGACGCGCTCCAGGGGGCGCTCACCCGGCTGTGGACCGAGGCGGCGCGGTTCGATGCCAGCAAGGGTTCGGTCGGCGGCTGGTTTCGCCGCATCGTCGTCAACCAGTGCCTCGACCGGCGGCGGCGGCTGAAGGTCGTCGCCCCGATCGAAGCGGCGGCGACCGTGCCGAGCGACCTCCCCGACCCGTTCGAGGCGAGCGAGGCCAACGCCCGCGCCCGCCGCGTCGACGCCGCGATGCAGCAGCTTAACCCGCGCCAGCGAGCCGCGATCACGCTGTTCCACGGCGAGGGCGCGAGCATGGCCGAGATCGCCGCCGCGCTCGACACCACGCCCAAGGCCGTCGAGGGATTACTTGCCCGGGCGCGTAGTGAACTCAGCCGGTTGCTCCACGGCGACCGGCCCCAGGCGAGAGACGAATGACGCACCCCTTTTTCCATGACCGCGCGGCGGAGATCATCGCTGCCTACGGCGGTGACCCGGCCCGCTGGCCCGACGGCGAGCGGGCGACGGCGCAGGCGGTGATCGCCGCCAGTCCGGAGCTGCGCGCGGCCTACGCCGCGGCGCAGGCGCTCGACGCCGACCTCGCCGCCTGGGCGCGGATGCCGGTCGCCGCGGGCGACGCGGCGGCGGCGGCGCGCAAGGCGCTGCCGCACGCCCGGCCCTATCTGCGCTGGGCGCTGGGGACGGGCCTTGCCGCCTCGCTGGCCGCCGGGCTGGTCCTGCTGAGCCCGGCGCATGGGCCGGTCCAGTCGCGGACCAAGCTCGTCGTGGTCGACGATGCGACCGCCTTCGCCCAGGTTTTCACGCCCCTGCCCGACGAGGAACAGTCCCTATGAGAAGCGCGCTGCTCGCCCTCCTGCTCGCGGCTGCGGTGCCGGTTGTGGCACAGGTGCCGCCGCCGCCGGGTGAAATGCCGGGCGGGCCGGAGCGCCACGGCAATCCGATGTATGCCGGCATGAGCGAGGCCGGACGGGCGACGATGCGCGCGGCGATGCGCGGCAGTGATGCCCGCGCCGACCACGCCACGATGGCGGCGGCGCGTGACCGGATGCTGGCCATCCTCGACGCCGACCGGCTCGATGTCGCGGCGCTCAAGCGGGCGATGGACGATGAGCGGGAGACGGCGACCGCGGCCAAGGCGCGCCACCAGGCGGCGATGATCGCCGGGCTGCAGCAGCTGTCGCTCGCCGACCGCAAGGCGTTCGTCGCCAACGCCCGTGCAGTGCGCGAGCGCTTCGAGGGCCGCATGGAGGGGGCGCCGGGACGGCGCGGCCCGGGTGGTCCCGGCGGGCCGGGAATGCCGCCGCCGCAGTAATCACGGGCAGTAGCCGGTCTGGTCGGCGATCCGCCGCCAGATCGCTGCCGCCAGCCGCCCTGCCACCGGCCCGGGCCTGCCGCCGCCGATGTCCGCACCGTCGATCCGCACGACCGGCAGCACCGGCACCGTCGTCGAGGTGATCAGCGCCTCGTCGGCGGCCAGCGCTTCGGCAACGGTGAATGGCCGTTCCTCGACGACGATCCCGGCTTCCGCCGCCGCCGCCAGCACCGCGGCCCGCATGATGCCGGGAAGCACGCGGTTCGTCAGCGGCGGCGTGACGAGCGTGCCCGCGCGGACGATCCACGTATTGCCCGACGCGCTTTCGAATACGATGCCATCCTCCCCCACCAGCCATGCCTCGAACGCGCCCGCCGCGCGCGCCGCCTGCTTGGCCAGCACGTTCGCCAGCAGCCCCGTCGTCTTGATGTCGCAGCGCCCCCAGCGCGCGTCGGCAACCGTCGTGACGGCGACGCCGCGTGCCTGCTGCGCCACCCGCTGGGCAAAGTCGAACGGGCGCACGGTCATGACCAGCGTCGGCCGCGGCGCGGCGGGAAAGCCGTGGTCGCGCCGGGCGCTGCCGCGCGTCACCTGGAGGTACAGTACCGCCTCGCGCGCCCTGTTCGCCGCGATCAGCCGGCGCGCGACGAGCGCCAGCGCGGCTTCGCCCAGCGGCGGGACGATGGCCAGCTCGGTGAGGTTTCGCGTCAGCCGCGCCGCATGACCGGGCCAGTCGAGCAGGCGGCCGTTCAACACCGCGACTACTTCGTAGACCCCGTCGGCGAACTGCAGGCCGCGATCCTCGACATTGACCGCGGCGGCGGCGAGCGGGATGAACTGGCCGTCGACGTAGGCGAGACGCGGCATTTGGCGCTTTCGGTGGTTGGCGCGTTCGGGCGTAAACCGGCCGCTTCAGGGAGTCACTATGGCCGCCGCGCAGATCGTCTGGTTCCGCAACGACCTCCGTCTCGCCGACCAGGCCGCAGTGCGCGCGGCGGCGGCGGCGGGGCCGGTGACCGCGGTGTACGTCCTCGACGACGACACTCCGGGCGATTGGCGGATCGGCGCGGCGCAGCGCTGGTGGCTGCACCACAGCCTCGCCGCGCTCGGCGCCGACCTGGCGCGGATGGGCGGGACGCTGGTCCTGCGCCGCGGGCAGCCGGGCGAGGTGCTCCCGGCGATTGCCGCCGCCGTCGGCGCGCGCGCCGTCCACGCGCTGCGTGCCGTCGAGCCCTGGGCCAAGGCGCAGGAGGCGGCGGTGGCGGAGCGGCTCGACCTCCACCTTCACGACGGGGCCTATCTCGCGCCGCAGGGGGCGGTGACCGCCGGCGGGGGCACACGCTACCGCATCTTCACGCCGTTCTGGAACGCCCTCCAGCGGCAGATGCCGCCCGCGCCGCCGCAGCCCGCGCCGATGCTTCGCTTCGCCGCGCCGCCGCCGTCGGAGGCGCTGGCCGGCTGGCAGCTGTTGCCGACGCATCCCGACTGGGCGGCCGGCTTTGCCGTGTGGACGCCGGGCGAGGCGGGCGCGCACGCCGCACTCGACGCCTTCGCCGGCAACGTCCGCGCCTACGATCACGGCCGCAACCTGCCCGGCGAGGCGCTGACCAGCCGCCTGTCGCCCCACCTGCACATGGGCGAGATCAGCGCCGGCCAGGTGTGGGCGGCGCTGCACGGGGCTGCCGGCGACCACGCCCTGCCGTTCCTGCGCGAGATCGGCTGGCGCGACTTCGCCGCCGGGCTCGTCGACCAGTTCCCCGACGTCGCCGAGCGCCCGGGCCGCCCTATCTTCGCCCGCTTCCGCCACCGCGACGCCGCGGACGACCTGGCGGCGTGGAAGCGCGGCCGCACCGGCTACCCGGTCGTCGACGCCGGCCTGCGCCAACTGTGGGCGACCGGCTGGATGCACAACCGGGTCCGGATGATCGCTGCGTCGTTCCTCGTCAAACATCTGCTGATCGACTGGCGGGAAGGCGAGCGCTGGTTCTGGGACACGCTGGTCGACGCCGATCTCGGCAACAACGCGCTCGGCTGGCAGTGGATCATGGGCTCGGGCGTCGACTCATCGCCGTTCAGCCGGATCTTCTCGCCGGTCGGGCAGAGCGAGAAGTTCGACGCCGACGGGCGCTACATCCGGCAATGGGTGCCCGAGCTGGCCAAGCTGCCCGCCGCCGCGATCCACGCTCCCTGGACCGCCGACGATGTCGTGCTGGCAAAAGCAGGGGTCCGGCTCGGCGAAACCTATCCGAAGCCGATCGTCGACCACGCCGCCGCCCGCGCCCGCGCGCTCGCGGCCTACGCCAGCCTGAAGGAAGAGTGACATGGACATCGGCTTCGTCGGCACCGGCAGCATGGGCGCGGCGATCGTGCCGCACCTCGTCGCCGGAGGGCACACCGTCACCGTGTGGAACCGGACGCGCGCGGCGGCGGCGGCGATCGCGGGCGTGCGGATCGCCGAGGCCCCGGCAGACGTGTTCGCGGCCGACGCCGTCTTCACCATGCTCGCCGACGATGCCGCCGTCCGCAGCGTCATTCTCAACTCGGGCGCGCTGGCGGCGGCGCGACCGGGGCTGGTCCACGTCATGCTGGCGACGATCTCGCTGCCGCTGGTCGAGGCGCTCAAGGCCGAGCACGCGGCCGCCGGCCTGGGCTATGTCGCCGCCCCGGTCTTCGGCGTGCCGGCGGCGGCGGCGGCGAAGCAGCTGAACGTGCTGGCCGCCGGCGCGCCGGACGCGATCGCGACGGTGCTGCCGCTGCTCGACCTGATCGGGCGCAAGGTCTGGCCGCTCGGCGACGATCCTGTCCGCGCCAACGTCGTCAAGCTGGGCGGCAACCTGATGCTGGCGCTGGCGATGGAGGCGATGGGAGAGGCGAGCGCGCTGACCGAGCAGTACGGGGTCAGCGCGGCGGATTTCCTGAACGTCGTCACCAACACCATCTTTGCCGCGCCGAGTTACCAGCGCTACGGCGGGTTCATCGCATCGGGCCGCTACGACCCCGGCTTCAAGCTGCCGCTCGGCATGAAGGACGTCGACCTCGCCCGCGCCGCCGCCGCCGACCGCGGCGCGACGCTGCCGTCAGCGGAAGTTGTTCGCGCGAGCATGGCGGAAGCGATCGACGCCGGACTGGCCGACCGCGACTGGTCGGTCTTGGCGAAGATCGCGCGGCGGCGCGCCGGGATCGATCCGGCCGTCGCCTGAGGCGAGTCCGTCGAGCAACTGGTCGACCGTGAGGGTTGCGGCCTCGAGCTGCGCCAGCCGCTCACGATAGGCGGCGACGAACTTGCGATGGGTGGCCTGGACGACCCCCTCGCTGGCCTGCGCCAAGGCCTCTTCCGCCAGCAGGCGCCGGCGAATGTAATCCGAATGATTTGTCACGTGCTTGCCACCCCTACGCTTGATGGTGCTCATGGTGTCGCAGGCTAAGGCTGACCGGTTCGGCCTGACATCGTACAAAAAGCACGACTAATAGCAATTTTCGTGTTCTTTGTCAGAAGCTTAGTTGATTCAATTCATAGACCTTAACGTTTCATTACGCTATGACCGCAGCGCTTCGATCGGACTGAGCCTCGCCGCGCGCGTCGCCGGGTACCAGCCGAAGAAGATGCCGATCGACGCCGAAACGAGGAATGCGGTTGCCACTGCGCTCATGGTGACGCTGGTGTCGAAGCCGATCGCACCCGACGCCGCCGTCGCCAGCGCCGTGCCGAGAGCGACGCCGATACCGCAGCCGAGCAGCGACAGCATCAGCGCCTCGAGCAGGAACTGCAGCCGGACCGCGCCGCAACTCGCGCCGATCGCCATCCGGATGCCGATCTCGCGGGTCCGCTCGGTGACACTGACAAGCATGATGTTCATGATGCCGATCCCGCCGACGATCAGGCTGATCGAGCCGATCGCCGCCAGCAGGAGCGAGATCGCCGCCGTCGTCGACGACAGCGTGTCGGTTACGGCGGTAAGGTTGTTGACGGTGAAATCGTCGGGCGTCGCCTTGTCGATGTGGTGCAGGCGGCGGAGCAGGTCGGTGATGCGGTCGCTGACCGTCGTCAGATTGTCGGCATCGTCGACGCCGACCGAGATCGCCCGGATCGAGCGCCGGAATGTATTGCCCTGAAGCTGGCGGAGCGCAGTGGTCAGCGGCACGATGATGATGTCGTCGCGGTCGACTCCGCCGAAGCCCTGGCCGCGCCGCGCCATGACGCCGATGATGGTGAAGCTCGTCCCCTTGATGCGGACGCTCGCGCCCATCGGGTCGTTGGCCCCGAACAGATGGTCGGCGGCGCTGCGGCCGATCAGGGCGACGCGCGCGGCGGCGCGGTCCTCCATGCCGCTGAAGGCGCGGCCCTGGTCGGGGCGCCAGTCCTGGACGACGAAGTAGGACGGGGTCGAGCCGGTGATCTGCGTCGCCCAGTTGGCCGAGCCGGCGACAACCTGCGCCGCGAGCTGGGTCGACGGCGCGGCGGCGACGACGTTCCGCAACCGCGCGATGGCGTCGGCGTCGTCGATGCTGAGCGTCGCGCCGGTTCCGGCGCCGGCCATGAACCCGCCCTGCCGCCCGCTGCCGGCGGTGACGATCAGCATGTTCGAGCCGAGGCCGGAGATCGCGCCGGCAACCTCCTTCTGCACCCCGCCGCCGATCGCCAGCATCAGGATGACCGCGGCGACCCCGATGATCATGCCGAGCATCGTCAGCGCTGACCGAAGACGGTTGGCGACGAGGGCGGACCACGCCTCGGCAAGCATCGCCTCGATCACGCCGCCACCTCGCCGTGCCCGTACAGCGCCGCTTCGGTCGGCGCACCGTCGTAGAACACGCGCCCGTCCTGGATCCGCACCACCCGGTCCGTGGCGCGCGCGACTTCGGGATCGTGGGTGACGATGACCACGGTGACGCCCTGCTCGCGGTTGAGGCTCTTGAACAGGCCCAGCACCTCCGTCCCGGTCTTGGTATCGAGCGCGCCGGTCGGTTCGTCGGCCAGCAGCAGCTTGGGCGCATTCGCCAGCGCGCGGGCGACGGCGACGCGCTGCTGCTGCCCGCCCGACAGCTGGCTCGGGCGCGACTTCGGCTTGTCGGCGAGGCCGACCTGCGCGAGCAGGCCCTGCGCCTTTTCCTCGCGCTCGCTCCGCCCCAGACCGGAATAGACCAGGGGCAGGGCGACGTTTCCCAGCGCCGACAGCCGCGGCAGCAGGTTGAACTGCTGGAAGACGAAGCCGATCCCGCCGTTGCGCAGCCGCGCCAGCGCCCGCTCGCCCAGGGTCGCCGTGTCGGTCCCCTCGAACCGGTACGTTC
This sequence comes from uncultured Alphaproteobacteria bacterium, assembly GCA_963792555.1. Taxonomy (GTDB): domain Bacteria; phylum Pseudomonadota; class Alphaproteobacteria; order Sphingomonadales; family Sphingomonadaceae; genus Polymorphobacter_B. Next base: position 338,136 of record CAWBWP010000003.1, read on the forward strand.
CGGTCGTCGGCGAATCGAGGCAGCCGATGATGTTCATCAGGGTCGACTTGCCCGATCCGCTCGGCCCCATGATCGCCATCAGCTCGCCGTTGCCCACCGCCATCGACACGCCGTGGAGCGCGCGGAAGGTACCAGCCTCGCCGACATAGTCCTTGACCACGTCGTCGAGGGCGAGGACCGGCGGCGTCGTCACTTCTTGGCCGGCTGGCTGCCCGGCGGGCCGAGCGTCAGGCCTTTCTTGCCGTCCTTCAGGGTGTCGGCGGTGATGACCTTGTCGCCGGCGTGCAGCTCGCCCCCGGTCAGGATCGAGTTGTCGGCGTCCGACGCGCCGATCTTGATGTGCCGCGGCGCGGGGCTGCTGCCGACGAGGACGAAGACGGTCAGGGTCCCGGCGTCCGTCTCGCGCCGCCGCGCCGGCTTGTAGTCGGCCGGCTTGTAGCTGAGCGCGGCGTTCGGCACGAGGAGGACGTTGCGGTGGTCGGCAACGCGGAAGGTGGCGTTCGCCGTCATCCCCGGCAGCAGCGCGCCGTCGGGATTGGCGACGCTGACGATCACCGTATAAGTGACGACATTCTGCTGTGTCGTCGGGTTCAACCGGATCTGCTTGACGCTTCCGGTGAAGCCGCGGCTGCCATAGGCGTCGACGGTGAAGTCGACCGCCTCGCCGATCCGCACCTTGGCGACGTCGGCTTCGGCGACGGCGGCCTCGATCTGCATCTGCGTCAGGTCGCGGGCGATGGTGAACAGGGTCGGGGTGCTGAACGACGCCGCCACGGTCTGGCCGAGGTCGACCTGCCGGCTGATGACGACGCCCGACACCGGCGAGCGGATGATCGTGTAGCCGACATTGGTCCGGTCCTGCTTGATCTGCGCCTCGGCCGCGGCGACCTGCGCGGCGGCGCTCGCCGCGGTCTGCTGCGTCGTCTCATAATCCTGGCGGCTGATGTAGTTCTGGCGGAACAGCTCGGCCGAGCGCGCGGCGTTGGCGCGGGTCAGGGCGAGGCTGGAACGGATGTTGGCCAGCGTCGCCTCGCTCGCCGCCAGCCGCGCGGCGTAGACCGACGGGTCGAGCTTGCACAGCACCTCGCCGACCGTGACATGGTCGTTATAGTCGACGTTCAGCTGCGCGACCGTGCCCGACACCTGCGTCCCGACGCTGACGACGCGCACCGGATTGATGACGCCGTTGGCGGTGATCACCTCGGGCAGGTCGCCGGTCCCGATCGTCTGCGTCGTATAGGCGGCGGCGGGGTCGGGGCGGTGCGTCGCCTGCCAGCCGAACCAGGCGGCGACGGCGAGCAGGATCAGGCCGAGGACGATCCAGCGGCGGCGCGGCAGCCTCATGGCGTCCTCCTTGAGCCGGCGACGGCGTCGCCGGTCTGTCTCCTCATGCCGGCGACGGCATCGCCGATCTGGCCGACGGCGCGGGCCAGCGTCGCCTGGGCGTTGCGCACGCCGAAGTCGGCCGAGACCAGCTGCTGGCGGGCGCTCGCCAGCGCCGACTGTGCGTTCAACAGGTCGGTGAAGGTGCCGACGCCGGCGCGGAACCGCCCCTGGGCGATGTCGGCGCTGGCGGTCGCGCTGTTGATCAGCTCGCGCGCGGTCGCCAGCACCTGGATTGCGGTCGTCAGTGCCGTCGCCTGGGTATAGACGTCGAGCCCGGCCTGCTGGCGCGACTGTTCGAGAAGCGCCGCCTGGCGGTCGGCCTCGGCCCGCGCCTGGACGATCCGATAGGTCCGGTCATAGCCGTTGAACAGCGGCAGGCTGAGCGTCACGCCCACGCTGGCGCGGTTGAGGTCGGTCGACGAATTGGCATAGCCGAGCTGGTCCTGGACGCTGAGGCCGACCGACGGCCGCGCGTCGGAGCGGGCGGCGCGGACCTGCGCGACGGCGGCATCGCGGTTGGCGCGGGCGGCGGCGAGGTCGGGACGCAGGCGTTCGGCGTCGGTGATCAGCACGCCGACGTCGCGGGTCAGCACGTCGCCCGAAGCCAGCGGCGGGGCGGGGGCGAGGCGCAGCCGCGTCGTCGGCGGCTGCCCGATGGCGACCGCCAGCTGCCCCGCCGCGGTGCGGGCATTACCCTCTGCCTGCGCCAGCGTCAGCTCGGCCTGGGCGAGCGAGGTCCGCGCCTGCAGTGCATCGGCGGGGGTCGACACGCCGGCGCGGCGCTTGGCGTCGGCAAGATCGAACGACGAGCGGTTGAACGCGACCGTCGCCTGCGCCGCCGTCACCGCGGCAAGATTGCCCTGCAGGCTGTTGTACGCATTGACCGTCGTCAGCGCGACCGACTGCACGGTGTCGGCGACGTTGGCGAGGGCGGCGCGCTGGCCCGCCCGGGCGGCGTCGATCCGCGCCGCGCGGCCGCCGAAGTCGAAGATCAGCCAGTCGAGCGCCAGTCCCGCCGACGAGCCGAAGTCGGTCGACCGGGTGGCGACGCCGAAACTCTGCCCTCCGAAGATGACGCCCTGCTGCGAGCGGAGATAGTCGCTGCGCGTCAGGGTCGGTCCGACGGTGGCCGAAAGCGTCGGCAGGTCGGCGGCGCGGGCGATGCCGACCTCGGCCGCAGCGGAGCGGCTCGCGGCGTACGCAACCGCCGTCGCCGGGTTGGCGCAGAGGGCGAGATCGACGAGGTCGGGCAGGGTCAGCGGCGTCGCAGGCAAGGCGGTGCAGGGCGCGGGCGTTGCTGCGATCAGGTGGCGCGGGTCGTCGCTTCCCGCCGCCGCGGCGGCAGGACCCGCCGCCGCCGCCGGCACGGCGAGGCCGATCAGCATCATGGTCAGCCACCCCCGCATCCCGCGCCTCTGTATCGCGGCGGCAACACGGTTCAAAATGGAATCGCCTGACCGTCCCAGGCGAAGAAGCCGCCGCTGTCCGCCGGCGTCAGCCGGTCGATCACGCCGAGCAGGGCCTCGGCGGCGACTGCGGGGGTGAACAGCCTGGCCGGCGCCACGCCGCGCTGGAACGGGGCCGACAGGCGCGTGTCGACCGTCCCCGGGTGGAGCGCGGCGACGATGCTGAGCGGGGCGCGCCGGGCATGCTCGATCGCGGCGGTGCGGAGCAGCTGGTTGAGCGCTGCCTTCGACGCGCGGTAGCCGTACCACCCGCCGAGGCGATTATCACCGATCGAGCCGACCCGCGCCGACAGCGCGACGAAGGCAGTCCGGCGATCGGTCCGCAGCTTCGGCAGCAGCGCCTGGGCGACGAGCGCCGGGCCGATGGCGTTGACCGCGAAGCTGCGCGCGAGCCGGTCGGCGTCGAGGTCGCGCAACGCCTTTTCCGGGCCGCCGCGGTCGTCGTGGAGCAGCCCGGTGGCGACGATGACGAGGTCGAGCGGGGCCGTAATGCGCTCGGCTGCGGTCAGGATCGACGCCGGCTCGGTCAGGTCGAGATCGGTCCGGGTCAGCGCGTCGACCGTGCCGCGCCCGCCGAGCGCCTTGACCAACGCCGCGCCGATGCCGCCGCTCGCGCCGATGACGACGGCGCGGAGGTCGGGGGCGAAGCTCGCAAGCGGGTGGGTCGTCAATCCTTCTCCAGCGTGCACTGCAGCGGATGCTGGTGCTGCTTGGCGAAGTCCATGACCTGGCTGACCTTGGTCTCGGCCACCTCGTAGGTGAAGATGCCGCAGACGCCGACGCCGCGCTGGTGGACATGGAGCATGACGCGCGTCGCGTCCTCAATCCCCATGCGGAAGAAACGCTGCAATGTCAGAACGACGAACTCCATCGGCGTATAGTCGTCGTTCAGCAGCAGAACCTTGTACAGCGCCGGCTTCTGCGTCTTCGGCTTGGTCTTGGTCGCAACGCCGGTGCCACCGCGCCGCTCGCGGTCGTCGTCATCGTCGCGGCCGGGGCCGAGGCGCGGAGCGAGGGACTGGATCATCGCCGCAATATACGGGCTTGGCGGCCGCGCGTTCAAGGGGCGCGGCGTCGCAAGCGCGAACGTTCCGACGAACGAAAACGGGCGGGAGGTCGCCCTCCCGCCCGCAATCGTGTCGGCTGGTCGCCGGCCCCGATGCCGGCTTGCCGCCGCCGGCTTACTGGCCGACGGTGCCGACCATTGCCTTCATCTTGTCGGCGGCGACGGTGGCGCGCGCCTGCATCGGCTCGAACACTTCGCCCATCAGCTTGACCATCGTCTCCGACAGCTTCGACATCTCGGCGACGGCCGCGTCGAACTGCGTCTTGGCGAAGTCGTTCTGCAGCTGCATCAGCTCGTTCGGCGTCTTGACCGTGGTCATGGCGCGGGCGGCAGCGGTCGTCTCCTCGAACGACTTGCGGCTGAAGTCGGCGACTTCGCGGGCAATCGCCTCGATCCCCTGAGCGGCGGCGCGCGACGACGCGAGCATCGCCTCGACGTTGCCGCGGGCCATGCCGGCGAACTCGTCGACCTGCTTCATGCCGTGCTCGATCGCCTCGCGCGACTTCGACGCGACCTGGTCGAACGCGGCCTTGCCCTGGTTCATCGCGGTCTCGGTCGAATTGGCGACGCTCGCCTTCATCGCCTCGGCACCGTTCTTCATCGCGTCTGCGGCAGTGGTGTAGGTCTCGTTCATCGAAGCTTCCTTCTTGGGTTCGACCGCGGACGCGGCAGGGGGGACGTTCTCGGCAACAGGATCGGCCATCAGCGCGACAGGATTGGCGTCGGCGACAAGGTCGACGGGGTCCGGTGCGGCGATCGGCAGCGACGCCAGCTCAACGGCAGCGGGTGCCGGCGCGGTCTCGACCGGCGGCATCGCCTCCACCGGTGACGCTGCCTCGACCGGCGGCATAGCCTCCACCGGCGAAGCTGCCTCGACCGGCGGCACCGCCTCGACCTGCGGCATGGACGCGACTGGCGGCAACGGCGCGGTCGACGGCTCGGCGACGGGCAGGGCGGTGGCGACGGGATCGGCCGCTGTCGGCATCTCGATCACCGACTTGACGCGGGGCTTGCGCGTACCGCCCGTCTTGCCGTCTGCCGATGCCATTCGCGCCCTCCCGATATCGCTATGCTGCACTGCACAATAAGCCCGTTATGTGACAGTTGCAAGCTTGTTGCATGGTCTAAGTTCCACGCCAGCAGGATTTTTTCGCGCGTTTACCGGCGAAATTCACGCTTAGGAAGCGGCTTCAGCGGCGTTTTCGCGCACTTTTGTCGTCACGCCGTGACGTGGCGCAGCAGCAGGTCCCGGGCAGCGGTGATCGCGGCGGCGTCATCCGCCGTGCCCCCGCGATCTGGATGCGCGACCGTGACGGCCCGTCGCCACGCGGCGCGGATCGCTGCCGGGTCGGCGTCCGCGGATAGTCCAAGCAGCGCCCGCGCTGCGGCCAGCTCGCCGGGCACGGGCTTGAACCGAGACGCGGTCCACCACCACACGCCGGCACCGGCAACGGCGATCGCCGCGGCGATCTCGCCGTCGCCGGCAAGGCGCAGGGCGACGATCGCTGCACCCGCGGCGACCCCGAAGCGCCGCAGGTTGGGCAGCAGCAGCCCGTCCTTGTGCAGCCACCAGCCGAGCGCGGCGACGGCGAGCAGGGCGAGGATCACGCGGCCGCGCTGATCGCCGCCGGCAGGCCGAGCGCGCCGATCAACGCGCGCAGCTCGGCGCGGGCGGCGACATGGCTGATGCTGAAATCCTCGAGTGCCTCCATGTCGAGCAGGGTCAGCCCGCGCGGGAACAGTTCGCGGTAGATGACGCGTTCGGACAGCCCGGGGACCACGCGGAAGCCGACGCGCTTGGCCAGTTCGTCGAGCGCACCGCCGACGCGCTTCATGTTGCGCGCCTCGAGGCTCGACAGGCGGTTCCTCAGCACGACCCAGTCGACCGTCCCGCCGTCGGCGCGGCCCCGCGCCTTGCGCGCGTCCCACACCATCTCGGCGAAGAAGCTGGGACGGCGGACCTTGTATGTCTCGGGGTCGACCTGCCCGATCAGGTCGAAGTCGACGAAGCTGTCGTTCATCGGCGTCACCAGCGTGTCGGCACGGGCAAGCGCGGCACGCGCCAGCGCCGAGTCGCGCCCGGGCGTATCCACGACGACGAAGTCGAGGCCGCGCCAGGCGTCGAGACGCGCCGCCAGTGCCGCCGTGTCGGTCCGGGCGCCGCCGGACGCGGCACCCTCCGCGTCATCGGCGATTACCGCAACCTCGGGCTGGACCAGCGCCAGCCCGCGCTGCTTGGCGAACGCCGCCCGGTTCTCGAGGTAGCGCGCCACGGTGCGCTGCCGCGCGTCGAGGTCGACGACGCCGACCCGCGCGCCGTCGTGAGCCAAAGCGACGGCGATGTGGACCGCTGTCGTCGACTTGCCCGATCCGCCCTTCTCGTTGCCGAGCACGATCAGATGTGCTTGCTGCGCCGCCATTGTCCTCGTCCGCCCGCGTGCCCGCCCGCTCGCGGCTTTCCCGTATCGCCTCGCCCAAGTCAAACCGGAGCCGCGCCGCCTTGTCCCTGCCGATCGTCCGATCCGTCGCCGCCCTGCGCGTCGCCCTTGCCGCCGTGCGATCGGGAACGGCCGCCCCGCGCGCCGCGACTGCCGCCCGTGCGGCGGTTGGTGCCCCTCCGCAGGCAGAGCGCGTCGCCCTGGTGCCGACGATGGGCGCGCTGCACGCCGGCCACCTGGCGCTGCTCGCCGCCGCCAGGGCTTCCGGCGCGACCCACGTCGTCGCCAGCGTCTTCGTCAACCCGACCCAGTTCGGCGTGGGGGAGGACTTCGACCGCTACCCGCGCGACGAGGCGGCCGACGCCGCGGCGCTGGCGGCGGCGGGCTGCGACCTGCTGTTCGCCCCGACGGTCGCGGAGGTCTATCCCGCCGGCTTTGCCACGACGGTCAGCGTCGCCGGCCTGACCGATGTCCTCGACGGTCCGGCGCGGCCGGGACACTTCGCCGGCGTCGCCACCGTCGTCGCCAAGCTGCTGATCGCCGCCGCGCCCGACCTCGCCGTCTTCGGCGAAAAGGACTGGCAGCAGCTGATCGTCATCCGCCGCCTCGTCGCCGACCTCGCGCTGCCGGTCGAGATCGTCGGCGCGCCGATCGTGCGCGACGGCGACGGCCTCGCACTGTCGTCGCGCAACGCGTACCTTAGCACCGACGAGCGGGCGCGGGCGGTGGCGCTGCCGCAGGCGCTGGCGGCGGCGCAGGCGGCGCTGCGGGGCGGGGCGGCGGTCGCGCCGACGCTGGCGGGAGCGGCGGCGATGATGGTCGCCGCCGGGTTCGACGAACCGGACTATGTCGCGCTGGTCGACGCCGCGTTGCGGCCCGTCGCGGCGCTCGCCGGTCCGGCGCGGCTGCTGACGGCGGCGCGGATCGGCGGCACGCGGCTGATCGACAATCTGCCGGTGTAGACGGTCGTCGCGGCCGAGCCGCTCCTTGCGGGTTCGGTTGGACGCGACCGCCCGGGCGATTTCGGCGCGTCGCTGGGAATCGCAACGGCGATCGCGGGGCTGCTACGCGCTGCCGTCCTTCCGGAACGGCCCCTCCTCGTCGAGCGCCTCGATCCCTTCGACCACCGCCTCGCGCTCCATCGCCAGGAAGTCGGCGACGGCGCGGCGGAAGCCGGGATCGGGGATGAAATGCGCGCTGTACGTCGGCGTCGGGCGGTAGCCGCGGGCGAGCTTGTGCGCGCCCTGCGCGCCCGCCTCGACCCGGGCCCGGCCGTTGGCGATGGCCCAGTCGATCGCCTGGTAATAGCAGAGTTCGAAGTGGAGGAACGGCACGTCCTCGACGCAGCCCCAGTAGCGCCCGTACAGGCAGTCGTCGCCGATCAGGTTGAGCGCACCGGCGATGATCCGCTCGCCGCGGCGCGCCAGCGCCAGCAGCACTCGGTCGGCCATGCGCTCGCCAAGCAGCGAGAAGAAGCGGCGCGTCAGATAGGGCCGGCCCCATTTGCGGCTGCCGGTGTCCTGGTAGAAGTCCCAGAACGCGTCCCAGTGGTGTTCGGCAAGGTCGTTGCCCGTCACCAGATCGACCGTGATGCCGCCGCCCAGTGCGCTCTCGCGCTCCTTGCGGATGGCCTTGCGCTTGCGCGACGACAGCGCGGCGAGGAAGTCGGCGAAGTCGCGATACCCGTCGTTGACCCAGTGAAACTGCTGGTCGATCCGGATCAGCCAGTCGGCCGCTTCGAACGCGGCGACCTGGTCGGGGCGGATGAAGGTCGCATGCGCCGACGACAATTTGTTCTGGATCGTCAGCGCTTCCGCCGCCCCGAGCAGTGCCGGCGCCAGTCCCTCGTCGCGCAGCAGCAGCCGTGGCCCCGTCGCCGGCGTGAACGGGACGCAGCTTTGCAACTTCGGGTAATAGCGCCGCCCGGTCCGGGTCCAGGCGTCGGCCCAGCTATGGTCGAAGACATATTCGCCCTGGCTGTGCGACTTCAGATAGTTGGGCATGATCGCGGCCGGCCGGCCGGCCTCGTCGTCGATGACCAGGTGGACGGGTTGCCAGCCGGCCGTCGGCACGGCGCTGCCCGAATCCTCGAGGGCCGTGAAGAAGGCGTGCGTCAGGAACGGGTTACCCGTCCCGGCGCACGCGTCCCAATCGGCGGCGGCGATGTCGTGCGCCTCGCCGACAATGCGGGCGGTGATCGGGCGGGGGAAGGCGCGCATGCTCGAGCCTAACGCACGCCGGGCGGCGAGGGCAGCCTCCGTCGCGGACCGCGACGACAAGTCTTCCGTCGCGGACCGCGACGACAACGTCTTCAGTCGCGGACCGCGACGACAAGTCTTCAGTCGCGGACCGCGACGATGGCATCGATCTCGACCGCGACGCCGAGCGGCAGGGCGGCGACACCGACCGCGCTGCGGGCATGCCGTCCGATTTCGCCGAACACCGCGACCATCAGGTCCGACGCGCCGTTGGCGACCTTGGGCTGATCGGTGAAGTCGGGCGTCGAGTTGACGAAGACGCCGAGCCTGACGATCCGCTCGACCCGGTCGAGGCTGCCGAGCACCGCCTTCATCTGCGCGATGAGGCCGACGCCGCACCGCTCGGCGACCGCTGCGCCCTCCTTGGTCGTCAGGTCGTCGCCGAGCCGGCCGCGAACCAGCTGGCCGTCCTTGTCGAACGGGATCTGGCCCGAGATGTGGAGCAGCCCGGCGTGGACGACGCCCGGCACATAGTTGGCCGCCGGCGCGGCCGCGTGCGGCAGCGTCAGGCCGAGCTGTTCGAGGCGTTGGTCGGGGGTCACGGCGTCACTCCCAGGGCAGCTTGCAGGATCGGCAGCGCCGCGGCCCAGTCGTCGATCCGCGCGTCGGCGTCGGGCGCGGCGGGGATCAGGGGGTGCAGGCGCGGGTCGGCGATCATGTGAAGGCGGAATACGCCGGGCGCGGCGGCCTTCACCGAGCTATGGTGCGGCGGCAGGTCGTCGACGAATGCGGCGCGAGTCGCACCGTATTCGGCAACGAGCCGGGCGACGGGAATTCCCTTGGGGCCGTTGTTGCAGACGACCCGGTACGGCATGCCGTGGCGCGCCAGTTCGGCGGTGCGGACCCCGTTGTGGGCGTCATCGACGTTGGTCAGGATGACGATGTCGCAGTCCTCTGCCAGCGTCGCCAGCGCCGTCGCGGCGCCGGGTGCCGGCGTTTGCGTCGCCATGTGCGTAGCGAAGAAGCCGTTGAGAAGCGGCATGAACTCGGCCCCGCCGACGCTCGACCCGTCGGCGCGGCGGATGTTGCCGGAAAGGGCGAAGGTATCGAGGTGCAGCGTCAGCGCGTGCTCGCTGTCGAGATAGGCCTGGAACGGTCCCACGAAGTGGAGCAGCACCTCGTCGCAGTCGCAGATGACGAGTGGACGGCTCATTGCAGCACCTGCTGCGCCCGGACGAGCGCCTCCGGCGTCACCTTGAGCGCATGAGCGGTCTCGACCAGGCTCGGCTCGTGGCCGGCCAGGAAGCCGAGCACTGCGGCAAGCACGTCGGGCTCTCCGGCGCGGGCCCGGAGCGTCGCCACGTCGAGGCCGGTCAGATCGAGAAAGCGCGGCCCAAGGTCGGCATCGCCGGCAATGTGCGCGAGCGCCTGCAGGGCAAGCGTCTCGGCGGTTTCGCGGGCGGCAGGGTCGGCAGGCATGCCCGGGGTCTACCGATACCGTACCGCTGCCGTCGAGGGCTAATTTCGTGCCCTACTGCCGCTGCTGCCGGACCCGATTTTCGCGCAATCTTAATCAAATACATACCATCCCGCGCTATGCAACCGGCGTGGGTATGCTTGTCGTCCAGTCCGACGAAAACTGAGGAGCGGTTGACGCCGACCGTCGGGATCGTGGCGACGCTGCGCGACTATTCGGCCCTTGCCCCCGCGTTGTCCGGCGAAGCGCGGACCATCATGCTCGACGAACGCAGTGCGATCGCGACGGTGCGCGATCGGTCAATCGACCTGTTGATCCTCGTGCCGCGCCACGATTGGTGGGCCGAGCGGCCGACGATGGCCGTGCTCGAGGCCGAGGCAGCGCGCGCCCACGTCGGCGTTCTGGCAATGGTGCCGCGCGGCGATACCGTGGCCCTTGCGCTCGCTTTCGACGCAGGTGTCGCCGACTGCGCCGCCCATCCCGCCGATCTCGACGAGCTCGCCGTCCGCGTTCGGGCGCTTCTGCGCCGCAAGCAGGCCGCCGACCGGGCGCGTCTCGATGCCGAGGAGGTCCGCCGTCTGGCGCTGACCGATCCCGTTACCGGACTGTGGAACCGCCATTATCTCGAGGCCGACCTCGACGCGAAGATCGCCGCGGCGCATGCGGCCGGTCGGCCGTTGTCGCTGCTGATGATCGACATCGACCGGTTCAAGCCGATCAACGACCGCCACGGCCACGCCGCCGGTGACACGGTTCTGCGCTCCATCGCGACGCGGCTGCTCGGCGGCATCCGCAGCGGCGACACGCTCGGGCGGTTCGGCGGCGACGAGTTGGCGGTGATCATGCCCGAAACCGGACTGGAACTGGCGACGGGGGCGGCGGAGCGCCTTCGTGCCGTCGTTGCCGCGCCATGCCCCGACGTGCCGTTCGGCGTGACGATCAGTATCGGCGTCGCCCAGCTGGGCTTCGACGAGCCGGCGGCGGTGCTGCTGGCCAACGCGGACAAGGCGCTCTATGCCGCCAAATTCGAAGGCCGCAACCGCGTCGCTGCTGCCGGCTGACGCCTCGGCGGGCTGTTCGGCGCTGCCGCGCGCTTTCGCATTATCACCAAATTAACGCGCTTCGACTGGCTTGCCAAGTCGCGAGCATGACACCACACCGCGACCGCTGCGCCACCGGGTTCGCGGTTATTCGCCCGACCGCCCCGGGCGGCGCTTACTTGATCTTGGCTTCCTTGAACTCGACGTGCTTGCGCGCGACGGGATCGTACTTCTTGAACAGCAGCTTCTCCGTCTGCGTCCGCGGGTTCTTCTTCGTCGTGTAGTAGTAGCCGGTGTCGGCGGTGCTCACGAGCTTGATCTTGATGGTGGTCGGCTTGGCCATGACGGGTCCTGCGAGTGATGGCGTCCAGCCGGCGGCCGTCGCGACAGGGGGCGGTGAATGACCGCAGCGCCGGAGAAAGTCAAGACTTGCGCCCGCGGCGTACGCCCGCGGGAATCCGCCCGCGCGGGCCGGGACCGGCCCGGTCGGGCATCACGCGCGCCAGGCCGGCACGGCGACCGGTGCGGACACGGTCGCCGCGCGGCGGCATTTCGCCCTCGCCGAGCGGCAGCTCGAAGCGCAGCGCACCGGTGATCGGATTGGCCTCCGCCAGCCGCAGGTCGAGCGTCTGCCCGGCGGCGTAGCGGGTGCCCGAGGTCGTTCCCTCCAGCGTCCGCGCATCTTCGTTGAACACGAAATATTCGGCCCCGAGCGTCGACACCGGCACCAGCCCGTCGCCGCCGATCCCCTCGACGGTGGCGAAGAAGCCGAACTTGGCGACGCCGGTGATTCGCGTGGCGAGCGTCTCGCCGACCCGCGTCGACAGATAGGCGGCGACATAGCGGTCGATCGTCTCGCGTTCCGCCTCCATCGCCCGGCGCTCGGTCATGCTGATGTGCTCGGCGGTTCGCGCCATCGTGGCGCTTTCGGCGTCGCTCAGCCCGTCGTCGCCGAGCGCGTAGGCGCGGACCAGCGCGCGGTGGACCATCAGGTCGGCGTAGCGGCGGATCGGCGAGGTGAAATGGGCATAGCTCTTCAGCGCCAGCCCGAAGTGACCGAGGTTGGCCGGCGCGTAATAAGCCTGGGTCTGCGTTCGGAGCACCTGCTCGCTGACCTGCGGCGCGAAGGCCTCGCCCTTCACCTTCGCCAGAAGGGCGTTGAACGTCCGCGGCGCGACGACCTGGCCGAGGGCGAAGCTGAGCCCGAACGTGTCGAGATAGTCCTTGAGCGCGACCAGCTTCTCGCGCGGCGGCGCCTCGTGGACGCGGTACATGCACGCGGTCCGCTTGGCCTCCAGCGCCTGCGCCGCGGCGACGTTGGCGGCGATCATGTAATCCTCGATCAGGCGGTGAGCATCGAGGCGTTCGCGGGTGACGATGGCGGTGATGGTGCCGCCGGCATCGAGTTCTACACGCCGCTCGGGCAGGTCGAGCTCGAGCGGGGCACGGGCGTCGCAGGCGCGAGCGAGTGCCCGCCAGCAGTCCCACAGCGGCTGCAGCGTCGGCAGATGCTCGCCGCGGCCGGCATCGATCGTCGCCTGCGCTTCCTCATAGGCGATGTTGGTCGTGCAGCGGATGACCGCGCGGGTGAAGCGGTGCGCCGTGACCCGGCCGTCGGCGGCGACCGTCAGGTGGCAGGCAAGGACGGCGCGGTCCTGCCCCTCGACCAGGCTGCAGGCGTCGGCCGACAGCACCTCGGGCAGCATCGGCACGACGCGGTCGGGAAAATAGACGCTGTTGCCGCGCTCGCGTGCCGCCCGGTCGAGCGCGCTGCCTTCAGGCACGTAAAACGACACGTCGGCGATGGCGACGATTGCGTCCCACCCGGCAGCCTCCGGCTCCACGCCCTCCGCGGCGGGACGCGGCGCGGCCCAGACGGCATCGTCATGGTCGCGCGCGTCGGCCGGGTCGATCGTCAGGATGGGCAGGTGCCGCAGGTCCTCGCGCTTGCCCAGCGGCTGCCGGGCGGCCCGCTCGGCCTGCTCGCTCGCGGCGTCGGAAAAGCGGTGCGGCAGGCCCTTGGCGTGGATCGCGATCAGCGAAAAGCTGCGCGGCGCGAACGGGTCGCCCAGGATCTCGACGATCCGCGCGGTCTGGTGCGGCGGCCGGCCGCCCGGCTCGGCGAGGACCAGGTCGCCGACCTCCGCCTCGTTCCGGTCGCTGACCAGGAAGTCGACTCGCGCGCGCTTGTCGACGGGAACGAGGCGGAAACGGTCGCCGTCGGGCCGCAGGATGCCGAGAATGAACTCCTCGGTCTTGGCCAGCTTCTTCATCGGAAAGGCGCTGTGGCCGCCGCCGGTTTCCTCGATCCGGGCGAGGATGCGGTCGCCTACCCCAAGCGCGCCGCGCCGCTTGCCCTCGACGATGCGGACCCGCGGCAGCGGTGACGCCTTGTCCCACGCATCAGGGACGGCGAAGACGCCCTCCGCGACGTCGACGACGCGCAGCACCGTCACCTTGGGCAGGCCGCCGCCCTTGTGCACGGTCCGCTTCGCGCCGGCATCGAGCTGCCCCGCGTCGGCCATGTCGCGGAGCAGGCCTTTCAGCGCGATCTTGTCCTGCGCGTGGAGGCCGAAGGCCTTGGCGATCTCGCGCTTGCCGACCGGCGTCGGCGACTGGGCGACAAAGGCGAGGACCTGCTCGGCAGTCGGCAGGCCGGGCGGCGGAGCGGGGGCACGGCGGGGCACCGCCCTGTTCTGGGGGTTGGCGGCACGGGGCGCAAGGCCGCGCCGACGGCCCGGGGCTGCCGACGCACCGGGGCCGCGCCGATGGAGGGGAGCAGCACCGCTTTCCATCGCGCCCGCCGACAAGCTAAGCCGGCAACGACGTTGGTGCCGCTTGCCCCGCCGCCTGCCAGGAGATGCGCCATCGCCGACCTTGCCCTCGCCGACGTCGGCATCCTGCTGGTGGTGGCGTCGCTCGTCGCGATGATCTCGCGCCGCATCGGCCTGCCCTATACCGCCGGGCTGGTGCTCGCCGGCGTCGCGCTCGCCTTCCTGCCGGTCGGGGCCAAGCTGCCGCTGTCGCAGCCGCTGATCTTCAACATCTTCCTGCCGCCGCTGATCTTCGAGGCGGCGCTGCAGCTGAAGTGGGCGACCTTTCGCCGGCAGCTGCCGCTGACGATCGTCCTCGCCTTCGCCGGCGTCGCCCTGGCCGCGGCGCTGGTCGCGGCGGGCATGCACTGGCTGCTCGCCTGGAGCTGGCTTGGCGCGGCCTTCTTCGGCGTGCTGATCGCCGCGACCGATCCGGTCTCGGTCATCGCCGCGTTCAAGGAGATGGACGCCGAGCCGCGGCTGCGGATGGTGGTCGAATCGGAAAGCCTGCTCAACGACGGGGTCGCCGCGGTCGCCTTCTCGGTCCTGATCGCGGTCGCCGGCGGCGGCGCGTTGACGCCGGCGGGAGCGCTCGGCTCGCTCGCCTGGACGGTTGGCGGCGGTATCGCTGTCGGGGCGGGGATCGGGCTGGTCGTTCTGGCGCTGACCGGGCGGACCGACGACCATCTCGTCGAACTGACGCTGACGACCATCGTTGCCTGGGGCAGCTTCCTGCTCGCCGAGCATCTCCACGCCTCGGGCGTCTTCGCCACCCTCGCCGCCGGGCTGCTGGTCGGCAACGTCGGCTGGCGCGGCGCGATCTCGGCGGCGGGGCGTCCGCACGTCATCGGCTTCTGGGAATACGCCGCCTTTCTCGCCAATTCGTGCCTGTTCCTGCTGATCGGCAACCGCGAGGCGCACCAGCCGATCGGCCTCCTCGCCGGCGAGTTGACGATCGCCGTCGCCCTCGTGCTCGCCGGGCGGGCGGCGGCGGTCTATCCGCTGGCGGCGCTGTTCCGGAATTCAAGCCTGCGGCTGCCGCGCAAGTACCAGCATGTCCTGGTCTGGGGCGGCCTGCGCGGCGCGATCGGCCTGGCGCTGGCGCTGGCGGTGCCGGCGAGCGTGGCCGAACGGGCGGCGATCGTCATCCTGACCTTCGGCGTCGTCGCCTTCTCGATCTTCGTCCAGGGCCTGACGATGCCGCCGCTGCTCAAGCGCTGGCAGCTGACCGACGCAGGGGGCGGGGACTGACGTGCTGCCTCAGGACGCGACGGTCTTGGCCCGCGCCCTGGATGCCGGCTTCGCTGCCACCTTGACCGGCTTGGCGGCAGGCTTGGCCGTAGTCGCCGATTTCGGCTTGGCCGCGGACTTGCTCGCCGTTGCGGCGGCGCCGGCACTGGTCTTGGGTTCGCCTCTCGCCGCGGCGGACGCGGATTTCGCTGCCGGCTTGGCTTTGGCGGCCGCAGCCCTGCGCGCCGGCTTCTTGCCCTTCGTCGGCATGCCCGCGCGGGCGTCGATCAGCGCCGCCGCCGCCTCGACCGACAACACCATGCCGTCCTCGCCCTTGGGCACGTTGGCGTTGGTCGTGCCGTCGGTCAGGTAGGGGCCGAAGCGCCCTTCCATCAGCTTGATCGCCGCGCCCGACACCGGATGCGGCCCGACCTCGCGCAGCGGCGTCGGGGCGTTCCGGGCACGGCCGGGATTGGCCGCCGCCTCGGCGAGCTTGACCACGGCCGAGTTCATCCCCGTCTCGAACACCTCGCTCGACGAGGTCAGCCGCGCGTACTTGCCGGCGTGCGCGAGATAGGGGCCGTAGCGCCCGATGCTGGCGGTAATCGGCTCGCCGCTCTCCGGATGCGCGCCGATCGTTCGCGGCAGGCTGAGCAGCTTCAGCGCGGTGTCGAGGTCGTCCGGTCCGGCGACGGGCATGTCCTTGGGGATCGACGCGCGCGGCGGCTTGGGCGCGTCCTTACCCGCGCCCTTGGCGCCGTCGTCGCCGAGCTGGACATAGGCACCGAAGCGGCCCGAGCGCAGCGTCACCGGCTGCCGGGTCACCGGATCGTCGCCGAGCACGACCGGCCCGGCCGATTCCTTCAGCTCGCCGCCCTCGCCGAACTGGCGGGTGTAGCGGCAGTCGGGGTAGTTCGAGCAGCTGACGAACGCGCCGAACTTGCCGGTCTTCAGCCCGAGCCGCCCGTTCCCGCAGGTCGGGCACAGGCGCGGGTCGGAGCCGTCCGCCTTGGGCGGGAACAGGAACGGCGCGAGGAATTCGTCGAGGGCGACCGTCACGTCGGAGGGGCGGATCTCCAGCACTTCGCGGGTCTTGGGCGCGAAGTCCCGCCAGAAGTCGCCGAGCACGGTCAGATAATCGAGCGATCCCGCCGACACCTCGTCGAGCCGCGTTTCGAGGTCGGCGGTGAAGTCGTAGCTGACGTACTTCTCGAAATAGCGTTCGAGGAAGGCGGTCACCAGCCGCCCCTTCTCCTCGGCAAAGAAGCGGTTCTTCTCCATCCGTACATAGGCACGGTCGCGCAGCGTCTGCAGGATCGAGGCATAGGTCGATGGCCGGCCGATGCCGAGCTCCTCCAGCCGCTTGACCAGGGACGCTTCCGAATAGCGCGGCGGCGGCTCGGTGAAATGCTGGTCGGCGCGGGCGGCGGTGACCTTGGGGTGTTCGCCCTGCGTCAGCTTGGGCAGGCGGCGGCCGTCCTCGCCCTCCTCGCCGGCATCGGTCGGGGCTTCGTCGCTGGTTCGGTATAGACGGCGAGGAAGCCGGGGTGGAGCACGACCTGGCCGCTGGCGCGCAGGGTCGCTTTGTCACTCGTCAGGTCGACGCTGGTCCGCTCCAGCTTGGCCGAAGCCATCTGCGAGGCGATCGTCCGCTTCCAGATCAGCGCATAGAGGCGCGCCTCGTCGCCCGACCCGCGCGGGCGGCGGGCGAGATCGGTCGGGCGGATCGCCTCGTGCGCCTCCTGCGCGTTCTTGGCCTTGGTCGCATAGTGGCGCGGGGCCTTGGGCAGGACGTGCTCGCCGCCGCCGAAGTCCTCCGCGATGACCGCACGCGCCGCCGCGATCGCCTCCGCCGCGATCTGGACGCCGTCGGTCCGCATGTAGGTGATGCGTCCCTCCTCATAGAGCGACTGGGCGACGCGCATCGTGTGACTGGCGGTGAAGCCCAGCTTGCGCGCCGCCTCCTGCTGCAGCGTCGAAGTGGTGAAGGGGGGGTAGGGGTTGCGCGTGACCGGCTTGGTCTCGACCGCGCTGACGGTGAAGGCACCCGCCTCCACGTCCGCCCGCGCCTGCTGCGCGGTGACGACATCGGCGAGGTCGAAGCGGTCGAGCTTCCGGCCCTGCCAGTGCGTCAGCCGGGCGACGAAGGACGCGCCGGCTGCCGTCGCCATCGTCGCCTCGACCGTCCAGTATTCGCGCGACACGAAGGTCTCGATCTCGCGCTCGCGGTCGACGACGATGCGCAGCGCGACCGACTGCACGCGACCGGCCGACTTGGCCCCGGGAAGCTTGCGCCACAGCACCGGCGACAGGTTGAAGCCGACCAGATAGTCGAGCGCGCGCCGCGCCCGGTAGGCGTCGATCAGGTCGGCGTCGAGGTCGCGCGGACGCTTCATCGCGCTGAGGATCGCCGGCTTGGTGATCTCGTTGAACGTGACCCGCGTCGCGCCGCCCTTGGGCAGCAGGCCCTTCTTCGACTTCAGCCATTCGAGCAGGTGCCAGCTGATCGCCTCGCCCTCGCGGTCGGGGTCGGTCGCCAGGATGACGCGGTCGGCGCTCTTGACGGCGTCGCCGATGGCTTTGAGCTGCCGTGCCTTGTCGCCGTACAGCTCCCACTGCATGGCAAAGCCGTCGTCGGGATCGACCGAGCCGTCGCGCGGCGGCAGGTCGCGGACATGGCCATAGCTCGCCAGGACGACATAGTCGTTGCCCAGGTACTTGTTGATCGTCTTGGCCTTGGCGGGCAATTCGACGATGACGACTTCCATGCACGTCTCCACCGGGCCCCAAGCGCGGCGGCCCCTACGCGGTATATAGGGATGGTGGCAAGGGGGGGCGTCAGGCCCGGGCGACGCGGCCCCCGGCATGGCGGACGATCCGGCCGGCGAGTTCGAGGTCGAGCAGCGCGCCTGCGACCGTCGCGCTGGCGCAGCCGGTCTGGCGGACCAGCTCGTCGATTGCCACCGGTACGGGCGACAGCAGGGCGGCGATGTGTTCGCGCGTCGCATCGTCGGCGTCGCTGGCGTCAGGGCCCGCTTCCCAGCCGAGGCCGGGCGACAGCAGGCGGCCGCCGACGTCCCCCGACACCGTGCCCAGCGCCTCGACGACGTCGGCGGCCGACTGGATCAAGGTCGCGCCCTCGCGGATCAGCTGATTGCAGCCCTGCGCCCGCGGGTCGAGCGGGGAGCCGGGGACAGCCATGACCTCGCGCCCCGCCTCCGCAGCGATGCGCGCGGTGATCAGCGAGCCCGACTTCAGCGCACCCTCGACGACGACGGTGCCGGCGCACAGGCCGGCGATGATGCGGTTCCGCCGTGGGAAATGGCGGGCCTGCGGCTGCGTGCCGAACGCGGCTTCGGCGACGACCAGCCCGTCGGCGGCGATGCGACCCTGCAGCTCGGCGTTCTCGGGCGGGTAGACGACATCGATCCCGCCGGCGACGACGCCGATCGTGCCGCCGCCGAGCGCCCCCCAGTGCGCCGCCGCGTCGATGCCGCGGGCGAGGCCGGAGACGACGACCAGCTCGGCCTCGGCCAGCGCCGTCGCCAGCTCGCGGGCGAAGCGCACCGCCGCCGCACTGGCGTTGCGCGCTCCGACCAGAGCGACCGCCGGCCGGTCGAACAGGCGAAGGTCGCCGCTGACCGCCAGCGCCGGCGGGGCCGTCTCGGTCTGGCCGAGAAGGAAGGGGTAGTCGGCGTCGCCGATGAAGACGAAGCGGCCGCCGAAGCGCGCGACGGCGGCAAGCTCGGCTTCCGCGGCGGCAACCGAAGCGACGCGCGCTGTGCCGCCGCCGCGCTGGACGAGGTCCGGCAGCGCCGCCAGCGCCCGCGCGGCCGAGCCGAAGCGGCGGAGCAGCTGGCGATAGGTGACGGGGCCGATGTTGTCGCTGCGGATCAGGCGCAGGCGGGCGACGTTGTCGTCGGCGACGTCGACCACGCGCGCGGCGGCGCTCATCGGCGGCCCTCGTGGCCGTCGAACGCCGGGCCGCGGTTGTGCCCGATTGCCGCGGCCGAACCACCGCTGGCCGCGGGCAGGTCCGGCGCGCGCTTGGCGCCGATGCGGCTTTCGGTCCCGGCGCGCAGGCGGCGGATGTTCTCGGCGTGGCGCAGGATGAGGAGCCCGGCCATCGCCCAGGCGGCGAGCGTCCAGGCGAGGTCGAGCGGCACCGTCGTTCGCGCCACGGTGAACAGGACCGCGCTCGCCAGCGCCGCCGCCATGCCGCCGACCGACGAGTAGCGCGTCACCAGCGCAGCCGTCAGCCACACCGCCAGCGCCGCGACCCCCGCCGGCCACCAGCCTGCCAGCGCCACGCCGAGCATCGTCGCCACGCCCTTGCCGCCGCGGAAGCGCAGCCACAGCGGGAACAGGTGCCCGCCGAACGCGGCGAAGCCGGCGATGGCCGCGACATGCTCGCTGCCGGTGACGTACCGCGCCAGCAGCACCGCCGCCGCGCCCTTGCCGCCGTCGAGCAGCAGCGTCGCCGCCGCCAGGCCCTTGCGCCCGGTGCGGAGCACGTTGGTCGCGCCGATGTTGCCCGATCCGATGCGCCGCAGGTCCCCCGCGCCGAACGCGCGGGTCAGGAGCAGGCCGAAGGGGATGCTGCCGAGCAGGTAGCCGAGGACGGCAAAGAGGAGCGGGTTCGAGCCCATCACACCCTGCTAGACGCTCCGTGCGGGTGCGTCATCCCTGCGTCGGTCCACCGTGGCGGCAAAGGTGACGACGGACGGCGCTTGCCCTACATCGTCTGCCATGCCCGACACGCTCGCCATCGCCCTTCACCAGTCGAACGCCAGCGTCGGTGCCCTGCGGGTGAACGCCGATGCGATGCTGCGGGCACGGGCCGAGGTCGCCGACGCCGACCTGCTGGTCACGCCGGAACTGTCGCTGATCGGCTATCCGCCCGAGGACCTGGTGCTGAAGCCCGCCGCGGTCGCCGCCTGCGCCGCCGAGCTCGAGCGGCTGGCGGCGGCGACGGCCGATGGCGGCCCGGGACTGCTCGTCGGCCTGCCCTGGGCCGAGGGCGGCAAGCTGTATAACGTCATGGCGCTGCTCGACGCCGGGCGGGTCGCAGGGATCACGCGCAAGCACGACCTGCCGAACTACGGCACGTTCGACGAGAAGCGGGTGTTCGCCTCCGGGCCGCTGCCGGGTCCGCTGACCTTCCGCGGCGTGCGGCTGGGGGTGCCGATCTGCGAGGACATCTGGACGCCCGAGGTCGCCGAATGCCTTGGGGAGACCGGGGCCGAAATCCTGATCGTGCCGAACGGCAGCCCGTTCGAAGTCGGCAAGGACGACCGCCGGCTGTCGCTGTCGGTCAGCCGCGTCGTCGAAACCGGCCTTCCGCTCGTCTACCTGAACCGCGTCGGCGGGCAGGACGAGCTGGTCTTCGACGGGGCGAGCTTCATCCTCAACGCGAACCGCGCGACGGCGGTACAGCTTGCCGACTGGGACGAGGTGCTGGCGGTAACGCGCTGGACGCGCGGGAGCGGCGGCTGGGCCTGCGCGCCGGGAACGCTCGCCCGGCTCGACGACGACCCCGCCGACATCTACCACGCGATGGTCGTGGGGCTGCGCGACTATGTCGGTCGCAACCGCTTCCCCGGCGTCGTCCTCGGCCTGTCGGGCGGCATCGACAGCGCACTCTCGGCCGCCGTCGCGGTCGATGCGCTGGGGGCCGAAAAGGTGTGGTGCGTAATGCTGCCGTCGCGCTTCACCGGCAGCGAAAGCCTTGACGACGCCGCCGAATGCGCCCGCCTGCTCGGCTGCCGGCTCGACACGGTCCCGATCGCGCCGGCGATGACAGCGTTCGACGACATGCTCGCCCCCTTGTTCGCGGGGCGCTCGCCCGATCTTGCCGAGGAGAATATCCAGTCGCGCATCCGCGGGCTGACGCTGATGGCGCTGTCGAACAAGTTCGGGCCGATGCTGCTGACGACGGGCAACAAGAGCGAGATGTCGACCGGCTATGCGACGATCTACGGCGACATGGCGGGCGGGTTCTCGGTCTTGAAGGACGTCTACAAGACGACCGTGTTCCGCCTGTGCGAGTGGCGCAACGCGCACCATCCGCGGCTCGGCCTCGGCCCCAACGGCCCGGTGATGCCGCAGCGGGTGATCGACAAGCCGCCGACCGCCGAACTCCGCGACAACCAGCGCGACGACGACAGCCTGCCGCCGTACCCGCTGCTCGACGCGATCCTCGCCGGGCTGATCGAGGAGGAGCGGTCGGCACGCGAGCTGGTCGCCCAAGGGTATGATGCGGCCACCGTCGCGCGGGTCGAGCGGCTGCTCTACGTCGCCGAATACAAACGTCGCCAGGCCCCGCCGGGGGTCAAGATCGGCCGCCGCAACTTCGGCCGCGACCGGCGCTACCCGATCACCAACGCCTTCCGGACGGCGTAGCGCGGCCGCTCGTCACGCGCTATGACGAGGAGAAAGGTGGCGAGCCGTGCGCACCGTGAGCATCGACGACTTCGACAGCCGCATCGACCAAATGCTTGCTGCCGCGGAGGCCGGCGACGAGATGACGATCATGCACGCCGGTATACCGGCGGCTCGCCTGACCGGAGCCGGTGACGATCGGCAGCGGCAACACCGCATCGTCGTGGCGGCGATGGTCGCGCTCGGTCGCGAAAACCTGCGCGACTTCGGTCCGACCTCGGCCGACGAGATCGTTCTCTGGAAGAACGAGGGTGGTCGTTGACACGGATGGTCATCGACGCCTCGCTCGCCGCCGCCCTGCTTCTCCCTGACGAGTGGATCGAGGCCGTTCCGACGGTAGAAGACATTGACGCGACGACGATCACGTACCGCCGACTCGGTGCCGGGGAGAGCGCCGTCGCCGCCGATCTGCACCGGCGTGCCGGCGCGCTGATCCCCGGCTACGACACATCGCTGCACACCGCCGCCGAATTTGCCACGCTGTACCGAGACCGCGTGTTTCCCGGCGGACCGGTGTGGGGCGCGTTCGAGGGCGAGAACCTGCTCGGTTTCGTCGCGCTGCTGCCCGGCTGGATCGACCACCTCTATGTCGAACCCGCACGCCACGGCGAAGGAATCGGCAGTGCGCTGGTCCTGCTGGCGCAGCGTGAGCAGGACGATCTGCAGCTGCACACTTTCCAGGCGAACGTTCGGGCCCGCGCGCTGTACGAGCGGTACGGCTTCGTCGTCGAGGAACTGTCGGACGGTGCCCGCAACGAGGAGCGGATGCCCGACGTTCGCTACCGCTGGCGGCACCCGTGACCGTCACGCGCTTCGCCCCGTCGCCGACCGGTGCGCTTCATGCCGGGAACATCCGCACGGCCCTGGTCAACTGGCTGTACGCGCGGCAGCAGGGCGGGCGTTTCGTCGTGCGCCTCGACGATACCGACGCGGCGCGGTCGACCGAGGCGGCGGCGCAGGGCATCCGCGACGACCTCGCCTGGCTCGGGCTCAGCCCCGACGCCGAGGTGCGGCAGTCGGACCGCTTCGCGCTCTATGAGTCGGCGCTGGCGAGGCTGGCGGCGAGCGGGCAAGCCTACCGCGCCTACGAGACGCCCGAGCAGCTCGACCTCAAGCGGCGGGTGCAGGCGGCGCAGGGGCTGCCGCCGGTGTACGACCGCGCCGCGCTGGCGCTGACCGAAGCCGATCATGCGGGGCTCGCGGCAAAGGGGGTCGCCCCCCACTGGCGGTTCAAGCTCGACACCGATGCGCCCGTCGCCTGGCACGACCTGGTGCGCGGGCACAGCCACATCGACCCCGCTTCGCTCAGCGACCCCGTCGTCCGCCGCGCCGACGGGACGTGGCTGTACATGCTGCCCTCGGTCGTCGACGACATCGACATGCGCGTGACGGCGATCGTCCGCGGCGAGGATCACGTCACCAATTCGGGCGTCCAGCTGCAGATGTTCGCCGCGCTTGGGCATATGCCGCCGGCGCTGGCGCATCTGCCGCTGCTGACGGGGCCCGACGCGGCGCTGTCGAAGCGGCTGGGGTCGGAGGGCGTCGCGGCATGGCGCGCGGACGGGATCGAACCGGCGGCGGTGCGCGCCTTCCTCGCCCGGCTGGGGACGAGCCATGCGGTCGAACCCGCCGCCGACGCCGCGCTGATCGCCGGCTTCGATTTCGCCGACTTCGGGCGGGCGGCGGTGCGCTTCGATCCGGCCGAGCTGGCGGGGCTCAGCGCCAAGGTAGTGCACGGCCTGCCCTTCGCCGCCGTCGCCGACCGCCTGCCACCGGCGATGAGCGAGGCGGCGTGGGACGCGGTGCGGGGCAACTGCGCGACCGTGGCGGCGGCGGCGGCGTGGTGGACGGCGATCGCCGGACCGGTGGCGGCGGCGGTGGCGGACGCGGATCGCTCGTTCCTCGAGCGGGCGCGGGCGGAACTGGCGGTGACGCCGTGGACCGCAGCGATCTGGGCCGACTGGACCGCTGCGCTGAAGGCCGCGACCGGGCGCAAGGGGCGCGCGCTGTTTCATCCCCTGCGCCTGGCGCTGACGGGGCGCGATCACGGGCCGGAGATGGCGGCGCTGCTGCCGCTGATCGGGCGCGACGCGGCACTGGCGCGGCTGGCGGCGGCGGTGGGCGACGATTATATGGCGGCATAGAGAAGGATCGGATCTTGAAGCTGCTGCCCCCGCTGCCGCCGCCCAAGCTGTTGGCCTCGAAGACGCCGCCGCCACCGCCGGCGCGCCTGCCCGTGGCGCGGGCGCAGCCGGCGTGGCGGCCCGACGTCAACTTCCCGCCGCGGTCGCGGCCGCGCGCGGGCGGCTCCTGGTGGGACCGGCTCCGCGCGCTGCCGCGGTCGCGCGTGATCATCGCCGCGCTGACCCTGGCCATCGTCGGCACGATCGTCGCGCTGTTCCTGCTCGAATCGCGCTACGGCTACACCCCGCGTGAGGACAAGGTCGTGTTCTTCAAGAGCTGGTCGGCCGACCGCAGCGAGGCCGATGTCGCCACCGACAATGCCGCCGAGGTCGCGCGTGCCCGCGCCGAGGCGGCGGCGTCGCGCGCCTATATCGCGACGCTGCAGGGACCGGCCCGGGCCGCAGCGCAGGCGCGGTACAACGCCTATCTCGCTGCCCAGCCCAAGGCGCTGCAGCCGCCCGGGTTCGTCGCGCCCAAGCCGCAGTGAGCGGCGCGGCCGCCGGCGACGATCCGCGCTGGCTCGGCGCGGCGCTGGCGCTGGCGACCCGCGGGATCGGGCGGACGGCACCCAACCCCAGCGTCGGCTGCCTCGTCGTCGCCGGCGGCCGCGTCGTCGGGCGCGGCTGGACGCAGCCCGGCGGACGGCCGCACGCGGAGGCGATGGCGCTTAGCGCAGCCGGCGCGGCGGCACTCGGGGCCACGGCCTATGTCACGCTCGAACCCTGCGCCCATGTCTCGCCGCGCGGGCCGGCCTGTGCCGACCTGCTGATCGCCGCGGGGGTGGCACGGGTCGTCGCCTGCGGCGGCGACCCCGATCCGCGCACCGTGGGTCGGGGCTTCGCCCGCCTGACCGCGGCGGGTATCGCCGTGGCCGAGGGGCGGCAGGCGGAGGCGGAGCGGCTCAACGCCGGCTTCTTCAGCCGCCAGCGGCACGGCCGCCCGCACGTTACGCTGAAGCTGGCGCTGTCGCTCGATGGTTCGATTGCGCTGGCGGACGGCAGCAGCCGCTGGATCACCGGCGACCGCGCGCGCGCCCATGCCCATCTCGAGCGCGCGCGCGCCGACGTCATCGTCGTCGGCGGCGGCACGCTGCTGGCCGACGACCCTGCGCTCGACGTGCGGCTGGCGGGGCTGGAGCCGTGCGCGCCCGCCCGCGCGGTCCTGAGCACCTCGCTTGCCGCAATTCCCCAGGGCGCGCGGATCGGCGCGGCCCGGCTGCTGCGCGACCTTGCCGACCTCGATGCCGACCCCCGCGTACTGACGGTGCTGGTCGAGGGCGGGGCCGGCGTGGCGACGACGCTCCTCGCCGGCGACCGTGTCGACCGGCTGCTGATCTATCGCGCACCGATCGTGCTCGGCGGCCGGCGCGGCGTCGGCGACCTCGGCCTGACCGACCTCGCCGCGACACATGGGCGCTGGCGACGCGTCGATACGCTCGACCTCGGCGTCGACCGGGTTGAGGAATATGACCGGGCGCGATAGGCAGCGGCTATGTTCACCGGCATCATCACCGACATCGGCACGGTCGTCGCCGTCGAGCAGCGCGGCGACCTGCGCGTCACCATCGCCACCGCCTACGACACCAGCGGGATCGCGCTCGGGGCGTCGATCGCCTGCTCGGGCGTATGCCTGACGGTGGTCGAGGTGGACACAGGGACCTTCAGCGTCGACGTCAGCAACGAGACGCTGCGGCATACCGCCGCCGCCCAGTGGACCGTCGGCGCCCGCCTCAACCTCGAACGCGCGCTGAAGGTCGGCGACGAGCTCGGCGGCCATATCGTCACCGGCCATGTCGATGCAGTGGCGACGCTCGCCAGCGTCGCACGCGAGGGCGGCTCGATCGCGCTGACGATCCACGCACCGGCAAGCGTCGCACCGTATATTGCGGCCAAAGGCTCGGTCGGACTGTCGGGCGTGTCGCTGACCGTCAACGGCGTCACCACCCTGCCCGGTGGCGGCGTCGCCTTCGACCTCAACATCATCCCGCACACGGCGGAGTGGACGACGCTCGGCGGCTTGGCGAAAGGCGACCAACTCAACATCGAGATCGACGTCCTCGCGCGTTATCTCGGCCGCATGCGCGAGGTGTTGACATCCTGATGTGATCGGCGCTTGATCGTGCACACGGGAGTGTGACGATGACGACGGTCGACAAGGTCAGGATGCTCGTTGGCGAGAGTGCCGAAAGCCGGTCGGGCTTGGCCGTCGCGGCGGGGCTGCACAAGAACTCCTTGCGCAACCTCGACGATCCCGACTGGAACCCGACCGCCGACACGCTTCGCAAGCTCGACGCCTATCTGACGCGGCAGAACGCGCCGCGCTCGCTGGTCGGGATCGAGGAGATCATCGACGAGGCGAAGAACGGCCGGATGTTCATCCTGGTCGACGACGAGGACCGCGAGAACGAAGGCGACCTCATCATCCCCGCGCAGATGGCGACACCGGCGGCGATCAACTTCATGGCCAAGCACGGTCGCGGCCTGATCTGCCTGGCGCTCGGCGCCGACCGTGTCCGCTCGCTCGCCCTGCCGCTGATGAGCCGCCACAACGGCACGCGCCACGAAACCGCCTTCACCGTCTCGATCGAGGCCAAGGAGGGGGTGACCACCGGCATCAGCGCCGCCGACCGCGCCCGCACCGTGTCGGTGGCGATCGACGCGAGCAAGGACGCGAGCCACCTCGTCACGCCGGGCCACGTCTTTCCGCTCGTCGCCCGCGACGGCGGCGTGCTGGTCCGCGCCGGCCATACCGAGGCGGCGGTCGACGTCGCCCGGCTGGCGGGGCTCAACCCGAGCGGCGTCATCTGCGAGATCATGAACGACGACGGCACGATGGCGCGACTGGACGACCTGACCGGCTTCGCCGCCGAGCACGGGCTGAAGATCGGGACGATCCGCGACCTCATCGCCTACCGGATGCGGCACGACAATCTCGTCCGCTGCGTCGCCGAGATGACGCTCGACAGCCGCCACGGCGGGCGCTGGACGGCCAAGACCTATGCCAACACCGCCGAGTACGGCGAGCACATGGTCCTGCAGAAGGGCCATGTCGTGCCCGGCCAGCCGACGCTGGTGCGGATGCACACGATGAGCATGTTCACCGACCTGTTCCTGGAGGACAACGACCGCGCCGGCCAGCTGCAGCGTGCAATGGACATCATCGGCGAGGCGGGTGCCGGCATCGTCGTCATCCTGCGCGACGGCGCACCGACGGCGATCAGCAGCCAGATGCGGGCGCGCGAGCGCGGCGAGTCGCCCTCGGCGCTGCGTGACTATGGCATCGGCGCGCAGATCCTGGTCGATCTCGGCGTCACCGACATGATCCTGTTGACCAACGCCCACCGGACCATCGTCGGCCTGACCGGCTATGGCCTGACCGTCACCGGCGAGCGGCCGATCCCCGGCGCGATCGATTAGGAGAGCCGAAATGCCCCATCTGCTGATCGTCGAGGCGCGTTTCTACGACGCGCTGGCCGACGCCCTGCTCGACGGCGCGCGGCACGCGCTCGCCGCGGCCGGTGCGACGAGCGATGTCGTCACCGTGCCCGGTGCCCTCGAGATTCCGGGCGCGGTCGGCTTGGCCGCCAGCGACGAGAGCGGGCGGTACGACGGCTTCGTCGCGCTGGGGACGGTGATCCGCGGCGAGACCTACCACTTCGAGGTCGTCGCCAGCGAATTGGCGCGCGGGCTGATGGCGCTGACGCTCGACGGGCTGGCGATCGGCAACGGTATCCTGACCGTCGAGAACGAGGCGCAGGCGTGGGCCCGCGCCCGCCGGTCGGAGAAGGACAAGGGCGGGGAGGCCGCCAGGGCGGCGCTGGCCATGATCGACCTGCGCCGCCGGTTCGGCGGCTGACCGGCAGGCGACGGACGAACATCCCGGCGCTTTTCAAGGGCTTTGCCCGGATCCGGGGCGCAACCGATGCCGCTGTAACGACTTGCCTTCGACTTGCTCTCGGCAAGATGTTGCGACGAATATACGTTTCGGGTTTTATCATTGACTGTTTGTTGCGCTGCAAGGTAACGACCATTTGCTGACTTATTTAGCAAAGGGGAAAACGGGATGCGGGGCAAGGTTAGTTTTCTGGCGCTGGCGCTACTTGCGAGCGGCGCGAACGCGGCAAATCTTCTGTCGAATCCGGGATTTAGCGGCACCAACGACTATTTCTTCGGGAACTATCCCGGCGCAACCTTCACCCACGGCCTGGACAATATCCCGGGCTGGACGCTCACGGGCTACGGCTTCCTGTCGTATCCGGGCATCGCGACGCTGCAGCAGCAGCAGGGCAGCGACCAGCGTATCGCCGGTGGTCCGTCCGACGCGACCTGCACGCCCGGCTCGTGCCCGAATGGCTTCGTCGACGATCCCAAGGGTCTGAACTTCATCGCCATCGACGGCGATCCGGATATCAAGGCGAGCGTCTCGCAGACGCTGACCGGACTTCATGCCGGGTCGCAGTACGCGATTTCGTTCGACTGGGCGGCGGCTCAGCAGCACGAAAAGTACGGAGCGACCACCGATCAGCTCATCGTCAGCCTCGGTTCGGAGACGCATAGCACGGCCGTCGTGTCGCTCGCGTCGCACGGCTTCGTCGGCTGGATGCACGAGACCTTCCGCTTCACCGCGACCAGCTCGTCGGAGGTTCTGCAGTTCCTCTCGAACGGAACGCCGTCGGGCCTGCCGCCGATGGCGCTGCTCAGCGGCGGCCTCTCGGCCGATGCGGTTCCCGAGCCGGCGGCGTGGATGCTGATGATCACGGGGTTCGGCCTGGTCGGCATTGCCGCCCGCCGCCGCGCCAATGCGCTTGCCGCCTGATCGACATCGTCTCCGACACGTGAGTTGGCGCACCGCTCGGTTGCGCCAACCCTGAAGAAAGCCTGCGCGATCGGTGTCGATCGCGCAGGCTTTTTTTCGATTGCGGGCTGGCGCACCGCTGGGCGGTGAGCCCGCGATTCGAGAGTGCCCGGCCCTGCGGCTGCCAGGTCGCGCGACCGGCCAGGCGCGCGAGCGACGCCGGCCGAAGCCTAACCCGCGAGCGCCGCCTGCAGCCGCTCGTTGACCACGGCGGGATTGGCCTTGCCGGCCATCGCCCGCATCGTCTGGCCGACGAAGAAGCCGAACAACTTGTCCTTGCCGGCGCGGAAGTCGGCGACCTTGTCGGGATTGGCGGCAAGGATGGCGGCGATGGCGGCGTCGATCGCGCCGGTGTCGCTGACCTGACGCAGGCCGCGCGCTTCGACGATCCCGACGGCCCCCTCGCCGGTCGCGACCATCGCCTCGAACACCTGCTTGGCGAGGCTGCCCGACAGCGTCTTGTCGTCGATCAGCGCGAGCAGTTCGGCCGCGCCCTCGGGCGTTACCGGCGACGCGTCGATGCCGACCCCGGCACGCTTCAGCACCCCGAACAGCTCGCCCGTCACCCAGTTCGCCGCCGGCTTGGCCAGGTCGAGGCCCGGCTTGCCGGTGCGGCGAACAAGGTCGGCGAGCATCGCCTCGAACCAGTCCGCCGTCTCCCGTTCGGCGGTGAGCACGGCCGCGTCGTAGGGGGACAGGCCGAGGCTCTCGACATAACGCGCGCGCTTGGCCATCGGCAGCTCGGGCAGCGAAGCGGCGCACTCGGCGACGAACGCTTCCGCCAGCTCCACCGGCAGCAGATCGGGGTCGGGGAAGTAGCGGTAATCGTGCGCATCCTCCTTCGACCGCATCGACCGCGTCGTCATGCGGTCGGGGTCGAACAGCCGCGTCTCCTGAACGATCGTCCCGCCCGCCTCGAGCACGTCGACCTGGCGGCGCGCCTCCGCCTCGACGGCGGCCATGACGAAGCGCACGGAGTTGACGTTCTTGGTCTCGGTCCGCGTCCCGAAGCCGTCGCCGGGTCGCCGCACGCTGACGTTGACGTCGGCGCGCATGGAGCCTTCCTCCATGTTGCCGTCGCAGCTGCCGACGTAGCGAAGCAGCGCGCGCAGCGCCCGGACATAGGCCCCGGCCTGCGCCGGCGAGCGGATGTCGGGCTTCGACACGATCTCCATCAAGGCGCAGCCCGAGCGGTTCAAATCGACGAAGGTCATCGTCGCGTGGGCGTCGTGGACCGACTTGCCGGCGTCCTGCTCGAGGTGAAGCCGCTCGATGCCGATGCGCTTGGGGGCCTCGCCCTCCGGCTCGATGTCGAGGTGCCCTTCGCCGACGATCGGGTGGTAGAGCTGGCTGATCTGGTAGCCCTGCGGCAGGTCGGCGTAGAAATAATTCTTGCGGTCGAAGCGGCTGACGCGGTGGACCTCGGCGTCGAGCGCAAGCCCGGTCCGCACCGCCTGGCGCACGCACTCGCCGTTCAGCACCGGCAGCATTCCGGGCATGGCGGCGTCGACCAGGCTGACCTGCGTGTTGGGCGCCGCGCCGAAGCTGGCGGCGGCGCCGCTGAACAGCTTGGACTTGGCCGTGACCTGCGCGTGGACTTCAAGCCCGACGACGATCTCCCAGTCGCCGGTGGCGCCGCGGACGGTGAAGGGGGCTTCGCTCATCCCCGCCTTGTAGCAAGCCGTCGCCGCCGCGGTCGACCCTTAAGCGCCGGGGGCCGGATACTGGAGATAGACCAGCCGCTTCATCTCGCGCCGGCCCTTGGTCACGGTGTCGAGGATCAGCCCGGCGAGCAGCGACAGGATGCCGACGATGCTGAGACCGGTGATGAGCACCGCCGTCGGCAGGCGCGGGACCAGGCCGGTCTGGACATAGGTGACGGCGAGCGGCACCGCCAGAAGCGTGCCGAGGATCAGCAGCACCGCGGCAATGACCCCGAAGAAGACCACGGGTCGTTCGGAGCGGTAGAGCGCGACCATCGTCCACAAAATCCGCCAGCCGTCGGCATAGGTCGACAGCTTGGACACCGATCCCTCGGGCCGCTCGGCGTAAGCGGTCGGCACCTCGGCGCACGGCATCGACAGTTCGAGCGCATGGATGCTGATCTCGGTCTCGATCTCGAAGCCCGCCGACAGCACCGGGAAGCTCTTGACGAAGCGCCGCGAAAACGCCCGGTAGCCGGTCAGGATGTCGCTGAACGAGGTGCCGAACATCCGCGTCAACAGTCCGGTGAGGAGCGCATTGCCGAACTGATGCCCGCGCCGATAGGCGGCGGCAGCGACTTCGGCCGGGGTCACGCGCGTGCCGACGACCATGTCGAGCTGTTCGTCGAGGAGCAGGCTGACCAGACGTGGAGCGGCCGCCGCCTCATAGGTCGCGTCGCCGTCGGCCATGATGTAGACGTCGGCCTCGATGTCGGCGAACATGCGGCGGACGACGGCCCCCTTGCCCTGCCGGCGCTCCGAGCGGACGATCGCGCCGGCCGCGGCGGCGACCTCCCTCGTCCGGTCGCGTGAATTGTTGTCGTAGACGTACACGGTTGCATCGGGCAGCGCCGCACGGAAGTCGCGCACGGTCTGGCCGATCGCGGCTTCTTCGTTGTAGCACGGCAGCAGCACCGCAATTCGCGCAGTCATCATCGCTCCTGTTCGTTGCGGGCGGGAGAAGTGGTTCGCGCGACCTCCGCCAGGATCGCCGCCGCCACCACGACCGCGAGCCAGGCCACGCGACCGCTATAACGGTCGCGCAGGCCGGAAAGCACACCCGAAACCGCAGCGTTGACGACGATGCCCGAAACGATGATCGCCGCCGCTGCCAGCAGCGGTCGATCGAGCGTCGCGGTCCGCCGCCGCCCGACCAGCTCCGGCCGCAGCAGCGCCGCCGTCGCGGCGACCAGCGCCGCCCATGCCGCAAGATAAAGCACCTGGGTCACTTGCGACACGGCGTGCAGCGGGAAGTCGCCGACGACGATGCCGCTCAGTGGGTAGGCGGCGATCGCCGGCGCAAAGGCCGGATCCACGCCCCATTGCAGCGGCAACCGCTCGGAAAAGTCGTCCATGCCGGCGAAGACAAGCTCGGTCACCGCGTAGCGCAGCGCTTCGGTCGCGGTCAGCAGCGGACGCGCGGCGATGGCGCGGGTGACGATCGGCCCGGCGTCGGCGACGACGCGCTGCCGGTCGCCGACCGACAGCGTATTGAACACCCCCCTCGGGCCCGTGTCCCAGAGGAACTGGTCATGGTCCATCGGCAGCCGCGGGAGGACCCGGCAGAGGTAGTACGGCGTCCGCGGGCAGGCGTCGGCCAGATAGGCGGGAACGACGCGCCCCTCGATCATCCGCGCCAGCAGGAACGGGGGCGATGCGACGGTGCCGCCGTAGACGCGCTCGACGAGCACCGGCACCGCGGCGTGGCCGACCAGCGCGATACCGCACGC
Organism: uncultured Alphaproteobacteria bacterium; assembly: GCA_963792555.1. Taxonomy (GTDB): domain Bacteria; phylum Pseudomonadota; class Alphaproteobacteria; order Sphingomonadales; family Sphingomonadaceae; genus Polymorphobacter_B. The sequence continues at coordinate 370,162 of CAWBWP010000003.1, forward strand.
AGCCGCGGCCACCAGCCAGCCGCGCCGCGCCAGCCATGGCGCCCGCCAGGCCGGCAGCGCGCCGACGACGACGACCAGCGCCACCGCGAGGAAGCTGCGGTGGAACAGCAGCCCGGCAAGCAGGAGCGCCCCCCAGAACAGGCGCGACCGCCGGCTCATCGAGCGGTCGCTGAGCAGGAAGGCGAGGGCGAGAATGACGACGCCGAGAAAGACATCGGGCACCAGCGCGACCGCGAAGAAGCCGAGCCCGGCCGTCACCGCGACGGCTGCCGTCGCCACCGCCCAACCCCCGTCGAGGCGCAGCCGGCGGAGCGCCACGACGAGCACCGCAGCGGCGAGCACGGCCTGCGCCGCCGCCGCCGTTTCGACACCGCCGCAGCGATCGAGGAAGGCGAGGAAGACGCCGTAGAATGGCGAACGCGCCTCCGACACGCCGCGCGCCGGTGGCGCGACCGGGGCGGCGGGCACGGCGGCGGGCGCGGCCGGGGCGGGGCTGCCGGCCGGGGCCGGGCCATTGCGCTGCCGATGGTGCCGACCGAACATCGCGCCGAACGATGCTTCGCCGGCGCTGCTATAGGCCATGGTGTCGGGAAACAGAACGGGCAGGCGATTGGCTCCGACGACCGCCAGCGCCCCAAGAAGGACGATGCCGGCGACGATCGCGCTGGTCAGGCCCGAAAGCGCAAGAAGCGACGGTCGGGCCACCAACTTCTCCACGCGCCCTCCTGCCCCTCTGCCGCAACGCGCTTAACGTTGCAGCGCAGCAAGATCAACCAACGGCGTCACCACCACCGCGCCGGCTGCGCTGCAAATCCGGCGGCCCGCTCCAGCGCATAGCCGGCATTGAGCACACCGGCCTCGTCCGTGGGCCGGCCGATGACCTGCAGACCGAGCGGCAGGCGGGCCGCGGTCAGGGCGGCGGGAACCGACATCGCCGGCAGGCCCGCCAGCGACGACGGCACGGTGAAGACGTCGTTCAGGTACATCGCCAGCGGGTCGGCCTTGTCGCCCGGCGAGAAGGCGGCGCTCGGCGCGGTTGGCGTCAGCAGCACGTCGCACTGCGCCCAGGCGTCGGCGAAGTCGCGCGCGATCAGCGTCCTCACCTTCTGCGCCTGGCGGTAATAGGCGTCGTAGAAGCCCGCCGAGAGGACATAGGTGCCGATCATGATCCGCCGCTTGACCTCGGGCCCGAAGCCGGCGGCGCGGGTCGCCTCGTACATCGCGTCGAGGCTGCCGCCCTCGGCCACGCGCAGGCCGTAGCGGACGCCGTCGTAGCGGGCGAGGTTCGACGACGCCTCCGCCGGCGCGACGATGTAATACGCGGGCAGCGCGTACTTCGTATGCGGCAGGGAAACGTCGACGACGGTGGCGCCGGCGTCCTTGACCCACGCCAGCCCCGCGTCCCACATCGCGGCGATCTCGGGGTCGATGCCGTCGAGGCGGTACTCGCGCGGGACGCCGACGCGGACGCCGCGCAGGTCGCCGGTCAGCGCCGCTTCCCACTCCGGCACCGGCAGGTCGAGGGAGGTCGCATCCTTCGGGTCGAACCCGGCCATCGCCTGGAGCAGGATGGCGCAGTCGCGCACCGTCCGCGCCATCGGCCCCGCCTGGTCGAGCGAGGAGGCGAAGGCGACCACCCCCCAGCGCGAGCAGCGGCCATAGGTCGGTTTGATGCCGGCGATGCCGGTGAACGCCGCCGGCTGGCGGATCGAGCCGCCGGTGTCGGTTCCGGTGGCGCCGGCGCACAGCCGCGCCGCCACCGCCGCCGACGAGCCGCCGCTCGAGCCGCCGGGGACCAGCACCCGGTTCGAGCCATGCGCGCGCCACGGCGAGACGACCTCGCCGAACGCACTCGTCTCGTTCGACGAGCCCATGGCGAACTGGTCCATGTTGAGCTTGCCGAGCATGCCGGCACCCGCGGCGAACAGCTTTGCCGTGACCGTGCTCTCGTACGGCGGGACGAAGCCTTCGCAGGATCTTCGACCCCGCCGTCGTCTGCACGCCGTCGGTCGCGAACAGGTCCTTGATGCCCAGCGGAATGCCGGCGAGCGGGCCCGCCTCGCCGTGGTCCAGCGCCGCGTCCGCCGCCGCTGCGGCCGCGCGGGCGTGGCCGGGCGTCTCGACGATGAACGCGTTCAGGGGCCGCGCCGCTTCGACGGCCGCGATATGCGCCTCCGCCAGCTCGCTCGCCGAAAAGTCGCGGGCACGCAGCCCGTCGCGCATGGCGGCGAGCGTCAGGTCGGTCAGCCCGGCCATTATTCGATGACCTTGGGCACGGCGAAGAAGCCGGCCTCGCTCGCCGGCGCGTTGGCCAGCACCTTGGCCGCGACACCGCCGTCGGTCACCGCATCGGCTCGCCAGCGCAGGGTATTGGGGATGACTGCCGCCATCGGCTCGACGCCGGTGGTGTCGACCTCCCCCAACTGCTCGATCCAGCCGAGGATGCCGTTCAGCTCGGCGACGAGCGGCTCGGCCTCGCCCGGCGCGAGCCGCAGGCGGGCGAGCTTGGCGATGCGGGTGACGGTGGCGAGGTCGACGGACATCGGGCGCGGGTAGCACGCACCCCCGGCGGTCTCAAGGCGCGGCACCGCGACGGGCACACCCCGCGCCGGCCGGGCGCGCTATGCCTTCACCCGCTCGACCGTCACCACCGCCTTGGTCGCACGCAGCGCCGCGATGATGTTCGTCAGGTGGGCGAGGTCGTCGACCTCGATGTCGACGACGAACGTATGGAAGGCGCGGTCGCGGTCGGTCAGGTTCAAGTTGACGATGTTGGCACCGTGATGGGCCAGGATCGCGGTAAGCGCGGCGAGGCTGCCCGGCTGGTTGTGGACGACGGCCGAGACGCGGGCCGTGCCGGTTTCGGTCTCGTCGCCCCAGTGGAGGTCGAGCCACTCGCCGCCGGCCTCGACGCCCTCGGGCTCGGCGAGGCGGGCGCAGTCGATACTGTGAACCTCGATGCCCTGGCCGACGCGGCCCACGCCGACAATGCGGTCGCCGGGAATGGGATGGCAGCAGTCGGCCAGCGCATAAGCGACGCCGGGCGTCAGCCCGGTGATCGAGATCGCGTTCTTCGGCCCGGCGCGGCCGCGGCGCTTGGGCTTGAGGTTCGCCGTCGACCCCGGCAGCACGGCTTCGAGCAGGGCCGCGTCGCCCACCGTCTGCTTCGCCAGCGCGAGATACAGCGCGTTGCGGTCGGCCAGCTTCAGCCGGCCCAGCGCGGCATCGACCGCGTCCTCCGACAGCGGCAGCTTCAACCGGCCGACGGTCTCGTCGTAGAGCTTGCGGCCGAGGCTGAGGAGCTGCGCCCGCTCCTGCTGCCGAACGAAGCGGCGGACGGCGGAGCGCGCCTTGACCGAGACGACGAACGCCTCCCACGCGGGATCGGGATGCTGTGCCTTCGACCGCAGGATCTCGACCTGGTCGCCGTTCGCCAGCGGCGTTCGCAGCGTGACCACGCGGCCGTTGACCTTGGCCCCGACGCAGGTGTCGCCAAGCTCGGTATGGACGGCATAGGCGAAATCGACCGGGCAGGCCCCGGCGGGGAGCTGGATCAGCTCGCCCTTGGGGGTGAAGGCGAAGACCTGATCCTGGAACATCGCCAGCCGGGTGTGCTCGAGCACTTCTTCGGGCGACGCCGCCTGGTCGACGGCGTCGAGCAGGTCCTTCAGCCACGGATAGGCCGCGCGCGCCGGCGCGGCACCGTCGCCGCTTTCCTTGTACGCCCAGTGCGCGGCCAGCCCGAACTCGGCCTCCTGGTCCATCTCGGCCGTGCGGATCTGGATTTCGATCCGCATCCGTTCGCTGTGCATGACCGTGGTGTGGAGCGAGCGGTAGCCGTTGCGCTTGGGGGTCGAGATGAAGTCCTTGAACCGCCCCGGCACCGCCTGCCAGCGCTGGTGAATGGCCCCCAGCGCGCGGTAGCAGGCGGCGGTGTTCGGCACGATGACGCGGAAGGCGATGACGTCGGGCAGGTTCTCGAATGCGATGCGATGCGCCTGGAGCTTGCGCCAGATCGAATAGGGTCGCTTTTCCCGCCCGCGGACGTCGGCCTCGATGCCGGCGCCGGCGAGCAGGTCGCGCATGCCGCTGCTGATCCGCGCGACCATGTCGCCGCCGCCCGCCGCCCTGAGCGCCTCCAGCCGCTTGACGATGGTGCCATAGCCCTCGGGCTCGAGCTGCTGGAAGGCGAGCGCCTGCAGCTCGTCCATGAAGCCGTAGAGCCCGATGCGCTCGGCCAGCGGCGCATAGATGTCCATGGTTTCGCGGGCGATGCGGCGGCGCTTCTCCGGCGACTTGATGAAATGGAGCGTCCGCATGTTGTGCAGCCGGTCGGCGAGCTTGACGAGGAGGACGCGGATGTCGTCGGACATCGCCAGCAGGAACTTGCGCAGGTTCTCCGCCGCCCGCTCGTTCTCGGTCTGCGCGCCTTCGATCTTCGACAGCTTGGTGACGCCGTCGACCAGCCGCGCGACCTTGGGGCCGAACAGCCGCTCGACCTGCTCGGGCGTCGCGACGGTATCCTCGATGGTATCGTGGAGGATGGCCGTCGCGATGGTTTCGGCATCGAGCTTGAGGTCGGTCAGGATGCCGGCAACCTCGACCGGATGGCTGAAATACGGGTCGCCGGAGGCGCGGAGCTGGCTGCCGTGCGCCTGCAGCGAGAAGACATAGGCGCGGTTCAGCAGGTCCTCGTCGGCATGGGGATCGTAGGCGAGCACACGATCGACGAGTTCGTACTGACGCAGCATGAGACGATAGTGGGGCGGGGAACCCCCAAAGGAAAGGGCGTCGCGTGCGCCACCGGCAATGCGTCGCGGCAAAGCCGCACCGTCGGACGGCGCGCGGCGGGATGGCCGCGGTCGCCGCCGGCCCGGCGGTCGCGCGGGTCCGCGCGCTACGCCCGGACGCGACGGCGCGTTTGCCGCGCTGCGCGCCGGCCGCGCTTACTCGTAATCGGGGCCGAGGTTCTGGTTGCGCGGCGGCTGGGCGGCGGTCAGGCGCAGGGCCTCGGCGGAGGCTGCGAGGTTGCCGACCGCGTCCGGGGCGTCGTCCTCGCCCTCCAGCACGCGCTGCATCGAGGCGACCAGCGCCTCCTGCATCGCCGCCGGCGCGATCTTTTCTTCAGCGATCTCGCGCAGCGCGACGACCGGGTTCTTGTCGCGGTCGCGGTCGAGCAGGATTTCCGCCCCGCTGCTGATCTGCCGCGCGCGCGTTCCCGCCAGCAACACCAGTTCGAAGCGGTTGGGGATCTTGTCGACGCAATCTTCGACCGTGACGCGGGCCATCGGGCAAACTCCGGGAATGTGCGGGAAAGCGAGGCAGGTACCGCCCGGCGTCGCCAGCGTCAAGGAAACTCGCCTTGACCCGACGCGGGCGTTGGCGTAGGCGGCGCGCTTCGCAATTGGCCCCGCACGTCCGGTGAAGCGGTGGCCGCGCATGACGGACTTGGTCATGCGGTGCGGTTCCGGGCCGCCACCTGCTTCAGGGGTGCCACAGCAAATTGGACTGTAGATGACCAAGCGCACCAACGCCAAGTACAAGCTCGACCGCCGCATGGGCGAGAACATCTGGGGCCGGCCCAAGTCGCCGGTCAACAAGCGCGAATATGGTCCCGGCCAGCACGGCCAGCGCCGCAAGGGCAAGGTGTCGGACTTCGGCATCCAGCTCCGCGCCAAGCAGAAGCTCAAGGGCTATTACGGCGACGTCACCGAGCGCCAGTTCCGCGCCACCTACGCCGAGGCCGTCCGGATGAAGGGCGACACCAGCCAGAACCTGATCGGCCTGCTCGAGCAGCGGCTCGACATGGTCATCTTCCGCGCCAAGTTCGCCCCGACGATCTTCGCCGCGCGCCAGATCGTCAACCACGGCCACATCCTGGTCAACGGCAAGCGCTGCAACATCGCCTCCGCCAAGGTCTATCCCGGCGACGTCGTCGAGCTGGGCAGCAAGGCCAAGGAGATGGCGCTGGTGCTCGAGGCCATGGGCCTGGGCGAGCGCGACATTCCCGAGTTCCTGACCGTCGACGGCGCCAAGGCGACCTATGTTCGCGTGCCGACCCTCGACGAGGTGCCGTACGCGGTGAAGATGGAGCCGAACCTGGTCGTCGAGTTCTACAGCCGGTAAGCGGCGCGACGTCAGGGGACGAACGCGCCTTCGCGCTGGTCCCCTAACGTCCGACTCAAATCCGGCACGGTCGGCGGGTCGGCGGCCCGCCGCCGCCGAACCCGTCCGACGGCGCGGCTTCGCCCGGGTCGTACTACTCGCGTAGCCCGACGAACACCGCCGCCGGCACCACTGCGCCGACGCCCCAGGCCAGCAGGTCGAACAGCGCCAGCAGCCACAGGCCGGGACTGGCGAGCGTCATCGCCGCGTTGATCCCGGCGACCTCCGCGAGGCTGGCGCCCGCGCCGTAGACGGTCGCCGCCACCACCATCCGCGCCGGCCCGATCGCCAGCGCCACCAGCGCGAGCGTGACGGCGATGCCGCCGCGCCGGCCGCGCGTCAGGCGGGCAGCCCCGGCGACCGCGGCGAACGGCGTCGTCCGCACGGTCAGCGCCAGCGGCACCGCCGGAACACAGGCCACCGCAGCGGCCAGCGCGGCGGCGGCGATGGCGACCCGGACGACCGGCGCGGCGTCGCCGGCCAAGCCCGCGAGCAACAGCGCGACCAGCACCGTCACGATCCCGGCGCCGAGCAGCAGTCCGGTGCTGAGTGCGCGGGGCGAGGCGGCGAGGCCGGCGCTGGCAAAGGTCGCGGGCGGGACCGGCCGCCCCGCCAGCCGGGCCAGCGCCCCGTGCGTGACGATGACGACGTAGAGCACCTTGAGCAGGCCGGCGAAGGTGGCGATCACCGTCGACACGCCGTCGCTGCCGGCGAGCGCCAGCGCCACCTCGGGGATCAGGACCATGCCGAGGCCGAGGACGACGATCGGCGCGAAGTCGTGCCAGAAACACTGTGCGATCCGCCGCAGCGCCAGCGCGACGTCGAACGCGGACGTCATCCGGCGGGCGGCGTCCGGCGCGCCGCGGCGATCGCTTCGGCCAGTTTGTCATAGCCGACCGCGCCCGACAGGATGCGGTCGCCGACGACGAAGCTCGGCGTGCCGGTCAGCCCCAGCGCGCGGCCGAGATCGATGTTGCGGCGAACCTCGGCCTTCAGCTTGGGGTCGGCAAGGTCGGCGGCGGTGCGCCGCTCGTCGAGCCCGGCGGCGCGGACCAGGGCGACCGTCCGCTCATGCTCGATCCGCCCCGGCGTCTCGAACTGACGGTCGTGGAGGCCGGCGTAACGTCCCTGCCGCGCGGCGGAAAGCGCCGCCAGCGCGGCCTCGCCCGACGCCTCGCTGAGGACCGGGAACTCGCGGTAGACGACGCGGACCTTGGGGTCGGTGGCGATCAGCCGCTTGATGTCGGCGTGGGCCGCCCGGCAGTAAGGGCACGCGTAGTCGAAGAACTCGACCAGCGTCACGTCGCCGTGCGGGTTGCCGGCGACCGCACCGGGGAAGGGGGCTTCGACCTCCGCGCGGTTGTCGCGCAGCAGCTTGCGGACGTCGCGCGTCTGCATCGCCGTCATCGCCTCGGGGATGACTTCGGGATGGGCCATGATGTAGTCGTGGACGATGCGCTCGATCGCCGCCTTGTCAGGCGGCGGCGGCTGCTGGTTGCAGCTGGCCAGCAGCAGTGCCGCGGCAACGGTGGCGACCGCCCGCCTCACCTGTGCTTCTTCTTGGCCAGGTCGTTCTGCGCGACCTGGGCGATGTCGTCGGCGCGCAGCCAGTCGCGGCTTCCGGTCGGCAGGCCGGCAAGCGCGACCTTGGCGCTCATCGCCGCCCGCTTGGTGTCGCCTTCGAGGTCGTAGCGCTCGGCCGTCGCGAGCGCCGCCCGCGCCGTGTCGCCCTCGCGGTCGTAGACGACGCCGAGTTCGTACCACGCAAACGGGTTCTCGCGGTCGGTGAACACGGCTTTGCGCAACAGCGGCTTGGCCTCGGCGAAATCGGCCGGATCGTCGGTGCTGATCAGCGCATGGCCGAGCAGCGTCGCGATCAGCGGCTGCTTCGGCGCCGCGGCGACGGCGGCACGCAGCACCGGCAGCGCCGCCTTGGCGCTCCCCGCTCTCGAGCAGGATCTGGCCCTTCAGCTCGAGGTAATAGGGATCGTTCGGGTGCGCCGCGAGCAGGGCATCGGCCTCGCGCAGCGCCGCGTCGGGATAGGCCGACTTGTGATAGGCGTAGGCGTGGGCGTAGCGCGCCGGCTCGGTCTTCATCGCTTCGGGATAACGCTGGAACGTCCGCGGCGGCTCGTCGACATAGCCGATCAGCTTGGCCTTGACCCGCTGGAACCGCGCCTCCAGCGCCGGGTCGGGCGGCGTGTTCCACGCCGGCGACGCCTTGTAGACATTCTCCAGCGCCGCGATGCGCTCCCCGTCGAGCGGGTGGGTCCGGCCGAAGCTGTCGGTCTGGGGCACGCCGGCGCGGTATTCGAGGCCGAGCAGCTTGGTGAAGAAGCCGATGCTGCCCTTGCCCGACAGGCCGGCCGTCGCAAGGAACCCGGCACCCGCCTGGTCGGCCCGGCTCTCCTGGTCGCGGCTGTAGGCGAGGACGTCGGCTTCGGCAGTCGCCGTGCCCAGGCCGAGCGCCGCCATCCCCGCCTCGGGCGCCCCCGCCGCCGCCAAGCCAACGGCAGCGATCAGCGACAGGATCGAAATATGCGTCGCCGGCCCGATCGCCTCGCTCGAGCGGACATTATGGCCGCCCGCGACGTGGCCCAGCTCGTGCGCCAATACGCCCTGCAGCCAGTTGACGTTGTCGGCATTCTCGATCAGCCCGGCGTTGACGAAGATGTTCTGCCCCCCGGCGGCGAAGGCGTTGATCGCGGGGTCGTTGATCAGGACGATTTCGACCGAGGCGGGGTTGAGTCCGGCCGCGACGATGAGCGGACGGGCGATGTCCTTGAACAGCGCCTCGGTCTCGGCGTCGCGCAGCACCGTCTCGGCGCGCGTCGGCGCGGCCAGGGTGACGGCGAGCACCAGCGCGCAGGCGGCGAGGCGGCGAAGCGGCTGCGATCGGGGCGGCATTTGGCGCGGCATGTCGGCCCGATAGGCTGAACGCGCCGTGAAGGCGAGGGCGTGCGCCGCCTGACGCACGCCCCTGCGACCGTGTCAGCCGCCAAACGTCCGCTGCCACCAGCCGGCCTTGCGCGGTGCGGGTGGCGGCGTGTCGGCGGCGTCGTTGGCTGCCGCGGCGACGGCGGCCACGGCGGGCTCGTCCGCCCCGTCGTTCACCGGCTCATCCGCTCCGGCGGGTGCCGTCGCGACGGTCGGCTCGGCGCCCGCGGCCGGCGGCTCGGTGGGCGCTTCGGACGTGGGCGCGGCGGGCCGTGCCGGCTCCGGCATCGGCTTGTCTGCGGGCGCCGTGCTTTCGGCAGCGGCAGCTTCGCCAGGCGCGACATCCTTGGCCGGGGCCTGATCGGCCTTGCGGCGCGACCGACGCGGCTTGGCCGGGGGCTCGCTCGCCGCAGCGGCAGCCGGGGGTGCGGCGACCGGCTCGGCAACGTCGACGGTCTTCGCGCGCGACCGGCGCGGCTTCTTCACCGGCTCGACCGCGACCGTGTCCGCCGGCGCCGCTGCGACGTCACCGGTGGGCGCCGGTGCGGCGTGGACCGGCGCAGGATCGATCGCGCTGGTTGCCGTCGGCGCGACCTCGGTCGCGGAGCGGTCCTCGGCCGTCGCGGGGGCGGCGGAGTCCGCGGTCGCGGAGGCAGCCACGGGAGCGCCGTCGGCGTCGGCAGCTGCCGGCACCGTACCGTCCGTCTCGACGGCGTCGGTCACCTCGTCGATGTCCGAGGGGGTCGAGTCCGCGGCGGTGTCGCTCGCGGCGTCGATCCCGCCGTCGCGGCGGCGTCCGCCGCGACGGCCGCGCCGGCGGCGCGGTGCCTCGGTGTCGGCGGTGACGGCATCCGCGGTCGTCAGCGGCGCGACGCCGTCGCCGCCCAGGCCATCCGCCGACGTCGGCGCGACTCCGGCCGCCACCTCGGCATCGTCGCCGCGGACCAGGATGTCGGCATTGGCGGCGATGTCGGCGAGCGGCTCGGCATTGCCCCCGGCCGGACGACGGTCGCGTCCGCCACGGCGGCGGCGGCGCCGGCCGCGGCGTTCGCCGTCCCGCGGCTCCCGCGCCTCGCGGGGTTCACGCGGCTCGCGGGCTTCACGGGGCTCCCGGGCTTCGCGGGGCTCGCGGGCGTCGCCGTCCTCGCCGTCACCGGCCTCGTCTTCCGCCGTCGGCTCGGCGTCGTCGTCGCGGGTCCGCCGGCCGCGGCGGCTGCGGCGCGGCTCGTCCTCCTCCTCGTCGTCGGCGACCATCTCGTCGGCGCTCGGCAATTCGTCGTCGTCGGCGACGGCGATGACGAGCGGCAGCGGCGACATCGCAATCGGGTTCGCGGGCGGCGGCCCGGCGGCATCGAGCACGAAGCTCGGCCCCATCAGCGATTCGTCGGGCACCGTCTCGATGTCGACGCCGTAGCGGTCTTCGAGCTCGACCATGTCGGCGCGCTTGCGGTTCAGGATGTACATCGCGACTTCCAGGCCGGCGCGAAGCTGGAACGACGAGTTCTTGCCCTTGAGCGCTTCGGCCTCCAGCGCGCGCAGCGCGGCGAGCGCGGCCGATCCGACCGAGCGGACGTAGCCCGAACCGTCGCACATCGGGCAGACGTGGGTCGAGGCTTCGAGCACGCCGGTGCGCAGCCGCTGCCGGCTCATCTCCATCAGCCCGAACGAACTGATCCGGCCCAGCTGAATGCGGGCGCGATCGTTCTTCATCGCCTCCTTCATCGCCTTCTCGACGCGGCGGTTGTTGCCGCTGACGTCCATGTCGATGAAGTCGATGACGACCAGGCCCGCCATGTCGCGCAGGCGCAGCTGCCGCCCGATCTCGTCGGCGGCCTCCAGGTTGGTCTTGTACGCCGTTTCCTCGATCCCGTGCTCGCGCGTCGAGCGGCCGGAGTTGACGTCGATCGATACCAGCGCCTCGGTCGGGTTGATGACGATGTAGCCGCCGCTCTTCAGCTGGACGACGGGGTGGTACATGCCCGCGAGCGCGGTCTCGACGCCGAAACGCTGGAACAGCGGCACGGCGTCGGTATATTCGACGACCTTGGCGGCGTGGCTCGGCATCAGCAGCGCCATGAAGTCGCGCGCGGCGGTGAAGCCCGCCTCGCCGTCGACCAGCACCTGCTCGATGTCGCGGCTGTAGATGTCGCGGATGGCACGCTTGATCAGGTCTGAATCCTGGTGGACGAGGCACGGCGCGACGCTGGCGAGCGTGGTTTCGCGGATCTCGTCCCACAGGCGCGTCAGATAGTCGAAGTCGCGCTTGATCTCGGCGCGGGTACGCTTGAGGCCGGCGGTCCGGACGATGGCCCCCATGCCAGCGGGAAGCTGGAGGTCGGCCATCACCGCCTTCAGCCGCTTCCTGTCGGCAAGGTTGCTGATCTTGCGGCTGATTCCGCCGCCATGGGCGGTGTTGGGCATCAGCACGCAAAAGCGTCCGGCAAGGCTGAGGTAGGTCGTCAGCGCCGCGCCCTTGTTGCCGCGCTCCTCCTTGACGACCTGGACGAGGATCACCTGCCGGCGGCGGATGACCTCCTGGATCTTGTACTTGCGGCGCAGCGCCTGGCGCTGGCGGCGAAGCACGTCGGAGCCGGCGTCGTCGGCGCCGCCGGTGACGGCGATCTCCTCGCCGTTCTCGTCGACCTCGTGCTCGTCGTGGTGCTCCTCGGCGGCCAGGGCGGCTTCTTCCCGGAGCAGCGCCTCGCGGTCCTCGCGCGGGATCTGATAGTAGTCGGGATGGATTTCGGAAAAGGCGAGGAAGCCGTGGCGGTTGCCGCCATAGTCGATGAACGCTGCCTGGAGCGAGGGTTCGACGCGGGTGACCTTGGCGAGATAGATGTTGCCTTTGAGCTGCTTGCGCTCGGCGGCCTCGAAATCAAATTCCTCGATGCGGGTTCCGTTGACGACGGCGACCCGGGTCTCCTCCGGGTGGCGGGCGTCGATCAGCATGCGCTGGGACATTCAAATACTCCATGGCGCGCGGGCCGGCGGCAGAACCGCGGCGGGCGCGCGAAAATGAGACCGTCGCGGGCAATCGTCGCGAGCGGCCGGGGATGTGCGGGAACGGGGGCGTGGCGGCTGAGCGGATCGGGCGCAGCACCGGGGCGACCGTGTGGTCGTCTCCGGCTGAACGCTGCTGCTTCGACGTCATGCGACCCTTGGACTTCAGTGAACGGCGCGGCGTGGCGGGGATGGCACCCGGCGTCGCAGACCCGTTACGCCAATGAGGTAGCACCGGACGCGGTCCGGGACAATGGCCGCGCGAGTGGGGCCGCGCGAGTGGGGCGCGAGTGGGGCCGCGCGAGTGGTGCCGCGCGAGGCGTGGGGCCGCGCGAGAGTGGGGCGGCGCGCGAGTAGGGCGGCGCGAGCGTCGCTTCGGGGCTGCGCGATTGCGGCGACGGGGCTGCGCGATTGCCGCGTTGGCGAGGGGCCGGTATCCCTGCCCCCGATGCGTGCCGCCACTCTCCTGCTGCTGTTCCTCGGCGTCCCGGCGGCGGCGACGCAGGTGACGGCGCTGCGGGTCGATGGGCCGGTGGTGACGGCGACGCTCGACGGCCCGGTCGAGACGGTCAAGGCGCTGAGCCTCGACCATCCGCGCCGCATCGTCGTCGACCTGGGCGGCGTCGATGCTGTCCGCCGCAGCGCCCGCGGCCGCGGCGACGTCGCCGCGGCGCGGGTCGGACCGTTCGCCGCGGGCACGGCGCGGCTGGTGATCGACCTCGCCGGGCCGATGACGCTGGCCGCTGCCGCCGTCGACGGCACCGCGCTGACGCTGCGCCTTGCCCCGGTCGATGCGGACAGCTTCGCTCGCGCCGTCGCCCGCGGCCGGCGCCCGGTTCCGACCACCGCGCGCCTGATCGCCGACTTCGATCTTGGCGACGAGGTCTTTGCCGGCGACGGATCGGCGCTCCCCGCGCCGCCGCCGGCCCATCGTCACGGCGCGCGTCCGCTGGTCGTGCTCGACCCCGGACACGGCGGCAAGGACGCCGGAACGATCTCGGTTGCCGGCGGCTTCGAGAAGAGCGTCGTCCTGGCGATCGCCCGCGCCGCCGCCGCCGAACTCCGCCGCGACGGCGAGGTCCGGGTCAAGCTGACCCGCGACGACGACGTCTTCATTCCGCTCGAAGAGCGCGTCGCCATCGCCCGGCGCGAGAAGGCCGACCTGCTGGTCTCGGTCCACGCCGAACTCGGCGCCGAACCCGGGGGCGCGCGGGGCGAGCGTCTACACCCTGTCCGAAACCGCGTCCGATGCCGTCGCGGCGCGGCTGGCGGCGCGCGAGAACCGCGCCGGCGGCATTCCCGGCATCGACACCAGCGCCGCGCCCGATGTCGGCGACGTGCTGATCGGCATGACCCAGCGCGAGACGATGAACGTATCGGCGACCTTTGCCGAGACGCTGTCGAAGTCGCTGGCCGACGCCATCGGCTTCCGGAACGAATTCCACCATTTCGCCGGCTTCCTGGTGTTGAAGGCCGCCGACGTGCCGGCCGTGCTGATCGAGACCGGCTATCTGTCCAACCCCGAGGACGCCGCGCTGCTGCTGTCGGAGGACGGCGAGAAGCGCATCGGCCGCGCCATCGCCCACGCGGTCGAGGCGCACTTTCAGCGTACCCGTAACGCCTGGCGAAGTGTGCGCGAACCAGGGGGTGACGCGCTGGCGACGGCCGCCCATATCGAGCGCCAAGGAGACAGACCATGACCGAGATCGCAACCCTGGCCGGCGGCTGCTTTTGGTGCACCGAGGCGGTGTTCGACGCGCTGAAGGGCGTCGCGGCCGTCGAGTTCGGGGTACATCGGCGGCCACGTCACCGCGCCGACTTATGAGCAGGTGTGCACCGGCCGCACCGGCCATGCCGAGGCGGTGCGGATCACCTTCGATCCGGCGCAGGTGACCTATGCCGACCTGCTCGACATCTTCTTTCACACCCACGACCCGACGACGCTGAACCGCCAGGGGGCGGACAGCGGCACGCAGTACCGCAGCGCCATCTTCCCTCATTCGCCCGAGCAGCGCGCCGCAGCCGAAGCGGCGATCGCGCGCAACCAGGAAGACTGGGACCGCCCGATCGTCACCACAATCGAGGACGACGCGCCGTGGTACCAGGCGGAGGCCTATCACCAGCGCTATTTCGAGAAGAACCCGACCGCGGGCTACTGCGCCGCCGTCGTCGGGCCCAAGGTGGCGAAGTTCCGCAAGGGCTATGCCGCGCGGTTGAAGGCGGCGTAACGTCGGTCTCCGATAAGGGGGCGCGCATGACCATCTTCGACGACTGGCGCGCGCGCTCGCCCTTCTACGACGCGACCCACGCGGCGGTCGCCCAGTCGGTCCGCGCCTTCGTCCGGGCCGAGGTTGCACCCCATATCGACGCGTGGGAGGATGCTCGCGAACTGCCGCGTGACCTCCACCGCAAGGCCGCCGCCGCCGGCATCCTCGGTCTCGGCTATCCGGAGGAATTCGGCGGCCACAGCGATGGCTTCGACATCTTCCATTCGCTGACCCAGTCCGAGGAACTGGCGAGCGTCGGGGCCGGCGGGCTGAGCGCGTCGCTGATGACCCACGGCATCGGCCTGCCGCCGATCCTCGCGATGGGCTCGGCCGCGATGAAGGCGCGCGTTGCCCCGGCGGTGCTGGCGGGCGACAAGATCATCGCCCTCGGCATCACCGAGGCCGGCGGCGGCTCCGACGTCGCGGCGCTGACGACGCGGGCCGAGCGGCGGGGGGACGCGTACGTCGTCAACGGCGGCAAGATGTTCATCACCAGCGGCATGCGCGCCGACTATGTGACGACGGCGGTCCGAACCGGCGGGCCGGGCACGGGGGGCATTTCGCTGCTGCTGATCGAGGCGGGGATGCCCGGCTTTACCCGCACGCCGCTCGAAAAGATGGGGTGGCACTGCTCCGACACCGCCGCGCTTTATTTCGACGACGTGGTCGTGCCGGCGGCCAACCTGATCGGGCCGGAGAACGGCGGCTTCGCCGGCATCATGCGCAACTTCAACGGCGAGCGGCTCGGCATGGCGCACGGCTGCTGCGCCTATGCCCGCGTCTGCCTGCAGGAAGCCGCCGACTGGGCGCGCACCCGCACGACCTTCGGCAAGCGGCTGGCCGAGCACCAGTCGATCCGGATCAAGCTCGCCGACATGGCGCGGCAGATCGCCGCGACGCAGGCGTGGGTCGACCTTGCCGCGTGGCAGGTCAAGACCGGGCAGGGCCAGCCCGCCGACTTCGCCATGCTGAAGGTGCAGGCGACGCGGATGCTTGAGGCGGTCGCGCGCGAGGCGTGCCAGGTGCTCGGCGGCGCGAGCTATCTCAAGGGCAGCAAGGTCGAGCGCATCTACCGCGAGGTCCGCGTCAACGCGATCGGCGGCGGCAGCGAGGAGATCATGCTCGACCTTGCGGGACGCCAGCTCGGCTACCGCTGAGCGGCGGCGCGCCGCAGGCGGTCGTTGATCGCCGCCCCCAGGCCTGCATCGGGAATGGGCGCGACGGCGATGCCGGCGGCACCGCTCGCCTGCGCCGTGTGCAGCGCGGCGAACAACGCCGCCGCCGCCG
Organism: uncultured Alphaproteobacteria bacterium; assembly: GCA_963792555.1. Taxonomy (GTDB): domain Bacteria; phylum Pseudomonadota; class Alphaproteobacteria; order Sphingomonadales; family Sphingomonadaceae; genus Polymorphobacter_B. The sequence continues at coordinate 385,818 of CAWBWP010000003.1, forward strand.
CGGCAAGGTCGCCCGCGGGGGAGAGGGTGAGGTCGCCGGCGACCGGACCGAAGCCGATGACGAACTCGCCCGGCCGGCGGTCGGTGGCGTTCAGCCGGACCGGCTGGCGCGGCGCATAATGGCTGGCAAGCTGCCCCGGTGCGATGATCCCCCCGGTTGCGGCGGCGGTGATACACAGCAGCTCGCTCGGGACGGCTCCGGGGCGGAGCAGGGTGACCGCCGTACCGTCGACCCCGACGATCGTGCTCTCCAGCCCGTTCGGCGTCGCGCCGCCATCCAGGATCAGCGGGACGGCGCTGCCGAGGCTGGAGGCGACGTGGGCGGCAGTCGTCGGGCTGATCGTGCCGCTGGCGTTCGCCGAGGGCGCGGCGAGCGGCCGGCCGAGACCGTGCAGCACTGCCTGCATCACCGGATGGCCGGGCACCCGCACCGCCAGCGTCGGCAGGCCCGCCGTCACGCCTGCTGCGATGCCATTGTTCGCCCGCGCCGGCAGCACCAGCGTCAGCGGCCCAGGCCAGAAGCGCGCCGCCAATGCGCGCGCGGGGTCGCCGACCTCGACCAGTCGCTCGGCAGCGGCGAGATCAGGGACGTGGACGATCAGTGGATTGAACCCCGGCCGGCCTTTCGCCGCAAAGATGCGCGCGACCGCCGCCGGATCGGTCGCATCCCCGGCGAGGCCGTACACCGTCTCGGTCGGCAGCGCCGCGATACCGCCCGCGGCCAGCACCGCCACCGCGCGGGCGACTCCCGCCGCGTCGGCCGGGACGACGACCGGCAGCGCCTCGCCGGTCACCGACTGCGGCGGTCGAACCAGGCGACGAGGCCGACGCCGATCAGGCCGACAACCAGGCCGATGACGATGCCGAGCGACCCCTGACCGACGTAGACGCCGATGCCCGCGCCGACGAGGAGGGTAATTGCCAGGATGAAGCCGCCGCCGATCTGCATGGCCGGCGTCATCGCGGCAAAGCGCGCGGCGCACAAGCCGTGCGGTGTCGCGGATGCGCAGCGGTGCTTGGCGCGGACGGCGGCACCGGGCTACAGTCGAGGCATGAAGCCGTGTTCCGTCGGCGCCGGCCTCGTCCTCGCCGCCGGACTTTGCCATGCGTCGGCTGTGACCGCACAGGCCGGCCTGCCGCCGCTCGACCGGCGCTCGGACCTGCCGGTGCCGTGGCCGGACGCGGCCGCACCGCCGAGCGATGCGCCGGCGGCGGCCGCGACCGGCGATACGCGCTATTCCGTCGAGGTGACCGGCCTCGACGACCTCCGCCTCGACAAGCCGTTCCGCACCGCCTCGGCGCTGGTCAAGGGTCGCAATGCGCCGGCCAACCTCGCCCAGATCAATCGCCGGATTGCCGAGGACCGCGACCTGATCGACGTGCTGCTGCGCGCCCAGGGCTATTACGGCGGGCGGACGACGGTGACGGTCGTGCCGGGACCGCCGGCGACCGTGACGCTCGCGGTCGCCCCCGGCCCGCTCTACCGGATCGCGGGCATCGATCTTGTCGTGCCGCCGGGGCGACCGGCGGCAATCGTCGCCGCCGGGCTGGGGATCAGGGCCGGCGATCCGCTTGTCGCCGCGACGGTGCAGGCGGGGCAGGACGGGTTGAAGGCGTATCTCGCCGCCCACGGCCATCCCTTCGCGACGATCCAGCCGCCCGCCATCGCGGTCGACCATGCCGCGCGCACCGCGACCCTGACCCAGACGGTCGATCCTGGCCCGGCGAGCGTCTTCGGCCGCGTGCGGAGCGCGGGGCGCGGCATCATCGCCCAGCGCGAGCTGGACCGGCTGGCGCGGTTCAGGCCCGGCCAGCCCTATGACGCGGCGCAGCTCGACGACTTGCGCCGCGCCCTGATCGCGACCGGGCTGGTGGGCGGCGTCACCCTGACGCCGGTCGCCGCCGGACCGTCGCCGAGCGGCGGCGAAGCGGTCGACATCCTCGTCCGGACCGAAACCGCGCCGCTGCGGACCGTCGCGGCGACGCTCGGCTATTCGACCTCGCAGGGCATCCGCGCCGAGGCGAGCTGGCAGCATCGCAACCTGCTGCCGCCCAACGGCGCGGTGACCTTCCGCGCCGTCGGGGCGGAGCGCGAGCAACTGCTCGGGGCCGAGCTCAGGCGGTTGAACTGGCGCCAGCGTGACCTGACGCTGACGCTCGGGGCGACCTTCGACACGGCGACGCAGGATGCCTTCAACGCCCGCACGCTGACCTTTGCCGCCAGCGTCGCGCGCGAGACCAACCTCATCTGGCAGAAGAAATGGTACTTCTCGGCCGGCGTCGAGACCGACATCTCCGAGGAACGCGACAAGAGCGCGCCGGGCGAGCCGCAGCGGACCTATTACATCGCCGCGGTGCCGGTCAGCCTGACCTACGACGGGTCGGACAACCTGCTCGATCCCCACCGCGGCTTTCGCCTGACCGGACGCGCCTCGCCCGAGGTTTCGTTCAACGGCGACATCTTCGGCTATATGAAGCTGCAGGCGGAGGCGAGCGCCTACGTGCCCTTCGGCGACCGGGTGACGCTCGCCGGGCGCGGGCATATCGGGACCATTGCCGGCGCGGCGCAGCGCGACATCGCGCCGACGCGGCGCTTCTATGCCGGTGGCGGCGGCTCTGTCCGCGGCTACGGCTTTCAGGCGGTCGGTCCGCAGGCCGCCGACGGCACGCCGACCGGCGGCGATTCGATCGTCGAGGCGTCGGCCGAGGTCCGCGTCCGCTTCGGCGACTTCGGTGTCGTCCCCTTCTTCGATGCCGGCGAGGTCGACACCAGCCTCGTGCCGCGCTTCCGCGACGTCCGCTACGGCGCGGGGCTGGGGTTCCGCTATTATACCGGCTTCGGCCCGGTGCGGATCGACGTCGCGACGCCGGCCAACCCGCGCCCCGGCGACGCGCGCGTGCAATTCTATGTCTCGATCGGGCAGGCGTTCTGATGGCCGCCGTCGGTGAGAGGCCGGTCACGCAAGCTCGCCCCGGCGGGACACGGGCGCGGCGTCACCTTCGCCTGATTGCGGCGATCTTCGTCGCGGTCGGCCTCGTCGCGGCGCTGATCGTCGGTGGTCGCGCCTTCGTCGCCAGCGACCGCGGCCGGGCGCTGATCGTCCGCGCGCTGCCGCTCTACGCGCCGAAGTCGGGCCTGCGCGTCGCCGCCGGACGGATCGAGGGCAATGTCTTCGGGCGCCTGCGCGTCCACGATTTGACCCTGGCCGACCCGGCGGGAGTCTTCGCCCGCGTGCCGCGGCTCGATCTCGACTGGCGACCGTGGACGCTCCTCGAACGGCGGCTGACGGTTCGCTCGGCGGACGCTGCCGAGATGGTCGTGCTGCGCCGACCGCACCTGCGTCCGAGTGCCGACCAGCGTATCCTGCCCGACATCGACATTGTCGTCGGTCGCCTCCGCATCGGCCGGCTCGACCTTGCCGCGGCGGTTACCGGCGTTCCCGAGACGCTGACGCTCGCCGGCGGCGGCGAAGCGGTGCGGGGCCGGGCGCGCGTGACGCTCGCCGCGACCGCGAGCGGCGGCGACCTCGTCCGACTGAAGCTCGACGCCGCGCCCGATGCCGACCGCTTCGACGTCGCCGGCACCGTCGCCGCGCCGACCAGGGGGACGCTGGCGCGCCTGCTCGGCCTGCCCGCCGCGCTCGAGGTCAAAGTCGCCGGGGTGGGGACATACCGGGCGTGGCACGGCACCGCCGTGGCGCAGCTCGGCGCGCGTCCGCTGGCCCAGCTGGCGCTGACCGAGACGCAGGGCCGCCTGCTCGTCGCCGGCACCGTCGCTCCGGCACCGCTGCTCGACGGGGTGGCGGCGCGGGCGACGACGGGCGGGGTCCGGCTGCGCGCCGAGGGGCGGCTGAGCGGGCGCGTGCTGACGGCGCAGGTCGACGCGGCCTCGCCGGCGCTCCACGCCACCGCCACCGGCACCGCCGATTTCGGCCACGAGGTGCTCAGCGGCATCCGCGTCGTCGCCCGGGCGCAGCAGCCGTCCGCCCTCCTGTCGCGCCTGAGCGGCCGCGACCTCGTTCTGGAGGCGCGCATCGCCGGCACCTTCGCGACCCCGGTCGTCGATTATGCCCTGACCAGTCCGCAACTCGCCTGGGGGCCGACCAGCTTCACCGGCGTCCGCGCCGCTGGTCACGTCGTCGTCCGCGCCCCGCTGGTCGTGCCGGTGGACGCGAGCGCGGCGAGCGTCGGCGGGGCCGGCGCCGATGCCGCCGCCATCCTCGCCCGCCTGCGGCTGAGCGGGCCGATCACCGTCGCCCACCGCACCTTCCTCGCCCCGGCCCTGGCCGCGACGAGCGCCGGGGCGACCGGCACCGCGTCGCTCCGCCTGACCTTCGACGGCGATTATGCGATCGGCTTCACCGGCACCCTGCCGCACCGCGCGCTCGGCGACCTTGGCGCGGCCGACATCGGCGTGCGGCTCCAGGCGGTTCCGGCGGCGGCGGGAACGCGCGTCACCGGGACTGTCCGGGCGGTCGCGACGCGAGTCGAATTCGGCGCTGTTCCGCACGATCCTTGCCGGCCTGCCGGTGGTCACGTCCGCCATCGACGTCGCGCCCGACCTGTCGATGCGCTTCACCGACCTCCGGCTGGTCTCCCCGGGCCTGACGCAAGCGGGCACGGGGACCCGCGATGCCGGCGGCGTCGTCCGCCTCGTCACGCAAGGCCGGTCGCGTGACTATGGCGCGGTCGCGGTGACCCTGGCCGGGCTCATCGACGCGCCGGTCGCCGATGTCACCCTCGCTGCGCCGGTCACCGGCCTGACCGCGGTCAGCGCCCATATCGCGCCGGCGATCGGCGGCTGGACGATCGCTGCGAAAGGGATGACCGATCTCGGAAGCGCCAGTCTCGACGCGCGCGTGGTTCCGGGTGGCACGGGGGCGGAGCTTGTCGCGGCGCTCGCCGGGGTGACGGCGCGAGGGACGGTCGCCTTCGACACCGCCAACCACGCCACCGGGCGGCTGGCGATCGGCGGTAGCGGCCTTGCCGGCACGCTCGTCCTCGCTCCCGCCGCGACGGCGCAGCGCGCCGACGTCAGCCTGACGGCGGCCGGAGCGCAGTTCGGGTCGACCCGGATCGGGCACGCGACCCTCAGCGGCCACGCCGTCGTCGGCAGCGGGCCGGCGGTGTTCGACGTGCGGGCGACAGCCGGTGACGTGCGGCGCGGCGGCCTCGTCGTGACCACCGGCACGCTTGCGGCCGCCTATGGCCCCGGTGGTGGCACCGCGAGCCTGATCGTGGCGGGCACGGCCGGGGTGCCGTTCACCGTTGCGCTCGATGCGCGCGGCACCGCCGACCACGCCGAGTTCGGCGGCAGCGCCACGGTCGACGGCCGCCCGCTGCGCCTCGACCACCGCGCCGTCGCCGAGCGCGCGGGGAACGTCTGGCGGCTGGCCCCGGTGCGGATCGTCACGCCCGACGGACAGGTCGAGCTCGCCGGCAGCCTGGGCGACGGCCTGCAGGCGAGCGTCCGCGCCGACACCCTCGGCCTGTCGCTGCTGACCGTTGCCGACCCGGCGTTCAACTTCGGCGGACGGGCATCGGGGACGCTGATGCTCGCGGTTCCTGCCGCCGGACCGCCGACCGGCACCCTCTCGATGCGTGTCGCCGGGCTGACACGCGCCGGCCTCGCCGCCTCGTCGCTGCCGGTCGACCTCGCGGTCAACGCCGCCCTGACCCCCGCGACGGCGGCCCTGCGCGCCGTTCTTGTCCAGGGCGGGGGCACCGTCGGGCGGGCGCAGGCGGAGCTGCGCCTGGCTTCGGGCGACGACCTGCGGGCGCGCCTGCTGGCCGCCTCCCTGTTCGGTCAGCTGCGCTTCGACGGCCCGGCGCAGGCGCTGTGGGCGCTGAGCGGGGTCGAGGCGCTCGACGTCCGCGGTCCGGTCAGCGTCGCCATCGATGCCGGGGGCCGCCTCGGCGAGCCGCGCCTCGGCGGGACGCTCGTCGCCAAAGGCGCGCGGATCGAGAATACGACGCTCGGTACGGTGATCGACAATGTCCAGCTCGAGGGGCGCTTCGCCGAATCGCGCCTCGACCTCGCCAGTTTTTCGGGGGCGGTCGGCAAGGACGGGCGGATCGCGGGCAGCGGACGCATCGACCTGTCGGCCGAGCGCGGCTTCCCGCTCGACGTTTCCGCCACGGTCGAGCGGGCGCAGTTGATCAATCGCGACGACCTCCAGGCGACGGCGACGGGCACGCTGAAGCTGCACAGCGACGGCGGTGGCGGCCGGATCAGCGGAGCGCTGGACATCGTCCGCGCGCGCTACCGCCTCGGTCGCCCGGCCAGCACGGCCGACGTGCCGGTGCTTGCCGTCACCGAACGCCATGTCGAAGTCCTTGGCCGCGCCGCACCCCGCCCGGTCAAGCCGACGCTGTGGACGCTCGACGTGGCACTGACCGCGCGCGACAATTTCGCCGTCGACGGCTTGGGCCTGACTTCCTTCTGGCGCGGGGCGCTGAAGGTCGCCGGCCGGGCCAATGCGCCCGACCTCGCCGGGCGCGTCGAGCTGGTCCGCGGCGACTACGACTTCTCGGGCAAGCGGTTCACGCTGACTCGCGGAAATGTCCGCTTCGGGGGCGGCAACCCGCCCGATCCGGTGATCGACATCGCCGCGGAGAATACGAGTTCGGGGTTCACCGCCCAGCTCAACCTGACGGGGACCGCCCTTCACCCTGACATCCGCTTCGGCTCGACCCCGGCCCTGCCCGAAGACGAGGTGCTGGCGCGGGTGCTGTTCGGCAGTTCGATCACGACGCTGTCGGCCCCCGAGGCAATCCAGCTGGCTGGCGCGCTGGCCAGCCTCAGGAGCAACGGCCGCGGCGTCGGCGCGGCGCTCGATCCGTTCAACGCGGTCAGGAAGGGCCTGCGGATCGATCGGCTGCGCGCGCTGCCGGCGGACACGACCACGGGGCGCAAGACCTCGATCGCGGCCGGCAAGTATATCGGCCGGCGGCTTTACGTCGAGCTCGCCACCGACGCCCAGGGCTATTCGGCGACGTCGATCGAGGTCGCGCTGTCGCGATCGTTCTCGGTCCTGTCGACGGTCGCGACGCTGGGCGGCACCAGCGCCAACCTGCGGCTCAAGCGCGACTATTGAAGCGCGCGGGCGTCATGGGCACTTACGCTGCTCAAGGAGAGTGCCCGTGTTGAATCGCCTCATCGCCATCGCCGCCGGTCGCAGTCTTGCGCGTAACGTCGGCGGTTTCGGCGGTCCCGCCGCGACCGCGGCAGGGGTGCTCCTGCCGCTGGTGCTGCGCCGCCTCGGGCCGGGCGGCATGGTCGCCGCGGCGATCGCCGGCCACTTCGTCCGCCGCGCCCAAAAGGCGTCGCGCCCGCGTTGAACCGGGTCCGCCGCCCGTGCGTTCATCGCCGGGTCAGAAGCTTTTGACTATCGCTCAGTTTACCGCCATAGGCGGAGACTTGCCTGGGGAGAAGGACGACCGTGGCCACCCGTGCCGTCGACAGCCGTAGCCGCCGTTACGATCCGGCCGAGACGCGGCAGCGCGTGCTGGAGGCGGCGAACCTGCTGTTCTCGACCAAGGGTTATGCCGCGACCGGCACCGCCGACATCGCCCGCGCCGCCGATGTGTCGGAAGGCTCGATCTTCTATCACTTCGGGTCGAAGAAGAACCTGCTGATCGATATCGGCCGGATGTACGGCGAGCGGATGATCGCGGTCATGCAGGGCGACGATGCGCTCGAGGATCTCGAGCCCGGCATCATGATCACCCGCTGCCTCGACTTCTGCATCGAGCACCGCGAGTGGGAAGCGCTGACCGGCGAGGTCTGTGCCGAGGGCAAGCCGCGAGCGATGATGAGCGCCGAGGCCGAGCCGTTCTACCGCGCCTCGCGCGAGGTGACGTGCGACTGGGTCGCCAAGCAGATGGCGGCGGCGATGGCCAAGCACGGCGTCACCGGCATCAACATCGGCTTTGCCGCGCAGCTGACCTATGCCGTCGTCGGCGAGGCGATCGACGCCGTCATCGCCACCATGCGACGAGGCGCGCCGCGCCGAGGTCCGCGCCGAGACGATCCGCTTCGTCCGCGCCGCCTGCGGCTACCAGCCGGGGCTGTTCCCGGCGTGATTTTCCACGGCGAGGCGGCGATCGCCGCGCTCGGTCCGGCTTTCTACGATGTCGTCGCACCGGCAAGTTTCCCGGCGTCGATCCTGCGCTTCCGCAATGACCGCGCCGCCGCGACGATCGGTCTCGAAGGCTTGAGCGAGGCCGCCTGGATAGACCATTTCGCGCGTTTCCGCCCGCTGCCCGGCAGCCTGCCGCAACCGCTCGCGCTCCGTTACCACGGCCACCAGTTCCGGGTGTATAATCCCGACCTTGGCGACGGTCGCGGCTTCCTCTTCGCCCAGTGCCGCGACGATCGCGGGCGGCTCATGGACCTCGGCACCAAGGGGTCGGGAACGACGCCGTGGAGCCGCTCGGGCGACGGTCGCCTGACGCTCAAGGGCGCGGTTCGCGAAGTGCTGGCGACCGAGATGCTCGAAGCGCTGGGCGTCGGCACCTCGCGCACGCTGTCGGTGATCGAGACCGGCGAGGACCTCGAGCGCGGCGACGAGCCGTCGCCGACGCGCAGCGCGGTCCTCGTCCGCCTGAGCCACAGCCACATCCGCTACGGCACCTTCCAGCGCCTTGCCGCCCTCGAGCTGCCGGACGAGATGGCGCGGCTGACGGCCTATGTGCTGGAGCAGTATCTCGGCAGGGCGGCCGGCGACCCGTACGCGACGCTGCTCGACCATGCCGTGAGCCATGCCGCGACCCAGGCGGCGGCGATGATGGCCGCCGGCTTCGTCCACGGCGTCCTCAATACCGACAACATCAACATCACCGGCGAAATGTTCGATTATGGCCCGTACCGCTTCGCCGCGACGTGGGACCCGGGCTTCACCGCTGCCTATTTTGACCACCACGGTCTCTACAGCTTCGGCCGACAGGCGGAGGCGTTGCAGTGGAACGTCTTCCAGCTGGCCGGTGCGTTGCGGCTGGTCGCGCCGGTCGAGGCTTTGCGCCCGCCGCTGGCGGCGTTCGGCGAACGCTATACGGCGGCGCTGACCGGGGCGCTGCTCGCGCGGCTGGGGGTGGTGCCGTTCGACGACGGGCGCGACCGGGTGCTGGCGGAGGCGCTCGTCGCGGCGCTGGCGGCGAGCGGTGCCAACCTGCCGCGCTTCTGGTTCGACTGGCGGGGCGGGCGGCTGCGGCCGGGTGGCCTTGACTATGCGACGCCCGAGTTCGCGCCCTTCGCGGCGGCGGTGCAGGCGTTCGCCCCGGCGGCGGCGACTACGCACGACTATTGGCGCGACCCGGCCCCGAGCACCCTTGCCATCGCCGAGATCGAGGCGATCTGGGCCCCGATCGCCGCGGCCGACGACTGGAGCCGCTTCGACGCCAAGGTCGCGGCGGTCCGCCGAATGGGCGAGGCGATGCGCGCAGGCTGAAAAGAAGCGCCGGGCAGGTTTCCCGGCCCGGCGCTCCTGGTCGTGTCAGAGGCTCAGGCGGCGACGACGGCGGCGCGGCGGCGGGCGGCGAAGCCGACCAGGCCGAAACCGACGATCATCATGCCCCACATCGCCGGCTCGGGAACGGCCGTGACCGAGACGCCGTCAAGGACAGCGACCGGCGGCAAGCCGTAGGGCGTGCCGTGCGACAGGAACGTCAGCAGCTGGCTGCTGCCGGTCGCGGTGAACTTGAAGGTTTGCGCGAACCAGCCCTCGAAGCCCTGGCTCGGGGTCGAGAGGGTCGCCGTCGTCTGCGTCGGCGCGCCGCCGAAGCCGACCTCGAGCCGCTCGGTGGTCGGACCGGAGCGGTCCTGGAGCTGCGAGGCACCCCAGTAGAACTTGACCGCATACGTCTTGCCCGTGACCGTCCCGTTGATCATCTGCGACAGGACGCCGTTATACTGCTCGTCGCCGTCGAGGATGACGAACTTGCCGCCATCGGGGCTCGCGCCCGGGAACGACAGGGCGAGCTTCTGACCGGCCTCGGACGACTGGGTGATCGTCTCGACCGTCGTCACCGTGGCCGGATCGACGTAGAGATTGTACGACTGGGTACCGGCCGACGTCCAGCCCGTCGGGCCCATGCCGACGCCGATCGACTGGTTGAACTGCGTCGAGACGGTATAGCCGTTCTCGAAGCTGCCGTTGGTGACGAGGTTGGCGGCGGTGGCGGTGCCGGCGACGGTGAGCGCGGCAAGCGTTGCAATGGCGTGTGCGAGTTTCACGAGACCCTCCTTTTACTCTAGGCGAACAGGCGGTTACCTGTCCGACCCCCAAACACTGAGCAAAGGCCGTGCCAATCCTTTATAATATGGTAATCATTATAAATATCAAAGCCGTAACGGATCGGTACCTGTGCAGCCCGCCGAGAAGTGTCGGAGTTCTTTACAACTTTGGTAGCCAAACAGTTACCGGCGGCGACGCTTGACCTTCGCGGTCATCGGATCCGGGCGCGGCGGCGGGGTCCATCCGGGGGGCGGCTCGACCGCCTGGCGACTGCTGCCCAGGCCCATGGCACCGGGCTGCTGGCGGTGGAGGTCGCCTGCGGCGCGCGCCTCGTCGGCGGCGAGCAGCGCCTTCAGTTCGTCGCGGTAGCGCGCCGCACGCTCGAACTCGCCCGCCGCCGCGGCGTCGCGCATCTGTCGTTCCAGCGTCGCGCGCGAGGTCGCCATCCCGTTCTAACGCCTAGAGCCGGGTGACGTGTCCCATCTTCCGCCCGGGCTTGACCTCGCTCTTGCCATAGAGGTGGAGGTGGGCGCTGGGGTCGGTGAGCAGCGCCGCCCAGTCGTGGACGGCATCGCCGAGCAGGTTGGTCATGGTCACAGCCGGGGCCGTCAGCGTCGCCGGCCCCAGCGGCAGGCCGCAGACGGCGCGGATATGGTTTTCGAACTGGCTGACGCGCGCGCCCTCGATGGTCCAGTGGCCGCTGTTGTGGACGCGCGGGGCCATCTCGTTGAACACCGGCCCGGCGGGGCAGGCGAAGAACTCGCACGTCAGGACGCCGACATAGTCGAGCGCGGCGGCGGCACGTCGGGTCAGGTCGATCGCCGCGGGCGCGTGGCGGGCGATCGCTTCGGGCGCGGGGACGTGGCTGGTGTCGAGAATGCCGCCGACGTGCACATTGTGCGGCGTGTCATAGACGATCGTCGTCCCGTCGCCGCCCCGCGCCAGGACGACGGAGAACTCGCCGGTGAAGCGGACCACCCCTTCGACGATGGCCGGCGCGCCGCCGGTCGCCGCCCACGCCGCCGCGGCCTCCGCGGCGGTCTCGATCCGCGCCTGGCCCTTGCCGTCGTAGCCGAACCGCCGCGTCTTCAGGATCGCGGGCGTGCCGACCTCGACCAGCGCCGCCTCGAGGCAGGCCAGGGTGCTTACCGCGCGGAACGGTGCCGTCGCCCCGCCGAGCCCGGCGACGAAGCGCTTCTCCGCCAGCCGGTCCTGTGCCACCTCAAGCGCCCGGGCGCCGGGGCGGACCGGGACCCGCGGCGAAAGGCGTGCCACGGCGGCGAGGGGCACGTTCTCGAACTCATAGGTGACCACGTCGACCGCGGCGGCGAAGGCGTCGAGGGCGGCACTGTCGGCGTAGTCGGCGCGCGTGGCGAAGGCCGCGACATCGGCCGCCGGCTGCTCGGCCTCGGGCGCGAAGACATGGACGCGGTAGCCCACCGCCGCGGCCGCCAGCGCCAGCATCCGCCCGAGCTGTCCGCCGCCGAGAATGCCGATCGTCGCGCCCGGCGCGATCATCGTCGGGGTCAAGCCGGCGTCTCCGCCACCGCCGCGCTCTGCCGCGCGCGCCAGGCATCGAGCCGGGCGGCGAGTGCGTCGTCGCCCGTCGCCAGCGTCGCTGCGACGAGCAGCGCGGCATTGACCGCCCCGGGGTGACCGATGGCGAGCGTGCCGACGGGAACGCCGGCGGGCATCTGGACAATCGACAGCAGGCTGTCGAGGCCCGACAGCGCCTTGCTCTCGATCGGAACGCCGAACACCGGCAGGCGCGTCAGGCTGGCGACCATGCCGGGCAGGTGCGCCGCGCCGCCGGCCCCGGCGATGATCGCCTTCAACCCGCGGGCGACGGCGCTGGCGGCATAGTCGACCATCCGTCCGGGGGTGCGGTGCGCCGAGACGATCCGGACCTCGTGGTCGACGCCGAGCGCGTCGAGCGTCTCGGCGGCGGCGCGCATCGTCGCCCAGTCCGACTGGCTGCCCATGATGATGCCGACGATGGCCATTGCCGCCCCGCGCTTGCGAAGCGCCGCACCCTAGGGGCGGGGCGCGCCCGGCGCTACCCTAATCGCGCGACCACGGATCGAGAATCGTGTCGCGCGGCACCGGGTCGGTCGCCGGATAGTCGAGGCTGTAGTGGAGGCCACGGCTTTCGTGCCGGCGCCGGGCCGAGCGGACGATGAGGTCGGCGACCTGGACGAGGTTGCGCAGTTCGATCAGGTCGGGGGTGACGCGGAAGTCGCTGTAATAGTCGTGGACTTCCTTGCGCAGCGTCTTGACGCGGTGGGCGGCGCGTTCGAGGCGCTTGTTGGTCCGGACGATGCCGACATAGTCCCACATGAAACGGCGCAGCTCGGCCCAGTTGTGGCTGACGACGACCTCCTCGTCGGAATCGGTGACGCGGCTTTCGTCCCAGGCGCGGGTGACGGGCGGGTCGGCCAGGACATCCCAGCGGGCGGCGATGTCGTCGGCCACCGCCACGCCGAAGACCAGGCACTCGAGGAGCGAGTTCGACGCCAGCCGGTTGGCCCCGTGCAGGCCCGACTGCGACACCTCGCCGACGGCATACAGGCCGGGCAGGTCGGTCTGCCCGTGCAGGTCGACGAGGACGCCGCCGCAGGTGTAGTGCGCCGCCGGCACGACGGGGATCGACTGCCTGGTGCAGTCGATGCCGAGCTCCAGCAGCCGCGCATGGATCGTCGGGAAGTGATGGACGATAAAGTTCGCCCCCAGGTGCGTCATGTCGAGGCGGACGTGGCTGAGGCCCAGCCGCTTGATCTCGGCATCGATCGCGCGCGCGACCACGTCGCGCGGCGCCAGCTCCATGCGCTCGTCGTAGCGGGCCATGAAGCGCTCGCCGTTGGGCAGGAGGAGGTGTCCGCCCTCGCCCCGCATCGCCTCGGTGATCAGGAAGTTCTTGACCTTGGGATGATAGAGGCAGGTCGGGTGGAACTGGTTGAACTCCATGTTCGACACCCGGCAGCCTGCGCGCCACGCCATGGCAATGCCGTCGCCGGTCGAGCCATCGGGGTTGGTCGAATATTGATACACGCGGCTCGCGCCGCCGGTCGCCAGCACCACGGCGCGGCCGGTGAAGCGCTCGACGCGGCGGCTGGCGGTTTCGAGCGCATAGACGCCGTGGCAGGCGCGGCTGACGAAGCGCGGCGTCTCGACGTGGCGCTCGGTGATCAGGTCGACGACGGCATGGCCGGTCGCCAGCGTGATGTTGGGATGAGCGGCGGCGGCCCGGGCGAGGGCGTCCTGCACCGCCCAGCCGGTGGCGTCGTCGACATGGGCGATGCGGCGATGGCTGTGGCCGCCTTCGCGCGTCAGATGGAAACGACCGTCGGCGCTGGCGCCGCCATCGTTGCCGTCGGCCGTTTCGCCGACGTTGAACGGCACGCCGATCGACGCCAGCCGGTCGATCGCGGCGGCGGCATTCTCGGCGACGAAGGTCACCGTGGCGCGGTCGTTGAGCCCGCCGCCGGCGATCATCGTGTCCTCGACGTGGCTTTCGACCGTGTCGCCGGGTTCGAGCACGGCGGCGATGCCGCCCTGCGCCCAGGCGGTCGAGCCGTCGCTGACGTCGCCCTTGGCGAGCACGACGACGCGGAAACGATCGGCCAGACCGAGTGCCGTCGTCAGCCCGGCGGCACCCGAGCCGACCACGACGACATCGAATTCGTGCGGCTCGCTCATGCGGCGCGGCTCGTCAGCTTGAGGAAGACGTCCTCGAGATCGGCTTCGCGGGTCGAGACGTCGACGACGCCGATGCCGGCTTCGGTCAGCCGGTGGAGGATGTCGCCGGCCTGCGCCTTGCTTTTGTCGTAGGTGATGCTGAGCGTCCGCGGGTTCTTGACCTCGACGGCCCCGCCCAGCCCGGCGGGGGCGGCATCGAGGTCGCGGTCGACGGTGACGACGAGGATCTTGTCCTGCGCCGTCGCCAGCAGCGTCGCCGTCTCGTCGTTGGCGACGATCCGCCCGCCGTCGACGATGGCGATGCGGTCGCAGAGCGCCTGTGCCTCTTCGAGGTAGTGCGTCGTCAGCACCACGGTGGTGCCGCCGGCATGCAGTTCGCGGACATACTCCCACAGCTGCGCGCGCAGCTCGATATCGACGCCGGCGGTCGGCTCATCGAGAACCAGAACGGGCGGCGTGTGGACCAGCGCCTTGGCGACCAGCAGCCGCCGCTTCATGCCGCCCGACAGGGTCCGGCTATAGGCGTGCGCCTTGTCGTCGAGCCGGACCGCGCGGAGCAGCTCCATCGTCCGCCGCTTGGCCTTGGGCACGCCGTACAGCCCGGCCTGCAGCTCGAGCGTCTCGAACGGGGTGAAGAAGGCGTCGAACAGGATTTCCTGCGGCACGATGCCGATCGAGGCGCGGGCGTTGCGCGGGTGCTCGTCGATGTCGAAGCCCCAGATGCGGGCGCTGCCGCTGGTCTTGCGGACGAGACCGGCCAGGATATTGATCATCGTCGACTTGCCGGCGCCGTTCGGCCCGAGAAGACCGAAGATGCTGCCGCGCGGCACGTCGAGGCTGACGCCGCCGAGCGCGCGCTTGCCGCCGGCATAGGTCTTTTCAAGATCGCGGATGGCGATCGCCGCAGCGGGGCTCGTGGTCATCGCGGCGGGATAGGCGGTGTCGCCGGGGCAGGCAAGGCGACCAAGCGAAGCGCAAGGTGCCTTCCGCCCGCGCGCGACCCCGTGCTACAGGCGCGCGCAGATGGACAGCATCCCCCCTCCCGAGATCTTCTACGTCACCGCGACACGGGTCGCGTGCGACGGCGACGAGGACGGCGGCCCGAACGGCCACCCGCGCGTCTATCTGCAGATGGGCGCGAACGGCTATGCCGACTGCGGCTATTGCGACCGCCGCTTCGTCCTGACCGGCGGCCCGGCCGATCGCCGCTAGAGCCCTGCTCGCCGCGACGCTGCTGGCCGGGGCCGGCAGCAGCGCTGCCGCCGCGCCGGCGGATCGGTTCGAGGCGGTTGCCGCGCCGCAGCCGATGGTCCGTCTGGTCGTCAAGAACACCGAACTGAACGTCCGCATCGCTCTCGGCTTCGACAAGGCGCTGCTCCTCAACATGGTCCCGGCGACCCGGGCGCACCTCAAGGCGTTTCCGATTTTCGGCAAGCTGCCGTTCAAGTCGACCCTGATGCCCGGCGGCGAAGCCTTGATCCGCTTCAACCTGTACGACGTCGCCTTCGGCGGCCTCAAGGTCGACAACCTGCCGACGGTCTGGTTCGACAAGGCGCTGGCCGACGACAGCGACGGCGTCGTCTCGGCGCTCGCGATCCCGGCCGAACACGTCACCATCGTCCAGCCGCAGGCCCCCAAGGGCGGGCTGGTCTACGGCATCGGCCGCGCCGGCCGTAGCGACGCGCTGATGAAGGCGGTCATCGACGGGGAGGTCGTCCACGTCATCCTCGACGTCCGCTCGCCCGAGACGCTGTTCAACGGGCGGGCCGCGCAGCTGATGGAGAAGGCCGGCATGTTCCGCCGGACCGGCAAGGTCGGGATGTGGCGACCGTTCCCGAACACCGCCTTGCCGTTCGAGCGGGTGGTGCCGACGCCCGGTGCCACCATCCTCGGCCTGCCGCTGATCGCGCCGGCGGCGCGCGTGACCGAAGCCCGGGCCAAGGAACTCGACGCTCGCGCCAAGGCGGGCACGAGCAGCGCAGACCAGGACGACGACGCGATCACCGTCACGGCGCAGCGCAAGAAGAAGCAGCCGCCGTGGATCCTGATCGGCCGCGACGTCCTCGATTATTGCAGCCGCATCGAGCTCGACCGGCCGGGGGTCCGCTGGGCGCTGACGTGTGCCTTTCCCGCCGGTGGCCGCAGCCCTATATCGGGCAGATGAGCACCGATCCCGCGACGATCTTCTACCGCGACACCGGCCTTGATCCCGACCGCA
Source organism: uncultured Alphaproteobacteria bacterium (assembly GCA_963792555.1). GTDB lineage: Bacteria > Pseudomonadota > Alphaproteobacteria > Sphingomonadales > Sphingomonadaceae > Polymorphobacter_B. Next base: position 401,966 of record CAWBWP010000003.1, read on the forward strand.
CCGAACGGCTGGTGGCCGACGCGCTTTCCGGCTGCGACGACGGCGAGCTGTACCTGCAGTACGCCACGAGCGAGTCGTTCAGCTTTGATGACGGGCGGTTGAAGGCGGCGACCTTCGACACCAGCCAGGGGTTCGGCCTGCGCGGGGTCAAGGGCGAGACGACCGGCTTCGCCCATGCCAACGAGCTGTCCGACGCGGCGATCCGCCGCGCGGCCGACACCGTCCGGGTGGTGGCCGGGGGACACGGCGGAACCGTCGCCCTCGACCTGCCGCGGACCAACCGCCAGCTTTACACCGATGCCGATCCGCTGTCGGCGGTCCCGTTTGCCGCCAAGGTCGAGCTGATGCAGGCGATCGACGCGGCGGCGCGCGCGCGCGACCCGCGCGTCGTCCAGGTTTCCGCCTCGCTGCTCGGCTCGTGGTCGGTCGTCGAGATCGTCCGCCCCGACGGCCAGCGCGCGCGCGATGTCCGACCGCTGGTCCGGCTGAACGTCCAGGTCGTCGTCGCCAACGGCGACCGCCGGGAGACGGGCTTCCACGGACTGGGCGGCCGCTACCTGTACGACGAGCTGATGCGCCCGGAAACCTGGCAGCCGGCGATCGACACGGCGCTGGCGCAGGCGCTGGTCAACCTCGACGCGGTCGACGCGCCGGCGGGCGAAATGACCGTCGTTCTCGGTCCGGGCTGGCCGGGCATCCTGCTGCACGAGGCGATCGGCCACGGGCTGGAGGGCGACTTCAACCGCAAGGGTACGTCCGCTTTCGCCGGGCTGATCGGTCAGCGGGTGGCCGCGCCGGGCGTGACCGTGGTCGACGACGGCGCGATCGATCACCGCCGCGGCAGCCTGACGATCGACGACGAGGGCACGCCGACGGAGCGGACGGTGCTGATCGAGGACGGGATCCTCAAGGGCTATATGCAGGACCGCCTGAACGCCCGGCTGATGGGTGTCGCCCCGACGGGCAACGGCCGGCGCGAGAGCTTCGCCCATGCACCGATGCCGCGGATGACCAACACCTTCATGCTCGGCGGCCGCGAAGACCCGGGCGAGATTTTGCGTTCGGCGAGGTCGGGGATCTACGCCAAGAGCTTCGGCGGCGGGCAGGTCGACATCACCAGCGGCAAGTTCGTCTTCACCTGCACCGAGGCCTATCGGATCGAGAACGGCCGGCTCGGCGCACCAATCAAGGGGGCGACGCTGATCGGCAACGGCCCCGACGTCCTGACCCGCGTCCGCGCGATCGGCAACGACTTGGCGCTCGACGAGGGCGTCGGGACCTGCGGCAAGGCCGGGCAGAGCGTGCCCGCCGGAGTCGGTCAGCCGACCCTGCTGATCGAAGGGCTGACCGTCGGCGGCACGGCGGCATGAGGCCGATCGGCCGCGGCGCGGTGCGGTGACCGCTGCCGCGCTGGCCGACGGGGTCGTCGCCTTTCACCTCGGCTTCATCCTCTTCGCCCTGCTCGGGGCGGCGCTGCTGGTGCGCTGGCCGCGGCTGGTGTGGCTCCATCTGCCGGCACTCGCGTGGGGCGGCTTCGTCGAGTTTACCGGGCGCATCTGCCCCTTGACGGCAATCGAGGATCATTTCCGCGAGGCAGCGGGGCAGGCGGGCTATACCGGCGGCTTCATCGATCATTATGTCACGCCGGTGATCTATCCCGATGGCCTGACGCACGGCACCCAGCTGGTCTATGGCGCGATCCTGATCGGCGTGAACCTGCTCCTCTACCTCCGCTTCGCGCGGTCGCGGGCCTGATGCTGGTGCTGGTCGAAACGCTGTTCGATCGAACCGTTGCCGAAATCGCGCGAGCCCGGCTGGAGACCGCAGGGATCGCCGCGGTCCTGTTCGACGCGGGCATCGCGTCGGTAATCGGCTCGGGCCTGTCAGGCGTGCGGCTGATGGTCGACCAGGACGATGCCGCGGCGGCGAGGGCACTGCTTGCGTCTTTCGCGGACGACGCCGCCTAGATAACGGGCAGGACTGCCGCCGCCCGCCTCTATTTTGGTCACGTTCGCGCGCCGGATGCTGCAGCGCAGCAGCATCGTACGGGTTGGCACAGTGTTTGCTTTGCATTGGGTCCGATCGGGAGGGCGCGCGCGGATGAAACTTGTCATAGCCATTATCAAGCCGTTCAAGCTCGACGAGGTGCGCGAGGCGCTCACCGTCGCCGGCATCCAGGGCATGACGGTCAGCGAGGTCAAAGGGTTCGGTCGGCAGAAGGGGCAGACCGAGATCTACCGCGGGGCCGAATACACGACCAACATGGTGCCCAAGATCAAGATCGAGGTCGTCGTCGCCGACGACATCGCCGCTGCCGTGGTCGAGACGATCCAGACGACGGCGCACACCGGCAGCATCGGCGACGGCAAGATCTTCGTCGCCGACATTGCCAGCGCGGTTCGCATCCGCACCGGCGAAACCAACGAAACCGCGCTGTAAGGGGGCCCGACAGGCATGAAACTACACTGGAAATCCCTCGCTGCGAGCGCCGCCGCGCTGGCCGTCGCCGCGCCGGCCTGGGCCGCGCCGGCGCTGATCAAGGCACCGACCGCGGTGCAGCAGGCCGACATGGTCAGCAAGGGCGACACCAGCTGGATGCTGGTCTCGACGCTGCTCGTGCTGATGATGTCGGTGCCCGGCCTGGCGCTGTTCTACGGCGGCCTGGTCCGCACCAAGAACATGCTCAGCGTGCTGATGCAGGTCTTCATGATCGTCTCGATCGTCGCCGTGATCTGGTGCTGCTGGGGCTATTCGGAGGCGTTCACCTCCGGTCCGACGCAGTTCTTCGGCGGGCTGTCCAAGGCGATGCTGATCGGCGTGTCCTCGTCGACCTATGCCGCGACCTTCTCGAACAACGTCTATATCCCCGAATACGCTTATGTCGTCTTCCAGATGACGTTCGCCTGCATCACGCCGGCGCTGATCGTCGGCGCGTTCGCCGAGCGGGTTAAGTTCAGCTCGCTGATGATCTTCGTCGTTTTGTGGATGACGGTGGTCTACTTCCCGATCGCGCACATGGTCTGGTATTTCGCCGGACCGGACTTCCTGCCCGATGCCAAGACCGATGCCGGCTTCCTGTTCAACATGGGGGCGCTCGACTTCGCCGGCGGCACCGTCGTCCACATCAACGCCGGAATCGCCGGCCTCGTCGGCTGCCTGATGATCGGCAAGCGGCTGGGCTACGGCAAGGAAGCGACGCCACCGCACTCGCTGACGATGACGATGATCGGCGCGTCGCTGCTGTGGGTCGGCTGGTTCGGCTTCAACGCCGGCTCCAACCTCGAGGCGAACGGCGTGACGGCGACGGCGTTCATCAACACCTTCGTCGCCACCGCCGCCGCCGCGGTCAGCTGGGCGCTCGTCGACCAGGTCGTCCACGGCCGGCCGACCATGCTCGGCGCGGCGTCGGGCGCGGTCGCCGGGCTGGTGGCGATCACGCCGGCGAGCGGCTTTGCCGCGCCGATGACCTCGATCGTCCTCGGCTTCGTCGTCTCGCCGATCTGCTTCCTGTTCGTGACCAAGGTGAAGGCGGCGTTCAAGTACGACGACACGCTCGACGTGTTCGGCGTCCACTGCATCGGCGGGATCGTCGGCGCGCTGGCCACCGCGATCGTCGCGGCGCCGTCGCTCGGCGGGCAGGGCACGATCGACTACACCGTCTTCCCCGGTGCCGCGATCAAGCCCGAGGCCTACGACATCGCCGGTCAGCTGTTCATCCAGCTGAAGGCGGTGCTGCTGACGCTCGCCTGGTCGGGTATCGGCTCGGCGATCCTCTACTTCATCGTCGACAAGACGATGGGCCTGCGTCCCAGCGAGGATGCCGAGCGCGAAGGCCTCGACATCACCTCGCACGAGGAGCGCGCCTATAATTATTGACCAGTTCCTCCCCAAGGAAACCAGACTGGGCCGGATGGGCAACCATCCGGCCCTTTTTTGCCAAGCGTTTGTCGCGTATGGAACCGCTCCGTCCACCGCGCAGCCGACAGGACCCGATGAGCGAAACCGAACAGGCGCGCACCCGTCGCCGCTGGATCAACCTGGGCGAGATCGTCGGCATCGGCGCGCTGGTCGTCTCGGTCCTGAGTTATTGGGACACGCACCAGGAGCGCAAAGCGACTGCGGCGCTGGCTCCGGTCGCCGCCCATCCCGCGCCGCTCGTCCTGACCGGCGCGGTCGAGCACAACGGCGAGCGCATCATCCTCAAGCCGGCGACGGCCGAGCACGTCATCGAAACGCAGACGATCCGCTTCCCGTCCGCGGTCAAGCCCGATCCCGTCGAGACGACGGGCAATTCGCGGATCGAGGCGGCATGGTTCGACGCCGGGTTGCGCGCCGCGCTCAAGGACGCGAAGCTCCACGCCGGCCGTCACCGGCTGCCGATCGTCGTCGAGACGACCTATGTCACCGGTTCGGCCACCGCGACCGATCGTGCGCTTTACGATCTCGGCTACTCGCTGCACACGCGGCTGCTGCGTCCCGACATGGTCACGCTGGAGGGCATCTCGCTCGTCCGGCGCGGCGGCAGCGACCTGCAGGCGGCGGCCGACGCCCGCTTCGCGCAGGGGCTGCCCAAGCCGGAATAAGGCTTCGCGGCGTCGTTGCGATGGCGTAAGGCAGGGCAAATCTTGCGGAGAACACGCATGCGCCGCCTGACCCTTTGTCTGCTCGCCGCTGCGGCCGCTACCGGTACCGCGCTGGCCCAGCCGATGCTGGCACCCGACCCGCACCGCCCGGCCGCCGACACCGCCCGGGACGCCGCCCGCCACCCGGCGGAGATGCTGGCGTTCGCCCACGTCGGGCCCGGAACGCGCGTCGTCGACTTCATCGCCGGCCACGGCTATTTCACCCGCCTGTTCGCCGTCGCGGTCAAGCCCGGCGGCAGCGTCGTCGCGATCGTCCCGCAGCAGGTCCGCGAGCACGACCCCGAGGCGCTCGGCACGCTCAACGCCATCGCCGCCGATCCCGCCTACGGCGACGTCACCGTTGCCGCCGGCCTGCTCGACCCCTCGGTCCGGGGTGCCGACGTCATCTGGACGGCGCAGAATTACCACGACCTGCACAACGCCCCGCCCGAGCTGCTCGCCGGGGCCAACCGGGCGATCTTCGCGGCGCTCAAGCCGGGCGGCTATTACGTCATCGTCGACCACGCCGCGGCGGCCAACGCGCCGGCGGACGTGACGAGCAAGCTCCACCGCATCGATCCCGCGGTCGTCAAGGCCGAGGTGACGGCGGCAGGCTTCGTCTTCGACGGCGAGACCAAGGTGCTGGCGAATCCGGCCGACGACCACACCAAGGCCGTATTCGATCCGTCGATCCGCGGCCGCACCGACCAGTTCGCGTACCGGTTCAAGAAGCCGCGCTAAAGGCGGGGCGGCGCGGGGCGGGCAGGGGCAGAGCGCCCGCGCGGCAGCCCGCTAGGTCGCACCGACCCGACAGGCGGGCGCGCGTCTTGCTTCCAGCCGACACGACGGCGTGATCTTGCCTGACCGAACGGCTTTGCCGCGCCGCCGGAGTCGGGCTACTCGGCCGGCTGCTGCCGCGCGATCCACGCCGCGCGGATCGCCTCGGCGGTGCTCGCCTCGCCCGTTTCGCGCCAGCCGGGCGGTCCGAACAGCGCCATCCAGCGCCCGCGCCAGGTCCGCGCCGCCGCCACGTCGCGGGCGATCGCGAGCCATTCGTGGGTCGCGGTCACCAGCGGGTTGAAGCTGGCGATATTGTGGACCAGACCATAGCGCACCGGCTCGTCCTCGGGCTCGAAGGTGCCGAACAGCCGGTCCCAGACGATGAGCACGCCGCCGTAATTGCGATCGAGATAGCGCGGGTTGCTGCCGTGATGGACGCGGTGGTGCGACGGCGTGTTGAGCAGCCACTCGAACGGGGCGGGCAGCCGGCGCACGGCCTCGGTATGAACCCAGAACTGGTAGATGAGGTTGATGCCGGCCACGAACAGCACCAGCCGCACGTCGAAGCCGAGGAGCAGCAGCGGCAGGCGGAAGGCAAAGGACAAAGACCAGAAGCCGGTCCACGTCTGCCTCAGCGCCGTCGTCAGGTTATAGTGCTGGCTCGAATGGTGGATGACGTGGCTGGCCCAGAACCAGCGCACGCGGTGGGCGCTGCGGTGGAAGGCATAATAAGCGAGGTCGTCGAGGACGAAGCACAGCACGCCCGACCACCACGTCACGGGAATCGCGAACAGGTGGAAGCGCGCCGCCGCGGCATAGGTCGCGACGATCGTGCCGCCGAAGACGACGGCCGCCATGGTCGAGCCGAAACCCATCGCCAGCGAGGTGAAGCTGTCGCGCCAGTCATAATCGCCGCGTGCGCCGAGGCGCACGGCGACCATCTCGACGAGCACCAGCGCGATGAACGCCGGCGTTGCCATGGCAACGGGATCGGGCAGCGTCATCGCGCGACCGTCCGCGCCTTCGTCCCGGAGATGTCCGGCGGGGTCATGCGAGCCGGACCACCCAGCGGTCGCCGTGCGGACGGACGGTCGCCACGCGGCCGTCGCGACCGGTGACGGCGGCCGTGCGCGCCGCCGGATCGACGGTCGCGGCCGCAGCGGTGAAGCCCGGCAGCGCGGCCTCCGCCGCCGCGCGCGCGGTCGCCTCGTCGAGCGCCGGGTTGCGCGCGAAGCCAAGCGCGCGGGCGAGGAGGACGAGCGTCACGATGCCGAAGATCGAGGTGAAGATCACGCCGCGGCGCGCCCCAGCGCGACCAGCGCCGGCCGCAGCCCGGAGACGTCGTAGCGGCCGCGGGCGCAGGCGGCGATGATCGCGTCGGCGTCGCCGCCCGCGAACGCCGCCGCCAGCGCCCACAGGTTCGCCGAGCGCGTGCCCGAGCGGCAGAAGGCGAGAACCGGTCCCGGCGCGGCAGCCAGGACCGTCGCCATCGCCTCGACCTGCTCTTGGCCCAGCCCGTAGTGATCGACCGGGATGGCGGCGTAGCGGAGCCCCGCCGCCTCGGCGGCGGCGCGCATCGCGGCACACGGCGGCTGTCCCGGCTCCTCGCCGTCGGGTCGGTTGTTGACCAGCGTGGTGTAGCCGGCGGCAGCGGCGGCGGCGACGTCGCCGGGGGCCAGCTGCCCGGCGACGGCAAGAGTGTCGGTCAACGGCACGAACATCGCCCGACTATAGGCCGGACATCGCGGCGGCGCTACTCACGGCCGCGCGCGTAATCGCGACGGGGACGGCGCTCGACGACATCGTGGTGGGCGGCGCGCGCGTCGAACCGCGCGAGCAGGGCGCGGGCGGCATCGGGCACATGGGCAATCGTCACGTCGTCGCCGACGAAGCGCCGGATCGCCTCGACCGTGTCGAACAGCATGACGGTGGTGAACTCCACTTCGTCGTCCACCTCGCGGCGCAGCACGTCGATGTTGAGCAGCCCCGCGATCTCGCGCGCCTCGATCGTCGGCAGGACGGTGCCGAGCAGCAGCGCCTGATAGGCGTCGGCGGTCGCCGCTGTCGTCCAGCCATGCCAGATGCGCGCGATCATCGGCTGCTCCTTCAGCTGGTCGGACTGCCCTCGGAAACCGCCGCCGGGCTGCCGGGCAGCGGGATGAACTCGCTTTCACCCGGCACGCGGGGGAAGCGGCCGGCGACCCACTCGGCCTTGGCGGCCTCGATCCGCTCGCGCGAGCCGCTGACGAAGTTCCACTCGATGTGGCGCGGCCCGACACTCGCCCCGCCGAGCAGCATGGCGCGGGTCGGCTCGGGCGTCGTGAAGGCGACCTCGTCGCCGGGCGCGAGAACGACCATGGTCCCCGCGTCGAAGCGGCTGCCGCCGAGGTCGATCGCCCCGCTGACGACGTAGACGGCGCGTTCCGCATGTTCGCCGGGCAGGGCGACCGAGGCCCCGGCCTCCGCCTCGACGTCGATGTAGAACATCGGCGACAGTGCCGTGACCGGGGAGGCGGCGTGGAAGGCGGTGCCGGCGATCAGCGTCCGCCTGGCGCCGCCAAAGGCGATGCTCGGCAGCGAGCCGGCCGGGTGGTGAGCAAAGGCGGGGTCGGTCTCGGCGTGATCGTCGGGCAGGGCGACCCACGACTGGATGCCGTGCATCCGCTGCCCGCCCGCCCGCGCCGCCGGCGGCGTCCGCTCGCTGTGGGCGATGCCGCGCCCGGCCGTCATCCAGTTGACCGCGCCCGGCGCGATGTCGACGACCGTGCCCAGGCTGTCGCGGTGGCCGAGCGTGCCCTCGAACAGGTAGGTCACGGTCGCCAGCCCGATGTGCGGGTGCGGCCGGACGTCGACGCCGGTGCCGGGGGCGAACACCGCCGGGCCGAGGTGGTCGAAGAAGACGAACGGCCCGACGTGGCGCAGCGCCGCCTGCGGCAGGACGCGGGCGACCGAAAAGCCGCCAAGGTCACGGACGTGGCCGGTCAGGGTCTGCAGGACAGTCATGGGGTCACCCCGTCGCTGTGGGCTGTGGCTGGCCGCGTCCCGCTCATTCCGCCGCCTCGTCCAACCCTTCGGGCGGCAGGTTGTGGCCGAGCAGGCGGAGCAGGTCGGCGGCCGCGGTGACCAGGTTGGTGCCGGGCCCGTAAATCCCGGCCACGCCGGCGGCGCGAAGGAAGTCATAGTCCTGCGCCGGGATGACGCCGCCGGCGACGACGCGGATGTCGCCGCGGCCATGCTCCTTCAGCGCCGCGATCAGTTCCGGGACGAGCGACTTGTGCCCGGCGGCAAGGCTCGACGCGCCGACGATGTCGACGTCTTCGCCGACCGCGAGCGCGGCGGCTTCGCGCGGGGTCTGGAACAGCGGGCCGACGGTGACCTCGAAGCCCAGGTCGGCATAGGCGCTGCCGACGACCTTGGCGCCGCGGTCGTGGCCGTCCTGTCCCATTTTGGCGATCAGCACCCGGGGACGCCGGCCCTTGCGCGTCTGGAAGGCGGCGATGCCGGCCTGGACGCGGGCATAGCCGGGGTCGCCGCCATAAGCCGCGCCGTAGACGCCGCTGACCATCCGGACGACCGCCGCGTGGCGACCGAAGACATCCTCCATGGCCGCTCGAGATTTCGCCGAGCGTGCACCGCGCGCGCGCCGCGTCGACCGCCAGCGCCAGCAGGTTGGCGTCGCCCGCCGCACCGTCCCGCAGCGCGTCGAGCGCGGCTTCGGCCTTCGCGCTGTCCCGCTCGGCGCGGACCTTGGCGAGCAGCGCGATCTGGCCGTCGCGCACGGCGTCGCTGTCGACGTCGAGGATGTCGATGCGGTCCTCGCTTGCCGGCTGGTACTTGTTGACGCCGACGACGACCGTCTCGCCGCGATCGACCGCCGCCTGGCTCGCCGCCGCCGCCTCCTCGATCGCCAGCTTGGGGTAGCCGCTGGCGACCGCGACCGTCATGCCGCCGCGCGCCTCGATATCCTCGATCATCGCCCACGCCTTGGCCGCCAGCTCGGCGGTCAGCGCCTCGACGTAATAGCTGCCGCCGAGCGGATCGACGACGCGGGTGACGCCGGTTTCCTCGGCGAGCACGAGCTGGGTGTTGCGCGCGATGCGGGCGGAGAAGTCGGTCGGCAGCGCGATCGCCTCGTCGAGCGCGTTGGTATGGAGCGACTGCGTGCCGCCGAGCACCGCGGCGAGTGCCTCGACGGTGGTGCGGACGACGTTGTTGTACGGGTCGCGCTCCTGAAGCGACACGCCGCTGGTCTGGCAGTGGGTGCGGAGCATCAGCGACTTGGGATCGGTGGCGCCGAACTGCGCCATGATCCGGCTCCACAGCGTGCGGGCGGCGCGGAGCTTGGCGACCTCCATGAAGAAGTTCATGCCGATCGCGAAGAAGAACGACAGCCGCGGTGCAAACGCATCGACGTCGAGCCCGCGCGCCTGCGCCGCGCGGCACATATTCCATGCCGTCGGCGAGCGTGAAGGCCAGCTCCTGCAGCTGCGTGGCCCCCGCCTCCTGCATGTGATAGCCGCTGATCGAGATCGAGTTGAACCGCGGCATATGTTTGGCGGTGAAGGCGATGATGTCGGCGACGATCCGCATGCTCGGTTCGGGCGGGTAGACATAGGTGTTGCGGACCATGAACTCCTTCAGGATGTCGTTCTGGATCGTCCCCTCGAGCAGCGCCGGGGCGACCCCCTGCTCCTCGGCGGCGACGATGTAGAAGGCGAGGCACGGGATCACCGCGCCGTTCATCGTCATGCTGACCGACATCTGGTCAAGCGGGATGCCGTCGAACAGGATCTTCATGTCCTCGACCGAATCGATCGCGACGCCGGCCTTACCGACGTCGCCGGTGACGCGCGGATGGTCGCTGTCGTAGCCGCGGTGGGTGGCGAGGTCGAAGGCGACCGACAGCCCCTTCTGCCCGGCGGCGAGGTTGCGGCGGTAGAATTCGTTCGACGCCTTGGCCGTCGAGAAGCCCGCGTACTGGCGGATCGTCCACGGCCGCCCGGCGTACATCGTCGCCTTGACCCCGCGGGTGAACGGCGCGAACCCGGGCAGGCCGGGGTCGAGGTCGGCGGTGTCGGCCTGCGTGTAGAGCGGCTTGACGACGATCCCCTCGGGCGTGTGCCAGTCGAGGTCGCGCCCCTTGGTCTCCCTGGCCGCCAGCTTCGCCCAGTCGTCGGTGGTCGTCATGCTGCGCCGCTCCTTGCACTACGGTCATAGCCGCTGCCGCGGCGCGGAGCGAGGGTCCGATAGCCTACTGCCGGGCCATATCGGCGGCCATCTGGGCGCGTGTCCAGGCCGGGCGGCTGCCGATGTAGGCGGCGAGGTCGATCAGCTGATCGTCGGTCAGCGTCGACGAGACCGCCTGCATCGGTGCCGCGCCCGGGTCGTTGCGCCGGCGCGACCGAAAGCCGGCGAGCTGGCGAACGAGATAGGTCGGCGACTCTCCGCCGATCCCGACAAAATGCGTTGTGTGGCACGACGCACAGGCGGGAACGCCGGTCGTGCCGTGCAGCGCAAGGGCTTCGCCGCGGGCGACCGCGCCGACCGGGACATAGGCGACCGATCGTTCGTGCGGATCATGCAGGCGGTGGCGCTCGGCATCGGTCGCGCCTTCGACGATGCGGTTGCCCAGCGGTTCGCGCGCAGTCGGGTCGAAGCGGTAAAGATATCCTTCGGCCGTCGCCCGCGGAATGATGCTTGTTTCGATGACGCGGGCGTGCTGCTGCGGTTCCAGGGCGGCGAAGTAGACGGCGGCGGCGTGCAGGTCGGCCGGACGGATCAGCCGGGCCGCAGCAACCATGTAGTCGGTCGGCGGAGACGGCACGGCCGACCGCCGTGCGCCGCTGGCGAACGCCTTCACCTGCTCTTCGATGTAATCAACCGGCTGGCCGCGCAACTGGGCGTTCTCCGTTCGCCCGGCTCCGGTGACGAGGTGACAGTAGCCGCAGGCAAAGGCTCCGCGGCTGCCGACCAGAACAGCCCGCGGAGCCGGCGGATGCTCCGCGGGAAACCAGTCTGGCGCCCGGGTGAAATCTTTCAGCGCAGCGGTGGTAAAGCGCCGCGGCGAGCCGGGCAGCCGCTCGATGCGGCCGGCCGCGGTCGCCGGGGCCGGACCGCGCCCTGGGAAGGCCCAGTCCAGACGATCGTCCGGCGCGGCGGCGAGCAGTATCGCCGACGCTGCTACGAGGCAGAGAAGGGAGCGGTGAAGCACCGGCCGAGTGTGACGCCACGGCCCGGCGTGTCAATAACTGGCGCGCGACTTGGCGGATGTGTGCACGTCACTCCGCCGCCAGCATCTCGGCGCGGTGGGTCGTCGCGAGTTCGAGCAGACGCTTCTCGACGCCCTTCAACCGCCCGGCATCGTCGACCTTCGCGCCCGTCAGGTCGGTCAGGTAGAACACGTCGACTGCGCGTTCGCCGTAGGTCGCGATGTGCGCCGAGTGGATCGCCAGCCGCGCGGCGAACAGCGCGTGGGTCAGCGACCACAGCAGGGCGGGGCGGTCGAGGGCGTTGACCTCGACCACGGTATAGCGATTGGACGCCTTGTTGTCGATCAGCACGTTCGGTTCGACGCGGAACGCCTCCGCCCGCCGCCGCGCCAGCGGCCGCGCGGCGAGCCGGTCGGCCAGCCGCACCCGCCCGGTCAGCACGTCCTCGATCATCCGCTTCAGCCGCGCCAGCTGCTCGGGTTCGGCAAAGGGCCGGCCGAGCGGGTCGGACACGACAAAATTATCGAGCGCCTGGCCGTCGCGCGTGGTGTGGATGCGCGCATCGACAATGCTCGCGCCGCCCAGCGAGATGGCGCCGGCGATGCGGTAGAACAGGCCGGGATGGTCGCCGGCGTAAACCGTGACCAGCGTCGTGCCGCTGGCCGCATCGACCTCGAGCCCGATCGACAGCGGGGTCTTCGCGGCGTCGGCACGCTCGACCTGGATGGCGTTCTTCAACAGCACGTCGGGCTGCTCGGCAATCCAGTAGGCGTCGGTGTGGCGCTTGGCGTAAGCGGCGAACTCGTCCGCCGGCCATTCGAGCGCGCGGGCGAGGTCCGCCTGCTTGGCGGCGATGCGCTCCTGCCGCCCGGTCTGCTTGTGGCCGAGCCGAAGCACCTCCTCGGCGGCATCGTACAGGTCGCGCAGCAGCTGCGCCTTCCAGTTGTTCCAGACGTTCGGCCCGACGGCGCGAATGTCGACGACCGTGAGGATCAGGAGCAGGCGCAGGCGCTCGGGCGAGGCGACGACCTCGGTGAAGTCGAGGATGGTCTTGAAGTCGGCGAGGTCGCGCTTGAACGCGGTCGAGCTCATCAGCAGATGGTAGCGGACCAGCCAGGCCACCGTCTCCGTCTCGGCCGGCGTCAACCCGAGCCGCGGGCACAGGCGCTCGGCGATGTCCGCCCCGAGCTCGCTATGATCGCCGCCGCGCCCCTTGGCGATGTCGTGGAGCATGACGGCGACGTAGAGGACGCGGCGCGAGACGATCTGCTGGATGACGGCGGTCGACTGCGGGTGGTCCTCCTTCAGGTCGCCGGCCTCGATGCGGGCGAGCAGGCCGATCGCGCGGATGGTGTGCTCGTCGACCGTGTAGTGATGGTACATGTCGTACTGCATCTGCGCGACCACCCGGCCGAAGTCGGGAATGAAGCGGCCGAAGACCCCCGCCTCGCTCATCCAGCGCAGCACCGCCTCGCACCGCGGGCTGGTCAGCACGTCCACGAACAGCGCGTTGGCGCGGGCATCGCGGCGGACCCCTTCGCCGATCAGCGCGGCATCGCGCCCAGCCTGCCGCATCGCCAGCGGATGGATTTCCAGTCCCTCGCGCGCGGCAAGGGCGAACATCTCGACCAGGCGCACGGGATCGTCGCGGAAGAAGTCCTCGTTCGGCACGCCGAGCTTGCCGCCGCGCGCGGTGAAGCCGTTTAGCTTGCGCGGGCGCCGCGTCAGCTTGGGCAGCCACGCCGGCCGGCCGAAGCTGTCGTCGAGGTGGGCGAGGAACAGGCCGGTCAGGTCGCCGACCTGCCGCGCCATCAGGAAGTAATGGCGCATGAAACGCTCGACCGCGCTCATCCCCGCACGCTCGGTGTAGCGCAGCCGCTGCGCCAGCTCGCGTTGGACGTCGAAGGTCAGACGCTCCTCGGCGCGGCCCGCCATGTCGTGGAGGTTGCACCGCACCGCCCACAGGAAATTCTCGGCGCGGACGAACTGGCGCAGCTCCTGCGCGGTCAGCAGTCCCTTGTCGACCAAGGCGGGGACGGACTGGACCTGATAGGCGTACTTGCCGATCCAGAACAGGGTGTGGAGGTCGCGCAGGCCGCCCTTGCCTTCCTTCAGGTTCGGCTCGACGACGTAACGGCTGTCGCCCATCCGCTTGTGCCGCGCGTCGCGCTCGGCGAGCTTGTCGGCGATATACGCCCGGGCGGTGCCGGCGACGATCTCCTTGCGGAAGCGCGCACCCGCCTCGTCATAGAGCGCCTGGTCACCCCAGACGAAGCGCGCCTCCAGCAGCGCGGTGCGGATCGTCAGGTCGGCCTTGGCCTGGCGGATCATGTCGTCGAGGCTGCGCGTCGAATGGCCCACCTTCAGCCCGAGGTCCCAGAGGAAGTGCAGGATCGTCTCGATCACCTGCTCGCCCCAGGCGGTCTGCTTCCACGGCGAAAGGAACATGATGTCGACGTCGCTGTACGGCGCCATCTCGCCGCGACCGTAGCCGCCGACCGCCAGCAGGGCGATGCGCTCGGCCGCCGTCGGGTTGGGGCAGGGGTAGAGCTTCCCGGTCGTGAAATCGAAGATCAGGCGCAGCAGCTGGTCGGTGACGAACGCGCCCGACGCCGCCATCTCCAGCCCGCGCGAGGCGTGATCGTGCAGGCGGCGGCGCAGCTCGGCGCGCGCGTCGGCCAGTCCCGCGCGCAATATCGCGGTGGCGGCGTCGCGGGCACCGGCACCCGGCGCGACTGCTGCGAGGGCGTCGGCGAGCACCCGCCGGTCGATGAGTTGCCGCCGATTGGGGACGGTCTCGGAACGTGACATGGTCGCCAGATAGAGGCAAAGCGCGCCCTGCACCATAGCTGCGCCGCGGAGTCGTGAACGATGCGTTACAATTTGCTCGGCCGGACCGGCCTGTTCGTCTCCGAGCTGTGCCTCGGCACCATGACCTTCGGCGGCACCTCGGGCGTCTGGGCGGCGATGGGTGGCCTCGGCGACGAGGACTCGACGGCACTGGTCAAGGGCGCGCTCGATGCCGGGGTCAACTTCATCGACACCGCCGACGTCTATGGCAACGGTCGTTCGGAGGAGATCACCGGCGCGGCCCTGAAGACGCTCGGCGTCAACCGCGGCGAGGTCGTCGTCGCCACCAAGGCGTTCGGCGAGATGGGCAAGGGGCCGAACGGCCGCGGCACCTCGCGCTACCACCTGATGAACGCGGTCGACGGCAGCCTGAAGCGCCTCGGCCTCGACCATATCGACCTCTACCAGATCCACGGCTTCGACGTCGCCACGCCGATCGAGGAGCAGCTGCACAGCCTCGACGCGATCGTCGCCTCGGGCCGGGTCCGCTACATCGGCGTGTCGAACTGGGCGGCGTGGCAGGTGATGAAGGCGCTCGGCGTGAGCGAGCGCCTCGGCCTTTCGCGGCCGGTCAGCGTCCAGGCTTATTACAGCATCGCCGGGCGCGACCTCGAGCGCGAGCTGGTCCCGATGATGCGGAGCGAGGGCGTCGGGCTGATGGTCTGGTCGCCGCTAGCCGGTGGCTTCCTGTCGGGCAAGTACCAGGAGCCGGGGGCGGACGGGCGGCGCGCCGCGTTCGACTTTCCGCCGGTCGATCTCGCGCGCGGCGACGCCGTCATCGCCGCGATGCGCCCGGTCGCGGCGGCGCACGGGGTCAGCGTCGCCCGCATCGCGCTCGCCTGGCTGCTCCACCAGCCGGCGGTGACCAGCGTCATCATCGGCGCCAAGCGGCCCGACCAGCTCGCCGACAACCTGGCCGCGGGCGATATCGTCCTGACGGCGGATCAGTTGAAGGCGCTCGACGAGGCGAGCGCCCTGCCGCGCGAGTATCCCGGCTGGATGACGGCGTTCCAGGGTGCTTACCGTGCCGGCCAGCTCAATCCGCCACCCCGCGGGCAGGACTAGTGACGCGCGACGAGCTGCTCAAGGTCGCCGACGGCGGCGTCGCGGCGCTCAGCCGCGGCGATGCGGCGGCGGCCCGCACCGCGTTCGAGACGGTCGTCGCCTCGGGCGAGGCGGCGGCGCAGGCGTGGCTGTTCCTCGCCCAGGCGTGCTTCCTGCTCGACGACCGGGCGCGCTGCCACGAGGCGCTCGACCGCGTCCTCGCCGCCGACCGCGCCAACCTCGATGCGATGGTGATGAAGGGCGAGCTGCTCGCCCGCGCCGGCGACGAGCGCGCGGCGGCGAGCTGGTTCGACGCGGCGCTCCGGACCGCGCCGCCGGGCGTCGAGCAGCCGCCGGCGACGGCGCAGGCGCTGGCCCACGCCCGGGCGGCGCTCGACGCATCGTCCGGGCGGTTCGAGGCGCACCTCCGCCAGGCTCTCGACACCGCCGGCATCGCGGCCGACACCGTCCACCCGCGCTTCGCCGAGGCGCTCGGCATCGCCAGCGGCCGGATCCAGCCGTTCCCGCAGGCGCCGACCAACTTCTTCTATCCCCGCCTGCCGGCGATCCCGTTCCACGATCCCGCCGACTTCCCCTGGCTGCTCGCGATCGCGGCCCAGACCGATGCCATCCGCGCCGAGGTCGAAGGCGTCATCGCCGCCGAGACCGGCATCGCGCCTTATGTCGAGCGGCCGGAGAACCGCCCGTCCAAGGAGCACAGCCTGCTCGGCGACGCACGATGGAGCGCCTATCACCTGTGGCGGGCGGGCGAACCCGTCGCCGCAGCCCACGCCGCCTGCCCGGTGACGGTGGCGGCGGTCGAGAGCGCGCCGATCCCGCGCACCGCCGGGCGCTCGCCGATGGCGCTGTTCTCGATCCTGGCCGGCGGCACGCACATCCCCGCGCACAATGGCATGCTCAATACCCGGCTGATCGTGCATGTCCCGCTGATCGTGCCGCCCGGCTGCCGGCTGCGCGTCGGCAACGAGACGCGCCGGGTCGAGGCCGGGGTGCCGCTGATCTTCGACGATTCGATCGAGCACGAAGCGTGGAACGACGGCGATGCGCCGCGCGCGATCCTGCTGTTCGAGGTGTGGCGGCCGGAACTGACACCGGCCGAGTGCGCGGCGCTGACCGCGACCTTCGACTCTGTCGGCAGCTACTGACGCGCGAGCCGTGCCGCGCGGGCTCGCGCGCGAACATCCGCCCGCGCTGGCCAGCGCGCGAGCCTCCGCCAGCATGCGCTATCGCGCGAACACCCCCCGTACGGCGTAGAGGCCGAGTGCGATGACGATGGCGGCGGCCAGGCCGAACAGCTCCTGCGGCTTGGCCTGGACGGCGATCGCGACCATCGCCGCGATCCCGACCGCCGCCGCGATCCCGATCGGCCAGCTCCGGTCGCCGCTTGCCCGCGCCAGCCGCCATGCCGCGGCGCTGCTCAGCGAATAAAGGAGCGTGCTTGCCAGCCCGGACAGGATCGCCAGCGCCTCGAAGGTGCCGCTGACCGCCAGCGCGGCGACGAGGACGGTGTGGACGACGATCGCCGTCCGCGGCACCTTGAAGCGCGCGTCGACGGTGCCGAGCCAGGCCGGCAGCAGCCGGTCGCGGGCAAAGGCGAACAGGACGCGCGGGGCGCCCAGGATGTCGGAGCCGATCCAGATCAGCCGCGACAGGGTCGCTCCCGCCGCCAGCACCACCGCCAGCGCCGGGCTGACGGTACGGATCGCATCGGCCAGCGGCGCGTCCTTGGCCGCCGCAAGACCGGCGCCGAGCAGCCCCTGCGCGACCAGCTGCACGGCGACGTACAGCACCAGGACGAAGACCATCGACAGGACGATCGCGCGCGGCACGGTCCGGCCCGGGTTTGCCGCCTCGCCGCTCGCCGACAGCGGGGTCTCCATGCCGGAGAAGGCGAACAGCGCGAAGATGACCGCGCGGCCAAAGCCGTCGCCGCCGCTCGCCGCCCCCGCGTGGAGGTTGGCCCCGGTGACGAACCACGCGCCGACGCCGACGAACAACGCCAGCGGCACCAGCTTGACCAGGGTCGCGACCGTCAGGAAGCGCGCGGCAAAGCCGACACCGCGCAGGTTGACGAGCATCAGCGCGCCCAAGGTCGCGACGATCAGCGCCGCTCGCGGCAGCCCCGCGGCGACCGCCGGCACGACGGTCCCGATCCCGTCGGCGAAGGCCGCAGCGATGCCGCCGCACGACAGCACGCTCGACAGCCAGATGCCGACGAAGCCGGTGACGAAGCCCGCGCGCGGCCCCAATCCGGCGGTGACGGTCCCGTAGATGCCGCCGCTGGTCGGTACCCGCCGCCCGGCGTCGGCGGCGCAGACGACGACCGCGCCCATGGCGACCGCGCAGGCGAGGAAGGCGAGCGGCGCCTGCGGCCCGACGTTGAGCGCCATGACCGCCGGCAAAGTGAAGACGCCCGCGCCGACGACGCCGTTGACGATGGTCGCGGTGAACGCCGCCAGCCCGACCCCGCGGACGAGGCCCTGATCGCGTCGCGTCTCGCCTGCCACTGCTCCGGTCATGCCTGCGCCCTGTGTTGCCCGTGAAACGGTGCGGGAAAGCACGGGCGCGCGCAACCGCCCCCCGTCACGATGCCAGGCGCTTCAGCTCGTACAGCAGATCGAGCGCCTCGCGCGGGGTGAGCGCGTCGGCGTCGGTCGCGGCGAGGCGTTCGCGCAGGGCGTCGGTCGGCGGCGGCGGCGGCGCGGCGGCAAACAGGGGCAGGTCGCTGAGGTCGGCGGCGAGCCCTCCGGTCCGTGCCTTGCCGGCCTCCAGCCGCGCCAGCACCGCCTTGGCCCGGGCGACGACCGCCGGCGGCAGGCCCGCGAGCTTGGCCACGGCCAGGCCGTAGCTGCGGTCGGCGGCGCCGGGAACGACCTCGTGGAGGAAGACCAGCTCGCCGTTCCACTCGCGCACGCGGACCGTCGCCAGCGCCAGGGCGGCCAGCCGCGGCTTGAGCAGCGTCAGCTCGTGATAGTGCGTCGCGAACAGGCAGCGGGCGCGGACCGAATCGTGAACCGCCTCCAGCACCGCCCAAGCGATGGCCAGCCCGTCGTAGGTCGAGGTGCCGCGCCCGACCTCGTCGAGGATGACGAGGCTGCGGTCGGTCGCGCTCGACAGGATGGCGGCGGTCTCGACCATTTCGACCATGAAGGTCGAGCGCCCCTGCGCCAGGTTGTCCGACGCGCCGACGCGGCTGAACAGGCGGTCGACGACGCCGATATGGGCACTTGCCGCCGGGACGAACGATCCGGCCTGGGCGAGGACGGCGAGGAGCGCGTTCTGGCGGAGGAAGGTCGACTTGCCGGCCATGTTCGGGCCGGTGACCAGCCACAGCCGCTGGTCCGGCGACAGGTCGGCGTCGTTGGCGACGAACGGCTGGCGCGCGGCGCGGACCGCCGCCTCGACGACCGGATGGCGGCCGGCGGTGACGGTGAAGGCGTGGCTGTCGTCGACCGTCGGCCGGGTCCAGTTGTCGCGCCCGGCGCGTTCGGCGTGGGCGCTGGCGACATCGACCCGGGCGAGCGCCTGCGCCGTCGCCGCGATCGCCCGCGCCTCGGCGAGCACGGCCTCGCGCAGCGCGGCGAAGTGCGCGGCTTCGGCGGCGAGGGCCTGGTCGCCGGCGGTGGCGATGCGCAACGCCAGCGCCTGCAGTTCGGCCGAGCCGAAGCGGACCACGCCGGCGAGCGTCTGGCGGTGGACGAACCCGGGCGCGGCAAGCAGCGGGTCGGCCGCGCGCGCCGCGACCTCGATGTGGTAGCCGAGCACGCTGTTGTGGCGGATCTTGAGCGCAGCGACGCCGGTCTCGCCCCGCAGCCGCGTCTCGAGCGCCGCGACCAGCCGGCGGCCGTCGTGCGCGGCGGCGCGCAGGTCGTCCAAAGCAGCGTCGTGGCCGGGAACGACATAGCCGCCGCTCGCCACGTCGATGGGCGGCTCGTCGACGAGCGCGGCGCGCAGGGCAGCGACCAGCGCCCCGTGCGCGCCGACCCGCGCCAGCGTGGTGTCGAGCAGCCGCGGCCGGTCGAGCCCCGGCACCTCGCCGAGCGCCGCCTTCAGCGCCAGCGCCGCCGCCAGCCCGTCGCGGATCGCCGCCAGGTCGCGCGGGCCGCCGCGCGCCATCCCCAGCCGCGACAGCGCGCGCTCGAGGTCGGGGGCGGCTCGCAGCGCCGCGCGGGTCCGGTCGCGCACCGCCCCCTGCGCGCAGAACCAGGCGACGAGATCGAGGCGCTCGCCGATGGCGCTCGCCGCCGTCAGCGGTCCGGCAAGGTCGTCGGCAAGGCAGCGCGCGCCGGCGCCGGTCACCGTCAGGTCGACCGCGTCGAGCAGGCTGCCGGCGCGGCCGCCGGCGACCGCGCGGGTGATCTCCAGGCTCGCCCGCGTCGCGGCGTCGATCGCCATGACGCCGGCCGGCGGCGACGGCACGGGCGGCGTCAGGACGGGGAGGGTGCCGGCCCCCGTCGCTTCGAGATAGGCGAGGAGCGCCGCCGCCGCCCCGATTTCGGCTGGCGCGAACGGGCCGAAGCCGGCCAGCGTCGCGACGCCGAAGTGGGCGCACAGCCGCCGCTCGCCGGCACGCGGGTCGAACTCGGCCGCCGGCCGCGGCGTCGCCGGGCCCCGCCAGCCGTCGGGCGCAATCGTCTCGGCGGGCGCGAGGCGGGCAAGCTCGGCATCCAGGCCCGCCGCGGTCGTTGCCAGCGTGCGGAAGCTGCCGGTCGAGACGTCGCACCACGCCAGACCGACCGCGCCGGCGGCAGGCGCGACGGCGGCGAGGTAGTTGCTCGTTCGCGCGTCGAGCAGGGCGTCCTCGGTCAGCGTGCCGGGGGTGACGACGCGGACGATCCGCCGGGCGACGACGCTTTTCGCGCCGCGTTTCTTCGCCTCGGCCGGGCTCTCGACCTGCTCGGCGATGGCGACGCGGTGGCCGGCGCGGATCAGGCGCTGGAGATAGGTCTCGTGGGCGTGGACGGGCACGCCGCACATCGGGATCGGCGCGCCGGCGTGCTCGCCGCGCCGGGTGAGCGCGATGTCGAGCGTCGCCGCCGCCTTGGCGGCATCGTCGAAGAACAGCTCGTAGAAGTCTCCCATCCGGTAGAACAGCAGGCAGCCGGCAGCCTGTGCCTTGATGCTCAGATACTGCGCCATCATCGGGGAGGGATCGGTCACGGCCCCCGCGTTAGCCGATGATCGCTTGCCCGTCACGGAGCGCTGCCTATAGGCTCGATACCGCGCGGAGGGGACAGGCGATGACCGAGGAAACCAGCGGCGAGGCGTTCGACCGCGAGGCGCTGCGCTTCCACTCGGGGGGGCGGCCGGGCAAGATCGAGATCATCGCGTCGAAGCCGATGGCGACGCAGCGCGACCTGAGCCTTGCCTACTCGCCCGGCGTCGCAATTCCCGTGCTGGCGATCGCCGCCGACCCCGACACCGCGTACGACTATACGATCAAGGGCAACCTCGTCGCCGTCATCTCCAACGGCACCGCCATCCTCGGCCTCGGCAACCTCGGCGCGCTGGCGTCGAAGCCGGTGATGGAGGGCAAGGCGGTCCTGTTCAAACGCTTCGCCGACATCGATTCGATCGACATCGAGCTGAAGACCGAGGACGTCGACCGGCTGATCGACGCGATCGAGCTGATGGAGCCGAGCTTCGGCGGCATCAACCTCGAGGACATCAAGGCCCCCGAATGCTTCATCGTCGAGACGACGCTGAAGGAGCGGATGAACATCCCCGTCTTCCACGACGACCAGCACGGCACCGCGATCATCGCCGCCGCGGGCCTGATCAACGCCCTCCATCTGACCGGGCGCCGGCCGCAGGACATCAAGATGGTGGTCAACGGAGCGGGGGCGAGCGCCATCGCCTGCACCGAGCTGATCAAGCTCCTGGGCGTCCGCGATGTCGTCATGTGCGACACCAAGGGGGTGATCTTCCAGGGCCGCACCGCCGGCATGAACCAGTGGAAATCGGCGCACGCCGCGGTCACCGACGCCCGCACGCTGGAGGAGGCGATGGTCGGCGCAGACCTGTTCCTCGGCCTCAGCCAGAAAGGCGCGGTCAGCGGCGAGATGGTCAAGCGCATGGCCGCCAATCCGATCATCTTCGCCATGGCCAACCCCGACCCGGAGATCACGCCGGAGGAGGTTGCCGCCGTCCGTTCCGACGCCATCGTTGCCACCGGACGCAGCGACTATCCCAACCAGGTCAACAATGTCCTGTGCTTTCCTTATCTGTTCCGCGGGGCGCTCGACGTGCGGGCGACCTCGATCAACGAGGAGATGAAGCTCGCCGCCGCCCACGCCCTCGCCAACCTCGCCCGCGAGCAGGTGCCGGACGAGGTCGCCGCCGCTTATGGCGGCAAGGCCAAGACGTTCGGCCGCGATTATATCATTCCCGCTCCCTTCGACCCGCGCCTGATCGAGAACATCCCCGTCGCCGTCGCCAAGGCGGCGATGGCCTCGGGCGTGGCGAAGAAGCCGTTTTTCGACGAGGCCGCCTACCGCCTCCAGCTCCGCAGCCGCCTCAACCCGACCAATGCGGTGCTCGCCGGCAGCTTCGAGGCGGCGCGGGCGCACCCCAAGCGCGTCGTCTTTGCCGAAGGCGAGCAGGAGGTGGTCCTGCGCGCCGCGGTCAATTTCCACGCCAACGGCTACGGCGAACCGGTCCTGATCGGCCGCGAGGAGCCGGTCCGGGCCGGCCTCGCCCGGATCGGCGCCGACCCCGACGCCTTCCAGATCCACAACAGCGCCAACAGCGATCTCGTGCCGGCGATGGTCGAGATGCTCTACCGCCGCCTGCAGCGCCGCGGCCACCTGCTCCGCGACGTCGAGCGCATGGTCAACCACGAACGCAACATCTTCGGCGCGCTGATGCTTGAGATGGGCGAGGCGGACGCGATGGTCACCGGCATCACGCGCAACTTCGCCACGACCTTCCGCCAGGTGCGCCACGTCCTCGACCCCGAGCCCGGCCACACCCCGTTCGGCATCCACGTCTATGTCGGCCGGTCGGAGACGATCTTCATCGCCGACACCACGGTCCACGAGCGGCCGAGCGCAGCGCAGGTCGCCGACATCGCCTGCCAGACCGTCGCCGTCGCCCGCCGCCTGGGCCAGGAGCCGCGCGTCGCCTTCCTGTCCTACTCGAACTTCGGCAACCCGCCGGGCGAGTTCCTCCAGCATACCCGCGACGCGATCCGCCTGCTCGACGAGCGGCAGGTCGGGTTTGAATATGAGGGCGAGATGTCGCCCGACGTCGCCCTGAACCCGCGCATGGCCAGCCGCTATCCCTTCTCGCGCCTGTCCGCCCCCGCCAACGTCCTCATCATGCCCGGTCTGCAGTCGGCCAGCATTTCGGCCAAGCTGCTGAAGGAGCTGGGCGACGGCCGCATGATCGGGCCGCTGCTGGTCGGCATGGGACGGGCGGTGCAGATCACGCCGATGACCAGCGGCGCGAGCGAAATCGTGACGATGGCCGTGCTCGCGGCGTCGGGCGTCGTGCAGTGACCCCGCTGCCCCCGGAGCTGGCGCCGATGCACTCCGCCGCTCCCGGCGCTGGCGCCGATGACTCCGCCCCTCCCGGCGCTGGCGCCGATGACTCCGCCCCTCCCGGCGCTGGCGCCGATGACTCCGCCGATCGTCCTGATCCACGGCATGTGGTCGACGCCTGCGGCGTTCACCGGGTTGCGGCGGCGCCTGGAAGCCGCGGGATATACGACGCACGCGCCTGCCTTGCCGTACCATGACGGCTCGCCCGACGCGCCGCCGCCCGCCGAGCTGGGGCAGGTCGGGCTGGAAACGTATATCGGCTTTCTGGTCGCCGAGATCGCGCGCCTCCCGGGGCCGGTGATCGTCGCGGGGCATAGCCTTGGCGGTTTTCTCGCGCAGGCGGTGGCGGCGCGCACCGGCGCGGCCGGGCTGATGCTGTTCGCGCCCGCGGCGACCGAAGCGACGAACGTGCCGGCACTCGACCCGTTGCGGACGATGCTTGGCGTCGTCACGAAGAACCGCTGGTGGCGCTCCCCGACCAGGATCGATGCCGCGCACGCTCGCTGGGGCATCTACAACGGCGTGCCGGCCGATGTCGCCGACGCCGAGATCGCCGCGCTGGTCTGGGACTCGGGCCGGGTGCTCTACGAGATGGCGCTGCCGTTCGCTGCCAAGGCCCCGGCGTTCCGCGTCGACTATGCGCGGCTGACGATGCCGGCGCTGGTGGTCGTCGGCGGCCGCGACCGGATCACCCCGGCCGCGATTGCCCGGGCGACGGCGCGGCGGCTGGCGCAGGTCGATTACGAGGAACTGCCCGCCGCCGGCCACTGGCTGTGGTGGGGCGAGGTCGACGCCCACGTCGGACAGCTCGCCACCGCCTGGCTGGCAACGCACTTTCCGCCGACGCGGTGGGACGACGGCGGCGTCGCCTAGAGCGGCGGCGCGAACTTGGCGAGCGTGTTGGCGGCGATGGCGTGGCCCAGCCGCTCGCTGACCTCGGCGGTCGAGCGGAAGTGGACGCCGCCTGCGATGCGGCTGAACGAATCCTGCCGGACATAGTCGGCCGCAGTCGGGATGGTGACGGTGACGCCCGGCATCTTGGTACTGGTAAACGGCAGCCCGGCCTTGGGAATGCCCTCGGCCTCGAGCACCGTCGCAACGGTCGCGGCGAAGGCGCAGTGGCCGCACGGATATTCGGGGTGGAGCGGCGTCTTGAGCAGCGGTTCCCAGGTCGGGTCGGCGCGGATCGCGGGATTGCCGCCGCCGGCGCGGATCGCCGCGATCGGTCGCCAGAAGCCATAGTGCAGCTTGGCCGAGGTCAGGGTGATCCCCATGTCTTCGCCGGCGAGCGCCATCATCGCGTAGAAGCGCGCGTTCCGGACCAGGCTGCGCCCCGGCTGGGACGCGACCGCGCGCATCGCCGCATTGGTGTCCGCCTGCGCCCAGAAGCGGGCGAGAACGGTGTCGGCCTCCGATCGCTCGGTGCTCGCCTTGGCCCCGACGCGGCGTACCTCCTCGACATCCTTGACCCAGCGCGGACTGTCGAGCGCCACCGGCGGCTCCGGGCGGAACTCGGTCGCCGACGTCATCAGCCACGGCTTCATCGCGGTATAATGGATATCGATCGACGAGGGGGCGGTCGGAATCCACTGTCCCGCCCGACCTGCAGGAAAATAGGGCACCAGGCTGGCGGCGGGATCGAGCCCGCCGGCCTGCAGCGCGGCCGCCGCGGCGGCGTGGCCGGCCGCGATCCCCGCCGCCTTGCCCGGACCGTCGCGCTCCTCGGCCAGCGCCAGGCAGTAGCGGTCCTCGATCATCGCCTTCTGCGCCGGGAAGGCGGCGAGCAATACGTCGTGCGCCGCAGTGGCGACCGCGATCGGCACCGATGCTCCCCGCGCCGCCGGCGGCACGTGCAGGAACGAGACATATCTGCGGTCGATGCTGTCCGCCGCCTCGAACATGGCCAGGTCGGTGCGGGTCCCGGCCAGATACGTGCCGACGTCGAACGGCGCGTCGCTGCTGTGCCCGGCATCGTCGACCGCGTTGGCGAATTCGGCCCAGTCGCTGACCGCGTCGGCCTGCGCGGTGGCCCCCGCGACGAGCAGCACCGCTGCCACCGTCGAACGCGCAAAACGACGCAACGCCATGTCTGCACCCCTACTGCCCGGTTGCAGCATAGCCGAAGTCGAGCGCGAAGTTAAGCCGCCGCCTCGAGCAGTCGCGCCCGCCGCCTGGCGACGCTCGACCCCAGGCCGAGCGCTTCGCGGTACTTGGCCACGGTGCGGCGGGCGATGTCGAAGCCCTCGGCCTGGAGCAGGTCGACGAGCTTGTCATCGGACCAGGGGGCAGCGGCGGGCTCGGCAGCGATCAGCCGGGCGATACGGTCCTTGACCGCCAGCGCCGACGCCGCCTCGCCGCCGTCGTTCGAGGCGATGCCGCTGGTGAAAAAATATTTCAGCTCGAACAGGCCGCGCTCGCACTGGAGATATTTGTTGGAGGTGACGCGGCTGACGGTCGATTCGTGCATGCCGATCGCATCGGCGATGGCGCGGAGCGTCAGCGGCTTCAGCTGTTCGACGCCCGACTCGAAGAACGCCTCCTGCTGGCGCACGAGTTCGGTCGCCACCTTGACGATCGTGCGCGCCCGCTGATCGAGCGCACGGACCAGCCAGTTGGCGCTGGCGAGGGCGTCGGACAGGAACGTCTTCGCCGCCTTGGCCGCGACCTTGCCGCCGGCGGGCGCGGCGGCGGCGAGGCTCGCATGGTAGCGCCGGTCGACGAGCACGCGCGGCAAGGTCGCCGCGTTCAGTTCCACGGTCCAGCCGCCGCCGCGGGTCCGCTGAACGAAGACGTCGGCGATGACCGCCTGCGCCGTGCCCCCGCCATACTTCAGCCCGGGCTTGGGATTATAGGCGCGCAGCTCGTGGATCATGTCGACTAGGTCGTCGTGATCGACCCCGCACAACCGGCGCAGCGTCGCCAGGTCGCCGCGGGCGAGCAGGTCGAGGTGGTCGAGCAGCGCGGCCATCGCCGGGTCGTAGCGGTCGGCCTCGCGCGCCTGTGCGATCAGGCATTCGGCCAGCGTCCGCGCACCGCAGCCGACGGGCTCGAAGCGTTGGACGACGGCGAGGACGGCGTCGACGCGCGCCTCCGGCGTCTCCAGACGCTCGGCGATATCGGCGACCGCGGCGGCGGCGAGGTAGCCGGCGTCGTCGATCTGGTCGATCAGGTGGCGGGCGATCAGCCGCTCGACCGGGTCGGCGAAGGCGGCGGCCGCCTGTTCCTCCAGCACGTCGGCAAGGCTCGCCTCGGCGGCGGCGACGGCATCGAAGTTGATCGCTTCGGCGCTGCCGCTGCTGGCGCTGCCGTCGAAGGCGGGCGCATCGCCGACGGCGTCGGTCGGGCCGTCGTGGTGGAACGTCTCGGCGGCATAATCGACATCGAGCGGCGCGTCGGCGTGGGCGTCCCCGCCCGCGATCAGCTCGTCCGTTCCGGTC
This sequence comes from uncultured Alphaproteobacteria bacterium, assembly GCA_963792555.1. Lineage (GTDB taxonomy): Bacteria > Pseudomonadota > Alphaproteobacteria > Sphingomonadales > Sphingomonadaceae > Polymorphobacter_B. The sequence continues at coordinate 428,470 of CAWBWP010000003.1, forward strand.
GACTCGGCCGCGGAGGCCGGCGCGACCGCGACCGTGTCGTCGCTCCCGCCGTCGAGCAGCGGGTTCTTCTCCATCTCGGCGCTGATGAACGCCTCGAGTTCGACATTGGTCAACGCCAGGAGCTTGATCGCCTGCTGCAGCTGGACGGTCATCACCAGCGACTGCGACTGGCGAAGGTCGAGGCGGGGACCGAGGCTCATGGCGCCGTCAGTCGCGCGGAAGCGGAGGCTGCGCGGTGATCGCCGTCACAGCGAGAAGCCTTCGCCGAGATAGACGCGCCGCACCGTCTCGTCGGCGACGAGCGCCTCGGGCGTGCCCTCGAACAGCACGCGGCCGTCATAGATGATGCAGGCGCGGTCGACGATCTCCAGCGTCTCGCGGACGTTGTGATCGGTGATGAGGACGCCGATGTCGCGCGCGCGGAGGTCGACCACGAGCCCGCGGATGTCGGCGATCGAGATCGGATCGATGCCGGCGAAGGGTTCGTCGAGCAGCATGATCGACGGCTTGGCGGCAAGCGCGCGGGCGATCTCGCAGCGCCGCCGCTCGCCGCCCGACAGCGCCATCGCCGGGGCGTCGCGCAGGCGGGTGATGTGGAATTCGTCGAGCAGCTGCTCCAGCCGGGCGGCGCGCACCTCGCGGTCGGGCTCGACCACTTCGAGCACGGCAATGATGTTCTGAGAGACCGTCATGCCGCGGAAGATCGACGTTTCCTGCGGCAGGTAGCCGAGCCCGAGCGCGGCGCGGCGGTACATCGGCAGGCTGGTGATGTCGTTGCCGTCGAGCAGGATGCGGCCTTGATCGGGAAGCGCCAATCCCATGATCGAATAGAAGCACGTCGTCTTGCCGGCCCCGTTGGGTCCGAGCAGGCCGACGACTTCGCCGCGGCTGACGGTCAGCGACACGTCGCGCAGGACCACGCGCTTGTCGTACCGCTTGCCGATGGCAACGACCGCCAATCCCTCGCGGGTCGAGGCTGCGCCCTGCGCCGCCTCGCGCTCGACTACGTCCACGTCTGCCACCAACGCCCGACCCTTCTCGCGCCGCTTGGCGCGGAACATGCATATCATAGCCGCCGCATCGGATGCGAGCGGTGTTGCGCCGGCCTAATTGCTGCCCGAACGCTGCGGCACGACGAAGTGCCCGGTAACCCGGCCGCCCGGTGCCGGCGTCGCCCCGGGCGTCGCCGGGGCCGCGTTCGAGCCATCGAGGCGAGCCCGGCCCGAGTCGAGGTCGATCGACAGGCGCTGGCCGTGAAGGTCCGAGCCTCCCTTCTGGGTCAGCGTCACGCCGCCGACCAGGGTGATCGTCTTCCGGACGACGTCGTAGATGCCGTAGCGCCCGCTCGCCGTCTCGCTCGGCGTCACCAGCTTGACGTTGTTCTGCGCATCGATGCGGTCGATCACCGGGTCGCCGCCGCTCTTGGGCCGGCTGTAGAAGGCGGTCACGGTGTCGGCGTTCAGCTTCATGTCGCCCTGGGTAACGCGAACGTCGCCGGTGAAAACCGCCTTGCCGTTCGCATCGAGGACGTCGATCGACTTGGCGTCGACGTCGAGCGGCGCATCGCTGTTGTGGTGCCGCAGCGCGCTCTGCGCCGCCAGCGGGACGGCGCTACACAGCGCCGCCAGGAACAGAACGCGCCTCATGCCGCCCTCCTGTGCGAAGCGGGAACGATGTGCAAGTGCGTGCCGCCGCTCAGCATCACGCGCTTGCCGTCGATGTCGGCGCGCAGCGCATTGGCGCGGAAGCTGCCCAGCGGCAGGGTGCCGCTGACCGGCCGGTCGGTGGCGACGCCGTGGTCGAGCAGGCTGACGCGGATGTCATCGCCGTCGAGCGAATAGCCGTTGGCGCTGTGCATCCGCACCGGCCCGGCGACGACGAGCAGGTCGTGGTCGATCTCGTACCGGCCGCCGGGGGCGGTGACCTCCGCGGGCCCGCTCGCCAGCTGCACCTCGGCGGTCAGGGCGTTCAGCTCGATGACGGGAACCGTCGATGATCGCTGGACGGCGCCGGCGGCGTGGATGGTGAACGGGTCGCCTGCCGTCGTCCGGCCGCGGTAGACCGCCGTGTCGGTGCGCAGCCGTTCGCGCGACATCATCACCTTGTCCTTGGCGAGGAGAAAGGAGAACTCGCGCGCCGAAGTCAACGGCCAGACGAGGATCGCGACCAGCAGCAGCACGGCGGCGGCGGGCAGGGCGATCTTGACCACGGCGACGACGCGGTCCCAGGCGCTGCCGGGAAGTGCCGCCCGGGCGCGAGCATCGAGGACGGCGGTTCCGGCGCGGCTGGCGGCGATCTCGCTCATGCGTGGGCGAAGATGTCGATCTCGGCCCAGCCGGCAAGGTCCAGCTCGGCCCGCCACGGCAGGAAGTCGAAGCACGCCTGCGCCATCGCCGTCCGCCCTTCCCGCGCCAGGCGCTCGCTCAGCACCTCGACTGCACGGTGGAGGAAGCGAACGTCGCTTGCCGCATAGTCCTTCTGCGCCTCCGACAGCACCGAGGCACCCCAGTCGGACGACTGCTGCGCCTTCGACACGTCGACGCCGATCGTCTCCTTCAGCAGGTCCTTCAGCCCGTGCCGGTCGGTGTAGGTGCGGACCAGCCGCGACGCGATCTTGGTGCAGAACACCGGACCGGCCGTGATGCCGAGATACGCCTTCAGCACGGCGAGGTCGAACCGTCCGAAGTGATACAGCTTGGTTCGCGACGGGTCGGTCAGGATCGCCTTCAGCACCGGTGCCGAATAATCCCGGTCGAAGCGGACGAGATGCTCGTCGCCGCGACCGTCGGCGAGCTGGACGAGGCACAGCCGGTCGCGGGCGGGAATGAGGCCCATGGTCTCGGTATCGACGGCGATCGGGCCGGGAGCAAAGACGTCGGTGGGCAGGTCGTGTTCGTGCAGGAAAACCGTCATGGTGCCGGGGCGTAGCAGCGCCGCCGGCGCAAGTCACGCCGTCGTCAGCCGGTCAACTTGTCACCGCGCCGGATCACCGCGCCGGCGGGCGAGGCCGTCGCGGTAGCGGCCGAACGCCCACGCAGCAGCGCTGGTGGTCGTGATCACCGTCGCCACGAGCAGGGCGGCAAAGGCACCGGCGTGATCGATGGCGAAGTCGAGTAGCTGATCGATCATGACGGCTCGGCCTCAAATCCGTGACAGGCATTTTGCATAGCGCGGCAATGGTGAAAAAAGCGCTGACCGCCGCCGCGCCGCGGAAATTGCCGCTCACCATAAAGCGCTCGCGGCAGGTCCCGATCTGGTATAAAGACCGGGGCTGGAGCAGCTTGGCTTTCCTGTACCCGGATGATCCGGGCGTGGCCGGCGGGACGCCCAGAATGACGACGGAACAGCGAAAGACTATTTGACGATGAGCTTTGAAAAACGCGGGCGTGGGCCCAGCCGTGGCGGCTTCGACAAGCGTGAACGCGGATTTGACCAGTTCGAAGGCGGCGGCGACCGCTTCGGCGGCGGCGGTGCCGACCGGTTCGGCGGCGGCGCGGGTGGCGGCGACCGCTTCGGCGGCGGCGGCGGCGGCGGCGGCGGTGCTCCGCGCTTCGGCGGCGGCGGCGGCGGCTTCGGCGGTCGGCCTGCCGGCGGCGGCTTCGGCGGCCCGCGCCCGCCGCGCGACTCGAGCCCGGGCATCAACCTCGGCACGGCCAAGGGCACGGTGAAGTTCTTCAACGGCCAGAAGGGCTTCGGCTTTATCGTCCGCGAGGACGGCGGTGAGGACGTCTTCGTTCACATCTCCGCCGTCGAGCAGGCGGGCCTGACCGGGCTGGCCGATGGGCAGCCACTCGAGTTCACCCTGACCGAGCGCAACGGGCGCGTCTCGGCGACCGACCTCGTCATCGAGGGCGAGCCGCTGCCGGTGACCGACCGCGCTCCGCCGCGCGAACCGCGCGCGGGTGGCTTCGGCGGCCGCGACGACGGCCCGCGGGGCGGCGGCTATGGCGGGGCGAGCCGCGAATTCGGTGGCGGCGGTGGCGGCGGCGCTCCGACCACGCCCGGCCAGCGGGTCGACGGTACGGTCAAGTTCTTCAACGGCACCAAGGGCTTCGGCTTCATCCAGCGCGAAGACGGCGGACCGGATGCGTTCGTTCACATCTCGGCGGTCGAGCGTGCCGGCATGTCGGGCCTCGACGAGGGGCAGCGCGTGTCGTTCGAGCTCGAACTCGACCGGCGCGGCAAGCAGGCGGCGGTCAATCTGACGCCGCTGTAAGGCATTTCTGCCGCGCGATGACAGCGGGGCCGCGGTGACGCGGCCCCGTTTTCGTTTGTGCGGGGGGCGCAGCGGCGGCTAGCCTCGTGTCGATGGCCAGCGTGACCTCGCCCCTAACTGCCGTGGTCGTCGCCGTCGAGGTCGTTACAGGAGCCGAGGTCGCCGCGGGCGACCCGCTCGTTATCCTCGAGTCGATGAAGATCGAGCACGTCGTCGCCGCGCCGGCGAGCGGCGTCGTCGCGTCGGTCGCGGTCGCGGTCGGCGACCTTGTCGAAGCCGGCCAGCGCCTGCTCGTCCTTGCCGCCGGTGGCGCGGTGCCGGCCGCGCGCACCTCCGCAGCCGACGCGCCGCGGACCGATCGCGTCGAGGCGCAGGCGCGGATCGCCCGCACGCTCGATGCAGCGCGCCCCGAGGCGGTGGCAAGGCAGCACGCCCGCGGCCGGCGGACGGCGCGCGAGAACGTCGCGGACCTGGCCGACTCCGGCAGCTTTACCGAATATGGCGCGCTGGCGCTGCCCGCGCAGCGGCGGCGGCACGGCGTCGAGAATCTGCGCGACATCGGCCCCGCCGACGGGCTGGTCGCGGGAACGGCGACGGTCGATGGCACGCCGGCGCTGGTCATGGCGTACGACTATAGCGTCTTCGCCGGGACGCAGGGCCACGCCAACCACAAGAAGACCGATCGCATGCTGGCGCTGGCGCACCGGTCGCGGCTGCCGCTGGTCTGGTTCGTCGGCGGCGGTGGCGGCCGGCCGGGCGATACCGACGCCTGGGGCGTGACTGGCCTCGACGTGCCGAGTTTCCGTGCGCTTGCCGCCCTGTCGGGCCGGGTGCCGCGCATTGCCGTCGCCGCGGGACCGTGCTTCGCCGGCAACGCGGTGATGTTCGGCCTGTGCGACTTAACCATCGCCACCGCCGATTCGAGCATCGGGCTGGCCGGACCGGCGATGATCGAGGGCGGTGGCCTCGGCCGGGTCGCGGTCGCCGATGTCGGTCCGATCGCGGTGATGCGGCATAACGGCGTCGTCGACCTTGTCGCCGCCGACGAGGCGGAGGCGACGGCGCAGGCCAAGACCGTGCTCGGCTACCTCACCCGCCGGGTCGCGCCGGAGTGGACCGCGCCCGACCCGGCGCGGCTGCGCGAGGCGGTGCCGGCGAACCGCGTCCGCGCCTACGACACGCGCGCGGTCATCGACGGCATCGCCGACACCGGCAGCGTCGTCGAGCTGCGCCGCGACTGGGGCGCGGGCATGGTCACGGCGTTCGTGCGGATCGGCGGACGACCGTTCGCGCTGATCGCCAACGTCGCGGCGCACCTCGGCGGCGCGATCGACGCCGACGCCGCGACCAAGGCGGCGCGCCACCTCGCCCTCGCCGACAGCTTCGGCCTGCCGGTGGTCAGCCTGTGCGACACACCCGGGTTCATGGTCGGGCCGGACGCGGAGAAGGCCGCCGGCGTCCGCCACGGGGCGCGGCTGTTCACCATCGGGGCGGCACTCGGCGTGCCGGTCTTCACCGTCGTCTTGCGCAAGGGCTACGGCCTCGGCGCGATGGCGATGGCGGCGGGCGGGTTCGCCGCGACCAATGCCACCATTGCCTGGCCGACCGGCGAGTTTGGCGGCATGGGGCTGGAGGGCGCGGTCCGCCTCGGCTATGCCAAGGACCTCGCCGCCGAGCCGGAAGCAACCCGGGGCGCGCTGTTCGACCGGCTGGTGGCGCAGCTCTATGCGGCGGGAAAGGCGATCTCCGTCGCCGAATGGCTCGAGATCGACGCGGTGATCGATCCCGCCGAGACGCGCGAGTGGCTGCTCCGCGCGCATGCCGCGGCGGGCGAGGTCCGGCCGAGCGGACGGATGGTCGACACCTGGTAGCGCAGCGCCGTCGATGGGCGCAGGTGGTAGCGCAGCGCCCGTTGACGGGCGCAGGTGGTAGCGCAGCGCCCGTCGACGGGCGCAGGCGGCAGCTCAGCGCCCGGCAATGGCGCAGGCGACGAACACCAGCAGCCCGGCGCTGCGGTTGCTGCGGAACAGGGTGAGCGCCGTTGCCGGCGAGCGGTCGCGCAGCGCCGTGGCCTGCCAGGCGAAGTGGGCGGCGACGGGCAGCAGCCCCGCCAGCGTCAGCCCTTCCGGCCGCACCTGCCACAGCACCGCGGCGAGGAGCCCGACCGTCGCGGCGTAGAAGCTGGCGACGCCTGCCTGCGCGCGCGGCCCCAGCGCCCGCGCGCTCGACTTGATTCCGGCAAGCGCGTCGTCCTCGATATCCTGCAGCGCGTAGATGGTATCATAGCCGAGCGTCCAGGCGATCCCGGCGGCGTAGAGCAGCACCATCGCCGCCGACGGAGCGGCGACCGCGCTCCACGCCACCGGCACGCCCCAGTTGAAGGTCAGCCCGAGCCATGCCTGGGGCCACCAGGTGATGCGCTTCATGAACGGGTAGGCGGCGACCAGCGCCAGCGAACCCAGTGCGACGCCTGCCGCCAGCGGGCGCAGCGCGAACAGCACCGGCAGCGCGCACAGCGCCAGCACCACCAGCCAGGCCGCCGCGGCGCGCACCGACACCGCTCCGCTCGCCACCGGGCGGTCGCGCGTCCGGGCCACCCGGGCGTCGAGGTCGCGGTCGACGATGTCGTTGTAGACGCACCCCGCTCCGCGCATCGCCGCCGCCCCGATCAGGAACAGCGGCAGCAGCCACCAGTGCGACCGCAGCCCACCCGCGGCGGCAGAGGTGTGCAGGCCGCCGCCGGCGGCAAGACCCCACGCGCACGGCCAGAACAGCAGCCACGTCCCCGCCGGCCGGTCGAAGCGGGCGAGGCGCGCATAGGGGCGCCAGCGTGGCGGCAGGCGGTCGATCCAGCCCGACGGTGCGCGCTCGGCATCGGGGGTGGCGATGTCACCGCTGGGGGAGCCGGTCAGGGGAGTTTGCACGGGCACGGGCACCTCGCTAGTCGCCAGCCATGAGCGAGGCCGCGCCCGACCTGTCAACCACGCCGCGCCTGTTCGTCGAGGTCGACCTGGCGGCGGGCGGCGAGGTGACCCTGCCGCCGCCGGCAAGCCATTACCTGACGCAGGTCATGCGCCGCGCCGCCGGCGACGTCGTCCGCCTGTTCGACGACCGTTCGGGCGAGTGGGCGGCGACGGTCGTCGCGCCGCATCGCAAGGCGACCGTGGTCCGCCTCGATGCCCGGTTGCGCCCGCGCGAGGCGGTCCCCGACCTGTGGCTGTGCGCCGCGCCGTTGAAGCGCGGGCGGATCGACTGGGTCGCCGAGAAGGCGTGCGAGCTGGGGGTCGCGCGCTTCGTGCCGGTGCTGACCGCGCGGACGGTGGTCGACAAGCTCAACCTCGAGCGGCTGCGCGCGCACATGGTCGAGGCGGCCGAACAGTGCGGGCGTACCGCGCTGCCGACGCTGGCCCAGCCGCTGGCCCTGGCGGCGCTGCTGCGCGGGTGGGACGCCGACCGCGCGCTGGTCTTTGCCGACGAGGCCGGCGGCGCACACCTTGCCCCGGCGCTGGCGGCGGTACGCGCTCCCGCCGCCATCCTGATCGGCCCCGAAGGCGGTTTCACGCCCGACGAGCGCGCCGCCATCCGGGCGCTGCCGCAGGCGGTCGCCGTCAGCCTCGGCCCGCGCATCCTGCGCGCCGATACGGCCGCGGTGGCGGCCATTGCGGTGTGGCAGGCGGTGGCCGGAGGCGAAGCCGTCCGCTAATCCCTGCGCGGTTGCCGTCGACGGCGGCGCTCACGCCCCGCGGCGGCGCTTGCCAGGCGGTCGCCGGTGCCGGATGCTAGCGGGCAGGCGGGGGAGCATCGGCATGGCGACAGCGGCGAGGGCAGGGCCGGCGATCCCCAAGCGCGTGATCCTGGTTGTCATGTGCTTCGTGGCGACGGCAATCTGCTACGTCGACCGGGTCAACATCTCGGTCGCGGTGATCCCGATGGCCGAGCGCTTCGGCTGGTCGGCGACGACCAAGGGCGCGGTGCTGACCTCGTTCTTCGTCGGCTATCTGCTGGCAATGCTGCCATGCGGCTGGCTGACGGCGCGCTTGGGCGGCCGGCTGGTGCTCGGCGGCGCGCTGATCGGCTGGTCGCTGGCGACGCTGGCGACGCCCGCTGCCGCCTTCGCCGGGCTGCCGGCGCTGTTCGCGGTGCGGGTGCTGATGGGCACTGCCGAGGCGGCGACCTTCCCGGCCGCGATCGGGCTGTTCGCGCGCTGGCTGCCGGTGGCGGAGCGGTCGCGGGCGGTGGCGCTCAACCTCGGCGGCATTCCCGTCGGCACCGTCGTCGGCCTGTCGGCAGCGGGCGGGCTGATCGCCGCTTATGGCTGGCCGGCCATGTTCGCGGTGTTCGGCCTCGCCGGGCTCGCCTTCGCCGGACTATGGCTGGCCGTCGTCCGCGACGCCCCCGGCGGTCACCCGCGGATCGGCGCGGCGGAGGCGGCGCTGCTCGCCGCCCGCGCGGCGGAGACGGCGCCCGGGCCGGTGCCGTGGGCGGCGCTGCTCCGCGAGCCGGCGTGCCGGGCGATCATCGTCAATCACTTCGCCAGCAACTGGGTGCTGTACCTGATGCTGACCTGGCTCCCGTCGTATCTCCACGATGTCCAGCATCTCGACGTCGCCAAGGCGGGGCTGACGGCGGTGCTGCCGTGGCTCAGCCTGTTCGTCGCGGGCAACGCCGCCGGCTACGTCGCCGATGCGCTCGTCGCCCGCGGTGTGCCGTTGCTGACCGTGCGGAAGGCGATGCAGGTGACGGCGCTCGCCGGCAGCGCCGCGGGGCTGATGCTGGCGGCGCGCGCGACCGGCGCGCCGCAGGCGGTGGCGATGCTGTGCCTGTCGTTGGGGGCGCTGGGGCTGGTCTCGGGCGGTTATGCCAGCAACCACCTCGACATCGCGCCGCGGTACGCCGCACCGCTGTACGCCCTGTCGAACACCTTCGGCACGCTGCCGGGGGTCATCGGCGTCTATGTCACCGGCGCCCTGGTCGACGCCACCGGCGGCTATGCCGCGACCTTCGCCCTCGCCGCGGCAGTCAATCTCGCCGGCGCGCTCGTCTGGCTGGTCTGGGCGCGCGCCGACCCTGTCGTCGACTAGGCCTATTCCGCCGCCAGGCGCTCGGGCAGGCCTGCCCCGCGGGGACCGCGGACCAGTCGGCCCGGCCGCGCCCCGGTCGGCTGGCCGTCGCGGAACGTCACCACCCCGGACTTGATCGTCCAGGCATAGCCGCTTGCCCGCTGCAACAGCCGCTTGCCGCCGGCCGGCAGGTCAAAGGCGATATACGGCTTGGCCAGCTTCAGCCGGTCGAAGTCGATGATGTTGATGTCGGCGAGCATCCCCGGCGCGAGCAGGCCGCGATCGCCCAGCCCGTACATCGCCGCGGTGTCGGCGGTCTGGAGCTTGACCGCCATCTCGAGGCTGAGCTTGCCCGGCCGCTTGCGGTCGCGCGCCCAGTGGGTCAGCATGAAGGTCGGCGAAGCGGCGTCGCAGATCAGCCCGCAATGCGCGCCGCCATCGGACAGGCTGACCACCGTCGCCGGGTGATTGAGCAGTTCCAGGACGTGATCGAGGTGCCCGTCGGCGTAGTTGAGCAGCGGCAGATAGATGAACCCGCGCCCGTCGTCGGCCATCATCGTGTCGTAGGCGACTTCGGCCGGATCGCGGCCGTCGCGGGCGGCGATCGCGGCGATGCTCGCGTCGGCGGTGGGCTCGTAGTCGGGATCGTCGCCGAGCGGGAACTGGAGCGTCCAGCCCTTGATCAGCAGGTCGACCAGCGCGTTGGGAAACGGCGGCGGCAGGAACGGATCGGCGAGCATCTGCGCCTTGAACGCGGGGTCCTTGAGCTTGGCGAGCTGCTCCTCCCACGGCAGCGCGGCAATCGTCTGCCAGCTGGCGCGGGTGACGAACGGGTGCGCCGTGCCGCGCCAGTTGAGCAGGACGCCGGTGCCGCGCAGGGCGATCTGCGCCGTGACGCGCGCGCCTTCCGCATTGGCCGCCTCGGTCCGGGCGAGCTGGTCGCGCCAGCCCTCGTCGTCGAGGGGCGACTGGAGCAGCGCGAAGCTGACCGGCATGCCGGTCGCGATCGACACGTCCTTCATCCATGCGAACTCCTCGCCGCACGGGTTGAGGTCGCTCGCCATTTCGAACACGCCGTGGCCGGCGCGCGCGATGCCCTCGCCGATGCCGAGCAGCTCGGCGCGGTCGGCGTAGGTCCCGGGCACGACGTTGCCGTCGACGGCGCGGTGGAGGACGGTGCGGCTGGTGGTGAAGCCGAGCGCGCCGGCCTTCAGGCCGTCCTCGACGATGGCCGCCATCGCCGCGATGTCGGTCGCCGTCGCCGGCTCGTTGGCCGCGCCGCGCTCGCCCATGACATAGGCGCGGACCGCGCCGTGCGGCACCTGCGTCGCGATGTCGATCGTGCGCGGCAAGGCTTCGAGCGCGTCCAGATATTGGGGAAAGCTTTCCCAGCCCCACGTCATGCCCTCGGCGAGCGCGGTGCCGGGGATGTCCTCGACCCCCTCCATCAGCCCGATCAGCCAGTCGTGCTTGTCGGGCTTGGCGGGAGCGAAGCCGACCCCGCAATTGCCCATGACGATCGAGGTGACCCCGTGCCACGCCGACGGCCCCAGCTCCGGGTCCCACGTCGCCTGGCCGTCATAATGCGTGTGGATGTCGACAAAACCGGGGGTCACGATCATTCCGGCGGCGTCGATCTCCTTGCGGCCGGCCGCCGCCACGGTGCCGACCGCCGTGATCCGGCCGCCATCGACCGCGACATCGCCGACGACCGGAGCCGCGCCGCTGCCGTCGACGATGCGGCCACCGCGGATGACGAGGTCGTGCATGGCAACTCTCCCAAGTATTTTCAGATAGTGTATCACGGGCCTTGACGCGCGCCGCGCGGAAAGTGACAGTGAACAAATGCGATACACGGCGGTCCTGGCGGCGCTGATGCTGACGACCGCCGAGCGCGGGGAGGCGGCGATGCAGCGGGCGACCGGCAGCTTCGAAGTGACGATGGTGCCTCAGCCGGGGCCGCCCGCGTGGGCCAACCGCATGACCGTGACCAAGACCTATTCCGGGCCGCTTGCCGCTACCGCGGCGGGCGAGTTCCTGTCCGCCGGCGATCCCAGGAGCGGTTCGGCGGGCTATGTCGCTGCCGAACGGGTCGACGGCACGCTCGACGGCCGGGCGGGCGGCTTCGTCGTCATGCAGAGCGCGACGATGGACCACGGCCAGCCCGACATGCGCGTCTTCGTTGTCCCGGGCTCGGGCACCGGTGCGCTGACCGGGATCACCGGGACGATGACGATCCGGGTCGAGGGCGGGAAGCATTTCTACGACCTCGACTACGACCTCGCGCGGTAAGATCGCCGGGCTGGCGCCGGGCGGGCGGCGCGGCTAGGGCGAATGCCATGAGCAATCATTTGACCGCCCTGGGCGACGACGCCCGGATCGAAAGCCGCGATCAGCTCGTCGGCGTGTTCGACCGCGGCAGCAAGCCGGCGGCGGACTGGCGCATCGGCACCGAGCACGAGAAGTTCGTCTTTCGGATCGCCGACCACTCGGCCCCCGCCTATGACGCGCCGGACGGGATTCGCGACCTGCTGAAGGGCATGGAGACTTATGGCTGGGAGCCGGTCGAGGAGGCCGGTCCGGACGGCACCAGCAACGTCATCGCGCTGAAAGGGGCCGACGGCGCGATCAGCCTCGAACCCGCCGGGCAGTTCGAGCTGTCCGGCGCCCCGCTCGAGACGATCCACGCGACCTGCGCCGAATCGAACCGCCACCTGAAGCAGTGCCGCGAGATCGGCGATCGCCTCGGCCTGGGCTTTCTCGGCCTCGGCTTCTGGCCCGACAAGCGGCGCGACGACCTGCCGGTGATGCCCAAGGGGCGCTATGCGATCATGCTCCGCCACATGCCGCGCGTCGGCGGGCTCGGTCTCGACATGATGAAGCGGACCTGCACCATCCAGACCAACCTCGACTATGCGAGCGAGGCGGACATGGTGAAGAAGTTCCGCGTCTCGCTCGCACTGCAGCCGCTGGCGACGGCGCTGTTCGCCAACTCGCCGTTCACCGAAGGCAGGCCGAACGGGTTCAAGTCGTTCCGCTCGCACATCTGGACCGACACCGACCCGCACCGCACCGGCACCCTGCCATTCGTCTTCGACGACGGCTTCGGCTTCGACCGCTACGTCGACTACGCGCTCGATGTGCCGATGTACTTCGTCTACCGCGACGGCACGTACATCGACGCGGCCGGCCTCAGCTTCCGCGACTTCCTCGCCGGGCGGCTGACGCCGCTGTACGGCGAGACGCCGACCGTCGCCGACTGGAAGGACCATTTGTCGACCGCTTTTCCCGAGGTGCGCCTCAAGGGTTATCTCGAGATGCGGGGGGCGGACGGGGGCCGCTGGGACCGCATCTGTGCGCTGCCGGCGCTGTGGGTCGGGCTGCTCTACGACGGCACCGCCCTCGATGCCGCCTGGGACCTGTGCAAGGGCTGGACCCACGCCGACCATGCCCGCCTGCGCGACGAGGTGCCGACGCGGGCGCTGCAGGCGGCGAGCCCGAACGGCGGGACGCTGCAGGAGCTGGCGAAGGAGGTGCTGAAGATCGCCGACGCCGGACTTGCCGCCCGCGCGCGGCTGAACGGGGCTGGCGACAGCGAGCAGGGGTTCCTCGGCCCGCTGCACGAGATCGCCGCGAGCGGGATGACCAACGCCGACCGGATGCTGGCGGCGTACCACGGCCGCTGGGGCGGCGACGTCGCCGCGGTGTATGCCGAGGAGAGCTACTGAGGCGGGCTCAAGGCGTGGGCGGGCCGCGCCGCGCACGGCGCTCGACGCGGACGTCTGCGCTAGTTGCGCCGTGCTGCGGCGTACAGCGCGATCGCCGCGGCGTTCGACACGTTGAGGCTCTCCATCGCGCCGCTCATCGGCAGGCGGGCGCGCTCGTCGCAACGCTCGGCGGTCTGGACCCGCAGCCCCTCGCCCTCGGCCCCGAGCACCAGCGCCGGGCGGGTCGTGCCGAGCGCTGCCTCCAGGGTGGTCGCCGCCGTACCGTCGAGGCCGATGCGCCAGAACCCCGCCGCGCCGATCTCGTCCAGCGCGCGGGCGAGGTTGACGACCCGGGTCCACGGCACCGTCTCCAGCGCCCCCGACGCGGCCTTGGCCAGCGCCCCCGACTCCGGCGGCGCGTGGCGGTCCTGCGTCACCAGCGCCAGCGCGCCGAAGGCGGCGGCCGAGCGCAGGATGGCGCCGACATTGTGCGGGTCGGTGACCTGGTCGAGGACGACGAGCGGCCGGCGGTTGCCCTCGCCCGCCGCCAGCAGGTCGCCGAGGTACGGGTTGTCCAGCGGCTCGACCTCCAGGACGAACCCCTGGTGCGGCGCATCGGCGGGAATCAGCCGGCCGAGGTCGGCAGCGTCGCCATATTGCACCGCCAGCCCTTTGGGGATGACGATCTCCTTCGCCGTCTCGTGGGTGACGTGCAGCTTCCGGAACACCCGCTCCGGGTTGTCGAGCGCGGCGAACACGGCGTGGCGGCCGTACAGGCGGGGGTAGCTGCTCTTCTGCCCGGCGGCGTTCTTCGGATGCGGTCGGCGGCCCATGCGGCTCCTTCGCCGTCGCTTGCAGGAATGGAGCGGGTAGCGGGGATCGAACCCGCATCACAAGCTTGGAAGGCTAGTGCTCTACCATTGAGCTATACCCGCGTCTTTTCGGCGATTAGCACGATCCTGCGGGTTGGTGGAGAGGGTTGGATTTGAACCAACGTAGGGTTGCCCCGGCAGATTTACAGTCTGCTGCCATTGACCGCTCGGCCACCTCTCCACACGTCGCGACCCGCGGGAAGCGCGGGTTAGTGGCGAAAGCGGTTGGCCGTGTCAACGCCGGGATATTGCCCCTTGCTCAAGCCCACCCCCGCCGGTATATCCGCCGCTCTCGGCACTCGCAGGAGTGTAGCTCAGTTGGTAGAGCATCGGTCTCCAAAACCGAGGGCCGGGGGTTCGAGCCCCTCCACTCCTGCCAGCCGGGGCCGGGATTTCTGACCAGCCGCGGGCCCGGAGAAACGGGTTTGGGCTGGTCGTTGTTGTTGGTGAAAAGGCGTCAGACGGTTCCATGGCCAAGACTACCCCTGCCGAGTTCGTTCGCCAGGTGCAGGTCGAGACGGGCAAGATCGCCTGGCCGACGCGCGCCGAGACGCTGCGCATGACGATCATGGTCCTCATCATGACGACCGTGCTCTCGCTGTTCTTCCTGGGCGTCGATCAGATCCTCGGCCGCGTGGTCAAGGCACTGCTGAGCCTGGCGAGCTAGCGATGTCGAACCGCTGGTACATCATCCACGCCTATTCGGGCTTCGAGAACAAGGTCCGCGACGCGATCGTCACCGAGGCGGCGCGCAAGGGGCTGGACGCGTTCATCGAATCGGTCGAGGTGCCGGTCGAGAAGGTGACCGAGGTCCGCCGCGGCAAGAAGGTGACGAGCGACCGCAAGTTCTTCCCCGGCTATGTGCTGGCGAAGATGGCGATGAACGATGACATCTACCACCTGGTCAAGAACACGCCCAAGGTCACGGGTTTTCTCGGCCAGCAGAACAAGCCGCAGCCGATCAGCGAGGCGGAAGCCGCGCGCATCCTGAACACCAAGGCCGAGGAACTGGTCTCGACCGCCAAGCCGAAGCTCAAGGTCAACTACGAGATCGGCGATCAGGTCAAGGTTCTGGACGGTCCGTTCGCCAGCTTCAATGGGCTGGTCGAGGAACTCGACTTCGACCACGGCCGGGTCAAGGTGTCGGTGTCGATCTTCGGCCGTGCCACGCCCGTCGAACTCGGCTTCGACCAGGTCGAGAAGCCGAAGTAAGTTTTCACGCAGACTGCGGGAGGCGGGGGCTACCCTCGTCGCTTGGACCGCATTTAGGAGAGTGCCGTCATGGCGAAGAAGATTACCGGTTACATCAAGCTGCAGGTGAAAGCCGGCAGCGCGACGCCGTCGCCGCCGATCGGTCCGGCGCTCGGCCAGCGCGGCGTCAACATCATGGAGTTCTGCAAGGCGTTCAACGCCAAGACCAGCGAGCTCGAGAAGGGCACGCCGATCCCGACCGTCATCACCGTCTTCGCCGACCGCAGCTTCACCTTCACGACGAAGACGCCGCCGGCCTCGTTCCTGATCAAGCAGGCGGCCGGCCTCAAGGCAGGCTCGACGACGCCGGGCAAGGGCGCCAGCGCGGGCAGGATCACGTCCGCGCAGATCCGCACCATCGCCGAGACGAAGATGGCCGACCTGAACGCGAACACGATCGAAATGGCGATGCGGACGATCGAGGGCAGTGCGCGCTCGATGGGCCTCGACGTGGTGGAGGCATAAATGGCACTGTCCAAGAAGCAGAAGGCGCAGGCTCCCACGGTCGACCGGGAGAAGCTGTACCCGCTCGACGCGGCGATCGACCTCGTCAAGACCAATGCGACGGCCAAGTTCGACGAGACGATCGAGGTCGCCATCGGCCTGAACGTCGACCCGCGCCACGCCGACCAGATGGTCCGCGGCGTCGTCACGCTGCCCAAGGGCACCGGCAAGACCGTCCGCGTCGGCGTCTTCGCCCGCGGGGCCAAGGCCGAGGAAGCCCTGAAGGCCGGGGCCGATGTCGTCGGCGCCGAGGACCTGCTCGAGGTCGTCCAGGGCGGCAAGATCGATTTCGATCGCTGCATCGCCACGCCCGACATGATGGGTCTGGTCGGTCGGCTCGGTAAGGTGCTCGGGCCCAAGGGCCTGATGCCGAACCCGAAGCTCGGCACGGTGACGATGAACGTCGCCGCCGCGGTCGAGGCGGCCAAGGGCGGCCAGGTCGAATACCGGGTCGAGAAGGCGGGCATCATCCACGGCCGGCTCGGCAAGGCGAGCTTTCCGGTCGCCGATCTCCGTGCCAATTTCGACGCGCTGATGGACGCCGTCACCCGGGCCAAGCCGTCGGGTGCCAAGGGCAAGTACCTGCAGAAGGTCGCGCTCAGCTCGTCGATGGGTCCCGGCGTCAAGGTTGACACGGCGACCGTTCCGGGCCACGGGCCCGTCGCATAAGTTTCCGGGCGGCTGCGGCCGCCCAGATTACCGTCCGAGATTGCCGGTGTCCGTCAGGACTTAAGCCCACGCAGGGGCCGGCATGAGACGGGGAGAGTTCTTCCGAGTTCGCCGTGCGATGGCGTGCCCGGCACTGCGTTTGACGACGTAGTCGACGATCCCTCGGGCGGGCCTGACGATGGCCCCCGACCAGTGGCCATCCTTGGGCTCTACCCGCGCCGGCAATGGTGCCAGTGCGGCAACGGCTAAGGAGAGAGCATGGATCGGCAGGAAAAATCCGACCAGATTTCGGCGCTCGCCAAGACTTTGTCCGAGACCAGCGTTGTCGTCGTCGCGCGCAACCATGGTCTGACGGTGGCCCAGGTCACCGATCTCAGGACGAAGATGCGCGCCGCCGGAGCCACCTTCAAGGTGACCAAGAACCGCCTCGCCCGGATCGCGCTGGAGGGCACGCCCTATCAGCCGCTCGGCGAGATGCTGACCGGCCCCGTCGGCTTTGCCACCTCGACCGACCCGGTCGCGGCGGCCAAGGTCGCGGTCGACTTCGCCAAGACGACCGACAAGTTCGAACTCGTCGGCGGCGCGATGGGTGCCCAGGTGCTGAGCGTCGACGGCGTCAAGGCTTTGGCCGAGCTGCCCTCGCTCGACGAGCTACGGGCCAAGATCGTCGGTCTGGTCCAGGCCCCGGCGACCAAGCTCGCGCAGCTGGTCAACGCCCCCGCGGGCAAGCTGGCGCGCGTGTTCGGCGCCTATGCGACCCGCGACAGCGACCAGGCGGCGGCCGCTTAACTTCATTCAACCATTTGATCAGATTAGGAGAATACCATGGCTGACCTGCAGAAGATCGTCGACGAACTGTCGACCCTGACCGTCCTCGAGGCCGCTGACCTCGCCAAGATGCTCGAAGAGAAGTGGGGCGTCTCGGCTGCCGCAGCGGTTGCGGCTGCGCCTGCCGCTGGTGGTGGCGGTGCTGCCGCCGCTCCGGTCGAGGAGAAGACCGAGTTCGACGTCATCCTGACCGGCGACGGCGGCAAGAAGATCAACGTCATCAAGGAAGTCCGCGCCCTGACGGGTCTCGGCCTGACCGAAGCCAAGACGCTGGTCGAGAGCGCACCCAAGGCGATCAAGGAAGGCGTCAACAAGGCCGAGGCCGACAAGATCAAGGCCCAGATCGAAGCCGCCGGCGGTACCGTCGAGCTCAAGTAAGCTTCGGGCGCACCGACGCGACGGGAAGGGCGGCGCCGCAAGGGGCCGCCCTTTCTGCGCCGGGGGCTTTCCAAACCCGACACCCCTCGCTATATCGCGCTCTCCACGACATTCCGGCACACCCTTTCGACATCGGGTGCGCCGCCTTCCCCGTCCCCGGGTGATCCGCCGCCTTGCTCACGGTGGGATCGAGAATGGGGGGCAGTGGCAGGTTTCAACGAGGCTGCGGTGCGGTTTCCACCCGGAAACACGCACTTTTCGGCGTTGGGGCCTGCCCCTCCGCCCGGCAAAGAGGACGGACATGGCGACCCAGGCAGTTCCCCCCGCGACGCTCGACCGCGGCACCAGCTTCACCACCAAGAAGCGCGTCCGCAAGACCTTCGGCAAGATCGCCGAGGTCGTGCAGATGCCGAACCTGATCGAGGTCCAGCGCGAATCGTACGAGCAGTTCCTGCGCTCGCGCCCCGCCGACGGCTATGTCTCGGGGCTGGAGAAGACGCTGCGCTCGGTGTTCCCGATCAAGGACTTCGCCGGCACGGCCGAACTCGACTTCGTCAATTACGAGCTCGAGGATCCGAAGTACGACACCGACGAGTGCCGGCAGCGGGGTATGACCTATGCCGCGCCGATGCGCGTCACGCTGCGCCTGATCGTCTTCGAGGTCGACGCCGATACCGAGGCGCGCAGCGTCCTCGATATCAAGGAGCAGGACGTGTACATGGGCGACATGCCGCTCATGACGTCGAACGGCACCTTCATCATCAACGGCACCGAGCGGGTCATCGTGTCGCAGATGCACCGCAGCCCCGGCGTCTTCTTCGACCACGACCGCGGCAAGACGCATGCGTCGGGCAAGTTCCTGTTCGCCGCGCGGGTCATCCCGTACCGTGGCAGCTGGCTCGACTTCGAGTTCGACGCCAAGGACATCGTCAACGTCCGCATCGACCGCAAGCGCAAGCTGCCGGTCACGACGCTTCTCTATGCGCTCAATTATTCGGGCGAGGAGATCCTCAACGCCTTCTACAACCGCGTCACCTGGGTCCGCGGGCAGGGCGCGCACGGCGAGCACGGCTGGGTCGTGCCGTTCGAGGCCGAGCAGTGGCGCGGGACCAAGCCGAGCTTCGACGTCGTCAACGCCGAGACCGGCGAGGTCGCCTTCCCGCTCGGCACCAAGATCACCCCGCGTCTGGCACGCAAGGCGCAGACCGACGGGCTGAAGTCGCTGCTGATCCCGACCGAGGAAATCTTCGGCCGCTACAGCGCGTTCGACCTGATCAACGAGACGACGGGCGAAATCTACATCGAGGCCGGCGACGAGCTGACTGCCGAGAACCTCGCCAAGATCGACCAGTCGGGGCAGGCGACGATCGACCTGCTCGACATCGACCACGTCAACGTCGGCCCGTGGATGCGCAACACGCTGATGGCCGACAAGGTCGAGGAGCGCGACCATGCCTTGAGCGAGATCTACCGCGTCATGCGCCCCGGCGAGCCGCCGACGCGCGAGACGGCGGAGTCGATGTTCTACGGCCTGTTCTTCGATCCCGACCGGTATGACCTGTCGGCGGTCGGTCGCGTCAAGATGAACATGCGCATGGCATTGGACGTCCCCGACGACATGACCGTGCTGCGCCGCGAGGACATCCTCGAGGTGGTCAGGACGCTCGTCGGGCTGAAGGACGGCAAGGGCGAAATCGACGACATCGACAACCTCGGCAACCGCCGCGTGCGCTCGGTCGGCGAGCTGCTCGAGAACCAGTATCGCGTCGGGCTCCTGCGCATGGAGCGCGCGGTCAAGGAGCGGATGTCGTCGGTCGATATCGACACCGTCATGCCCAACGACCTGATCAACGCCAAGCCGGCGGTGGCGGCGGTGCGCGAGTTCTTCGGCTCGTCGCAGCTCAGCCAGTTCATGGACCAGACCAACCCGCTGTCGGAAGTGACGCACAAGCGCCGCGTCTCGGCCCTCGGGCCGGGCGGTCTGACCCGCGAGCGCGCGGGCTTCGAAGTCCGCGACGTCCACCCGACGCACTACGGCCGCATCTGCCCGATCGAGACGCCCGAAGGGCCGAACATCGGCCTGATCAACAGCCTCGCGACGTTCAGCCGGGTCAACAAGTACGGCTTCATCGAGACGCCGTACCGCCGCGTCGTCGACCACAAGCTGACCGACGACGTCGTCTATCTGTCGGCGATGGAGGAGGCCAAGCACACGATCGCGCAGGCCAACGCCGGGACCAATACCGACGGCAGCTTCACCGAGGACCTGATCTCGTCGCGCGAGGCGGGCGAGTTCCTGATGGCGCCGAAGAACCAGATCACGCTGATGGACGTCAGCCCGAAGCAGCTGGTGTCGGTCGCCGCGTCGCTGATCCCGTTCCTCGAGAACGACGACGCCAACCGCGCGCTGATGGGGTCGAACATGCAGCGCCAGGCGGTGCCGCTGGTCAAAGCCGAGGCACCGTTTGTCGGCACCGGCATGGAGGGCACCGTCGCGCGCGATAGCGGCGCGGCGATCGCGGCGCGGCGGACCGGCATCGTCGACCAGGTCGATGCGATGCGTATCGTCATCCGCGCGACCGAGGACGTCCAGGCGGGCAAGTCGGGGGTCGACATCTACACGCTGATGAAGTTCCAGCGGTCGAACCAGAACACCTGCATCAACCAGCGCCCGCTGGTGAAGGTCGGTGACCAGGTGACCAAGGGCGATATCATCGCCGACGGTCCGTCGACCGAGCTGGGCGAGCTCGCGCTCGGGCGCAACGCCCTCGTCGCGTTCATGCCGTGGAACGGGTACAACTACGAAGATTCGATCCTGATCAACGAGAAGATCGTCAAGGAAGACGTCTTCACCTCGATCCACATCGAGGAATTCGAGGTCATGGCCCGCGACACCAAGCTCGGGCCGGAGGACATTACCCGCGACATCCCGAACGTCGGCGAGGAAGCGCTGCGCAACCTCGACGAGGCGGGCATCGTCTACATCGGGGCCGAGGTCGAGCCGGGCGACATCCTGTGCGGCAAGATCACGCCTAAGGGCGAATCGCCGATGACGCCGGAGGAAAAGCTCCTCCGCGCGATCTTCGGCGAGAAGGCCAGCGACGTCCGCGACACCTCGCTCAAGCTGCCCCCCGGCGTCGCCGGGACGGTGGTCGAGGTCCGCGTGTTCAACCGCCACGGCATCGACAAGGACGAGCGCGCGCTGCAGATCGAGCGTGAGGAGATCGAGCGGCTCGACAAGGACGCCGCCGACGAGCGCGCGATCCTCGACCGCTCGACCTATTCGCGCCTGAAGACGATGCTCGTCGGCCAGACCGCGGCGGCGACACCTAAGGGACTGAAGAAAGGCGCGGCCATCGACGGCGACATGCTCGCTGCCCAGCCGCGCCGCGAATGGTGGAAGTTCGGCGTGACCGACGACGCCGTGCAGGCCGATGTCGAGGCGTTGAAGGCGCAGTGGGAAGAGGCATCGAAGTCGATCGACGCGCGCTTGGAGGACAAGAAGACCAAGCTGCAGGCCGGTGACGAGCTGCCGCCGGGCGTGTTGAAGATGGTCAAGGTGTTCGTCGCGGTGAAGCGCAAGCTCCAGCCCGGCGATAAGATGGCCGGCCGCCACGGCAACAAGGGCGTCATCAGCCGCATCCTGCCGCAGGAGGACATGCCCTTCCTCGAGGACGGGACGCCGGTCGACATCGTCCTCAATCCGCTGGGGGTGCCGTCGCGCATGAACGTCGGGCAGATCTTCGAGACGCACCTCGGCTGGGCCGCGCGTGGTCTCGGCAAGCAGATCGGCGCGCTGCTCGAGGATATGCACGCGCGCGGCAAGGACCTGGCACTGGGCGACGCGACGGCGATGCGGGCCAAGCTGAAGGACATCTATGGCCGCCAGTACGACACCGAGATCGCCGACATGAACGACGACCAGCTCGGCGAGCTGGCCCAGAACCTGTCGCTCGGCGTGCCGATGGCGACGCCGGTGTTCGACGGCGCGCGCGAGGCGGACGTGTCGGGGATGCTGGAGCTGGCAGGTCTCGATTCGTCGGGGCAGGTCGAGCTGTTCGATGGGCGCTCGGGCGAGATGTTCGACCGCAAGGTGACGGTCGGCTACATCTACATGCTGAAGCTCCACCACCTCGTCGACGACAAGATCCACGCGCGCTCGATCGGGCCGTACAGCCTCGTCACCCAGCAGCCGCTGGGCGGAAAGGCGCAGTTCGGCGGGCAGCGGTTCGGCGAGATGGAGGTCTGGGCCTTGCAGGCTTACGGTGCCGCCTACACCTTGCAGGAGATGCTCACCGTCAAGTCCGACGACGTCATCGGCCGGACCAAGGTCTACGAGGCGATCGTCAAGGGCGACGACACCTTCGAGGCCGGCATCCCCGAGAGCTTCAACGTGCTCGTCAAGGAAATGCGGTCGCTCGGGCTCAACGTCGAGCTGCAGAACCACGAGAAGGTCGAGTGAACTTCGATGTCCGGGCGGGTGAAAGTCGCCGGGTATGATGTCTTGGAGGATGCTGGATCAATCGTCTGTCGTCATCTGATCGAAGGTGGAGAAGTTCGCCTTTTTTCTCATGACGATGACGGGGTTATGCAGTTTCTCTGCGGATGTAAGGTGAAGGCGGACAGCGCGATGGTGGTGCATATTGGCCATGTACTGGAGTGGCATCCAGACATGGCCGACTTGCCTGTCATCGCGCCGGGTTTCTGGGCTGAACGGATCGAGCGCGGTGCGCCTTGGATCGTTCGGCCTCAGAGTGAAGAGGATTAAGGTATGAACACCGAACTGATGAACTTCTTCAATCCGGCGGCGAAGCCGGAGACGTTCGACCAGATCCAGATCAGCCTGGCGTCCCCTGAGCGCATCCGCTCGTGGTCGTTCGGCGAGATCAAGAAGCCCGAGACGATCAACTACCGGACGTTCAAGCCCGAGCGCGACGGCCTGTTCTGCGCGCGCATCTTCGGTCCGATCAAGGATTACGAGTGCCTGTGCGGCAAGTACAAGCGCATGAAGTACAAGGGCATCGTCTGCGAGAAGTGCGGCGTCGAGGTCACCGTGTCGAAGGTCCGCCGCGAGCGGATGGGCCATATCGAGCTGGCCGCGCCGGTTGCCCACATCTGGTTCCTGAAGTCGCTGCCGAGCCGTATCGGCACGCTCCTCGACATGCCGCTCAAGAACCTCGAGCGTGTGCTCTATTTCGAGCAGTACGTCGTCCTCGAGCCCGGCGTGATCGACGGCGACGAAGTCAGGAAGCTGCTCGGCTGGGGTACGCCCGACAAGAAGTGGAACAAGTTCGCCCTGTTGACGGAGGACGAGTACGTCCAGCTGCAGGACGAGTTCGGTGAGGACGCCTTCATCGCCGGGATCGGTGCCGAGGCGATCCGCAAGCTCCTGGAGGACATCGACGCGCCGGCCGAATACGCCGCGCTCGAGGAAGAACTGCGCACGACCAAGTCGGAGCTGAAGCCCAAGAAGATCATCAAGCGGATGAAGGTGCTCGAGCACTTCATCCCGCAGACCGCGACCGACGGCGGCGCTGCGACCGCGCCGATCAATCGGCCCGAGTGGATGGTGCTGAACGTCGTGCCGGTCATCCCGCCCGAGCTGCGCCCGCTGGTGCCCCTCGACGGCGGCCGCTTCGCGACGTCGGACCTGAACGATCTGTATCGCCGCGTCATCAACCGCAACAACCGCCTGAAGCGGCTGATCGAGCTGCGCGCCCCCGACATCATCGTCCGCAACGAGAAGCGGATGCTGCAGGAGGCAGTCGACGCGCTGTTCGACAACGGCCGCCGCGGCCGGACGATCACGGGTGCGAACAAGCGTCCGCTGAAGTCGCTGTCGGACATGCTCAAGGGCAAGCAGGGGCGCTTCCGCCAGAACCTGCTCGGCAAGCGCGTCGACTATTCGGGCCGCTCGGTCATCGTTACCGGGCCGGAGTTGAAGCTCCACCAGTGCGGCCTGCCGAAGAAGATGGCTTTGGAGCTGTTCAAGCCGTTCATCTACTCGCGCCTCGACGCCAAGGGTCTGTCGATGACCTTGAAGCAGGCGAAGAAGTGGGTCGAGAAGGAGCGCAAGGAAGTCTGGGACATCCTCGACGAGGTGATCCGCGAGCATCCGGTGCTGCTCAACCGCGCGCCGACGCTCCACCGCCTCGGCATCCAGGCGTTCGAGCCGGTGCTGATCGAGGGCAAGGCGATCCAGCTTCACCCGCTGGTCTGCTCGGCGTTCAACGCCGACTTCGACGGTGACCAGATGGCCGTCCACGTGCCGCTCAGCCTCGAGGCGCAGCTCGAAGCGCGCGTCCTGATGATGAGCACCAACAACATCCTGTCGCCCGCGAACGGCAAGCCGATCATCGTGCCGTCGCAGGACATGGTGCTGGGGCTGTATTACCTGTCGATGGACCGCGAGGGCGAGCCGGGTGCCGGCATGGCCTTTGCCAACATGGCCGAAGTCCACCAGGCGCTCCACGCCAAGGCGGTGACGCTCCACTCGAAGATCGTCGCGCGCGTCGAGACGACCGACGAGGCCGGCAACATGATCCTCCGCCGCGTGACGACCACGCCGGGCCGGATGCTGCTCGGCGAGACGCTGCCCAAGAGCCACAAGGTGCCGTTCGAGGTCATCAACCGCCTGCTGACCAAGAAGGAGATCGCCGACGTCATCGACACCGTCTACCGCCACTGCGGCCAGAAGGAGACGGTGCTGTTCGCCGACGCGATCATGACGCTCGGCTTCCAGAACGCGTTCAAGGCGGGCATCAGCTTTGGCAAGAACGACATGGTCATCCCGCCGGAGAAGGCGAAGATGGTCGGTGACACGCGCGCGATGGTCAAGGACTTCGAGCAGCAGTACCAGGACGGCCTGATCACGCAGGGCGAGAAGTACAACAAGGTGGTCGACGCCTGGGCGCGCTGCGGCGACCGCGTCGCGGATGCGATGATGCGCGAAATCTCGGCGCGTCCGATCGACGACGCCGGCCGCGAGAAGCCGATCAACTCGATCTACATGATGGCACACTCGGGGGCCCGCGGCAGCCAGGCGCAGATGAAGCAGCTTGCCGGTATGCGCGGCCTGATGGCCAAGCCGTCGGGCGAGATCATCGAGACGCCGATCATCTCGAACTTCAAGGAAGGTCTGACCGTCCTCGAATACTTCAACTCGACCCACGGCGCGCGCAAGGGGCTGGCCGACACGGCGCTGAAGACGGCGAACTCGGGCTATCTGACGCGGCGTCTGGTCGACGTCAGCCAGGACTGCGTCGTCATCGAGGACGACTGCAAGACCGAGCGCGGCATGACGATGAAGGCGATCGTCGAGGGGGGCAACACCATCGTCAGCCTCGCCGAGCGCATCCTCGGCCGGACCGTGCTCGACGACATCGTCGACGCCAAAACCGGCGAGGTGCTGGCGCCCGCCGGCATGCTCCTGAGCGAAGTCGACGTCGCGCGGATCGAGAGGGCGGCGGTCGCGGAGGTCAAGATCCGCTCGCCGCTGCTGTGCGAGACCAAGACCGGTGTCTGCGGCACGTGCTACGGGCGCGACCTTGCCCGCGGGACACCGGTCAACATCGGCGAGGCGGTCGGCGTCATCGCGGCGCAGTCGATCGGCGAGCCGGGCACCCAGCTGACGATGCGGACCTTCCACATCGGTGGCGCGGCGCAGGTCAGCGAGCAGTCGACGCTCGACGCGCTCGTCGATGGCACGGTCATGCTCCGTAACATGAGCACGATCCGCGACAGCCGCGGGCGCAACATCTCCATGGCGCGCAACGGCGAACTCGTCCTGCTCGACTCCGACGGGCGCGAGCGGTCGATCCACCGCATCGCCTACGGTACGTCGCTGATGCACCTCGACGGCGCGATCGTCAGCAAAGGCGACCGGCTGGCGGATTGGGACCCGTATACGCTGCCGGTCATCACCGAGAAGTCGGGCCGCGTGAAGTACCAGGACCTGATCGAGGGTCTGTCGATGTCGGAGAATGTCGACGACGCGACGGGCATCGCCAACAAGGTGGTCACCGACTGGCGCGGGGCCAAGCAGAAGGAGGAGCTGCGTCCGCGCATCACCCTTCTCGACGAGGGATCGGGCGAAAGTGCGCGGTACCTGCTGGCGGTCGGCGCGATCCTGTCGGTCGCCGACGGTCAGGACGTCGAAGCTGGCGACGTGCTCGCCCGCATCCCGAAGGACGCCGCCAAGACGCGCGACATCACCGGCGGTCTGCCGCGGGTGGCCGAGCTGTTCGAGGCCCGCATTCCCAAGGACAATGCGGTCATCGCGCGGATCAACGGCCGGGTCGAATTCGGCAAGGACTACAAGACCAAGCGCCGGATCAACATCCGTGGCGAGGACGGCGAGGTCGCCGAGTACATGATCCCGAAGGGGAAGCATGTCTCGGTGCAGGAGGGCGACTATGTCCGCCGCGGCGATTACCTGATCGACGGCAACCCGAACCCGCACGACATCCTCGATGTCCTCGGGATCGAACCGCTGGCCGAATATCTCTGCGCCGAGATCCAGGAGGTCTATCGTCTCCAGGGCGTGCGGATCAACGACAAGCACATCGAGACGATCGTCCGCCAGATGCTGCAGAAGGTCGAGATCACGCGCTCGGGCGACACGACGATGCTCGTCGGCGAGCAAGTCGACCGGCTGGAGATGGAGGAGCAGAACGCCAAGCTGGGCAAGGGCGCGACCCCGGCCGAGGGCAAGCCGATCCTTCTCGGCATCACCAAGGCCTCGCTCCAGACCAAGAGCTTCATCAGCGCCGCATCGTTCCAGGAGACGACGCGCGTGCTGACCGAGGCGGCGGTCCAGGGCAAGATCGACACGCTCACCGGGCTGAAGGAGAACGTCATCGTCGGCCGCCTGATCCCGGCGGGCACCGGCGCGGCGATGGCGCGGATGCGGGTCACGGCGACGAGCCGCGACGCCGCGCTCAGGGCGGCGCAGGCGGCCAAGGCCGTGCCGCTGCCAGCGGAGGCCGACAGCCTGGCATCGCCGCTGGGTGAAGTCGTAGGGTAACTGCGCGGCACGAAGCGATAATCGTGGCCCTGCCGGAGTGATCCGGCGGGGCCATTTCTTTGCTGCTGACCGACCTCCCGTGAAGAAGCGCCGGCAATTTCGGTAGCGGTGCTCTATGTCGCCGAGCGCCGTCGGCTAATCCGCCGCGTCGCTGCGGACGAATGTGCGCTTCGGCTTTGTCGGTGCCGCGCCCGAATCGCCGCGTGACGCTCGCTTCCGATGCGCCAAACGAACCACGCCGGAGCAGTCTGGCAGTTTTTTCGCGTGCCGCGCGGATATGCCTGCGACGGATCGTGCTGCCGTGCGTTGCCCAACCAAAGTCATAATGGCTGCGTACCTTTATGCGCAGGCCATAAGAGGAAGCGGCTCCGTGCGTCCAAACCAGCTTCGCGTCGCGCTCTTCTCCGGCAACTATAATTATCAGCGCGATGGCGCGAACAAGGCGTTGAACCGGCTCGTCGGCTTCCTCGAGCGGCAGGGCGTCGCCGTCCGCGTCTATTCGCCGACCAGCGATACGCCGGCGTTCGAGCCGACCGGCACGCTGATCTCGGTGCCCTCGGTCAAGATCCCGGGGCGCAGCGACTATCGTCTCGCGCTCGGCCTGAGCCGCGAGACGCGGCGCGACCTCGAGGCGTTTGCGCCGACGCTGATCCACCTTTCCGCGCCCGACCGGCTGGCGTTCACCGTCAAGCGCTGGGGCCGGGCGCACGGCGTCCCGGTGGTCGCCTCGGTCCACACGCGCTTCGACACCTACCTGACCTATTACGGGCTGAAGTGGGTCAATCGGATCACGGCCGAGATCATGCGCCGCTTTCACCACGACCTGATCGAGGTCTATGCGCCGTCGGAGTCGATGGCCGACCAGCTTCGCGCCGACGGCATGGCCGAAAACGTCCGCATCTGGAGCCGCGGCGTCGACGCGCAGGTGTTCACGCCCAAGCGCCGCTCGCTCGACTGGCGCCGCGCCCACGGGGTCGCGGACGACGAGCGGATCGTCGCCTTCGTCGGCCGGCTGGTGATGGAGAAGGGGCTCGACGTCTTCGCCGACACGATCGATGCGCTCCGCGCCGCCGGCGTCGCCCACCGCGTGCTGATCGTCGGCGAGGGCCTCGCTCGGTCATGGGCGGAAGCGCGGATGCCCCAGGCGATCTTCGCCGGGCAGCTCGGCGGCGACGACCTCGCCACCGCTTATGCCTCGTCCGACATGCTGTTCAATCCGTCGACCACCGAGACCTTCGGCAACGTCACGCTCGAGGCGATGGCGTGCGGCCTGCCGGTTGTCGGCGCGCGGGCGACGGGAACGTCGAGCCTCGTCCATCACGGCATCTCCGGGCAGCTGGTGACGCCGGGCGACATCGCCGGCTACTCCGCCGCGCTGACGACCTATCTGACCGACGACCGGGCGGCGGCGATGGCGGGTGAGGCGGGACTGGCCCTCAGCCGCCGCTACACCTGGGACGAGATCAACCAGGGGCTGCTCGACCGCTATCTGGCGGTCGCCGGTATTCCGCAGGTGGTGCCGGGATCGGTGTTGCAGCCGTTCGTGGCCAAGGTGGTGACCGCGCTCCGCGCGGCGTGAGGGCGGGGCCTCAAGCTGGCTGCCCGCGTGGCCCGAAGCAGTGGTCGGTGGCCTCCCGCCCGCGTCGCTATCGATGTTCGCCAGCACGGCACGCAGGACCGCGGGCAGGGGCTGGAACAAACCCCGCTTCCGGGCTATATCCCCTCTGTTACCCGGCAACGGGCAGCTATGGCGATAAATCGTATCGTGTAATAGGCACAGCGGACCCGGGGGCGGTACCCGGCGGCTCCACCATTCGTCTCCCGGTTGTCGCGGGGAGTGTCATGGGGCCGAAACAGGATCGACGTGTGTTGAAAGACGATTGCCTTCGCCCGGCCTGAATGCGCCGTTAAACCGTTCGATCCAGAGAAATGCCAACGACAACGAGGCATTCGCAATCGCAGCGTAACCTAAAGTCCTCACGGACTTAGTTACACTGGCCGAAAGCGCGGGACGGGCCGCCCCGGGCAACAGAAGCGGACACCGGCGGTACGGGGAGCACCGAGCAACAGAAGCTCCCCACCTGCGCCGCGACGGTAGGGCACTTAGCAGCAGAAGCGCGCCAGCCGGATGCAGAGATGGGCAGGCGCCTCGACCCGCGCCCGTCGACCACCCGATCCGATCGCGCCGTTGAGTGCTGCCGGCCTGGAATCAAAGGCATCCAAGTGCGCCTGGCAGCGGCCGCAGGACACGCACAAGCGAGCCGATCGACAACCCTCCCCTTGACCGACTCTCGCGCCCGCGCCACCTAGGCGGGTGCGCCGCGGAGCCTCCACGTGAACGACACCACCGTCGAAAGCCTGATTCCGTACGACGAGATCGTCCAGGCGGCGCTGCGCTCGGTCGTCCAGCGCGTGCTCGAACGGATCGACGCCGAGGGCGGACTGCCCGGAGCGCATCATTTCTATATCGCCTTTCGCACGCGTTTTCCCGGCGTCGAGATGCCCAGGCACCTGCTCGAGCGCTACCCCGAGGAAATGACGATCGTCATCCAGCACCGCTACTGGGACCTGACGATCACCGACGAGCGCTTCACCATCGGGCTCAGTTTCAACCAGGTGCCGGCGAAGCTGTCGATCCCGTTCGCCGCCGTCACCGGCTTCGTCGATCCGGCGGTCAACTTCGCGCTCCAGTTCCAGCCGGGCGAGGCGCCCGCTCCCGAGCCGGAGCCCGAGCCCGCTCCGCCGCCGGTCGACGACGGGTCGAACGTCGTGACGCTCGACCGCTTCCGGAAAAAGTAGGCGGCTTCCCCACGCGGCGCGATGCGGTTAAGCCGGCGGCGTGACCCGCCGGAGCCGCGCATGACCACCCGCACCGAGACCGACAGCTTCGGCCCGATCGACGTCGACGCCGCGGTCTATTGGGGCGCACAGACGCAGCGGTCGATCGGCAACTTCCCGATCGGTACCGACCCGGCCGCCCCGCGCCCGGAGACCAGCGAGCGGATGCCGCTGCCGCTGATCCACGCCCTCGGCCTCGTCAAGCAGGCGGCGGCGCGGGTCAACGCCCGGCTCGGCGTCCTCGACGACAACCTCGCGCCATGCATCGAGCAGGCGGCGGGCGAGGTCGCGGCGGGCAGGTGGGACGACCAGTTTCCCCTCGTCGTCTGGCAGACGGGGTCGGGGACCCAGTCGAACATGAACGCCAACGAGGTCATCGCCGGGCGGGCCAACGAGCTTCTGACCGGCACGCGCGGCGGCAAGGTCCCGGTTCACCCCAACGACCACGTCAACGCCGGCGCGTCGTCGAACGACACCTTCCCGACCGCCATGCACGTCGCTGCCGCGCGCGAGATCGACGCCCGGCTGCTGCCGGCGCTCCGCCACCTCCACGCGGCGCTCGCGGCCAAGGCGGAGGCGTGGGCCGACATCGTCAAGATCGGCCGCACCCACATGCAGGATGCGACCCCGGTCGGCCTGGGGCAGGAGGTCGGCGGCTATGCGGCGCAGGTCGCGAGCGGCATCGCCCGGGTCGAGGCGACGCTGCCCCACCTCCACCAGCTGGCGCAGGGCGGCACCGCGGTCGGTACGGGGCTGAACACCAAGGCGGGGTTCGCCGAGCAGATCGCCGCCGAGCTTGCCACGATGACCGGCATCGCCTTCACCACCGCGCCCAACAAGTTCGAGGCGCTGGCGACGCACGATACGATGGTCGAGGTGTCGGGCGCCCTGAACGTGCTCGCGGTCAGCCTGACGAAGATCGCCAACGACTTCCGCCTGCTGGGCAGCGGGCCGCGGTCGGGGCTGGGCGAGCTCAGCCTGCCCGAGAACGAGCCCGGCAGCTCGATCATGCCCGGCAAGGTCAACCCGACGCAGGCGGAGGCGCTGACCATGGTCGCCGCGCGCGTCATGGGCAACCACGTCACGGTGACGATCGGCGGCCTGCAGGGGCACATGGAGCTCAACGTGTTCAAGCCGGTGATCGCCGACGCCGTGCTCCAGTCGATCCGCCTGCTCGCCGATGCCTGCGTCAGCTTCGCCGACCGCTGCGTCGCCGGCACCGAACCGAACCGCGAGCGGATCGCGGCGCTGGTCGAGCAGTCGCTGATGCTCGTCACCGCGCTCGCCCCCGAAATCGGCTATGACAATGCCGCCAAGATCGCCAAGCATGCGCACAAGACCGGCGGGACGTTGCTCGACAGCGCGCTGGCGCTCGACCTGATCGACGAGGCGAGGTTCCGCCAGATCGTCCGTGCGGATGCCATGCTGGGGCCGGACCCGGCATAGCGGCCGCGCTCCGGGGCTGGCAGGGTCTTCTTCCTCTCGGGGACAGGGGCGCTCCGCCCCCTCTCCCCGCCCGGTGCAGCGCGCTCCTTCCCCCGGGCCCGTGGGGCGCGCCCGCCTCTCCCGGGCCGGTGCTTCGCACCGTCTCTCGACCTCTCCCCGCAGGGGAGAGGTGCCATCGGGTCAATCGCAGGCCCTTGTTGCGGCCCCCTCTCCCGGTCGGGGAGAGGTCGAGAGACGCGGGCCCTGGCCCGCGGCCCGGGAGAGAGGTTCCCGCCGCCGCCCCGGAGAGCCGCTTCCCGCCGCGCCGCCGCGGCCGGGCACGGTGGCTGCGCGCTCTGCCGCCGAAGTCCCGGAGCGCGCCGCTTCCACCAACCGGCGACTGCCGTTATGAACGCCCATGCCCGGCCCCCACCTGACCCTGCACCGCCGCGGCCTCATGTTCGTGCTGTCGTCGCCCAGTGGTGCCGGCAAAACCACCATGTCCCGCCGCCTGCTCGTCGACGATCCCGAGATCGTCATGTCGGTCAGCGTCACCACGCGGCCGCCGCGGCCCGGCGAGATCGAGGGGCGCGACTATATCTTCGTCGACGACGCCGAGTTCGACCGGCTGCGGGACGCCGACGCCCTGCTCGAATGGGCGGTGGTCTTCGGCCACCGCTACGGCACGCCGCGCGGCCCGGTCGAGGAGACGCTCCACGACGGGCGCGACGTGCTGTTCGACATCGACTGGCAGGGAACGCAGCAGCTCCAGCAGACCGATGCCGCGAGCGACCTCGTCCGCGTCTTCATCCTCCCGCCGACCATGGCCGAGCTCGAACGTCGCCTGCGCGGGCGCGGCACCGACAGCGACGACGTCATCGCCAAGCGGATGGAGCGCGCCGCGACCGAGATCAGCCACTGGGGCGAGTACAACTACATCCTGATCAACGACGACCCCGACCGCTGCCTCGGCGAGATCCGCGCCATCCTGAAGGCCGAGCGGCTGCGGCGGAAGCGCCAGCTCGGGCTGGCCAGCTTCGTCCGCGATATGCTGTCGTAGGCGTCAACTTCGCCCGCGACACGCCGCGCCGGGGCGCGCTACAAAGGCGGTAACCTGAACACAGGAGTCCTTGGGATGCGCGATTACACGAAGTTCTACATCGACGGCGCATGGGTCGATCCGGCCGGCGCGCAGCGCCTCGACGTCATCAACCCCGCGACCGAAGCCGTCGCCGGCGTCATCGCCATGGGCACGCAGGCCGATGTCGACCGTGCCGTCGCGGCGGCGAAGAAGGCCTTTCCCGCCTTTGCCGCGACCACCCGCGAACAGCGTATCGAGCTGCTGCAGAACATCGTCGCGGAGTACCAGAAGCGCTATGCCGACATTGCGGCGGCGGTGACCGAGGAGATGGGCGCGCCCGGCTGGCTGGCGATGCAGGCGCACGCCGCGGTCGGCGTCGGCCACCTGATGACCGGCATCGAGGTGCTGAAGAATTATCGCTTCGAGGAGCATCGCGGCACGACCATGCTGGCCAAGGAGCCGATCGGCGTCTGCGCTTTCATCACGCCGTGGAACTGGCCGATCAACCAGATGGCGTGCAAGGTCGTGCCGGCGCTGGCGGTCGGCTGCACGATGGTGCTGAAGCCGTCGGAGATCGCGCCGTTCAGCGCGCAGCTGCTGACCGAGGTGCTGCACGCCGCCGGCGTTCCCGCGGGCGTGTTCAACCTCGTCAACGGCGACGGCCCGACCGTCGGCGCGGCCCTGTCGCGCCACCCGGACGTCGACATGGTCAGCTTCACCGGCTCGACGCGCGCCGGGATCGAGGTCGCCAAGAACGCCGCGCCGACGGTCAAGCGGGTGGCGCAGGAACTGGGCGGCAAGTCGCCCAACATCATCCTCGACGACGCCGACCTCGAGGCGGCGGTGACGCGCGGCGTCGTCCAGATGATGAACAACAGCGGCCAGTCGTGCAACGCCCCGTCGCGGATGCTCGTGCCCGCCGCCAAGATGAGCCAGGCCAAGACGATCGCCGCCGCGGCGGCCGAGAGCGTCACCGTCGGCCCGCCCGACGGCAATGCCAAGATCGGCCCGGTCGTCAGCCAGGCGCAGTGGGACAAGATCCAGGGCCTGATCCAGAAGGGCATCGACGAGGGCGCGACGCTGGTCGCCGGCGGTCCGGGCAAGCCCGAGGGGCTGGAGACCGGCTATTACGTCAAGCCGACCGTCTTCGCCGACGTGACCAACGACATGACCATCGCGCGGGAGGAGATCTTCGGGCCGGTCCTGACGATGCTCGCCTATGACGGCGAAGACGACGCGGTGGCGATCGGCAACGACACGGTCTACGGCCTCGCCGCCTATGTCCAGGGCGAGCTCGGCCACGCCCACGAAGTCGCCCGCAAGCTGCGCGCGGGGCAGGTGTTCATCAACGGCGCCGGCGGCGACCTGATGGCCCCCTTCGGCGGCTACAAGCAGTCGGGCAACGGCCGCGAATGGGGCGACCACGCCTTCGCCGAGTTCCTCGAGGTCAAGTCGATGCTCGGCTACGGCGTGGCGGAAGCGGCGGAGTGACCCTCCCCACCGCCATCACCGCCCTCCTTGGCATCGACCATCCGGTGCTCCTCGCCGGGATGGGCGGGGTATCGTATGCGGAGGTCTGCGCGGCGGTGTCGGCGGCGGGCGGGTTCGGCTCGCTCGGCATGGCCGGGCTGCCGCCGGCGGCGATCCGCGACCAGATGCGGCGGGTGCGCGACCTGACCGACAAGCCGTTCGGCGTCGACCTGCTGACGGCGCAACCGGAAACGCTGACGGCGTCGGTCGACGTCATCATCGCCGAGGGGGCGAAGGCGTTCATCGCCGGGCTGGGCGTGCCGGTGGCGATCATCAGCGAGCTCAAGGCCGCGGGCGTTGTCGTCATGTGCATGGCCGGCAGCGTCCGCCACGCGGTCAAGGCCGTCGAGGCCGGGTGCGACGTCGTCATTGCCCAGGGGACGGAGGCGGGCGGGCATACCGGCAGCGTCGCGTCCGTTGCGCTGTGGCCGCAGGTGGTCGACGCGGTCGACGTCCCGGTCGTTGCCGCCGGCGGGGTCGTCGACGGGCGCGGCCTGGCGGCGGCGCTGGCGCTGGGCTGCGCCGGCGTGTGGATGGGGACGCGCTTCATCGCCTCGACCGAGGCGCACGCCGGGGCCGCGTACAAGGACGCGATCGTCGCCATGAGCGAAAGCGATACGGTCATCAGCCGCGCCTTCACCGGCAAGACGCTGCGCGCCATCGCCAACGACACGACGCGCGACTTCGGCGACCGCGAGCCGCTGCCGTTCATGGCGCAGGTCGCGCAGTCGGCGCGCACCGGCCTGCTCGGGCCGATCGCCGGCGTCGTCGACCCTGTCGACCCGGCGACGCAGTGCCTTGCAGCCGGGCAGGGCGGCGGCATGATCCGCGAGGTCCTGCCGTGCGCCGAGATCGTCCGCCGCACCGTTGCCGAGGCCGAAGCCGTGATCGCCCGGCTGGCGGCGTGATCCGGGCTGCATGAGCCACTTCGAGGCGCAGTACCTCGACCTCGTCCGCCGCGTCTGGAGCCACGGCGACGAGCGCGTCGACCGCACCGGGGTCGGCACGCGCAGCCTGTTCGGCGAGCAGATGCGGTTCGACCTGGCGGGCGAGGCGGTGCCGCTGCTGACGACCAAGCGCGTGTTCTGGAAGACCGCGGCGCGCGAACTGCTGTGGTTCCTGTCCGGCGAGACCAGCATCCGCCCGCTGGTGGCGCAGGGCGTCCACATCTGGACCGACTGGCCGCTGGCGCGGCATAATACGGCGCGGCCGCCGCTGGACCGCGACACCTTCGAGGCACGGATCCTCGCCGACGCCGCGTTCGCCGCCGAATGGGGCGACCTCGGTCCGGTCTATGGCAAGCAGTGGGTCGACTGGCCGACCTATGTTCCCGATGGCGCGGTCGAAGCGGGGAGCTTCCGCCGCGGGCCCGGCGTCAACCAGATCGCCGCGCTGGTCGACGGCCTGCGCCACAACCCCGGCTCGCGCCGCCACATCTTCACCGGCTGGAACGTCGCCGAGCTCGACCGCATGGCGCTGCCGCCGTGCCACATGACCTACCAGTTCCATGTCGCCGGCGGCCGCCTGTCGGGAATGCTGTGGCAGCGGTCGTGCGATCTCGGCCTGGGGTTCGCCTTCAACGTGTTCGAGGCGGCGCTGCTGATCCGCATGCTTGCCGCGCAATGCGATCTGGCGCCGGGCGAGCTGATCTGGTCGGGCGGCGACTGTCACCTGTACCTGAACCACGCCGACCTCGTCGCCGAGCAGCTGAGCCGGACACCCGCGGGCGCGCCGAAGCTCCGCCTGACGCGGCGACCGCCGAGCATCTTCGACTATGCCATCACGGATTTCGACGTGTACGATTACGCGCCGCAGCCGCACATCGCCGCGCCGGTCGCGGTCTAGGGGAGCCCCCATGCTGAGAGCCGCCGCCGCCGCCGTCCTGCTCGCTTCCACGGCGCATGCGTCGCCCGCCGACGACCGGCTGGCGCAGCTCGAGACGCGCTGGCTTGACGGCGAGATGCGCTTCCAGCCGGAGAACGCGACCGGCGTCGGCGTCCACACCTACGACGCGCTGATCGGCGACCGCTCGGCCTCCGGGCGGGCAGTGCAGAACCGGGCGGAGGCGGGCTGGCTGCGCGAACTCGACGCGATTCCGGCCGGCCAGCTGACCCGCGCCAACCAGGTCGACGCGGCGATGCTCCGCAACAACCTGAAGTACAGCCTGTGGACCAGCCAGGTGCTGCAGAGCTGGGCGTGGGACCCGCAAATCTACAACGACGCCGCCGGCGGCGCGCTCTACAGCCTCGCCGCGCGCGACTTCGCGCCCTGGCCGATGCGGCTGAAGGCGGCGACGTCGCGGATGAACCTGCTGCCGGCGATGCTGGCGCAGGCGCGCGCCAGCATCGACCCCGCGCGCGTGCCGCTGATCCATGCGCAGACGGTCGCCAAGCAGAACAGCGGCATCATGGACATCGTCGACGGCATGCTCGTGCCGCACGAAGGCGAGCTGGCGCCGGCCGACCGCGCCGCGTTCGACGCCGCGCGCGCGCGGCTCAAGCTCGCCGTCGCCGCACACCAGCGCTGGCTCGACGCGACCCTGGTGCCCAATGCCAAGGGCGACTTCCGCCTGGGGCCGAAGCTCTATGACGCCAAGCTCGCCTTCGCCCTCGAATCGCCTCTCGACCGCGCCGAGATCAAGGCGCGGGCGACCAGGGCGATGGCGGCGACGACGGCGGAAATGGCGGCGATCGCCCGCGGCGTGGTTCACGACAGCGCCGGAATGTCGGACCACGACGTCATCGCCGCAGCGCTCGCCATGACGTATCAGAAGCGTCCGCCGCGCAACGGCGTCATCCCCGAGGCGACGACGGCGCTCGGCGAGGCGACGGCGTTCGTCAAGACCAAGCACCTGATCACCCTGCCCGAGGCACCGGTGACGATCATCGAGATGCCCAAGTTCCAGCAGGGCAGCGCCGTCGCCTACTGCGATGCGCCGGGGCCGCTCGACAAGGGGCTGGGGACCTTCTTCGCCGTGTCGCCGATCCCGACCGACTGGAGCGACGCGCAGGCGACGTCGTTCCTCAGCGAATACAACGACTATATGATCCGCGACCTTGCCGTCCACGAGGCGATGCCGGGGCATTATGTCCAGCTGGCCCACCAGAACGCCTATCCGTCGACGCTGCGCGCGGTGCTCGGCTCGGGTCCGTTCGTCGAGGGCTGGGCGGTCTATGCCGAGGGGATGATGGCCGACCAGGGCTTCATGGGGGGCGACCCGCTGTACAAGCTGACCGTGCTCAAGATGCGGCTGCGCTCGATCAGCAATTCGCTTCTCGACATCGGCATCCAGACCGAGGGGATGAGCGAGGAGGCGGCGATGCACCTGATGATG
Organism: uncultured Alphaproteobacteria bacterium; assembly: GCA_963792555.1. Lineage (GTDB taxonomy): Bacteria > Pseudomonadota > Alphaproteobacteria > Sphingomonadales > Sphingomonadaceae > Polymorphobacter_B. Next base: position 465,188 of record CAWBWP010000003.1, read on the forward strand.
GACGGTGCCTTCCAGACCGAGCGCGAGGCGGCGGGCAAGTGGACGCGCGCGCGCCTGAGTTCGACCCAGCTGCTCAGCTATTTCGTCGGCTACAGCGAGCACAGCGACCTTCGTGTCGAAGCCGCGCGGCGGGCGGGCGGCGATTTCGATCTCAAGAAATACCACGATGCCGTCCTCAGCTACGGCTCGCCGCCGGTGCGCTATGTCCGCGCGCTGATGCTCGGCGAGCCGATCGCGCCGTGAGGCGCGCGTGGTCCTGACGCTGGTCGTTGCCCGCGCCGCCAATGGGGTCATCGGGCGCGACGGCGGGCTGCCGTGGCACCTGCCGGCCGATCTGCGCCACTTCAAGCGGCTGACGGTCGGCAAGCCGGTGGTGATGGGGCGGCGGACGTTCGAGTCGATCGGGCGGCCGCTGCCGGGGCGGCACAACATCGTGCTGACCCGCGGCGGGTGGCGCGCCGAGGGCGTCACCGTGGTCGCGACCCTCGCCGAGGCGGTCGCTGCCGCCGGGCTGCAGCAGGGGGCGCGACCGGACGAGATCATGATCATCGGCGGCGCGGCCGTCTATGCCGAGGCGCTGCCGTCGGCGCGGCGGGTGTACCTGACCGAGGTCCATGCCGCGCCGGACGGCGACACGCGGCTACCGGCGTTCGACCGAAGCGTGTGGCACGAGATCGCGCGCGAAGATCACCCGGTCGCAGGCGATGCGCCCGCCTTCAGCTTTGTCACGCTGGAGCGGGACTGACCCTCTCGCTCCGGCGTCGCCGGTGCCGTCGGCGACGCGCCGCCGGCGCAGGGATGACGCGGCCCCGCTCGCCCGCTACAGACGCGGCGATGGAGCGGATTACGGATGGGGGCGCGGTGCCGCTGCGCTTGCGCGGCGGCGTCGTGGCGCTCGGCAACTTCGACGGCTTCCACCGCGGCCACCAGGCCGTCGTCGGCGCGGCGCTCGCGGCGGCGCGGGCCGAGGGGCGGCCGGCGCTGGTCGCGACCTTCGATCCGCACCCGGCGCGCGTCTTTCGCCCCGACGCACCGCCGTTCGCGCTGACGACGACGGCGCAGAAGCTCGATCTGCTCGCGGCCTTCGGCGTCGACGGCGTGGTCGTCCTGCCGTTCGACGCCGCCTTCGCCGCCCTGTCGGGGGAGGCGTTCGTCGCCGACTGGCTCGGCGGCCGGATCGGGGCGCAGGCCGCGGTCAGCGGGGGCGACTTTACCTTCGGCGCGAAGCGGGCGTGCGACACCGCCGACCTCGCCCGGATCGGCGCGGCGCACGGCATGAGCGCGAGCGTGGTCCCCGCCGTCACCGACCTAGCGGGGGTGATCTCGTCGAGCCGCATCCGCGGCCTGCTGCAGGCCGCCGACCCGCTCGCCGCCGCCGTCCTGCTGACGCGCCCCTTCACCCTCCGCGGCGTGGTCGAGCACGGCGCCAAGCTGGGGCGGACGCTTGGCTTCCCCACTGCCAACGTCGCGCTCGGCGACTATCTCCGCCCCGCCTACGGTGTCTATGCGGTCCGCGCCTGCGTCGACGGGGCGTGGCTCGACGGCGTCGCCAACCTCGGCATCCGGCCGATGATCGAGCCGCCGCTCGAGCTGCTCGAGGTTCACCTGTTCGACTTCGCGGGGGACCTCTACGGGCGGACGGTCGACGTCGCGCTGGTCGAATTCCTGCGGCCGGAGTGGAAGCTCGACGGGTTCGACGCGCTGATGCGCCAGATCGCCCGCGACGGCGAAGCCGCGCGCGCCGCGCTCGCGATTGCGCCGGGGCCAAGCGCCGGTTAGACGCCAACGCCCATGTCCGAGCAGCCGACTAGAGATTACAGCGCCACCGTCTTCTTGCCGAAGACCGACTTCCCGATGCGCGCCGGGCTGGCCGAGGCCGAGCCGAAGTGGCTGGCGCGCTGGGCGGCGGAGGATGTTTACGGCACGCTGCGCCACCAGCGGGCGGGCTGCGACCGCTTCATCCTCCACGACGGGCCGCCGTATGCCAACGGCGATCTCCACGTCGGCCATGCGATGAACAAGATCCTGAAAGACCTCGTCGTCCGCAGCCAGTCGGCGCTGGGCAAGGACGCGCCCTATGTTCCCGGCTGGGATTGCCACGGCCTGCCGATCGAGTGGAAGGTCGAGGAGCAGTATCGCGCCAGGAAGCTGAACAAGGATGCCGTGCCGCCGGTCGAGTTCCGCGCCGAGTGCCGGGCCTATGCCGCGCACTGGGTCGCGCGCCAGTCGGCGCAGTTCCAGCGGCTGGGCGTCATGGGCGACTGGGCCGACCCGTATCTGACGATGGACTTCGCGTCCGAAGCGACGATCGTCGCCGAGCTGCTCACGTTCGCCGCGAGCGGGCAGCTGTATCGCGGGGCCAAGCCGGTGATGTGGTCGCCGGTCGAGAAAACCGCGCTTGCCGAGGCCGAGGTCGAATACGCCGACATCGTCAGCACCCAGATCGACGTGGCGTTCGAGATCGTCGCGGCGCCGAACGCGCCCGAGCTGGTCGGGGCCTATGCCGTCATCTGGACGACGACGCCGTGGACGATCCCGGTCAACCAGGCGATCGCGTATGGGGCGGAGGTTGAGTACGTTGTGGTCAACCAAGCAGTCGGCAAAGCTGCATGGTTTGATCCTAACCGTCCAGCGATGCCGCATGCGGCTGTCAGACAAATCATTATCGCCGAAGGCTTGTTGCTAACGTTTCTCGATCGCATGAACGATGGGATTGCTCGTCACGCTGGTGCCGGTTTGGAGCACTATGATCCGGCCGGCAACATTGCGGTCCGGCGTTTCAAAGGTTCCGCCCTCGCCGGGGCCATCGCCCGCCATCCGATGCACGCGCTCGGCGGCTTCTTCGCCCGCCCGCGCCCGTTCCTCGCCGGCGACTTCGTTACGACCGACGCCGGCACCGGCCTCGTCCACATGGCCCCCGACCACGGCGAGGACGACTTCCTGCTGTGCCGGGCGAACGGCATCGACCCCGTCTTCGCCGTCGAGGGTGACGGCCGCTACCGCGCCGACTGGGGCTGGCTGGCGGGGCAGGGCAGCGTCATCAACGCCAAGTTCAACGCCCCCGACGGGCCGATCTGCACCGACCTGCGCGCGGCCGGCGCGCTGCTCGCCGCGAGCGCGGACTACGCGCACAGCTACCCGCACAGCTGGCGCAGCCACGCCAAGCTGATCTTCCGCGCCACGCCGCAATGGTTCATCCCGATGGACGCGCCCTCCCCCCTGCGCGGGGAGGGACCGGGCGCGCCCGTGCGCGACCAGGGCAAGGGGACCGATGGCGATGCGGCGGGAGCCTCGCTCCCCGCCGCGCCGGCGCGCGAGTCGCCCCCGCCCCGAGGGGGAGAGGGAGGCATCGCCACCCTGCGCGAACGCGCCCTCGCGGCGATCGCGGATACCCGCTGGGTGCCCGAGCGATCCCGCAACCGCATCACCGCGATGGTCGCCGGGCGGCCCGACTGGGTCATCAGCCGCCAGCGCGCCTGGGGCGTGCCGATCACGCTGTTCGTCGACCGGCGGACGGGCGACTACCTGCGCGACGCCGCTGTCGACGCGCGCATCGTCGCTGCTGTTCAAACGGGCGGCGCGGATGCCTGGTGGGCGACCGACCCGGCGGCCTTCCTCGGGCCGGACCGCGATCCCGCTAATTACGAGCGCATCGACGACATCCTCGACGTCTGGTTCGACAGCGGCTCGACCCACGCCTTCGTCGTCGAGGGACGCTACGGGCCCGGCGTGCGCGCCGACATCTATGTCGAGGGCTCGGACCAGCACCGCGGCTGGTTCCAGTCGTCGCTCCTGGAAAGCGTCGGCACGCGCGGCGTCGCGCCGTACCGCACCGTCCTGACTTACGGCATGGCGCTCGACGCGCAGGGCAAGAAGATGGCGAAGTCGGTCGGCAACGTCGTCGATCCGATCGCGATCAGCGACAGCCAGGGCGCCGATATCCTGCGCCTGTGGGTCGCGAGCATCGACTATTTCGACGACGTCAAGATCGGCAAGGAGGTGCTGGCCGGCCAGACCGACGCCTATCGAAAGCTCCGGAACACCTTCCGCTACCTGCTCGGCAGCCTCGCCGGATGGGACGAGGGCGAGCGGCTGCCGGTTGCCGAGATGCCCGAGCTCGAGCGCTGGGTGCTCCACCGCCTGGCCGAACTCGACACCGAGCTGCGCGCGCGCGTCGCCGACTTCGACTTCGCGCCGATCATGGCGGCGCTCAACGGCTTCGTGAACCAGGACCTGTCGGCTTTCTATTTCGACATCCGCAAGGACAGCCTCTACTGCGACGCGCCGTCGTCGCCCAAGCGCCGCGCCTGCCGTACGGTGCTGGACGAGGTGTTCCACGCCCTCGTCCGCTGGCTTGCGCCCGTGCTGGTGTTCACCGCCGACGAGGTGTGGCGGACGCGCTACCCCGAGGCCGCGAGCGTGCATCTGGAGGCGTGGCGCGATTATTCGCCGTGGCGCGACGACCCGCTGGGCGCACGGTGGGAACAGCTGCGGGCGCTGCGCGGCCTGGCGACGCTGGCGATCGAGCCCGAGCGCAAGGCCAAGACGCTGGGGTCGAGCCTGGAGGCCGACCTGCTGCTGACCGCCCCGCCCGAAGAGGCGGCGCTGATCGCCGGCAGCGACTTCGGCGAGCTGGCGATCGTCGCCGCGGTCACGCTGGCGACCGACCCCACGGCTAGTGGCGTGCAGGTGTCGGTGACGCCGACGACGCTCCCCCGCTGCGACCGCTGCCGCCGCCATTTGCCCGACGTCGTCCCGGCGACGGCGCTGTGCGGGCGCTGCACCGCGGTGCTCGCGTGAAGCGCGGATACCTCGTCGCGGCGGTCGTGTTCGGGCTCGACCAGGCGGTCAAATACTGGGTGACGACGGTACTCGGGCTGAAGGCCGGCCGGATCGTGGCGGTCGTGCCCGGCTTCGACCTCGCCTGGGTCGGCAACCCCGGCGTGTCGATGAGCCTGCTTCGCGCCGACACCGAGCTGCAGAAGTGGCTGCTGGTGGCAGCGACGCTGGCGATCGCCGCCGGCGTCGCGTGGTGGATCGCACGCGAAAGCAACCGGCTGGACGGCTTTGCCCTCGGGCTGGTGCTCGGCGGCGCGCTCGGCAACATCATCGACCGGGTGCGCTACGGCTATGTCGTCGACTTCATCGACCTCCACTGGCACAGCCATCATTTTTACGTCTTCAACGTGGCCGATGCCGCTATAAGCATCGGCGTTGCCCTGTTGCTGCTGCGGAGCCTGCTCGCGCCGGCGGCGAAGTCGGTCTAGGAGCCTGCCCAGTGAAGTCGTGGCCGATCATCGCCGTTACCGCCGCCGCTCTTATCGCCGGCTGCGCCCACCACAAGAACCGCCTGGCGAACCGCAACGCGCCCGACGAGTTCGCCATCAGCCGCAACGCGCCGCTGATCGTGCCGCCCGATTTCGCCCTGACCCCGCCCAAGCCGGGGGCACCGCGGGCGCTTGGCCGACGACGCGCAGCAGAACGCGGCCGAGGCGCTGTTCGGCCCCGGCGTCAAGATCACGCCGCGCTCGCCGGCGGAATCGAACCTGCTCGACAAGGCCGGCGCGGCCAAGCCCGAGCCGAACATCCGCTCGTCGGCCGCCGACCCGGACACGCCGACGGTCAACAAGGGGGCGTTCCTGCGCGAGCTGATGGCCGCGCCGGCAAAGACGCTTGACGCCAAGAAGGCAGAAGTGACCCTCGGCGGCTAAGCGCCGCGGCGGGAGCCGCGCCGCCGGTCGCCGGTTCCGTCCGGCATGGCCGACGCCGATCCCGACCAGACCCGACGTCCCGCGCGGCTGTGGCGGCCGAAGCGGGTGCTGGTCACCCGCGGTGCCCGCGACTGGGCGCACGGCCGGGCGATCGCGGCGCGGGTGGCGGCGCTCGGCCTGCCGCTGACCGAACTCGCCGGCGACCGACTCGACCTCGGCGATCTCGGCTATGCGGAGGCCAAGGCGACGCTGGCGGTGGTCGTCGCGCCGCCGGGCAAGCTCCGCTTCCAGCCGATCGCCCCGTCGGCCGACTGGCGGGTCGACCTTGCCGAGGGCTGCCCCGGCCACTGCAGCTACTGCTACCTCGCGGGATCGCTCAAGGGGCCGCCGGTCACGCGCGCCTATGCCAACCTGCCCGAGATCATCGGCGCGCTTGGCGACCATCTCGGGCGCGGCACCGTCACCTCGCGCTCGGCGGCGCGGGCGGCCGAAGGGACGACGTTCGAGGCGTCGTGCTACACCGATCCCCTCGGCATCGAGCATCTGACCGGCTCCCTGTCGGCGCTGATCGCGCACTTCGGATCGTGGCCGGCCGATGTCCAGCTGCGCTTCACGACCAAGTTCGCTGCCGTCGAGCCGCTGCTCGGCCTCGATCACGGCGGGCGGACGCGGATGCGCGTGTCGCTCAACCCGGCCGTCTTCGCGCGCTTCGAGGGTGGCACGGCACCCGTTGCTGCGCGGCTCGGGGCGCTTCGGGCGATGGCCGCGGCGGGGTACCGGATGGGGCTGACGATCGCACCGATCATCGCCGCGCCGGGGTGGCGCGAGGCGTACGGCGGCTTGCTCAGCGACGTGGCGGCGGCGCTCGACGGCGTGCCCGATCCCGACCTGACGGTCGAGCTGATCACCCACCGCTTCAGCGCCGGCTCGAAGGCGGTGCTCGAGAACTGGTATCCGGGCTCGGCGCTCGACATGGGGCCGGATGGCCGCGCGGAGAAGCGGACCAAGTTCGGCGCGGTCAAGCATGTCTATGACAAGGCGACGATGACGGCGCTGAGGCAATGGTTCGAGGCGACGATTGCAGCGAAGCTGCCGGGCGCGCGGCTGCTCTATTTCACCTGACCGGGTTCAGCCCGTCTATTTGAACAGGCTGCCGAGCACGCTGCGCAGGACGCTGCCGCCGACCGTCGCGGCGACCTGGCCGACCGCCGCCCCGCCGAGCGACCTGCCGAGCGCGCTCCCGGCGCGACGGCCGAGCTGGGTCGCCATCGAGCGCGCCGCCGACAGCGCGATCTTCTCCGCTGTCGACATCGGCGCCGACTTTACCGCGGCGTTGGCCCGCGCAAGGTCGGCGTCGGCCTTCGCCTGCGCCGCCGCCTTGACCGCCGCCGCTTTCTCCTCGGCGGTCTGCGCCGCGAGCGCGTCCGCCGCCGCCTGCGCCGCGGCCGATTTGGCGGTCAGGATCTCGTAGGCGCTCTCGCGGTCGATAACCGTTTCGTACTTGCCGGCGACCGGCGAGGTGTCGATCATCACCTTGCGCTCGGCCAGGGTGATCGGCCCGACGCGCGAGCGCGGCGGCGCGATCAGGGTGCGCGCGACCGGCGACGGCGCGCCGTCGTCCTGGAGCAGCGAGACGAGCGCCTCGCCGACCTTCAGCTCGGTGATCGCGGTGGCGACGTCGACCTGGGGGTTGGCGCGGAAGGTCGTCGCCGCCGCCCGCACCGCCGCCTGGTCGCGCGGGGTATAGGCACGCAGGCCGTGCTGGACGCGGTTGCCGAGCTGGCCGGCGACGGTGTCGGGGACGTCGATCGGGTTCTGGGTGATGAAATAGACGCCGCAGCCCTTCGACCGGATCAGGCGGACGACCTGCTCGATCTTGTCGAGGAGCGCCTTGGGCGCGTCGTCGAACAGCAGGTGCGCCTCGTCGAAGAAGAAGACGAGGACGGGTTTCGCCGGGTCGCCGACCTCGGGCAGGACGGTGAACAGCTCCGACAGCAACCACAGCAGGAAGGTCGCATAGAGCTGGGGCGACTGCATCAGCCGGTCGGCGGCGAGGATGTTGACCTGGCCCTGGCCGTCGTCGCTGCGGATCAGGTCGTGGATGTCGAGCGCCGGCTCGCCAAAGAAGTGGTTGCCGCCCTGGGCGTCGAGCTGGAGCAGGGCGCGCTGGATCGCGCCGACGCTGGCGCGGCTGACATTGCCGTATTTCGCCGCGATCGGCTGGGCGTTGTCGGCGCAGTAGCCGAGGATCGCCGTCAGGTCCTTCATGTCGAGAAGCGCAAGGCCGTTGTCGTCGGCGACCTTGAAGGCGACCCCGAGCACGCCGGCCTGGATATCGTTCAGCCCGAGCAGCCGCGCCAGCAGCAGCGGCCCCATCTCGGTCACGGTCGTCCGGATCGGATGGCCCTGCGCGCCGAACAGGTCCCAGAACACGACCGGGCAGGCGGCGAAGGCAAAGCCGTCGAGGCCGATCTCCTTCGCCCGCGCCACCGTCCAGGCAGCGTCGGCGGTCCCGGTCATCGCCATGCCGGCAAGGTCGCCCTTGACGTCGGCCATGAACACCGGAACGCCGTCACGGCTGAAGCCTTCGGCGAGGCCCTGCAGCGTCACAGTCTTGCCGGTGCCGGTCGCGCCGGCGATCAGCCCGTGGCGATTGGCGCGGCGCAGCACCAGCGCCTGCGCGGTGCCGTCGTCGCTGCGGCCGATGAAGATGCTGTCCGCCATGCCGCCCCGCCGGTTGTTGCCACTTCGGTCCTAGTCGCTTTCGCCGGCGGCTTGAAGCGTCACACATGCGCGCTAAGCTGTCGCCATCGCTGTGGGGGAACGTATCATGAAGTCCGTCTTTGCCGCCGTCCTTGCGCTTGCCACCGTCACCGCTACCGCGGCGCAGGCTGCCGGGCCGTGCGGGGCCGGCCAGATGGTGACGATGCGCGTCTCCAAGCTGTCGGCGGCGGGGACGCCGGCCGGTTTTCTCGACGCGGTCAAGGATCACAAGGCGTGGTACGCCAGCCATGGCTTCAAGGACGACCAGTTCGTCACCGCTCCCGCGCTCGTGCCGGAGAAGGGCGGGATGAAGCCGTCGGCGAGCGAGTACGTCACCTTCCACGCCTATGGCGACAAGGAGCCCAAGCACGACGCGGCGTGGGACGCCTATGTCGCCAAGTACAAGGCCAACTCGGCGATCGACAGCGAGACGCGCTTCTGCCTGCCCAAGGGAACAACGATCGGACGCTGAGGCGCGCGTCAGCGGGGGGATATAAGGAAAGCTTTATGCTTGCCTGGCGAGGCGCTGGCCGGTAGGGGCTGTGCGTCCCCTCCGGAGCATGTTCATGGCTACCCAACCGCTCGCCACCGCCCCCGGCGACCACGTCGTCGCCGACCTCGGCCTCGCCGACTACGGCCGCCGCGAGATCGACATCGCCGAGACCGAGATGCCCGGGTTGATGGCGCTCCGCACCGAGTTCGGCGCGTCCCAGCCGCTCAAGGGCGCGCGGATCACCGGCTCGCTCCACATGACGATCCAGACCGCGGTGCTGATCGAGACGCTGACCGCGCTCGGGGCCGAGGTGCGCTGGGCGACGTGCAACATCTATTCGACGCAGGACCATGCCGCCGCCGCGATCGCCGCGACCGGCGTGCCGGTGTTCGCGATCAAGGGCGAGAGCCTCGCCGACTATTGGGACTATGTCGGGCGCATCTTCGACTGGGGCGACACCACCGCCAACATGATCCTCGACGACGGCGGCGACGCGACGATGTTCGCGCTGTGGGGCGCCAAGCTCGAGGCCGGCGCGACGATGCCCGATCCCGAGAACGAGGAAGAGGTCGAGATGCAGCGCGCGCTGAAGGCGTATATCGCAAGGCGCCCCGGCTACCTGACCGAGACGGTCAAGGCGATCAAGGGCGTCAGCGAGGAAACCACCACCGGCGTCCACCGCCTGTACGCCATCGCCAAGAAGGGCGAGCTGCCGTTCCCGGCGATCAACGTCAACGACAGCGTCACCAAGTCGAAGTTCGACAACCTCTACGGCTGCAAGGAAAGCCTCGTCGACGCGATCCGCCGCGGCACCGACGTCATGCTGGCGGGCAAGGTCGCGACCGTCGCCGGCTTCGGCGATGTCGGCAAGGGCAGCGCCCAGTCGCTCCGCAACGGCGGCGCGCGCGTGCTGGTGACCGAGATCGACCCGATCTGCGCGCTGCAGGCGGCGATGGAGGGCTTCGAGGTCGTGACGATGGAGGAGGCGGTGACCCGCTCCGACATCTTCGTCACCGCCACCGGCAACGCCGACGTCATCACCGCCGAGCACATGGCCGGCATGAAGAACATGGCGATCGTCTGCAACATCGGCCACTTCGACAGCGAGATCCAGATTTCGGCGCTGTCGAACTACAAGTGGACCGAGGTCAAGCCGCAGGTCGACCTCGTCGAATTCCCCGACGGCAAGCAGATCATCATCCTGTCGAAGGGGCGGCTGGTCAATCTCGGCAACGCCACCGGCCACCCGAGCTTCGTCATGTCGGCGAGCTTCACCAACCAGACGCTGGCGCAGATCGAGCTGTTCACCCGCCCCGAGCAGTATAAGAACGAGGTCTACGTCCTGCCCAAGCACCTCGACGAGAAGGTCGCCGCGCTTCACCTCGACAAGCTCGGCGTCAAGCTGACCCATCTGACGCCGAAGCAGGCGGCGTACATCGGCGTCCCCGAAACCGGGCCGTTCAAGCCGGACCACTACCGCTACTAGGGTGATCGTCGACGAGGCCGGGCTTGGGGCGGTGGCGCGGAAACTCGCCGCCGCCCTTCGTGCCGGCGACGTCGTCGCCCTGTCGGGCGACCTCGGAGCCGGCAAGACGACCTTCGCCCGCGCGCTGCTCCGCGGCCTCGGCTGGACCGGCGAGGTGCCGAGCCCGACCTTCACCCTCGTCCAGACCTACTCGACCGCGCCGCCGCTGTGGCACGTCGACCTCTACCGGCTCGACTCGGCGGCGGAAGCGGACGCGCTCGGCCTCGACGAGGCGGACGAAGCGGTGCTCGTCGTCGAGTGGCCCGAGCGGCTCGGCGAGCGGCTGCCCGGCGACGCCCTCCGGCTCCGCCTTGAGGGTAGCGGCGCGACGCGGACCTTGACTTGGGAACTGCCGCCGTCATGGGAAGGACGATGGCCTCCCCCATGATTCCGCCGGCCGCGGCACCTGCGTTCCTCGCCCGCCACGGCTGGGCCGGAGCGAGGATCGAGCCGCTGGCGGGCGACGCCTCGTTCCGCCGCTACTTCCGCGTGATCGACGGCGCGCGCTCGGCCGTCCTGATGGACGCGCCGCCCGAACACGAGGACAGCCGGCCCTTCCTGGCAGTCGGCGAGGCGCTGGCGGGGATGGCGTTCAGCGTGCCGCAACCGCTCGGTGTCGACCTGGACGACGGGTTGATCCTGCTCGAGGATTTCGGCGATGCACGCGTGACGCCGGTGCTGGCCGCGGCACCCGAGCGCGAGGCGGCCGTCTATGCCGCCGCGATCGACCTGCTCGCCGACCTCCACCGCCATCCCGCCCCGCCGCTGCGCCCTTATTCGGAGGCCGAGCTGCTGCGCGAGGTGCGGCTGCTCCCCGAATGGTATCTGCCCGCCGTCGGGCTGACCGAAGCGCCGGGGCATGACGCGGCGTGGCGCAGCGTCTGGGGCGATGTCGTCGCCGCGACGGCGTCGGCGCCGGTGCTGACGCTGCGCGACTATCACGCCGACAATCTGATGCTGCTCGACCGCCCTGGGGTGCGCGCGCTGGGGCTGCTCGACTTCCAGGACGCGCTCGCGGGTCATCCGGCCTATGACCTCGTCTCGCTGCTCCAGGACGCGCGCCGCGAGGTCCCGCGCGCGCTGGAGGAGGCGATGATCGCGCGCTACGTCGCTGCGCGCGGGATCGCCGATGCCGACGCCTTCCGCGCCGCCTACGAAGTGCTTGGCGCGCAGCGGAACGCGAAGATCATCGGCGTCTTCACCCGCCTGCGCGACCGCGACGGGCGACAGGGCTATGTCGAGCGGCTGCCGCGGATGTGGCGGCTGCTCGAAGCCAACCTCCGCCACCCGGCGCTGGGGCCGGTGGCCAGCTGGTTCGACGCCAACGTCCCGGCCGCCTCGCGTCGCATCCCGGCATGACCCGCTTCGCCATGCCCCTGGCGCTCCGCCCCGCGCTGGCCGCCGACGTGCCGCAGGCGGCGATGGTGCTTGCCGCCGGGCTGGGCAAGCGGATGCGACCGCTGACCGCGACCCGGCCCAAGCCGCTGGTCAGCGTCGCCGGCATCACGCTGCTCGACCGGGCGCTCGACCATCTCGCCGCCGCCGGCGTCGCGAACGCCGTGGTCAACGTCCATTATTTTGCCGAGCAGGTGGAGGCGCATCTCGCCAGCCGCCGAGCCCCCGCGGTCCGCATCTCCGACGAACGCGACCGGCTGCTCGAGACCGGCGGCGGCGTGGCCAAGGCGCTGCCCCTGCTCGACGCCGATCCGTTCTACGTCGTCAACAGCGACAATTTGTGGGTCGACGGCTCGATCGACACGCTGCGCCTCCTCGCCCAGCGGTGGGACGCGGCGACGATGGACGCGCTGCTGCTGATGGTCCCATTGGCGCGCGCGAGCGGATATGACGGGCGCGGCGACTTCATGATGAACCCGGTCGGGCAGCTTCGCCGCCGGTTCGAGGGGCGGGTCGCGCCCTATGTCTTCTCCGGCGTCCAGCTGCTCAGCCACCGGCTGTTTGCCGGCGAGGCGGTGGCGCCGTTCTCGCTCAACCGCGTGTACGACAAGGCGCTGGCCGCGGGTCGCCTGTTCGGCGTCGTCCACGGCGGGCTGTGGTTCCACGTCGGCACGCCGGCCGCGGTCGGCGCGACCGAGACGCTGCTGGCCGCGGGGTGACCCCGACTGTCTTTACCATTCCCGCGCATGTCGCCTTCGTCGATGCTCTCGCCACAGGCCTGCTCGCGCGGACGGCGCACGACCCGCTGGCGCTCGCCCGGACGACCGTGCTGCTGCCCAACCGCCGCGCCGTCCGCGCGCTGACCGACGCCTTCGTCCGCGCGTCGGGCAGCGGCCTGCTGCTGCCGCGCCTGCTGCCGGTCGGCGAGGCGGACGCCGCGCTGGGCGGCCTTGCCGGGCTCGATGCGGCGCTGCCGGCGATGGACCCGACCAAGCGCCGGCTGCTGCTGGCACAGCTCGTCCGGCGCTGGCGCGACCTGCCGGCGATCGAGGCGCTCAGGCTCGCCGACCAGCTGGCCGCGGCACTCGACACGATGGTCGTCGAGGAGGTCGCCCCGGACCGGGTCGGCGAGTTCGTGCCGGTCGAGCTGGCGCACCACTGGGAGAAGACGCTCGCCTTCCTGAAGGTGGTGATCGAGGTCTGGCCGCCGGTGCTGGCGGCGCACGGCGAGGTCGATGCCGGGGCGGCGCGACGCGACCGGCTCGACGCGTTGGCCGCGCGCTGGACCGCCTCGCCGCCGGCCGGTCTGGTCGTTGCCGCCGGCATCGCCGCCGCCACGCCGCCGGTGGCGCGGCTGCTGCACGCGGTGGCGCGGCTCGCGCAGGGGATGATCGTCCTGCCGGGGCTCGACACGGCGATGCCCGAGGCGGCGTGGGACGCGGTCCGCTGCCGCCGCACCGAGCCCGAGCTGACGGCGAGCGAGAGCGAGGAACATCCGCAGTTCACGCTCAAATGCCTGCTCGACGCGATCGGCGTCGCCCGCGGCGAGGTCGCCGCGTGGCCGTACCCCGGCCGCGCCGACGGTCCGGCGGAGCGCGCCGCGGTCGTTGCCGAGGCGATGGCCCCGGCGGCGTTCACCGGCGACTGGCGGCACGCGCCGCTGGCACCGGCACCGTTCGCGCACGTCCGCACGCTTGTCGCCGCCAACCCGGAGGAGGAGGCGCAGGCAGTTGCCCTCGCGCTCCGCCGCGCCCTCGACACGCCGGGAGCGACGGCGGCGCTGGTCACCCCCGACCGGGCGCTGGCGCGGCGGGTCGCGGCGCACTGCCGGCGCTGGGACATCGGGGTCGACGACAGCGCCGGCACCCCGCTCGGCGTGACCGCGCCCGGCGCGTTGTTCCTGGCGCTGGTCGAGGCCGCGGCGCGTGGCTTTGGCGTCGCGCCGCTGCTCGGGCTGGTCAAGCACCCGCTGGTCCGCGCCGGCGACGAGCGGGCCGGATGGCTGCGCGCCGTGCGCCGGCTCGACCTGGCCGCGCGGGGCGTGCGCCCCGGCCCCGGCCTCGACGGCATCGGCGCGCGGCTCGACGAGGAGGCGCCGGAGTTGCTGGCTTGGTGGGCCGAGGTGGCGGCGGTGCTCGACCCGCTCGAGCGTGCCTTCGCCAGGCCGCTGGTCGCGTTCGACGCGCTGGTCGGCGACCTCGCCGCCGCCGCGCAGGCGCTGTGCGGCGAGGCGCTGTGGGCCGGGCCGGCCGGCCGCGCGCTCGCCGACGTCGTCGCGGCGCTGGCGACCCACGGCCACCACCTCGACCCGTTCGTCCCGGCCGATGCCCCGGCGCTGGTCGCGGCGTTCCTCAGCGAAACTGCGGTGCGGACGCCTTATGGTGGCCACCCGCGGCTGGCGATCTACGGCCTGCTCGAGGCGCGGCTGCAGCGGGCGGACTTTACCGTCCTCGGCGGCTTGAACGAGGGCGTCTGGCCCGGTCGCCCGGTCCCCGACCCGTGGCTCGCGCCGAAGCTGCGGCGGGAGCTGGCGCTGCCCTCGCTCGAGCGGCGCATCGGGCTTGCCGCACACGACTTCGTCGCGGCCATCGGGGGACCGCAGGTGCTGCTGACGCGGGCGCGGCGCGACGACAGGGCGCCCGCGGTGCCGTCGCGCTTCTGGCTGCGCCTGCATGCGCGCGCCGGCGAGGTGCTGCACGCGGACGATGACTTGCTCGCCGCCGCGCGCGGGCTCGACGCCGCCGCGACCGTAACGCCGGCCGCGCGTCCGGCGCCCGCACCGCCGGCGGCGAAGCGCCCGCGCACGATCAGCGTCACTGCCGCCGAGCGGCTCAAGACCGACCCTTACGCCTATTACGCCGGCGCGATGCTGCGGCTGCGGCCGCTCGCGCCGCTCGACGAGGATCCCGGCGCGGCCGACCGCGGCTCGGCGGTCCATGCGATCCTCGAGGCCTGGATCAAGGACGGCGATCCCGCGACGCTGCCGGCCTATGCCGAGGCCGAGTTGCTGCGCTGGGCCGGGCAGCCGCTGATGCGGGCGCTGTGGGCGCCGCGGGTCCGCCGGGCGATGGACTGGGTCGCAGCGACGATGGCGGCGTGGGAGGCGGAGGGCTGGACGCCGGTCGCCGCCGAGGCCGGCGGCACGCTGGCACTGGCGAACGGCATCCGCCTGACCGGCAAGGCCGACCGCGTCGACCGGCAGGGGAGCGGGGCGCTGGCGATCGTCGACTACAAGACCGGCGTCGTGCCCAGCCACGATCAGGTCGCCGGCGGCTTCGCGCTGCAACTGGGGCTGCTCGGCTGGCTGGCGGAGGCGGGGCAGCTGGCGGGCGTCGCCGCGGGGGACGGTCGCGGCGCTGCGCTACTGGAAGCTGGGCGGCGGCAAGGTCGCGGGGCTGGTCAAGGACCCGCTCAAGCACTGGCACGAGGTCACGCCGGCCGCCGACCATGTCGCCGCGACCAGGGCGCACTTCCAGACGCTGTGCGAGGCGATGCTGCTCGGTGACGGCGCGTTCGTCGCCAAGCTTCACCCCGATTATGCCCTCGGCACCGACTATGACCAGCTGGCGCGCGTCGGCGAGTGGCTGGGGCGGGGATGAAGCCGCTCCTGCCCCTGCTCGACGTCCAGGCGGCGGGCGCGCTGCCCGACGGCAACGCCTGGATGTCGGCTTCGGCCGGCACCGGCAAGACGCAGGTGCTGACCGCGCGCGTCCTCCGCCTGCTGCTGGCGGGCGCGCCGCCCGAGCGCATCCTGGCGCTGACCTTCACCAAGGCCGGCGCGGCCGAGATGCAGGAACGGATCTTCACCCGCCTGGCCGGCTGGGTCGCGGCGGGCGACACTGCGCTGAAGTCCGACCTGGCCGCGATCAACGCCGCGACCGACCCGGAGACGGTCGCGCGCGCCCGCCGCCTGTTCGCCCGCACGCTCGACGCGCCGGGCGGGCTGCAGGTGCAGACGATCCACGGCTTTGCCCAGTCGCTGCTGGCGAGCTTCCCCGTCGAGGCGGGGATCGCGCCGGGGTTCCAGGCGCTCGACGACCGCTCGGCGCTGGCGCTGCGCGGCCAGGTGCTGGCGGAAGTGATCGAGGCGGCAGGCGACGACCCGGGCTTCATCGCCGACGTCGGTGCGATCAGCATCGCCAGCGGCGAGACGCGGATTGCGGCGATCGCGGCAACGCTCGTCGCGCACTATCCCGCGATCCGCGCGCTGGGGGCGGAGGCGGGGTTCGCCGCCAAGCTGCGCCGCGCCTTCGGGGTGCCGGGAGCGGGGAGCGCGGACGAGGTGTTCGCGGCCGCCGTCGCTGGGCTCGACCTCGCCGCGCTCGCTCGGCTCGCCGCGGTCAACGACGCCGACGGCGGCAAGCAGGCGCTCCAGCGCAGCGACACGCTGCGCTGGTGGCTGGCGCTGTCCCCGGACGCGCGGCCCGCGCATTTCGAGACGCTGTGCGCCGTGTTCCACAAGCAGGACGGCGAACCCCGGGCGACGCTCGTCCCCGGCGGCAAGAAGGCGAACCCGGCGGAGATCGCCGCCGCCGACGCGCTGTGCGACGCCGTGACGGCGGTCGCCCGGCTGCGCGACGCCCTCGACGCAAGCGAAACCGCCGCCCGCCACCTGCGCGTCGGGGCGCGGCTCGGCGCGGCCTATGCCGCGCACAAGCACCGTGCCGGGGTCATCGACTATGACGACATGATCGCCCGCGCCGCGGCGCTGCTGAAGTCCGAAACCGGTGCCGCCGCCTGGGTCCGCTTCAAGCTCGACCAGCGGATCGACCACCTCCTCGTCGACGAGGCGCAGGACACCAACGAGGCGCAGTGGGACATCGTCGGCGCCTTGACCGACGAGTTCTTCGCCGGCGAGGGCGCGCGCGACGCGGTCCGGACGCTGTTCGTCGTCGGCGACTTCAAGCAGGCGATCTTCAGCTTCCAGGGGTCCGATCCGCGCATCTTCGCCGGCCGGCAGGGGCATTTCCGTGATCTCGCCGGCGATGCCCAGCGTGACTGGCGCGACCTGCCGATGACGGTGTCGTTCCGCTCGGTGCCGGCGGTGCTCGAGGTCGTCGATGCCGTCGTCGACGACCTTGGCGCGGCGGCGTTCGGCATGACCGAGCCGATCCCGGCGCACGAGGCGCATCGCAAGGACCTGATCGGCCGCGTCACGCTGTGGCCGCCGCTGGTCTCCGACGCCGGGGACGGCGGCGACGAGGCCGGTGACGACGCGCCCTGGCTGCCGGCGGCGCAGGTGCGGATGGCGCAGAAACTCGGCGCCCAGATCGCCGCCTGGCTCGATCCGGCGACCGCGCTCGACCTGCCGGCGCGGGGGCGGGCGTGCCGGCCCGAGGACATCCTCGTCCTCGTCCGCAGCCGCGGCGAGTTCGTCGGCGCGCTGGTCGCCGCGCTTCACGACCGCAGGGTGCCCGTGGCCGGCGTCGACCGGCTGCGCCTGACCGCGCCGCTGGCCGTGCAGGACTGCCTCGCGCTGGTCCGCTTCGCCCTCCAGCCCGACGACGACCTGACCTGCGCGGCGCTGCTGACCTCGCCGTTCATCGGCATCGACCAGGATGCGCTGTTCGCCCTGGCCCACGACCGGCGGGGCACCCTGTGGTCGGCGGTGCGCGACGCCGGCGGCCCGGCGCGCGCGTTCCTCGACGCGGTGCTGGCCCTCGCCGACTTTTCCGCGCCCTACGAGTTCCTCGAGCAGATCCTGTCGGGGCCGCTCGCCGGGCGGGCCAAGCTGCTGGCGCGGCTCGGCGAGGAGGCGCGCGACCAGGTTGCGGCGCTGCTCGGCGAGGCGCTGGCCTTCGAGCGCGCCAACGCGCCCTCGCTCCAGGGCTTTCTCGCCTGGGTCGAGGCCGACGACATCGACCTGAAGCGCGACCCCGACGCCCCGGTCGACGCCGTCCGCATCATGACCGTCCACGGTGCCAAGGGGTTGCAGGCGCCGGTCGTCGTCCTGGCCGACGCCACCCGCCCGCCGGCGCGCGACGCGTCCGGGCACGTGATGCTGGCGCTCGACCGCGGCGACGAGCCGGTGCCGGTGTTCCACGGCGGCAAGGGCGCGCGGATCGAACGCATCGCCCGCGAGGTCGAGACCAAGGCCAAGGAGGCCCGCGAGGAGCACTGGCGGCTGCTCTACGTCGCGCTGACCCGCGCCGAGGACCTGCTGTTCGTCGGCGGCGCGCTCGGCGTCCGCGACCAGGGCGTGGCGCCGCCGGACAGCTGGTACGCGGCGATCCGGCATGCGGTCGCGGTGACGTGGGACTACCCCGCCGAGGACGATCCGCTGTGGGGCAGCGCCGTCGTCCACCGCGCCGGGACGATCTGCCTGCCCGAACCGCCGCGCGCGCCGCCGCCGGTGCTCGGCGCCGTTCCCGCCTGGGCGCGGACGCTGGCTCCCGTCGAGGCGCGACCGCCGCGACCCTTGAGCCCCTCGGCGATCGCCGCCGACGACATCGCGCAGCCGCCGCCGGGCCCGGCGGCACAGGCGGCCGCCCGTCGCGGCCGGCTGCTCCACACGCTGTTCGAGCGGCTGCCCGAGGTCGCGCCGGCCGAGAGGGCGGCGGCGGCGGCGGCGTGGCTGGCGCGAACCGCGCCCGATCTCGACGCGGGGCAGCAGGCGGTACTCGCCCGCTCTGCCCTCGACATCATCGCCGATCCGCGCTTCGCCGAGGTGTTCGGCCCCGAGGCGCTGGCCGAGGCCCCGATCGCCGCGACGGTCGGCGACATCGTCGTCGCCGGCACGGTCGACCGGCTGCTGGTCACGCCGGACGCGGTCCGCGTCGTCGACTTCAAGACCGGGACGACCGTGCCGAAGACGCCGGCGGCGGTCGCGCCGTACCACCTCCGGCAGATGGCGGCCTATGCCGCGGCGCTGGCGGTGATCTTTCCCGGCCGGCGGATCGAGGCGGCGCTGCTCTACACGCACAACGCGACGCTGATCGAGCTGCCCGCCGCGCCTGCCTCCTCGCCGCGCGGGCGCCGGGTTGAACGCGGCCAAGAAAGCCTTGGGCCCGGAGGGCGTTGCCGGGGCCGCGGGGGCGCACTAGCTTGTGCCTTCAAGCGTTCTGCTCACACTCCAACGGACGCAGGCAGCGAGGACACCATGGCCACCAAGCACATCACCGACGCCAGCTTCAGCAGCGACGTGCTCCAGTCGAGCCGCCCGGTGCTGGTCGATTTCTGGGCGGAGTGGTGCGGCCCGTGCCGCCAGATCGGTCCCGCGCTCGAAGAGATCAACGACGAACTCGCCGGCGTCGACATCGTCAAGCTCAACATCGACGAGAACCCCGACGCGCCGACGACCTATGGTGTCCGCGGCATCCCGACGATGATACTGTTCAAGGACGGCAAGCCGGCAGCGACGAAGGTCGGCGCGGCGCCCAAGTCGCACCTGAAGAGCTGGCTTGAAGGTGAGCTGGGGAACGCCGGCGACGCCGCCCGCAGCGCCTAGGCGCGTCCCCGAAAGTGCCGTCCGCAGCGCCTAAGCGCGCTCGGGCGGCAGGCCTCGGGTGTCGGGGCGGAAGCGGGCGAACTGCGGCAGGCTGTCGGCGATCGGTGCCCAGGGCAGCGCCTCGCTGACGAAGATGTGGTAGCCGGGCGCGATTGCCTCCGGCGCGTCGAGGCTGATCGCGACCACGTCGATCTCGCCGGGCTGGTGATCGACCTGCATCGCCAGCGGCGCGCCGCAGCAGGTGGCGAAGATCCGCTCGCCGAAGGTGGAGGAGCGGAAGCGGCCGATGCGGTCGTGGCCGGCGGTCACGGCCCAGTCGCCGCGCGGCACGGTGGCGAAGACCATCGCCGGCGCGCCCGAGATCCGCTGGCAGAGGCGGCAGTGGCACCAGCCGGCGTCGTACGGCGCGCTGGCGAGGAGGAAGCGGATGGTGGCGCAGGCGCAGCCGCCGGTGAGCATGGTCAGCTCCGGTAATCGCCGTTTATGCTGATGTAGCCGTGGGTGAGGTCGCAGGTCCACACCCGCGCCCGCCCCGGTCCGAGGTGCAGATCGACGCCGATGTCGACCTCCTCCCCCGCCAGGTGCCGCGCGACCGGGGCCTCGTCGTAGCCGGGCACGACCGCCCCGTCGCGCGCGACCGTCGTGCCGCCGAAGCGGATTTCCAGCCGGTCGCGGTCGGCCTGTTCGCCCGCCTTGCCGACCGCCATGACGATGCGGCCCCAGTTGGCGTCGCCGCCGGCGATGGCGGTCTTGACCAGCGGCGAGTTGGCGATGCTGAGTGCGATGCGCCTGGCCGCGGCATCGTCTTCCGCGCCCGCGACGTCGACGGTGACGAACTTCGACGCGCCTTCGCCGTCGCGGACGACGAGCTGGGCCAGCGTCGTGCAGACATCGGCGAGTGCCGCGGCGAAGGCATCGGCACCCGGCGTGTCGGCGTCGGTCAGAAGCGGATTGCCCGCCGCTCCCGTCGCGAAGGCGAGGACGGTGTCCGACGTCGAGGTATCGCTGTCGACGGTGATGGCGTTGAAGCTGCGCGCGGTCGCTGCCGTCAGCAGCGCCTGCAGCAGCGGCGCGGCCACCGCGGCATCGGTGAAGACGAAGCCGAGCATCGTCGCGAGGTCGGGCGCGATCATGCCCGAGCCCTTGACGATCCCGTGGATCGTCACGCGGACGCCGCCGACGATCGCGCTCGCGGTCGCGCCCTTGGCAAAGGTGTCGGTCGTGCCGATCGCCGCCGTCGCGTCGGCGAAACCGGCGCTGCCGAGTGCGGCGTGGACCGTCGCGATCACCCCGGTGGCCTTCGCGACCGGCAGCGGCACGCCGATGACGCCCGTCGAGGCGACGAACACCTCGTCGGCCGCGCAGCCGACCGCGGCGGCGACGGCGTCGACCTGCGCCCGGCTGGCGTCGCGCCCGGCGGAGCCGGTGAACGCGTTCGAATTGCCGGCGTTGACCATCAGCGCCTGCGCCCTACCGCCGGCGAGCGCGGCGCGGCACCAGTCGACCTCGGGCGAGGGACACTTTGACCGCGTCAGCACGCCCGCGACCGTCGTGCCGGGCGCGAATGCGGCGAGCAGCACGTCGGCGCGCGTCCAGTTCTTGTACCCCGCCGTCGCCGTCGCCAGCCGCACGCCGGCCAGCGGCTGCATCACGGGGAAGGGGCGGGCGAGGGGCGAGATGCTTGACATGACCCATGCGCTTTGATGACGTGGGCGCGGGGAGGCAAGGCCGATGTTGATGCTGGCGCTGATCGCCGTCGCGGCCGCGGGGGCGGCCCCGCAGTCGACCAACCCGGCGGTCTGGGCGCACGCCGGCGACTATGTCCGCCAGGATGGCGCACTGTTCCTGCCCAGTGTCCGGATCGAGCTGACCGTCGACGAGAATGGCGACCCGGTTCACTGCAACATCCTCCCGTCGGACGAGGTCAAGGGCTCCGAGCATCGCTACTGCTTGGTGCCGATGCGCCGCGCGCACTTCAAGCCGGCTCGCGACGAGGACGGACGGCCGATCGCCGGCGTGTTCTCGACCAATTTCCAGCGGCGCGGGCTCGAGCACGGCAGCGGCCCCGACTGGGTCGACTACAGCCTGACGGTCAGCGCGCTCCCCGACCAGCGGCCGCGCAGCGTCACCGCCCGGGTCGTGACCGACAGCGCCGGCCGTGTCGAAAGCTGCGTCGTCGACCGCGCGAGCGGGGTCGCGAAGCTCGACGACCTCGCCTGCCGCTATACGCGCCAGAACCTGACGCTCGCCGCGCCGTTCGACCGTGACGGGCATCCGGTCCGGGCGATGCGCCTGGTAACCATCGGCTTTGCCGCCGCCGGCTGAGCGCTTCCACCGCGCCGCGCCGCGGCGGAAGCGCCCGGTCGATCAGCCCGCCGAATTGACTAAGTTCAACCCTCTCCTTATGTCCCGCCGGTCGCAGCGAGCGCGGTCGCGCCGGCGGAACGATCGGTTAGGACGTCCATGTTTGCAGGCATCGCGAAGCGCATTTTCGGCTCGTCCAACGAGCGATACGTGCGGTCGCTCGCCCCCCTGATCGCCCGCGTCAACGGCCACGAGGCGGCGATATCGGCGATGTCGGACGCCGAGCTGCAGGGTCAGACGGCGGCGTTCCGCGCCCGATTGGCGGCGGGCGAGACGCTCGACGACCTGCTGCCCGAAGCCTTTGCCACGGTGCGCGAGGCGGCCAAGCGCACGCTCGGCCAGCGCCACTACGACGTCCAGCTGATCGGCGGCATCGTCCTCCACCGCGGCGAGATCGCCGAGATGCGGACCGGCGAGGGCAAGACGCTGGTCGCGACGCTCGCGGTCTATCTGAACGCGCTCGAGGGCAAGGGCGTCCACGTCGTCACGGTCAACGACTATCTCGCCAGCCGCGACGCCGAGTGGATGGGCCGCGTCTACCGCTTCCTCGGCATGGATGTCGGCGTCATCGTCCCCAACATCGACGACGACACCCGCCGCGCCGCCTATGCCGCCGACATCACCTACGGCACCAACAACGAGTTCGGCTTCGACTACCTGCGCGACAACATGAAGTACGCGCGCGAGCACATGGTCCAGCGGCCGTTCAACTTCGCCGTCACCGACGAGGTCGACTCGGTCCTGATCGACGAGGCGCGGACGCCGCTGATCATTTCCGGCCCGACCGACGACAAGAGCGAGCTCTACATCGCCGTCGACCGGATGGTGAAGACGCTGGGCCTGCCGACGTCGAGATCGACGAGAAGCAGAAGCAGGTCATCCTGACCGAGGACGGCACCGAGAAAGCCGAGCGCGCGCTCGAGGCCGCCGGGCTGCTCGAAGGCGAGAACCTCTACGACTTCGAGAACACGCAGGTCGTCCACCACCTGAACCAGGCGCTGCGGGCGAACATGCTCTACCGCCGCGACACCGACTATATCGTCCGCGACGGCAAGGTCATCATCATCGACGAGTTCACCGGTCGGATGATGGACGGGCGGCGCTGGGCGGACGGGCTGCACCAGGCGGTCGAGGCCAAGGAAGGCGTCGACATCATGCCCGAGAACCAGACGCTGGCCTCGATCACCTTCCAGAATTATTTCCGCCTGTATCCGAAGCTTGCCGGCATGACCGGCACGGCGGCGACCGAGGCGGCCGAGTTCTTCGACATCTACAAGCTGAACGTCGTCGAAATCCCGACCAACCTGCCGGTCCGCCGCAAGGACGTCGACGACGAATTCTACAAAAACGCCGACGAGAAGTTCAAGGCGATCGTCAAGACCATCCGCGAGACGCAGGCGGCGACCGGGCAGCCGATCCTGGTCGGCACCGTGTCGATCGAGAAGAGCGAGCTGCTTTCCGAGTTCCTGAAGAAGGAGAAGGTCACCCACGTCGTCCTCAATGCCCGCTATCACGAGCAGGAGGCGCACATCGTCGAACAGGCCGGACGCCTGGGCGCGGTGACGATCGCGACCAACATGGCCGGGCGCGGCACCGACATCCAGCTCGGCGGCAACGCCGAGGCGCGGGTCGTCCGCGAGCTGGACGGCGTGCCCGAAGGGGCGGAGCGTGAGGCCGGCATCGCCCGGATCAAGGCCGAGGTCGCGGCCGAGCGCGACAAGGTGCGCGAGGCGGGCGGGCTGTTCGTGCTCGGCACCGAACGTCACGAGAGCCGGCGCATCGACAACCAGCTGCGCGGTCGCTCGGGCCGGCAGGGCGATCCGGGGCTCAGCCGCTTCTACCTCAGCCTCGACGACGACCTGCTGCGCATCTTCGGCCAGCAGAACATCCTGACGCGGATGATGAACAACGGGCTGGAGGAGGGCGAGGCGATCGTCCACCCGTGGATTTCGAAGGCGATCGAAACCGCGCAGAAGAAGGTCGAGGCGCGCAACTACGACATGCGCAAGAACGTCGTGCAGTACGACGACGTGATGAACGACCAGCGCAAGGTGGTCTATGACCAGCGCGCCGACATCATGGATTCAGAGGCCGTCGGCGACGTCGTCACCGACATGCGCCACGAGACGGTCAATGCCATCGTCGGCCTGCACTGCCCGCCCAACACCTACCCCGAGCAGTGGGACATGGACGCGCTCGACGCCGGGGTGCGCGAGACGCTCGGCCTCGACGTCGACGTCCGCGCCTGGGTGCAGGAGGACGCGGTCGACCAGGAGATGTTCGTCGACCGGCTGATCGCGGCGTCGGATGCGATGATGGCCGAGAAGGCGGCGGCGATCCCGCCCGACTCGTGGATCCAGATCGAGAAGAACTTCCTGCTGCAGGCGCTCGACCACCACTGGAAGGAGCATCTGGCGACGCTCGACGCGCTGCGCCAGGTCATCCATCTGCGCGCCTACGCCCAGAAGACGCCGCTCAACGAGTATAAGTCGGAGGCGTTTGCGTTGTTCGAGCGGATGCTGACGACGGTGCGCGAGGACGTCACCCGGATGCTCGCCGGTGCCCGCTTCGAGATGCAGCCCGAGGCGTACGCGCCGGCGCTGCCGCCGTTCGTGACGACGCACATCGATCCGCTGACGGGCTTCAACGACGCCTTCGGCCCGGTCGGCAACCTGCCGCCGAGCCAGCTCGACGTCGCCCGGACGGCGACCGCGGCGTTCACCGACATCGACGGCGACACCCGCGACGAGTGGCTGCGAACGACGTCGCGCAACGCCGCCTGCCCGTGCGGCTCGGGCAAGAAGTTCAAGCACTGCCACGGGGCGGTGTAGCGGGAGAAAGCGATGCCGTGGCTGCGGACGCTGGGACTGACGATCGCGGCGTCGCTGCTGCTCGCCGCCTGCGTCCTGTTGCCCGGCAGGTTCGCCTCCAGCCTCGACGTCCGCCGCGACGGTGCGTTCGACTTCGCCTACAAGGGCGAGATCGTCTTCGTCACGCCCGACGAACTGCAGGCCAAGGCTGCGCCGCCGGCGCCCGTCTGCTTCGGCCCCGCTCCGGGCGCGCCGCCGGCGGCACCGCCGCCTTCGCCCCCGGCCGGTGCAATCGTCCACCCGGTGCCGATGGGCAGCCGGCCCTGCACGCCCGACGAGGCGGCCAAGCGCGCCGCCGAGACCGCGGCCAATCGCCGTCGCGAGGGCGCGCAGATGGCGCAGCTGACCGGGATCGACCCCACCGATCCCGCCGCCATGCGCACGTTCGCGGCGGACCTCGCGAAGCAGGCCGGGTGGCGCTCGGTCGTGTATCGCGGCGACGGCGTGTTCGATGTCGACTTCGTCCAGTCGGGTCGCCTCGACCGCGACTTCGTCTTTCCGGTGGTCCCGCGGGTGACGTTCATCCTGCCGTTCGTCGTCGTCCGCAAGCGCGCCGACGGCGCGGTGCTGGTCAGCGCG
Organism: uncultured Alphaproteobacteria bacterium; assembly: GCA_963792555.1. GTDB lineage: Bacteria > Pseudomonadota > Alphaproteobacteria > Sphingomonadales > Sphingomonadaceae > Polymorphobacter_B. The sequence continues at coordinate 490,335 of CAWBWP010000003.1, forward strand.
CCGGGCTTCGTCGCCAATCCGGCCGCCGTCCTTGCCCGCGGCTTCGCTGCCGCGTCGGGCGGAAGCGGCTCGACCCCGCCGCCGCATGGGCCGCAGGGCAGCTTCACGGTGACGAGCGATCGCGCGCCCCTGACCAACAACACCGACGATGGTCCTACGCGCGACGGCGGCCGCAGCCGGCTGGCGTGGGCCGTCAGCGCCGCGAGCCGCACCGCCCCCGAGGCGCTGCTGCCGCTCGACCCTTAGGGCAGGCGGGTCCGGCGGGTCTGGTTACGGGACTGTCGGCTCCACCGGGAGCGCCGGCGGGTACGCCTTCCCTGATCGTCGGCGGCGCCTTGCCGGTGCGTGTCGCCCGTGCGGTGCAGCCGTGCCTTGACGCCGCCGTCCTCATCGCCGGCAAAGGGGCAGGCGCGGCCGGCCTCGCACCCGGCGGAGCGGGCGCATGGCACCGGTGCGGCCACCGTCGTCCCCAGCCCCGGCAGAAGCAGATAGGGCGAAGGCGATCGGCATCCCAGCGGCTGTCGGAACGACCTCGCCCGCTTCGGCGCACGGAAAGGCGTTGACCGGTCGGAGGGCGACAGGTATATGGCGCGCTCGCTCGCGGGCCGGGACACCGCCGGGGGCATAGGAACGACAGGCTGAGCTGTGCGCGAAATGGCCCTGGCAACGGGGCCGTTCGTGCGTATGCCGTGAGGGCGGTTCAGGTCTGGAGTAGGCGGGCGTTCGCGCTCGCCGAACAGCAGGATGACACGAAACGTATGCCGACGATTAATCAGCTGATCCGCAAGGGGCGTACGCCCCAGCGCGTGCGCGAGACCGCGCCGGCGATGGAGGAATGCCCGCAGAAGCGGGGCGTCTGCACCCGCGTCTACACGACGACGCCGAAGAAGCCGAACTCGGCGTTGCGCAAGGTGGCCAAGATCCGCCTGACCAACGGCTTCGAGGTCATCGGCTACATCCCCGGCGAGCGCCACAACCTGCAGGAGCACTCGGTCGTCCTGATCCGCGGCGGCCGCGTCAAGGACCTGCCCGGCGTCCGGTACCACATCCTGCGCGGCGTGCTCGACACGCAGGGCGTCAAGGACCGCAAGCAGAGCCGGTCGAAGTACGGCGCGAAGCGGCCGAAGTAAGGATCACGAGAGATGGCCCGTCGTCGTCGCCCCGAGAAGCGCGAAATTCTCCCCGATCCCCGTTTCGGTGATCTCATCCTGTCGAAGTTCATGAACCTCGTGATGTACGAGGGCAAGAAGTCGGTCGCCGAGTTCGATCGTCTACAATGCTCTCGACGCGGTCGAGGCGAAGACCCGGCGCGATCCCATCGGCGTGTTCCACGACGCGCTGGCCAACGTGAAGCCGGGCATCGAGGTCCGCAGCCGCCGCGTCGGCGGTGCCACCTATCAGGTCCCGGTCGAGGTCCGCCCCGAGCGCAGCCAGGCGCTGGCGATCCGCTGGCTGATCGGCGCGGCGCGCAACCGTTCCGAGCACACGATGGCGGCCCGGCTTTCGGGTGAGCTGGTCGACGCTGCCAACAACCGCGGCACCGCGGTCAAGAAGCGCGAAGATTCGCACCGCATGGCCGAGGCCAACCGCGCCTTCTCGCACTACCGCTGGTAGCTGCGTCCCTTCCCGCTGACAGAGTAACCGCCATGCCGCGCACGACGCCCCTCGCCCGCTACCGCAACATCGGCATCATGGCGCACATCGACGCCGGCAAGACGACGACGACCGAGCGGATTCTCTATTACACCGGCAAGTCGTACAAGATCGGCGAGGTCCACGAGGGGACCGCGACGATGGATTGGATGGAGCAGGAGCAGGAGCGGGGGATCACGATCACCAGCGCCGCGACGACCTGCTTCTGGAAGGCCGAAGAGGGCAAGGGCGAAGAGCACCGCATCAACATCATCGACACGCCCGGCCACGTCGACTTCACCATCGAGGTCGAGCGGTCGTTGCGCGTGCTCGACGGTGCGGTCGCGTGCTTCGACGGCGTCGCCGGCGTCGAGCCGCAGTCGGAGACGGTCTGGCGCCAGGCCGACAAGTACAAAGTGCCGCGGATGTGCTTCGTCAACAAGCTCGACCGCACCGGCGCGAATTTCGATCGCTGCGTCCAGATGATCAAGGACCGCCTCGGCGCGCGGCCGGCGGTGCTGTATCTGCCGATCGGCCTCGAGGGTGATTTCGTCGGGCTCGTCGACCTCGTCGAGAACCGCGCGATCGTCTGGCTCGAGGAGAGCCTCGGCGCCAAGTTCGAATACAAGGACATTCCCGACACTCTGAAGGACGCCGCCGCCGCCGCCCGCTCGGAACTGATCGAGATGGCGGTCGAGCAGGACGACGCCCTGATGGAGTCGTATCTCGAGGGCACCGAGCCGACGACGGCCGAGCTCAAGGCGCTGATCCGCAAGGGCACGCTGGCGTTCGCCTTCGTCCCCGTGCTGTGCGGCTCGGCGTTCAAGAACAAGGGTGTCCAGCCGCTGCTCGACGCCGTCGTCGACTACATGCCGAGCCCGCTCGACATTCCGCCGATGCACGGCATCAACATGAAGGACGAGGACGAAATCCGCGAGGCGTCGGACGACGCCCCGTTCAGTGCGCTCGCGTTCAAGATCATGACCGACACCTTCGTCGGCACGCTGACCTTCGCCCGCATCTATTCGGGCAAGCTCGAGGCGGCATCGATGGTGCTCAACTCGGTCAAGGACAAGCGCGAGAAGATCGGCCGCATGCTGCTGATGCACGCCAACAACCGCGAGGACATCAAGGAAGCCTATGCCGGCGACATCGTCGCGCTGGTCGGGCTCAAGGACGTCACCACCGGCGACACGCTGTGCGCGCCGCTGAAGCCGATCATCCTCGAGCGGATGGAATTCCCCGAGCCGGTCATCGAGGTCGCGGTCGAACCAAAGACCAAGGCCGACCAGGAGAAGATGGGCATCGCCCTCAACCGTCTCGCGCAGGAAGATCCGTCGTTCCGCGTGTCGTCGGACAACGAGAGCGGCCAGACGATCATCAAGGGGATGGGCGAACTCCACCTCGAAATTCTCGTCGACCGCATGCGGCGCGAGTTCAAGGTCGAGGCCAACGTCGGCGCACCGCAGGTCGCGTATCGCGAAAGCCTCGCCCGCAAGGTCGACGTCGACTACACCCACAAGAAGCAGTCGGGTGGGTCGGGTCAGTTCGGCCGGATCAAGTTCTCGGTCGAGCCCGGCGAGCGCGGCTCGGGCGTCGTCTTCGTCGACGAGGTCAAGGGCGGCAACATCCCCAAGGAATATATCCCCTCGGTCGAGAAGGGGATCCGCGAAGTCGCGGCAAGCGGATCGCTGATCGGCTTCCCGATCATCGACTTCACCGCGCGGCTGTATGACGGTGCCTACCACGACGTCGACTCGTCGGCGCTGGCGTTCGAAATCACGGGTCGTGGCGGCATGCGCGAGGCGGCGACCAAGTCGGGCATCAAGCTGCTCGAGCCGGTGATGAAGGTCGAGGTGGTGACGCCCGAGGATTTCATGGGCGATGTCATCGGCGACCTGAACAGCCGGCGCGGCCAGATCCAGGGCACCGACAGCCGCGGCAACGCGCAGGTCATCGAGGCGCAGGTGCCGCTCGCCAACATGTTCGGCTACGTCAACACGCTGCGCTCGATGAGCCAGGGCCGGGCGCAGTACACGATGCAGTTCAGCCACTATGACGAAGTGCCATCGAACGTGGCCGAGGAGATCAAGGCGAAGATGGCGTAAGCCCGTCGGCGCTTTACTTTTTTCAGCACAGACACTAGACGCCGCGCCTTCCGCGCGCGGTAACACAACTCGACGAAGGATGAGGGATCATGGGTAAGGCGAAATTCGAGCGGAACAAGCCGCACTGCAATATCGGCACCATCGGTCACGTCGACCATGGCAAGACCTCGCTGACCGCCGCGATCACCAAGATCCTCGCCGAGACCGGCGGCGCGACCTTCACCGCCTATGACCAGATCGACAAGGCTCCCGAGGAGCGCGAGCGCGGCATCACCATCTCGACCGCGCACGTCGAGTATGAGACGAAGAAGCGCCACTACGCGCACGTCGACTGCCCGGGCCACGCCGACTACGTCAAGAACATGATCACCGGTGCTGCCCAGATGGACGGCGCGATCCTCGTCGTCTCGGCGACCGACGGCCCGATGCCGCAGACCCGCGAGCACATCCTGCTGGCCAAGCAGGTTGGCGTTCCGGCGATGGTCGTGTTCATGAACAAGGTCGACCTCGTCGACGACGCCGAGATCCTCGAGCTCGTCGAGATGGAAATCCGCGAGCTGCTGTCGAAGTACGACTTCCCGGGCGACGACATCCCCATCACGCAGGGGTCGGCGGTGTGCGCGCTCGACGGCAAGCGCGACGAGATCGGCCGCGAGGCGGTCCTGAAGCTGATGGAGACGGTCGACGACTATATCCCGCAGCCCGAGCGCCCGCTCGATCGTCCGTTCCTGATGCCGATCGAGGACGTCTTCTCGATCTCGGGTCGCGGTACGGTCGTCACCGGCCGTGTCGAGAGCGGCGTCGTCAAGGTCGGCGAGGAAGTCGAGATCGTCGGCATCAAGGACACGCGCAAGTCGGTCTGCACCGGCGTCGAGATGTTCCGCAAGCTGCTCGACCAGGGCCAGGCCGGCGACAACATCGGCGCGCTGCTGCGCGGTGTCGGCCGTGACGACGTCGAGCGCGGCCAGGTGCTCTGCAAGCCCGGCTCGATCAAGCCGCACAGTGAGTTCAAGGCGACCGTGTACGTGTTGTCGAAGGACGAGGGTGGCCGCCACACGCCGTTCTTCGCCAACTACCGCCCGCAGTTCTACTTCCGCACGACCGACGTCACCGGCACCGTCGAGCTGCCCGAGGGCACCGAGATGGTCATGCCCGGCGACAACGTCGAGCTGGGCGTCAAGCTGATCGCGCCGATCGCCATGGACCCGGGCCTGCGCTTCGCCATTCGCGAGGGTGGCCGCACGGTCGGCTCGGGCGTGGTTGCAACCATCAGCAAGTAGGCGTATAGGGCCGCTCTCCCGTTGATTCGGTGAATTGACTGACGGGAAGCGGCCCGGTTCGCCCGGGCCTCTTTTTTTGAAATCTGATTGGTTGACATGGACACGCAGAACATCCGCATCCGGCTGAAGGCCTTCGATCACCGCGTGCTCGATATGGCCACCAGCGAGATCGCCGACACGGCGAAGCGGACCGGCGCGGCCATTCGCGGCCCGATCCCGCTGCCGACGCGGTTCGAGCGTTTCACCGTCAACCGCAGCCCGCACGTCGACAAGAAGAGCCGCGAGCAGTTTGAGGTCCGGACCTACAAGCGGCTCCTCGACATCGTCGATCCGACGCCGCAGACGGTCGACGCGCTGATGAAGCTCGACCTCGCGGCCGGCGTCGACGTGGAGATCAAGCTGCAGGGCTGAGTCAGACCTGACAGACGCGGAGCGAACTTTTTAGGGATCACGCCCCCGCGGGGGCCTCTGAGGGAAAGGAATTGATCATGCGCAGTGGCGTGATCGCGAAGAAGATGGGAATGACCCGCCTGTTCAAGGACGATGGCCGGCATGTCCCCGTGACGGTGCTGAGCCTCGAGGATTGCCAGGTCGTCGCCCAGAAGACGACCGAGCGCGACGGCTATGTCGCCGTGCAGCTTGGCGCCGGGGCCAAGAAGGCCAAGAACACGACCAAGCCCGAGCGCGGCCACTTCGCCGCCGCCGAGGTCGAGCCGAAGGCGCACATCGCCGAGTTCCGCGTCGCCGACGATGCGCTGCTTGCGCCCGGTGCGTCGCTCTCGGCGGATCATTTCGTCCCGGGCCAGCTCGTCGACATCACCGGCGACACGGTCGGTAAGGGCTTCCAGGGCGGCATGAAGCGCTGGAACTTCGGCGGTCTCCGTGCGACCCACGGCGTCTCGGTCTCGCACCGCTCGCTCGGCTCGACCGGCCAGCGCCAGGACCCCGGCAAGGTGTTCAAGAACAAGAAGATGGCGGGTCACATGGGCGACCGCCAGCGCACGCAGCAGAACCTCGAGGTGGTTTCGACCGACGTCGAGCGCGGGCTGATCTTCGTCAAGGGCTCGGTGCCCGGCCACAAGGGCGGCTGGCTGCTGGTCAAGGACGCGGTCAAGGGGCCACGCCCCGAGGCGGCGCCGTACCCGGCCTCGCTCAAGTCGGCGGCGAACGACGCAGCCCCCCAGGTCGACGCTCCGGCGGCGGCTGAAACCGAAGTGCAGGGCTGAGCCATGAAGCTTGCAGTCAAGACCCTCGACGCGGCCGACGCCGGCGAGATCGACGTCAGCGATGCCGTGTTCGCCCTGCCGCCGCGCGTCGACATTCTCCATCGCGTCGTCACCTGGCAGCTCGAGAAGCGCCGCGGCACTGCGCGCGGCGCGCGTGAGCGGGCCGACGTCGCCCGCACCGGCAAGAAGCTCGGCAACCAGAAGGGCGGCGGCACCGCCCGTCACGGCAACCGCGGCGCGCCGCAGTTCACCGGCGGCGGCAAGGCGCACGGTCCCCGCGTCCGCGACTTTGATCCGGGCCTCAACAAGAAGATCCGCCGCCTCGGTCTCGCCACGGCGCTGTCGGTGAAGGCAGCCGAGGGCAAGCTCCTCGTCGTCGAGGACTTCGCGCTCGGCGAGGCCAAGACGAAGACGCTGCTCAGCCGCCTCGCCGGCCTCGGCGTGACCAACGGCCTGTTCGTCGACGGCGCGACCGCCGATCTGCACTTCGGCCGCGCCTGCGCCAACCTGGAGAAGATCGATATCCTCCCGGCGATCGGCGCGAACGTCTACGACATCCTCAACCACGACATGCTGGTGCTGACCCGCGCCGCCGTCGCTGCCCTGGAGGCGCGCGTCAATGGCTAAGCCGCAACCTGCCACGATCGACCTCAAGCATTACGATATCGTCGTGAAGCCGGTCATCACCGAGAAGTCGACGCTGGTCAGCGAGTATAATCAGGTCGTGTTCAAGGTCGCCAAGGACAGCTCGAAGCCGGAGATCAAGGCGGCGGTCGAAGCGCTGTTCGGCGTCCGTGTGCTCAGCGTCAACACGCTGATCCAGAAGGGCAAGAACAAGCGCTTCAAGGGCAAGCCGTACACGCGCACCGACGAGAAGAAGGCGATCGTGACGCTGGCCGAAGGCGACCGCATCGACGTGACGACGGGGATCTGAGATGGCGTTGAAGCAGTATAATCCGACCAGCCCCGGTCGTCGCGGCCTGATCCTGGTCGACCGTTCGGGCCTGTTCAAGGGGCGCCCGGTCAAGGCGCTGACCGAGGGCCTGCGCAAGTCGGGCGGTCGCAACAACATGGGCCACGCGACCGCGCGCGGCATCGCCGGCGGTCACAAGCAGCTGTACCGCATCGTCGACTTCAAGCGGCGGGAGTGGGACGTCGCGGGTACCGTCGAGCGGATCGAGTACGACCCCAACCGCTCGGCGTTCATCGCGCTCGTCAAGTATCCGGACAACAAGCAGGCGTATATTCTCGCCGCGCAGCGGCTCGCCGTCGGCGACAGCGTCACGGCCGGCAAGAAGGTCGACGTCAAGCCCGGCAACGCGATGGAGATCGGCCAGATGCCGGTCGGCACCATCGTCCACAATGTCGAGCTGAAGCCCGGCAAGGGGGGCAGATGGCGCGCGCCGCCGGAACCTTCGTCCAGGTCGTCGGCCGCGACCGCGGCATGGTCATCATCCGCCTGAACTCGGGCGAGCAGCGCTACGTCCACGCCAACTGCATGGCGACGGTCGGCGCGGTGTCGAACCCGGACAATTCGAACACCAACCACGCAAAGGCCGGGCGTACGCGCTGGCTCGGGCATCGCCCGCTGACGCGCGGCGTCGCCAAGAACCCGGTCGACCATCCGCACGGCGGCGGTGAAGGCCGGACCTCGGGCGGTCGCCACCCGGTGACGCCGTGGGGCAAGCCGACCAAGGGTGCCAAGACCCGGTCGAACAAGGGCACCGACAAGATGATCATCCGCTCGCGCCACGCGAAGAAGAAGGGCTAAGGCCGATGAGCCGCTCCGTCTGGAAGGGTCCGTTCGTCGACCTGCACCTGCTCAAGAAGGCCGAGACCGCGCAAGGCGGCCGGACCGCGCCGATCAAGACCTGGTCGCGCCGCTCGACGATCCTGCCGCAGTTCGTCGGCCTGGTGTTCAGCGTCTACAACGGCCGCAAGTTCATCCCCGTGTCCGTCAACGAGGACATGGTCGGCATGAAGCTCGGCGAGTTCGCGCCGACGCGGACGTTCACCGGCCATGCCGCCGACAAGAAGGGCAAGCGCTGATGGGCAAGTCCGCATCCCCGCGCAAGGTCGGCGAGAAGGAAGCGCTCGCCGTGGCGACGACGCTGCGCGGCTCGCCGTACAAGCTCAACCTCGTCGCCGGGCTGATCCGTGGCCGCAAGGCAGCGGAAGCGCTCAACATCCTGCAGTTCTCGACCAAGGGCTTCGCGCCCGACGTCCGCAAGGTGCTGGCATCGGCCATCGCCAATGCCGAGAACAACCACAACCTCGACGTCGACGCGCTGGTGGTGAAGGAAGCGAGCGTCGGCAAGGCGATCGTCATGAAGCGCTTCACGCCGCGTGCACGCGGCCGGGCGGCGGCGATCCAGAAGCCGTTCAGCCGCATCCGCATCGTCGTGCGCGAGCTGGGCGACGCCGACTACGCAACTTCGGAGCAGGCATAATGGGTCACAAGACCAACCCGATCGGGCTGCGCCTCCAGATCAACCGGACGTGGGACAGCCGCTGGTTCGCCCATGGCGACGACTATGGCCGGCTGCTGATCGAGGACATCAAGATCCGCAACTTCATCATGAAGACGCAGCCGCAGGCGGCGATCTCCAAGGTGGTGATCGAGCGCCCGGCCAAGCTGTGCCGCGTGTCGATCTATGCCGCGCGCCCGGGTGTCATCATCGGCAAGAAGGGCGCCGACATCGAGAAGCTGCGCCAGCAGATCGCGACGATGACCAAGAGCGACGTGTCGCTCAACATCGTCGAGATCCGCAAGCCCGAGGTCGATAGCCGTCTGGTCGCGCAGGGTGTCGCCGACCAGCTCGAGCGTCGCATCGCCTTCCGCCGCGCGATGAAGCGCGCGGTGCAGTCGGCCCTGCGCCTCGGGGCCGAGGGCATCCGCATCACCTGCTCGGGCCGGCTGGGCGGGGCGGAGATCGCGCGCGTCGAGTGGTATCGCGAGGGCCGCGTGCCGCTGCACACGCTGCGGGCGAACGTCGATTATGCCGAGGCGCAGGCGCACACCGCCTACGGCGTCTGCGGCGTCAAGGTGTGGATCTTCAAGGGCGAGATTCTCGGCCACGATCCGATGTCGCAGGACCGCCTGATGATGGAGGCCCAGACGTCGGGCGTCCGTCCGGCGCGTGAAGGCCGCTAAGTCATGTTGCAACCGAAAAAGACCAAGTTTCGCAAGCAGTTCAAGGGTCGCATTCATGGCGATGCCAAGGGCGGCACGGCGCTCAACTTCGGTGCCTTCGGGCTGAAGGCGATGGAGCCGGATCGTCTGACCGCGCGTCAGATCGAGGCCGCGCGCCGCGCGATCAGCCGCCACATCAAGCGCGCCGGTCGCCTGTGGATCCGCGTGTTCCCTGACGTGCCGGTGACGTCGAAGCCGGCCGAGGTCCGCATGGGCAAGGGCAAGGGCGCCCCCGAATTCTGGGCGGCCAAGGTCAAGCCCGGCCGCATCCTGTTCGAGCTCGACGGCGTGCCGCACGACGTCGCGCAGGGTGCCTTCGAGCGCGCGGCGGCGAAGCTGCCGATCAAGGTCAAGACGGTCGTCCGCCTGGGCGAGCCGATTGGCGAGGTGACGAAGTGATGAAGACCAAGGACCTGCGCCCGCAGACCGACGACCAGATCGCGACGGCGCTGGGCGAGCTGAAGCGCGAGCAGTTCAACCTGCGCTTCCAGGCGGCGACCGGCCAGATGGAAAAGCCGAGCCGTGTCCGCGAGGTGCGGCGCACGATCGCGCGGATCAAGACGCTGCAGAACCAGCGCGCTGCGGCCCCGGCGGATGCCGGTGCCGGACGAGGACAGAAGTAATGCCGAAGCGAATTCTCCAGGGCACGGTTGTTTCCGACAAGGGCGACAAGACGTGCATCGTGCTCGTCGAGCGCAAGATCACGCACCCGGTGTACGGGAAGATCATGCGCCGCTCGAAGCGCTACCACGCCCATGACGAGGCCAATGCGGCCGTCGTCGGCGAGACCGTGCGCATCGAAGAGTGCGCGCCGATCTCCAAGTTGAAGACCTTCAGGCTCGTCGGCAAGGCCGATATGGCGGCCGGCAGCAAGACGGAAGGATCGCCCGCATGATCCAGATGCAGACCAACCTCGACGTCGCCGACAACTCGGGCGCCAAGCGCGTGATGTGCATCAAGGTGCTCGGCGGGTCGAAGCGCCGCTTCGCCAGCGTCGGCGACACCATCGTCGTGTCGATCAAGGAAGCCGCGCCCAAGGGCAAGGTCAAGAAGGGCGACGTCCACCGCGCCGTCGTCGTCCGCACGGCCAAGGACATCCGCCGGGCCGACGGTTCGGTGATCCGCTTCGACGGCAATGCCGCGGTGCTGATCAACAAGAACGAGGAGCCGATCGGCACCCGCATCTTCGGGCCGGTCGTCCGCGAACTCCGGGCGTCGGGCCACATGAAGATCATCAGCCTTGCGCCGGAGGTGCTGTAATGAGCGCCGCGAAGATCAAGAAGGGCGACCACGTCGTCGTCCTGTCGGGCAAGGACAAGGGCAAGCACGGCGTCGTCACTCAGGCGATGCCCAAGGAAGGCAAGGTCGTGGTCGGCGGCGTCAACCTGATGACGCGCCATACCAAGCCCAGCCAGGCCAATCCCCAGGGCGGGCTGATCAAGTCCGAGGCGCCGCTGTTCGTCTCGAAAGTCGCGATCGAGGACCCGAAGACGGGCAAGCCGACGCGCGTCGGGTTCAAGATTTTGGAAGACGGTCGCAAGGTGCGGGTCGCCAAGCGTTCGGGAGCACAGATCGATGGCTGATGCGGCCAACCTCACCCGGATGCAGCAGCTGTACGTGGACAAGATCCGCGGCCAGATGACCGAGCAGTTCGGCTATAAGAACCTGATGCAGGTCCCCAAGATCGACAAGATCGTCATCAACATGGGGGTCGGCGACGCGACGCAGGACAAGAAGCTGGTCGACGCCGCCGCCGCCGAGATGGCGCTGATCGCCGGGCAGAAGCCGGTCATCACCAAGGCGAAGAAGTCGGTCGCGGTGTTCAAGCTGCGCGAAGGCATGCCGATCGGCTGCAAGGTGACGCTGCGCCGTGAGCGGATGTACGAGTTCCTCGACCGGCTCGTCACCATCGCCCTGCCGCGCGTCCGCGACTTTCGCGGGCTGAACCCGAAGTCGTTCGACGGCCGCGGCAACTATGCCATGGGATTGAAGGAGCAGATCGTGTTCCCGGAAATCAACTACGACCGGATCGGCAAGGTCCGCGGCATGGACATCATCATCACCACGACGGCCACGACGGACGACGAGGCGCGGGCGCTGCTGCTCGCCTTCGGCCTGCCGTTCACCGGTCTCGTCGGCGATCAGAAGAAGGCGGCTTAAGCCATGGCCAAGAAGAGTTCGGTCAACAAGAACGAGCACCGCAAGGCGCTGGTCAAGAAGTACGCCGGCAAGTTCGCCGCGCTGAAGGCGATTGCGGCGGACGAGAGCAAGGACGACGGCGAGCGGCTGATGGCGCGCCTGAAGATGAGCGAGCTGCCGCGCAACGCGACGCCGGGCCGGGTCCGCAATCGGTGCGAGCTGACCGGGCGCAGCCGCGCTTATTATCGCAAGTTCAAACTGTCGCGCATCATGCTGCGGGAACTGGGCAACAAGGGCCTGATCCCCGGCCTGACCAAGTCGAGCTGGTAACCGCACATGTCGATGACCGACCCCATCGGGGACATGCTCACCCGCATCCGCAACGGCCAGCAGGCGCGCAAGGACAGCGTCCTGACGCCGGCGTCGAAGCTGCGCGCTCGCGTCCTGGATGTGCTCCAGCGCGAGGGCTATATCCGCGGCTACAGCGACCAGGCCGATACCGGCCCCGCCGCCTCCTTGCGGATCGACCTCAAGTATTTCGAAGGCCAGCCGGCGATCCAGCACGTCGCCCGCGTGTCGAAGCCCGGCCGCCGCGTCTATTCGGGTGCCCAGGACCTGCCGCGCGTGCGCAACGGTCTCGGCATCGTCATCGTCTCGACGCCCAAGGGTGTTCTGTCCGACGCGGAAGCGCGCGAGCAGAATGTCGGCGGCGAAGTCCTCTGCCAGGTATTTTAAGCCATGTCGCGCATCGGCAAGAAAGCAGTTCCGGTTCCGGCCGGCGTCACCGCGACGATCGACGGCGCCGTCCTGTCGGTCAAGGGACCCAAGGGCACGCTCGCGCATGCCGCTCGTCCCCGATATCGCCTATGCGGTCGAGGCAGGGGCGATCAGCGTCCAGCCGGCGAACGACAGCAAGACCGCGCGCGCCTTCTGGGGCATGCAGCGGACCCTGGTCGCGAACCTCGTCACCGGGGTCACCGACGGCTTCACCAAGACGCTTGAGATCACCGGCGTCGGCTACCGCGCGGCAGTTCAGGGCAAGAACCTGAAGCTTCAGCTCGGCTACAGCCACGACGTCGATTATCCGATCCCGGAGGGCATCACGATCAAGGCGCCCGACGCGACGACGGTCGAGATCAGCGGAGCCGACAAGCAGCAGGTCGGCCAGGTCGCCGCAGAGATCCGCCGCTGGCGCAAGCCCGAGCCGTACAAGGGCAAGGGCATCAAGTACCGCGGCGAGTATATCTTCCGCAAGGAAGGGAAGAAGAAGTAATGACCAAGGGTCTTTCCCTGTTCGAGAAGCGGCGGCGGCGCGTCCGTACGACGCTGCGCGCCAAGGCCGGGCTGCGTCCGCGCCTGTCGATCCACCGTTCGTCGCAGCACATCTATGCGCAGGTCATCGACGACAACGCCGGCGTGACGATCGCCAGCGCGTCGACGCTGGAGAAGGACGTCCGCGAGGCGTCGGGCGCGACGGTTGCCGCGGCGACCGACGTCGGCAAGCGCCTGGCCGAGCGGGCCAAGGCGGCGGGCGTCAGCTCGGTTGTCTTCGACCGCGGCGGGTTTCTGTTTCACGGCCGCGTCCGTGCGCTCGCCGAGGGCGCCCGCGAAGCCGGACTGGAGTTTTAAGGCATGGCACAGGAACCACGTAGCGGCGGTCCCGGCGGCGGCGCCGGTCGCGGTCCCGGCGGCAATCGCAGCGGCCCCGGCGGCGATCGGCGCGGCGGCCCGGGCGGCAACCGCGGTGGCGACCGCGACCGGAACAACCGCGGCGGTCGCGGCGGCGGCGAGCCGGGCGGCGAAGAGCTGATCGAGAAGCTGGTCCACATCAACCGCGTGTCGAAGACGGTCAAGGGCGGCAAGCGCTTCGGCTTCGCCGCGCTGGTCGTCGTCGGCGACGGCAAGGGCCGGGTCGGCTTTGGCCACGGCAAGGCGCGCGAAGTCCCCGAGGCGATCGCCAAGGGCACGGCGGCCGCCAAGAAGGCGATGATCCGCGTGCCGCTGCGCGACGGGCGGACGCTGCACCACGACGGCTACGGCCACTTCGGCGCGGGCAAGACCTATGTCCGCTCGGCGACGCAGGGGACGGGCATCATCGCCGGCGGCCCGATGCGTGCCGTGTTCGAGGCGTTGGGCGTTGCCGACGTCGTGACCAAGTCGGTCGGCACCAACAACCCGTACAACATGATCCGCGCGACCTTCGTGGCGCTCGGCGAGCAGACCAGCCCGAAGTCGGTGGCGCAGCGCCGCGGCAAGAAGATCGCCGACCTGATGGCCCGGCGCGGCGACGCCTCGGCGCGGACCGCCGATGTCGACGCCGAAGCCGCGGTCGCGTGAGGACAGAGACCATGGCCACCATCAAGATCACCCAGATCGGCTCGCACATCCGCCGCCAGCCCGACCAGCAGGCGACGCTGGTCGGCCTCGGCCTCAACAAGATGCACCGTACGCGCGAGCTCGAGGACACGCCGAGCGTCCGCGGCATGATCCGCAAGGTGGCGCATCTGGTGAAGGTCGAGGGCGAGTAAGCTCTTCCTGTCAACCCGCGCGACCCTAGCGAAAGCGAGTGCACACCCATGAAACTGAACGACCTTCACGACAATCCCGGCGCGCGTAAGTCGCGCGTCCGCGTCGGCCGCGGCATCGGCTCGGGCGTCGGCAAGACCAGCGGGCGCGGCCAGAAGGGGCAGAAGAGCCGCTCGGGCGTCGCCATCAAGGGCTTCGAGGGCGGCCAGATGCCGCTCCACATGCGCATCCCCAAGCGCGGCTTCAACAACGTCTTCCGCATCGAATATGCCGAGGTCAATCTCGGCACGCTGCAGAAGGCGGTCGAGGCCGGCAAGATCGCAGCCGGGGCCACGCTCGACGGCGAGGCGCTGGTCGCCGCGGGCGTCATCAGCCACGCCCGCGAAGGGGTGCGGGTGCTCGGCAAGGGCGCGCTGACGACCGCCCTTCACCTCAACGTCGCCGGCGCGAGCGCGTCGGCCAAGGCGGCGGTCGAGGCGGCGGGCGGCAGCCTGACCGTTCCCGAAGCCAGGCCGGTGATCGATGCGGAGGCGGCCAAGGCGGCGCGAGCGGCAGCGCGAGCGGCGAAGAAGTAGGCGGCTCGTCATCCGGCGGGTCGGCGGCCGTCCCGTCGCCGCCTGCGCCACCGCTCGGCGGCGGCGGTCCCGGCTTTCGCCCGGATGACGGTTTGAGGTTGGTACGGCGCTCGCCAGCTCCTATCTAGGCAGCGCATCGGTGCCAGGTCCGCGGGGGGCCGGCCGACAGGCAGGACAGTTCATGGCGTCATCCGCGCAACAGCAGCAACTCGCCGCCAGCCTCAGCCTGGCCAACTTCGGCAAGGCGACCGAGCTCAAGAAGCGGCTGTGGTTCACGCTGGGCGCGCTGATCGTCTTCCGCCTGGTCTCGTTCGTGCCGCTGCCGGGCATCGATCCCGAGGCGCTGAGCTCGCTGTTCGCCCGAACGCAGGGCGGCGTGCTCGACTTCTTCAACATGTTCTCGGGCGGCGCGCTCCAGCGCATGAGCCTGATCGCGCTCGGCGTGACGCCGTACATCACCGCCTCGATCATCATCCAGCTGTGCACCAGCCTGGTGCCGTCGCTGATGGTGTTGAAAAAGGAAGGCGAGAGCGGGCGCAAGAAGCTGAACCAGTACACCCGCTACGGCACGGTCGTCCTGACCGCCGTCCAGGGCTACGGCATCGCCCGCGGCCTCGAAGGCTGGGGCGCGGGCAGCGGCATCCAGGCGGTGATCGACCCCGGCCTGTTCTTCGAGGTGTCGACGGTCATCACGCTGATCGGCGGGACGATGTTCCTGATGTGGCTGGGCGAACAGATCACCAGTCGTGGCATCGGCAACGGCATTTCGCTGATCATCATGGCCGGCATCGTCAGCCGCCTGCCGGTATCGGTCGGCCAGCTGTTCGAGCAGGCGCGGACCGGTGCGATCTCGGTGCCGTTCATTCTGATGGTCGCCGTCCTCGGCCTCGCCACCATCGCCGGCATCTGCCTGATGGAGCGGGCGCAGCGGAAGATCCTGATCCAGTATCCCAAGCGCCAGGTCGGCACGCGCCAGTATCAGGGCGACAGTTCGTTCCTGCCGCTGAAGATCAACACCAGCGGCGTCATCCCGCCGATCTTCGCCTCGTCGCTGCTGCTGATGCCGCTGACGGTGGCGCAGTTCCTCGGCAAGGGCGGCAATGGCCCGGACTGGCTGCTGACGATCACGACGCAGCTCCAGCGCGGCGCGCCGGTGTACATGGCGCTGTATGCCGCCGGCATCATCTTCTTCAGCTTCTTCTACACTGCGGTGGTCTTCAACCCCGAGGAGACGGCGGAAAACCTCAAGAAGTACGGTGGCTTCATCCCCGGTATCCGCCCGGGCGCGCGGACGGCCGAGTATTTCGACTATGTCCTGACCCGCATCACCGTCGTCGGCGCGGCCTACCTGACGGTCATCTGCCTGCTGCCCGAGTTCCTGACTTCGAAGGTCGGCATCGCGGCGAGCTTCGGCGGCACGTCGCTGCTCATCATCGTCAACGTGACGATGGATACGGTTGCGCAGATTCAATCACATCTGCTAGCCCATCAGTACGAAGGACTGATCAAGAAGTCCAAGCTGAGGGGAAATCGCCGTTGACCTGCTCCGACTGGCAGCACCTGTGAACATCATCCTGCTCGGGCCGCCCGGCGCGGGCAAGGGAACCCAGGCCAGCCGCCTCGAGCGGGAGCACGGCATGGTCCAGCTGTCGACGGGCGACATGCTCCGCGCGGCCGTCGCTGCCGGAACACCGGTCGGCCTCAAGGCCAAGGCGGTCATGGACTCGGGCGGGCTGGTGTCGGACGAGATCGTCAACGGTATCCTGTCGGACCGGCTCGACGCCGACGACGCGCGCGCCGGCTTCACGCTCGACGGCTATCCGCGCACCCAGGTCCAGGCCGAGGCGCTCGATGCGATGCTCGCCGCCAAGGGGCTGAAGCTCGACCGCGTTATCGAACTGAATGTCGACGAGGAAGCGCTGGTCGACCGGATCACCGGCCGCTTCACCTGCGCGGTCTGCGGCGAGGGCTATCACGAGCGCTACAAGCAGCCCCGCGTCGCCGGCACCTGCGACGTCTGTGGCAGCCACGACTTCAAGCGCCGGCCCGACGACAATGCCGCGACGGTGCGCACCCGCATGGCCGAATACCGAGCCAAGACGGCGCCGATCCTGCCCTATTACGAGGCGCGCGGCCTCGTCGCCCGCGTCGACGGGATGGCCGACATGGCCGACGTCAATGTCGCAATCGAGGCGGTGCTGGGAACAAAGTGAGCCGAAGCGACGGTCGGGGTTGACAGCAGTCGAAACCCTGCCTAGCTACCCGGCTTCCGATTAACCGGAAGTCTGGCCGGAACGCTTTTGGGCGTGCCGCGCCTTTGCTTTATGGCCGCTGGCGCGGTCGCTGCTTTGAGATGGAGCCGCCGCCCAGCGGGTCCGTGGAGCGTGGGAGACTATTCTGTGGCACGTATTGCGGGCGTCAACATCCCGACCAACAAGCGCGTCGAAATCGCGCTGACCTACATCCACGGCATCGGCCGGACCAAGGCGCTCGGCATCGTCGAGTCGCTCGACATGCCGCGCGAGCGCCGCGTCCAGGACCTGACCGACGCCGAGGTCCTGCAGATCCGCGAGCTGATCGACCGCGAGATTACCGTCGAGGGCGACCTGCGCCGCCAGACGGCGATGAACATCAAGCGACTGATGGACCTCGCCTGCTATCGCGGCCTGCGTCATCGCCGGGGCCTGCCGGTGCGCGGTCAGCGCACCCACACCAACGCGCGCACCCGCAAGGGCAAGCCCAAGCCCATCGCCGGCAAGAAGAAGTGAGGCATCGCCTGCGCTTCGTGTCGACCGCTGCTTAAGATCAGGATATTCCGATGGCCCGCGAACCTGCCCGCATCAAGCGCCGTGAGCGCAAGAACATCACGTCCGGCGTTGCCCACGTCAACGCCAGCTTCAACAATACCATGATCACCATCACCGACGCGCAGGGCAATGCCATCGCATGGTCGTCGGCCGGGACGATGGGGTTCAAGGGCTCGCGCAAGTCGACGCCTTACGCTGCGCAGATGGCAGCAGAGGATGCCGGCAAGAAGGCGGCCGAGCATGGCGTGCGGACGCTCGAGGTCGAAGTCCGCGGCCCCGGCTCGGGCCGCGAGTCGGCGCTGCGAGCGCTGCAGGCGGTGGGCTTCAACATCACCGCGATCCGCGACGTGACGCCGATCCCGCACAACGGCGTCCGGCCGCCCAAGCGCCGCCGCGTCTGACGCGCCGCTTGCCCGCCGGTGTCCGGCGGGACCAATTTTCGAGGCTGCGTGACGACGCGCCTCCCAGCTTTGAGGTGAAGCAGTGGCCGTAATTACGAAGAATTGGACCGAACTCAAGAAGCCGAACAAGCTCGAGGTTCGCCAGACCGCCGATCACCGCCGCAAGGGAACCTTCGTCGCAGAGCCGCTCGAGCGCGGTTTCGGGCTCACCCTCGGCAACGCGCTTCGCCGCGTCCTGCTGTCGTCGCTCCAGGGTGCAGCCGTCACTGCGATCAAGATGGACGGCGTGCTCCACGAGTTCTCGTCGCTTGCCGGCGTGCGCGAGGATGTGACCGATATCGTCCTCAATATCAAGCAGATCGCGATCCGCATGCAGGGCGAAGCGGCCAAGCGCCTGACCCTGTCGGCGAGCGGACCGGGGCCGGTCACGGCAGGCCAGATCGCCGTCACCGGCGACATGGAGATCATGAACCCCGATCTCGTTGTCTGCACCCTCGACGAGGGCGCGACGCTCAACATGGAACTGACCGTCGATGCCGGGAAGGGCTATGTCCCGGCGTCGATGAACCGGCCGGCCGACGCGCCGATCGGGCTGGTTCCCGTCGACGCGCTGTACTCGCCCGTGCGCCAGGTGTCGTACAAGGTCGAGAATACCCGCGTCGGCCAGGAGCTCGACTACGACAAGCTGACGATGTCGATCGAGACCGACGGCACGCTGACGCCCGAGGACGCGCTCGCCTATGCCGCTAAGATCCTGCAGGACCAGCTGGCGCTGTTCGTGAACTTCGAGGAGCCGGCGCAGGGCTATGCTCCGCCGCAGGCGACGGGCGCGCTGCCGCTCGGTCCGGTCGAAATCGACGATACGGCGGCCCTCAACCGCTATTTGTTGAAGAAGGTCGACGAGCTGGAACTGTCGGTGCGCTCGGCCAACTGCCTGAAGAACGACAACATCATCTATATCGGCGACCTCGTCCAGAAGAGCGAGAGCGAGATGCTGCGGACGCCGAACTTCGGCCGGAAGTCGCTGAACGAGATCAAGGAAGTCCTGCAGGCGATGGGTCTTCACCTCGGCATGCAGATCCCCGGCTGGCCGCCGGAGAACATCGAGGAGATGGCCAAGAAGCTCGAGCAGGAGTACTAGCGCCGGGCGGCTGCGCCTGACGCGAGGATGGCTCTGGCGATCGTCGCGTTGGAAGCAGCCTCGCCCAAGCGCGGCCGGCGGGGTCTGCCCCGACCGACGACGCGGGCTTTGCCCGCGGCGCAACCCAAGGTTCGGCACTCCCGCCGGACCGGTCCTGGAGTACCTGATACGGCTCCCGAACGAACAGGAAGACCGACATGCGTCACGGTAATGCCCATCGGAAGCTCGGCCGCACCACGAGCCATCGCCTCGCCATGTTCCGGAACATGGCCGCCAGCCTCATCAAGCACGAGCAGATCACGACGACCCTGCCCAAGGCGCGCGAAATCCGTCCCTACGTCGAAAAGCTGGTGACGCTGGCCAAGCATGGCGGCCTGTCGAACCGCCGCCTCGCGCATGCCCGGCTGCAGGACGATGCGCAGCTCGCCAAGCTGTTCGAGACGCTGGCGCCCCGCTACGCCGACCGGCAGGGCGGCTATGTCCGGATCGTCAAGGCGGGCATCCGCCGGTCCGACGCGACGCCGATGGCGGTCGTCGAGTTCGTCGACCGCGACACCGCGGCCAAGGGCCAGGACAGCGGCCCGGTCGAGAACAACATGGTCGGCGCCGAAGACTAAGCGATGGCTCAGCGCGACCCGTTCCGGCCGCGTGGCGCCTACCGCAACTACCGCGCGATCGCCACGCGGTGGATGGACAACGACGTCTATGGCCACGTCAACAACACGGTCTATTACAGCTGGTTCGACACGGCGGTGAACGCCTATCTGGTCGACGCCGGCGTGCTCGACCTGATGCACGGGAAGGAAATCGCCCTCGTCGTCGAGACCGGCTGCCGCTACGCGCGGCCGGTGGCATTCCCGGAGACGGTCGAGGCGGGCATTCGGACAGCGCGGGTCGGCACCACGAGCGTTTGCTACGAGGTCGGCCTGTTCCTTGCCGGCGCGCGCGAAGCGGCGGCGGAGGGCTTCTTCGTTCACGTTCTGGTCGATCGGAACACGCGCCGGCCGACACCGTTTCCCGATGCCTGGCGTGCCGCGCTGACAGCGATCGCCGCCTAGTCGAGCGGTTCATCGCCGGTACAATCGCGGACGTCCATGGTACGCCGTGATGATCGGGAGACGGACGATGCGGACGAGCTTGCGGACGATGACCCGTGCGGCGCTGACGCTGGCCCTGGCCGGCGCGACAGCACTGGCGACGGTGCCGGCGAGCGCGGCCGGCTTTCATGGCGGTGGCGGCTTTGGTGGCGGCTTCCACGGCGGCGGCTACGGCGGGTATCATGGCGGCTTTGGCGGCTATCACGGCGGTTTCGGCGGCTACCGTGGTTACGGCTACGGCTACCGTGGTTGCTGCTACGGCGGCTATTACGGCGGCTTCGGATTCGGCGAGGCGCTGCTCGGGGCGGCGATCATCGGCGGCACCGCGGCCGTGATCGCCGATCAGCCAACCTATTACGAGACGTATCCGGCGCCGGTTTATTCCTACCCGCCGCCGGTCGCCGTCGCGCCGCCGCCTGCCTATGGGTATGCGCCGCCGCCGCCGGCCTATGGCTATGCGCCGCCGCCGCCGCCTCCGCAGCAGCAGGCGTACCAGTCGGTCGATCCGGTCGACCAGTGCAGCCGGGCGGCGGTCGAGGAAGCGACGTCGCACGGCGACAATGGCCGGGTGCTGCGCATCGACCGGGTCGATCCGTTCGAGAACGGCGCCCACGTCACGGGGACACTCGAGGTGCGCCGCGCCGACCGCAACGGCGCGGTCGAGAACGCGCGCTTCACCTGCACCGCCAGCTATGGGCAGGTGACCGCCTTCCGCTTCGGTTGACGTCCGTCAGCGCCGGTTCGGCTTGGGGTGATCAGCGGCCGGTGAAGCTCGCCGGCCGCTTCTGCAGGAAGGCAGCGACGCCCTCGGCAAAATCGCTCGTCCGGCCGGCGGTGCGCTGATTGCGCCGCTCGGTCGCCAGGGCTTCGGTCAGCGACGCGTCGAGGCAGTCGCGGATGCCGTGGCGGATCAGCGCGTAGGTGCGGGTCGGTCCCGCCGCCAGCCGCCGGGCGAGCGCCTGCGCCGTTTCGGGCAGGTCGGCGTCGGGGACTACCTGCCAGATCAGGCCCCAGTCGAGGGCGGTCGCCGCGGGGATGCGCTCGCCGAGCATCATCATTGCCTGCGCCCGCGCCCGGCCCGCAAGGCGCGGCAGCAGCCACGTCGAGCCGACGTCGGGGACCAGCCCGATGTTGACGAAGGCCTGCAGGAAATAAGCGGACTCGCTCGCCAGGACGATGTCGCCGGCGAGCGCGAACGAGCAGCCCGCCCCCGCCGCCGGGCCATTGACCGCGGTGATGAACGGCACGGGAAGGGCGAACAGCCGCTCGAGAAGCGGATTGAAGTGGGTCTCCAGCCGGTGACCGGCATCCGGCGGACCGCCGGCCCCAGCCCCAGTGGCGCCGCCGGCGCCAGTTCCCGTCGCGCTGCCGGTGGCGAGGTCGGCGCCGCTGCAGAAGGCGCGGCCGGTGCCGGTCAGCAGCAGGCAGCGGGCGGTGCCCTCGTCACGCACGCGGTCGACCGCATCGATCAGCTCCGCGATCAGGTCCGTCGTCAGCGCGTTCAGCGCCGCCGGACGGTTGAGCGTCACCGTGACGACGCCGTCCGCTTCGGCAAAGACGATGTTGGCATAGGTCATGCGACGGCTCCCGGTGGTTGCCGTTACCGTAAACCGCCGGCAGGCCTGCCGGCAATCACTCGGTCGGCAGGAACTCGGGCACCGACAGGTAACGCTCGCCGGTATCGTAGTTGTAGCCGAGGATGCGGGCATCGGGCGCGAGGTCGGGCAGCTTCTGGTGGATCGCCGCCAGCGTCGCGCCGCTGGAGATCCCGACGAGCATCCCTTCCTCGCGTGCCGCCCGCAGCGCCCACGCCTTGGCATCGTCGGGCGAGACCTGGATGACGCCGTCGAGCAGCTGCGTGTGGAGGTTGGCCGGGATGAACCCCGCGCCGATGCCCTGGATCGCATGCGGCCCCGGCTGGCCGCCCGAGATCACCGGCGACAGCGTCGGTTCGACGGCGAAGACCTTCATCTTCGGCCAGATCGGCTTCAGCGCCTCGGCGACGCCGGTGATGTGGCCGCCGGTGCCGACGCCGGTGATCATCGCGTCGATCGGCGTGTCGTCGAAGTCCTCCAGGATCTCGCGCGCGCTGGTCTTGACGTGGATCGCGACATTGGCCGGGTTGTCGAACTGGCTCGGCATCCAGCTGTTCGGCGTGGAGGCGACGATCTCGTGCGCGCGCTCGATCGCGGCCTTCACCCCCCCGGCGCGCGGGGTCAGGTCGAACGTCGCGCCATAGGCGAGCATCAGCCGCCGCCGCTCGATCGACATCGAGTCGGGCATGACGAGGATGACCTTGTAGCCCTTGATCGCGCCGACGAGCGCCAAGCCGATGCCGGTGTTGCCGCTGGTCGGCTCGACGATGGTCCCGCCCGGCTGCAGGCTGCCGTCGGCCTCGGCCGCTTCGACCATGGCGAGCGCGATGCGGTCCTTGATCGACCCGCCGGGGTTCGAACGCTCCGACTTGATCCACACCTCGTGGCTGGGGAACAGGCGCGATACGCGGATGTGCGGGGTATTGCCGATGGTGGCGAGGATCGAGTCGGCCTTCATGCGCGGGTCTCCTGCTGCTCGACTTCCATAGCGGCTTCGCTGGCCGCGGGCGACCCCGCAGCGGGCGGGACGAAGCGGTCGGCGCGGCGCAGCGCCGGGAAGCGCCACGCCCAGACGAGGGTGACGACGACCGCGCCGATGCCGCCGGCGACGACCGCCTCGACTGGCCCGAGCCAGGCGGCGGTCAGCCCGCTTTCGAACTCCCCCAGCTCGTTCGACGCCGAGATGAACAGCGACGACACGGCCGAGACGCGCCCGCGCATGGCGTCGGGCGTGTGCAGCTGGATCAGCGACGACCGGATATAGACCGAGATCATGTCGGCCGCGCCGAGGACGGCCAGCGCCGCCAGCGACAGCGGCAGCGTCCGCGAAAGGCCGAAGACCACCGTCGCGACGCCGAACAGGCCGACGCAGGCGAACATCGTCAGCCCGACCCGGCGGCTGATCTGCCAGCGTGTCAGGACCAGCGCCGTCACCGCCGCTCCCGCCGCCGGGGCCGCGCGCAAGGGGCCAAGGCCGGCGACGCCGACGTGGAGGACGTCGCGGGCATAGACCGGCAGCATCGCCGTCGCGCCGCCCAGCAGCACGGCGAACAGGTCGAGGCTGATCGCGCCGAGGACGACCTGGTTGCGCCGGACATAGCCGAGGCCTTCGAGCGTCGCCCGCCACGGGCTGAGGCCCGACGGCTCCGGGCGCGGGACGCGGCCGATCAGGAACAGTCCGCCGAGACCGCCGCCGAACAGCCCGGCCGCCAGCAGATAGGGTGCCGACGGGTGGCTGGCGTACAGGAACGCGCCCAGCGGTGGGCCGAGGACCGAGCCGACTTGCCAGCCGATCGAGTTCCACGCGATCGCCTTGGGCAGCAGGTCGCGTGGCACCAGGTTGGGGGCCAGCGCCGACAGCGCCGGTCCCATGAATGCCCGCCCGACGCCCAGCAGCACGGCGACGACGAACAGCGCGGTCAGCGTCACCGCGCCCGCCAGCGACAGCACGCCGAGCGCCGCGGCGCAGGCGAGTTCGAGCGCGACCGCGGCGCGGCCGATGAAGCGGCGATCGACGCGGTCGGCGACATAGCCGACGACGAGCGTCAGGGCGAACAGCGGCAGGAACTGCGCCAGCCCGATCATGCCAAGGAGGAACGCGGCGTCGCGCGTCGACATCGTCGCCCGGGCGAGGTCGTACACCTGCCAGCCGATGACGATGACGAGCATCGCGCTGGCGATGTTCGTCGCGAGGCGCGCGGCGAAGAAGGCGCGGAAGTTGGGGATGGCGAACGGCGACACCAGTACCGGTTAGGGGAGGGCAGGGCCGCCGTCACCCCCGATCTGCCCTGTCGAACGCGGCGGAAGTCGGTTATCCCGCCGCCATGCCTCCCCGCTTCGCCTTCACCATCGCCGCCACCGACGGCGCGGCCCGCACCGGCGCGCTCGCGCTCAAGCGCGGGACGATCCGGACGCCTGCGTTCATGCCGGTCGGAACGGCGGCCACGGTCAAGGCGATGCGCCCGGCCGAGGTCGCGGCGGCCGGGGCCGACATCATCCTGGGCAACACCTATCACCTGATGCTGCGCCCGACCGCCGAACGGATCGCGCGGCTGGGCGGGCTGCACCGCTTCATGGGCTGGGACAAGCCGATCCTGACCGACAGCGGCGGCTATCAGGTGATGAGCCTCGGCGCGCTGACGAAGGTTACCGAGGAGGGCGTCACCTTCGCCTCGCACCGTGACGGTTCGCGGCATGCGGTGACGCCCGAGCGATCGATCGAGATCCAGCGGCTGCTCGGCAGCGACATCGTTATGGCGTTCGACGAACTCGTCGCGCTGCCCGCCCCCGGCGACGGTGCCGCGGCTGCCGCGAGCCGCGCGGCGGTGGCCGGCGCGATGGCGCGGTCGATGCGCTGGGCGAGGCGCAGCCGGGCGGCGTTCGACGGCGGCGGTTCGCATGCCGCCGATGCCGCGATCTTCGGCATCCAGCAGGGCGGCCTCGACCCTGAGCTGCGGCGCGCGTCGGCGGCGGCGCTGCGCGAGATTGGTTTCGACGGCTATGCCATCGGCGGGCTGGCGGTGGGCGAGGGGCAGGAGGCGATGTTCGGCGTCCTCGACTACGCCACGGGCCAGCTTCCGGCGGACGCGCCGCGCTACCTGATGGGCGTCGGCAAGCCCGACGACATCGTCGGCGCGGTGCTGCGCGGCGTCGACATGTTCGACTGCGTCCTGCCGACGCGGTCGGGGCGGACGGGGCAGGCATTCACCCGCGACGGTCCGCGCAACCTCAGGAACGCGCACTATGTCGAGGACGAGGCACCGCTCGACCCCGACTGCCCGTGCCCGGTATGCGCGACGGCCAGCCGCGCCTATCTGAGCCACCTCGTCCGCTCCGACGAGATCCTCGGGGCGATGCTGATGACCGAGCATAATATCTGGTTCTACCAGACGCTGATGGCCGACCTGCGCGCCGCGATTGCGGCCGGGCGCGTGCAGGACTTTGCCGCCGCCTTCCTCGCGCGCTACCGCCATCTGGACAGCGCGCCGGTCGCGGAGTACCCGCGCCCATGACCGACCCCGCCGCACCCGCCGCCGTCACGCCGCCCGAGGCGATCCTGGTCCTCGACTTCGGCAGCCAGGTCACGCAGCTCATCGCCCGGCGCGTCCGCGAGGCCGGTGTCTATTGCGAGGTCGTGCCGTTCCAGTCGGGGGCCGAGGCGATCGCGCGCCTGGCGCCGCGCGGCATCATCCTGTCGGGCGGACCGGCGTCGATCGGCGACCTCGGCAGCCCCCGCGCGCCCGACGCGGTGTTCGCCGCCGGCGTTCCCGTGCTCGGCATCTGCTACGGCGACCAGACGATGTGCGCCCAGCTTGGCGGCGCGGTCGCCACCGCCGCCGACCGCGAGTTCGGCCGCGCCTTCGTCGAGGTGGTCGGCGACTGCGCCCTGTTCGCCGGCGTCTGGGCCGCGGGTGAGCGCCACCAGGTGTGGATGAGCCACGGCGACCGCATCGACGCGATCCCGGCCGGCTTCCGCGTCGTCGCGCGCTCCGAAATGGCTCCCTTCGCCGCCATCGCCGACGACGACCGCCGCTTCTACGGCCTGCTGTTCCATCCCGAGGTCGTCCACACGCCCGACGGCGCGAAGCTCATCGCCACCTTCGTCCGCGGCGTCGCGGGCTGCGCCGCGACGTGGAGCATGGCCGGCTTCCGCGCCGCCAAGGTCGCCGCGATCCGCGATCAGGTCGGCGACGGGCGGGTGATCTGCGGCCTGTCGGGCGGGGTCGATTCGTCGGTCGCCGCCGTCCTCATCCACGAGGCGATCGGCGACCAGCTGACCTGCGTCTTCGTCGACACCGGCCTGCTCCGCGCCGGCGAGGCGGCGCAGGTCGTCAGCCTGTTCCGCGAGCACTACCATATCCCGCTGATCCACGTCGACGCAGCCGACCTGTTCCTCGGCGCGCTCGCCGGCGTCAGCGATCCCGAGGCCAAGCGCAAGATCATCGGCAAGACCTTCATCGACATCTTCGACGCCGAGGCGAAGAAGATCGACGGCGCGCGCTTCCTCGCCCAGGGCACCCTCTACCCCGACGTCATCGAGAGCGTCAGCTATGCCGGCGGTCCGTCGGTGACGATCAAGAGCCACCACAACGTCGGCGGCCTGCCCGAGCGGATGAACCTCGCCCTGGTCGAGCCCCTGCGCGAGCTGTTCAAGGACGAAGTCCGCGTGCTCGGGCGCGAACTGGGGCTGAGCGAGGCCTTCGTCGCCCGTCATCCGTTCCCCGGACCGGGCCTCGCCATCCGGATCCCCGGCGAAGTGACGCGCGAGGCGTGCGACACGCTCCGCGCCGCCGACGCCATCTTCCTCGCCGAAATCCGCGCGGCGGGCCTGTACGACGCGATCTGGCAGGCCTTCGCCGTCCTTCTGCCGGTCCGCACCGTCGGCGTCATGGGCGATTTTCGCACCTATGAGCGCGTCTGCGCGCTCCGCGCCGTGACCTCGGTCGACGGCATGACGGCCGACATCTATCCCTTCGATGCGGGCTTCCTGTCGCGGGTCGCGACCCGCATCGTCAACGAAGTCAACGGCGTCAGCCGCGTCGTCTACGACTATACGTCAAAACCGCCGGGGACGATCGAGTGGGAGTGACGGGGATCGTGGAGGCTGCGGCGTTCGGCGGCTGACGTTGGCACCCGCGGGTCCTGCGACGTTGCCCGGCCCGAAACCCCCCGGCCCGAACCCCCCACGTCCGTACCCCCCGGGTACCTTAACACCGCCACCCCGCTTCCGTCACGGCAGGCCGCTATGACGCAAGCCCGTCGGATGCCGCAGGTCGATCTCTCCGGAAGCGTCGACGATCAGGATCAGCGTTGGCCTGTAGTGTGTGCACCGTCACGTCAGACCGCATCATCCCGCGCATCGATCGTCCACGGTCAGCCTGTGGCATTATTATCACGTTTGATCGGCGATCGCTGTGCTGCGGCGGATTGCCCTGTTACACTTTGAAGTCGCGCCCTACACCATCGCCTTAAGTTCGTCAGTTCAACCCGACCGTCGAACCTACGGAGTATCATAATGGCGTCGCGGCGTAACTATTTGTCGGGTACATATCTGCAGAATTCTCGAACCAGACAGATGGTTGCGCTGTTTGCATCATCGGCAATCCTGTCCGGTACGGCCTATGCTCAGGCGTCGTCTGGCAGTGACGGTGGACAGGTCGGGCCAGCGCCGGCGATTGCTTCGCCTGCCGCGACTGCCGATGCTGCCGATACGATCGTCGTTACTGGCACCTTGCTGCGTCGCCGAAACACGGAGACGCCGTCGCCGGTCACAGTTTTGACAGCCGACGACCTCGAGGCCCGCGGCCTGCAGACGGTTCAGGCGGCGATTCAGTCGATCTCCGCGAACAACGGCCCGGCGCTGACGAACTCGTTCACCGCCAATGGTGCATTCGCCGGCGGCGCGTCGTCGGTGTCCCTGCGCGGGTTGACGACCAACTCGACGCTGGTCCTGTTCGACGGCCTTCGCGCCCCGTTCTACCCGCTCGCCGACGACGGCGTGCGCAACTTTGTCGACCTGAACACCATCCCCGACGAGATCGTCGACCGGGTCGAGGTGCTGAAGGACGGCGCGTCCGCATCCTACGGTGCCGATGCCGTCGCCGGCGTCGTGAACATCATCACCAAGCGCCAGGTCACCGGGCTTCACCTGACGGCCGAGGCGGGGATCAGCGAGAAGGGCGATGCCGCCAATCACCGCTTCACCGCGACCTACGGCTTTGGCGATCTCGCCGACAAGGGCTATAATTTCTACGTCAGCGGGCACTACATCGACAGCGCGCCGCTGTATCAGCGCAATCGCGGCTACCCGTACAACACCGCCGACCAGACGGGTCTGTGCTACAACGGCGTTTGCGGGCCGAACAACATCGCCAACGGCGCGACGAACGGCACGTTCAACGGCCTGTCGACGGCACCGACCGTGTTCATCGTTCGTCCCGCGACGGCTGACAATTCGACCGCGCTCGGTCGCTATCAACTGCTCAATCCCACCGCCGGCTGCCGCGGCCTGACGCCGTACACGCTGAACGACGACGATTATGCCGGCAACGCGACCGCGCCGCGCACCGTCTGCCAGCAGGACCTGGTCCGCGACTACAGCCAGATCGAGCCCAAGCAGCAGCGTTACGGCGTGTCGGCGCGCGGTACCGTGCTGCTCGGCGACCGCGCCGAGGCCTATGCCGAGTTCAACTACGAGCGCAGCTATTCGTCGTACACCGGCACCGCAGGCCAAATCCGCGCGCTGGCCCCGTCGGGCATCCTCTATCCGGGCTACAGCACCAACCAGGCGACGAGCTACGGCAACACCATCCTCGCGCTGCCGGTCTATATCTGCCCGCGCGGCACGGTGACATGCACCGCGACGAACGGCACGCTCAACCCGAACAATCCGTTCGCCTCGCTCGGCGAGGTCGCCCGCATCGCCGGCCGCCTGCCCAACGTCGTCGAGTTCAACTCGAGCGAGAGCCAGGTCTACCGTCTCGCGCTCGGCCTCAAGGGCAGCTTCGGCGACGACTGGAGCTATACGCTCGACGGCACCGCCGCGGCGAGCGCGCTCGACACCACGGCCAAGGGCTACGTCTTCATCCAGCATCTGCTCGATGTGATTGCCGACGGGTCGTATAATTTCGTCAATCCGGAGCTCAATTCGGCGGCAACGGTCAACTACCTGACGACGCCGCAGTACCTCCACGACTCGACGCATCTGTACCAGGGGCAGGCAACGCTGGCGAAGGGGCTGTTCAACCTCCCCGGCGGCCGCGTTCAGGCGGTCATCGGTGCTGCTTTGCGGTACGAATCGCTCAACGATCCGAGCGGTAATCCGGACTACAACGGGCCGACGCAGCGGTACTTCGTGCTCAACGCCTTTGGTGCGGCCGGGCACCGCTATGTCGAGTCGGGCTATTTCGAGGTCGATGCGCCGATCCTGACCTCGCTCGAGATCGACGGGTCGGGCCGTTACGACCATTATTCCACGGGCCAGAGCAATTTCTCGCCCAAGGTCGGAGCCAAGTTCACGCCGATCCCGCAGGTGTCGCTCCGCGGCACCTTCTCGCGCGGGTTCCGCATCCCGAGCTTCGCCGAGCAAGGCGCATTGCCGACGACCGGCTATGTCACCCAGTCGGCGTCCAACCTTCCCGCCAACTTCGTCAATCAGCACCTCAATGCCAACGGGATCGGGCCGAACACCTATCTGACCGCATACAGCATCGGCCAGACGACGGTTGGCAACCCCAATCTCGGGCCCGAGAAATCGCGCAACTTCACCATCGGCACGATCGTGAAGCCGGTTCATAACGTCACGCTGACGATCGACTATTACAACATCATCAAGACCAACGTCATCACTTCGGTCAATTTCCAGAGCGCAATCAACAACTATTATGCGACCAGCGCGCTGAACTTCGGCGGCGTGACGATCATCCCCGACGAAGTCGATCCCGACCACCCGACGGGTCTGCGCCGGGTCGCCTTCGCCCAAGGCAGTTTCATCAACGCCAACCGGCAGAAGACGTCGGGCATCGATGCGGGACTGTCGGCGCGGTTCGACCTCGGTCACAATATCCATCTGAGCAGCTCGGGCGAGGCGACCTATATCTTCGACCTCAACACCAGCTTTCCCGACGGGCACGTCGAGCATTATGCCGGCACGCTCGGCAACTTCAACCTGACGGCCGGCACGGGCACGCCGCGGTGGCGCGCCAACTGGCAGAACACGCTCGACTTCGGCAAGGCGTCGCTAACGGCGACCGCTTACTACACCAGCGGCTACAACTACTCCGCCGAGGATCAGGGCAACGTCGCCGGCGACTGCGGCCTGGTGCCGACCAACCAGGACGGCAACGCCTACCAGCCGTGCAACGTCAAGTCGTTCGTCGAGGTCGATTTGCACGGCGCGGTAACGGTCACGCCGCAGCTGTCCTTCTACCTCGACGTGCTCAACGTCGCCGACCGCAAGCCGCCGATCGATGCGACGACCTACGGCGCGTACCTGTACAACCCCGTCGTCGGCGACGCGGGGATCATCGGACGCGCCTTCCGCGTCGGGGCCAAGGTCGATTTCTAGTCGATGCGGGAAGCGTCGCGGCTTCGGCTCGCGGCGGCAGGGGCGAACCCTGCCGCCGCGATGAACCGGTGCTTTGGGCGGCCTGTCGCCGCCTCGCCGGGGCGGTCACGACGCCCACGGCAGCAAGACGATCTTGCCGCCAAGCCCGCCGACTTCGATGCGTTCATGCACCGCGCGCGCGGCCCCGAGCGGCAACCGATCCACCACCACCGGGTGGATGGCACCGCGGCGTAGCAACTCGAACAGCGCGACCAGATCGCGGGTAAAATCGTCAGGATGGGTCTTGCGTCGCGCAGTGATGCTGTAGAAAGCACCGCGTCGGCCGCGGAACAGGACTGGGAGCGCGCCCCACAGATACAGCCGACCCAGACCCAGCGCGGCATCGACGACGCTTTCCTTGCCGTCGGCCATGGTCTGGGAACCATAGCCGACGATCAGGCCACCCGGCGCGAGGCAGGCGAAGCTGCGGGCGAAATGAGCGCCGCCGATGGCATCGAACGCCGCGGCAACGCCGGCACCGCCGGTCAGCGCCCGGACGGCAGGAACGAAGTCTCCGGCCTTGTAGTCCACGGCCTCGGCCCCGTACCGGCGCACGACGTCCATGTTCGCCGCCGAACAGGTGCCGATGGCGCGAAGGCCGAGATGCCGTGCCAGATCGAGCAGCGCCGTCCCGACGGTTCCCGACGCACCGATCACCAGGACGGTCGCGCCAGCAGCGAGCGGCCGGACGCGGGTCAGCATCTGGTAGGCGGTGAGATAGGCGAGCGGCAGGCAGACCGCCTCCGCCGGATCGACCTCGGGCGGCACCGGCACCAGCGCCGCCGCCGGACGAAGGGCAAACTGCGTGTAGCCGCCGACGACACACAGGTCCGCAACCCTCTGATCCAGCTTTGGTTCGGCTACGCCGGAGCCGACCGCATCGACAAGGCCGACCAGCTCGTACCCGGGCGTGAACGGCAGCGGTCCCTTGAAATCCGGGTAGCGGCCGCGGCGGATGAAGCAATCGGTGTAGCCGGTCCCGGCGGCGAGGACGCGAATCCTGACCTCCCCCGGTCCGGGTTCGGGAACCGAGGGTTCATCGACCAGCTCGATGACCTCGGGGCCGCCAAAACGCGAAATCCTGATGTGCTGAAAACCCAAGCGGCAGCTCCCGGAAACCGTGGTCGAGGTCAGGCGCCGATCCCTTGCGTCCGTTCAACCGAGACTATCGACACGAAGGGGCGCGTTGCAATCACGCACGGCCCGTCGCATCCTTTCACGCAGCTTGGTACCGCGCCTGGCGAAGCCGCCGCGCTGACCCACCGATTGCCGGCAGGCGCAGGCGCAGGCGCAGGCGCTCAGCCGCGGAGCACCGGCGCCGGCAGCGGTCCGAGCACCGCCTCCACCGCCATGCCGATCGCCAGCAGCCGGCGGTCGCCGCCCGCCGGGCCGTCGAGCTCGATTGCCACCGGCAGGCCGCCGGCGGTCAAGCCGCACGGCAGCACCAGCCCCGGCAGGCCGAGCGTGCTGCCGGGCGTGATGTTGCGGGCGACGGCCATGGCAAAGGGCACCGCCGTGCCGCCGATGTCGACACTGCCCTGCCGTCCCACCGGCGTTGCCGCCACCATCGTCGCCGGCAGCAGCATGGCGTCGATCCGGTGGTCGGCGAACCAGGTCGCCACCGCCTGCTGCATCGCGGGCCGCGCGCCGTCGCGGGCGGCGGCATACACATCCTCGGCGATCGCCTGCGGCGCACCGCGCAGCGCCACCTGCGAGAAGACCGCCGCGACGTCGGCGCTGACCCCGGCGAACATCGTCTCGAAGTCGATCGGCGCATCCGAGTCGGACAGATAGCGCTCCAGCGCCGGCACCACGTCGTGCCCCTGGATCGCCATCGCCAGCTGCTCCACGCCTGCCAGTCCCGGCACCGGCGCCGCGACGATCACCGCCCCGCAGGCGGCCAGCCGTGCCAGCGCCGCCGCGACCAGCGCCGCGACTTCGGCATCGATGCCGGCGAAGAAGAAATCCCGGTCGATGCCGATGCGCAGGCCAGCCAGCGACGCCGCCTCGGTCACCGCCGGTTCGCCGCTCACGACCGCATCGAACAGCGCCAGGTCGCCAACGCAGCGCGCGTGCGGCCCGATTTGGTCGAACAGCGGCGTGATCGGCGCGGTTCCGTCGGTCGGGTAACGGCCCGTCGTCGGGCGAAAGCCGGCGATGCCGCACAGCGCCGCCGGCACGCGGATGGAGCCCTGCGTATCCTCCGCCACCCCCAGCGGTGCCATCCGCGCGGCGACCGCGGCCGCAGTACCGCCCGACGAGCCGCCCGGGATGCGCGCGGGGTCGTAGGGGTTGCGCACCGCGCCGAATTCCAGGTTGCTGCTGGTCCAGCCGAACGACAGTTCGTGGATGTTGGTCTTGCCGAGCACGATCGCCCCCGCCGCCTTCAGCCGGGCGACGGTGGTGGCATCGCGCGCCGGGATCCAGCCGCGCAGCGCCCGGGTCCCGACCGTCGTCACGATGCCCGCGGTGTTGACGCTGTCCTTCACCGGGATCGGCAGGCCGTGCAGCGGTCCCAGCTCGCCGCCCGCCGCCCGGTGCGTGTCCGCCGCTCGCGCCGCCGCCCGAACCGCCGCGGGATCGAGCGTGATGAAGGCGTTGAGCGCCGCCCCCGCCGCGCAGCGCGCCAGCAGCGCCTCGGCGTATGCCAGCGCCGACATCTCGCCCGCGCGCATCGCCGCGACGGCCGCGGTTGCCGAAAGTTCGATCATCGCCGCGCCGTCCATCTTTCTCCCCTCGACCGAGTGGCTGACGCAGGCAAGTCGACGGAGCGACATCAGCGACCGCAACCGGGCGTCATGCTGTCACGACGCCTCAGTCGCCTCCCCTCGCCCGCGCGGGGGCATCGGGTCGGGTCAGGGTGCCGGCCATGAAGCGCGCGACATGGTCGTTGAGGAAGGCGGCATCCGCCGGCGTCGCCCCCGCGCCCGCCGGATGTCCCCAGAGCGACGGGATCGGGTACAGTCGGCAGTCGCGGATGAAACCGCACTCGTAGCGCGCGTCGCCGACGGGAAAGTACAGGTCGGTCGCCGACGGCATGTAGAGCACGGGCACCCGGATCGAGCGCAGCGCCGCCGCCGTATCGCCGCCGAACCCCGGGGTGCGACCGACGTCGTGCGCCTCCCACGTCCGCGCCTGCAGGATCAGGTCGTTGGCGTCGGTACCGTCGAAGACATGCCGATAGCGCTCGATCGCCTGATCGAGGCTGGCAGGGCTGGGCGTCTCGGTCCGCCACAGCTCGCGTCGCCACCATTCCTGCGAGTAGAGCCACCCGGCCCAGACAAGGGAAAAAGCCTGGATGCCCCGGTCGGGCTCGGTCCGCCTGCCGGCCGGCCAGCCGGAATCGTAGTCGCCCGCCTTGAACGCCGGATCCGTCGTCAGCGCGGCGATCTGCCCTTCCAGGCGGACGATGCCGTGCCCCCAGGCCCGCGCCGTGCCCGACGTCGCGACGATCCGGTCCATGAAGCCGGGATAGCTCACCGCCCATTGGAAGGCCTGCTCGGCCCCCATCGAAAAGCCGATCACCGCCCGCAGGTGCCGGACATGCAGCGCGTCGAGCACGGCGCGGCTCGCCGCCACGTCGTCGCGGATCGAGATCGCCGGAAAGCGCGGTCCGTGCAGCGGCTCGGGGGTGTTGGAGGGCGAGGACGATCGGCCGTTGCCGAACATCTCCGTCGTCACCAGGAACAGCTTGCCCGGGTCGAGCGCCTTGCCGGGCCCGATCAGGAAGCCATAGCCGGTCAGGTCGGCCATGTAGTGCGACGGCAGCAGCACCGCATTGTCGCCCGCGGCATCGAGCGTGCCGTAGGTGCCGTAGACCACCCGCGCCGCAGGGAGCACGACGCCGCCTTCGGTGCGGAAATCGCGGATGATCAACTCGTGCCGCACGGGGTCGGCGGTCTCGGCGGCCACCGCCACGGCGGGGACGAGCGCCGCCAGGATGAGGGCGAGGAAGCGGCTGGTGCCCGACCGCGGCAGGATGTTCACCCGGTCAAAGCCTGGTCGTCGGATGGGTGCCGAGGTGCCGGGTCACGGCGCCGATGCGGGCGGCTTGCTGCCGAACATTCGTTCCGGCTCGGCATCAGCAGGGGTGGACCACTCGGCCTTTGCGTCATTAGTCTGGTCCTTGCCCCGCTGCCCGCCGTCTCGGTCATGCCTGACTGTCCATCGGGCCGGCCGCGCCGCCCGCGAGCATCGGGCAAACAAGGGCGAAGTTCCACCCCCTGGCTCTAACAAGCGAATGCCCCCGTCGGCTGCCACCCGCCCGGACAGCTGTTCGAGCGCGCACCGACCGGTCCGGGCGCGCCCTGCCGCGCGGATCGGGAGCGCCGGACACTGCCCTGATGCGTCACGTCGAAGTCAGGCGGGGGCCGCCATGGCTTCCGTCGACGCCGGTGCAGCCGCAGGCTCGTTGAGAAACGCCAGGAGGTCGGCGTTGACCCGGTCGGGATCGGTGATGGCGATGCCGTGATTGCCGCCCGGGTAGACGATCAGGCGCGCGCCCGCGATGATCTCGGCGGCGCGTCGCCCGCCGGCATCGATCGGCACGATCTGATCGTCGTCCCCATGGATGACGAGCGTCGGCACGTCGATGCGTCGCGCGTCCTCGGTGTAATCGAGCTGCCAGCTATAGGACGTTTCATACTGCGCGAGCAGGCCGCCCTGCAGGCCCTGGAACCAGAACAGGTCGCGCATGCCCTCGGTTACCTTGGCGCCGTCGCGGTTGGCACTGAAGAAGGGGGTCGCGACATCCTTGAAGAATTGCGACCGGTTGCCGAGCGTCCCGGCGCGGATCTGATCGATGCCGGCGAGGGGCACGCCCGCCGGATTGTCGGGTGCCTGCAGCATCCGCGGCACGATCGAGTTGAGCAGCACGACCTTGGCGACACGCCCGGTGCCGTGCCGGCCGATGTAGCGGGCGACCTCGCCGCCCCCGGTGGAATGGCCGACCAGGACGACCTGCTCGAGATCGAGGTGCTCGATCAGGCCGGCAAGATCGTCCGCCCAGGTATCGACGTCGTTGCCGAAGTCGGGCTGATCGGATCGGCCGTTGCCGCGGCGATCGTGGGCGATGGTGCGGAAGCCGTGCGCGCGCAGGAACATCATCTGCCCCTCCCAGGCGTCGCCCGTCAGCGGCCAGCCATGACTGAACACGACCGGCTGACCCTTGCCCCAGTCGCGGTAGTAGATCTGCGTCCCGTCCCGTGTGGTGTGCATCGGCATCTCACGTCTCCCGTAGCGCGGTTCAAGCCGGTATCGACCGCCACTTCATGCGCACCGGCACGGGTGCCGGGTACAAAGATCACGTTGCAAACAGTGGTCGTCCTATATCACGAAGTGGATCGGTCGGCCCACCCGGTTTCGCCTCGCGCGGTACGATCAGGCGTGACGAGCACCCTGGCTCCGAACGGCACGGAGCGTGCCCACCGTCCTCAATACGCCGTCGTGGAAGCGGCCGTCAGGCGTGCACGACCAGTTCCTCCAGCCCCCGGAAGAAGGGCAGGGTGCGCCAGTTCGGCTCCGCCTCCGGATCGACGATGCGCAGCGTGGGAAACCGCTGGAACAGCTTCAGCAGCGCCAGCTGCCCTTCCAGCCGGGCGAGCGGCGCGCCGATGCAGATGTGGCTGCCGCCGCCGAACGACAGGTGCGGCGCGCGCTTTGCGTCGATCGCGAACGTTTCCGCGTCGTCGAAGATCGCCGGGTCGCGGTTTGCCGCGCGGAGAACCGTCGTCACCGCCTGCGTCGCAACGACCGGGCAGCCGCCCAGCTCCACATCTTCGGCCATGATCCGCTGCGTGATGTCGATCGGCCCCTCGTAGCGCAGAACCTCCTCCACCAGCGCCGGCGCGAGTCCCGGGTCGGCAAGCAGCTTGTCGCGCTCGCCCGGGTTCAGCATCAGCAGCCGTGCGCCATTGCCGATCAGGTCGGTGGTCGTCAGATTGCCGCCGACCAGCAGGGCGATCAGGTTGATCGCGAGCTCCCGGTCGTTGATCGCCGCGCCTTCTGCCTGCAGCGCGACCATGTCGCTGATCAGATCGTCTTCGGGCGCGGCGCGGCGGCGCTCGATCTGTTCCTGGAAATAGTCGCGGAGCGCGGCCCGGCATCGTTCCAGCACCGCCGTCTGCGCGGGCGAGCGGAAGGGGTTGAGGCCCAGGATCACGCCTTCGGACCACGCGCGGAAATCGGCCAGCCGGTCGCCGTCGACGCCCAGGATGCTGGCGATCGCATCAACCGGGATCGGCACGCAATAGGCCGCCATCAGGTCGAACGGCGCGGCCGGATCGATCGCGTCGAGCGCCGCGTCGATCACCCGCTCGACCCGATCGCGGCAGGTCTTCACCCGCGCGTAGAAGGCGCGCTGGAGCGGACGGCGAATGCGGGCATGGTCCGGGTCGTCGAGCATGAGGATCGACACCGCCTCGGTGCGCGGCACGCCGGGCGGGAGCTGTGCCGCTTGCCGATGCGCGAGGAACGCCGCCGCCTCCGCCCGCGCGCCGTCGCGCCAGGTGCGCCGGTTGGCGAGCACCCGGTGCGTGTCGGCATAGCTCGTGACGACGAACGTCCCGGCCTGCGGGTCGCGCGCCACCGGGCAGGTCTCGCGCATCGGGCGCAGCACCGCGTGCGGATCGTGCTGATAGGCCGGATTCATCGGTGTGAGGGCCATCATCGAGACCCCGGCATCGTCACTCACAGCGCCCCTCCTGATCGAACGGTGGATAGTAGCACCCGTGCAGGCAACGGCCAGTGCCACAACGGAGCGCCGGCGTCAGCGGCGCTCCCGCCGCGCCGCGGTCGACGCGAGGGCGAGGTCGGCCGTGACGTTGACGATGGTATAGGCGATGTCGGGAATGACATCGACGGCGAGGAACAGCGGCAGCAGGTCGACCGGCAGGTTCGCGGCGAGGAGCGGCGGCGCATAGGCGGCGAAGAACGTCGTCTGGTTGGGCAGGCCGGCGATGATCAGCGTGCCGAGAACCGCGAGCCCGGCGACGACGGCGAGCGTCGCCGGGGCGAGGGGGGTCCCGTGGATGTGCGCCGTCGCCAGCGTCACGACGACGATCGAGGCGGGTGCGGCGAGGCGGAACAGCGCCACCGCCAGCGGCAGGACGGCGGCGGCCGTCCCCGGCGCTGCTGCCCGGTCGGGCCGGTCCAGCCGCGCGGCGGCGGCCAGCATCGCCGGCAGGGCGGCCAGCGACGACTGGGTGCTCGCCGCCACCGCCTGCGGCTCGAGCGCGGCGCGGGCGAAGGCGGCCAGCGGCACACCGCGCGCGGCGGCGAGCGCGTACATGGCGAGCCCGAGGACGGCGGTGACGGCGATCTGCGCGCCGACGTAGAGCGCGAGGGCGGAGCCCGCCCCGAGGCCGAGCCGCAGGCCCAGCGCGAAGCCCAGCGCCGCGACGCCGACCGGGGCCAGCGCGAGCACCCAGCCGACGATGACGAGAATGATCTCCGCGGTCTGCGCCAGCGCGTCGAGCGCGGTGCGTGTCCGCTCGACCGGCAGGCGCGCGGCGGCGGCGCCGAACAGCAGGGCGAACAGCGCGAGCGGCGGGATCGACCCTTCGGCCGCCGCCGCCGCGAGGTTGGGGGCGACGAGGCCGAGCAGCGCCTGCCCCGGCCCGGCGACGGCGGCCGCGCCTGCCGTGCCCGCGCCGCGCAGCGCCGCCAGCGCCGCGGGTGCCGGTTGCCATGTCGACAGCAGCAGCGGCGCGAGGAGAAGCGCGACGGCCGCCGACGCCAGGAGCAGGACAAAGCCGAGCAGCGCCGTCCGGCGGATGATCGCGCCGCCCTGGGCCGCGGCGATCGCCCGCGCGGTGCCGGTCGCGGTCAGCGTCACGACCAGCGGCAGGACGGTCATCCGCAGCGCGTCGAGCCACAGCGTGCCGATCAGGGTGGCCAGCGCCGCCGCGTCCGCCGCAGGCCAGCCGCGACCGGCGACCACCGCTCCGGCGACGATCCCGACGACCAGCCCGCCGAGCGTCGCGACGGTGCGGTTCACGCCGCGCGGCGCAGGTCGGCCGGGATCACCTGCGCCGAGAACCGCTCCATCTCCTCCCGCTGCGGGCTCATCTGGAGGAGGAGGAGGTCGAGACCGGCATGTTCATACTCGGCGACGCGGGCGGCGACGTGCTCGGGCGTGCCGACCAGGCCGGGGCGCAGGCCGCGGTTGCTGACCGAATATTCGCGGATCTTCAGCTCGCGCTCGAGCTGCGTGCCCGACAGCCACTCGTCGAAATTGGCGAAGCCCGGCGGCGGCGACCCGCCCATGTCGGTGATGCGCGCGACCTCCGCCGCCGCCTCGCGCGCGTTGTCGCGGACGATGGCATAAGCGGCCATGCCGTAGATCATCGGCGGCAGGCCCAGCCGGTCGCGCCGCGCGCGCATGTCGGCGATCTTCGCAGCGACGATCTCCGGGTCGTCGCCGTGCATGACATAGGCGTCACACTGGGCCGCGATCAGCGCCTTGGCCGCGTCGGATTCGCCGCCGGCATAGAGCAGCGGCCTGGCCACCGGTTTCGGCGCCAGGATCGCGCCCTGGGTGCGGTACAGCTGCCCCTCGAAGCTGAAGCGCGGCTCGCGCCACAGACCGTCGACGACGTGCAGCCACTCCGACGTGCGCGCATAGCGGTCGTCGTGCGCGTCGAACGGCAGCCCGTACTGCCGCGCCTCCTCCGCCCACCACGACGACACGACGTTGAGGCTGAGCCGGCCGCCGCTGATGTTCTGGATGTTGGCCGCCTGCTTGGCGAACAGCGCCGGCTGGTGGAAGTTCGGCCGCACCGCGACCATCAGCTCGAGCCGCTGCGTGACCGCCGCGAGCGCCGCCGCCGTCGACCAGGCGTCGAGCGCGGGGGCGTCGGTACCCTTGATGTCGTTGAGGTTGAGCTCGGCGACCAGCGTCAGGTCATAGCCGATCTGTTCGGCGCGCAGGCACAGGTCGCGGGTATAGCTCCAGCTCGCCTCCATGCCCTCGTCGGGCACGTTGCGCAGCCAGCCGCCGAAGACGGGCGCCCAGAAACCATAGCGCATCGGTCAGCTCCTCTGTGCGGCGATGGCGGCTGCGAGATAATCGACCAGCCGCTCGTGGGGATCCCAGCCGAGCACCTCGAGCGGCCGCGCGACGAAGTTCGACAAGGCGTTGATGTCGTAGAAGCGCGGCACGCCGTCGCGGTCGTCGAGCATCACCTCGATGCCGCCGACGTCGAGCCCGGCGGCGGCGGCGATGCGCTCGGCCGCGGCGATCAGCGCCGGCGCGGGATCGGCCCGGGTCATGCGGATCGCTCCCGGGCCGCGGGCCGCGTCGCAGGCGTCGGCGGGGCACAGGTCGAAGCTGTCGGCGGGGCTCTCGATGTCGATCGCGTAAAGAAGGCGGCCGCCAAGCGTCTCCAGCCGCGTGACGATCCCGGCGCGCGCCGGCACGTACTCCTGGACCAGCAGGACACGGTCGATGCTGTCGGGCACCGTCCCGGCGGCGATGGACTCCCTCAGCTCGTCGGCGTCGTGATAGCGCACGATGCCCGCGCCCGAGCCGCCGATGTTGGCCTTGACGACCAGCGGAAAGCCGACCGCCGCCGCGGCTGCGGGCAAGTCGGCGGCGCGGTGGACCACCCGCGTGCGCGGCGTGCCGAGCCCCAGGCCGGCGATCAGCGACAGCTGCCGCGCCTTCGAACGGTCCAGCGCGATCACCGGCGCGCCGTTGATCACCCGGGCACCGCGCGCGGCCCAGTGCGCGAACAGCGCCTCGGCATAGAA
This sequence comes from uncultured Alphaproteobacteria bacterium, assembly GCA_963792555.1. Classification (GTDB taxonomy): domain Bacteria; phylum Pseudomonadota; class Alphaproteobacteria; order Sphingomonadales; family Sphingomonadaceae; genus Polymorphobacter_B. The sequence goes on from CAWBWP010000003.1 coordinate 530,410, forward strand.
GATGCCGTGCTCCGCCTCGCGCAGGAAGCTCGACATGGCGACGCGGCTCAGCACCACGGGCGCCGGAACGTCGGTGGCGGCGGGGTCGAAGCTGTGGTCGGACAGGTGCTGCGCGTCGTAGCGGACGCCGCGCCGGTCGAGCGCGGCGAACAGCGGCTGGAACCACAAGGGGTGTTCGTACAGGATGGCGAGGTCGGCAGTCATCGCGTGTCGATAGCATGACGCGCGCCGATGTCAGTACCGGCGCGGTGCCTCGACCCGCGGTGCCGGGGCGCAGCGATCCGGCGCGCCTCCGCCCGCCCGGATCAGCGTGAAGCGGGCGTCCGGTCGAACGTCATCCGGACCGTCGCTCGCTGCGGCAGCGGGTCCGTTGCCGCGGCCGGTGCGTCGATGACGACGGCGGACTTGCCGCCCGCCAGCGGCGTCGCTCGCGCGCCCGCGATCGCCAGGAGCCGCCACGGCGTGGCGATGGTGAAGGTGCGCTCGCCCGGCGAGGTCACCCATGCGGTGACCGCCAGCGTGTCGCCGTCGAGCGTCGTCGCCGCGACCTTCAGGCCATGGCTGGCGTCGCCGGCGGCGAGCGTCGGCACCGGCACCTCGACCGCGACACCGCCGCCGAGGCCGATGTGCAGCGCCGTCGTGCCGCGATGCGCGGTGAAGCGGGCGCGGACGTGGGTGTCGTGGGGGTGCGGCACCGTCCCGGCGGCGAGCGACACGCCGTCGACCGTCGCGCCGCGGGCAACGGCACCGAGCGGCACTTCGGGCGCGAAGTCGACGGCGACGTCACCGCCCGGATTGTCGACGCGGAGGTCGATGCCGGCCGCGCCCTGCGTCATCGCCAGCGTCACCGGCGTCGCGCCGACGCGCACATTGTTCAGGGTCACCCCCGGCCATGACGGCGGCAGGTGCGGGGCGAAGTCGATCGCCCGCTCGGCCGAACGGACACGCAAGCCGAGCAGCCCGGCGACGGTGCCGGTCAGCAGGCTCGCCGAGGACCAGGTCTGTTCAGGCACCGATTCGACCTCGGCGTGGAACAGGTCGCCGGCCAGCACCTCGTGGAGGTGACCGCGGCTGTCGAGCGTGTTCCAGCCGACCAGACCCTGCCACAGCCCCAGCGCGGGCAGCGGCCGGTGCGCGCGCCACAAGGTCGTCGCGACGCTGGCGGTGCCCAGCGCCCAGACGCTGCCCGAGCCGTAGAGGTTCGGGTCATAGTCCGGCGCGGCTGCCGACAGGCTGCGGATGCCCCAGTCGGTGACGAACTCCGGGCCGGCGAGGCGGTCGAGGACACGCTCGGTCTGGGCGGTCGTGAACACGTCCTGCAGCAGCACGCCGCTGGCATCGGGCCGGGCACCGTGAACCGGCTCGCCAGTCGCCGTGTGCCCCGACAGCCAGAACGCCTGCGCCGCGTCCCACCCGGTTCGCCCGAGCGCCTGCCGGGCCGTCGCCGCCATCGCCGTCGCGGCCCGCGCCTCCCGCGCGTGCCCGGTCGCCGCGGCCAGGCGGGCGAAGCCGTCGGCGGCGTCGATCCACAGCGTCGACAGGCGGATGTCGTCGCGCAGCGCATCCTGCTCGTTCTGCCCGGACTTGCCGGCCGGGATGTGCGGCAGCCCCGAGGCGTCGACCAAAGCGGTGCAGTAGCGCCACGCCGCCGCCAGTCCCGGCCAGCCGGCGCGGGCAAAGCCGGTGTCGCCGCTGGTCCGGACATAGTCGGCGACGACCGCCAGATACTGGAAGCTGATGTCGACATGGACGAACATGTACGGATAGCGCGCCCAGTCGAGCAGGGGCGCGCTCTGCGACAGCTCGTGCCAGATCATGCCGGTGCGCCGGTCCTGGTAGCGGGCGATGAAGGCGAGCTCATCGCGCGCGCGGCCGTAGTCGCCGGCGGCGAGCAGGCCCTGCACCCCGACCAGCCCGTCGCCGGCGAAGAACCAGGCATATTGCGGGCGTCGTCCGGGGCGCGACGGGCCGTAACCGGCGACGAGGCCGCAGCCCAGCGCATCGCTGCACACCCAGGCCTCGTCGAGCGCCAGCACCGCCGAGGCGAGCGCGCGGTCGACGTCGGCGTCGGGCGTGACGACCTGCAGCGCGTCCGACAGCACCGCGGCGGCATGGCTGTCGGCGTCCGCGCGCAGGGCATCGCTGCGCATGGCGAGCGCCGCCAGTTCCGCCGCGGTCGCTGCCTTGCCGACGATATACAGGGCCGCCGTCCGCCGCCCGCCCGCCACCCCGCGCGGCGCCAGCAGCAGGCCGGCGCCGGTTCCGAGCGGGCGCGTGCGGTTGACGATCGCGTCGTGCTCGACGGTTTCCGGCGAGGCGATCGTCGCGGCCAGGCCGTGGAGCGCCTCGCGCTCGACATAGCCGCCGGCGCGCGCGTCCCAGCCGATCGTCTGCCCGCCCAGCGCGCCGGGCCACATCAGGTCGAGCGACGGCTGGAAGCGGACGTCGATCCGCACGTCCGGGCGACCCTCGACCTCGAAGGTGATGATCGCCGCTGCTTCCCGGCGCGGCACGAACAGGTGCTCGCGGACGACGAAGTCGGGACCGACGTAGACGCGCACGGTCTCGCTCGCGCGGTGCTCGACGCGCTTCAGCAGCGCGGCCCCGTCGATCGGCTCGACCGTGCCGGCGACGCGGAAGCTCAGCCGGTAGCCACTGAGGACCTGCAGCGGATAGGCCCAGACCTCGAGGCCGGCGGGATAGCCCATGACCAGCGCCCGCTCGCCGTGCGCGGCGACGAAATCGTCGCTCGCGCCCGCATAGACCGGCACGGCCGCTACCCGGGTCGCGGCCACCAGAGCGACCCCGACCGCCGTCATCCACCGCATTATGTTCGCCTTTCCAGCATTGCGCGAGTGATACGGCAGCGCTTAGCTGCGCCGCAATCCGCGCGAGGAGGTCCGATGCGCCGCCTGATCCTCAGCCTGACCGCCGCCCTGCTGGCAGGTGCGGCGAGTGCCGAGCCGGTGCCGTCCCCGGCCGACCGCTTCGGCGACCTGTTCGCCGCGGTAGAGCAGGCGCGCCTGTTCGCCGACAGCAAGACCTTTGCCGATGCCGTGCCCAAGCGGGACCCGCAGGCGATCATGGCCGACTATCGCGCGGCGTCGCCGTCGGGTGCCGCGCTGGCCGCGTTCGTCGCGGCGAACTTCGATCTGCCGCCAGCGCTGCCGGTCGTGGCGGTGCCGGGCGGCCTGCGGCTGCGCGACCATATCGCCGCGCTCTGGCCGGTGCTGACGCGCCAGCCGGTCACGCCGCCGCGCTTCGGCTCGCTGCTGCCGCTGCCGCGCGCCTACGTCGTGCCGGGCGGGCGCTTTCGCGAGATTTATTACTGGGACAGCTATTTCACCATGCTCGGCCTGCTCCGCGACGGGCAGGCCGCGCTGGTCGACGGCATGGTCGACGATTTCACCCAGCTGATCGAGCAGTACGGCCATGTCCCGAACGGCACGCGCAGCTATTATCTCAGCCGTTCGCAGCCGCCGTTCTATTTCGCCATGGTCGCGCTGTCGCCGGGTGCCGACGCGGCGACTCGCGCGCGCCGGCTGAAGGCGATGCGGGCCGAGCACGCGTTCTGGATGGCGGGTGCCGCGGGTTTGCAGCCGGGCGAGGCCGGGCGACGGGTCGTGCGGATGCCCGACGGGGCGGTGCTCAACCGCTACTGGGACGACCGCGACACGCCGCGCGACGAGTCGTTCCCTGAAGACGTCGCGACCGCAGCCGCGTCGCCCCGGCCGGCGGCGGCGGTGTATCGCGACCTGCGCGCGGCGGCGGAGAGCGGCTGGGACTTCTCCTCACGGTGGCTCGACGACGGGCACACGCTGGCGAGCGTGCGGACGACGGCGATCGTTCCAGTCGACCTCAACAGCCTGCTCTATGGCCTCGAGCGCGCGATCGCCGACGGCTGCCGGGCGGCGGGCGACCGCGCCTGCGCCGCCGACTACGCCGCCAGCGCCAGCGCGCGGCAGGCGGCAATCGCCAGATACCTGTGGGATGCCGATCGCGGCCGCTTCGGCGATTTCGATCGCGAGCGTGGCCGACCGACCGGGGTTGCCAGCGCGGCGATGCTCTACCCGTTGTTCACCGGCCTCGCCACCCGCGCGCAAGGGGCGGCGACGGCGGCATACGTCCGGCGTGCGCTGCTCGCGCCCGGCGGCGTGCGGACCACTCTCGCGGCCACGGGTCAGCAGTGGGATGCGCCGAACGGCTGGGCGCCGCTGCAGTGGATCGCGGTCGCCGGGCTTGACCGCTACGACGAGCGGGTGCTGGCGGACACCATCGCCACCCGCTGGCTGGCGACGGTCGGCCGCGAATACGCTGCCAGTGGTCGAATGCTGGAGAAGTATAATGTCGAAGCCGCAGTACCCGGCGGCGGCGGCGAGTATCCGCTGCAGGATGGCTTCGGCTGGACCAACGGCGTCACTCGCGAATTGCTCGCCCGATAGTAACGGGCGCACAACGAACTCGGTAATTTTGCAACAGTAGCGACGAATTTTGCCGATAAGGTCACGTCGTCCTTGTGTGACCAGCAAATGAAGATGGTAGACGACCGTTCAACGGGTCGCGCTGCGTTGAGCGACGATCCTGTATTGGGAGGATCGTCATGGTGCTGCGTACCCTGGGCCTGAAGTCGTCGCTCCTTCTCGGTGCCGCGCTCCTGCCGGCCGCGGCTCTGGCGCAGACCAGCGCCGGTCCGGCCCCCGCGACCGACACGCAGCAGCCGCAGCAGAGCCAGGCCACGGGTACCTCGGGCGCGGAAACGCCGCCGGTGCCGGGCAGCGGCGACATCGCCACCGAGATCGTGGTCACCGGGCAGACGACGCGGGGCCGTGCCCTGATCACCTCGTCGGCCGACATCACCTTTGCCACCGCCGCCGACATCGACCGGCGGGCGCCGCGCTCGACGTCGGACCTGCTCGAGCTTGTCCCGGGCATCTTCGTCGAGGGCACGGCGGGCGAGGTTTCGAACAACTATTCGGTGCGCGGCCTGCAGGGCGGCGGGCAGCGCTTCATCCAGCTCGAGGAGGACGGCCTGCCGATCCTCTACGGCGGTGGCGGGGCCGACGAGTTCTTTTCCGAAGACATCACCATCGACCGGCTGGAAGCGGTCAAGGGCGGCTCGTCGGGGGTGCTGACGGTCAACGGTGCCGGAGCGACGATCAACTTCATCTCGCGCCTGCCGAACTTCGACAAGCCGGAGGCGATCGCGCGCTTCACCGGCTACAACTACGGCCTCTATCGCGGTGACTTCTACCTGTCGGCACCGCTCGGCAGCCACCTCGCGGCAAACTTTGGCGGCTATGTCAGCACCAGCCCCGGCGTCCGCGACAACCCCTTCAACTACAAGACCTATCGTCTGAAGGGCGCGATCGAATACAAGGGCGACGACGGCGGCTTCATCCGCGTCACCGGCAAGATCGGCGACCAGCAGGCGGCCTATTACGCCGACCAGCCGTACACCTATCAGAACGGCACGGTCGGGTCGGTCCCGGGCTTCGACGGCCAGTTCGGCAACATCGGCGGCGACGCCTTCGCCCGCGTCACGATCCCGGTATCGACCTTCGTCGAGCCCAGCGGCTTCCGTACCTTCCGGCTCGACCGCGGCGTCGACGCGATCACCAAGGAAATCCGGATCGACGCCGAGAAGCCGTTCGGCGACAACTTCAACATGTTCGTCAAGGCCAAGTACCTGGCCCTGAAGTGGGACTTCAACGGCCTGTTTCCCGGCAGCAGCACCGGTAACTCGGGCCTTGCACCCGCGCTCCAGTATCTGACGCTCGGCGCGGGCGGACCGATCGACGGCCTGCTGGCGCAGAGCGCGGCGCGGACGCCGGGCGCAAACGTCTTCGGCATCAAGGACTTGACCACCGGGCAGATCCTCAGCACGGGCAACGCCGCCGCCCTGAACGGCTTGAACGGCAATGGCCTGCTCCAGCAGACGACGCTGAACCACGCCCAGCAGACCGGGCACGAGTTCGCCAGCAACTTCGGCGGTCGCTGGGAATATAACGGCGGCGGCAGCTTCAAGAACTCGCTGACCGTCGGCATGATGGTCTATGATGCCGAGCGCTATCAGAACCAGTCGGCGACCGGGTTCGTGCTGAACGACATCCGCAACAACTCGCACGTTTATGACCTGGTCCAGCTCAACGCCGCCGGCGGCGTGACCAACACGCTGACCGACAACGGCCTGCTGTCGTACGGCAACTGGGGCCAGGGCCAGACCGACGACCAGAACACGTCGGTGTCGATCTACGCCAACGACGAGCTCCAGATCGGCAAGCTCCGCATCGACGGTGGTCTCCGCTACGAGGATAACGACGCGATCCACAAGGACGGCGTCACCGCCACCGCGGCCGACGCGGCGAACCCGGCCAACCGCATCGTCCCGATCAACATCAACCCCGTCACCGGCGTGCCGGGCGACTATCAGCAGCTGGTCCAGCCGGGCGTCGTCGGCATCGGCAACGCGCAGGTGACGACCGGGGGGCAGGTCGTGCAGACCGTCGGCCCGACGTTCAACGGCACGTTCACGACGACCCACGCCGACCAGCACCGCATCGCCTGGACAGTCGGTGCCAATTACCTGATCACGCCCAACTTCTCGGTCTACGGCCGCTATGCCGACGGCTTCCAGACGCAGGGCGTGAACCCGTTCGCGGTGATCAAGCTGTACGAAGGCGGCGTCCGCTATTCCGGCCACGGGCTGAACGCGCAGGTCACCTATTTCCACACCGACTTCAACAATCAGTTCTTCTCGATCCAGGACCCCAACAACCAGACGCAGTTCAACAACCTGCTGTCGGACTATAATGTCAACGGCGTCGAGGTCGACTTCACGCTGCGGCCGGTGACGTGGTTCGCGGTCGACTTCAGCAGCGTCTTTCAGAACCCCAAGCTCAACAACTTCCGTCAGCAGGTCAGCTCCAGCCCGAGCTTCAACCCGGCCGACTTCGTCGCGGCGTCCGGCTATACCGGCAAGACGCCGGAGCGGACGCCCAAGCAGCTGTTCACCGTCACCCCGACGATCAAGCTGCCCAATGGGCTGGGCGAGGTCTATGGCCGCTACAAGTACATCGGCAAGATCTTTGCCGACAACGGCAACCAGATCGCCCTGCCGGCCTATGGCGTCACCAGCTTCGGCATCAACCTGAACGTCGCCGAGCGCTTCCAGGTCGCGTTCAACGCCGAGAACGTGTTCAACGTCGTCGGCATCACCGAAGGCAACCCGCGCCAGGGCCAGACGCAGAACGCGACGTCGGGCTACTTCTACGGCCGCGGCATCGTCGGGCCAACCTATGGTGGATCGGTGACGTTCCGCTTCTAGGCCGCGCGCGATGACCGCGTTGCGCGTCGCCGGGCTGGCCGCCCTGCTGGTCCTCGGCGGGGCGGCGGCGGCGCCCGAGCTGGCGTACCAGCTGACCGAGGGACCGAACCTCAACGCCTTCGTCCGCGATGGGCCGGTCGCGGCCCACCTGCTCCTGCGCTCGGGGACGGACCCCCGCATCCTCGTCGCCTTTCCCGCCGGGAACAGCGGCGTCGGCCTGTGGTTCGCGCGCCTGCCCGCGCCGGCGGCGTGGCACCTCGACCAGGCCCCGCAGCCGCTGACGACGACGGACGCCAAGGGGCGGCCGCTTTACGGGGTCCGCGCGGTCGCGTCGGTCGCCGCGCCGCGGCTCGCGGTCAAGGCGGCGGTGCTGTCGAACGTCCGCATCCTGCGCGATTACCAGGCGCTCGGGACGGTGCCGGCGGCGGTCGTGGTCGCCGCCAGGGTGGACGGCAACACCCTCGCCTACGCCCGCCAACGGGTGGACGGCGCGCCCGGCTATTGGTTGTCGCTGACGGTGCTCGACGGGCGGCTCGACGGGACGAGCATCGCCGCCGGCGCGGACGGGCGGATCACGCTGGCGATCACGGCGGCGAGCGGCGACCGGCCGTTGACCCCGCTCGGCGGCCGCGCGCTGCTCAACGCCCAGGCAGCCGACGATCCCGCAGCTGCCCGGGCGCTGACCTTCCTCAGCTACCGTGAGAAATTCCTCGCCGGCTCGTGGCGGTTCAACACCTATTTCGGCCGCGACACCCTGATGTCGCTGCGCCTGCTGCTGCCGGTGCTGCAGCCGCAGGCGGTGGAGGCGGGCCTCGGCGCGGTCCTGACGCGCCTCGCGCCCGACGGCGAGGCGGCGCACGAGGAGGGGCTGAGCGAGTTCGCCGTGCTCGAGCACCGCCGGCTGGGCGACGGGCAGGGCGCCGCGCCGACGCTCGACTACGGCATGGTCGACACCAGCCTGATGCTGGCCCCGGTCGCTGCCGCCTATCTCCTCGACCGCGCGGACGGGCGCGCGCGCGCGGCGGGGTTCATGGCGCAGCGCTTCGGCGACCGGACCGCGGCGGCGGCGATGGTCCGCAACGCGCGCTTCGTCGTCGCCGCGGGGCAGGCCTTCGCCCGCGACCCGATCGCCGCCAACCTCGTGCCGCTGAAGCCCGGGCGGCTGACCGGGCAGTGGCGCGACAGCGAGGAGGGGCTGGGGCGCGGTCGCTTCGCCTATGACATCAACGCCGTCTGGCTGCCCGCGGCGCTGACGGCGATCGACCGGATGACGCATGCCGGGCTGCTCGACGCCGCCCTGACGCCAGCCGACCGCGCGGCGCTGGGGCAGGCCGGGGCCATGGCGGCGGTCTGGCGCGCGAAGGCACCGCCGCTGTTCGCGGTGTCCGTGCCCAACGCCGCGGCGCGCGCGGCGATCACGCGCTATGCGGCGAGCGTCGGCGTTCCGGCGGGACCGGGCCTGGCGGCGCTGGGCGACGCCGCGCTGGCCTTCCCCGCGCTGTCGCTCGCCGCCGATGGCACTCCGGTGCCGATCCTCAACTCCGACGAGGGGTTCGCCTTGCTGTTCGGCGATCCTGCGCCCGCCGACCTCGACCGCGCCGTCACAGCGGTCATGCGCCCGTTCCCGGCCGGGCTGATGACCGAGGTCGGGCTGCTCGTCGCCGATCCGGTGCTCGCCACACCGGCGGTCCAGGCGCGCTTCAGCCGCAACGCCTATCACGGCACGGTCGTCTGGTCGTGGCAGCAGGCGCTGTTCGCCGCCGGCCTGGAGCGGCAGCTGCGCCGCGACGACCTGCCGCCGCCCGTCCGGGCGCATCTGGTGGCGGCGCAGGCGACGCTGTGGCGCGCGATCGCGGCGACGCGGGCCTACCGCAGCTCCGAACTTTGGTCGTGGGCCTTTGCCGACGGGCGCTTCGCCGTCGCGCCGTTCGGCGCGAGCGGGGCCGACGCCGACGAATCGAACGCCGCCCAGCTGTGGAGCACCGTCTATCTCGCCGTCCGCCCGCCGGGGCCGAGGAAGCAGCCGACCGTCAGCCGGCCGGTGAGCGGATCGGGCGACAGCGGCGCGGCGGCGGGGATCAGCCCGCAGTGGAACAGCGCGCTGCGGTAAACCAGCGCGCGGTTGAAGGCCGGAGCGAAGGCCGCGGTGCGCTCGAACCACGGCCCGCCATCGCCGATGTACCCGGCGGGCGGCGCGGCGCTGGCCACCTCGGCCGACAGCCGGGCCCGGAACGCCGGGGCGTGGGCCTCGTCGAGCGTCTCGAGCCCGGTCGCGCAGTGGCGGTAGAAGGCGGTGCCGCCGTGATCGTCATGGCTGAGGAAGTGGACCAGCGCGATCTGCCGCGGCCGCAGCGCGTCGACGTGCGGCAGGCGCTGCATCGGCGACAGCTCGGCCCGCGGTGTCGTCACCAGTTGATACCACGCGCCGATGACGCTCGCCGGTTCGGTATAGCCGAAGACGTCGCGCAGCACCGCCGCCAGCACCGGGGCCGTGGCGGGGAAATAGGCAGGGGTCACCGGCGCCTTGACGCCGGGATAGTGCGTGCCGTCCGGAGCGAAGCGCAGGTCGGCAGCGGCGGCGCGCAGCGCGTCGGGGTCGGGCGCGAAGCCGTCGATGACCGCGACCGGCTCGCCTTCGCGGCCGATCCGTTCGACGCGGACGGTCGGTGGCCGGGCCGGCACTCAGGCTGCCGCGCTCTGCGCGCCCATCGTCGCCGCGATCGCCGCCGCGTGCGTCGGCAGCGTCGGCACGGCCCGGGCGATCAGCGCGTCGAGTTGCTTCAGCATGGTCAGGTTGACGGTGGCGTCGAGCGTGTCGGCCACCGGCGCATAGTCGCTGGCCTCGATCCCCTGGCCGCGCAGCACGGCGAGCCAGCTCGCCTCGCGGAACAGCTCGTCGGTCTCCAGCATCAGGCGGCCGGAGGCGCGGAAGTGCGCCTCCTTGGCGCGCAGGCTGTCGGGCAGCGCCATGTCCCGCGTGTAGCGCCACAGCGGATCGTCGCGGCCGTGGGTCGCGTGATAATGGAGGATCAGGAAGTCCTTGATATTGTCCATGTCGGCCGCGAACACCGCATTGAACCGCGCCGCCAGTGCGGGGTCGCAGTCGCGGTCGGGGAAAAGCGACAGCAGCTTGGCGATGCCGCTCTGGATCAGGTGGATGCTGGTCGATTCCAGGGGCTCGAGGAAGCCGCTGGCGAGGCCGATGGCGACGACGTTCCTGTCCCACACCTTGCGCCGCCGACCGGTCTTGAAGCGGATCACGCGCGGCTCGGCGAGCGGTGCCCCTTCCAGGTTGGCCAGAAGCGTCGCGCGCGCGGCATCGTCGTCGAGGAAGGCGCTCGAATAGACATAGCCGTTGCCGGTCCGGTGCTGCAGCGGGATGCGCCACTGCCACCCCGCGGCGCGCGCGGTGGCGCGGGTGAACGGCGGCAGCGGCCCGGCGTTCGCCGACGGCACCGCGACCGCGCGGTCGCACGGCAGCCAGTGCGACCAGTCGTCGTAGCCGGCGTGCAGCGTCTCCTCGATCAACAGGCCGCGGAAGCCCGAGCAGTCGACGAACAGGTCGCCCGCCAGCCGCTCGCCGCGCTCCGTCACCAGTGCGCGGACGAAGCCGGTCTCGCCGTCCTGCTCGACGCTTGCGACCTTGCCCTCGACCCGGACGACGCCGGCCGCCTCGGCGATCCCGCGCAAGTGACGGGCATAAAGGCCGGCGTCGAAATGATAGGCATAGCCAAGCGTCGACAGGATCGAGCGGGGGTCGCTCGTCGGGCGGCTGAAGCGCCCGGCGGCGGCGAGCTGCGTCGCCAGGCTGAAGGCGCTGAGGTCGCGAGTGAAGCCCTCCGCCCGCGCCTTCAGCCAGCGGTGATGGAAGGGGACGCCGGGCAGGGGCACGCCGTAGGTGCCGAACGGATGGAAATAACGGTCGCCGGGATGGCCCCAGCCGACGAACTCGATGCCAAGCTTGAAGCTCGCCCTGGTCGCGGCGAGGAACGCGCCCTCGTCGAGGCCGATCAGCTCGTTGAACCAGTGGATCGTCGGGATCGTCGCCTCGCCGACGCCGACGATGCCGATTTCGTCGGACTCGACCAGCGTCACCGCGACCCGGCGGCCGAGGGTCTTGGCGAGTGCCGTCGCTGCCATCCACCCGGCGGTGCCGCCGCCCAGAACGACGACTGTGCCGATGCGACCGCGATCCATGCCGTGACCCTTCCTCGCCCGCGACGGCGCGGCTTGTATTCCCCGGTCGGGATCATAGTCGCGTCAGCGCGCAACTGGCCATGATTTCATGCGACTGTACGGCGCTGCGAGGCATTCCGCCGCCGGTTGACGCGCGGACCGCCCCCGCTACGACAGGCGCGATGAGCACGGTCGAAGCAGTCGGGCTGACCAAGACCTATCCGGCCGGGCCGGCGCTGCTGCCGACCGATCTCCAGGTCGACGACGGCGAGTTCGTCGTCATCGTCGGCCCGTCGGGGTGTGGCAAGTCGACCCTGCTGCGCCTCATCGCCGGCCTCGAGACGCCGAGCGGCGGGCAGGTGCTGATCGCCGGCCGCGACGTCACCGCGATCGGCCCCGCCGAACGCGGGCTGGCCATGGTGTTCCAGTCATACGCGCTCTATCCGCACCTGACGGTTGCGGAAAACATCGCCTTCCCGTTGAAGATGGCGCGGCGGCCCAAGGCGGAGATCGCCGCCCGGGTCGCGGCGGTGGCCGATACGCTCGAGCTTGGCGACATGCTCGACCGGCGACCGCGGGCGCTGTCGGGCGGGCAGCGGCAGCGCGTGTCGATCGGCCGCGCCATCGTCCGCAATCCCGGCGTGCTGCTGCTCGACGAGCCGCTGTCGAACCTCGACGCGGCCTTGCGCGTGCGGATGCGCCACGAGTTCGCCCGGCTCCACCAGCGGCTGGGGGCGACGATGATCTACGTGACGCACGACCAGGTCGAGGCGATGACGCTGGCCAATCGCATCGTCGTCATGGCGCAGGGGCGGGTCGAGCAGGTCGGCGCGCCGCTCGATCTCTACCGCCGGCCGGCAACGATCGGCGTGGCGGCGGCGATCGGCTCGCCCGCGATCAACCTGATGCCGGTGACGGTTGCCGCCGCGGACGCGGACGGCGTGACGGTGACGCTGCCCGGCGGGTCCGCGTGCCGGGTCGCCGGAGCCGTCCCGGCGCATGCCGTCGGCGGTCCGGCGACGCTCGGCGTCCGCCCCGAGCACCTGCACCCCGACCCGGCGGGCGGCTTCGGCGGCGCGGTCGAGCTGTTCGAGCGGCTGGGCCCGCTGTCGTTCGCCCACCTCGCCTCGCCGCTCGCCGCCGGCGAGGCGCTCGTCGCGCAGCTGCCGGTCGACCGGCGGGTGACGCTTGGCGAGCGCATCTGCTTCCGCGTCGATCCGGCGGACGCGCTGCTGTTCGCGCCCGACGGCACCGCCTACCCCCGCGTCACCCCTTGACGCCGCCGCCGAGAACGCCGCTGAAATAGGACCGCTGGAGCGCGGCGAACAGCAGCAGCACCGGCAGCGTCGTGATGACGGCCCCGGCCATCATCAGCTCGACGTCCTGGCCGTGCTCGCGGCTGATCGCGGCGAGCGCCACCGGCAGGGTGTACAGCCGCTGGTCGGTGATCGCGATCAGCGGCCACAGGAAGTCGCTCCAGCTCGCCAGGAAGGTGAACAGCGCCAGCGTCACCACGGCCGGACGCAGCAGCGGCAGGACGATCCGCGTCAGGATGCGCCACTCGCCCGCCCCGTCGAGGCGCGCGGCGTCGAGCATCTCGTCGGGGATGGCGAGCGCGGCCTGGCGAACGAACAGCACCCCGTAGACGCCGGCCAGCCCGGGCACGAGGACGCCGGCATAGGTGTTGATCAGCCCGGCCGATTTCAGCATCAGGAACAGCGGCAGCAGCGCCACCTGCGCCGGCACGACCGCCAGCGCGAGCAGTCCCTGGAACAGGCGCGCCCGCCCGGTGAAGCGCAGCTTGGCGAAGGCGTAGCCGGCGGGCAGCGTCAGGGCGAGGCCGAGCACGGTCGCGAGGGCCGCCAGCAGCGTGCTGTTCAGCACCGCGCCGGCGATGTGGTAGCTCGTGACGCCGCCCGGGCCCGCGTGGTCGAACAGCAGCTCGCGGTAGTTGGCGAGCGTCGGCTGCGCCGGCCAGAGCGGCGGCGGAAACGTCGCGGCGGCACCCTTGGGCATCAGCGACACCGCCACCATCCAGGCGAGCGGCGCCGCGGTCGCCAGCGACAGCGCCGCCAGCGCCAGCGTCCGGACCACGCCGCGGGTCACAGCCACCCCTGGCCGCGGGCGAGGCGCGCCTGGAGCGCGGTCAGGCCGAGGATGGCGACGAACAGCACGACCGCCACTGCCGACGCGGTGCCGAGGTTCCACCAGGTGAAGCCCTGGTCGAACATGAAGTAGAGGATGGTGATCGTGCTTTGCGCCGGGCCGCCGTGGGTCATGACGTACGGCTCGGCGAAGATCTGGAGGAAGTTGGCGACGGAGAGGACCGACGCGAGCAGCAGCGCCGGCCCGATCGCCGGCAGCGTGACGTGGCGAAAGCGGGCGATCGCCCCCGCCCCGTCGAGCCGCGCCGCCTCGCGCAGCTCGGGGCTGACCGTCGCCAGCGCCGCGACGAACACGAGCATGTTGTAGCCGAACGCTTTCCACACGATGAAGATCAGCGTCGCGGGGATGCTCGTGTGCGGATCGCCGAGCCAGTCGACCGGCGCGATCCCGACCAGCGACAGCGCATCGTTGAGCAGCCCCGTGCGCGTGTCGAGCACATAGCGCCAGACGAGCGCGGTGGCGACCAGCGTCGTCACGTACGGCGCGAACAGCAGCAGCCGCCACACCGGCTTCCAGCGCACCGTCGCCGCGTCGAGCAGCAGCGCGGCGGCGAGCGAGGCGCCGATCGCCGCCGGCACGCCGAGCCCGGCGAACAGCAGCGTGTTGCCGACCGCGCGCCAGAACAGCGGGTCGCGCGCCAAAGCAAGGTAATTACCCAGCCCGATCAGCCGCAAGTTGCGCCCGTCGGCCAGGGCATAGATGTCGAAGTCGGTGGCGCTGAGCAGCAGGCCGCCGACGGTCGGCACGATGAGGAAGGCGAGCGTCGCCGCCAGCACCGGCAACGTGAAGGCGAGGCCGGCGCGCGCCTGCGACCAGCGCTTCATGCCAGCCGCCCGCGGTCGAGGAGCCAGCGGCGCTTGGCCAGGATGCGGTCGACGCGCGCGTCCATCTCGGCGGCCGCGGCCTCGACCCCGAAGGCACCGCGCACCATGGCCTCGGCGACGATCTGGACTTCAGCCACGATCCGCTCCCACTCGGGGACGGCGGGCACGGGGACGGCGTGGGCGATGGCCTGCGCGAACAGACGGGTCGCCGCGTTGCCGGCGAGCGCCGCCCAGGCGCTGGGGCGGGTGGGGAGGTCGCCGGTGATGCCGTAGATGCGCGCCTGAAGCGGAGTGCCGGCGAGGAACGACACCAGACGCCACGCCGCTTCGGGATCGCGGGCACGGCGGTTGACGGCAAGGCAGGTGCCGCGCGCCCAGCACGGCGCGGCCCCGCCCGGCCCCGGCGTCGCCGCCGCACCCCATGATCCCGGCGCGATGCCGTGCTCGGGCCGGCGGACGTCGCCGAGGAACACCGCGTCCGACGGCAGAATGGCGAACCCGCCGCGCTTCCACCCAATATAGGTGTCGCCGGCCTCGGCACCGGTCAGCTTCGGCGTCAGCTTGAGGTCGAACCCCTGCTTGTAGAAGGTGAGGGCGGCGCGGAACCCGGCCGAGCGGAAGTTGCCGCGGGTGTCGCGGTCGCGGAGCAGCGGCTCGCCGGTCGCGGCGGCATAGGCGAGCAGCGGCTCCGGCCAGTCGAGCAGGTGGAGCGTGGCGAAGCGGTCGGGGTGCCGGCGGACGATCGCCTGCGCCATCCGCGTCCATTCCGCCCACTCGACCGGCGGCGACGCATACCCGGCCTCGGCAATCAGGTCGCGGCGGAAGAACTGCACCCAGCTGTCGGCGGTCCACGGCACCGCGACCGGTCGCCCGGCGATCGTCACCGCCGCGCGCGCGCCGGGCAGCTGGTCGTCGAGCAGCGCCGGCGGCGGTGGCGCGATCGCGCCGAGCAGCGTCATCTCGGGCAGCCAGCCGGTGTTGAGCATCATCACGTCGGGCAGGGCGTTGCCGGCGAAGCCGGTCAGAAGCTTCTCGTGCGCGCCGGTCCAGGGCACCGACTGCAGGTCGACCCGCAGCCCGGTCGCGCGGGTGAAGGCGGGCAGCAGCAGCGGCGCGTTTTCGCCGGTGGTGCCCATCGCCCACCAGCTGACGCGACCTGCGCTGTCGCCGGCGCAGCCGGCAAGCACCAGTCCCGCGACGCCGAGCACGGTCCGCCGCGCGATCCGGCTGTCTGCCCCTGTTCCGCTCATCCACGCCGACGGTACGCGCGGCGCCGGTCCGCTCCAAGCGCCGGCGACCGGGCGCGCCAATCCGCCGCCGCCCCGGGGGCTGCGACGTAAAGGCCAAGAAACATTTAAGGGCCGGCGCGGTTACCGATTTCAGCCGGAGTCATGCCGGCAGAACACAAGGGGACGACGTTGCCGAATCGTTTACTGCTGGCCGGAGCCGCGCTCTGCTGGCCGCTTGCCTGTGCCGCCCAGACCGCGGTTGCCGATGCCTCTCCCGCCGGCCCGGCGACCGCCGCCGCCGCGGCGCCGGCCGAAGCGCAGGCGGCGGAGATCGTCGTCACCGGCTCGCGCATCGCCCGGAGCGAGTTCGCCGCGCCCAACCCGATTACCTCGTTCAACGCCGCGGCGATCGAACAGTCGGGCAACGTCAACGTCACCAACTTCCTGGAGCGCGTGCCGGCACTGACCGGCTCGCGGGACTATACCCAGACCTCCGGCGGCAACGCCGTCTATTCCAATCCGTTCGGTGCCGCCGGGCTGAACGAGCTCAACCTGCGCAATCTCGGCACCAACCGCACTCTCGTGCTGGTCGACGGTCGCCGCCATGTCGCGGGCGAACCGAACAGCGCCGCGGTCGACATCAACTCGATCCCGACCGACCTCATCGAGCGGGTCGACGTCCTGACCGGCGGGGCCTCGGCGGTGTACGGTGCGGACGGCGTCTCGGGCGTGGTCAACTTCATCCTCAAGCGCGACTTCGAAGGGCTGTCGGCGCGCGGCCAGATCGGCACCAGCGACCGCGGCGACGCCGGCAACCGCTTCGCCTCGGTCGCCGTCGGCCACAACTTCGCGCAGGGCCGCGGCAACATCACCCTGGCCTATGAGTTCAACGAGGACGACCGGCTCGACAACAACAGCCGCCAGTATCTGACCGGCGCGAACCGCCTGTACCTGATCCCCAACGGCGCCGCCGCGACCGACCCCCGCGCCTATCACAACATCCTGGTCGGCGACCTGCGCTACCCCGGCAAATCGCCGATCGGCTATGTGTCGATCAACGGCGGTCCCGACTTCAACGGGCTCGGCCTGCCCTATCAGCACGGCACGCCGGCAGCCTATTATTCGACGGGCGGCGACGACACGCCGGTCGCGGGCTTCTATTCCGGCGACCTTGCGCCCCACATCGTCCGCCACGACGTCAACGTGCTCGGCCACTATGATTTTTCGGACGCGTTCAAGCTGTCGGTCGAAGGCAAGTACGCCCAGACGCGGGCGACGACGTTCGACTATTACATCGGCACCTACGGGCAGCCGATCGGCCTCGACAATCCGTTCGTCCCGGCGACGATCCGCAACGCCGCCCTCGCCGCCGGGCAGGACACCGTCACCGTCACGCGCGACAACCTCGACTACGGCCGCCACGGCGAAAGCGACCTGCGCCGCACCTACCGCGGCGTCGTCGACGCCAGCGGCCGGATCAGCGACCACGCGACGTACGACGCCTATTACGAATACGGCCAGACCGATGTCCGCATCACCAAGCTGAACGAGCTGCTCGCCGCGCCGTACGCGCAGGCGCTCGACGTCGTCACCGGACCCGGCGGCGCGCCGGTGTGCCGCTCGAACCTGACCGGCGGCAACCCGGGGTGCGTTCCCGTCAGCCTGTTCGGCCCCGGGCCGATCGGCCAGCAGGCGCTCGCCTTCTTCCAGACCAACGACGCCAGCACCGCGCGCATCACGCAGTCGGTCGCCAACCTGTCGATCAGCGGCGACTTCGGCGCGCTGTTCCGCCTTCCCGGCGGCCCGATCCAGTTCAGCTTCGGCGGCGAGTATCGCCGCGAGACGAGCGCCTTCAACCCCAGCGCCAATCTTCAGAACAACGCCTTCGTCGCCTTCACCGAGCCGACCCTGGTCGTCCCCTCGGGCGGTAGCTTCGACGTCAAGGAGGCGTTCGGCGAGCTGAACGCGCCGATCCTGTCGGGCAAGCCCTTCGCCGAGACCCTGAGCGTCGGCGCGGCCTACCGCTTCTCCAGCTATTCGACGATCGGCGACACGACGACGTGGCAGGTCAACGGCGTCTATGCGCCGATCCGCGACGTCACCTTCCGCGGCAGCTACGGCAAGGCGGTCCGTGCGCCCAACATCGGCGAGCTGTTCCAGCCCACGACCGGCACGGCGACCTTCATCGGCGACCCGTGCACCAGCGACAATGTCGGGCTGGGTACGACGTACCGCCCCGCGAACTGCGCGGCGATCCTGGCCCCGCTCGGCGCGACCATTTCGAACGCGCTGCAGACGCCCAACAACATCGTCGGGGTGCAGTCGGGCAATCCCAACCTGAAGGCGGAGACGGCGACGACGTGGACGGCCGGCGTGGTCCTGCGCCCGCGCTTCCTGCCCGGGCTGACGGCGTCGGTCGACTGGTACGACATCAACCTCGACGGCGCGATCAACACCGCCTCGCCGTCGCAGCTGGCCCAGCTCTGCGTCGACCAGCCGACGATCGCCAACCAGTTCTGCGGCGTCATCAGCCGCGCCCAGGGAACCGGCATCATCAACGGCTATACCGTCGAGCCGCAGAACGTCGCGCGCTTCCGCACCGCGGGCGCCGACCTCAACGTCGACTATCTGGTCCGCACGACCAATGCCGGCACCTTCGACCTGCGCTTCGTCGGCGGCTATCTCCACCGGCTGGAGTTCATCGGCACGCCGGGCGCGCTGCCGACCGACAACGTCGACCAGCCGGGCGCGCCGAAGTGGAACTTCAACTTCTCGCCGAGCTGGACGCTGGGCAACTTCACCCTGACGTACAACCTGCGCTGGATCGACGGCACGCGGACGGTCGACAAGCTGACCACCGACAACGACCCGCTGTACGCTCCGCCGGCGCAGCTGCGCTACAGCGAGCTGTGGCAGCACGACGTGCAGGTCAACTACGCCCTGCCGAGCGGCGCCTCCTTCTACCTCGGCGTGCTCAACCTGTCGGACCAGCAGCCCGACCCCGGCAACGCCATCAATCAGCCGATCTCGGCGGTCGGCCGCTTCGTCTATGCCGGCGTCAAGATCCGGCTGGGCGGCAAGTAACCCTTCCGCGGCATCCGGCAGGCTGGCGGCGAGCAGCGTCCGCGAAGGTCTCTCGCCGCGGCCGCTCCGCCCCGCTGCTAGCTGCCCGGATGGTAGCGCCGCTCGACGTGGCGGCTCAGCTCGTCGGGCCAGAAGTACACCGGTCGTAGACTGCCGGTCGTGTAGCGTTCGGCCTGATCGCTGAAGTGCGGCGAAGCGGGGTCGCCGCTCTCGCCGCCGGCGGTGACGGCCCACGCCTCGACACGTTGCCCGAACTCGACGACGGCGACGAAGCTGTTGCCGCTGCTGCCATAATAGCGCCTGCCAGGCGGATAGGGGCGGGCTCCGAACGAGGCCAGCGAGCCCCACTGCGCCGACGTGAAGCCGACCGGCAGGCTGGCCTTCGCCTCGTCGAAGTGGCCGACGATGCTGTCGTCGAGGCGCTGGAAGCGATTGACGCTCCCCCATGGCACCGACCAGCTGCCGAAGTCGCGCGTGAGCCGGTCGGCTGCCTGGCCGAGCGCGGCGAGCTTGTCGGCGGCAGCGACGCGGGTCAGGATGTAGTCCGGCACGCCGATACGCTCGGCCTTGGCGAAGCTGCCGACGTCATGCCACACCGTGTCGCCCCAGTAGACCGCGAGTGTCGTCGCGGTGCTATCGAGCGACCAGCGATCGTCCCACTGGCGCAGCAGCGTCACCGGCCCGGCGAGCGCCGTCCGCTGCGGGTCGTTCGCCGGCAGCACGTCATAGGCGGCGAACAGCGTCGGCAGGAGCCGCGCGAAACCGGGCAGGGCGCTGTCGAACGCGGCGAGGCGCAGCCTCTCGGCGGTGAAATCGTGGCGGCCGGTGAGCAGGGCGGTCGCGTGACGGCCGCGGTCGTTCTCCCCGGCGGTGTCCATGTAGCGGGGATAGTCGCCGCGTCGCGGGCTGTCCGGACCGGCGGCACCCCACGGCTCGTCGTTGGTGTTGAACACCCAGCCGACCGGCGGCCGGATCGCGTTCGGCAAGGCGGCGAGCGGAGACAGGCCGTGCCAGTCGGTCGCCGGGTCGGCACCGTCGACCGGGCGGGTGTAGTCGAAGCTGTCCGCCCGGCGCGGCACGAACTGGGGGTGGAGGTAGGCGATCTCGCCCGCCGTGTCGGCGAAGATGGTCGCGTTCGAACTGTTCGCCTGCAGGGCGGCGACCTTCAGATAGCCGGCGAGATCGGCCTGCTTGGTGCGCAGGAAGCTCTGCTCGAGCGCCGCCACCGGCCGCCACATCAATGCCGTCGCGATCCAGCGCCCGCCCTCGGCGCGGGTGACGGGGCCGTGGTGCGTCCGGTACGTGACGAACGTCCGCCGCTTGCTGCTGCCGTCGGCGGCCCGGTAGGCGAGGGTGACCGGCACCGTCGCTACCGCCCGCAGGGCCGTGCCGTAGCGATAGAAGCGCCGGTCGCCGCGCGCGACGATGGTCTCGGCGAACTCGTCGACGGTGTCGACACCCGACGAGGTGTGCATCCAGCCGGTGCGGGCGTTCCACCCCTGGTAGATGAAGAACTGCCCCCAGGTCGCCGCGCCATAGGCGTTCAAACCCTCGCCGCTGGTCATCTGCAGCTCGGCACGGAAGTAGAAACTGGTGTGCGGGTTGATCAGCAGCAGGGCGTGGCCCGCAACCGTGTTCTGCGGCGCGATGGCGATGCCGTTCGACCCGCGCGGCTCCGCGATTTCCGCCCCGGTTTCCGCCGCGGTCGCCGCCAAGGCCGTGCCGCCGTAAAAATTCTGCAGCGCCGTCAAGGGGATGCGCTCGACGTCGCCGCCGATGCTGCCCTCGGTGAAGCTCAGCGCCATCCACGGCTCGAACCGGGTGAGGACCCGCGGATGCACCGCGGGATGCGTCGCGAGATAATAATTGAGGCCGTCGGCCCAGGCGTCCATCAGCCGGCGCAGCCACGCGGGGCTGGTGCGGTACTGGCGCTGCAGCACCGCCGGATCGACGAAGAGCCGCTGGCGGAGGTCCTGCCAGATCGCGCTCTCGCCATCGGCCTCCGCCGTCCGGCCGAGGGCGGTCAGGTAGTTGGCCTCGATCCGCGGAAAATCGTCCTCCGCCTGGGCATAGATGGCACCGAACACCGCCTGCGCGTCGGTCGCCGCGCTGACATGGGCGATGCCCCAGTCGTCGCGGGTGATGGTCACCGCCGCTGCCTCGCGCGCAAGGTCGGGCGGCACGGCCGCATGAGCGCTGGCCGCCAGCACGATCGGCAAGATGGTTTCCGCAAGGTGCCGGGCCGGTCTAATCATTGGTCCACGCTATTCGCCGTCCGGAACGCCTGCAAGGAAGCCGCCATGAAGTCGACCCTCTGCGCCGCCGCGCTCCTGCTCGCCGTGCCCGCCGGGGC
Source organism: uncultured Alphaproteobacteria bacterium (assembly GCA_963792555.1). GTDB lineage: Bacteria > Pseudomonadota > Alphaproteobacteria > Sphingomonadales > Sphingomonadaceae > Polymorphobacter_B. The sequence goes on from CAWBWP010000003.1 coordinate 551,566, forward strand.
CGAGCCGGTCCTGCTGCGCCCGGCCCAGGTGTTCGACGGGGTCACGGCGGCGCCGCACCCGGGCTGGGAAGTGCTCGTCGACGGCGAACGCATCACCGCCGTCGGGCCGCGCCTGCCGACACCTGCCGGCACGCGCATCGTCGACCTGCCCGGCACGACGCTGATGCCCGGAATGATCGAGGGCCACGGTCACCTGTTCCTCCACCCGTACAACGAGGCCGCGTGGGACGATCAGGTCCTGCACGAAGCGCTGGCGCTGCGGACGGCGAGGGCGGTGGTCCAGGCGCGAGCGACGCTGCTTGCCGGCTTCACCAGCGAGCGCGATCTCGGCACCGAGGGCGCGGGCTATGCCGATGTCGGCCTGAAGCAGGCGATCGACCAGGGTATCGTCCCCGGCCCGCGGTTGCTCGTCGCGACGCGCGCGATCGTCGCCCGCGGGGCCTATGGTCCCAAGGGCTTCGAGCCGGGGGTGGCCGTGCCGCAGGGCGCGCAGGAAGTCAGCGGCGTCGACGAGATCGTGCGTGCCGTCCGTGACCAGATCGCCGGCGGTGCCGGCTTGATCAAGGTCTATGCCGATTACCATTACCAGGGCGGCGACGGCAGCCGGCCGACTCTGTCGGAGGCCGAACTGAGCGCGGCCGTCGCCGCCGCTCACGACGCCGGCCGCCGCGTCGCCGCGCACAGCGTGACCGCGGAAGGCATGCGCCGCGCGGTCGCCGCCGGCGTCGACACCATCGAGCACGGCTATGGCGGCACGCCGGCGATCTTCAAGGCGATGCACGACCGCGGCATCGCGCTCTGCCCGACGCTCGCGGCTTCGGACGCCGTCGCCCGCTATCGGGGCTGGACAGGCGGCGAGCCGGCACCCGCCGCCGTGCTCGACAACCGCCGCTCGTTCCGGCTGGCGCTGGCGGCAGGGGTGCCGATCTGCATGGGCGGGGACGTCGGCGTCTTTCCCCACGGCACCAATGCGCGCGAAATGGCGCTGATGCAGGAGGCCGGGATGCCGGCGGCGGCCGTCGCCACCGCGGCCACCGCCGGCAACGCCCGCATCTTCGGGATCGACGACAAGGTCGGCAGCATCAAGCCCGGCCTGTTCGCCGACCTGGTTGCCGTCGACGGCGATCCGACCCGCGACGTCGCCGCGGTCCGCCGCGTCAAGCTGGTGATGAAAGGCGGGCAGATCGTCGCGCCGTGAGGTGCCGCCACGCCGGCCGCCACGCCGGCCACGCCGCCGGCAACGATGCCGGCCACGGTGCCGGTCCGCTGCGAGGCCGGTGCGGCCGCCGGCTTCGGTTCCGCCGAAGCACCGCGACCGCTTGGCAGGACGGCGGCCGGCGTGCTTTGTTGTGCCGATGACCAAGCTGATCGTGCTCGCCACCGCCCTCGTCGCGACCCTCGCCGCCGCCGGCCCGACGCGGGCCGAGGACGCCACCGCCGCCCTGCTTCGCCGCCTGTCGGAGGCCGCGGGTCCGTCCGGCTTCGAGGAGCCGGTGCGCCGGATCATGGTTCCCGAACTTCGCGCCGTCAGCGACGACGTGCGCTACGACGGGCTGGGCTCGGTCATCGCGCGGCAGGGCGGTACGGGGCCGCGCATCATGCTCGACGCGCACATGGACGAGCTTGGCGGCGTCGTCCGCCGGACGACGCCCGACGGTTTTCTCAGCATGCAGATGCTCGGCGGCTGGCTCGATCAGGCGATCGCCGGCCAGCGATGGATCATCATCGGCGCCAAGGGCCCGGTCCATGCCGTCACCGGCATCCGCGACGTCCACCTGACCGCTGCCGACGAGCGCACGCGCCTGATCCCGCGCGACGCGGTGTTCCTCGACGTCGGCGCGTCATCGGCCGCCGGAGTCGCGGCGCTGGGTATCGCGCCGGGCGATCCGATCGTCCCCGACAGCGGCTTCGAGGTGATGAACGGCACCGCGAACTACCTCGGCAAGGCGTGGGACGACCGCGTCGGCTGTGCCGTGCTGATCGAGGCGGCGCGGCGCCTGCGCGCGACCGGCCACCCGAACCAGGTGTTCTTCGCCGCGACGGTGCAGGAGGAAATCGGCTTGCGCGGCGCGCGGGCGTCGGCCGCGATCGTCAAGCCCGACATCGGGATCGCCATCGAGGGCGGGGTCACGGGCGACGCCGGCGGGGCCCACCCCGAGGAAAGCCAGGCCAGGCTTGGCGCCGGTCCCGGCATGTTCCTCTACGATTCGAGCGCCCTGCCCAACCGCAAGCTGGTCGCGCTGGTCCGCGACACGGCCCGCGCCAAGGGCATTCCGCTGCAAGCCGACCTCGTCCAGGGCTACGGCGACGATTCAGCCGAGATGCAGACGGTCGACGGCGGCGCGCCGACGATCAACCTCGTCGTGCCGGCCCGCTACACCCACGTCCACAACGGCATCATCAACCGCCACGACTTCGACGGGATGGTCGACCTCGTCGTCGCCCTGATCCAGCGGCTGGATGCGCGGACCGTCGCGCAGTTGAAGGACTTCACGCCCGAATAGGACACGACGGGACGGCGGCAAGCCCGCGCGCAATCGTGCGGCACGGTGCGCGGCCGGATGCGCTCGACAGCGCCCGGCGGCCGTGGACCATCGCCTGCCCCAGACGCCCGCGATTTCAGGAGTTTGAGGCGGGGAGGCGGTTGACGCGTTCAAGCCCTTACCGACGGCGGCTACCACGGATCGCGCAAATGCCTGCAATCGCTCCTGTGTCATCCGATGGCGACGGTATTCGCGGACAAAATGCCCGTGCAGTCGCACAGACTGGCAAGCCGCAGGTGCGCATCGATGGGCCGGCGAAGGTCTGCGGGCTTGCCGAGTTTCCCGGCGACCACAGCCTCCCCGGCATGGCGCACGCCGCGCTGGCCGTCAGCACCGTCGCCCGCGGGCGCATCACCGCGATCTACCGCGATGCGGCGCAGGCAAGTCCCGGCGTCCTGTTGATCCTCACCCATGAAGACGTCGGCGAGGCGATCGGCCCGGTCGGCCATCTGATGGCGGGCGGCTGGGCCAACAGCAGCTGGCGCCCGCTCGCCTCGCCCGAGATCCGCTACGCCGGTCAGATCATCGCCCTCGTCGTTGCCGACACGCAGGAGCGGGCGATCGCTGCGGCCGCGGCGCTGCGCTTCGCCTATCAGGCGCAGTCGCCGGTCGCCTCGCTCGACGACCCGCGTGCTGTCGCCGAACCGCTGTCGCAGGTCAGACAGGGAGCATCACGATCGCCGCCTCGGTGATTTCGACGCCGCCTTCGCCGGATCGGCCGTGCGGGTCGACCAGCATTATTCGACGCCGATCCAGCACCACAACCCGATCGAGCTGCCGAGCACGACGGCGATGTGGCACGGCGACCGGCTGACGGTGTACGAACCGACCCGCTATGTCGACGCGGCGCAGCACGGACTGGCGGCGCAGCTTGGTCTTGCCCCGGACCGGGTGCGGGTGATCTCGCGCTTCATCGGCGGGCACTTCGGCTCGAAGCTGGCGCTGTCGCAGCACACCGCGATCTGCGCGCTGGCCGCACGGCGACTGGCGCGGCCGGTGCGGCTGGAGGTCAGCAGGGCCGACCAGTTCACCGTCGCCAACCACCGCACAGAAACACGCCACCGCGTCCGGCTCGGCGCGAGCCGCGCGGGCAGGCTGCTGGCCGTCGGTCACGAGGCGACGACCGTCAGCTCGCGCTTCGATGCTTTCGCGATGGAGGGCACCGATGTCTCCACCGCGCTCTACGCAGCAGAAACCGTCGCGGCGGAGGAGCGGCTCGCCCGCGTCGACCGCAACACGCCCGGCCCGATGCGCGCCCCGCCCGAAGTCCCGTTCCTGTTCGCGCTGGAGAGCGCGATGGACGAGCTTGCGCACACGCTCCAGGTCGACCCGGTCGACCTGCGCCGCCGCAACGACACGGCGGTCGATCCCGTCACCGGCAAGGCGTTCACCACCCGGCCGCTGATGCGCTGCTTCGACGCGGCGGCGGCGGCGTTCGGCTGGTCGCGCCGCGATCCCCGCCCGCGCGCGACGCTGCGCGACGGATGGTGGATCGGCCAGGGCTGCGCCGCGGCGGCCCGCCCGACGAAGATCGGACCGGCCGCCATCCGGCTGGTCCAGGACGCGACCGGAGCGGTACGGATCGAGACGGCGCACCACGAGATCGGCAACGGGCTGTACACCCTGCTGGCGACGATCGCCTCCGAACGGCTGGCGGTGCCATTGGACCAGGTCACCGTCGTGCTGGGGGACAGCGCCCTGCCGCCCGCGGGTATCTCGGGCGGATCGTCGACCACCACCAGCCTGGCCAATGCCCTGGGCCAGGCGTGCGACGCGCTGCGCCAGCAGCCGTCCGGCGCGCGCGAAGTCCGCTTCGACTATGCGCCGGCGGGCGCGGGGCCGGACGCGCTGGACAAGCTGCGCGACGGCAAGATCAAGCTCCTGACGCTCCCGCAGGACAAGCTCGCCTGGGCGTTCGGGGCGCACATGGTCGAGGTCCGGGTCCATGCGGCGACCGGCGAGGTGCGGGTGGCGCGTCACGTCGGGGCGTTCGCGGCCGGTCGCGTGCTCAACCCGCTGACTGCGCGCAACCAGTATCTTGGCGGCATGGTCTGGGGCCAGAGCTCGGCGCTGCTCGAACAGACGGAAGTCGATCCGCGCACCGCGATCTATCTGAACCGCGACCTGGCCGACTATCTCGTGCCCACCGCCGCCGACGTCGCCGAACAGGTCGTCATTATGGTCGAGGACGACGACGCCGAGGTCAACCCGGAGCGGGTCAAGGGGCTGGGCGAACTTGGCATCATCGGGGTCAATGCCGCCATCGCCAATGCCGTGTTCAACGCCACCGGCGTGCGGCTCCGCGACCTGCCGATCCGCCTGGAGACGCTGCTGACCTGACCCCCGTCCCGTCCGTGCGGCAGATGAAGAGCATCCCGGGGCGACAGAAGGGCTTCGCAAGCTGGCGACGAGGTCCGTGCCCCGGTCGCAGCCGCCGAGAGGCGCGGGCCCGGTCGGTGCTGAACGCCGGGTGCCGCTGGCGGGCAGGCGCCTGGTCGCAGCCCTCGCGCCGTGAGCACCGCGCGGCCTCGCGCGGATTGTCGCTGCCTGCCCAAACGAGGCATTGCAGACTTCGGACAATGGGTTATTGACCGCCGCTCGAAAAGCGGCCGCTGTCCCGTCCGACGGGACAGCACAGTAAGTCGCTGGTGTGTTTGGGTAGGATTTGTTTATGCGTGAAGTCCGAGCGACCGTGTCCATGGTCGCGATCGTTGCCGGCCTGCTGGCCTCCCCGGTGCTCGCCCAGTCCGCCGCCAATCCGGCACCGCAACCGTCGTCCACGCCCGCCGATCCGGCCGCTCCCGGCGAAACGACCAGCACGACGCAGGCGGGGGTCGCCAACGCCGGCACGTCGCCGGCCGCCGCAGCCGCCGGTGCCGGCGTCGACGAGATCATCGTCACCGCGCAGAAGCGCAGCAACAGCCTGCAGAACGTGCCGATCGTCGTCACGGCGATTAACCGCCAGCTGCTCCAGGACACCGGCGTCAAGGACATCAAGGACCTCGCCATCCTCACCCCCGGCCTGCTCGTCACCTCGACGACCAACGAAGGGTCGACGACGGCGCGCATCCGCGGCGTCGGCACGGTCGGCGACAATCCCGGGCTCGAATCGTCGGTCGGCGTCGTCATCGACGGCGTCTACCGGCCGCGCAACGGCGTCGGGTTCGGCGACCTTGGCGACGTTGACCGGATCGAGGTGCTGAAGGGGCCGCAGGGCACGCTGTTCGGCAAGTCGGCGACCGCCGGCGTCATCAACATCCTGACCGCGCCGCCGGAGTTCAAGTTCGGCTTGAGCGCCGACGTCACCGGCGGCAACTACGGCGCCTATGGCGGTGCCGTGCAGGTCACCGGGCCGATCGTCGCCGACAAGGTCGCTGCCAGCCTGTACTTCGCCGACCGCCAGCGCGACGGCTATTTCACCGTCAACACCGGGCCCGGTCCGCGCACCGCGACGACCGACACCAACCGCAACTTCTACACCGTCCGCGGCCAGCTGCTGATCACGCCGAGCGACGACTTCAAGCTCCGCATCATCGCCGACCATTCGCACCGCAACGAGCTGTGCTGCATCGCCGTCATCACCCGGGCGAGCCAGGCGGAAGGCCCCGGGCAGCCGGGTGCGAACCTCGCCAACAACCTCGTCGCCGCGCTCGGCGGCAACGACGGCAACCCGGCGACGCCTTACAACCGCAACGCTTATTCGAACCGTCCCGACGGCCAGCGGGTCAACGACAGCGGCATCTCGGCGCAGTTCGACTGGCAGGTCGGGCCGGGGACGCTGACCTCGATCACGGCCTATCGCGACTGGAAGAACACCGCCGGCTTCGACGCCGATTTCTCGACCGCCGATCTCGACTATCTGCCGGCCGACGACAGCAACTCGTCGCAGTTCCGGACGCTGAGCCAGGAGGTCCGCTACGCCGGGACGGCGGGCAAGCTCGACTATCTCGTCGGGGCGTTCTTTGCCGACGAGAAGCTGCGGCAGAACACCAGCGTCCTCGTTGGCAGCCAGTTCACGCCGTACCTCAGCCTGTTATTCTCGTCGCTGGTCGAGGGGCGGCCCGATCCGACCTTCCTGCAGACCGGCCTGACCTTCCCGTTCGTCGGCGGCGTCAACTTCGCCAGCGGCTCCGGGTCGGTCGACCGCTACCGCCAGCGCGATGACACCTATGCGCTGTTCACCGACAACACCCTGCACTTTTCCGACGCGCTGAGCCTCAACGTCGGCGTCCGCTACACCTTGGACGACAAGGAACTGCAGCAGAACAGCAGCAACATCGGCAACGGCGGCGGTTGCGCCGCGTCGAACGCCGCGTTCAATATCCTGAGCGGCGCTGTTCCGACCGGCGGTGCTGGCGCAGCTCGCCGGCGTCAATGGCACGCTGTGCCTGCCGTTCCTCAACCCCGGCTACAACAACTTCGCCAACCACCAGTCGAAGAGCGAGAACGTTCCGTCCGGCACCGCCAAGCTGGTTTACCGCGTCAGCCCGCAGCTCCTGACCTACGCATCCTATGCGCGCGGGTACAAGGCGGGCGGGTTCAACCTCGACCGTGTCGAATGCACCGTCGGGACGCTCGGCTGCGCGCCGGGCAGCGCGGCCGTCGTCACGCCGATCCTCAACACGGCGTTCGACAAGGAAACCAACGATTCGTACGAAATCGGCGAGAAGGCGACGCTGCTCGATCGCAAGCTGCTGCTGAACGCGACCGCTTTCTACCAGAAGTACAAGGGCTTCCAGCTCAACACCTTCACCGGGCTGGTGTTCGTCGTCACCTCGGTGCCGCAGGTGATCAGCAAGGGCGTCGACGCCGACTTCGTCTGGCTGGCGTCGAAGGCGTTCAGCCTCCAGGGCGGCGTCACCTATGCCGACACGCGCTATGACCTCAACGCGGCGCAGCTTGCGACCCTGCAGTCGCAGACCGGGTTCCTCGGCGGCCAGCGTTCGCGGCTGAGCCTCGCGCCATTGTGGTCGGCCTCGCTGTCGGGAACGTACACGCACGACCTTGGCGGCAATTACATCGCGCGGCTGAACCTCGGAGCGAAGTATTCGAGCGGGTACAACACCGGCTCCGATCTCGATCCGGGCAAGTACCAGTCGGGCTATGTCGTCGCCAACGGCCGGATCGCCTTTGGTCCCAAGGACGGCCGCTTCAGCGCCGAGATCTGGGCCGAGAACCTGCTCAACACCAATTACCAGCAGGTGGCGTTCAACTCGGGCTTCCAGAACGTGCCGACCAACGCCACGGGCGTGCTCGACGCCTTCCTGGGCGCGCCGCGGACGTTCGGCGGGACGTTGCGGATCAAGTATTGATCGTCACCGCTGCGGCGTAGTGCCTCGGGCGGGGTGATCGGTGAAAGGTCGACATCGATCCCCCGGCCGTGAACACTCGGGATACGGCCGTCGGTCTTGCCCGGCCGGCATCCAGGGCGGTACCTTTGCTGCTTGAAGTCGTGGCGAAGGACGCCTGACACGACCGGGGGCGAGTGTGGCCGCGAGCGGTATCCGGAGTGTCGCCAAACTTCGCCGGGCCGCCGCTCCCGATCACCTGCAGAGCATCGTCGCCAATCTCGACGAGGGCATCATCCTGCTCGCGCCGGACGGGGCGATCCTGTGGGCGAACGAGGCTGCCCTGGCGATGCACGGCGCCCGGACGCTGCCCGAGCTCGGCGCGACGGTCGGCGACTTCAAAAGGCGGCTGGCGGTCACCGCCCGCCACGGTCCGCCGCTCGCGCACGGCACCTATCCGGTCGACCGGGCGGTCGCGGGCGAGGCGTTCCAGGGGGTCACCGTCGAGGTGACGCGGGCGGGCAAGGCGGGCCCCGAATGGGTCCACCACGTCCGCAGCCTGATCCTGACCGACGCCGCCGGCACGCCTGCCGTCATCGTGCTGATGATCCGCAACGACACCGCGCAGATCGAGGCGGAGACCGACTTCGACCAGGCGTTCAACGCCAATCCCGCGCCGGCACTGATCTGCCGGCTCGACGACCTGCGGTTCCTGCGCGCCAACCAGGGCTTCCTCGACATGACCGGCTACGGCGAAGACGCGGTCGTCGGAAAGACGCTCTATGCCTTCGACATCTACCGGCACGCCGCGGATCGGGACGTGGCGACGCGGCGGCTTGCCCGCGGCGAGACGGTGCCGCAGATGGAAACCGAACTCGATCTGCCCGGCGGCGGCCGCAAGCTGGTCATCGTCGCGGGGCAGACGATCGTCCTGCACGACGTGCCCTGCATGCTGTTCACCTTCGCCGACCTCGAGCCGCGCCGGCAGGCGGAGCGCGCCCTCAAGCATAGCGAGGAACGCTTCGCCGGCGCCTTCCAGCTGGCACCGGTGGCGATGGTCGTCGCGTCGCTCAAGGACCATGTCCTCCTGAACGCCAACGCCGCCTTCCACGACATGACCGGTCACGGCGATGGCCACATCGTCGGCCACACGCCGAGCGACCTGACGCTGTGGGACACCGCCGCCACCCGGCGCCGGCTCGAGGACGAACTGGTCAGGTCGGGGCGGCTCCACCAGACCGAGGCGCGCGTCCAGACCAGGGACAAGACGCTGCTCGACTGCCTCGTCTCGGCCGCCCCGATCTCGATCGGCGAGAACCCCTGCGCGCTCTGGGTCATCCAGGACATCACCGAGCGGCGGCAGTCGGAGAACGAACTCGTCGCCGCGCTCGACGCCGTGATGCAGGACGCGACGTGGTTCAGCCGCAACGTCGTCGAGAAACTCGCGTCGCTCCGCGCGCCCAAGGGCACGCTGAAGGACGACGATGCTCCCAGCCTGACCAGCCGGGAACGCGAGGTGCTCGTCCTCGTCTGTCGCGGCCTCGACGATACCGACATCGCCGCGGAGCTCTCGCTGTCCCGCAATACGGTGCGCAACCACGTTGCCCGGATCTACGCCAAGATCGGCGTCAAGAAGCGCGGTGCGGCGATCATCTGGGCCCGCGAGCGCGGCCTCGCTCATCCTGCGCCGCCGCGGTCCGCGACCTGAGGCGCTTCCGCGCGGTGGCCGGCCGGCCGGCGAGGCCCGGCAATCGCGCAGCCTATCGGTACCGCTGGTACAACTGCATCAGCCCGCCAGGTACTGCTGCATCTTTGCGGCTGGCCGGGCGATGGTTACGTGGCGGGAACCCCAAGAGGAGACGTTCCATGATTTCGCTTATCGTTTGGCTCATCGTCGGTGGCATTGTCGGCTGGCTGGCCGGCATGATCATGCGCGACAACAACGGCCTGATCCTCAACATCATCGTCGGTATCGTCGGTGCGGCGATCGGCGGACTGATCCTGTCGCACGGCGACATCAACAACGCGCCGCTGACCATCGGCACGTTCGTCGTCTCGCTCGTCGGCGCGATGATCCTGCTCGGCATCGTCAATCTCGTTCGCCGCGGCACCATCCGCAACTGACTTGATCGACACCCTGCAGTCCTACTGCCGGCGGCGCGCGCGTGAAGAACGCGGGCGCGCCGCCGCTGCCACCGACCCCCGGGTCCAGCACGTCCATCTCGAACTGGCGAGCCGATACGAAGCGCTGGCGAGGGGGTTTGGCGTTCCCCGTGGCGGTGGCATGCCGGCGAGTTCAAGCTGACGCCCCGGCTCCCTGTCGATGGACCGAGGCGCGTCTTCGCCAGTGGCAGGGCGTCTTCGCCAGTAATGGACACGAGCATGGCGGGACACGAGCACCGGCCGCCCTCTCGCCCGCGCTGCCAGCCCCGTCGCTCGTCCTGACGGCCGCCGTTGCGGTCGCCCGCGGCCCAGCCCGTGCCCGCGCAGGCAGCACCTCGTCGTCGATCGGCCAGATCCGGGCCGCGGCCGGATGTGGTGACCCCTACGGGAATCGAACCCGTGCTTCAGCCGTGAAAGGGCCGCGTCCTAACCGCTAGACGAAGGGGCCGTCGGGTCGGGTCGAGCTAGTCAACCCAGGCGAGGTCGTCAAGGTGAAGCTCGGCCGCGGGCGTCCGGCCCCAGTCGTCGCGCTTGACGCGCCCGGCGACCAGACACCACCGGCCGGCCGCGCTCGCCAGGGCCGCACCGAGCGGGCTGTCGCCGTGGCGGAAAGCCATCACCTTCAGCCGCGCGCCGTCGCCGCCCATCAGGACGGCGCGAACGTGATTGTCGCCGACGATGTCGCAGCTCGCGACGCGCCACGGGCCGGACGCGACGCGCGGGTGCGGCCACCCCTGGCCATAGGGTCCGGCGGCTTCCAGCGTGTCGGCAAGGTCGATGCAGACGCCGCGCGGGCCGACGGCGGCGTCGACCGTAAGCACCGCTTCGCTGCCCCCGGCGGTGCCGCCGAGGCGCTCGGCAAGGAAGGCGGTGAAGGCGTCGATCCGGTCGCCGGCGATCGTCAGCCCGGCCGCCATGGCGTGGCCGCCGCCGGCGATCAGCAGGCCGGCATCCTTCGCCGCCAGCACCGCCGCGCCGAGGTCCACCCCCGGGACCGAGCGGCCCGACCCCTTGCCGATCGTCGTGCCGTCGCTCCCTTCGAGCGCGATGACGATGACCGGCCGCTTGAGCCGGTCCTTGAGGCGTCCGGCGACGATGCCGATGACCCCGGGGTGCCAGCCGCCCGACGCGACGACGGCGACCGGCGCATTGCCCGTCCGCGGGGCCAAAGCGAGGGCCTCGGCCGCGACCGCGGTCTCGATCGCGCGGCGTTCGGCGTTGAGCGTGTCGAGCTCCACCGCCAGACTGCGCGCCTCGTCGGGGTCGTCGGTCGTCAGCAGGCGAACGCCCAGGTCCGACTTGCCGATGCGGCCGCCGGCGTTGATCCGGGGGCCGAGCGCGAACCCGAGGTCGTGACACGTCGGGGCGCGGTCGATCGCTGCGACTGCGATCAGCGCCGCGAGCCCGGGATTGCGCCGCGCGGCCATGACCTTCAGCCCCTGCGCGACGAAGGCGCGGTTGAGGCCGGTCAGCGGCACGACGTCGGCGACCGTGCCGAGCGCGACGAGGTCGAGCCGGTCGAGCAGGCTGGGCTCGACGCGGTCGGCAAACCAGCCCTGCAGCCGCAGCGTCCGGAGGACGCCCACCGCCAGCAGGAACGCCACGCCGACGGCGGCCAGATGACCGAAGGCCGCGCCGCCCGCCTCGTCCAGCCGCCGGGGATTGACCACCGCCAGGGCCGGCGGCAGGGCGGTCGACGCCTGGTGGTGATCGACGACGATGACCTCGACGTTCGCCGCGCGGGCGGCGGCCAGCGCCTCGAACCCCTGGGTGCCGCAATCGACGGTGACGATCAGCGTCGCACCGGCCGCGGCCAACGCCGTCATCGCGCCCGCACTCGGCCCATAGCCTTCCAGCAGGCGGTCGGGGATATAGGCGCGCGCGGTGCCGCCGGCGTCGCGGATCGTGCGGATCAGCAGTGCCGCGCTGGTCGCGCCGTCGACGTCATAGTCGCCGAACACGACGACCGGCTCGCCGGTCGTGATCGCCTGCGCCAGCCGGGCGGCGGCGACGTCCATGTCGCGAAAGATCGACGGGTCGGGCAGCCAGTCGCGCAGCTTGGCCGATCGCAGCCGGTCGAAGTCGCCCGCCGCCGCGCCGCGCGCGCGGAACAGCTGGGCGACCAGGTCGTCGCCGGCAGGGTCGGGGGCGACGCCGCCCCGCCACGTCCAGCGGTGGCCGAGGACCGAGGTGGCAACGTTGAAGACGTGGGACATGGCCCCGTGTAGGCGCTCGCCCGCGCCGGCTCAACGCCGGGCCGTGGTCGGGCATGATCACGCTCCGACACGCCGCGCCGCCCGCCGCTCACCATCACGTCCGAAAGTCGCCAGACAGCGCAGCGGGAGCGCGCTACATCCGCGCCATGACGCCGCTCGATTCCGCCACCTGCTACGCCGCCATCGCGCGCCGCGACCCGGCCGCCGACGGACGCTTCTTCACCTGCGTGACGACGACGCGGATTTTCTGCCGCCCGGTCTGTCCGGCGCGGACACCGCTGGCGAAGAACGTCCGCTTTGTCGCCACGGCTGCGGACGCGGTCGCTGCGGGCTTCCGCGCCTGCAAGCGCTGTCGTCCCGACGCCGAGCCCGGCAGCGCCGCCTGGCTGGGCACCGCCGCCAGCGTCCGTCGCGCGCTCGACCTGATCGACGCGGGCAAGCTCGACGAGCGCCAAGGTCGAGGATCTCGGCGACCGGCTCGGCCTCGGCGAACGGCAGGTGCGGCGGCTGTTCGGCAAGCATGTCGGCGCACCGCCGGTCGCCGTGGCGCAGGCCAAGCGGCTCGCCGAGGCCAACCGGCTGATCGACGCGGGGGAGCTCCCGCTCGCCGAGGTCGCGCTGGCGGCGGGGTTCGGCAGCGTCCGCCGGTTCAACGAACTCTACCGCGCGGTCCACGGCGAGACGCCCGCCCGCCGCCGTGCCCGCGTCTCGAAAGGAACCGCCATGCACCTGACCCTGTCCCGCTATGCCGCGCCCGAAGCCGAGCTGCTGCTCGTCACCGACGGCGACACCCTGCGCGCGCTCGACTTCGCCGACTTCGAGGCGCGGATGCGGACGCTGCTCGCCCGCCACTACGGCGCGGTGACGCTGACCGAGGGGCCGCTGCCGGCCAGGCATCGCCGCCGCGCTCGACGCTTATTTCGCCGGCGATCTGCGGGCGCTCGACGCCGTGCCGGTGGCGACGGGGGGCAGTGTCTTCCAGAAGACGGTGTGGGCGGCGCTCCGGGCGATCCCGCCGGGCACGACCACCGGCTACGGCGCGCTGGCGGCGGCGCTCGGCAAGCCCGGCGCGGCGCGGGCGGTCGGCCTGGCCAACGGCGCGAACCCGATCGGCATTGTCGTCCCCTGCCACCGCGTCATCGGCGCGAACGGCAAGCTGACGGGCTATGCGGGGGGGATGGCGCGCAAGGAATGGCTGCTGCGGCACGAAGGGGCGATCTGACCCTCGCTCCCGGGCCGGGGCGACGCGCGCCGGCACGGGAGAGCGGTCCTTCGGGCCGCCCCGCGGCTCAGGCGAACTCGACGATCACCTGGTCGACCGCGAGGCTGTCGCCGATCTTGACCGGCACCGCCTTGACCGTCGCAGCCTTCTCGGCGCGCAGGATGTTCTCCATCTTCATCGCCTCGATCGTCGCCACCGCCTGGCCGGCCTCGACCCGGTCGCCGGGCGCGACGGCGAGCGACACCAGCAGCCCCGGCATCGGCGACTGGACGAAGCGCGAGCGGTCGGGCGGGACCTTGACCAGCATGTGCGCCGCCAGCGCCGCCGCGCGCGGGGTCAGGACGCGGACGTCGGCATGGCGGCCGCCGCCCGTCAGGCGGTAGCCGGCGCTGCGCTTCTCGACCGCCAGCGCGACCTCGGTCGCGCCGTGCCCGGCCGGGCCGCCGACTGCCTCGATGCGGGCGACGAACAGCGGCTCGCCGATCCGCCAGCCGGTGGTGACCCGAACCTCGCGCGCGCCGTCGCCGGCCCCTTCGCCCCCGGGGAGTGCCGGCGCACCGATCAGCAGCTCGAAGCCGTCGCCCGTCGCCAGCACCCCGACCGGCACCCGCGCGCCGTCGAGCTCGACCACCCAGTCCTCGCCGAACACCGCGCCGTGGCCGCTCAGCTGGCCGTCGATCAGCTGCGCGCGCTCGACCTCGACCGCGTTCATCACCGCCGCGCAGGCGATCATCGCCGTCGTTCCGGCCGCCGTCGCCGGGCCGCCGTGGAAGCCCTGCGGATACTCCTCGGCGATGAACGCGGTGGTCACCTGCTCGCCCGCCTGGAAGCGCGGATGGGCCATGACCGCGGCGAGGAAGTCGATGTTGTGGCCGATGCCCCGGATCAGGTAGCGGTCGAGCGCCGCCCGCTGCGCCGCGATCGCCTCGTCCCGCGTGCGGCCGTGGGTGATCAGCTTGGCGATCATCGGGTCGTAGAAGCGGCTGATCTCCGCTCCCTCGACGACGCCGGTGTCGACCCGCACCCCGGGCCGGTCGGGGGCGACATAGGTCCGCAGCCGCCCGATCGACGGCAGGAAGCCGCGGTACGGATCCTCGGCATAGATGCGCGTCTCGATCGCATGGCCGTCGAGCCGGACGTCGCCTTGCGCGAAGCCGAGCGGCTCGCCCGCCGCCACCCGGATCATCGCCTCGACCAGGTCGACGCCGGTGATCGCCTCGGTCACCGGATGCTCGACCTGCAGCCGCGTGTTCATCTCGAGGAAGTAGAAGCCCCGGTCACTGCCGGCGATGAACTCGACCGTGCCGGCGCTGGTGTAGCCGACGTTCCGCGCCAGCGCGACCGCCTGCTCGCCCATGCGCGCACGCATCTCGGGCGTGACGAAGGGGGAGGGGGCCTCCTCGACGACCTTCTGGTGGCGGCGCTGGATCGAGCAGTCGCGCTCGTTCAGATAGACGATGGTGCCGTGCTGGTCGCCGAGCACCTGGATCTCGATGTGGCGCGGCTGCTCGATGAACTTCTCGATGAACACGCGGTCGTCGCCGAAGCTCGCCAGCCCCTCGCGCCGCGTCGCCTCGAAGCCGTCGCGGACGTCGGCCTCGGACCACGCCAGCCGCATCCCCTTGCCGCCGCCGCCCGCGCTCGCCTTCATCATCACCGGATAGCCGATGTCCGCGGCGATGCGGACGGCGTGCTCGGTGTCCTCGATCTCGCCGACGAAGCCGGGGACGACGTTGACCCCGGCGGCCTTGGCCAGCTTCTTCGATTCGATCTTGTCGCCCATCGCCGCGATCGCTGCTGCCGGCGGGCCGATGAAGGCGATGCCCTTGGCCGCCAGCGCCTCGGCGAACCACGCGCGTTCGGACAGGAAGCCATAACCCGGGTGCACCGCCTCCGCCCCCGTGGCGAGGCAGGCGGCGACGATGGCGTCGCCCAGCAGATAGCTTTCGGCCGCCGGCGGCGGGCCGAGCCGCACCGCCTCGTCCGCCATCGCCACGTGGAGCGCCCCGGCGTCGGCGTCGGAGTACACCGCGACGGTGGCGATCCCCATCTTGCGCGCGCTGCGGATGACGCGGCAGGCGATCTCGCCGCGATTGGCGATGAGAATTTTACGAAACACCGGCGGCTCCCCTTGGTCGCTCCGTTCAAGCGGCTCGGGGCGGAAGCGTCAAGGCGCGGCGCGGCCTTTGCGGGCGGCGCGACCAGCCGTTACGATGGCACAATGCGTCTCCAATGGCCTGAAATCCGAACCCGCGCCGCCGCGTTCAGCGAAGAGTGGAAATCCGCTACGCGCGAAAGCGCCGACAAGCAGACGTTCTGGAATGAGTTCTTCACCGTCTTTGGCGTCGACCGGAAACAGGTCGCCGTCTACGAACGCCGCGTCCAGACGTGGGACAAGGGCCGGCAGGGCTTCATCGACCTGTTCATCCCCGGCCAGCTGATCGTCGAGCACAAGTCGGCGCGGCTCGACCTCAAGGCTGCATCGAAACAGGCGTTCGATTATTTCGACTGGCTGCCCGAGGCGGAGCGTCCGCGGTTCATCCTGACGTGCGACTTCCAGCGCTGGCACCTGACCGACCTCGAAACCGGCGCGCGACTGGCGCTTTTTGCTTAAAGATATGAAGCGCCACGTCGAGGCGTTCTGGTTCCTCGTTGGCACCCAGCCCCGCCTATTCCGCAACCAGTCGCCGGCCAACGCCGCTGCGACCAAGCTGATGGGGCAACTGCACGAGGCGCTACGCGAGGACGGGTACACCGGCCACGCCCTCGAACGGCTGCTGGTGCGCCTGTTGTTCATCCTGTTCGCCGACCACACCGGTATCTTCGAGGCGAAGAACCAATTCCTCGTCCTGCTCGAACAGCGGACGGCGGCAGACGGCAGCGATCTCGGCGCTTGGCTGACCCGGCTGTTCGCCGTCCTCGACACCGATTATCCGCAACGGCAGGCCTCGCTCGACGGTGACCTCGCCGCCTTTCCCTATGTCAACGGCCGCCTGTTCACCGAGCAAACCCCGCCGCCGACGTTCGACCATAATATGCGTCGCACCCTGCTCGAAGCCGCCGCCTTCCGCTGGGACGAGGTGTCGCCCGCGATCTTCGGCGCACTTTTCGAAAGCGTCATCGACAGCGTCACCCAGCGCAAGCAGGGCGCCCACTACACGCCCGAGGCGTGTATCCTGCGCGTCATCGGCCCGTTGTTTCTCGACGACCTCCGCGCCGAGTTCGACCGTGCCAAGGTGCGCGTCACCGGGCGCGAGGCGGCATTGCGCGCGCTCCACGACAGGCTCGCCGCGATCCGCCTGCTCGATCCCGCGTGCGGGGCGGGCAATTTCCTCGTCGTCGCCTACCGCGAACTGCGCGAGCTCGAACGCGAGATCATCAAGGAGGGCGAGCGACACCCAGCGCGTCCTCGACATCGCCCTGTTGTCGCGCCTCAACGTCGACCTGTGCCACGGCATCGAGATCGACGAGTTTCCCGCGCTTATCGCCGAGACCGCGCTGTGGATGGCCGACCATATCGCCAACACCCGCCTCGCCGAGGATTACGGCAAGCCCTACGCCCGCATCCCGCTTGTCACCGCGCCGGGCATCCGCCACGCCGACGCGCTGGAGATCGACTGGAACAGCGTGCTGCCCGCCGATCGCTGCAGCCTATGTGCTCGGCAACCCGCCGTTCCGGGGAGCGAAGTTCCAGAGCGACGCGCAGCGCTCGCAGGTCCGCGCGTTGGCGAAGCTGCCGGGTGCGGCGGTACGCTCGATTATGTCGCTGCATGGTTCCTCAAGGCCGGAGCCTATGTCGCGGGCGGCGAGGGAACGCGCATCGGCTTCGTCGCGACCAACTCGATCACGCAGGGCGAGCAGGTCGCGCAGCTATGGCCGACCCTGTTCGGGCGCTACGCGCTGGAGATCGCCTTTGCTCACCGGACCTTCGCGTGGCCGGGCCGGGCGGCGGTCCACTGCGTCATCGTCGGCCTCGCGCCGCGCGGGTCGGAGCCGTCGGCGAAGCGCCTGTTCAGCTATGGCGACATCAAGGGCGAGTCGACCGAGAGCGACGTACCGTCGATCACGGCGTATTTGTTTGGCGCAGCAACCGCGGACCGGCATGAAGTCGTCGAAAGCATCGCGCGACCGATAAACGGGGCACCGCAGCTTTTGACCGGCTCCAAACCGGTAGATGGCGGTTACCTGATATTTTCGGCGAACGAGCGAGCCGCACTTCTCAGCAAGTATCCGACCGCAGTCGATTGGCTGAGGCCGTTCGTCGGCGCGCAGGAATACATCAATGGTGGAATGCGGTGGATATTGCTCGGCGGCGGCCTGTCGCCGGCGGAGATACGGGCCAACGAGACGGTCGCAGTACGGTTGCGCCAGGTTAGGGCGTTCAGGATGGGAACGCTGCCGAAGAAGTCGAAGGTGGACACGTTGCCCGATCCGATCTCGCGGACGACAGCAGCGCTCGCCGATTTTCCCACAAGCTATCACGTCACGGTGATTCCCGACCGACCGTTCCTCGTTATCCCCCAGACGTCATCGGAGAATAGACATTATATCCCAATAGCGTGGATGGAACCGCCGGTTATACCGAGCGACAAGCTCCGTATTTTGCCCGACGCCTCGCTGTGGCACTTCGGCATCCTCACTAGTACGATGCACATGGCATGGATGCGCGCCATCACCGGGCGGATGAAGTCCGACTACATGTACTCCGTCGGCGTGGTCTACAACACCTTCCCATGGCCCGACGCCGCGTCCGCGCAGGTTGCGAAGGTCGAAGCGCTGGCCCGGGCGGTCCTAGATGCGCGCGCGCTGCCGAAGAACGCGACCTCGACCCTCGCCGACCTCTACAACCCCGACTTCATGCCCGCCGAACTCCGCAAGGCGCACGCCGCGCTCGACGCCGCCGTCGACCGGCTCTACCGCCCGGCGGGCTTCAACTCCGACCGCGCCCGCGTCGAGCATCTGTTCACCCGCTACCGCGCGCTGGTCGAGCCGACCTCTGCGGCGGCGGCGCTCAACCGACGGACTGTGCGGCGGGTGCGAACCGCTGCTCCCTAGCCAGGCGCGGCGGCACGTTGACAACCCGTCGCGGGCGAAGCCCGCGCCGTCGGACGGGTTCGGGCGGGAAGGTCGCCCGACCCGCCGGCCGGCCTTGCGCGAGTCCGCGCGTAGCTGCGCGCGCCTTCGGCGTGCTTGCTACGCGCCGGCCGCGCTACAGCGGGATATTATCGTGCTTTTTCCACGGGTTCTCCAGCTTCTTGGTGCGTAGTTTCCGCAGCCCCAGCGCCACCCGGCGGCGCGTCGAATGCGGCATGATGACCTCGTCGATGAAGCCCATGCTCGCCGCGACGAACGGGTTGGCGAAGCGCGCCTCATACTCGCGGGTGCGCTCGGCGATTTCCTCGGGCGACTTGCCGCGGAAGATGATCTCGACCGCGCCCTTGGCTCCCATGACGGCGATCTCGGCGGTCGGCCAGGCGTAGTTGAGGTCGCCGCGCAGGTGCTTCGACGCCATGACGTCATACGCCCCGCCGTACGCCTTGCGGGTGATGACGGTGATCTTGGGGACGGTCGCCTCGGCATAGGCGAACAGCAGCTTGGCCCCGTTCTTGATGATGCCGTTATGCTCCTGCGCGACGCCGGGGAGGAAGCCGGGGACGTCGACGAAGGTGACGATGGGGATCCCGAAGGCGTCGCAGAAGCGGACGAAGCGCCCGGCCTTCTTCGACGCGGCGATGTCGAGGCAGCCGGCGAGCACGGTCGGCTGGTTGGCGACGATGCCGACGGTCGACCCCTCGATCCGCGCGAAGCCGGTGATGATGTTCGCCGCATGCGCCGGCTGCAGCTCGAAGAACTCGCCCTCGTCGGCGACCTTGGCGATCAGCTCGTGCATGTCGTACGGCTGCGCGGCGCTGGCCGGCACCAGCGTGTCGAGGCTCGGCTCGATCCGGTCGGCGTCGTCGGCGGACGGGCGGAAGGGAACGCCGGTGCGGTTGTCGAGCGGCAGGTAGTCGAAGAACTGCCGCGTCCGCAGCAGCGCCTCGACATCGTCCTCGCAGGCGAGGTCGGCGACGCCCGAGCGCGTGGTGTGGGTGACGGCGCCGCCCAGCTCCTCCTGCGTCACGACCTCGTTCGTCACCGTCTTGACCACGTCCGGGCCGGTGACGAACATGTAGCTGCTGTCCTTCACCATGAAGATGAAGTCGGTCATCGCCGGCGAATAGACCGCACCGCCGGCGCACGGGCCCATGATCAGGCTGATCTGCGGGATGACGCCGGACGCGAGCACGTTCCGCTGGAACACCTCGGCATAGCCGCCAAGGCTCGCGACGCCCTCCTGGATGCGGGCGCCGCCGCTGTCGTTGAGGCCGATCACCGGCGCGCCGACCTTCATCGCCATATCCATGATCTTGCAGATCTTCTGCGCGTGGCGTTCGGACAGGGAGCCGCCGAAGACGGTGAAGTCCTGGCTGAAGACGAACACCAGCCGGCCGCTGATCGTGCCCGAGCCGGTGACGACGCCGTCGCCCGGGATCTTGGTCTCGGCCATGCCGAAGTCGACGCTGTTGTGCTCGACGTACATGTCGAGCTCCTCGAAGCTGCCGGGGTCGAGCAGGATGTCGAGCCGCTCGCGCGCGGTCAGCCGGCCCTTGGCGTGCTGCGCGGCGACGCGCTTGGGGCCGCCGCCGGCCCGGGCGGCGTCGCGGCGGCGATCGAGTTCCTCAAGCGTCTTCAGCACGGTAATCCCCTTGGTCGAGCAGGTCGAGGAGCCGGACGGCAGCGTCCAGCGCGGCGCGGCGGTTGGCGAGGCTGGCGGCGGCGAGCGGGTCGGTGCCCCACTTCTCGGCCTGCCACAGTTCGTCGAGCTGGCCGGCGGCGAACGCTCCGTCGGCGTCGAGGTGGCGCTCGGCGACGGCGACGCCGATCACCGCCGAGCCGCAGATGGTGACCACCGGATGCAGCGCGGCGAGGCGGAGCGGATCGAGCGCCCGGTAGGCGGCGGCCAGGCGGGCGAGCGTCGCCGGCGGCTGCGCGGCGTGGACGATGCCGGCGGTGACGAAGAAGCCGACGTCGAAGCGCGCCCGCGCCCAGGCGAGCAGCGGGTCCCACACCGCGCGCTGACGGGCAACAAGGTCCGGCGGCGCGTCGGCGCGGTAGCACAGCAGCTCGGTCTCGGCGAACACCGCAAGGCCGTCGGCGAACGCGTCGCGGTCGAGCGCGACCCGGTCGCTCGCAGCGTAGGCGAACCCGGTTAGCGGCATCGTCCCCGGCGCGATGACCTCGCCCTGGCTCCCCCATTCGCCGGCCACAGCCTCGGCCAGCGCCGCAGTCGGCAGGTCGAGCGGGACGCGCGCCGGCGTGCGCACGAGCCGCCCGTCGAGCGTCACCTGCCAGCGGTCGCCGTCGGCCACCGCCGCGGCCACGGTGTAGAAGCGCTTCATCCGAGCCGCGCCAGCAGGTCGGCGGTGCTGCCGACGACGGCCTCCGCCCCGGCCGCGCGCAGGGCGTCGGGAGCGTGGTAACCCCAGTCGACGCCGATCGCCCGCACGCCCGCTGCGACGCCCATCAGCATGTCGAAGCTGGTGTCGCCGATCATCACCGTCTCGCCCGGGGACGCGCCCGCCTGCGCCATGGCCAGCTCGAGCATCGCCGGGTGCGGCTTCGACGGGTGGCGGTCGGCGGTCTGGAGGGTGACGAAATGATGGGCGATGTCGTGGTGGGCGAGGATCATCGCCAGGCCGCGGTCGGACTTGCCGGTCGCGACGCCGAGCATCCAGTCTGCTTTGGCCAGATGCTCCAGCGCCTCGCCGATGCCCGGGTAGAGCGGCTCGACGGCGAGCGTCCCGGCCGCACGCAGCCGGTGGTAGGCACCGCGATATTCGTCGGCGAGCGCGGCGTGGAGCGCGGCGTCGGCGTCCGGGACCAGCGTCGCCATCGTCTCGAACAGCGACAGGCCGACGACGTGGCGGATGGCGTGGTCGTCGGGGGCGGGGACGCCGACCCGCGCGAAGCTTTCGCGCATGGCCCGGATGATGTTGACCTGGCTGTCGACCAGCGTCCCGTCACAGTCGAACACGGCGAGGCGCGCCGCCATCAGGCGGTCGCCGGCAGCGACGGCAAGGCAGCCGGGCAGGTCATCCCGGCTCCTTGGCAAGCCGGTGACGCCGGCGCAAGATCGACGAAACGAACGGGGAGCGAGTCGCGTGGCGGATTATTTCTACTGGTCGGCGACCACTGCTTTCCTGACCGGCACCGGCGGCCTGGCGGCAACCGACATCGCCGCGGTGACAAGCTGGCAGAATACGGCGCTCGATTATGAGTTCTCGCTGCATACGATGCATACCGCGGGCTGGCCGATCTATGTGGTCAACAAGACGCGGGCCAAAGGCGGCCGCGGCGAAAAGAACATGCCCAAGCTCGACACCAAGGGAAAGACCGCCGCCCAGCTGGCGTTCGTCAACGGCGCAAAGCTGCTCGACACGCAAAGTGCCGACGCGCTCGCCGTCGTCGGCGCCAATCTCGCCCTGTTCCAGCAACTGGCGCGCAACTATTACGAGGGCATCCCCGCCCCCACGGTCGCGGTGGTCGAAACCGTCCAGTGCAAGGGGTCGAAGTGCGGCAAGGACATCACCCATGTCGCTGCCGGCGACAACGGCAAGCGCGTCTGTCCTCACTGCAAGCAGTGGAATTGACGGCCTAGTCGCCGCGGCGGCTGCGCCCGCCGTCGCCGCGGCGTTCCCCGCCCTCACCCCGTGTGCGCCGCTCGCCGCTCTCACCCCGTGTGCGGCGTTCGCCGCGGTGCGCCTTGCGCCGCGACTTGGCGGCGGCCGCTTCGGCCTTGGCCTTGCCCTCGGGCGTATCGACGAAGCGGACCTCGTCGAGCGGCACGTCGCCGAGCGCCAGGTCGAAGCCGAGCATGGCGAAGCTGTCGGCCATGTGCGGCGGCAGGTCGGCGGTCAGGTCGAGGCCGCCGCCGTCGGGGTGGTCGATGACCAGCCGGCGGGCGTGGAGGTGCATCTTGCGGCTGATCCCGCCGGTCAGGAACGCGTCCCGGCCGCCGTACTTGGCGTCGCCGACGATCGGGTGGCCGAGCGCGGTCGCATGGACCCGGATCTGGTGCGTGCGCCCGGTCAGCGGCTGGAACTCGACCCATGCCGCCTGCGTCGCGGCATGGTCGAGGACGCGGTAGCGCGTCGTCGCCCGCTGCCCGCCCTCGTCGACGTGCATCTTTTCGCCGCCGCTGCCGGGCTGCTTGGCCAGCGGCGCGTCGATCTCGCCGGCGACCGGTTCGGGCATGCCGACGACCAGCGCCCAATAGGCCTTGCGCGCGGTGCGGCTGGAAAAGGCCTTGGAAAAGAACGCCGCCGCCCGCGCTGTCCGCGCCAGGAGCAGGACCCCGCTGGTGTCCTTGTCGAGCCGGTGGACCAGCTTGGGCCGCTGCGGAAAGCCGAAGCACAAGGCGTCGAGCAGCCCGTCGACGTGCGTCGTCGTCCCCGTGCCGCCCTGCGTCGCCAGGCCCGCGGGCTTGTTGAGGACGATGGCGCTCTTGTCGCGGTGGATCACGAGGCCCTGGGCATACTCGATCTCGGCGGCGCTGAGGGGGCGCCGCGGGGCTTCGGCGCGGGCGGTCTCCGGCACCGCCTCGGGCGGCGGCGCGGTGATCGTCTGTCCCGCCGCGATCCGCTCGCCGGGGTCGGTCTTGCGCCCGTCGAGGCGGACTTCGCCGGTGCGGGCCCAGCGTGAGACGGTGTTGAACGTCACCTCGGGCAAGTGGCGGCGGAACCAGCGGTCGAGGCGGATGCCCTCGTCGTCGGGTTCGACGACGAAGCGTCGTCCCCCGGCAGCGTCGGCGGCGGCAGCGGTGGGCGTCATCAGGGCCGCGCCAGCATCAGCCCGGCGTAGAGCGCGACGATCGAGCCGGCGACCGACGACACGGCATAAGCGGTCGCCAGCACGAGGTCGCCCCGCGCGATCATGGTCACGAGATCGAGGCTGAACGCCGAGAAGGTGGTGAAGCCGCCGAGTACGCCGACGCCGAGCAGCAGGCGGAGCGGCTCCCCGCCGCCACGGGCGAGCGCGCCGACCAGAACGCCCATCGCCATTCCGCCGGCGATGTTGATCGCCCAGGTGCCGAACGGCAGACCGGGGCCGAGCAGGCCGAGCGTCCATTGCCCGACCACAAAGCGCAGCCCCGCACCGGCCGCGCCGCCGGCCATGACCAGAACGAGCGGGGGCAGGGCAGCGAGCACGTTCATCTTCGCAAGGTATCTAGCCGACGCGGCCGGCTCACGCCACGCCGAATGTCCAACCCTCCGTCGCTCGCACCGCATCCAGGCCGGGCGGCATCCACGCCGCCCGATCGGCGGCGGCGCGGCGCATCCCCGCAGCGGAGATCAGCGCGTCGCCGACATGGTCGCTAAAGCGGTCGGGCAGCGGGTCGAGGTCGGCGGCGGCGTACGGCGTCGGCGCGTCGGCTCGCCGGTCGAGGCGGTTCAACGCGGCGAGCAGGACCGCGCGGTCGCGGATCTTGCCGCGGACGCCCGCGTCGGCGGCAAACGTCCGGCAATAGATCTCGACCAGCAGTGGTCCCGAGGGCGGCACGGGATCGAACGGCCAGACGGGCACCTGCGTCCGGGCCAGCAGGCGCATGCCGGCCAGGCTCGCCTTGCCGCACTGCGCCGCGCCGACGAGCGCGAAGACCGACGACGCGGCACCCAGCCGCTTCGCCTCCCAGCAGCGCTCGACGGTCCGCAGCCGCGCCCGCGCCGCCTTCGGCCCGTCCGCCTTGCCCAGCCAGTAATGCTCGCGGCGATGGGCAAGATAGGCGGGGGCGGTGTCGTGTGCGTCGGCGGCGGCGACCGCGTCGATTTCGGCCCATAGCGCGCGGGCGTGGGCGGGCGAGGGCTCGCCGGGAAAGAACGCGCCCGCATCGGCAAAGGGCAGTCCGAAGCAGAAGTCTATCCCGACGAGCGCCCGCTCTCCCGCCGCCGCGAGCGCTTCGACGAAAGCGAACACCTCTGCCCGCGACCAGCGGTGGCCGGAACGGATCAGGGACGGCGGGCCGGCAGTGGCGCATTCGGCAACGGCGATGCCGGCATGACGCTCGCCCTTGGCCCCGGTCCAGTCGACGGCGACGAAGCGGGTGAAGGTCACTGCGGCGCGATCGTCCGAACCCGATCGCTCCCGACGCAGCCGGTCCGAGGGTTCCGCGCCACCGCCTACGGCCGACCGTAGAGGCCGATCAGCACCCCCTTGGCGACGGCGTGCTCCGCCAGCGCGTCGGCGACCGTGCTCCGCCGCGGATGGACGCCCAGGTCGGGCGTCGCGGCAAGCGCATAGACCTGGAAGACATAGCGATGATCGCCGTGTCCCGGCGGCGGGTCGCACGGCAGCCAGCTGTTCTTCAGGAACGAATTCGACCCGGTCGCAACCGTCGGCGGGTCGCTTGAGGCGACACCCTCGGCGAGCGCGCCGTCGCTGCCCGGCAGGCCGTGGACGATCAGGTGGACGAGCGGCGCGGGAGCGGGCGCATCGGGGTCCTCGGCCACGATCACCACGCTCGCCGCCTCGGCCGGAACGCCGCGCCACGCGAGCGGCGGCGAAACACCGTCGCCGTCGGCGGTGAAGCGCACCGGCAGCACCTCGCCATCGGCAAAGGCGGGGCTGGTGACGACGAGCGTCGGCGCAACCTGTGCCAGCCGCTCGTCATGGTAGACGGTCTTGTCCAGGCCCGGGCGCACGCCGTGCAGAAGGCGGCCGATCGCATGGGGCAGCTTTTCGAGCATCGGCGCGGTCCTTGTCAGTCGCTGTCGTCAACGCCGCCGCGTTCCGCCGGTTGCCCGCGGCGTTCCGCCCACCACGCCAGCCGCTCGGCGATGCGCTTCTCCTGGCCACGGTCGGTCGGGCGGTAGAAGGTCTGCGCGGCCAGACCGTCCGGCCAGTAGTTCGCCCCCGAAAACCCGCCCTCGGCGTCGTGATCGTAGGCATAGTCCTTGCCGTACCCAAGCGTCTTCATCAGCTTTGTCGGCGCGTTCAGGATATTCGCCGGCGGCACCAGCGAGCCCGTTTCTTTCGCGCTCTGCCAGGCCGCCTTCTGCGCGACATAGGCGGCGTTCGATTTGGGCGCGGTCGCGAGGTACAGGCAGGCGTGGGCGATCGCCAGTTCGCCCTCGGGCGACCCAAGGAAATCATACGCCTCCTTCGCCGCCAGCGTCACGGCGAGCGCGTTCGAATCAGCGAGCCCGACATCCTCGCTGGCGAAGCGGACCAGCCGGCGCAGGACGTAAAGCGGCTCCTCGCCTGCCGTCAGCATGCGGGCGAGGTAGTACAGCGCCGCGTCGGGATCGGAGCCGCGCAAGCTCTTGTGCAGCGCCGAAATCAGGTTGTAGTGCCCGTCGCGGTCCTTGTCGTACACCGCGAGGCGGCGGTGGAGCAGATCGCGCAGTGCGGCGGGTGCCAGCGGCGCCTCGACCTCGATCGCAAACAGCGTCTCGGCCTGGTTGAGCAGGAAGCGCCCGTCGCCGTCGGCCGACTGGATCAGCGCCGCGCGCGCGTCGGCGGTCAGCGGCAGCTTGCGCCCCTCGACCGTCTCCGCCCGGACGAGCAGCGTCTCCAGCGCCGTCGCGTCCAGTCGCCGGACGATCAGCACCTGCGCCCGGCTGAGCAGCGCCGCATTGAGTTCGAAGCTCGGGTTCTCGGTCGTCGCCCCGACCAGCACCACCGTGCCGTCCTCGACGAAGGGCAGGAAGCCGTCCTGCTGGCTGCGATTGAAACGGTGGATCTCGTCGACGAACAACAGGGTGGGACGCGGTGACACCTTGGCTTCGGCGAACAGTTTCTTGAGGTCGGCGACGCCGGCGAACACCGCGCTGATGCCGACGAAGCGCATGCCGACCGCATCGGCGAGAAGGCGCGCGATCGTCGTCTTGCCGGTCCCCGGCGGGCCCCACAGGATCAGGCTGGCGAGTTTTCCCGCCGCGACCATCCGCCCGATCGCGCCGTCCGGCCCGGTCAGATGCTCCTGACCGACGACATCGGCCAGCGCCCGCGGGCGCAGGCGTTCGGCCAGCGGTGCGGCGGCAGCGGCCGGCACGGCGGGCGGCGGAGCGTCGGCGGCGAACAGGTCGGCCATGCCCCCGGCATAGGCGGCGTCGCGCCTATCGTCGAGCCGGTCGGCGGGTGACCGCACGCGGTGAGGAGCGTGACCCTGGCCCGTGACCGGACGCCCACGATGGGCGCGATGTGGCGACGCCGCCACCTGGCCGGCGTCAGGCGCGCCGTCGCAGGCGTCCGCCGTCCAAGGCGTCGTGGTCGCGACGGCCGCCTGCGATGAGTTCAGGTGGCCGTGCCGTCACGGGGGCATCGGCCGTGCCTGACTGCCTGCCCGACCCCCGGGCGCTGCGGCTGCCCGCGGAACGACCCGCGTCAAAAAAATCGCACCCGTTCGCGGCGATAGGCGTTATCCGCCGGCAACAACCCCAAGGAGCGAAGCCATGCCGCGCAAGCTGACCCAGTTCAACATCACCGAGTCCGGCGACGACTACCTGCTCCACATCGAAGACGATGCCGGCGAGACGATTGAGTTTACCGCGACTTACGACCAACTCGATGTCTTGGTCGAAGCGATCGACCAGCATCTTGATGCCGACGCCGAGGAGATGGACGAGGTCGAGGACTAGAGTTTAGCGACTGTCGGCGCGGCACCGCCGCTGCCGCGCGACCGCGGTACAGCAAGGCGTCAGGACCACCGGTACCTTGGCGCGACGCTATACCGTTGGTTGCGCGATACGAACTCCGCGAGCCTGATGCAGACCAGTCTTGGCAGCTCGGACGATTGCCACGATCCGCGGACTCGCGACAAGGGCCGCGTCGCACGGTGGCGACGCGGCCCTGCTAGCAGTACCGCAAGATCGGGCTTCAGTCCGCGTCGGCGGGCGCATCCTCCACCGGCACAGTCCCCGGCTCGGCGCCCGGATCGAACGCTTCGGTGAACCCGGCCTCCTCGCGCTCGAACAGGTCGGCGGTGACGTCGATGCCCTTCGCCTGAAGCTCGGCCTCCTCGGGCGAACGGGCGATGTTGACCTTGACCGTCACGCTGACCTCGGGGTGAAGGCTGACCTTCACCTCGTACATCCCAAGCGCCTTGATCGGCTTGTCGAGGACGATCTGGTTCTTCGACACCTTGGCACCGTCGGCGACGAGCGCCTCGGCCAGATCGCGCGGCGCGACGCTGCCGTACAGCGCGCCGGCGTTCGAGGCCTGGCGAATGAGGACGACCGAGCGGCCGTCGATGGCGCGCGAGTCGGCGATCGCCGTCTCGCGGCGGGCGGCATTGTCGGCCTCGATCTGCGCGCGGCTCGCCTCGAAGCGCTTCTTGTTCGCCTCCGATGCCCGCAGCGCCTTGGCCCGGGGAAGAAGGAAGTTGCGGGCAAAGCCGGGCTTGACGTTGACGACGTCGCCGATGTTGCCGAGCTTCTCGACCCGCTCGAGCAGGATCACATCCATCGCGTCTGTCCTACTTCACGAGGTACGGCAGCAGGCCGATGTGGCGGGCGCGCTTGATCGCCTGCGCCAGCTCGCGCTGCTTCTTGCCGGAAACGGCGGTGATGCGGGAGGGAACGATCTTGCCCCGCTCCGAGACGAACCCCTGGAGCAGGCGCACGTCCTTGTAATCGATGACCGGCGCGTTGGGGCCGGAGAAAGGGCACGACTTGCGCCGGCGGAAAAAGGGACGACCCATGTGCTAATTCCTCGCTCAGGCCGGGCGCGGGCGGAAGCCGCCGGCACCGGCACCACCGCGGTCGCCGCCGAAGCCACCACCGCTACGCTCGCCGAAGCCGCCGCCCCGCGGACGGTCGCCGCGGTCGCCACGGTCACGGTCAGGCCGATCGCCGCGTGGGCGATCCCCGTCGCGGCCGCCCTCGCGCGCCTCGCGCTCGCGGCTCTCGTTGCGGCGCATCATCGCCGAGGGACCATCCTCGAACTGATCGACGCGAACCGTCATGAAACGCAGGATGTCCTCGGACAGGCCGACCTGGCGCTCGAGCTCGCTGATCGCTGCTGCCGGCGCGTCGATGTTGAACAGGACGTAATGCGCCTTGCGGTTCTTCTTGATCCGGTAGGCGAGGGAGCGCAGGCCCCAATATTCGTTCTTGGCAACGCGACCGTTGCCGTCGGTGATGATCTTGGTGAAGGCTTCGCTCATCGCTTCGACCTGGGCATTGGCCAGGTCCTGCCGCGCGAGGAAGACATGCTCGTACATCGGCATGTGCTGTCTGAACTCCTGTGCCGATCGCTGACGCCGCGCGATGCGACGCCCCTCCGGGCTTGCTGCTGAAACGGCGAACGGCCGGGATGGACCCGGCCGCGTCGTCGCTGAGCGCCTATGGCCGATGCGCGACGGGATTGCAAGCGACGCATCGCCAGCCCATCCCCCGGGGGCCGCGGCGATGCGGTGCCTCCCGACCTCACCCCGTCGTGCGCGAGGAGAGGTCGAGAGACGGTACGGCATGCGCCCGCGCGACGAAGTGCCGGTCCGAAGCTTACCCCTTGGTGCTCGCGTACAGCTTCCACAGGTCGGCGATGTCCTTCATGCCGCCGTTGTCGCTGACGTTGGCGAAGGTGGTCTTGGCCGCTCCGGCTGCGCCCGCCTTGATCTGGGCGATGCCTTCGAAGGTCTTGTCGACGTCGGTGTTGGGTCCGCCCGCTGCAGCGGCCTTCGCATAGGCGCTCGCCGCGGCCGGATACTGGCCCAAGCCGAGATAGGCACCGCCGGCCTGCGCTGCGGTGTCGGGTGCTGCCGCCAGCTTCGGCGCGTTGGCCCCAGCCGCCTGCGCCCGCTGCGCCGCCGCCTGCGCGAGCTTGGCGGTCATCGGGTCCGACCCGAGCGCGCCGCCGGCCTTGGTCAGGACCGCCTGGGCGACCCCGGGCTGGTTGTTGACGATAGCGAGCTTGGCGAATTCGCTAATGTCCTCGGGGCGCTGCAGATTGTTCGTCGTTTCCATTAGATGGAACAGCGCCAGCTTGGCCTCGGGACGCATCTGCGTCTTCTGCAGCTCGACGAGCAGCGTCTTCCACCGCGCCGGGCTCGGGTCGGCCCGCACCAGCTTTTCGGTCGTGGCGAGATAGCCCTTCTTGTCGCCCGACTTGTACTGCGCCCCGGCGAGGTTCTCGAGGTAAAGCGGCTTCGGCCCGTTGGTCTGGATCAGCTTGTTGTACGCGCCGACCGCTTCGGCATAGTGGCCCTGCTTGACCGCCGCCTGGGCGATGAGGATCGTCATGTCCTCGCCGCCGGCCTTCTTCGCCAGCTCGACCGCCTTGGTGTAGTTGCCGGCGTTGTAATAGAGCGAGGCGAGCTGCTTGGGCGTCGCCGTGCCGCCCGCCTGCAGCTCGTCGGCGGCTTTGCCGTACTGTCCCTGCTTGGTGTAGACGTAGGCCGCCATCTGCGCGACCTTGGCCCGCTCCTCGGGCGTCTTGGCGGCGGCCTTGGCGGTGTTGATCGCCGCAACGGCAGCCGGCCCGCTCGACTTTGCCGCCTGCTGCAGCGCGGTACCGACCGCCTTCGACACCGCGGCGGCGGCGGGGTCGGACAGCAGCGGCACCAGCGCCAGCGCCGCAACACCTGCCCAATGCTTCACCAGCTTCATGGTCGTTCCCTCGTATCTTCGCGGCTCAAGGATGTTCCCGTACCGATGGCTCGACGCTTAACAGAGCGCCGCCGACAGACGGACGAGCGCGACCTTAGCCAATCGGTGCTCGCGCGCAAACTCTCCATTGGCCGATGCATTTGCGCGGCGGCGCACGAACGCCTAAGCGCAGCGCCTTTCCCGCCACGAGGAGCCGTCGTTGACCCGCGCATTCGTCTTTCCCGGCCAGGGCAGCCAGTCGGCGGGCATGGGCAAGGCGCTCGGCGCCGCCAGCCCGGCCGCGCGGGCGGTGTTCGAGGAGGTCGATTCGGCGCTGTCGCAGCATCTGTCGCGGCTGATGTTCGACGGCGACCTCGCCACGCTGACGCTGACCGAGAACGCACAGCCGGCGATCATGGCGGTGTCGATCGCAGCCTTGCGGGTGCTCGAGGAGGGCGGCGTGCGGCTCGCCGACGTCGCCGCGTTCGTCGCCGGGCACAGCCTGGGCGAATATAGCGCGCTCTGTGCCGCGGGCGTGCTGACGCTCGGCGATACCGCCCGCCTGCTCCGGGCGCGGGGGCAGGCGATGCAGGCGGCGGTGCCGGTCGGCGTCGGCGCGATGGCCGTGGTGATCGGGCTCGACCTCGAGACGGTCGCCGAGGTCGCGGCGGCGGCCGCGCAGGATCAGGTGTGTGCGGTCGCCAACGACAACGCGCCGGGACAGGTCGTCGTCAGCGGGCACGAAGCGGCCGTGGCGCGGGCGATCGCCCTCGCCAAGACGAAGGGGTCGCGCCATTCGGTGCTGCTGCCGGTATCGGCCCCGTTCCATTGTTCGCTGATGCAGCCGGCGGCCGAGGCGATGGCGGCGGCGCTGGCGACGACGGCGATCGCGCCGCCGTTCGTGCCGCTGGTGGCCAACGTCACCGCCGCGCCGGTGACGGTGCCCGACACGATCCGCGCCCTGCTGGTCGAGCAGGTCACCGGCCGGGTCCGCTGGCGCGAGAGCGTGCTGGCGATGACCGAGGCGGGTGTCGACCGCTTCGTCGAACTGGGGGCCAAGGTGCTGTCGCCGATGGTCAAGCGCATCACCCCCGACGCCACCGCCGAGGCCGCCCTCGACATGGCGGGCATCGAGGCGCTGGCGAAGGGCCTGTGACCGCCGCAAGGGGCAGCCTGGAGACTGTGACCGGCATCGCCGGCCGACGTCACCGGCACTGCCGGGCAGCTTGGGAGATCTAGGGCGATGTTCGACCTCAGCGGCATGACGGCGCTCGTGACGGGGGCCAGCGGCGGCCTCGGCACCGCGATCGCCCGGGCGCTGGCCGGGCAGGGTGCCCGCGTCGCCCTGTCGGGGACGCGCGTCGCCCCCCTGGAGGCGCTTGCCGCGGAGCTTGCCGGGGCCGTCGTCCTGCCGTGCGACCTCGCTGACCCGGCCGCGGTCGACGCGCTGGTACCCGACGCGGTCAAGGCGCTCGGCCAGCTCGACATTCTGGTCAACAACGCCGGCATCACCCGCGACAACCTTGCCATGCGGATGAAGGACGAGGAGTGGGACAGCGTCCTCAGCGTCAACCTGGAGGCTGCCTTCCGCCTGTGCCGTGCCAGCCTGCGCCCGATGATGAAGGCGCGCTTCGGGCGCATCGTCTCGATCACCTCCGTCGTCGGCGTCACCGGCAACCCGGGGCAGGCGAATTATGCCGCGGCGAAGGCCGGCCTGATCGGTATGTCGAAGGCCCTGGCGCAGGAGGTCGCGAGCCGCAACATCACGGTCAACTGCGTCGCGCCGGGCTTCATCGCGTCACCGATGACCGCGGCGCTGACGGCCGAGCAGACCGCCGGGCTAACCGCCCGCATCCCCGCCGCGCGGCTGGGGGAGGGGGCCGATGTCGCCGCCGCCGTCGTCTATCTGTCGAGCCGCGAGGCGGGCTACGTCACCGGCGCGACGCTGCACGTCAACGGCGGCATGGCGATGGTGTGAGACGAGGGCAAGGCTTGTCACACTCCCTGCGCGCCGCTATCGCAAGCGCAAGGCTGAACGCCAGATTGATTGGAGAGGGCTTCCCATGACCGATGTCGCCGACCGCGTGAAGAAGATCGTTGTCGAGCACCTCGGCGTCGAGGCCGACAAGGTCACCGAGGACGCGAGCTTCATCGATGATCTTGGCGCCGACAGCCTCGACACGGTCGAGCTGGTGATGGCGTTCGAGGAGGAGTTCGGGGTCGAGATCCCCGACGACGCCGCCGAGAAGATCCTGACGGTCAAGGATGCGATCGGCTTCATCGAGACCCACGCAAAGGCGTGAGCGTCGTTTGATCCGGCGGCCTTGGCCACGTAAGACGGCTCTCCGCCCGCGCGGGGGGCCGTTTTTCGTCGCGGGACCGGCGATTTAGGGAGGAACGCGATGCGTCGCGTCGTGATTACCGGTATCGGCATGGTGACGCCGCTCGGCGCGTCGCCGGAGACGGTCTGGGCCAATATTCTCGCCTCGAAGTCGGGCGCGGGACCGATCACCCGCTTCGACGCGAGCGACCAGGCGTGTCGCATCGCCATGGAGGTGAAGTCGGGCGACGGCAGCGGCGACACCTTCGACCCGACCAAGCGCATCGACCACAAGGTGCTGCGGCAGGTCGATCCGTTCATCATCTATGGGATCGACGCCGCCGGCCAGGCGCTGGAGGATGCCGGGCTGACCGGCATGACCGAGGCGGAGCGCTTCCGCGCCGGCTGCATGATCGGCTCGGGCATCGGCGGCCTGCCGGGGATCGAGAAGGAATCGATCGTTCTCCATGAAAAGGGCCCGCGCCGCGTCAGCCCGCACTTCGTCCATGGCCGCCTGATCAACCTGATCTCGGGGCAGGTCAGCATCAAATATGGGCTGATGGGGCCGAACCACGCCGTCGTCACCGCCTGCTCGACCGGCGCGCACGCGATCGGCGACGCGGCGCGGCTGATCGCCTTGGACGATGCCGACGTCATGCTCGCCGGCGGATCGGAAGGCGCGGTCTGCCCGCTCGGCATCGCCGGCTTCGCCCAGGCGCGAGCGTTGTCGACCGGGTTCAACGACGAGCCGACGCGCGCCAGCCGTCCATACGACCGCGACCGCGACGGCTTCGTCATGGGCGAAGGCGCGGGGATCGTCTGCCTCGAAGAGTACGAGCGCGCCAAGGCGCGCGGCGCGACGATCTATGGCGAGGTCATCGGCTACGGCCTCACCGGCGACGCCTACCACGTGACCGCGCCGCATCCCGAAGGCTCGGGGGCGTTCCGGTCGATGGAGATGGCGCTGCGCAAGGCCGGGCTGAACCCGTCCGACATTGATTACATCAACGCCCACGGCACCTCGACGCCGATCGGCGACGAACTGGAGCTGGGCGCGGTACGGCGGCTGTTCGGCAACGCCATCGAGACGGTCAGCATGTCGTCGACCAAGTCGGCGATCGGCCACCTGCTCGGCGGGGCGGGCGCGGTCGAGAGCATCTTCTGCCTGCTGGCGATGCGCGATTCGATCGCGCCGCCGACGCTCAACCTCGACAACCCGTCGCCGGCCTGCGAGGGCGTCGACCTGGTGCCGCACGTTGCCAAGCCGCGATCGATCAGGGCGGTGCTCAACAACAGCTTCGGCTTCGGCGGGACCAACGCGACGCTGGTCATGCGGGCGCTGTGACCCGGCGGCGACGCGCACCGACGTGCGGTGATGCCGGCACAGGGCGGCCCGATCGTGGCCTAAGCGTCGCGATCGGGTCTCGCCGCGCGGCGCGGTCGCAGTCGGCACGTCGGTGAGGGCGCGGCGCAGCACGCGCGCGGCGCGCATGTTCATCGTCCTGCTGGTCGTCGTCGGGCTGCCGTTGCTCGTCCTGCCATGGTGGACGGGGATGACCTCGCGCCAGGCGACGCACGACGTCGTCATCCCTGCCGGCACGACGCTCGCCGGCGCGGCGCAGCGACTGTATGACGCCGACCTGGTCTATTCCTCGGGGCAGTTCCGGCTGCTCGCGCGCGTGTTTGGCAGCGG
The DNA here is from genome assembly GCA_963792555.1 of uncultured Alphaproteobacteria bacterium. Classification (GTDB taxonomy): domain Bacteria; phylum Pseudomonadota; class Alphaproteobacteria; order Sphingomonadales; family Sphingomonadaceae; genus Polymorphobacter_B. The sequence goes on from CAWBWP010000003.1 coordinate 585,633, forward strand.
GAAGCCGATCAAGGCGGGCGTCTATCGCTTCAGCGAAGGCGTTGGCTGGGGACATTACCTGCGCCAGATGCAGGACGGCGATGTCATCGCGGTGCGCGTGACGATTCCCGAAGGGCTGCCATCGGTCATGGTTCGCGAGCGGCTGCTGGCGAACGACCGGCTGAGCGGCGCGGTCGCGACGCCGGCCGAGGGGTCGATCCTGCCCGACACCTATGAGTTCGACGTCGGCTCGACGCGCGCGGCCGCGGTCAGGCACATGCAGGCGGCGATGACGGCGGAGCTTGCCGGGCTGTGGCCGAAGCGCACGCCGGCGGCGGTGGTCAAGACGCCGGCGGAGGCAGTGACGCTGGCCTCGATCGTCGAGAAGGAGACGGCGCTGCCGGCCGAGCGGCGGCTGGTCGCGGGCGTCTATTCGAACCGGCTGCGGCTCGGCATGAAGCTCGACGCCGACCCGACGGTGATCTACCCGATCACCGGTGGCAAGCCGCTCGGGCGGCGCATCCTGAAGTCCGAGCTGGCGCGCGACACCGGCTATAATACCTACCTGAAGCCCGGCCTGCCGAAGGGGCCGATCGCCAACCCGGGGCGCGCGAGTCTTGCCGCGGTGCTCGATCCGGCGCCGACCAAGGCGCTCTACTTTGTTGCGGATGGGCATGGCGGGCATGTCTTCGCGACCACGCTTGCCGAGCAGAGCAACAATGTCGCCAAGTGGTTCGCCCTGCGCCGCGCCCGTGGCGAGATGTGACGGTGCCGCCTGCACGGCGACCGGCGAAAGGGTCGCGAGGACGGTCTGCAGCCGGACGCAACGTCCCGCCGGGTCGCCGCCCGTCGCACCCGCGACCATCGGGCGGCAAGTCCTCCTCGCTTTCCCGTCTGGTCATCGGTGGCGCCCTGCGGCTGGTCGCGGTCGCGGTCCTGCTCTGGCTCGGCGGCTTCGCCTGGTTCGCGCTGACGCTGCCGACGGCCGTGCCGCTGGCGGTCGCGACCGATGCCGTCGTCGTCCTGACCGGCGGCGCGGGCCGGCTGGCGCGTGGCGTGGCGGTGCTCGACGCCGGGTCGGCGCAGCGCATGTTCGTCTCGGGCGTCGGTGAGCATATCGGCAAGCCGGCGCTGGCGGCGTCGATCGGGGTGCCGCTGAAGCGCTTCGCGACGCGCGTCGACTTGGGGTATGCAGCGGTCGACACGCGCTCGAACGCCACCGAGACGGCGGCGTGGACCGAACGCCACGGCTACCGGTCGCTGCGGCTGGTGACGAGCGCGGCGCACATGCGCCGGGCGCGGCTCGAACTCGCCGCGCAGATGCCGCCGCGGATCGCCATCGTCGAGGACGCGGTACCGTCCGGCACCGGAGCCGACAGCATCGCCCGCGAATACTCGAAGTATCTGCTGCGCCGCGCCGCCTTGGCCGCCGGGGCGGCATGAGACAGGTGGTCGCTGCGATCCGGTCGGCGGTGTTCGCGCTGCTGTTCTATCCCGGAACGATCCCGTTCGTGCTGGCCGCGCTCGCCGCCGGCAAGGTCGCGCCCGCGGTCGTGGTCCCGGTCGCCCGCGCCTGGGCCGGCTGGTTTGCGCTGACCACGCGCGTCATCCTCGGCATCCGCTGCCGGGTCACGGGGGCGGTCCCGACGCAGCCGGTCCTCGCCGCCTTCAAGCACCAGGCGGTGTACGAGACGATCATGGTGCTGCGCCTGTTTCGCGCGCCGGCGGTGGTGATGAAGGCGGAGTTGACGCGGATCCCATTATGGTCGGCCGCAGCGCGCATTCACGGCATCATTCCTGTCGACCGGGAGGAAGCCAGCGGCGCGCTGCGCAGCATGCTGCGCAGCGCGGCTGCAGCAAAGGCAGCACACCGGCCGGTCGTTATCTTTCCCGAAGGCACCCGCACCCGCACCGGGGAGGCGCCGTCCCTCCGCGCCGGACTGGCCGGTCTCTACCGCTCGCTCCGGCTGCCGCTGGTACCGGTGGCAGTCAATTCGGCTCACTGCTGGCCCAAGGGCTTCGTCAAGTTCCCCGGGGTCATCACCTTCGCATTCGCCGATCCCGTGCCGCCGGGTCTGGAGCGTAGCGACATGGAGGCGCGCGTCCACGCCGCGATCAATGCGTTGAACCGGCCATGACACCCAGTTCCCCCAGGCGCATCCCGCTGTGGTTGACGATCGTGCCGCTGGTGATCGGCGGCGCGGTGTATTGGCATTTCTGGTCGGGCTGGCGCGACACGCTGCGCGCCGATCTCATCCGCGAGGTGCCGGGCGCGTCGGTGACCATCGGCGGCTTCCCCTACCGGCTGGAAGCCGACCTTGCCGCGCCGCGCTATGTGCTCGACGGACCGATCCGTCTGGCGCTGAGCGCGGCGCAGGCGCGGATCAACCGCAATCCGTGGCAGCGCGACCTGACCGTGGTCCGCACCGAGCAGCCCCAGGCGAGTGTCGCCGTGACCGAACTCGCGCGGGTGACGGTTCAGGCGCAGGCGACGGACGCGGTTGCCAGCGTCCATCTCGCCAACGGCGGCATCGCGCGACTGTCGACCGTGCTCACCGGCCTTAAGGCCACGACCGGCCTGTTTGCAGCACCGGTCGCGGCCGATCACTTCGAGGTCCACCTGCGCGAGACGCGGGCACGGTCGAACGAGGCCTGGTCGGCGACGCCGCCGCAGCAGGCCGAGGTCGTCCTCAGCGGGACGCGGGTCCGCTTCGGCGAGGGTATGCCGCTGGCCTTCGCGCTCGACGCCGGGATCACGGCGACCGCCCCGCTGCACGACTTTGCCGGCTGGGCCACCGGCGGCACGGTCGAGGTGCGCTCGGCGGTACTGGCGGACGCGGCGGGCGAGGTGGCGCGGCTGGTCGCGTCCGCCGTCTCCGCCAACGGGACGCTGCGCGTCAACGGCACGGTCACCACGGTCTGCCCCCAGGCAGTCGCCGCTGCCGCCGCCGGCACCGTGCCGCCGCGCGAATTGCGGTTGCGCAATCCCGTGCGGCTGACGTTTGCCGGTACGCCGGGCAGTTTCGTCGTCGGGCCGCCTGCCGCCGGTGCCCCGACCGCGGTCCGCAGCCAGCTGCCGGCGTGCCCGCGGCTGCGCTAGGCCTTCAGCCGCCAGCCGGTCTTGAGCATGCGGTAGGCGACCGCCCACAGCACGACGTCGATCACGCCGATGATCACCGCGCCCTGCAGCGCCAGCCCGTCGGCCACGCCGAGGAAGCCGAAGCGAAAACCGTCGATGATGTAGAAGAACGGGTTGACGTGGCTGAGCAGCTTCATCGCCGGCGACACCCGGTCGATCGCGTAGAAGGTGCCCGACAGCAGCGTCAGCGGCTGGACGACGAAGTTGGTCACCGCCGCGGCGTGGTCGAACTTGTCGGCCCAGATGCCGGTCAGGATGCCGAGCAGCGCCAGCATGACCGCTCCCGCCGTGCCGAAATAGAGGACCACGGCGAGGTTGTTGATCGGGACGTCGACGCCGGGCGCGAGCAGCATCGCCAGATAGACCGCGAGGCCGACGAGCCACGCCCGCGTCACCGCCCCGCCGACCCAGGCGACGAGCAGTTCGGCCGGCGACAGCGGCGGCATCAGCACGTCGACGATCGTCCCCTGGATCTTGCCGATCAGCAGCGACGAACTGGTGTTGGCGAAGCTGTTCTGGATCATGCCCATGACAATCAGGCCGGGCCCGAGGAAGTCGCTATAGGGCACGCCCATCACCGCCGTCCGCGCGCGGCCGAGCGCGAGGGCGAAAATCGCCAGGAACATCAAGGTCGTGATCGCCGGGGCCCAGACCGTCTGCAGCTGCACCTTGAAAAAGCGGCGCACCTCCTTCAAGTAGAGCGTCTGCAAGCCTTGCCAGTTGACTCCGGGGATGACGACCTCGCCGGGTTCGCGGGCGATGCTGGCGAGGGTGGTGTCGAGCATGCTTCCGCTTTAGCCCGTGCCCCCCACCGGCTGCAAGGCCGGCCCAACCGCCCGCCGGCCGCAAGGCCGCCCGGATCAGCCCGCCGGCCGCAAGGCCGGTCGAACCAGGACCTGCCGCATGCCCATGTCGTGGACCGACGACCGTATCGAACTGCTGAAGTCGCATTGGGAAGCCGGCATGACCGCGAGCCAGATCGCCGAGGCGCTCGGCCAGGGCGTCAGCCGCAACGCGGTCATCGGCAAGGCGCACCGGCTGGGCCTCGAGGCGCGGCCGTCGCCGGTCAAGATCACCGAAAGCGCGGCGGCTGTGATCGAGGCCGTGGTCGCCGCCGTGGCCGACGATGCGCCGGCCGCCGTTCCGGTGGCACGTCCCGCCGCGCGCCGTCCGTCGCGTCCCGGCCCGGCCAAGCCCGCGCGGACCACGCTGCTCGATTTGTCGGAAAAGGTCTGCAAATGGCCGATCGGCCATCCCGGCGAGCCCGACTTCCACTTCTGCGGGAAGGCGGCCCAGGCGAGCTTTCCGTACTGCAGCGAACATTGCGCCATCGCCTACCAGGCGCAGCTCCCCCGCCGCGACCGCTCGCGCCCGCCGCCCCCGGTGATGCCGGGGATGGGGCCGCGGCGTTAGCACGGCTTGGGCCTTGGTGGAGGAACGTCTTTAGCGTTCACCTGCTACGGGACTGACTTGGCGCCAGGCAGCGGCGGGGCGGCGGAGCTGTTCCACGCCGAACCCGGCCGACGTAGCCCAAGCCGCGGCCTCGCTGCACGGTGGCGGGCTCCGCCCTGTCCGGACGTTTTTGCCTTCGACCCGCTGGCCGACTTTGGTCCTTCAGCCATATGCCGAATAAACGCCATCGGCTTTGTCGAGGTCCCAACGGTAGATTGAACGGACGCGACGCTGCCGGCCGCTTAGGTCGACCTGGGGTCCAGAGCTGGTCGGAAGCGAGTTTACGATAACGACAGAAAAGTGTCGGGAATCTTTACACTGGGATGCGGAACATCACTCACTCGTGACCGTAAGTACTTGGCACTGAAACGAGAAGCGATTTACTTGCTTCTGGCATAATCATTGCGTGGGCACTGCCGGGCAGTCGTTGTCTAACGGAGGTGCACTGTGACGCTCATCAAGGTGGTAGGTCTTGCGACAACGGCATTGGTGGCGATGTCCGCCGTCCCAGCGTCAGCGGTTGGCACGCTGGTTGCCGATTATAATTTTGTCGGCAATTCGCTTGCCTCGACGGTCGCCGGCGCCCCGAACCTCGTCGCGGTCGATCCTGCCGGCACGAACAGTTTCGGTACCGACACCGTACTCGGCGTCAACCGGGCCATCTATAATTTCACAGGGAGCAATTTCCCGACCACGAACCAGGGCGGATTGACGCTCAGCAACGCCGGCGGTCTTGTCGCTGCGGACAATTTCTCGGTCGACTTGGTTTTCAAGTTCAACGAGCGAACGAACGCATGGCGCCGCATCCTGGATACGCTAAACAGGACGTCGGACTCCGGTTTTTACGTCGACCCCTCAAATAACCTGGACGTGTTTCCGAACGCCGGCTCGGCAGTGTCGTTCAATACCGGCCAATATTACGACGTCGTGATGGTGAACGATCACGGCAATATCACGGCGTATGCCAACGGCACGTCCACGAGCCTCGCGGCGGTGTCGACGTCGCTCAACATCTCCGCCGACAATGTCATCGGTCTGTTCATCGACAACACGGTTGCCGGTGGTCAGGGCGAATGGTCTTCGGGCAGCATCGCGCACTTCGGCTTGTACAACGGAGCGCTGTCGACCGATCAGATCGCGACGATCTACCATCAGAACACCACACCGGGGGTTCCCGAGCCGGCCAGCTGGGCGCTGATGGTCGTTGGCTTCGGGCTCGTCGGCGTCGCCGCGCGCCGCCGCTCGGTCGCCGTCGCCGCCTGAGCGGGCGTATTCAATATAGCAGGGGCGGGGGTCGCCAGGCCCCCGCCTTTTTTTACGCCTGACCGGCTGCTTCTAGTAGGGGTGCCCCCGACCGCGGGCTGACCGCATTCCACCCGATCGCCGGCACGCGCGAACCCGCGGACCTCGCCTGAGCCCTGTCGCGGCAAAGTCGCGCCGTCGGACGCAGGGTCGCGAAGGCGGTCCGTACCGCCACCCTGGCCGGCGCGAATCCGGGGCACCCGCGAAGGCGCATTCCCTCGCTGCCCCCGGCTGCACTCCGCCTAGATCCGCTCCTTCACGTACCGCCCAGGCGCATCCTCGATCGCGCCTTCCGGCAGCCGCGCAGGCACCTTCGCCCCCGACTTCGGCGTCAACCACGCCAGCCAGTCGGGCCACCAGCTGTGCAGCGTCTCGACGGCGACCGCCTGAAACGCCTCGAGCGTCGGCGGCAGCGTGTCGCTCGTCCAATGCTGGTACTTCTTCGCCGAGGGTGGATTGACCACGCCGGCGATGTGGCCCGAGCCGGCGAGGACGAAGCGGATCGGCCCGGCGAACAGCTGCGTCATCCGGTAAACCGACTTCGCCGGCGCGATATGGTCGTCGCGGCCGGCCTGGATGTAGGTCGGGGTCTTCACCGTGCGGAGGTCGATCGGCATCCCGGCGACGGTGATCCCGCCGGGCTGTACCAGCAGGTTGTCGCGGTACATGTCGCGCAAGTAGCTCAGATGCCAGCAGGCCGGGACGTTCGTCGCGTCGGAGTTCCAATAGAGCAGGTCGAACGGAAAATAAGACTTCCCCAGCAGGTAGTTGTTGACGACATAGCTCCAGATCAGGTCGTTCGGACGGAGCATGTTGAAGGTCGCCGCCAGGGCGCGTCCGTCGGTGACGCCGTCGTGCGCCGCCTTTTCGACCGCGGCGATGCCCGCGTCGTCGGTGAAGACCTTGAGATCGCCCGCGTCGCTAAAATCAACCTGGGCGGTGAAGAAGGTGGCGCTGGCGACCTTGTCGGCCTGCCCCTTGCCCTCCAGCAGCGCCAGCGTCGCGGCGAGCACGGTGCCGGCGACGCAGTAGCCGATGACATGAGCACTGTCGGCGCCGGTGCGCCGCAGCACCTCGCCGAGCGCGGTCAGCTGCCCCTCGCCGACATAGGAGTCGAGCGTGACGTCGGCGAGGCTGGCATCGGCGTTCTTCCAGCTGACGACGAACACCGTCAGGCCGTTGGCGACGCAGAAGCGGATGAAGCTTTTCTCCGCGGTCAGGTCGAGGATGTAGAACTTGTTGATCCACGGCGGGAAGACCAGCAGCGGCGTGGCGAACACTTCGGGCGTCGTCGGCAGGTACTGGATCAGCTGGAACAACCGGTTCTCGAACACGACCTTGCCCGGAGTCGCGGCGACGTCGCGCCCGACCTGGAACGCATCCTCGTCGGTCATCCGCATGCGCCCGCGCTCGAGGTCGGCGAGCATGTGCTCCAGCCCCTTCAGCAGGTTCTCGCCGCCAGTCTCGCGGGTCGCCGCCAGCACCTCGGGGTTGGTCAGCGGGAAGTTGGCGGGGCTCATCGCCTCCAGCCACTGCCGGGTGTGGAACAGCGCCTTGGCCTTGGCCGGCTCGTCGAGGCCGCCGAGAGCCGCCGTCGCCTGGAGCACGTGGTTGGACGCGAGCAGGTACGATTGACGGAGGAAATCGAACACCGGCGCTTCCTGCCAGGCGGGCGCGGCGAAGCGCTTGTCCTTGACCCCGGCGACCGGCGTCGCGCCCGGGTTTCCGGTCAGGAATGCCTGCCACAGCGCCATGGTGTCGGTCATGAACTTCGCGCCCGCGGCGATTACGGCGGCGGGATCGCTCGCCGCCGCGGCCATGACCTGACCCCAGGTGGCGGCGAGGCCGAGCGGGTCGTCGGGGGCGCGCAGCGCCGCGTCGGGCGCGGCGGCGAACTTGGTCATCATCGCCTGGCCGCGGGCGATCGCCTCCGTCCAGCGCGCGAGGTTCTGCGGGTCCGCCACCGCGAGTGGCGCGGCGGGTTCGATCGGATCGGCCATCGTCATTCTCCCCAGGACATCTGTTCTGGACGCGTAAGCAGATCGCGCCAAGCGGCTTTGCGGGTTCGTTTCGCACGTCTATAGAACGCCTGACCGGCCGGTTCGACCGCTCGGGAACAAGGGAGCTGATTGGCCATGATCAAGTCGATGTTCGCACTGACTGCGCTCGCCATCGTTGGCGCGGCGCCTGCTGCCGCCCAGATGGCGACGGACGCACCGGCCGGCAACCTGCCGAAGTGCTCCGCAACCGTGCGCGATTCCTGCCAGCAGGGTGCCGACAACGCGCGGGCCATGACGGCGGCGCAGGCGATGGCGAGCGGTGGCGTCGGCGATCGTGGCCATGACGATGCCGCGCAGATGGGCGGCGGCACGGCGATGATGTCGGGCGGCGCCATGCACAAGACCGCGATGCACCGTCACCACATGATGCACCATCATATGATGAAGCAGTCGGGCGGCGCGACGACGACCACGGACACGACGACGTCGACGTCGACGCCCCAGTAAGTCAGCGCCGGGCTCGGCCGCGCGCGGCCGAGCCCCGTTGTCGAGCTGGCCCTCGACCCCTAAGGCCAGAGCGATGAGCGACGAATTCTACCGTATCCGCCGTCTGCCACCGTACGTCTTTGCCGAGGTCAACGCGATGAAGGCCGCCGCCCGCGCGCGCGGCGAGGACATCGTCGATCTCGGCATGGGCAACCCCGACTCGCCGCCCCCGCCGCACGTGATCGCGAAGCTGGCCGAGGTGGCGGCCAAGCCCGACGCCCACGGCTATTCGGCTTCGCGCGGGATCCCCGGCCTGCGCCGGGCGCAGGCGGCCTATTACGCGCGCCGCTTCGGCGTCGAGGTCGATCCCGAGCGCGAGGTCGTCGTCACGCTCGGGTCGAAGGAGGGGCTGGCAAACCTGGCGCAGGCGATCACCGCGCCGGGCGACGTCATCCTCGCGCCCAACCCGTCCTACCCGATCCACATGTTCGGGTTCATCATCGCCGGCTGCACGGTCCGCGGCATTCCGGCCGCCCCGGGTCCCGACCTGTTCGAGAAGCTCGAGCATGCGATGCGCTACACCGTGCCCAGGCCGACGGTGCTGGTCATGGGCTATCCGTCGAACCCGACGGCCGAGACGGTCGATCTCGCCTTCTACGAACAGGTCGTCGCCTTCGCCAGACGTCATGGCATCTGGGTCATCTCGGACCTTGCTTATGCCGAGATCTACTTCGACGGGGTGCCGACGCCGTCGATCCTGCAGGTGCCGGGGGCGAAGGACGTCGCGATCGAATTCACCAGCATGTCCAAGACCTACTCGATGGCCGGCTGGCGGATCGGCTTCGCCGTCGGCAACGCGGCGCTGATCGCGGCGCTGACGCGGGTCAAGTCGTACCTCGATTACGGTGCCTTCACGCCGGTGCAGGCAGCGGCAGTGGCGGCGCTGAACGGGCCGCAGGACTGCATCGCGGAGACCCGCGCGCTGTACAAGCGCCGCCGCGACGTGCTGATCGACAGTTTCGCCCGCGCCGGGTGGGACATCCCCGTGCCCCGTGCCTCGATGTTCGCCTGGACGCCGATCCCGCCCGCGCTCCGGCATCTGGGCTCGGTCGAGTTCGCCAAGCAGCTGATCGCCCACGCCCAAGTCGCCGTCGCGCCGGGCACCGGCTTCGGCGAGGAGGGCGAGGGGTTCGTCCGCATCGCGCTGGTCGAGAACGAGCACCGCATCCGTCAGGCCGCGCGTGGGGTGAAGCGCTACCTGCAGTCGATGGGCGTCAATACCGCCGCGCGCGTCGGGTGACGCGGTGACCGCGCTGCGCGTTGGCCTCGCCGGGCTCGGCACCGTCGGCGCGGGGGTGGTCGCGCTGCTCGACGCCAACGCCGGGCTGATCGAGCGGCGGGCGGACCGCGCCATCGTCGTCACCGCCGTGGCGGCGCGCGACCGCGGACGCGACCGCGGCGTCGACACCGGCCGCTTCGCCTGGGTCGACGATGCGACCCAGCTTGCCGCGCGCGGCGATGTCGACGTCGTCGTCGAGGCGGTTGGCGGCAGCGACGGTCCGGCGCTGGTCCTGGCGCGGGCGACGCTCGCCGCCGGTAAGGCGCTGGTCACCGCGAACAAGGCCATGCTTGCGCATCATGGGCTGGAACTCGCCGCCATGGCGGAGGCGAAGGGCGTGCCGCTGAAGTACGAGGCGGCGGTCGCCGGCGGCATTCCCGTGATCAACGGCCTGCGCGACGGCGCCGCGGCGAACCGGCTGGCGCGGGTCTACGGGATCCTCAACGGCACGTGCAATTACATCCTGACGCGGATGGAGCACGAGCGGCTGTCGTTCGCCGCCGTCCTCGCCGACGCGCAAGCGCAGGGCTTCGCCGAGGCCGATCCCAGCTTCGACGTCGACGGCATCGACGCGGCGCACAAGCTGGCGATCCTGAGCGGCATCGCCTTCGGGGCGCGGATCGATTTCGCCGGCGTCGCGGTCGAGGGTATCCGCGACGTCGCTAGTGTCGACATCGACCATGCCGCGACGCTCGGCTTCCGCATCAAGCTCGTCGCCCTCGCCAGCGAGGCAGGCGGGCGGCTGTTCCAGCGCGTCCACCCGTGCCTGGTCCCGCTGGCTCACCCGCTGGCCCATGTCGACGGCGCGCTCAATGCCGTCGTCGCCGAGGGCGATTTCGCCGGCCGGCTGTTCTTTTCCGGAGCCGGTGCCGGTGCCGGCCCGACGGCGAGCGCCGTCGTCGCCGACCTGATCGACATCGCCCGCGGCGAGGTCGGTCCCGCCTTCGCCATGCCGACGGCGCGGCTGGCGGCGCTCGAGCGCGCCGACACGCATGCCCACGTCGGTCGCTTCTACCTGCGCCTGACCGTCGCCGACCGGCCCGGGGTTCTCGCCGAACTGACCGCAGCGCTCGCCGCCGCCGGGGTGTCGATCGAAAGCCTGATCCAGCGCGGCACCCCGGCGGGCGACGCGGCGGTCTATGTCGTCATGGTCACGCACGCCGTCGGCCAGTCGGCCGTCGCCGCCGCCCTGGCGCGCATGGCCGCGTCCGACGCCGTCACGGCGCGCCCGGTGATGATGCACCTTCTCGACTTCTAGCCGTTACCCCGGTCAACCCAGGAGCCACCATGCAGCGCAGCTCAGTCCTCGACCGCGTCCTCGTTCTCGAGATGGTCCGCGTCACCGAAAAGGCAGCGATCGCCTGCCGCGCTCAGGTCGGGCGCGGCGACGAGCACGCGGCCGACGCCGCTGCGGTCGAGGCGATGCGCGACGCGCTGAACCAGCTCGATTTCGACGGCACGATCGTCATCGGCGAGGGCGAGCGCGACGAAGCGCCGATGCTGTTCATCGGCGAGAAGGTCGGGCGCGGCCGTGACGAGGGCGGGATCGGCCCGAAGATCGACATCGCGCTCGACCCGCTCGAGGGCACGACGATTGCCGCCAAGGCCGGACCGAATGCGCTGGCCGTGCTCGCCATCGCCGAGGAGGGCGGGCTGCTCAACGCGCCCGACGTCTACATGGACAAGATCGCCATCGGCCCCGGTTACCCGGAAGACGTCATCGATCTCGGCCAGCCGGTTGCCGCCAACATCGTCGCGCTGGCAACGGCCAAAGGGGTTGCCCCGGCCGAAATCACCGCCTGTGTCCTCGACCGGCCGCGCCACGAGGCGCTGATCCGCGATCTCCGCGCAATGGGCTGCGGCATCATGCTGATCGGCGACGGCGACGTCGCCGGGGTCATCGCGACGACCAACCCCGACACCGGCATCGACATCTACATGGGGCAGGGCGGCGCGCCCGAAGGCGTACTGGCGGCGGCGGCGCTGCGCTGCGTCGGTGGCCAGTTCCAGGGCCGGCTGGTGTTTCGCAACGAGGCCGAGCGCGCCCGGGCGCACAAATGGGGCATCGAGGACCTCAACCGCATCTACAAGCTGCGCGACCTAGCTAAAGGCGACGTCATCTTCGCCGCGACGGGCGTGACCGACGGCTCGCTGCTGGCCGGCGTCAAGACGCGGCGCGACGGGACGGTGACGACCGAAAGCGTCGTCATGCGGGCGTCGTCGCGGACGGTGCGGTGGGTAAAGGGCGAGCATCGGAACCTGACGGCGCTGTGACGCCGACGAACTCGCGCCACAGCATGACCAGCACGGCCATCACCGCCGGTCCGACGAACAGACCGAGCAGGCCCATCGTCTCGACGCCGCCCAGGATGCCGACGAGCACCAGCAGGAACGGCAGCTGCGTCGCCGAGCCGATCAGCGCCGGGCGAACCGTGTGGTCGACGATGACGACAAACACCAGGGCAACGGCGACGACCGCGACCGCGGCAACGGTCTTGCCGGCAGCGAGGAGGACCAGGCCGGCGACGGCGATCAGCACCGCGGCGCCCATGGGAATGGCGGCGGCGATGCCGGTCAGGATGCCGAACAGCAGCGGATGGGGCACGCCGCCGACCACGTAGATCACTGCCGTGACCACGCCTTCGCCGACGCCGACCAGGACGAGGCCGTTGATCGTGCCGCGGACCGACAACAGGATCAGCTCGGCCACCTGTTCGCCGGCGACGCCGAACAACCGCTCGCCGGCGCGCTGCGTCGACGCCGCGATGCCCAGCCGGTCGCGCAGCAGGAAGAAGAGGGTCAGCAGCGCGAAGACGAAGGCGACGGAGCGGCGGAGCACGTCCGCGCCGAACAGGCGCGAATGGCGCATGACGACGACGTTCGCCCGGTCGAAGGTCTCGGCGGCGGCGTCGGGCGTGGCGAGCGTCGTCGACCACCACTTGGTGGCCGCGTCCGCTCCGACCGGCAAGCGGCGGACGAAGTCCGGCACCGCCACGCCCTGCGTACGCGCGACGGCCAGCCAGCGTTCGAGCTGATGAACCTCGTGCGTCGCCTGCACCACGGCGACGGTCAGCGGCGCGATGAACAGCACCGCGACGGCCAGCGTCACCAGTGCCGGAAGCGCCAGCCGCCGGCCCCCGGGCCACCGCGCCTCAAGCCGGGCATAAAGAGGCGCAATGGCGATCGCGATGATCCCACCCCACAGGATCGCGCGCAGAAATCCGGCGCTGAGCCACGCCGCGAAGGCAACGACCGCAATCGCCAGAAGGACGCGGGCGATACGGTGGCTGGGCGGGGCGTCGTCGTCTGAAGAACGGCCGCGGCGGGGGGCAGGCTCGGGCACGGGAGGGGGCATCATCGCGCCGAGAGTATCAGCGCCACCTCACCTCGGCTAGACGACCTGCCCGAGTCCGTCGCACGACAGGTCGAACGCCGCCAATCCCCCCTCGAGGTAGGCGGCGAGCATCGGCAGGTCGAGCAGGAAGTCGGCCGCGTCGTCGACTTCGTCGGCGGCATCGTCCATCGCATCGGCCCACTCGCTGGCGTCATAGGTGCCGCGGCCGACCAGCGCGAGCGCAACCAGTTCCGCCTTCTCATCGTCGGCGAGGTCGTCGATCGTCGCGCGAAGCTCCTCTTCGGTCGGGTTGTCGCCGTCGTCCTCGATCTCGTCGCGCGCGCCGTCGTCCGATGGATTGGACCCGTCGTCAGGATCGGTGTCGGGGATCAGCGCCTCGAACTCCCGCGCTCGCAGGATCACGCGGCAGACGGTTTCGAGCGGGATGGTCAGTTCCAAGCGGGTTCTCCTCTCCGCCGCCAGCGACGTTGTACGCCAACGACGCCGTACATTCGCGGTTCCGCTATGCCGCCGCGGCGTGAAGCGGGGCGAGCGCCAGCCGGGCGCGCGCCGCGTCATATTCGCGCCGCAGCTTGGCGATGAACTGCGCCGCCGGCATCACGGCGTCGACCGCGCCGATGCCCTGGCCGCAGCCCCAGATCTCCTTCCACGCCTTCGGCCCCGCGTTGGAGCCGAAATCCATCGTCTTGAGGTCGCCCTCGGGCAGGTTGTCGGGGTCCATGCCGGCGGCGGCAATCGAGGGCTTCAGATAGTTGCCGTGGACGCCGGTGAACAGGCTCGAATAAACGATGTCGACCGACGAGGAGTCGACGATCATCGTCTTGTAGCGCTCGTCCGCGCGCGCCTCCTCGGTCGCGATGAAGGCCGAGCCGATGTAGCCGAAGTCCGCCCCCATCGCCTGCGCGGCCAGAACCGCGCCGCCCGTGGCGATGCTGCCCGACAACGCCAGCGGACCGTCGAACCAGCGGCGAATCTCCTGGATGAGCGCAAAGGGCGAAATCGTGCCGGCGTGCCCGCCTGCGCCGGCGGCAACAGCGATCAGGCCATCGGCCCCCTTGTCGATCGCCTTGCGCGCGAACGCATCGGTGATGATGTCGTGGAGGACGATCCCGCCATAGCTGTGGATCGCGTCGTTGACTTCGGGCCGCGCGCCGAGCGAGGTGATGACCACGGGCACCTTGTATTTCACGCACAACGCGAGATCGTCCATCAGCCGGTCGTTCGACTTGTGGACGATGAGGTTGACGGCGAACGGCGCGTCCTTCGGCCCGAGCTCGGTCGTCAGCCGCTGCAGCCACTCCTCGAACTGCGGCAGCGGCCGGGCGTTCAGGCTGGGGAAGCTGCCGATCACGCCCGCCCGGCACTGGGCGATGACGAGGTCGGGATTGGAGATGATGAACAGCGGCGAGCCAATCACCGGAATGGACAGCCGGCCGGCGAGGACGGGGGGCAGCGACATCGACGGGCTCCTCAGGCGGCGAGCAGGGTTTTAAGCGGCACGCTACTGTCTGCCAGCAAGGCGGGGTCGGGGGCAAGACCGGCGAGCCCCGCCTCGACTAGCGCCTTGCCCTGGACGAAGTCGCGCGCGGCGTTGATGCAGTCGAGCGCGATCACGCGTCCCCCCGCAGATAGACAAGGCTCCACGCCCGCGCCGCGGCATCGCCGCGGATCACGATGGCGTCGTGGCCGACCGACAGGCCGACGGTCTGCAGCTTGAGGTCGTACTGGTTCGACCAGAACCACGGCACGGCGTGGTAGGGGCGGGGATCGCCGAGGATGACGTTCGCCACGACCTTCGCCTGGTCGATCGCGTTCTGCACCGACTCCAGCCGGATCGCGGCTTCGTCGGCGAAGGGATTGGCGTGGTGGGCGCAGTCGCCGATCGCGAACACGTCGGCCAACGAAGTCCGGCAGAAATCGTCGACGTCGACGCCGTTGTGGGTGACGGCACCGGCGGCGGCGAGCGGGCCGACGGCAGGCACCAGGCCGATGCCGACGATGACGACCTGCGCCGCGATCGTCCCGGCGGCGGTGCGGACGCCGGTGACGCGGCCGGTTCCCTCGATCGCCTCGATGACGGTGCCGAGCCGCACGTCGACGCCGCGCGCGCGGTGCTCGGCTTCGTAGAAGCGCGACACCGGTTCGCCGGCGACCCGGGCAAGGACGCGGTCCTGCGCCTCGAGCACGGTGACGCGCTTGCCCGCCTTGATCAGCACCGCTGCCGCCTCCAGCCCGATATAGCCGCCGCCAACGATGACGACGTCGATGGTGCCGGCGAGGTCGGCGGTCAGCCGGTCGACATCGCTCCGCGAGCGGATGACATGGACCTGCGGCAGGTCGCCGCCCGGGACGGGGAGGCGCCGCGGATGGCCCCCCGCGGCCCAGATCAACTGGCCGTAGCCGAGCGTCGACCCGGCCGTCGTCGTCACCGTGTGGGCCGCCGGATCGACCGCCGTGACCTGCTGGCCGAGGAGCAGGGTGACGCGGCGGTCGGCCCAGAATTCGCGCGGACGGAGCGCCAGCCGCTCGGCCGTCTTCTCGCCGGCCAGATAGTCCTTGGAGAGCGGCGGCCGCTCGTAGGGCGGGTCCGCTTCCTCGCCGACAATGGCCAGCGAGCCCGTGAAGCCGCCCTGGCGGAGGCTGATCGCCGCCTGCGCGCCTGCCTGCCCGCCGCCGACGATCAGGACATCGTGGACCATGATCCCCCTTCGTCGGCGAAGATCGCCACCCGTGCCGGCGTGTCCGCGTCGACGGCACCACGGTACATCCCGCTGGTGGTGAAGGCGAGCGTCGGCGGCCCCGCGGTGCCGAGGGCGATGACGCCGCCCGCGCCGCCCTCCGCCCGGATGCCGTCGAGCACGCCCGCCGCCGCCGTGTCGAGCGCCTGAGCGGCGAGGCGCACGCGCGCGGCGATCTCGTGCCCGGCGACCGCCCGCAGGAAGTCCTCGCCCGAGCCGGTCGCCGAGACGGCGACGTGGGCGTCGGCGAACGTGCCCGCGCCGATCACCGGCGAATCGCCGATGCGGCCCCACTTCTTGCCCGTGACGCCGCCGGTCGACGTCGCCGCCGCCAGTCGGCCCCGGCCATCGCGGGCGACCGCGCCGACGGTGCCGTATTTCATCGCCCGGTCGAAGGTTGCGCCGCTCTCATCCCACTGGCGGCGGCGCTCGGGGGTCTTGAACCACTCGTTGTCGACCTGCTCGAGGCCGGTCGTCACGGCGAAGGCATCGGCTCCGACCCCCGCCAGCATGACGTGCGGCGTCCGCTCCATGACGGCGCGGGCGAGCGCAACGGGATGGCGGGTGCGGGTGACGCGGGCGACGGCACCGGCACGGCGGCTGGCCCCGTCCATGATTGCCGCGTCGAGCTCGACGCTTCCCTCGGCGGTGAACACGGCACCGCGCCCGGCGTTAAACGCGGCATCGTCCTCCAGCACGGCGACCGCCGCCGCCACGGCATCGAGCGCGCTGCCGCCGGCGGCCAGGATGGCGGCTCCGGCGTCGAGCGCGGCGTGCAGGCCGGCCCTCGCCGCCGCCTGGGCCTCGGCGCTTAGGCCGGCGCGTGTCATGCCGCCTGCCCCACCGTGGAGAGCGAGCGACCAGACGGCGGGATCAGCGGCGGACATCGCCGCGACTGGTAGCGGGCGATCGGCGGCCGGGCAATCCGCTGCCCCCGCCGGCCATTGACCGTTCCCGGCCGGGGCGACTATATCGCGCGTCCCGCGGCGACCCGCGGGGCGGGTGCGGCGGAGTAGCTCAGTTGGTTAGAGCACGGGAATCATAATCCTGGGGTCGGGGGTTCAAGTCCCTCCTCCGCTACCGCCCGACAGGAGCCGCCCGTGACTGCCGCTGACATCGCTCCGATCTCGCTCGGTCTGGTCGACAGCGACCCCGATGCGGCGGCGGCGGCCTTCGGCGATGCGTTCGGCCGGACGGGCTTCGCCATTGTCGCCGACCACGGGATTTCGGACGCGGTCATCGGCCGCGCGCTGGCGGCGACGCGCGACCTGTTCGCCCTGCCCGAAGCGGTCAAGCGCGGATACGTCGTGCCCGGCGGCGGCGGCCAGCGCGGGCTGACCCCGTTCGGCATCGAAGTGGCCAAGGGTGCGGCGCACCCCGACCTCAAGGAGTTCTGGCACGTCGGCCGCGATCTTGCCCCTGGCGACCCGCTGCGCACGGCGATGCCCGACAATGTCTGGCCCGACGTGCCCGACTTCCGCGCCTCCGTCACGGCGCTCTATACAGCGCTCGACCGCGCCGGAGCGCGCGTGTTGCATGCGATCGCGCTCCACCTCGGGCTTGCCGCCGACTTCTTCGCCGAGCCGACCCGCGACGGCAATTCGATCCTGCGCCTGCTCCATTATCCCCCGATCACGGGCACGCCGGCCGCCGTTCGCGCGGGGGCGCACGAGGACATCAACGTGATCACGCTCCTGCTAGGCGCCGACGAGGCCGGGCTGCAGCTGCTGACCCGCGACGGCGAGTGGCGCGACATCGCGGCCCCGCCGGGGACCCTGGTCTGCAACATCGGCGACATGCTGCAGCGGCTGACCAACTTCCGCCTGCCGTCGACCTCGCACCGGGTGGTCAATCCGTCGCCTCAGCGAGCGGCCCATGGCCGGTACTCGACACCGTTCTTCCTGCACTTCCGCCCGGATTATCTGGTTGCGCCGCTGCCGACCTGCTGCGGGCCGGACGATCCCGAGCCGCTGCCGCCGATCCCTGCGGATGCCTTCCTGCGGCAGCGGCTGCAGGAAATCGGGCTCGCTTAGCTGCCTGCGGTCGATGCGCTGCTGAGGGCATAGGCTACGGCGCCGCCGGCGACGAGGCCCGTTGCGACGCCGACAACCCAAACGAGATTTCGCCGGACCGTCCGCCCGCGGAAGAACTGGCGCATGGAGATCCTTCCGCAAGCAAAGAATATTAAGCAATGTCCATGCCAGCCGCCTGTTCCCGACTAAGTGCATGATATCGCCCATTCAGCACGGTGCGGTCTTAATAATCTGTAAAGGTGGCCGACACTTTCGCATAGGCCGCCTCGGTGAAGACAAGACCCTCCGGCGGCGCGTTGAGGCCTAGCGCGAGCCGGTCGCGGGCGGCGAGCGCGGTGGCGAGGTCATCGGCCGTCCACCGCCCGGCGCCGACCAGCTTCAGGCAGCCGACCATCGACCGCACCTGGTGGTGGAGGAACGACCGCGCCGCCGCCTCGATGGTGATGACGTCCCCGGTGCGGATCACGTCGAGCCGGTCGAGCGTCTTGACCGGGCTGGCCGACTGGCAGCGCACCGAGCGGAAGGTGGTGAAATCGTGCCGCCCGACCAGTCGCTGCGCCGCCTCGGCCATGGCGGCGGCGTCGAGCGCCACCGGCACGTGCCACGCCCGCCCGCGATCGAGGACCAGCGGCGGGCGGCGGTTGACGATCCGGTAGCAGTAGGTCCGCCGCCGGCAGTCGAAGCGCGCGTGGAAGTCGGGTGCCGCCTCGGCGCAGTCGACGACCGCGACGGGGGCGGGGCGGAGGTGTGCGTTGACCGCCTGCATCAGGCGGAACGCGGTCGACGGCCGCTCGATATCGACATGCGCGACCTGGCCCACGGCATGGACCCCGGCGTCGGTGCGGCCGCACCCGGTGACGGTTACCGTCTCGCCGGTCGCGGCCAGGATCGCGGCCTCGAGCGTCCCCTGGACGCTCGGCCCGTGCCCCTGCCGCTGCCAGCCCATGAACGGCGCGCCGTCATATTCGATCGTCAGGCGAAAGCGCGTCACAGCGTCGTGCCGGCCGGGATCGGCCAGCCGTTGAGCAGCGCCGCCGTCGCCATCGCCGGCTTGCCCGCGCGCTGGACCAGTGTCGGCCGGATCGCCTGGTCGCCGCAGGCGATGGTCAGGCGCGTGTCGAGCACCATGCCGGGCGGGCCTTGGGCCGCGACGATCTCGCCGGCGAGCACCTTCAGCCGCTCGCCGGCGACGGTGATGAAGGCACCCGGTGCCGGGTTGAAGGCGCGGACGGCACGTTCTATTTCGCTCGCGGAACGGGTCAGGTCGAGCGCGGCTTCGGCCTTGTCGACCTTGGCGGCATAGGTCACGCCCGCGTCCGGCTGCGGCTCCGGGATCAGCGTGTCGAGCCGGGTGAGCGCGGCGACGACCAGCCGGGCCCCGATCGCCCCGAGGTCGGTGGTCAGCTCGCCCGCCGTCTTGCCGGCGACCGGCGTCGCTTCGGCGAGCAGCATCGGCCCGGTGTCGAGTTCCCGCTCCATGCCCATGATCGTGACCCCGGTGACGTCGTCACCGGCAAGGATGGCGCGCTGGATCGGTGCCGCGCCCCGCCAGCGCGGCAACAGCGACGCATGGATGTTGATGCAGCCACGCGCCGGCGCATCGAGGATGGCGACGGGCAGGATCAGCCCGTAGGCGGCGACCACCGCGACGTCGAGGCCGAGTGCGGCGAAGGCGGTGCGGTCGTCGTCCGCCCTGAAGTTGACTGGGGTCCGCACTGCCAGTCCAAGCGCCTCGGCACGGTTGTGGACCGCCGAGCGCTGCACCGTCTTGCCGCGCGCCGCCGGCCGCGGCGGCTGGGTATAGACGGCGGCGACCTCGTGACCGGCGGCGACAAGTTCCTCGAGCGCCGGCACGGCGAAGGCGGGGGTTCCCATGAAGGCAAGGCGCATGGTCGTGCGGCTAGGCGCTGGCGTCAGCCGGGGCAATGCCCCACGCCGGGCGGAAGTCGGGTTGCGCGGCGATCAACGCCGCCCACGCCGGTGTCACGGCCAGCGGACCGGCGGCGAGGATGAAGCGGCTGTGGCGTCCGGTTTGCTCCAGCGGCCGGCCGCAACAGAAGCAGGTCGCCGCCGCATTGCCGTCGAGCTGGCGACGGACAGGGCCACGGGTCGGGTCGGGCGCGAGCAGGGGCTTGAGCAAATCGATGCTTCGGCCGAACGCGGCGAGGGGGAGCGTCGCGATGCTGGCGGCAAAGCTGATCTCGACTGCGACCGGGATTCTGTTCAACGCGCCGCACGCGCTGCCCCAGCAGGGCGCGACCCCGCCGCTGACCTTAAGCTGTGCCGTCACGCCCGGCGGGATGCCGAAGGACAGCCTTCTGGCGAAGACGGCGGCCAGCGCCGCCTCGGCCGCCAGTCCGACGATCGTCAGCCCGCTGGCGAGGCTGCCGGTCACCCGCAGCGCCGGCACGTCGGCGTCGGCCAGGAACCCCGGTCGCCGGAACAGCCACAGGCCGCGCACCCCGCTCGCGGCATAGCGTGCCTGCCGTCGCCGCGTCTCGTCGTCGGCTTGCGGCGACCATTGGACCTCGACGGCGACACGGCTGCGGCCGCGCGTCGCGAGTACGTCGGCGCGCCACGGCTCGCCCGCGGGAGTCGTGCCGGCGACCTCGGCGTCGGCGTCCCAGCCGGCGGCGCGCGCGACGGCGATCGCCAGCGTCTTCAGGTGGAGGTGCTCGGGGCTCTCGTCGCCGGTCGCACAGCCGCCGAGCGCGAGATGGGCGAAGAAGCGCGTGCCCAGCCGCGAGGTCTTGAGTGTCAGCGGCGCGCCGCAGCAGATCGCCCGCAGGTGGCGGCACTGGCGGTTGGTCGTGGTCAGCGCCGTCCACTCGGCCGTCGTCAGGCGCGACGCATCGAGGCTGCGACCGGCGTCGTCGAGGCAGCGGAGCGGCAGGGGGGTTCCTCTTGAGCAGCGGCCGGGGGCAGGCCATATCCTAGCCGATGGCTTCCCCCGAAATCGATGCTCTGACGCAGGCGCTCGCCCGCCTGCCCGGCCTCGGCCCGCGGTCGGCGCGGCGGGCCGTACTGCATCTGCTCAAGCGGCGCGAGACGGCGCTGACGCCGTTGATCGCCGCGCTGCAGACGGTCGCGGCGCGGCTGGCGACGTGCGAGCTGTGCGGCAACGTCGACACCGCCAGCCCGTGCGCGATCTGCACCGACGTCCGCCGGGATGCCGCCGCCCTATGCGTCGTCGAGGAAGTCGCCGACCTGTGGGCGCTCGACCGCGCGCGGCTGTTCCCGGGGCGCTACCATGTCCTTGGCGGGCGGCTGTCGGCGCTGGACGGCGTGCGGCCGGAGGACTTGAGCATCGATGCGCTGGTGGGCCGGGTCGCCGCCGGCGGCATCGACGAGGTCGTGCTGGCGATGAATGTCACGCTCGAGGGCCAGACGACGATGCATTATGTCGCCGACCGCCTGGCGCGGCTGCCGGTGCGGGTGACCCAGCTCGCCCACGGCGTTCCGGTCGGCGGCGAGCTCGATTATCTCGACGAGGGCACACTGGCCCAGGCTTTGCGAGCGCGGCGTCCGGTCCAGTAGTTCGGGCGGCACCGTTTCTTGACCGTGTCGCGGGCCGACCTTATCTCCCACGCATGGCAATTCTTCCGATCATCGAGGCCCCCGATCCGCGGCTCCGCGTCATTTCCCAGCCGGTCGCGGCGGTCGACGACGCACTTCGCACCTTGATGGACGACATGCTGGCGACGATGTACGACGCGCCTGGGATCGGCTTGGCCGCGATCCAGGTCGGCGTGCCCAAGCGGGTGCTGGTGATCGACCTGCAGCGGCGGGCGGAGCCGGTCGACGAGGATGCGGAGCCGGTCGAGGTCCGCGAGCCGCATTACTTCATCAATCCCGAGATCGTCTGGGAATCACCCGAGAGCGGCGTCTACAACGAGGGCTGCCTGTCGGTGCCGGAGCTGTTCGGCGACGTCGTCCGGCCGTTGCGGGTGCGGGCGAAGTGGCTCGGCTACGACGGGGAGCCGCACGAGGAGGAACTCGAGGGGCTAATGGCGACGTGTTTGCAGCACGAGATGGATCATCTCGAGGGCGTGCTGTTCTTCGACCATTTGTCCAAGCTCAAGCGCGACATGATCGTCAAGAAGCTGACCAAGGCCAAGCGGCAGAAGCTCGCCGCCTAGCGATTACGGGCGCTCCCGTTCTGCAGCCCGGTCCAGGCCGCAGTCGCGTCGGGTTCGCGTCCTAGACCCGTCGGCGCAAGCCGGGCTCCCAGTCCTCGCCAAGCAGCGCGACGATCGCCGCGGCGACGGCGGCGGGCGGCTTGACCGTCGCCGCGTCCTCGCCGGGGAAGGCCCGCGCTCGCATCGCCGTCGCCGTCGCGCCGGGGTCGAGGATCGCGACCCGCACCGGCGTGACGTTCCGCACTTCCTCGCCGTAGGTCAGCACGAGGGTGTCGAGCGCCGCCTTGCTCGCGGCATAGGTGCCCCAATAGGCGCGCGGCGTCGACGCGACCGACGACGTCAGGCTGATCAGCCGTCCGCCGTCGCTGCCGCGCAGCAGTGGATCGAACGCGCGGATCAGCCGCCAGTTGGCCGTCAGGTTGAGGGCGACGACGCTGTCGAACTCCTTGAGATCGATGTGCGGCACCGGCGTCAGCGTGCCGAGCGTTGCGGCGTTCAGGACCAGGATGTCGAGCTTGCCCCAGCGGTTCGCCACCGCCGCCGCCAGCCGGTCGATCGCGTCGCCGTCGCGCAGGTCGAACGGAGCCATGGTCGCAGTGCCGCCCGCGGCAGCGATGCGGTCGTCGAGCTCGATCAGCCCGGCCTCGGTCCTTGCGGTGACGATGACGTGCGCGCCGGCGCGGGCGAGCGCCTCCGCCGTCGCCGCGCCGATCCCGCGCGAGGCACCGGTGATGAGCGCGAGTTTACCGGCAAAGGTCATCGAATCTCCATTCTCCTCTCTTGAGGGGAGAGGAAGGGGGCCCGCCCGGCTGCTTCGGCCGGGTGGGAAGGTGAGGGTGGTGTCCGCGTTGCGCTGGCCGCCGTCAACCGGAGACCAGCCTGACCCGGGCCGCCGCTTCGCGCCGTCGCTCGCCTCGCCCGTCACGGGAGAGGAAAGGCAGGCGTGGCTAGATCATGCGCTCGGCAAGCATCGACAGCTGGTCGGGCAGCTCGACATCTTCCTGGTCGGTCAGGCGCGTCGGATAGTCGCCGGTGAAGCAGGCGTCGCAGTGCTGCGGCGCGGCGTCGTCGCGCATCGCCTCGCCGAGCGCGCGGTACAGCCCGTCGATCGACAGGAAGGCGAGGCTGTCGACCTTGATGTATTCGCGCATCCGCTCGACATCCATGTTGGCGGCGAGCAGCTTCGACCGCTCGGGCGTGTCGACACCGTAATAGCAGCTGTGGCGCGTCGGCGGCGAGGCGATCCGCATATGGACCTCCTCGGCCCCGGCATCGCGCAGCATCTGGACGATCTTCAGGCTGGTCGTGCCGCGAACGATCGAATCGTCGATCAGCACGATCTTCTTGCCGTCGATCAGCGCGCGGTTGGCGTTGTGCTTGAGCTTGACGCCGAGGTTCCTGATCTGGTCGCCGGGCTGGATGAACGTCCGCCCGACATAGTGCGAGCGGATGATGCCGAGCTCGAACGGGATCTGCGCCGCCTGGGCGAAGCCGATCGCGGCGGGGGTTCCCGAATCGGGGACGGGGACGACCATGTCGGCGACGACCGGGGCTTCGCGGGCGAGCTCGACGCCGATGTTCTTGCGCACCTGATAGACGCTCGACCCGTCCACGACCAAATCGGGGCGGCTGAAATAGACATGTTCGAAGATGCACGGGCGCGGACGGACGATGCCGAAGGGCCGCAGCGAGCGCAGGCCGCGCTTGGTCACGACGATCAGTTCGCCCGGCTCGACCGAGCGCAGGAAGGTCGCGCCGACGACGTCGAGCGCGACGGTTTCGGACGCGAGGATATAGCTGTCGTTCAAGCGGCCGAGGACGAGCGGGCGGACGCCGAGCGGGATCGCGGCAGGCGATCATGCCCTCGCCGGTCAGGCAGAGCAGGCTGTACGCGCCCTCGACCTGCTTCAGCGCGTCGATGAACTTGTCGAGCAGCGTGCGGTAGGTGCTGGTCGCGACGAGGTGGATGATGACCTCGGTATCGCTGGTCGACTGGAAGATCGAGCCGCGGCGGACCAGCTCGCGGCGCAGCTTGACCGCGTTCGAGATGTTGCCGTTGTGGCAGATGGCGAAACCGCCCGACGACAGCTCGGCGAACAGCGGCTGGACGTTCCGCAGCGCCGTCTCGCCGGTGGTCGCATAGCGGTTGTGGCCGATCGCGACATCGCCCTTCAGCCGCTGCATGACGCCGTCGGAATCGAAGTTGCCGGCGACATGGCCCATCGCGCGATGGGTGTGGAAGTCGCGGCCGTCGAAACTGGTGATACCCGCGGCTTCCTGTCCGCGATGCTGGAGCGCATGCAGGCCGAGCGCGCACAGCGCCGCCGCGCCGTCGGCCCCATACACGCCGATCACGCCGCACTCCTCATGCAGCTTGTCATCGTCGAACGGATGGGTCGTGAAGTCGTCCATCGGGACTCCCAGGGCGGCGTCTCGCGCGGCATATAGGGGCGGAAGCGCGACGTGTCTCCCCCGCTTGTGTAACATAACCGCAACAGGAGCGGAGTTTTGAGCGATAGCGTACGCGAAAATGGCAGCGCCCTCGATCCGAAGTGGGACGAGCGCGGGCTGGTTCAGGCCGTCGCGACCGACGCCGCGACGGGCGAGGTGCTGATGGTCGCGCACATGAACGCCGCGGCGCTGGCCGCGACGCTGGCGACGGGAGAGGCGCATTACTGGAGCCGCTCGCGCGCCGAGGTGTGGCACAAGGGCGCGACCTCGGGGAACACGCAAGCCGTGGTCGAGCTGCGCATCGACTGCGACCAGGATGCGCTGTGGCTGCGGGTTACGCCCGCGGGTCCGGCGTGCCACACGGGGGAGCGGACATGCTTTTACCGCGCGGTGGCGGCGGACGGGTCTCTGAGGCGGATGTGACCTGGCCGGGCGACCCGCATCCGCCTTGCCCCTGACGCGCACGTCAACTACATCGCGGGACATGCTCGATCGTGTACCGCTGTTCGCCCATGTCGTTGTCCCGCCGCCGCCGGGCGGTGCGGAGACCTTCACCATCACCGAGCTCAGCCTCGGCTTCAACGTCACGCCGCGGGCGATCCGTTTCTACGAGGACCAGGGGCTGATCGCGCCCGAGCGGCAGGGACAGAACCGGGTCTATTCGCGCCGCGACCGCAACCGGCTGGCGTGGATCCTGCGCGCCAAGAACGTCGGCTTCAGCCTCGCCGAAATCCGCGAGATGATCGACCTCTACGATCTCGGCGACGGGCGCGCGACACAGCGGCGGGTGACCCTCGAGAAATGCCGTAACCGGATCGCGCAGCTGGCCGAACAGCGGGCGGACATCGACGCGACGATCGAGGAACTGCAATCCTTCTGCGCCATCGTCGAGACGCAGATCGCCGGGCCGGGCAGCGAGCTCGAGCACGAGCAGCGGAAGGCCCCGAACTGATGCCGACCTATCGCGCTCCCGTCCGCGACACGCAGTTCGTTCTCGACGCCGTCGTCGGCCTCAACAATTATTCGAACCTGCCGGGCTTTGCCGAGGCGACCCCCGATACCGTCGCGGCGATCCTGGAGGAGGGGGCGAAGTTCTGCGAGAACGTGCTGCAGCCGCTCAACCTCAGCGGCGACCAGGAGGGCTGCACCCGCCACGCCGACGGCCGCGTCACCGCGCCGGCCGGGTTTAAAGGGGCTTATGACGCCTTCGTCGCGGCCGGCTGGGGCACGCTGACCGCCGATCCCGCTTATGGCGGACAAGGACTGCCGCACGTCGTCGGCACGGCGATGGCCGAATATCTGTCGAGCGCCAACATGGCCTTCTCGATGTACCCCGGATTGAACGAAGGCGCGCAGGCGGCGATTACGGCGGTCGGGTCGGATGCGCAGAAGCGGACCTATCTGCCGAAGATGGTCGAGGGCCGGTGGACCGGCACGATGAACCTGACCGAGCCGCAGTGCGGCACCGACCTCGGCCTGATCCGCACCCGCGCCGAGCCGCAGGCGGACGGCACCTACCGCGTCACCGGGACCAAGATCTTCATCTCGGCGGGCGAGCACGACCTGTCGGACAACATCATCCACCTCGTGCTGGCCAAGACGACCGGCGCGCCCGACAGCGTCAAGGGCATCAGCCTGTTCATCGTGCCCAAGTTCCTCGTCAACGACGACGGGTCGCTCGGCGCGCGCAACGGCGTGATGTGCGGCTCGATCGAGCACAAGATGGGCATCCACGCCAATGCGACGTGCGTGATGAACTACGACGGCGCGACCGGCTACCTGATCGGCGAGGAGAACAAGGGGCTCCGCGCGATGTTCATCATGATGAATGCCGCCCGCCTCGGCGTCGGCGTGCAGGGGCTGGCGCAGGGCGAGGTCGCGTACCAGAACGCGGCGATCTATGCCCGCGACCGGGTGCAGGGCAAGGCGCTCGGGATCGTCGCCAACGCGCAGCCGATCCCCGAGCCGGCGAGCAAGGCCGACCCGATCATCGTCCACGCCGACGTCCGCCGGATGCTGATGGACGGGCGCGCGTTCAACGAGGGCGCGCGCGCGCTGATCCTGTGGGGGGCGCTCCAGGTCGACCTCGCGCACAAGGCGGCGACGGCGGAGGAACGCCAGACCGCCGACGACCTGATCGGGCTGCTGACCCCGGTGATCAAGGGCTATTGCACCGACAAGGGCTATGACATCGCGACCGCGTCGCAGCAGGTCTATGGCGGCCACGGCTACATCACCGAATGGGGTATGGAGCAGTTCGTCCGCGACGCGCGGATCGCCCAGATCTACGAAGGCACGAACGGCATCCAGGCGATGGACCTCGTCGGGCGCAAGCTCGGCATGAACGGCGGCCGGGCGCTGCGGGCGTATCTCGCGCTGCTGGCGCAGGCGATCGACGACGCTCGCGGTGACGAGCGGCTGACCACGCTGTCGAGCGGACTGGGGAAAGCGAGCGCCGAGTTGCAGGCGGCGACGATGTGGCTGATGCAAAACGGGCTCAGCAACCCCGACAATGCCGGCGCGGCGGCGACCGCCTACCTCCACCTGATGGGCATCGTCGCCCTTGGCCACATGTGGCTGCTGATGGCGAGGGCGAGCCACGCCGCGCTCGACGCGGATGTCGCCGACGCCGCCTTCTACCACCACAAGCTGATCACCGCCCGCTACTTTGCCGAACGGGTCCTGCCCGATGCCGGCGCCCTGCGGCGCAAGCTCGAAGCCGGGGCGGAGGCGCTGATGGCGCTGCCGGCGGAAGCGTTCTGAACGAACATCCTGGGAGACCCGTCATGGCCGAAGCACTGATCTACGATGCCGTCCGCACCCCGCGCGGCAAGGGCAAGAAGGACGGCAAGCTCCACGAGATCACGCCGGTGCAGCTGGCGACGCAGGTGCTGCAGAGCGTCCGCGACCGCACCGGGATCGACACCGCCGACGTCGACGACGTCGTCCTCGGCTGCGTCGCGCCGGTCGGCGAGCAGGGCAGCGACATCGCCCGCACCGCGGTGCTGAACGCCGACTATGCCGAGACGACGGCGGGCGTCCAGATCAACCGCTTCTGCGCGAGCGGGCTCGAGGCGGTCAACATGGCCGCCGCCAAGGTCATCAGCGGCGAGGCGAACTTCGCCGTCGGCGGCGGCGTCGAGAGCATGAGCCGCGTGCCGATGGGGGCCGACGGCGGCGCGTGGCCGATGGACCCGGCGGTCGCCTACAAGACCTATTTCATGCCGCAGGGCATCGGCGCCGACCTGATCGCGACCAAGTACGGCTTCACCCGCGCCGACGTCGACGCCTATGCCGTCGAAAGCCAGAAGCGCGCGGCGCGGGCGTGGAGCGAGGGGCGGTTCAGGAATTCGGTGATCGGCGTCAAGGACGTCATCGGCGAAGTCGTCCTCGACCACGACGAGCACATGCGTCCGTCGACCGACATGCAGTCGCTCGGCAGCCTCAACGCCGCGTTCGAGGCGATCGGCGAAGGCATGCCCGGCTTCGACGCGATCGCGCTGCAGAAATACCCCGAGGTCGAGCGCATCCACCACGTCCACACCGGCGGCAATTCGAGCGGCATCGTCGATGGTGCGGCGGCGGTCCTCGTCGGCAACCGCGACATGGGCGCGAAATACGGCATCAAGCCGCGCGCGAAGATCCTCGGCATGGCGTCGATCGGCAGCGAGCCGGCGATCATGCTGACCGGCCCGGCGCCGGTGACCGAGAAACTGCTCAAGCGCCTCGGCATGACGGTCGCCGACATCGACATCTTCGAGCTGAACGAGGCGTTCGCCAGCGTCGTCCTTCGCTACATGCAGGCGCTCAACATCGATCACGGCAAGATCAACGTCAACGGCGGCGCGATCGCGATGGGGCACCCGCTGGGGGCGACCGGCGCGATGATCCTCGGCACCGTGCTCGACGAGTTGGAGCGGACGGGCAAGTCGACCGCGCTGGTCACGCTGTGCGTCGGCGCCGGAATGGGCACGGCGACGGTGATCGAGCGGATCTAACAAACTGTCATCCCCGCGAAAGCGGGGACCCATCTCCCGGTCGCATGCAGGAGTTGGGTCCCCGCTTTCGCGGGGATGACACTTACACCTTGGGGACGACAGCCATGACCACCCTCCACCACGACCTCGACGCCGACGGCATCCTGACGCTGACGATCGACCTGCCCGGTCAGTCGATGAACGTCATCAACGCCGACTTCACGACCGACCTCGCCAGCGCCATCGCGACGATCAAGGCCGACGCGAACATCAAGGGCGTCGTCATCACCAGCGGCAAGGCGTCGGGCTTCATGGCCGGGGCCGACCTCAAGGGGATGGGCGGGCTGGTCGGCGGCGGTGCGGGCGGTCCGTCGAAGCTCAAGGCGGCGTTCGACAATGTCTGGCGCTTGAACTCGCTGTTCCGCGACCTCGAGACGTGCGGCAAGCCGGTCGCGGCGGCGATCAACGGGCTGGCGCTCGGCGGCGGGTTGGAGCTTGCGCTCGCCTGCCACTACCGCGTGTGCAGCGACAATCCCAAGGTCGCAGCTCGGCCTGCCCGAAGTCCTTGTCGGCCTGTTCCCGGGGGCCGGCGGCACGCAGCGGCTGCCGCGCCTGATGGGCGTCCAGCCGGCGCTGATGTATTTGACGCAGGGCAAGAGCATGAGCCCGCAGGAGGCGCTCGGCTTCAAGGTGGTCGGCGAACTCGCCCCCGCCGACCAGATCGTCGCCCGCGCCAAGGTGTGGGTGCTGGCCAACCCGAAGGCGACGGCGCCGTGGGACGACAAGGGCTTCAAGTTCCCCGGCGGTGTCGGCGCGATGAACCCCGGCTTCGCCCAGACCTTCATGGCCGGGACGGCGATGACGGCGAAGGCGACCAACCATAATATGAACGCGCCGATCGCGATGCTGTCGGCGGTGTACGAGGGGTCGCAGCTGCCGATCGACACCGCGCTGCGGGTCGAGAGCAAGTATTTCGCGCGCGTCGTCGCCGACCCGCAGGCGGGCAACATGATCCGATCGCTGTTCGTGTCGAAACAGGCGGCCGAAAAGGGCGCGCGCCGCCCGAAGAACGTCGCGCCGAGCCCTGCGAAGAAAATCGCCATGCTCGGTGCCGGGCTGATGGGCGCGGGCGTAGCGATGGTCGCGGCGCAGGCGGGGATCGAAGTCGTCCTGCTCGACCGCGACATCGCGGCGGCGGAGAAGGGCAAGGCGTACACCGCCGAGCGGCTGGCGAAGAAGCGGACCGACCCGGCGAAGATGGAGGCAATTCTCGGCCGCATCCACCCGACCGCCGACTATGCCGATCTGGCCGGCTGCGACCTGATCATCGAGGCCGTGTTCGAGGATCGCGGCATCAAGGCCGAGGTGACGAAGAAGGTCGAGGCGGTCGTCGGCGCCGACACGATCTTCGGGTCGAACACCTCGACGCTGCCGATCACCGGTCTGGCGACGGCGTGGTCGAAGCCGGCGAATTTCATCGGCATCCATTTCTTCTCGCCGGTCGAAAAGATGCCGCTGGTCGAGATCATCGTCGGCAAGGAGACGGGGCCGGAAGCGATCGCCAAGGCGCTCGATTTCGTCGCAACGATCCGCAAGACGCCGATCGTCGTCAA
Organism: uncultured Alphaproteobacteria bacterium; assembly: GCA_963792555.1. Classification (GTDB taxonomy): domain Bacteria; phylum Pseudomonadota; class Alphaproteobacteria; order Sphingomonadales; family Sphingomonadaceae; genus Polymorphobacter_B. The sequence continues at coordinate 615,636 of CAWBWP010000003.1, forward strand.
CGACAGCCGCGGTTTCTACACCTCGCGCTGCTTCGGGACGTACATCCAGGAGGGGCTGGCGCTGCTCAGCGAGGGCGTCGGCCCGGCGCTTATCGAGAATATCGGCCGCCACATGGGGATGCCGGTCGGCCCGCTCGCGGTCAACGACGAGGTCGGTCTCGACCTGTCGCTCAAAGTCGCCAAGCAGACCAGGGCCGACCTCGGCGATGCGTACAAGCCCAGCCCAAGCGAGGGCGTGATCGAGGAAATGAACGCGCTCGGACGGCTCGGGCGCAAGAACGGCAAGGGCTTCTACGTCTACCCCGACGACGGCGCGAAGAAATATCTGTGGCCCGAACTGTCGGCGACGGTCGCCAAGCCCGGCGAGCACAGCGACGCGACGCCCGAAGCGATCCGCGAGCGGCTGCTCTATCGCCAGTTGGTCGAATGCGCGCGCTGCTTCGCCGACGGCGTGCTCGAGACACCCGAGGACGGCGACCTCGGCGCGATCTTCGGCTGGGGTTTCCTGCCGTTCACCGGCGGGCCGTTCAGCCACATGGACACGATCGGTATCGCCAACGTCGTCGCCATCCTCGACGGCCTGACGCAGCGCCACGGCGAGCGTTTCACCCCGCCGCAGCTGCTGCGCGAGATGGCGGCGGCGGGTGCGACCTTCTACGGGCGCGCGGCGGCCAAGCTGGCCGCGTAGTGCGCGCGGCCGCCGGCCGGCGGTTAGGGCTGACGGCGACGGTCGCTGCGATCATGGCGATCGTCGCGGCCGGTGCCGCGTTCCTCGCCCGCGGCGAATGGCGGAGGATGGTCGCCGAGGCGCTGATGACGCCGCGGGTCGTCCACTTCGACGTCGCCGTGGCCGGGTGGAGCGGGCCCCCGCTCCGGATCGTGCAGGTCACCGACATTCATCACGGGCCCCCGGACATGCCGACGGCACGTGTCGCCGCGCTGGTGTGCCAAGTCGACGCGCTCGCGCCCGATCTCGTCGCGCTGACCGGCGACTATAATGCCGGCAAGTTCTTCGACGGCGACACCGGCAACCTCGACGACGCCGTTCGGCCGTGGCGCCGGCTGCACCCGCGCTTTGGCACCTACGCGGTGCGAGGCAATCACGACGAGCCGTATTGGACGCCGCGAGTTCTGCCGCGATACGGCATGACGTATCTCGAGAACGGCCACGTCGACGCGGGCCCGGTGATCGTCGCCGGCGTCGACGACCTGTCGACCGGCCATCCCGATGTCGCCGCCGCCTTGCGCGGGGTTCGACCGGGCAAGCCGGTGATCGTCCTGATGCACGAGCCCGACGGGTTCGCTGCGGTTCCGCGCGGCGTGGCGCTGACGCTCGCCGGTCACACCCACGGCGGACAGGTGCGCTTGCCGCTGGTCGGTGCCCTGGTGACCCACACCGCGCTCGGCTACCTCCGCGGTCGCTACGACGTCGACGGCCGCACGTTGATCGTGTCGTCGGGGGTCGGCACCAGCGGCCTGCCGATCCGGCGGGGCGTGCCACCGGAGATCGTCGTCGTCACGCTTCACCGCTAGTCAAGGGCGTTAGCCGAAAGCGGCGAGGAGCTCCCGGTCGGCGACGCCGGCGGTCTCGGCAATGTCGCGGCAGCGGATGACGGCGTCGCGCAGCGATCCGGCACAGTGGTCCGCGTCGGGTCGTTCGCCGTTGCCGGCGACCGGCTGCCACAAGGCGACGACGATCGGGACGCCCGGCAGGCGGTCGTGGAGCCGGCGCAGCAGGGTTCGCAGGTGTGCCGGCACGCCGGCGACTTCAAGGTAGACGACGGCGATCGCGAGCACCCCCGATACGTCGAGCGCCGCGATCTGCTCGCGCGACGCTTCCGCCGAGGTGGCGATCCGCGCGCCGAGGTCGTGCTTGCCGAGCAGCTGCGCGAGCATCTGCGCACCGACCTCGTCGAGCGGATCGCGCCCGGCGACACACAGCACGGCGCCGACGGCCTGCCATGCGGCGGATGGCGGATGCGCCGCGGTCTCCGGCGCGGTCTCGGTCGGGAGGGCCTTTTCGGACAGAGTGCGGACGCTCGCCGTCCCGGCGCGGGCGGGCACCGGATCGGTGTCGGCATAGCCGGCGAGGTCGGCGATCAGGGCGGTGCTGGCACGGCGCACGCGGTCGAGGCGGTTGTCGTCGAGCACGCCGCGCAGGCAGTCCGCCGCGGCGAGGTTGAGGCCCTTGACCGCAACTTCGTCGTAATAGCTCGACAGCGGTCGATCGCGCAGCAGGCTCTCGGCCTGGTCGAGCGCCTCGTCGGGATCGCCGGCGAGCATCCGCTGATAGAAGCTTTCGACCGGGGTCAACGCCGGGCGGTCGCCGAGCAGGACGTCGAGGAATTCCAGCCGTTTGACGTGTCGCCCAAGGACGACGAGGCACAGCGTCAGCGGCGTCGACAGGATCAGGCCGATCGGTCCCCACAGCCACGTCCAGAAGATCGCCGACACGATCACTGCCACCGGAGACAGGCCGGTCGACCGCCCGTAGACCAGCGGCTCGACGGCATAGCCCATGATCGGCTCGACGACGAGGAACAGACCGACGACCCACAGCGACATCGCCCAGTCGGGCCCGACGGCGAGCGCGAGGATCAGCGGCGGCAGCGCAGCGAGAACGGCGCCGACATAAGGCAGGAACCGCAGCAGCCCGGCGAGCACCCCCCACAGCGCCGGCGAGGGCACGCCGATGGCATAGAGGCCGCCGCCGATGATGACGCCGAAGACGGCGTTGATCGCCACCTGGGTGAGGAAATAGCGGCTTAGGCGCGCCGCGGCGTCGTCCATCGCCGTTGTCGTGCGGTGAAGGTCCGTGGCACCGAAGATCCGGATCAGCCGATCACGCAGGTCCTCGCGCTGGAGGAGGATGAAGATGGCGACGATGACCACGATCGCCGTCGTCTCCAGCGGTCCGACCACCGGACTCAGCACGTCGCGCATCAAGGCGATCGGCGTCAGCGGTGGCGGCCGCACCTCGACCGGCAACGGCGGCGGCGCGGTGCGCTGCGCCCGCGGGCCGGTCGTGACGCGGACCGGCGACGCCAGGCCTCCGCTCGCCCGGTCGATCTGGCGGCCAAGCGCCCCGAGCATGGCGGGAATCCGACCAACAGTCGAACTGCTGACCATGCGGACCTTGTGCTCGATCGTCACGACGTACCGCGGCGCGTCGGTGGCCAGGCTGGCGACCTGCGTGCCGATGACCGTCGCCAGAGTGGCGAACAAGCCAAGCGCCATCATCACCGCCAGAACCACCGCCGGCACCCGCGGCAGCCGCAGCCGTTGCAGCAGCTCCACGACCGGCGACAGGATGAACGACAGCAGCACCGCGAGCATGATCGGCACGAGCACGTCGCGGGCGAGGTAGAGGGCAGCCACGCTGACGACGCCGACGGCCAGCGACAGGAGCCCGGCCAGCCCCGGGACCTCCGCCGGGGGAACCTGCGCCCGCGGCGCCGGAGGATCGATGTCGCTCATTTTCCCAACCGTAACGAACGACTGGGCAAGACGACACCACTCGATCCAGGGTTGTCGTCAGAAAAGTGAAAATGGTGGGCACGGCTGGTATCGAACCAGCGACCCCTGCGATGTCAACACAGTGCTCTACCACTGAGCTACGCGCCCACGCTGCGGCGGGTGTTAGCCGCGCCGCGAGCGCGGCGCAAGCGGCAAAGCGCTGGCCCCGCGGCCCGCGCGGCCGTAGTAACGAGTGATGACCGATGGCCTTGCTCCCGGCTTCAGCGTCCGTCCCGGTGTCACGCCGCCCGGTCCGCTGGTGCTCGCCTCGCCGCATTCGGGCCGCGAGTACCCGTCCGACTTCCTGGCGACGACGCGGTTGACGCTGGCGCAGCTGCGCCGGGCGGAGGATGCCTTCGTCGCCGAGCTGGTCGAGCCGGCGGCGGCGGCGGGTGGCGCGCCGCTGATCGCCGCGCGCTATGGACGCTCGTGGCTCGACCTCAACCGCGCTGCCGCCGAGATCGACCCGGCGATGATCGTCGACCCGCTCGAGGCGGATCCGGCGCAGGCGAGCGAGCGGGTCGCCGCCGGACTGGGGGTCATTCCCCGCGTCGCCGCGCTCGGGCTCGACATTTATGCCGGGCGGTTGCGGCACGCCGAGATCGAGGCGCGGCTCGACGCGGTCCATGTCCCGTATCATGCGGCGCTGGCCGAGCTGCTCGATACGGCGCGCCGCGAGCATGGGTTCGCCGTCCTGCTCGACTGCCACTCGATGCCGACGCCGGCGCCGGTCGGAAGCGGGGCACAGATCGTCATCGGCGACCGTTTCGGCACCTCGGCCAACGGCGAGCTGGTGACGGCGATCGAGCGACACGTCGTTGCCGCAGGCTTTCGCGTCGCGCGCAACGCGCCCTACGCCGGCGGCTATACGACGACGCATCACGGCGCCCCCGGAGCGGGCATCCACGCGGTCCAGATCGAGGTCGACCGGGCGCTGTACATGGACCCGGCGCGGCTGGTCCGCCATGCCGGCTTCGACCGCATCGTCACCCTGTTCGGCACGCTGGTCGCCGCGCTGCCGGAGATCGTCGCGCGCCTGCCGCTGCAGCCTCTTGCCTGTGCGGCCGAATGAAAAAGGGCCACGCCCGAAGGCGTGGCCAGAGTTCAGGGAGCGCGGCGGTGTAAGGGGGGGAACACCGCCGGCCCCATCAATCTAGTGCATTGCAGCATCGGTTCAAGCCCGCGGTTGGACGGAACCGCACGCCGCGCCTAAAGCCACGGTCATGACCGGTGCCACGCTTTTCCTCGACCTGCTGCGCGCCAACGGCGTCGAGTTCGTTTTCGGCAATCCCGGCACGACCGAGCTGCCGCTGGTCGACGCCTTCGCCGCCGAAACCGGCATCCGCTACATCCTCGGGCTGAACGAAGTCGTCGTCCTCGGCATGGCGGACGGCTATGCCCAGGCGACCGGGCGGCTGGCGGTCGCCAACCTGCATGCCGCGCCGGGCCTCGGCAATGCGATGGGGATGCTCTACAACGCGGCCAAGGCGGGGGCGCCAATTCTCGTCACCGCCGGGCAGCAGGACACGACGATCGCGCTGACCGAGCCGCTGCTGTGGGCCGACCTGGCGACGCTCGCCCGGCCGTTGGTCAAGTGGTCGACGGAGGTCACCCGCGTCGCGGACCTGCCGCGCACCGTCCACCGTGCGGCCAAGGTCGCCCTGACGGCGCCGACGGGTCCGGTGTTCGTCTCGATCCCCGGCGACGTGCTGACCGCTGCCGCCGACGACATCGACGCGATGGCTCCGACACGGATCGCCGGGCGGGGGCGCGGCGATGCTCGGGCGGTCGCTGCCGCCGCCGACCTGATCGCCGCCGCCACGTCGCCGCTGATCCTCGCCGGCGATGCCGTGCCGCGGTCGGGCGCGCACGCCGCCGCCGCCGCGCTGGCCGAGGCGATCGGTGCCCCGGTGTATCTCGAGGGCATGGCCAACACCGCCGCTTTCCCCTCCGATCACCGGCTTTACGCCGGCTCGGTGGCGCGGATGACGCCGGCGGTGCGGGCGCTGACCGATGCGCACGACCTCGTCATCAGCCTGGGCGCCGACCTCCTGACGCAGAGCCAGGCGACGGGGGTGGAGGCGCTCGCGCCGGGCAAGGCGCTGATCCACCTCGACGATGATCCGTGGGAGATCGGCAAGAATTTCCCCGCCACCGTCGCCATCGTCGGCGATGCGGCAGCGACGGTTGATGAGCTGACCGTCGCCGTCCTCGCTCGCATGGCCCCGGCGACGGCGCGGGCGGAGCGGGTCGCCGCCGACCTCGCGGCCACGCGCGCCGCGCTGGTCGCCCGTGCCGAGGCGGAGTCGGCCGCGCTGCCGCTGAAGCCGCTGGCCGTCCTGCACGCGGTCGCCGGCTGCCTGCCGGCCGACGCGATCGTCGTCGAGGAGACGCTGTCGACGGGGATGAACACCGTCCGCCACCTGCTGCCCGCGATCCGCCCCGAATTCGTGGTTCGGCATGCGCGGCGGCGGCATCGGCGTTGCGCTGCCCCAGGCGATCGGCATCAAGCTCGCCCACCCCGACCGCCCCGTGGTCGCGCTCAGCGGCGACGGCAGCGCGATGTATTCGATCCAGGCGCTGTGGACGGCGGCGCACTACGGCCTCGGCATCGTCGCAGTCATCGTCAACAACCGCAGCTACCGCATCCTGAAACAGCGCACCCGCGCGCTCGACGGGCCGAGCGCGGCGAGCGGCACCTATGTCGGCATGGACCTGACCGACCCGGCGATCGACTTCGTCGCGCTGGCCGAGGCGCAGGGCGTGGCCGCCGAGCGGGTGGCGACGCTCCTCGACCTGCGCGCCGCCCTGGCCCGCGGCTTTGCCGGACCGGGGCCGCGGCTGATCGAGGTCGAAATCGACAGCGCGATCTGACGCGGATTTAGCCGGCGAGGGCGGTCACCGCCAGCGCCACCGCGACTCCGAGAAGCGTGCCGCCGAGGAGGTCGCTCGGGTAATGATGCGCGGTCGCGACCCGGCTCCAGGCGAGGAGCAGCCACAGGCCGAGCGCGACCAGCCACAGCCGTGGCCAGCGCAGCAGCACCGGCGTACAGGTCGCCGCGAGCGTCATCAGGTGTCCCGACGGAAAGCTGAACGCATCGAGCGGCACACCCGCCGCCGGCGGGCCGGCGCGATGCTCGAACGGACGGGGACGGGCGGCGACGCGCTTGATCCACGGGTAGACAAGGTGGCTGACCGCCCCGGCCAGCGCGGCGAGCGCGAGGGTGCGCGCCGACGAGCGCCCGGCAACCGCGACCAGCGCGGTCGCAAGGATCAGATACAGCGTTCCGTTGCCGAGCCAGCTGACAGCCACGGCGACATGCGCCAGCCGCGTCCGCCGCGCGGCCGCCGCGGTCCGCCCGACGAGCGCGATCTCCCGGTCGGCGAGGCGGACAAGCCCGCCCTGCGCCGACGCGAGAAGCCGCTGCGACCACCTGCCCATCGCCCGATGGTGCCCCAGAACGCGGTCAGCGTCCACCGCGCGCGGGCCACGCTGGCCGCGGTCGTCCCGACGGATTGGCCGATGACACTGTCTTATCGAAGCATGCGCATCGGTCCGGAACCCGTCACGCGCCGATCAGGCGGTGACCGTCGCCGCTGGACGCCGCCGTCCGCGCATCGCGCCGCCGGCCGTCGCCAGGCCGGCGAGCAGTTCGGCCCAGACGCCGGGTTCGGGGACATAGCCGGGGACCGGCGACAGCGTGAACGACCCCTGATACTCATTGGAGACGATCGTATCGACGAACGCCCCGAAGAAGAACCCGCTGTCGCCCGAAAGCGCAAGCTGCGTTCCACCGTCGAACGCGCGGTCGAGGTTCAGGATCAGACTGCCCGACGGTGCAACGACAAAGCCCTGCTTCTCCACCGCCAGCCGATTGTCGGCGACAAGTCCGGAGCCGCTTTGGGACGAGCCATCCGGTGCAAGACCGGTGATCGTCGCTCCGGCGAAAGTCCCGCTGATGCCGGTCAACGTGTAGAAGTCGGCTCGGCTGCCGCCATAACCATCGATGCCCACGGCGAAAGTATCAGCGGTCGTCAGTGTGCCTGAACCCAGCACGCCAAACGGCTCGGCGGGACCGTGAAAATCCTGCCCCGGATACTGGTACGTGAAGGTCCAGTCGTATGTCCGCGCAGTCGACGGACTCGCGCAGAGGAACACCCCCAAGCCGACGACGGCGGCAATAGTCCGCGAAACGTTCATTGTCTGCACCCCGATCTCGATCGTGCCCATAAGTGCCCTTTGTTACGGCTCGTATGCGCCAGGGTTTAGGCAGGATGCCGCAGGCGATGCCGGGCGCGGCGGATGTCAGATCGGCTCCCCCGTCCATTCCCAGTGCCACGGCTCGAAGACATAGTTGACGAAGCCGTACCTGGCCGCATTGGCCAGCAGCCACCGGTATTGCGGCCCTGCGGTCATCGCCAGGCGGCTGTCGTCGGCCGACGAATCGGGACCGAAGCCGGGCGCCTGGCCGACCCACAGGTCCATGGCGAGGCCGGTGCGGTGCGCCGAGCAGGTGGCGCGGACGATGCCGTTGCAATTCCCCTCTGCCGTGCAGCGCGCCGCATCCGCCGCCGGATCGCGAAAGCCGGAGAAAATCGTCAGCGACCGCGGGTCGGCGGCGATCGCGGGATCGCGCCTGGCGGCGGCGAGCAGGATGCGATAGGCGGCCAGCGCCTTCGGACGCAGCTGGATCGCCTTGCCGACATAGCTTTCCCTAGGCGCGGCGGTGGCGAGAACCGTGGGTGGCGGCGGGCAGGCGGTCTTGCCGCTGATGTGCGTGAACGGTCGCGCCGCCTGCCACCTGTTTTTCATCGCCGCAAACGTCAGGGGGTCGAACACCCCCGTGGCGGCGAGGCGGTGCGCTGCCTGCCAGTGCGCGAGCGCGGCGGCGAAGCCCGGCGTGGCGGCATCGCAGGCCGTGCCGAGCTCGGCCGCCACCTTGGGCGCATAGACCCGCCACCCGCTCTCCGGGCGACCGAAGGGCGACCAGGCGAGGGTGGCGAGCGAGGCCGTATTGGCCGCTGCCGACGCCGGGGGCGCGAGGTCCGACGCACAGCCTCCCGAAGCCGCGGCAGCCGCGGCGATGGCGATCAGCAGTGGAACCATTGCATCCCCGGAACCTTGATGACGCAGCCTAGCACGATTGGGGTTTGTCGATGTTCCGTCCTCTCCTGCTAGCCGTCACCCTGTCGAGCGCCGCCGTCGCCGAGCCGCCGCATCCGACGGCCAAGCCGACGCAACCTCCCGCTGCTCCCGCCAAGGCCGCGCCGGCATCGGCCACCAGCGCGGCGCCTGCGCTCAAGCCTGCGCCGGTAGCGGCCGCCAGTCCTCCGGCCGCTGCCGGTCCTGCTCCGGTCGCAGCGCCGGCAGCCGACACGGCGGAGATCGTCATTCCCGACGCTATCGCCGCGCCGGAGCGCGCGCTGATCCGCCTCGAGGTGCTGCTCGACCGCGCCCGCTTCTCGCCCGGCGTGATCGACGGCAAGACCGGCGCCAACCTCAAGCTGGCGATGACCGCTTATGCCAAGGCCAACGACCTGCCCGATGCCGCCACGCCGGCGATCGTCACCGACAAGCTGGTCGCCGGCGACGCCGAGCCGACCGTCACTCGCTATACGCTCACCGACGCCGACGTCGCGGGGCCGTTCGTCGACCCGCTGCCGACCGACATGGCCGAACTGGCGAAGCTCGAATTCGCCTGCTTACTCCGGGCCGATCGAGGAGCTCGCCGAGCGCTTCCACATGGACGACGCGCTGCTCAAGGCGCTGAACCCGCAGGCCGACTTCACCAAGGCGGGCACCGTCGTCACCGTCGCCGCGGTCGCCCGGGAGAAGCTGCCGCCGGTCACCAGGATCGAGGTCGACAAGACCGCGCAGGCGGTCCGGGCCTACGCCGCGGGCGGCAAGCTGGTCGCCGTCTATCCGGCGACGGTCGGCAGCCAGGAGCGCCCGGCGCCGGAGGGAAGGTGGAAGGTGCGGACCGTCGCAACCCGCGCGACCTATACCTTCGACCCCAAGCGGCTGACCTTCGGCAAGGCGGCCGAGGGCAAGCTGACGATCAAGGCGGGGCCCAACAACCCCATCGGCACGACGTGGATCGACCTGACCAAGGACACCTACGGCATCCACGGCACCCCCGACCCGCGCCTCGTCGGCAAACGCGCCAGCCATGGCTGCGTCCGCCTGACCAACTGGGACGTCGAGCAGCTGGCGCGTGCGGTCAAGGCCGGAGCGGAGGTCGTGTTCACGGGCACGGAAACGCGCGCGAAGACGTGATCCGTCAGGAGAGGCCCGTGTCCCGCCCGACGACCCGCCCGGCGCAGCTCGGGACCGGTCGGTCCGGGAAGCAGGAAGGCACTGGCTCGTTAAGACAACGATGCCAGCACCGCCGGCGTCAGCACCTGCGGCAGAACCTCGACACGGCCGTCGCCGTGATAGAACAGGTACAGCGGCACGCCTGCGCGGTTGTGGGCGCGGATGAAGCGGCCGAGGGCCGGGTCGTTCGATGTCCAGTCGCCGACCAGGGTCTTGACGCCCTTGGCGCGGAAGGCCGCGGCAACCGTGGGGCTGCTCAGCGCGCCGCGCTCGTTGACCTTGCACGTCAGGCACCAGTCGGCGGTGAAATAGACGAACGCCGGCGTGTGGCTCGCCTGGAGCGTCGTCAGCGCGGTCTCGCTGAACGGCTGCGCGGCGAGGCCGGCGGGAGCGTCGCTCGCCGGCGCGCCCGTTGCCGGGACGACGAGCGCGACCGCCACGACCGCGGCGACAAGGCCGGCAGCGAGCGGCGGCCAGGCGGGAGCGAAGGCTCGCTGCCGCCCGCCGAGCCACCACAGCGCGAGGCCCGCCGCGACGGCACCGGCGAGACCCAGCGCCATGCCGCCGACGCCGCTCTGCCGCCCGAGCAGCCAGGCGAGGCCGAGCGCCGTGGCGAACATCGGTACGCTGAGGACATGGCGCAGCGTCGCCATCCACGCGCCGGGCTTGGGCAGGCGGCGGCGCAGCGCGGGAACGAACCCGATCGCGAGGAAGGGCAGGGCCAGGCCGAACCCCAGCCCGGCGAAGACCAGCAGGCCGGCGGCGGGCGGCAGGACCAGCGCCGCCCCGAGCGCGGCCGCCATGAACGGCCCGGTGCACGGCGTCGCGACGAAGGCGGCGAGCGCGCCGGTCCAGAAGCTCCCCGCCGCGCCGGGCTTGCGGACGAGGGCCTCGCCACCGCCGAAGCTGCCCAGCTCGAACAGGCCGGCGAGGTTGAGCGCGATCGCCGTCACCAGGATCAGCAGCGCGGCGACAATTCGCGGGTTCTGCAGCTGGAAGCCCCAGCCGACCGCCTCGCCCGCCGCCGACAGCGCCAGCACGACGCCGCCCAGGGCGACGCACACCGCGATCACGCCGCCGGCATAGGCGAGCGCGTCGCGGCGGGCCTCCGCGGGCGTGGCACCGCCCTTCGCCAGGCTCAGCGCCTTCAGGCTGAGGATCGGAAACACGCAGGGCATGACGTTGAGGACGACACCGCCGGCGACCGCGAGGAGCAGGGCGGAGGCAAGCAGGCCCAGGCTGCCGCTTGCGCCGCCGGCGGGCGCGCCGGCGGCGGGAACCGCGCCCGGCGTCGCAGCGATGCGGTAGCCGCTGACCTGCTGCCCGCGCTCGACGCGCAGCAGGCCGGCGGCGGTGGCGGGAGCCGTGCCCGCCGCCTTCGCCTCCAGCCGCAGGTCGGTGCCGGCGATGCTCATCGCCTGCGGGCTGGCGTAGTCGACCGTACCGTCGGCGGCGGCGAAGAAATAAGCGCGGGTGACGCTCGCCGGATCGGGTACTGGCGCGGCAAGGACGAACCGGCCGCGTGCGACGGCGAAACGCGCGCCCGCCAATGGCTGCGGCAGGGCGGCGACGGCGGCGGCAACGCGGGGGTCGGGCGCGGCGTCGGCGGCGAGCGCGAGCGTCGCGCTTTCGGGGACGCAGAGCTCCTGCGTGCAGACGAGATAATCGAGCCTCAGCCCGACCGGACCCGGCCCGCCGACCGTCGTTACCAGCGTCGCCGGGCCTTCGTAGACATAGTTGGTCAGCCCCGACACCGACAGCACCGCCGGCACCGGGAAGCGCAGCGGTGCGGCGGCGACGCCGGCCGGCAGGCTCCAGCGTGCCCGGGGAGCGAAGCCCGCCTCGCCGGGGTTCGACCAATAACTGTGCCAGCCGGGCTTGGGCGTCAGGACGATGCCCAGCGTGCGGCTGCCGTCCGCGGTCGGGGCGGCGGCAATCAGCTCGACGCGGGTGTTTGGATTGTCGACGACCGCCTGCGCCGCGGCGGGAGCGGCGACAATCAAGGCGAGCAGCGTCAGCAGACGGGCGAGCATGAGCGATGTCCTAGGCGCTGAAGGCACGAAGCGCCACGGTCGCCTTCGCCGCGCGACGGGCCGTGGTTACGATGCCGGCCGGCGCCAGATCAGGGACGTGGCGCCGCGCGCGGTCGCGGCTGCTACGATTGCTGCAGCCACAGGCGCCCGAAGTGGCGGTCGAGCGCGGCGGGGCGGACCGGCTCGAGCCCCGAGCCGGGATAGAAGGTCATCTCGCCGAAGCGCGGCGTCGGCTGGCTGTCGTAGAAGTCGATCCGCACGAAGTCGAAGCCGCTGGCGAGCGCTTCCGCGCCCCGGATCATCGCGCCGAGGCCGGCGGGCGGCTGGGGATCGCCGCCCCCGGCCGGGGACAGGCGCCGCCAGCCGGGATCGAAAACGATCCAGCGGTGGTCGTGCTCGCGGTCGAGGTGAACCTGGACCGCCTCGACGCGGCCGTGGAAGACGAACAGCTTGTAATCGACGGGGAGCGCCGCGCCCGGGCCGACAAACGGTTCTACCAGCAGGCCGCGCGGAACGTCGCGGTAACCCCATTCGTCGAGCCAAAAGCCGTAGCGCGAGCGCATCCACGCCGCCGCCGCGCGCCGGGTCGCGGGCCAGTCGTGACGGTCGTCGCGGACGAAGCGGCGCTGGTTGCACCCGTGCCGCGACTTGACGACGAACGGATAGGTCCAGCTCGCCACCGCCGGCAGCTGCGTCCCGCTCCACAGGGTCGGCGTCACCCACTCCGGGCCGAGCCGGTCGGCGACGAAGCGCTTGACGCAGACTTTGTCGATCAACCCCGGCAGGCGGGCGTCCCGGTCGATCAGCTTGCGCCGCTGGATCAGTTCGGTGAAGCGCGTCGGCTGCGCCAGCGACAGCGGCCTCTGGTGACGCCAGGCGTAGGTCAGGTGGAGGCGGACGACGGCCGCGGCATGATCGGACAGGCGCGCCGCGGGCGGGCGGTGGCGCAGCGGCTCGCGGCCGCGCAGCAGGTCGGTCACGGACGGCGCGGCGGATCGGGAAGGCGGCGGATGGTCTCGTCGAGGCTGGCGACGGGAAGGCCGAATTTGCTCACCACCATCCGGTTGCGCGCCCGCTCGCCGCCCGCTTCCAGGTATAGCCATTGCTCCGCCCGCAGGCCGCCCTTCATCGGAAAGGCGAGATGCAGTTCGTTGCCCGTGACGTCTCCCGTGACCGGGCCGGATGCATCGGTCAGCGTGCCCGCATAGCGACCGGGGGCGGTCTCCTGAAGCACCCAGCGGCGCTGCGTCGGCGCCCGGTCGCCGCGCCGGACCGTCTGGTCGAGCACGACCGTGCGCCCGGCAACGGTGCCGTGCCCTTCGACCAGCGTCGACTGCCGCGGCGTGAAGACCACCTTCAGCGATCCGGTGCCCTCCGTCGCTCCGGCGAAGAAGGTGATCGGATCGAACACCGGTGCCGGCGCGGGATAGCGATGCTGCCCTGTCGAGACGCAGCCGCAGACGAGGAGGGTGGCGACGGGCACGGCGCGCGCGACGCGCCGTCGTGCACTGCCGCCGGGCTTGCTCGCCGCCGCCCGGCACGGTGGGCGGATGGCGCGTCGTCGCAGTTTCTGCCTGAAGCGTGACGTCATGCGGGTTCGGTGTGGGCCCGGTGCGACCGCTTGTGCTTGCCCGCGGGCGCGCGCGGCGTGGCGGGCGATGCTGCGGCCGGAGCGGCGCTCGTGGCGAACAGCGGGACCATCGGCTGGACACCGGCGGCGGTGTCGGCGGCATGGCCGAGATAGGCGGGCAGCCGAAAGGCGTCCTCGAGCGTCCGCAGCAGCGAGTAATGGCTGTACGGCGTCGGGTCGGCGACGCCGCGCGGCCCATGGTTGGTGATCACGACCATCGGAATGTGCCCGCCGCCGAAGTTCGACATCGCGCCCGGTGTGACGCCGCAGCACCCCTCGCGCGTCTTGCCCGAGCCTTCGTCGAAGCCGATCAGGATCGCCATGTTGCCTGGCGACGCCCACGCCCGCGATCGCTGCAGCGCCGCCACCAGCCGGCCGACTTCCGCGTCGCCGCGGCGGATCAGCCCCGGCTGGTCGATCGCCCCGTCGCAGTCGCTCGGCACGCCGGGACCGTGCAGGCCGTGCATCTCGTTGCACTGGTTGGGCACGATCAAGGCGAAGGCGGGCAGCTGGTCAGCGGCGATGTCGGCGTCGAGCTGGTCGAAGCCGACGATGTGATGCGCGCGGCCGGAATCGGCCTGCGCCGAGGCGAAGTTGAGGAAGCCCGAGTGCTTGGACGCGTACAGCGCCGCGTTCTGCAGGCCGTTGGTCGCCGTCGGATCGCCCGCGGTCACCGCCAGCGACCCGGCGGCGGGGATCGTCTCGTAATATCCCTTCCAGTCGCGCCCGGTCGCCTCCAGCTGCGCGCCGAGGTGGAGCGCGTGAATAGTGTGGTCGGCATAGCCGGGCTCGGTCGAGTTCTTGCAGAACGGATCGCTCGACGGACCGGGGCGGCAGTAGAAGGCGTCGTCGTCGTGGATGCCGAACGTGTCGCCGCCGATCAGCGCGACGTAGTTCGCCTCGCTCGGATGGACCTCGGCGAAGAACTGGGTCGCCGTGCCGAAGGTCTGCGCCAGGCCGGCGATGTTCGGCGCGGCGGCAACGCTCATGATCTGCTCGTAATTCTTGTTCTCCTCCATGATGACGAAGACATGCTCGTACACCGGGACCTGCCGGTCGGCGTCGGTGGCGCTCGCGGGGAGACCCGCGGCCGGGGCGGCGGACAGGGCGGCAATCGCGGCGGCGATCAGGGCGATCATCGGGCAGCTCCTTGTCGAGTCGCGGCTTGGGGCGGGCGGGGCGACGCCGCGAAGCCTATACCGTGTCGCCGCCAACTTCGCCAAACGTGCAGGGCCGACCCGGGCCATGGCTAATAGGTCTTGGAATAGCGCAGGGTGACGTTCGACCCGCCGAACGAGCCGGTCGAGCTGAGGACGCTCAGCGTCTTCGACAAGGCGATCTCCAGCTGCGTCTGGGTGAAGCCGCGGGCGTCGGTAATGACCTCCACGTAGATGTTGTTGGTGATGTACTGCCCGGCCGCGAGTGCCGTGCCGCGGCCGGCGGTCTTGTCGGCGCCCAGCACGCGCAGCCGGTCGATGCCGCTCGCCGAGCGCAGCTTGCCCAGCGGATTGAGGCCGCCGCCCGAGCCGCGCAGCGAGTTGAGCGCGGCCGCCAGCTGGATCGCCTGCGTCGGCGACAGCGAGGTCACCGAGCTGCCGAACAGCAGGCGCGACAGCACCTCGTCCTGCGCCAGCGCCGGCGTCGAGGTGAAGCTGATCTCCGGCCGCTGCGCCCGGCCGCCGATGACGATCGTCGCCGACACGCCCTCGACCGTCGTGCTCGCGCTGAGCGCCAGCTGCGGGTTGTCGAACGGGCCGCCGTCGAAGGTAATCGCGCCGTCCTCGGCAAGATCGAAGCGCCGCCCGGCGAAGGAATAGGTGCCGCGGACGATGTTGAGCGTGCCGACGACGACCGGATCCGCCGCCGTGCCGGTGATGTGCATATCGGTCCGCCACTCGGCTTCCAGCCCCATGCCGCTGACGAAGATGCGGTTGTCGGCGCGGATGCGGAGGTCGAGGCGAAAGCTGGCGGCGGTCGGAGTCGGCGGCGCGGCCGGTTGCGCGCCCGGCGGCGGCGCGCCCTTGCGGCGGACGCCGGTCAGCTCCGGCACCTCGGCCGCGCCCTGACGAACGATCTGGTAGCGTGCCTCAGGGATCGCCAGGGTGCCGCTGACGAGTCCGCTGCCGTGGCTGCTGGTGATCGTCAACGTGCCCGATGCCGTTGCGCCGAGGGCGTCGCTGCGCGCCAGCTGGGCCCGGTCGAAGCGGACGCGGATGTCGATCGGGAAGCCGCCGGCGGCATCGAGGCCGACGCTGCCCTGCGCCGCGACCGTGCCGTTGCCGGCCTTGCCGGTCAGCGACACGAGCTGGAGGCGCGAACGGTCGAAGCGGCCGTCGAGCGCAATCGTCGAAATGACCGTCCCATAGGTCTGGTTCTCGTAGCGCAGGCTGGTTGCGCGGATGACGCCCGCGATCGTCGGCGCGTCGACCCGGCCACCGAAGTCGGCGGCGACGATCACCGGTCCGCTCAGCTGCTGGTCGGCGGTGCCGGTCAGGGCCCAGAGCAGCTCCGCCGGGCCGTTGTAGCGGATGCCGCCGGTCAGCGGGGCCGACTGCAGCCGCGCCGTCACCGTCGCCCCGCTGCCGAGCGCCGGCAGGCGCGCCTGCAGCCGCCCGACGATCGCCGTGCCGCGGCGGATGACGGCGGCCAGATCGCCGCCATGAGCCGACAGGTGCGCCCGGGCGGCGATGTCGACCGGGTCGGAAACCGAGTAGGCGGCGGCGCGCGTGAAGCCGGCGACCGCGAAGGTGGCATCGACCACCGGCACGCCGGCCACCGACAAGGCGGCGTCGACCGTGCCCGACACCTTGCCGCCAAGGCCGAGCCCGGGGGCGAACGGCTCGACGATGGCAAGGTCGATGCCGTCGAGCACGGCGTGAAGGCGCGATTCGTGCCCATAGCTGCCGCCCAGCACCGCGCGCCCCTGCGGCACGACCAGCGTCGCCGGCGCCAGCGTCCAGGTCCCGCCAACCCTGGTCGCCACCGCCGGCGCCGCGAGCTTGAAGGCAATGGTGTCGATCGTCCCGGTTGCGTTGGCGACGATCTGCGTCGGCGTCAGCGCGGCGTGCGCGGCGACGGTGAACGGCACCGACGCGCGCCCGTCGGCGACCAGGCCGACGGTGCCGCGACCGCCGCGATAGTCGAACCGCGCCTGCGCCCGGTGGACAAGCGACGTGCCGCTGCGGACATCGCCGAGGAACGCGGTCCCGACCAGCGTCGGCGCGCCCGGGGTCAGCACCGCGGTCGCCCGGATCGTGCCGCTGCCGATGGTCACCGGGGTCGGGCCGGGCAGGCGCGCCGCCTGGGCGCGGAGGTCGACGTCGATCCGCTGCGCCTTCGCCTCGCTGCCAAGGCCGAGAGTGCCGCTGAGACCCGAACCAGCCACCGTCAGGCGCCCGGCGAAGGGCCCGGCCGCCGTCTGGGTGACGGTGCCGTGCAGGTCGACGCCGGCAAAGCGCGCCGCAGCGATGTCGAGCGTCACCGGCCCCTTGCCCGCGCGGAGCAGGACATCGAGCGCGAAGGGCCCGTAGGCCGACCCGCCGCGCGCCGCGACGCGGTAGCCGGCAGCCGTTCCCGTCAGGTCGGCGACGACATGGTCCAGCTGGACGCCGACGTTCGGCGCGTCGGCGACAAGCCGCACATGGGGGCGGGCGACGGTGCCGCCACCGGTGACCGCCAGCCGGCCATAGGCGACCGAGGAACCGTGCGCGACGAAGGCGATGCGGCCGTCCTGGCGGTAGCTGCCCGACCCGTCGACGATGCGGAAGCGCGGTGCGGTCAGTCGCAAATCGCTCAAGGTCGCGACGCCGGTGGGGGTGTAGCCGAAGCGCGCGGAGAGGACAGCGTTGCCGCCAAGCTGATCGCGGAGGCTGGCGTTGTCGATCCGGCGGGTCGTTGCCCGGAGCGAGCCGACGATGCCGAAGCCGCCGCGGGCACCGCTGACCAGCCGGGCGTCGGTGACGAGATCGACCCGGCCCAAGCCGGCGACCGCATAGTCGTTGACCCGCCCCTTGAGCACGCCGGTGTAGCGCCCGGCCCCGGGGTCGGCGACGATCACCGCCGTTGCGTCGATCCGGTCGGAGCGCAGGCGCAGGTTGTCCGACAGCAGCTTGCCCTTGGACCAGGCGAGGTCGCCGTCGACGCGCAAGGCGGTCAACAGGCCGCCGGCAGCGGGGTTGAGGCCGGTGACCCGGCGCGCGCGCGCATGGACCGGCACGAGGATACGCGTGGCGTCGACGGTTGCCCGGCCCGACGCGGCGAGCCCCTCGACCGTCGTGCCGTTGAAGCTGAGCGCTGCGGCGGTGACGTCGTAGGCGACCGTCGGCGTGCCGAACGGCCCGTCGAGCGTCGCCGCCAGCGCCACGTCCCGTCCCGTCAGCCGCGGGGCGATGGCGCCGGGACGCAGCAGCTGCGCGGCCAGCTTGAGGTTGCCGAAGCGGCTCTGACCAAGGTCGACGAGCCCGGTCGCCGTCGCCCTGAACGCCGCCGAAGATGCCGTCACGTTGACCGCGGCCCGCCGGTTGGCGAGGCGCGCCGTCGCGTCGAGGTCGATGCCGCCGGCGGTGAGCGCGGCGGCCGGACCGCCCGGAACCAGCCGCTGCGGATCGACCCGGCCGCGCACGCCGAAGGTGCCACCGTGCGCGGCGAGCGCGAGGTCGGCGAGCGGCTGCCCGCTGGCGACGGCGCTCGCGCGCCCCTGCCACGCGGCCCAGTCGCCGTGTCCCGCGACCGACACTGCCAGCGGCTTGCCGAGCTTGGCATAGCTGTCGACCAGCCCGCCGGCGGGAGCTGCCAGCCGCGCGTCGATCAGCAGCCGGTTGTCGGCCGGGACCGCGTCGAGGCGCAGTGTCAGCGTGTCGCCGCCGGCCAGTCCCGCCCCGCGCACCGCAGCGGCGTCGGCGCTGACCTTCGCCCGGCCGCTGGCGATGTCGGCGGTCGCGGTCAGGCGGACGAGGTGGCGCTGCCCGGTGACCGCCGGCGCGATCTGCAGCTTTGCGACCGTCAGCCGCCCGAGCCGAACGTCGATGTTCGGCAACAACGGCTCGTTCGGATCGGTCGGCCCCAGGACCGGGCGGCGGAGCAGACGCGCGCTCGGGACCGTCACCGTCTCCAGGTCGATCTGCTTGCGCAGCGCCGACAGCGGGTGCCAGTCGACCGCGATGACGGGCGCCGTCGCCAGCACGCCCTTGAGGTCGCGCACCTCGACATCGTGCAGCGTCATCTGGCCGTAGATCGAGCCGTCGATCCGCCCGACGCGGTAGTTCAGCCCGCTCACGCTCTTGTACGCCGCGAGTTGCCGCACGAGGAACGCCTTGCCCGGCCCGGTATCGAGCCCGGCGACCAGCAGCACTCCCAGGCCGACGAACGCCGTCAGGAGGCCGGCGAGCCACAGGACGACGCGGCGCATCGTCAAAATGCCTGCCCGATCGAGATGTAGATCGCGACCTTGGCCTCGCCCGGCCGACGCGCCAGCGGAGTGGCGATGTCGAACCGCATCGGTCCGAAGTTGGTATAATAACGCGCGCCGATCCCCGCGCCGTAGCGCATGCCGCTGAGCGACGGCGTCGCCGCATCGCCGACGCGGCCACCGTCGAGGAACGGCACGATGCCGAAGTTGCCGAAGCGGTAGCGGACCTCGGCCCCGACCTCGGTCAGCGAGCGTCCGCCGAGCGGCCGGTTGTCGGCATCGCGGGGCCCGAGTTCCTGGTAGCCGAAGCCGCGCACCGAACCGCCGCCGCCGGCGTAAAGCCGCCGCGACGGCGCGATGTCGTCGCGCGGGGCACCGACGATCGTCCCCAGCCGGGCGCGGCCGGCGAGCACGACCGCGTCGGTCACCGGGTAATAGGCCGTCGCCTCGAACAGGCCGCGGACATAGGACTGGAAGCCGTTGCCGCTGTGCTGCTGCACCTCGGGGCTGACGCGCCCGGTCAGGCGGAAACCCCGGGTCGGGTCGAGCAGGCTGTTCGATCGGTCGTAGCCAAGCTGGAGCGGGGCGGCGACGATGAAATAGGTGCCCTGGTCGCGCGTCCGGTCGGGCAGCAGCGTGTCGAAGCCGGTCTCGCGCGTGGCGATGACCTCGCCGCCGACCGACCAGGTCCAGCGCTTCTGCCAGATCGGCGTGCTGCTCCGCGCGAGGGCGGCGTTCAGGTCGAAGCTGTCGGCGTTGTAGGCGGCGAAGCGCTGGCGGGCGACCGACACGCCGATGTCGAAGGTGCGGTCGCGCTGGCCGGCGTTCGAGCGGCGGAACTGGGCGTTGGCGCTCTGCTCCTGCGTGCCGGCGACCGCGGCAAGGGTCAGCGCACCCTCGGGCGGAAACAGGTTGCGGTTGGTCCACGAGCCGGTCAGCTTGGCACCCTGGCCGGTTTCATAACCGACGCCGCCGGCCAGGACACGCCACGGTCCCCTGGTTTCGCGGACGAGCAGGTCGACGTCTTCGGTCCCGTCGGGTTCGATGTGGCCCGTCGCGACCGGCTCGACCGAGACGGCGGCGAACAGGCTGGTCGCGACAAGCGCCTGGCGGAGATCGTCGACCTTGCGGCTGTCATAGACCTCGCCGGCCTTGAAGCGCGGCAGGATGGCGATGTGGCGGGGGGTCAGAACCGAGTCGCCCGCGATGCGAAAGCCGCCGAAACGCCCTTTCCGCCCCGGCGTCACCGGCAGCGTGTAGTCGCCGAGGTGCGTGTCGCCGTCGAGCAGGATATCGCGCTGCCCGACGCTAGCGAACGGATAGCCGTTCTCCGGCAGGCGCAATGCGATGCGGGCCTCGCCAGCCTCGATCTCGGCAGCGATGATCGGTCGTCCGCTGTGCAGCAGGAGCGCATCGCGCGCGATCGCCCGCGGTGCCGGCGGCGCATCGGTGATCGCGACCTGCCCCAGCAGGTAGCGCGGCCCCGGCGTCGCCGTCAGCGTCACGAGACGCTGGTCGGGGGCGCCCGCCACCGGCCCGATCGCCGTCGTCGCGACCGCGTCGAAATAGCCCTCGGAGCGCAGCAGCCGTTCGGCGAGGTCGCGGTCCTCCGCCGCTCGCGCGCTGATCTCGGCGGCATTGCCCGCCGAGCGCCCCTTGCTGAGAAGGGAAGACACGGCGCGGAAGCGGCTGTCGAGGCCAAGCTCCTTCAGCCCGACGAGCTCGACCCGGTACCGGACGCTGGGCGGCTTGGCACCGCTATCCGCCGGCAGCGTCGCCGGCGTCTCGGTCGCCGCGGCGGCGAGCGGCGCCAGCGGAACTGCCAGGGCCGGGTCCGGCGCGACAGGGGTGATCGGCGCAGCGGGCGCTTGCGACGCCGTCAGCGGCGGCAGTTCGGACCGGAACGTATCCTCCGGCACCGGTTGCGTTCCGACGGGTTGCGCCGACACCTTCGCTGCGAGGCCGAGGGCAAACCAGAATCCATTCCGAAGCATCAATCTGCGCAGCACCCGGTCCAAGGTCATCCGTGTCGTCGCCCGGCGAACGCACGAGCGGCGGTAAAGCAACGTCGCGGCGAAACGCCCGGTCGGCGGCGATGCCCGGGCCGCCGCGACGCCGTCCCAGGACGCCGGCAACAGGCGTGAGCCCGCGTCGTCGCCGCTGTGACGCAACGTGGCGCGGGTCGTCAGTCCAAGAGCAGGCGAGAGCGACGTTTGCACCTTGTCCGTTCGCATCGCCCCTGTCGACCGGGAAGCTACGCACCATCGGCCCCGGCGATGCCTGCCGCGGCGAAATTCAAGCACGGACAGGCCGTTGTACGATCGTGCGCATCTCTCTAGTGTCGCGCCTGCAACACTGCGTGGGGGGACGCCATGCCACTGAACGAGAACCTGACCTGGAGCGAGGTCGGGGCGATCAAGACCGATTCCGGGACGGTGAGCCAGGCGTTTCAGCTTGCTTTTGGTGATCCGACCAAGGAGCTGCTGCGGCCCGGAACCTCGCTCTACAAGTTCAACAGCGGCGAATTTCTGGTTCGGCGGGATCAGCTTCCGCTTCGCGACGAATCCCTCCTCTCGCCGTGGTGGAGTCCGACCCACGCCTTCAAGCATGACGCCGGCTTGGTCCAGCGCCAGAAGATCGCCGACGCCAACGGGGTTTCCTTCCGCGAGTGGGGCCGGCTGACGTCGGTCATCAAGGAGAACTGGAGCTCGCTCGACTTCCTGCTGACGATCGTCCTCAAGGTGGAGGTGTACGGCTGGTTCGGCGGCTTCAAGAGCATGGCGCGGCTCGACCAGGGCCAGACGTCGTGGCGCGACGCGACCAAGGAGGCGCGCGGCCGCAGCGCCAGCCTGCCCGGTGGCGGCACCCAGTTCTACATTCCCAACCTCACGGTCGGCGATATCGCCGGCCACGGCTTCCGCCCGATTTGAGGTTCAGGCGGCGAGCGTCGCCGCCAGCGCCTCGACCCGCGCGACCAGCGCGACGAGGCGAGTTTCGGCGTCGGCGTCGGCCTCGGCATCGCCACTCCTGGCCCTCAGCGCGAACAACTCGTCGGCGACCTGCAGGCCGGCCATCAGCAGCAGGCGCGGCTCGCTCATCGTGCCGATCGCCGCGGTCAGCTCATTCGCCTTGGCCGCGAGATGCTCGCCGAGCGCCGTCAGGTGCGCCTCCTCGCCGTCGGCGCACGACAGGGCGTAGCTGCGCCCGCCAAGGGCGACGCGGACCTGGCCCATCAGGCGGCGAGCAGCGCGTCGAGCACCGCGACTGCGGCGTCGCCGGCGGCGAGCGCGGCCTCGGCCCGCTGCGCGGCGCGGTCGCGATCCGCTCTCAGCAGCGCCGCTGCCGCTTCCGCCCGCGCCAGCGCCGCCGCCAATCGCTCGTGTAGCGTCGCATCTGTCACCGGCAAGCTCCTGAAACAACTATCGTAGATCACGAGATGTTAAGGCTTTGGTAGGCCGGTCGTCAATTGTTGACCGGGCGCGGAGCGATGGCCATGGTGCGCCGCGCTCGATTTCCCGAGTCGATCCCTAAGGCCGCCCGCTTCATGTCCAGCCCCGTCACTCACCGCAGAATGGCGAACGCCATTCGCGCGCTGGCGATGGACGCGGTCGAGGCGGCGAACAGCGGCCATCCCGGCATGCCGATGGGCATGGCCGACGCCGCGACGGCGCTGTTCACGCGTCACCTGAAGTTCGACCCGGCCGATCCGCGCTGGCCCGACCGCGACCGCTTCGTCCTGTCGGCCGGCCACGGCTCGATGCTGATCTACGCGCTGCTCCACCTGACCGGCTATGCGCGGCCGACGATCGACGACATCCGCAATTTCCGCCAGCTCGGCTCGCCCTGCGCCGGCCACCCCGAGAATTTCGAGCTGGAGGGGGTCGAGACGACGACCGGGCCGCTCGGGCAGGGGCTGGCGACCGCGGTCGGCATGGCGATCGCCGAGCGCCATCTGAACGCCGTCTTCGGCGACGCGCTGGTCGACCACCGCACCTGGGTCATCGCCGGCGACGGCTGCCTGATGGAGGGGATCAGCCACGAGGCGATCGGGCTCGCCGGCCATCTGCGCCTCGGCCGGCTGAACGTGCTGTGGGACGACAACCGCATCTCGATCGACGGGCCGACCAGCCTGTCGACCAGCGAGGACCAGGCCACGCGCTTCGCCGCCGCCGGCTGGCACGTCGTCGCCTGCGACGGGCTCGACTTCGCCGACGTCGACGCGCGCGCTGACCGAGGCGATGGCCGATCCGCGGC
Organism: uncultured Alphaproteobacteria bacterium; assembly: GCA_963792555.1. GTDB lineage: Bacteria > Pseudomonadota > Alphaproteobacteria > Sphingomonadales > Sphingomonadaceae > Polymorphobacter_B. The sequence goes on from CAWBWP010000003.1 coordinate 638,792, forward strand.
CGACGCTGATCGCCTGCCGCACGACGATCGGCTTCGGCGCGCCGACCAAGGCCGGGACGAGCGGCACCCACGGCTCGGCGCTCGGTGCCAAGGAGGTCGCCGGCGCGCGCGCGGCGCTCGGCTGGGACGCCGCGCCGTTCGAGGTTCCCGAGGATATCGCTGCCGCCTGGCGCGCGGCGGGGCAGCGCGGGCGGGCCGAGCATGCCGCCTGGGCGGAGCGGCTGGCCGCGGCCGACCCGGAGGTCCGCGCCGGCTTCGAGCGCCGCGTCGCCGGCGATCCGCCCGCCGCCGCGTTCGCCGCGATCGACGCGCATATCGCCGGGCTGATCGCCGCGCCGCAGACGATCGCGACGCGCAAGGCCTCCGAGCTGGTGCTCGACGGCGGTCGACGCCGCTCGCCGCCGGGCATGATCGGCGGCTCGGCCGACCTGACCGGCTCGAACAATACCAAGGACGAAGCGCCTGCAGCCGCTGACCCGCGACGATTACGGCGGCCGCTACATCTATTACGGCATCCGCGAGTTCGGCATGGCGGCGGCGATGAACGGCATGGCGCTGCACGGCCAGTGATGCCGTACGGCGGCACCTTCCTGGTCTTCTCCGATTATTGCGCGCCGGCGATCCGCCTGTCGGCGCTGCAGCAGGTGCGGGTGATCTACGTGATGACCCACGATTCAGCATCGGGCTCGGCGAGGACGGGCCGACCCACCAGCCGGTCGAGCATCTCGCCGCGCCTCCGCGCGATCCCGAACCTCGCCGTCTATCGCCCGGCCGACGCGGTCGAGACCGCCGAATGCTGGGCGCTGGCGCTGGCCGACAACGAGCGGCCGTCGGTGCTGGCGCTGTCGCGGCAGAACCTGCCGCAGTTGCGACCGATCGCGGTCGCGGACGAACCGCTGCGCGCGCGGCGGCTACCGGCTGTCGCGGCGACCGCCCCGCGCCGCGTCGTCCTGGTCGCCACCGGCTCGGAGGTCCAGATCGCCGCCGCCGCCGCGGCGCTGCTCGAAGCGGACGGCATCGGCGCCGACGTCGTCTCGATGCCGTGCTGGGAGACGTTCGACGCGCAGCCGGCGGCTTACCGCGACGACTGCTGCCGGGCGACGCGCTGATCGTCTCGATCGAGGCCGGGGTCGACCTTCGGCTGGGAGCGCTATACCGGCCGCGACGGCTTGACGTATCGGCATCGACCGGTTCGGCGCCTCGGCGCCGGCCGAGGCACTTGTTCGAGCATTTCGGCTTGACCGCGCCCGCGATCGCCGCGCGCGATCGCGGCGGCGCTGGCCAAGGAGTCAATCGGAGATGACATGACCAAGGTTGCGATCAACGGCTTCGGCCGCATCGGCCGGCTGGTCGCGCGCGCGATCCTCGAAGACGGGACAGCGACCTCGAAGTGGTCGCGATCAACGATCTCGCCGACATCGACGACCAACGCGTTGCTGTTCAAGCGCGATTCGGTCCACGGCACCTATCCGGGCACGGTCGCGCCGACGGCAACGATCTCATCGTCGACGGCACGCGCATCCGCGTCACCGCCGAGCGCGATCCCGCCAAGCTGCCGCACGCCGAGCTCGGCGTCGACATCGCGCTCGAATGCACCGGCTTCTTCACCGACGCCGACAAGGCGCGCGGCGCATCTCGACTGCGGGCGCGAAGAAGGTGCTGATCTCGGCCCCCGGCAAGGGCGTCGACCTGACCGTCGTCTACGGCGTCAACCACGACAAGCTGACGGCCGAGCATCACGATCGTCTCGAACGCCTCGTGCACGACCAACTGCCTGGCCCCGATCGCCAAGGTGATGAACGAGGCGATCGGCATCGAGCGCGGGCTGATGACGACGATCCACAGCTATACCAACGACCAGAAGATCCTCGACCAGATCCACAAGGACCTGCGCCGCGCCCGCGCCGCGGCGATGTCGATGATCCCGACCACGACCGGCGCCGCGCGCGCGGTCGGCGAGGTGATGCCCGAGCTGAAGGGCAAGCTCGACGGCACGTCGATCCGCGTGCCGACGCCCAACGTCAGCCTGGTCGACCTCACCTTCACGCCGAGCCGCGACACGACGCTCGAGGAGGTCAACGCCGCGCTGAAGGCGGCGTCGCGAAAGCGGGCCGCTCAAGGGCATTCTCGTCTATTCCGACGAGCCGCTGGTCAGCCGACGACTATAACGGCAATCCGGCCTCGTCGACCGTCGACAGCCTCGAGACGGCGGTGCTCGACGGCAAGCTGGTCCGCGTCGTCAGCTGGTACGACAACGAATGGGGCTTCTCGAACCGGATGGTCGATACCGCGGCGCTGATGGCGCGGCTCGGCTGATGTTCCGCACGCTCGACGACATCGGCGACGTTGCCGGCAAGCGCGTGCTGGTGCGCGCCGACCTCAACGTGCCGATGGACGGGGACGCGGGTGGCCGACGAGACGCGGCTGCGCGGCGACCGTGCCGACCGTCGCCGAGCTCGCCGACACGGGCGCGAAGGTCCTCGTCCTGTCGCATTTCGGCCGGCCCAAGGGCGTCGATCCCGACGATGTCGCTGCGCCCGGTCGCGGCCGCGCTCGGCGAGGTGCTCGGCCGGCCGGTCGCCTTCGTCGCCGATTGCTCGGCCCGGAGGCCGCGGACGGCGGTCGCCGCGCTGCCCGGGCGGCGTCGCTGGTGCTCGAGAACACGCGCTTCCACGCCGGCGAGGAGACGAACGATCCGGCGTTCGTCGCGCGACCTGGCGGCAATCGGCGATCTCTACGTCAACGACGCCTTCTCCGCCGCCCACCGCGCCCATGCCTCGACCGAGGGGCTGGCGCACGTGCTGCCGGCCTTCGCCGGCCGGGCGATGGAGGCCGAGCTGGAGGCGCTCGAAAAGGCGCTCGGCAATCCCGAGCATCCGGTGGCGGCGGTCGTCGGCGGGGCCAAGGTGTCGACCAAGCTCGACGTGCTGACCCATCTCGTCACCAGGGTCGATCATCTGATCATCGGCGGCGGCATGGCCAACACGTTCCTCGCCGCGCGGGCGTCGACGTCGGCAAGTCGCTGTGCGAGCACGATCTGGCCGACACCGCGGGCGAGATCCTCGCCGCGCCGGAGGCGGCGAACTGCACCGTCCATCTGCCCTATGACGTGGTCGTCGCGAACGAGTTCGGCGCAATGCGCCGCACCGCACCGTCAACGTCCACGAGGTCGGCGCCGACGAGATGATCCTCGACCTCGGCCCGGCGGCGGTCGAGGCGCTGGCGACGTGCTCAAGACCTGCCGGACGCTGGTGTGGAACGGGCCGCTCGGCGCGTTCGAGATGCCGCCGTTCGACGCGGCGACCGTCGCGCTGGCGCGGACCGCGGCGGCGCTGACCGCAGGACGGGCGGCCTGGTTTCGGTCGCCGGCGGCGGCGATACCGTCGCGGCGCTCAACCATGCGGGGGTGGCGGACGGCTTTACCTTCGTCTCGACCGCCGGGGGCGCGTTCCTCGAATGGATGGAAGGCAAGGCGCTGCCGGGGGTGGAGGCGCTGGAACGGGGGGCACCATGATCGATACCGACCGGCTGTGGGAGAAATTATACCCGGCGGCGTGGAAGCTGGCGCGTTCGGCCGACCCGATCCACGACCGGATTGGCGAGGCGTTCCGCGGCTTCCGCGAGTTGAAGGGCGAGGAGTTTCCGCCCGAAGGGCGCATCCTTTACAACGAGATCGTCGCGCGGATCACGCGCGCCGGTGCCGTGTCCGACGGCAAGGGCGGGATCGGGACCGGAGCCGTCGCCAACACGCTGACGACCATGTCCGAGACGGAGGCGTGCGAGATCGCCGAAGACATCTTCAAGCTGTTCGTCGAGGTTGCCGAGGCGCATTTCGGCAGCTGACGGACTGGCGGCGGGAGTGGCCGCTCGACGGGGTGACCGGAGATAGCGTGTCCGGGTGGCGGGCGCGAGGAGCGACTCCTCCGCTTTGCGCGCAGGTGCGGACTTCTGATAAGCGCAAGCCGCGATGCCGGGACGTTGCCGCGGTGCAGCGTAGATCGTTACCAGCGGCTGCAATCTGCACAAAGGGACCCCGCCATGACCCCCGCCGTCCGCGCCATCCTCGCCAATTACGAATCCGACAATCCCGGCACCAAGGCGAACCTCGCCCGCATCCTGATGCAGGGGCGGCTCGGCGGCACCGGCAAGCTCGTCATCCTGCCGGTCGATCAGGGCTTCGAGCACGGCCCGGCGCGGAGCTTCGCGCCGAACCCGGACGCCTATGACCCGCACTACCACTTCCAGCTCGCGATCGACGCCGGGCTGTCAGCGCCTATGCCGCGCCGCTCGGCATGATCGAGGCGGGCGCGGACGACGTTCGCCGGGCAGATCCCGACGATCCTCAAGGTCAACTCGTCGAACAGCTGGGCGACGAGCATCGACCAGGCGGTGACGGGCACGGTCGACGACGCGCTGCGCCTCGGCTGCGCGGCGATCGGCTTCACCATCTATCCGGGGGCCGACGGCATCTTCGAGCTGATCGAGGAAATCCGCGAGCTGTCGGCCGAAGCAAAGGCGGTCGGCATCGCGACGGTCATCTGGTCGTATCCGCGCGGCGGCAAGCTGTCGAAGGAGGGCGAGCTGGCCCTCGACGTCGGCGCCTATGCCGCGCACATGGCGGCGCTGGCGGGCGCGCACATCATCAAGGTCAAGCTGCCGACCGACCATATCGAGCAGAAGGACGCCAAGAAGGCCTATGAGGACGGCGACTGGTCGACGCCAGGTCGAGCGCGGGTCGCCCATGTCGTCAAGGCCTGCTTCAACGGTCGCCGCATCGTCGTCTTCTCCGGCGGCGCGGCCAAGGGGGCGGACGCCGTGTTCCAGGATGCGCGCGACATCCGCGACGGCGGCGGCAACGGCTCGATCATCGGCCGCAACACCTTCCAGCGCCCGCGCGCCGAGGCGCTGGCGATGCTCGACAGGATCGTCGGGATCTACCAGGGGGCGGAGTGAGCGAGGAAGCAGGCGTGGAAGCGGGCGAGGGGCCGGTCCCGCTCGACCCCGGCTTCGGCGCGCGCTTCGCCCGCGAGCGGCGGCCGGCCTGCCAGCTGTACGTCTGTTCGCCGGCCGACATCGGGCCGGACTTCGCCGACCGGCTCCGCGCCGCCCTCGACGGCGGGCCGGTGGCGGCGTTCCAGCTGCGGCTGAAGGAGGTGACGGACGACCACATCCGGCGGACGGCGGCGGCGCTGATGCCGGTCTGCGCCGACCGTGACGTCGCCTTCATCCTGAACGACCGCATGGACCTGGCGAAGGAGCTCGGCACCGACGGCGTTCACCTCGGCCAGTCGGACGGCAGCGTCGGCGCGGCGCGCGCGCTCCTTGGGCCCGACGTGCAGATCGGCGTCACCTGCCACGACAGCCGTCATCTGGCGATGGAGGCGGGCGAGGCGGGGGCCGACTATGTCGCCTTCGGGGCCTTCTACGAAACCACGACCAAGCCCAGCCACTACCGCCCGACGCCCGACGCTGCTGACGTGGTGGACGACGCTGTCGCAGCTGCCCTGCGTCGCCATCGGCGGCATCACGCCCGCCAACGCGCCGCCGCTGATCGCCGCCGGCGCCGACTTCATCTGCTGTGTCAACGCGGTGTGGAAGCACCCCGAAGGACCGGCGGCGGGGGTGGCGGCCTTCGCGGCGGTGTTGGCATGACGCCCGGCCTCCGCTAGGAGCAGCGGCTTCCACCGATCCCAGAGCAGCGCCCCCATGAAGATGAACTCGGTCGATATCCGGCCCGGCAATATCCTCGAGTACCAGGGCGGGCTGTGGCGCGCGGTCAAGATCCAGCACACCCAGCCCGGCAAGGGCGGCGCCTATATGCAGGTCGAGCTGAAGAACCTGATCGACGGGCGCAAGACCAACGAGCGCTTCCGCTCGGCCGAGACGGTCGAGAAGGTCCGCCTCGACACCAAGGACTTCCAGTTCCTGTTCGCCGAGGGCGACGCGCTGACCTTCATGGACAAGCTGACCTACGACCAGATCATCGCTGCCGCGCGACCTGCTCGGCGAGGCGGCCGACTTCCTGCCGGACGGCATGGACGTGACGATGGAGCTGTACGAGGACAAGCCGATCTCGGTTCAGCTGCCCGACCAGATCGAGGCGACGATCGCCGATACCGAAGCCGTGGTGAAGGGGCAGACGGCGTCGTCGAGCTACAAGCCGGCGCGGCTCGAGAACGGCGTCCGCGTCATGGTGCCGCCGTTCATCGGCGTCGGCACGCGGATCGTCGTCGACGTCTATGCGCGGGAATATGTCCGTCGGGCCGACTAGATGCCCGCGCATTCCGCCCTCATCACCGTCATGGACAAGGCGGCGCGCAAGGCGGCCCCGCGCCTGCGTCGCGACTTCGGCGAGGTCGACGCGCTGCAGGTGTCACGCAAGGGTCCGGCCGACTTCGTGTCGAACGCCGACCGCGCGGCGGAGAAGACCATCCGCGAAATCCTGACCCATGCCCGGCCCGACTGGGGGCTGCTGATGGAGGAGGAGGGGGCGACCGTCGGGGCCGATCCCGATCGGCGCTGGATCGTCGATCCCCTGGACGGCACGACCAACTTCCTCCACGGCATCCCGCATTTCGCCATCGCCATCGCCGCCGAGGAACGCGGCGAGGTCGTCGCCGGCCTGGTCTATCAGCCGCTGACCGACGAGAGCTTCTGGGCGGAAAAGGGCAAGGGCGCGTGGCTGCAGGACCGGCGGCTGCGCGTCTCGGCGCGGCGCGAGCTGACCGACTGCCTGATCGCGACCGGCATCCCCTTTGCCGGCCACGGCGACCAGGGGCAGTGGGAGCAGGTCGCCCGCGCCGTCATTCCCGAGGTCGCCGGCATCCGCCGCTTCGGCTCGGCCGCGCTCGACCTCGCCTGGGTCGCGGCCGGCCGCTACGACGGCTATTGGGAGGCGGGCCTGCAGCCGTGGGACGTCGCCGCCGGGATCCTGCTGGTGCGCGAGGCGGGCGGCTTCGTCACCGACTTCCGCGGCGGCGAACGGGTCATCGAGCGCGCGGAGATCGTCGCGGGCAACGACCGCATCCACAACAAGCTGGCGCGGATCGTGGCGACGGCGCTGCGCTGACCGCGTCCTTGCCGCAGCGCACCATGCTTGCGCCGAAAGCCCCCGACGCCTAAACCCGCCGCGAACCCGCAAAGGCATTGCCGTGCCCCCAGCCACCCCGCCGCTCGTTGCTTCTTTGGCCATGCCCGATGTTGCCTGGCAGTATCTGCCGATCCTGCTGTTCGTCGGCGTCGGCATCGCTTTTTCGCTGATCTTCGTCGGCGCGCCGGTGCTGGTGTCGCAGCTGACCGGCACGTCGCGGCCCGATCCGCAGAAGCTGTCCGAATACGAGATGCGGCTTCCCGGCATTCAGCGACAGCCGCGCGCAGTTCGACGTCCGCTTCTACCTCGTGTCGATCCTGTTCATCGTCTTCGACCTGGAGGCGGCGTATCTGTTTCCCTGGGCGGTGTCGCTGCACTGGACCGGGGTGCCGGGGTGGGGCGCAATGATGCAGTTCCTTGCCGAACTGGCGATCGGCCTCATCTATGCCTGGAAAGCCGGCGCACTGGATTGGGAATGAACGAGAATCACGCCACTGGCCTGCTCACCGAGGAACAGCAGGCGCGGGTCCTGGGCGATAGCCCGGTGTCCGCGCTGACGGTGCCCGAGGGCCTGCGCGACGGGTTCCTCACCGACATCAATGCCGAGATGTCGAACAAGGGCTTCCTCACCACCTCGACGGAGGAGCTGTTCAACTGGGCGCGCACCGGCTCGATGTGGTGGATGACCTTCGGCCTCGCGTGCTGCGCGGTCGAGATGATGCACACCTCGATGCCCAAGTACGATGCCGAGCGCTTCGGCTTCGCGCCGCGCGCGAGCCCGCGCCAGTCCGACGTGATGATCGTCGCCGGCACGCTGTGCAACAAGATGGCCCCGGCGCTGCGCCGCGTCTACGACCAGATGCCCGAGCCGCGTTACGTCATCTCGATGGGGTCGTGCGCCAACGGCGGCGGCTATTACCACTATAGCTATTCGGTCGTGCGCGGCTGCGACCGGATCGTGCCGGTCGACATCTATGTGCCCGGCTGCCCACCGACGGCCGAGGCGCTGCTCTACGGCATTCTCGCGCTCCAGCGGAAAATCCGGCGGACGGGGAGCTTCGAGCGGTGAGTCTGGTGCCGCCCCGCGCGCTGCGCGCCGGCCTCATCGGCGCCGTTGTCGGCGCGGTGATCGGTCTCGTCTGCGAAGATCATAAGACGGCGATCACCTGGACCCTGCCGGTCGTGTTGGCGCTGATCCTCGGCGGCTGCGAGTATTGGCGCGCGCGAACCACGGGCGGGGTCGACGCATGAGCCACTGGCCCCGCACCAAGCCCGACGACGGCGTCGCCTCGCGCGTCGAGGCGCTGTTCGGCTCGGGCGTGCTCGACGTGACCGAGCATGCCGGCGAGACGACCGTGCTGATCGTCCGCGACGCGCTCGTCGATGTCGTCACCGGCCTGCGCGATGATCCCGAGCTCGCCTACGACCAGCTGATGGACATTTGCGGCGCGGACTATCCGACGCGCGCCTGCCGGTTCGACGTCAACTATCACCTGCTCAGCCTGACGAAGAACCGACGCATCCGCATCAAGCTGCACACCGACGACCAACTCGCGGTGCCGTCGCTGACGCAGGTCTATCCGGTCGCGGGCTGGTTCGAGCGCGAGGTGTGGGATCTGTACGGCGTCCGTTTCGACGGCAATCCCGATCTTCGCCGCATCCTGACCGACTATGGCTTCCAGGGACATCCGTTCCGCAAGGACTTCCCGATGACCGGCTACCTCGAACTGCGGTATTCGGAAGAGCACAAGCGGGTCGTCTACGAACCGGTCAGCCTGGCGCAGGATTTCCGCAACTTCGACTTCCTGTCGCCGTGGGAGGGGACGGATTATGTCCTGCCCGGCGACGAGAAGGCGCTGGCCAAGACGACGCCCGACGTGTCCGCGCCCAAGGTCGCGCCGCCGGTCAGCACGACCGATGCGCCCGGCGGCGGTAGCAAGGCCAAGCCCGAATGACCGAGACCCTGACCCACCCGGCCGCTCCCGGCCAGACGACGTCGGCAATGACTGGAGCGGAGCTGTCGCGCGTGCGGCCGCAGGCGCCGACGATCACGCCGTTGCTCGACCGCGACCCGACCGACGACGGCGCGGCCAACTATCTGATCAACTTCGGGCCGCAGCACCCCGCAGCGCACGGCGTGTTGCGGCTGGTCATGGAGCTCGACGGCGAGATCATCGAGCGGCTCGACCCGCATATCGGCCTGCTCCACCGCGGCACCGAGAAGCTGTGCGAGTACAAGACGTACCTGCAGGCGCTGCCGTACATGGACCGGCTCGACTACGTCAGCCCGATGTGCATGGAGCACAGCTATGTGCTGGCCATCGAGAAGCTGGCGAACATCGAGGTGCCGGAGCGCGCGCAGTATATTCGCGTCCTGTTCGCCGAGATCACGCGCGTCCTCAACCACATCCTCAACGTCACGACGCACGCGATGGACGTCGGCGCGATGACGCCGATCCTGTGGCTGTTCGAGGAGCGCGAGGTGCTGCTCGGCTTCTACGAGCGCGTCTCGGGCGCGCGCTTCCACGCCGCCTATTTTCGCCCCGGTGGCGTCCACCAGGACCTGCCGACGGGGCTGCTCGAAGACATCGAGGCGTGGGCGGCGAAGTTCGGCACGGTGCTCGGCCAGATGCAGGGGCTCGTCGCCGACAACCGCATCTTCAAGCAGCGCAACGTCGACATCGGCACGATTTCCGCCAAGGACGCGATCGCCTGGGGTTTTTCCGGCCCGTGCATTCGCGCCAGCGGCGTCGCCTGGGACCTGCGCAAGAGCCAGCCGTACGACGTCTATGACCGCATGGATTTCGACGTTGTCGTCGGCCACCACGGCGACTGCTACGACCGCTTCATGGTCCGCATGGAGGAGATGCGCCAATCGGTCCGCATCATCCGGCAATGTGTCCGCGAGATGCCCGCCGGCCGCCACGCCAGCGTCGACCGCAAGGTCGTGCCGCCGAGCCGGGGCGAGATGAAGCGGTCGATGGAGGCGCTGATCCACCACTTCAAGCTCTACACCGAGGGCTTCCACGTCCCCGCCGGCGAAGTCTATGTCGCGACCGAGAGCCCCAAGGGCGAGTTCGGCATCTTCCTCGTCGCCGACGGCACCAACAAGCCGTACCGCTGCCACGCCCGCGCGACGGGGTTCAGCCACCTCCAGGCGATGGACTTCCTGTGCAAGGGCCACATGCTGGCCGATGCGCCGGCGGTGCTGGGGTCGCTGGATATCGTGTTCGGGGAGGTGGATCGGTGATCTTGCCTTTGCTTACCGGCCTCTCTTTAGCCGTCGCTGATATTGCCGGCGCGGCGACATCGGCACCCTCTTTGCCGCTGTTGGTCGTGGCCTTGAACGTCAACGAACATGGCCGCGCGTCCGAATGCCGGATCGTCACTTCGAGCGGTCATTCGCTTTTCGATGAGCACGCATGTGGCCTGATACTGCGGCGCTACGAAGTGAGTTCGCGGTTACTCAACGGCGTGCCGACCAGTTATGCGGCGACGGTTTCGCTGCACTGGGCGGATGAGGATAGCTCCGCACAATGACCACCGCCACCTACAACCCTACCCACGCCGCCCGCCGCGATGCCGCGCACCCGCGCGAATTCAGCGACTTCGCGTGGACACCTGAGAACGGCGAGCAGGTGCAGCTCATCCTCGCCCGCTACCCCGACACGCGGCGCGCCTCGGCGGTCATGCCGCTCCTGTGGCTGGCGCAGGAGCAGATGGCGGTGGCGACCGGATCGGCGTGGCTGCCGGTGCCGGTGATCGAATATGTCGCCGGGCAGATCGGGATGCCGTACATGCGCGCCTACGAGGTCGCGACCTTCTACACGATGTACAATTTGAAGCCGGTCGGGAAGTACATGGTCCAGGTGTGCGGGACGACGCCGTGCCTGCTGCGCGGGTCGGAGGACCTGATGAAGGCGTGCCTCGACAAGGGCTTGGTCAAGGGCGGCACGACCGCCGACGGCCTGTTCACGCTGAGCGAGGTTGAGTGCCTGGGCGCCTGCGCCAACGCGCCGATGGTCCAGATCAACGAGGATAATTACGAGGACCTCGACTATGCCCGCATGACCGCGATCCTCGACACACTCGCCAGCGGCGGCACGCCCCAGCCCGGCAGCGCCATCGGCCGTACGGCGAGCTGCCCCGAGGGCGGCCCGACGACGCTGCTGGAGATGATGGCGTGAGCGCCCGTGTTCCGCTCGCCGTCATGCTGGCCGAGACCGGCCTCCACGGCTGTGCCAACACGGAAGTCAGAATTATCGCACCGTGGATGCTGGCATCGGCGAGCATGACCCCCGTGGCGGGAGGGAACGGCCATGCTCGCTGACGCCGACCGCATCTTCACCAACCTCTACGGCTTCCAGCCGTGGAACCTCGAAGCCGCGCGGAAGCGCGGCGATTGGGCCGACACCGCCGCGCTGATGGCGGGCGGCCCCGACGCGATCATCGACGCGGTCAAGGCGAGCGGCCTGCGCGGACGCGGCGGGGCGGGGTTCCCGACGGGGATGAAGTGGAGCTTCATGCCCAAGGAGCCCAAGCCCGGCCGCCCGAGCTACCTCGTCATCAATGCCGACGAGAGCGAGCCGGGCAGCTGCAAGGACCGCGAGATCATCCGCCACGATCCGCACAAGCTGATCGAGGGCGCACTGATCGCCGGCTTCGCGATGCGCGCGTCGGCCGCGTACATCTACATCCGCGGCGAGTACGTCCGCGAGGCGCAGGTGCTGTTCGCCGCGGTGCAGGAGGCGTACAACGCCGGCCTGATCGGCCGGAACGCGGCCGGCAGCGGCTATGACTTCGACGTCTTCGTCCACCGCGGCGCGGGCGCGTACATCTGCGGCGAGGAAACCGCGATGCTCGAAAGCCTGGAGGGCAAGAAGGGCCAGCCGCGCCTGAAGCCGCCGTTCCCCGCCGGCGCGGGCCTCTACGGCAACCCGACGACGGTCAACAATGTCGAGTCGATCGCCGTCGCCCCGACAATCCTGCGGCGCGGCGCGGCCTGGTTCGCCGGCATCGGCCGACCGAAGAACGAAGGCACCAAGCTGTTCCAGATCAGCGGCCACGTGAACAAGCCCTGCGTCGTCGAGGACGCGATGAGCGTGCCGTTCCGCGAGCTGATCGAGACGCACTGCGGCGGCATCCGCGGCGGCTGGGATAACCTGTTGTGCGTCATCCCCGGCGGCTCGTCGGTGCCGCTGGTGCCGGCGGCGCAGATCATCGACGCGCCGATGGACTTCGATGCGCTGAAGGACCTGAAGAGCGGCCTCGGCACGGCGGCGATCATCGTCATGGACAAATCGACCGACGTGGTGAAGGCGATCGCGCGGCTCAGCTATTTCTACAAGCACGAGAGCTGCGGCCAGTGCACGCCGTGCCGCGAGGGCACCGGCTGGATGTGGCGGGTGATGGAACGCCTCGTCACCGGTGAGGCGGAATACCACGAGATCGATCTGCTCCTCGAAGTCACCACCGAGATCGAGGGTCACACCATCTGCGCGCTCGGCGACGCCGCCGCGTGGCCGATCCAGGGCCTGCTCCGGCATTACCGCCCCGAGGTCGAGGCCCGCATCGCGAAGCGGAAGGGCTTCGTCCAGGTGCCGGCCGGGGCGACGATGCTGGAGGCGGCGGAGTGAGGGGGCTTCTTCTCGCCGCGGCGGTGATCGCCGCTCCCGCTCCCGCTGCCGCGAAGGCGGTCGAGGGCGGTCCGGTCGGCCAGCGGACGGTGACGATCGCCATGGCGCAGTGCGCAGTCCACCGTGACCACGTCGCGGCCGAGCGCTTCGTCCTTGCTGACGTGCCGGATGCGGACGGGACTCTGCCGCCGGAACTCAAGGCGGCGCGCCAGCGGATCATCGCCGACATGGTGCCGTGCCTGGGCCACAGCTTCGGCTCGGCGACGATGCGGAATGTCCCCCTGCGCGGGTTCCTCGCGGAGGCATTGCTGAAGCAGGATGGTGCGTCGCGCCTCGCTGCGGCGCGGGCGCTGCCTGCCGTCGCGCCCGCGCCGGTCGCGCCCGGCCCGATGCTCGGCGTCGCCTTCTGGCGCTGTGTCGTCGCGGCCACGCCGCAGTCGTCGGCGGACTTGCTCGCCGCCCTCGACGGCTCAAGCGAAGAGGCCCGGTTGTTCGACGCGCTTTCGCCTGCCCTCCAGCGCTGCGCCCCAAGCGACAGGGGCGTCAGGATCGAGCCCGGCAATATCCGCCCGCAGGTTGCCGCCGCACTCTACCGCCGCGTCGCCGGTGCGCCAGCGACGGAATGAGGCGACGGTGATCACCACGAAGGCTGCTGACCATGCCTAAACTCACCGTCGACGGCATCGAGGTCGAGGTTCCCGCCGGCGCGACCGTCATGCAGGCGTGCGAGGCAGCCGGGGCCGAGATCCCGCGCTTCTGCTACCATGAGCGGCTGTCGATCGCCGGTAACTGCCGCATGTGCCTCGTCGAGGTCGCGCCGGGGCCGCCCAAGCCGCAGGCGTCGTGCGCGCTGCCCGCGGCGGACAAGATGGTCGTGTCGACGACCAGTGCCCGGACCAAAAAGGCGCGCGAGGGGGTGATGGAGTTCCTCCTCATCAACCACCCGCTCGACTGCCCGATCTGCGACCAGGGCGGCGAGTGCGACCTGCAGGACCAGGCGCTCGCCTACGGCCGCGGCCACTCGCGCTACCACGAGAACAAGCGCGCGGTGACCGAGAAATACATGGGGCCGCTGGTCAAGACAGTGATGACGCGGTGCATCCACTGCACCCGCTGCGTCCGTTTCAGCGAGGAGGTCGCCGGCGTCGAAGACATCGGCGCGATCGGGCGCGGCGAGAACATGCAGATCACGAGCTATCTCGAAGGCGCGGTGCGGTCGGAGCTGTCGGGCAATATCATCGACCTGTGCCCGGTCGGCGCGCTGACGTCGAAGCCGTACGCTTTCGAAGCGCGGCCGTGGGAGCTGCGGAAGACCGAGTTGATCGACGTCATGGATGCGGTCGGGACCAACATCGTCATTGGCACGCGCGGAGCGGCGGTGATGCGGGTGACGCCGCGGGTCAACGACGACGTCAACGAGGAATGGGCGAGCGACGTCACCCGCTTCGCCGTCGACGGCCTGGCACGCGGGCGCCTCGACACGCCGTATGTGCGGACCGGCGGCAAGCTGGCGAAGGCGACGTGGGCGCAGGCCTTCGCCGCGATCAGGGACGCGCTGGCGAGCGTCGGGGGCGAAGATATCGCCGCGGTGGCCGGCGATCTCGCCGACGTGGAAGCGATGGTCGCGCTGAAGGACCTGCTCCGCCAGCTCGGCTCGAACCGGCACGAGTGCCGCGTCGACGGCATGGCGGTGTCGGCGGCCGAGCGGTCGCACTACCGCTGCAACTCGACGCTCGCCGGGATCGAGACGGCCGACGCCGTTCTCCTGGTTGGCACCGACGTTCGCCACGAGGCACCGCTGGTCAACACGCGCATCCGCAAGGCGGTCCGCAGGGGCGGCGCACGGGTCTTCAACCTCGGCCCGGCGTTCGACCTGACCTATCCGGTGACGCAGCTCGGCGACGATGCGGCGCTGCTCGGGGACCTTCCCGAGGCGGTGGCCGACGTGCTGCGCGGCGCGGCGCGGCCGGCGGTGATCGTCGGACCGGGCGTGGGGAGCGACATCCTCGCCGCCGTCGGGGCAATGGTTGGTCGCTTCGACCTGGTTCGCGACGGCTGGAACGGCGTCAACCGCCTCCACACCGCGGCGAGCCGGGTCGGCGCGCTCGACATCGGCTTCGTCGCCGACGGCGGCATGACGGCGCTGACCGACCGCCCCGCGAAGGTCGTGTTCAACCTCGGCGTCGACGAGGTCGAGGTGCCCGGCGGGTTCAAGGTCTATATTGGCCATCACGGCGACCGCGGCGCACGCGCAGCCGATGTCATCCTGCCTGCCGCCGCCTATACCGAGAAGTCGGGAACGTGGGTCAACCTCGAGGGTCGCGTTCAACGCGGGCTGCGCGCGACCTTCCCGCCGGGCGAGGCGCGCGAGGACTGGACGATCTTCCGCGCCTTGTCGGCGGTGCTCGGACAGGCGCTGCCGTACGACGACCTGCGGGCGCTGCGCGCGCGCATCGCGGCCGAATGGCCGCACCTGGGGCGGGAGGGATTGACGCCCGTCGCCTGGGTGGCGCCCGCCGCCGGCGAGGTCGCGGCTCCGTCGGGGCCGATCATCGTCGCGCCGCGCGATTTCTACCGCCCCAATGCCGTCGCCCGCGCCAGCGCGACGATGGCCGAGTGCGTCCGCGAGATCGTCGAGGCCGCGGAGCCGGCGCTGGAGGCCGCGGAATGAGCTGGACGCCTGCCTTCCAGAACAGCTTCCTCGGCCCGGATTTCGGCTATTTAGTCGCCACGATCCTGCTGATCCTGTTTATCGCGCTGCCGGTCATGGTCGGCGTCGCGCTCGCGGTCTACGCCGACCGCAAGATCTGGGCGGCGATGCAGCTCAGGCGCGGCCCCAATGTCGTCGGGCCGTTCGGCATCCTGCAGACCTTCGCCGATGCCCTGAAGCTTTTCCTGAAGGAGACGATCATCCCCTCGGGGGCGAATACCGGCGTCTTCCTGATCGCGCCGATGATCACCTTCACGCTGGCGCTGATCGCCTGGGCAGTGATCCCGTTCGACGAGGGCGTGGTGCTGGCGAACATCAACGTCGGGCTGCTCTACCTGTTCGCGGTATCGTCGATGGGCGTCTACGGCATCATCATGTCGGGCTGGGCGTCGAATTCGAAATACCCGTTCCTCGGCGGCTTGCGCTCGGCAGCGCAGATGGTCAGCTACGAGGTGTCGATCGGCTTCGTCATCGTCTGCGTCGTGCTTTATGCGTCGAGCTTCAACCTGTCCGACATCGTGATGAGCCAGAAGGGCAACATCTTCGGCATCTTCAGCGGCAACCTTTTGAACCCGCTGCTGTTTCCAATGGCGATCGTGTTCTTCATCTCCGCCTTGGCCGAGACCAACCGGCCGCCGTTCGACCTGCCAGAGGCGGAGGCCGAGCTCGTCGCCGGCTACCAGGTCGAATATTCGTCGATGGCCTTCGCTTTGTTCTTCCTCGGCGAGTACGCTAACGTCCTGCTGATGTGCGCGTTGTGCAGCCTGTTGTTCCTCGGCGGCTGGCTGCCGCCGCTGAACTGGGCCCCGCTGTACGTCGTGCCGGGGTTCATCTGGTTCATGGCCAAGCTGTGCCTGATGTTCTTCATCTTCGCGTGGGTCAAGGCGACGGTCCCGCGCTACCGCTACGACCAGCTGATGCGGCTGGGGTGGAAGATCTTCCTGCCGCTGTCGCTGGCGTGGGTGTGCCTGGTCAGCGGCTGGCTGGTGTTCACGGGGCATTTTGCGTGAAGGCGATCGACCGCAGTGATCTGATGCGGCTGGCGCGCTATCTATCGTTCGCGGCCTTTCTGTATCTTGCCTCGCAGGCGGTGGTTGATCTGGTCCGACATCGGTTCAGTCCAGGAGCATGGTTCGACGTTACTTCATCGAACCTGACGACGGTCGGGATCAGCGTCGTCGTCGTCGGGCTGGCCTTGGTAAACACATTGAACGAAAGTTCAGAAGTCATGAACGCCGTCTTCCGCGCCGCCAAATCCCTGCTGCTGATCGAGTTCGTCAAGGGGCTCGGGCTGACCTTCAGCTATATGTTCAAGCCCAAGGCGACGCTCAACTACCCGTATGAAAAGGGCGAGCTGTCCCCGCGCTTCCGCGGCGAGCATGCGCTGCGCCGCTATCCCAACGGGGAGGAGCGGTGCATCGCCTGCAAGCTGTGCGAGGCGGTGTGCCCGGCGCAGGCAATCACCATCGAGTCCGAACCGCGCGAGGACGGCAGCCGGCGGACGACGCGCTACGACATCGACATGACCAAGTGCATCTACTGCGGTTTCTGCCAGGAGGCGTGCCCGGTCGATGCGATCGTCGAGACGCCCAACCTTGAATTCTCGACCGAGACGCGCGAGGAGCTGATCTACGACAAGGACAAGCTGCTCCAGAACGGCGAGCGGTGGGAGCGGGTGGTCGCCGCCAACCTGCAGGCGGACGCGCCGTGGCGCTGAGCGCGGGGAAATTTGCGCGGCAGGCGGTTGCCGTGCGGCTTGCCGCCCTGCGCTGCGGCGGCTAGACGCAGCGCAGCATTTCGGCCCCGCCGGGTCACGACGCAGGACCGCGCCACTCCCTCATGATCGTTGCCACGCTCGCCTTCTACCTGTTCGCCGGGATCGTCATCTTTGGCGCGGCGATGACGATCCTGTCGCGCAACCCGGTCCATTCGGTGCTGTGGCTAATCCTGTCGTTCTTCAACGCCGCCGGGCTGTTCGTCCTGCTGGGCGCCGAGTTCCTGGCGATGATCCTGGTCATCGTCTACGTCGGGGCGGTCGCGGTGCTGTTCCTGTTCGTCGTGATGATGCTCGACGTCGATTTCGCCCGGCTCCGCGCCGGCTTCACCAGATATCTGCCGTTCGGCCTCGGTGTGGCCGTGGTCCTGCTGGCCGAGCTGCTGCTCGTGCTGGGCGGAGGCAGCTTCCATGTCGGCGCGCCGGCGGGGGTCGGTGCCCCGGTCGTCGCCGGTATGACCAATACGCAGGCGCTCGGCAGCCTGATCTATACGCGCTATGTCTTCATCTTCCAGGCGGCCGGCATGGTCCTGCTGACAGCGATGATCGGCGCGATTGTCCTGACCCACCGCCAGCGCCCGGGTATCCGCAAGCAGTCGGTCGCGGCGCAGACCGCGCGCACGCCGGCGAGCGCGATCAGCACCGTCCACGCGCCGGTCGGCGAAGGCGTCACGCTGTGACCGGCGGCATCGGCCTCGGCCATTACCTCGCCGTCGGCGCGATCCTGTTCGTCATCGGCGTGCTCGGCATCTTCATCAACCGCAAGAACGTCATCATCATCCTGATGTCGATCGAGCTGATCCTGCTTGCGGTGAACATCAACCTCGTCGCCTTCTCGTCGTTCGCGCACGACCTCGTCGGGCAGGTGTTCGCGATGTTCGTCCTCACCGTCGCCGCGGCCGAGGCCGCGATCGGGCTGGCGATCCTCGTCGTCTATTTCCGCAACCGCGGGACGATCACGGTCGACGACATCAACCAGATGAAGGGGTGAGCGTGGACCGTCTCCCCCAAGCGCCGGTCGTGCTGGCGCAGGCCGCCATCCATCTCGGCGCGAGCGATGCAGCCAGGGTGCCGCGCATGACCGTGGATGGCGGCCTGCGCCAGCCTGACAGCGAGCGGCGGGCGTGGGCATGATCCAGCTCCTCGTCTTCCTGCCGCTGATTGCCGCGCTGGTCGCCGGGCTGGGCAACCGCGTGGTCGGCGATACGGTGGCGAAGTCGGTGACGACCGCCGCGCTGTTCGTCTCGGCGGCACTGGCCTGGGCGGTGTTCGCCGGCACCGGGCTCGGCCACGGCGCGGCGTACACGCTGCCGGTGCTCGACTGGATCGATTCCGGCGACCTCCACGTCGCCTGGGCGTTCAAGATCGACGCGCTGACCAGCGTCATGCTGGTCGTCATCACCACCGTCTCGGCGCTCGTTCACCTCTACAGCTGGGGCTACATGGCCGAGGACCCCGACCAGCCGCGGTTCTTCGCCTATCTGTCGCTGTTCACCTTTGCGATGCTGATGCTGGTGACCGCCGACAACCTCGTCCAGATGTTCTTCGGCTGGGAGGGCGTCGGCCTCGCGTCGTACCTGCTGATCGGCTTCTGGTATTATAAGCCGAGCGCCAACGCGGCCGCGATCAAGGCGTTCGTCGTCAACCGCGTCGGCGACTTCGGCTTCTCGCTCGGTATTTTCGGCACCTATCTCGTCTTCCACACGGTCAGGCTGGACACGATCCTGGCCGCTGCGCCGACGATGGCGGGGTCGACCTTCCACTTCCTGGGTGCGCCGGTCGACACCATGACCTGCCTCTGCCTGCTGCTGTTCGTCGGCGCGATGGGTAAGTCGGCGCAGCTCGGCCTGCACACCTGGCTTCCCGACGCGATGGAGGGGCCGACGCCGGTTTCGGCGCTGATCCACGCCGCGACGATGGTCACGGCGGGCGTGTTCATGGTCTGCCGCCTGTCGCCGATGTTCGAGACGAGCGCGACCGCGCTCGCCGTCGTCACCTATGTCGGGGCGGCGACCGCTCTGTTCGCCGCGACCGTCGCCTGCGTCCAGACCGATATCAAGCGCGTCATCGCCTATTCGACGTGCTCGCAGCTCGGCTACATGTTCTTCGCCGCCGGCTCGGGGGCCTACGGCGCGGCGATGTTCCACCTGTTCACCCATGCGTTCTTCAAGGCGCTGCTGTTCCTTGGCGCGGGCGCGGTGATCCACTCGATGCACCACGAGCAGGACATGCGCTTCTACGGCGGATTGCGCCGGCCGCTGCCGCTGACCTTTGCGGCGATGACGATCGGCACGCTGTCGCTGACCGGGTTCTTCTTCACCAGCGGCTATTATTCCAAGGACGCGATCCTTGAGGCGGCGTTCGCCCGCGGCACGACGGCAGGCGTCGTCGCCTTCCTCGTCGGCGTGTTCGTCGCCTTCCTCACCAGCTTCTACTCATGGCGGCTGGCCTTCCTCACCTTCTTCGGCGCGCCGCGCTGGGCGGGCAGCGAGCATATCCAGCACGCCGCCCACGGCCACGCCAGCCCCGAGGCCGACGCCGCCCATGCCGGCGGCACCGAAGGAACGACCGACAGCGTCGGGCAGGAGCAGGATCATGCCCCGATCCACGCCCAGGCTCCGACGGGGACCGCCGGCTACCACCCGCACGAGAGCCCGTGGACGATGCTGTTGCCGCTTGCCGTGCTCAGCGTCGGCGCGCTGTTCGCCGGGGCGGTGTTCCACACGACCTTCCTCGGCCCCGACGCGGCGACGTTCTGGCGCGGCTCGGCGGTGGTCCACCGCGACCTTGCCGAGGCGACCGAGCACCTGCCGCTGTGGGTCGTCTGGTCGCCCGCGGTGGCCTTCTTCCTCGGGCTGTTTCTTGCGGCGCAGAACTATCTGCGCGACCCGGCCGCGCCGCAGCGCTTCGCCGACACCTTCCGCGGCCTGTACGCCTTCCTCGTCCACAAGTGGTACTTCGACGAACTCTACCACCTCGTCTTCGTCCGCGGCGCGTTCGGGTTCGGGCGGCTGTTCTGGGCGACCGACCGCAACGTCGTCGATCGCTTCGGTCCCGACGGCGTCACGGCCGTCATCGGCGATACCGCCGTCCTCGCGCGGCGGTTCCAGTCGGGCTACGTCTACAGCTATGCGCTGGTCATGCTGATCGGGGTCGCGGCGGCGGCGACGTGGTTCGTGCCCCGGCTGTTCGCGCAGTGACCTTTCCCTTCCTGTCCGTTCTCGTCCTGCTGCCGGTCGTCGCCGCGCTGTGGGTGCTGCTGGCACCGGGCAGCGAGGATGGCCGCGCCGCCAATGCGCGGGTGACGGCGCTTGTCGTGACGCTGATCGAGCTCATGCTCGCGGTGGTGCTCTGGCTGAGCTTTGATACGTCGACGGCGGCGTTCCAGTTCGTCGAGCGGCTCGACCTGTTCGCGCCTTTCCTGTCGTGGCACCTGGGCATCGACGGCATCGCCCTGATGCTGATCGTGCTGTCGACATTCCTGATGCCGTTCTGCATCCTCGCCTCGTGGGACAGCATCCAGAAGCGCGTCCCCGAATATATGGCGGCGTTCCTGCTGATGGAGACGCTGATGATCGGCGTCTTCGCGGCGCAGGACCTGTTCCTGTTCTACCTGTTCTTCGAGGGCGGGCTGATCCCGATGTATCTGATCATCGGCATCTGGGGCGGCGCGCGGCGGATCTACGCGAGCTACAAGTTCTTCCTCTACACGCTGCTCGGCTCGGTGCTGATGCTGCTGGCGATGATCTACATGGCGAGCGTCGCACGTACGACCGACATCGCGACGCTGCTGACCTTCAACTTCGATCCCGACGTCCAGACATGGCTGTGGCTCGCCTTCTTCGCCTCGTTCGCGGTCAAGATGCCGATGTGGCCGGTCCACACCTGGCTGCCCGACGCTCATGTCGAAGCGCCGACCGCGGGATCGGTGATCCTTGCCGGCGTGCTGCTCAAGATGGGTGGCTATGGTTTCGTCCGCTTCTCGTTGCCGATGTTTCCCGATGCGAGCGTCGAGCTGGTCTGGCTGGTCGCGGTGTTTTCGGTGGTCGCGGTGGTCTACACCAGCCTCGTCGCGCTGGTGCAGTCGGACATGAAGAAGCTGATCGCTTATTCGTCGGTCGCGCACATGGCCTTCGTTACCGCCGGGCTGTTCGTCTTCAATCGACAGGGAATCGAAGGCGGGATCCTGATGATGCTCAGCCACGGCCTCGTCTCGGGCGCCCTGTTCCTGTGCGTCGGCGTGATCTACGACCGGCTGCACACGCGCGAGATCGCGGCCTATGGCGGGCTCGCCAACACCATGCCGCGCTATGCCTTGTTCTTCCTGCTGTTCACCATGGCGTCGATCGGCCTGCCGGCGACGAGCGGCTTCGTCGCCGAGTTCCTCGTGCTGCTCGGGACCTTCGCCGCTTCGACCTGGCTGGCGCTCGGCATGACGACCGGGATCATCCTGGGGGCGGCGTACATGCTCTATCTCTACCGTCGCGTGGTTTACGGCACGCAGGAGCGCGCCGAGGTGCTGGCGATGCCCGACCTCAACGCGCGCGAAGTCGCGATCCTGCTGCCGATTGCTGTCGCGGTGCTGTGGATGGGCATCTACCCGACGAGCTTCCTCACGCCGCTGCGCGCGCCGGTCGCCGCCATTCTCGCGCGGCTCACCCATGCCGCGCCGCCGCAACGGATCGTGCCGGCGCATGCTGCCGCACCGGCACCGGGAGCTGCCCGATGATCGCGCTGCAGACGCTGTACGCATCGGTCCACCTCGCGTCGGTCGAAACGATCCTGGCCGCCGGGGTGCTGGCGCTGCTGATGATCGGCGTCTTCCGCGGCGACCGCAGCCTCGTGCCGCTGACCTGGGGTGCGGTGGCGCTGCTGGCGCTGGCCGGCGTCCACCTCGGCATCGTTCCCGCGGTCGGCGCCACCGGCTTCGGCGGGCTGTATATCGCCGATACGTTCTCGACTTTCCTCAAGGTCATCATCCTCAGCGGTGCGGCGGTGTCGATGGTGCTGGCGCTGCCCTATCTCCACCGCTCGGCGACGGCGCGGTTCGAGTATCCGGTGCTGCTGACGCTGTCGGCGCTCGGCATGTGCCTGATGGTCAGCGCGGGCGACCTGCTGACGCTCTACGTCGGGCTCGAGCTGCAGAGCCTTGCCGCCTACGTCCTTGCCGCCTTCCACCGCAACGAGGCACGGTCGAGCGAAGCGGGGCTCAAGTATTTCGTGCTCGGCGCGCTGGCGAGCGGCATCCTGCTCTACGGCATCAGCCTGGTCTACGGCTTCACCGGCACGACGAGCTTCGCAGCGCTGCACGGGCTCGTCCGCGGCACGAGCGCCGCCGACCTCGGGACGCTGATCGGGCTGGTCTTCATCCTGTCGGGCATCGCCTTCAAGATCAGCGCGGTGCCGTTCCACATGTGGACGCCCGACGTCTACGAAGGCGCGCCGACGCCGGTCGCCGCCTTCTTCGCCGGGGCACCCAAGGTGGCGGCGATGGGCATGCTGCTTCGTGTCGCCGTCGGCGCGTTCGGCGGGATGACCCTGGACTGGCGGCAGATCGTCACCTTCGTGTCGATCGCCTCCATGCTGCTGGGCGCGGTCGGCGCGATCGGCCAGTCGAACATCAAGCGGCTGCTCGCGTACTCGTCGATCAACAACGTCGGCTTTGCCCTGATCGGTCTCGCCGCCGGCACGCACGAGGGCGTCACCGGCGTGCTGTTCTACATGGCGGTTTATGTCGTGATGACGCTGGGCAGCTTCCTTGCCGTGCTGGCGATGCGCGGCGCCGACGGCGAGCCCGTCGAGACGCTGGCGTCGCTGTCCGGCCTGTCGCGGACGCGGCCCGGCCTGGCGGCGGCGATGGCGGTGTTCATGTTCAGCCTCGCCGGCATTCCGCCGTTGCTCGGCTTCTGGCCGAAGTTCGCGGTGTTTCAGGCGGCGATCGACGCGCACCTCTATGTGCTCGCAGTCGTCGGCGTCGTCGCCTCGGTGATCGGTGCCTATTACTATCTGCGCGTGATCAAGTCGGTCTACTTCGACGAGCCGGCCCCGGCCTTCGCGCCCGCCGACAGCCGGACCAACGGCGCGCTGATGTTCGTCGCTGCGCTGTTCTGCTCGCCCCTCGGCATGCTGGCGATCACGCCGCTGGTTGCGGCGGCCAGCCGGGCGGCGGCGAGCCTGTTGTGAGCCGCGGTCCCTGCTGGCGGGGCCAGGGGCTCTGATCCTCCACCTCGCAACCGTCGGCTCGACCAACGACTGGCTGGCGGCGCGCGACCTGCCGGACGAGACGTGGGTCCGCGCCGACACGCAGACCGGGGGCCGGGGGCGGCGCGGGCGGCCGTGGGTGTCGGTGCCGGGCAACTTGTTCGCCAGTGTCGTCGCCCGGCCGCAGGCGGGGGAGGGGCCCGCGCCGCAGCTTTCGTTCGTCGCCGCGCTCGCCTTGGTGCACGCTCTCGACCCCTTCGTCGCGCCCGCACGGCTGACGCTGAAGTGGCCGAACGATGTCCTGCTCGACGGGACCAAGGCCGCCGGGATCCTGCTCGAGGGGACGGCGGGCGCGACGATCATCGGCTTTGGCGTCAACCTCGCCGGTCACCCCGACGCGACCGAACGCCCGGCGACGTCGCTGCCCGCCGCCGGCGTCGCGGCGCCGCCCGCCGCCGAGGTGGCCGACCGGCTCGCCGCCGGCTTCGCCGCGACGCGGCAACTGTGGCGCGAGCACGGCTTCGCGCCGATCCGCGAGGCGTGGCTGGCGCGTGCCGCCGGGCTTGGCCGCACTCTCGAGGCGCGGCTCGGCAGCGGACCGGTGACCGGCATGTTTACCGGCCTCGCCCCTGACGGCGCCCTGCTGCTGACGCTGCCCGATGCCAGTGTCCGCGCGATTCACGCCGGCGAAGTCTTCGCGCTATGACGACTGCGGGGAGGCGGGCATGCTGCTAGCGATCGACGTCGGCAACACCAATATCGTCTTCGCGCTGGTCGGCCCGGGCGGCGAGATCGCGCAACGCTGGCGCATCTCGACCGACCGCGACCGGACGGCGGACGAATATGCGGTCTGGCTCCACCAGCTGATGGCGCTCGAGGGCGTCGAACGCGCCCATGTCGACGCCGCGATCATCGCCACCGTCGTGCCGCCGACACTGTTCAACCTGCAACGCCTGTGCCGCAAGTATTTCAGCGTCGAGCCGACCGTCGTCGGCAGCGACGGCCTGACCTACGGCATCGCCATCGCCGTCGACAATCCACGCGAGGTCGGGGCCGACCGGATCGTCAACGCCGTCGCCGCCCACGCCGCCGTGCCGGGCAAGCTGATCGTCGTCGACTTCGGCACGGCGACGACCTTCGACGTCATCACCGAGGACGAGGGCGGCAACGGCGTCTATCGCGGCGGGGCCATCGCGCCCGGCATCAACCTGTCGATGGACGCGCTTTACAGCCACGCCGCCAAGCTGCCGCGCATCGCGGTCGAGCCGCCGCCGGGAAATGGCTCCGCCATCGGCACCAACACTGTCCACGCCATGCAGTCCGGCGTCTTCTGGGGCTATGTCGGCCTCATTGAAGGTTTGGTCGCGCGCATTACATCGGAGGTCGGCGGCCCCGTAACGGTGATCGGCACCGGCGGCCTCGCCACCCTTTTCAACCGCCACACTCCGGCCATCGACCGGGTCGATGGTGACCTTACCATTCGCGGGTTGCACCGCATCCACGTCCTCAACCAGAACGGAGCCTGATGAACAGTCCCAAGCGCAAGAACTTCCTCACCCCCGGCGAAGAACTGATCTTCCTGCCCCTCGGCGGGTCGGGTGAGATCGGCATGAACGTCAATCTCTACGGCTGCCGCGGCAAGTGGGTGATGGTCGATCTCGGCATGACCTTCGCCGATCCCTCGTATCCGGGCGTCGATCTGATCCTGCCCGATCTGCAGTTCATCGAGGAGCGGCGCGACGACCTGCTCGGCATCGTCCTGACGCACGGGCACGAGGACCATATCGGTGCGATCCCCTATCTCGCCGCCGATCTCGGCGTACCGCTCTACGCCACGCCGTTCACCGCCGGGCTGATCCGCGGCAAGCTGATCGAAGAGGGGATCGACAAGGAGGTCAAGCTCAAGATCATCCCGATGGGCGGCAGCCTGACGCTGGGCGATTTCACGTTCCGTTATGCCGCGATGGCCCACTCGATCCCGGAAGGGAACGGCCTGATCATCGACACGCCGTTCGGCCGCGTCTTCCACACCGGCGACTGGAAACTGGACGACCAGCCGCAGATGGGCACGCCGTCGACGCCCGAGGAGATGCGCGCGCTAGGCGATTCCGGCGTGCTGGCGATGGTCGGCGATTTAACCAATGTGTTCAACCCGAACGCCTCCGGCTCCGAGGCAGGCGTCCGCGACGGACTGCTCGAGGTCATCCGCGGGCGCCGCACGGGGCGGGTGCTGGTCACCACCTTCGCGTCGAATGCGGCGCGGCTGCACACGCTCGGGCAAGTGGCGATCGCAACCGGACGGCAGGTCTGCGTCGTCGGCCGGTCGATGGACCGCATCCTCGGCGTGGCGCGGGCGACGGGTTATCTCAAGGACTTCCCGCCGGTTCTGTCGTTCGACCAGGCAGCGAAGCTCGATCCGAGCAAGCTGCTGATCATCTGCACCGGCGCGCAGGGCGAGCCGGCGGCGGCGCTGAGCCGGATCGCCAGCGGCAGCCACTCGCACCTCAAGCTCGAACGCGGTGACTGCGTGATCTATTCGTCCAAGGAAATTCCGGGCAACGAGCTGTCGATCGGCATCGTCCAGAACGCGCTGGCGAGCCGCGGCGTCGAGGTCATCACCGAGCGGCAGGCGCACGTCCACGTCTCCGGCCACCCGGGGCGGCCGGAACTCGAGGCGATGTACGGCTGGGTCCGGCCCGAGATCGCGATCCCCGTCCACGGCGAGCGGCGACACATGGAGGCGCATGCGAAGCTGGCGCTCGAGGTCGGCGTGCCCAGGGCCATGGTCCCGGTCAATGGCAGCGCGATCCGGCTCGCTCCCGATGGCCCCAAGCTGATCGGGCACGAGAAGGTCGGCCGGCTGGTCCTCGACGGCGACGTCATCCTGCCCGCCGACGGCGCGACGATGCTCCAGCGGCGGCGGATCATGCACAACGGCTATCTGTCGGCGACCGTGGTTCTCGGCGGCGGCGGCAAGCTCGCCGCGCGGCCGGTCATCGCCTCGCAGGGGGTACCCGTCGAGGAGGACCACAAGGACTTCCTGGCCGAATGTGCCGAGGCTGCGGAGGCGGCTGCGCGCAGCGGCAACCCGCGCGACGAGGAGAAATATGCCGAGGCGATCCGCGTCGCCATCCGCCGCGTCGCGCGGGACTGGACCGGCAAGAAGCCGGTGACCGACGTCCAGGTGGTCAGGCTGGCGGCGTGAAGCTCACGTCGGCCCTCGTCATCTACGTCCTGTTCTGGATGTTGACGCTGTTCGCCGTCCTGCCGTTCGGCGTGCGGACCAGCGACGAGGCCGGCGAGGCGCGGGTGCCGGGGCAGGCCGACAGCGCGCCGGTGCGGCCGAACCTCGGCGCCAAGGCGCTGTGGACGACGGTGATCTCGGCGGTGCTGTTCGGCCTTTACTACGCCAACTACGTCCATGGCTGGGTGACGGTCGACGACATCCCCGGCTGGGGCCGTTAGCCGATCATCCACGAGCCGCCGACGCAGACGACGCTCGGCAGGCTCAGCCAGTCGGCCCTGGTCGCAGCGGTGACTCCGCCTGTCGGGCAGAACCGCGCCGCGCCGAACGGTGCCGACAGCGCCTTCAACGCCGGGATGCCGCCGCTGGCGACGGCGGGGAAGAACTTGAAGCGGTCGAGCCCGAGGTCCATGCCGCGCATGATGTCGGCCGCCGTCGCCACGCCCGGCAGGAACGGCACGCGCCGGTCGATCGCTGCGCGCGCCAGCGGCTCGGTCAGTCCGGGCGAGACGACGAACCTGGCGCCCGCGTCGAGCGCGGCGTCGAGTTGCCGTTCGTTCAACACCGTTCCCGCGCCGACCACGGCTCCCGGCACCTCGGCCATCGCGCGCATCGCGTCGAGCGCGGCCGGCGTGCGCAGCGTCACTTCGAGCGCAACCATGCCCGTCGGCGACCAGCCGCGTCGCCAGCGGCACGGCGTCGGCGACATCGTCGATGACGATGACCGGGATCACCTGACCCAGCCGCATGATGTCGTCGATACTGGGCAAGGGGGTCATCGGTGCTCCTGGGCGAAGGCGGCGGCGGCGCCGAACAGACCGGGTTGCGGATAGGTCAGGATCTTGACCGGTACCTTGGCCATCAGGGTCTCGAAGCGCCCCTTGGCGACGAACCGCTGCCCGAAGCCGGAGCGCGGCAGGTGCTGCGCCAGCCTGAGGCCGAGCCCGCCGGCGATGACGACACCGCCGAACCCCCCCTGGACCAGCGCAATGTCGCCGGCGACGGCACCCAGGCTCAGGCAGAAGCGGTCGAGCGCGGCGGCCGCGAGACTGTCCTCCCCCGCCATCGCCGCTGCCCACAGCGCCGGGGCGTCGCGCGGTGCGGCGGGCCGCCCTTCGATCGCGGCCAGGGCTTCGTAGAGGTTGACCAGGCCCGGTCCCGACACGACCCGCTCGACCGATACGCGGCGGAAGCGGGCGCGCAGGCGGGCGAGGATGACGTCCTCCAACCCGTCGAGCGGCGCGAAGTCGAAATGCCCGCCCTCGGTGGCGATGACGCGGTACTCGGCACCGGCACGAACGAGCGCGGCGACGCCGAGGCCGGTGCCCGGGCCGACGATGCTGATGACCCCTTCCGCGGCAATGTCGTGTTCGGGGCCGCAGAGATGCGCCAGCACCGCCCCGTCCGCCGCGCCCACCGTGTGGGCGACGGCGGCGAAGTCGTTGACCAAGGTGTACAGGTCGACGCCGAGCTTCTCCGGGATCAGCGCCGGGCGGATGATCCACGGGTTGTTGGTCAGCTTGATCACCTCCCCACCGATCGGCGAGGCGACCGAGATCGCGGCGGCGCGAGGCAGGGGCCGGCTCTGCGCGGCCGCGAATGCTTCCCACGCGGTCTGCAGGCTGGCGTGCTCGGCCGCCTTCAGCACGGTCTCGGGGCCGAGATGGACGACCCGACCGTCGGCGACCTCGGCCAGGGCGAAGCGCGCATGGGTTCCGCCGATGTCGGCGACGACGATCTCCATTACAGCCCTGCCGCCGCCAGCATCGCCGACGCGCCGCGCTCGGCGTCGTCGGCTCCCGCCCGCATCATCGCGAACAGCTCGCGACCGGTCCCGTCCTCGGCCACGCGCAGCGGTGCCGGCGTCCGCGTGGTAAGATCGGCGTCGGTCTCCAGCACGCCGGTCACGGCCGACACGCGGACCAGGTCGCCGTCGTGGAGCAGCGCCAGCGGCCCGCCAACCGCGGCCTCCGGCGTAACGTGGATCGCTGCCGGCACCTTGCCACTCGCCCCCGACATGCGCCCGTCGGTGACCAGCGCGACGCGGTGGCCCCGGTCCTGCAAAACGCCGAGCGGCGGCATCAGCTTGTGCAGCTCGGGCATGCCGTTGGCGCGGGGTCCCTGGCCGCGGACGACAACGACACAGTCGCGGTCGAGCGTTCCGGCCTTGAACGCGGCAAGGACGTCGTCCTGCGCCTCGAAGACCGCCGCCGGGGCTTCGATCGCCCAGCGCTCGGCGGCGACGGCGCTGGTCTTGAAAATGCCGCGCCCGAGATTGCCGGCGACCAGCCGCATCCCGCCATCGGGGGCGAACGGCGCAGCGACGGTACGGAGAATGCCGTCGTCGACCGGCGCCACCGGCGGCGGCGCCCAGGCCAATGCCTCGCCGTCGATCACCGGCATCGCCGCATAATCGGCCAGGCTGTCGCCCGCGACCGTCATGATGTCGCCGTGGAGCAGGCCGGCGCGGAGCAGCTCGGCGACGGTGAACGCCATGCCCCCGGCGGCGTGGAAGCGGTTCACGTCGCCGTCCCCGCCCGGATAGATGCGCGCGATCAGCGGCACCGCCGCCGACAGCCGGTCGAGGTCCTCCCAGTCGATGACGATGCCCGCCGCGCGCGCGATTGCCGGCAGATGGATCGCGTGGTTGGTCGAGCCGCCGGTCGCCAGCAGGCCGACGGCGGCGTTGACGATTGCCCGCTCGTCGACGCAGTGCCCGAGCGGCCGCCAATCGTTGCTGCCATGACCGATCGCCGCCAGCCGGTGGACGGCGGCGCGGGTCAGTTCCTGGCGCAGCTTGGTGCCGGGATTGACGAAGGCGGCCCCGGGCACGTGCAGGCCCATCACCTCCATCATCATCTGGTTCGAATTCGCGGTCCCGTAGAAGGTGCAGGTGCCCGGCGAGTGGTAGCTCGCCGCCTCGGCGTCGAGCAGCTCGGCCGTGCCGACCTTGCCCTCGGCATGGAGCTGGCGGACGCGGACCTTTTCCTTGTTCGGCAGGCCCGACGGCATCGGACCTGCCGGAATGCCGATCGCCGGCAGGTGACCGAAGCGCAGCGCGCCGATCAGCAGGCCGGGAACGATCTTGTCGCAGATGCCGAGCAGCGCGACGCCTTCGAACATGCCGTGGCTGAGCGCGACGGCGGTGCCGAGCGCGATCGTGTCGCGGCTGAACAGCGACAGCTCCATGCCGACCTGCCCCTGGGTAACGCCGTCGCACATCGCCGGCACGCCGCCGGCGACCTGCGCCGTCGCGCCGACCTCGCGGGCGAAGATCTTGATCTGTTCGGGGTAGCGCCCGTACGGCTGGTGCGCCGACAGCATGTCGTTGTACGCCGTGACGATGCCGAGGTTGGGCATGCGCCCGCCGCGGATCGCCGGCTTGTCGCCTTCCGCCGCGGCGAAGCCGTGGGCGAGGTTGCCGCAGCTCAGCCTGGGCCGGCCCAGTCCCCTTTCCGCTTCGCGGGCGACGAGGTCGAGATAGCGGCGGCGACCGGCACGGCTGCGCTCGATGATGCGATCGGTGACGGCGGCAATGGTCGGATCGAGGCTCATGCTTCGCTCCAGAAGGCGGTTACGGGTGCCAGCCGCAGCAGCCGCGCGACCGGCAGGTCGTGCTCGCCGCGGGCGGCGGCCAGCAGCAGGTCGCGTTTCGCCGCCCCGCGGATGACGAGGATGATGTCGTCACTGTTGGCCAGAGCCGCAAGGGTCAGCGTCAGGCGGGAATAGGGTGCCTCGGGCGGCAGCGGCTCCGGCGTGACGGCGATGACCGCGGGCGGCGCGGCGGGGTCGGGGTCGGTGCTCGGAAACAGCGATGCCACGTGCCCGTCCGCGCCCATGCCGAGCCAAGTCAGGGCGAAGCGTGGCGACGGCACGGCGGGCGCCGGCGGAGCGTTCGCCGCCACCGCCGAAAGCGGCTCGATCATCGCTCCGGTCGAACCAAACTCTGCGCGCAGCGCGCCGATATTGCTGGCCGGATGGTCATGCGGCACCACCCGCTCGTCGCCCGGCCAGATCGTCACCTTGTCCCATGGCAGGCGCATGCCGGCGAGCGCGGCGAAGATCGGGCGCGGCGTCGTTCCGCCGGGCAGGCACAGCGCGACCGCACCCGGACGCGCCACCGCCGCGGCGACGCGGGCGGCGACCGCGGCGTCGCTGCCGTCCGCGGGCCAGCGGAGATCAGTCATACCAGCTGACGCCGTCGCGCTCGGTCAGCGCGATGGCGGCGCTCGGCCCCCAGGTTCCGGCGCCATAGGGCTTGGGCGTCATCCCGGCCGTTTTCCACCCGGCGCGGATGCCGTCGATCCACGTCCACTGCGCCTCGACCTCGTCGCGGCGGACGAACAGCGTCGGCTCGCCGGCGAGCAGGTCGAGCAGCAGGCGCTCATAGGCGATCCGGCGGCGAACGTCGGCAAAGGCGTTGGCGAGGCCGATGTCGAGCGGCACCTCGCGCAGGCGCACCCCGTCGCGGTCGAGCCCCGGCTCCTTGGCCATGATCGACAGTCGGATGTTCTCGTGCGGCTGGAGCCGGATGACGAGGCGGTTGGGCCGCAGCGGCCCGCTCCGTGCGCCGAAGATCGAGTGCGGCACCGGCTTGAACTGGATCGTGATCTCGGAGTGGCGCTCGGGCAGGCGCTTGCCGGTGCGGAGATAGAAGGGGACGTTCTTCCACCGCCAGTTGTCGATGTGGAGCTTCAGCGCGACGAAGGTCTCCGTCGTCGACGGCTTGCCCAGTTCGCTGACATAGCCCGCCACCGGCTGGCCGTTCGCCGCCCCCTCGGTATATTGGCCGATGACGCTGCACCCCTCGACGCTCGCCGCGTCGATCGGGCGGAGCGACCGCAGCACCTTGACCTTTTCGTCGCGCACTGCGGCCGCGTCGAAGCGCGCCGGCGGCTCCATCGCGACAAGGGCGACGAGCTGGAGCATGTGGTTCTGGACCATGTCGCGCAGCGCGCCCATGCCGTCATAATAATCGCCGCGACTTTCCAGCCCGACCGTTTCCGAGACGGTGATCTGGACGTGCGCGATGCCGGCGGTATTCCACAGCGGCTCGAACAGGACGTTGCCGAAGCGCAGGGCAATGAGGTTCTGGACCGTCTCCTTGCCGAGATAATGGTCGATGCGGAAGGTCTGTGCCTCGCTGAACGCCGTCGCCACCTGGTCGTTGATCGCGCGGCTGGAGGCGAGGTCGGCACCGAGCGGCTTCTCCAGCGCCAGTCGGACGCCCGGCCGGGCCAGCCCCGCGGCCTGCAGGCCGGCGATGGTCGCGCCGAACAGCGACGGCGCGGTCGACAGGAAGATCGACAGATCGGTGTCGCCAACCGCGGCCGCGAGCGGGGCGAAGGCCGACGGATCGGTGGCGTCGAGCGGAACATAGGCAAGGCGGGCGAGGAATTCGTCGACCTTGGTCGGCACCAGCCGCTCCGGGTCGATGTGGTCAACGAGGGCCTGACGCGCCACGTCGCGGTATCCGGCAGCGTCGAGTGCGCTCCGGGCGGTGCCGATGATGCGAATGTCGGCGGGTAGGAGGCCGTCGGCGTCGAGGCCGAACAGGGATGGCAGCAGCATCCGCCGGGCGAGGTCCCCGGTTGCCCCGAACAAGAGGAGTGCGCTGGTCATGCTCGCCGGTCGCCCCACACGCCGAATTGACAACGATGTCGTGGGGCGTCCGCTACCGGTCGTGCGGCATAATGTCGAGGCCTTCGCGCGTGCGGTTTATCTCCGGCAGGGCGACGAGCGGCGTGGCGCGGCGGCGCATCCAGCGATTGCGCCGCCGCGGGTCTGTTACTGATCGGCGCGAACGAGCGGGGTTTCGGCCAGGTGCTCGGCCAGGAACCAAACCTGCGGCTCGTTGGTCCGGATGACTTCGCTGACGAGCAGGTCGTTGGTGCCGTCGTCGCCGCTGTCGTCCGCCTGTTCCGCACCCTCGTGCGCCTGGCGGAGGATGATCTCGTGCGCCTCGAGCAGCCGCGACAACTGCGTCGGCACGTCCTCGCGACCCTTGGGCGGACGCGGGATCCGCGTCATCTCGGCGACGTCCGGTGCCATGGCGATGCTGATGCCGCCCAGCGCCATGATCCGCTCGGCGATCGTGTCGACCAGTTCGGCCTGCTCGTCGTAGTGCTTATCGAGCAGCAGGTGGAGCTGATAGAACGTCGCGCCCGACATCTGCCAGTGATGCTTCTTGTACATGTCGCGGATGGTCATCGTGTCGGCGAGCAGCTGGTTGAGGATGGCGACCGACTGCTTGCGGGCATTGTCCTCGAGCGCGATGGGCAACTGCTTCAGCGTGCCGAACGGCTGGATCTCGCGGTAGTCGACCTTGTAGCGCGGCTGGGCGGTATCGTTTGGCTTGGCGGCCATGGCAGCATCCTTTGCTGATGTCGGCGGAAATCGTAAACGGCGAACGTTACGCCCTGAACGTGGTTCCGACATGCCGCTTGCGCAATGACCGATTTCCGTCCCCTGATCCTGACCGCGCGACCCGATGCCGCGACGCTTGCCCGGTTCGAGGCGCTGCGCCTCGCGCACTACCCGCCGGCGCTGAACCGCGTGCCGGCGCATATCTCGCTGTTCCACCACCTGCCGGGCAGCGAGTTCGACGCCGTCGTCGCGCGGCTGAAGCTCGCCGCGCGCGAGCACCCGCGGCCCGAGGTCGAGGCAACCGGTCTGCGCTCGCTCGGCCGCGGCGTCGCCCTGACCCTGCGCTCGCCCGGCTTGGCGGCGCTCCACGGCGACCTCGCCGACGCCTGGGAGCCGCTGCTGATCCCGCAGGACCGGGCGCGCTATGCCGCCCATGTCACGGTGCAGAACAAGGTCACGCCGGCAGAAGCGCGGGCGACCCTGGTGGCGCTGGCGGCAGGGTTCGTGCCGTTCACTTTCGCCATCGTCGCCGTCGACGTCTGGCGGTATCTCGACGGCCCGTGGGAGCCGCTGGCCAGCGTTGCGCTCCGCTAGTGGCCGCGCGGCGAGTGCCCGCGGACGTTGGCGCGGCGAGTGCCCGCGGACGTCGGCCCGGCGAGTGCCCGCGGACGTCGGCCTGGCGAGTGCCCGCTAGCGCAGCTTGGCGAGCTTGAGCGAATCCGCCTTGGCCCGGGCCTTGACCGACTCCTCGCTCCGCGTCAGCGCCTTGGCGATCGCCTTGAGCGCCATGCCCTTTTCCGCGAAGCGGCGGAGCTTGTCGATCTCGTCGCCGGTCCAGGGCTGCTTGTGGCGGACGAAGTCATCGGACATGGCGCGACGGTAGCGCAGGCGGACCGGGCTGGCTATGACCCCGGCCACGCCAGCCCGTGAAGGACCGCCATGACCGACGCCGACGACGCCTCGTCCGAAACCCCCGCCGCTGCCGGCACGCCGCCCGACCGCCTGTCGAACAACCCGGCCAGCCCCTTCTACGACGAGGCCGTCCTCGCACGCGGCATCGGCATCCGCTTCAAGGGCGTCGAGCGCAACAACGTCGACGAATATTGCGTCAGCGAGGGCTGGGTCCGCCTCAGCGTCGCCGGCTCGCGCGACCGCTTCGGCAACCCGATCACGATCAAGCAGCAGGGCGAGGTCGTGCCGTATTTCCGCTCCTGACGCCTGGTCGCCCGCGGTGCTTGGCACCCCGGCGACCTTCGGCTAAGGGAACGGTCATGCTGCGTTCCCGTCTGTTCCGTGCCCTCGCGCTGCCGCTGCTGGGGGTGTCCATCGCCCTGTCCGGCTGTGCCTCGACCAAGGCGAAGAAGGACCGGCCCTATGTCGCGCGCGACGTCGACACGCTCTACACGGCCGCTCTGGCGACGCTGAAGCGGCGTGACTACAAGCTGGCCGCGGCGCAGTTCGACGAGGTCGAGCGCCAGCACCCCTATTCGGTCTGGGCCCGCCGCGCGCAGCTGATGAGCGCCTATAGCTACTACGTCAGCCAGAATTATTCGGAAGCGGTCCTGTCGGCGCAGCGCTTCCTCGCGCTCCACCCGGGCAGCCGCGAGGCCCCTTACGCCTATTACGTCGTCGCCGTCAGCTATTACGAGCAGATCGCCGATGTCTCGCGCGACCAGAAGACCACGGCCAAGGCGCTGGATGCCCTGCAGGAGCTGATCCGCCGCTACCCCAACACCGAATACGCCGCCGACGCACGGCTGAAGGTCGACCTGACGCGCGACCATCTCGCCGGCAAGGAAATGGAGGTCGGGCGCTACTATCAGGCGAACAAGCAGTTCCTCGCCGCGATCATCCGCTTCCGCAGCGTGGTCGACCAGTATAACACGACCAGCCACACGCCCGAGGCGCTCCACCGGCTGGTCGAATGCTATCTCGCGCTCGGTCTGCCCGAGGAGGCGAAGAAGACTGCTGCCGTTCTCAACTTTAATTATCCGGGGTCGAAGTGGTACGCGCGGAGCTACGACCTGATCGGCCGCAAGTCGGCGTGATCGTGGTCGCACCGCGCCGTCTCGGCTGACGCGCCGGTGCTGACATCGCTTGCGATCCGCGATGTCGTCTTGATCGAGGCGTTGCAGCTCGACTTCGCCGCCGGTCTCGGCGTCCTGACCGGCGAAACGGGGGCGGGCAAGTCGATCCTGCTCGAAAGCCTCGGCCTTGCGCTCGGCGGGCGCGGCGACGCCGGGTTGGTGCGCAGCGGGGCGGCGCACGCGGGGGTAACGGCGATCTTCCGCGTCGACCCCGCGCATCCGGCGCGGACGCTGCTCGCCGACAATGATCTCGATGCCGACGAGACGCTGATCCTGCGCCGCCGCATCGCTGCCGATGGCGGTGGCCGCGCCTTCGTCAACGACCAGCCGGTGTCGGTCGCCCTCCTGCGGGAACTCGGCAGCCGGCTGGTCGAGGTCCACGGCCAGGCCGACGACCGCGGGTTGCTCAACCCGCGCGGTCACCGCGACCTGCTCGACGCCTTCGGCGGGCTGGAGGCGGAGGTTGCCCGCGTCGCGGTCACACACGTCGGCTGGCGCTCCGCCGAGACCGCGCTCGCCGACGCCGCCGCTGCGCTCGAGGCCGGGCAGCGCGACCGCGAGTGGCTCGACCACGCCGTCGCCGAACTGACCGCGCTCGCGCCGCAGCCGGGCGAGGAAGCCGAACTCGCCGCCGCCCGCGCGGAAATGCAGAAGGGCGCGCGACTGGCCGGCGATCTCGATGCGGTCACCACGCAGCTGCTCGGATCGGACGGCGGCCTGGCGGCGCTGCGGCTGGCGGCGCGGCGGCTCGACCGCATTGCCGGCGACCACCCTCTGCTGGCGAGCGCGCTCGCCAGCCTCGACCGCGCAGTGATCGAGGCGAGCGAAGCCGAGGACGCGCTGGCCGCCGCCGGCCGGGCGCTGACCTTCGCGCCCGACGCGCTCGACGCCGCGGAGGCGCGGCTGTTCGAGCTGCGTGCCGCGGCGCGCAAGCACCGGGTCGACCCTGACGCGCTGCCCGGCCTCGCCGCCGACCTTGCCGCCCGCGCCGCCGCCATTGCCGCGGGCGAGGAGGGGCTGGCCGACCTGACCCGCGCCGTCGGCAAGGCCAAGGCGACCTACGCTGCCGCCGCCGAAGCCTTGACCCGCGCGCGCACGGTGGCGGCCAAGCGCCTCGACGCCGCCGTCACCGCCGAGCTCGCGCCGCTGAAGCTCGACGCCGCGCGGTTCCGCACCGTCGTCGCGCCGGGCGCAAGCGGTCCCGGCGGAGTCGACGCGGTCGCCTTCGAGATCGCGACCAATCCCGGCGCGCCGTTCGGGGCACTGGTCAAGATCGCCAGCGGCGGGGAGCTGTCGCGCTTCGTCCTGGCGCTGAAGGTCGCGCTGGCGGCGACCGGCAGCGCCGGCACGATCATCTTCGACGAGATCGACCGCGGCGTCGGCGGCGCGGTGGCGAGCGCGATCGGCGACCGCCTCGCCCGGCTGGCGGCAGCGACGCAGGTCCTGGTCGTCACCCACTCGCCCCAGGTCGCGGCGCGCGGCAGCCACCAGTGGCGCATCGCCAAGTCGACCGAGGGCACCGTCACGCGCACCGGCGTGGTCGCGCTCGACCCCGCCGCGCGCCGCGAGGAGATCGCGCGGATGCTGTCGGGCACGGACGTCACCGACGAGGCGCGGGCGCAGGCAGCACGACTGTTGCGGCAGGAGCGAGCGGCGTGACGGCCGACCCCGCCGCCGAGTTGGCGGAACTCGCCGCCGCCATCGCCGAGCATGCCGCCCGCTACCACCGCGACGACGCACCGACGATCAGTGACGCCGAGTACGACGCCCTGGTCCGGCGCAATGCCGCGCTGGAAGCGGCCCACCCCGCGCTGGTCCGGTCCGATTCGCCGTCGCGCGCGGTCGGAGCGGCACCGGCGGCGGGGTTCGGCAAGGTCGTCCACCCGCGCGCCATGCTCAGCCTGGACAACGCCTTCGCCGAGGCCGAGGTCGCCGAGTTCGTCGCCCGCGTGCGCCGCTTCCTGCGCCTGGGCGACGGCGACGACCTGGCCCTGACCGCCGAGCCCAAGATCGATGGGCTATCCCTGTCGCTGCTCTACCGCGACGGCGGGCTGGTCACGGCGGCGACGCGCGGCGACGGGACTACCGGCGAGGACGTGACGGCGAACGTCGCCACCATCGCCGACATTCCGCAACGCCTGCCCACCGGCGCACCCGAAACGATCGAAGTCCGCGGCGAGGTCTATATGGCCAAGGCCGACTTTCTCGCGCTCAACGCCGCGCAGGCCGAGGCGGGGCAGCGGACCTTCGCCAATCCGCGCAACGCGGCCGCGGGGTCGCTGCGGCAGCTCGACGTCGCCATCACGCGCGCGCGGCCGCTGCGCTTCCTCGCCCACGGTTGGGGGGAGGCGAGCGCGCTGCCCGCCGATACGCAGGCGGCGGTGATGGCGGCGATCAAAGCCTGGGGGTTCCCCGTCGCCGACCGGCTGCGGCGCTGCGCGACGCTGGCCGAGGCGCTCGACGTCTATCGCAGCATCGAGGCCGACCGCGCCCATCTCCCGTTCGACATCGACGGGGTCGTCTACAAGGTCGACCGGCTGGAGTATCAGGCCCGCCTCGGCCAGGTCGCGCGGAGCCCCCGCTGGGCACTGGCGCACAAGTTCCCGGCGGAACGGGCGACGACGACGCTGATCGCCATCGACATCCAGGTCGGGCGGACCGGGCAGCTGACGCCGGTCGCGCGGCTGGAGCCGGTCGGCGTCGGTGGGGTGATCGTCACCAACGCGACGCTGCACAACGAGGACGAGATCGCGCGCAAGGACGTCCGCGTCGGCGACACGGTCGAGCTACAGCGCGCCGGCGACGTCATTCCGCAGATCCTCGGCCCCGTGGCCGGCACCGGGCCGCGCGGAGATGTCTTCGTTTTCCCCCACGTCTGCCCGGCGTGCGGCAGCCTTGCCGTGCGCGAGGCGGGCGAGGTCGCGCGGCGCTGCACCGGCGGGCTGATCTGCCCGGCGCAACGGGTCGAACGCCTGCGCCATTTCGTCGGCCGGCGGGCTTTCGACATCGAAGGCCTGGGTGCCGAACGCATCGAGCTGTTCGTCGCAGAGGGCCTGATCGCGACGCCGAAGGACATCTTCCAGCTTGGCCGCCACCGCGACGCGCTCGTCGCCCGGCGCGGCTTCGACGCGATCTCGGTCGACAAGCTGCTCGGCGCGATCGCGGCGCGGCGGCGGATCGGATTCGACCGCTTCCTCTTTGCGCTCGGCATCCGCCACGTCGGCGAGGTCGTCGCGCGCGACCTGGCAAAGGCCTATGGTACCTATCCGGTGTTCGCCGACCGCGTCGCCGCGGCGCTGGCGATCCCGGTCGGGCCGGCGCTCGGCGAGGGCGACGACAAGGCGCGCGGGCGGCGGGCGGCAGCGCTCGCGGCGGTGTTCGACGTCGGCGGCGTCGGCCCGGAGATCGCCGCGTCGATCGCCGACTTCTTCGCCGAACCGCATAACCGCGACCTCGTCGCCGGCCTGCTCGGCGAGGTCGCGGTCGAGCCGTTCGCCGTCGCCACCCGCGCCTCGGCGGTCAGCGGCAAGACCCTGGTGTTCACCGGCAGCCTCGAGACGATGAGCCGCGACGAAGCCCGCGCCCAGGCCGAGCGCCTCGGCGCGCGCGTCGCTGCCGCGGTCAGCGCCAAAACCGACCTCGTCGTCGCCGGCCCCGGTGCCGGGTCGAAGGCGGCCAAGGCGGCAGCGCTCGGGATCGAAGTCATCGACGAGGCGGCGTGGCAGGCCATCGTCGCCGCCGCGATCTGACGGCTCAGCGGCGGACGAGGACCAAGGTCGGCCACTCGCCGGGACTGCGGTGAACCAGGCGGCAGCCGCGCCCGGTATAGGCGGCGGCGACGCGGCGCGCCTGGGTGTCGAGCAGGCCGGCGAGGACCACCACGCCCCCCGGGGTCAGCCGCGCGGTGACGTCGGCCGCCAGGGCGATCAGCGGCTGCGCGAGGATGTTGGCAACGATCAGGTCGAACGGCCCGCGCAAGGCCCGGTGCGCCGCGCCGGCGGCGACGTGCAGCTCGACCGCGCCGCGTCCGCGGGCCGGGCGAACGGCGTTGACCCGCAGGTTGGCGCGGGCGACGGCGACCGCGACGGGATCGATGTCGGCGGCGACGACCCGCGCCCGCGGCCAGCGCTTCGCCGCGGCCAGCGCCAGCACGCCGGTGCCGGTGCCAAGGTCGGCGATGCGGCGGAAGCTCCCGCGCCCGCGGCCGAAGCGCCCGGGATACCGCGCCAGCATGTCGAGCGCCGCGAGGCAGCCGTGCGTCGTCGCGTGCTGCCCGGTGCCGAACGCCAGCCCCGCCTCGATCCGCAGGCCGAGATCGCCCGGGCGCACCGCCTCGGCGTGGGCGGCGGTATGGACGAGGAAGCGTCCGGCGCGCACCGGCGCGAAGCCCGCCTGGCTGAGGCTGACCCAGTCGACGTCGGGCAGGCGCTCGACCACGGCGCTGCCCGGGGCGGCGGACGGCGCCAAGGCGCGCAGTGCGGCAAGGTCGGCCGCATCCGGCTCGCGCGCGAAATAGCCGTCGAGGGTCCACGTGTCGGGCTGGGCCGGGTCGGGCTCGTCGGTCAGCAGCGTCGGCGGGTCGTCGTCGGGCCAGTCGGCGAAGGGCACCGCCTCGGCCTCCGCCCGGGTGCAGGCGAGGCGGACGCGCCAGCTGCTCACCGGCGCTCAGCTCCGCCGGCAGGGCGGAGAGGGGCGACCCTGCCTCGCGCCGCCGTCCGCCTCAACGGACATAGCTCGCGCCGTTGATGTCGAGCACCGCCCCGGTCAGCGACGGCGGCGCCTCGAGCGCGAGCCAGCGGATCGTCTCGGCGACCTCCTCGGGCCCGGCGACGCGCCCGAGCGGGATGTCGGCGAGCAGCTGGTCGCCGCCGCGGCTGGCGAGATAATCCTCGGCCATGCCGGTCATCACGAAGCCGGGCGCGACGACGAAGGCGAGGATGCCGTCGGCGGCATAGGCGCGGGAGATGCTGCGCGTCATCGCCACCATGCCCGCCTTGGCCGCGGCATAGTGCCAGTGCGCCGGGGAGTCGCCGCGGAAGGCAGCGCGCGAAGCGACGTTGACGATGCGGCCGGCGATACCCGCGCCTGTCGCGGCGCTACTCGCCCCAGTCTCGCCGCGGCGCGCCATGAAGTGTTGCACCGCGCGGCGTGAGAGGTCGGCGGCGGCCTGGAGGTTGATCCGCCACGACCGCTCCCACGTCGCGCTCCACTCGGCATCGGGCGCGTCGAGCGCGACGCCTTCGAACACCCCGGCGTTGTTGACGAGGACGTCGATCCGCCCGTCCGCCCGCGCGAGCGCGGCGTCCCACAGCCGGTCGCCGGCACCCGGTGCGGCAAGGTCTGCGCCGATCGCCGCGTCGCCGTCGCGGCTACCGTGGCCGATGACCGTCGCCCCGGCGGCGGTGAGGGCGGTCAAGGCGGCGGCACCGATGCCGCGAGTGCTGCCGGTAAGAAGGATCGTGGTCATCGTCAGGCGGGTAGCCGAGGCGGCGGGGCGCGGCAATGTGGCGGCGCCCCGGGGCAATGCGCTTGCGTCCGCCCTTACACGACGGCGGGTTTCGCTCGCGCGGGCGATCGGCTTATGGTCTTTGAAAACAAGCGGGAGAGACCCTGATGACGGCCGGCTGGAGCGAGACCCGCGCGCGGGTCAAGGCGTTCGTCGAAGAGCGGGTTTACCCGGCGGAACCCGTGCTCGACCACGGCGATCCGGCGGCGGCACGCGACGTGCTGGCGCAGTTGATGGCCGAGGCCAAGGCGGAGGGCCTGTGGGCACTCGGCCACCCGATCCACATCGGCGGACAGGGGATGCCGTTCCTCGACTATGTCCACATCAACGAGGTCGTCGGGCGCAGCCA
The DNA here is from genome assembly GCA_963792555.1 of uncultured Alphaproteobacteria bacterium. GTDB lineage: Bacteria > Pseudomonadota > Alphaproteobacteria > Sphingomonadales > Sphingomonadaceae > Polymorphobacter_B. Next base: position 679,755 of record CAWBWP010000003.1, read on the forward strand.
GCACGCGATGGTCGCGCTCGGCACGCATTCGCTCCAGGATTCGCTGATGCTCGACCGCTACGCCGCGCCCGAGTGGCGGGAGAAGTACCTGCTGCCGCTGGTCGCCGGCGACATCTTCCCGAGCTTTGCGATGACCGAGCCGGAGATCGCCTCGTCCGACCCGACGCAGCTGCAGACGGCGGCCACGCTCGAGGGCGGCGAGTGGGTCATCCGCGGACGGAAATGGTTCACCACCGGCGCGGCGGGGGCGGCGTACACCACGGTGATGTGTCGGACCGAACCCGATGCGGCTGCCCATGCGGCCTTCTCGATGATCGTCGTGCCGACCGACACGCCGGGCTACACCATCGTCCGCGACACGCCGGTGCTCGGACTGCGCCACGGACTGAGCGGCCATTACGAGGTCGCCTATGACGACGTCCGCGTGCCGGCGGCGAACCTGCTGGGCCCGCGCGGGCAGGGGTTTGCCATCGCCCAGATGCGGCTCGGGCCGGGGCGCATTTTCCACTGCATGCGGTGGCTGGGGCAGGCGCAGCGCGCCTTCGACCTGATGTGCCGCCGCCTGCACGAACGGAGCGCCGGCGGCGAGAAGCTGGCCGACAAACAGTTGATGCAGGCGTTCGTGTTCGAGTCGGCGGCCGAGATCCAGGCGGCGCGGCTGCTGACGCTCGACGCGGCCGCGAAGATCGATGCCGGGTCGGACGCGCGGGTCGAGATCGGGCTGATCAAGGTCGTCGGCGCGAAGATGCTGCACAACGTGGTCGACCGCGCGGTCCAGGTATTCGGTGCAAAGGGGCTGACCGACGACACGCCCTTGTCGATCATGTACCGCCACGCCCGCGAGGCGCGCATCTACGATGGCCCCGACGAAGTCCATGTGACCAGCGTCGGCAAGCGATTGCTCCGGACGTATGCTGGGAATGGAGCCGGAGTCGATTTTGGAGCCGAAATGTCGCTTTGATTAACAGCATAGCAGCGCATACCAGCTCTATTACGTGCCCGGAATGAGATCGTGCATTCGGTAATGGAGCAAAAGTGTCGGAATATTTTACATGCGTGATCCCAACCGCACTGCGTCATTACGTCAGAGCATTGTCGGAACAGCGGTTTGTCGGGCTGGCACGACCCTTGCTTAGTCCTGGCAGGGGGGCAGTTACGAAGGATTCGCCAATGAATAACAAATTTGTTGCACTGCTTGCCACCACGCTTCTTTCGGTCGCCGGGGCTGCCAATGCGGTCGTCGTCCCGGGCGTGTACAACACCGGCGTCGGTGCCGGCACCGCGCTCCCGGCGGGTGATGGGCAGGTCGATCCGCACTATGTGATCGTCTCGACCAACAACCCGATGCTGACCGTCGGCAGCCACGCGCTGACCTATTACAACCCAGCCTATCTGCAGGACGGTCCGCTGTCCCGCATCGTCAACGGCACGGGCGACGGCAACGGCTTCACGGGTGAAGTCACGACCTTCGAGACGACCTTCAGCCTCGCCGGTTTCGATTCCGCGACCGCGACCCTGTCGGGCCAGGCCCTGTTCGACAACAGCGGCACCGTCTCGCTGAACGGCACCGTCATCGCCAGCATCACCGGCTTCACGTCGCTGACGCCGTTCGGCACCAACGCCAATCTGTTCGTTCCCGGGGTCAACCGCCTCGACTTCACGATGACGAACGTCGATGGCCCCGACGCCTTCCAGGTTGCCGGTCTGACCGTCACCGCCGGCGAATCGATGGGCGTGGTTCCCGAGCCCGCGGCCTGGGCGCTGATGGTCACCGGCTTCGGTCTTGTCGGCTTCGCCGCTCGCCGCCGCTCGGCTGTCGTTACCGCTTAAGCTCGCCGTCGGATCAGGGCGTCGCGATCCCGTCGCGACGCCCTTTTTCGTGCCGATTTCCCTTTGCGTCGCCAGCGTCTAGTCTCGCGCGATGCTCGAAACCGCGCTCGCCCGCTTACTGTCGCGTGCCACGGGCAGTGAAGTAGGGGTTGAGCAGGTGGTGCCGCTTTCAGGCGGCGCGTCGTCGGCAACCTTTGCCGTCGATGCCGTGCGGGACGGCGCGGCCTGGCCGCTGATCTTCCAGCGCAGCGAAGGCGTGGCTGCCTTCCCCAAGGCGGCGCAGGCGCGGTTGCAGCGGCTGGCGGGTGCCCATGGGGTGCCGGTGGCGGCGGTTGTCGCGACGGCGGGAGCGGACGACCAGCTCGGCGACGGCTTCGTCATGGCGCGGGTGGCGGGCGAGAGCCTGGCGCCCAAGTGGCTGCGCGATGATACCTTTACCGCCGCGCGGGCAGTCCTTACCGGGCAGTGTGCGGCGGCGCTGGCGCGGCTGCACGCCGTTCCCCTGGCCGAAACGGCGGACCTGCCGCTGCCCGGCGGCTCGGCGCGCGTGCAGGGCGAGCGGCTGTTCGACCACTACCGCGGCTTCGGCGTCGGCGAGCCGGTGTTCGACCTCGCTTTCGACTGGGCGCGCGAGCGGCTGCCCGATGCGCCGCCCGCGGTCCTCTGCCACGGCGATTTCCGCAGCGGGAACCTTATCGTCGGACCCGATGGCCTGCGCGCCGTGCTCGACTGGGAGCTGGCGCATCTTGGCGATCTCCACGCCGACCTCGGGTGGCTGTGCGTCAATGCCTGGCGTTTCGGGAAGTGGCAGCAGCCGGTCGGCGGCTTCGGCCTGCGCGCCGACCTTTATGCCGCCTACGAGGCGGCGGGCGGCAGGCCGGTAGATCCCGCGCTGGCGCACGTCTTCGAGGTGTTCGGCACGCTGAAATGGGGCGTGTCGTGCCTCCAGCTGGCCGACGACCATGTCTCGGGCCGCGTGCCCTCGGTCGAGCGCGCGACGATCGGGCGGCGGGTCAGCGAGGTCGCCGCCGACCTGCTCCACCTGCTTAAGTTCGGGACGATCTGATGGCCGGCCACCCGAGCGCGGCGGAGCTGGTCGCGGCCGTCCGCGTCTTCCTTGCCAAGCTGCCGCTGGCAGGGCGTGACGCCTTCCACGCGCGGGTGGCGGCCAACGCGCTGGCGATCGTCGAGCGCGAACTCGCCGCGCCGCCGTCGCCCGCGCCCCTCGGCCTGGGCGACGCCGAGCTGTGCGCCCGCTTCCGCGCCGGCACGCTCGACGCCGCGACGCCGGGCCTGCTCGATGCGCTGATCGTCGCCACCTGCGCGCGCCTGTCAGTCGACAACCCGCGCTATGCGACGCTCGCGCGCCTCGCTGCCGACGCCGCAGCGCCGCGATGAACGGTTGCGCGGAACAGCCGAGGGACTAAACCGGCACGGGCATACCGCCCGAGGACCTCGATGGCTACCGTTACCCGACCGCGCGCCCCCGCTGCCCGCCCGCTTTCGCCGCACCTGTCGATCTGGAAGTGGCGAGTGCACATGCTGGTGTCGATCCTCCACCGCGTCACCGGCAACGCCATGGCGTTCGGCGGGGTCGTCCTGTTCCTGTGGTGGCTGGTCGCCGCGGCAACCGGACCGGCGGCCTATGCCACCTTCTACAGCATCGCGACCGGGCCGGTCGGCCTGGTCGTCGGCGTCGGACTGACGTGGATCTTCTTCCAGCACATGATGAACGGTATCCGCCACCTGGTCATGGACACCGGCGCGGCGCTTGAAATCCACGCGAGCAAGATCTTCGCCATCGCCACGCTTGCCGGATCGACGCTGTTGACGGTCGCCGTCTGGGCGACGATCTTCCTGACCAAGGGCTTTTGAACATGGGGACGGGAACCGAGATCGGCCGCGTCCGCGGACTGGGCGCGGCGAAGTCGGGCGTCGGCCACTGGTGGCACCAGCGCGTGACCGCGGTCGGCAACCTGATGCTGATGCTGTGGTTCGTCTTCAGCCTCGTCCGCCTGCCGCAGCTGGATTATGCAACCGTGGTCCTGTGGCTGCGGCAGCCTGTCGCTGCGATCCCAATGCTCCTTCTCATCGTTTCGGTCTTCTACCATTTTCGGTTGGGCGTGCAGGTGTTCATCGAGGACTATCTGCACGAGGAGGGGGGCAAGCTGGCAGCCTTGCTGGCGCTCAACTTCTACGCGCTTGGAGGCGCGGCAGCGGCGGTTTTCTGCGTGTTCAAGATCGCGCTCGGCGCGTGAGCGCCCAACGGCTCAACGGAGCATAACCATGGCGGACGCCTACAAGATCATCGACCACAGCTATGACGCGGTCGTCGTCGGGGCCGGCGGCAGCGGCCTGCGTGCGGCGATGGGGATTGCCGAGACGGGCCTCAAGGTCGCCTGCATCACCAAGGTCTTCCCGACGCGGTCGCACACCGTCGCGGCGCAGGGCGGGATCGCCGCCAGCCTCGGCAACATGGGCCCTGACCATTGGCAGTGGCACATGTACGACACCGTCAAGGGCAGCGACTGGCTCGGCGACCAGGACGCGATCGAATATCTGTGCCGCGAGGCCCCCAAGGCGGTCTACGAACTCGAACATTTCGGCGTGCCGTTCAGCCGCACCGAGGAAGGCAAAATCTACCAGCGCGCGTTCGGTGGCATGACCCAGAACATGGGCGAAGGCCCGGCGGCGCAGCGGACCTGCGCGGCGGCCGACCGTACCGGCCACGCCATGCTCCACGCGCTCTACCAGCAGAGCCTGAAGCACGACACCGACTTCTACATCGAATATTTCGCCATCGACCTGCTGATGGTCAACGGCGAGTGCAAGGGCGTCATCGCCATGTGTATGGAGGACGGCAGCATCCACCGCTTCCGCAGCCACGCCGTCGTGCTGGCGACCGGCGGCTACGGGCGCTGCTACTTCTCGGCGACGAGCGCGCACACCTCGACCGGCGACGGCGGCGGCATGGCGATCCGCGCCGGCGTGCCGATGCAGGACATGGAATTCGTCCAGTTCCACCCGACCGGCATCTACGGTGCCGGCGTCCTCATCACCGAGGGCGCGCGCGGCGAGGGCGGCTATCTGACCAACAAGGACGGCGAGCGGTTCATGGAGCGTTATGCCCCGAGCGCGAAGGACCTCGCGTCGCGCGACGTCGTCAGCCGCTCGATGGCGATGGAGATCCGCGAGGGCCGCGGCGTCGGGGGCGAGGGCGATCACATCAACCTCCACCTCAATCACATCGACCCGGCCGTCCTCCACGAGCGCCTGCCGGGCATCAGCGAGACGGCGAAGATCTTCGCTGGCGTTGACGTCACCAAGGAGCCGATCCCGGTAACGCCCACGGTCCATTACAACATGGGCGGCATCCCGACGAACTATCACGGCGAGGTCGTGACGCTGAAGGACGGCGACCCGGACAGCGTCGTTCCCGGCCTGTTCGCCGTCGGCGAGGCGGCATGCGTTTCGGTCCACGGGGCCAACCGGCTGGGGTCGAACAGCCTGATCGACCTGGTCGTCTTCGGCCGCGCGACGGCGCACCGGGTCGGCGCGACGGTCAAGCCGTTCACTGCGCACAGTCCGCTGCCCAAGGATTCGGCCGACATGGCGCTGTCGCGGCTCGACGGCTACCGCTACAGTAAAGGGGGCTCGCCGACCTCCACGGTGCGCGCGGCGATGCAGAAGACCATGCAGGCCAATGCCGGCGTGTTCCGCACCTCCGAGGTGCTCGACGAGGGCGTGCGCAAGATCGACGCCGTCTATCAGCGGATGGCCGACATCGGCATCGCCGATCGCAGCCTGGTGTTCAACACCGACCTGATCGAGACGCTGGAGCTCGACAACATGATCGGCCAGGCGGTGCTGACGATGCACATGGCGCAGAACCGCCACGAAAGCCGCGGCGCGCACATGCACGAGGACTTCCCCAAGCGCGACGACGGCGAATGGATGAAGCACTCGCTGGGCTGGTTCCGCGACGGCGGGGTGCGGCTGGATACGCGGCCCGTGCACAGCTACACGCTGAGCGACGAGATCGCGTACATCAAGCCGAAGGCGCGGGTGTATTGACCCCGCACCTTCGGCCCGGCAGCCTCAGATAGAAAAGCCGCCGTCGACGTCGATGGTCGTGCCGGTGATGTAGCTCGCTTCGTCGCTGGCGAGGAAGGCGGTCAGCGCCGCGACCTCGTCGACGGTGCCGTAGCGCTTCAGCGGCACGAGCGCGGTCATCATCGTGGCAAAATCGCCGCTGGCCGGATTTAGGTCGGTGTCGATCGGGCCCGGCTGGACGACGTTGACGAGGATGCGGCGCGGCGCGAGGTCCTGAGCCCAGCCCCGGGCAAAGCCGGTCACCGCCGCCTTGGTCGCGCCATAGACCGCGACGCCCGGGAACGGCGCGGTATGGCCGTTGACGCTGCCGATGATGATGATCCGGCCGCCGTCGCGCAGGTGGGGAAAGGCCGCCGTCGTACCGAAATAGACGCCGTCGACGTTGAGCTTCATCTGCGTGCGGTAGGCGTCGTCGCTCGCCGCGCCGAGGGGGGCCGGCTGGAAGGTGCCGGCGTTGTGGACGAGGATGTCGATGCCGCCGAGCGCCGCCGCCGCCTGCTCGACTGCGGCCTTGACCGCGGCCGGGTCGCCGCCGTCGGCCTGGATCGCTTCGCCCTTGCGCCCCGCGGCGGCGATGGCCGCGACGGTTGCGTTCGCCGCCTCGTGGTTGCCGGCGAAGGTGATGACGACGTCGGCACCGTCTGCCGCCAGCCGCCGGGCGATGGCGGCACCGATGCCGCGTGAGCCCCCGGTGACGAGGGCGGTCTTGCCGGAAAGACGGTCGGTCATGGGCGTGGCTCCTGCGACGTGATTGCGGGCCCGATATGGCGGAAGATGAACGCCGGACAACCGGCGGATCGGCGTAGATTTGCTTGGTCGGCGCGAAGCCGCCGTGCCCGCATTGGCCACCCGCGGCGCTGCCGCACTGCGGCGAGATGCGTGTTGAGCCGGGTGCCGCTTGTCCCTATGTGCGGTGGCACACCAAAGAGCCGGAAAACCGCATGGCCGAATTCTCCCTGCCGACCAACTCGCGCATCCGTAACGACGGCAAGCACTATCCTGCGCCGGCGGGGGCGAAGCGGGTCAAGGCGTTCAAGATCTATCGCTGGAACCCCGACGACGGGGCCAATCCGCGCTATGATCGCTACGACCTCGATCTCGATGCGACCGGACCGATGGTGCTGGACGCGCTGATCAAGATCAAGGCGGAGGTCGACCCGACGCTGACCTTTCGCCGCTCGTGCCGCGAGGGCATCTGCGGCAGCTGCTCCATGAACATCGGCGGGACGAATACGCTCGCCTGCACCCAGGCGATCGAGGACGTGCCCGGCGAGGTTCGCATCACGCCGTTGCCGCACATGGAGGTCGTCAAGGACCTGGTGCCCGATTTCAAGCACTTCTATGCGCAATATGCCTCGATCAAGCCGTGGCTGCAGACCGTTACCCCCGATCCTGCCGACGCCGAGCGGCTGCAGTCGGTCGAGGACCGCAGCAAGATCGACGGGCTGTACGAGTGCATCCTGTGCGCCTGCTGCTCGACCGCCTGCCCGAGCTATTGGTGGAACAGCGACAAGTTCCTCGGGCCGGCGATCCTGCTCCAGGCATATCGCTGGCTGGTCGACAGCCGTGACGAGATGACCGGCGAGCGGCTCGACGCGCTCGAGGACCCGTTCCGCCTGTACCGCTGCCACACGATCATGAACTGCGCCAACGTCTGCCCGAAGGGCCTGAACCCGGCGAAGGCGATCGCCGAGATCAAGAAGATGATGGTCGAACGCGCGGTCTGACGCGCCGGCCGCCCCGAGCGTCAGCAGCAGGCGCGGCACAGCGATCCGGTGCGCCCCGCCCGGGCGACGGCACCCGCCAGCCCAACGGCGCTGGCCAGCCCGTAGAGCAGGTTGCGCGGCATCTCGCATAGCAGCGGGGCGGTGACCTCCTCGACCCCGAGAGGGGCGAGGCCAGTCACGCCGCGCGCCACCCACGCCAGCGGCAGCCGTCCCGCGGGCGACGGTGCCCTGCGCCAGTGCGCCGGCGTCGAACAGCGGGTTGAGCGGCAACGCAACGGCCGCCGGCCCCCGCTTGCCGGACCGGCGATCCGCGCGCCCGAGTAACCCGGGCTCGGCGCAGTCTTGCCGGCGTGGTAGAGGACCACCGGCGGGGCCGCGAAGCCGCGCCCCGCCTGGATCGTCGTGAAGCTGTCGTGCCGGGCCGGCACCACGTCCGCCGCTGCCATTCGCCGTTGCCCTCGAAGCGGGTAATGGCGGGACTCGCACGGGTCGTCATCGAGCGGGTTGCAACGCAGGCGCAGCAGCCGCTACGAGCGGGGTCCGATGAAACTCGCTCCCGACGCCAATGGCTGGACCCCCTGGCTGCACCAGCCCGACGGGCGCTTCCACGATCTGCTGGGGCAGATGTACTTTCGCGTCACCGACCACGGCGTCGAGTCGCGGATGGACACCGACCGGCGGCACTCCAATGGTCTCGGCTACCTCCACGGCGGCTTTCTGATGAGCTTCGTCGACATGGCCATGTTCGCCATCATCCGCCCGCGCTTCGTCAAGGGCGAGGGCGCGGTGACGCTGTCGTGCGCCACCGACTTCCTCACCGGCGGCCGCCCCGGCGAGCCGATCGACGCGCATGGCGAGGTGCTGAAGGAGACCGGCAAGCTGTTCTTCGTTCGCGGGCTGGTGACGCAGGGCGGGGTGAACGTCTGCTCGTTCACCGGCACCATGCGCAAGATCACGCGGCGCCCCCCGCCCGGTGAGCCGGCGGACGCTGCGCCCGACGCGTGAGCGCCGCCGCCGGCCGCACCGGCGCTCCGGCCGCGCCGGCAGCCGCTGGCGGCGCCGCTTACGCCCGGCTCGTCGCGGCCGGCGAGTTGCGGCCCGATCCGGATCAGGCGGCGGCGGCGGACTTGCTCGACCGGCTGCGCAGTGCGCTGGCGACACCGCCACCGTCGCGGCTCGGGCGGCTGTTCGGCGCGCGCTCCGCGGCACCCAAGGGCATCTACCTGTGGGGCGGGGTCGGGCGCGGCAAGTCGATGCTGATGGACCTGTTCTTCGCGACCACGACGGTCAGCCCCAAGCGCCGCGTCCACTTTCACGAATTCATGCTGGAGGTCCACGCCGCGATCCACGCCCACCGCCAGGTCTCGGGCGACGACCCGATCCCGGTCGTCGCCGACCGCGTCGCCGCTGCCGCCAGGCTGCTGTGCTTCGACGAGCTGCAGGTCCGCGACGTCGCCGACGCGGCGATCGTCTCCCGGCTGTTCGCCCATCTGTTCGATGCGGGCACCGTGGTGGTCGCGACGTCGAACCGGCCGCCGCGCGACCTTTATAAGGACGGGCTCAACCGGTCGCTGTTCCTGCCCTTCATCGACCTGATCGAGGCGCGGATGGAGGTCGTGCCGCTGAACGGCCCGGTCGACTATCGCCTCGACCGGCTTGGCGGCGCGGCGACGTGGCATGTGCCGAACGGTCCCGCGGCGACGCAGGCGCTCTCCGACGCCTTTTTCCGCCTGACCGACTTCCCGGTCGAGGACCGCGTCCGCGTGCCGTCGGAAACGATCCCCGTTCCCGGCGGGCGGACGCTGTTCGTGCCCAAGGCGGTCAAGGGCGTCGCCGTCTTCTCCTTCACCCGCCTGTGCCGCGCGGCGCTGGGCGCGGCCGACTATCTCGCCGTGGCCCGCAAGTTCCACACCGTGATCCTCGTCGGCATTCCCCGCATGGGACCGGAGAGCCGCAACGAGGCGGCGCGGTTCGTGACGCTGATCGACGAGCTGTACGAGCACAAGGTCAAGCTCCTCGCCGCTGCCGACGCCGAACCGGCGGCGCTGTATGCGACCGGCGACGGCGCGTTCGAGTTCGAGCGCACGGTATCGCGCTTGATCGAGATGCAGTCGGCGGCGTACCTCGCGCTGGGGCATGGAGGCACGGCATGACCGACGCGGTGACGGGCACGCTCATAGGCACCTGGCGACTGCGGTCGCACCAGGTCGAGGACAAGGCCGCCGGTACGCGGAGCGAACCGTTCGGGGCCGCCCCGTCGGGACTGCTGGTTTTTGGCGGCGACGGCTATATGTCGGTTCTCATCACCGCCGATCCCGCAGGCGCCCCGCCCGCCACGCCGCTGCTCGCCTATGCCGGGCCCTACCGGGTGCAGTCCGACCGGCTGGTCACGACGGTCGAGGTGGCGTGGGTCGCGGCGTGGGTCGGCAGCGAGCAGGTGCGCGGCCTGCGTCTGGACGGCGAGCGGCTCGAGCTGACCACGCTGCCGACGACGCTGCCGGGCGGCAGTGCGCCCCTGGTCGCCACCCTCGTCTGGACGCGCGCGACCTAGGTTGCGCGCGCCCGGGTGCGGGGCTATCCCCCGCACCGCAGCATCCGCAGGAGACCCCCATGGCCCGCAACAAGATCGCCCTCATCGGGGCCGGCAACATCGGCGGGACGCTCGCGCACCTCGCCGCCGCCAAGGGGTTGGGCGACGTCGTCCTGTTCGACGTCGTTGAGGGCGTGCCGCAGGGCAAGGCGCTCGACCTCGCGCAGTGCGGCCCGGTCGAGGGCTTCGACGCGGTGCTCAAGGGCACCAACGACTACGCCGACATCGCCGGGGCCGACGTCATCATCGTCACCGCCGGCATCGCCCGCAAGCCGGGGATGAGCCGCGACGACCTGCTCGGCATCAACCTGAAGGTGATGAAGGCGGTCGGCGAGGGCATTGCCGCCAACGCGCCCGACGCCTTCGTCATCTGCATCACCAACCCGCTCGACGCGATGGTCTGGGCGCTGCGCGAGTTCTCGAAGCTGCCGCACCACATGGTCGTCGGCATGGCGGGCGTCCTCGACAGCAGCCGCTTCCGCCACTTCCTCGCCGACGAGTTCAAGGTTTCGGTCCAGGACGTCACCGCCTTCGTCCTCGGCGGCCACGGCGACACGATGGTCCCGGTGATCGAATATTCGACCGTCGCCGGCATCCCGATCCCGGCGCTGATCGAGATGGGCTGGAGCACCAAGGAGCGCATCGACGCCATCGTCCAGCGCACCCGCAGCGGCGGCGGCGAGATCGTCGGCCTGCTCAAGACCGGCAGCGCCTATTACGCGCCCGCCACCAGCGGCATCGCGATGGCCGAGGCCTACCTCTACGACCAGAAGCGCGTCATCCCGTGCGCGGTCAACCTGACCGGCCAGTACGGCGTCAACGACCTGTACGTCGGCGTGCCGTGCGTGATCGGCGCGGGCGGCGTCGAGAAGGTCGTCGAGATCAAGCTCGATGACGAGGCCAAGGCGAACTTCGCCAAGTCGGTCGACGCGGTCAAGGAACTGCTGACGGCGTGCAAGGCGATCGATCCGAGCCTCAACTAAATCCTCGCCCGACAAGGACAACGCCATGAACATCCACGAATATCAGGCGAAGGAACTGCTCGCCAAGTTCGGCGTCGCGGTGCCGGCGGGCTATGCGGCGATGACCGTCGACGAGGCGGTTGCGGCGGCGGGCAAGCTCCCTGGGCCGCTGTTCGTCGTCAAGGCGCAGATCCACGCCGGCGGGCGCGGCAAGGGCAAGTTCAAGGAGCTGCCGCCCGAGGCGAAGGGCGGCGTCCGGCTGGCGAAGTCGGCCGACGAGGTCCGCGCGGCGGCGACCGACATGCTCGGCAACACGCTGGTGACGATCCAGACCGGCGAGCACGGCAAGCAGGTCAACCGGCTGTACGTCACCGACGGCGTCGACATCGCGCGCGAACTCTATCTCGCGCTGCTGGTCGATCGCGGGTCGAGCGAGATCGCGCTGGTCGCTTCGACCGAGGGCGGCATGGATATCGAACACGTCGCGGAAGCACACGCCCGAGCGCATCCACACCTTCATGATCGACCCCGCCGCCGGCATCCAGCCGCACCACGGGCGCAGCGTCGCCTTCGCGCTCGGCCTGACCGGCGACCTCGCCAAGCAGTGCCAGGCGGTCGTTACCCAGTTGTATGACATGTTCGTTGCGACCGACGCGGCGCAGGTCGAGATCAACCCGCTTGCCGTCACCGACGACGGCAAGCTGATGGTTCTCGACGCCAAGGTCGGCTTCGATTCGAACGCGATGTACCGCCACCCGGACATCGCCGAACTGCGCGACCTGACCGAGGAGGACCCGGCCGAGGTCGAGGCGTCGCATTACGACCTCAGCTACATCAAGCTCGACGGCACGATCGGCTGCATGGTCAACGGCGCCGGCCTCGCGATGGCGACGATGGACATCATCAAGCTGAACGGGGCGGAACCGGCCAACTTCCTCGACGTCGGCGGCGGCGCGACCAAGGAGAAGGTGACGGCGGCGTTCAAGATCATCCTGTCCGACGACAACGTGAAGGGCATCCTCGTCAACATCTTCGGCGGGATCATGCGCTGCGACATCATCGCCGAAGGAATCATCGCCGCGGCGAAGGAGGTCAACTTGAGTGTGCCGCTGGTGGTGCGGCTCGAGGGGACCAACGTCGAGCTCGGCAAGAAAATCCTCGCCGAAAGCGGCCTGCCGATCATCAGCGGCGACAATCTCGGCGACGCGGCGGCGAAGATCGTCGCCGAAGTGAAGAAGGCGGCCTGATCCCATGAGCATTCTCGTCAACGCCGCGACCAAGGTCATCTGCCAGGGCTTCACCGGCAAGCAGGGCACGTTCCATTCGGAAGCCGCGATCGCCTATGGCACCAAGATGGTCGGCGGCGTCGCGCCGGGGAAGGGCGGGCAGACCCACCTCAACCTGCCGGTGTTCGACACCGTTCTCGCCGCGCGCGAGGCGACCGGGGCCGACGCCAGCGTCATCTACGTCCCGCCTCCGGGGGCGGCCGACGCGATCCTCGAAGCGATCGACGCCGAGATCCCGCTGATCGTCTGCATCACCGAGGGCATTCCGGTGCTCGACATGGTCAAGGTCAAGCGCGCGCTGTCCGGATCGAAGTCGCGGCTGATCGGGCCGAACTGCCCCGGCGTGATGACGCCGGGCGAGTGCAAGATCGGCATCATGCCGGGCAACATCTTCATGAAGGGATCGGTCGGCGTCGTCTCGCGGTCGGGCACGCTGACCTATGAGGCGGTCCACCAGACGACCGCCGTCGGCCTCGGCCAGACCAGCGCGGTCGGCATCGGCGGCGACCCGGTCAACGGGACCAACTTCATCGACGTCCTCGAACTCTACCTCGCCGACCCCGAAACCACGTCGATCATCATGATCGGCGAGATCGGCGGCGCGGCCGAGGAGGACGCGGCCGAGTTCATCCGGCTGAACAAGGTCAAGAAGCCGATGGTCGGCTTCATCGCCGGGCGCACCGCGCCGCCGGGCCGCCGCATGGGCCACGCCGGGGCGATCGTCGCCGGCGGCAAGGGCAAGGCCGAGGACAAGATCGAGGCGATGCGCGCCGCGGGCATCCGCGTCGCCGACAGCCCGTCGCAGCTTGGGACGACGCTGGTCGAGGTGCTCAAGGGGTGACGGTAAGCGGCCTCGATCACGTCAACATCCAGACGCGGGCGCTGGCCGAAACCGCGCGCTTCTTCGCCGAGGTGCTCGACCTGCGGCAGGGCGATCCGCCTGCCGGGCTCAATCCGGCGCGGATCCAGTGGATGTTCGACGGCGCGGGGCGCGCGCTGTTCCACCTGTCGACGCCGGGATCGCTCGACTCGACCGACGGCGAGGCTGGCTGCGGCACGGGCGCGGTCCATCACATCGCGCTCGCCTGCAGCGGCCACGCCACGATGCTGGCGCGCCTCGACCGGCTGGCGCTCCCCTATCGCTGCAACGACGTCCCGTCGATCGGCCTGCGGCAGGTGTTCGTCACCGAGCCGAACGGCGTCCTGCTCGAGCTCAACTTCCGCGAGAGCTGAACACGAGCGCGTCGTCGGCGGGTGACAGGACGGAGGGGCGTCGCTACATCGCGAGCGCGACGAGGAACGGACCATGGATTACGAGCCCCTGCTGCCGACCGCCGCCGACGCGGCCCGCCCGTCGTGGGCGCGCGCCGACTGGCCCGCGCCGACCGCCGACGAGCTGACGCTGGCGCTCGACGCCGCGGGGATCGACCTGCCGGCGAAGCCCGCCAAGGCCAACGGCAAGGGCGCTCCGGCTCCGGTCGCCGCCGTGCCCGGCGCCGCCACGCCGCAGATCCCGGTTCCCGACGCCGCTGCCACCGAACGCGCGGCGAACGACAGCATCTGCGCGATGATGCTGATCCGTACCTACCGGGTCCGCGGGCACCTTGCCGCCAACCTGGACCCGCTCGGCCTGACCAAGCGCGACCTGCCCGCCGACCTGACGCCCGAATATCACGGCTTCAAGGAGGCCGACCTCGACCGGCCGATCTACCTCGGTGGCGCGCTGGGGATGACGACGGGCACGATCCGCGAGCTGGTGACGATCCTGCGTGCGAACTATTGCGGCAACGTCGGCGTCGAATACATGCACATCAACGACGTCGAGGAGCGCCGCTTCATCCAGGAGCGGATCGAGGGCCGCGACAAGGAGATCCAGTTCACCGAACTGGGCAAGAAGGCGATCCTCAACAAGCTGATCGAGGCCGAGCAGTTCGAGCGCTTTCTCGGCCGTAAATATGTCGGGACCAAGCGCTTCGGCCTCGATGGCGGCGAGGCGATGATCCCGGCGATGGAGTCGATCATCAAGATCGGCGGCCAGAACGGCATCAAGGAAATCGTCTTCGGCATGCCCCACCGCGGGCGGCTGAACATGCTCGGCAACGTCATGCAGAAGCCGTTCCGGGTGATCTTCCACGAATTCGGCGGCGGCTCGGCCAACCCCGACGACGTCGGTGGATCGGGCGACGTCAAGTATCACCTCGGCACCTCGACCGACCGCGAATTCGACGGCAACACCGTCCATCTGTCGCTGACGCCCAACCCGTCGCACCTCGAGGCGGTCGATCCGGTCGTCCTCGGCAAGGTCCGCGCCATCCAGACCGTCCGCGGCGACGACGAACACGGCGAGGTCCTGCCCGTCCTGATGCACGGCGACGCCGCGTTCGCCGGGCAGGGCATCGTCGCCGAATGCTTCGGCTTCTCGGGCCTGACCGGCTACAACACCGGCGGCACGATCCACTTCGTCGTCAACAATCAGATCGGCTTCACCACCAGCCCGCAGTTCGCGCGGTCGTCGCCGTATCCGTCCGACGTCGCCAAGATCGTCCAGGCACCGATCTTCCACGTCAACGGCGACGACCCCGAAGCGGTGACCTTCGCGACCAAGGTCGCGACCGAGTTCCGCCAGCGGTTCAAGCGCGACGTCGTCATCGACATGTGGTGCTACCGCCGCTTCGGCCACAACGAAAGCGACGAGCCGAGCTTCACCCAGCCGCTGATGTACGCCGCCATCGGCGGGCACCCGCCGGTCAGCGACCTCTATGCGACGCGCCTGATCGGCGAGGGCATCGTCGACGCCGGCTGGGTCGCGGCCAACGTCGACCAGTTCACCAATCGGCTCGAAGGCGACTTCGCCGCGGCTGCCGGCTACAAGGCGAACAAGGCCGAATGGTTCGAGGGGCGCTGGTCGGGCCTCGCCCAGCCCAAGGACGACGTCACCGCTCGTCGCGCCGCCGAGACCGGCGTTGCCGACGACGACCTGCGCCGCGTCGGGCACGCGCTGGTCACCATCCCGCCGGCGTTCACCGTCCACAAGACGCTCGCCCGGATCCTCGACGCCAAGCGGGCGATGATCGAGACGGGCGAGGGCATCGACTGGGCCACCGCCGAGGCGCTCGCCTTCGGCACTCTGCTCGAGGACGGCTATGGTGTCCGCCTGTCGGGGCAGGATTTGGGCCGCGGGACCTTCAGCCAGCGCCATTCGGTGTGGGTCGACCAGACCGACGGCAGCAAGTACGTGCCGCTGAAGTCGGTCGACGCCAAGTTCGAGGTGCTCGACTCGCCGCTGTCAGAGTTCGGCGTCCTCGGCTTCGAATACGGCTACTCGCTCGCCGATCCGAAGACGCTGGTGCTGTGGGAGGCGCAGTTCGGCGACTTCGCCAACGGCGCGCAGGTGATGATCGACCAGTTCATCGCCAGCGGCGAGGCGAAGTGGCTGCGGGCGACGGGTCTCGTCCTGCTGCTGCCGCACGGCTTCGAGGGGCAGGGGCCGGAGCACAGCTCGGCGCGGCTCGAACGTTATCTCCAGCTGTGCGCCGAAGACAATATGCAGGTCGCCAACTGCACGACGCCGGCCAACTACTTCCACCTGCTCCGTCGCCAGATGCTGCGCGACTTCCGAAAGCCCTTGGTGGTGATGACGCCGAAGTCGCTGCTGCGCGCCAAGCGGGCGGTGTCGAGCCTCGCCGACATGGGCGCGGGGTCGAGCTTCCACCGCTGCCTCGACGACATCAATCCCGTCCCCGACGATCAGGTTCGGCGGCTGATCCTGTGCTCGGGCAAGGTCTATTACGACCTGCTGGACGCACGCGAGAAGGGCGGCCGCGACGACCTCTACATCCTGCGCGTCGAGCAGCTTTACCCATTCCCGGCCGACGTCATCGCCGATTACGCGACGCGCTTCTCCGCGCTGGAGGAAGTCGTCTGGTGCCAGGAGGAGCCGCGCAACGCCGGAGCCTGGCACTTCGTCGCCCGCCCGATCGAGGACGCGCTCGGTCGGCGGGCGATCTATGCCGGGCGGGCGCCGGCGGCGGCGACGGCGACGGGGCTGGCCAAGCGCCACGCCGCCGAGCAGGCCAAGCTGATCGCCGAGGCGCTCGGCGCGCCGCCGGCGGAAGTGCGCGCGGCGATCCGCGGCGGGTTCAAGTCACAACAGGCAGCGGAATAGACCATGGCCACCGACGTCACCATTCCCGCCCTCGGCGAATCGATCACCGAGGCGACCGTCGGCGAATGGCTCAAGGCCCCGGGCGACGCCGTCGCCGCCGACGAGCCGATCGTCAGCCTGGAAACCGACAAGGTCGCGGTCGAGGTGCCGTCGCCGGTCGCCGGGACGATGGGCGAGCAGCTGGCCAAGGTCGGCGATACGGTTAACGTCGGCGCGCTGATCGCCCGCATCGAAAGCGGCGCGGGGGCCCCGGCCAAGGCCGCCGCACCGACGCCGGCGGTGGTTGCCAGCCCGGCTGCGAAGGCTGACACGCCGGCCAAGGCGGAAGGCTCCCCTCCGCCCGCGGCGCAGGGTGAAACCAAGGGCGCGCCGTCCGGGGGCAGCGAGGCCGCGTCGGCGAGCCCGCCGCCGGCGACGTCGAAGATCGACGATGCGCCGAAGGCGGACGCGAAGACCACGCCTGCGCCCGACACCGCCGCACCCGCCGCCGCGGGGGGTGGCGCGGCGCATGTCGATGACGAGCCGATTGCCCCCTCGGTCCGCCGTCTGCTTGGCGACTATAATCTCGATCCGGCATCGATCACCGGCACCGGCCTCGACGGTCGCCTGACCAAGGGCGATGTCCTCGCGGCAATCGAGGCGGGCACGGCCAAGATGCTCGGCACCAAGGCTCCCCCTGCGACGCCCGCCGCTGGTTCCGCTGCCGCTGCCGCGCCGGCCCGCACCGAGGAACGGGTGCGGATGACCCGCCTGCGCCAGACCATCGCCCGTCGCCTGAAGGAGGCGCAGAACACCGCGGCGATGCTGACGACGTTCAACGACGTCGACATGACCGCGGTGATGGCGGCCCGTACCCGCTACAAGGACCTGTTCGAGAAGAAGCACGGCGTCCGCCTCGGCTTCATGTCGTTCTTTGCAAAGGCCGTCGTTCTCGCGCTGAAGGACGTGCCGGCGGTCAACGCGGCGATCGAAGGCGAGGAGATCGTCTTTCGCGATTATGCCGACCTGGGCATTGCGGTGTCTTCGCCGGGCGGGCTGGTCGTGCCGGTCCTGAAGGACGTCGACAAGCTGAGCTTTGCTGCCATCGAGAAGGGCATCGGCGACTTCGGCCGCCGGGCCCGCGACGGCAAGCTGACGACCGCCGACATGCAGGGCGGCACCTTCACCATCACCAACGGCGGCGTCTTCGGCTCGCTGATGTCGACGCCGATCCTCAACACGCCGCAGTCGGGGGTGCTCGGCATGCACCGCATCGAGGACCGCCCGGTGGTCCGCGACGGGCAGATCGTCGTCCGGCCGATGATGTATCTCGCCCTCAGCTACGACCATCGCCTGGTCGACGGGCGCGAGGCAGTGACCTTCCTCGTCGCGGTCAAGGAAGCGATCGAAGACCCCGCCCGCCTGCTGATCGACCTCTAGGCGGCACCGTCGGGCGCGCCCGCGCCCGCGACCGAGGCAGCGGGATCGGCTGCCGGCGGAGGTGTGCGTTGACCGTGTGGCGCGGCGGCCGGCGTCACGGGGGCCGGAACGGTTCGTGCCGGCACCGGCGGGTTGCTTCCCGCCGGCCAGCCTTCGCGCTGACGGGTGCGGTCGCCGTCGGTCGCCTCGGTCTGGTCGTGGAACAGGACGACCTGGGTCGGGTAAGGCAGGTCGATGCCTTTTTCCGCCGCCGCCGCCTGGATGGCGCGGATGACGCGCGCGCGGGTGTGGACGACGTCGGTCCGGGTCGAGCCGGTCCACCACCGCGCCTTGAGGTTGATCGACGATCCCGCGAGCTCCCATGGCAGCACCTCGGGCGCGGGGTCGGCGAGGACGCCGTCGACCTTGGCGATGGCGGCGGTGAAATGCTCCGCCGCCGCAGCGACGTCGTCACCATAGCCGATGCCGATCAGATAGTCGTCGCGGCGCAGTTTGAAGGCGGTGTTGACCACCACCGGCGAGGTATAGACATCGCTATTGGGGATGATGACGCGGCGGCCGTCGTACGTCTTGATCAGTGTCGCCCGGCTTTCGATGTGCTCGACCGTGCCCTCGAAGCCCTTGACGACGATCTGGTCGCCGCGGCGGTAGGGGCGGTTGATCAGGATCAGCAGTCCGGCGAGCAGGTTCTGCAGGATATCCTTGAACGCGAAGCCGATCGCCACCGAACCGATCCCCAGGGTGGCAAAGACGCCGCCGGGGTTGACGCTGGGGAAGACGATGGCTGCGGCGAACAGCACCGCGACGACCTGCACGCCGCCTTCGGCCAGGCTGCCGAGCAGGTTGCCCAGGTCGTTGCGCCCGCGGGCGTGGGCGACGCGGATGATCGCGCGCCGGACCAGCCGCGCGGTGATCCAGGCGAGGCCGAGGAAGATCACGGCCGCGAAGATGTTGGGCAGCAGCAGGATGAAGCCGGTGGCAAAGCTTTCCAGCTTGCCGATGATCAAGGTCAGGGGTGCGCGCATCGGGGTCTCCACCCGAACAAGCGGCGCGAACGCGCCATGGTTCCGACGACGGCTGGCGCGGCGGCGGGGGGGGCCTTATCTACGCCGCAGCAGCGACAGGTAGGGACCGGGGATGGCCGACGATTTCGACGTGGTGGTGATCGGTGCCGGTCCTGGCGGCTATGTCGCCGCCATTCGCGCTGCGCAGCTTGGCCTTCGCACGGCCTGCGTCGAGAAGCGCGACCGGCTTGGCGGCACCTGCCTTAATGTCGGCTGCATCCCGTCGAAGTCCCTGCTCCACGCCTCCGAATTCTATGAGGAAGCCAAGGGCGGACATTTGACCAAGTTCGGCATCAGCTTCGGGTCGGTCGACCTCGATCTCGGCGCGATGATGGCCGAGAAGGACAAGGCCGTGCGCGAACTGACCGACGGCGTCGCCTTCCTGTTCAAGAAGAACAAGGTCGAGTGGGTGCATGGCGAGGGCAGCTTTGTTGATGCGCATACGCTGAAGGTCGGCGAGCGGACGATCACCGCCAGCAACTTCATCATTGCAACCGGCTCCGAGGTACTGCTGCTCCCCGGCATGGTTCCCGACGGCGAGGTGCTGGTGACCTCGACCGAGGCGCTCAGTCTGGCCAAGGTGCCCGACCACCTCGTCGTCATCGGCGGCGGCTATATCGGGCTGGAGATGGGATCGGTCTGGCGGCGCTTGGGAGCCAAGGTGACGGTGATCGAATACGCCGACCGCATCGTGCCCGCCATGGACGCGGAGATCGGGACCGCCTTTGCCAAGCTGATGACCAAGCAGGGCATCGAGCTTCGCACCGCGACGAAGGTGGTCGAGGCGCGGCGGGCGGGCGCGGGCGCAGTCGTCGTCGTCGAGCCGGCCACGGGCGGCGTGCGCGAGGAGATCGCCGCCGACGTCGTCCTGCTGTCGATCGGGCGCAAGCCGAACACGGCCGGATTGAAGCTCGAGGCGACGGGCCTCGCGCTCGATGAGCGCGGACGCGTGCCGATCAACCCCGACTTCTCGACCGCGGTCGACGGCATCTGGGCGATCGGCGATGTCGTCGTCGGACCGATGCTCGCGCACAAGGCCGAGGACGAGGGGATCGCCGCGGCCGAGAACATCGCCGGGCTGAACGGCCTTGTGAACCACGCCGTCATCCCGGCAGTCGTCTATACCCACCCCGAGGTCGGCACGGTCGGCCGCACCGAGGAGGAGCTGAAGGCGGCAGGCGTCGACTACAAGGTCGGCAAGTTCCCGTTCAGCGCCAACAGCCGGGCCAAGGCGAACCGTGACACCGAGGGCTTCGTCAAGGTGCTCGCCGACGCCGCCACCGACCGCGTGCTGGGCGTCCACATCATCGGCTCCGAAGCCGGCACGATGATTGCCGAAGCCGCGTTGGCGATGGAGTTCGGGGCGAGCAGCGAGGATATCGCCTACACCTGCCACGCCCACCCGACGCATACCGAGGCGCTGAAGGAAGCGGCGATGGCGGTGCAGGGCAAGCCGATCCACATGTGAAGGCAAAATGGTGCCGGCGCGACTGCCCGCCCCCCGCGGGCTAACTCATGCAACAAATGTTTCATGCAGGAGGGGCTGGACAGTGTCGTCACGCGCGGAATAGGTGCGTGACAACGGGGCCAATAATGGTCTGGTGACAACAACTTGTTCGACTGCGCGCACGGGTGCCGGTCGATCATTCAGGGGCCAGCACATGAAGTCGAGCAATCGGGTCGTTGCACGCGCCGACTACCTGCGCGCGCTGACCTTCACGGCCAGCCTGTTCGCCGCCGCCGGGGCGAACGCGGGCACGTTCATCGACAAGGGCAGCCTGATCATCAGCAGCACGACCTATGCCAACACCGGCCGTGTCGCGACGCTGACCCCGAACACCACCAAGCAGCTGCCGGGCAAGACGGCAGGGACCTCGGTCAAGCCCGTGTCGAACGGCGACCTCGCCACGGTGTTCAACAACGCCTCGGTCGATTCGTCGTTCGGCGTCACGTCGGCGATCACCCTGCGCGACGTCAACGCGACGACCGGCGCGGTGAACCACACGCTCAACGTCGACCCCAATGTCGTTTCGACAAGCTTCCCGTCGAAGTCGGAGCTGTCGCTCAACGTCGCGCGGACGACGAGCCGCGGCGTCGCCGGCAACACGGTGACGTTCATGGGCTATGCCGGCGGCGGCGTCGGCAACCTCGACGTGTCGAACTCGGACACCACCGCTTACAAGGACACGACCAACCCGGTGTCGGCCTACTTCGGCGCAGCCAACGGCGGAGTCTATGCCTTCAACCGTGCCGTGGTCGCCGTGACCGACCAGGGCGCGGTGTCGACGACGCAGACGCTCGCTTATGGTGGCAACAACGGCCGCGCTGCGGTGCTGGCGTCGAATGGCAAGTATTACACCGTCGGCAACTCGAACAACGGCACGGGAACCCCGACCGCGCTGACGACGAGCACCGGGCTCGAGGTCGTCACGCCGGGGACGACGCCGAACTCGGCAATGATCAGCCCCGGCTATCAGTCGATCGTGGGCGACAAGGCCGGAAAAGACACTAATTTCCGCGGCCTGGTCGAATATAAGGGCGACCTGTATTTCACCAAGGGCAGCGGCGGCAACGGGGTCGATACGGTCTATACTGTGTCCAATCCGAATGGGGCGCTGCCGACCGCGGCGACGGCGAGCGCGGCGGTGACGAGCATCCTGCCGGGCTTCGCCACCGATGCAGCCAAGGTCACCGGCGGCAACTTCACGCCGTTCGGCCTGTTCTTCGCCAACGACACGACGCTGTACGTCAGCGACGAAGGGTCGGGCAACAGCACCGACACCTCGACCAATGCCGGGCTCGAGAAATGGAGCAAGGTCAACGGCGTGTGGCAGCTCGACTACGTCCTTCGGTCGGGGCTGATCGGGGCGAGCTACACCGTCAAAGGCGTCAACAGCGGCGTCGCCGGGTCATGGCCGACAGTGACAGTCGTCGGGCTTCGCGACCTTGCCGGGCGTGTCAATCGCGACGGCACCGTGTCGTTCTGGGCCGTTACCGCGACGTCGAGCGCGTCGGGCGACAACGGGGCGGATCCGAACGGGGTGGTCGCGATCACCGACCGACTGGCGGCGACGTCGCTGCCGTCGACCGAAGCCTTCACGACCTTCGCCGGGCCGCAGTACGGCGTCCGCTACGGCGGCGTTGCCTTCGCCGCCGCCGTTCCCGAGCCGGCAACGTGGACGATGATGCTGATCGGCATGGGCGGTCTTGGCGGCGCGCTGCGCGCCCGGCGTCGTCCGGCTGCCGTCGCGGCGTAGCGTGCGCGGCCGGGGTCGGCGGTGCCGGTCCCCGTCCTGAAGCTCGAAGGGTCTGGTCAGGCCGCGCGTGCCGCCGTGCGCGGCCGCACGCGGGCCAGAAACATCTGTTCATCGCCGCGAGGCGGCGGCAAAGCCGGCGGATGCCGCCTGATCCGCCTCGCCTCCCTGCCGGCCCCCTCGCTGCCGCGCGCCGGCTTGCCCGCTGCACCGACTCTGCGGGTCTTCACGTCGTCCGCGCCCGATTGAGCCGAAGCGCCGCACCGTGATTGCCGGTCTTGCTCCCCATGCCGCGCCGCTGCTTGCCGGGCTCGACTATGCCGGTGTTGCGGTATTCGCCGCGACCGGGGCGCTGGCGGCGGCGCGGGCGAAGCAGACGATCGTCACGTTCGTCTTCTTCGCCGCGGTCACCGGGGTCGGCGGCGGCACGCTGCGCGACCTGCTGATCGGCGCTCCGGTGTTCTGGGTCCACCGCAGCGATTACCTCGGCGTCTGCATTATTGCCGCGGCGCTGGTCTGGCTGCTTCGGGCGGACCGTTGGCGCCTGCGGACCCTGTTGTGGCTGGATGCGGTTGGCCTCGCCGCCTATGCGGTCATTGGCGCGGCCAAGGCGGCGAGCTACGGCGTGCCACCGGTCGCGCAGGTGGCGATGGGCGTGCTGAGTGCCAGCTTCGGCGGCATCGTGCGCGATCTGCTAGCGAACGAACCGTCGGTCCTGCTGCGGCGCGAGATCTACGTCTCGGCGGCCGCCCTCGGTGCCGGCGTGTATGTCGTTGCCGCGGCTGTGGGGGTCGAGGCGCGGCTCGCTGGCGCGCTCGGCTTCGCCGCCGGCTTCACCGTGCGCGCCGTGGCGCTGGGCTTCGATGTCGCGCTGCCCGGCTACCGTGAGTGAGCGTCAGCCACCGCGCTGCGGCTTGGCCGCCTGCTGCTCGACCTTGACCACCGCCGCCGAGTAGGGGGTCTGCGCCGCGTAATAAGCAGCGACGGCGCTGATGTCGCGGTCGGTCAGGTGCTTGGCCACGCCCGTCATCGGATTGTACCGCCCCGTGTCGCCGCGGCCGCCCGCGCGGAACAGCTTCAGCTGCGCGATCATGTAATCCTCGTTCTGGCCGTTGAGGCGCGGATAGTTGCGCGCGTCGGCGTCGGCGAGTGCGTGGCAGCCGTTGCACGCACCGAGTTTCTGCTCGCGCAGGCCTTGCAGCGCGATCTGGGCACCATATTGCACCTCGGCGGCAGGCACGGCGAAGGTCGCCGCCGCCAGCGACTTGGCTTTCGGCTGGCTGCTGTAATACGCGGCTACCGCGTCAAGCTGTGCCGGCGACATCTGGTCGGCCACCGTTTGCATGATCGCGCTGTGGCGGCTGCCGTTGGCAAAATATTCCAGCTGGCCGCGCATGTACTGCTGGCTGAGGATCGCGATGTTGGGGAAGGCCCCGACCGCACGCCCCGTGCCGGCAACCCCGTGGCAGCGCGAGCACGTCTCGACGACCGCGCCCGTTTGCGCAAACTGGTCGGGCCCAGTCGCGGGGTACTGATAGTGGTTGATGTCACCCTGCCAGATGGTCGATCCATGGGTGACGTACGGCTTGAGGGCCGGGCTGGCGCCGAAGTCGATCCGCGCGGGCTGTGCCGTCGGCGTCGCCTGCTCGCCGAGCGCGAGGCGGCGGTATAGCGCATAATCCATCTTGTGCAGATTCTTGACAAAGCTGACCATCGTCCAGACTTCGTCGTCGCGCTGCTGCGTCGGCCATCCCGGCATGGCGCTGTATTTGACGCCGTGCTTCAGGACCCAGAAAATCTCTTTGTCGCTCAGGTCCTTGATCTGGGCAGGCAAGTACGGTGGCCGCGGGGTCATGGCCAGTGCGATCGGGTTCTGCCCCGTGCCCGGCGCGCCGTGGCAGTTGGCGCAGACGTTGGCGTAATGCCCGGCACCGACGGCGATGCGATTCGGGCTGTTGAGATCGGCAGGCGGCTTCAGGTCGTCCGAATGCGCGGACACCGACCGGTTGAAGACATAGTGGAGGAACGCCGCCCACGGCTGCGGGTGCGGCGTCGTCGCGGCCAGGTTGGGCAGGCCCGAAACGACGACAACGGCGGCCACCACGAGCGCGACAAGCCCGGTAGCCACCAGCGGCCCGAGCCACTGCACCAGACGACGGGGGAAAAGATCACGAAGCATTGCGGGATCTGGTCCTTCTCGCGCCGGAATGAGGCGACAACCCGTGCTGCGTCACCCGGTTCCGATCCCGCCGCACACGCGGCGTCGCGTCACGCCGGCGGCAGGCTGCCGTCGGGCCGCGCGATGTTCAGGCGGCGCATCTTCTCGACCAGCGTGGTCCGGCGGAGTCCGAGCAAACGCGCCGACTCGGCGACCCCGAATGCCGTGCGGTGCAGGGCCTCGCGGATATACGCCTGCTCGAACTCGCCGAGCAGCGCCTTCAGGTCGACGACCTCGCTTGCGGCGACGAGCGGGGGCGGCCGGCGCCGGTTGGGCAGCGGCAGCGGCTCGGCGGCGGTGTCGAGCCAGCGATCGACCGCGCGCCGCTCGCCGTGGAGCAGCAGGGCACACGCCGCGTCGTCGAGATCGGCTCCCGGGTGGAGCGCAGCGGCGCGCGCGACAACGTTCCTCAGTTCGCGGACGTTGCCCGGCCACGCCTGCCGCATCAGGTAGACCATCGCTTCCGCGGTAAAGCGCGGCGCGGTCGCCGGGTCGAGGAGCGATATGAAATGCTCGACCAGCAGCGGGATGTCGCCGCGCCGGTCGGCCAGCGCCGGCAGCGCCACCTCGACGACGGCAAGCCGGTAGAACAGGTCGGCGCGGAAGCGTCCGGCGGCGACCGCGGCGGACAGATCGGCGTTGGTCGCCGCGACGATGCGCGCGTCGCTGCGGATTGCTGTCGTGCCGCCGACCCGCTCGACCTCGTGCGTCTCGAGGACGCGCAGCAGCTTGGCCTGGAAATCGAGCGGCATGTCGCCGACCTCGTCGAGCAGCAGCGTGCCGCCGTGCGCCAGTTCGAAGCGTCCGCGACGGGCCTGCGTCGCGCCGGTGAAGGCTCCGGCCTCGTGGCCGAAGATCTCGCTTTCGAGCAGGTCGCGTGGCACCGCAGCGCAGTTCATCGCGACGAACGGACGGGCCGCGCGGGTCCCCCGCTGATGCAACAGGCGCGCGACGACCTCCTTGCCGCTGCCGGATGGCCCGGTGACGAGGACCGGGACGTCCGATCTGGCCAGCCGGTCGATCACCTGGCGCACGGCACCGATGGCTGCGCTCGATCCGATCAGCGCTGCCAGCTGTGACGCGGCCGGTGACCCTGTGTGCTCCATGCTGGCCCCCGCCGAGTTAAGTGTTCACCCCTCGACGCAACAATGATGCAAGACGGGCGGCGGGCGAAACGCCTGTTGGAGCCGAAACGGTTGAACCAAAATCCTTGGCAGGACATGATCGCAATTGCCAATGCTGAAAGGTAAGGCGCGGTTAAGAGGAGTCAAAGGCTGATTACTTCTCCCTTAATAACGATAAAGCTGGCCGTTACGCCTGAATGGGCATCCCGTCACGGCAATGATCTGGTTGCAGCCGGGGCTACGGCTGAGTTTCACGCCGACGGCGACGCGCTTGCTCGCGCCCTTTGCGCCGACTGGTCGACCGACCTCGTCATCCTCGATCTCGGCCTGGCGACTTCGGCGCTGCGGCCACGCCTCGATCGCCATGGCCCACGCCTGCTGGCTTTCGGCGAGGCCGAGTTCGCCGGCGTCGCGCTGGGGGCGAACCTCGCCGACTTCCTCGCGCCCGACCCCCAGGCCGGTGCGCTGGTGGCGGCGGTTCAGGCGGCGACCGCGGCGCCGGAGGGGCTCGGCGTGGCCGAACTGTCCGACCGCACCCTTGCCCGGCTCGAGCTGCGCGGGGCCGAAGCCGAGCGCATTGCCGAGGCCATTGCGCGTCTCGACCACGGTGCCGGCGGCGACGCGACGGCTCCGCTCGATCCGGCGCGCCTGCGTCAGGCGATCCGCGCCCGCCGCGCCCGCGAGCGCTTCTTCCCCGCCGACCTGTTCGGCGAGCCGGCGTGGGACATGCTCCTCGACCTTGCGCTCGCCGCCGCGGAGGCGCGGGATGTCGCCGTCAGCAGCCTGTGCATCGCCGCAGCGGTCCCGACGACGACGGCGCTCCGCTGGATCAAAAACCTGTGCGATGCGGGCCTGTTCGAGCGCCGCGACGATCCCCGCGACGCCCGTCGCGCCTTCGTCAGCCTGAGCGAGGGGGCCCGGCAGGCGATGGCGCGCTACCTGGCCCAGACGGCGGAGCCGTGGCTGTAATCGGAACGACCGGCGGAGCCGTGGCTGTAATCGGAACGGCCGGCGGAGCCGTGGCTGTAATCGGAACCCGCGGCCGGGCCGTGGCTGCAATCGGAACCTGCGCCAGGAAAGCAGCGACATCGGCGGCCGAGCGCTCGGGTACCTCCTCCATCGGCAGGTGGCCGACGTCGCGATAGACGATGGTCTTCGCCTGCGGCAGGGCGCGGGCGAAATAGCCGGCGGCGGCGACCGGGATGAAGCGGTCCTCCTGCCCCCACAGGATCAGTACCGGCGCGCGGACCCGGGCGAGGTCGGCCCGGACAACGGCCGAATAGCCTTGCCCGAACCGCTCGATGGTGGCGACGCGGTTGCCCGGATAGCGCAGCAGCTCCCAGTAACGCTCGACCATCGCGTCGCTGACGACACGGGGATCGGCCACCGCGCCGCGCAGCGAGTTGGCGATCAGCGACCGGGGCGTGATCGTCGCAAGGACGTCGCGGAAGACGGGCAGGCGGGCGACGCGGAGGAGGAGCGGGGTGCCTCGCTCGCCGTCGGCATAGGGCGCACCGCTGGCGTCGACCAGGATCAGCGCGGCGATCTGCTCGGGATGGTCGGCGGCATAGCGGGCAGCGACGCCGCCGCCCATCGAGTTGCCCGCCAGGGCAAAGCGCCCGAGCCCGCGCTCGGCGACGACGGCAGCGAGGACGCGGGCGTACGCCGCCTGCGTATATTGCCCGTCGGGCGCGGGTCCGCTCAGGCCGTGCCCGGGAAAGTCGAAGCTGATGATCCGGTAGCGATCCTTGAGCCGTGACACCCACGGTTGCCAGGTGTGCAGCGACGCATTCGAGCCGTGGAGCAGCACCAGCGGCAGGCCGTCGCGCCGTCCCTCGTCGCGCAGGTGGACGGTGACGTCGGGCAGAACCGCCACGAACCGCGACGCCGGCGAGGCATAGCGCGCCCGCAGTGTCGCCACCGGCAGGTCGGGAACCCGCAGCACCGCCCAGACGGCGACCAGCAGCGCGACGACAACGGCCGCCGCCCAGCCGAAGCGGCGCACGCCTACAGCCGCTCGAGGCGGATCGGCAGGCCGTCCTTGGGCTTGGGGATCGGGAACATCTGGAAGTCGCAGATATAATCGGCGGGCACCGTCACCCGGTACTGGCTGAGCAGCGTGTAGAAGAACGACTTCATCTGCATGTAGGCGAAGTGCAGGCCGATGCACATGTGGGCGCCGCCGCCGAACGGCACCCAGGCGTATTTGTGCCGGCCCTGCGAGCGGTTGTGGCTGAAGCGCGAGGGGTCGAACGTCTCCGGCTCCTCCCAGTATTCGGCCATGCGGTGCGTGTACATCGGGTTGACCCCGACGTGCGTCCCGGCCGGAACCCGGACGCCGTCGAACTCGAACTCGCGCAGCGCGCGGCGCGGGATCGACGGTACCGGCGGGAACAGGCGCAGCGCCTCCTTGAAGGCCCACTCGGTCTGCTCGAGGTCGCCCAGCCGCTCGAACGGCAGCGCCGGACCGGCTTCGGCGCGGACGCCCAGGATCTCGGTGCGCAGCCGCTCCTGCCACTCGGGGTGGATCGCAAGGTGATACAGCGTGCTGGTCAGCGACGACGTCAGCGTGTCGTGCGCCGCCATCATCAGGAAGTTCATATGGTCGATGATCTCCTGGTCGGAGAGTAACGCACCGGCGTCGTTGGTCGCGTTGCAGAACTGGGTGAAGAAATCGTCGCCCGCGGCACCGCGCCGCTTCGGGATTTCGCGGGCGAAGAACTTCGACATGAACTTGTGGCCCTTGACGCCGCGTCCCATCGCCGTGCCCGGCAGCGGCACGCGGACGATGCCGATCGACGCCGCGACCATGTCGACGAAGGCGCGGTTGATCGCGTCCGCCTCCGGTCCCCAGGCGATGCCGAGGAACGACGTGGCGGCGAGGTCGAGCGTCAGCGCCTTGATCGCGGGATAGAACTTGAACTCGTCGCCGACCGGAAGTGCGGCGATGCCGCGCGCGATGCCGTCGTTAAGCTCGCCCAGATAGTGGCGCATCGGCTCGGGCTTGAAGGCGACCGACAGCGTCTTGCGGTCGGCACGGTGATGATCGAAGTCGAGCAGCATCAGCCCTCGCGGAAAGACGCGCCCGAGGATCGGCGTCCAGCCGAGCTCCGACGAGAAGGTCTTGTCGCGGTCGAACAGCACCAGCTCGTTCGCCTCCGGCCCGATCAGGCCGACGTTCCAGCCGCCGAAGTTGTTGACGCGGTACACGCGTCCGAACTTGGCGACGTTGGCGGTGACGCCGGCGAGCGGGTCCTTCAGGAACTCGATCGTCCGCAGCAGCGGCAACGGGTGCGGCTTGAGGCCGGGCAGGTGCTTGAGGTCGCCGTAGCCCGGCTCGCGCAGTCCCTGCGCCCTGAAGGCGCCGGTCTTGACAGGGGCGTTCATCGCAGTAGCTCCCAGAAGTGCGGATTAGCCATACGCATTCGCTTGGCTCGAGGCAATGGCGGGTTGGCGGTGCGGCCGATGAAGGGGGCCGCCGAATGGACCGCAGGACTTAATGGATACCGGCGGGCGCAATTCGGCACCCGCGGAGCGAACGACGACGGATGCGGGCTGCGGCCCGCGCAAGCGGGCAAATCGCGCAGGCCGGCGTGGCGGCTTTACTTCACCAGCGGCAGCGCGATGAAACTCGCGTCCGGCCCCGCCACCGTCACCCGCTGGGTCGCCTTCTGGTAATCGCTCGGCTTGGCGAAGAAGATGTTGGGGACGAACGTCTGCGGGTTGCGATCGTACAGCGGGAACCAGCTCGATTGCACCTGCACCATGATCCGGTGGCCCTTGGCGAAGACGTGGTTGGCGTTGGGCAGGTCGAACGTATAGCCGAGCGCGCGGCCGGCGGCGATCGGCTTGGGCTGGTCCAGTCCCTCGCGGTATCGCCCGCGGAAGATGTCCATCGCCACGGCCAGTTGATAGCCGCCCATCTTCTGGTCGCCGCCCACCTGATCGGGATAGACGTCGATCAGCTTGACCACCCAGTCGCTGTCGGTCCCGCTCGTCGCCGCGTTGAGGTGAACCTGCGGGGCCCCGGCGATCGTCACCGGCGCGTTCAGCACGTCGGTGGTGAAGGTCAGCACGTCGGGGCGCGACGCGGCGTTGCGCTGGTCGCTCGTCAGCCACGCCGTCCAGTGGTCCCCGTCATAGCCGATCGGCGTCACCGGGCGCGGGACGAAGGACACCGGGTGCGCCGGATCGCTGACATACGCCTCGGTCGCCGCCGGCCCGTCCGCGCGGGTGAAGCCGAGGCCGCCGCCCGGCTTCAGGTAGAGCGGCGTCGCGGCCGGCGCGGCCGGCCAGCCCGGCAGCCGCTGCCACCGGTTCGTGCCCGACTGGAACACCGTCACCGGGGCAACGTCCATCGGCGTGCCCTTCAGGAAATGCGCAAGGAACGGCGCGAGCACTTGCTGCCGCCACCACTTCCCGGTGTCCTGGTCCCACTCGACGTTGCCCAACTTGCTGGCCTTGTCGATCTCCTGACCATGATACCACGGCCCCATCGACAGAAAGACCCTGTCGCCACCCACATCCTTGGGCTTCAGCGCGCGATAGACGGCGGTCGCGCCGTAGATGTCCTCCTGATCCCACAGCGAGGCGACCAGCATCACCGGCACCGTGAGCGGCGCCTTGGCGAGGATCCGGTCCATCGCCTGCTCCTGCCAGAAGGCGTCGTAGGCCGGGTGCTGCGTCATCTTCTGCCACGTCCCGATCTGGTCGAGGCCGTGGCGACGGCCAAGCTCGCCGGCACTGCCGGCTTCGAGGAACTCGGCGTACTGATCGGCATGGTTGTGGAACCACGGCGAGGAATTGTCGGCGGTCGCCACCTGCTCCCAGATGTAGTCCATGTTCATCTGGCGGAAGGCGCCGTTATGAAACCAGTCGTCGCCACGCCACCCGTCGACCATCGGGTTCATCGGCACCGAAACCTTGAGCGCCGGGTGCGGATTGATCAGCGCGACGAGCGGTTCGTAGCCGTCGTAGCTGATGCCCATGATCCCGACGTTGCCGTTCGACTGCTTCAGGTTCTTCACCAGCCAATCGATGGTGTCGTAGCAGTCGGTTGAATCGTCGACCTTGGTCGGATTGAGCGAACTGCCGACCAGCGGCCGGTTCATGACGTAATCGCCCTTCGACCCGTACTTGCCGCGGATGTCCTGGACGACGCGGATGTAGCCGCCCTCGGCAATCACGTCATAGGCGTTGTCATAGCCTTCCAGCGCGCTGGCGAGATCGCCGGCCTTGACGTTCATCGTCCCGGTTTCGGCGTTGTACGGAGTCCGCGTCAGCAGGATCGGGGCACCCGCCGCCCCGCGCGGGGTCAGGATGACGGTGTGGAGCGTGACCCCGTCGCGCATCGGGATGTCGACGCTCACGCGGTCGTAATTGGCCCCTTCGTTGACCAGCTTCGGCGACGCCGGACGCTCGGTATAGCTCTGCGCCATGGCCGTGCTTGCCAGCAGCGCCAGGGCCGCACTTCCACCGAGCAGCTTTACGACCATCGTCACCCCCATCGACCGGCACCAAGGATGATCCGGCGAGGGCGTTCGCGCAACCACCTCGGCGTCGGGGCGATGGGTCGCGCCCGGGTTCGCCGTCATTCCGCCTGGGCGCGACCGGCTTGCTGCGATCCGCGCCTCAGATCAGGCGCAGGTCGCTCGGCGCGGTGCCGGGAAAGACACTCGTCAGGC
Source organism: uncultured Alphaproteobacteria bacterium (assembly GCA_963792555.1). Lineage (GTDB taxonomy): Bacteria > Pseudomonadota > Alphaproteobacteria > Sphingomonadales > Sphingomonadaceae > Polymorphobacter_B. Next base: position 711,191 of record CAWBWP010000003.1, read on the forward strand.
GGTCGCCGCCGAGGCCGTACATGCGCGCGAACAGCCCGCCCATCAGCGCGCGATAGTCGGTCAGCACCGGCAGGTCGCGCGCCTGGTTGAGGCTCGCCTCCGACAGCGCGACCTGCGGCCCGGCGAAGCGGCCGCCCTTCACGCCGCCGCCCATGACCCAATAGCTGCTGCCATGGCCGTGGTCGGTACCCTTGTCGCCGTTTTCGCGGAAGGTGCGCCCGAATTCAGAGACGACGACGACCACCGTGTCGTTCCACGCCGCCGGGCCGATCTCCTCGACGAAGCCTGCTAGGCCGGTGCCGAGCTCGTTCAGCCGCCCGGCGAGGTAGCCCGTCGCGCCGCCCTGGTTGACGTGGGTATCCCAGCCGCCGACGTCGACGAAGCCGAGGGTGAAGTCGGTTGCCATCAGCCGGCCCATCCGCCGCGCCGACAGCTCGAACCCCTTCGGGCTGACGGCGCCGCGGTTCGCCGCCGGCTCCTGCCCGGCGAGGCTTTGATAGACTTCGTTCCGGACTGCGAAACCCTGGCTGACCGACTTGGCGAGGCCGTCGCCGGCGTACATTGCGGCGATCAGCTTCGCCTGCCGGTCGTCGATCGCGGGCTTGCCGACGCCGCCGAGCGCAATGTTTGGGATCGGCGTGCCACCGCGGAAGCTCAGCGGCACCTGATCGGTGAAGGCGATCGGCGAAGGTGCGCCGCTCCCTGCCGACAGCGTGTCGGCGAGCCGCGCCATGAACCCCGAGCCGTAGTTCCGGCTGGCGCCGATCGGCTGGCCGAGTTCGATCGTGTCCTGGGTTTCGAAATGACTGCGCGTCATGTCGTCGGTGCCGGCGAACGGCACGAAGGCGAGCTGCCGCTTCGCCCACAACGGGTAGAGCGAGTCCTTCAGCGCCGGGTGGAGGCCCCAGTCCGCATCGAGCGGCAGCGCGGCGAGCGGGTTGGCCGCGTCGGGCCGGGCGATGCCGATCGTGGGGCGCGACCGGGTGTAGAAGTCGCTCAGCGGGATCGTGACGTTAACGGCATCGTACGCCCCGCGCAGGAAGACGACGAGCAGCCGGGTCCCGCGCGCGGCGGGGGCGGCGAAGAGCTTGCCCGAGAAGGCGAGCGGCGCGGCGGCGGCGGCGAGTTTCAGAAGCGAGCGGCGGTCCATGGTGACCTCCTTATCGGCGCATGAAGCGGGGGGACGACAGGAACAGCGTGTTGAATTCGGCCGGCGACTTCGCCTGCGCCAGGGCGGCCGAGGTCGCTCCGTCGGGTGCCGGGAACAGCGCCGCGACGCGCTCGCGCAGGTCGGGAACGGGGATCGACGGTGGCGGGGTAGGGGGGACGTCCGCGATTGGCGGCGGCGGCGCGCCTTCCGGCTTGAACAGCCCCGGCGCGCCGCCACCGATCTGCCGCGCGATTTCGAAGCGCACCGCCATCTGGCCCGGACCGTTCCAGGCGGCCGCGTCGGAAGGATAGCCGTCGGGCGTGGGATGGTTGTAGAGCCCTTCGGCGAGGCGGTTGAGCCAGCCTTCGATCGGCTGGGTAGTGACGACGGTGCGGTCGTCATAGGCAAGACGCACCGCCGACAGGACGTAGTGCGCCGGGTCCTTGAACTTGGTGCCGAGCGACGCCTTGAATTCGGGCGACGCGATCATCGTCGCCAGCACCGGCGCGATTGCTCCCTGCGTCCGCGCGAACGTCGCCGCCATCCGCGCCACGAGCGCGGGCGGCGGGGTATCGCTGACGAACTGGCGGGCGAGCGCCAGGCAGACATGGTGCGCGGTCGCCGGCTGCACGGCGAGGATGTCGAGCGCCTCCTCGACCTCGCCGAAGCCGCGCCCGACGATGTGGTGACCAAGAAACTCCTTGTCGCCGTAATCGTGGCGGTTCGGGTTGAACTCGAACAGTCCGTCGCGGATCAGGTCGGCGGCGTGTTGCGGGCCGACCTTCGGGCTTTCCGGCCTGGCGTCGATGCCGACCCCGGTCAGGATGCGGGCGAGCTCCTGGACATCCTTCTGGCTGTACCCCGAGCCGACCCCCATCGTGTGGAGCTCCATGATCTCGCGGGCATAATTCTCGTTGATGTGGCCGTTGGCGTTCTGCGCATTGTCGAGATAGCTGAGCATCGCCGGGTGGCGCAGCGTCGCCTCGAGCAGGTCGCGGAAGCGGCCGAGCGCGTGCGGCCGGATCGCCCCCTGCTCATAGTCGCCGACCATCAGCCGGATGTTGTTCTTGCCGAGATGGACGTTGAAGTGGTTGACCCAGAACCAGGTCATGACCTCCTGCAGCTGGTCGGGCGAGTAGAGATCGAGGAGGATCGACCGGCTCGCCGCCTGATGCCCGGCCGCCCCGAGCGCCTGCTGATAGACCTGTTTCGCCGCCGCCTTGGCATCGGGCTCGGTCAGCGCGTTCGCCGCGCGATTGAGCTCCTCGACCTGCCGCACCGAATCGGCCATCGGGATCGACGTGACCGGCAGCGCCCTGATCCGGTCAGCGACCGCGGCCGGAAGCGCGGTTTCTCTTTCCGGGTGGAGCTGGCGGTCGAGCCAGCGCGCTGTTCCCATGTGCGTGATCGCGGCCGCATCGGCCGTGTCCGCCCCCCACGTCAGTCGGTCGAGCAGCGCCGCCTGCGCCGGATCGAGCCTGGGCGGCGCAGCGTTGATCGGGGTGGCAATCAGCAGCAGCGCCATCCCGGTCGGACCGATCGTCGGTCGGTCTAGCATCGTCGTCTCCAGCCTCACGTCCGTCGCTTGCGCGATATGGGCGTGGAGGTCTGAAGCCGCCGTGAACACGCGCCATCTTGCCGGCGCGGCGCAGCGGACGGTCGATATCGAGCGAGGGGGCATCGGGTTGGCTACCGCACCCGGCATCACGACATCGATCCGACAGCGGCCGGTCGGTCGCGCTGGCCGCCCGCCTCCGCGCAAGGAGTCATCGACTGATGGATCAGGCAAGGGGAAATCAGTTCAGGGCGTTGAAAAGGTTGGGCTAGGGTCTATTGACGACTCGGTCGGAATAGTTTGACCGGCGTTAATTCAAGCCGCTGTGCATCGCGACTTCTTCGTGCGACGGCCTCTCGTCCTGACACCATCTAAACAGTCGCTGGGTTCGACGCCCGGTGCCTGGAGTCGAAGTGTCGGATTTCCTTACAGGAACGGTGGGCGCTCGTTACGCTGCATAACAATTCCAATGCACTAGACGCATCTTTAGTGTGGCACAGCTTTTGCATGAACATCTGCGTAGCCGGTTGCTCGCCTGGAGATGGTTAAATGATGATGAAAACAGTGGCACTTGGCGTTGTCGCTCTCGGCCTTGCCACTACCGCTCCGGCGAATGCTGCCGTGGTCACCTTTGCCTCCTTCAGCGATCCGACCACCGTCGACAACTTCCGCTTCGTCAACGCCGGCAATTCGTCGTCCAAGGGCCGTACGGCCGATGCCACCCTCTACTCGACCGCTACTGGCAACGGGGGCCCGGGTGCCGCGGTTGTCCGGTTCAGCTTCACCCAGCCGTTGATCAGCGACTTCGTCAAGAATGTGAACGCGCTGTTTACGTATAACGCGACGATCGCCCGCGGTACGCCGGCGACGTTCGATGGCACCAACTACCAGCAGGGCGGCATCGCCGGTTCCTTCTCCTTCCTCACGACCTCGGCGATCACGATCAGCGGACCGCACTTCGTCACGCACACCTATGCCGCCGGATCCAACCTGCTCTCGGGGACCTTCACCAAGTCGGTTCTGTTTGGCGCCGGTTCCTCGGCAACGACGTCGTCGTCGACGCTGGGCGGTGCGACGGTCGTGTTCTCGTCGGATTTTCTTGACTTCAGCAACACCGTCGACCGCGACCGCGGGCTGACGTTGACCGCAATCGCGCCGAAACTGTCGATCCATTCGGGTCTCAACCAGGCCCTGAGCGGCTTCCGCGCGACTGCCGGCGGCCAGTTCTCTTCCGACCCGGCGCCGTTGGTCAACGGTCTGGCGGTCGTTCCCGAGCCCAGCAGCTGGTTGCTGATGATCGCCGGCTTCGGTCTGGTCGGTGTCTCGGCTCGCCGCCGGTCGTCGCTCGCCACGGCTTGAACTTCGTTTCGTCACGCTGAAGGGGCGCGCTGCCAGGCGCGCCCCTTGTTGCGTCGGGCCTGCGCCGCATCGGCCCGTTGCCCGCTTGGTTGCCCGCGCTCGCCGCGCCCCGATGTTCGGCGGCGCGCCCCGGGGGCGACAGGCCCGGCGGACGAGTTGATCGCGCGCTGACGTCGACCGGCGTCGTATGCCCGCCGTCGCCGGCGATCCGCGTCTTAGCCGATGAGGCCGAGACGCGCGCGAACGGACCCCTGCACCGAGCTGAGCAAGCGCTCGGCGCGGTCCTCGTCGACTTCGACGCGGGCGACGGCGATCGCTCCGACCATCTCGGCGATCACCGCCACAGCCGTGTCCTGCGGCTCGGCGGCTCCCATGCGCGTCAGCAGCGACGCCACGCCGCCGGTCAGCCGATCGAGCGCCAGGCGGAACCGCGCCCGCGCCGCTTCCGGCAGGTGGGGCACCTGGCCGACCAGGACGGGCATCGGGCAGCCGCCTGCGGGGGCATTGCGGTGGCGCATCGATAGATAGCGATCGACGAAGCGGGTCAGGGCAGCGCGAGGATCGATCGTGTCGAGATCGGCAAAGAAGGCGGCGTAGCGGTCGGTGAACATATAGTCGATCGCCTGGGTGACGAGGTCGTCCTTCGACGTGAAGTGCGCGTAGAAACCGCCATGGGTGAGACCGGCGCGAGCCATCACCTGGGCGACGCCGATACGGTCGACGCCCTCGCTGCGGATCGACGCGGCTGCTTCCTTCAGGACTCGGTCGCGGGTCTGCGCCTTGTGCTGGCTGTCGTAGCGCATGGCCCTTACATCGTCGCCGGGGCGGCCGTTGCCAAGCCTGGGGCTTCGGATCGCCAGCCGCCGCCCAGCGCCCGGTAAGCGGCGACGGCGGCGCGCGCTTCGTCGCCGCGTACCGCCGCTAGCCGGTCGGCCGCCGCCAGCAACTCGCGGTCGGCGTCCGTGACGTCGATCAGTCCGACGACCCCGCCGCGATAGGCGTCCTGCGCCTGCCCGCGCGCCGCGGTCAGCGCCGCCACCTGCCGCTCCAGTGCCGCGCGCTCGACATGGGCTTCGGCCAGGCGGGTGAGCGCGGTCTCGACGTCTTCGGCGGCGTGCAGAACCGAGCCGCGCCAGGCGGCCAACGCCTCCGCCGCAGCACCGCGGGCCTGCGCGACTTCCGCGTCGACCCGGCCGAAGTCGAACAGTCGCCAACGCAGGCCGGCACCCGCCGAGGCCTCCACCGCGCCGCCGGTAAACAGCGCGGCGGGCCCGAGGCTGGCGACGCCGAGCAGGCCGGACAGCGAGACGTGCGGGTAATAGTCGGCGACCGCGACGCCGATCCGCGCGCTGCTGGCCGCCAGCCTGCGCTCGGCCGCGACGACATCGGGGCGCCGCCGGAGGAGGTCGCCCGGCGCGGCGCTGCCGGCCGGCGCGGGTGCCGCGGGAATGGCACCGGCTGCACCAAGGGCCGCGTGGTTGCTTCCGGGCTGCTCGCCGACCAGCACGTCCAGGCGGTTCATCTGCGCTGCGATGCCGGCCCGCAGCGGCGCCGCGCTTGCCCGAACACCGTCGAGCGCCGCGCTGGCCCGGTTCACCTCGCGCTCCGCGGCAACGCCCTGGTCGAAGCGCTGGCGGACGAGGTCGACGAGCAGCGACTGGTTGCGGGCCTGCTGCTCGGCCACCCCGAGCCGGGCCTGCAGCGCCCGCAGCGTCAGATAGGCGTCGGCAGTTTCGGCGGCGACGGCAACCTTCACCGCACCGCTGCTGGCGATCGTGGCGTCCCGCTCGGCGCGCGCCGCTTCGCGCCCGCGACGCAGGCCGCCGAACAGATCGAGCTCCCACGACGCCTGCGCCCCCGCGTCGTAGGCCGTGTAGCCTCGTGGCAGCCCGAGCGCGGCGGTGACCTGCCCGACGGCGGTTTGACGGGATTGACTGACAGTGGCGACGCCGCTCCGAGCATCGAGGCTGGGCAGGACGGCAGCCCCCGCCGCCTGCGCCACGGCGCGCGACTGGGCGACGCGCGCCCGCGCCTCCGCCAGGTCGGTGTTTTCAGCGAGCGCCTGGTCGATCAGTCGGATCAGCAGTGGATCGCCGAATCCCCGCCACCAGTCGCCGTCGACCGACGCCGCCGTGTCGATCTGCGGCGCGGCCAGGAAGGCGGACGTCAGCGCGAGGGGGGGTCGATGGTAAGTCGGACCGACGGCGCAGCCCGCCAGCGCGGTCGTGGCGAGCAGCACGAGAGGGCGCATCGATCGCTTCCTAATGAGCATCGGCGGGGGACACTGGTGCGACGGTGCGAGGCACTCGGCAGAACGGGACCATCACCAGCGCGGCGACGAACAGCCATGCCATGACGCGGAAGACGTCGTCGAAGGCGGTGGTCAGCGCCTCGCGCCCGACGACGCGGGCGAAGCTGGCCTGCGCCAGCTGCAGGGCGCGGGCAGGGTCGGGGGTGACCGCCGACAGTCGCCGGGCAAGCTCGGCGACGGCGTCCTGCGCACTGCGCCCGTTCGCGCCCAGCGCCTCGCCGAAGAGCTGCGCGTGGGTGCGGGCACTGTCGCCAAGCCAGGTGTTGACCGTGGCGATGCCGATGGCGCCCCCCAGGTTGCGCATCAGATTGAACAGGCCGGAGGCGGAGCGCAGTTCCGGCCCCTGAAACGCCGACAGCGCCATGTTCACGCTCGGCACGATGCACAGCATGATGAACAGCCCGCGCACCAGCTGCGGCACCAGCAACTGGTCGAAGCCCCAGTTCGAGCCGAGGTGGGAGGTCAGCCACAGGCTGAAGGCGAAGCCAGTCAGGCCGATGGCAATGACGATGCGGCGATCGACATGATTTGACGCCCACGCGGCGAACACCGTGCTGACAAGCTGCCCGCCGCCGACGACGAACACGGTGGTGCCGATCTGCAGGCTGTTGAAATCGCGGACGCGGCCAAGGAACACCGGCACGAGATAGGTCGAGGCATAGATGCCAAAGCCGATCACCAGGTTGAACACGCAGGCGAAAGCGAAGGTGCGGTTGCGGAACGGCGAAATGCGGACGATCGGGGCCGTTGAGAACAGCGAGCGCTCGAGGAACAGGCAAAAGCCGACGAACGAGAACCACGCGGCCAGCTCGATCACCGGATCGCCGAACCAGTCCTTCCGCGGGCCCTCCTCGAGCACATACTGGAGGCCGCCGAGGGCGACCGCCATCGCCGCCAGATGCGACCAGTCGATGCGGCCGAACATCGTGCGGTCGCCGCGGTCGACGTCGACGATCAGGACGGTCAGCGCCGCGACCGCCATTCCCGGCACGACATTGATGAAGAAGATCCACCGCCAGCCGATCGTGTCGGTGATGATGCCGCCCACGGTCGGTCCGAGCGTCGGGGCCAGGACCGAGACCATGCCGAGGATCGCCGGGATCAGGGCGCGCTGCTTGCCCTCGAAGATGGTGAAGCCGACGGCGAACACGCTCGGCACCATCGCGCCGCCGACGAAGCCCTGGACGGCCCGGAAGGCGATCATCGAGTTCGATGTTCCAGGCGAGCCCGCAGGCGACGCTGGCGAGCGTGAACAGGCCTGCCGACGCCGCGAACAGCCATTTCGTCGACATCGCCTGTGCCAGGAAGGCGGAGAACGGGATCATCACCAGCTCGGCCATCAGGTAGGCGGTCTGCACCCAGCTGATTTCGTCAGGACCTGCCGACAGACCGGCCTGGATATCGTTGAGTGACGCCGCGACGATCTGGATGTCGAGCAGCGCCATGAACTGCCCGAAAGCGAGGATACCGAAGATCAGATACTTGCGCGCCAGCGGCAGCCCGAGCGGGTCGGGCGCCGCCGTCGACAGAGGTTCACTCGCGGTCATGCAGCGCGGCTCTTGTAGAATTACGCTAATAATATTATGATCATCATATCCTTTGCGCAAGGGGCGGGTGATGGATGCGGTGACGACGGCGACTGAACTGAAACGGGCGAAGCGCAGCGGCTTCCGCCCGTCGCGGCGCACGCTGCTGGTGGTGGCCATTGCCATGACAGTCGCAGTCGCCGGCGGACTGTGGATCACCGCGGCACCGTCGAGCCAGTCGACCGACGATGCGTATGTCGCCGCCGATGCCACCTCGGTCGCGCCCAAGGTACGGGGGCTGGTGGCAGCGGTTCTGGTCGGCGACAACCAGACCGTGCGCGCCGGCGAGCCGCTCGTGCGGATCGATCCGGAGGAGTTCGCGGCCAAGGTCGCGCAGGCCCGCGCGGCCATCGCCGATGCCGAGGCGGGCGTTGCCTCCGCGCGCGCCGCGTTGATCAGTCTCGATGCCGAGCAGCGCCTGGCGACGGCCGAGGTCGCCGCGGCCCGGACCGCGATCCGCTCGGCCGATGCCGAATTCGACTCGGGCCGGGACCGACCGCCGCCGCTTCGACGCGCTGGTCGCCAGCGGCGCAGTCGCCCGGCGTGACGCGGATACCTACGCCGCCGCCGCCGTCACCGCCGAGCAGGCCGCCGCCCGCGCGCGTGCCCTGTTGTCCGTCTCCGACGCCAAGGCGGCCGTGACCCGTGCGAGGCGCGCGGGGCTGGAGGCGGCGCTGCAGACCGCGCGCGCCCGGGTCGGCCAAGGTGCCGCCGCGCTCGACCTGGCGCAGCAGGACCAGCGCCACGCCACCATATTCGCGCCCATCGACGGTACGGTCGGCAACCGTCAGGTCCGCGTCGGCGACTATGTCCAGCCTGGCACGAGGCTGCTGACGCTGGTCCCGCTGCACGCGCTTTACGTGACCGCCAACTTCAAGGAGACCCAGACGGCCCGGATGCGTCCCGGCCAGGCGGTCGTCGTCGCTGCCGACGCGCTGCCCGGCAGGAACTTGACGGGCCGCGTCGAGAGCCTTGCACCCGGCTCCGGCTCGAGCTTCGCGCTTCTCCCCTTCGAGCCCGGCACCGGCAATTTCACGAAAATCGTCCAGCGAGTCGGGGTCCGCATCCGCTTCGATCCCGGACAGGTGGATGTCGGTCGTTTGCGGCCCGGCCTTTCGGTGACGGCGAAAGTGCGGCTCGATTGAGCGCCGCGCGCGGGGGTTCCGGACCTATTGCGGCACCGGCGTCGCCGCGTTGGCGCTGCGGCCGTAAGGCTCCAAGACGCCAAGCAGATCCGCGTGGATGGTCCCAATCCCGAGGGGTGATCCGATCATGGTATCGGCACCAGTCGCAGTCGCTCCCCCACGTGACGCGGCGAGGCAGCGACGCGCCCACAATCGAAGCAGGGCGTTGGGCATGGATGACCTTGGGCGTCCGGTCCTGACCGTGTAATCGTGACGGCGACACGACATTTGACGTTGCGCTTCGGGAGCAGCATTCGTCGGCGGATCTTGGGAGATGGCCGATGATAACAGGACGTGAGCTTCGCTCGACGGTACAGGAGAACGGCGCGCTGCGCGTAAGCCTCGACGATGTTTCTCTTGAGGCACCCGGTGCCGACGAGGTTGTCGTCCGCGTCGAAGCGGCGCCGATCAATCCCAGCGACCTCGGCCTGCTCCTCGGTCCGGCCGACATCGCGTCGCTGCGGAGCAGCGGCACGACCGCACGGCCAGAAATCACCTTCGACGTGCCGCCCCGCCGTCTTGCCGCCGTCAAGGCCCGGCTCGGTCAATCGTTGGCGGTCGGGAACGAAGGTGCTGGAACGGTGATCGAGGCCGGCGATGCGGTGAAACAACTGCTCGGGAAGAAAGTCGGCATGCTCGGCGGAGCGATGTACGCGGATTACCGCAAGCTGCGCGCGCGCGACGTCGTTCCGCTGCCCGCGGGCGCAAGCGCCGCCGACGGCGCGTCGATGTTCGTCAACCCCCTGACTGCGCTCGGCTTCGTCGAGACTGCCCGGGCCGAAGGACATACGGCGATCATCCACACGGCGGCCGCGTCGAACCTCGGCCAGATGCTGCAGAGGATTTGCCTCGCCGACACCATCCCGCTGATCAATATCGTCCGCTCGCCCGATCAGGCCGAAATCTTGCGCAAGATCGGCGCGAGGTACGTGCTGGACAGCAAGGACACCGACTTCCGCCAGCAGCTCGTTGCAGCATGCACCGAGACCGGGGCAACGATCGCCTTCGACGCGACGGGCGGCGGCAGCCTCGGCAGCGACATCGTCGCTGCCATGGAGGCGGCGGCAGCGGCACGGATGACGGAATACAGCCGGTACGGCTCGAACAGCTTCAAGCAGCTCTACATCTACGGCGGACTCGACCTGTCGCCGACAACGCTCAACCGGATGGCGTTCGGTTTCCAATGGAGCGTCTCGGGGTGGCTGTTGACGCCCTTCCTCGCCAAGGCCGGGCGCGAGGTCGGCGCGCGCCTGCGGCAGCGGGTGGTCGACGAGCTGACCACGACCTTCGCCAGCCACTACACCCGCACCATCAGCCTGAGCGAAGTCCTCGACCCCGACATCCTGCGTGCCTACGAGCGCAAGGCGACGGGCGAGAAATATCTGATCGACCCGACCCGGGGATAGGCATCTGGCCGCGATGCGCCATCGTCTGGCTCCGAGGTCGCGCACGAGGGTGCAAGGAGGGGTTGGAGCGTCCCACCATGGGGCTGAACCGCCTCTGCGGCGGGGCCGCGCCGATCGGACGCCAGTAACCCGTCGAGGCTGATGTCGTCTTGCATCGAGCTGGCGGCGGAACGAAATTTGGTGTAGTAGAAGGATAACTCACAAGGGCTGAACCGATGGGATCGCAGGAAGTCGGATTCTGGCTATGGTTGACGTTCATCGTCACGTGGAACCTGGCGATGTTCTGGACGGGCAAGGCGCGCTCGCACGGTGACGGCGGTGTCAGGTTCGCCTACTTTGCTGCGTATGTCGTCGGCTTTGGTCTGCTCTTCGCCAAGCCGTTCAGCGGATCAGCCCCCTTTGCTTTCGGGCGGCTCGTTCCGCACCTCTGGCTGACATCGCTATGGACCGACGGTCCGACAGGAAGCGGGCTGCTGATTGTCGCCGAAGTCGCGGCATTCGCGTTCGCCTGGTGGGCTCGCCTGCACCTGGGGCGGTTGTGGTCGGGAATGTTGACCCTGCGCGAGGGGCACCGCGTCGTCGACACCGGCCCGTACCGGCTCGTCCGCCATCCGATCTACACCGGCTTCATTACCGCGAGCTGGGCGATCGCCCTCTTGACCGCCACCGGCACCGCGCTCGCCGGGGCGCTGGTGCTGACGATCGTCATGACGGTCAAGGCACGGACCGAGGAGGAGCTGCTCCGCCGCGAGCTCGGTGCGGGTCATTACGACGCCTACCGGGCGCGGACACCGATGCTGGTGCCGTTTGTGCGGGTCTAACGTCGGTAGACCCGGCTGCTGCTCCCTGAACTCGCCAGGTTTGAGGATCCATTGTCCGCCGGCCGCGCAGTAGGGGCTCTTCGAACAGCCATTCAACTACTCTCCGGTCGCAGGCCTCCCGGAAGACTGGGGAGGCCCTGTTTGACACGGGTCCACCCCACGCCAAAAGGGCTCAGCGGAACCGCTCGCCCGTGGTGCGTCCGCCGAAATTCCGCTGGCGGCGTGGTTAACGACTGATACGAAGGACCCGGCAAGGAAAGGGGGCTCGCAACGATGCCGAATGCCGTCCGCCCGGCGCAGCGTCGACAGCTGACGGTGCTGTTCTGCGATCTGGTCGGATCGACCCCGTTGTCGGCTGAGCTCGACCCCGAGGACATGCAAGAAGTCGTTCATGCGTTCTTCGCCTGCTGCCGCGAGTGCATCGAGGCGGCGGGCGGTTTCGTCGCAAAGTACATGGGCGACGGCCTGCTGGCTTATTTCGGCTTCCCGGAGGCGCATGAGGACGACGTGCCGCGGGCGATCCAGGCAGGTCTGACCATAGCGGCGTCGGTCGCAGGTCTGCCGACGCCGCATGGGCGTGCGCTCGCGGTGCGGACCGGCATCGCCACAGGTTTGGCGGTTGTCGGGGAAGCGCTCGGTGCGGGCGCGGCGGCAGAACTTGGTGTCGTCGGCGATACGCCAAATCTTGCTGCCCGCCTGCAGCAGAGTGCCGCTCCAGATACCGTCGTGGTTTCCGGCGCCACACGCGAACTCGCGCTCGGCTTGTTCGATTTCGTCGCCCAACCGGCGCCACTCAAGGATTTTGCCGGCGAGCTGACCTGGCGTGTGACCGGCGTCAGGGTCGCACCGAGCCGCTTCGAGCCACGCCGCGACCGCGGTCTCAGTCGCTTTGTCGGGCGTGAGGCCGAACTTGAGCAGGTCCTCGCCGCGTGGCGCGAGGCGGTCGGCGGCAGCGGCGGCGTCATCGGCATCTACGGTCCAGCCGGAATTGAAAAATCGCGGCTTGTGCACGAGGCACAGCGGCGGATCGCGCGCGAGCCGCATGTCGTGCTCGCTGGAGCGGGCGTTCCCGTCCTCGGCAACAGCCCATTCCAAGCCATCGTCCAGATGCTGCGACGGCGTTTGCGGCGGATCGGAGGTGACCCTCTGGCGGCGCTGAAAATGGTCCTGAACCGGGCGACGATCCCCCTTGATCCGGCCCTGCCGCTGGTTGCCGACCTGCTCGGTCTCGCGATCCCCATCGAGATGGCGGCGCCGGTGTCGCGTGCCGATGCCCGCCGCCGCGCGCTCATCGAGGTGCTGACGACGCTGCTCGACCGTACGGCGCAGCGCTGGCCAACACTGATGCTGGTCGAGGACCTGCACTGGGTCGACCCGTCATCGATCGAGCTGCTCGAGCGCATCGCCGCCATCGCCGGGCAGCGACACCTCCTGATCGTCTTCACGGCCCGAGACGAGCCGCCTGTACCGACGCTCGGCACGGTCCGACACATTGCCATTGGCGGCCTGCGTAAAGCAGATATGCGCGACCTGCTCGGTGCCGTCGCTTCTCTCCCGCAAGAGGCGGTCGAAGGCGTCATCGAGCGGTCGGGCGGCGTCCCCTTGTTCGCCGAAGAGCTGGCTGCCCTCGTCGATACGCATGAAGCCGGCGGAGCGTCGATCCCGGCGACCCTCTCGGACCTGTTGATGGCGCGGCTTGGGACGCTTGGTACGGCGCTGCCGCTGGCCCAGGCCATCGCTGTTCTTGGCTCCCGGTGTGGCAACGACCTGCTCGCGCGCGTCGTCGATCGCCATGCGGACGAAACGGCTGGCGAGGTCGCGACAATGGTTGCCAGCGGCCTAATCGAGCAGCGACGAAGCGGGATCGTCTTCCGTCATGCGCTGATCCGGGACGCTGCTTACGCGGCCTTGTTGCGGCGCGATTGCCGTCGCCTCCACGCCCGTGCGGCAACGGTAATCGCAAGCGAATTTCCAGCCCTGCTCGACGCCCAGCCCGAGGTCGTGGCGCATCACCTGACCGAAGCCGGCAGCCCCGAAGCGATCGCGGCGTGGCTCAGGGCAGGGCGGGCCCTGGCCGCGCGGAGTGCGTATGTGGAAGCCGAGCGCGCTTTCCGGCGCGGACTGGGCCTGCTGGCCGGCGAGCAGGAGTCCGATGGCCGCGACGCCCGCGAACTGCAGCTGCAGAGCGCGATGGTCGGCGTGGCTCAGATCGTCCACGGCTATTCGGCTCCCGTGACCTTGGCCAGTATCGCGCGGGCGCGCATCCTCGCCGAACGCGGCGGCGACCTCGGCCGCCAGTTCGACCATAGCGCCGGCCAGTGGAGCGCTGCCTCGAGCGCCGGCGACTATGCGAGCGCCGGCCGTCTTGCCAGCCAGACGCTGCGGCTCGCCCGCGCCTGCGCGCGGCCGAATGCGCTGGCAGTCGCGCATATGATCGCGCTGACGACGCGCTATCGCGTCGGGGACGTGCTCGGGGCAGAGGAGGCCTTCGAGCGCGGTCGCGACCACTTCGCATCGGCCGCGTTCACCGGTCGCACGGGCGCGATCGAACAGACGTTTGGCAATGCCGCGATTGTTGCCTGGCTGATGGGCGAGGACGGCGAGGCCCGGCAGCGGCTTCAGCCCGTGCTGGAGCGCGCCGCGACGGCCGAGCGGCCGTACGTTCGCGCCATGGCGGCGTTCATGGCGGCACTGGCTCTGGGGGTGGGTGGTGCGTTCACCGAGGCCTACCAGTGGGCAGGTGTTGCCGCCAAGGTGTCGGACGACCACGGCTTCCCGCAATATACCAGCGGCGCTCGCATCATCCTCGGTCGTGCCACGGCCGAATGCGGCGCGGCAGATGCAGGTGTCAGGCTGCTGCGCGAGGGCGTGACGGCGATCGCCGCAACCCCGCTGAGAGCCGCGATGACCCTGTACCTGACATGGTTGGCGGAGGTCGAACTGCGCACCGGCGACATCGCCGCCGCCCGCGCCAGCGTCGAGCGCGCGCTCGGGGCCAATCCTCTCGAACGTTTCTGGCGCGCCGAGAGCCTGCGCGTGCGGGCCGAGGTGGCGTTGGCCGAAGGCGATGTCGCCTCCGCCGCCGCCGATGCCGCCGCAGCGATCGCAACGGCGCGGGAGATCGGTGCGCGGGGCCTCTATTTACGCGCTCGGGCCAGTCCCGCCGCCGCGATGGCGATGGACGGCCTTATCCGCCGGGCATCCTGACCGCTTCGCCACTGACCACCTCGTCAGCGCGAATTCCTTCCTGCGACAGGATGTGGGCGCCGGTCGAGATCAGCCAGAAGCGATCGCCATCGACACTGACGAAGTCGAAGGTGCCTTTGAGAACCTGATCCGGCGAGGTGAACGTAATGGTCGCATCGCCCATGCCGTCGGCGGCGAACTGGTAAGTACCACTCAGCGTGTCGTGCGATCGCTGCAGCTTGCAACCAGGCCCGACCAGCTTGGTGATCGTCGACTTCTGCGACCCGGCGACCGTGCCGTCGTCTTTGAGACGCATGATGCCGAGCCCAACCAGGTAATATTGCTCGTCATTGCCATCTACGGAAAAGCCGCTGAACCGATACGCAAAGTTGCCACTGATCATTTCCACCCTCCCTCGTCACTTGACCGAATCATGAACGTGAATATGGTGGGACTTCTTAGGGTCGAACTTATTCATAACCAGAACGCGACGGCGGCGGCGAGCGCGACGGCCGAGAGGTAGTTACGGGCGAGCTTGTCGTAGCGGGTGGCGACGCGGCGGAAGTCTTTGAGACGACAGAACATCGCCTCGACGCGCCAGCGGTCCTTGTAGCGGCGTTCATCGTACTGGATCGGGCGCTTGCGGTTGCGGCGGCCGGGGATGACGGGGATCGTGCCCTGGTCGCGCAGGGTGGCTCGGAGCCGGTTGGCGTCGTAGCCGCGATCGGCGATCAGCCGCTTCATGCCCTGAGTGTCGCCGACGAGCAGGTCGGCACCCTTGATGTCCGACGTGTTGCCCGGCGTCAGGACAAGGCGGAGCGGCCGGCCGAGGAGGTCGACGAGGGCATGGATCTTCGTCGTCCGACCGCCGCGCGAGATGCCAATGGCCTGGGCTCGAGCCCCCCTTTGCGCCGCCGGAACACCGGTGCGCCTTGACGTAGCTACTGTCGATCTGCGCCGTCTCGGCAATCCAGCCCTCGTCAGTCAGGGCGGCAAGAATGTGGCCCCACACACCTCTGCGGCTCCACCGGTTCCAGCGGTTGTAGACCGTCGTCGAAGGACCGTAGTCTGGGGGACAGTCCTGCCACCGCCCGCCGCACTTCAGCATGTGCACGATGCCCGAGATCACCCGCCGATCATCGACCCGACGTGCCCCGGGCTGGTTCTTCGGCAGGTGCGGCTCGATCGCCGCCCACGCCGCATCCGACAACCAGAACAACGCTCCCGCCACGCCCGAGCCTCCATCAACCGGAGACTCCCTGAATCAGCACATCGCGCCGGAATCAAGCTGCTGATTGGGTTTGGACCCTAGCTTTCGTGTCTATCGTCGTGCGTCTCTCGAAAGGGGAAATCGCTTATGGCCACCAAGACACCTAGCCTTGCCGATGTTGTGCCCACGCTGTTCTGCCCGGCACCGTCGACCAAGGACTTGACGAAGGAACAGATCGCGGCGTTGCACGCGTTCAAGCATAAATTGGCGGCAATGCTTGGCGAGCTTTATGACGTCGTTCCGCAAACAAAGGCCGACGAGCTGCTCAAGCACTTCGTGAACCGACTGCCTTGAACCTTGGCGCAGGTGTACCAGCGCCTGCCGCTGAAGAGATACTGCGTGCTGAAGCGCTTCGACCCTGACGCCGCCGGCCGCGGCCGGGGAGGGGGGGCGCGACCGCAGCCTGTCTTACGATCCAGGTGGCAACGACTGTTTTCGGGTCGCGAACGCGTCCGCCGTCGAATGTTCACGAGCGGCTCCTGGTAACCGCCTGATCGCCGCCGAGCGACTGCCTCCGGGCCTCTGCTGGGGCCACTGCGCGTTGATCGCGTGGTTACCTGCCGCGGCGACAGGAAAAGTAGTTGAGGCGCATACTGGCGACGGCATGCTCATCGAGCAGCAGCGACAGGGTGTCGACATGATCGCCCGCCCTAGCGTCGATCAAAGTGCCGTTCGTCGATACGTCGACCGGCTGAGCCGCAATGGTGACGTCGGTGCCCCAAGCATAGAAGAAGTGATCGCTTCCCTGGCGGACTTCGGATTGCCCGCGAAGGTAAAGCCGCCGTACAAAGAGCGGGTTCGGCAGAATGAGGCTTGGCAGTGCGCTCATGAGCACAGCAGGCGGTCTGCGGTTTAGCCGATCCCGCGACGCGGCAGGGTTTTTCATGGATCACGTTGCTTATAATGAGATCAGCCGGCAATGTTCACTCCGGACTGAGAGCTTCAGAGACTTAGGCGCGGCAATCTGACGCGGTCGCTGTGGTGAATAGGTCACAAAGTCTACATTTTCGCGAAATCAACCGCTCAGACCCAGGTCGACCCTTGCATTTTTTCTTGTTGAGGTTCCTCTTTGAGTTCGGGCACAGAATTGCGCCCGGACGCGGGGGCGCTAATCTTATGAGAAACTTTGCCTTTTTGGGCGCGACGGCACTTGTCGGCGTCTTGCCGTTAATTCAGGGCACCGCCGTCGCTCAAGTCGCGCCGGTGGCCGACAAGCCGACGGTCACCGCTGCCGCCGAGGAAGCCCGTGAGGTCGTCGTCACCGGTACCCGCATCAGCCGGCCCGGCATGAGCTCGCCCGTCCCCGTGACCTCGCTCAGTGCGGCCGAGCTGCTCGGCCAGACCGGCAATATCTCGCTTGGCGATACGCTGAACGAACTGCCGCAGCTTCGCGCGACCCGCACGCAGGCAAATTCGCAGCGCTTCATCGGCACTGCCGGCATCACCGCGCTCGACCTGCGCGGCCTCGGCACGGCGCGGACCCTGGTCCTGGTCGACGGTCGCCGCCTCGTCACCGCGACGCCGGGCCAGAACATCCCCGACATCAACGATGTGCCGCTCGACCTGATCGAGCGGGTGGACATCGTTACCGGCGGCAACTCGGCGGTCTATGGATCCGATGCCGTCGCCGGCGTGGTCAACTTCGTCCTCAAGCAGAACTTCGAGGGCTTTTCCGCGCACGGCCAAAGCGGGATCTCGACCCGGGGCGACCGCCAGAACTACCTCATCGACCTGACCGCGGGCCATAATTTCGCCGGCGGGCGCGGCAACATCGCCGTGGCGGCGGAGCTGACGCACGAGGATACGCTCACCTATCTGGAGCGCGACGGCCAGACCGGCGCGCTCAGCGGCCGCAGCCAGTTCAACGCGACCGAGAATATCGGGGCGAACCTCAATCCGTCCGCGGGCGCGCTCCATGCAGCGCAATCGTCGACCGGCGACGGCATCCCCGATACCTCCTTCCTGCGCAACATCTTCAACAACTCGATCTCCGAGGGCGGGCTTTACACCGCGTCGTGCCCCGTCGTCGCCGGCGCGACCGAGAGTGCGGCGGCCTTTGCCGCGCGCCGGACGGCAGCATGCTCCGGACTGCCCAATTTCGCCAGTTCGAACCCCCTGGCGCAGTTCGGCAACACCTTCGTCTTCAACCGCGACGGCACGCTGCAGAAAAACCCGTGCACCACCGACCTTCGTCCGTTCGGCTCGGCCAACTGCGTCGGCGGGCTTGGCTCATCGCTGCGCCGGACCGGCTTCCTCGAACCCGGGCTGACGCGCAAGTCGCTCAATCTCTTGGGTCATTTTGAGGTCACGCCGGGCTTCGTGCCCTATATCGCCGGGCGCTTCGTTCGGGAGGACGCGAACCAGCAGGGCCAGCCGACCTTCTTCAACAATACCTTCAGCATCAATAATCCGTTCCTGACGCCCCAGGCGAAGGCGCTGCTCCAATCGACGCTCGCACCGGGGCAGACCACTTTCACCGCGCAGCGCTTCGACATCGACTTCGGTGGCCGCGGCGAACAGCATCGCCGTGATGAGTACAACGCGCTCGTCGGCGTACGCGGCACGTTCTTCGACACGTGGAATTACGATGCGTCGATCAACTACAGCCATCTCTACACGTTCTACAAGACGGCCGGAAATATCCTGCGCGCGCAATATGCCAACTCGATCAACGCGACGACCAATGCTGCTGGCCAGATCGTCTGCGCGATCAACGCCGTCACCGTTACGGATCCCGCCTGCGTGCCGGTCAACCTGTTCGGCGACACCGCGCCGTCGAAGGCAGCGCTCAATTACTTCGGCTATACCTCTTCGCGAACGCAGAAGGCGAATCTGCTCGACGCCAATCTGTTCGTCGCGGGCGACCTCGGCAAATTGTTCACCCTGCCCGGGGGGCCGGTGGCGTTCGTCGTCGGCGGCGAGTATCGGCGCGAGACGGCGTTCGCCGCCTATGATGCGGTCACGTCCAACCCGGCTGGCCTGACTTTCCTCAACGTCATCCCCGACTTCAGGCCGCCGGCGCGAAATCGTGAAGGAGGGCTACCTCGAAATCAGCGTGCCGCTGTTGAAGGATCTGCCCTTCATCCACGAGCTGTCCCTCGACGGTGCCGGCCGCATCTCGAACTATAACATCGGCAATACCGGCACCGTTTACACCTATAACGGGACGCTTGTTTACGCGCCGGTCCGCGACATCAAGTTCCGCGCCGGCTACGCCCGTTCCGTCCGGGCGCCGACGCAGAACGACCTTTACGGAGCCCAGACGCAGACCTTCCTCAACGGTCTCGTCGATCCTTGCGGCCAGCAGAACATCAACAACGGTCCCAATCGCGTGAAGAACTGCGCCGCGGCCGGGGTCCCGACGACGCAGACCTTCACCGTCGGCGGCGTCACCTCGACGGAGCCGTTCTCGAACCGGGCGGCGTCGGGAATATCCGGCTTCAACGGCGGCAATCCCAACCTCAATGCGGAGAAGAGCGACAGCGTGACGGTGGGCGCGGTGGTCACGCCCCGCTTCATCCCCGGCCTCGCGCTGACCCTCGATTACTATCATATCAACATCAAGAACGTGATCGTCTCGGTCCTGCCGCAGACGATCATCAACCAGTGCTACGACAATCCGGGCGGCATCAACAATCCATTCTGTGCCGTCGTCTTCCGCAATCCGAACGGGACCTTCAAGGGCCAGAGCGACGTCCAGCACGCCGGCAGCACGGTCAGCCTGACAACTACCGGCCCCTCCTTCCTGTCGGTGCCGTTCAATTATGCGCGCAACGTCACCAGCGGTCTCGACATCGACCTCAGCTATCGCCACGAATTCGCCGACGGCTTCGGGATCAACCTGCGGACGATCGCGACGCACACTTTCGTCAAGAACAACTTCAACGACGTCACCCGGCCGGACTTTGCGATCCGTCAGCTTGGCGTTCTCGGCGATCCGGAGTGGCAGGGCCAATTCTCGGCCAACCTGACCAAGGGCATCGTCAACTTCGGCTACCGCCTGCGCGTGATCGGCCGCACGGTGATCGCCACGACTTACGAGGCACAGAACTCGTTCCAGGGCCGCCCCCCGACGCAGCCGGAGGCCTTCCCGTTCACCTGGTATCCGACCGTCACCTACCACGACCTGCGCGTCGACCTGACGCCAGCGCACATGCCGCTGAAGTTCTACGTCGGCGTCGACAACGTGTTCGATCAGTTGCCACCTTATGATCTGCTGGGGACCGAGGGCGGATCGCCGTACAGCCCCGTGGGTCGGTCGGTGTACGTTGGGGCCACCGTTCGCTTCTAGGGCCCGACGGTCTTGCCGGGTGCGATATGGCAGCACCCGATCGGTCCTCCGGATGCGATGCAGCGGCATCGATCCGGTGAGGCCGATCGCCCGCAGGTCAGGTGTGGAAATTTAAGCCGCCTCGCGGGATGCCATGGCTGGGGCGGGGACGATCTTGATCCGACGATACGGAAAGTTATCGGTAAGGAAGCGGGTCGTCGGTCCGAACGCGTTAGAAGCATAAGGGATGGCGAGGTCGACCTTGACGATCCGGGTCTCCAGCGTGTCGCCGGGCTGCGCGTCCTCGATGGCGATCGGGTGGGTCAGGCTAGGTCCGCCCGGCCCGCGTGCGGTTGCCGGGACCCCAACGAACACTGCCCGCAGCGACGGCTCAACCTGGTTGCCGGGAAGTCCCGCGGCCTCGATCCCCGTGGAATTGTTCGTCAGCAGCGTATGCACGACAACCGTGTCGCCGGAGCGAACGGTCAGGACTGGTGGCGCCGACGCGTCATAATGGCCTGCGGCCCCGTCGTGGGAGTGACAGGCAATTCATGCTGCGCTGCGTCTGCCGCGCCCGCAACAGCGAACAGCGCCGCTGCGAGCCTCCAACCGATGCCATGTCCGCTCCCTTGTCCCTCGACCAACGATGGACAGCGGACAAGCCAGCGCCGACAACCGACGCATCAAGGCTTCACGACCTTCGCCTTCGCGTGTCCCTCGCGACCCATTCGGTTATCAGCGGTGATCGCGCAGTTTCCGAAAGCGGCCGCACGTGCGATGCATTAGAGCATATCCCGTGCACGGGTGGCGGCATCGGTGCGGTTCTTTGCGCCGAGCACCGACTGGACGCGCGCGATGTGCGTCTTGACCGTCTCCGGCGCGAGATCAAGCGCTTGGGCGATCTCCTTGTTCGAATAGCCCTGTGCGACCAGGCGCAGCACCTCGCGCTGGCGCTCGCTCAGCGTCGAGCGCGCCGCCCGCCGGACTCCGCCGGGTTCCTCGGCGGCACGCGCCGCGGCGATGTCGACGAGCCGCGGCGGCAGGTAGCGGCCACCCGCCGCGATCAGGCGCAGCGCCGCCTCGATCACGGCACCACTCGACGTCTTGGCGGCGAAGCCGGCAATGCCGAGGTCAAGCAGGTCGAGCATCAGACGGTCGTCGTCGGTGCCGGTGACGACGAGGACCGCCGTGCCGGGTGCCGCCTCGCGAATCCCCCTAACCCCGACCAGCGGCGTCGCGCCAGGCATCATCAGGTCGACGATCGCCACATCGACGTCCGCCGCGACCGCGCTCCACGCCCCCGGAAAGTCGCTGGCGTGGGTGATGATCGCCTCGGGCCAGCCGAGCCGGACGGTGCCGGCGAGCGCGTCGCGCATCAGGACATGGTCGTCGGCGATCAGGCACGACTTCATGCCGCGAGCTCCTCGCGCGACTGCTTCGTCAGGGCGAGAGGCGTGGGAAAGTCGAGATAGAAGGCGGCGCCACGAAGCCACCGCGGATCGTGCCCGGCGATCCCGCCCATCAACGCCGCCAGCCGCCGGACCGACGGCAGGCCGAGGCCGAAACCGCCCGGCCGCCGCGCGCTACCCGCCTCGGCCTGGTAGTACTCGTCGAAGATGAGCGGAGCGTCGATCGGGCCGACGCCGACGCCGTCGTCGATCACCCATATCCGCACCGACCCGCCGGACTGCCGCGCGCCGACCACGATCCGCGTCGCGCGGGCGTGACGAATGGCATTGTCGATCAGGTTGCCAACCGCGCGCTCGATCAAGGCCGGGTCGAGCAGCAGGACCGCGCGGCCGCCGTGGCAGCGGATGTCCACCCGCGCCGCCGCGGCCGCCGGGCCGTACTGCTGCGCCAGGCGCGCGAGCATGGCCCGGACCGCGACGGGCGACCGATGCGCCTCCACGGCGTCGGCTTCGAGCCGCAGGTGCCCGAGCATGTGCGATAGCAGCTGCTCGGCAGAGGCGAAGGCGCGGCGTACGCCCTCGATCGCCTTGGCGCGCGCAAGGTCGTCGGTCGTCCGTAGCGTCTGATCGAAGAACAGCGCCGCCGCCGCCAGCGGCTGGCCGAGGTCGTGCGACGCTGCCGCCATGAAGCGGGTCTTGGCGTCGCGCTGGGCGGCGACCTCGACGAGGATACGGTCGAGCCGGCGCGCGGTGTCGTCGCTCGCGAGGCGCGCGGCGACGGTCGCGCGGACGGTCGCGGCGACGCGGTCGCCGAGGATGAACAGGACAACGCCGAAGCCGGCGATGTACAGCGCGGCGCAGGTGGCGAGCTCGGTGTGGCGAGTGGCGAAGAACGCCGCCAGCGACCCGACGACGCCGACCACGCCGCTGCGGTTGGCGAGGGTGTTTTCCGGGCTGCAGATCAGCTGGACCGGCGCGCAGCCGATCAGCGGGATC
Organism: uncultured Alphaproteobacteria bacterium; assembly: GCA_963792555.1. Lineage (GTDB taxonomy): Bacteria > Pseudomonadota > Alphaproteobacteria > Sphingomonadales > Sphingomonadaceae > Polymorphobacter_B. The sequence continues at coordinate 733,694 of CAWBWP010000003.1, forward strand.
GCCAGCAGCAGTTGGGTCGTGGCAGGGACGACCGGCAGCACCCCCCAGATCAGGGCGAAGCACGCGAGATGGCTGCCCAGGATGATCGCGATCGCGAAGCGGCTCCACACCCGCACGCGTTCGGCCGGCGCCGGGCGGCGCGCGGCCATGACAATCAGGCCAACGACCCACAGCGCGACGAGAACCGTGGTGAACCCGACGAGCGGCCACGTCAGCGGCGGCGGTGCAGCCCGGACGGCGGCGAAGCTCAGCCCGGCCGAGAGGACGAAGAGGAACAGCGTGAGGACGCCGGCGATCAGCACCGGCCGCAGCGGGTGGGTCACCGCATAGGCTTGATCGACCAGCGGAACCGGGAATGGGCCGGACGATGCGGAACGCGTCATGCGGCAACTGTCGCCGCGCCTGAGGAGCAGGTCAAACTGCCTTTCGTCATCCCCCATCCGCGTCCCCCATCCGGGCGATATCGATTCCGCGAGGGCGGCCGTACGACGACGCCATGCCCGCCGGAACCGTCGCCCGCGTCGGTCAGTAAACAGGAGAGTTCAGTGCCTTACCGCTTGTCGATCGCACCCCGCGGCGCCCTCGCCGCCGCCACCCTCGCCTCGGTCGTCGGCCTGACGGCTCCAGCCCATGCCAGCTATTCGGTCCAGACCGTCGCCAACACCGGGCGCGGCTATCTCCGCGGCTGCGCGGCGACGTACAACACCAACGGTACCGGGGCCAAGTTCATCAACAATGCCGGCGGCGACAACCCGTGCGTGCCGAGCGACTTCCTCAGCAGTCAGGGGGCCGTCGTCACGGCAACCGGCACGACCGACACCACCGGCACGGCGACCGCGGCGCACGACGAATCGAGTGTCGTCGGGGGTCTTGACGCCGCCTTCGCCACGGCCGCCGCCAATCTGGCGACGGGCAAGGTCGGGCTGACGGCGAGCGCGACCAACTTCTCCACCGCCAATTCGAGCGCCCGCCTAATCGACACGCTCCACTTCACCGTCGCCGGCGCGACCGCGTCGACCGTGACCTATATCCCGGTCAGCTTCTCGTTCGCCGGCACATTCGTCCCGGGCGGCGATCCAGCACATTCGAGCGCGGAACTGACGTGGGGTTTCTACTTCGGCAACGCCTCGACCTACGAGTTCGGCGACTATGGCGCGGGCTATTATGCGCCGCCGAACTACCCGACTTTCGCCTTTCCCGAAACCACACCCGGCCGGACGGCGGGCTGGGCGTCGTATTCGTTCGCGTCATACACGCCGACCGACACGCGCTTTTCGGGCATGTACGCGATCACGGGCGCGACTGCCGACATTCCGGTCGACTTCAGCCTCGCGCTGAACGCGTACAACGTCGCGCTCGACTATCTTGACACGGGCAATGTCCGAATTGGCGCGGTCGCCGGCGTCTCGTATACTTCCGACTCGGGCGTGTTCCTGACCGCCGGCGATAGTGTCGGCGGCGTGCCCGAGCCGGCGTCATGGGCGATGCTCGTCGCCGGCTTCGGCGTCATCGGCGCGCTTGCCCGACGGCGGCGGATAGCGGTCGCGGCGTAAGCCGCTCGCGCGGGCAAGGCGTCGCGCCGGACGGGTGTCTGACACAGGCTGATCGCGTCCCAACACCAGACACTCGTCCAGGCGCAGATTTGATGTCGACCCATGAAGGTTGATGAGTGGCGCCCGATCGTTCGGTCACGCTGACGTCGTGGTCGGCTGGCGCGAACCCAACTTTCCTAGCTTGCCGGGCCCGATCAATGCTCGGTCAATAATCGCGATGACTGCGGCCTGAACTGGCGCACGGTGCCGTCGTCGTCGCCCGGGCGTAGCGACGGTACCAAGAGCCCGAGGTTCCGCCCGGAAGGTCGTGCATCGTGATCGATCCATCCGACAGCTCGGCGGCCATCGGCCCGATCCCGATGCGCCCGCGGCGCTCGCCCACCTTCTGGTCGCCCCCGCGCTTGGCGAGCGCTCGCAAGTGATGGGACCGCTCGCGCTGGCCATGCGGGCGAAGGCACCGGAGCCAGCGTAAAACGGACGGTAAGCAAACTCGTCGCACTATGGGTAGAAGGATCGAGCGGAAGTCGCCGTCGCCTCCGACCCGGACTCGGTCACTGGCGCTGCCTCGGCTTCCCGACACCGCGCTTTTAGTCACATCATACCGGCATGACCGGGACCGGTTACTGCCCGTCTTGCGGCGAGCTCGCCATTTATGGTCGAGCGGCGGCGGCGACCGTCGTGTCGGCATCGAACAGCGTCCGCGCAACGAGCGCCGCCAACAACGCCCCGGCGAACTGCGCGGCGATAAACCCTGGCGCGTCGATCGGCCGGATGCCCGAGAAGCTGACTGTGAGCGCACGCGCCAGCGTGATCGCCGGGTTGGCGAAGCTGGTCGACGAGGTGAACCAGTAGCCGGCGGTGATCACCGCCGCGACGGTGAGCGGGGTCCACGCCGGACGATAGCGTACCGAGCCGAGGATCGTCAGGACAAGGGCAAACGTCGCCACCCCCTCACCCAGCCATTGCCCCGTCCCCGTTCGCGATTTCACCCCAAGCATGAGCACCGGCATGTCGAACATCGTATGCGCGACGGCGACCCCGAGAACGCCGCCGGCGAACTGCCCCGCGACATAGGCGAGCGCATCGCCTGCGCCCAGATCGCGCCGCAGCGCCGCCACCAGAGTTACCGCCGGGTTGAAGTGCGCGCCCGAAATCGGCCCGAGGATCGTGATCAGCACCAACAGCATCGCCGCCGTCGCCAACGTGTTGCCGAGCAGCGCCACGGCGTCGTTCCCGAGCGACAGCCGTTCCGCCATTATGCCCGAGCCAATGACGGTCGCGAACAGCAGCGCCGAGCCAAGCGTTTCGGCGAGCAGGCGGCGGCCGAGGGGCGGCGTCATTCGGCCGCCGCCGAGATCGCCGCCGAGATCGCCGCAAGGTGCGCGGCCCCCGCGACGTCGCGCCCGGCAGCTTTACGTTCCGAGTAGCGATCGGTCAGATAGGCGTCACGGTCGCGTACCAGCAGCGTGAACTTGACCAGCTCCTCACAGACATCGACGACGCGATCATAGAGCGGACCCGGCTTCATCCGGCCGGCGTCGTCGAACTCGGTGTACGCCTTCGGCACGCTCGACTGGTTGGGGATCGTGACCATGCGCAGCCAGCGGCCGAGGATGCGCATCGCGTTGACCGCGTTGAACGACTGCGATCCGGCGGAGACCTGCATGACCGCCAGCGTCCGGCCCTGGGTCGGGCGTACGCCGGCTTCCTCAAGCGGCAGCCAGTCGATCTGCGACTTCAGAACGCCGGTCATCGCGCCGTGACGCTCGGGCGATACCCACACCTGTCCTTCCGACCACAATGACAGCGCACGCAGCTCGGCGACCTTCGGGTGGTCGGCGGAGCAGCTTTCGACCTGGGGAAGGCCGAGCGGATCATAGACGCGCGTCTCGCAGCCCATCCACGTCAGCAGCCTCTCCGCCTCAAGCGCCAGCAGCTTGGAATAGGAGCGAGGCGTACGCAGGGAGCCGTAGAGCAGCAGGACACGTGGCCGGTGCGTCGCGCCAACCAAGCCGAGCTTGCCGGGATCGGGGCGATCGAGCGACGCCGGCACGATATTCGGTAACTCCTCGATCGCGGGCGCGACCGACGCTGACAGCTCGGTCATTGCGCTGCGGTCGCCGGGACGACTTCGCCGTCTTCCTTGACGAAATCATGCGCGAGTTTTGCCGGCAGAATATCGAGTACGAGTTCGGACGGCCGACAGAGACGCGTACCGATCGGCGTCTCGACGAGTGGCCGGTTGATGAGGATGGGATGCGTCAGCATCGCATCGATCAGCGCGTCATCCGGTAGCGCTGGATCGCCGAGGCCGAGTTCGGCGTAGGGCGTTCCCTTCTGCCGCAGCAGCCCGGGTGGCGTCAGGCCGGCGGCGGCGATCAGAGCGAGCAGCCTGTCGCGCGTCGGCGGGTCGCGCAGATAGTCGATGACGACCGGCTCGATGCCGGCGGCGCGGATCATCGCCAGCGTGTTGCGCGAGGTGCCGCAGGCCGGATTGTGCCAGATGGTGACCGTCACGCCGCGTTTCCCATCGGCACAGACAGCGCCGTCGGGGTGCACTTCGGCAATTCCACCACAGCCTCCTACTTGACGCAGGCGGTGGTGCGGGCTTGCGCGAGATCACCGCAAAGTTCGGGACGGCCACCGCAACAATCATCGACCAGGTAGGCGAGCAGCGCCCGCGTGGCGTCAATCCGAACGGCATAGAAGATGTGGCGGCTTGCCCGGCGCGAGCTGACCAATCCCGCATTCTCCAGGCGGCCAAGATGGCTCGACAGGGTTGAGGCGGGGACCCCGGTGCGGTCCGCCAGGTTGCCGGCGGAGAGACCATCGGGGCCAGCCTCGACCAAAGCGCGGAAGGCGCGCAGGCGCGTCGCTTGGGCAAGCGCCCCAAGCGCATCGACGATGTTCGACTCATCCATATACATCGAAATATGGGAACGATGCACTGCCGTCAAGGAAGAGCGTGCGCACGACGAAGCGCGCTATGCTCTACCGGCCTCCGGATCGACGATCCAGGTGTAGACATCCACCATTGATCCAGCGCCTCCCGACCGCCGCAGACACGGCCGCGAACCGCCCGGCAAATGGGCCGAAGGTCTGTGGAACGGGAAGCGGCCGGAAGGGAGCGGGCGAAAAAGCGGAGAAAGTCGCGCTGTTAGCGCCGACACTGCTGCCCGGAAACCAAGGAGCGGGTGGCTGGCGGATCGGCAGGGATTCGAACCCTGGAGGAGCTTTGGACCCCTACACACTTTCCAGGCGTGCGCCTTCGACCACTCGGCCACCGATCCGTTCGCGCGGCGGTAGCACGCGCGCCGCCGCGCGGACAAGCGGTTGCCCGAATGGCGGGCGTGCGCCACAGCGCAGGGATGGCCGATAACCGCCGCCACGCCTCCATGGCCGACGACCTCGTGCGGCGGATCGTGGCGATCGATGCTCATGTTCTGATCCTCGACAAGCCCGCCGGCCTCGCGGTCCATCCGGGTCCGGCGACGCCGCACAGTCTGGAGGCGCACCTGATCGCGCTGCGCCAGGGCTTCGTCCGCGCGCCGCAGCCGGCGCACCGGCTCGACCGCGACACCAGCGGCTGCCTGGTGCTTGCCCGCCATCCCAAGGCGCTGAAGCGGCTGACGGCGCTGTTCGCCGCCGGGCGCGTGGCCAAGACCTATTGGGCCATCGTCGACGGCTGCCCGGCGGACGACGCAGGCACCGTCGACGCGCCGCTCGCCAAGGTATCGAGCGCGGCGGCCGGCTGGCGAATGGTCGTCGATCCGGCCGGGCAGGCGGCGGTGACGCAGTGGCGCGTGCTCGAGCGCGGGCCGCGCAGCCTCATCGAGTTCACCCCCGCGACCGGGCGGACGCACCAGATCCGGGTCCACGCCGCCAGCCTCGGCACGCCGATCGCCGGCGATCCGGTATACGGCGCGGGGCAGGGGCCGATGCTGCTCCACGCCCGGCGCGTCGTCGTGCCGTACGCCGACGACCGGCCGCCTCTCGGCGCGACCGCGCCGCTGCCGGCGCACTGGCCTTAAGCGCCGGCGCACTGGCCTTATGGGATAGTCTCCGTCGGCTCGACGGGGGGCAGGTGGAAGCTGCCGTCGAGGAACGCCGGTCCGGGCAGATAGGCGCGGAAGATCAGGATGAACTTGCCCTTGGGCGACGGCAGCCAGTTGACGACGCGCTCGCCCGACGGCGCGACCGGCTGGACGAAGATGTCGTAGCTGCCGTCGCGCTCGGCGCGGAGCTCGGGGGTGCGGTCGTTGACGGCGAAGCGCTTGGACGGCGTGTCGACGAAGAACAGCCGCCCGCCAGCGTCCTGGCTGTACATCGTCAGCGACCAGAAGGCTCCGACCGGCAGGTGCGGCGGCAGGTGGACGGTATAGGCGTGGCCGCCGGTCAGCGGAGCGCCGGCCTGGTCGCTCGTCGCCGTCAGGTAGACCGCCTCCGTCCGCGGCAGCGCGCCGAGACCGCCCAGGGCGACGCGGGCACGGGCTGCATCGTCGCTGTCGCCGTAGCGGCCGATGCCCTCGCCGGGGTAGGCCCAGCCGTCGATGACCGTGCCGGCGGCGACGAGGCCGCCCTTGATCTCGCTGCGCAGCCTGGGCAGCGCCGCGTCCCAGCGCGCGGCCAGGGCGGGCGAGACGGCGGGCGCGGCGGCGGCGTCACCCGTTAGCGGCACGATCCCGGCGTCGGCGAGCGTGCGGGCGCGCGCGGGCAGCGGGTTGCGGCCGAGCGCCTCGTCGACGACGGCGAGGAAGGTCGCCGCCTTGGGCTCGCTTACGGGGACGGCGGTGACCGGCACCGGCTTCGCGTTCTCGGGCGGCACGTCGAGCGAAAATCCGCGGATCAGCCCGGTGGCGCTGGCTAGGTCGTCGGGACCGTTGACGAGGACGCGGACCAGCAGCCAGGCGTCGTTGGTCGGCGAGCGCAGCACCGTCGTCTGCGGCGGCGGCGTGCCGGTCCACCCCGGTCCGGCAATCAGGTAGCGCCCGCCCTTGCCGCCGCTCCGCGTACCGACGATGGCGACGTTGTTGGTGAACAGGTCCATCAGCGCCGCCGAGTTGTAGCGGCCCGGGATCGCCGGCACGTCGAGGATCACCGGGCCGCCGGCGAGATCGAGCCAGGCGCTCGAATACAGCGTGTCGTTGTTCGGCGTCGTCACGTCGCGCGTCGCGGCGTCGGCGAGCGTCGTCCGCGCGTACAGGTGATTGACCCCGGGCGCACCGAAGCTCTCCGCCTTGCTGACCTGCAGATAGCGCGTCCGCATCATCTCATAGACCGGCAGGGCGAAGGCATAGGCCGCGCGCAGCTCGGCGATGCCGGTCAGCGGCTCGGGCGGAGTCGCGGCCGGCTGCCGGCGGCGCGTTCGTGCCGGCTGCCGCCGACGGTGCGCTCGTGCCGGCGGGAATGTCGACGGTGGTGATCGGCGTCTCGGCCGGGCGCAGCGGCGGCGACACGGGGGCGACGGCGGGCGCCGCCGTCGCGGCGGCCGGCGGCGGCGTTGCGGCCGGGCCGGCGGCGATCGCCGGTTCGGCGACGGGCGGCGGGGCGCGTCGGCGGTCGCGGCTGCTGCGGTCGCCTTGTGCCGCCGAACAGCGGTACCTTGGGCGGGTCGCTCCATGCCGGGCTCGCCAGCGCGCAGGCGAGCAGCACGGTTGTCAGGCGGGCAGTCATCGGCGTCCCCCTCATGTTCCTTGCCTCCGCTATGGCGAGGGGTGGAAAGCGCGTCCAGTCCGGTGCAAGGTCGCCGCCGTCTCTGGGGAGAGAAGCCATGGAAGCCGCCTATATCGTCGCCGCCGCCCGCACCGCTGGAGGCCGCCGCGGCGGCCGGCTGACCGGCTGGCATCCCGCCGACCTCGCCGGGCAGGTGTTGAACGCCCTGATCGACCGCAGCAATGCCGACCCGGCGCTGGTCGAGGACGTCATCATGGGCTGCGTCAGCCAGTTCGCGCAGCAGTCGGGCAATGTCGCGCGCAACGCCGTGCTGTCGTCGCGGCTGCCCGAAAGCGTACCTGGCACCAGCGTCGACCGGCAGTGCGGCAGCAGCCAGCAGGCGCTCCACTTCGCCGCCGCCACCGTCATGAGCGGGCAGATGGACGTGGTCATCGCCGCCGGCGTCGAAATCGATGAGCCGCGTGCCGATGGGCACCGCCGGCAAGCTCGCGCACGAGGCGAACATGGGGTCGCCGTTCGGCGGGCCGGGGATGACGGCGCGCTATCCGGGGGTCCATTTCAGCCAGTTCACCGGGGCCGAGATGCTCGCGGCCAAGCACGACCTGTCGAAGGACGACCTCGACGCGTTCGGCTTCGCCAGCCAGCAGAAGGCGGCGGCGGCGGCCAAGGCGGGGGCGTTCGATGCCGAGATCGTCGCCCGTCGAGGTCGCGCTGCCCGACGGTCGCCGCGAGGCGCACACGGTGGACGAGGGCATCCGCTTCGACGCCAGCCTGGAGGGCGTCCGCGGTGTCAAACTGATCTCCGAAGGGGGACGGCTGACGGCAGCGACCTCGTCGCAGATTGCCGACGGCGCCTCGGGAGTGATGGTCGTCAACGACCGCGGGCTGAAGGCGCTCGGCGTTCCACCGCTCGCCCGCATCCACCACATGACCGTCGTCGGCGAGGACCCGGTGATCATGCTCGAAGCGCCGATCGGGGCGACGCGGCGGGCGCTCCAGCGGGCCGGCATGCACATCGACGACATCGACCTGTTCGAGGTCAACGAGGCGTTCGCCAGCGTGCCGATGGCGTGGCTGAAGGAGATCGGCGGTGACCCGGCGCGCCTGAACGTCAACGGCGGTGCCATCGCGCTGGGTCATCCGCTCGGCGCCTCGGGGACCAAGCTGATGACGACGCTGGTCCATGCGCTGAAGGCGCGCGGCAAGACGTGGGGCCTCCAGACGATGTGCGAGGGCGGCGGGCTGGCCAATGTGACGATCGTCGAGGCGCTGTAGATGACCGACTTCACCCAGATCCGCTACGCCGTCGAGGGCGGCATCGCGACGATCACCCTCAGCCGCCCGGACAAGCTCAACGCTTTCACCGGCACGATGATGGCCGAACTGATCGCCGCCTTCGACGCGACCGACGCCGACGACGCGGTGCGCGCGGTGATCGTCACCGGCGACGGCCGCGCCTTCTGCGCCGGGGCCGACCTCAGCGCCGGGGCGGCGACGTTCGACTATGCAGCGCTGGGCCACGGCGGCCCGGTCCGCCCCGACGGCAGCACCGACTATGCCCATGAAGCGGTACGCGACGGCGGCGGACAGGTGACGCTGCGGATCTTCCAGTCGCTCAAGCCGGTCATCGCCGCGATCAACGGTCCGGCGGTCGGCATCGGCATCACCATGACGCTCGCCATGGACATCCGGATCATGGCCGACACCGCGCGCGCCGGGCTTCGTCTTCGCCCGCCGCGGCATCGTCCCCGAGGCGGCGTCGAGCTGGTTCCTGCCGCGCATCGTCGGCATCGCCCAGGCGCTCGAGTGGTGCTACTCGGGCCGGGTGTTCGACGCTCAGGAGGCGCTTGCCGGCCGGCTGGTCAGCCGGGTCGTGCCCGCCGCCGACCTTCTCGCCACCGCGACCGCGCTCGCCCGGGAGATCGCCGACCACGCCGCGCCGGTGTCGGTCGCGCTGACCCGGCAGATGCTGTGGCGGATGCTCGGCGCCGGCTCGCCGATGGACGCGCACCGCGTCGACAGCCGGGCGATCTGGAGCCGCGGCCGCTCGGGCGACGCGCGCGAGGGTGTCACGGCCTTCATCGAGAAGCGGCCGGCGCATTTCGCCGACTCGGTCGCCGACGGTATGCCCGACTTCTATCCTTGGTGGACGGAGGCGGAGTACCGCTGACCGCTCGGCACCGGGGTGGAAAGCGGTTGACGTCTACGTCAAGCCGCGCCACGCAGCCGGCATGACCGATGTCGTCCAATCTCCTCTCGCTGCCTTCGCCGGAGCGGTCCCGCCGGCCCCGGCGTGGTTCACCGCCGCCCTGGCCGCTGCGCCGGAGGTCGCGACGATCGGCGTCGCCGGCGCGGCGATCGAGGTCCTGACGTGGGGCGACCGCGGCAAGCCGGGGCTCTTGTTCCTCCACGGCAACGGCGCGCACGCGCGCTGGTGGAGCTTCATCGCGCCATTCTTCGCGGCCGATTACCGCGTCGCCGCCTTCTCGTGGAGCGGCATGGGCGCGTCTGAGCACCGGGCCGCGTACGACATCCGCACCTTCATCGCCGAGATGGCGGCGGTAATCGCCGCCGCCGGGCTGGACGCCGCCGGTCCACCGCTTGTCGTCGGCCACAGCTTCGGCGGCTTCCCGATGATGGCCGCGGCGCAGGCGGACGGGCTACCGCTCGCCGCGGCGGTCATCGTCGACACGCCGTTTCGTCCGCCCGGCGAGCGCGGCGGCCGGCCGCCGAACGCGACGATGCGCCCGCACAAGGTCTATCCCGACCTTCCCGCCGCGCTCGCCCGCTTCCGCTTCGCGCCGGCGCAGGACTGTGCCAACGCGTTCATCGCCGACTGGATTGCCCGCGGCTCCCTGGTCGAGGTCGACGGCGGCTGGACGTGGCGGTTCGATCCATACCTATGGGGCCGTTTCCGCATCGACGACACGATCCGCCTGCTCGAGCATCCGCGCTGCCCCGTGGCGCTGGTCTGGGGCGAGCGGTCGGCGCTGATGACGGCGGAGCGGGTGGCGGCGGTACGTGCGCTGCTGCCGCCGGGATCACCGGCCATCCCGGTCCCCGACGCCGAACATCACGTGATGGTCGACCAGCCGCTGGCGTTCGTCACGGCGCTCCGCGGGCTGTTCGCCGGCTGGCCGAAGCCCTGAGCCGCTCCCGGGGATGTCCCCGGGAGCGGCTTCGGGTCACGCCGCGACGGCGCGGCGGCGCGCGGCGGCACCGACCATGGTGAAGCCGGTAAGCATCAACGCCCACTGCGCCGGCTCCGGCACGGTTCCTCCCTCGGCCGCCGAGGTCAGCACCTGTCCGCGGATTTCGCCCATCGGGTAGGTTGCCGTGTGGATGTTGATGTAGCCCTGGCCGTTCTCGAGCCCGCTCAGCAGCGCCGAGCGCAGCGTCGACACCGTCCCGCCGTACGCCGACAGGAACTCGGCATCATACGCTGCCAGCATGGTCAGATCGACCGTTCCGGTCAGCATGCCCGCGGTCGACGGCGACACCGACAGCGGAATCGCCACCGGCGCATCGGAACCGAGCGGCGCGCAGCAGTGCAGGTGCCCCTCCAGCGCCGGCGCGGTCAGCCCGGTGAAGCTGATATTCGCCGTCAGCATGTTCATGTCGTCGGACAGGGTCAGCGTGCCGCCCCCGGTTCCTGACGACATCGTCGGCGGCACCTCGTTCGCCGCAGCCAAGGTGACGGTGAACACCGTCACCGCCGAAGCCGGGACGGCGGCCATCGCCGTCGCCACCGAGGCCGCAGTGATCAGCAGGGATTTGAGGAACATGTTCGCACTCCACGCCGATGATCGGGTCGGACAGCGGGAACGCACACCGGCAGGCGCTCCGGACCAAAGTTGCTGCCGGCGGGTGAACGCCAGCTAACCAGCCGCGCTCCCTGCGCCAGGGTGTCACGCCCCGTACTGTAGAGGCGTGCCGTAACAAACTGAAAACGCGTCAGAAACGGAACGGCCGGCCGGCGTCGTCGGACGCCGGCCGGCCGCTTGTCGCTGCCCGGATGGACGGCGTCAGAACGTCAGGCGGAAGCCGCCGGTGACGCCGTTGATCTGGCGGTCGTTGGCGAACTGGCCGTCGTAATCGAGCACCAGCGACAGCGGGCTGTTCGCCTTGCTGACCGTGATCCCCGCGCCGACCGTCGCATAGTCGCGTGCGAGACCGGCCGGCGTGAAGTTGACCGGCGTCGGCGTCGGGCCGCCGAAGCCGACGTTGAAGTCGTTGAAGTTGTACCGGTCGAACTCGTGGCGATAGGCACCGCTGACGCGCGTGCGGAGCGACACCCCGCTGCCGAGGTCATAGGCACCGCCGATCCGCAGGCCCGCGGTCCCGAGGACCGACTGATACTCGCGCCGATCATAGGTGATCGCGCCGACGTCGCCGCCGTCGCTGAAGCCGTTGATCCGGACGTTGGCATAGCGCGCGCCGACGAACGGCTCGAACTCGAAGCCCGCGTAGCTGAAGCTGAGCCCGGTGGTCGCGCCGCCGATCCAGTTCCGCCCGCGCGGGTTGCCATAGAAGCTGAGCGCGGTCGGCGTCGCCGTGGCACCGCCGAAGTTGACCGCCCGGACCAGGTCGTAATTGGTCTCGCCATAGGTTCCGAACAGGTCGAGGTACAGCGGCCCGAGGCCCAGCGTGCCGTAGCCGCCGGCGAACCAGGTGTTGAGGTGGCTCTTGGTGCTGTACGGGTCGAGGCTCGCGTCGACGTGGTTGTAGCCGGCGGTGACACCGATCAGCGAGCGGGCGCCGAAGCGCTCGTCGAGACCGACGATGACGCCCTCCGAGCCATAGCCGGTGCGGGCGCGGTCGGGCGTCGCGTCATAGTGACCATAGCTGCCGTTGGCGACGACGAACGAGCCGAACTTGCGGCCCCCGGGCGTCGCCTGGCCGGCGATGCCGTTGACCCCGGTGCCGCCGGCGCGGAAGTCGCGCAGGTAGCGGCTGATGTTCGCCTGCTCGAACTCGGCCGACTGCAGCGTCAGATCGGGAACGAGCGACAGGCTGCCTGGCGTGAACTGCGAATAGGCGTTCGCCTGGTCGGCGGGCGACAGGCCGGCGAGCGACTGCTGCACCGCCAGCGTGCCCGCCGTCGCGCCGCCGACCGGCGCTGCGAGAGCGTTGGCGATGGCGCCCTGGTTCGCGGAAAGCTGGGCCTGGGCAGTACCGGCGGCGGCAAGCGCGGCGGCGGCGAAGATAATTTGTACGCTACGAGACATGTACTCACTCCAAGGCTGAAGGACCTCGGCGGCGCTAACGTCGCGACGGCGGCTTGGGTGCAGCGCAGCGTAGTTTTCGCGAGCATGTGTTGCAGATGTGCACTGAATGTTACGAAACCGATATTGGTGTCGGCGGGGTGAATGTTACGTTCAGTTGGCGTTCATCGGATGAACTTCGCGTTTCATGCCGCCGGTGTTGATCTGTTGGCGCTGGTGGCGAAGGCGGGGCTGGGCCAGGTCGGGCCGGGCGGATCGAAGCGGGCGGGGCGATGGCTCGTCGGCGACACGGCGAAAGCTGGCGGCGGCCGCGAGGGTGGGGGAGTTGGCGTTGAAGGGAATAGGGGCCGGCGAGTAGTCCGTTGCTCCTTTGTACGTCCCTTGGTACATCACGGTCATGCACACGGTCAGCTTCTCCGAGGCCCGCGCCAATCTCAAGGCGACGATGGACAAGGTCGTCGCCGACCGCGCGCCGGTCGCGATCACCCGTCAGCGCGGCGAGGGCGTCGTCATGGTTTCGGCGAGCGAGTGGGAGGGGATGGAGGAGACGCTCTACCTGCTGTCGTCGCCGGCGAACGCGAAGCGTCTGCTCGACGGCGCGGCGCGGATGGATGCCGGTGAAGGCGAGGAACACGCGCTGATCCATCCGTGAGGATCGCCTTCGACCGCGACGGCTGGGACGACTATCTCTACTGGCAGGCGACCGACGCGAAGATGCTGGCGCGCCTCAATGCGCTCCTCGAAGAGTGCATGCGCGACCCCTTCCGCGGCACCGGCAAGCCCGAACCGCTCAAGAAGAACCTCGCCGGCTGGTGGTCCCGCCGGATCACGAGCGAACACCGGCTGGTGTACCGCGTGCGCGGGGAGGGGGAGGGGCAGGCGCTCGAGGTGCTGGCGTGCCGGTATCATTATTGATATGGGCACGGCGTTCATTGAGTTGGGAGCCGAAGATCGCAGCGCTGGCGCTGGTGGTCGTTTGGCTCGCCTGCGACAAGTTGATGCGGGTACTCATCATATGTCTTGCCCCGCAACTCGCGGCCAGCTGCCTTCTTGTTTGTGCCGCCCCATTGTTTGAAAAAAAATGCCGAGCCTGCTTTTCTGCACGCACGCTCAATTTGGTCCACCCAAAAAATTTTCATCTCACGTGACGCAGGACCGGACTCACCACCCACTATTGCCCAGTGGATTCCACTCAGGCTTATGTCTCCGACTGATCCGATAAGCGGTTCAAAAGAGACAAATCTTGTCATATTAGAAATGCTGACGAGGTGTTCAATCCTTGACACGACGGCCTGATTCTCCGACTGACGTCCCGATCCAGACCTGGTGTAGTTCCGCTAATAGCCCACTATGAAAAAGCGCTGCCATCCTATCGGGCCGCTTCGTGAGTACCTGAAAGTGATGATGAGGGCATTCAGCCATCGTCTTCCAAACTTCACCAATAAACTGATCTGGTACATCATCCTCGAATAAGTCAGACATCGAGTTTACAAATATCCGCCGGCCTCGCTTCCATTTCTTAGGCTCGGATAGGCTTTCCATATCAACGTTTACGCGCCCAGTCCAAACAGTGCGGTCACCACTCCGTCGCGTGGTGCCCGCATATTTCGGATGCCGCATGGCCTGCAGCCGGCCAGCCATACGCATCGCGTAGCAGTTCGTGCACCCAGCGGAGGCAACACTACACCCAGCGACGGGATCGACATGTGACGTCGGTCCACTCTATAGATGATGTCCCCGCCATTATTTCAAAACCGCTGCTGCAAGTTTCTTAGCTAACAAATTCGCCGCTGGACGCGGACTTGAACACAAAGATAAGTGAGAATTCGTGAAGTCCGGCACGTCCGAGAGGAAGTGCTTTATCCAAAACTCCGCCCTGAAATATCGAGTTCAATTGGGCAATCGCGACGCTCTCAAACCAGACCGCATTTGCTAATCTTTGAACCACGGGGGCGACAGGTCCGAACAAGTCTGTTGCTTGCTCCACTTCCGCAAATATTTTTGTTCGCCACGCCTTGGTGCCGAGAACGTCATCTATTCTGATCCCACCTAATTCCAAAACAGATCCATCGATTTTTACCTATCTGCTCATGCCCAGAACGGGTACCAAATACCAAAGATCGACAGCGCGGGTCGCAGCGAGTTCTCTAAGCGTCGAAAATGTCATCTGTAAACCAAACGGGTCGAGGAATACTACAGCACGGCTTTTCTTCCAATTCGTTGTCTTACAGAGTTCTACCAATGCATCATTAGCATCGCGCTGGAGGATCTCAACTCGATCAATTAAGTGCGGGAATTCTTCTCTGACAATTGCATCTAAAGAACGGACGTTTTTTCGCTTCGCGTCATTCAATATGTAACGGTCAAATGGCACTTCAATTTGAAGTGCTCGAATGGCCGACCCTGTTGTAATGTCGTCAGCTTCAAGAAGTTGCGACTGATTAGAGTTTCTTCGCGCGGTCGACGATCCCGAACCCGCGTAGGCATCAACGTAAATCAGCTCGAACGACTGCTTCTTGAGCGCCGTCGTGTAGGCACTAAGATATTTGCTGACTGCCTAAGTTTTCGCTCGGTGTGCGCGCTGCCAAATTGCTGCGTTGTAGCAACCATACCTCGTCAATCCCCCGATTGGAACAATCGGGAACTACGGCTATGTGGCAGGGATTGCAACATGCATTAATCGACCGCTGGCAGATAGATTTCCCCGCCCTTCGCTTTGAACAATTC
>CAWBWP010000004.1:0-820672 GCA_963792555.1 uncultured Alphaproteobacteria bacterium
GGGTCGAGACTCATTCATAACCAGAACGCGACGGCGGCGGCGAGCGCGACGGCCGAGAGGTAGTTACGGGCGAGCTTGTCGTAGCGGGTGGCGACGCGGCGAAAGTCTTTGAGACGACAGAACATCGCCTCGACGCGCCAGCGGTCCTTGTAGCGGCGTTCATCGTACTGGATCGGGCGCTTGCGGTTGCGGCGGCCGGGGATGACGGGGATCGTGCCCTGGTCGCGCAGGGTGGCTCGGAGCCGGTTGGCGTCGTAGCCGCGATCGGCGATCAGCCGCTTCATGCCCTGAGTGTCGCCGACGAGCAGGTCGGCACCCTTGATGTCCGACGTGTTGCCCGGCGTCAGGACAAGGCGGAGCGGCCGGCCGAGGAGGTCGACGAGGGCATGGATCTTCGTCGTCCGACCGCCGCGCGAGATGCCAATGGCCTGGGCTCGAGCCCCCCTTTTGCGCCGCCGGAACACCGGTGCGCCTTGACGTAGCTACTGTCGATCTGCGCCGTCTCGGCAATCCAGCCCTCGTCAGTCAGGGCGGCAAGAATGTGGCCCCACACACCTCTGCGGCTCCACCGGTTCCAGCGGTTGTAGACCGTCGTCGAAGGACCGTAGTCTGGGGGACAGTCCTGCCACCGCCCGCCGCACTTCAGCATGTGCACGATGCCCGAGATCACCCGCCGATCATCGACCCGACGTGCCCCGGGCTGGTTCTTCGGCAGGTGCGGCTCGATCGCCGCCCACGCCGCATCCGACAACCAGAACAACGCTCCCGCCACGCCCGAGCCTCCATCAACCGGAGACTCCCGAATCAGCACATCGCGCCGGAATTAAGCTGCTGATTGGGTTTGGACCCTAGCGACTCCACCCACTTCGCTCATGGCTTTGGCGATATGAGCATCAATGTCAGTGCCGTCGTCACTGCGCCGTCAGGTCATAACAATAATATTGGCGGGACTGGCACCGCGCAGATGCTGGCCAACAGCGGTTCGGTCGAGCTGGCCCTGCATGACTATTATAGTATCAGCGACGCGGGCATCAGTGACGAAATGTTGGCGCTAAACCTTCGTACGCCTGCGACGTCGGATTGGTCCTATACCTTCAGAACCAGCTTCCGGGCGGTGCTCGATCTAAGCTTCGACAGCTATTACCGGGACGGCTGGCTCGACGGTTTTGGCGGCTATGATGTCGGCTTCAGTGGTGCGGGCGGCGGTGCGCACTTCGGCGCACCGGTCAACGGCAGGGTGTTTGGCGCCGTCCACCGCGAACTTGCCCCGAACACGGTCTATACAGTGTCGGTCCGCAATCAGTTGGCTTCGGCCGCTGCCGGCCATCTCCACGACAATGGCTATTACGGCGGCTCGACCGACACATTCTTCGATTACAAGATTGCCGCCGTTCCCGAGCCCGCCAGCTGGGCCATGCTGATCGTCGGCTTCGGGCTGACCGGGACGACCGTACGCCACCGGCGACACGTTCCAAGCATCGTCGACGCAAGACGCAGTGGCGGGCTGCCCCGCGAACTCCCCAGACAGATGTCCGCTTAGCCCTTCGGTGCTCCCGAGAATTTGCCAGACCACAAACGGCCCCATCCGAGCCGTAAGTCGAGATATGAATTAGCGGCGGGTTGAGGAAAGGAAGTAGATTGGTCTGAATGTCTACTTGTGGGTCAAGTTCGTCAATGTATAGCGACCAAGAATTTGTTAGGCGACGCCACATAAGTGTGGACGGTCGGGATCATATCGGTGGCGTTCGCCGGATCAGCCGGCGAGTGCCGCCTTGAGGCGCGGAGTGGCGAAGTCAAGGAAGGCGCGCAGTTTAAGCGGCAGCAGCGTCTGCGCCGGATAGACGAGGTGCACCGGCAGCGGCTCAGGCTCCACCTCCCTCAGGACGAAGGCCAGGGTGCCGGCCTCGACCTCGCGCGCGACCTGGTACGACAGGACGCGCGTAATCCCCGCCCCGGCGAGCGCGGCCTTGATCGCGGCATCGGCGGTGTTGACGGCGAAGCGCGGACGGATCGGTATGGTCACGGGCGCGCCGTCGATCGCGAAGGTCCAAGCAACTGTGGAATACAATCCCTCGAACGCGATGCGTCGCATGGCCTTCGAGGTCGGCGGGCGCGGCGGGTGGCGGCTGCGCGGCCAGATAGGCAGGACTGGCGCACGTCACCCAGCGCACCTCGCCCCATGCGGACCGCAACCATACTGCTGTCGGGCAGCTTGCCGATGCGGACCGCCGATATCGACATGGCCGTCGATCAGGTTGACGACATGGTCGGCGAGCGTCAGCCGCGCGCTGATGTCGGGATAGGCGTCGAGAAACGCGAGGACGACCGGCTCGACGTGGAGCCGCCCGAACATGACCGGGGCGGTGATCGCCAGATGGCCGCGCGGAACGCGATATTCGCCTGCCGCCCCGCGCTCGGCGTCGTCGAGATCGTCGAGGATCCGCCGCGTCGCCGCGACATAGGCGCGGCCCGCCTCGGTCAGCGTCAGGCGGCGGCTCGAGCGGACGAGGAGCTGCGTCCGCAGATGCGCCTCGAGATCGGACACGCGCCGGCTGACGGTGGCGAGCGGCGTCCTCAGCGTCCGTGACGCCGCCGACAGGCTGCCGCCGTCGACCGCCGCCAGCAGCGTCCGCATCGCCTCGAACCGGTCCATCGTTCTTTCCGAAAAGCGGAAGGGTAGTTCCTGAATCGACCGAATACCGGAAGCGCTGGCCCGCGTCTATCTCAGCGTCACCGGCCGATCCTGGCCGCCCTGCTTGAGAAGGAACACCGCCATGTCCCGTATCCCGACCCCCGCCACGGTGGCCGACGCCCCCGCCAAGTCGCAGCCGCTCCTCGACGCCGTCAACCAGCAGCTCGGCAGCGTGCCGAACATGTTCCGCCTGATCGCGACCAGCCCGGCCGCCCTCGAAGGCTATCTCGGCATGTCGGGCGCGCTCGGCAAGGGCAGCCTGCCCGCCGCCACCCGCGAGCGGATCGCGCTCGCCGTCGCCGAGGTCAACGGCTGCGACTATTGCCTGTCGGCGCACAGCTACCTCGGCAAGAACCTCGCCCACCTCGACGACGCCGAGATCACCGCCAACCGCAGCGGCGCGTCGAACGACCTCAAGGCCGACGCCGCCGTCCGCTTCGCCGCCGCCGTCGCCCGCTCGCGCGGTCACGTCGGGGCCGATGCGCTCGCGACGGTCAAGCTCGCCGGGTACAGCGACGCGCAGGTCATCGAGATCGTCCAGCACGTCGCTCTGAACACGTGGACGAACTACTTCAACGAAGTCTTCGCGACCGACATCGACTTCCCCGTCGTCACCGCCCGCAAGGCCGCGTGACCCCCGTGGCGAGCGCCGCCCGCGCCGCGCTCGCCCCGCCTTCCCCCCGTCTGAAGGGACCCGTCCAATGACTCTCAGGACCCGCCTGTTTGCGACGGCGTTCCGCGCAGCCGTCACTGTCTCCACCCTCATCCTGTCGGTGGCCGCCTATGCGGCCCCCGCCGTCGTCCACGAGGGTCCGTCGGTCAGCATCCCGGCGAGCGATATCAAGTTCGTCGGCGCGGGCGTGAAGACCGAAGTCGGCGAGCTTCGCGCCGGCCCGGCGTACGGCGACCTCCAGCACGGCCGTCACGGGACCTTCATCCGGATGCCGGCGGGCTTCGTCAGCCCGGCGCATACGCATACCGAAGACTATTACGCCGTGGTCGTCGAGGGCGTCGGCGCCAACGACCCGGTCGGCGCGACACCGAAGCCCCTGCCGGTCGGCTCATACTGGTTCCAGCGCGGCGAGGAACCCCATGTCACGCGCTGCCTGTCGACGGCGGACTGCCTGTTCTTCATCGTCCAGCCGGGCACGTTCGACTACGTGCCCACCAAATGACCGGCCGCGTGGAGGCGATAATGACCCATCCATCGAGCGACATCGCCTTCACCCCGACCGTCAAGGCGATCCAGGCGGCGCGCGGCTCGCGCGACGCCTATGCCCGACAAGAGGCACGCGGCGGTTTCCGCACCGCGATCGACGCGAACCTGGCCGCGTTCCTCGCCGACGTCGACACCGCCTATCTCGCGACGGCGAACGCCGCGGGCCAGCCCTATGCCCAGCACCGCGGCGGGCCGCGCGGGTTCATCCGCGTCGTCGGCGAGCGCTCGCTGGCGTTCGCCGACTTCAGCGGCAACCGGCAATATATCTCGACCGGCAACCTCGCCGAGAACGACCGGGCGTTCCTGTTCCTGATGGACTATGCCCATCGCCGCCGGATCAAGCTGTGGGGCCGGGCGCGGGTGGTGACGGGCGATGCCGCACTGACCGCGGCGACTGATGCCGGACGGTTACGCCGCGCGGCCCGAGCAGGTCATCGTCTTCGACATCGAGGCATGGGACAGCAACTGCCCGCAGCATATCCCGCAGAAGTTCGATGCCGCCGACGTCGCCACCGTCCTCGCCGAGCGCGACGCGCGGATCGCCGAACTCGAAGCCGCCAATGCCGACCTCCGCCGCCAGCTCGAAAGGACCGCGCCATGAGCCGCCCGCCGGTGCCCCCGTTCACCGACGCCACCGCCGCCCAGAAGGCGCGCGCCGCCGAGGACGCGTGGAACAGCCGCGACCCCGCGCGCGTCGCGCTCGCCTACACGCCCGACAGCGCGTGGCGGAACCGCGCCGAGTTCCTCACCGGCCGCGCCGGCGATCGAAGCCTTCCTGACGCGCAAATGGGCGCGCGAGCTCGACTACCGGCTGATCAAGGAAGTCTGGGCCCATGCCGGCAACCGCATCGCCGTCCGCTTCGCCTATGAATATCGCGACGACAGCGGCAGCTGGTTCCGCGCCTATGGCAACGAGAACTGGCAGTTCGACGCCGACGGGTTGATGGAGCGCCGCATCGCCAGCATCAACGAGCACCCGATCGCAGAGGCAGAACGCAAATTCCATTGGGCGCTTGGAAGGCGGCCCGACGATCATCCGAGCCTGAACAACTTGGGGCTGTAGATCTGGGCCGTAGTAGAACAGCAGAATGCAAGTTATTGGTAGATTGGCACCGCTTGGCGACAAACGGGGATCCACCGGGAACAGATCCCCGTTTGTCAACCTCGGGGCAGTTTACAATGCACGAATGAGCGACGCCGGCGGAGGTCGGATTCTTTTGCGCTCGGTCGAGTCTCGTCGTTTTCGTCGCTGGCCACGACGAGGCCATAATCTGAAGATGAACGAAGTTCCGATTACCGTAAGCGGCGAATGCACCATCGATGGCGGCTTCTGGGTCTGAACGGCACGTCAAGGGCGTCAGCCGCCCGGCTCGGCGGCGGCGTTCGCGGCAACTCGTGCGTGACCTCGATCTGCCCGATTAATTGCCATCGGAGTGCCGCCAATTCGTCCAGCACCTATCAACGTTCTCCGGTGCAATCTGCACGCGCGTGCCTCACGTCGCGAAGCAACGTCAACGTGCTATCAATCTCGGGTTCGATACACTCGCCCAACAAACTAACCTAATCTCGGAACGTTCACGCTGCCGACGATGCTGTCTGCCGCGGAGAGAGCCGTGCCGGGTCAAATCATCTTGGCGCCGAGCTTGGCCGACATGAGCCGAGCTGGACGGGTGGCCGTCCGGGTCCGTGTGGTGCAGGTCCCGGCCGCTGCGGTGCTCGCCGACGGCCGCGTACCGATTGACCGAGCGTTACGCGAGCCCGCGCGTCTTATGGTGCCGCGATCACAGCGCCGGTCGACGCGGCCTTACATCCGGCGGTTCCGCTTTGACGATCCAATCAAGCGCAGTTGAAGGAGCCCGGCGTGGCGGGACGTTCGCTATTCACCATTGGTCTTGGTTGGCTGATCGCCCTGCTCGGTGGTTATTTTCTCGTTGCTGGAGGCATCCTCGCGGCGTTGGGAGGTTCGCTCTATTACGTCCTCGCCGGGCTGGCGATGATCGTCAGCGGAGCCCTGATCGGCCGCGGCGACCGGCGCGGCAGCTTGGTCTACCTCGCGGTGTGGGTCGCGACTTTGATCTGGGCGGTGTGGGAGGCGGGGTTCGACCTTCTTGCGCAGGTGCCGCGTGTCGTGGCGCCGACGGTGCTGCTGGTGATCGTCTTCCTGCCCTGGCTCGGCCGCCGCTTCCGCGAGGCGCAGGTCCGCGCCGCGGCGGCAACGGTGGTCGTGGCGACCGTCGCTTTCGCCGTCGGCCTGCCGCTGCTGCGCACGGGGAGCCTGCACGCGCAGGCCGCGTCGACTCCGATCGCCGCCGCGCACCCGGCCGACGGCGATTGGTCGTCTTATGGCAGCACGCTCGCGGGCGACCGCTTCTCGGCGCTCGGCCAGATCACTCCGGGCAACGTCGCCCAACTCAAGGTCGCCTGGACGCAGCGCACCGGCGACCTGCCCGATGCCGCCGAGACTGTCACCCACAAGCGCGAGTTTCACAGCGAGGCGACGCCGATCCACATCGGTAACAGGTTGTACACCTGTACCCCGCACAGCGTCGTCCAGGCGATCGACGCGACTAGTGGCAGGACGCTTTGGTCGTGGGCGCTGCAGGCGCCACGCGACGGCAACTCGTATCTCGTCTGCCGCGGCGTCTCCTACTTCGCAGCGCCGGCCGGAACCCCGTGCCCGCGCCGCATCTTCGCGCCGACCTTCGACGCGCGGATCGTTGCGCTCGATGCCGACACAGGGCGCGAATGCCCCGGTTTCGGGCATGCCGGCTTTATCGATCTGCGCGAAAATATGGGCGCGTCGCCGGCCGCCATGCAGATCAGCACCTCACCGCCTGTCGTTGCAGGCAACCGGCTGATCGTCGGCGAGCGCATCCGCGACAATTATGCGGTCGACGAACCTTCCGGCGTGGTCCGTGCCTACGACCCGGTCAGCGGCGCGCTGGTCTGGGCGTGGGATGTCGGCCGCAGTGAGAATGCGTTGACCAAGCCGCTCGATCCGGGCGAGCGCTATACCCGCGGCACGCCCAACGTCTGGGGCGCGATGACCGCCGACGAGGCGAACGGCATTGTCTACCTGCCGATGGGCAATGCCACACCCGACTATTGGATCGGCAAGCGCCGTCCGTTCGACGACCGCTTCGGCACCTCGATCGTCGCGCTCAACATCGCCGACGGTCGGCTGCGCTGGGTCCGCCAGCTGGTCCACCGCGACATGTGGGACATGGACCTGCCGATCGGGCCCTCGCTTTTCGACCTGCCGCAGCCGGGCGGCGGCACCGTCCCCGCGCTGCTCCAGACCACCAAGATGGGCCAAGTCTATCTGCTCAACCGCCTTACCGGCGCGCCGCTCGCTGCGATCGAGGAACGGCCGGTCAGCACCGCGGGTGGCATGTCGGACGAGCGCTATTCGCCGACGCAGCCGTTCTCGGTCGGCATGCCGTCGTTCACGCCTCCCGCCCCGACCGAGCGCGCGACCTGGGGGGCGACGCCGATCGACCAGCTCGTCTGCCGCATCGAGTTCCGCCGCGCCCATGCCAGCGGCATCTACGCGCCGATCGGCCGGACGCCGGTGATCGGCCACCCGGCGTTCGACGGCGTCACCGACTGGGGCGGCGCCGCGGTCGATCCCGAGCGGGGGATCATGACCGTCAACACCATGGAGATGCCGTTCCGCATCTATCTGACGGACCGCAACAATCCCGACTTCGAGGCGATGAGCAAGAAGAAGGACCAGGGAGGCGAGAATTCGCGCTCGCCGAGCCTCTACCCGCAGAAAGGCACGCCGTGGGTCGCCGTCGTCCAGGCGTGGCTGGGGCCGTTCGGCGCGCCGTGCGTCGCGCCGCCTTGGGGGAAGCTCGCGGCGGTCGACCTCAAGACCCACAAGCTGCTGTGGGACGAGGTGCTGGGCACCGCGCGCGACACCGGCCTGTTCGGCACGCGGCTTGGCGTGCCGCTGAAGACCGGCGTTCCCAACCTTGGCGGGTCGATGATCACGCGCGGCGGCGTCGTCTTCATCGGTGCGACCACCGACCAGTATCTGCGCGCCTTCGACGAGCGGACGGGGCGGGAGCTATGGAAGGCGCGGCTGCCCGCCGGCGCGCAGGCGACGCCGATGACCTATGCCGGGACTGACGGGCGCCAGTATGTCGTTATTACCGCCGGTGGCCATGGCGCGCTCGGCACGCGTTACGGCGACTACACAATCGCCTTCGCTCTGCCGCGCCGGGCGTGACGATGCGCGGGGTGCGCTGGCTGGCGCTGCTGCTGGCGGTGCCCGCGGCGGCGCAGGAACAGCAGTCCGCCGACCAGAACCGCACCGACCGCGCGCCGCAGGTCAACCCGGAGCCGGGCTCGTATCAGGGCGCGCTGCTGTTCAAGGATTGGCGCAAGCGGCTGTACGACCGCGGCATTGACCCGCACCTGAGCTTCACGACTGAATCGTCCGCGGGCGTCGCCGGCGTCAGCGGCACGCGCTTCACCGAGCAGATCGAGATCGGCGTCAAGCTCGACATGGCCAAGGTCGCCGGCGTCCGCGGCGGGTCGTTCAACCTCGTCTTGACCAACCGCGAGGGCCGCGACCTGTCCACCGATAAAATCGGCAACCTGTTCCGCACGCAGGAAGTCTACGGGGCGAACAAGGATTTGCGGCTGGTCTATCTGACTTGGGAGCAGCAGTTCGCCAACGGCCACCTTGCCTGGCTGGCGGGTCGCACCAACGTGGCGCAGGACTTCGCCTATACGAAGTTGTGGTGCAACTTCCAGAACAACGGGCTATGCGGCCGACCGCGCTCGCTGCCGGCGAACGGCGGCTTTTCCAATTATCCGCTGTCGGCATGGGGGACGCGGCTTCGCTGGAGGCCGATTGGCGGCGACAGCTATGTCCAGGTCGGTGCCTATGAGGCGAACCCCGACCTTGCCAACACCGACGGGTTCCAGTTCGGCTTCAAACACGACACCGGCGTCACCCTGCCAATCGAGGGGGCGCTGGTGGTCGGCAGTGAGAAGGCGGGCACGCTTGGGAACTACAAGCTCGGCGGCTATTACGACACGTCGGACGCGCGCGATCAGTTTACCGATATCACCGGCCAGCCGCTGGCGCTGACCGGGCGGCCGGCGGGGCTGCACGGAGGCCGGGCGACCGTCTACGCCTTCGCCGACCAGATGGTCGCCCGTCTGGACAATGATGCGAGGCGGCCGGTGACCCTGCTCGCCGGCGTCACCTATGCGCCGCCCGACCGGTCGTTGTTCCAGTACGAATGGTACCTCGCCGGGCTGGTGAAGGGGCCGTTCGCCGCGCGTCCGGGCGACGTTTTCGGCCTGATGTTCCTGACCGGGCGGGTCAGTCCCGATCTCGCCGACACTCAGCGGCTGCTCACCCTCGCCGGGCAGACTATCTCGGTTCAGCGCAGCGAGTTGGTCGCCGAGATCGTCTACAACCTCCGCGTCACGGGCTGGCTGCACGTCACCCCCGGCGCGCAGGTGATCTTCAAACCCGCCGCCGATACCAGGCGCAGCACCGTCACGGTTGTTGACCTGAAGACTGTCCTCAACTTCTGAGCGGCCAATATGGCCGCAGGGTTTCCTCGTGCCGCGGGCGCCGGAGCGTAAGTCTCGACATGCTTAGATAAGATGGGGACATCAGGCATCGGACTGGCCGATCCGCGATGGCATGAGGTGCAACCAAGGGTTGTTGCTGGCAGCGGCGGAGTGGAACTGCGGCGATGATGGCTAAGGCCTGAGCCGATCGGTGGGACCTTCTGATGCGATCCTGGAAGACCGTAACCCGGGGAGGTGAACTGATGGGCCGGATTGGAGCGTTGCTGCTCGGAAGCTCGGCTTCGGCTAATTCGTTGCAGGACTGACGCGGCCAAATGGTGCGATCAGCCGACGATATTCGGCCTCGGGCTGGCCATAGGCGTCACCGGCAAGATCGATGAGCTTCTCTCGGTCGATAATTTGCACCCGCGACCGCTTCGATCGGATCATGCCCGCGCCTTCGAGGATGTGGAGCGTTAGCGTCACCCCGGTTCGCTGGGCGGCGATCATCATCGACATGAATTCGTGGGTCAGACGGATCTCGTCGCCCTCGATCCGGTCGTGACACATCAGCAGCCAGCGGGCGAGGCGCGCCTCGATAAGGTGATGGGCATTCGACGCGGTCGAATAGGACGACTGAACGAGGAACGCCTGGACATAGCGCAGCAACAGGTTCTGCAGCGACGGGCTCTCGCGCATTGCACGGCGCAGGTCGTCCGAGCGGATCCGCCGAGCCGTCGTACCGTCGACCTGGACGAAGACCTCGTGCGGCGAGGCGTCGGTCCCGAGCACGACCGGCAAACCCGACATTCCTTCGCTGCCAAAGATGCCGACCTCGGTACGCCCGTCGCCCGGCGTGACCGCCACGATCGACATCACCCCGCCTTCCGGAAAATAAACGTGCTCGATCGACTGGTTGGCATGGCTCAGAAACTGGTTCTGCTCCAGATCGACCTGCTCGAGGAACGGCGCGAGAAGAAGCCGGTCATCTTCGCTCAACGTACTGAGGAGAAGGTTCGATCGAATCGATCTGCCTTGCTCCACGCTCTGACCTCGGGCACGCCTGGTAATCGGAGGTGTCGGACACTTGAAGCCCGGTCAGATGACGGGGTCGGTCCGGTATCCGACCGTTGGCGGCATTAGTCGCCACCGCGCGCTGAGCGACGGCGAAGAGCTACAGAATGCTTATCGTAAAGCCGGCGACTGACGCAGCGCTCGTCGATTGATGTCGATGGTCAACCGCACAAATCTGACTGTCTGGTAGCCGACAGTCGCCGGGGTCGGGCTTCAACCACACCCGGTGACGTGCATAGCATGACAGACGAGGTTGATGAGGATGTAAGCGGTGTCATCGAAGCGCAACGCGGCGGGTGGTCGCGATATCGGCGATCTTGGCTCGATCGGTGGATCGTCTGACGGTTATCCTGCGGGACCCAAGACGCGTCGAAACATACTACGGCAAATGCCGACCTGCTCATCCGCGAGACCAATCACCGCTGTGCCAACGACCTCCAGCTCGTCGTCAGCCTGCTCGGCCTGAAGAGCCGGCGCGCGCGTCACGCGGAGGCGCGCGCCGCGCTCGCCGAAATGGCGGATAGAGTTGCGGTGCTCGCTCATGCGCGGGCGGCGTTGACCAAGGCGGAGCCGCCGACACTCGCCGCATGTTTGTACACCCTTCGCGATGCGCTCGCCAGCCACGCCGAGCCGCGATCGATCGCCGTCTCGGTCGACGTGGCGCCTGACTTGGACGGGCTGACAAGCGAACAGATTACCGTGATCGGGCTGGCGGTCAACGAGCTGGCGACCAACGCGATCAAGCATGCGTTCGTCGAACACGCCGAGGGCTATGTCCGCATCGCTGCCCGCCGGCGGGACGACGACAACATCGCGGTTCTGGTCGACGATGACGGCCTGCCGCTACCGGCTGACAAGGACCGGCGCAGCGACGCAATCGGACTAAGTCTGGTTCCGCGTCTGATCGGTTCGATAGCGGGATCGTTGATCCTGCCGGCCGGTGGGTCGAAATGTTTTGAGATCCGGGTGCCGGTAGCCAGTAGGTGACCGGAATAAGCGCTCATCACACCGCTATTGTATTGATAGAGTTAGAAACGAGCCCGACGCCGGGCGGTTAGGGCAGTCATGCACCCGCTGTCGGCCGATGGCTCGGCTCGTCCTCGCGTGGCGCAAGGCATGGCGAAGGTAATTTCCGCCGATCACAGCGTGATCCGCAACCGCCGGGCGAGCTTCCGTTCTTCTGAAGGCCGTATGCGCAGGGTCGCATTAATCGAGCTCTTTCGTTCTTGCGGCGACGGATGCGCCCTTCGGTCCCGCATCCTTCGCCGCGGCAGCGCGCGCTCGGGCGGTTGCAGGCAAGCAGAATGAGCGCTAGACGATCACCCTCAAAAAGCAAAAAGAGCCCTCAAATCAAGCATGGCCGGTAAAGAATTCCGCGGCAATTTTCCACCGACCGCCCACTTTGACCAACTCCATCGTCTTCCAGCCCCAGATCCTTTCCCTTAAAGCCGTGTTTTCGAAGACTAGAGAGACTTGGGCCAATGCGCCGTCTTGCCTGATGTGGATGTCTCTGAAGTTCTGTGTGAATGGTTCTCCCGCGAATACGTTTTGACGGAAATCTTCATACTGCGAAGTATTTACGGTAAGATCTCCACGCTTCCTGGCAAGCGGGACGCCTGAAAAGGGAATGCCCTTGTCCAGTAGCAGGGACTCAAACAGGGCTTGATCCTTGGTCGAGACGGCCTTCGTGTAATCTTCGAGCAGCTTCGCAATCGCCTGGCGGTCGTCCCCGCGACTTTCGAAAGTTGCCGGGACAGCCGTACGATACGGCACCGCCATAACCGTCGGGGTCACCATCGTCAGAACTATCGCCAGAAGAAGAATCTTCATCGTCGTATTCTTGCTCTGAAAGCTGCGTTCAGCGGTGCTGCGCGTCGGGTCGTTCATAGATGACTACGCCCGCAAGGTCGGGCCGTCCGGCAGGCTGGGATATGTCTACCCAGGCCTTGCCCTGGTCGACCAACGTCATACGCCCTTCGCCCTCGGGCTTTCCATTTCTGGCGACGTGGTAGATAAGAACGCGCGGACCTTCAGCCGAAACCGCCAAGGTCAAGGTTGTTGGCTTAAGCCGCCGAATGGACATGGGCTGCCCATCGACCCGACCCTCGACCACCTCGTGCAGGGATGGAATTTCCCAGCGAATGCGACCGTCCGGCTGCAGATGAAAGCGATAGCCATCCGCCGCGGCCTCCTTGATCTCCGCGGTATTGCGCGTCGGGCTGAGGACCCAGTCGCCGTTCCAGGGACTTTCGGTCAACTTCGGGATCGGCGGCAGTTCCCGTCCCAGGGCCATGCTGGCGGTCGACGCGATCAAGGTCGCGCAGACGACGAAACGAGCGATCATAATAATCCTTTCAATCGGCTTCGGCACAGTTCCCATTTGCCACTCATTTCGGTGCCGGCGCCGTAAGCGGCGGCTCATTAGGGAGCGACTGCGCGGGCGGCCTGCCCGATCACATCGACCACGACGTCTGGGAAGGTCACGGGGATGGCGTGCGAAGATCTCAGTTCGACGACTTGGGATCGGGCACGATCGGCCTCGAACGCAAACTCTGCTTGAGGGATGACGGGGTCCCGAAGAGGCCTGATCTGCCAGCTCGGCTTGGTCATCCAGGCAGCCGATGTCAGCTTCTCGTTGAGGGCTGCCAGGGAAATCGGTCGTTGGGTGGCGATCATCAGGGCGAGTTTGTCCTCGGGCACGTCGGCGGCAAGGAGATAACCATACCGGTCGCCTCTGACGACAAGGTTCGTACCGCTGGTCCCGTCGGGCAAGGTATATGGGACCAGATCGACCGACGTGGCGAAGTCGCCGCCGGGAAACCGTTCGAGACAATCGTTGGTCGATTCCCCGACCCCGGGCATCGGCGAGCCCGCGTAGATCAGCCCCTCGACATTAGGGTGATCCCCGGCCTGGCTGATGACGGCGCCACCATAGGCGTGGGAGACGAGGAGCACGGATCCCTCGATCGTGTCCAGCAGGCTCCGCAGGTAGGCAGCGTCGTGCGCCACGCCGCGCAAGGGATTGGAGAAGACCTTGATCGAGTAGCCCTCGCGCTGAAGCCCCTGGATCACGCCGTGGGCCCAAACCGAAGAATCTTCGACCGCCCCGTGCACGAGCACGACCGTGGGGTTAGCTGATCCGATTTCCACTGGAAGTCCTTGCGAGGAGGCTTGCGCTCGAGGATGGGCGGTCGGCGTCTTCGTCGCGCCGAGCCGCCCAAGATCGATTTGGCAATCAAGTGCCGGCGTGCGGCGTTACTTGTGTGCGACCACTTGCAGCCGACTGATTTTTGCCTCGGAGAACAGCTCGCCCGCCTTGTCGACGAACTCCTGTCCGGCTTCGCCGTTCAGATGGGCTTCGCGGCCGGCTTCGTCGTCGAACGTGTCGAACACCCGATAGACGCCGGGTTCCCCTTCGATCTTGGCGGCATGCCACGTCAGGGTTGCAGCTTCGCCTTTCACCAGCGACGCTTCTTTGGCGAGAAACGCCTCGACCTCCGCGTCTTTGCCGGGCTTGGCCTTCATCTCGACCAGTAGTGCGAACTTGGCCATGTCTTTATTCCTTCGGTTGACCTGCACACGCGGTAGCGTGCGCAGTAGTAGGTTGGCGCCATCGCCGTCTCAGGCACTTGGCGTAAGTCGCGATCTGCGCTCTTGAGAGAGGTTGCTTGCGACCTGCGTGCGGTTCCCGTGCAGCGCCGTGGGCGGCGTGATCGGCACTGGAGGCGCGCAGACGGGCCCTGTCGCGACTCCCCGCCTCGGACGCTTTGGAACTCCGAAGTGGGGGTTGGGCGACAGTGGAGAGGTCAGGCGGCGCGCCGGCGCGCCAGCTGTTCCAGGACAGGGAAGATCGCCGAGGGCTCGGGACGCCGGGTGTAATCGGCGTTCACCTCGGCATAGGCGATCGTTCCGTCCTGCGCGATGACGTAACGCGCAGGCATCGGCAGGGTCCAGCTCGCCTCGCCGTTGAACTGCGGCAGCTCCGCGCCGAGTGTCTTGTGGGCCACGCGCAGATAGTCCGGCAGCGTCCAGCGCACGTTGAACTGGCTGGCGACGTCGCCACCATGGTCGCCGAGGATCGGGAAGCCGAGACCGTTCTGACGCTGCGACATCCGGCTGTTGGGTGCCGTCTGTTGCGAGATCGCGACGAGGGTCGCACCGCGCGCCTCGATTTCCGCGCGGGCTTCCTCGAGCGCGGTCAGATCGTAATTGCAGAACGGACACCAGACCCCGCGATAGAAGGTCACGACGAGCGGGCCGCGGGCGAGGAGCGCCTTGGACGACACCTGATTGCCGGCGGGGTCGGGAAGGATGAACTCGGGCGCGACATCGCCGACCTTCAGTGCGCGATCCTGGGCGCCCGACGCGATCAGTTCGTCGACCGACCGATGCAGGGCTTCGACGGCTGCCGGCGGGGCGAGGCGGGTGTCGAATTCGACCTCGAACGCATCGAGCTTACCTTGCAGGGGCAGATCGGACTTCAAGATATGGGCGAAAGTTTCCTGGAAATTCATCGGGCTTCTCCTTGCCAGCTCAGCACCATCGCCGCCGTGACGCCCAAATGCGCTATTCCGCGGCGTTGCAGTAGAACAGTAGGAGCGATATAACTTATTCGTACACGGAATAGGCGAAGTCTCGTATGGATCGGTTGCGTGCGATGGAAGTTTTCGTTCGCGTCGTGGAAACCGGCTCCTTCTCGGCCGCCGCGCGCGATTTGCGGATCGGCCAGCCCAATGTGTCGAAACTGGTCGCGGGGCTGGAGGACCGTCTCCAGGTGCGACTGCTGGTCCGCACAACGCGCCAGCTTCACCCGACCGAAGCCGGCCAGGCCTTCTACGAGCGGGCGCGCCGCACCCTCGAGGAAGCGGATGAGGCCGAGACCGCCGCGCGCGGATTGGGCAAAGGTCTCGATGGACGGCTGCGCGTCAGCGCGCCCGTCACATTCGCGAGACTGCATGTCATTCCAAGGATCGGCGGCTTCCTCGACGCGCATCCAGATCTTCATGTCGATTTCGTCCTGGACGATCGCTTCGTCGATTTGATGGGCGACAACATCGACGTGGCACTGCGTGCGGGGAGAGCTGTCGGATTCGAGCCTGACCGCGCGAAAACTTGCCACGTGCGAGCGACTGGTCGTTGCGAGCCCTGCCGTACCTCGCGCGGATGGGCGTTCCCGCCACTCCAGGCGAACTGCTCGAGCACACCGCGCTGGTCTACACGCACGGGCTGATCGCGGAGGAATGGCGCTTTCGTCGCGCGGGTGAGGATACGTCCGTGCGCGTCCCCACTCGGCTGTCGTTCAGCGCGGCCGAGGGCGTGCGCGAGGCGGTAATTGCCGGCCTTGGCCTGGCGATCAGTTCGCGCTGGGTAATGCAACCGGAGCTTGCGAACGGGAGCGTGGTCGCGGTGTTGACCGACTGGAAGCTCCCGGACGCCGACTTGTGGGCCCTGTTTCCGAGCGGGAGACTGCCGACGGCGAAGGCACGCGCATTCGTGAACTGGTTCGAAGAGGACTTCTCGAAGACCAGCGTCCACCAAGAGGGCCGCCGCCGTCGGGCGCGACGGCCCGGGCAGCCTGGCTTCACATCGCCAGCTCGCTTTCCTTGACGTCGGCGATCGGTCCGAGGATCGCCGGATCGAAGTCGTCGAGGGCGGCCCGATCGGCCAGGCGCCTGGGCAGGTCGGGGTTCGCCAGAGCACCGCGGCCGATGGTGATGATATCGGCACCTTCGTCCAGCGCAGCTGCTCGCCCGCTCAATGTTGTGCAGACTGCCGTTGGCAAGGATCACCGCCTTGGGCGCATAGCGCTTGGCGAGACGCATCAGCGAGGGACCGCCCTCGGCGAACGCGGGCTGCCATGCCTCGAACGCGGTCACATGGATGAAATCGGCACCAGCATCGGCGAGGCTGCCGAAGATGATCTCGGCGTCGCGCTCGGCACCTGCCCACTTATGGTTGTAGTCGTTCACCTTGCCCTGAGACAGGCGGACACCGACCGGCACCCGGGCGCCGACCCTCGCACGCACCGCCTTGAACGTTTCGAGGATCAATCGGACACGGTTTTCCGTGGTGCCGCCCCACCGATCGGTTCTGGTGTTGGTGTAGTCGGTCAAGAACTCGTCGAGGAGGTATCCGTTGGCGCCGTGGATCTCGACCGCATCAAAGCCGGCAACCTCGATGGCACGCCGTGCTGACGCGGCAAAGCCGTCGATGGCGTCGGCGATCTGTTCCTCGGTCATCGCGGTCGGCAGACCGTAGCGGCCTTTGCCATGATAGAACGTCATCTGTTCGCCCTTGGGCTGGATGGATGACGGACCCACGGTGCTCTCGCGGAAACGATTGCCCTGGCTGATGGCGCCGGCATGCATCAGCTGGGCGATGGCGAGCGTACCGTGCGCCTTGATGCCATTGACGACGGGCTTCCAGGCATTGGCCTGCGCTTCGTCGGTCAGGCCGGGCTGATGGAGATAGCCCTGCGAAAATGCCTGATCGGTGTAAATGCCTTCGGTGATGACCGTCCCGAAGCCGCCCCTGGCAAAACGCTCGTAGTAGCGCGTCATCCGTTCGGTCGCCCGGCCGTCCGGGGTCGCCGAGATGCGCGTCATCGGCGCGACCGCGAAGCGGTTTTTCACGGTATGACCGTTTATAACGATCGGCGCGAAAAGCGTGCTAGTGTCGATGTCCATCGTTTCGACCTCCAAAATCGGTGCCCACTCTTCAAAAGCGAAGGGCCACCTGCTCGCTGAGCCAAGATTTAGCCCTCGCGCTAGGGATCCAGAAGATAGGGTGGGCGATAAGCACTATATCGATTATCGTTATGATATGGACCTTGCTGACGTAGCCCTGTTCCGCACCATTGCGTCGGTCGGCAGCCTGTCGGCGGCGGCTCGACAGTTGGGCCTGACGCCGATGTTGGTCAGCCGCAGGTTGGCCGGCCTTGAAGCCGGGTTAGGCGCGCGCCTGTTCCACCGCACGACACGGTCGCTCTCACTGACCCCTGAGGGAGAGGCGTTTTTGCCGTACGCCGTCACCCTCATCGAGGCTCGCGATGCGGCGCTCGACTCGGTCTCATCCGGCGGCTTTGGCCTCTCGGGCGTCTTGAAAATTACGGCACCCAACGTCATCGGCCACACCGTGGTCGTTCCGGTTGTCGCAGAACTCATCGCCGACAACCCCGCGCTACGCGTCGATCTGACGTTGAGCGATGGCCTTGTCGACCTTGCGACAGCAGGACTGGACGTGGCGGTTCGCGTGGCCGAGCTGAAGCCATCCGACATGATCGCGACGCGCGTGGCCGACAACCCGTTCACTCTGGTCGCGTCGCCGGGCTACGTCGCACGCTTCGGGCAGCCCGCCACGACTGAAGACCTGGTGGCGCACCCGTGCATCAAGCTTCACGCGATGGATATGTGGCCATTCACGCGGGGCGGCGAGATGCACCGCGTTCGGATCAGCGGTCCCTTTTCAGCCAACACAGTCGACGCGGTGCGAGCAGCCTGCATCGCAGGCGTCGGCATCGCCATGCTGACCTACTGGGACGTGCACGCCCAGATCGCCAGCCGAGACTTGCGGCCCATCCGGCTCGCTGACGTCGAGCCTAGGGAAGTCGGGATATGGGCCGTTTTCCCGAGCCGCTCGCATATGCCTGCCAGGGTGCGGGCCTTTATCGATGCGTTGCGGGGATCTCTGCCTGCCGGGATCGCCCACGCCTCCAGCGGACCATGACGTCGATCAAATATCCCTCAGCAGCCGCAAGTAGGTAGCGATGCGCCGAGGTGGCCCCGACGATCGCGTATCTCATCCTGACCCCAGGCGCCTTTCTGGCAGCGACGAGAGCGGGCGCTGGGGGGGTCGGCTCCGCGGAGCCACTGACGCGGCTCTGCGGATCGATGCTATTGTGCGCTCGCCATCAGCTTGGCGGCGCGGGCCTTCAGGTCGAGGCGCGCGTCCCGGTGCGGACGGTCGCGCGCGACGGCGGTGATGCCCTGGACGAAGTCTTAGATGCTCTCGGCGGACGACCTTCCTCGGCGAGCACGGTGGCGATGATGCTCGTCGTTTCGGCCTAAAACCCGCGCTTGCGCAGAAAGGTCTCGCGGTCCTCGTCGCTGCGCGCGACGATGCGCTCGCGTGTCGCGCAGATGCCGCTTACAAAATTTAGCCGAGCTGTCGGCAAAGCCTTCCAGTGCGGGTGCGGCCTCGCGCGCAAACGACGGCAGAAAAAGCCCTGGCATAGGCCCGAAATGCGACGACGTATCTGAGGGTCGGACGTTCGAATCGTTCCGGCCGCACCACTCACGATCCTGGCTCCCGCGGCCCGCAACCGCGATCTGTGCCGTCTCGTTCCCGTTGACCGCGAGCCCTGCGGCGTGGCAAGCGTTCGGGTGCGCGGGCGTAGCTCAATGGTAGAGCAGAAGCTTCCCAAGCTTACGACGAGGGTTCGATTCCCTTCGCCCGCTCCATTCCGCCGCTATTCATCGGCCACAGTGCAGTGGCAATCTGCGCCTGCCGCAGGGCACGGTGCCGCAGGGTACGGACGTTGCGAGGCCGTATGAAGCGTGTATGTTCCGCAACCATCGGACCTTGGGAGAGATCATGATCAAGTCAGTTCTCGCGATTACCGCCGCCGCTGCCGCCACCGCCGCGCTTGCCGTGCCGCCGCTGCCGCCGGGGACCCCGCCCTATGCCTCGCTCCACGGCGATCCGGTTGCGGGCAAGGCCGCGTTCGGCGTCTGCAAGACCTGCCATGCCGTCGGCGAGGGCCAGAACCGCATCGGGCCGTCGCTGCACGGCGTCGTCGGCCGCAAGGCGGGCACCTATCCCGGCTACACTTATTCGGCGGCCAACAAGGGCAGCGGCATCGTCTGGACCGAGCCCGCGATCTATCAGTATCTGATCAAGCCGCAGGCCTATGTCCCGGGCACCAAGATGACCTACCCCGGCCAGCCCGACGCCAAGAAGCGCGCCGACATCATCGCCTACCTGAAGACCAACCCGACCTCGTAAGCGCCTCGCCGCCGGTGCGGGTCACAGCCCGCGCCGGCGCACGTCGGCCAGATGGGCCGGGAACGACGCGGCGAGCCATGCCGCCACGACCGGCCAGCCGGCACCGGTCAGCGCGGCGCGCGCCGCCAGCAGGATCAGGGCACCGGGCAGGAAGGCGAGCGCCACCGTCGTCGCCGCCTGCCGTCGCCGCGCGATCAGCACGACCACTTCGACCAGCATCACCGCGAGCACGATGTCGACCGCCCGGCCGCTGGCGAACAAGGCGCTCATCCGAAGGGCGCGTTCAACTCGACCACGGCGACATTGAGCGCGCCCGCGAACGTCACCCAGGCGAGATAGGGCAGGAGGAGCAGTCGCGCCCGCGTCGAGCGGCGCGCGGCGACGACGATCAGCGCCGCGATCGAAAGCCAGAAGACGACCACCTCGACCAGCGCCCAGTCAGGACGGTGGAGGCGGAAAAAGATCAGGCTCCACAGCACGTTCAAGAAACCGTTGAAGGCGAACAGCGCGACGACCGTCGGCCGCTCGGGCGGCCGCGCCGCCGCCCAGGCGCTAACGCCGGCGGCCACCGTCGCCACGTAGATCGTCGTCCAGCCGAGCGGAAAGGCCCAATCCGGCGGGCTCCACGGCGGCTGGCGCAGCGCCCGGTACCAGGGTCCAAGGTCGGTCATCGTCGAGCCGAGGACAGCCACGACGACCGCCGCGCCGGCACCGACGAGGATCGGGGTGAGCCGCCGGGCCACGGCGACCTCAGGCCGCCGTCGACCCCAGTCCGAACAGGTGGCCCAGGTCTTTCAGGAAGATGCGGACGTGGGCCATCGGGTCGGCGCGCACCAGTTCCTTGTTCATGTACGCCTGCCACGTCAGCCGCTGAACGTCGGCGTCGTCGCAGATCTTGACGAAGCGCTCGCGCCGCTTGTCGCTCGAATACCAGAAATACTGCATCATCCCGAGGATCCAGAAGACCCGCCCGTGGGCCTTCATGAAGCGCTTGCGCGCGCCCGCCAGGGCCTTGGGGTTGCCGGTGGCGAGGAACTCGTCGACCGAGGTCGCCGCCTCGCGGCCCGCCGTCATCGCATAATAGATGCCTTCGCCCGAAGCCGGCGCGACGACGCCGGCGGCATCGCCGGCGACGACGAGATCGCGGCCGTTGTCCCACTTCTTCAACGGCTTCAGCGGGATCGGCGCGCCCTCGACCCGGATCGTCGCGGCGTCGCCGAGCCCGGTGTCGGCGCGCAGCCGGGCGACGGCGTCCTTGAGCGAGAAGCCCTTGTTGGCGCTGCCGACGCCGACGCTGGTCTGGTCGCCGTGCGGGAAGATCCAGGCATAGAAGTCGGGGGAGAGGTTGCCCTGGTAATAGATGTCGCAGCGCTCGCGGTCGGTGCCCGCGGGCGTGGCGATGACCTCGTGATAGGCGAAGACGCACGGCGTGCGCTCGGCCCCCTTCAGCGCCGCGCGGGCAACGCCCGAACGCGCGCCGTCGGCGCCGATGACGCTGCGCGTCCGCAGCCGCTGCAGCGCGTCGTGACGCGCCGCGCCCTTGGGCCGGTAGACGACGACGGTGGTGCCGTCGGGGTCGCGCTCGATCGCCTCGTAGGTGCCGGTCTCGCGCCGTGCGCCGGCGAGCGCCGCCCGGTTCCGCAGCCACTCGTCGAATTCGCCGCGGTCGACCATGCCGACGAAGCCGCCCTCGATCGGCATGTCGACGGCGCGGTCGGAGGGCGCGATCATCCGCGCTGCGGTGGCGTGGCCGACAAGGACCGATTCGGGCACGGCGAAGTCCTTCATCAGCCGCGGCGGGATCGCGCCGCCGCACGGCTTGATCCGCCCGGCGCGGTCGAGCAGCACGACGTTCCGCCCGGCCCGCGCCAGGTCCATGGCGGCGGTGGCGCCCGACGGGCCCCCGCCGATAACGACGCAATCGACGATGTCGGTCATGCGACTATCCTTTGACGAGCGGAGAAAAGCGGGTGTGCGGCGTCGACGCGCAGGGCGAGGAACGCGGCGGCGAGGAACAGCAAGGCTTCGACGGCGAAGACGGTGGCGAAGGCTTCCGCGGGCGCGAACAGGTGGCGGCCGAGGTCGACGCCGGCGGCACCGGCAAAGCCGCCGAAGGCAAATGCGATCGCCTGCGCCGCGCCCCAGACGCCCATCCGCACGCCTTCGCGCCCGGACCCGCCGCCGCCGGCGAGGCCCATCATCGAGCCGACCGCGGCGACGGCGAAGACCCCGTTGGCCAGGCCGAGGGAGAACACCGCCGGACGTAGCGCCGCGCCGACGCCGCCGGTCGCCGCCAGCCCGAGAAACGCCAGCGCGGCGGCCGAGCCGACGCAGCCGGCGACGGTCCAGCCGCGCATCCAGCCGCTCCGCCCCTTGCCGAAACGACTGCCGCCGATGCCGACCGCGATCATGCCGAGGAGCGCGCCGCCGTGCTGGAGCGCGGCGAGGCTGGTCGACTGGCCGGGCGTGAAGCCGAAGATCAGCCCGGCCATCGGCTCGACGATCAGCTCCTGCGCGCTATAGGCGACCATCGATACCGCGACGAAGACGGTGAAGCGGCGCGCTCGGTCGTCGGCAGCGATCTCGCGCAGCGCCGTAAGGAAGGGAACGCGCGGCGCGGCGGGGCCCGTGGCGGCGACGGCGTGGCGCTCCAGGCCCGCGACCGCGGCCAGCGCGACGACGACGGCGATCAGCCCCACGCCGCCGACGACCGCCAGCAGCCGCGCCGGCGAGAACGGGTCGAGCAACGGGCCGGCGACGCCCGTCGTGACGACGAAGCCGACGATCATCATGATCCAGGTGATCGCCGCCGCCGCCGGCCGCCGCGCCGGGGCGACCGCGCTCGCCAGCAGCGCGAGGAGCGAGGTGCCGGCCGCGCCGACGCCGGTGCCGATGCCGGCGAAGGCGACGACGGCCAGCCCCAGCGCCGGCAGCGGCCGCGACGCCGACCAGGTCGTCGCCAGCGCCGCCAGCAGGGCGCTCGCTGCCAGCAGGATCATGCCGCCGACGATCCACGGCGTCCGCCGCGCCCCGTCCGAGCCGTGGCCCCACCGCGCGCGCGTCAGCTGCACGGCGTAATGCCAGGCGACGAGACCGGCGGGCACCGTCACCGCCAGGCCATACTCGACGACCATCACCCGGTTGAGCGTCGTCGTCGTCAGCACGACGACCGCGCCGATCGCGCTCTGGACCAGCCCGAGGCGGACGATCTGGGCCCACGACAGGCCCGTCATCCGAGCCTCCCGACGCCGATCGCGGCGGCCAGCATGCCGAAGACGTAAAGCGTCGTGCCGGTGGCGTTGAACCAGGGCGTCCGCGCGGTCGGGTCGCCGAGCAGCCGGAGCATCAGGCCCGCCTGCCCGAGCGTCAGCGCGGCGACGACGCCAGCGCTCCACGGTGCGCCCCATGCGGCGAGGAGCGCGACCACGGCACCTTGCGGCACCAGCATAACGATGCAGGCGACCCGCGCCGCCGCCGCGATGCCAAGAACGACCGGCAGCGAGCGGATGCCGGTCGCGCGGTCGCCGGCGACCGCCTTGAAGTCGTTCAGGGTCATGATGCCGAACGCGCCGATACTGTAGAGCCCGAGCAGCGCCAGCACGCGGCCCGGCGGCAGCCCGCCGGCCATCACGCTCGCGCCGGTGAACCACGTCAGCCCCTCGTAGGCGAGCGCGCACGCGGCGGGGCCGGCGAGGCCGCTGACCTTGAGGCGGAGCGGCGGCGCGCTGTACGCCCAGCCGATCGCCACCCCGACGAGGGTCGCCAGCAGCACCCAGCGCCCGACCAGCGCCGCGACGACGATCGCCGCCGTCGCGCCGGCGAGCGCCAGGCCCAGACCCCAGCGCCCCGGCACCCGCCCCGACGGGATCGGCCGTCCGGGCTGGTTGATCGCGTCGACGTGGCGGTCGAACCAGTCGTTCGCCGCCTGGCTCGAGCCGCAGACCAGCGGCCCGGTCAGCAGCAGCCCGGCGACGAGGAACGGCCAGCGCCCGGCGAGCGGCACGCCCGACGACACGACGCCGCACATGAACGCCCACATCGGCGGAAACCACGTCACCGGCTTCATCAGTTCGACGACGGCGGCGAGCGGCGGCGCGGCCGGGCGCAGGCCGTTACCTGCCGGCAGCGTGCCGTCGGCGTGCGGGCGGCTCACTCGTCACCTGCGGTCAGGTTGCCAAGGCCGTGGCGGTGAAGCTTGGAATAGAGGCTCTGCCGGCTCAGCCCGAGGATGTCGGCGGCGGACGCCCGGTTGTCGCCGGTATAGGCGAGCGCCGCTTCGATGCACAGGCGCTCGATCAGGTCGGTCGACTCGCGGACGATCTCCTTCAGCGACACCCGACCGACGAGCTCGGTCAGCTGCTCGACCGAACGCGGCAGGTCGCGCCCGGCGGCACCCGCGGGCTCGTCGCGCAGACGGCGGCCGATGCCGCGGATGGCGAAGCCGTAGCACGGCTGCTCGCCGTCCATGACCGCGACGGCGGAGACCTCGACCTCGTCGGCGACGTCGTGCTGGCTGCGGAAGATCGTGGCGAAATTGCGCACCGAGCCCTGGTCCTGGAGGTGCGCGACGATCAGGTCGATGTCGATCGCCGGCCGGCCGAGGAAGCGGCGCAGTGACTGGCCGCGGGCGTGCTCGCGCCGCGCGAACTGGGCGAGGTCGAGGAAGGCGGCGTTTTCGGCGAGGATGTCGAGGCGCTCGTCGGTGACGACGAAGGCGTCGGGCAGGCGCTCGAGGACGTCGATCAGCATCTGCCGGCCGTCGTCGGGGACCCCCGCCTCGACCAGCGGCGCGAGTCGGGCGAGGACGTAGGTCGCGCGGTCCTGGCGATAGAGCGTTGCCGACAGGCGACACTCGAAACTGCCGTTGGCGAGGCGCACCTCGACCGGGTCGACGGTCGCACTGCCGGCGGCGGCGGCGAGGAGAGCACCGGCGCGGTCGCGGCTGCCGCTGTCGAACATCGCCGCGAACGGCGCGCCGGGCGCGATGGCCGCGTCGCTGCCGACGATGCGCCGGGCGGCGGGGTTGGCTTCGACCAGCCGGTTGGTCTGGGCGTCGATGATCAGCACTGCCTCGCCCGACAGGTCGAACAGCAGGCGATAGCGCGACTCGGCCTGGCGCAGGCGCAGATAATCGCGCTCCATCGACTGCTGGGCGAGGAGCAGGCGCTGCTGCATCGCCGCCGTCGAGCGCAGGTCGCGGCCGAGCGCGATGACCCGCCCGGGGCCGGCGCCGACGGTCATGAAGCGCAGCGTGATGGTGCCGTCGCCGTCGCTCCGCCGCTGGTTGACGATGCGCCAGCGCCCCAACCCGGCCGCCGGCGTCGTCCGCAGCATCTCGTCGACCTTGAACTCGCTGTCCGGTCCGACCGTATCCACCCAGCGCCGCCCGAGCAGGGCCGCGAGCGGTTCGCGCGCGAGTTCGGGGCTGGCGATGGCAACGTCGCGGACAATGCCGTCGTCGATGACCAGCGCGATATCGGCCGCGACGGTGGTCAGGCGGGCGGCGAGGTCGGCGTCGAAGGCACCCAGGGTCCTCGCGGGATCGGTGAAGGCCAGGGTCGCGGCGGGGGCGGCAGCGCTGTCAGCGTCCGAGGCGGAGATTACGGTCAACGAGCCGCTCCGCCACGCTGAGCGCATTCGCCGCATCCGGCGCGGTACCGTCGGCTCCGACGTCCGCGGCCCACTCGGGATGCTCGGTGAAGATCCGGCCGCCGACCATGATCCCGACGGTCTGGTTCTGCGACGCGGCGCGCATCCCGCTGAGCACCGCGGGCAACCCCGCCATCTGCTCGACCGCGCTGACCGTCACGCCGATCAGCTCGAACCACTGCCGCCCGACCATCGCGCACAGTTCGGTCAGCGGTGCGTCGGCCGCACTCCATGTCCGCCACCCTGCGCGGCGGAAGAAATCCTCGATCAT
Organism: uncultured Alphaproteobacteria bacterium; assembly: GCA_963792555.1. Taxonomy (GTDB): domain Bacteria; phylum Pseudomonadota; class Alphaproteobacteria; order Sphingomonadales; family Sphingomonadaceae; genus Polymorphobacter_B. The sequence goes on from CAWBWP010000004.1 coordinate 25,447, forward strand.
CACCAACCCGAAGCTGTGCTGGTCGCCCGGCGGCACGGTGAACAACGCCCGCCGGTCCGGCCGCGCCATCGCCGCGGCGACACCGCGCCCGGCCAGCTCGTGAATGATCTGCTGCAACCGCCACATGCCCATCGTCACGTCGACGAAGTCGCAGACGTCGTTGTCCCAGAAGTCGCCGAGCACCCGCGCCGTCGGTGCCAGCAGGCCGAGGTAGATCGCCTCGACCGGCACGCCGCGCGCAAGGTGCGCCTCGATCTCGGCGAGCAAGGCGAAGACCTCCAGCCGCAGCGTCAGATGCGCGAAGGCGAGCGGCTCGGCGGCACCGAAGCTCGCCGTCACCGCCGCGGGATCGATGCGGTGCGCGAGCAGCAGCCGCGGAATGATCTCGCCCTCGATCAGTCGCGCCATTCGCAGGGGGCTCGGATCGACCGGCCGCAGCCGACGTCGATCCGGTTCGCCCGCCACGTCGTGCACTGAAGCCATTGCACCCGTCCCCTGCAGCCGCCCAGCCGAGCGGCCTCTTACGAGCCGCAGTCGCTGATCCAGGTGAGGCTATGGCGACTTCGCGCATTTGGCAACGCTCATTCAGGACTTTCGAGGACCGTACTGTCAAAGCGATTGGACGTAAAGTGATGTTGACACCTGTGCGCCGCCCGACGTAACTTTCTCCCATCGGCGAGGCACAAGGCGACAATATGCAAGCCAGCGGCGGCAGGGGAGCGACGGGGTGGAGCGGCAGCAGCCGACGCCCGCTCTATACGCCGGCCGAACGGGCCCGCCGCGATGCGACGACATGGACGCTGGTACAGGGCATCCTTGCCCCCGTGCAGTTCCTCATCTTCGCCGTCAGCCTGATCCTCGTCGTCCGGTTTTTCGTTACCGGTCAAGGACTTGCTGCCGCTACGGCGTCGGTCGTGGTCAAGACCGGGGCGCTCTACGCGATCATGATCACCGGCGCGATCTGGGAAAAAATCGTCTTCGGCCGCTATCTGTTCGCTGCCGCCTTCTTCTGGGAGGACGTGTTCAGCATGGGCGTCATCGCGCTGCACACGGCCTATGTCGCGGCGCTGGTTGCCGGCCTCGGCAGCGACCGCGAGCGCCTGCTCCTCGCGCTTGCCGCTTATGCGGCCTACGTGGTCAATGCGACGCAGTTCGTCCTCAAGCTGCGCGCGGCGCGGCTCGATGTCGCGGCGTCGGCGCTGGTGCCGGCGTGAGCGTCGCCACCCTCGCCCGCGACTCAGCGGCGCTGCCGCCGGTCCTGCGCGAGCGCGGCCAGCGCGAGGTGTTCTGCGGCCTGACCGGCATCATCTGGCTTCACCGCAAGATGCAGGACGCCTTCTTCCTCGTCGTCGGCAGCCGCACCTGCGCCCACCTGCTGCAGTCCGCCGCCGGGGTCATGGTTTTCGCCGAGCCGCGCTTCGCCACCGCGATCATCGAGGAGCGCGACCTCGCCGGCCTCGCCGACGCCAACGACGAGCTCGACCGCGTTGTCGACCGCCTGCTCGCGCGGCGTCCCGAGATCAAACTGCTGTTCCTGGTCGGCTCGTGCCCGTCGGAGGTGATCAAGCTCGACCTCAGCCGCGCCGCCGCCCGGCTCGACGCCAAGCACGCGGCGACGCGGGTGCTCAATTACTCGGGCAGCGGCATCGAGACGACCTTCACGCAGGGCGAGGATGCCTGCCTCGCCGCGCTGGTGCCGACGATGCCGGTCGCCGCCGCCAACGCTGCGCCGTCGCTGCTGATCGTCGGGGCGCTGCCCGATGTCGTCGAGGACCAGTTCCGCCGCATCCTGGCCGAGCTCGGTATTCCCGCCGTCTTCGCCCTGCCTTCGCGCCGTGCCGCCGATCTGCCGCCGGTCGGGCCGAACACGCGCTTTCTTCTCGCCCAGCCCTTCCTCGGCGACACCGCGGCGGCGCTCGAGGACCGCGGCGCGACGCACCTGCCGGCGCTGTTCCCCTTCGGCGTCGAGGGCACCACCGCCTGGCTGCGCGCGGCGGCGGCGGCGTTCGACATCGCTCCCGCCCACCTCGACCGCGTCGTTGCGCCGGGACGCGAGCGCGCCGCCCGCGCCGTCGCCCGCCACCGCGCGACGCTGGCGGGCAAGTCGATCTTCTTCTTCCCCGACTCGCAGCTCGAGGTGCCGCTGGCGCGCTTCCTGTCGGCCGAACTCGGCATGGTCCCGGTCGAGGTCGGCACGCCCTACCTCCACCGCGCCCACCTGGCGCACGAACTCGCCGCCCTGCCGGCGGGAACGCAGCTCAGCGAGGGCCAGGACGTCGACCGCCAGCTCGACCGTGCCCGCGCCTATCGCCCCGATCTCGCGGTCTGCGGGCTCGGCCTCGCCAATCCGCTGGAGCGGCTAGGCATCACGACCAAGTGGTCGATCGAGCTGGTGTTTTCCCCGGTCCACGGCTTCGACCAGGCTGGCGACCTCGCCGAGCTGTTCGCCCGGCCGCTCGTCCGCCGCGACCGGCTGGCGGTGTAGAGCCATGCAGCTGACCGTCTGGACCTACGAAGGACCGCCCCACGTCGGGGCGATGCGCGTCGCCACCGGCATGACCGGCGTTCACTATGTTCTCCACGCGCCCCAGGGCGACACCTATGCCGACCTGCTGTTCACGATGATCGAGCGGCGCGACGCGCGGCCGCCGGTGACCTATACGACCTTCCAGGCGCGCGACCTCGGCACCGACACCGCCGAACTGCTGCAGTCGGCGATCCGCGACGCCTATGACCGCTTCCGCCCGCAGGCGCTGCTGGTCGGCGCGTCGTGCACCGCCGAGCTGATCCAGGACGACCCCGCCGGCCTCGCCAAGGCGCTCGACCTGCCGGTGCCGGTGATCAACCTCGACCTGCCGAGCTACCAGCGCAAGGAGAACTGGGGCGCGGCGGAGACCTTCTACGCGCTGGTGCGGACCCTCGCCGACGTGCGGGTCGAGCGGCCTCCGCTCGCCGGTGCCGATGGCATGCGCCGGCGGCCGCGGGCCAACCTGCTCGGCCCGGCGGCGCTCGGCTTCCGCCACCGCGACGATGTCGCGGAAGTGACCAAGCTGCTCGGGCAGATCGGCGTCGACGTCCACGTCACTGCGCCGATGCGCGCGTCGCCGGCCGACCTCAAGACGCTGGGCGAAGCCGATTTCAACGTCGTCCTCTACCCCGAGATCGCCGACACCGCCGCGCGCTGGCTGGAGAAGACCTTCCGCCAGCCGGTCGTCCGCACCGTGCCGATCGGCCACGGCGCCACCTGCGACTTCGTCCGCGAGGTGGCGGCGATCATCGGGGCTGATGCTGCGGAGATGCTGCGCAGCATTTCGTCGCGCCTGCCGTGGTATTCGCGCTCGGTCAACTCGACGTATCTGACGGGAAAGCGCGTCTTCATCTTCGGCGACGCGACCCACGCCGTCGCTCTCGCCCGCGTCGCCGCCGAGGAGCTCGGCTTCGAGGTCGTCGGGCTCGGCTGTTACAACCGCGAATTCGCCAAGGACCTTCGCGCCGCGGCCGCGACGTACAAGGTCGAGCCGCTGATCACCGACGACTATCTCGAGGTCGAGGCGGCGATCGCCGCGCTCCACCCCGAACTCGTCCTCGGCACGCAGATGGAGCGGCACATCGCCAAGCGGCTGCGCATCCCCTGCGCCGTCATTTCCGCCCCCGTCCACGTCCAGGACTTTCCCGCGCGCTATTCGCCGGTGATGGGCTTCGAGGGCGCGAACGTGCTGTTCGACACGCTCGTCCACCCGCTGACGATGGGACTGGAGGAGCATCTGCTGACCATGTTCCGCGACGATTTTGAGTTCAACGACGGCGCCGGGGCCTCGCATCTCGGCGGCCACGGGGCCGCGGAAGCCCCGGTCGCCGCGATGGCCCCGGTCGCGGCCAACGACATCGCCTGGACGCCGGCCGCGGAGAAGGAACTCGGCAAGATCCCGTTCTTCGTCCGCGGCAAGGCGCGGCGGAATACCGAGCGGTTCGCCCACGAACGCGGCCTGGCGGCGATCGACCTCGACACGCTGTACGACGCGAAGTCGCATTATGCGCGCTGACGGCTCCGCGCCCGGCTCGGCCGCAGGGTCGGGCACCCCGACGCCGATCCGCGTCGTCGTCGTCACGCTCGACAACCATCTCGCCGGGGCGGCGGCCCGCGCCGAGGCGACGCTGCAGACGACGCACCCCGGTCTGACGCTGGCATTCCACGCCGCCGCCGACTGGGAGGCGAACCCCGCCGCGCTCGACGCGGCCAAGGCCGACATCGCCCGCGGCGACATCATCGTCGCGACGATGCTGTTCCTCGACGACCATATCCGCGCCGTCCTGCCGGCGCTGACCGCCCGGCGCGAGACGTGCGACGCGATCGTCGGGGCGATGAGCGAGGCGAGCGTCGTCAAGCTGACCCGGCTCGGCGACTACCGCATGGACAAGCCGGCGCGTGGCCCGCTGGCGCTGCTGAAGAAGCTGCGCGGCTCGGCCAAGCCGGGCGCGTCGTCGGGCGCGGGGCAGATGGCGATGCTGAAACGCCTGCCCAAGATCCTGCGCTTCGTCCCTGGTACGGCGCAGGACGTCCGCGCCTATTTCCTGACGCTGCAATATTGGCTGGCGGGGTCGGACGACAATTTCGCCAACCTCGTCCGCCTGCTCGTCGACCGCTATGCCGACGGGGCGCGACGGGCGTTGCGCGGGACGATGGCCCCGGCGGCTCCGGCCGAGTATCCGGAGCTCGGCGTCTATCACCCGGCGCTGGCGCAGCGGATGTCGGCACGCGCCGCCGACCTGCCGCGCCCGCCCGCGACCAAGACCGCCGGCACCGTCGGCCTGCTCGTGCTCCGCTCCTATGTGCTTGGCAGCGACACGGGTCACTACGACGGGGTCATCGCCGCCTTCGAGGCGCGGGGCCTGCGGGTCATTCCGGCGTTCTCGAGTGGTCTCGACGCGCGCCCGGCGATCGACGCCTTCTTCACCGACGGCGGCAAGCCGGCGATCGACGCGCTCGTCTCGCTGACCGGCTTCAGCCTCGTCGGCGGGCCGGCCTATAACGATGCCGCCGCCGCCGCTGCGGTTCTGGCGAAGCTCGACGTCCCCTACCTTGCCGCCCATCCGCTCGAGTTCCAGACGCTGCAGGCGTGGGGCGCGGGCAGCCAGGGCCTGCTGCCGCTCGAAGCGACGATGATGGTCGCCATCCCCGAACTCGACGGCGCCACGGTGCCGACCGTGTTCGGCGGCCGCAGCGAGGGCTCGGGCGCGGCGTGCACCGGCTGCGATCGCGGCTGCACCTTCCCCGCTGCCACCGCCGCGCGGGCGATGCAGCCGTGCCCCGAGCGCGCCGCGGCACTCGCCGGGCGGACGCTGAAGCTGATCGCGCTGCGCCGGGCCGAGCGCGCCGCGCGCAAGGTCGCGCTGGTCATCTTCAACTTTCCGCCCAACGCCGGCGCGGTCGGCACGGCCGCCTATCTGTCGGTGTTCGAAAGCGTCTTCAACACGCTCCAGCGCCTCGCCGCCGAGGGCTATGCCGTCGACCTGCCGGCGAGCGTCGACGCGCTGCGCGACGCGATCCTCGTCGGCAACGCCGCGCGCTTCGGTGCCGACGCCAATGTCGCGGCGCGGATCGCCACCGACGACCATGTCCGCCGCGAGCCGCACCTGCGCGAGATCGAGGCGCAGTGGGGCCCCGCGCCGGGGCGCAGCCTGGCCGATGCACACGGCATCAACGTCCTTGGCGCACAGTTCGGCAACGTCTTCGTCGGCGTCCAGCCGCCGTTCGGCTACGAGGGCGACCCGATGCGCCTGCTGTTCGACGGGACGTTCGCCCCGACGCACGCCTTCAGCGCCTTTTACCGCTGGCTGCGCGAGGATTTCGGGGCGCACGCCGCGCTCCATTTCGGCACGCATGGCGCGCTCGAGTTCATGCCGGGCAAGCAGGCCGGCCTGTCGGCGACGAGCTGGCCCGACCGGTTGATCGGCACCCTGCCGAACTTCTACCTCTATGCGGCGAACAACCCGAGCGAGGGGACGATCGCCAAGCGGCGGTCGAATGCGACGCTGATCAGCTACCTGACGCCGCCGATCGCGCGCGCCGGGCTGTACCAGGGGCTGTCCGACCTCAAGGCGACGATCGACCGCTACCGCGCGACCGCCCCCGACGCCGTCGAGCAGCGGGAGATGCTCGCGCTGCTGATCCAGGAGCAGGCGGCCGGCGTCGACATGGCCGCGGTGGCGCCGACGTGGCGCGACCACGCCGGCGAGATCGCCGCCCTGGCAACGCGCGTCTATGAGCTGGAGGCGACGCTGATCCCGCACGGCCTGCACGTCGTCGGCCGCGGCTGCACGGCGGCCGAGCGTGCCGACCTGCTGGTCGCCATCGCCGACGCGCAGGGGCAGCCGCTGAGCGCCGCCGACGCCGCACGGATCACGCGCGGCGAGGTGCCCGCCGACAGTGCCGGCGAGACGCACTTCGCCGACCTCGCCGCGACGGACCGGCTGCTGGCGACCGACAGCGAACTGGACGCCATCGTCCACGCCCTCGACGGCGGCTATATCGCCCCCGCCCCCGGCGGCGACGTGCTGCGGACGCCGGCGATGCTGCCGACGGGACGCAACATCCACGGCTTCGATCCCTTCCGCATCCCCAGCCCCTTTGCCGTCCGCGACGGGGCGGCGCAGGCCGAGCGGCTGCTCGCCCGGCATCGCGCCGACGGCGCGGCGGCCCCGGAGTCGGTGGCGATGGTCCTGTGGGGCACCGACAACTTGAAGAGCGAGGGCGCGCAGCTGGCGCAGGTGCTGGCGCTGATGGGCGCGCGGCCGCGCCACGACGGTTATGGTCGGCTGTGCGGTGCCGAGCTGATCCCGCTGGCCGATCTCGGGCGCGCGCGGATCGATGTCGTCGTCACGCTGTCGGGCATCTTCCGCGACCTGCTGCCGATGCAGACGCGGATGATCGCCGAGGCCGCCTGGCTGGCGACGATCGCCGACGAGCCGGAAGAGGCGAATTTCATCAAGAAGCACAGCCTGGCGCACGCCGCGCGCCTCGGGTGCGACCTCGAGACCGCCGCCCTGCGGGTCTTCTCCAATGCCGAAGGGGCGTACGGCGCCAACGTCAACCTGATGATCGACGCCGGCGTCTGGTCGGACGGCGACGAGCTCGCCGACGCCTACGAGACGCGGAAGGGCTTCGCCTACGGCCGCGCCGGGGCACCGGTGCGCCAGACGGGCGTCCTTAAGAGCGCGCTCGCCGGGGTCGACCTGACCTACCAGAACCTCGATTCGGTCGAGCTGGGCGTCACCAGCGTCGACCAGTATGTCGACAGCCTGGGCGGGATCAGCCGCTCGATCGCCCGCGCCAAGGGCAAGCCGGCCCCGGTCTATATCGGCGACGCGACGCAGGGCAGCGCCAAGGTCCGCACGCTGGGCGAGCAGGTCGCGCTCGAAACGCGGACGCGGATGCTCAACCCGAAGTGGACCGAGGGCATGCTCGCCAGCGGCTTCGAGGGAGTGCGCCAGATCGAGGCGCACATGACCAATACCATGGGCTGGTCGGCGACGACGGGCGGCGTCGAGCCGTGGGTCTATCAACGGATCAGCGAGACGTACGTGCTTGACGACGCGATGCGGCTGCGCCTCGCCGAGCTCAACCCCAAGGCGGCGATGCGCGTCGCCAGCCGGCTGCTCGAAGCGCACGACCGCAACTTCTGGCAGCCCGACGCAGCGACGCTCGCCGCGCTCCACGCCGCCAGCGACGATCTCGAAGACCGGCTCGAGGGCGTCACGCCCGCGATGGCCGCGTGAGGAAAACAGCATGAGCGTAACCGAACTCGACCGCCCGCAGGAGCAGCCGGCTCTGTCCAAGCCGCTGGCCAAGGCGCTCGGCCTCGACGGCGAAGGCTCGGTCCAGGTGGCGCTCGACCCGCGCGACCAGATCCAGGGGGCCAAGGTCTTTGCGGTCTACGGCAAGGGCGGCATCGGCAAGTCGACGACCAGTTCGAACCTGTCGGCGGCGCTGTCGCTGATGGGCAAGCGCGTCCTCCAGATCGGCTGCGATCCCAAGCACGATTCGACCTTCACCTTGACCAAGAAGCTGATGCCGACGGTGATCGACATCCTCGAAACCGTCGACTTCCATTCCGAGGAACTGCGCCCCGAGGATTATTGCTTCGAGGGCTTCAACGGCGTGATGTGCATCGAGGCGGGCGGCCCGCCGGCCGGCACCGGCTGCGGCGGCTATGTCGTCGGCCAGACGGTCAAGCTGCTGAAGCAGCACCACCTGCTCGAGGATACCGACGTCGTCATCTTCGACGTCCTCGGCGACGTCGTCTGCGGCGGGTTCGCCGCACCGCTCCAGCACGCCGAGCGCGCGGTCGTCGTCGCGGCGAACGATTTCGACAGCATCTTCGCGATGAACCGCATCGTCGCGGCGATCAAGGCGAAGGCCAAGAACTACGAGGTCCGCATGGCCGGCGTCATCGCCAACCGTTCGGCGGCGACCGACGAGATCGACCGCTTCAACGCCGCGACCGGCCTCAAGCGCCTCGCCCATTTCCCCGACCTCGACGCGATCCGCCGCAGCCGCCTGAAGAAGTGCACGGTGTTCGAGATGGACTCGACGCCCGAACTCGAGGCGGTCAAGCTCGAATATATGCGGCTGGCGGCGACGCTCTATGCCGGCACCGAGGCGCTCGACGCGATGCCGATGAAGGACCGCGACATCTTCGAGTTCCTGGGGTTCGAGTGATGGCCAGCGCCGCCCCCACCCCGTCGCCAACGTGGGACCGCTACCGCGGCCGGCTCGAGACCTATTTCGACCGCACCGCGCTCGACGCCTGGGCGGCGTTGACGTCGGACGCGCCGGTAAGCCGCATCCGCGCCACCGTACGCGCCGGGCGGACGGCGATGCGCGACATGCTGCTCGACTGGCTGCCGGGCGACATGAGCGGGCTGACCCTGCTCGACGCCGGCTGCGGCACGGGCGCGCTGGCGGTCGAGGCGGCGCGGCGCGGTGCCGCGGTCACCGCGATCGACATCTCCGGCCAGCTGGTCGCCATCGCCCGCGAGCGCGCGCCGGCCGACGCCGCCGCCCTGATCGACTGGCGCGTCGGCGACATGCTCGGCCTGGGCGACTTCGATCACGTCGTCGCGATGGACTCGCTCATTCATTATCCCGCGGCCGACATCGTCGCCACCGTCGCCGCGCTGGCCGGGCGGACGCGGCGCAGCCTGGCCTTCACCTTTGCCCCGCGTACCCCGGCACTGTCGGTGATGCACGCCGCCGGCAAGCTGTTTCCCCGCGGCGACCGCGCGCCGGCGATCGTCCCGGCCCGCGAGACCGGCCTGCGAGCAGCCTTCGCCGCGACCCTGCCCGGTTGGCGACAGGCGCGCTGCGAGCGCGTCTCGGGCGGCTTCTACACGAGCCAGGCGCTCGAACTGGTGCGGGCATGACCGCTGCCGCCCTGTCCGGCCCCCGCGCCACGCGCTTCTGGGCGCGGCTGGGAACGCGCTTCCTGCCCTTCGCCGACGCCGCGACGGCCGAGCTGCCGCTCGCCCGCCTGTTCCGCCTGTCGCTGTTCCAGGTCACCGTCGGCATGGCCGCGGTGATGCTGATCGGCACCTTGAACCGGGTGATGATCGTCGAACTCCATGTCCAGTCGTGGCTGGTGGCGATGATGGTGTCGCTGCCGCTGGTCTTCGCCCCCTTGCGCGCGCTGATCGGCCACAAGAGCGACAACCACCGCTCGATCCTCGGCTGGAAGCGGGTGCCGTACATCTGGTTCGGCACGCTGCTCCAGTTCGGCGGCTTCGCCATCCTGCCCTTCGCCCTCCTCATCATGTCGGGCGACACCACGGGATCGCCCGTCGTCGGCATCGCGGGTGCGGGGCTCGGCTTCCTGATGGTCGGCGCGGGCATGCACACGGTGCAGACCGCCGGCCTGGCGCTGGCGACCGACCTCGCCCCGGAGGCGGCGCGGCCGCGTGTCGTCGCGCTGATGTACGTCATGCTCCTGGGCGGGATGCTCGTCTCGGGCCTCGCCATCGGCGCGCTGCTGCGCGACTTTTCGGCGCTGAAGCTGGTCAAGGTCGTCCAGGGCGCCGGCGCGCTGACGATGGCCGTCAACCTGTTCGCACTGTGGAAGCAGGAGGCGCGCAACCCGGCGGCGACGCGCGTCGACCGCGTCGGCGTGGCGCCGACCTTCCGCGCCGCCTGGGCCGATCTCATCGCCGTGCCGCGGACCATGCGCCTGCTGGTCGCCGTCGGTCTCGGCGCGGCGGCGTTCAACATGCAGGACGTGCTGCTCGAGCCATATGGCGGCGAAGTGCTCGGCATGAGCGTCGGCGCGACGACGTCGCTGACCGCGCTGTGGGCGCTCGGCACCCTGCTCGGCCTGGGGCTGGCCGCGCGGCTGCTCGGCCAGAACTTCGATCCCAACCGGCTGGCGGGCTACGGCGTCGTCCCGGGCCTCGTCGCCTTCGCCGGCGTCGCGCTGGCCGGGCCGCTCGGCTCCCCGGCGCTGCTCGGGGTGTCGGTCGTCGGCGTCGGCTTCGGCGGCGGGCTGTTCGCGGTCGGCACGTTGACCGCGGCCATGGCGCTGACCGGCGACGGCGCGTCCGGGCTGGCGATCGGCGCGTGGGGCGCGGTCCAGGCATCGTGCGCCGGTGCGGCGATCGCGCTCGCCGGCGTCGTCCGCGACCTGGTCGCCGCCGCCGCCGCGCGGGGCGACCTCGGCACGGCCCTCAGCGGCCCGGCGAGTGCCTATAGCGCCCTCTACTGCCTCGAAATCATCCTTCTGTTCGCCACGTTGGCAGCGATCGGCCCGCTTTCGCGCCGCACCGGAACCATCCCCTGCGGCGACCCCGCACTGGCTGAGGGAGTAACCGCATGAACGTCGTTCTGATCGGCAACACCGACTGGGCGGAACTCGCCCTCTGGGCCTTCTTCCTGTTTTTCATCGGCCTGGTCATCTACCTGCGCCGCGAGGACCACCGCGAAGGCTATCCGATGGAGGAGGACACCAGCGGCCGCATCGGCACCTCGACCGTCTTCCGCCCGATCGACAAGAGCTACATCCTGCCCCACGGCCTGGGGACGATCCAGAAACCCGGCAAGCGAGGCTTCGAGCCGCCGCGCCCGAACACGCGGCAGGTGTCGCCCTACTCCGGTGCGCCGATCGAGCCGACCGGCAACCCGCTGCTCGACGGCGTCGGCCCGGCGTCGTGGTGCAACCGCCTCGACATCCCCGACGAGCGCTGGGAAGGCGGGCCGAAGATCGTACCGCTCGACCAGAGCCACGGCTTCCGCATCGCCAAGGGTGACCGCAACCCGATCGGCATGCCGGTATTCGGCTGCGACGACGTCATGGGCGGCGTCTGCACCAATGTCTGGGTCGACCAGTCGGAGCGGCTGATCCGCTATCTCGAGGTGCGGACGCTCGGCGACGGCGGCGTCGCCGGGCGCACGGTCGTGGTGCCGATGTCGATGACGCAGATCCAGCAGCGGCGCGGCAAGATCAAGGTCGACGCCGTCCGTGCCGACCAGTTCGGCGACGCGCCGGTTCCCGCCAGCCCGAACCAGATCACGCGGTTGGAAGAGGAGCGGGTGATCGGCTATTTCGGCGGCGGCTATCTCTATGCCAAGCGCTCGCGCATCGAGCCGTTCCTGTGAGCGAGTATGCAAACGAGCCGGTGCGCGGGCTTCCCGGCCATCTGCCGGACGGCGAGTATATCGTCTGGCAAGGCTCGCCGGCGTGGCTGCCGCTGGCGCGGCGCGCCTTCCATACGCACCTCGTCGCCGGCTATTTCGCCGTGCTGGTCGCGTGGAGCGGGCTGACGGCGCTGACCGGCCAGGCGCGGACGCTGCTGCCGGGCATCGGCGTGACGTTTGCCGTCGGCGTCGCGGCGGTCGGGCTGCTCGGCCTGCTCGCCTATCTCGCGGCGCGGGCGACCGTCTACACGATCACCAACCGCCGCGTCGTGCTGCGCTTCGGGATCGCCCTGCCCAAGTGCGTCAACCTGCCCTTCGGCCAGATCGCCGCCGCCGGGCTGAAGGTCCATGCCGATGGGTCGGGCGACCTGCCGCTGACGGTCAAGACGACGCGTCTCGGCTACCTCCACCTGTGGCCGAACGTCCGGCCGTGGCGGGTCAATGCGCCCGAGCCGATGCTGCGCGCGCTGGCCGAGCCGGCTATGGTCGCGGCGTTGCTCGCCGAGGCCGTTCGCGGCGCGGTCCCGGTCGCCCGGGCGGCCGCCGCCGTGCCGGACTATATCGAGCCGCAGGCGGTGGCGGCATGAGCGAGATCGACGACAAGCCGTTCCCGCTCGCCCCGCTGCTCGGCGCCGGCGTGCTGATCGCGATGACGGTCGCCCTCGCCGCCGGGCCGCGCCTCGGCTACCTGCCGCCGATCGACACCGCCGCCCGCGAACGCGCGGCGCACCACGTCGCCGTCGTCGAGGCCCGCTCGCTGCGCTTCACCGACCGCGCCGACGGGGCGCTGGTGATCGACGACACCGGCCGCGGCACGACCGCCGCGGTGCTGCCGCACGGCGTCAACAACGGCTTCATCCGCGGCGTGCTGCGCGGCATGGCGCGCGACCGCAAGCTGCGCGACGTCGGCCCGGCCGCGCCCTTCGTCCTGACGCTCTATGCCGACGACGCCCTGACGCTGAGCGACCCCGCCACCGGCCGCGCCGTCGAGCTCGGCTCGTTCGGCCCGACCAACCGCCAGTCGTTCGCCGACCTGCTGCTGCTCCACCGCCCGGTGCCAAGCCGGGCCGCGCTGCTTGGCCGGGTCGACCTGTGACCGCCCTGTTCGCCCGCACCGAGACGCTCGGCTGCACGGTCGAGGTCGAGCACAGCAACGAGGCGCTCGAGGCGCACGTCGTCCTCGACGGCAATCCGGCGATCCACCCCGGCGACCGCGTCCGCGTCCACGGCGCCGCCGTCCGCGTCCGCTTCGGCGAGAAGGTCAGCGAGCGCCGGGCCGCGACGGTGACCCGCGCCGGCCTCGCGCTGCGCGCCTGGACGCGCTTTGCCGGCCATTTCGGCATGGCCGAGCTGTACGAAGTCAGCTTCACCGGGAGGGGCCTGTGACCGCCCACGTCAGGATCGACCCCAGCGCTCCGGCGCGGCAGGCCCATGCCCAGCTGCCGCAGGCCCATGCCCAGCTGCCGCAGGCTCAAGTTCAGCTGCCGCAGGCTCGAGTTCAGCCGCCGCAGGCGCATGCCAAGGGCGGGCGCGACACCGACACGTTCGGGCTGGCGACCGAGGACACGGTACTGTCGCCGCGCTTCTATACGACCGACTTCGCGGCGATGGACCGGATCGACGTCGAGCCGGTCCGCGCCGAGTGGGACGCGCTGATCGCCGAGATGCGCGAGGACCGCAACAAGCGCCACTTCCGTCGCACGCCCGACTTCGACGGCGTCATCGAGGCGCTGGACCCCGCGCTGCGCCGCGAGTTCATCGACTTTCTCGTCTCGTCGATGACCAGCGAGTTCTCGGGCTGCATCCTTTACGCCGAGATCGCCAAGCGGGTGACCAACCCCGACATCAGGAACCTGTTCAAGCTGATGAGCCGCGACGAAGCACGGCACGCCGGCTTCCTCAACGACACGCTGAAGGACGCCGGCATCGGGGTCGACCTCGGTTTCCTGACCAAGACCAAGAAGTACACCTACTTTCGGCCCAAGTTCATCTTCTATGCCGTCTATTTGTCGGAAAAGATCGGTTATGCTCGCTACATCACCATCTTCCGCCACCTCGCCGCGCACCCGGACAAGCGCTTCCATCCGATCTTCACCTTCTTCGAGGAGTGGTGCAACGACGAGTTCCGGCACGGCGACGCGTTCGCCCTGCTGCTCCGCGCCGATCCCAAGTTGCTGAGCGGGTTCAACCGCTTCTGGGTGCGCTTCTTCCTCGTCTCGGTCTACGCGACGATGTACGTCCGCGACCACGGACGCCCGGCGTTCCACGACGCCCTCGGCGTCGACATCGACGACTACGACTTCGAGGTCTTCCGCCGGACGAGCGCGATCAGCCGCCAGGTCTTCCCCCTGACGCTCGATGCCGACGCGCCCGCCTTCCGCGCCGGGCTCGCGGCGATGCTGCGCGCGTCGGACGGCATCGCTGCCGCCAAGCGCGCGGGCGGGATCGGTGGCGCGATGAAGCGCGCCGGCCATACGTTGGCCGCCGCCGGTGCCTTCCTCCGGCTGATGACCGCGCGCAGTGCTGAAAACCCGCTGCCGGCGACGATCCGCCTCGTGCCGGCCTACTGATGGGCTGGCTGCTCCCCGCCGGCTTCGTCGTCGCCGCCTGGTTCGTCGCCACCGGCGTCGTCATCGCGCTCGACCGGCTGCCGCCGTGGACCTTCCGCTACAGCCTGGCCGCCGCCGGAGCAGTGGCGATTGCGGCGCTTTGGGTCGCTCGGCACGTCGCCGCCGACCCCTCCCCGCGCGCCGCCTATATCGGCTTCGCCGCTGCCTTCGCCGTCTGGGGCTGGCACGAGATGAGCTTCCTGATGGGAGTCGTCACCGGCCCCCGGCGCGCGCCCTTGCCCCAGGGGATCCACGGCTGGGCGCGCTTCCGCCTCGCCGCCGCCACGCTGATCTGGCACGAAATCGCGCTTGCCGGCACCGCGCTCGCCATGCTGGCGCTGAGCTGGGGCCAGCCGAACCAGGTCGCCGCGGTCGCCTTTGCCGTGCTGTTCATCATGCGCGTGTCGGCCAAGCTCAATATCTTCCTCGGCGTTCCGAACCTGACGGTCGATTTCCTGCCGGTTCAGCTTCATTATCTGAAAAGCTATTTTCGGGTGGCGGTGTTCAACCCGCTGTTTCCGGTGTCGGTCGCGGTCGGGACCCTGGCGACGCTGCTGCTGGTGGAGGCGGCGGCCGTCGCCGGGCCCGGGGCGGCGGTCGGCTGCACGATGCTCGCCGTGCTGACCGGGCTGGCGACGCTGGAACACTGGTTCCTGGTGATGCCGTGGAAGGATGCGGCGTTGTGGCGGTGGGCAATGGCGGCAAACACGGCAACGAGTGCTGGACAAGTACGCTAGAGATGCGATTGGGGAAGACAGTATGAACTACGACGCTTTGTTCCAGCAGCAGCTCGACGCCCTTCGCGGCGAGGGCGCCTACCGCATCTTCGCCGACCTCGAGCGGCAGCGCGGGGCCTTTCCCAAGGCTCGGCGCCACGTCGACGGCGACGTCCAGGACGTGACCGTCTGGTGCTCGAACGATTATCTCGGCATGGGCCAGTCGCCGCTCGTCCTCGACGCCATGCACCAGGCGCTCGACGAGTGCGGGGCCGGGGCCGGCGGCACGCGCAACATCGGCGGCACCAACCACCACCACGTCCTGCTCGAAGCCGAGCTCGCCGACCTGCACGGCAAGGAAGCGGCGCTGCTGTTCACCAGCGGCTATGTCTCCAACTGGGCGGCGCTGGGCACGCTCGCCGCGCGCCTGCCGAACTGCGTCGTCCTGTCGGATGCCGGCAATCACGCGTCGATGATCGAGGGCATCCGCCACAGCCGCGCCGAGCGCCAGGTGTTCACCCACAACAGCGCCGAGGACCTCGACCGCCGGCTCAGCCGCCTCGACCCGGCGCGGCCCAAGCTCGTCGCGTTCGAGAGCGTCTATTCGATGGACGGCGACATCGCCCCGATCAAGGAACTGTGCGACGTCGCCGATGCCCACGGCGCGATGACCTATCTCGACGAGGTTCACGGCGTCGGCCTGTACGGTCCGCGCGGCGGCGGCGTCGCCGAGCGCGAAGGACTGATGGACCGGCTGACGGTCATCGAGGGCACGCTCGGCAAGGCCTTCGGCGTCATGGGTGGCTATATCGCCGGCTCGACCGCGATGGTCGATTTCGTCCGCAGCTTCGCCAGCGGCTTCATCTTCACCACCGCCTTGCCACCGGCGATCGCCGCCGGCGCATGCGCCAGCATCCGCCACCTGAAGACGAGCCAGGCCGAGCGCACCGCGCACCAGGAGCGTGTCGCCAAGGTTCGCCGGCGGCTGAACGCCATCGGTATCCCGGTGATGGACAACCCCAGCCACATCATCCCGGTCATGGTCGGCGACCCGCGCCACTGCAAGATGATCAGCGACTGGCTGCTCGACAACCACGGGATCTACGTCCAGCCGATCAACTATCCGACCGTGCCCAAGGGCACCGAGCGGCTGCGCATCACCCCGTCGCCGGTCCATAGCGACGCCGACGTCGACAAGCTGGTCAGCGCGCTGTCGGAAATCTGGAGCCAGTGCGCTCTCGCCCGCGTTGCGCAAGCGGCGTAGCGCGGCGACAGCATCGGGTGCCATCAGCGCCGCGGCAGGGACACCGGCCGCGGCGCTTTTCTTTGGGCCAGGAACGGCGGCCGCCGGAACGTGCGGCCCCATGCGCGAAGGGCCATGCGCGAAGGGCTATGCGCGAAAAAGGGCTATGCGCGAAGGGCTATGCGCGAAGGGCTATGCGCGAAGGGCTATGCGCGAAGGGCTATGCGCGAAGGGCCGGCTCGTCGGGTGACGAGCCGGCCCTGACGCGGCCACGTCTGGACGAGCCGCTCAGCCGGCGGGCATCGCTCCGGTCGCGGCCGCGGTCTTGCCGGCGATCGGTGCCGCGGCCGGGGCTGGCTGCGCCCGCACGACGCGCGGGGTGCCGGCGGCGTACGGGATCTCGCCGTTGAACTGCGGCACGGCGGTCGCCGGGACACCCGGCAGGTTGATGCCACCGATGTCGCGCTGCACCGGCCCCCACAGCTGCGGGTGCTCCTTGCGCATCGATACGCCATAGAGCGGCAGCGGCAGCCCCTGGTGGCAGGTCGTGCAGTTGACCTTGTACGGATCCCCGAGCGGCCCCTTGCGGTTGGCCGGCATCGCCCAGGCGAGGCGCTGGATGTAGTCGTTGTTGATGTTGCGGACCATGCGGATGCCGTACCAGGCGGTCACCCGCTGCGGTCGGCTCTGCGACCAGTCGGACCATGCCCGGCTATTATGGCAATAGGTGCAGTTGACCCCGAGCGAACCGGAGAAGTGCATCATCAGGCCATAGGTCGCCTCGGTCGCCTTGATCGGCACCTCGGCGCCGTTGTCGGGCACCTTCGACTGGACGCGGATCGGATACGCCGCGAGCAGATAAGGCGTGAACGGGTCGTAGGGCAGCGACGCGTACTTGACCGAGTTGTGCCCGGCCGAGGCGATGCCGCGGGTGTTGCCCTTGAGCATCCCCGCCGCGGCGACGACCGCCGGATCCTCGTTCCACACGTTCTTCGGCACGGCGTTGCCGCGGTGGCAGGTCCAGCAGGTCACGCCCACGCCCTGGACGTGGCTGGTCCAGTTGGCGTTGATGTTGCGCGTCATCTGCAGCATGCGCCGTGCCACCACCTTGGTGTAGATGCGGTCGGACGCCATGTTCTCGGGGTTGTGGCAGTAGTTGCAGCCCTGCGCCGGCGGCGCCACCCACTGGGTGATCGACGCCATCAGATGGTTGAACTGATCGGTCGACAGGTCGCCCACGACCTGCACGTTCTGATAGGCGTGACCGGCCCGCTCGCCCCCGGTGTCGGGGTCGAGCGCATAGGGCGTCGCCGGGATGCCGTTGACCTGGCGCAGCGCCTCACCGAGGCGGGGGTTGGTGATCTGCTCGGCCGCCGTGCCGCGGTAGCCGATCTGCGTCGTCTTCATCGGCGGAACTTCGCCGCAGCCGGCGAGCACGGCGCTGGCCGCCAGTGCCGCGGTGAGCGTCAGGTTTCTCATTTCAGCACCCCCGGAAGCGTCGCCGGGTCGACGACCCCGGTCTTGGGATAGATCGGCGCATAGCCGTGCTGCTGCGCCCACAGGAACCAGTTGTCGACGACCGTGCCGGTCAAAAGGATGCCGATGCCGCCGGTCAGCGTCGTCAGCACCGCGAACCACCACGCCCAGCGATGGACCGATTCGAAGGTGGCGTTGAAGCCCATCGTCCAGCGCCAGAACAGCCCGGCGCGCTCGACGGCCGTGCCGCGGTCGACGATCAGCTCGAGCTCGCGCTCGCCGCCGTAGCGGCCGACCGCAAGGATCGTCGCCCCGTGCATCGCAAAGAGCAGGGTCGAGCCGTAGAGGAAGACGATCGAGAGGCAGTGGAACGGATTGTAGAACAGGTTGCCGTAGCGGATCGAAAAAGCGGCGGTCCAGTCGAGGTGGGGGAAGATGCCGAACGGCACCGCCTCCGACCAGCTGCCCATCAGCACGGGGCGGATGAAGCCGAGAACCAGGTAGAGGAAGATCGCGCTGGCGAACGCCCAGGCGGTGTGGGTGCCGAGGCCGAGACGGCGCGCGCGGACGAAGGTCCGGGCCCACCACAACAGGATCGACGTCGTCAGGCAGAAGCCGGCGATCAGCCACCAGCCCCCCTCCTGCAGCGGCGGGATGATCTGCAACCCGTATTTGGGGGCCGGCGGCTCGAGCGCCAGCCACGGCAGCTGGCGAACGAACTGGACCGGGTCCCAGTTGACCGAGGCCCACATGTTGAGCCCGATGATCTCGAACGCGAGGAAGCCGAAGAACAGCGAGGCGAGCCCCAGGCGGCCGAAATAGATCGGCCCAAGCTGTGCCTCGCCGATCTTGCCCATCCAGTAGGACGGGCCGGGATCGCCGCTGCGCGCCCAGTCGCCGTGTGGCAGGGGCACCCCCATGTCGGCCGCGGCGCGGACCTGAACCTGGGTGAAGATGTTTTGATAGCCCATGATTTCAGTCCCCCGTCACTGGCGCCAGATCGGCAGGTCGAGCCACCACGTCCACCATTCCGGCCAGCCGCGGGTCCAGAACGGGCCGCTGATGATGATGCAGACGGCGCTCCAGAAACCCGCCGACAGCGCCAGGAACAGCCCCAGCCGGTGGATGCCGAGCGTGCCAACCGAGTAGCCGATGAAGTCGCGGAAGAAGGTGTCCTCGTGCTCGGGCGCCTTCATGACCTCGCCCGGCGGCGGGTTCGACGCCGACAGGATCAGCGAGCCGTGCAGGCTGAGCGCCAGCGTGGTGGTGAAGAAGAAGCTCACCGCCAGCATGTGCGCCGGGTTATAATGGAAGTGGAGATACTGGTAGCCGGTGTTCGACACCCAGTCCAAGTGGCTGAAGATGCCGTACGGAAAGCCGTGCCCCCAGGCGCCGAGCAGCAGCGGGCGGATCACCTCGAGGCTGACATAGGCGAAGATCGCGACCGAGAAGGCGAAGGGGACATGATAGCCCATGCCAAGCTTGCGGCAGATCTCGACCTCGCGCAGCGCCCAGGAGCTGAATGCCCCGACCGCGCAGATGGTGACGATCTGCCAGATGCCGCCCTCGGCCAGCGGCGCGAGCGCCAGGCCGTACTTGAGGTCGGGCGGCGCGATGTTGATCAGCCACGGGTTCCACGTCCCGCCGATCGCCGCGCCGTAGAAGATGAGCGCCGTGCCCAAGATCGAGAAGAAGGCCGTCGTGACCCCGAAGAAGCCGACGTAGAAAGGCCCGACCCAGAAGTCGAACAGGTCGCCGCCGATCAGCGTGCCGCCCCGCACCCGATATTTCCGTTCGAAACTCAACAGTGCCATGGTTCGGCCCTTCCGCTCGTGCGTCAGCCTTCGGATGTGGTCGGCGGGGCGGCCCGGTCGGCGGACCGCCCCGTCGCTGGTATGCTTACTGGGTGACGGCTGCCGGAGCTGCCGCCGGGGCCGGAGCAGCCGCCGGGTCGGCCGCCTGGACCGCCGCCGGGGTTGCCGCCGCCGGGTCGGCCTGTGCGCCGACGACGCCCATCGCCGCCGGACCGGACTTCGGACCGTCCAGCCAGTTGAAGCGGTTGGTGCTGAGCAAGATGAAATGGATCAGCAGGGCGAGGACGAACAGAAAGACCCCAAGCGCGACGAGAACACGCTGCGGATCAAAGGTTTGCCACATTCTCCACATGGTCGGTCCCCTTTAGCTGTGGGTTGCGGTCGCGGGCGCGTCGGCGCTCGCTGTCGTGGTCGGGGTGGCATAGCCGTTCGGACCAGGCAGCCACGGCCGCCATTGCCAGACGAGGATGTGCGCCACGATCGCGATCACCGTGAAGATGATGAAGCTGAGCATGAACAGCTTGTGGAAGTCTTTCGCCTCCTCGGCGGTGAGGTACGTCCGTACCCCGATGCCATCGTCCTTTTCGATCATTCGTCGCCTCCTTGTTGCCCGCCTGAATAGGTCGCCGACCAACCGGCGAGGCGGAGTTCGACGCGGCATGGATCGCCACGGCGAGGGTGTTGGCCCATCGGGCCGAAGAGGGGTGCGGCGCTCATGCCGCCTGCGCTTCCAGTCGCGCGGCCTGCGCGACGCGGAGCGGGGTCACTTCGGTTTCGCCGGCCGCCCGCGCGCCGCGCTCGGCGGCATCGCGCAGGCGCTTGGCGGCGGAAATCCGAACCAGCACCGGCTGCGCATCGACCAGCGCGGCGAGATCGTCACGCGCCGCGTCGTCCCAGGCGAGTTCGCGGTGGAGCCGAGCGGGCGTCGCCCCGTCGGTCCGCGCCGCGTCCATCGTCGTCGACAGCGGCAGGATGGCGAACAGCGCATCGAACAGCGCGTTGCATACTTCCTGCAGGACGTAGGTCGCGCCGGCATAGCCCATGAACGGCGTGCCGGTGTGGCGGCGGATGACGGCGCCCGGAAAGCTTGCCGGCACGTACATCGCGCGGCCGCCGAGTTCGGCCAGGTACATGCGCTCGTTGTAGCTGCCGAACAGGACCAGCGGCGGCTTCGTTCGGATGAGCTCGCGCACCGCGCCGTTGTCGGGCTTGACCCCGGCGGTGCGCGACACGGCGAAGGTACACGGCAGGCCGAGGTCGTCGGCGAGGAAAGCCTTCAGCCCACGGGCATAGGTCTCGGTCGCGACCACGGCGAAGCTCGCCGTGCCGAAGAAGTCCTGCGTCACCGACCGCCACAGGTCCCACACCGGCTTGATCGTCGTGTGCTTCTCGCGGGTGATGAACGGTTCGGGGTCGAGGTCGAGCAGCTCGCCGAGCTTCCTCAGGAAAAGCGTCGTCGACTCGAGCCCGATCGGCGCCTGGAGGTACGGCCGCTCGAGCGTCTCGCACAGGCCGCGGCCGAACTCGCGGTACAGGCAGACGTTGACCGCCGCCTCGGGCAGCCGCTTGACGTCGGCGAGGTGACTGCCGAGCGGGAACACCATGCCGACGTCGGCGCCGATCCCCTCGATCAGGCGGCGGATTTCGGCGAGGTCGCTCGCCAGGTTGAAGCAGCCGTACTGCGCACCGATGATGTTGACCTTGGGCCGCGCGCCTTCCTTCAGCGGCTTCACCGCCGGCACCTTCTTGGTCCCGAACTGCGTCCACAGCCAGGTCAGCGCGCGGTCGGCCGCCTGCCACTGGTCCTCATCGATCGTGCGCGGCAGGAAGCGGGCGATGTTGGTGCCCTCCGGCGTGACGCCGCCGCCGATCATCTCGGAGATGCTTCCCGTCACGACGACCGCGGGCAGGTCGGGGTCGAGCGTCGTCCATGCGCGCTTCATCGCGCCTTCGGTGCCGTCGCGGCCGAGTTCCTGCTCGCCGAGGCCGGTGACGACGATCGGCAGCTCGTGCGGCGGCAGGCCGTCGGTGTAATGGAGGACGCTGGTGACGGGCAGGTTCTCGCAGCCGACGGGGCCGTCGATGATGACCTGCAGGCCCTTGATCGCGGTAAAGGCGTAGACCGCCCCCCAATAGCCGCCGGCGCGGTCATGATCGAGGACCAGCGTCACGACCCGACCGACTCCTCGGCCTTGGCGGCGGCGAGGCGCTGGCCGGCGTACTTGGCCTTGAACTCGGGGCGGAGGCGCGGCGTATCGCTCCAGACGCCGGCGGTGTCGCCCTGGCCGACGCCGTCGAAGAACGCCGTCATCCGGTCGAAGCGCGCCTGGTTGCCGAGCGCGGCATTGACGACGGTGGCGAGGCTGCCCGCGCCGGCCGCACCCATCAGCGGGCGGGCCGAGATCAGGTTGGTGAAGTAGAGCGCCGGGATGCTGCGCTCCTTGGCGTGCTGGACGACCGGCGTCGTGCCGATGGCGAGGTCGGGACTGCAGCGCGTCGACCGCGGCGAGGTCGTCGGCCAGGCTGGCGCGGTACCTGACCGTCACGCCCTTGGCCGCGAGCCAGTCGCGGTCGGGCTCCGACCACGGCGTCTTCGGGCAGGCGGTCCCGACATAATCGACCGTTGCGCCGCTTTCGATCAGCAGGCGGGCGACGAGTAGCTCCGAGCCTTCATAGCCCGACACCGTGATGCGGCCCGTGATCGGTGAGCCGGCCAGGGCCGCAGTGATCGCCGGCAGCGCGGCGTTCTTGGCGGCGTCGGTCAGGTGCTGCGCCGTGCCGGTCGCGGCGCCGATCGCATCGAGCCAGGCGGCGGTGCCGTCGCGCCCGACGGGGGCCGAGCCGACGACGGTGCGGCCCGCCGCCTCGAATTCGCGGACGCTGGCCGTGTAGAAGGGATGGATCGCGGCGACGACGGCGCAGTCGAGGGCGCTGTACAGCTCCCGCCACTCGCGGGTCGGGACCACCGGACCGGCAGCAAGCCCCATCGGTGACAGCAACGCACCGATGCTCATCGGGTCGGCCGGGAACATCTCGCCGAGCAAAGTGACGGTCGGCTTGTCCGGCCGCGACGCCGGTGCCGCGACCGGCCCGGCCTCCGCCTCGCGCCGGGCATAGGCGAGCATCGCGCCGGCGAGCACATCCTTCGCCTCGGCATGGGTCGGGATGCCGAAGCCCGGCACGTCGATGCCGATGATGCGGACGCCGTTGATTTCCTTGGGCAGCAGCTGCAGCGGCACCCCGCTTGCGGTCGGCACGCACAGGTTGGTGACGACGATCGTGTCGTACAGCGCCGGATCGGCAAGGTCGTGGACGGCGTCGCGAATGTCTTCGAACAGCTTGCCGGTGACGAGCGTTTCGGAGTTGAACGGCACGTAACCGACGCTGCGCCGCGCGCCGTAGAAGTGGCTGGTGAACGTCAGGCCATAGACGCAGCAGGCGCTGCCCGACAGCACGGTGGCAGTGCGGCGCATCCGGAGGCCGACGCGCAGGGAGCCGAACGCCGGGCACATCGAC
Organism: uncultured Alphaproteobacteria bacterium; assembly: GCA_963792555.1. Taxonomy (GTDB): domain Bacteria; phylum Pseudomonadota; class Alphaproteobacteria; order Sphingomonadales; family Sphingomonadaceae; genus Polymorphobacter_B. The sequence continues at coordinate 48,501 of CAWBWP010000004.1, forward strand.
TGCGGCTGGTCGTGCGGACCCTTCGGATAGTCGCGCGCATAGGTGTCGAGGATTTCACTCTTGCCCGCGGCGCGCGCGGCCGACGCGAGCGTCCCGCCCGACGAGCAGCCGCCTTCGGCGGGAGCGGACGGGTCAGACCGCATCGTAGATCACTTCGAGGCTGACCTTGGGCACATAAGCGACACCGCGCATCGCCGCCTGCGTTGCGGGGATCAGCGTGACGTTGGCCCCGGTGTCCTCGGGGCTGAACAGGCCGAGCAGGCCGTCGGCCGTCAGCGGCGTCGGGCGCACCGGCGGCGCTTCGGCGACGTTGATCGCGAGTTCCTCGAACAGCCCGCCCCACTGGCCGCCGGGCGTACCGATGATCTGGTAGTTGGCGCTTTTCTTGCGGATGTCCTCGTTCGCCGGAATGGCGATCAGGACCGGGATGCCGACGGCTTCCGCGAACGCCTGCGCCTCGCCCGAGCCGTCGTCCTTGTTGATGAGGATGCCGGCGACGCCGACGTTACCGCCCATCTTGCGGAAATACTCGACCGCCTTGCAGACGTTGTTGGCGACGTAGAGCGACTGCAGGTCGTTCGAGCCGACGACGATGACCTTCTGGCACATGTCGCGCGCGATCGGCAGGCCGAAGCCGCCGCAGACGACGTCGCCGAGGAAATCGAGCAGGACATAATCGAAGCCCCAGTCGTGGAAGCCGAGCTTCTCGAGCAGTTCGAAGCCGTGGATGATGCCGCGCCCGCCGCAGCCGCGGCCGACCTCGGGGCCGCCCAGCTCCATCGCGAAGACGCCGTCGCGCATGAAGCAGACGTCCTCGATGCGGACCTCTTCGCCCGCCAGCTTCTTCTTGGCGCTCGTCTCGATGATCGTCGGGCAGCTCTTGCCGCCGAACAGCAGGCTGGTCGTGTCGCTCTTGGGGTCGCAGCCGATCAGGAGGACGCGCTTGCCCTGCTGCGCCAGCATGTACGACAGGTTGGACAGGGCGAACGACTTGCCGCTGCCGCCCTTGCCGTAGATCGCGATGATCTGGGTTTCCTTGGTGGCGACCGTCGGCACGGCGTCGGGTTCGACCGCCGCTTCCGCGCGCAGGAGTTCGGTCCGGTCGAGCAGGTCGAGACTCATGCGACATTGCTCCAGTCGAGGATCATCTTGAGGCAGCCGCTGTCGCCGAAGGCGGTCGCATAGGCGTCGTTCGCGGCCGCGGCCGGCAGACGGTGCGTGACCAGCCCGGCGAGCGACAGCCGGCCGGCGGCGACCAGCGTGGCGACGGCGGCGAGATCGGCTGGCTTGAACTCCGCGGCGATGCGGATGGTCGCTTCGCGCATGAAAGCCGGCGGGTAGGCAAAGCTCAGCCGGTCATAGAAGCCGGCAAGCACGACTTCACCGCCGGGCGCCAGGCGGAGGACGAGCTCGTCGAGCAGCCCCTCTGCCCCACTGACGTCGTAGATGACGCGGTAGTCGCGGCGGTCGTCGCTTGCCGCGTCGGTGACGGCATAGCCGGTTGCGCCGGCGCGGCGACGGGCGTCGGCCTCCCACACGGTCGGCGCCGGATGGCCGAGGGCCACGGTAACGCGGGCGAGCAGGCGGCCGAGGACGCCGTGGCCGACGATCAGGTCGGGCGCGCGGTAGCCGGCGAGCGCGTGGTGGGCCGTCGCCGCAAGCGCGAGCAGGGGCGCCTCGCGACCGAGCGCGGGATCGATTGTCAGGGCCTTGGCCGCCGGCACGACGACCCGCCGCGCGGCACCGCCGAACAGCCCGCGGGCGTCGGTGTAGCAGTTGGCGCCGGGAACGAAGACGGTTTCACCGATCCGCGCCTCGCCCTCGCTGCCCGCCGCGACGACGCGGCCGCTCGATTCGTAACCCGGGACGAGCGGGTAACCGAGGCCGGGGAAGGCCGGCATCGTGCCGCGGTAGAGCAGGCGCTCGGTACCCGTGGAGATGCCGCTGTGGTCGATTTCGACGACGAGGTCGCCTGGACCCGCGGCGCGCAGCCCGAGGCTGCGAAGCGTCAACCGCTCCGGTGCCTCCAAGACCACTGCTGTCGTCTGCATCGACCGACCCCATGCGACCGGCTGGCCGCTGATCTGTCAGGCCAAACTGACAGTTCTTATGTGTCAGTCTAGGTTGACGGTGGCCGGTGTCAACTGGCTTTCGCAGCCGACAGCACCCGGACGAGGGCAGGAATGGCGGTCCGATGCTCGCGCAGCCGGACAAACCCGGCCGCGGCCACCATCTCGCGCAGGCGCGCTGCCGTGCGCGGCTGCCCCGACCCCATCGCCCACAGGTAGAAGCCGAAATAGGCGTCGCCGATCGGCGCGGCACCGGGCGTGGCCGCCATCGGCTCGGCGAGCAGCAGGGTGCCGCCCGGGGGCAGCGCCGCGTAAGCCGCTGCCAGCAATGCCGCGACAACGGCGTCGTCATGGTCATGGACAACGCGAATCAGGCTGATCAGATCATGCCCGCCGGGCAGCGGATCGACGGTGAAGCTGCCGGCGACGGTCGCCAGGCGCGAATCGGCGACGCGGGCGACGACCGCCGGCAGGTCGAACACGGTCGCCGCCAGCCGCGGCGCGCGGTCGAGGGCCGCGGCGGCGAACACCCCCTGCCCCCCGCCGACGTCGAGCAGCCGGCGGTGGCGGCGGACGTCATAGGCCGCGAGCACCGCCGCCGCGATCCCCGGCTGCGATGCGGCCATCAGCGCCGAGTAGGCGGCGACGCGCTCCGGATCGGCGGCGGCGTAGGCCCAGTAGCCGGCCAGGCTGCCGCCTCGCCGTCGCAGCAGCGCCACGGGATCGGCGAGGTCGGCGTAGAGGAAACGGTGGTGCGCGATCATCTCGGCGACGCCGGGGTTGCCGAGCAGCGCCGCGCCCGCGCTGCCGAGCGCCCAGCGCTCGCCGACCGGCTCGGCGAGGTCGAGCGCGGCGGCGGCCTTGACCAGTCGCTCGGCACCGTCGCGCGGCAGCCCGGTGTGCGCGGCGACGGCATCGAGCGTGTGCGGGCCGCCACGCAGGAACGGCAGCAGCGCCGTTTCGACAGCGGCGGCGGCGACTTGCGAATAGACGAAGCCGGCGACGGTATCGAACAGCGCCCCGGCCCGCGCGCGCGCCACGGGCCGCGTCAGCGGGAAGCGCGCCGCCCAGCGCTGGAAGGCGGGGTCGGCGAGCCGCGCATTGCGCCACCGGATCCAGCCTTCGCGCCACGCCGTCATGCCCGCCCGTGTGCGCAGCGCACGCGCGGCGGTCAAGCGCACCGCCTTGGCCGCGACCGGCGACGCCCCTACAACCGGATCATGGCCCCTCCCGTCATCGTCATCGGCGCGGGCGTCGGCGGGCTGACCGCTGCCGTCCTTCTGGCCGCGCGCGGGGTTCCGGTGACGGTGTGCGAGGCGGCGGCGACGCCGGGCGGCAAGCTGCGCGAGATCGCCGCCGGCGGCCGGGCGGTCGACGCCGGGCCGACCGTCTTCACCATGCGCTGGGTGTTCGACGAGGTCTTCGCCGCCGCCGGCGAACGGCTCGACGATCACCTGACGCTGACCCCCGCGACGACGCTTGCCCGCCACGCCTGGCGCGGGGGGGCTCGCCTCGACCTGTTCGCCGACCTCGACCGCTCGGCGCAGGCGGTGGGCGAGTTCGCCGGTGCCCGCGAGGCGGCGGCGTTCCGCGGCTTCATGGCGGCGGCGGCGCGGACCTATGCGACGCTGAAGGACAGCTTCCTCAGCCAGCCTGCGACCTCGCCGGCCGGGCTGACCCGGCGCATCGCCCTGGGGCGCACCGGCGACCTGCTGAGCATCCATCCCTTCGCGACGCTGTGGCGGACGCTCGCTCGCACCTTCGGCGATCCCCGGTTGCGGCAGCTGTTCGGCCGCTATGCGACCTATTCGGGATCGTCGCCGTTCCTCGCCCCGGCGACGCTGATGCTGATCGCGCACGTCGAGGCGGAGGGCGTGTGGGCGGTCGCGGGCGGCATGCACGGCATCGCCCGCGCGCTCGCCTTGCTCGCCGAGCGGCACGGCGCGACGCTCCGTTACGCGGCCCCGGTGGCCAAGATCGTCGTCGGCCGCGGCGGCGCGGACGGCGTCGTGCTGGCGACGGGCGAGCGGCTGCCGGCGCGCGCCGTCATCGCCAACGCCGATCCGCAGGCGCTCGCCGCCGGTCTGTTCGGCGACGCCGCCCGCCGCGCCGTGCCGCCGCTCGCGCCGGACGCGCGGTCGCTGTCGGCACTGACGTGGACGGGTGTCGCCGAGACCACGGGCTTCGCCCTCGACCACCACAACGTCTTTTTTTCCGACGATTACGCCGCCGAGTTCGCCGACCTTGCCGCGGGTCGCCCGCCGCGGTGCCCGAGCGTGTATGTCTGCGCCGCCGACCGCGCCGGCGGGGCGGCAGCAGAGGGCCGCGAGCGGCTGCACCTGATCGTCAACGCGCCGGCGGTCGGCGATGCGCTCGACAGCGACGCCGTCGCGCGGGGCGAGGACGCGGCGTTCGCCATGCTCAAGGACTGCGGCCTGACCTTCGGTACGCCGGACCTGGTGCGGACGACGCCCGCCGACTTCGCGCGGATGTTTCCGGCCACCGGCGGGGCGCTGTACGGCCGCGCCTCGCACGGCTGGCGGGCGAGCTTCCAGCGGCCGGGTGCGGCGACGCGCCTCCCCGGGCTGTTCCTCGCCGGCGGAGCGACGCACCCGGGCGCGGGCGTCCCGATGGCGGCGCTGTCGGGACGGCTCGCGGCGGCGGCGGTGCTGGCGGCGCGGCGGTGATCGAGCCCGGCCCCGCCTTCGACGGCGACGTGCCGCCGCGGGGTTACCGCTGGTGGTACATCGACGCGGTCAGCGACGACGGCAAGCACGGGCTGACGCTGATCGCCTTCATCGGCAGCGTTTTCTCGCCGTATTATGCGTGGAGCGGTCGCGCCCGGCCGGCGAACCACGTCGCCATCAACGTCGCCCTCTACGCTCCCGGCGCCAAACGCTGGGCGATGACCGAGCGCGGCGAACGCCGGCTCGACCGCGACGCGCAGCACCTGGCGATCGGGCCGAGCAGCCTGCGCGTGGGCAGGCGAGACGCTGGTCATCGACATCGACGAGGTCGCGGCACCGCTGCCCCGGCGCCTCCGCGGCACCGTCCGCCTGACCCCGCAGGCGGTCGTCGGCGAGGCCTTCGCGCTCGACCCCGCCGGCCGCCACTGCTGGCGGCCGATCGCGCCACGGGCCCGCGTCGAGGTGGCGATGTCGCGTCCCGGCGTCGGCTGGTCGGGCACCGGCTATCTCGATTCGAACGCCGGCAGCGAGCCGCTGGAGGCGGGCTTTGCCGACTGGGACTGGTCGCGGGCGCACCGCCGCGCCGACACGGTCGTGCTCTACGACGGCGTCCGGCGCGACGGCAGCGCGTTTTCGCTGGGGCTGAGGATCGGCGACGACGGCACCGTCGAGCACATCGCCACGCCGCCCCGCTTTCGGCTGCCGACGAGCGCGTGGCGAATGGCGCGCGGCACGCGGGTCGACCCGGGCGGCGTCGCGCGCGTGACGCGGACGTGGGAGGACAGCCCGTTCTACGTCCGCTCGGCGCTCGCCACGCGCCTGCTCGGCGAGGACTGCGTCGCGGTCCACGAGAGCCTGTCGCTCGACCGCTTCCGCATGGGGATCGTCCGGGCGATGCTGCCCTTCCGGATGCCGCGGCGGGCCTAGTCCCGGTCGCGCACGCTCCACAGCTGCCACGCCGCCAGCCCGAGCACGACGACGGCGAAGAAGATGCCTTCGACCGCCCCCAGGCCCATCACCCGATCCCCCATTCGTGCGCCGCTTCGGTCACGATCCGCGCCGCGCCGGCCGGGTCCTCCTCGTGCGCCAGATGGCCGAGGCCGGGCATCGCCAGCAGCTCCGCCTGCGGCACCCGCGCGGCGACGTCGCGCGACACCTGCGGCGGCACGGTCGTGTCGCGGTCGCCGTACGCCAGCCACAGCGGCGAGGTCAGCTTGGGGTAATCGGCGGCGAGCGCGGCGAGATCCCAGTTGGCCATCATCGCCAGCGCCCCGGCGACATGGTCGCTCCGCCGGAACAGCCGTGCATAAAGCGCCGCGCCGGCCGGATCGAGGGTCGAGCCGGTCGACGCCAGCAGCCGCTCGGCCGCGCCGGGGCTTCGCGCCTGCCAGGCGAACAGCGCCGGAACCACCGGGTTGACGAACAGCAAGCGCGCCAGCGTCGGGAAGATCGCCGCCGCCATGCCGGGAAAGGGCAGCAGCGCGCCGTTGAAGGCGACGACCGGCACGGGGCGCGCCAGGCCGAGCTTCAGCGCCAGCGCCGCGCCCGCGGAATGCCCGACGATCAGCGCCGGCACCAGGCCAAGTTCAGTGGTCAACGCCGCCACCGCCGCCGCCATCGCCGGCAGCGTCGGGCTGGTCAGCGGCGAGGAGAAGCCGTGCCCCGGCAGGTCGGGGGCGACGACCGTGAACCGCTCGGCCAGCCGCGGCAGCACGTCGCGCCAGCTATGCGTCGCCGCGCCCGTGCCGTGGAGCAGCAGGATGACGGGCGCGGGCGCCTCGCCAGGCGCCGACGGGGCTGCCACCTGGACGTGCCAGCGGACGCCGCCGGCGGCGACGAAGCGGCTGTGGACGCGGTTCGGCCAGTCGCCGCCGTCGCGCTGCCAGCTGATCGGCGGGGTCATCGCGCACCGTCCGGAACGAGCGTGCGGACGACGCCGGCCATGGCCGCCGCCCCGGCCGCCGGCAGCGCGGCGTAGCGCGCCGCCATCGCCGCGGCGAGTGCCGCGCCCTCGGGCCGCGGCCGGGCGGACGTGTCGATGAACACCGCCGCCGTGCCGCTCGCCGCCAGCGCCCGCGCCGCCGCCAGCGCGTCGGCGGCGGCGCGCTCGCGCGAGGCGGTCCCGTCGCCGGCGATATTCGCCCGACCGTCGGTCAGGACGACGACGGCGGTGGTCCGGCCGCGCCCGCGCTCGGCCCGCGCCAGCGCCGCGGCGAGCGCGACGCCAGCGGCGAGCGGCGTGCCCCCGCCGCCGGCGAGGTCGGCCAGCACGCGCTTGGCCCGCGCCAGCGAGCGCGTCGGCGGCAGCACGATCTCGGCCCGGGTTCCGCGGAAGGCGACCAGCGCCACTTCGGCGCGGGTGACATAGGCCTCGGCGAGCAGCAGCTCGACCGCGCCCTTGGCTTCGGCCAGCCGCGCCGCCGCCGCCGAGCCGCTGGCGTCGACGGCGAAGATTGTCGTCACCGCCGACCGCTCGGCAAAGCGGCGGACGCGGAAGTCGTCGCGGCGGACGATGACGCGGCTGGTACCGGGCGGGCGACGCAGGCCCTGCCACGGGGCGGCGGCGCGGAGCGTGTCGACCAGGGCAAGCCGCTGCCCGCCGCGCAACGCTCCCGCCCGGCTCGGCAGGGGACGCCCGCGCAAACTCCGCCGCGCCGCACCGCCCCCCGCACCGCGCCCGGGCGGCGCACGGCCGCCAGCGAGCGCGGCGAGCAGCGACGGCGGCAGCGCCGTCTGCACGGCGGCGACGACACGGTCGGCCAGCGCGCCGGAACCGGAGTTTTCGCCATCGTCGACATCGGCATCGTCGCGGTTCTCCGGCGGCGCGTCGGCCGGCGGCGCGTCGGCTTCGGGGGACGGCGGCAGCCGCGTCGCGCGCGGCGCGAGGACGAGGCGCGCAGCGGCCGTCAGGTCGGCATCCGCGACGGCCGCGCGCCCGTCGAGGGCGGCGGCGATACGCGCGGCGCGGACGGCGAAGACGCTCGCACGGGCCGAGTCGACGCCGAAGGCGAGAGCGGTGGCGCACAGCGCGCCGACCGCCTCGTCCGTCAGCGCCGCGCCACCGGCGCCCTGCGCTGCGCCGTCGCGGTCCGCCCCGCGGGTCGAGGCGTCGGACCCTGCCGGCGGGGGACCGACCTCGTCGGCTCGCGGTGCGGGGGCAGCAGCAGGCGCCGCGGCGGTCTCCCTCCCGGACACGTCGACCCACAGCCCGCACCGCTCCGCCAGCGCCGCCGGCACGCCCTCGTCGCCTTCGCCCTCGTCGAGCAGGACCACGCGCAGCCCGCCGTCCATCGCCGCCGCCAGCCGGCCGGCGAGCGCCGGTCCGATCCGCTCGGCCAGCGGCACGACGACGGTTCCGCCCGCCGCCTCGGCGAGCAGCCCGCGCGTCGCCACGGGCCGGCCGGCGGCGATCGTTGCCGCCAGGTCGATTCCACCGAGCAGCCGGTCGTCGTCGATGTGAAGCGGCAGGCGGACGAGGGGCCCGGCCGCAGCCGCCCGGTAGGCCGCCAGCCACGCCTCGCGCTGCGGCCCCGCCGGCGCGCGCACCACCGCGCCGCCCAGTCCGGCGTCGGCCGCGAGCAGCCGCGCGGCGATGAGCGCATCGGCGGCGAGGACGGCTTGCCGCTGCATCAGGCGGGGATCATGCCGGCGCTCGCCAGCGCAGAAAGGCACGGCACCGGCTCACGCCGCCGACTTGACCCGGTCGGGTGCCGCGAAGACCTCGGCCACCGCGCGGTCGATCCGCGCCGTCGAGCCGGCGTCGTCGAGCGGGTTCTTGCGCAGCCGGTGGCGGAGTGCCAGCGGCGCGACCGCCAGCAGGTGCCCGACATCGACCGCCGCCTCCCCGGCGAGCGCGGCCACCGCCCGCGCCGCACGGAGCATGGTCAGCTCGCCGCGCAGCCCGTCGGCCCCGACCGCGAGGCACAGCCGCGAGGAGAGCTCGAGCACGTCGTCGGCGACCGTGACGGCAGGCAACAGGGCGCGGGCGGCGGCGATCCGCGCGCGGACCGTCGCCTCTTCCGCCGCCCAGTCGGCGGCGAAGGCGGTGCCGTCGCGGTCGAAGGCGTCGCGGCGCTTGACCACGGCGACCCGGGTCGCAAGGTCGGTCGGCGTCCTGACCTCGACCGACAGGCCGAAGCGGTCGAGCAGCTGCGGGCGGAGCTCGCCTTCTTCGGGGTTGCCGCTGCCGACGAGCACGACGCGCGCCGGATGGCGGACCGACAGGCCCTCGCGCTCGACCAGGTTCTCGCCCGACGCCGCGACATCGAGCAGGAGGTCGACGATGTGGTCTTCGAGCAGGTTGATCTCGTCGATGTAGAGGAAGCCGCGGTTGGCCCTGGCCAGCAAGCCGGGCTCGAAGCGCTTGATCCCCTGCGTCAGCGCCGCCTCCAGGTCGAGCGCGCCGACGACCCGGTCCTCGCTCGCGCCCAAGCGGCAGGTCGACGAAGGGCACCGGCGCGGTCGCCGCCCGGCCCTTGGCCGCGGCAGGGTCGGCGGCATAGTCCGCGCGTGCGGCGGGATCGGCGTTGAACTTGCTGCCGGCGACGACCTTGATCGGCGGCAGCAGCGCGGCGAGCGCGCGGACCGCGGTCGATTTACCCGTGCCGCGATCGCCGAAAACCATGACGCCGCCGATCCGCGGGTCGACCGCGGCGATCAGCAGCGCCGTCTTCATCTCCTCCTGGCCGACGATGGCGGAAAACGGGAAATGCCTGGTCATGCCGCCGTGTCTAGCACGGCACGGGCGTCACGCCACCGCGCGGCGGTACAGGTGCCAGGTGGCGTGACCGAGGATCGGCATGACCACCGCCAGGCCGACGAACGCGGGCAGCGCGCCGAGCACCAGCCCGCCGACGACGATCAACCCCCACAGCGCCATCGTCACCGGATTGGCGACGGCGACGCGAACCGAGGTCGCGATCGCCTCCGGCAGCGAGACGTCGCGGTCGAGCGCCAGCGGAAAGGAGAAGGCGGCGATGCCCAGCGTCACGGCGGCAAAGACGAAGCCGACGAGGTTGCCGACGACGAGCAGGCGCAGGCCGCCCGCGGTGCCGAACACCTGCGCCAGGAAGCTCTGCATGTCACCCATGCTCGCCGTGCCCATCGCCCAGCGCTGGATCGCCAGCGCGCTCGCCAGCCAGCCCGCGAACAGCAGCGCGAGGATGACGCCCAGACCGATGATCGTGCCGAGCGACTTCGCCTTCAGCACGTCGAAGACATGCGTCCAGCGTGTGTCGAGCCCCGCCTCGCGCCGGCGACTGAGTTCGTACAGTCCGACGGCGGCGAGCGGCCCAACGAGGGCGAAGCCCGAGATCAGCGGAAAGATCAGCGGCACGACGTCGTTGCCCTGCGCCCAGCGCGCGGCGATCAGGCCCACGACGGGATAGATCAGCGTCAGGAGCACGAGGTACGTCGGCATCAGCTGGAAGTCGTCGACGCCGGCGGTCAGCGCCGCGCGCAGGTCGCCGAAGGTCAGGTGGCGCACCTGTGGCGCGCTGTGGGTGCCCAAGGAAATCGTCTGCGTCACCATGGCGGTTCTCCTCCCGGTCGCTGTCGATGGTCGCAGGCTGGACCTATTTCACCGCCTTGTCGAGCCTGTTCAGCGCCGCGTCATCCCGGCCCGGTAGAGATCGCGAGCCGTAACGGGAGAGACGCGATGCGCCGGTTTATCCTTGCTGTTGGCGTGCTCGCCTCGTCCCTGCTGGCAGCGGCACCGGGCACCGCGGCCAGCTTCGACTGCGCCCGCGCCCGCGCCGCCGACGAGCGTGCGATCTGCGCCGACCGGCACCTGAACGACCAGGACGTGCGCATGGCGACCTGGCTGGAAGTGCTGGGCGACGTCCAGCTGATGGGCGCCAACGGGGCCATGCGCGACGACCAGATCGCGTGGCTGGCGAACCGCCATAAATGCGGCGGCGACCGCGTCTGCCTCTCCCACGCCTACGACCGGCGGCTCCACGCCTTGAACGGCAGCTATGCAGCGTGGGCTGCCAAGTTCCACTAGGTTGACGTCGCGGCGGGGCGGCGGCAGGAGCGACGCCGCCCCTGTGGAGACCCGCCATGACCGCGCCCTTCCCTTACGCCGATGGCGACACCCGCTGCCACGGCGAGATCGCCCTTCCCGCCGGCGACGGCCGCGTGCCCGGCATCGCCATCTTCCCCGACATCGGTGGCGTCGGCGACCACACGAACAAGTGGGCCGACCGGATCGCGGCCGAGCTTGGCTATGTCGCGCTCGCCGCCGATACCTACGGCGAGGGGCGCAAGCCGAGCGGCTTTCCCGAGGGCATGGCGTGGATCGGCGAGTGGCGCGGCGACCTTCCCCGGCTCGTCACCCGCGGCCGCGCGGCGCTTGAGGCCATCGCCGCCCACCCGCGCTGCGACGGCCGGCTGGCGGCGATCGGCTTCTGCTTCGGCGGCGCGGTGATCCTCGAACTTGCCCGCGCGGGCACGCCGGACATGGCCGCCGGCGTCAGCTTTCACGGCGCGCTGCAGACGACGACCAGGACCGATCCCGGCGGGATCACGGCGAAGCTGCTGGTGTGCCACGGGGCCGAGGATCCGATGGGCGACTATGCCGTGCTGAGCGCGTTCCTCGGCGAAATGCGCGACGCGCAGGCCGACTGCCAGACGATCGCCTATACCGGCGTCGTCCACAGCTTCACCAACGAGGCGCAGGACGGCAGCTTCAACCCGGCGCTGAAGTTCAATGCCGCCGCCAACCGCCGCTCGTGGCGGGCGATGGCGGCGCACTTCGAGGAAGTCTTCGCCTGAAACTCCGCACTCCCGGATGGGAGCGCTAGAGCCCCTCGCCGCCGACCCAGTGCGCCTGGGCGAGGCGGCGAGCGACGGTCCACACCTGCGTGCGGATGTCGGGCACCGCGACGATCTCCCAGAACGCTCCGCGGGTCATCGGGCCGAGGCCGAACAGGCGCGGGTGCGGCTGGCCGTCGCGCCCGACCAGCCGTGACTGGGCATCGACGTCGAGGCCAAGGCGGGCGGGGTCGGCGCGGGCATGGCCGCTGGCGATCAGGCTTCTGAGCACCGGCTCCGACGACCGCGCGAGGTCGCCCTGGGGCCCGGTGCAGTTGACGATGCGGCGGACGCGCAGCGTCGTCGCACCGTCACCGCCGCGCGGGCGGTAGGTGACGGCGACGCCGTTCCCCGCCGGCACGTAGGTACTCGGCTTGCCGCCGACGATGCTGAGCTGGCCGCGGGCGATCATCGTCTCGATCCGGGCGGCGACCTGCGGCGCGAGGCGGTGACGGTGGACGTCCCACCACGGCCGCAGGTGGCGGAGGAAGCGGTCGCGCTGCTCGGGCGTCGCCGACAGCCACAGCCCTTGCGTGAACGGCCGCAGCTCGTCGACCGCGGCGCGCCAGCCAAGGCGGTCGGCGCGGTCCCGAACGTCCCGCAGCAGGTCGGAGGCGACGGTCGTCGGCTTCTCGTTGCGGTCGCCCGGCAGCCCCGGGGCGACGTGCGGGCGCGGCAGCAAGCCGCGGCGCGACAGCGCGACGATCCTGCCCTGGAACCCCGCCGCATCGAGCGACAGGGCAACGTCGACCATCGTCAGGCCGGTGCCGATCAGCAGCACCGTGTCGTCCGCCGTCAGTCCCGCGACCACCGCCGGATCCCACGGGTCGGGCGCATAGACATCGCCGGGCAAGGCCGCGGGGTCGAGCCCCGGCGGCGCGTGCGGCGGCAGGTTGCCGACGGCAACGACGAGCGCGTCGACGGTCATTTGCTTGCCGCTCGCGAGGTCGACCGTCACCCCGTCGTCGCCGACCACGGTCGCCACCGCCTCGTCCTGGACCAGCGCCAGCCGATCGCCGGCGCGCGCGGCAGAGCGTTCGAGCAGCTCGCCGAGATACTCGCCGTACTGCTGGCGCTGGACGAAGCTGCCGCCGTCGCCAAGGCCGCGCGCCGAACACCACTCGGCGAAATGTGCCGGCCGGTCGGACAGCGCGCTCATGTTGCCGGCGCGGACGTTGAGCAGGTGCGACGGGTGCGGTGCGGTGTACGCCGTCCCGCGCCCAAATACCGGCCGCCGCTCGATCAGCGTTGCATGCGGCCCGGCGTGGCGCAGGATGTTGATCGCGAGCAGCGAGCCGGAGAACCCCGCGCCGACGATCGCGACCGACTTGTAGATCACGCCGCCAGCGGCCCGTGGTTCAGGTGCGGCAGCACGTGGCGGGCGAACAGGTCGGCCTCGGCGGCATGGGGATAGCCCGACAGGATGAACGCCTCGATGCCCATCGCCTGATACGCCCGCAGCTTGGCCAGCACCTGGTCGGGGTCGCCGACGATGGCTGCGCCGCAGCCTGAGCGCGCGCGGCCGATGCCGGTCCACAGCTGGTCCTCGACATAGCCCTCGTTCCCCGCGGCCTCGCGGAGCTCGGCCTGACGGCGGACGCCTTCGCTCGTCGCGTCCAGCGACTTGGCGCGGATGGCGTCGCCGGTGGCGGCGTCGAGCTTGCTCAGGAGCCGGCCGGCGGCGGTCCGGGCTTCCGCCTCGGTGTCGCGCACGACGACGTGGACGCGGTAGCCGAATTTGAGGCTGCGGCCGTGAGCAGCGGCGCGGGAACGCATGTCGTCGACGATCGCCTGCACCGCCGGCATCGTGTCGGGCCACATCAGGTAGACGTCGGCCGCGCGCGCCGCCGCCTCGCGCGCGTCGGGGCTGAGGCCGCCGAAGTAGAGCGGCGGGCAGCGGCCCGACAGCGTCGTCACCCCCGGTGGATCGACCTCGAAGCGGTAATGCTCGCTGTCGACCCTGGTCCGCTCGCCGCCGAGGAGCGATTTCAGCGCCAGCATGACATCGGTGGTCCGGGCATAGCGCGGCGCGCTCGCCAGCGTCGCGCCGGGAATGTCGGATGAGATGATGTTGACCGTCAGCCGCGGCACGTCGCTGCCCGGAACCCGCCCGAGGATGCGATCGAGCGTCGCGATCTGCCGTGCGAGCTGGGGCGGCCACGCCTCGCCGACCCGGACCGCCATGAGCAGGCGGATGCGGCGCGTCAGCACGGCGATCGCGGCGGCAAAGGCGGTGGTGTCGATGCCGAGCGCATAGCCGGAGGGGAGCAGGATATTGTCGAAGCCGCCGGTCTCCGCCGCCAGCACGATGTCGCGGCAATGGTCCCAGCTCGATTTCAGGCGGGGGTCGGGCACCCCGAGAAACTCATAATCGTCGTCGCACAGTGCGGAGAACCAGCTGACCTCGCATCCGCTCGCGCCCGTCATGGCAGCTTCTCGCCGAGGCTCGCCTCGAGGATGCCGTACCACTCGGCGCGCTCGAAACGGACCTTGAAGGCGTCGGCGGCTTCGGCGATCCGCGCCGGCTGCTGCGAGCCGACGATCGGGATCGGCCGCGCCGGGTGCGCCATGATCCAGGCGTAGGCGACCGCCGCCCGGCCGACGTTATACTTCGCTGCATGCGCATCGAGCGCCGCGCGCACCGCCGTCGTCCGGTCGTCGGCGGCGTCGTCGCCCCCGAGCCGCCCCTGCCCCAGCGGTGACCACGCCAGGACGCCGAGCCCGTATTTCATCGCCCGGTCGAGCGTTCCGTCGAACAGCGGCGCCGTCGCCAGCGCCGAGAACTCCGGCTGCGTCGTCGCGAGCGGGATGTTGAGGTAGCTCTTGAGGACCGCCGTCTGCGCCGGGGTGTAGTTCGACACGCCGACGGCGACGATCTTGCCCTGGAGCACCAGTTCCTCGAGCGCCGCCGCGGTTTCCGCCGGATGGGCGAGAAGGTCGGGGCGGTGGATCTGCCACAGGTCGATGCGCTCGGTGCCGAGCCGCTTCAGCGACGCCTCGACGGCCTGCGTCAGATACTCGGGCGACGAGTTGTACGGCACGCCCATGCGGATGCCGCCCTTCGACGCCAGCACCATGCGGTCGCGCAGGTCGGGTGCCTCGGCGAAGACGCGGCCGAGCAGGACCTCAGCGGCGCCGAACGGCTCGCCGTTGTCGGGGCCGTAGATATCGGCGGTGTCGAACAGGGTGATGCCGGCCGCGAACGCCGCCTCGACCCGCTCGCGCGCGGCCTGGACGTCGTCGCCGGCGAAGCGCCACATGCCCCAGGCGAGCGGCGAGACCAGCATCCCGGACTTGCCGAGCGGCCGGGGTTCGGGCGACAGGATGATTTCGGTCATAGGCCGGAGTGTTTGGCACAAGGACGCGACGAATGGGAGACACGATCCGCTGGGGCATCGTCGGCACCGGCATGATGGCGCTGGAGCACATCGCCAACCTGAAGCTGACGCCCGGCAGCACGATCGCAGCACTGGTCGACCCCGAGCCGGCGTCGATCGCCCAGGCCGAGGCGGCGGTCGGCGGCGAGGCGCGGGTGTTCGCGACGCCGGCCGATCTCGCGCGCAGCGGCGCGGTCGACGCGGTCCTCGTCGCCTCGCCCAACTTCACGCACCACGACGTGCTCCAGCCGCTGATCGACGCGCGCCTCCACATCCTGTGCGAGAAGCCGCTGGCGACGACGCTTGCCGACGCAGCCGACATCGCCATGCGGGTCGCAGGGTACGACCGCGTGTTCTGGACGGGCATGGAGTACCGCTTCATGCCGCCCGCCGCGGCGTTCGTGGCCGAGGTGCATGCCGGCCGCGTCGGGGCGCTGCGGATGCTGTCGATCCGCGAGCACCGCTTCCCGTTCCTGGTCAAGGTTGGCGACTGGAACCGCTTCAGCCGCAACACCGGCGGCACGATGGTCGAGAAGTGCTGCCACTTCTTCGACCTGATGCGCCTGATCGTGGCGAGCGAACCGGTCCGCGTCTTCTGTTCGGGCGGGGCCGACGTCAATCACCGCGACGAGAGTTACGGCGGCGAGGTGCCCGACATCATCGACAACAGCTTCACGACGGTCGACTTCGCCAACGGGGTCAGGGCAATGCTCGACCTGTCGATGTTCGCCGATGGCGCCGAGAACCAGGAGGAGATCGTCGCTGTCGGGCACACGGCGCGGCTCGACTGCCTGATCCCGGCGGGCGAGATCGTCTTCGCGCCGCGGGTCGGTTTCCGCCAGCCCAAGCGCGTCGAGCGGCGCCACGTCGCCGTCGACGAAGCCGCGCTCGCCGCCGGGCAGCACCACGGCGCGACCTTCTACCAGCACGCCGCCTTCGCCGCGGCCGTGCGCGGCGAGGCGCCGGTGCTGGTCACCGCCGACGACGGCCTGCGCGCGGTCGCCATGGGGCTGGCGGCCGAGACCAGCGCGCGCGAGCACCGGGTGGTCGAGATGGCCGAACTGGGGCTGTAGCGCGGCTGCCGTTGACGAACAGCGCGCGCGCCGCGGCCGATCAGCGAATGCCGGCACGCGCCGACCGCGGGGCGACTTCGACTGTGACAGTATAGTAACACAACGTCCGTCAAGATCAGCTTTGCCGCTTCCGCCGATTGCTTTCGTGACGGCGGCGGCCCATTGCGCGATCTGAGACCAGGTCGGCAGGGCGGAAGCGCTCCAGCCGCCGGTCATGGGGAGGATCATCATGTCGCTGCGCCCGTCGATGCTGGCCGGAGCCGCGCTGCTGGCGGCGGCGTCGGCCTTCGCCCAGACCGCGCCGGTGCCGCCGCAAAGCGGCGCGCCGGGAACCGCCGCGGGCGTCGACGACGCGCCGGCCGACATCGTCGTCACCGCTCAGAAGCGCAGCGAGCGCCTGCAGCAGGTGCCGCTGGCGGTGTCGGTGGTCAGCGGCGACACGCTCGCCAACCAGGGCCGGGTCAGCCTGGAGGGCGCGCAGTACCTCGTCCCGACGCTCAACTTCCTGAAGTCGGGGACGACGCTCAACCAGTCGCTGTTCCTGCGCGGGGTCGGCACCGCGACCTTCTCGATCGCCGGCGAGCCGTCGGTGTCGACCGTCCTCGACGGCGTCGTCTTCAGCCGCTCGGGCGAGGCGTTCAGCGACCTCGTCGATATCGAGCGGCTCGAAGTCCTGCGCGGGCCGCAGGGGACGTTGTTCGGCAAGAACGCGAGTGCCGGCGTCATCAACATCGTCTCGGTCAAGCCCGGCGACACGCTCGGGGGCTATGTCGAGGGTGGCTATTACGGCGGCAACGGTAACGAATACCGCGTCCGCGGCGCGGTCGACCTGCCACTGTCGAAGGCACTGCGCGCGCGCCTGACCGGCTTTTACGACAATTACGAAGGCAACATCTTCAACGTCGCACCGAACGTGAACCGGCGCGTCAACGGGTTCAAGCACTACGGCTTCCGCGGCATCGTCGTCGGCGACGTCAACGAGGCGGTCAAGCTGACCTTCATCGCCGACTACCACAAGAACAACGACGACTGCTGCGCCGAGATCATCGCCGGCACGCCCCAGTTCACCAGCGGGGCGACCGCCGGCCAGGTCAACACCGCCAACCTGGCGCTGATCCAGACGGTGTTGCCGACCCTGCGCGGTGTCGACACGCGGACGGTCGACCAGAACCTCGTCACCCACACCGACGAGACCGGCTATGGCTTCTCGCTGCAGGCCGACGTCGATGCGGGTCCGGTGACCTTCACCTCGATCACCGCCTACCGCAATTATTCGAACACCGAGATCCGCGACGGCGACTGGCTGCCACAGGCCTATATCGGCGTGAACCAGTTGCACGACTTCGGCCCGCAGACCGGCGACACGTGGAGCCAGGAGTTCCGCCTGACCTCGCCGTCGACCGGCTTCCTGACCTATGTCGCCGGCTTCTACTTCTCCGACGCCAAGTCGGAGCGCGTGTTCACCCGCAACGACCAGGTCTGCGGCCTTGCCGCCGGAGCCGTCGCGCCGGCGGGCGTGCTGACCCCGTGCTCGAGCCCGCTCGCGGCGCCGTCGACCTTCCCGACCGGCACCGCCGACTTCGGCTCGAACTTCCGGAACATCGCGCTGTTCGGCCAGGGCACGTTCCACATCACGTCCCGCTTCCGCCTGATCGGCGGCGCGCGCTTTACCGTCGACCAACTCGACGCCTTCCACAGCCGCGTGACCCCGCTCGCCGGCCCGGGCATCGGCGGCAACTTCGACGCCGGCGTCAACAACAACGGGTCGGGCGGCGGCGTCAGCAACGGCATCCCGTTCCGCGCGCGGGCGAACAACACCAACATCAGCGGGAAGGCGGGCGCGCAGTTCGACTTCAGCGACACCTCGACCGGCTATGCGACCTATTCGCGTGGCTATAAGGGGCCGGCGTTCAACATCTTCTATGGCCTGTCGTTCACCGGCACCAACAAGATCGCGCCCGAGGACTCCGACGCTTTCGAGGTCGGCCTGAAGAACACGCTGCTCGGCGGCAAGCTGACGGTCAACCTCGCCGCTTATTATGCCAAGTACCACAACTTCCAGGCGAACAACCCGGACATCGTCAACGGGGTCGTCGTCACGCGGTTCACCAACGCCGGCGAGATCTCGACCCGCGGCGGTGAGGCCGACCTGCTCTATCGGCCGGTCCGCGACCTGTCGATCTCCGGCGGGCTCGCCTACACCGACGCCCACGTCGACGCCTTCCTGTTGCCCCAGGGCAATAATACAGGCGTCATCCCGACCGGCACCCCGCTCGGCTTCGCGCCGAAGTGGAAGGGCGACCTTGGCATCGACTATCGCCTTCGCACCGGCGGCGCGGTCGATTTCCAGCTCGGCGCACAAGGCTCGTACCAGTCGAGCGAGCTGTCGATCTTCAGTGCCAACGCGTTCGACCGCGCCGCGGGCACGATCCACGCCTACGGCATCGTCAACCTGACCGCCGCCGTGCTCGACACCAGGGACCGCTACCGCCTGACCTTCACCGTCCGCAACGTCGCCAACGAGCATTTCGCCGCGGCGATCGCCAATGGCGGCGTGTTGGGCTCGTACCGCTACCAGATCCCGCGCGACGCCGACCGCTATTACGGCGTGACGGGCCGGGTGAACTTTTAGGCGCAGCGCGGCCGACCGCGGCGGGCAGGCGCGCCGCGCCCGCACGGCAGCCGATGAACTCGGGCCAGCCCGGCCGGTGGGGCGGCAACGCCGGTCCCGTCGGACGCGGCGCAGGCCCGCCCGCGCTAGGCATGGGCCGGCCGGATGACCGGAACGAGCAGGTGCACCCAGGCGAGCGCCGCGAGATAGGCCACCGCCACGATCCCCAGCATCGGCCAATATCCGTGGCCGTGCGCCAGGCTCCAGCCGGCGAAGGCGATCAGCGCCGCCCCCGACAGGTTGCCGGCGACGGCGCCGACGCCGACGACGGTTGCCACGCGGGCGACCGGAACCGCGTCCGCCGCCAGCCCGAAGACATTGGTCGAGAAGCCCTGGTGCGCGAACAGGCCGATGCCGACGACGACCGCCGCCGCCCACGGCCCCGGCGCGGCGATGGCAAGCGGCAGCGGCAGGATGAGCAGCGCGTAGACCAGCATCGACCCCTTGCGCGCACGGTTCATGCTCCACCCGCGCCGCAGCAGCGCCGGAAACGCCAGACCCGACGACAGCGCCCCGCCGGCGGCGAAGGTGTAGGCGAGCGCGGTCGGGCCGCCGAGCGTCGCCTGGCTCATGCCGAAGACGCGGGCGAAGAAGTCGGGCAGGAAGAACAGCAGGAAGAACCAGCCGAGGTCGCTGAACAACTTGGCCCCGACCACCGCCCAGGTGCGGCGATCGGCGAACAGGGCGCGCCAGTCGGTGCCGGCCCGCTCCGGCACGCTGGCGTCGACGGGCACCAGCCCGCGGGTGCCGGCGAACCAGCACAGGAGCCAGACGAAGCCCAAGCCGCCGGTGACGATGAATGCCGCGCGCCAGCCGAAGGCCAGCGCCAGCGGCGGGATGATCAGCGGGGTGACGATCGCGCCGATGTTGGGTGCGGTATTGCCCAGCCCCAGCGCGAACGACCGCTCGGCCACCGGCAGGTAGGTCGCCGCCGACTTGACGGCGGCCGGCGTGCCGACGGTCTCGGCGGCAGCGAGGACGACGCGCGCGGCGATGAACTGCGGAATGGTGGCGGCGAAGGCATGGGCGATCCCTGCCCCGCTCCACACCCCGACACCCCAGCCGAGCGCGCGGCGCACCCCGACGCGGTCGACGAACCAGCCGATGGCGGCGTAGGCTACGGCCGCCGTCACCTGGAAGGCGGTGCCGAGCATCGCATAGTCCTGATCGTCCCAGCCGAACCGCGCCTGCAGCGTCGGCTTCAACAGGGCCAGAACCTGCCGGTCGACGTAATTCAAGGCGATGGCGACGAACAGCAGCGCGATGAGGAGCCTGCGCCGCGGCGCGCCGTCGTCCATGCCTGCCCCCCCTTGTTGTCGTTGGCGACAGTGGCGACCCGGCCACGACGGGTCAATCGGGGGTTCGCGTGCGCCACGAAGCGGGCTAATCCAGGTGTAATGATCTCGCGACGCGACCTGATGGCCACCGCTGCCGCCGTGTTTGCGGCCGGCTGCCGGCGCACGCCGCCACTGCGCATCGGCTTCCAGAAAAACGGCCTGCTGCTCGCCGCCCGGGCGCGCGGCATGGTCGAGGCAGCGCTGAAGCCGACGCCGGTCACGTGGCGCGACTATCCCTCCGGCCCGCCGCTGCTCGAAGCGATGAGCCTCGGCAGCATCGATTTCGGCGGTACTGGCGACACGCCGCCGATCTTCGCACAGGCCGCCGGGGCGCGGATCGTCTATGTCGCGGCGCAGCCCGTCAGCGGCCGCGCCGCCGCGATCATCGTTCCGAAAAACTCGCGGCTGACCACCGTCGCCGCGCTTCGGGGCGCGAAACTCGCGTTCACGCGCGGCTCCTCGGCGCAGGCGTTCGTCCGCGCGGCGCTGCGGGGTGCCGGCCTCGACCAGGCCGACGTCAACGCGGTCAACCTGACGCCGACCCAGGCGGCGCAGGCGTTTGCCGCCAGTGCCGTCGATGCCTGGGCCATTTGGGACCCGTTCCTAGCGCAGGCCGAAGTCGAGCTCGGCGCGCGCGTCCTGGTGTCGGGCGACGGCCTGGCGCGGAGCAACTCGTTCCTGCTAGCCAATGCCGATGTCGTCCGAACCCGTCCCGAACTGATCGCCGCGACACTCGACGCCCTCGTCGCGACCGCGGCGTGGGCGGCCGCCCACCGCGACCAGCTGGCGGCGCTGATCGCCGCTGCAGGGCCGACCGATCTGCCCGTCGCCCGGCTCATCGCGCAGCGGCAGGATCTCGCCGTCGTGCCGCTGACGAGCGACATCGCGGCCGCGCAGCAACGCATCGCCGACGCCCTGCTCGCCGACCGCCAGCTGCCCGGCGCGGTCGCCGTGGCGCCGGCGATGTGGCACGGCTGGCGGCCGCGGCCGCTGCCACCGCGCCCGCCATCTTAAATCGCGATGGCTCCAAGAGCGCTCCGCGCGCATTATGTTGCAGTGCACAACGAACTGGACTTGCCGATGCCCCGCCCCGCCGCTTACCGCCAGCCGGCCGACAACGGCGACGACCATCTCGCCGAGCTGGACGTCGCGTTCGCCAACCCGGGTGGGCTCCGGATGCGGACCTTCGTCCCGGCCGGTCTCGCCTCTGGCGCGCCGCTGGTCGTTGTCCTGCACGGCTGTACGCAAAGCGCCGCGGGCTATGACCGCGCGGCCGGCTGGTCGGCGCTGGCGACCTCCCATGGCTTTGCCCTGCTGTTCCCCGAGCAGGTCCGCAGCAACAATCCCAACGGCTGCTTCAACTGGTTTGCGGCGAGCGACACGCGGCGCGGCAGCGGCGAGGTCGCGTCGGTCGCCGGCGCCGTCGCGGCGATGACTGCGCAGCACCGCCTCGACCGCAGCCGCGTCTTCGTCACTGGCCTGTCGGCGGGCGGGGCGATGGCGAACGCGCTGCTGGCGAGCTACCCCGACCTGTTCGCCGGCGGCGCGATCGTCGCCGGCCTGCCGTTCGGCGCGGCAGCCGGCGTCGGCGAGGCGCTGGCGGCGATGGCGCACCCGGCAGCGCTGGCCGGCGACCAGCTTGGCGAGAAGGTCCGTGCCGCGTCGACCTTCACCGGCCCGTGGCCGCGGGTGATGGTCTGGCACGGCGGCGACGACCGCACCGTCAGCCGCCTGAACGGCCTCGCCGTCGCCGAGCAATGGGCCAACGTCCACGGCGCGACGCCGACGCGCGAGGAGGACCGGACGGTCTGGCGCAACGCCGGCGGCGTCGCCGTCGTCGAGTTCAACGAAGTCGCGGGCATGGGTCATGGTACGCCGATCGACAGCCGCGACGGCGGCACGCCGGCACCCTTCATGCTCGATGTCGGCATCGCCTCGAGTGCGCGCATCGCCGCTTTCTGGGGACTGGGCGACGCCCGCGCGCGGCGGACGCCGCCGCCAGCCGCACCCCGCGGCGTCCCCCGTCCCGCCGCTGCAAGGCAGGCGCCCCGCGCTGCCACCACGCCGCCGCCCAAGCCCGCGCACGCGACGGCGCAGCCGACACCCCCGCCGCGCGCCGCCGCCCGGCCCGGCGCGCGGCCGGCCCCGCCGAAGCCGCTGGATGTCGGTCGCCTGATCGGTGATGCATTGCGTGCCGCCGGCCTGATGAAATAGGTGCG
The DNA here is from genome assembly GCA_963792555.1 of uncultured Alphaproteobacteria bacterium. Classification (GTDB taxonomy): domain Bacteria; phylum Pseudomonadota; class Alphaproteobacteria; order Sphingomonadales; family Sphingomonadaceae; genus Polymorphobacter_B. The sequence continues at coordinate 70,747 of CAWBWP010000004.1, forward strand.
CCGCCGTTCGCCCCGCGCTACGCACGCGCATGGCTGACCCGCCCGCCCGCAGCGCCGCGCCCGACGTGCCGGTGATCGAGACCGCTCGCCTGCGCCTGCGCGGTCACGTTCCCGCCGACCTCGACGCGGCAACCGCGATGTGGGCCGACCGCGAGGTGACGCGCTTCACCGGCAACCGCGCCTTCACCCGCGAGGAGACGTGGGCGCGGCTGCTCCGCTACACCGGCAACTGGTGCTGGTTCGGCTATGGCTTCTGGGCGGTCGAGGAGCGCGAGACCGGCGCCTATGTCGGGCAGCTGGGGATGGCGGAGTTCGCCCGCGATACCCTCCCGCCGCTCGCCGCCTTACCCGAGGTCGGCTGGTCGTTCGTCGTCGCCGCGCACGGTCGCGGCTTTGCCAGCGAGGGGGTGCGGGCGGCACTCGCCTGGGCCGATGCGAACGTCGCCGCCGGCCGGACGATGTGCCTGATCGACCCGGCCAACCTGGCGTCGATCCGCGTCGCCCGCCGCTGCGGCTTCGTCGAAGTGGCCCCGGTGATCTACAAGGGCTCCCGGTCGCTTCGCTTCGAGCGCCAGCGCGGCGCGTAAGCCGGGCTCGGCACCGACTAAGGCAGGAAATCGACCGGCCCCTCGACCTCGGCCAAGCCGGCGACGAACTGGTCGACGCACGCCTCCCAGCGGAAGTGGCGGGCATAAGCGGCACAGTCGGCCGGGTCCGCGGTCGCGGCCCGGCCGATCGCCCGCGCGAGGTCGGCGTCGACCGCGCCGACCGCGGCGGTCCAGCCAGGAACCGTGCCGCGCCCCTCGGCACCGACGACGTCGAGCGGCCCGGCGACGGGAAAGCCCGCGACCGGCACGCCGCTCGCCAGCGCCTCGATCATCACCAGCCCGAAGGTGTCGGTCAGCGACGGAAAGACGAAGACGTCGGCCCCGGCATACGCCGCCGCCAAGGGTTCGCCGCTAAGCGAGCCGAGGAACACCGCATCCGGAAACCGCGCGCGCATCGCCGCGAGCGCCGGACCGTCGCCGACGACGACCTTGGTCCCGGCGACGTCGGCCGACAGGAAGGCGGCGATGTTCTTCTCGACCGCGACCCGCCCGACCGACAGCAGGATCGGCCGCGTCAGGCCGGCATAGGCCGGGTGCGGCGCGAGGTCGGGGCGGAACTGGCGCAGGTCGACGCCGCGCGACCACGGCCGGGTCCGCGTCAGGCCGTGCTCGGCCAATTCGGCCGCCAGGCGCGGCGTCGCCACCAGGATGTTGCGCGCCTCGGCGTGGAAGCGGGCGAGGATGCGCCACAGATAGGCCGGCGACAGGCCGGTCCGCGCCGCGACATAGTCGGGGAAGCGGGTGTGGAACGAGGTGGTGAACGGCACCCCGCGCTTGCGGCACCAGCCGCGCGCGAGCCAGCCGAGCGGGCCCTCGGTGGCGATATGGACGGCCTCCGGGCGGAAGCCGGCGATCATCGCCCCGACGCGGTACGGCGTCGTCAGCGCCAGGCGGATTTCCGGATAGGTCGGGCACGGAACCGAAACGAAGCGGTCGGGAGTGATCGTCTGGACCGCATGGCCGCGCGCCTCGAGTTGGGCGACGGTCGTCGTCAGCGTCCGGACGACGCCGTTGACCTGCGGCGTCCACGCGTCGGAAACGAGGGTCAGGCGCATGAGGCGACGGGGATCATTGCGGGCGTGTAGCGTGGCGGGCTGGCGGGCGAAAGCGCGGCGGCGCTGGCGACCGCCCGTCCGCCCTGCAGCTTTGGGCGACCGACGCCGGACCCGCGCCCCGGCGCGCTGGTCACACCCCTGTTCCCGCGCTTCAGCCGAGCTTGAGGCGGACGAAGCCCATGCCGCTGGTGCGGTCGCCGCCGTAGGCGGGGTCGAGGCCGCCGGGCGTCAAGGAGCGCGCGACAAGGCCGCCAAAACCGAACATCAGCCCCGGCGCGATGCGAAAATCGCGGATGACGCCGACCGATGCCTTGCCGACCGTGTACCTGGGGCCGTGGACGTCACCGGGCGACGGCAGCAACTCGTCGGTTTCGATCTGCTCGGCGCGGACGAAAACCGTCCAGCGCCAATCGGGCTTGACCGCCGCTTCGAGCAGATAGGCATCGAGGTCGTTGCCGCGGGGGCCACCAGCCGCGATCTCGCGTTTGCGGCCCCACGCCGCCGTCGCCGAGACATAGCCGCTTCCCGCGATCGGCTGCGTATAGATCGCGCTGGCCGACCACCGCTCCTGATCCTGTTCCGGCGTCAGCTGCTCCGGCGACTTGAGCCGCATCCACGATGCCTGCAGCGCCAGGGTCCGCGCCGGGTTCCAGCTCGCCCGCACCGCCGTCGAATCGAACCTGGGACGCTCGATGTCGTAGCGGTTCTGGTCGGGCTCGCGCCCATTGAAGCGCGAAGCCTCCAGCTTGATCGCGCCCGAGGTTACGCCGGCGGTGACCACGCCGAAGGTGATGTGCGTGGAATCGAACCAGTGGTGCGTGATCGGGGCCTCGGGCAAGTCCATGATCGAGAACCGGTGCATGAACGCCCCCGGCCCGAACGCCGGCTCGCCGGGCAACCCGAAATAGACGAACGCAGAGCCCCGCTCGCCGAGCCGGCGACTGTACGACGCCGCCAATTCCATGAACAGGTCGTGGGGGTGCTGCCGGTCGACCAACAGGTCGCGGCCGTTCGCGGTCTCGCCGGCGGCAAGCAGAAGCGGATAGCCGCGCGGTCCCATCACCGGGTCGGGGGACAGCATGGCCCGCAGCTGGACCGTGTCCCGTGGCCCGAAGGTGCGGGTCGCCATGCCCATGATCATGCCCGAGACGAAGGCCTTGTCGTCCCCGCGGCGTCCGCTCTGGCGGTCGTAAACGCCGTTGAGCAGCGCCTGGCCCATCAGCGTCCACGCGCCGGCCGGGCGCATCACCCCCGGCATCGGGCTCGCGTCGGGCTGCCACGCCGTCCCCGATGCCTCCCGCGTCGTTGCGTACGGGCCGAGGGCGGCAACCATGGTCATGTCGCCATGGCCGGGGCCGCCGTGGTCCATGCCGGCCATGGCGGCCATGCCCTCGCTCGACATGCCCGGTCCTGTCATGCCCGATGCCGTCATGCCCTGCCCCGTCACCCCCGGTCCCGTCATCCCCGGTGCCGTCCTGCCCGGTGCCGACGTAGCCTGCCCGCTCGCGTCGTGCCCCGTCGTGGCGTGCCCGGCGCGGGTGTCGCTGCTCGGGAGCTGGTGTTCGGGCCGATGTTCCGGCGGTTCCGGCTCCGCGGCTGGCGCCGGCATGGCCATGCCGGTCATCGACTGTGCCAGGGCAGCACCGGGAAGCGCCAGCAGCGCCGCCAGCGCCAGCCCGATGCCGCGACGCTTCACCCCGACGTCGACGCTGAACGAGCGGGCAGTCGATGGCGTCGACCGTGCGCCACAGTACCGCTCGTCAACCGGATGTTCGGGCCTACGCATGGTTTCCGGCATAAGGCTCCACGCCACCAGCATGAAGCGGTCGCTCGCCGCGCGCCATGGCACGAAACGCCCTGGGCAGGGAGCAGAGTGTGGAATGGCGGGAGATCGGCGCGGCCTCCGCCAGCTCCAGGCCCGGCCGCGGCGGCAGCGTTGAACCGTCACGTCCGCGGGAATGCCGCCGTTGCCGCTGCCGCGCGGCCGCTAGACCAGCTCCAGCTCCGCCTCGCTGGCCGCGCCCCGCGCCGCGACCCGCTTGGCCCAGTCGATGATCTCCAGCCGGCCGCTGGCGTGTTCGACCAGCGCGGTGCAGCTCTCCACCCAGTCGCCGTCGTTGTAATAGGTCACCGCGCCGAACTGGCGGATTTCGGCCGAATGGATGTGGCCGCAGACGACGCCGTCGACGCCGCGCTCGGTGGCGGCGTGGGCGACCGCCTCCTCGAAGCGGCTGATGAAGGCGACGGCGTTCTTGACCCGCTTCTTCAGGTGCGCCGACAGCGACCAATAGGGCAGGCCGCAGCGCCGGCGGACGCGGTTGAAGCCGATGTTGAGCTTGAGGAGCGCGGCGTAGGCATAATCGCCCAGGAAGGCGAGCCACTTGGCGTAAAGGACGACGCCGTCGAACTCGTCGCCGTGGAGGACGAGCAGGCGACGGCCGTCGGCGGTGGTGTGGATCGCTTCGGGCACGACGTCGACGCCGCCGAAGCTGAGCCCGGTATAGTCGCGCAGCACCTCGTCGTGGTTGCCGGGAATATAGACGACGCGCGTGCCCTTGTTGGCGAGCTTGAGGACGCGGCGGATGATGTCGTTGTGCCGCGGCGGCCAGTACCAGCCGCGCTTCAGCCGCCAGCCGTCGATGATGTCGCCGACGAGGTACAGCGTGTCGGGCTGGATCGATTTCAGGAAGTCGAGCAGGAGGTCGGCGTTGCAGCCGCTGGTGCCAAGGTGCGTGTCCGAGATCCAGACCGTGCGGAAGCGGAGCTTGCGCTTCGGATGGCTGTCGTCGTCGTCGCTGCCCCAGCCGGTTGCCGGCGTCGCGGCGCGCGCGGCGGCGACCGAGGGGAAGCCGGCAAGGGCGGTCAATGGAAGGGTCGCCATCGGGGCCGGTCCAGCGTAGAAAAACTTGATGCTCTACTACATCTAGTCTGTGACGCTTTGGCGACACTGTGGATTGCGGCAGTCGCGCCCGCGCCTATATCGCGTCGACAGCAGGGAGTGAGCAAGAATGATTACCGTTCGCCCGTCGGCCGAGCGCGGCCGCATGACCATCGGCTGGCTCGATGCGCGGTTCAGCTTCAGCTTCGCCGACTATTATGATCCCGCCCACATGGGCTTTGGCCCGCTGCGGGTGATCAACGAGGATCACATTGCCGCCGGCGCCGGCTTCGGCGAGCACGGCCATGCCGACATGGAGATCGTGTCGTATATCGTGGCCGGCGCGATGGCGCACCGCGACAGTATGGGCAATGCGACCGTGATCCGCCCAGGCGAGATCCAGCGCATGACCGCCGGCACCGGCGTCCGCCACGCCGAGCTGAACCCGAGCGCGACCGAGGCGATCCATTCGTTCCAGATCTGGATCCAGCCCGAACGCCGCGGCCTGACCCCGGGCTATGAGCAGGTGACGCTGCCGCCGCCGGTGCCGGGCGGCCTGACGCGGCTGGCGGCGCGCGAGCGCCACGACGGCGCGGTCGTGATCCACCAGGACGCGACGCTGTACCGGGCGACGCCGGGTGCCGGCGCGCCGGTCGAGGTCGCGCTGGCCGCCGGCCGCCGCGCCTGGCTGCAGGTCGTGCGCGGGAGCGTCGCGGCGAACGGCACGGCGCTCGGCGCGGGCGACGGCGCGGCGGTTACCGGCGAGCGCGCGGTCCGCCTCGACGGCGATGCCGAGCTGCTAGTCTTCGACTTGCCGTGACGCGGGGGCAACGATCGGTTCGGCAGCGGAACATGCGCGCGGCACCGCGGTTCTAGGGGCATTGCGGGGCATTTCCCCCGCGGCAATGGAGCTGCTGCCATGTGGATTGGAATCGCCGTCGTCCTGGTCGTCATCTGGCTGGTCAGCTTTCTCGCGCTGCACATCTCGAGCGGGCTGATCCACATCCTGCTCGTCATCGCGCTGATCAGCCTGGTGCTGCACTTCGTCCGTGGCCGCTCGACCACGGTCTAGCGGGCGATTGAGCCGGACGACAAATGCGAGCGGCCGGAAGCTGGAGCTTCCGGCCGTAGCTGCCGTCACCGGGACTGACGGCGTCTCATGGTCGGGGCGAGAGGATTCGAACCTCCGGCCCCTGCCTCCCGAAGACAGTGCTCTACCAGGCTGAGCTACGCCCCGACGCGAGGCGCGACGCTATAGCCCTCGCGGGCGGGCCGCGCAACCGCCGTGTCGCGTGGATCAGCCGTGCGCCGTAGCGCGCAGCCGGTCGCGGCCGACGATCTTCTCCCGCGGGGACGGGTGCGTCGCCGCCGCCGTTTCGGCAGCATCGATCGCCTGCCAGCCGGCAAAGGTCACCGGGCGCACGCCGCGCGCCGCAAGCAGCGCGTCGAGACCGGGGCCGCCGGCGCGTGGTCCGGGCGCGACTTCGGCGGCGATCCGCGCAGCGACCTCGATGCCGTCGGGGCGGTTGGTCCCGATCGTCCCCGACGGTCCGCGCCGCGCCCAGCCGGTGACATAGACCCGGTCGGCAATCTGCCCGCGGTCGTTGACGAAGCGCCCGCGGGCGGCGTCGAACGGCACCTGGCCGAGCGGCGCACTGAAGTAACCGATGCAGGCGATGATCAGGCCGCAGCGCAGCGTCCGCATGTCGCCGGTGCCGACCGCGACGCTGCCGTCGAGCCGCGTCCGCTCGACCGTGAGGGCGAGCGTGTCGCCATCGGCGTCGATCCGCACCGGGCGGCTGAAGAAGTCAAAGGCAATCGTCACCGGGACCGGCTTCGCCGGGGCGGCGGCGAAGGCGCGGAGGTGGGTGACGACCTTGCGCAGGCCCGGCTCGAGCGCGGCGTCGCCGCTGGCGTCGGGCAGGTCGGTGGCCGCCACGAGCGGCTGGGCGCGGTCCAACTGCCCGAGCTCGCCGGTCTCCTTCGGCGTGAAGCTCGCCTGGTACGGACCGCGGCGCCCGACGATGTGGATGTCGCGCACGCCGCTCGCCGCCAGCTGCGCCCGGGCGTGCGCGGCGATGTCGGAATGCGCCAGTTCCGCCGGCGTCTTGGCCAGGATGCGCGCACAGTCGATCGCCACGTTGCCGTTGCCGATCACCGCGACGCCGGGCGCGCCGAGCGGGATGTCGAGATCGGCGAACTCGGGATGGCCGTTATACCAGCCGACGAACGCGCCCGAGCCGAAAACGCCCGGCAGGTCTTCGCCCGGGATGCCCAGCCGCCGGTCGTGCGGGGCACCGGTCGCCAGCACCACTGCGTCGTACAGCCCGAGCAGTTCCTCAAGGTCGACATCGGTGCCGACGGTCACGTCGCCGACAAAGCGGACGCCGCCGGCAAGCACCGCATGATACCGCCGGTCGACCGCCTTGATCGACTGGTGGTCGGGAGCGACGCCGGCGCGGATCAGGCCATAAGGGGTCGGCAGCGCGTCGAGGATGTCGACAGCGACATCGGCCCGCTTCGCCAGCGCCTCGGCGGTGTAGAAGCCCGCCGGCCCGGCTCCGACGATGGCGACGTTGAGCATCTGGCGACCCTCCCGCGGGCCATGTGGCGGTGCGGCGGTTTCTTTGGCAAGCCCCCTCTGCTACGCGAGGCGGATGACCGCCCCCCTCGACCGCATTCGCAACTTCTCCATCATCGCCCACATCGATCACGGCAAGTCGACCCTCGCCGACCGGCTGATCCAGCGGACCGGGGGACTTACCGCGCGCGAGATGAGCGAGCAGGTCCTCGACAACATGGACATCGAGCGCGAGCGCGGCATCACGATCAAGGCGCAGACTGTCCGGCTCGACTATAATGCCAAGGACGGCAAGAGCTATGTCCTCAACCTGATGGACACGCCCGGTCACGTCGATTTCGCCTATGAGGTCAGCCGCAGCCTCGCCGCGTGCGAGGGCGCGCTGCTCGTCGTCGACGCGGCACAGGGGGTCGAGGCGCAGACGCTGGCCAACGTCTATCAGTCGATCGAGCACGACCATGTCATCGTGCCCGTCATCAACAAGGTCGACCTGCCCGCGGCCGAGCCGGAGCGCGTCAAGGCGCAGATCGAGGAGGTCATCGGCATCGACACGTCCGACGCGGTCCTGACCAGCGCCAAGACGGGCATCGGCATCGACGATGTCCTCGACGCGATCGTCCGCCTGATCCCGCCGCCCAAGGGCGACCCCGACGCGCCGCTCAAGGCGATGCTCGTCGACAGCTGGTACGATCCGTATCTCGGCGTCGTCATCCTCGTCCGCGTCATCGACGGCTCGCTCAGGAAGGGGCAGCAGATCGTCTTCATGGCGCAGGGGACGCAGCACCTCGTCGACCGCGTCGGCTGCTTCCGCCCGAAGATCGAGCAACTGGACGCGCTCGGCCCCGGCGAGATCGGCTTCATCACCGCCCAGATCAAGGAAGTCGCCCAGACCAACGTCGGCGACACGATCACCGACGCCAAGCGCCCCGCCGCCGAGGCGCTGCCGGGGTTCAAGGAGGTTCAGCCGGTCGTCTTCTGCGGCCTGTTCCCGGTCGACGCGGCGGATTTCGAGAAACTGCGCGACAGTCTCGGCCGGCTGCGGCTGAACGACGCCAGCTTCACCTTCGAGACGGAAAGCTCGGCCGCGCTCGGCTTCGGCTTCCGCTGCGGCTTCCTCGGGTTGCTCCACCTCGAGATCATCCAGGAGCGGTTGACGCGCGAATACGACCTCGACCTGATCACCACCGCGCCGTCGGTCGTCTACAAGATGCTGCTTCGCGACGGCAGCACGCTCGAGCTCCACAACCCGTCCGACATGCCCGACCCGTCGACGATCGAACTGATCGAGGAGCCGTGGATCGAGGCGACGATCTTCACCCCCGACGAGTATCTCGGGTCGATCCTCAAGCTGTGCCAGGACCGGCGCGGCATCCAGACCAACCTGACCTACGTCGGTGGCCGGGCGCAGGTCATCTACGAGCTGCCGCTGAACGAGGTGGTATTCGATTTCTACGACCGGCTGAAGAGCATCTCGCGCGGCTATGCCAGCTTCGATTATCACCAGATCGGCTACCGCGAGGGCGACCTCGTCAAGATGACCATCATGGTCAACGCCGAACCCGTCGACGCGCTCAGCATGATCGTCCACCGCGACGCCGCCGAGGCGCGCGGCCGTCACATGTGCGAGCGGATGAAGGACCTGATCCCCCGCCACTTGTTCAAGATCCCGGTCCAGGCGGCGATCGGCGGCAAGGTTATCGCCCGCGAAACCATCGCTGCCATGCGCAAGGACGTGACCGCCAAATGCTATGGCGGCGACATCAGCCGCAAGAAGAAGCTGCTCGACAAGCAGAAAGAGGGCAAGAAGCGGATGCGCCAATATGGTTCGGTCGACATCCCCCAGGAGGCGTTCATCGCGGCGCTGAGGATGGGCGACGCCAATTAATCGGGTGCGCCCCGCCTGCGCCTAGGCCGCCGCGACGCGCCGGGGGTCGCCGCCCCGCGACCGCGCATCCGACCCGCGACCAAACCACCCCCTTGCGCTTGCCGCATTGCGGGATGACATTGGCGAGACGGCGGCGCGCGGCCCCTGTGCGCTGCCCCGGGAGACGACTATGCCCGCGTTCACGCGTGACCTTGAACATACGCTGCACAATGCGCTCGCCGAGGCGAGCCGGCGGCACCACGAATATGCGACCCTCGAGCATCTGCTGCTCGCGCTGGCCGGCGACACCCATGCGGCGGCGGTGATGAAGGCGTGCGCCGTCGACGTCGACGAGCTGGGGGCGAACGTCACCAAATATCTCGACACCGAACTCGGCGCGCTGAAGACAGACGCCAGCGTCGACCCCTCGCCGACCGCGGGTTTCCAGCGCGTTGTCCAGCGCGCGATCCTCCACGTCCAGTCGTCGGGCCGCGAGGAAGTGACCGGGGCGAACGTTCTCGTCGCGCTGTTCAGCGAGCGCGAGAGCCATGCTGTGTTTTTCCTCCAGCAGCAGGACATGACGCGCCTCGACGCGGTCAGCTTCATCGCCCACGGCATCGCCAAGTCCGGCCCGAGCGAGACGCGCAGCGTCAAGGGCAACGGCCCGGCGGCGCGAGGCGAGGAGGCCGAGGAGGACAAGCCGTCGAAGAACGACAAGAAGGGCGGTGAGAGCGCGCTGAAGCAGTTCACCGTCAACCTGAACGAGAAGGCGAAGACGGGGAAGATCGACCCCCTGATCGGCCGTCACGCCGAGGTCGACCGGACGATCCAGATCCTCTGCCGCCGGTCGAAGAACAACCCGCTGTATGTGGGCGAGCCCGGCGTCGGCAAGACGGCGATCGCCGAGGGCCTCGCGCGCAAGATCATCGAGGGCGACGTGCCCGACGTGCTCAAGCCTGCGGTGATCTATTCGCTCGACATGGGCGCGCTGCTCGCCGGCACGCGCTACCGCGGTGACTTCGAGGAGCGGCTGAAGAACGTCGTCAACGAGCTGGAGAAGCTCCCCCACGCGGTTCTGTTCATCGACGAGATCCACACCGTCATCGGTGCCGGTGCGACCAGCGGCGGCGCCATGGACGCGTCGAACCTGCTCAAGCCGGCGCTGTCGAGCGGCGCGATCCGGTGCATCGGCTCGACGACATACAAGGAGTTCAGGAACCACTTCGAGAAGGACCGCGCGCTCCTGCGACGCTTCCAGAAGATCGACGTCAACGAGCCGTCGGTCGAGGATGCGATCAAGATCCTGATGGGCCTGCGCAGTTCGTACGAGAAGCATCACCAGCTGAAGTACACGCCCGAGGCGATCAAGGCCGCGGTCGAGCTGTCGGCGCGCTACATCAACGACCGCAAGCTGCCCGACAAGGCGATCGATGTGATCGACGAGACCGGCGCGTCGCAGATGCTGGTTGCCGAGGCCAAGCGCAAGAAGACGATCGGCGTCAAGGAGGTCGAGGCGGTCATCGCCACCATGGCGCGCATCCCGCCGAAGTCGGTGTCGGTCGACGACAAGAAGGCGCTGGCCACGCTCGAGGCCGACCTCAAGCGCGTCGTCTTCGGCCAGGACAAAGCGATCGAACGCGTCAGCTCGGCGATCAAGCTCAGCCGCGCGGGCCTGCGCGAGCCGAACAAGCCGATCGGGAACTATCTGTTCTCAGGCCCGACCGGCGTCGGCAAAACCGAAGTCGCCAAGCAGCTGGCGGCGATTCTCGGCATCCCGCTGACCCGCTTCGACATGAGCGAGTACATGGAGCGCCATTCGGTCAGCCGGCTGATCGGGGCGCCGCCGGGCTATGTCGGCTTCGACCAGGGCGGGCTGCTGACCGATGCGGTCGACCAGAACCCGCACGGCGTCCTGCTGCTCGACGAGATCGAGAAGGCGCATCCGGACCTGTTCAACATCCTGTTGCAGGTGATGGACAACGGCAAGCTGACCGACCACCACGGCAAGACCGTCGATTTCAGGAACACGATCCTGATCATGACGACCAACGCCGGCGCGGCCGACATGGCGCGCGAAGGGCTGGGCTTCGGCGCCGGTAGCCGCGAAGGCGAGGACGAGGAGGCGATCAAGCGGATGTTCACGCCGGAGTTCCGCAACCGTCTGGACGCCGTCGTGCCGTTCGAGGCGCTGCCGCCGTCGGTCATCATGCGCGTGATCGACAAGTTCGTCATCGGGCTCGAGCTCCAGCTGTCGGAGCGTGACGTCCACATCAGCCTCGACGAGCCCGCCAAGGCGTGGCTGATCGCGCGCGGCTACGACAAGACGATGGGTGCGCGGCCGATGGCGCGGTTGATCCAGGAGAAGATCAAGCAGCCGCTGGCTGAGGAGCTGCTGTTCGGCAAGCTGGTCCGCGGCGGCGAGGTCCGGGTCCACGTCAAGGACGACACGCTGGCTTTCGAGATCATCAAGGCCGCGCCCAAGCCCAAGCGGGCGAAGAAGGGGGCTGCCCCCGAAGCGCCGGCGGCGGAGACGGGCGAGCCCCTGATCGAGGCCTGACCTGCCAACCGCCTGACCAGCCGACATCGACCGCCGCAGATCCTGCGGCGGTCGATTTGTGTCGGCCGCGTGCTTCACCCCCGTGCCTCGGTTCGGGGGCCGCCCGAAAACCGGCCGGTCCGCACCCCCTGTAGAAGCGGCGATCCCACGGGAGCCGACGCGAGGTTCGGCGCGCCGTCGGCACCCGACCCGTCGCGCTGTGCCCCGGCACCCGGGCGAGGCCCCGAGGTGTGCTACCCCGTCCGGGCCACCTGCGGGTCGACGCCCTGCGCTAGTCTAGAGCCGCACTGCGACGCGCAGATAGCCGAACTGCCCCGGCACGTCGTAGGTGGTGGGATCATAATTCGGCCCGGTGCAGCTGTAGCAGGCGGGCGGATTGCGGTTGAACACGTTGTTGACCCCGACCGTGAAGTCGACCTTGTGCTGCAAGGCGACCGGCGTGAAGGTCAGGCGGACGTCGCCGTAAAAGGTGTCGCCAAGGCGTTTCCCGGCGAAGTCACCGGTCTCGTAGACGTGGTCGATATAGCGGCCGGTGAACGAGGCGTCGATGTCGCCCCACGCCCAGTCGACGACGCCCGTGCCCTTGAAGTGCGGGTACGACTGATCGGGAAAGCCGCGCGTCGTGCCGAGATAGCTGGTCGTGGTGAAGCCGACCGCGGCGGGGAAGGTCTCGGTGTACTTCAGCAGGTAGTTGCCGTCGAGCGACAGGCCGAAGGCACCGTAGGGCGTCTTGGGGCTGCGGTAGCTGAAGGTCACGTCGACGCCGCGTGTGCGGATGTCGCCGATGTTCTGGAGCACCGCGTTGATCCGGCTGATCAGTCCCGACGCCGTGCGCGTGATCGCCGAGCAGCTCAGCGGATCGGCGGCCAGGGCGCAGCGGCTGAGGGTCAGCTGCGCGTCCGTAGGTGCGATCGCGTTCTTGACCCGGATGTCGTAGTAATTGACCTCCAGGCTTAAATTGCTAGCGAAGCCGCTGTGGCGGGCCCAGCCCGGCGAATAGACGCCGCCGAACAACAGCGTCCGCGACCGTTCCGGTTTCAGGTTGGGGTTGCCGCCGGTCAGCACGCCGAGCTGGCCGCCGGTCGGCTCCGCATAGCTGCCGTTCGCCGGCACGCCGTTCGCCGTGCAGTTGGCCCTGACCGTCGCCGAGGACTGGTACGGCGAGCCGGCGACGTTGGTGCAGGGGTCGTTGATCGGCGCGTCGGCGCGCGACGCCGCGCCGTACAGCTCGCCGATCGCCGGCGCACGGAAGCCGGTGGCGTAGCTGCCGCGCAGCAGCAGGTCGGGCACGGGCTTCCACAGGCCGGTGCCGGTGTACGTCGTGCTGTTGAACCCGGTCGAGTAGTCGGCATAGCGGACCGCCCCGTCGGCATCGAGGGAGCTGAAGAACGGGAAGTCCTTGAGGATCGGGACGCGCAGCTCGCCGTAGACCTCGTTGGTATAATAATGTCCGCTGGCCGGCTGCGACGGGATGTCGGCGCCGAGCCCTGCGACGATGATCGGATCGGGGTCGTAGCTGCCGTACTGGTAGCGGTGTTCGTAGCCGACGGCGAAGCCCAGCGGACCGGCCGGCAGGTCGAGGAGGTCGCCCGACAGGTTCGCGGTATAGTCGAACAGCTGCTGGTTCGACTTGTCCTGCTCGGTGAAGCCGACGAAGGCGAGCATCGCCGGCGTCACCGACCCTGCCCCGCCGAAGATGTCGAACGGCACGCACGGCGCGGTGCAGGCCGCGACCGGCCCGAGTGCCTGAGCCAGCTTGGCAGCGTTGATGTTGCCGGTGAAGGCCTGGTGGGCGTCGTTCAGCCCGAACGAGGCGTTGAGGTCCCAGAACCATTTGTGCCCGCCGACGTGGAACGAGCCGTCGAGGGTCGCTGTGCCGTCCATCGTGTCGACATGCTGCGTGTACGTCCGCTGTCCGGCCTCGACGAGGCGGCGGCCGATGAACGAATAGGTCGCCGCCTGCCCGTTGCCCCCGGCCGACAGCGTGCCGAACGGGTTGTACGGGTTCGTCGCGTCGATGGTGATGGTGTCGAGCAGATTGCCGTTGCCGGCATCGGGACCGACGAACAGCGGCAGGAAGGCCGCCTGGTTCTGCGAATTGCGCCGATTGTACGCGGCCTTGACGCGCAGGCTGACCGTGTCGCCGAGCTCCTGCTTGATGCTGACCCAGGCACCGTAGCGCTCCGACGGCGTCAGGAAGTAATTATAGGGCGAGAAATTGAACCGGTCGGCGGAGGTGAACGTCTTGAAGTCGCCGGTCGCCAGCGTCGGGTCATAGACCGGCTTGCCGGCGACGGGGCTGCGGCGCAGGGTGATGCTGCCGCCGGCGGGGAACGCCGGATTGCCTTCGTTAAAGACGAAGCGGCCGTTCAGCGTCGCGCCCGAGCAGCCCCCGATGGCATCGGTGCAGCTCGTCTGGAAAGGGTTGGGGAATTGCGAGGTCGAGCGGTTGGCGGTCCTGACCGCTTCCTGCTTCACATAGGTGCCGCCAAAGACGATGCTGGTCGTCGGCAGCTTGATGCCGTAGCTCGCCTCGTAATCCTGGGTGTGGCCGTCGCCCTGACGGAAGGTGCCGAACTGCGCCGACGCCTGCAGCCCCTCCTGCGCCGACTTGGTGATGATGTTGACGACGCCGGCGAGGGCGTCGGAACCGTAGAGCGGCGACTGGCCCGACTGGAGCACTTCGATCCGCTGGATCGAGCTCAGCGGAATGGAATTGAGATCGACCGTCGACGGGATGCCGCTCGCGCTCGCGCCGGGAACGAAGCGGATGCCGTCGACCAGCACCAGCGTCCGCTTGGCACCGAGATAGCGCAGGTCGATTTCGGCCGAACCGGCGCCGACGCCACCGCCGTCGGGCGGATTGCCGATGTTGCCGCTGTTGTTGACCTTGGAGTTGAGCCCGCCGCTGGCGCTCGGCAGGCGCTGCAGCACGTCGGCGATCGCCGACAGGCCGGTGCGCTCGATCGAGGCCTGGTCGACGACGACAACCGGCGCGGTGTTGTCGAGCGGGCTCTGGCGGATGCGGCTGCCGGTGACGATGATTTCGTCGGCGGCCGCGACCTGGGGGGTCGTCGCCGCCGCGGCTGGCCCGACCGCCACCTCCTGCGCCGCCGCCAGGCCGACGTCGAGCAGCAGGCACGCCATCGCGCCACCAAGCAGAACCGACTTGATCGTCATCGTGCACCCCTGCAACTCGTTCCGTTCCAATCCTGACCTGCGGCACGGCACCGTGCAACGACTGTCGTTGTGCAGTGCGAAAGCGCGTGCCGACTGTCACTTGTTTGCAACGATTGCCGGCATATCGCCGCGCGACGGAGTCGGGCATAGTCGCCGCAGCCGTGCCATCGCTCTGGAGCCTGCCATGACCCGACCGCCCGTCACCCAGGCCATGATCGATTTGTACGACCACTTCACGCACGAGGGGATGGACCGGCGCGCGCTGATGGCCGGCCTCGCCCGGCTGGCGGGGAGCAGTGCGGCTGCCGCTGCCATCCTGCCGCTGATCGCTGCCTCGCCCGCTGCGGCGAGCATCGTCGCTGCCGACGACAAGCGGATCCTGGCCGAGACGGTGAAGTGGCCCGGCGGGACGATCCACCATCTGACCGGCTACCTCGTCAAGCCGGCGGTCAGCGAGAAGCTGACGCTGGGGACGGTCATGCTGGTCCATGAAAATCGCGGCCTGACCGAGCATATCCGCGACGTGGCGCGGCGACTGGCGCTGGAAGGCTTCATCGTCCTCGCCCCGGACTTCCTGTCGCCGGACGGCGGGACGCCGGTCGACGAGGACCGGGCGCGCGAGATGATCGGCAAGCTGGGGCGCGACGCGACGGTCGCCGACGGCGTGGCGACGCTCGAGTATCTCGCCGGCTACAAGGGCGGTAACGCGCGGGTCGGCGCGGTCGGGTTCTGCTGGGGCGGCGGCATGGTCAATCTCGTCGCCTGCGCTGCCGGACAGCGCCTGCGGGCCGGGGTGGCCTATTACGGGCCGCAGCCGCCTGCTGCGCTGGTGCCGGCGATCAAGGCGCGGATGCTGCTCCACTACGCCGGGCTCGACGAGCGGATCGATGCCGGGGTGCCGGCGTACGAGGCCGCGCTGAAGGCAGCGCACGTCAAGTACGAGGTCTTCGTTTATCCCGGCGTCAACCACGCGTTCAACAACGACACGTCGGCCGAACGGTACAACAAGGACGCCGCCGATCTCGCGTGGAAGCGGACGGTGGAGATGCTGCACGCGACGCTTGGGTGACGCGGAAGCCGCCGCGCCACGCCCGGGCGAGCGCGCTTTACTTGCATATGCATCTATTCTAGCAGATCCGCGATGGATTCGCCCTGCCACGCCATGGCCGCGCGCCGCCTCGCCCGGCGGCTGACCGCGCTGTATGACACGGCGCTTGATGGCCATGGGCTGACGATCGGCCAATTCGGCGTCCTCGCGCAGTTGCGGCGCAGCGAGGCGATCGGGGTGGCGGCGCTCGCCGAGCGGCTGGCGAACGATGCCTCGACCTGTTCGCGCCTGCTCAAGCCGCTCGCGGCGAACGGGCTTCTGACCATCGAGCGCGATCCGGCGGACGGGCGGGCGCGCCAGGTGCGGCTGACCGACGCCGGCGCGGTGCGCTTCCGCGCCGCCCGCGCCGGATGGGCGGCGGCGCAGGCGGCGGTGGCGGAGCGGCTGGGCGAGGAGCGGCTGGCGGCCCTGCGCGGCGCGATCGACGACGCCTTCCCGCGGCTGAGCGCGTGAGCGAGCCCACGGCCCTGCCCCGGGACGCGCTCGCCGCCCTGTCGGGGCTCGAGCTGATGCGCGCGATGGTTGCGGGTACGCTGCCTGGTGCAGCGATGGCCGCGCTGATGGGCATGCGCGGGATTGCCGCCGACCCCGGCACCGTCACCTTCGAAGGCCTGCCCGAGCCGCGCCACTACAACCCGCTCGGCACCGTCCACGGCGGCTTCGCGGCGACCTTGCTCGACAGTGCGATGGGCTGCGCGGTGCATACGACACTGCCGGCGGGGACCGGCTTCACCTCGATCGACATCAACATCACCTATGTCCGCGCGATTACCGCGGCGACCGGGCCGGTGACCGCGCGCGGCGAGGTGATCAGCGCCGGGCGACGGGTGGCGACGGTGCGTGGAACCCTGACCGACGCCGCCGGCAAGGTGCTGGCCCACGGCACGTCGTCGTGCCTGATCTTCGAGCTGCCGACGTGAGCCCGGTCGCGGTCGTCATCGGCGCCGGCGACGCCACCGGCGGCGCGATCGCCCGTCGTTTTGCGCGCGAGGGGATGACCGCCGTCGTCGTCCGCCGCACGGCCGCCGCGCTGGAACCGCTCGTCGCCGCGATCGAGGCGGGGGGCGGGCGCGCCGTCGCCATGGCGACCGACGCGCGCGACGAGGACGCGATGGTCGCGCTGTTCGACCGTATCGAGGCCGAGGTCGGCCCCGTCGTCGTCGCGGTGTTCAACGTCGGTGCCAACGTGCCCTCGCCGATCCGCGACGAGACGGCGCGCAAGTACCGCAAGATCTGGGAGCTGGCAGCGCTCGCCGGCTTCCTCACCGGCCGCGAGGCGGCGCGCGTCATGGTCCCGCGCGCGTCCGGCACGATCGTGTTCACCGGCGCGACGGCGAGCGTCCGCGGCGGCGCGGGCTTCGCCGCCTTCGCCGGGGCCAAGCACGCGCTGCGGGCGCTGGCGCAGAGCATGGCGCGCGAGCTTGGACCGCAGGGAATCCATGTCGCCCATGTCATCGTCGACGGGGCGATCGACACCGACTTCATCCGCACGCAGTTTCCCGATCGCTATGCCGCGCGCGGGCACGACGGCATCCTCGACCCCAACCATATCGCCGACGCCTACTGGTTCCTGCACACCCAGCCGCGTGATGCCTGGAGCCACGAGCTCGACCTCAGGCCATGGACGGAGAAATTCTGATGCCGACGCGGATCGACTTCCTGTTCGATTTCGTCTCGCCGGCGAGCTACCTCGCGCATTGCCGGCTGAAGGGCGTGGTCGCGCGCACCGGCGCGGTCGTCGACGCGGTTCCGGTATTCCTCGGCGGCATCATGCAGGCGACCGGCAATCGTCCGCCGGGCACGGTCGCGGCCAAGGGCGCATGGATGCGGCGCGACTTCGACCGCTTCGCCGCGCGCGACGGCGTTCCGTTCACGATGAACCCGCACTTCCCGCTCAACACGCTGCCGCTGCTGCGGATCGCGACCGGGTTGAGGGGCGATCCGCGCTTCCTGCGCTTCGTCGATTTCGCCTTCGACGCGATGTGGCACTATCCGCGCAATCTGGCGGAGCCGGCCGAGGTCCGCGCGCTGCTGGTCAATGCCGGCTTCGATGCCGACGCCGAGCTGGCACGGGCGGAAAGCGCCGAGGTCAAGGCGCGGTTGAAGGCGGTAACCGACGCGGCGGTGGCGCGCGGTATGTTCGGGGCACCGACCTTCTTCGTCGGCGAGGAGATGTGGTTCGGCCAGGACCGGCTCGACTGGGTCGAGGCGGCGGCGGCCTGAGCCGGCGCGCAAAAAAGGCCTCGCGGTCGCCCGCGAGGCCTCGTTGCGTCAGGTAAGGACGATCCTAGTTCCGGTTGCCGCCCATGAAGCGGAGCAGGAACAGGAACAGGTTGATGAAGTCGAGGTACAGCGTCAGCGCGCCCATGACGATCGACTTGCCACGGAAATCAGTGCCGTCGACATAGTCGTACATCGTCTTGATCTTCTGCGTGTCGTAGACCGTCAACGCGGCGAACAGCAGGACGCCGACGAACGAGATCAGCAGCGATCCGCCCGCGCTGGGGAAGAAGGCGTTGATCAGCGAGGCGACGATCAGCCCGACGAGGCCCATCAGCAGGAACTTGCCGAACCCCGACAGGTCGCGCTTGGTCGTATAGCCGTAAAGGCTGAGCGCCGCGAACGACGCCGACGTGGCGAAGAACGTCGCCGCGATCGAGCTGCCGCTGTACCGCAGGAAGATCGTCGACAGCGACACGCCCATGATCGCCGCATAGCCCCAGAACAGCGCCTTGAGGCTGAACTCCGACATGCGGTTGATGCCGAAGCTCATGGTCAGGACGATGCCCAGCGGTGCGAGCATGGCGATCCAGCCGAGCAGCGAGGCGCGGCCCGTCGCCGGGTCGAACAGCGAATAGACGAGTCCCGACCGGGCAAACAACAGCGCGACGACGCCGGTCAGGAGAACGCCGCTCGCCATGTAGTTATATACAGACAGCATGTAGGTCCGCAGCCCGGCGTCGAACGTCGCCGGCGCGGCGACCGGCGCGGCTCCGAAGGCGGCGCGGCGGTCGAACTGGTTGGCCATGGTTCTCTCCATTTGCTCCGGCGACGAACCGCCAGGACAACGCTTCCAATATCGGCGCTTGGCGAGAACAATTCAAGCGTCCCTAGAGCGTCCGCAGCACGGCATTCGGTCGCGCCGACAGCGCCGGCCACGACCCGGCCAGGCCGAGCAGCACCGTCACCAGCGCGCCGACGCCAACGGTGGCGACGACCGGGCCCCAGGCCGGCGTCCAGTCGAGCGTCAGGGTGCGCGTGACGACGTACCACCCGGCGGCCGTGCCGAGCCCCAGTGCGACGCCGGCGACGATCAGCGCGAGCAGGCCGTATTCGAGCAGCGTCGCCGCCGCCACCTGCCCGCGCGTCGCGCCGAGCACCTTCAACAGCACCGCGTCATAGGTTCGGGCCCGCCGGCTGGCGGCGAGCGCGCCGATCAGCACGGCGATGCCGGCGGCGACGGTGACGCTCGCCGCCGCACGTACCGCCGTCGACAGCTGCGCGAACAGCGCCGCCACCTGACCGATGACGTCGGCGACACGGACCAGCGACGTGGTCGGCAGATCGCGGGCGACTGCCGCGGCGAAGGGTCGCTCCTGCGCGGGGCGCAGCGCGACGGTCGCCATCCAGCTGTGCGGCGCCCCTTCGAGCGTTCCCGGCGCGAACAGGATCGCGAAGTTGAACCCAAAGCTGCGCCAGTCGATCTTGCGGAAGCTGGCGATGCGCGCGGTGATGTCGACGCCCAGGACCGAGATGGTCAGCGTGTCGCCGATCTTGAGGTGGAGCGCCGTCGCTGCGTCCTGGTCGATCGAGACCAGCGGCGGTCCGGCATAGTTCGCCGGCCACCACGTCCCCGCGGTCAGGACATTATGGTCGGGAAAGGCGGCGGCGTAGCTGAGGCCGCGGTCGCCGCGCAGGATCCAGGCGGTATCGGGCGCGTGCAGCTTGGCCACCGGCACGCCGTTCACCGCCGTCACCGGCCCGCGCAGCGACGGCACCGTCCGCAAGGTGGACCCCGGCGGCACGTCGCGGGTGAAGGTCGGCAAGGCCATCGGTTGGGATGTCGATGGCGAAGAAGCTCGGGCGCCCGGGTCGGCACCTGGTCGGTCAGCTGACGGTCGAGGTCGGTCTCGATGACGCTGAGCGTCGCGAACAGCGTCAGGCCGAGGCCGAGCGCGACGACCAGCTGCGCCGTCAGCGCGCCCGGACGGTGGAGGTTGGCCAGCGCCAGCCGGGCGAGCACGCCCCTTGGCCGCGGTGCCCGCGGCGGCGACCGTAGCGATGCCGGCCGCCAGCGCCGTCAGAACCGCCAGCAGCGCCAGGGCGGCGGCGATGAAGCCGGCGGCGAACAGCGGATCGTCGGCCTGCCCGACCGCCAGCGCCGTGACGCCGGCCCCGGCGGCGAGCGACCATCGCCGCCGCGCCCCAGCCCGGCCAGCGCGCCGGCTCGACCGCGTCGCGGAGCAGGCGGGCGGCGGGCAGCGCCTGCGCCCGGACCAGCGGCACCACGGCGAACCCGGCGGCGATCAGCAGGCCGTAGGCGGCGGCGGTCAGCAGCGGCAGCGGGTAGAGGCCGAGCGTCGGCGGCACCGGCAGCGCGTCGCCGGCGGCCGCGACGATCACCCACGGCACCGCCGCGCCGAGCCCGGCACCGAGCGCGACGGCGCCGAGCGCGACCAGCCCGATCTGCAGTCCGTAGCTGGCGAAGATCGTCCGCGACCCCGCCCCCATCGACTTCAGCGCGGCGATCGTCGTCGACTTGGCCGCGAGATAGGCGGTGACGCCGTTCCCGACCCCGACCCCGGCGACGACGAGGGCGGTCAGCCCGACGAGCGTCAGGAACTGGCCGAGCCGGTCGATGAACTGCCGCGTGCCCGGCGCGCTGTTGCTGCGGTCGGTGATGGTCCAGCTGGTGCCAGGGGTCGCCGTCTTCAGCGCGCGTGCCGCCGCGGCGGGGGCAACGCCGGCGGGCAGCCGGACGCGGTAGCTGGCGCGGAACAGGCTGCCGGGGGCGAGCAGGGCGGTCTGCGCCGAGATCCTCGCTTCGCATCAGGACGCGCGGGCCGAAGCCGAAGCCGTCGCCGGTGGCGTCGGGCTCGGCGGCGATGGTTCCGGCGATGCGGAAGGTCGCCTCGCCGATGCGTCAGCGTGCCGGCCGGCGAGCCGCTCCGCCAGCGCCGGGGCGACGGCGACGCTGCCCGGCGCCAGCCGCGCGCCGTTGGCCAAGCGTCAGCGCGCCGTACAGCGGGTAGGCGGCGTCGACCGCCTTGACCTCGGCCAGCACGCGGTCGCCGCCGGTGCCGGCCATCGCCCGCAGGCGCACGACCTCCGACACGCGCCCGAGCCGCGCCAGCGCCGCGCGCTCGGCCGCGCGTCGCCCGGCGCTGGGTCAGCTGCGCCGCGAGGTCGCCGCCGAGCAGGCGCTGGCCGTTGTCGGCGATGCCGCGGTCGATCGCCGCGGCCAGGCTGCCGACCCCGGCCAGCGCGGCGACGCCGAGGACAGGCAGATCGCGAGCAGGCGCAGCCCGGACAGGCCGCCGCGCAGTTCGCGCAGGGCAAGGCGCAGGGCGATCACGCCGCGATCCGCCCGTCGCGCATCTCGATCACCCGCCCGCACCGCGCCGCCAGCGTCGTGTCGTGGGTGACCAGCACCAGCGTCGCGCCGGTTTCCCGCGCCTGCGCGAAGAGCAGGTCGACGATCGTCGCGCCGGTTGCCGCGTCGAGGTTGCCGGTCGGCTCGTCGGCGAACAGGACCTGCGGTCGGCAGGCGGTGGCGCGGGCGATGGCGACGCGCTGCTGCTCGCCGCCCGACAGCTGCCCGGGGTAGTGCGTCAGCCGGTGGCCGAGGCCGACGCCGGCGAGTTCGGCCCGGGCCCGAGCGAACGCCTCGGCGATCCCGGCGAGTTCGAGCGGCACGGCGACATTCTCCAGCGCCGTCATCGTCGGGATCAGGTGGAACGCCTGCAACACGATGCCGATGCGCCCGCGCCGCGCCCGCGCCAGCCCGTCCTCGTCGAGCGCGGTGAAATCCGCTCCCGCGACGCGGACCGACCCGCCGCGAAGCGCGTTCGAGGCCGCTCAGCACCGCCAGCAGCGACGACTTGCCCGACCCCGACGGCCCGAGGATGGCGAGGTGCTCCCCCGCCGCGAACGTCGAGGTCGATGCCGCGCAGCACGTCGACGGCACCGTCGCCACGGCCAAGGCGCAGGGTGACATCGCGCGCGGCGATGACGATATGGGCGGCCATGAATACCTTGAGAAAACGGCGGATGCGGGCAGGATATGGCGGCGCACGGCGACTTTACCACCTGGCGGCCGCGGCGGCGCTGGCGATGACGGCGGCCGCGGCGGAGGCGGCCCCGGCGAAGCTGGTGCTGGCGCTTCGGCGATTCGCTGACCGCGGGCTACCAGCTGCCGCCGGGCGACGGCTTCGCGCCGCAGCTCGAGGCGGCGCTGCGGGCGAAGGGGCTGAACGTCACCGTCCACAACGCCGGCGTTTCGGGCGACACGACGGCGCAGGGACGGGCGCGGCTGAACTGGGTGCTCGCCGGGCTCAAGGCGACACCCGACCTCGCCATCGTCGAGCTGGGCGCGAACGACATGCTGCGCGGCCAGCCGGTGGCGGCGGCGAAGGCCAACCTCGAGGCGATCCTCGCGGAGCTCGACCGGCGCCACGTTCCCGTGCTGCTCGCCGGGATGTACGCCTCGCCGAACCTGGGCCGGGTCTATGCCAGCGAGTTCAACGCCGTGTATCCGGCGCTCGCCAAGGCGCACCGTGCCGCGCTCTACCCGTTCTTCATGGCCGGCGTCGTCGGTGTGCCGGGAATGCAGCTTGGCGACGGGCTGCACCCGACCAAAGCGGGCGTCGCCGCGATCGTGCGCGGCATCGCGCCGCAGGTCGAGCGGCTGCTCAAGCCGTGATGCGCCTGTTCGTCGCCGTCCGGCCGCCGCCCGATATCCGCGACGAGCTGCTGGCGATGATGGGCGGGGTTGCGGCCGCGCGGTGGCAGGACGACGACCAGCTGCACTGCACGCTGCGCTTCATCGGCGAGGTCGACCGCCATGCCGCCAGCGCCGTTGCCGAGGCGCTCGGCCAGGTCCGCCACCCGGCGATCGCGGCGCGGCTCGGCAGCCTTGGCACGTTCACCACCCGCGGTCGCCCGCACGCGCTGTGGATCGGCGTCGAGCCGGTCGCGGCGCTGACCACGCTGCACCACAAGGTCGACCAGGCGCTGGTGCGGGCCGGCATCGCGGCCGACACGCGGAGCTATGTGCCGCACATCACGCTGGCGCGGCTCGGGCGCGACGTCGGCAGCCTCGGCGCTGTCCTCGGCTCACGCTGCACCGCAGCAGAGTTCGTCATCAACAGTCTCACGTTGTACGAAAGCACCCTCACCCGCGAGGCTGCGGTCTACCGTTCGCTCGCACACTACGCTCTTAACGGAACTTAAATAGTTAACGAGTAGCTAATATCTCTTGTCCTGCCTGAGCAGTTGTTTTACCAGCGCAACCATGGTGCAGCGCAGCGCGGGGCTGCGGTACCAATGGGGTTTTTGGTAATGTTTGTTTCACTGCGCATTGCGGCGGCCGTTGCCGCACTCACGACTGCTGCCGCTGCCGGCGCCGTCGTTCCCTTCGACGTCCGCTACGAATCCGAAGCGGTCGGCATCCAGAACACGACGGCGACGTTCGCCGTCGGCGGCGTCGAGACGTTCGACAGCCGCTCGCTCGGCTACGGCGGCTTCACCACCGATTTCGGCACCAAGGGGGCGATCACCGGCACCTACACCGGCGTGCAGGTGCTCAAGGCCGACCAGTATGGCGGCGCCGGCGGCACGGGCCAGTACGCCGTGACGTTCAGCAGCAGCGGCTATTCGCTCGACCTGTCGTCGACGATCAAGGGCGGCGTGAATTACTTCGGCTACTGGCTGTCGGCGCTCGACCACGGCAACCAGGTGACGTTCTACAGCAAGGGCAAGTTGCTGTTCACCTTCGATCCGAGCGACGTCGTCGCCGCCGTCGGCGCGCACGCGAACGCCGGCCAGTATTACGGCAATCCGAACAGCACCTTCGCCGGCCAGAATCGCGGCGAGCCGTACATCTTCCTCGACTTCTTCAACGACAAGGGCTCGTTCGATAAGATCGTCTTCGCCGAAAACCCGCAGCAGGGCGGGTACGAATCCGACAACCACACCGTCGGCCACTTCCTGACGAAGGGCACGGGCACCGGTGTCCCGCTCAACCCCGGCTCGTTCCCCGCAGCCGTGCCGGAACCGGCGACGTGGGCGATGTTGCTGGTCGGCTTCGGCCTGGTCGGTGTCTGCGCGCGCCGCCGCCATACGGGCGTCGTCACCGCCTAAGCGTACGAGTAAGCGTCGCGTACCAGGGCGGGGACCACGGTCCCCGCCCTTTTTGCTTGTCGGCTGTCGCGGCGTCGTGCAGCATCCGTTCCAGTAACAAACCGCGCTTCAGCGGGTGCAAAAGTGACACAAACGAACCGTTAGGACTTGAGCTTGACCGTTGCCCGCGCCGTGACCGAGGCCGCAGCCCCGGCGACGACCGTTCCCCACGCATCGTTCAACCCGGTGCGGACCCGCGCCGACTGGGACGCGGCGCGGGCCGCGGTGCTCGCCGACCCCGGGGCGTATCACGCGGCGGCGGCGCGGCGCATCCCATGGTTCGTCGCCGGCATCGGCCCGAGCGGGGCGTGGGTCCGGATCGAGGCGGGCGGCTGGGAAGGCTGGGACGCGGTCACCGCTGCGCCCGTGGCCGTCGACCTGCCGGCCGATTTCGCGCCGTGGACCACCGCCTTCGACGCGTCCGATCCGCCGTTCTTCCGCTGGTTCGCCGGAGGCCGGACCAACGGCGGCATGGCCGAGGTCGACGTCCATGTGCTGGCCGGCCACGGTGCCGAGGCCGCGCTGATCTTCGAGGGCGACCGCTGGGACATGGCCGCCGACGACGGCCGCGGCGCACCCGTCGACTGCTACCGCGTCAGCCGCAAGCAGCTGCTGCTCGAAAGCGCCAAGTGTGCGCTGGCGCTGAAGGACCTCGGCCTGAAGGCCGGCGACCGCATCGCGCTCAACATGCCCTCGATCCCGGCGCAGCTCTACTGGACCGAAGCGGCCAAGCGCCTAGGCATCATCTACACGCCGGTGTTCGGCGGCTTTTCCGACAAGACGCTGTCCGACCGGATCGACGACGCCGGCGCGCGGGTCGTCGTCACGGCCGATGGCGGCTATCGCAACGCGCAGGTATTCCCGTTCAAGACGGCCTACACCGATCCGGCGCTCGACAATTACACGCCGGTCGCGGCGGCCAAGCGGATCGTCAGCGAACGCCTGGCCAGCCTCGATCTCGACCCGGACACAGTCGCCGCGATCGATGCCGCCGTCGCCGCGACGCTGGCCGGCGAAGTCACGGTCGAGCGTAGCGATGTCATGCGCGGAGTCGGCCGGGCGCTCGCCGAGCTCGGCAAGGCCGGGCTCGACGCCGCCGCCGCCGCGCGCATCCGCATCGCTGTTGCGGAGGCGCTCGTCGCCACGCCGCCGCGCGTCGACCACGTCATCGTCGTCCGCCACGCGGGGTTGCCCGACATCGTCTGGCGGCCCGAGCGCGACGTCTGGAGCCACGCCCTGACCGACGCCGCCGCGGCGAAGCTGTGCGCGGCCGCCGGCGTGGCGTCCGAGGCGGAGCTGCTGGCGCTGCCCGACACCGACTTCGTCCGCACGATATGGAGCCTGGTCCCGCCGCTGCCGGTCGACGCCGAATTCCCGTTGTTCGTCATCTATACCAGCGGCTCGACCGGCAAGCCCAAGGGCGTCGTCCACGTCCATGGCGGCTATACCGCGGGCGTCGCCAGCACGATGGCGGTGGCCTTCGACGCGCGCCCGGGCGATGTCCTCTACGTCGTCGCCGACCCCGGCTGGATCACGGGTCAAAGCTACATGTTCTCCGCCGCGCTGACCGCGCGCGTGACGACGGTGATGTGCGAGGGCGCGCCGGTCTTCCCGCACGCCGGGCGCTTCGCCGCGTCGATCGAGCGCCACGGCGTGACGATCTTCAAGGCTGGCGTCACCTTCCTCAAGTTCGTCATGGCCGACGCGCAGAACCTCGCCGACATCCGCCGCTACGACCTGAGCGGCCTGCGCGTCGCCACCTTCTGCGCCGAGCCGACCAGCCCCGCGGTGCAGGCATTCGGCATGGCCAATGTCACGCCGCAGTACATCAACAGCTATTGGGCGACCGAGCACGGCGGCATCGCCTGGACGCACTTCTACGGCAACGCCGACTTCCCGCTGCAGGCGGACGCCCATACCTATCCGATGCCGTGGATCATCGGCGACGTGTGGGTCGAGGACGAGGGCACGTCCGGCGGCGAAGGCATTGTTCTTGGCCGCGACGCCCCCGGCGGCGTCCCCCACCGCCGCGCCGAAGCGGGCGAAAAGGGCGAAATCGTCATCGCCGCGCCCTACCCCTATCTCGCCCGCACCGTCTGGGGCGACGTCGCCGCCTTCCGCGTCGAGAACGGTGCCGTCGTGCCCGGGTGGAAGGGCGACGCGGCGCGCTGGCGGGACGGATACTGGACGCGCTGGGCCGGCACCTGGGCCTATACGCAGGGCGATTTCGCCGTGCGCCACGCCGACGGCAGCTTTTCGCTCCACGGCCGTTCGGACGACGTCATCAACGTCTCGGGCCATCGCATGGGCACCGAGGAGATCGAGGGCGCGATCCTGCGCGACAAGGCGCTCGACCCCGATTCGCCGGTCGGCAACGTCCTCGTCGTCGGCGCGCCGCACCGCGAGAAGGGGCTGACCCCGCTCGCCTTCGTCGTCCCGGCGCCCGGTCGCAAGCTCGGCCAGGACGAACGCCGCCGCCTGTCCGACCTGGTCCGTAGCGAGAAAGGCGCGGTCGCCGTGCCGCAGGACTTCATCGAGGTCGCCGAGTTCCCCGAGACGCGCAGCGGCAAGTATGTCCGCCGCATGGTCCGCGCCCTGGTCGAAGGCGGCGATCTGGGCGACGTCTCGACGCTCCGGAATCCGGCCAGCCTCGAGGCGCTGAAGACCGCGATCGACGCGTGGCAGCGGCGGCAGAAGATGAGCGACGAGCAGCAGCTGTTCGACCGCTATCGCTACTTCCGTGTCCAGTACAACAGCGTCGCCCCGGACCAGAAGGTGGCGACGGTGTTCGTCACCAACCCGCCGGTCAACGCGCTGAACGAACGCGCCTTGGACGAGCTCAACATCGTCGTCGACCATCTCGCGCGGCGCGACGACGTCGTCGCGGTGGTGTTCACCGGCGACGGGACGCAAAGCTTCGTCGCCGGGGCCGACATCCGCCAGTTCCTCGACGAGATCCACACGGCCGACGAAGCGCGCGTCCTGCCCAACAACGCGCAGCTCGCATTCAACAAGATCGAGGCGATGGCCAAGCCGTGCATCGCCGCGATCCAGGGCGTCGCGCTCGGCGGCGGCATGGAGTTCGCGCTGGCGTGCCACTATCGCATCGCCGAGCCGACCGCGCGCTTCGGCCAGCCCGAGATCCGTCTGCGGCTGATCCCCGGCTATGGTGGCACCCAGCGGCTGCCGCGGTTGCTCGCCGAACGCCGCGGGACCGAGGGCCTGCGCGATGCGCTCGACCTGATCCTTGGCGGGCGCAGCATCGACGCAGCCGCCGCACTGGCGATCGGGGTCGTCGACGAGGCGGTCGACGGCGACGTGTCGGCGCTCGAGCTGGCGCACCTGCGGGTGCGCGAGTTCGTCAGCGCGGGCGCGGACAGCCCGCTGGCCGCTGCCGTCGGCGCCCGCCGAACCGCGACCGCCGCCTGGTCGCAACCGGCGGCGCACGACCTCGACACCGCGCTAGCCGACGCCTTCGTCCAGCGCGTCTGCCGCCAGCTTGAGTGGGCCGGTCGCGCCACCGCCCGCGACATGGCGATCGACGCAGTCCGCACCGGGCTCGACCATGGCATCGCCGCCGGGCTCCGCCGCGAGGCCGACCATTTCGCCGCCGCCGTCGTCGACGCCAACGGCGGCAAGGCGGGCATCCGCGACTTCCTCGACAAGAAGTCGCCGCCGCTGCCGATCCGCCGCGACGGCGTCTTCGTCGACGGCGACGACGTCGCGCGTGCGCCCGTGCTCGAGGCGACCCGCCAGCTGCTGCCGCGGGGCAGCGCCTTCTTCCCCGGTGTCGATCCGCTGCCGGCGTGGCAATACGCCTTCGGCATCGCCCGCGACCCCGACACCGGTGCCCCGCGCTTCGGCCCGCCGGCAACGCACGAAACCGAGCTGATCGTCCCTGTCAACCGGCCGGAGGCCAACGACGCGCTGGTCTACATGCTGACCAGCGAGGTCAATTTCAACGACATCTGGGCCTTGACCGGCATCCCGGTGTCGCCGTTCGACGGCCACGAGAACGATTACCAGACGACCGGCTCGGGCGGGGTCGGGCTCGTCGCCGCGCTCGGCAGCGAGGCGCGAGCCGAAGGGCGGCTGAAGGTCGGCGACCTGGTCGCGGTCTATTCGGGCACCAACGACCTCCTGTCGCCGCTGGTCGGCCGCGATCCGATGTTCGCCGACTTCGCGATCCAGGGGTACGAGACGCCGACCGGCAGCCACGCCCAGTTCCTCGCCGTCCAGGCGCCGCAGCTCCACGCCGTGCCCGGCGACCTGACGCTTGAACAGGCCGGGTCGTACATCCTCAACCTCGGCACGGTGTGGCGGGCCCTGTTCACCACGCTCGACATCGCGCCGGGGCGGACGATCTTCGTCGAGGGCGCGGCGACCGGGACCGGGCACGACGCGATGAAGACGAGCGCCAAGTCGGGGCTGGCGGTGACCGGCCTCGTCTCGTCGCCCGCGCGCGCCGACTATGTCGTCAGCGAGGGCGCGGTCGGGGCGATCGACCGCACCGACGCCCGCTGGGCCGCCGCCTTCACCGCGGTGCCCGAGAACGACCCCGCCGGCTGGGAAGCCGCCGGCGAGCCGATCCTCGCCGAATTCCGGCGGCTGAACGGTGGCCGCCTGGCCGACTATGCCGTCAGCCATGCCGGCGAGACCGCCTTCCCCCGCACCTTCCAGCTGCTCGGCGAGGGCGGCGTCGTCGCCTTCTACGGGGCGTCGTCGGGCTATCACTTCACCTTCGTCGGCAAGCCCGGCAGCATCGCGCCCGAAGCCGCGCTCCGCCGCGCCCGCGTCCGCGCCGGCGAGGCGCTGCTGCTGTTCTATGGCCCGCGCTCGACCGCGCTCGCCGATGAAGTCGGGCTGGAGATGATCGAGGCGGCGCGCGCGGTGCAGGCGCGGACCGTCGTCGTCACCACCACCGACGGCCAGCGCGAGTTCATCCAGTCGCTCGGCTTCGAGGACGCCGTGGCCGGCGTCGTCAGCCTGGAGGACGTCGCCCGGCGCGAGGGCAGGAACTTCGCCTGGCCCGACGCCATGCCGCGCCTGCCGGCGGCAAAGGACGACATCGAGGTGTTCCGCGCGGCGGTGCGCGACTATCAGGACCGGACGCTGAAGCCGTTCGGTGCAGCGGTCGGGCGGCTGCTGCGCTCGCCCGACAATCCACGCGGCGCGCCCGACCTGGTGTTCGAGCGCGCGGGCCAGGACACGCTCGGGGTGACGACGGCGCTGGTCAAGCCGTTCACCGGGCGTGTCGTCTATGCCGAGGACATGGCGCACCGGCGCTACAGCTTCTACGCGCCGCAGGTGTGGACGCGGCAGCGGCGGATCGTCATGCCCACCGCCGAAATCCGCGGCACGCACCTGTGCAACGCTTATGAAGTCACGCGGATGAACGACATGATCGCCGCCGGGCTGCTCGACGTGACCGAGCCGACCATGGTGCCGTGGGCGGACCTGCCCGCCGCGCACCAGGCGATGTGGGACAACAGGCACACGGGGGCGACCTACGTCGTCAACCACGCGCTACCGGAGGCGGGCCTGCGCGGCAAGGACGCGCTGCTGGAGGCGTGGGCGGCGCGGCAGGCGGCGGCGGATGCGACGCGCTAACAATCGCGGTGTCATGCCGGCGCAGGCCGGCATCCACCCGGTAAGCGAGCCGGCCGTCGCGACTGGCACGACCGTGCATGCTGGCGTGCGCCAGCATGACCCGGGATAACGGACGGAGAGAGCAGCCATGGCCACGACGACCCGCCCCGCCGACACCGCCGCCGCGCCGATGCCGCTGCGGGTCGGGCGGCTCGCCGGCAAGGTCGCCCTCGTCACCGGGGCGGCGGGCAATCTCGGCGGCGAAATCGCGCGTCATTACCTGAGCGAGGGCGCGACGGTCGTCTTCACCGGGCGGACGCAGGCGCGCAACGATGCCGCCATGGCCGCGGCGCTGGCCGACACCGGGGCGGACGCGGCGCAGGCGTCGAGCGTGGTGATGGACGGGGCCGATGCCGCGTCGTGCCGCGCCGGCGTCGCCGAGATCCTCGTCCGCCACGGCCGGATCGACATCCTGGTCAACAACGCCGGCTCGGCCGGGCCGAAGCAGCCGCTGGAGCGCCTGCCGCTGTCGGCGGCCGACCTCGCCGAGCTGAAGGCGAACGGCGGCACCGATACCGAAACCGTCGGCGACGCCGCGCGCAACATCCTGGGCGTCGCCTGGAACATGATCCGGGCCGCGGTGCCGGCGCTCGCCGAGGGCGCGTCGATCATCAACGTCTCGACGATCTTCAGCCGCACCCATTATTACGGCCGCACCGCTTATACCGTGCCCAAGGCGGCGCTGAACGCGCTGTCGCGCGAGCTGAGCCTCGAACTCGGGCCGCGCGGCATCCGCGTCAACCTGCTGTTTCCCGGCCCGATCGCCAGCGAGCGAATCCGCACGGTCTTTGCCGCGATGGACACGATGCGCGGCGACGACGCCGGGACCACGGCCAAGCAGTTCTTCGACCTGATGAGCTTCGAGCGCTCGGTCGAGGGGCAGCCGCGCGCCAAGACCTTCCCGACGCCGCGCGACATCGCCATGACCTGCGTCTTCCTCGGCTCCGACGAAAGCGCGGCGTTCAACGGCCACGACTTCGAGGTGACGCACGGCATGACCGTGCGCAAGGAGAGCCGCTCGACCTACATCGAACGTCCGACGATGCGCTCGATCGACGGCGGCGGGCTGGGGATCGTCGTCGTCGCCGGCAGCGAGATCGGCGAGGCGGTCGCGGTCGCCCGCGTCCAGGCCGAGGCGGGCGCGGAGGTGCTGATCGGCTGCAACCGGGCCGACGACATCGCGGCGGCCGAGGCGCTGGTCGCCGGCGCTCCCCGCCTGTCCGTCGCGCATTTTCCGCGCGCCGACCACGACACGATGGACGCGGCGCTCGCCGCCTTCACCGACGCCGGCGTTCCCGTCACCGGCGCGATCATCCTGCCGGTGTTCGGCCCGGGCCACTTCGGCGGCACGCTGGCCGACGCCGACGATGCCATGGTCGACGCCTTTGTCGACGGCGAGCTGGTCGGCTCGATCGCGGTGGCACGGACGCTGTCCCGTTATTGGGCGCGCCACGACGCGCTGGTGCACGAGCCGCGCTTCATCTTCATGGGCAACGAGTCCGACGGCCGCGGCGACATCTGGGCGAACTTCCACCGCGCGATGATCGAGCAGCTGGTCCGCGTCTGGCGCGACGAGAGCGAGGTCGACGTCGCCCACGGCCGCCGCCGGCAGCTCGAATGGGGCAATGCCATCGTCCGCTTCGGCAATACCGAGGCCGAGAACCTGCCCTTCGCGGCAGGACAGGCGGCGCGGACGCTGTTGAAGGAGCGCAAGATCCACTCGGTCAACCTGTACCTGCCGCCGTCGATCGGCGAGGCGACCGGCGCGCGCCGCGCCATGGTCGGGTTCAGCGAGAACATCACCGGGCTGCATCTGGGCAAGGTCGCGCTGATCACCGGCGGCTCGGCGGGCATCGGCGGGCAGGTGGCGCGGCTGCTGGCGCTGGCGGGGGCGAAGGTGATGATCGTCGCGCGGCGGGAGGGCGAGCTGGCGACGATGCGCGCGCGGATCGTCGGCGAGCTGGAGGACGTCGGCTTCTCCGGCGTCGAGCGGCGCGTGCGGACGCTGAGCGGCGTCGACGTCGGCAACCTCGCCAGCCTGGCGCGGGCGGTCGACGAGACGCTGAAGGCGTTCGGCCGGATCGACTATCTGATCAACAACGCCGGCGTGTCGGGAGCCGAGGAGATGGTCGTCGACATGGACGTCGACGCGTGGCGCTATACGTTGAACGCCAACCTGATTTCGAACTACGCCCTGATGCACCTCGTCGTGCCGCTGATGAAGGCGCAGGGGTCGGGATATATCCTGAACGTCTCCAGCTACTTCGGCGGCGAGAAATACCTCGCGGTGGCCTATCCCAACCGCGCCGACTACGCCGTGTCGAAGTCCGGGCAGCGCGCGATGGCGGAGGCGATGGGGCGCTTTCTCGGGCCGGAAATCCAGATCAACGCCATCGCCCCCGGCCCGGTCGACGGCGACCGCCTGTCGGGCAAGGACGGCAAGGCCGGGCTGTTCGACCGGCGGGGCAAGCTGATCCTCGAAAACAAGCGGCTGAACGCCGTCCACGCGGCGTGCGTCAAGGCGATCCGCCGCGGCGTGCGGGTCGAGGCGGTGCTGACGCGGCTGGCACGCAACGACATCGCCCGCATGGCGCACGACACGGCCAACCCACGCGAGCTGCGCGACCTGGCGCTCGAAGCGGCGCGCGCGGGGACGGACGACTGCACCTGGGGTCGCTTCCTGATCACCGAAAGCCTGGCGCGGCGGCTGTCGGCGCGGCTGCGGCTGGGCGGCTATTATCTCGACGCCCCGCTCCTCGCCGAGCGCCCCGACGACGGCTGGCTGTTGCGGACGCCGCCCGACGACGTGCCTTTCCTGCCGCGCGCCGGGATCGCCGCCGAAGCCGCGAAGGTCGGCAAGGGGGTGCTGTCGCAGCTCCACCTCGGCAAGATGCCGACCGAGCACGACGTGGCGCAGGCGACCGTGTTCTTCCTCGCCGACCGCGCCGTCAGCGGCGAGACCTTCATGCCCTCGGGCGGGCTCAACGTCGAACGCTCGACGACCGAGCGCGAGCTGTTCGGCAGCCCCAAGCAGGAGCGCCTCGATCAGATGCGCGGGCGGACCGTCTGGCTGATCGGCGAGCACCTGCGCGACTATCTCGCCGAAGCCGCGCGCGCGTTCGTCGAGGAGTGCCACGTCGCCAAGGTCGTGCTGATCACCCGCACCGCCGAAGGAGCGGCAGCGATCACCGCCGAGCTCGACGACCTACCGCCGGGCCATGTCGTGACGCAGCTGTGCGAGGGGGAGATCGAGGCCTGCCTCGACGCCGCCCGCACCGTCTGGGGCGCGCCGACGACGATCGTCTCGACGCCGTTCGATGCGCTCCCCGACACGCTGTTCGAACCCGGCAGCGTGCTGACCCCGGAGGCCTTTGCGGCGCTGGTCGAGGGCAATCTGACGCATCACTTCCGTGTCGCGCGCAAGGCCTCGCTGATCGACCAGACGCAGCTGGTGCTGGTCTCGCCCGACGTCGCCCAGGGGCAGGCGGGGCCGGCCTTCGCGCTGGCTAATTTCTTCAAGACGACGCTCCACGCCTTCACCGCGACGATCGCGGTCGAGAACGAGCGGCTGGTCCACGAAGTCCCGGTCAACCAGGTCAACCTGACCCGGCGGGTTCGGTCGGAGGAGCCGCGCAACCTCGAAGAGCATCTCGAGGAGGTCAAGCGGTTCGCCCGCGCCGTCCTGCTCGCCGGCGCCCCCCTGCCGGATGCCGAGGACAGCCGCTACCGCGCGCGGATTTACCGCGGGACGTCGATCACGGTCTGAGCTTTCGCCCTCTCGATCGCCGGCATTCCCGGTGAGCGTCGTGGTCGGCCGGCGCTCTAGGGCGAGCGGGCATGCTGCGTGCGTCAGCGCTGCAACCTGCTGAAGGCGGGAATAATCCTAGCCAAGCCTCCCCGGCTTCGGCACAACCCGCTTAACTATACTCTGGGGAGTTCCGCCGATGTCGCTTCGTGCCCGTGCTGCCACCGTCCTTGCCGCCGTTGCCCTTGCCGGCGGGGCCGCGCCGGCGCTCGCCGCTGCCCAGCCTAGCCAGATCGTCGTCTTCGGCGATAGCCTGGTCGATGCCGGCAACATCTACAACGCCACCGCCGGCGCGACGCCGAGCGCGGCGCAGGGCTATTTTGCCGGCCGCTTCACCAACGGGCCCGACTATACCGACCTGCT
This sequence comes from uncultured Alphaproteobacteria bacterium, assembly GCA_963792555.1. Classification (GTDB taxonomy): domain Bacteria; phylum Pseudomonadota; class Alphaproteobacteria; order Sphingomonadales; family Sphingomonadaceae; genus Polymorphobacter_B. The sequence goes on from CAWBWP010000004.1 coordinate 104,795, forward strand.
CAACAAGCGGCTGTTCGGCACCTATTCGACGGCATCGCTCGCCGGCGGCACCAACTATGGCTTCGGCGGCGCGTCGATCGTCACCAGCAACTTCCCCGTGCCCAATCTCGCGAGCCAGCTTGGACTGTTCGCCGCCGCGGGCAAGCCGGTCGATCCCAAGGCGTTGTACATCATCAACCTCGGCGCAAACGATGTCTTCGCGCAGGATAGCGGCACGATCCCGGCCGCCGGTATTCCGGCCTATGATCAAGCGGCCGCGGCGGCGCTCGCCGGGGCGGTGCAGACGCTCGCCAATCTCGGTGCGACCAAGGTGCTCGTCACCGGCGTGCCGGTGGCCGACGCGCATGGCTTTGCCCTGGACGCCGCGGTTCAGTCGGCGCTGAACGGCCTGACGCTGCCGTCGACGACGCTCTACCGCTTCAGCTATCTTAGCTTTTTCCAGCGCCTTACCGCCGACCCGGCGCACTTCGGCGTCGCGCCGTTCACGCATCTGGCGTCGGACGGCTGCTTCGCCCACCTGTCGCCGCCCGCGACCGCCGACTGCAGCGGCTACTTCTCGGTCGACGGAACCCACCCGATCGCGCCGATCCAGGCGGCGATCTTCCGTGAGGTCGCCCACGATACCGGCATCGGCACCGTTCCCGAGCCGGCGAGCTGGGCACTGATGGTCGCCGGCTTCGGCCTGGTCGGCACCGCCGTCCGCCGCCGGACCGTCGCCGCTTGACCCCGGTCCTGATCGCCGCCGCCGCCGCAGTTACCCTGGCCGGCGGCGTCGTCGCCACCGACACGCGGCCCGGCACCGGAGCGGTTGCGATGCCGGGGCAGACGGTCACCGTCGACTATACCGGCTGGCTCGATGCCGGCGGCGGCAAGCGCGGCCAGCAGTTCGACAGCTCGGTCGGGCGCGCGCCGTTCACCTTCCGCCTGGGCGCGGGCGAGGTGATCGCGGGCTGGGACACGGGCGTCGCCGGCATGAAGGTCGGCGGCCGGCGGACACTGATCATCCCCGCCGCCGAGGGCTACGGCGACCGGGGCGCGGGTGCCGACATTCCGCCCGGCGCAACCCTGATCTTCGACGTCGAGCTGCGCAGGGTCGAATGAGCGGTTTGCGCGTGGGCAGCGCCCTGCTAGCCAAGGGGCAACGCCGCGGCTGACGGCGGGCCGGGGAGACGCGCGTGGCGACAGTGAACGGACGGACGGCAGAGCGAACCGAGCGCGTCGGCAGCGCCTACGCCTGGTACGTCCTCATCGTCTTGATGTTCGTCTATGTCTTCAATTTCATCGACCGTTCGATCCTGACCATCCTGGGGCCGTACATCCAGAAGGACCTGGGGCTGAGCGACGGCCAGATCGGGCTGTTGTCGGGCACTGTCTTCGCGCTGTTCTACGGCTTGTTCGGCCTCGCCCTCGGGCGGCTGGCCGATACCTGGGTGCGCACCTGGACGATCGCGCTCGGCTTGTCGATCTGGTCGGGAATGACCGCGCTTTCGGGCTTCGCCGGCAGCTTCGGCGCGCTCGCCGCGGCGCGCGTCGGGGTCGGCGTCGGCGAGGCGAGCGCCAGCCCGGCCGCCTATTCGCTGATCGGCGACTGGTTCCCGAAGGAGAAAAGGGCGACCGCGCTCGCCGTCTATTCGAGCGGCATCTACATCGGCGCCGGCTTGAGCTTCCTCATCAGCGGCGTCGTCGTCGCCGGCTGGAACCGCGCCTATGCCGCCGGCGGCGCCCCGTTCGGCCTCGCCTCGTGGCAGGCGGCCTTCCTCATCATCGGCATCCCCGGCCTCGTCCTCGCCGCGATCGTGTTGACGCTGCGCGAGCCGCCGCGCGGCCTGGCCGACGGCCTGCTGACCAAGGGGCCGCGCGAGCCGCGCCCGTTCGCCAAGATGTTCGCCGAACTCGGCACGATCCTGCCGCCGTTCACCGTCGCGACGCTGCGCCGCGACGGCGCCGGCGGCGGAACCGTCCGCGCCAACCTGCTGGCGATGCTTGCGGCGGTCGTGGCCGCGGTCGTCATGACCCGCTGGACCGACAGCCTCGTGCCGGCGGCCAAGCTCAAGGTGCTGGCGACCGTCGGCGGCGTCGCGATCACGGCGAACGCGATCCAGTGGGCGGCGATGGCGCTCGGGATCTTCGGCGTGTTCAGCTGGTCGCAGTCGCTGTCGGTCCGCGACCGGCCGCTGTACGAACTCGTCTGGCGGACGCCGACGATGCTGCTGGTGACGGTGGCGGGGACGCTGATCTCGCTCGGCAGCTACGCTGTCGGCGCGTGGATCTATATCTACGCCTTCCGCTTCCTCCATGCGACGCCTGGCGGCGCCGGCGTCGGCCTCGGCCTTGGCGCCGCGATCGGCGGGCTGATCGGGACCTCGCTCGGCGGGGTCATCGGTGACGCCTGGAAGCGCCGCTCGCCGACCGGGCGGCTGAAGCTGACGCTGATCGCGACCATCGTACCGGTGCCGATCGCCCTTTACGCTTATTCCACGACCAGCTTGATGCTGTTCTACATTACTTACTTCTTCGTTATCATGGTTGGCACGCTGTGGCTCGGCGGCATCACCGCGACCATGCAGGACCTCGTCCTGCCGCGAATGCGCGGCAGTGCCGGGGCGATGTTCTTCATGGGCACGACCTTGATCGGGCTGGGCAACGGGCCGTATCTCGTCGGCTTGATCTCCGACGTCACCGGTAATCTGCGCTGGGCGCTGGTCGCGACCTATCTGACCGCGCCGCTGGTCTGGGTCTGCCTCCTCGCCGCGATCCGCCTGCTGCCCGCCGCGGAGGCCAGCCGGGTCGACCGAGCGCGCGCCGCCGGCGAACCGATCTGACCGCGCAGCCCCCGCGCGACCCGACCCGAGGAGAATGCCCGTGAAGATCGAAGAGCTGTTCAGCGTCCGCGGCAAGGTCGTCGTCGTCACCGGCGGCAGCCGCGGCATCGGCGAGATGATCGCCCGCGCCTATGTCGAAAACGGTGCGAAGGTGTACATCACCGCGCGCAACGCCGCCGTCTGCGACGGGCTGGCGGCCGAGCTGAGCAAGGTCGGGGGCTGCATCTCGATCCCCGCCAACCTTGCCGACATGACCGAAATCGACCGCTTTGCCGGCGAGATCGCCGCGCGCGAAAGCCGCGTCGACGTCCTGTTCAACAACGCCGGCGCCAGCTGGGGCGCGGACTTCGACAGCTTCCCCGAAAGCGGCTGGGACAAGGTCATGGACCTGAACGTCAAGAGCGTGTTCTTCCTGACGCAGCGGCTGGCCCCGCTGCTCGAGGCGGCCGGCAGCGCCGACGACTTTGCCCGCGTCATCAACATCGGCTCGATCGACGGGATGCACGTGTCCGGCATCGAAACGTACAGCTATGCCGCGTCGAAGGCCGCCGTGCTCCACCTGACGCGAATGATGGCGAAGAACCTCGCCGCCCGCCACATCGCCGTCAACGCGATCGCGCCCGGCTATTTCCCGTCGAAGATGACCGCCGGTATCCCGGAGGAATGGGCGGCGCAATCGGTCCGCGCGACGCCGATGAAGCGGATCGGCAATGCCGACGACATGGGCGGGCTGGCGATCTACCTCGGCTCCCGGGCAAGCGGCTTCGTCTGCGGCAGCGTCATCGCGGTCGACGGCGGCTACGCGACAACGGTGTAGCACCCGCGGCGGCGCTGCCGATGGGCGAGCCCTAAAAGCGCGTAACCCGCCCAATTTCCGGGCACTCTGCCCCCCGGCTAAGCACTTTCGGCCGCAGAAATCCCTTCGCATCTGCGAAATCGCCCGTTCACCGGCTGGCACGACCCGTGCTAGGCTTCGCCTGCAAGGTGGGGTCCGGTCACTGTGAAAAAAGTCGAAGCCGTCATCAAGCCGTTCAAGCTGGACGAGGTGAAGGAGGCGCTTCACGAGGTCGGCGTCAGCGGCATCACCGTCACCGAGGCCAAGGGCTTCGGCCGCCAGAAGGGGCACACCGAGCTGTACCGCGGCGCCGAGTACGTCGTCGACTTCCTGCCCAAGGTCCGCCTCGAGGTCGTCGTCGACGACGACCAGGCCGACCGCGTCGTCGAGGCGATCGCCAATGCCGCGCGCACCGGGCGGATCGGCGACGGCAAGATCTTCGTCACCACCATCGATGCCGCGGTCCGCATCCGCACCGGCGAACGCGATTCGGACGCGATCTAACATCAGTTCAGAGCGAGGGATTTACTGAAATGGCCGAGACCGCAGCCACCATTCTGGCAACGATCAAGGAGAAGGAGATCGAGTGGGTCGATCTCCGCTTCACCGACCCCAAGGGCAAGTGGCAGCACCTGACCATGGTCGCGAGCGTCGTCGACGAGGACATGCTGTCGGACGGCTTCATGTTCGACGGCAGCTCGATCGACGGCTGGAAGGCGATCAACGAGTCCGACATGATCCTGCAGCCCGACCTCGACGCGACGTACATCGATCCGTTCAGCGCGACGCCGATGCTGATCCTGATCTGCGACATCGTCGAGCCCTCCACGGGCCAGCTGTACGGCCGCGACCCGCGCTCGACCGCCAAGCGCGGCGAGGCGTATCTGAAGGCAAGCGGCATCGGCGACACGATCTACATCGGGCCGGAAGCCGAATTCTTCGTGTTCGACGATGTCCGCTTCAAGATCGGCTATAACGTCGGCAGCTATGAGCTCGACGACATCGAGCTGCCGACCAACACCGGCACCCGCTACGACGAAGGCAACATGGGCCACCGCCCGCGCGTCAAGGGCGGTTACTTCCCCGTCGCGCCCGTCGACAGCGCCGTCGACCTGCGCGCCGAGATGGTGTCGACGATGATGGAAATGGGCCTGCCGTGCGACAAGCACCACCACGAGGTGGCCGCCGCGCAGCACGAGCTCGGCCTGACCTACGGCACGCTGACGACCACCGCCGACCGGATGCAGGTGTACAAGTACGTCGTCCACCAGGTCGCGCATGCCTATGGCAAGACCGCGACGTTCATGCCCAAGCCGATCAAGGACGACAACGGCAGCGGCATGCATACCCATCTGTCGATCTGGAACGGCAGCACGCCGCTGTTCGCCGGCGACGGCTATGCCGGGCTGTCGGAGACGGCGCTGTACTTCATCGGCGGCATCATCCGCCACGCCAAGGCGTGCAACGCCTTCACCAACCCGTCGACCAACAGCTACAAGCGGCTGGTCCCCGGCTTCGAGGCCCCGGTGCTGCTCGCGTACAGCAGTCGCAACCGCTCGGCATCGTGCCGCATCCCGTACGGCACCGGCGGCAAGTCGAAGCGCGTCGAGGTCCGCTTCCCCGACGCGATGGCGAACCCGTACCTCGCCTATACCGCGCTGCTGATGGCCGGCCTCGACGGCATCGAGAACCGCATCCACCCGGGCCAGCCGATGGACAAGAACCTGTACGACCTGCCGCCGCGCGAGCTGAAGAAGGTGCCGACGGTCTGCGCCAGCCTGCGCGAGGCGCTTGGCTGCCTCGATAAGAGCCGCGCCGTCTTCACCAAGGGCGGGGTCTTCACCGACGACCAGATCGACGCCTACATCGAACTGAAGATGCACGACGTGATGCGCTGGGAAATGACGCCGAGCCCTGTCGAGTTTGATATGTATTACAGCGCGTAAGCGGCCGGTGATTAGCGGGTAGATGCTCTTCGCATTTCCCCGCTAATCACGGAACTCGCGTCGCGCCCGGCCGGCGGGGCGGCGGAGACTTCCTCCGCCGAACCCGTCCGACGAAGCGGCGGCTTTGCCGACCGCCTTTCTTACGCTACCTTCCGGTTATACTGGGGCGGGGCATATGCCATGAGCTACTGGGGTTGGCTAAACCGTATCTGTTCGTCGTCCGTCTCGCTTTATGCAGTTACTTACATTGCGACTTCGCTCTGGGCACCAGGCTGTTTCCTCGAGAAAATGGCAGCCTTTCGTGTCACGAGACAATTAAGGTGGTGGGGTTGGCCAAAATTCGCCCTCACAGCAATCGGGCTGGGCCTTCTTCTATACTCACCAGCGTATGTCCTGATTGCCGCGGTTCCGTACTCTTGGGGAAGCTCCGACGAAGATGACGCTTGGCGTTCGGATCGCGACTATCTGCGGTTTATTGCGGGGGGCATCGGAGCACTCTTGATTGGCGAGCGGCTCGAGAAGAACGCAAGCATCTTGGTCTGGGGACCCATCGAACAGCAAGCGCGTGGATTACTCCAACACGCACTGCGAGCCACCTCGAGCTATTGTCCCGAAAGATTTGCCGTCACACGAACGGAGCTTGTGCAATCACTTAGTGGAACAGAATGGGAAAAGCAGACGCAACGCACCACTTGTCGCGATCAGATCCGCGAGGAGATTGTGCGTTATTTTACAGACGATTAGCTACAACCCCACCATCTTCCTGAGCACCGCGTTCGCCCGCGTCTGCCACCCGGGCCCGGTCGCGCGCAGCCGTTCGACCACCTCCGGATCGAGCCTCAGCGACACCAGCCGCTTCGGTGCCTCGGACCTCGGACGCCCGCGCCGGACCAGCGTCGCTCCGTCGTAGACATCCGCCCCCGCAAACCACTCTGCGGTCAGCGGGGGGGCGTCGTCAGGGTCAACCCAGGGTTCGGGCGAAGTCGCGTCGTTCATTTCGGTCGGCCTTTCGCATCGAGATGATCCGGCGGGTTCCGTCGCGCTCGGTCCAGACGACCACCACAACGTCGTCGCGCAACATGCCGACGGAGATCAGCCGCTCCTCGTCATAGCCTTGCCGCTCGTCGCGGCGAGTGACGTGCCGCCCGGCGAAGACGATGCCGGCATCGGCGAAATCGAGTCCGCGCTGCGCGATCGTCACGGCACGCTTGGTCGCGTCGTAAGTGACCCGCACCCCACCCCCAACACGTAGCTACGTTAAAGCGACTGTCGCGTCAATATTGTAGCTACACTTTCTTTGCACAGTGGTTAAATCAACCCCGCCAGCGGCGAACTCGGGTCCGCGTACAGCCGCCGCCCCATCCGCCCCGCCCCATACGCCAGCCGGCCCGCCTCGACCGCCAGCTTCATCGCGCGCGCCATCGCCACCGGGTCCTTGGCTTCGGCGATGGCGGTGTTCATCAGGACGCCGTCGCAGCCCAGTTCCATGGCGATCGCCGCGTCGCTCGCCGTGCCGACGCCGGCATCGACCAGCACCGGGACCTTGGCGCCCTCGACGATCAGGCGGATCATCACCGGGTTCTGCAGCCCCAGCCCCGAGCCGATCGGCGCGCCGAGGGGCATGATCGCGCAGGCACCCAGCTCCTCCAGCCGCTTGGCGGCGATGGGGTCGTCGGCGCAGTAGACCATGACGTCGAAGCCGTCGCGGACCAGCTCGCTCGTCGCCGCCAGCGTCGCTGCCATGTCGGGATAGAGCGTCCGCGCTTCCCCCAGAACCTCCAGCTTGACGAGGTTCCACCCGCCCGCCTCGCGCGCCAGCCGAAGCGTGCGGACGGCGTCGTCGGCAGTGAAGCAGCCGGCGGTGTTGGGCAGATAGACGACCTTCTTCGGGTCGATGAAATCGGTCAGCATCGGCTTGCCACGGTCGGTGACGTTGACCCGGCGCACGGCAACGGTGACGATTTCCGCGCCAGAAGCAGCGACCGCGGCGGCGTTTGTCGCGTAGTCCCGGTACTTGCCGGTGCCGACGATCAGGCGCGAGGTGAAGGTGCGGCCGGCGACGGTCCAGGTGTCGCGCGGCGGGTCGTGCGGCGTCTCTGACGGCGTTGCATCCTGGCCGCCGCCGACGAAGTGGACGACCTCGAGCGCGTCACCGTCGGCGAGCGCTTGCGCGGCGAAGGTCGAGCGCGGAACGATGACGCGATTGCGCTCGACGGCGACCTTGGCGGCGTCAAGCTGCAAGTCGGCGAGCAGGGCGGCGATGGTGGTGCCGGGGGCGACGCGGCGCGGGTCGCCGTTCAGGGTCAGGGTGAGCATGCCGCCGATATAGGTTTGTTGCCGGGCGACGCCACTCCTCCCTCTCCGGCTTTCGCGGGAGAGGGTTGGGGAGAGGGTTCTTGCTTTCTGTTTCGCAGGAACGGCAAGGAAGGACGAGCCCTCTCCCCGGCCCTCTCCCGTGAAGGACGGGCGAGAGCGCAGAAAGTGCAGCAATGCCCAGCACCCTCGTCTATGTCCTCAACGGCCCCAACCTCAACCTGCTGGGGACGCGCGAGCCGGCGATCTATGGGCATGATACGCTCGACGACATCGCCGCCATGCTCGACGACCGGGCGCGTGGGCTGGGGCTGACGGTCGACCTGCGCCAGTCGAACCACGAGGGGCACCTGATCGACTGGCTGCACGAGGCGGGGGCGCGCGGCGCGCGGGCGGTGATCCTCAACGCCGGCGGGCTGACACATACCTCGGTGGCGCTCCACGACGCGATCAAGGCGGTGGCCGTGCCGGTGATCGAAGTTCATCTCTCGAACCCGCACGCGCGGGAAGCATTCAGGCACACGAGCTTCATCGCGCCGGTCGCCCGCGCGACGATCGCCGGATTGGGGCCACTCGGTTATGCGCTGGCGCTGGACGCCGCGGCGACGTTCTGACAGTTAAGGCCGGGGCAGGACCAAGGGGTGAGCATGAGCGACGCCGGACCGATGCAGGTCGACACCAGGCTCGTCCGCGAGTTGGCCGAGTTGCTCGACACGACCGGCCTGACCGAGATCGAGGTCCAGGACGGCGAGCGCAAGGTGCGCGTCGCGCGCAAGGCAGCGGCGGCGGCGGTCTATGCCGCCGCGCCGGCGAGCCCTGCGCCGGCGGCACCGGCCACCGCACCGGCGGCAGCGGCTCCGGCGGCTCCGACCGGCGATGACGTCCGCCAGCACCCGGGGCTGGTCCGCGCGCCGATCGTCGGCACCGCCTATCTGACGCCCGATCCCGCCAGCCCGCCGTTCGTCACCGTCGGCCAGACCGTCAAGGCGGGCGCGACGCTGCTGATCATCGAGGCGATGAAGGTGATGAACCCGATCACCGCGCCTCGGGCGGGTACCGTCGCCCGCGTGCTGGTGACCAACGAGCAGCCGGTCGAGTACGACGAGCCGCTGATCGTGATCGAGTGATCGTCGGCGAATGATCCACAAGATTCTCATCGCCAACCGCGGCGAGATCGCGCTTCGCGTCCACCGCGCCGCCCACGACATGGGCATCAAGACGGTTGCGGTGCACTCCACCGCCGACGCCGACGCGATGCACGTCCGCCTCGCCGACGAGGCGATCTGCATCGGGCCGCCGGCAGCAGCCAATTCGTACCTCAACATACCCAACATCATCTCGGCCGCCGAGATCGCCCAGGCCGACGCGATCCACCCCGGCTACGGCTTCCTAAGCGAAAACGCGCGCTTCGCTGACATCGTCGAGCAGCACAAGATCGTCTGGATCGGTCCCGACCCCGAGCATATCCGGACCATGGGCGACAAGGTTCAGGCCAAGCGCACCGCCGCTGCCATCGGCCTGCCGCTCGTGCCCGGCTCGGACGGAGCGGTGGCGAGTGTCGCCGAGGCGACCCGGGTCGCCGATGCGATCGGCTATCCGGTGCTGGTCAAGGCGGCATCGGGCGGCGGCGGCCGCGGCATGAAGGTCGTGCCCGACGCCGCGTCGCTGGGGCCGCTGATGGCGCAGGCCAAGGCCGAAGCGAAGGCGGCGTTCGGCGACGACACGGTCTACCTCGAGAAATACCTGTCCGAGCCGCGCCACATCGAGTTTCAGGTGTTCGGCGACGGCCAGGGCGGCGCGGTCCACCTCGGCGAGCGCGACTGCTCACTCCAGCGCCGCCATCAGAAGGTGCTCGAGGAGGCCCCTTCGCCCGCCCTGACCCCGGCGCAGCGGGCCGAGATGGGCGAAGTCGTTCGCGCCGCCGTCGCCCGGCTGAAGTATCGCGGCGCGGGGACGATGGAGTTCCTCTACGAGGACGGGCGGTTCTACTTCATCGAGATGAACACCCGGCTCCAGGTCGAGCATCCGGTGACCGAGCTCGTCACCGGGCTCGACCTCGTCCGCGAGCAGATCCGCATCGCCTCGGGCCTGCCGCTGTCGGTCACCCAGGACCAGGTGCGCTTCGCCGGCCACGCCATCGAGTGCCGGATCAATGCCGAGGACCCGGCGAGCTTCGCGCCATCGCCGGGTCGGGTGATCGACTATCACGCTCCCGGCGGGCCCGGCGTGCGCGTCGACAGCGCGCTTTATGCCGGCTACCGCATCCCGCCCCACTACGACAGCCTCATCGCCAAGCTGATCGTCTTCGGCGACGACCGCGAGCAGTGCCGGCTGCGCCTGAAGCGGGCGCTGGAGGAATATGTCATCACCGGGGTCAAGACGACGATCCCCCTCCACCAGGCGCTGCTCGACGATCCGGCGTTCATCGCCGGCGACTATTCGATCAAGTGGCTCGAACGCTGGCTCGCGGCCCGGGCCGCCGCCTAGATTTCCGCCGCAGGAGGTCCGCTATGCTTCTCGCCGTGCTCGCCGCCGCCGTCGTCGCCCAGTCCGCGTCCGCCGCCGCGCCGGAGCCGCCGGCGGCGCTGCCGTCAGCGGCTCCGGCCGCAACGATGCCTGCCGCGCCTCCCGCCCCTGCGCCCCTCGCCCCCGCGCCCCCCAGTCCTGCACCGGCAGCTCCCGCGCCGGCAGCACCCGCCGCCGACATCCTCCCGCCGCCGGGTCCCGGGCAGGTCCGCATCCGCATGGTGACGGGCGACGGGCCGATCCTGATCGACCTCGACCGCGCTCACGCGCCGCTGAGCACCGCAAATTTCCTGAAGTACGTCGACCAGCACCGGCTCGACGGGACGAGCTTCTACCGTGCCGACGTGGTCGACAAGCCGACCGGCCTCGGGCTGGTCCAGGGCGGCACCCGCGGCGACCCGAAGCGCAGCCTGCCGCCGATCGCCCACGAGCCGACGACCAAGACCGGGCTCGCCCACGGCGTCGGCACGATCTCGATGGCGCGGCTGGCACCGGGAAGCGCGCGCGGCGACTTCTTCATCACCACCGGGCCGCTGTCGTCGCTCGATGCCCATCCGCAGGAGACCGGCGACAATGCCGGCTTCGCTGCCTTCGGCCAAGTCGTCGCCGGGATGGACGTGGTGACGCACATCCTGCTCAGCCCGACCGGTCCTGGCGGCGAGGGCGCGATGCGCGGCCAGCTGCTGGCGAAGCCGGTCAAGATCGTCAGCGTCAAGCGCGTCGCCGGGCGCTAGGCAAGCAGCTCCGGGGGCGGCGGCGAGACCGCGTCCGATCCCCTGCCGCAGGCCCCCAGTGAAGATGGCCGGCGCGGGTACCACCCGGTTCGACCGGCGCGCGCCGCGGGGAACGCCGGCTGTCGGCCCTGCCCACGCCGCCGCGTTTGCGCGCGCCGGGCTTCGCGGGCAAAACGGCGACGGGTGACGGGAGACGCACAGGTGCCGACACGGCGGACGTTCCTGCAGGCCGGGGCCGCGCTCGCCGCCGTCGCGCCGCTGACCGGCGTCGATGCCCGCAAGCGGCCGCCGCGCGATGCCGTGTCGGCGGCGAGCGCGCTCGACCGCGAGCGGACGACGCCGACGATGCTGGTCGAGGCGGCGATCGCGCGGCTGGAGCGGGTCGACGGCCTGATCAACGCCGTTTCCCATCCGAACCTCGACCGGGCGCGCCTGATCGCCGGCGCGACGCCGGGGCCGAGTGGCCCGCTCGCCGGCATCCCGACGCTGATCAAGGACAACATCGAGCAGGCCGGGCTGCCGTGGACCAGCGGCTGCCGCGCGCTGCGGAACCGCGTCGGCGCCACCGACAGTCCGGCGGCGGCGGCGATCGCGCGGGCGGGACTGGTGTCGATCGGGCGGTCGAACCTCCCCGAGTTCGCGCTGCTGCCGACGACCGAGAGCCTGCTGACCGGGCCGACGCGCAACCCGTGGCGGCTGGACCGCTCGGCCGGCGGATCCAGCGGCGGCTCGGCTGCGGCGGTAGCCGCGGGTGTCGTCGCGGTCGCCCACGGCAATGACGGCGGCGGCTCCATCCGCATTCCGGCGTCGTGCTGCGGCCTGGTCGGGCTGAAGCCGAGCCGGGCGCGGATGATCGGCGACACCGGCCGCGCGGTCACCGACTTCGCCGTCCAGTCGTGTCTCAGCCGCACCGTCCGCGACACCGCGGCCTGGGTGGCGGCCATGGAGCGCAGCGACAGCGATGCCGCCTATCCCCCGATCGGGCTGGTCACGGGGCCGTCGGGGCAGCGGCTGCGGATCGGCCTCGCCCGCGCCTCGGCGACTGGCGTCGAACCCGACCCCGAAGTCGCGGCGGTGTTCGAGGCGACCGCCCGCCTGCTCCGCAAGCGCGGCCACCGGCTGGTCGACGCGCCGCCGGCGTTCGACGGCCCGGCGGTGGCGGCGGCGTTCACGACGCTGTGGAGCGTCGGCGCGGCGGCGCGGGTCAAGGTCGCCGCCGATGCGCTCAAGCGTTCGCCGACGCGGGCCGACGTCGAGCCGCTGACGCTCAGCTGGGCGGCCGCGGGCGCGCGGGTCCGGCCCGACGAGAAGGCGCGCGCGGTCGCCGCGCTGGAGCTGCTCGAACGGCAATATGCCGCGCAGTTCGACCGGATCGACGTGCTGCTGACGCCGGTCCTCGCCTCGCTGCCGCTGCCGATCGGCGCGCTTGCCGGCACCCACGGCTATGACGAGCTGGCGCCGATCCTGGCGCGCTATGTCGCCTACACGCCGGTCGAGAACGCCGCCGGGGCGTGCGCCATCGCGCTGCCGATGGGGATGCATGGCGACCTGCCGGTGGGCATGCAGTTCACCGCGCCGGCCGGGGCCGAGCGGCGGCTGCTCGAACTTGCGTATGCGCTGGAACGCGAGGTCGACTGGCACCACCGCCAGCCACCGGTGTGGGCGCGGACGACGTGACCGGGCAGCTCGACCCGGAGATGCTGCTGCGCGCCTATGCCCTCGGTGTCTTCCCGATGGCCGACAGCGCGCAGACGACGGATGTCTTCTGGGTCGAGCCGCAGCGCCGCGGCGTGCTGCCGCTCGACGGCTTCCACCTGCCGCGCCGCCTCGCCCGCGTGCTTCGCGCCGAGAGGTTCGCCCTGACGGCCGACCGCGCCTTCGACCGGGTCATGGCCGGTTGTGCCGAGGCGCGCGCCGACCGGCCCGAGACGTGGATCAACTCGACGATCATCGACGCCTACCGGGCGCTCCATGCGCGTGGCAACGCCCATTCGGTCGAGGCGTGGCAGGACGGCGCGCTGGTCGGCGGCCTTTACGGCGTCAAACTCGGCGCTGCCTTCTTCGGCGAAAGCATGTTCACCCGCGCCACCGACGCCTCCAAATGCGCGCTCGCCGCGCTCGTCGCCCGGCTGAAAGTCGGCGGGTTTCGCCTGCTCGACACGCAGTTCCTGACCGAACATCTGGCGACCTTCGGCACCGTCGAGGTCCCGCGCGCGCGCTACAAGCGCTTGCTTGCCGCCGCCTTGGCCGGATCGGGGGATTTTGCCGCCTTCGACTGGGACGAAGCCGACCGTCCGACGACGACCGTGTCCGGCCCCGTTTCGGGAAAGCGCATCGTGCAGCTTCTCACCCAGATGTCGTAGAGCGGGTGCTCGAGCGGGTTCAGCGACGGGCTTTCGGCGAACATCCAGCCGGAGAAGACGCGCCGCGTGCGGACCGCGCGGGTTCGCACCTCGGCCGGCGTGTCGTCGACCTGAAGATAGGCGGCGGTCTGCCGCGCCTCCCACGGCGGGGTCGTCTCACAGGCGCGGACGCGGACCGTCAGCGTGGCGAAACGGAAACTGTCACCAGGGTGGGCGGTGATCTCCTGGGTCTGGCCGGTGCGCTTGTTCAAGGCGGCGAGGTGGACGACGCGCTCGGCCATCGGCGTGACCGTGTCGACGGGCCGAGCCGCGGAGGCCGGCGGCGAGGCGGACGATGACGTGGGCGAGGAGGACGTGCGTAACGAGGGCGTGCGCAACGAGGGCGTGGGGGACGGCTTGGCGGCCGGTGATCCCGCCACAGCCGCGGTCGCCGCCGCGGCTGCGACGACGAGAGCGATCACTTGGCCGGGGCCGCCGCCGCGCCGGTGGCGCTGCCCGACGCCCCGCCTGCCGGCGCGCTGCTACTGCTGCTGCCGCTGCGATTGATGAACTGGCCCATCAGCCCCATCAGGTCCTGCGCCCCCTGCGTTTCGGCGATCTCGCCGCCCGGCGGCAGCATGGTCGGGTCGCCGCCGGGGCTGAGCGCGATATACGATCCGCCGAGAATGCCTTCCGAGGTGATCGCCGCGCTCGAGTCGGTCGGGAAGCGCACATCGCCGGAAATGCGAAGCTGGAGCACGGCCTGGAAGGTCTTCGCGTCGAGCCGCTCGCTCTCGACCTTGCCGATCTTGATGCCGGAGGTGCGGACGTCGGTGCCCACGGCGACGCCCGTGGCGTTGGGAAAGCGCGCGGTCAGCAGATAGCCCGTGCCGCCGACCGACGTCCGGGCATAGGCCGACCCGACGAACCACAAGGCGACGACGACCACGACCAGGCCGACCAGCGCCTCGATGACATTGTCCTTGAACAAGGCGCGCATCAGTCCGGGGTCCAGGCTTCATAGTCGCCGACCGAGCGGGCGCGCGTGGCGGCGACCGCGAGGCTGCCCGACGGGCGGTGCGCGGTCGGCGTGCCGGTCGGGTTGGGCACCCACGGCTTCTCCCACACGCGCGGGCGCAGCGGCAGCTTGTCGGGCGTCGCGTCGACGGTCCGGCGCAGCCACAACTGCCATTCGGGCGGGACGCGGCTCGCTTCGGGCTCGCCGTTGTAGATCACCCAGCGCCGCGTCCCGCGCCGGTTGACGAAGTAAACGTTGCCCTGCCCGTCGCGCCCGACCTCCTGCCCGGTCAGCCAGCCGGTCAGCCGCGTGCCGATGCCGGGACCGTGCCACCAGGTGAAGATCGACGCCATGTGCGCCTTTGACCTCAAAGCCCGGGTCGAGGCAAGCCTCAGTCCGCCGTGTAGTCGACCGTGTCGCCCGCCTGAAGGCCGATCCGCGCCGCCTCCCCGGCATTCAGTTCCAGGACCGCCGCCGCCGGGCCGCCGGAAGGAATATCGGCCCGGCTGAACGGCACGGCATTGGCCGCTATCCGCCGCACGCGGTGGTCGGGCGCGATGAAGATGATGTCGAGGGGGAGGTACGTGCCCTCCATCCAGAACGATACGTCGTGCGGCGGGGCGGCGACGGGGAACAGCATGCCGTGGCCGCGGCCCATGACCTTGCGCAGCATCAGCCCGCGCGCCTGCTCGTCGGTCGTCTTCGCCACTTCGACCGTATAGCGGTGCGGTTTGCCCTTTGCGGTCAGCGTCAGGGCGACCGTCGGCAAGGGCGGGTTGGCGACCAGCGTCTCCGCCGCCACGGCCGTTGCCCAGAACGCCGCTGCCAGTGCCAGCGCAGCCCGTTTCCACGTCATCGTCACACCTTTTCAGCGTTGTGGCGATGCCTGCGTACCAAGTTCGAGGGCGACCACAAGCGGTCCCTTTTGTCCCTCGGCGATGCGCGCGCGGATCGGCTGGCCGGTCTCGATCTCGGTGATCCCGGCGCGGCGAACGGTTTCCATATGGACGAAGATGTCCTGCTCGCTGCCTTCGCGGACAACGAAACCATAGCCTTTCAGCCGGTTGAACCATTTGACCGTCACCGGCTCGAACGGGCCGGCGGCGTCAAGCAGGCGTTCCGGATCGCCGCGGTTGCCGGCGCGCAGCACGGCCAGTTCGGGATCGGGGCCGATCGCCGTCGACAGATCGAGTTCGACGATCGCCCGCACCTGCCGGCCGCGCTGGCGCTGGACGGCATCGCAGACAAGGCGCGCGCCTTCCGGTAACGTGCGCCGACCGACATCGCGCAGCACGGAAAAATGGATGAGAACATCGCCGTCGCCATCATCGGCCACGAGGAAGCCGTAGCCGCGCATGGCATCGAACCACTTGACCGCCCCCGCCACCCGCGTCGCCGGCTCGCCGGCATCTTGCGTCGTCGCAGTATTCGCGGCTTCAGACACCACCGCAGGCTCAAACATGCGGCACCCCCACGCAAGCATTGTTGGGTGGTCATATCACGTCCGAAGCGATTTAGGGAAGATGTTGTTGGTATGTTAAACGGCGATTTTTCCGCCGGCACCGATCGCTGCCATGCTAAGCTTCGGCAGCCTTCCAGGAAGGGTTTAACATTGTGGAATTGACTGGAGAAAACCTGATCGCGGCACCGCGGACGGCGGTTTGGGCGGCGCTGAACGATCCGCATGTGCTCGCTCGCTGCATCGACGGGGTGGAGACGCTGACAGCGACGACCGCGGACGACGGCGCAAGGCGATTCGATGGGCGGATGAACGCCAAGGTCGGGCCGGTGCGGGCGACCTTTGCCGGGGGCGTCACCTTGACCGAGGTCGACGCGCCGAACCGCTACGTCCTGGTCGGGGAGGGCAAGGGCGGGGTCGCCGGCTTCGCCAAGGGCAGCGCGGCAGTGACGCTCGCCGATGCCGACGTCGACGGCCGGCCGGGGACGCGGCTGGCCTATGTCGTGACCTCGAGCGTCGGCGGCAAATTGGCGCAGCTTGGCGCCCGGCTGATCGAGGGGACGGCCCGAAGCTATGCCGAGACCTTCTTCACCCGCCTGCGCGCGGAGATCGAAACCCCGGCCGGCGACATCGTGGTCCCCGCCGATCCCGCGACCGGCAAGGTCGTGGGCGCCGCCGATCCCGCGGCGGGCGAAGTGTTGATCGGCGAGGCGGCGGCGGCGGCGAGCGGCGGCGCGGCCATCCCGGCGATGGCCGCGCCGCCGGCTCCGGCGGCCGCACTGACGCCACCGGCCGGCCGGTCGGCCGGGCTGTCGCCGCTGATCTGGGGTGGGGCGCTCATCCTGATCGTCGTCGCCGTGCTCGCGTGGCAGCTGCTATGAGCGTGGAAGCCGCCGACCGCGTCGTCGACGCGGCGCGCGCCTGGCTCGCCGCCGGCCACGGCGTCGCGCTGGCGACGGTGATCGAGACATGGGGCTCGGCCCCGCGCCGCGTCGGCAGCCAGCTGGCGGTCCGCGACGACGGGCTGTTCGAAGGCTCGGTCAGCGGCGGCTGCGTCGAGGGCGACGTCATCACCGAAGCGATCGACCTGATTGCCGGCGGCGGCGCCAAGCGGCTCGACTACGGGGTCGCCGACGCGACCGCGTGGGAAGTCGGGCTGGCGTGCGGCGGGCGCATCGCGGTTTTCGTCCAGGCCGTGCGCGACGATCGCTTTCCACCCGCGCTGCTCGACCGGCTGGCCGCGGCCCGCACGGAGGGTGAGAGCGTGACGCTGGCGACCGACTTCGCCACAGGCGCAACGACCGAGACCGTGCCCGGCAGCCCTGTGCAGGCGGACAGCGGCGACTTCGTCCACAGCTACCCGCCGCCGCAGCGGCTGGCGGTGATCGGCGCGGTCCATATCGCGCAGACGCTGGTGCCGATGGCGCGACTGATCGGCTATGCGCCGCTGGTCATCGACCCTCGCGGCCTGTTTGCCCACGACGCGCGTTTCGAAGGCATCGAGCGCGACGACGCCTGGCCCGACGAGGCGCTGGCGCGGTGGCGGCCGAATGCGGCGAGCGCGGTCGTCGCCTTGACGCACGATCCCAAGCTCGACGACGTCGCCCTCGCCGCCGCGCTGCGCAGCAAAGCCTTCTACATCGCGGCGTTGGGCTCGCGGAAGAACCACGCGGCGCGGCGGGAACGGCTGGCGGCTATGGGGTTCTCGGCGGGCGACCTCGATCGCGTCCACGGTCCGGCCGGGCTCGACCTTGGGGCGGCGAACCCCGCCGAGATCGCCCTGTCGATCGCTGCCCAGATGACGGCGGCGTGGCGCGGGCGGCTGTGACCGCGTGATCTTCGGCGAAGTCGGGGCCGACGAGGCGATCGGCGCGGTTCTCGCCCACTCGGTGACGATCGCCGGGCAGCGCTGGGCCAAGGGGCGCGTGGTCGACGCGGCCGATGTCGCCGCGGCCATCGCCGCCGGGGTCCTCAGCCTGACGGTCGCGCGCGGCGAGGCGGACGACGTCGGCGAGGATGCAGCGGCGGGGACGCTGGCGACAAGACTGGCCGGGCCCGGCGTCGTCGCGCTGGCGGCGGCGCACGGCCGCGCCAACCTCGTCGCGAGCGTCGCGGGCGTGTTCCGCGTCGATGCCAGCATGGTCGATGCCGTCAACGCCGGCGACGAGCGGCTGACGCTCGGCACCCTTGCGCCGTTCGTCCGGGTAGCCGCCGGCGAAGTCGTGGCGACGGTCAAGGTCATCCCCTTCGCCCTTCCCGAGGCCGTGGTCGCAGCGGCAGTCGCGGCGACCCTGCCGCTGACCGTCGCGCCGTTCGTGCCGCGCCGCTTCGTCCTGATCCAGTCGCGCCTGCCGGGCACGAGCGACAAGCTCCTCGCGCGGACGGAGGCAGTGACCCGGGCCCGCGTCGAGCGGCTTGGCAGCCGGCTCGACAGCAGCGAGTGCACGCACACCCGCGCCGGCGTGGCGGCGGCGCTGCGCGACGTTGATGCCGACGCGATCCCGCTCGTCGCCGGCGCGTCCGCCACCGCCGATCGCCGCGACGTCATTCCGGCCGCGATCGTCGCCGCCGGCGGGCGGATCGAGCGCCTCGGCATGCCGGTCGATCCGGGCAACCTGCTGTGCCTCGGCACGCTGGCCGGCCGCCCGGTGATCGGCCTGCCGGGGTGCGCGCGCAGTCCCAAGCGCAACGGCTTCGACTGGGTCCTCGAACGGATCGCAGCGGAGATTGCGGTGACCAGCGCCGACATTGGCGCGATGGGCACCGGCGGCTTGCTGCCCGAAGCCGAGCGGCCGCAGCCGCGCGTCGCCGCCGCCGTCGGGGCAATCGTCCTGGCCGCCGGGCGTTCGACCCGGATGGGGGTCGCCAACAAGTTGCTCGCCGAGATCGACGGCGTGCCGGTCGTCGCCCGCACGCTCGACGCGCTGGCCGCCGCCGGGCTGCCGCCGCCGCTCGTCGTCACCGGGCACATGGCCGACGCGGTGCGGGCGGCGCTCGGCGGGCGCGCGGCGATGGTCGTCGTCGCGCCCGATTATGCGGCGGGCTTGAGCCGCAGCCTCGCCGCCGGCGTGACGGCCGCGCCGGCGGCGTGGCAGGCGGCGCTGGTCGTGCTCGGCGACATGCCGGCGGTGGCACCCGCGACCTACGCCGCCCTTGCCGCTGCCGCCGACACTGCCGACGCCGTCGCCGTGCCCGTCTTCGACGGTCGCCGCGGCAATCCCGTTGCGTGGGGCCGCGCCTATTGGCCGCGGCTGCTGGCGCTGACCGGTGACCGGGGCGCGCGCGCGCTGCTCGATGCCGTCGAGGTCGCGGAGATCGCGGTCGACGACCCCGGCATCTTCGCCGACATCGACACGCCCGAGGACCTCGCCGCGGCTACGGCAGCGTCGCCAGCCAGTCGATGATCGCCGTCTCGAGCGCGATCCGCCGGTCCGACCAGCTGTGGTCGGTGGCAAAGTGCGCCTTGACGAAGCGCACACCGCCATGCGCCTTGACCGCGTCGACCAGCGCGTCGGTGTGGCTCGCCAGACCGTCGTCGGACGTCAGGGCGAGATAGGGCAGCCGGACCAGTCCCGGCGCGGCGGTAAGGACGCTGAAGTCGGCGTGGTGCGCGATCAGCTCGTCGGCCATCTCGGCCGGGGTTGTCGCCAGCGTCTCGGCATTGTCGCTGACCAGCGCGACGACCGCCGACCGGGGCTGGCTGGCGACCAGCCCGAGATCACCCATCGAAATCGTCGCCACGCCGATGAGAGCCGGATCGCGCGCGGCGACCATGGCCGCGACCCAGCCGCCCATGCTGTGGCCGACGATGGCGATGCGCTTGGGATCGACACCGAGCCGCGCCGCGTTGGCCGGATCGCGCAGATAGGCGAGGACCGCCCGCGCGTCCTCCGGGTTCTGGGCGAAGCGGAAGGCACCCGGGCTGCCCCACGACCCGCGATAGTTGAACGTGACGGCATTCCATCCCGCCCGCCGCACCGCCTGCGCCAGGTCGAGGTTCTTCTCGTTGCCCGGCAGGCCGTGGCAGATCAGCAGCGTCGGGTGCGGCCCGGCACCGGCGGCGGCATAGTCGACGCCGTTGATGACGACGCCGCCCGACGGGACATGCAGCACCTCCATCCGCGCCGGGTTCGTCGTATCGTGCGGCGGGTCGGCGGCGATGGCGGCGGGGACCTTCGCCGACGCCGGCATCGTCAGCAGCAGGGCGGCAACGGCGATCAGGGCGCGCATCGGCTCATTCCTCCTCCAGGCGGCAGCCGAGCACGCGCCGCGCCACCGCCATCTCGTGCCCGGCGCGGAGCATCGCGGCAAGCTGCTTGCGCTGCCGGTCACGGTCGGGTGCCTGCGGGTCGAACGGGCCGAGGCGGCGGCGGCGGGCGAAGGCGAGCGCGACCGCCTCGGCATCCCCGGCGGCGGCGACCTCGGCCGCCACGTCGCGGGCGATGCCGGCGGCGCCGAGGTCGGCGCTGACCCGGCGGGCACCGAAGCCGCGGCCGGCGAGCCCGCGCGCGCGCGCTTCGGCGAAGCCACGGTCGTCGACATAGCCGAGCTCGGCCAGCCGCGCGACAATCGCCTCCACGGGGGCTGCCGCGTCGCCCGCCCAGCCGCGCTCGAACAGCTTGCGCGCAAGGAAACGGCGCAGCTTGGCCTCGCTCGTCGCATAGCGGCCGACGTAGCGAAGCGCGAGGTCGCGCAGGCCGGCGTCGTCGAGGGGAGGGCGATCGCCGGGCACGCCACGTTCCTGCCACAGTCGCGTCTGATTTTGAACGCCTGCTGCGACTAGGGCGTTCAGCGAGTATCGACCAGTCCGTGAACGCACCGGGGAGCGGCGGCGGGCGGGAGGATCAGGGAGGAAACGCGGTTGCCGGGAGCGACGATCAAGCCGGAGGCAGTGCCGACACCGACGCTCGACCCGTTGCCGCGTCGCCTCGCCGACTTTGCCACCCTTGGCGAAGCGCTCGACTACGCCGCCCGCGGCCGGCGCGGGCTCAACTTCTTCGACGCGCGGGCGAGCCTGGTCCGCGCTTATTCGTTCGCCGCGCTGCGCGACGACGCGCGGGCGGATGCCGCGCGGCTGATCGCCGCCGGCATCGCGCCGGGCGACCGCGTCGCGTTGATCGCCGAGACCTCGGCCGACTTCGTGCGCCTGTTCTTCGGCGCGATCTATGCCGGGGCGCTTCCCACCCCCCTGCCGCTGCCGACCTCGTTCGGCGGCCGCGACGCCTATGTCGAGCAGATCCGCACGCAGCTGGGCAGCTGCGCGCCGGGCGTGGTGCTGTCGCCGCCGGGGCTGTTCGCGCTGGTCGACGACGCCGCGCGACCGGTCGCCGGCTGCACGGCGCACGATTGGTCGGTCTTCCTCGCCACGGCGGTCGAACCGGTCGCCCTGCCCGTCGCCGCCGCCGACGACATCGCGTACCTGCAATATTCGAGCGGAAGCACGCGCTTTCCCCACGGTGTCGCCGTCACCCACCGCGCGCTGCTCGCCAACCTCTGCGGTCACGCAGTGTCGACGCAGGTACGGGACAGCGACCGCGTCGTCTCGTGGTTGCCCTTCTATCACGACATGGGGCTGGTCGGCTGCCTGTTGTCGCCGCTCGCCAACCAGATGTCGGCCGACTACATCGCGACCGACGACTTCGCCCGCCGGCCCCTGTCGTGGCTGACGTTGATCGGGCGCAACGAGGGCACGACGCTCAGCTATTCGCCGACCTTCGGGTACGACATCTGTGCGCGGCGGATCAGCTCGTCGATCGACGTCCGCGAGCGCTTCGACCTGTCGCGCTGGCGCGTCGCCGGCAACGGGGCGGACATGATCCGGCCCGAGGTCATGCAGCACTTCGTCGACACCTTCGACGCCGCCGGCTTCCGCGCCCACGCCTTCCTGCCGAGCTATGGCCTGGCCGAGGCGACGCTGGCGGTCAGCATCATGCCGGTCGGCGAGGGGATCGTCACCGACCTGGTCGACGAGCGCATCCTGTCGGGCGAGGGCTATGCCGGTGTCGGCCAGCCGGGCGAGCGGCCGACCCGTTACCGCGCCATCGTCAATTGCGGCAAGGCGTTGCCCGGCCTCAGCATCGAGATTCGCGACGAGGCCGGTGCCCTCGGCGACCGTCACATCGGCCGGCTGTTCGTCTCCGGGCTCGGCATCATGGCCGGCTACTTCCGCGATCCCGAGGCGACCGCGGCGTGCCTGGTCGATGGCTGGCTCGACACCGGCGACATGGCCTACCTCGCCGACGGCTATGTCTACATCGTCGGCCGGGCCAAGGACATGATCATCATCAACGGCAAGAACCACTGGCCGCAGGACATCGAGTGGGCCATCGAGCAGCTGCCGGGGTTCAAGGCCGGGGACATCGCCGCCTTCGCCATCACCACGCCCGGCGGCGAGGAGGCCCCGGCGGTGCTCGTCCAGTGCCGGACCTCCGACGTCGGCGAACGCGCGGCACTGCGCGACGCCATCCGGCACAAGGTCCGCGCCATCACCGGCATGAGCTGCGTCGTCGAGCTGGTCCCGCCGCGGACGCTGCCGCGGACGTCGAGCGGCAAACTGTCGCGGAGCAAGGCCCGGTCGCAGTATCTGTCGGGCGAAATCCAGCCGTTCGAGATTGCGGCGTAGCGCTGCTCGACAGTCGCGTCGTACAGCTGCAGCGTCGCCGACGCGGCCACGAGCCGCGCGGTCGCGCGCATCCATGCGATGGGTGGAGCCCTGCCACAGGCACCGTGCATCGCTGCTTCGTCGGGTCAGGCCGGGCCTCCTATGCCCGTTTTCAGCCGAAGGGACAGTAAGTTGCGTGTATGGCGACGCGATGCCACCTGCTCGAAAACCGGGCAGGCCGGACTTGCCGTCACGACGACCCGCGTAGACGCTTGGGGCACCTGCCGGGCGGAGGAGACTTGATCGTTCTCGTGTTCAAATCGGCAAGCAAGTGATCCTGGCCGTCACCGGCGGGACCGGGTTCGTTGGACAACACCTGTTGCCGATGGCGACCGGGCACGGGATTGCCGTCCGCGCCCTTGCGCGCCGGCCGCAGCCGCCGCGGCCAGGCGTCACCTGGATCGCCGGCGACCTCGCTTCGCCCGGCGACCTCTGCGCCGGCGCCGATGCCGTCCTCCACATCGCCGGCACGATCAACGCCCGCGACCGTGCCGGTTTCGATGCCGGTAACGTCGCCGGCACCGCCGGCATCGTCGCCGCCGCCCGCGCAGCCGGGGTCCGGCGCTTCGTCCATGTCAGCTCGCTCGCCGCACGCGAGCCAAGCCTGTCCGACTACGGCGCGAGCAAGGCCGCGGCCGAGGATGTCGTCGGTGCCGCCGGCCTCGACGCCGCCATCATCCGGCCACCCGGCGTCTACGGGCCCGGCGACCGCGAGACATTGCCGGTGTTCCAGATGGTCGCCCGCGGCCTCGCCGTGCTGCCGGGACCTGGCCGCTTTTCGCTGATCGAAGTCGGCGACCTCGCGCGCGTCCTGCTCGCGGTCGCCGCGAGCGGGGTCGCCGGGCTGGCGGAGGTCGACGACGGCCACGGCGGCTACAGCCACGCCGAGCTCGCGCTGGCGATCGGCGACGTGCTCGGCCGCCGGCCGCGGCTGCTGCCGCTGTCGACCGGCATCCTCCGCGCCGGCGCGGGTGTCGCTACCGCTTATGCCCGGCTCCGCCGCGAGTTGCCCAAGCTGAGCCAGGACCGGGCACGCTACCTCGCCCACCCGGACTGGACCGTCGATCCGCACCGGGCCCTGCCGGTGGCGGTCCGCGGGGCGCCGGTCGCGCTTGCCGCCGGGCTGGCGCAAACCGTCGCCTGGTACCGCGCGGAACGCTGGCTGCCGGCCCGACTTTGACCATAATATCTTGGCAAGCGCTGACAACGCCGTCAGGAGCCGCGCATGACCCGTGACGCCATCTTCGCCCGTATCGTCGACCTGATCACGCCCTTGAACAAGAAGAGCGTGCCGCTGACCGAGACGACGACCTTCTCCGGCGACCTCGAGATGGACAGCCTGACGGTGATGGACCTGGTGGCGAATATCGAGGACGAGTGGGACATCGTCCTGCCGCTGAACATGCTTCCGGAGCTGGAGACCGTCGGCCAGGTTGCCGATGCGGTCACCAGGCTGGCAAAGTAGATGCTCGACCTCCTTGCCAAGTTCGATCCCGTCGCCGGCGAGCGCCAAGCGTACCTTGACGCCGGCGGGCGTGATCCCGTGGGGGTCGTCATGTCGGAGGTGCTGTCGCCGACCCGGGCGATCATCGCCGGGCGCGAGACGATCCTCATGGGCACCTATAACTACATGGGGATGACCTTCGACCCCGACGTCATCGCCGCGGGCGAGGCAGCGCTCCGGGACTTCGGTGCCGGCACTACCGGCAGCCGGGCGCTGAACGGCACCTACGCCAGCCACCGCGCCTGCGAAGATGCGCTCAGGGAGTTCTATGGCACGGCGCACGCGATGGTCTTTTCGACCGGCTATCAGGCGAACCTCGGCGTCGTGTCGACGCTCGCCGGACGCGGCGACTATGTCGTCCTCGACGCCGACAGCCACGCCTCGATCTACGACGGCTGTGCCATGGGCAACGCCGACATCGTCCGCTTCCGCCACAATTCGGTCGACGACCTCGACAAGCGCCTCGGCCGCCTGCCCGCCGAAGCCGGCAAGCTTGTCGTGCTCGAGGGCGTCTATTCGATGCTCGGCGACGTCGCGCCGCTGGCCGAGATGGTCGCCGTCGCCAAGCGCCACGGGGCGATGGTGCTGGTCGACGAGGCGCATGCGATGGGTTTCTTCGGGCCGCACGGGCGCGGCGTGACCGAGGCGACGGGCGTCGAGGACCAGGTCGACTTCGTCATCGGCACGTTCTCGAAGTCGGTCGGTACCGTCGGCGGTTTCTGCGTGTCGAACCACCCGAAGTTCGAGGTGTTGCGGCTCGTCTGCCGCCCCTATGTCTTCACCGCCTCGCTGCCGCCCGCCGTCGTCGCCTCGTCGGCAGCGTCGATCCGCAAGCTGATGCACGACGGCAACAAGCGCCAGCACCTGTGGGAGAATACCCGCGCGATGCACGCCGGGCTGACCGCGCGCGGCTTCACGCTGGGCACCGCGTCGGCGGAAAGTGCGATTCTGGCGGTCATCATGCCCGACCAGGCGACGACGCTCGCGATGTGGCAGGCGCTGCTGGAGCGGGGGGTCTACGTTAATTTCGCACGGCCCCCGGCGACGCCGACCGGTGTGTACCTGCTGCGCTGCTCGCTCTGCGCCGAGCATACGGCCGACGAGATCGCGACGATTCTGCGCGCGTTCGACGACGCGGCGAAGGCGATCGGGGTGGCGCTGAAGGCGGCGGCGTAGTCCGAGCCGTCGGGCCGCGTGCGGCCCTAACGCCTACCGAAGTTCACGCCCACGCCCGTGTTTTTCGATCCTGATCCCCCGCCCGGTGACTTTTGGTCGGCGGCGGAAGCGGCGGCTGGGCAGAATTTGGATTCCCTTCTTTTGAAACAGATAGCGAATACGCCAGCCGATTGAAGGCGCGTAAGATAGCATTTTGTGCGGTCGACGCTGTAACAGTTTAGCGGCGAGGTCGCCTGCGCTGAATCCCAGTTGTCCTTGGCGCAAGAAACAGGCAGTTCGTTTTTGCGCAGTAACGTGGTGTCATGGCCTGTCGGATTGCCCGTCGGCGACGATTAAATGGGGTTGAATGTGACAATCAAGCGTCTGTCGGCCTTGGTAATTGCTGGTCTGGTCACAGCCGTGGCGGCCGCACCGGCGGCTGCCGTCGTCTACAACTGGACGGCGTCCTTTCCGCGTGAGCACGGCAACGATTTAGTTTCGGGATCGGGTACGATCGTCGCGCAGAACGCCGTCACGACCGGCTTTGACCGCCGATCTACCGGACATCTTGTGACCTCGATCACCGGCACATACGACGGTGCCGCCATTACCGGCCTTCTGCCGGTCAACTCGCTCGGTGGCAACGACAATCTTGTCGACACTTCGCAGGGGCTCGTGGACGGCGACGGGATTACCTTCGCCATTGCTGGCAGCGACAGTCACTACTTGACAGGGGTGAACGTGTTCTCCGTCGGTCAATTTGCCTATACCGACAATAGCGACGCCCGTCTGGGCACGTTCACGCTGACCGCCGCCGTCCCTGAGCCAGCCAGCTGGGCGCTGCTCGGCGCCGGTTTCGGCGTCGTCGGCCATGGGCTGCGCGCCCGCCGCGAGCGCACCGTCGCGGCCTAGACATCACCCCTCTGCGGGAGCGCCGGGGGGCGATCGGACCCCCCGGCACTTGTCGACGAGCGGCGGCTCGGCTCCGGACACCGGTTACGCCCGAGCGTCGCCGGTGGCAGCGTCCTCGCTGCGGTGGCTGCGATGCGCGCGCCGGTGGCCGACGAGATCGCGCGATCCCTCGCTGCGGCGGATACACCCGCTCGCGCAGCGACGATGGGCTGCAAGACAGCGCTCCCCCTGCCCCACACTTTCGCGAGTGACCCCGCCGCGCCGCGAGGGTATAGCCGCGCCGGGGACGTAGGCGGAACGTCGGCGGGGGCCGGCGCGACAGGGACTTTCACGACTTGCGATTGCTCACCCGTTTCGATCGCTACCTCGCCCGGCTGATCCTGGTGCCGCTGCTCGCCTGCCTGACGATCGCGGCGATGCTGCTGCTGCTCGACAAGATGCTGAAGCTGTTCGACTTCGTCATGAACGAAGGCGGCCCGGTGTCGGTCGTGTGGAAGATGCTGGGGAACCTCATCCCGGAATATCTGTCGCTCGGCATCCCGATCGGCGTGCTCCTTGGCATCCTGCTCGCCTTTCGAGGCCTCGCCTTGTCGAGCGAGCTGGACGCCCTGCGCGCGGTCGGCGTGTCGTACAACCGGATGCTGCGCGTTCCGCTGGTCTTTGCCCTGGTGTTCGCCGGCGTCAGCTTCGGCATCGTCGGCTTCGCCGAACCGTTTTCACGCTACGCCTACGAGGGGTTGCAGTTCGAGTTGCGCTCGGGCGCGCTCGGCGCGTCGATCAAGGTCGGGGAGTTCGCCAAGCTGGCCAAGACGACCACCATTCGCGTCGAGGAGAGCCGCAACAAGGGTGCCGACCTGCGCGGCCTGTTCGTTCAGACCGAGGGCAAGGACGGGCAGCGCGTCGCCGTCACCGCCGAGCGCGGCACTTTCCTGTCGACCGACGATCCCGACGTCATCCTCCTGCGCCTGAAGAACGGGACGCTGGTCCACACCGCGTCGAGCTTCGTCGTGCCGCGCGTCCTGACCTTCAAGCAGCAGGACCTGCCGGTCAGCCTGCCAGCAATGGGGGCGTTCCGCGCGCGCGGCGACGAAGATGCCGAACTGACGCTGCCCGAGCTTGCCCGCCGCGCCACCCTGGCCGGTTCGCCGACGCGGACGCAGAACCTCGCCTCGCTGTGGCGGCGGATCGCGCTGGTCGCGGTGATGTTCGTCCTGCCGTTCCTCGCGGTGGCGCTGGCCGTGCCGCCGAAGCGGTCGACGTCAGGGCTGGGCGTATTCCTGTCGATCATCCTGCTGGTCGTGTTCTTCAAGACCAGCCAGTACGGCGAGGCGATGGGCCGGATCGGGGCGGTCGATCCGGTGCTGGCGCAGGTGGTGCCGCTCGGCGGGTTCGCCGCCCTGTCCTTCTATCTCTACTACATCCTCGCCTATGTTCCCGGCGGGCAGCCGATCGGCGCCCTCGATCGCTGGGCAGCGAAGGCGCGGGCGCTGGTCGCGGGGCTGGTCCGGCGGCCGATGCCGTGGCGCGACGCGACCGCCGACGCTGCCGGAGCCGCGGCGGAATGAGCCTCTTTCCGTCGCGGACGATCGCGCTTTACACCGCAAAGCTGCTGCTGACGCGCAGCGCCGCCTTTCTTGCCGGTCTGGTCGTCATCCTGATGACGCTCGACCTGCTGGGCGAATCGTCGAAGATCCTCGCCGTCCACGGCAACACCGAAGCCGATTTGTGGCATTACGTCGGCCTGCGCGTGCCGCAGCTGATCGCGCTGTTCCTGCCGTTTGCCGTGCTGCTCGGCACGCTGGTGTCGCTGGCGACGCTCAACGCCAATTCCGAAGTCATCATCTTCAAGGCGGCGGGTATTTCCGCGCACCAGATCCTGTTTCCCCTGATCCTCGCCGCGCTCGGGATCGCGGTGGTCAATTTCACCTTCAACGAGGCGGTCGTGGTCAAGGCGAACAAGTCCCTCGCCCTGTGGCAGGCGGCCGGCTACGGCCCCCTCGCGCGCACTGGCCCGGCACAGGCCGAAGTCTGGGTGCGCAGCGGCAACGACTTGTTCCACGCCGAAGAAGTGACCGGGGTCGGCGGCGCGACGCGCCTCGACCACGTCACGATCTATGTCCGCGACCGCGACCGCTTGGTGTCGGTCATCCGCGCCGCCAGTGGCCGTCCGGCGGCACATGGCTGGCAGCTGACGGACGCGGGGCTCTTCGACGTCGCCGCCGGCGTCGAGCGGCGGCAGGCGACGTACGACTTTCCCAGCGAGGCGACGCCGGACCAGTTCACGACGACGACGGTGGTCCCCGCTTATACGCCGTTCTGGGACCTGCTGCCGGAGATCGCCGAGCAGCGCGCGGCGGGCAAGCGCGTGACCCCGCTCGTGGCTGCCGCCAACCACAAGATCTCGGGCCCCTTGTCGGCGATCCTGATGCCGCTCCTGGGCTCGGTCGCCGCCTTCGGTCTTGCGCGTTCGGGCCGCCTGTTCGTCCGCGCCGTCACCGGCATGGCGCTTGGCTTCGCCTTCTTCGTCGCCGACAATTTCATGGTGGCGATGGGGGGGTTCGGGACGGTGCCGCCGCTACTCGCGTCGTGGTCGGCGTTCCTGCTGTTCCTGCTGATCGGCGAGGCGGTGCTGTTCCGGACCGAGGAATAAGGCCGCGGTCAAGGCGGAGACGCGCCGTCTCGCGTCCTAAAAGTGCCGTATTGCGTTCCTATATGGTGGGTCGTCCAATGGAGCTTACCCCTGTGAAGGCAGCCGCCGTCGTCGAAGCCGCGCCGATCTGGAAGCGCTCGCACTATCTGAACAAGATGAGCTTTCGCGAGCTCGTCGTCGCCTATTTTCAATATTACACGATCCGCACCTATCTCGCGATCGCCGCCGTCGCGCTTGGCGTCGCCTTGTGGTCGCCGCCGACGCTGGTCCAGGCGGTGGCGATCGTCGCCTTTGTGGCGCTGGTCTATCCGCTGGTCTGGTACTGTCTCCACCGCTGGGTATTGCACAGCCGCTGGATGTGGAAGGTGCCGTTCCTCGCGTCGACGTGGAAGCGGATCCACTATGATCACCACCAGGATCCGAACCATCTCGAGATCCTGTTCGGCAGCCTGAAGAGCGAGCTGCCGCCCGTGTTCCTGATGACGCTGCCCGCCGGCTATGCCCTCGGCGGCGTCGGCGGTGCGGCGCTGGGGCTGGCGGCGGGCGTGCTGACCACCTGCTTCTACGAGTTCTGCCACTGCATCCAGCATTTGTCGTACAAGCCCAGGGCCAAGTGGTTGCAGGAGATGAAGGCGCGCCACATGGCGCACCATTTCCACGACGAGAGCGGCAATTACGGCATTACCAACTTTGCCTGGGATCGGCTGTTCGGGACGTTCTACGAGCGTGGCGCCCGCCCGCAGCGGAGCGCGACCGTGTTCAACCTTGGCTATACCGAGGCGGTCGCGGCGCAGTATCCGTGGGTTGCGCGCCTGTCGGGTGGCGTCGCCAGCGGCCACCCGCGCCAGCGCGACCGCCTGGCCGAGGGCAGGCCCCCCGAGCGCAAGGCGGCGTAAGGGTGGCCGGGGGGGCAGTCACCATCCGCGAAGCCACGACGGCGGCCGACCGTAAGCGCTTCATCGACTTGATCTATGATCTTTATGCGGATGATCCCGCCTGGGTGCCGCCGCTGCGCGGCGAGGCGCGCGGGCTGATCGAAGGGCTGAAGACGAACCCCTGGTTCGAGCATGGCCGCGCGCGCTATTGGCTGGCGCTGCAGGGCGGCAAGGTCGTCGGCCGTATCTCGGCGCAGGTCGACCGGCTGGTGCTCGAGCACATGGGTCCGCACGTCGGTCACTGGGGCATGCTCGAGTGCGTCGACGACCCTGCCGTGGCCGACGCGCTGTTCGAGGTCGCCGAGAACTGGCTGCGGGCCGAGGGCATGACGACGTCCATGGGACCATTCAGCCTGTCGATCTGGGACGAACCCGGCCTGTTGGTCGACGGCTTCGACCGCCCGCCGACGGTTATGATGGGCCACCACCTGCCGTATTACGCAGGGCTGGTCGAGAGGCGCGGCTATGCCGGCATCAAGGACCTGCATACCTACGAGCTGGCGATCGACAAGCCCTTCCCCGACATCGTTCAAAAGATCGTCGCCGCTTCCGAGAAAAGCGGCAAGGTCAAGACGCGCATGGTCGACAAGTCGCGCTTTGCCGAGGAAGCGGCGATCATTCTCGGCATCCTGAACGACGCCTGGTCGGAGAATTGGGGGTTCGTGCCGCTGACGCCGCTCGAGGTGGCGCACGTGGGCGTCAAGCTGAAGCCGATCGTCTATAACGACCTGGTCCGCATCGCCGAGGTCGACGGCAAGCCGGTCGCCTTCCTCATCGCCCTGCCCGACCTGAACGAGTTCACCACCGACCTCGGCGGCCGCCTGTTCCCGTTCGGTTGGGCCAAGCTGTTGTGGCGGTTGCGGCAACCCAAGATACGCCGCATCCGCGTGCCGCTTCTGGGGGTCGTCAAGTCGCTCCAGGGCACCCGCCTCGCATCGATCATGGCTTTCCAGATGATCGAGTACATCCGCCGTACGGCGGTCGAGCGCTACGGTGCCCAACGCGGCGAGATCGGCTGGATCCTCGAGGACAACGGCCCGATGCGGTCGATCGCCGACGTCATCGAGGCGGAGGTGACGAAGACCTACCGCATCTACGAGCGCGCGCTGTAGCGCCACGCCGGCAGGCAGGCGCTACAGCGCCAGTTCGACCCACGCGGGCACGTGATCGGACGCGCGCTCGCCGCCGCGAACCGCGCGGTCGATGCCGGCGTGGGTCAGGCGGTCGGCGGCCGCGGGCGACAGCAGCAGATGGTCGATCCTGAGGCCGAGATCGCGCGGCCAGGCTCCGGCCTGGTAATCCCAGAAGGTGAAGGCCGGGCCGCTCGGCTGCACCGCGCGGACGGCGTCGGTCCAGCCCTGGAACAGCAGCATGCGGAAGCGGGCGCGAGTCTCCGGCTGGACCAGCGCGTCGTGCGCCATGGCCGTCTCGCTGAAGACGTCCACCGCCTCGGGGCAAACGTTGTAGTCGCCGGCGAGCACCACCGGCGCTTCCCCCGCGAACAGGCTGCGGGCGCGGTCGGCGAGGCGATCGAACCACGCAAGCTTGTAGTCGAATTTCGGCCCCGGCTGCGGATTGCCGTTGGGCAGGTAGATCGAGGCGACACGCACGCCGCAGACCTCGGCCTCCAGATAGCGGGCATGATCGTCGGCCGGGTCGCCGCCGAGCCCGCGCTGGATTTCGACCGCCGGCTCCTTCGACAGGATGGCGACGCCGTTGAACCCCTTCTGGCCGTGGACCAGCGCCCGATAGCCGGCGGCGGCAATCGCATCGGTCGGGAAGCCGGCGTCGACGGTCTTGATCTCCTGCAGACAGACCACGTCGGGCTCGGCCTCGGCCAGCCAATCGAGCAGGCGCGGCAGGCGCGCGCCAATGCCGTTGACGTTGAACGTGGCGATCTTCACGAGGTGGCGAACGAAGGCGGTGCCGACCCACCCTTTCGACGGACCTGCCCGGAGCGGCTCATCGCGTGCCGGGGGAGGGAGCAAGACGGCACTTGCCGCCTAGACCGAGAACGACGATCCGCAGCCGCAGCCGCTCGCCGCGTTAGGGTTGGTCACCTTGAACGCCGCCGCGCCCATGGTCTCGACAAAATCAACCTCGGCGCCCTCGAGAAAGGGCAGGCTGACGGGGTCGACGAGCATGGCGACGCCGTCGGTTTCAACGACCAGATCGTCATCCGCCGCCGCGCTCTCGAGGCCGAACTTGTACTGGAAGCCGGCACAGCCGCCACCGTCGACGGCGAGGCGCAGCTTCAGCCCCGGCTTGCCCTGCCGCGCGGCGATCGCGGCGACCCGTGCGGCGGCGGCGGGCGAGAGAATGACGGTGCTCATGGCGTGGATGTAAGCGGCGGAGGCTTGCTTGTCATCCCCGGCACGACGCGGTTCTAGAGTGCGTCGTTCAGCGGTTCCGGCGGGCCGACGGTGTCGCTCGCGCTGTGCTGCGCCGCAAGGACATAGTCGGAGGCGTCGAGATAGGGTCGCGGATTGACCGGGCGACCGTCGATCCGAACCTCGTAATGGAGATGGGTGCCGGTCGAGCGCCCCGTCGACCCCATGCGGGCGATGACATCGCCCTGGTGCACGACCTGCCCGGCGTGGACGAGGATCGCCGACAGGTGGCCGTAGCGGGTCGACAGGCCGCGGCCGTGCGCGACCTCCACGCAGTTGCCATAGGCACCCGACCAGCCGGCGAGGCTGACGGTGCCGTTCGCCGCGGCGTAGATCGGATCGCCCTGGTGCCCGGCCATGTCGACGCCGGCATGCATTGCGCTCATGCCGGTGAAGGGGTCGAAGCGGACCCCGAACGACGACGAATAGCTGAAGCTTTTCACCGGCATGTACGACGGCACGACGGTCAGCGCGCTCTCCAGCGCCTGCAGCTTCTTCCAGCTGAGGAACAGCGTCTTGAAGCGCGGCTCGGCGTCCGCCGGGGCGCGCACCGGGAGGTAGGGGCCGCCGACCGCAATGCGCGGCGCATCGGTATCGAACGCCGACGCCGCCATCAGACGCTCGGGATCGAGGCCCAGGCGGCGGATCAGCGACTGCGTGTCCCGCAGCCGCGCCTCGGCCGCGCCTGTCGCCTTGTCGACGAAGGCGAGCTGTTCCGAACTCGAGCTGGCGGAACGGCGCCATCAGCCGGTCGCCCGCGCCCGGCAGTACGGCGCCGGGAAGGAGGTCGCGGGCAGTCGCCACGTCGCCGGCACGCGGCAGCATCGCGGCCAGCTTGGCCAAATCGTGTTTCGGCGTCAGGAGCGCAGCGAGGAACGCCTGACGCTTCTCGATGGCCGCGGCGCGGTCGGCGACCTCGCCGTGCAGGGCCGCGGTCGCCGACTGCATCGCGGACAACTGGGCCTGCATCCGGGCCAGCTCGACCGCCTTGGCGGCGTCGGCCGGGTGCGTCGCCGGTGGACCAAGGCTCGCCAGCCCGAGCCAACCCACGATCAACGCCGCACCGCCAATTGCCATGATCTGCTTGCCCGTCCCTACCCTGACCGTCACGCTGCCGCCGGAGCGATGCCAAACGAACGACGCTTCCGGCAGGGCACGGCACACGGCAGTGGCGGCCCGGTCAAAGGCTGCTCGGCCTCGTGTCATGCTGTCGATCCCCAGCTCGGTCTGCGTGTCCGCCGCGGCCGCCCCCGACCCTCCGCCAGCCGCATCAACCACCCGCCGGACCGGCTCGCAAGGAGTGTGACAGTTCTGTGGGGCCAAGCGAGCCTGGCCTGCGACAGCCCGCGCCGCCCGGCGGTACGCCGACGGAACGAGGGGCGAGCGGCGGCAGAGACAAATCGCTACCGTGTCCAGACACGGAGCGCGACCCGATCGGGCGCGCCCGTGCCGGCGACACACGGCTCCGGCCGGTCGGCGAGATCGAGGCAGATGCGGACCTCGGTCAGCCATTGGTTCCTGTCCGTGCCGACGAACAGGCTTGTGCGCGGCAAGCCGGGATTGGCGGCGACCATCGCGTCGCGCACCGCACCGGCGGTCGCTACCGGTGGCTTGTCGAGATCGGGCAAGGTGATCGTTCCGGCCACCTTGCGCATCTCGCTGAAATAGCTTGCGGCATCGTTCCAGTGGCAGGTGCCGTGCTTGGCCCACTCGTGCTGCATCAGCGTCGGCGACGGCGTCAGGCACCAGTTGCGCCGCACCTCGGCTCCGTCGAGCGGTGTCGGCGCGCGGCAGAACTGGGGGAAGCTCGTGCCCGGCCCGTCGGGCCACAGGCCGTGGACGCGGAGGCCAAAGCCCGCCTGGCAGCCAGCGCTCTCCGCCTGCGCCTGGCGGCACTCCTGCGGCCACCAGTAGAAGGCGAGGACGAGGTGCTCGACGGGCGTGATCCGCGTCTCCTCCGGCGGCGATGCCGGTGCCGGCATGACGTCGGGCGGCACCGCGCAGGCGGCAACGGCAGCGGCGGCAAGCAGCTCAAGCATAATCAAGCCCGATGTCAGCGGCGGGTGCCGACTGCGTCAACCGCCCGACCGAGATGAAGGTGACGCCCGCCTCGGCGATGGCGCGGATCGTGTCGAGCCGGACGCCGCCGCTGGCTTCGGTCGGAACCCGTCCGGCGACGAGATCGACGGCCGCGCGCAGGGTGGCGGGGTCCATGTTGTCGAGCAGCAGCCGGTCGGCTCCGGCGACGAGCGCCGGCTCGATCTGGTCGATCCGGTCGACCTCGACCACGATCGGGAGCCCACCGGCAGCAAGCCCCTGCCCCGCCGCCACCGCGGCGCGAACCGCCGGCTCGACACCGCCGGCGACGGCGACGTGGTTGTCCTTGATCAGCACGCCGTCGTCGAGCCGCATCCGGTGGTTGGTCCCGCCCCCGCAGGTCACCGCATATTTCTCGAGCGAGCGCAGGCCGGGAAGCGTCTTGCGCGTGTCGAGCAGCGTCGCGCCCGTGCCGGCGATCGCCTCGACATAGGCGCGCGTCAGGGTGGCGATGCCGGTCAGGTGCTGGACGGCGTTGAGGGCCGAACGCTCGGCGGCGAGCAGCGCGCGGGCGTTGCCGCGCAGGCGCATCAGCGCCGTGCCGGGGGCGACGGGTTCGCCATCGCGGACGAAGCGCTCGACCTCGACCGCGGGATCGAGTTCGCCGAAGAACAAGGCGGCGATCTCGAGCCCGGCGACCGTGACGGCATCGCGGCTGGCCATGACGGCGGTCAGCTGCGCGTGCGGCGGGATCACGGCCGCCGAGGTCACGTCCCCGCCGGTCCCGAGGTCCTCGGCAAGCGTCGCCTTAACGAAAGCGTCGAGGTCGAACCCGGTCATGACCCGCGCCTAGCAGGCCGCTGGCCGCCCGGCTACCGTTCCGCTTGGCCTCGCCGGGCACAATTTGCAGCGTGAGGCGAGACGACAGCGGATCGGGGGCGACACGCACGATCGACGCGGGACGGACCGGGCCGCCGGCGTACGGGCGATCACCGCGGGCGGCGGTCAATCCCCCGCGATCGGTGCCGCCGTCATCGCCAGCATGCGGTCGAGCGGCAGCTGCGCGCGGGCGCGGATCGCCTCGGGAACCTCGATCACCGGCTGCAGGTCACGCAGGCAGAGATACAGCTTCTCCAGCGTATTCATGGCCATGAACGGGCACATGTTGCAGCCGCAGTTGCCGTCGGCCCCCGGTGCGCCGATGAAGTTTTTGCCCGGCGCCTTAAGCTGCATCTGGTGGATGATGTTCGGCTCGGTCGCGACGATCAGGGTCGTCGCCGGCGAGGTCAACGCGAAGGCGAGGATGCCGCTCGTCGCCCCGACATAGTCGGCAAGGTCGAGAATCGCCGCCGGGCACTCGGGGTGGGCGAGTACCGGCGCATCGGGGTGCATCGCCTTCAGCTTCAACAGCTCGGTCACCGAGAACTTCTCGTGGACGATGCACGTCCCGTCCCACAGCAGCATGTCGCGACCCGTCCGCCGGCTGAGCCACGCGCCGAGATGCTTGTCGGGAGCGAACAGGATCGGCTGCTCGCGCGGGATCTGCGCGATGATCCGCTCGGCCGACGACGAGGTGACGATGATGTCGCTGTGCGCCTTCACCGCCGCCGAGCAGTTGATGTAAGTCAGGCTGACGTGGTCCGGGTGCGCCGCGCGGAACGCGGCGAAAGCGTCGGGCGGGCAGCTGTCCTCGAGGCTGCACCCGGCCTTGAGGTCGGGCAGGACCACGGTCTTCGCCGGCGAGAGGATCTTCGCCACCTCGGCCATGAACTTGACGCCGCAGAACGCGATGACCTCAGCATCGGTCGCGGCGGCCTTGCGGCTGAGGTCGAGGCTGTCGCCGACGAAATCGGCGAGGTCCTGCAGCTCCGGGTCCTGGTAATAATGGGCCAGGATGACGGCGTTCCGCTCCTTGCGCAGCCGCGCGATCTCGGCGCGAAGATCGAGCGCGGGGGGCATGCCGAACAGGTTGAGGCGAGCGTCCATACGCCGGAATATAGGGAGCCAGGGGGTACGCGTCGATGGCTGCGGCGCATCGCGCGACGGGTCGACGAAGGGGACGCAGCGCGGGCGGCAGGAGAAGAGCGGAAGGTGGCGATGACCGCTCTTCGACGACGCGAGCATCGGCCTCACCCAACCGCGCTGACGCCGGCTAGCCCACCCGCGCGACGACCTTGGCTCCCTCCACCCCGCTCGCCGCGAGCGGCAGCAGGAAGGTGCGCTCGACTGCCTGCCGCGCGGCGTCGCGCGCCAGATCCAGCAG
This sequence comes from uncultured Alphaproteobacteria bacterium, assembly GCA_963792555.1. GTDB lineage: Bacteria > Pseudomonadota > Alphaproteobacteria > Sphingomonadales > Sphingomonadaceae > Polymorphobacter_B. The sequence continues at coordinate 141,297 of CAWBWP010000004.1, forward strand.
CGCCGGTGCCCGCGCGTCCGCCAGCAGGGCCGCCGCGACCTGCGCGCGGTTGGCGGCGTCGAGGCTGCGCTCGGCGTCGGTCAGCGCGAACAGAATCGCGCCGTCCTTGTATTCACGCATTGCGGCGAGGTCGATTTCCGGCCCGGCGACCTGCGGCGCGGGCACGCTGACCGTGAGCGTCTTCGCGGCCGCGTCCCACACCAGCGACTGCGGCGTGATCTTTGCCCAATCGACCTCGTAGCGCACGGTGCCGGGCACGATCAGCGTCTTCTTCGCCGACAACAGGCCGGCGAGGCGCTGCTGCTCGGACGTGATGACGGCGGTGAAGCGTGCCGCGAGAATGGTAAGCTTCGCCTGGCGCTGAACCGTGCGCAGCGACACCGTGGCGATCGTTTCCGCATCCGGTTCGCGCCGGAACAAGGGTTCGAGAAGCGCGACAATCAGCCCGCCGGCAACCAGCCCGGCCAGCAAGCCGAGGATGAGCGCGCGCCATTTCACGCCGCGAGCCGCCACTCGTCGCCGCTCGCGCTCACCAGCCCGCGCGCGCGCAGGTCGATCAGGTGCGCCGTGACGGACAGGCCGGCGGCGGGGTGCAGGCGCGGATCGACGCTGGCATACATCGTCGCGACCATTGCCGGGACCGTCGCCGCGCCCGTGGCGAGCCGGGCGAGGATCTGATTCTCGCGCTGCTTGCGGTGCGCGATCATGCCGCGCACCAGCCGCTGCGGCTCGGTCACCGGGCTGCCATGCGTCGGGTAGTAGACCGCGTCGTCGCGCTCGAGGAGCAGGCGAAGGCTCGCCAGGTACGCCGCCATGTCGCCGTCCGGCGGCGCGACCACCGTCGTCGACCAGCCCATGACGTGATCGCCGCTGAACAGCGCGCGCTCCTCGGCCAATGCGAAGCAGAGGTGGTTCGACGTATGCCCGGGCGTATGAAGCGCGGTCAGCGTCCAGCCGGGGCCGCCGACGCTGTCGCCATCGGCCAGCACGTGGTCGGGCGCATAGGTTCGGTCGAACCCCGCATCGGCCCGCGGGCCGAGGTCGTCGAGCACCAGCGGCGCGCAGCCGACGATCGCCGCCCCGGTCGCCGCCTTGACGGCCGGCGCGGCCGGCGAATGGTCGCGGTGGGTATGGGTGATGACAAGGTGGCTGACCGTCTCGCCAGCGACCGCGGCGAGCAGCGCGGCGACGTGCGCCGGGTCGTCGGGGCCGGGGTCGATTATCGCGACCGTACCGCGGCCGACGACATAGGTGCCGGTGCCGGTATAGGTAAATGGGCCGGGGTTGTGCGCCAGCACGCGGCGAACGAGCGGCGAGACCCGCTCGACCTGGCCGTAATCGGGAGACGGAGGGACCGGTTCACTCATGACGCTGCATCTGGCAGCGCGAGCAGCCAATGGGAAGCGCGCACCGCCAACTTCGTTTCCTGCACCAGCGGACGCGGGCGACGGCGCGGCACGAGCGACTTGGCCGCCGCCGGACGATCGGCTAGCGTGCGCGAAATCAGCCTTGGGAAGCGCAGTCGTGGCCGAACCGTTCGACTTCGTCATCGTCGGGGCGGGCTCGGCCGGATGCGTGCTCGCCAACCGCCTGTCCGCCGATCCGGCGACGCGCGTCCTGCTGCTCGAGGCGGGCGGCCGCGACCGCGGCGCCATGATCCACATGCCCGCCGGCCTGGCCCAGATCCTGCCGCCGGAGAAGAACAGCCCGCATGGCTGGAGCTTCTGGACCGAGCCCCAGGCGGCGCTGAACGACCGCCGCCTTTATTGGCCGCGGGGGCGCGTGCTCGGCGGCTCGTCGTCGATCAACGGCATGGTCTATATCCGCGGCCATGCCAGCGACTACGACCGCTGGGCACAGACCGGGCTGACCGGCTGGAGCTGGGGCGATGTGCTGCCGTACTTCCGCCGCGCCGAGCATAGCGAACGTGGCAGTGACGACTGGCACGGCGAGGGCGGGCCGCTCCACACCAGCACCCGCTGCCTGCCGCACGTCCTGAACGAGGTCTTTCTTGATGCCGCCGCCGAGGCGGGCTTCGCCCGAACCGACGACTTCAACGGGGCCGTCTTCGAGGGGGCGGGCCGCTATGACTGCACGATCAAGGACGGCAGCCGCTGGTCGGCGGCTCGCGCCTATCTGACGCCGGCAAGCAAGCGGCCGAACCTCGAGGTGCGGACCGACGTCCAGGTCGAGCGGGTGACCTTCGCCGGCGGCCGCGCCAGCGGTGTTGCCTACCGCCGCGGCGGGGGGAGCGAGACCGTGGCGGCGCGCGAGGTCATCCTGAGCGGCGGCACGGTCAACTCGCCGCACTTGCTGATGTTGTCGGGGATCGGTCCCGCCGATCACCTGCGCGGCCAGGGGATTGCGGTCGTGCACGATGCGCCCGAGGTTGGCGGGAACCTGCAGGACCATCTCGACGTCATCGTGCAATGGGCCTGCACCCAGCCCATCACGCTCAACGCCAATAGCCGGATGATCAACAAGCTGAAGGCGTTGGCGGCGTGGCAGTTCGGCCGCAGCGGCACGGCGAGCTACATTCCGACCCCGGTCGGCGCCTTCCTCAGCACGCGCGAGGATCTGGCCGCGCCCGACATCCAGATGCACTTCATGCCGGTTCGCGGCAACCCGCACGGACGCGGCACACTGCCGACCGAACACGGCTATCAGATTCACGTCTGCCAGCTGCGGCCCGAGAGCCGGGGAACGATCAGGCTGGCTTCGCCCGACCCACTGGCGCACCCGCGCATCGACCCGCGCTATCTGTCGGCACCCGAGGACCTCGACACCTTGCTTGCCGGCATTGCACTGGCGCTGCGGATCGGCGCTGCTCCGGCCTTTGCGCCGTATCGTGGCGAAGTCCTCTGGCCGGGCGCGGCGGCGGCGTCACGCGACATGCTGGTCGCGGCGGTTCGCGAGTGGGCCGAGACGATCTATCACCCGGTCGGCACCTGCCGCATGGGCGCGGACGCCGGCAGTGTCGTCGACGGCGCCCTGAACGTCCGCGGCGTCGCCGGCCTGCGTGTCGTCGACGCATCGGTGATGCCGTTTCTCGTCTCGGGCAACACCAACGCGCCGACGATCATGATCGCGGAGAAGGCCAGCGACCTGATCCTCGGCGCAGGCAAGCAGCGCCTGGCGGCATGATGGTCGAGCCCTTCACCCTTCCGGTCCGTCCCGAGGAAGCGGCGTGGATCCGCGAGCGCGTCGCGGCGTACCGCTTCTTCGAGGAACCGGTCGATGCGCGCTGGGACTATGGCGCGAACCGCGGCTACCTCGAGCGGCTGCGGACGTACTGGCTGGACAGCTTCGACTGGCCGGCGGCGGTGGCGCGGCTGAATTGGCACCCACACGTCCGCGTCGACGTCGGCGACGGGTTACGGCTGCACGCGGTCCATCGGCGGTCGACGCGGACCGATGCGCGGCCGCTGCTGATTGCGCACGGCTGGCCGGGGTCGATCGTCGAGTTCGATGCGCTGATCGACCGCCTGGCGGAACCGGAGACGGAGGATGGGCCGGCCTTCCATGTCATCGCTCCTTCGCTGCTGGGCTATGCCTGGTCCGACAAGCCGCCGCGCCCGATCGGGCCGCGCGCGATGGCCGGCTATTACGACGCGCTGATGGGCGCGCTCGGCTACGACCGGTACCTGTACCAGGGCGGTGACTGGGGCTGCGTCATCGGCGGCTGGATCGGCCTCGACAGCGCCCGGGTGGAGGCGCTCCACCTCAGCGGGTATGGCCTGCGGTCGGCCGACATGCGCCCGACGACGCCCGAGGAGACGGCGTGGCTGGTCAAGGCGCAGAAGGTCCGTGACCGCGAGACTGCCTATCTGCAGCTGCAGGGAACCAAGCCGCAGTCGCTGGGTGCTGCGATGATGGACTCACCGATGGGCGTCGCGGCCTGGTTTGCCGAGAAGTTCGTCGGCTGGTCGGACGTCGGCGACGGGCGGCAGGGCTATGTCGATCCCCCGTTCAGCTTCGACACGATGTTGACCAACATCATGATCTATCTGACGACGCGCAGCTTCAATACCGCCACATGGATCTACAAGGGTTTGTTCGAAGAGGGTGGCTTCGTCATCCCGGAGGGTCGGCGGGTGGAGGTGCCGACGGCCGTGGCCGCCTTTCCCAAGGACCTGCTCGCCTTTCCGCCCCGGGCCATGGTCGAGCGCGGGTATAATGTCGTGCGCTACACGGTGATGCCGCGCGGCGGGCACTTCGCCAGCCTGGAAGAACCCGAGCTGTTCCTCGCCGATCTCCGCGGCTTTGCCGCCGAGCTTTGAGCGCGTCGGTCGAGTGGCGGGTCGAGCCAGGCTTGACCGGGTACCCCGCGGCGCTCGCAGCGATGGACGCGCGGGCGGCGGCGATCCGCAGCGGCGACGCAGCGGAGCTGATCTGGCTGGTTGAGCATCCGCCGCTGTACACGTCGGGAACCAGCGCGCGCCCGAGCGAGCTGCTCGATCCGCGCCTGCCCGTCTTCGCCGCCGGCCGCGGCGGTCGGTACACCTATCACGGGCCTGGACAGCGCGTCGTCTATGTCATGCTCGACCTCGCCGCGCGCGGTCGTGACGTCCGCCGCTTCGTCGCCGCCATCGAAGCCTGGCTGATCGCCGCCCTCGCCAAGCTTGGCATTGCCGCGGGGATCGTTCCCGGGCGCGTCGGCGTGTGGACCGGCTCGCCGGGCGATGTCGCCAAGATCGCGGCAATCGGTGTGCGCATCCGTCACTGGGTTTCGCTCCACGGCGCTGCGATCAACGTCGCACCCGACCTTGCCGCCTTCGATGGCATCATTCCCTGCGGGATCGACGACGCGCGGGTTACCAGCCTCGCCGCATTGGGTTTCGGCAGTGATTTCGCCGCTTTGGACAACGCCCTGAAAAGCGAGTTGGCAGGCTTTCTGGCCGCCGTCACCGGTCGCGCAATCACGCTTGAGCAAGCGAAACAACTTGTCTAATGTCTACCTCGGTTAGGGGATAAGGGTTGAACCGAAACCGCCGACATCATGCAAGCAAAGTTCAACAGGAGACGAATATGGGTGCCATGACCAAGATCAAGACGGTTTCGCTGGTTGCCGGCCTGGCGCTGGCCGTTGTCGCGTGCGGCGAGAAGAAGGCTGACACCTCGACCTCGACCACGACCACCGAGACGACCCCGGCCGCTCCGGCTGCGGGCGACGCCATGGCAACTGCGCCGGCCGCGACGACGGCCCCGGCCGCCGGTGCTGCCGACGCGATGGCGACCGCTCCGGCGTCGGGCGATGCCACGGCTCCGGCCGCCGGTGCTGCGACGACGACGACGGACTCGACGACCACGACGACGAAGCCGTAAGAGCGTTTTTACGCGAAGGGGGAAGGGCCGCCAGCGTTGGCGGCCCTTTCTTTTTGTCGACACGTCATGTTGGTGCACCAAGGGAGCTAACGATGAGCCTCGAGCAGATCACCGAGCAGATGCGCACCCGCGTCGGGACGAGCGCCGGCCTGAAGAAGTCGGTCAAGTTCGATTTCGGGTCGGACGGGGTCGTCCGCATCGACGACAGCGTCTCGCCCGCCGTCGTCGACAACACCGACGCGCCGACCGACTGCACCGTCCGCGTCAGCATGGCGGATTTCATGGACATGGCGAGCGGCAAGCAAAACCCGCAGATGGCCTTCATGATGGGCAAGCTGAAGGTCGACGGCGACATGTCGGTCGCGATGCAGCTCGGCAGCATCCTCGGCTGACTTGGCCGGCCTGAGGCTGGCGAAGTCAGGACTGCTCACTTATCGTGCGCGCGCGCCGTCGTCGGCGCGTTCGAAGGTGAGCTTGAGAATGGTTTCGGGTAAGATCGTCGGGATCGCCGTTGCGGTCGCGCTTAGTAGTTCCTCGATTGTCGCTGCCAAGCCGGCGCGCGCAAAGCGGCCGAGCCTGCCGGCAACGGCCTCGCCGACCGTCGACGCGGCGCCGGCTCCAGCGCAGGCCAGCGGCGCAACGGGCACGATGATGACCCCAAAAGCTGTCGTTTTACGTCCGACGACCGCGGCCGAGAGTGAAGCCAACGCCGTTTGGAGCACGCGTGCGGGTCTCAACATCGCCGCTCTACAATGTCAGTTTTCGCCCTATCTCGCGACCGTTCGCAACTACAATGATTTCCTGCGCCAGCACGCCGAGGAGCTCGACCGCGCGCGAGCGACGATGGTGGCGCACTTCAAGCGGTATGACGGCGCCCAGGCGCAGAACAGCTTCGACCGCTATACGACACAGACTTACAACAGCTTTTCCACGCTCGATGCCCAGCTCGCGTTCTGCGATGCGGCGGCGCTGGCGGGCAGGCAGGCGCTGACCGTCCGCAAGGGAAGCTTGGGCCGGGAGGCGCCGCGGCTGCGCGACGAGATGCGCCAGTCGCTGGTGCCGGTGGCGGCGCTGGCTCTGATCCTGCCGGTGGAGCTCGCGCCTCAGGTCCTGCCGCCGCTCTAGGCAACGACACCGACACCACCGTCTAGTACCAACAAAAAGGCCGCCCCGAAGGGCGGCCTTTCGTCCGTTATCGGCCGCGTGTTACTGCGGGCGGCACGGGCCGTTCGAGGTCGGCGCGGGAGCACCACCGAAGGTGATCTCGACGCGACGGTTCTGCGGCTCGCGAACACCGTCGGCCGTGTCGACCAGCGGCCGCGTCTCGCCGAACGCCTCGGTCGTGATGACGCCGGGGGCGACACCCTTGCGCGTCATGTAATCCTTGACCGCGTCGGCACGACGCTGAGACAGCGCCATGTTGTAGTCCGGCTTGCCCGACTTGTCGGCGTGACCAGCCAGCGTGACGCTCGTCTGCCCCGTCGCTGCATACTGATCGGCAGCCCGGTCGAGGATGGCAGCGGCCTCCGGCGTGATGACCGAGCGATCCCAGTCGAAGAAGACGAGGAACGGTCCGGGCGTGACGGCAGCCGGCGGGCACAACGGAAGCGGCGGCGGCGGCGGAGGCGGCGGCGGCGGCGGCGGCGGCGGCGGCGGCGGGGGTGCCTCGCCACCGAAGTTGTAGGTCAAGCCGACGAGCAGGCTGTGCGTCCGCACGCGATCCTGGAACGCGACGCCCGTAGTCCCGACCGTGTTCACCCGGTCGACGTTGAAGAAGCGATACTTCAGCGAGACATCGACGTGGTCGGTGATCGGCTTGTAGACGCCGGCGAGCAGCTGCCACGCGAAGTGCGTGTCGCTGTCGTCGACGAACGACGGCGTCGGATGGACGAAAGCGTACGTCTCCTCCTTGACGCGAGCGACGCCGACGCCGCCACCGAGATAGCCGCCGATGGCGCGATCCTTGCCGCCGAAGTCAACCAAGCCATTGACCATGAAAGACAGGATCGACTGATTGCCCGACGGCGTGTTGTAATTGCCAGTCGGCGCGACCCCGGGAGCGCCGTTCGCCAGCGTCAGGGGCGGCAGACCGCCGTTGACCTGGAAATAGTCGACGTTGTTGTTCTTGTATCCGACTTCGAACTCGGTGCGGAGCATGCCGAAGTCGTAGCCGAGGATGCCGTCGACGTCGTAACCGACCTTGTAATTCGCGCGAAGCGGCGCCGAGTAGGTCGTACCCGCCGTGTCGCGAAGATCGAAGGTCGAGTTCTGAGCGATGATGCCACCGCCCTCCAGGCCGACGTAGAACGACTTATCCTTCGCGAGCGCCGGGCCGGCGAGCGCGGTGCTGGCCAACGCGACAGCTACGGCAAGTTTCCGCATCATTGATCCCTTCACGGTTTTGCAGCCCATTGAACTGGCCCAACGCTCTAATCGACCGCTGATACCAGTGCAAGTCGCGATTCCGATCAGGTGTTGCCAAGAAACAACAGCTGCTCTCGTAAGTAGTTGATGTTTCGTCAAGCCGTCGCGAGCAGCCCGAGGGACTGCAATGCTGTCAACAGGGATGCAAGGGAGCGACGAGCTTCGTCGTCAACCATCAACCCCCCGCTCGGTGCTGCGACCGTCGTCGCTCGCCCGCCCAGTATCGGCCTTCCCGCGAGGGTGAGTGCCGAGACAGGCCAGGCATCGCGCCAGCGACTATCGGCGAAGTGGACGAAGCTCTGCTCGTCCCTGACAAAGGCGACGCAGCCGTCACGCGGGGTGATGAACAGCCAACCAGCGTCGTCGAGAGCCGCCACCATCCCGTCGTGCCCCTGCCAATCGCCGCCCGCTCCGGCAGGGACAATCCAGGCGGATCCGGCCGGCGGCTGGTCAGGCGCGGGTGCACAACGGCTCTCGACCGCAAGATGCATCAGGACATCCAGCCGCGCCAGCGCCTCGTTGTGCGTGATCTCCTTCTGCGCCTGACCAGCGGAGAGGAAGGGCAGCGCGTAGCGGTTCGTCTCGGGCATGCGAGTATCCTTCTGCAGAGTGGTTCAGCCAGTTCACGGAAGGGCGAGCGCAGCGGCGGGCCCAGCGCCAACCGCAGCGCTGACCTGGGCGACGTCTAGCGTCACGGCCGTCGCGCCACTCCCGTCTGCGGCGTGATCGGCGGCCGGGTAGATCCACGCGGGCGCGACAAGATCGGTCTCGCGCAGCACAAGCTCGCCCCTGCGGACGGTCAGCCGGTAACGCTCCGTCTCCTCGGCGAGCGGCGCGTCGATCCCGTCGCTCCAGGCAAAGCCGGCGCGACTGCGACGGGTCCAGCTGATGCGGCGATCGCCACCGGGCAGCGACACGAAGGCAAGGGCAACCGGCGAGAGAGGTCGAAGCGCTATCGCCTGCAGCGTTACCGCGAGAGGCGAACGGGTGGCCGGGTCCTCGCCGGGACCGACGGCCTTGAACTGCAGGCTCGCCCCCAGGGCTTCGGCGGGCAAGGTCAATGGCACCAATCGGTCATCGAGCAGGACGAAGCGATCGCCCGCCGCGTGGCCCACCACTGCGGCCTCCGTCCCCCGTCGACCGCGGAGCAGCGTCGTCAAGCGGAAGCGGCGACCGCCCAGCGACATTGCGGACGCGAACTGAATGATCTCATTGCCGACCAGCGCCAGATTCGCGCCAGCAAGGACGGCCGCCTCGCTGACGCTGTCGAGCCCGGCGTCGGCGCTGAGCAGCTCGACATCCACCGTCGCGTGCCGATCCCACCGCGTGGTCGCCCCTGCCGGCAACTCGGTCAACGTCGTGCCCATCACCGCTGCCGCGGTGACCGTCGCCGCGACGGCATAGCTCTCGCCGCCGTCGCGGCTGACCAGCACATCGGCGCGTCGCCAACTCGCACTGGCTCCTCCCGCTGCGAGCAGCAGCAGGGGGGCCACGGGCAGCGGCCCCGGCAAAGGCGGCAAGTCCAGCACGTGGAGGGTCGTCGGCCCCGGCGGCGCATCGGCGGCGACGAGCGCGCGACCCGGGTCGGCGACCGTGGTGGCCAGCGACGATCCCGCGACCCGCTCCAGATCGAGCGCGATCATCGCCCCGGTGATCGTCCGGTGGGTCACGCGCCAATCGTGCGCCTCGCCCTCGATACGGATCAGGTCGCCGAGCTGAACATCGCTGTAGCGCCAGGGCAGGGTGAGTTGTGTCGTCGCCTGTGCCGCGATCGCGCGGCGCAGGGCGGCGTCGGCGAGCGCCTTCACCTCGGCTGCGGTCGCCGCGATGGTCACGTCATGCTGCGCGATGCGAACGGTCGGCGAGCGCCGCACCGCGGCCTGGATGCCGTTCTGGAAGTCGCGGTCAACGTCGCTATAGCCCAGCCATACCGCGTCCGGCACCACCGCGTCGGCTCGCCGGATATCGTGGCGCTGCGCGGGAACGGCTTCGCGATCGGTCGTGCCAAGGTCGGCTGCGGCGATCAGGAGCGGGGTCGAGGCCGAACCGAGCCGCAGCGTCACGCCGTCGTCGCCGAGGATCAGGTCGCTGACCTCGCCAAGCGCGGTCAGGACCTGCTTGATCGCTCCGGCCTGCGCCGCCGCGAAGCCGACAACCGCCGGCAGCGGCGAGGTCCGCGTCAGTGGCGGCGCGATCTCGGCGGCGATGGCGTCGAGCGCGACCGGGCCGATGTCGGCGACGATTTCGAAGGTCAAGTTCGGGATGCGGTTGCCGTAATCGGCCAGAGGCAGGTCCTCGAACACCACGTAGGCGGCACCGCGATAGGCCGGGGCACCGCCGATGCCTTCGGCGCTGGCGATCAACGGATCGACCGGCTGCGCCTCGTCGCCCACGTACGTTCGTATGGTCGCGGGAAAGTTGAGCGTGCCGTCGCTCGCGCGCAGCAGCTTGCCGTCGGCCCAGATCCGCTCGACGCGCTCGATCCGCCGGGCGGCGACGATCACCGCGAACGACGCCGAGTAGCTGTAGGCGTTCGTCGCCGCACCGCCCTTCCCGCCCCCGGTTCGCTGCTGCGTCTCCTTGATGCCGGCGGTCCAGACGAGGTTGCCGGCGGCGCGCATCCGGCCGAACAGGCGCGGCAGCGGCTCGCCGTACGCCGCGCTTTGCACAGCCAGGTTCGCCAGCCGCGGCCCCGCACGCGTCGCGCCGCCGCCGAACAGGCCACGGTCGATCGTACCGCCGAGCACGGTGCCGATCAGGCCGCCGACGGGTCCGCCGATGACACGGCCGACGGTGCCGAGGAGGAGCGTCGCCATGGGTCAGTTCTCCGGAAAGCGCCAGGCGGCGATGACCGCCCAGGCCGGGTCGCACGGCCCCTCGACGACGCGGCCGAGCCCGGCATGGGCGTGGACCAGGCCGGCATCGGTGACGACGGCGAGGTGGCGGCGGCTCGCGGCCGGGGCGAGCACGACGACGTCGCCGGGCTCGGCGTCGACCCGTCGAGCGCAGCCCAAGGCGGCCATGACGGCATCGAGGCGGGCCTCATGGTCCCCGCCCAGCGAGTAGGGAGGGACCACCAGACGCTGACCCGCTGCTTCGGCCGCCACCAGGGCGACGCCGACACAATCGAGCGCCGTGCCCGGCCGGCGTCCCTGGGCGCGGAAGCGGGTACCGACGCACCCGCGGACGGCGGCAACGATGTCGGCCGCGCGCGCGTGCATCAGACGCCGGGGAAGCGGGTCAGCACGTCGCTGCCCGGCACGTGCGGTTCGCCGCGAAAATTCGCCGCATTGGCGAACCGGTCGCGGCACGTTGCCAGCCGCTTGTCGCACCCTTCGCGCAGCTCCAGCCGTGCGCCCGCCGGCACCTCGTGGGGCAGCGGCTCGATCAGCACGAGCGCCGCGCCGTCGCTGCCGACGATCCGCGCATCGATGCCTGCATTGGCACCGCCGACGATGCGGGCGCGGCCGTCCCGATACCGGTCGGGATCGGCGAGTTCAGCAACGATAAGCCGGTCGCGGGTCGATCCCGCCGCTGCCGTCCCCAAGGTCGTCAGCGGCGCGAGGTCGACGCGGCAGCGCCGGTCGCCTAGTTCGGCCCGGCACGTCGGCGAGCACGTCTCGACCGCCAGCGCCTCGAACGCGGCCGTCGGCCCGCGGACGGTGGCGACGAAGCTGCCGCGATCATTGGTGCTGTCCCGCTCGACGTCCCCGAGCGTGCCGCGCGCGACCGGCAGCACACCGGCGTCCGGGGCGGCCCAGTCGACCATGAACACCCGCAGCCGCGCGCCGTCGAAGCGCCCGGCGGCAAGATCGGCCTCGGTGATCGCACCCGCGCCCAAGGCCCCGGCGAACTCCATCGTCGCGACGTCGAGGCCGAGCCCCGCACTGATCGCGGACGGGGTCATGCCCGGCGACGCCTCGTAGCGCAGGCCGGCGACGACGATCGCCTGGTCGTGGCTGGTGAAGCCAAGCACGACGCCGTCACTGCGGTCGATCCGCCAGCACAGGGCAATCGTCGTCACCTCGGGCGCCAGGCGGTCGCGAAACGCCATGGTTCAAGCCTCCCGAACTTCGATCAGCGGCACCGAAGGCACGTCGCCCGAGCGCCAGCCGCTCGCCGCGATTTCGAGGCGGTCGGTGTCGAAGCGAACCGGAACGTCGAAGGCGAAGCCAGCCGTGACGACGGCACCGAGCGGCGGCGGCGCGACGAAGTCGATCGTTCCCAGCGCCCCGCCTTGCCAGGCGTCCGTCGCCACGCCGTCGAGGGCGACGCCGACGCTGCCCGGCTGCGGCCGCGTGATCCGGCGCGCATACGGCTCCGCATCGCCGCCATACTGCTTGCTCAGGGCGAAGCTGGTCGCGACGCCGTCGCCGGTCCCGATCCGTTGATCGCACGGGGTCACCGCCGAGCCGTCGTCGCGCGAACTATGGTCGAGGGGATCGGTAAAGCGGAAGCCGTTCGCCCGCCCGCGCCGCGCGCGGAAGAACGCGAGCAGCGTCCGCAGGTCGTCTTCCGACCGCACGCCGAGGCCGGCATCGAACCGCAGCCGCGCGTCGTGCCAATTGGCGTTGCGCTGTTCATAACCTGAGGCCGAGGTGCCGATCTGGGTGGCGAACTCGGGACCCCCGCTGGCGCGGAGGCCAAGCGCGAGCGGAAAAGGGACATCGTGAAAAGCGGCCACGGGATCATCTCCAAGGTCGAAGGCGACAAAGCCGTCGCGGGCAACCTGCGGCCAGGCCCAGACGAAGGTTTCCGCGGTACCCCGCGCGAGCGACGCCGCCGCCGCCGCGGCGATCAATGGCCAGGCTCCGGCATCGCTGGGGTCGAGGACAAAGCCGGCGAAATAATGCTGCTGCGTGGAGCCGTAGCCGAGATCTCGGGTAACCGCCGAGCGCGCCGCTGCCTGCGCCGCGACATTGCCGCTGGTGACGAAGTCATAGTCCTCGAGCTGGAGAACGTCGAAAGCCGGCGCGGCCCAAGCCGTCGGCAAGTTCGCGCGCGCGAGGTCGGGCGTCGCGGTGGCGAGCACTTGCGGCGCGTAGAACAACAGATACGTCCGCGTGGCCGGTGCGGCCGCCTTGACCGCGTCGCGCAAGGCTGACGTCGCCGTACCCAGCTGAGCGCCCAGCCAATCCAAAAACGCCTGCTGATCTGCAGCAAGAACACCGCGGACATCGGTCAGCGGAGGCGGCACGGCGCGGCGCGTACTCGCCGCATAGGCCGCGCTCGTTGCCGCATCGTAGAAGCAAGGTCGCCCGTCGCGCCCGACCCACCACCACGGCTCGCCGATCTGATACCGTGGCTCTAGCCCCGCGGCCGTCGCCAGTCCGACGAACGCGACCGCCACCTGTTGCAGCCACGCTTGGGCCGCCGGAACCGAGGGTGACAGCAAGGTCGACGGCGGCGACCACCCGGTCAGCGCCGGGTTGCCGGCCGCGTCCCGTTGCTTCCACGCCTCCGGAGCGTGCTGGTCGAGCAGCTCGAACGACTGCGACAGGATGAGCGCATAGCCGCGGTCGGCCAGCCGGGCGGCAAGGTCGCGATGCCATGCCGCTGCCGGCGTATTCAGCGGCCGCGCGGGATCGACCTCGTAGCGCCCGCTCCCGGGGTCGAACGCAAGCTGGAAGAAATGGCTCATGCCGATGTAATGGTTGACCAAGTCGCCGTAGCCGAGAGCGGCGATGCCGCGCACGAGCCGGGCTGGCGTCAGGTTATAGCTGTCGTCGTAGCCGGTCGCGATCCGCAGGCGGTGGGGCGGCACGACGGTGTCGCCGATTGCCAGCGTCGACAGCGGCCCGTCGCAGACGATCTCGGACAGCGTTACCGCCGCGTCGACCGCTGCCGGCAGCGGCGCTTCCGCCCCGGCGTAGCCGGCCGGCACGAGCGAGATGAACAGCCGGTCGATGTCGCCGGCAAAGACCGCCTCGCCGGGCAGCGACCATCCGGCCGCGAGTACGTCGAAATCGAGCGTGATCAGCGCGTCGGTCGGGCTGCCGCTCGCATAGTTCCATAGCCGAACATACCAGGCGCGCGGGGCCCCGGCGGAGTCGCGACCTTCGATCGTCAGGGTCGGACCGTTGGCCGCGTCGAGCGGCATGACCCCGTCCGACTGCCAGCGGAAGCGCAGCGTGCAGCCACGGTAGTCGCGGCAGGTGGCGTAGCTGAGCAGCGGATGATCCCAGCGATCGGTCGATTGCCAGATCAGCCCGGCGAGGTCGTTCGTCCGCAGGAAGCAGAGGTCGACGCGCAGCGTCCGGCATCCCGGCGTGGTCGCAGCGGCCATCATCGGCCGCGGGAAATCCACGGTCCAGAAGCGCGCGTCGAAGCGCTTCATCCAGTCCTGCCGCTGCTGATCGGCGGCGGTGGCGAGCCAGTGGCGGAGCATCAGCCGGTCGCCCGGTCGAGCGCGGCGCGGACCTGCCGCGCAACCTGGGCGCCGGTTCGCTGCATGAAGGCGGAACTGGCATCGGCCGGCGTCGCGACGTTGACGGTGATACTCACCGGCCCTGCGGCGGCGCCGCCAGCGGCGGCGATGCGCCCGGCGGCGGTCGGGACGAACAGCTCGGGCCCGCGCTCGCCGACGACATACGCCTGTCCACCGGTGACACTGCCGCCGGTCGCCCGGCCCGGCGCGCCACCGAACAGCGAGGCCGCAGCGCTCGCGAGCGAGCCGATCACCCCGCCACCCGCCCCGCCGCCGCCAAGAACGGCGGCGAGGTCGGTCTTGATCGCACTCGCCGCAATTTCGGCAAGCGTCGTCAGCGCGACCTTCTTGAGATCGTCGAAACCCAGGCTACCGCTCTTGATCGCCTTCGTCAGCGCGCTGTCGATGGCGTGGCCGGCCTTGGCCGCGCCACTGGCCAGCGGCCCTTCGAGCTGGCCGCGGATCGTCGCGACGTCTTGGGCGAAGCCGGCGGTGTCGGCACGGATTCCGATCACCAGGCTATCGAGATGGTCCATCGGGAAAAGCCTCCTTCAGTCGGGCGAGGTCGGCGGCGAGCGCGGACACGGCGACCGGCAGGTCGAGACCCATCGCGGTGCGCAGATCGGCAGGCGTCGCCGACCAGAACAGGTCGGGACTCCACCCGAGCGTCGCCGCCAGCCGCGCTGCCGTGCGGCTGGCGGCGGTGAACGTCACTTGCCCTGCAGGATCTGGGTGAGCAGGGTCTTCAGCGCCGGGGTCACGGCCGACAGGCCGGCATCGACGATCGCCTCGGCAAAGCTTTGGCGCGTCAGTGCCGGTGCGCCAGGGGCGAGGCAGTGCCACAATAGCGCGACGATTTCGTCGAGCTTGATGTGCCCGGCGGCGGCGCGTTCGACCGCGGCAAACAAGGGGCCGATCTCCTGCTCGGCGGCGACAAGGGCGGCGAAGGTCGGACGCAAGGTGTGGACGAGGCCGTCCAAGACCAGCGAGGTCTCGCCGCGAACCGCATTGGCGAGCGCGCTCACGCCGTCACCACGCTGCCCGAGGACTTCGAGCGCGACTGTGTAGCTGCGCTCCGAATTGAAGTCGCCGGCGTAGTCGAGCCGGGTGACGAGAAAATGTCCGGTCATGGTTTCTCCGCTTTCAAAACAAACCTGGTAGGTGTCGATTACGCCGGCGAGCGCGTTGGCCTTGACCCGCGCCTCGGCGGCCGAGCCGTTGAACACGCCCGCCCCCGACAGCGACACCGAGCGGAAGCCGGCCCCCGACAGCAGCTCGCGCCAACCGCCCGAGCCCTTGTTCGTCACCACGACCGTGTCGGAGTTGATCGTCAGCTGCGTCGTCCGCAGTCCGGCAAGGGTGGCGAACGCGGGCGGCGAGCCGCCGTCGCCGATCTTCAAGAGGAAGGCGCTGCCCAGTTCGGCGGCCATCGGCGGATCTCCTTTGCGGTAGGTGGGGGACGGCTCGGATCAGAGCACTTCGGTACGGATGCGAAAGTCGAGCGCGCCTTGCGACCAGCCGCTCGTCGCCTTGATGAAGACTGCGCGGACGAAGGCGACGCTAACGACGCGGTGGCCGTCGCGGCTGCCGGCGACGGTCCTCACCGCGGCTTCGACCGCTCCGGCGAGTGCCTTCAGCCGGGCCGTGCCAGCAGCGTCGTCCCACAGGCTCAGCTGGACGCGGTGCTCGTGACCGGTTCCCGTCTTGTGGCTCCAGTCGCTGACCGCATCGGCGCCGACCGTCAGATAGGGCGCAATGGCATCGGGGGCGACCCAGTCGAAGATGCCCGTCAGGGCGCCCAGCTCGGGCGTCGCGGCGAGGGCAGCAATCAGAAGCTGCTCCACCGCCAGGCTGGCGCTGCTCATCGTGACCCCCGGAGGAACAAGGCGAAGCGGGGATCGCGGCGGCGGTGGCGGGTGCCGAAGGCGCGCGCGTGCAGGTGACGCCCGGTCAGCCGCAGTCCCGCGGCGTCGACGGCGACGCTGATGCCGGGGAGCTCGGTCGCGGCGCGGGCGAGCATCAGGGTGTTGGCGCGGGTGACCGCGAGGCTGAGCAACTGGTCAAGAAGCGGCTGGAGGATCATGTCCGGTCCTCCACGAGGAAGCTCGCGCGGTCGCGCTGGCGGGGGTCGGGTTCGAGGCGCAGGACGACGAGCGTCCGCCCACGCCACAGGCAGCGCGTTCCCAGCCCGACCGATGTCGGCGCGCGCACGGTCAACCGGAAGCGCGGCCGACCGAGCTGGCGCTCGCCGATATCGGCCGTGACGACCGTCACGATCGGCTCGAGCGCCGCCCAGGTTCCGCCGCCGGCCGACCAGCTGCCGCTGCCGCTGCCGCTGCCGCTGCCGGCAACCCAGCGTTCGATCGTCACATAGTCGAAAAGCGATCCGCCGAACTCAGCCATGGTGCCTCTCCGCCCCAAGTCGCTGCCGCCGCCAGGGTCGCCACAGCGCGGCAACGGCGGCGGGCGGCCCGCCGTTGTCCGGCGCGTCGCGGTGCGCGTGGAAGTGCGAGACGAGGCGGACGATCCCCTGCCGCAACGGCTCGGGCACGCCGTTCCAGTCGGCGGCGAGGCCAGCGGCGTAGGTCACCTGCGGCCGCATTGCCGGCTCGGGCGCGACAAGGCGGACCCACCCGTTGCCGTCGAGGTCGATGTCGGTCTCGAACGCCGGGCCGTCGAGCGGCTGCCCGCCGCTGGTGATGCCGGTGATCGCCGCGACCGGTGCGCTCGTCAGCCGCTGCCAGGTGCGGACCGGCAGCACGCCCTCGCCGACGCCGCGGACGATCAGCCGCTGCCCGGTGAAAGCCTCCGCGAGCGCCGTCGCCGATCGGACGAAGCCGGCGAGCAGCGCGTCCTCCTGGTCATGATCAAGCCGCAGGAACGCCTTGATCTCGGCAAGGGCGACAGGGACGGAAGCCGGTGGCACGCTGTCGGCCGCCATCACCGCGCCTCGATCCGGAGAACGACGGCACGGTCGTCGCGCCGGCCGTCGGACAGGGTGATGCGGTTGACGATGCGATACACCTCGCCGGGGGTGCCGCCGGCAAACGTGGCGCTGGTCCGGCTGGGGGTCGCATTGGCGTCGCTAACGGTGACGCCCGGCGGCTCGACATCCCAGTCGCTGGCGACGATCGCGGCGGAGTCGAGGTAGATGGCGGACCAGTCGACGGCATAGTCGAGGCGTGCGGCCGGGTCCTTGAGGAACATCCCCACGGGCGTGTCTCCCTTGATGGTGGCGAGGCGGCGGCGCGAGGATCAGACCGGCTGGTTGATCTCGACCTGCCAGCCGCCGAGGCTGACGGTACCCCCGGTGACGATCGCCTGTGCCGGGCAGGTGGTGACGTAGAGCAGCGCCGCCGTCGCCGGATCGAGCAGGGCGATGTGATCGACCGTGCCGGCGGCGATCACCGCAAGGCCCGACTTGGCCGCGACGCTGACCTTCCGTCCCGACACGTCGCCGTTGGCGATGGCAAAGTCGGCCGGCGCAACCGCCGCCTCCGACAGGCGAGCCGCGTCGGCAGCGGCATAGCTCCCTGGCTGCCCATTGAGCGCGACCATGCGCGTGGCGGTGGCGATCCGCGTCAGCGCGGCGTCGAACACGGTGTTGCTGCAGAACTTGCTCATGAGCGGATCCTTCCGGTTAGGCGATGACGAGGGTGCGGCCGTCGGCAACGACGACCAGCGTGCGCTCGGGCGGTGCCGCTCCGGGCGGCAGCAGGGACGGCAATCGGGTGTCGGCGAGCGCAATCCGACTGTCGGCCACCGCCAGCGGCAGCAGGGACACGGTGACGGATGCTGCGCCGGTGAGGAGCATCAGGCGATCCTGATCGAGGCCGAGCCCGACCTGCCAGCTCGCCCCACCGGCCGTCGCGTCCTGCGCCGCGGTCGCAGCGGCGACGGCCAATCGGCTCGACCAGTCGACGTGAGCCGGGCCCGCCAGGGTCCCGGCTCCGGTCGCTGCCGGGACGAGCAGCACGCCCCAGCCCGTTGTCGCCGCGCCGGTGCGCATCGCCTGCTGGCCGGCGAGAGGGCCCACCCCGCCCGACCACGCAGCCGCCGCAGTCGCCGCCCGCGTCGACAGGCGGGACGCGTCGCCCGTGCCTGTCGCCGCTACGCCCGTCGCACCGGCGCTCGCCTGCATCGTCAAGCGGCCCGCGGCAGCGCCAAAGGTCGCGCTCCAGGCGAAGGATGGGGTTGCGGCGGTACTGGCCTGCCGGTCGGGAGCGGGCGCGATCGTTACACTTCCGGACAGCTCCAGCGCGCCCGCTGCAAACGGCACGGTGCGGGCGGTCCCTGTCAGTCCGACGTCGACGCTGGCGCTGCGACCGCGGCCGAGGATGTAGGTGCCGCCCCCGGTCGTCAGCGGCAGGTAGTTACCGCCGCCGGTCTTGGGCGACGCTGCCTGCATGGCGAGCGCGTTGCTGGTGCCGCTGCGGTCGTCGGTGAACGGGTCGGCCGTCGTCCCGACGGGCACGCCGTCCTGGCTGAGCGCGGTCGAGCCGACGCCGTAGAACTCGAAGGCGAACTCAGGATCGTAGCCGGTGTCGTTCAGCTCCTGAAAGTCGATGTTGCCTTCATAGCCGACGCCGTAGTGCGACGGCCACTGCTGCGCGCCGGCCGGGCGGAAGCCGTGCTGGCGCAGCTCGGTCGCGACCCAGTTCCAGGTGACGCCGCCGTCGACCTGGCCGCTCGCCGTGCCGGTCGGTCCGCCCGACGTCGCGGTGTTGCCGGTCGAGGCGGCGACCTGATAGACCTGCACCGGGCTGCTGGCGATGACGACCTGCGTACCGACGGCATAGCTCTTGTTGCGCGTCGTCGACAGCGCGACGCCCGCCCGCTGGCCATAGATCGTGCCGTCGTTGAAGCGGTCGCTCTTGCTCGCGTTCTTCATCGTGACGTTGTTGGCAAAGCGGAACAGCCGGATCACCGGCGCATTCGCGTCCGACAAGGCGATGGTCGCGTCGATGCCGGTGCCGTAGGGGTTGTTGACGCGGTTGCCGACCAGGGTGTTGCCCTCGACGATGACCTCGCTGAACGTCGCCAGCGCGTTCTCGCCGACACCGAACCACAGGCTCGCCGAGCCGAAGTTCTCGCCGAGGTTGTTGATGAACGCCGCCCGTGCCGTCACCGGAGCCGCGGTGCCGAGCCGGAAGGCGGCCGGCGAAGCGGCAGTGGTCACCTCGACGCTGTTGATCCCCATGTTCGCGCCGCCCGAGAGGTAGCGGAGGTCGTTGCCGATCGCGATCCGCTCCATGCCCCAGCCCGCGTCGCCGAAGCCGCCATAAGAGGTGATGCCGTTGGTCCCGCCGGGGGTCGTCGACAAGCGCGCGCAGCCGAGGATCACCGGCGCGTTGATCGCGCACTCCATGCTCAGGCTGCGGATGACGATCGGCGTATTCGCGGTCGGGCCGAGCTTGGTGTAATGCTGCCACCACTTGCCGCCGAGGACCCACATCACCGGGTTGCCGCCGAAGGCATAATGGGTGTCGGTGGTCTGGCCCGACGCGCCGCGCAGTTCGAAGTTGTCGAGGGTGACGTAGGCGGGGGCGGTGAAGCCGTTCGGGCCCGCCTCGATCGACAAGCCGCTGATCCGCAGCCACGAGATGCGGATCAGGCCGTAAGCGGCGGCCGCGCGCAGGATACAGGCGCGCTGGGTCGCGTCGGTCGGGTCGCCGCGGACCAGGACGCCGCAGGCCAGCGTCGAGACGCCCGACGACGCGGCGTTGGTGCCGTTGCCGTTGAGGATGCCCGTGCAGCCCGTCCCGGCGTTGGGCTTGCGGACGGTGGCGATGAGCCCGTCGATCGACTTGGTGATCGCCGCCTGCACGCCGGCGGCGACGGCGACGGTCACGTTCGCCGCGGCCATCGCGCTGATCGCCTGGGTCAGGCTCGGGGAGGCCGTGCCCGCGGCCGCCCCGGCGGCGGTGGTGGCGATGGTGATGCCGGCGGGGTTGCCGTTGGTCTCGTCGATGTCGATGTAGCGCGGGATGATCCACGCTCCGATCATCGCCGTTCCCGCCGCGACCGTCTGGCTCGCCGAGACGGTGTAGGTGCCATTGCCGCCGCTGCCGGTACCGAGGGCGGTGATGACGGTGCTGAGCGTGACCCCAGTCCCGGCGATCTGCGTGCCGACCGCGAGCGGAAAGCCGGTGAAGTTGCCGACCGTCATCGTCGTGCCGGCGATCTGCGCGGTGAAGCTCGACGGCGGCGCATAAGGAACGACGAACGGCACGAAGGCGCTGGTGGCGCGGGCGACGGTGCCGAGGCCGGTCATGCTCTGCGTTCCGGCTGGATCGCTGGTCTGCGCCGGGCCGATCCACGGGTACGCCGTCCAGTCGCAGCGCAGCAGGCCCTGGACGAAGCCGGTCGGGTCGACGGTGACGCCATAGACGCGCGGGGGAAGCCGGGTGCCGCCGCCGGTCGCCGGGGCGGAATAGAGCGGGCTGCCGGTCAGCGCCGTCGTCCAATAGGTCTTGCTCGTGACGCCGTCGGTGACGGTGAACTTGACCGCCGCGATGGGCGTGACACCGCTCGGGTGGTGCGCGGCGGCGGCGCATTCGATCCAGAAGTTGCCCTGCTGGAGCTGGTACGGCGCGTCGGTCCAGCGGACGATCGGCGCGGGCGCGAGCACGGTCGAGGTGTTGGTCACAGCGATCGTCTGCCCCGACAGGCCCGTCCGCCAGCCGGCGAGCGCGGTCAGCGACAGGCCGGTCTCGCCGGCATAGACGTGCTGGTGAAGCGCGACGCGGACGGTGACCGTGCCGTCGCCGTTGTCGTGCTCGTCCGGTTCCTTGCCGCGACGCAAGCCGGCAGGGGTGGCGTCGACCGCTTTGCGGAGTATCTTGGTCCCGGTCAGTGTCCGCGCCGGCGTCGCCGCGACCGCCTTGCCGCCCGATACCGCATAGCCCGCCGAGGTTAGCACCACCGTCAACGGCGCGGCGGTAGCCCAGCCGCGGGCATAGCCGGTCAGGCGGGCGTCGTAGGCCGAGAAGTTGATCGCCGCCTGGGCGGCGTTGTCCGAGGTCGAGTAGGCGTTGCTGAACCCGGCCACGCTCGTGCTCGACGGACCGCCGCTGAGGGTCAGGCGCAGCACCCAGCCGTTGGCCTCGACGAAGGCGGCGGTGATCGCCATCGGCGGCTCCTTCGCACTCGGGAAAAGATGCGCCGCGCAGCGGTGAGCTGCGCGGCGCGGTCGCCGTCCGTCCGGGTCGGGAGGAACCCAGGGCCTGCCCTCAGGCGGCGGCGAACTTCAGCAGCTTGATCGCCTCCGAGTTGACGATCGCTCCGCCGACGCGGCGCACCGCGTAGAAGGAGACGAAGGGCTTGTTCGAGAAGGGATCGCGCAGGATGCCGGTCGTGTTGCGCTCGGTGATGAGATAGCCGGCCTTAAAGTTGCCGAAGGCGACGGCGAGGGAGCCGGTGGCGACATCGGGCATCGCCTCGGCATCGATGACCGGATAGCCGAGGAGCGTCGCCGGCTGCTCGGCCGACAGCGCCGGCTGCCACAGAAACGCGCCCGTATTGTCCTTCATCTTGCGGACGCGGGCGAGCGTGGCCGAATTCATGACGAACACGGCGCCCTGGCGGTAGGGCGGCCGCAGGCTGTGGACGAGGTCGATGATCTTGTCCTGCGGGTTCGAGGCCGGGAAGCCGCCGTCGACGCCGGTCGCCAGATACTGCAGCGTGCCGAACGGCCGCGTCGCATCGTCGGCGGTCGCCGTCGGCGCGTTGAGGAAGCCGGCCGGCTGGTTGACGCCGGTTCCGGTAACGAAGGCGACGCTCTCGTTGCGGGCGAACTCGGTGGCGATCTCGCCGGCGAGCCACGTCTCGACGTCGAACAGCGAGTCGTCGAGCATGGCCTGGCTGGCGGACGGATTGGCGAACAGCTCGCCCATCGGCGGGACGATCTCGACGAAGGTCGGCGTGCCCGTATCGCTGCGGGTGCCGGTCTCGCTCGCCCAACCCGACTGGACGCCGCCGACCGCAATCAGCTTGCGGTAATGCGCGGTGCCGATCTGGACGACGCTGGCGATGCTGCGGATCGGCGAGATCGCCTTCAGTGTTTCGTCGATGACGCTGTCGATCTCGTTGGGGACGGCGACGCCCCCGCCGCTGCCGACGCCGATGGTCAGCGACTTGACCTCGTCGCCGCCGGCATCGAGCCCCTTGCGCAGGTAGCGGTCGGTGAAGCTCGACGACGCTGCCTTGGTGCCGCCGAGCGCCGGCCGGGTCAGGCGCAGGCTGAGCTTGTCGAGGTCCGTGCGCAGCGCGGCGACATCGGTGGTGCTGGCGAGCGGGGCCGCGGCGGCGGCGGTAAAGCTCGCCTCGAGCGGATCGGCCTTGGTTTCATAGGTCATGCAGAGGTCTCCTCGGGTGAAACGGCGACGACGCGCGCCAGGCGCTGCATCGGGAAAGTGACCAGGCTGATCTCGATCAGCTCCAGATCGGTCAGGTTTCTCAGGCCCTTGGCCGGCGTGCTGGCGCGGACGCGGTAACCAAACGACAGGCCGGTCAAGGCCTTTGCGTGGAGCAGCGCGGCCGCGTCGCGCGCCGCCCGCGTGCCGGCGAGGCTGGCGATGACGCGCAGGCCGCGACTGTCCTCGGACAGATGATCGATTGTGCCGATCGGGTGGGCGGCGTCGTGCTGCCACAGGAGCGGCACGGGATGGGCCGGCAACCGGGCGAAGGCGCCCCGGCGGACGACATCGCCGCCGACATCGGGCACGTCGAAGACGCTGGCGTAACCAGCGAGGCGAGTAACGGCCATCGGGCCTCCTGTGGTCAGCGGTGGATGAGGCCGGTCAGCCCGGTCTTGGCGGCGATCGCCACGAGCAGCCCGGCGAGGGCGGCGCGGACCAGCCACGTCACCACCGCCGACACGGCCGAGCGCTTGGCGTCGCGCCAGCCCTGGATCAGTTCGCGCAGTTCGACGATGTCGGCCCCGGCGCGGTCGTCGTGGAGGCCGATGCCCGCGAGGGCGCGGGCGGCACCGGCTTCCGTCGCCTCCTCGACCAGCGCGCGCAGGGTGACGAGATCCGCCCCCTGGCCTTCGGCCTGGGCGATCAGTGCGGCGAGCATGGTCATGCCGTTCCCTTAGTGTCGGGCGCCATGCCGTCGAGGCCGAGCAGGTGGCGCTTCTCGATGTCGGTCAGGAAGTTCGCGCCGGCGACCTGCGTCCACAGCCGTTCGCGGTCGGCGCTCAACGCGGGGATCGCGTCGCGATCGACGGTCAGCGCCAGGCCCGGCCACCAGTCGCCGAGGTGGGCGGCGATGGCCCCGTAGATGCGGCTGGTCAGCGGCAGCAGGGTCAGCCGCCACAAGGCGATGTTCGCCTCGCGGTAGTTGGCAAAGGCATTGTCCCCGGACAAGCCGAGCAGCATCGGCGGCACGCCGAAGGCCAGCGCGATCTCGCGGCTGGCGGTATCGCGCGTTCGCCCGAAGTCCATCTCCGCCGGAGTCAGCGACAGGGGCTGCCACTTCATGCCGCCGTCGAGAAGCATCGGTCGCCCGGCGTTGCCCGCGCCGCTGAAGCCCGCGGCGAGCTCCGTCTTCAGCCGGTCGAACTGCTCGGGCGCGAGAACCGAGCCGTCGCCGGGATCGTACACCAGCGCGCCCGACGGGCGGGCAGCGTTGTCGAGCAGGTTCTGGTTCCAGGCGCTCGCGGCATTGTGCGTCTCGACCGCCGCATTGGCCGCGCCGATGCAGCCCAAGCCATAATGGTCGTCGAGCGGATGGAAGCTGCGGATGTGGAGGAGGCCCGGCCGCTCGCCCACCGTCACCGCCGGAAAGCGCTGCAGCGTCGTGCCGGCGCGGTACAGATAGCCGACCGGCCAGCCGCTGGCGTCGGCTTCCACCGTCACGCGCTCGGGCCGCAGCGAGTAAAGCGCCGCCGGCAGCCCCGTCGCGCCGAGCCCGACCTCGATATAGGCGTTGCCGTGCAGCAGCAGGTTGGCCGCGACGGTCTCGATCAGCGACGGCCCGGGCTCGCCACCGCCCAGGAGCCCGAGCGCCGGATGGCCGGGCGGAGTGCTCCGGACCGGAGCGCCCGCCGCGCCCTCGGCGACGATGCGGACCGCGCGCTGGGCGATCGGGTTCTTGAGATAGGCGTCGCGAACCAGCGCCTCATAGCTGCGCAACGGGCCGCTGCCCGTCACCCAGTTCGACCGGAGCAGGTCGGGGAACAGCGGCTGAGGCGGCGCAGGCGACCGCGATTTGCGGCCGAAGCTCGGTAGTCTCATCGGCTTCTCCCTAAAGCGAGCGGACGCCGGGGGTACGAACCCGGCCGAGCAGCAGGTCGGTCAGCGCCCAGACGAGGGCGTCGGCACGGTCGGGCGAGCGGCCTGGGCCGGCATAGCCGCCGCCGGTGAGCAGCCCGCAGAGTTCATCCTCGAGCGCCGCGTGCATCCCGACATGGGCGACCCGGCCCTGTTCGTAGAGGGCGGCAATCGGCTCGGCCCGGGCGACCTTGCCGGCGGCGGCGTGGACCGCGGCGATGGGCAGCGTCGGGTCGACCGTCCGGAGCACGGTCGTGACCATCGCCCCGCCGTTGTTGACTTCGGCGACGATCCGGTCGGCACCGAACTCGCCCGCCGCCGCCGCCACGGCGCGCGCCCAACCGTCGGGCGAGCGGCCCTGGACGGAGCGGTCGGCGAGGACATAACCGCGCCCGTCCGGCCCCAGCCGGACGACGACGATGCCGCAGGCGTCGGCCTTGCTCCCCGCCCCCGCCGGCGGGTCGACGCCGATCACCGTCCGCCCGTGGACCGGGGCAACCGCGACGCGGCTCGCCTCGAACGTCGCCCGCCGCCACAGTGCGCCATCGAGATCGGCAACGAACTCGCCGAGCAGTTCCTGCCGGCCGAGCCGCGTCCCGCCGTGGTCGCGCAGCATCGCTGCGATGAACGCCGCCGGCAGGTTGGCGCGGTTGTCGATGGTCCGCCCGCGGGTGACCGTGACGCCGGGTGCCGGTGCGGCAAGCGCCTGCAGCCATGGCAGCGGTCGCGGCGTGGTCGTCAGCACCCGGCGCGGGTGCTGGCCGAGCCGCAGCGCCATGCCAAGATTGGCCAGCGCGGCTTCCGCATGATCCCATTTGGCGATCTCGTCGCCCCAGGCGAAGTGAAACGACGGGCCGCGCAAGCTATCGGGCTCGACCGCCCCGAACAGCTGCGCGGTCGAGCCGTTGGGCCACGTCAGCAGCCGCTTGGTCGGCGTAAATCGCGGTCGGGCGAGGGCGACGTTCAAGATCCCCGCGTCGCCTTCGACCATGACGTGGCGCGCGTCGCCGAGCGTCGCCCCGACCAGCGCGATGCGGGCGCGCGGGACGGCCCTGGCGCAATCGTCGATCCAGCTCGCGCCGGCGAAGGTCTTGCCGAAGCCGCGGCCGGCGAGGATCAGCCACGTCGCCCACTCACCGGGCGGCGGCACCTGGCCGGCGTGGGTGCGCAGGTGCGCGGCGACGAGCAGGTCGGCGAGCCCGGCTGCCGGCAACTCGGCTATCGCCGCCGCGCGGCGGCCCGGCGCAAGCCCCGCCAGTCGCGCCAGCGGCGAGCGCATCGCATCGCGCATCCGCCTCTCCCCCGCTACACACCCGCGACGCACCTGCGTGTCGGCGAGGATCAGACAATGCCGCCAAGGGTCCGTCGTCAGTCCGGCCCGCTGGCCTTCGACGGCGTCAGTCCGTGTCGTCGGTTCGTCCGTCGTCGTTCGTCTCGTGGCGGGTGACGATCGCCAGGAACTCGTCGCGGCTCATCACCGGCTGGGCCGGGCGGCCGCCGGCGCGATGTCCTTCGGGCAGAAGCCACCGCAGCACGTCGAGGCCGAACCGGTTGTCGTGCTCGGTCCAAACCTCAACGGTACCGTTGGCATGAAACTTGTACCGCTCAGTGCCTGCGATGGCGCGGGCGATGAGGGCTGCCTCGAGCTTTGTCGCCAAGCGACGCTGCCGCTCGCATCGCATCATCGTCGCTCCCCCAGTTCGCCCCGGCAGGCCGGTGGGCGGAGTTCTTCAGCGTGCCCGTAATGTACCAGACAGCGTTGCGCTTGTCAAGCGTTTTCGCCTGTAGGGTTTCTTTCCTACAGGCTGCAGGCTCCGCCTGGTGATCGGGCGGATACCAGCCGCAGCGACGGATCAGCGAAGCTGATAATGGTCGCCGAGGCGGTCGAGCGCGAGGAGGAGCACCACCTTGCCCGCGCGCGCCGGCCAGCCGAGCGCACGTTCGGCGGTCTCCAGTCCCTCGCCGTTACAGACGACGCGCCAGAGCACGTCGGCCAGGCCGCCGCCGACCGCGGTCACGGCCGCCTGGAAGCGCGCCTTGGCGGCGATCTGCGCCGTCGAGGCGTCGAGCATGTCCGGGGCGCCGCGCGCGCCGCGAGCCGTCGGCCCCGCGTCCCACGCCATCGTCGTCCGCGGTGCCAGCTGGGCGCGGGTGAAGTCGGCGCGGAGCCGCTCGCCGGCTTCGAACTGGCGAGCGCTGACCATGCCGCGGCGGACCAGCCAGCCGAGCGGCGACTCGGCGAGATTGACGGTCACCCGCGCCCGGTCGACGACTGCCGACGGCGGCAGACGAACCTCGGCGAGCAGGCGGTTCGGCCCGGCGTCGGGGATCTCCGGCTCGGCGGCAGCGATGCGGGAGGTGGTCCGGGCAGCGGCGGGTGAGCGGCGGGCTTTCGACACGACACATCTCCTCAAATCGGGGGGCGACGAGGTCTTGCCATAAACGTTCATCTGTAGGACAGATCGAAACCGGCGAGGTTCAAGTCCAACAGGAGAGAGGCGTGATCACCCGCATCCGCGAGGTCCGCAAGGCGAAGCGAATGACGCTTCACGAGGTCGCCGCCGCCTGCGTTCCGCCGACGACGGCGCAGACCATCGGCCGGCTGGAAACCGGCACCCGCACGGTGTCGGTCGGTTGGCTCAACCGGATCGCCGCCGCGCTCGGCGTGACGGCAGCCGACCTCATCACCCTGCCCGACCGCATCGATGTCGCGGTTGCCGCGGTGCTCGGCGCCGAGGGCGCGACCGCGCCGCGCCGGGCGACGGCGCTGCTGCCGCCGATGCCCGAGGGCGACCTGATGGGGCTGCTTGTCGAAACGGCGCAGGGCGATTACCGGGCCAGCGATGCGGTATGGCTGGAGCGGCTCGAGCCCAAGGCGTTCGCCAGCGCGCTCAACCGCGACATCCTCGTGCCTCGCGCGGCCGGCCGCTTCGCCTTCGGACGACTTGCCGGCGTTGACGGCAAGAAGCTGCAGATCCTGCCGCTCGAGCCCGGCGCCCGGCAAATCGTCGTGGCGGATGCACCGTGGCTCGGAGTCGTTCGCGCGCTGATGCGGTCGCTCTAGCCCACGGAAGACGTGCCGGCGGACCGCGCGGCCCGGGTCGCTAAAGTGCCGCTGCTGACGACGGCACGTGGGCGACGGTGCAGTGTGAGCGCTCGCCGCGGATCGTGCAGCGATCGACGGTGCGCCCGTCGGCGGCATGGACCGTCGCCTGCCAGCGCGTCGCCGTCACCCGGTCGAGGACCATGTAGCCGAAACCGTCGACCCACGAGGCGAAGCTTGCAACCGTCACTCGGGGCGCGGGCGCGGCAGCCGCGGGCAGGCTCTCGGGCAGCGGCACGACGTCCTCAAGGGTGCCGGAGAAGCCGGTGATGAACTGGCTCGGCACGTCGCCGGAAAAACCGACCTGCTGCCAGAGATGGTAGTGACCCGACAGCAGCACGTCGACTCCCGGCGGCAGCTGGCGCGGGCCGTGCGCGCCCCACACCGACTGGATGCCGACGTTGCCGCCGACCAGCTGGCTGACCCCCGCCTTGGCCGTCGCCGAAAAGCCGAGAATCGGCTGGTGGTCGGCCGCGAAGGTGAAGCGCGCGCGGGTCGCCAGCCCGGCGAGGACCGTGAACGAGCGTTCGAATGCGGCCGTTCGCCAGTCATCTGCGGCGAGCCGCTTGTTGGGCGCGACCGACAGATCGAGGACCACGAGCTGTGCGCCGCCGCCGAGCGCGACGGCGAACGGCGGCGCCCAGTCGTCGGTGGCGTCGTTCGCCGCGACATCGCAGCTGCGCCCTGCCGCAGCGTGGCCGTCGAGGAAGCGCCACCAGCCCTGCCCGGCACGGGCGCAGCTTTCGTGATTGCCGCGAACCACCGCCCAGGGCGCGGCCGCAAGCAGCGGAGCTGCGGGGGCGAAGAAGTCGGCCTGCCACGCATCCCAGCCATAGCCCCACGGGCTGTCGTCGCAGCCGTGCGTCGCGTCCGGACACGCGTTCTCGCGGTATAGGTAATCGCCAACGTGGACGACCAGGTCGGGATGCTCGGCCGCGGCACGCGCGGCGATGCGCCCGAAGGGAAAGGCAGCGGGGTCGTTGCACGCCTGCGCGGCGTGGTCGGCGGCCTTGATCCGGCAGCCGGTGTCGCCGATGACGACGATCCGCCGGACGGTGCGCCTGGGCAGCGGAAGCGGCGTTCCATTTACGCTGGCGCGGCGGGCACCCGGCGGCAGCGGCGCTTCGCAGACCGCCAGCGGAAAGATCGACGGCTTCGAGTTTTCCGGTGTCGATGCCGTTGCCCGCTGTGCCACCGCCGCCGGCGCAAAGCGGACCGCCATCGCCCGGTCATGACTATCGACGCGCAGCATCGGGCACGCCGTCGCCGCGGTGATGACCCGCGCGACGGGGCCGCCGTCGCCCATGACGACGTACGCCAACTCGGCCGCAGCCGGTACCGCGACGACCAGCGCGGCAATGAGGGTAAGCAGGCGCTGCACGATCGATGCCTCCCGTTCGCCCGGCCTAGAACCGGAAGCGGACCTGCGCTTCATAGCTGCGGCCCGGCTGGTAGAAGTAGAGCGGGGTCGCGCCGGTCGAGCTGCCGATCTTGGTCGTCGAGCGATCGTCGAAGACGTTGTAGACAGTGACGCCGACGCCGATCGGGCCGAAGTAATAGGTCCCCGACGCGATGCCGAAGCTGTACGGCGCGATGCGGACGAGGTTGGCGGCATCGGCGTACTGCCGCCCGGTCAACTTGTGCAGGTAGCTGAGCTTCAGATGGTCGCTGTTGTACACCAGCCCCGCCAGCGCGGTGTAGTTCGGGGCCTGCGTCAGCCACAGCCCCGCGGCGTCGTCGTTGGTCGCGCTGTTGACCGATCCGTTGACGATCCCCGTCAGGTGCGGAACGAACTGATAGCTGACCTGCGCCTCGACGCCCTTGTAGACGGCGGGCGTTCCCGAGGTGGTGGTGAAGCCCGACGAAGGATCGACCGACGTCGAATTCGACGCCGTGATGTAGTAGATATCGGCGTCGATGTTCAGCCGGTCGCCGGCATAGACGGTACCGAACTGGTAGTTCGTCGTCCGCGTCGGCTGCAGGTTGCAGTTGCCAGCCGATAGCGCGCCCGTCGAGCACTTGATCCCGCCGCTGCCGTTGGGGATCACCGCCTCGAGACTGTCGGACAGCTGCGGGATGAGGAAACCCTTGGCGAACTGGAAGTAGAACGACCAGTTCGGCCGCACCAGGAAGTTGGCCGTCGCATAGGGCAGCGTCGGCTTGTACAAATCCTGCGCGTGAATGCCGACGCGCGCGCTCTGCGAGGCGATCGGCGTGTTGATCGTGCGGGTGAAGTCCTGCACCTTGACACCCGGCGTCAGCGTCAGCCGATCGTCGAGCAACTTG
Organism: uncultured Alphaproteobacteria bacterium; assembly: GCA_963792555.1. Lineage (GTDB taxonomy): Bacteria > Pseudomonadota > Alphaproteobacteria > Sphingomonadales > Sphingomonadaceae > Polymorphobacter_B. The sequence goes on from CAWBWP010000004.1 coordinate 171,136, forward strand.
AAGTTGAACTCGCCGAAGCCCTGGATCTGCTCCCACCCGGTATATTCGTCGTAGGCGACATAGGTAGGGACCGGCTGACCATTCAGCTGGACGTTGATCGCCGTGTTGGTGTTCCGGTTATAGTCGAAGAACGCCATCATGCCGGCGAAGTCGAACTCGTGGTACTTGTAGACGCCGGCGTTGGCGGCAGCGGTCAGGTCGTAGCTGTAGCGGTAGCGGTGCGACGACGACGATTCGTACCACAGGCCGACCTTGCCGACGCCGATCGGGGTCTCGAAGTTGACCTGCGGGATCAGCCCGTAATTCCGATACTGGTTGACCTTGGTATAACCCGGAATGTCACCGTTCCTGACCGTCGGCACGCCGCCGACGAGCAGGGTCGACCGGCACGCGCTGACCGTCGGGGTGGTCAGGCACGGCACCGTCGACGACTGGGTCGATACCGTGAAGTTCTTGTAGAAATAGGTGTAGCCCTTCAGGTCGAGGCTGACGGTATCGCTGAAGTTGATCTGCAGCCGGGCGACCTCGAAGTCGGTGCGCTTGTTGGTCCAGTTGAAGTCGTGCCGCGCGTTCGGAAACGGCGTCCCGGCGAAGCGCGGGTCGTTGACGTCGACCAGGCCGAAGCTCTTGCCGTACAGGCCGACCTGCGAAGTGGCGAGGCAGCCGCTGCCGTCGTCGGGCGTGCTGTTGCGCGCGCCGGCGGTCACCAGCGCCCCGGTGCAGGAGACGCCGTTATTGTCCGACTGGTCGTACGTGTCCTGGTTGTAGCTCGACAGGAAGCTCAGCTTGGCGCGGTCGCCGAGCGGCTTCTCGATCTTCAGGAAGCCGTTGACGAACCATGCCGGCGAGGCGGTCAATGCTCCCTTGGTGTCCTTGTACTCGGCAACCGCGATGACCTTGAGGTCGCCGAGCGAGTGGATCGCCCCGCTCTGCGCCGTCAGGCGGGCGAGATAGGTGTTATAGCTGCCATAGACGCCCTGCGCCTCGAAGCCGGGACGGTCGCTCAGCTCGCGCGAGACGAGGTGGATGTTGCCGCCGAAGCTGGCCTGGCCGAGGTCGGTCGCGCCGCCGGGCCCGCGGTCGACGATGATCCGCTCGTAGGTGCCGGTGGGGAAGTAGGCGGTCGAGTGGTGCGTCGGATTGTTCGAATCGCCGAACGGGATACCATCGTAGGTGACGTTGAAGAAGCCGTCCTGGAACCCACGCAGCACCGTTTTCGATTCGCTGAGACCCGGGCCGTTGCCGTTGCTCGTGCTCGACGCGCCGGGCGTCAGCAGGACGACATCGGAGAAGTCGGCGGTCGGCGGCACCGAATTTTCGATGATCGAGCGGCTGACGATCGCCTGCGGCTCGAAGGTGTGAACCGACGCGGTGATCGGGGTTTCCGCGTTGACCTTGGTCGCGGTTACGACGATGTCGTCGTTGTTGCGGATCGCGTCGGCCTCGGCCGCCAGCACCGGTGACGCCAGCAAGCCCGCCAGGGCAGCGCTCGCGCGCAACATCGTCTTGGTCGTCATGGCCCGGCTTCCCCCGCAGACGACCCCGGTCGCCCCTGCCGCCAGCTAGGGTCAGGCTGTTACGCTTTGGTGACAAACCTGCGAGCGGGCGGCCTTGCCGGGCGGATGTTGCGCAGCAGCAACACGGTTCAGCCAAAGCTGCGCCCGGCGGCGAGTGCTCCCAGGCGCGCCGTTTCGGCAAAGAACTCAGCGACGGTATCCGCAATGATCTCGGCGACCGGGCGCACGCCGTCGATCAGCCCCGCCGTCTGGCCGGCGAGCCCGACCGCCGCCTCCATGTCGCCGCCGAAGTAGAGGTCGAGGATGCGGCTGAAGGTGTCCGCTGGCATCAGCCCGGCCTCGGCGATCGCGGCCGTTCGCTCAGTCTTCAGCGCGCGGATGCACGGCGAGGCCTTCTTGTTGAGAACGACAGTGCCGGTGACGCCGGCGTCGACGATCGCCTGCTTATAGTTCGCGTGCACCGGGCTTTCGGTGGCCGAGACGAAGCGCGTCCCCATCTGTATGCCCTCGGCCCCGACGGCGAAGGCCGCAGCCATGCCGCGTCCGTCGGCAACGCCGCCTGCAGCGATGATCGGCACGTCGGTCGCGCGGCGGATCGCCTGGACGAGAACCAGGGTCGACACTTCCTCCGGGTTCTTGAAGCCGCCGCCTTCCGCGCCCTCCACGACCAGCCCGTCGACGCCGGCGGCGACCGCCTTCAGCGCCGCCTCGACCGTTGGGACCGCGTGATAGACGATGATGCCCGCCGCCTTCAGCGGCGCGACGAACTTCGCCGGCGATCCCGCCGACGTGGTGACGAACTTGACGCCCGAGCCGCAGATGAAGCGCAGCATGGCGTCGTCCTTCAGGAACAGGATCGGCAGGTTGACCCCGAACGGCGCCGTCGTCAGGTCGCGCATCCGGACGATCTCGGCCTTGCAGGTCTCGGTTTCGCCCGACGAAGTTTCGATGATCCCGAGACCGCCGGCATTGCACACCGCGCTGGCGAGCGGCGACCGGGCGATCCAGCCCATCGGTGCCTGGACGATCGGATAGCGCGCGCCGGTGTGCGCGAGGACGCGGTTCATAAGCGGTCTCCCCTTTGCCCCCGCCATGCCGCCTGGCGCGCGCCGCGTCTACCAGCGCGGCGGCCCGCTCCCTTCGATCGCCACCAGCAGCAGCCCGCCGACGATGCAGAAGTTCTTGAGGAACTGCCAGAAATGTTCGCGAGCAACGCTCTCGTCCCTGGCCGTGAACAGGTCCGGGCTGCGCCAGAAGGGGTGGTAGAGCACCGCCGTCACCGCGCAAAAGGCGGCGAGCAGCAGCGCCGCCGGCCGGTCCCACGCACGGCCGACGATAAGGATCGGCGTGACGAACTCGACGAGGGTCGCTGCCACCAGCATCGCCACCCCGAGCGCCGGCGGCCCCGGCAGCTTGGCGCTTTCGGTCTGGCGGAGCGAGCCCCGCCAGTGGACGACCTTGTCGACCGCGCTCGGCGGGAACATGCCGACGAGGCAGATCCGCGCCATCGTGTCGATCAGCGCCACATCCGCCATCGTCGTCCTTCCGGATCGTTACTCCCCCGCGGGGCGTTCAACGCGCGCCCGCGGCTTCGGGCGCAGCGGAGGGTGCCGGTGGCCAGCGACTTCGACGTCATCATCATCGGCTCCGGTCCCGGCGGCGGCACCATGGCGCTCGAACTGGCGGGCACGGGCAAGCGCATCCTCCTCCTCGAGCGCGGCGACTATCTGAAGCGCGAACGGGCCAACTGGTCGTCGCAGGCGGTGTTCGTCGACGGCAAGTATCAGTGTCCCGACGTCTGGGCCGACCGCGAGGGCAACGAGTTCCACCCCGGGCTGCACTACGTGGTCGGCGGCAATTCGAAAGTCTATGGCGGGTCGCTGTACCGCCTGCGCCTCGAGGATTTCGGCGCGCTTGCCCATGAGGAGGGCGTCTCGCCCGTCTGGCCGGTCGGTTATGACGTCTTCGAGCCGTATTACACCCGCGCCGAACAGCTGTTCCAGGTTCACGGCGAGCGCGGCGCCGACCCGACCGAGCCGTGGGCGAGCGCACCTTACCCGCACCCCGCGGTGCGCAACGAGCCGCGCATCCAGGCGCTGCACGACGGGCTGACCAAGATCGGCCACCATCCCTATCCGCAGCCGCTGGCGATCCTGCTCGACGAGGACGAGCGCGGGGCCAAGCCGCACAGCCCGTGCATCCGCTGCGACGCCTTCGACGGCTTTCCGTGCCTGACCAACGGCAAGGCCGATGCCCAGATCATCGCCGTCGATCCCGCCGCCGCGCACGCCAATGTCACCCTGCTGACCGGCGCCTATGTCGAGCGACTGGAAACCGACGCCGCCGGGCGAACCGTCACCGGCGTCCACGTCGTCCGGGCGGGCGTCGCCGAGGTGTACCGCGCGGACATCGTCGTCGTCGCCTGTGGCGCCCTGTCGTCGGCGCTGCTGATGTTCCGCTCGGCGAGCGACGCCCATCCGAATGGACTGGCCAACGGCAGCGGTCTCGTCGGGCGAAATTACATGCGCCACAACAACAGCGCGTTCATGGCGATCTCGCTGGAGCCTAACGATACGGTCTTCCAGAAGACACTGGCCCTGTCCGACTTCTACTTCGGCACCGACGATTACGCGTTTCCGCTCGGCGAGATCCAAATGATCGGCAAGAGCCACGGCGACCAGGTGAAGGCTGAAGGCCTGTCCAGCTGGCTGTCGTTCTTCCCCAACTGGCCGTTCGACCAGCTCGCCCGCCACAGCCTGGACTTCTGGGTCATGACCGAGGACCTGCCGCGCCGCGACAACCGCATCCACTACCGGGACGGCAAGGTCATCCTCGACGTCCAGCCGACGGGGTCGAAGCCGCACAAGCTGCTGCGCCACAAGCTCGAGGGGCTACTCGGCAAGATCGATGCCCACCCGCATCTGCTGCCGCGCTCGCTTTACCTCGGCAAGGACGTGGCTGTCGGCGGCACCGCACACCAGGCAGGAACGATGGTGTTCGGCACGGACCCGGCGACGTCGGTCCTGAACCTCGACTGCCGCGCGCACGAGGTCGACAACCTCTACTGCACCGACGCGGGTTTCTTCCCGTCGATCGGCGCGGTCAACCCGACGCTGACGATCATCGCCAATGCAATGCGCGTGGCGGACCACCTGAAGGCGCGCCTGGGGTAAGGCCGGGGAGCGTGTCGCGGCGGGGGCGTCGCGGCGGCCCGTCGCCGTCGGACGGGTTCGGCGGCGACGGGCCGCCGACCCGCCGGCCGGTCTACACGCGAGTCGCGTGCCTAGCGGACGATTGCGAAAGGCAATCCTCGCTCTCGGCACCGCGCCGCTCAGTAGACTTCGAACAGTCCCGCCGCGCCCATGCCGCCGCCGACGCACATCGTCACGACGACGTACTTCGCGCCGCGGCGCTTGCCTTCGATCAGCGCGTGGCCGGTCAGGCGCGCGCCGCTCATGCCGTAGGGGTGGCCGATCGAGATCGCGCCGCCGTTGACGTTCAATTTCTCCTGATCGATGCCGAGGACGTCGGCACTGTGGAGCACCTGCACCGCGAACGCCTCGTTCAGCTCCCACAGGTCGATGTCGTCGATCGTCAGGCCGTTGCGCTTCAAGAGCTTCGGCACCGCATAGATCGGGCCGATGCCCATCTCGTCGGGGTCGAGCCCGGCCGACGCCATGCCGACGTAGCGCCCGAGCGGGGTCAGCCCGCGCCGCGCCGCCTCGCCCGCCTCCATCAGCACGCTCGCCGACGCGCCGTCGGACAGCTGGCTGGCGTTGCCGGCGGTGATGACGCCGCCTTCGCGGACCGGCTTGAGGCCCTTCAGCCCGTCGAGCGTCGTCTCGGGGCGGTTGCCCTCGTCCTTGGTCAGCGTCACCTCGTGGAAGGTGACCTCGCCGGTTTCCTTGTTGGCCATGCCCATCTTCGACGGCAGCGGCACGATCTCGTCGTCGAACTTGCCCGCCTGCTGCGCCGCGGCGGTCCGCATCTGCGACTGGTAGCTATATTCGTCCTGCCGGTCGCGGCTGATGTTGTAGCGCTTGGCGACGACCTCGGCGGTGTCGATCATCGGCATGTAGACGTTCGAATGCATCGCGATCAGGCCGGGATCGGGGTCGACGCGCATCTTGTTGGTCTGCACCATCGAGATCGAATCCTGCCCGCCGCCGACGGTGACCTGCATCCCGTCGACGATGATCTGCTTCGCCGCAGTGGCGATCGCCATCAGGCCGGAAGCGCACTGGCGGTCCATCGACTGGCCGCTGACGCTGGTCGGCAGTCCGGCGCGGAGCAGCGCGAGGCGGGCGATGTTCGGGGCCTGCCCGCCCTGCTGGAGCGACGCGCCCCAGACGACGTCGTCGACTTCGGCACCCTCGACCTTGGCCCGCGCGAGCGCGTGGCTGATCGCGTGCCCGCCGAGCATCGGCGGCGGCGAGGCGTTGAACGCGCCGCGAAAGGCGCGCCCGATCGGGGTTCGCGCGGTCGAAACGATAACGGCTTCACGCATGGCTGGAGTCCTTGTGATCGGGGAAGCGCCCCATCGCCGCTTCCGGAGGAATGTCGAGCGCGCCGCAGATCAGCGACACGCCGTGGTAGAAGCCGACCAACTGGACGATCTCGAGGATCTGCGCCGGGTCGAACACCCCGCGAAGCGCGTCGAACTCGGCCTGGCTCAGCTTCTTGTGGTCGAGCAGCGCGTCGATCGTGGCGATCAACAGCGCGTCGCCGGCATCCCAGTTGCCGTCGTCGGCCGCACCGTCGAAGGTCGAGCGCACCTGCTCGGGCGTGAAGCCCGCCTTGGCGGCGAACATCGTCGCGTGCGTCGTCCACTCGAACTCGCCGCCGGTGCGGGCGGCAGTCCGCAGGATGACGATCTCGCGCTGGCGGGGAGAGATCGGGCCGCGCCCGCTCAGCGCGCCGCCGCTGAACTTTTCCCACGCGCGCGCGCTGTGCGCGAACGGCGGGAACAGGCCGAGCGGCGTGCCCCCCGGCGGGGTCATCGCGTCGACCGCGGCGGCGAAGCGCGGCTCCCACGCCTCGCGCGGAACGAGTCCCAGCCGGCTCACAGATACACCAGCGAGACCGACTCGCCGACCAGCGCCGGCTTCGGCTCGTCCTCGATCTCGACGGTGACGGCGACCGTCGACTGGTAGCTGCCGTCGGGCCGCTGTTCGACCGAGACGAGGGTGAACCTTCCGCGGACGCGCTTGCCCGACCGGACCGGAGCCATGAAGCGCAATTTGTTCATGCCGTAATTGACGCCCATCTTCGCCCCCGCGATGCCCGGCACCGAGGCATAGGTCATCATCGGGATCAGGCTGAGCGTCAGATAGCCGTGGGCGATCGTCGTGCCGAACGGCGTCGCCTTGGCGCGTTCGGGATCGACGTGGATGAACTGGTGGTCGCCGGTGCAGTCGGCGAAGGCATCAATCCGGGCCTGATCGACCAACACCCAGTCGGAGACGCCGACTTCGGTGCCGGCCAAAGCGCGATAGTCGTCGATGGGCACGGCGGCGCGCATGCATGTCTCCCCGGATTTTGGCGCACCCTAGCGGCGGTTGCCGTAAGCGTCACCAGGATTCGTCAGCGCCGCCACAGTGCATAAGTGTCGAGATCCTTTACAGACGTTACTTTACCGTATCATCAAGTCCTTGAAAATCAGTCGTCGCTCACATTGGCACGGGATTTGCTGGGCCAGCAGTCAGCAGCATCAAATGGCTGCACCAGGGGAGACATGAAGATGATCAGACAGATCGTTACTGCAGCGCTACTGACGGCCGCTGCGACCGGGGCACAGGCCATCACCTTCACGCCGGACAGCAACCCGGCGGTTAACGTGTCGCCGGCGTTCGGCAGCGCGGTTGCCGGCGGTATCCTCGGCACGAACTACAAGGCATTCGGCGTCGACTTCACCTGGGGTAACCAGGAGGCCATCTTCAATGATCCGCCGCACGCGTTCAGCGGCGTCAACGCCAGTGGCGTCGTCGACCTCGTCAGCGACGTCAACGGCCGCATCGTCAAGGCCGGCACGCTGAGCTCGGCGGTCACCAACTATTTCTACGCCGAGGCCGGCTTTGCCGCCGCGGGCTCGCTGACGCTGACAGTCTACAACTCGGCGCTCGCGGTGATCGGCTCGGCGACCAATGGTGATCCGCTCGGGACGCACGGCCGCACGACCTTCGCAATCTCGACCCCGGGCATCGCCTACTTTAATATCTCGGGCAACGACAGCTACGGCGTCAACGAGATCCGGCTGAACACGCCGACCGGCGGCGTCCCCGAGGCGTCGACGTGGGCGCTGATGATCGCCGGCTTCGGCATGGTCGGCATCGCCGCCCGTCGCCGTTCGCTCGCCGCCGCCGCCTGAAACCGCGACGATGACCTGGCGGGGACGGGCGGAAGCGCCCGTCCCCGCTTTCGTGTCCGGGCCGCCGCTTCTATAGCCGGGCCATGACTTCCATCGCCGCCGCCCGCGACCGCCTGCGCGACCTCCACCGTGCGCCCGAACCCGAGGTGCTCGCCAGCCTGCTGCCGGCAGCGACGCTCGACTCCGCCACCCACACGCGCGTCGAGGCTCGCGCGCTCCCCCTGCTCGCCGGCCTGCGCACGGCGCAGGCGTCGGGGTGGGTCAACCGCTTTCTCCAGCAGTACCGGCTGAACACGGCGGAAGGGGTCGCTCTGCTCAGCCTTGCCGAGGCGTTCCTCCGCGTCCCCGACGCCGCGACCGCCGACCTGCTGATCCGCGACAAGATCGGCGGGGCCGACTGGGGCGCGCACGCCGGCAAGAGCGATTCGGCCCTGGTCAATTCGGCGACCTGGGGCCTGGTGCTGACCCGCGCCGTCGTCGGCGACTCCGACCGGGCTTCGGTGCTCCGCCGCCTGATCGCCCGGTCGGGCGAGCCGTTCGTCCGCACCGCCGTCGGCGCGGCGATGCGGATGATGGGGCAGGTCTTCGTCATGGGCCGCACCATCGACGAGGCACTCGAGCGCGCCGGCGACAGGGACAATGCGGGCTTCAGCGCCAGCTTCGACATGCTCGGCGAGGCGGCGCGGACCCCGGCCGACGCGGCGCGTTACTACGACAGCTACGTCGCCGCGATCGTGCGGATCGGCGCGGCCAACGTCGCGCACGGCCATTCGATCTCGGTCAAATTGTCGGCGCTTCACCCGCGCTACGAAACGGCGCACGCCGCGACCTGCGTGCCGGAGCTGACCGATCTGCTCGGCAGCCTCGCCAGTGCCGCGGCGACCGCGGGCATCGGCCTGACCGTCGATGCCGAGGAAAGCGAACGGCTCGAGATGAGCCTCGACATCATCGCCGCCGTCGCCGGGCACAAGCAGCTCGCCGGCTGGGACGGGCTCGGCATGGCGGTGCAGGCCTATAGCAAGCGCAGCGCCGCCGTCCTCGACTGGGCGCAGGCGCTGGGCAGCGAGACGGGGCGGCGGCTCGGCGTCCGGCTGGTCAAGGGTGCCTATTGGGACAGCGAGATCAAGCGGACGCAGGTCGAGGGGCTGACCGACTATCCGCTGTTCACGCGCAAGGCGGCCACGGACGTGTCGTACCTCGCCTGCGCTGCACAGATGCTAGCGAGCCCGAACATCTTCCCCGCGTTCGCCACCCACAATGCGCTGACGGTGGCGACGATCCTCGACCGCGCGGGGCCGGACCGCGGCGCGTTCGAGTTCCAGCGCCTGCACGGCATGGGCGAGGGGCTGTACGAGCGGCTCGTCCGCGAGGAGGGCTACGCCTGCCGCAGCTATGCCCCCGTCGGCGGCCACCGCGACCTGCTCGCCTACCTCGTGCGCCGCCTGCTGGAGAACGGGGCGAACAGCAGCTTCGTCCACCAGCTGGCCGACACGCACGTCGACGACGCGACGCTGCTCGCCGACCCCGCCGTACGGGTCGCGGCGGTCGGCGGCGCGCGGCATTCGTCGATCCCCCTGCCGCGCGACCTGTTCCCCGGCCGCGTCAACTCAGCCGGGCTCGACCTGGCCGACGGCGCCGTGCTGGCGTCAGTGGCGAAGAGCATCCTGACCTTCGACGAGGCCGACCCGCTGATCGGCAATCGCGCGACGGTCCGCGACGCGCACGACCGCTTCAGTGACGTTCCCGCCGCCGTCGCCGCCGCCCACGCCGCCTTCCCCGCCTGGGACGCGACGCCGGTCGACGCCCGCGCCGCGACGCTCGAACGCCTCGCCGACCTGCTCGAACGCGACCGGCCGCAGCTCATGGCGCTGTGCGTCCACGAGGCCCGCAAGACGATCCCCGATGCCCTCGGCGAAGTCCGCGAGGCGGTGGACTTCTGCCGCTATTATGCCGCCGAGGCGCGCCGCCGCTTCGCCCCCGAAGTCCTGCCCGGGCCGACCGGCGAGCGCAACGAGCTGCGCCTTGCGGCACGCGGCGTATTCGCCTGCGTCGCGCCGTGGAACTTCCCGCTGGCGATCTTCCTCGGCCAGGTCGCCGCCGCCCTGGCCGCGGGCAACAGCGTCGTCGCCAAGCCCGCTCCGCAGACGCCGCGCATCGCCGCCGCCGCGGTCGCGCTGGCGCACGAGGCGGGCGTGCCCGCGGACGTGCTGCGGCTGATCACCGGCGGCGCGGCCGAGGGCGAAGCGCTCGTCGGCGACCCGCGGGTGATGGGGGTGGCGTTCACCGGCTCGACGGCGACTGCGCGGGTCATCGCCCGCACCCTGCTTGCCGATGAGAGCCGCCCGCTGGTGCCGCTGATCGCCGAGACGGGCGGCCTGAACGCGATGATCGTCGATTCGACCGCGCTGCCCGAACAGGTCGTCGTCGACGTCGTCACCTCGGCCTTCCGCTCGGCCGGGCAGCGCTGCTCGGCCCTGCGCCTGCTGCTCCTCCAGGAAGATATCGCCGAGAGCGTGCTGGCGATGCTCAAGGGGGCGATGGACACCCTTGTCGTCGGTGATCCCGGCCGATCCGCGGACCGACGTCGGCCCGGTGATCGACGCCGCCGCATTCGCGCGGCTGGAGACCTACCGCCAGTCGCAGCGCGACCGCTGGATCCACGCCGTGCCGGCACCGGCGACCGGCAATTTCGTCGCGCCGACGGTCATCCGCCTCGCTGGCATCGCCGATCTCCGCCAGGAGTGGTTCGGTCCGGTGCTCCACGTCGCCACCTGGCGCAGCGGCGACCTCGACGCGACGGTTGCCGCGGTCAACGCCAGCGGGTTCGGCCTGACCATGGGCCTGCACAGCCGCATCGCCGCGTCGGCAGCGCGCGTCGCGGCACAGGCACGGGTCGGCAACCTGTACGTCAACCGGGCGATGATCGGCGCGGTCGTTGGCAGCCAGCCGTTCGGCGGCGAGGGCAAATCGGGCACCGGACCGAAAGCGGGCGGTCCGCATTATCTGCCGCGCTTTGCCGTCGAGCGCACCGTGTCGACCGACACCACCAGCGCGGGGGGCAACGCGACGCTGCTCAGCCTCGACGACAGCGGGATTTGACACCAAGGAAACTCTAACGCCGCCGCTTCGTTATGCCCCCCGAACGAAGGAGATCCAGTCAATGCGCAACACGTCCATCCTCGCTGCCCTCGCGGCCGTCGTCTCGCTCCAGGCCGCCGTTCCGGCCGAGGCGCAGAGCCGCTATTATTACGACCGCGAGCATCACCGGCATTATTACCAGGGCAGCTACCGCTGCCGTCGGAGCAGCGGCACCACGGGTGCGATCGCCGGCGCAGTCGGCGGCGGCGTGATCGGCAACGTGGTCGGCGGCGGCCTGCTCGGCACGGCGGCGGGCGCGGTCGGCGGCGGTCTCCTCGGCCGGCACCTCGACAAGCGCCACGACGCCGCGCAGAACCGCCGTAACGGCTGCTGATCGCTTGCCGTGCGGAGGGTTTGCGTATAAACACTCCGCATGAGTGCGATCGCCGAGCGCAGTGCTTTTCCCGACGCGCCGCTGGCTCCCCCACGACGTGACTGGATCAAGGCGCTGCGCTCGGTGCGCCGCCTGCTTGCCGACAAGGACGACACGGTCCGGGTCTTCGAGATCATGCGCGCGCTCAACGGCCCGGCGACGCGGGACGGCTACCTTCGCCTGATCGCCACCAGCAGGGGTGGACGCATCGCCTACCAGCGTCGCGAACTCGCCGACGTGCTGAGCGACCGCGCCGCCCTCGCCAGGCTCCCGTCCGACAGTGTCGCGGCCGCCTATCTCGCCTTCACCGCCGCCGGACAGATCAGCCCGGAGGGCCTCGCCAGCGTCAGCCGCGAAGTCCACCTGGATCACATCGACCTGCCGCACCCCGTCGCCTGGTTCGGGCGCCGGATCCGCGACGTCCACGATCTCTGGCACGTCCTTGCCGGCTATGACCTGAGCGGCCTCGGCGAGGCGTGCCTCGTTGCCTTTTCCTTTCCGCAGACACGGGCCTATGGCTGGGCGGCGATCGGCCTTGGCGCGTGGCTGACGGCGCTGCGCCACCGCGAGCACCCGTACGCGCGGGCGATCGTCGAGGGCTACCGCCGCGGCAGGGCGGCGGCGTGGCTGCCGGGCGAGGACTATGAGGCGCTGCTCGCCGAACCGCTGACCGCCGCCCGCGCCCGCCTGGCCCTGACGCCACCGGCGATTTTCGACAGCATCCCGCCCGCTGCTCGCAACCGGGCCCTGCCCAAGGCCTAGCCGGTCGCCCCCTGCGGCGGGGTGACGACGGCGATCGGCGGATCGATCACGCGACCATCGGCACGCGCGACCATCGCCACCTGCGTCGGATAGGCGAAGTCGATGCCAAGCTCGTCGAAGCGGCGCAGGATGGCGAGGCCGATCGCATGGCGGGCGTCCATCATCGCCTTGAACGAGGCGCCGTGGCTGAAGAATACCAGTTCGAAGTCGAGCGACGAGTTGGCGAAGCGGACGAAGTGGCAGCGGTCGAAGCGCGTTCCGGGCGTCGCGGCGACGATGCGCTCGATTTCGCGCGGCATGGCGTCCAGCAGGTCGCTCTTGGTCTGGTAGGTGACGCCGATGACCATCACCACCTGCCGCTCCTCGATCCGCGCGAGGTTGGCGATCTGGTCGCCCAGAAGCTTGGTGTTGCCGACGATGACCTGCTCGCCCGAGATCGAGCGGATGCGGACGGTCTTCAGCCCGATCGCCTCGACGGTGCCGGTGATCGTGCCCCAGCGGATATTGTCGCCGACGCGGAACGGGCGGTCGAACAGGATGGCGAGCGCGGCGAACAGGTCGGCGAAGATGCCCTGCGCGGCGAGACCGATGGCGATGCCGCCGACGCCCAGCCCGGCGACCAGCGCGGTGACGTTCACCCCCAGGTTGTCGAGCACCAGGATGAAGGCGAGCGACCAGACGACGACGTTGACCAGCACGCGGATGATGTTCGACGCGCTCATCAGCGCCGCCTTGTCCTCGCTGTAGGCGGCGCGGCGGTCGACCAGGGCGAGGATGAACTCGCGCACCCAGATCGCGCCCTGGATCGCGGCCGACACGGTGAACACGAAGCGGATGAAGCCGAGCAGCGCGCCCGGCGGGGCCGCGGTCCGTGCCGCGATCATCACCGCCAGCGCGCCGAGGAAGAAGCCGCGCGTCCGCCGCACCATGCGGCCGACAAAGCCCTTCCACGTCGTCACGTCGTGGCCCGAGCCGAGCAGGCGGCAGACGCCGAACCGGATGCCGAGGAAGATCAGGCCGAGGACCACGGCACTGGCCAGGCCGATCATCGCCGCGACGCTGTCCGTCTGCAGCCACGACAGCGTGTTGAGCGTCAGGTGGCGCAGCTGGTCGGGGGCATGGAGCAGATCGCCGGACAGCTTGGCAGGCGGGGTCGTCGGGGCGGCAGCGGGCATGGCGGACCGAATTATGGACTGAGCCGGAAGCGCGGCTCGACCGCTGCCTTAGACGGCGGACCCCGTTGCTGCAAAATGAACCGCGGTCAGCCCCGCGGCAGCCACTCCGGCCAATCCACGAGTATCGCCGCGCCGCCGGCGGTCAGCGCGGCATCGGCCGCTTCCACCCTGAGATAGGCGATCCCCCGCCCGCCCTGATGCCGGCGCAGCTCGCCGACCGCCCCGTCGCCGGCAGCAATCGTGGCCGCCTCGGGCGTCCCGGTAACCGTCACGGGCAGCAGGCGGCGGCGGATCTTGTCGCGGTGGTGCATCCGCGCCGTATTCTCCTGGCCGACGTAGCAGCCCTTGGTGAAGCTGACGCCGTTCAGCTCGACGGCGTTCGCTTCGAGCCACAGCATCTTGTCGACCAGCAGGTCGGCGCTGTCGGGCACCCCGAGGGCGAGGCGGTGCGCGGCGTAAGCGTCGGCGGTGGCATCGGTTGGCGCGGTATCGGCGATCCACCGCTGGCCGAGCGCCGCCAGCTGCGGATCGACCGGCAGGTCGGCGAGCGGCGCGCCCCAGGCGGCGAAGACGTGCAGAGGATCCGCCCGCTCGATGGTCACCGCCCGGCGCAGACGAACCATCGCCAGCCGCTTCGTCAGCGCCGCCGCCGCGCTCGCCAGAACGTCGACCAGGACCGCCCCTGGCGCATGCTCGGTGCCGTCGAACAGAACCATGTCGAACAGCGGCTTGCCCTGCGCGCTGAGCAGGCCGGCCCACAGCGGCCGCCCGGGGGCCAGGGCGCGAACGTCGTTGGTGACGAGGTCCTGCAGGAAAGCGCGCGCGTCGGGACCAGCGAGCAAAAGCACGGCGCGATCGGTCAGGCGCGTGGTCGGCATGGCCGGAAGCTAGGGTGCGCCGGGGCGGCGCGCAACCAGGGCGGCGCGCAACCGGGGCGATGTCGTCGTTACAGCGACACGACCAGCACGCCGCGCTGGCGGCCGGTCGCCGCGTCGACCGTCGCCACCGCCTGCCACAGCCGCTCGGTCGGCACGAGGTACGGCCGGTAGTGGCGGTTGACGTCGCCGACGAAGACGAGGTCGCGCGCCGGCAGGTAGCCGAGAATGGGCGAAAAATGACCGTGGCCGCGCGCGAACAGGGGGCCGCGGTGGAAGTTGACGATCTCGCGGAGACCGGGATCGTTGGCGCGGGCGACCAGGCTGCGGAACCCCGCCAGCGTCGCCGGGCGCGCAACGGCGACGCGGTGCCCGCTGCGCTGGCGCAGGAGATCGGCAAGCTGGTCGAGCGTCAGGCCGCCGAGCAGGAGGCCGAAGGCCGGCTCGAACCGGGTGCCGTCGATGACGCGGTGCTGGTCGGTACGCTGCCCGAGCGAGTGCAGCACGTCGGCGACGCTGGTCGGGCCGCAGTAGCTCGGATTGTCCTGATACTCATAGGGCAGCGCGGCATAGCGCACAGCGACGGGCAGCGCCCAACCCTGCCGCATCAGCACGGGATCGCGGAAGTCCGCGCGCCGCTCGATCGAGGCGACGCTTGCATAACGCGGATCGTCGCGGAAGATCAGCGCCCAGGCGGCGACGCCGAGGCCGGCGAGGACGAGCACCAGGACGGCGAGCAGGCGCGGCAAGAGGCGGCGAACGGTCACGCGCGGAAAGCTATCACGACCGGCGCGAGCCGTCGACGCGGTCTCCCGTGCGTCAGAACGGCTTCAGCCGGCTTTCGCGGGTATAGTTGATCCAACCGGCGTTGAGCCCCAGCCGCAAGCCGACGCCCAGCTTGATCGGCACCAGGATGACCCGGTCGCGCTGGTTATAGGTCATGGTGAAGCCGCCGATGAAATAGGCCTTGCCCTCGCCGCCGGGGTAGCGCCGGAACAGGTCGGCGGTGTCGTCGAGGTGATAGACGAGGGTGAACACCCGGCTGCCGTCGCCGCCGACGTCGAAGCCGACCGACGGGCCGGTCCAATAGACCGGCATCTCGCCCTCGACCTTGGAGAACAGCGTTCCCGAGCCGTAGCGCAACCCGACGATGAACGCGCCCGACGCCTCGCGCCCGACGATGTAGCCGTTGGGCCGCCCGTGGTCCTTGAACGCCTTTTCGATCAGCTTCGCCGCCCCTTCCGCGCCCTTGCCGAACGCGCCTTCCGCGGCGGCGATGACGTCCTTCTCCTCGTACGTCTCGGCCGGCACCTTGAGCGGGGCGTCGGCGGCGACGGGGGCGGCTGGCGCACCGGCGGCGGGCGGCGGCGGCGTCTCCTGCGCCGCGAGCGGGGCAGCCGACAGCACGGCCAGGGCGACGATCAGGCGCATCTTTACCTCCGCTCAACATCCACGCCCCGCGCGGTTCCTGCCGTGCAGCAGCGGGATTGTCCATCGCCACCCGCGTGCGGGGGGCGGCGCTTCCCGTCGCTCGGCGCGGGCGCGGGCGGCGCTTCCCATCGCCCGTGCCCGCTGCTACCGCGGCGCAGCAACAGGGAAGCAGTCACGGTCTCATGCGCATCACGATGATCGGTTCGGGCTATGTCGGCCTCGTCTCGGGGGCCTGCTTCGCCGATTTCGGCCACGACGTCTGCTGCGTCGACCTCGATGCCGGCAAGATCGAGCGGTTGCAGGCCGGCATCATGCCGATCTACGAGCCCGGCCTCGCCGACCTGGTCGGCAACAACGCCCGCGCCGGCCGCTTGACCTTCACCACCGATCTTGCCGCCGGGGTCAAGGATGCGGAGGCGGTGTTCATCGCCGTCGGCACCCCGTCGCGGCGCGGCGACGGCCATGCGGACCTGAGCTACGTCTATGCCGCGGCCAGGGACATCGCCGCCGCGTGCAGCGGGTATACCGTCGTCGTCACCAAATCGACCGTGCCGGTCGGCACCGGCGACGAGGTCGAGCGGATCCTGCGCGAAACCAACCCGGACGCCGAGTTCGCCGTCGTCTCCAACCCCGAGTTCCTCCGCGAGGGCGCGGCGATCCGCGACTTCAAGTTTCCCGACCGGATCGTCGTCGGCACCGACGACGCCCGCGCCCGCGACGTGCTGACCGAGATCTATCGCCCGCTGTTCATCAACTCGTCGCCGCTGCTGTTCACCGCCCGACGCACCGCAGAGCTGATCAAGTACGCCGCCAATGCCTTCCTTGCGACCAAGATCACGTTCATCAACGAGATCGCCGACCTGTGCGAGGCGGTCGGGGCCAATGTCCAGGATGTCGCCCGCGGCATCGGCTCCGACAACCGTATTGGCGCCAAGTTCCTCCACGCCGGTCCCGGCTACGGCGGGTCGTGCTTCCCCAAGGATACGCTGGCGCTGATCAAGACGGCGCAGGACTTCGGCACCCCGGTACGGATCGTCGAGACGGTCGCGGCGGTCAACGACACGCGCAAGCGGGCGATGGCGAAGAAGGTCATCGCCGCGTGCGAGGGCAACGTCCGCGGCAAGACCGTCGCCATGCTCGGCCTGACCTTCAAGCCGAACACCGACGACATGCGCAATTCCCCGGCGATCGCCGTCGTCCAGGCGCTGCAGGACGGCGGCGCCCACGTCCGCGCGTTCGATCCCGAGGGGATGGAGCAGGCGCGTCTCGTCCTGACCGGCGTCGATTACGCCAGCGACGCGTATGGCTGCGTCGCGGGTGCCGACGTCACCGTGCTGATGACCGAGTGGGAAGCCTTTCGCGGCCTCGACATGGACCGCATCGCCCGCTCGATGGCGCGACCGGTGATCGTCGACCTGCGCAACGTCTACCGCCCCGACGAAATGAGCCGGCGCGGCATCGCTTACTCGAGCGTCGGGCGCTAGTTGCCCGCCACGCGACGCGCGGTTATAGGCCGGGGCTTCGCGGAGTCGTGGGTGAGCGGCTGAAACCAGCAGTTTGCTAAACTGCCGTACTGGGTAACCGGTACCGAGGGTTCGAATCCCTCCGACTCCGCCAGCAGGTCGTCCATGGTCCCGGCCTCCGGAGACGTCCGAAAGCGGCGCTTTTCTCAAGCGTTGACGCTCCGATCGTGCTTAGCAGCGCCCGAGGACGTCCAAGACGTCGGCGCGCGAGCGGGACATCGGGCGGACATCCGATGCGAGTGAGGACTGACATGCGCCGCTGACGGAAGTCGGTGCAGGCTCGCGCTGCCGGGGCCCGCGACGGCAGGCTTGCGCTGTCAAGGCCCGCGACGGCAGGCTTGCGCTGCCAAGGCCCGCGACGGCAGGATCGCGCTGCCGGGCGCCGCGACGACGGCCGCTTCGATCGGGGTGCCCTTTACGCCTTTGTGACGACGAAGGACCATAGATCCTGGCGGACGATGTACGTGCCACGCGGGTAATCCGTCGTCGAGCGCATCCTGGACGCTGTGCTTCTCAGATCGTCCGTCTGGCGTCACGGCGCCATCGGGACCGGCCAGCTTGTACTGCGCGCGCGGCGGTTCGGTCGACCACCTGCCTAAGGGCAACAGCGTTCAAATATCGCCATCAGCCTGTTGAAAGAGCCCGAATTTGATCGCGCTCAACCGAGTTCCGACGATCGTGACCAACATAGATTTCGTCGCGCGGATTCGCTTGGCCAGCAGGGGCGTGCCGGCGGCGGCGCCGATGCCGTGGGTCGCAGCGATGCCGTCGGTGGCCGGCGTCGCCGACCGCGGCGGCCGCCTTGTCGTCCCGGACCCGCGCAGCTTCGAAGCGAACACGATCGCGCTTGACCCGCTGACCCTGTCCGACGAGGCGCAGGCGGCAAAAACCAGCTTCACCCTGCGCCCGCGCGACCGCACCGGCGTCCTCACTGACTTCGGCGTGCGGCAGGTACGTGCGGCGCGGGTAACGCTGGGCATCGCCGACGGCACGCCTCTGCCGCTCGGCTCGCGCGCGGCGCTCAATGGCGGCAAGGCGGTACCGGTCGGCGATGAGCGGGAAGGCGTATCTGAGCCCGCTACGCCCACGGAACGAGGTCGTGGCAACGGGGACGGACGGCTCGGTTTGCCGGGCGGTTCTGACGGTTGCCGCGGGCGCGGCGCCAGTGCGAATCGGACCCGTGATGTGCCGGTGAGAGCGAGCCGCTCACTGCCGCGCGATGGGCCGATCGGCACCGATGGCGTCAGCCGATGTTCCCCTGGCTCGGGACCGAGCATGCGCCGGTTCCGGGGCGCGGCACCTGTCTGTGATCTGCTCATCGCAGGGTGGAACCGGCAGCCGCCCCGACAACCGAGTTTTCTGGGCGCAAGGGTAGATCGCCCGAGAACGCCGCAACCCAAGCCTAAGCCGCCACACCCGGTCCGAACATGCGCTACAATCTGAAAGACATGGCCGCCGTCCATGTTAAAGTTCGGGCATTCGGACAGGGGTGGCGTACGCATGGAAATGATAAGGCTGGCGGCGCTGCCGCTGTTGGTGCTTGCGATCGGCTGCGGCCATCAGCCGAAGGCGGATACCACCGAGAGCTCGAAATCCGTTGTGCCTGCGAAGGACACGAATGTCCCGGCGACGGTGACGCCGACGGTGACGCCCACATCCGCCCCGGCGGACTTCTCGATCGCCTCCGTGCCCGTTTCGAACGTCTCTCTCGGCAAATTCCCGTACTTCGGCCTGCCTCCGAAATACGCTCCACAGAACACGCCCAAGCCGCCAGCCTTCGGTCATTTCCTGTTCTGGACCGGGAAGGCGTTCCGTGACGTCGAAGGCCAGACGTACATGGTCACGATAACGGCGCCCGAGAGCGACGATTTCAGATCATACGAATTGCAGAAGAACATGCGTGCGCTCTTCCAGCAGGCAGGAGCGGTCAAGGTTAGCGAAGCGAAGATACCGCAGGCGGCGCTCGATGCGCTGCCCCAGGAGGTTAGACAGGATCTGCTCATGGGGCTGGGCGACATCTGGAACGATCCCGTCGAGACGTGGGTCATCCGGCGCCCGAGCGAAGATATCTGGATCCACTACACCACGAATACAGCGCAGGCGTCGCTGGCGGTGGTTAAATCGACGGCTTTCGTGCCGACGGCCTCTCTGTTGTCCGCCGAACAACTCAAGGCCGATCTCGACAGAAGCGGCAAAGCCGTGATCCACGTCAATTTCGCCAGCGACGCAGCGACAATTCTGCCGACGTCTGGGGCGCAGATGGCCATGGTCGCCGCACTGCTCAAAGGCGATCCTGCGCTGAAGCTGGCGATCAACGGCTACACGGACGACACTGGCTCGGCCGCGCACAATCTGTCGCTGTCCGACGACCGGGCGAAAGCCGTGCAAGCTGCCTTGATCACGGCCGGGACGAAGCCGGATCGTCTTCAGGCTCATGGCTATGGACGGACGAACCCGGTGTCGAGCAATTCAGACGAAGCCGGCAAAGCGGCAAACCGGCGCGTCGAACTCGTGAGGCTTTGACAAACCGAAGCCAAGCTTTTCGGCAACCGCAAGACTGGCAGCAACCCTGCCCGGCAAATCACCGCTCTTCTGCGCAATAATATACTCACCCTTGCGAGAGTGAGCATTGACATGGCGGCAGCCGGCGGAACATCATGGGCTAAAGATAAGAAGGGGAGCGACCGTGCGGGACCACGCCGGCAGATCGATTGCGCAGGGCGAAGCCGCGCCGGGTGAAGCTCGGCGCAGGGGACGGCATCCGGCGGGTATCGGAAGCTCCTGCTAGTGTCGCCGCACGGCCCTGATCCGATGCCCAGGGTTGTCGGTGCGCCAAGCACGCTCACTGGTCCCCAAGCCTGGATCGCGCTGGCGGCGCTCTGCGGCGTCTACATCCTCAATTTCCTCGACCGATCCCTTCTGTCGATCCTGGCCAAGCCGATCCAGGATTCGTTGCACGTTACCGACGGTCAACTTGGCCTGATCGGCGGCCTGTATTTTGCACTGTTCTACTGCTTCATCGCCATTCCCGTCGCCTGGCTCGCCGACCGGACGAACCGGACCAACGTCCTCGCGGTTGCCTGCGCCTTGTGGAGCGCCGCGACGATCGCCTGTGGCCTCGCGGCCAATTACCCGCAGCTCGTCGTCGCGCGCATGGCGGTCGGCGTAGGCGAAGCCGGCGGCGTTCCCCCATCCTATGCAATCATCACCGACTATTTTCCGCCCGGCCGCCGAGCGACGGCGCTCGGAATCTACAATCTTGGGCCCCCGGTAGGGGCAGCGCTGGGCATTGCCTTCGGAGCGGCGATCGCAGCGGCATTCGACTGGCGCCACGCGTTCGTCACCATCGGCGCCATCGGCATCGTCGCGGCTCTGGCGGTCAAGCTGATCGTCCGCGAGCCGGTTCGGGGCGGCCTCGACCGCGATCACGGTCCGATCGCTGCAGGCGCGGCGGGGTTCTGGCCGACGATCAAGATGTTCGTCACCCGCCCGGTCCTGATGCTCGCCGCGCTTGGCAGCGGGGCCACCCAGTTCGTCACCTACGGCATGGGCAATTTCGTCAGCCTGTTCCTCATGCGGGAAAAGGGCATGACGCTCGACGAGGTGGCCGTCTGGTACGCGCTGGTGGTTGCTGTTGGCATGGGCGGTGGCATCCTGGTTTCAGGACCGCTGATCGACCGCCTGATCGTGCGCTCGCGCGCCGCCTACGCCCTGCTGCCGGCGGCGTCGCTTACGCTCGCCATTCCCTTCTACCTCGGCTTCGTCTGGTCGCCGGCGTGGCCGCTGGCGCTCGTCTTTCTGCTTGGCCCGATGCTCCTCAACTACTTCTACCTCTCGGCGGCGGTCGCGCTGGTGCAGGAGGAGGTGCGGCCCGACCAGCGCGTCATGGCGGGTGCGCTGCTTCTGCTGATCATGAATTTTATCGGCCTCGGGCTTGGTCCGACCTATGTCGGGGCGGCGAGCGACCATTTCCACGCGATGCACCCGAACCATTCGTTGCAGCTCGCCCTGTATACCCTGGCGCCGATCTATGTCGTTGCCATCCTCATCTTCCTCGGCCTTGCGCGCGTCCTCCGCGGCAAGGTTGGATCCCCAGCAGGAGCTGCCCGATGACGCCCGCTCGTCTCCTCGTCGCAGGTGCACTCGCTGCCCTTGCCGCGCCCGCGGTCGCGGCACCCGGGCCGATCGTCGAAGCCCCGGCCGGCTCGCTGCGCGGCACGCTCGACGAGGGCATCGTCGCGTTCAAAGGCATCCCATTTGCTGCGCCGCCGGTCGGTCCGCTGCGCTGGAAACCGCCGGTCGCGCTGCCGCGCTGGGCCGGCATCCGTGATGCGACAGCTTTTGGCCCGGCCTGTGTGCAGCCCGACGTCAAGACCCCCAACCTTTATTCAGATGTCCCGCCGCCACAGAGCGAGGACTGCCTCAGTCTAAATGTCTGGGGCCCCGTTGCAGCCCGGAAGGCGCCGGTCTTCGTCTGGATCTATGGCGGTGCGCTGACCAGCGGTGCCAGCCGCGATGCCCTCTACGACGGTCGTCGTCTCGCCGGGCGAGGGGTGATCGTGGTATCGATCAACTACCGCCTCGGCGTCCTCGGCTGGCTGGCGCATCCCGATCTGTCTCGCGAATCGCCGCAGGGCATTTCGGGCAACTACGGTCTGCTCGACCAGATTGCGGCGCTGCAGTGGGTTAAAGGCAACATTGCTGCGTTCGGCGGCGATCCGGGGAACGTCACCATTGCCGGGGAGTCGGCCGGCGGCCTCAGCGTCATGTACTTGATGGCGTCTCCCCCGGCGAAAGGCTTGTTCAGCAAAGCGATCGCCGAAAGCGCGTATATGGTTACAACGCCGACGTTGGCGACGGCGCGCTTCGGCCTGCCATCGGCCGAAGCGAGCGGCGTCCAGCTGGCGTCGGCACTGCACGCGCCGGACCTGGCGGCGCTTCGCGCAGCCGACGCGCGGACCCTGACCAACGCCGCGGCGGCGGTCGGCTTCCTGCCGTTCGGCGCGGTCGATGGCCACGTTCTGCCCGATCAGCTCGTCAACGTGTTCGATCGCGGCGAGCAGGCGCGCGTGCCGATCATCGCGGGTTTCAACAGCGGCGAGATTCGGTCGCTGCGCATCCTCGCCCCGCCAGCCCCAACCGATGCGGCGGCCTATGAAAAGAGCATCCGCGACCGCTACGGCGATCTCGCCGATGCGTTCCTGAGGCTCTATCCCGCGAGCGACTTCAAGGAGAGCATTCTCGCAACGACCCGCGACGCTCTCTACGGCTGGACCGCCGAACGACTGGTAGCGAAACAGGCTGCCCTCGGCGTACCGGCCTATCTCTACCTGTTCGACCACGGCTATCGGGCGGCCGACGACGCTGGCCTGCATGCCTTCCATGCCAGCGAGCTGCCGTTTGTCTTCGGGACCCTCGGGGCGACCCCGCCGCGCTGGCCGAAAGTGCCACACGATCGCCGCGAGATCGCCCTGTCGGACGCGATGATGGACTATTGGACCAGCTTCGCCCGGACCGGCCGGCCCCAAGCAGCGGTGGCGTCGTGGCCGACGTTTGCTACCGGGCAAAGCTATCTGCGCATCGGCGATACCATCGAGCGCGCGAATGACCTGTTGCCGGGCATGTACGCGCTTAACGAGGCCGTGATGTGCCGGCGCCGCGCCGCTGGAACTCAACCATGGAACTGGAACGTCGGCCTCGCATCGCCACCGCTGCCGGCGAAGACCGCCGGGTGCGACTGACGCACAGGCCGAACTACGCTTGCCGTTCGAGGGCGAGCAGCCCGGCCGCCATGAAGCGCGCCATGCGCTCCTTCACCGCGAGAAAATCGTCGGAGTGGCAGACGCCGCCCGACAGCCGATCGATCCGCCCCGTGCGCGCGAGCGTGTTCATCAGCGCCCCCGTAATGAAGTGGTAGCCCCAAAAGATATCGGCTTCGTCGTAATGCGGCAGGGCGCGCTTGAGGATGCTGACGAGCTTGAGGACCACCGGATCGAAGTGTTCGTCCATCAGTGCCGCTCCCTGGGGAGTGTTACTGATCCGGGCACAGAAAGCGGCGTAGTTCATCAGGCCCGCGCCGCCCTCGCGGTACAGGTCGAGGTCGGTATCGAGAAAGGCATGCAATGCGCCCTCGACTGTCGGCCGCTCGCCGGCCTCGGCTTCGTAGCGCTCGAGCGCGACCATGCGCCGCCCGATCGTGACGCCGGCCCGCCGCACGAATACGGCCTCGAACAGGGCACGCTTGTCCTTGAAATAATAATGCAGGAGCGTCGTGTGGATACCGACGTGCTGCGCCACGTCGCGCAGCGTCACCCCGTCGAAGCCGCTCTGCGAAAACAGCAGTTCAGCGGCGTCGAGGATCTGTTCGAGACTGTCGATCCTCTGTTCGGCCTTGGTTCGGCGAGGCCGGCTGCCGACCGGGGCGGTTGACGCCGGCAGCGGCCGTTTGGCGCGGGGCGTGACTGGCTGTGCCAAAGATGCATTTCCTAACGAGGCGTGCGCCGATCCTCGATCGCCCCCGTCGCGTAATCCGCACGGAGCTTGTTTTTGTCAATCTTGCCCGACGCGGCGAGCGGCATCGCCGCAACCGCGACCACCCGATCGGGCACCCACCAGTCGGCGATGCGGCCGCGCAGCGAGGCGATCAGCACCGCGGGATCGATCATCTCGCCTTGCCGCGGCTCGACAACGATCAAGGGCCGCTCGCCCCATTTCGCGTCGGGGCGTCCGATGACGGCGACCAGCGCGACAGCAGGGCTACGGCCGACGATCGCCTCAATCTCAGCCGGGTTGATCCATTCGCCGCCCGACTTGATCAGATCCTTCGATCTTCCGGTAATGGTCAGATTGCCGCCGCTGTCGATCACGGCGAGATCGCCGGTGTCGAAAAACCCTTCGCCGTCGACCGCGTCCGTCGCCGCGTTGAAATAGCGGTCGATCACGCTCGCGCCGCGGACCTTGAGATGGCCGACGACCCCGCGCTGCTGCGCCAGCGTCACTCCGTCGGCATCGGTCAGCTTGAGGTCGATGCCGATCGCAGGCCGACCGGACCCGCGCGCCGTGTTTTCTACTTCACCCGGCGGCGAGATGGTCCCGATCGGCGACAGCTCGGTCATTCCCCAGCTTGTCTGGACCTCCGCGCCAAGCCGCTTGCCGAGGCGCGCGATGAGCGCATCCGGGCAGGTCGATCCGCCAATCAGCACCCGCTTCAAATCGGGCAGGTCGCCGCCGGTCGCTTCGAGGTGATCGACCACGCCAAGCCAGACCGTCTGAACGCCAACCGCGACCGTGACACGAGCATCCCGCATCAGTCTGGCGAGGCTGGCACCGTCGACGTGCCGCCCGGGCAGGACGAGACGGGCCCCGGCCGCCGGCACCGCGAACGGCATGCCCCAGCCATTGGCGTGAAACATCGGCACGGCCAGCAAGAGCGTGTCGGCACGTGTCAGGCCGGTCGCATCGGCCTGCAGCGCACGTAGCGTGTGAAGATAGTTCGACCTGTGCGTGTAGACGACGCCCTTCGGTGGCCCGGTCGTCCCCGACGTGTAGCATAGTCCGGCCGGCTCGTTCTCGTCGAACGCTCCCCAGACGGCAGGCTGACCCTCGCGCGCGAGAAGCGCCTCGTATGGCCAGATGCGAGGCCGGGGGCCATCGTCGCGCGCCGGTACCGGGCCGCTGTCACTGTCGAGCAGGATAACGTGCTCGACGGAAGGACACCGCGCGATGAGCTGCTCCGTGAGCGGCTCCAGATCGGCCGACACGGCGAGGACACGATCTCCCGCATCGTTGATCTGAACCGCAAGGTGGTCGGCCGTCAGCCGCGGGTTAAGCGTGTGACACGTTACGCCGATCCCCATCACGGCATAGTATAGCTCAAAGTGCTGCCGGGTATTCCACGCAAGGGTCGCCATCCGGTCGCCGCGGCCAAGCCCGAGCGCGCGCAGTGCGCCCGACATCCGGTTGCTGCGCTCGCGCACCGCCGAGTAGCTCGATTGCCCCGCGATCCGACCAGCGATCGCCTCGATTATTTCGACGTCCCCGCTCCACTTTGCTGCGTGATCGAGAAACTTGTCGACGGTCAGGGCATAGGGTTGCATCGCTTCCTTCAAACTTGATCCGGCCGCCTCCCACGACAGGCGGTCAGGCAGCGTCAGAACGTCTTGAACACGCGAACGCCGAACTGTCGTGGCGGCCCGGCAAAGTCGAGGTTGCTTTGCAATGCGCCGACGTAATGCTGGTCGGTCAGGTTGGTCCCGTAAAGCGTGGCGACGATGGTGCCGTGAGTATAGGCGAGCTGCGCGCCGAGGATGTTGCGCGCACCGAGACGGTCGCCGAGCGCTGCGTTCTGGAACAGCGTCGCAAACTGCGGCGCGACATGGCCGAAGTTGACGCGCGGCGTCAGCTTGTCGCCATGGGCCAGTGCGAAGTCATACTGCGCCCCGAAGTTGAAGGTGAAGTTAGGGGCGTAGGTCTGCTGCCGCCCTTTGAGGTTGAGGCACGTGACGCTCGCTGGACCCGACGCGGGATCGCATGGCAGCGTGCTTGGTACGCGGGGATCGGACGCGAAGAACTGGCCGAGCTCGCTGTGAATTGCGCTGATCCCGGCATCGAAGCTGAGCGCGCCGAAGTTCGCATCGAGCTCGGCCTCGCCGCCGTAGATCTTGGTGGAGTTCGGTACGTTGAGCTCGATCCCGAAGGTCGGGAACTGCGGATAGCCGATCGTGACCTGGAAGTTCTTGTAGTCGTTGTAGAAGCCGTCGAGCACCGTGCGCAGGTGCCCTCCCATCATCGTGCTCTTCCAGCCGCCCTCGAACGACGTCACCTTCTCCGCGACAAACGGCGCCGGCAGGCCAAGACCGACGGGTACGTTGAGGCCACCAGGGCGGAAGCCCGACGCGGCGAAGGCATAGAGGTAATTGTTACGGTCGACCGTCCAGCCGACCGACGCCTTGTACGAGAAATTGGTCGACTGGATCGCCTGCTTGTCATCGAGGACGAGGCCGTACTGATCGATCGTCGTCGTATTGCTCGAATGGCTGTCGGTATAGCGCCCGCCCAAGGTGATCTGCAGCCGGTCGGTCAGCTTGTACGCGATCTGGCCGAAGGCGGCGATCGACCGGTTCGGGTTGCGCCCCTGAAGCTTGTATTCGGTTGCCTCGCTGCCCGCGGGCGCACCGACGAGGAATTGATAGGGGTTCGGGAAATAATAGGTGTTCCAGTTGCCGTACGCGCCGACCAGCCACGTGAAGCGGCCGGAGTCGGGCGACAGCAGGTTGAACTCCTGCGAGAACTGCTCCTCGTCGACCTTATCGAAAAAAATCTGGTTGGCCGTCGCGGTTCCGTCAAGGTCGGCGGTGTAGCGGGTCCTTCCTTTTTGATAGCCCGACACCGACCGCAGGATGATCCCGTCGTCGAACTTGTATTCGACCTTCAAAACCGAGCGGACGAACCGGTCGATCGCCAGCTGCGGTGAGTTGGCCGTAATGTTGAACAGGTCGGTGTAGCCCGGGTTGGGCGTCGACGTGCCGGGCAGCACCGCGAAGCGATCCGTATAGGGATCGGCCGGATACGCGCCGAGGTCGAGATAGTCGTAGTCGGTCTTGAACAGGACGCTGAGCGCGCTCGTCGGCTTCCACAGGAGGCTCGCGCGGATGGCGCCCTCCTGCAGGTTGCCGGGGTTGCCGGTGTACGGCGTGCCGCCCGGGCCGGTGATATGGTAGAAGGTGTCGCGCCGCTCGCCGTAGCCCGCGACGCGCAGGGCGAGCGTGTCGGATATCGGGATGTTGAGCGCGCCCTGCAGGTTGACGTCGTTATAGTTGCCGTATTGTCCCTGGACATAGCCGTCTAAGCCGCCGCCGATCTTGGGATCGTTGGTCGTGACGAAGACCGCGCCGCCGGTTGAATTCTGACCTGCGATCGTCCCCTGGGGGCCGCGAAGCACTTCGATGTTGGCAATGTCGAAGTACGGCTCTTCCTGGAAATATCCGGGAAAGGTGGCGATCCCGTCGCGATAGGTGATGACGCCCGTGCCGGTCTGGCTGTTGTGCTCGGCTTTGCCGATGCCGCGGATGTTGAATTCGAGGCCCTGACCAAAATTGTCGACGGTCACGCTGGGCAGGCTGAATTGCAGCTGATCGACCGTGACGATGCCTTTCGCGGAGAGCGATTCCCCGCTCAGGACCGATGCGGCCAAGGGTGTCCGCATCAGGTTCTCGCTCCGCCGCTCGGCGGTAACGACGATTTCGGTCCCGGTGCCGTCGGCGGCCTCCCCGGCAGGTGGGGGCGCAGCGGCTGCCGTCTGGGCCAAGGCGCTGCCGCTGAACGTCGAAGCCAGCACCGTCGCACCGAGCCCGACAAAATATGCCCTCATCCTATTTCTCCCCGTGGATCCGCGTTCTTCGCCGCGTCTCCTTGACTGTGCCTCACAACCTTCCACGCATCAACACTGATTATCGCGAGAGTGAGCATATTTCGGGGCGGCCCGCGACGCGATCGGATTGAGCCACAGCGCCCACCTTTTGATCGACTTACGGGAAATCGTCGGGCGGCAGAATGCATCCGGCGAGCGGTCGATCCCGAAGGCGACGTTCGTGTGAGCTACTCGACGAAGGCCTTGGCTTGGGTGCGGACCTGAGCCTGCTCACCGGCACGACGACGCGCCGTGCTGTGCACGAACCGGAGACTAGCCGTCGCGCCTGCCAGTCGCGGCAGTCAGATCTGGTTGGAGGGTGTCCGCTTCTGGGAGGCTAAAGCCTTGGCGCGACTGACCGACGTTGGTCAAAAGCGAGGTGGTCGCTGTACAGCGAGTGGATGAGAAGAAGACCTCCAGGGTGACTACGGAACAGGCCGGCAAACGATGTATCCGGCACGCGGGTGACAGACGGCGCATCCGGCTCGAGCGGATGTCCGCCACCGTGCTCAGCGCCGTTCTGGCTGACCCCGGAAAGGGTAACCGACTGAGCCGCGCTCCTCTCGGGCAGTGCTGCTGCAACCGCCAGGCTGGCCAGCAACGCCGGCAAACGGGGGACATCGTGCTGCTCTCCTCCTGGACCCACCCCACCAGGCGCGGGACGGTGCTGCCAGTCGATGTAAGCCGATGATGGGAACGCAGCTAAGGCGCATTTCATCTTTCGCCAAGCGTGCGGCCGCCGCTCGACCGGGCGGGCGGGCCCGGTAATCGCGCTACGGGACGGACGTCGCCGAACGGCCGACCAGATGACCTGATTGTCCGGTTTAGGTCTTCGGAACCTGCCGGGCGCCGTCTGAATTGGCGCTGAGGGCATCCGGCATAGGAAGTTGTCTCGCGCGTCGAACACACGCCATGCATGCGGCCGGCCGACAGCGACGCTGGGCAGGATCGATCGGACACAGCCGAGACCCGGCGATCACATCGACCAACCCCGACAACGGCCGATTGGAAGGCGATGCCGGACAAACCCGCGGTCGCGCCCGCTCTTCAAGCCGAGCGCGCGACCGCCACCGCGCTTCCGCGCGCAATTCCCTCGCGCAGGTATTCGACGAGCCGGCGCGCTGCCGCCTGGCGCGGAGCGCTCGCTGGCCAGAAAGCTCGGACCTCGGCGCTCGGTGGCGTCCAGTCCTCCAGCAGTCGCACGAGTTCGCCCGACGCGATCGGGTCTTTCGCGATGCTAAGCGGCAGCTTCGCGACGCCCGTGCCCGCGATCACCAGCCTGAGCACTCCGATCGCGGCGTCGACGGTTGCGCCGTGCGCGATGTTGCCCGCGACCGCCGCCCCGTGGCGCGGATGGCGGAGCGTTGTCTGCCGCGGGCCGGCGCGGTGGTGCACCCAGTCCCAGTCGTCGAGCGCACGCGGTCCGTCCGGCATCGCCCGTCCGGAAAGGTAGGCCGGGCTCGTCACCAGCACGCACTGCTCGCTGTAGAGGCGTATCGACGGCATCGCTCCAGGCTCGTGCCAACCCATGCGCAGCGCGACGTCGAAGCCGTCCTTGACCATGTCCTGCTGGCCGTCCGCGACGGTGATGGCCAGCTCGATCCCTGGGTTTTCGCACCTGAAACGGGCAAGGACCGGCATCAACTGCCCGAACGCGACCGGCGTCGGCATGGTGAGCCGCAGGGGACCGACGACCGCGCCGGTCGACGCGGTGAGTTCGTCGAGCGCGGTCTCGGCGGTTTGTATGAGCGGCTGCACGCGCTCCAGCAGCTGTTCGCCGGCCGCCGTCAGGGCGAGCCGCCGGGTCGACCGATACAGCAGCGCGGTGCCGACCTGCGTCTCGAGGTTGGAAATGTGGTGGCTGGCAACCGAAGGGGACAGGCCGAGCGCCTTCGCGCCCGACCGGAACGAACCCAGCTCGGCAACCTTGGCAAAGACCGTCAGCGCCCGGATGTTGTCGAGCATCCGAATGCTACCGCTCGAGTCCGCGCGTTCCATCCAACTCTCACGTCCACGACCGATTGGTCGCCCTTGCAGAACAGTCTCTTCGACCGGCGCGAGCTTATCCGATCACGCCGGAGCCTATAGCGTTCAAGTCGTTCCCGCGAGTTCCGGGATCCGCCATGGAGAACGACATGAGGCGCCTGTTTTTCGCTGGCATCACCTGCCTGTGGGCCGCCGCCGGCTCGACCGCGGCACCCGCCGCACCCATCCGCTACGCCGGCGCGATCACGTTCGCGCCCGATGGCACGCTGTTCATCGGCGACAATATTTCGAGCTCCGTCTTCGCCGTCTCGCAGCCGTCGGCGCCTGCCGCCGCCATCAAGCCGCCGGCGATCGAGCTCGACGGGATCGATCGCCGGATCGCAGCCGTGCTCGGCGTTCCCGCCGACAGCGTCCGCGTCAACGGGATGGCGGTGCACCCCCTGAGCCACGCGATCTACCTCGCCGTCGCCGCGGGCAGGACCGGAACCCCGGAGGTCATGCGGGTCGGACTCGACGGCGCCATCACCCGGGTCGGCATCGCGCGCCTCAAGGCGAGCGAATGGCACATCGCCGACGCGCCGACCGCCGACGAACGCTTCCGCGACCGGACGGGCGATTGGCCGGTCCCCTCGGCCGACAAATATCATGCCAAGGCCCAGACGCCGATGCGATCGATGACGATCGTCGACATGAAGTTTCACGCAGGCGAGCTTTTCGTCGCGGGCATATCGAACGAGGAGTTCGCGTCGACGCTGCGCCGCGTCGCTTTTCCGTTCACCGGCACGGCGCATTCGAGCGCGATCAACATCTATCACGTCGCGCATGAGCGGTACGAAACGCGGGCGCCGATCCGCGCGATGACGTTCGCGACGGTCGACGGGCGGGATACCTTGGTCGCGGGCTACACCTGCAGCCCGCTGGTGCTGATCCCGGTGGCCGACCTCAAGGACGGCGCAAAGGTAACCGGCAAGACGATCGGCGACATGGGCAACGGCCAGCCGCTCAGCATGTTCTCGGTGAGCGCCTACGGGCAGCCGATGATCTTCGTCACCAACGCCGGCCATGGCCCGCGCATGATCCCGATCGCCGGCTTGCAGAAGGGGGTCGCGTATCTGCCCGACAATTCGCCGCACAACTATCCGAGCGACCTTTCGCCCGAATATCCGCTGGGCCCCGTCGGCAAGTCGGTAATGTTCGTTGGCGCGTCGCTGTTCGCCGACCGTCTCGACGACAAGTTCATCGTGTCGGTAACCCGCGATGCGGCGTCGGGCTCGCTCAACCTCGAGGCGCTCCCGATCACGCCGCTGCCGATGAAACTCGACCAGATCTGGTCCGAGTATGATTTCGAGGGGGGTGGACCCAAGGGCACCCGCTGATGCTGGCCGTTCCGACCGCGGCCGCGCTCCTGCTGAGCATGGCTGCGGTCGATCTGCCGAAGGCCGTGCGGGTCGACCCGGGCGGCGCGACGCTGCCCGCGAACGCGCTGCGGCTCTACGTCTGGTTCGACCGGCCGGCCCGGCTGCTCGTCGATGCGCGCGACGTCCGGCTCCTCGATGCCGGCGGCGCGGCGATCCGCGGCGCGTTCATGGATTTCGGCCAAGCACTCTGGAGCCCGGACGGTCGGCGCCTGACGTTGCTTTTCGACCCCGGCCGGGTGAAGCGCGACGTCGAAGGTGCGGGCGACAGCGTCGCGCCGCTCGTCGCCGGGCGGACCTTCCAGATCGCGGTCGGCGATCTTCGCTGGCGGTTCGCGGTCGCGCCCGCGATCCGCGACCCGCTCGAGCCGTCAAGGTGGGTGATCGCCGCGCCGAAGGCTGCGACGCGAAAGCCCGTGGCGATCCACTTCGGCCGCACCATGGACGCGGCGCTGCTCGTAAGCCGGCTTTCGGTTATCGGTCCGGAGGGCGTGACGGTTCGCGGCCGGGCGGTCGCGGAGACAGGCGCCGCCGCGTGGCATTTCGTGCCTGCCGCGCCTTGGCGAGCCGGCATCTATCGCATCGCGATCGACGCGACGCTCGAGGATGTGGCGGGGAACCGGATCGGCGAAGCGCTCGACCACGCCGTCGGCGCGCCGGCGGGCAATGGCGGCGACGCGTGGTTGTCCTTCCGCGTCGGGCGCTCGCCGACGCCGCTTGTCAGCCCCGCGCCGCCCGCTTCGAAGGCCGATGCCGCCACCTCGTCCGCGCGGGCCGGCCCAGCTTGGGCTTTTTCCTCACCCCCTGCCGTTTCTGGAAGGAGAGACCATGACCGACCGCATCGCCACCGTCAGACGCTTCTATGAGATCTTTGCCACGGGCGAGGTGGCCGGGTTCGACGAGATCCTGACCGAAGGCTGGGCGTTGAAGCCCCCGCTGTTCGGCACCCCCGGAACCAAGGCGGGCGAGCAGCACACGATCGGCTACCTGCACAGCGTGCTCGATGACATCACCTATACGGTGGACGACATCCATCAGTCCGGCGACACGGTCGCGTGCCGCAACATGCTGCGCGGCAAATTAAAAGCGCCATTCCTCGGTCTCGCGGCACCGGGTCAGGGGATCGCGCTGATGACGATGGAGTTCCATCACTTCGACGGTGACCGCATCGCGGTGACATGGCATCTCGAAGACTTCTTCGGCGTGCATCAGGCGCTCCTCGCAGCCGGGGCCGCCCCCGCCGATTGAGGCTGACCTTTTACCGACGACATGCAAGTTCCACGGACCCGCAAACAGCGATGGGCGCGGGGACGGGCTGCCACCCTTGGCAGGGGCGATCTAGGCCGCCGCTGTGGCGGGCCTCGCGGTATAGCAGGTCGTCGACACGACGAGCTCGGCGTTGCCGCCGAACTGCTGTTCGACGAGCGCGGCAAGGGCCGCGAGCAGTTCCTCGCGCCCCGCCGCGTCGAGCAGCCGCACGAACGAGAAGCTGTCGAAAAAGGCGCGGGCGGCACCGGGGTCGAACCGGCGGCGGTGATGCCACTGGCGGTCGTCGACGTCGGCAAAGCCGTTCGCACGCAGCAGGCCGACCTGGTGGTCGCGGTCGAGCGCGAGGTGACCGCTGGCGCCGAACGACGGCGGGAAACGCACGCCGCGCGCGCGCATCAGCGCCATCGCGGCAAGTGCGAACGGATTGTCCGGCGTTTCGTCGAGATAGCTGTTCCACCACATCGCCCACAGCCCCCCCGGTCGCAGCAGGCCGTGCAGGGCGGCCAGCGCGGGTTCCGGGTCGAGCCAGTGGAAGGCGGCGGCGCACACGGCGAGATCGAACGGCCCGGTGATGCTGCCCGAGGGGAAGGGCGCGCAGACGAACTCGGCCGCCGCCTGGGGAAACCGGCGGCGCAGGAAGTCGACGAAGCCGGCGTCGGATTCGGCTCCGACGTAGCGGCGCGGGTGGAGACGCATCAGCGCCTCGGTCGCCAGCCCGCTGCCGGGGCCGATCTCGAGGATCGCCTCGACCGGCCCGGCACGCGCGGCGAGGTGCTCATAGAGTTCCGGCGGATAGCCCGACCGGACCGCGTGATAGTCCGCCGCGCCGTCACCGAACGCCGACCGGCCATCCTCGCGCGTCAGCCGGTCAAGGGCAGTCGCCGTCATCGTACTACAGCTTGACCTTGGCCGACAGGAAGAAGGTCCGGCCGATGACGTCGTAGGTTGCCGCATCGGTCCGCAGTTCGAGCGTGCTGATGAACGGCGGCTGCCGGTCGCCGATGTTGACGATCCCCGCGCTCACCGTCAGCATCTTGTTGATCGTATAATGGATGTCGGCATCGAAGTAGCTGATCGTCGGCACCGGCTGAGTGGGCGCGTCGAGGTTGGCCATCGGCCCGATATACCGCCAGCGGACGGTGCCGACGAAGGGGCCGTTGAGGTAGGTGAGGTAGCTGTTCGCCTTCCACCGCGGGTGCGAATAGAGGTTCTCGCCGTCCGACGTGACGAAGGTGTCGCTGATCGCGCCGGCATAGCGCGTCGGCGCGGTGCCGTCCGCCGGGGTCACGGTGTACTTGCTGAGATAGGTGGCGATCGACCCGACCTGCAGCGCTCCGGCCGAGTGCGGCAGCCCGACCTGGTCGAGGTCGAACCGATAATCGAGCTGGAAGTCGATGCCGGCGACATCGAACTTGTTGAAGTTGAACACGCCCGAGGTCAAAAGCGAGATCTGGCCGCTGTTGGCGTCGCGCACGATGCGCTGGCAGAACGGATTGCTGGCCGCGAAACTGGGGTTGGCGATACCGCCATAGCAGTTGGCGAGGATCTGACCCGACGACAGGCTGGAGATCGCCCCCGAGACCGTCAGGTTGTAATAGTCGATCGACAGGTTCAGCCCGCGCACCGGGCTGACGACCGCGCCGACCGACCATGTCCTCGCCGTTTCGGGCCGGAGCAGGCTGTTGCCGCCGGTCTGCACCGGGACGGTGACGTTGGCGCCGCCGAACGAGTAGGTCGCCGATCCGGCCGCCGTCGATTGCGCGGCGCACAGCGCCTGGACTTTGCCGCCGTTGCCGCCGGCGCGGTAGCTGCTGAGGATATCGCACGGGTCGCCGCCGTTCAGGCTCTGGTTGCCGATCGACACGCCGTTGTAGAGGTCTGCCAAGCTCGGCGCGCGGAAGGCGAAGGCGTAGCCGCCGCGCAGGCGCAAGCCCTTGACCACCGTCCAGCTGAGGTCCGCCTTCCACGTGCTCTTGCCCGCGAAGGTGTTGTACTTGGAATAGCGGTAGCCCAGATCGAGCGACAGGTCCTGGGCGAAGCGCTGGTCCGACAGGAACGGCAGCAGCAGCTCGCCGAACAGCTCCTTGGCATCCTGCGTGCCGTGCGCCGGCGTCGCCGTGCCGTAGGACAGGGTATCGCCGGTGATGAACAGCGAATCCGGCTGATAGTCGAACGACGACCGGCGATAGTCGGCACCGGCCGCGATCTTGACCTCGCCGCCCGGCAGCGTGAACAGCGGCCCCTCCAGGGACAGCTCGATGTCGGTCGCGTCGAGCGAACTCGTCGTATTGTCGGTGCGGCCGGCATAGGTGCGGCAGGCGCTGCTGACCGATTGCAGGCCGAAGGGGTTGTAGGTGCAGCCGCCGACGCCCTCGTTCGCGAACACGGTGTTGATCGCCGAGATGCTGATGTCGCCGGTCGCCTTGCTGGCATAGGTGCTGCGCCCGAACGAGCCGTAGAGATCGAAGGTGAAGCGCGTTCCCGGGATGTCCCCCTTGACGCCGGCGAGCGCCTGCCAGACGTCGTAGTTGAACGTCTGGACCCGGTTGCCCCAGCCGAACAGCAGCTTCGACACCCCGACCTGGGCCCCTGGAGGCGCGACGCCGCCATAGGCCGAATTGATCAGCGACAGCAGCGCAGGGTTGGACTGGATAAACTGGTTGCGGACCGGAACGTAGAGCTCGATCGTGTTGTTCGTCTTGGTGCTGCCCGGGCTAGTCTGATCGAGCGAATGCGACTCGGCGAAGTTGAACTGGCCGTAGACGGTCAGGTGATCGGTCAGCTTGTAGTCGGCGCTGCCATAGGCGTTGTAGCGCGTCAGCGGGGTCTGGACGGCGAAGTAGTTGCCCAGGATGACGCCGGCCTGGGTGCAGCTCGGCGAGATCTGCGCGCCGACGACGCTGCCGACGCCCTTGTAGTTCTGGACGCAGCCGAGGCTCGCGGGGACCACCGAGGTGAAGATGCTCCCGTCGGTGTTCACCCCGATGGCACCCTTGTACGGCCCGGCTCCCGGGTAAGGCGTGGTCCCGGGGTAGCCCGCAAGCACCGCGTTGACGGCGGCGATGCTGGGTGCGGTCGCGCCGGTGCCGAAGCCGCCGGCATAGATGATCCCCTCCGGCGGCCGGGCGAGGAAGCGCACCGCCGGCTGGGTGAAGAACGACCGCTGCGATCCGCTGACGGCGTTGCGCTTGCCATATTCGAACGCGATCATGGCATGGCCGCGGCCTTCGGCGAAATTGCCGCCGAGGATGCCGCTGACCTGTGCCGTCGCGCCGTCGCCCCGCGTCGAGGCCCCGCCCTGGGCATTCAGTTCAAAGCCGGTAAAGCGGCGGCGCAGCTTGAAATTGGCGACCCCGGCGATGGCGTCGGAGCCATAAGCGGCCGAGGCGCCGCCGGTGATGACCTCGACGTTCTCGATCAGCGAGATCGGGATGGTGTTGAGGTCGATCGCCCCGTCGGGCGTGGACGGGACCAGCCGATGTCCGTCGAGCAGGACGAGCGAGCGGTTGCGGCCGATGCCGCGCAGATCGCTGTACGACGCGCCGCCGCCGAAGCCGACGCTGCCCTGGACGTCCCCGACTTCGGCCGCGCCCTGCGCTGCCTCGAACTGCGGCATCTGGCCGATGACGCGGTCGAGCGACGGCTGCCCTGTGGCGGCAATGGCGGCGCTGCCGATGGTGAAGATCGGGCTTTCGGAACTATAGTCGCGGCGGGAAATCCGCGATCCGGTGATGACGATGGCGTCGGCGTCGCCCGTGTCGGTCGTGACGTTGGCCGGCGTACCACCGACGGCCGGCGCGACGGGCACCGGGTTGGCCTGGGCGTCGACGCGGGCGGGGACCGCCATCAGGCCGAGAAGGGCGACGCCGATGGCGATACTGCTGGACTGTCCGAAGACTTGATCAGCCTTCGCGTGCCTCGGCTTGGACAAGCGCGCGGCAAAGCACGATCCGACGGTCGGCATTGATCATCCCCCAAGAGTTCGGCGTCATCTTTTGCGCCGTTGATCTGCGAGGGTAATCCTGAAACCTGAAGGGAACCTGACGAAAGGTGCCGCCGCCGCGGTCTGTCGCGCCGGCATCGCAGGGGTTCCCACGGACCCCCTCGGGTTCACCTTGCACGGCACGCGCTCAGACATAGACCAGTCCCGATGCCGCGAGTTTGCCGCGCATGTCGTAGAGGTCGAGGCCAAGCTCGCCCGCGGCCAGCCGTGCGCGCGTCGCCACCTCCTGCTCCTCCCGCTCCCGGGCCGCGGCTGCGACCGCCGCCGCGGTCGCCCGCGGGACGACGCAGACGCCGTCGTCGTCGGCGACGATGACGTCGCCCGGCTCGATCGCTGCGCCGGCACAGATCACTGGAACGTTGACCGAGCCCGTCGTCGCCTTCAGCGCGCCGCGCGCGCAGATCGTCTTCGACCAGACCGGAAAGCCCATCGCCGTCAGGTCGCGCACGTCGCGGACGCCGGCATCGACGACCAGTCCCGCGCAGCCCCGCGCCATGGCCGCGGTGGCCAGCAGGTCGCCCAGATACGCATCCTCGCACGGGCTGGTCGGGGCGACGACGAGGATGTCGCCGGGCGCGAGCAGTTCGATCGCGACGTGGAGCATCCAGTTGTCGCCCGGCGGGGCGCTGATCGTCACCGCCGACCCCGCGATCCGTGCCCCCGGATAGATCGGCCGCAGCCAGCTGGCGAGCAGACCCGTGCGGCCCGCCGCATCATAAACAGTGGCGACGCCGGCGGCAGCGAGGATGCGGATCGTCCCGGCGTCGGCTCGGTCGATGTGGCGTCGCGCAGTTCCGGTCATAGCACCTCCTCGCCGGCCGACACGCTCGGCGGCACGTCGCGTTCTGGCACTTCTTGCGCGGTGGCGTCAGGCCCTGGGGCTTCCGCGCCGCCGCGCGAACAGGAGCAGCGTGGCGGGCAGCAGCGTCACGATCAGCACCGCGCCCACCGCCAGCCCAAAGATGATCGCGGTCGCCAGCGGCTTTTGTAATCCGGACCCGCGGCCGAGGCCGAGGGCGAGCGGGAGCAGCGTCAGGATCGCGATGAGCGCCGACATCAGGATCGGCCGCAGGCGCGCGCGCCCCGCCGCCAGCAGCGCCGGCACGGTCAGGGCGGCCTCGATGTCGATCTCGGCGAGGTAGAAGATCGCCAGCTCGGTCAGCATGCCGATGACCATGGTCAGCCCCATCAGCGCCGAAATGTCGAGTTCGATGCCGGTCAGCCACAGTCCCGCGAGCACCGCGCAGGCCGACAGCAGGACGGTGATGATCACCGCCACGGTGAAGGTCCAGCGCTCGAACAGGAACGTCAGGAGCAGCGCCGCCAGCAGCAGTGCCGCGGCAAACACGCCGGCAAGGTCGGTGAACGACTTCTGCTGTTGCTCGTACAGCCCGCCATATTCGACGCGGACAGCGGCCGGCAGGTGGAGGGCGGCGACCTTCGCCTGAACCGCCTTGACGGCGCTGCCGAGGTCCCGGTTCTCGAGCCGGGCGGTGACCGGGATGAAGGGGGCGAGGTCCTCGCGCGTGATCTGGCGCTGGCCCGCGGCGATGGCGATCCGCGCGACCCGGCCCAGCGCAACCGTCCGGCCGTCGGTCGCGCGCAGCGGCAGGGCGGCAAGTTCGTCGATCCGGTGGCGCTGGTCGCGCGGCAGGCGGACGCGGACGTCGATCACTTCCTCGCCCGCGCGGACCTGCGTGGCGATGCTGCCCTCGACCTCTGCCGTCACCTGCTTGGCGACGGCATCGGGGTCGAGCCCGGCGAGCGCGGCCGCGCCGCGATCGACGTCGATCGTCACCGCGTCGCCGGCAACCCGCAGCCCGTTATTGACCTCGACCACCCCGGTTATGGTGGCGATGCCGGTCGCAACCGCCTTGGCCGCGGCCGCAAGCTGCTCGGCGTCGTCGCCGAACAGCTTGACCTCGATCGGCTGCGGCACCGCCGTCAGGTCGCCGATCAGGTCCTCCATCAGCTGCGCCGTCTCGATCTGGAGGCCGGGCACCTGCGCGGCGATCTTGCCCGCGATCTCGCTCATCACCTCGTCGATATTGCGGCGGCTGCCGGTCTTCAACCGGATGAAGAAGTCGCCTTCGTCGGGTTCGGTCAGGCCGCCGCCGAGCTGGACGCCGGTACGGCGCGAATAACTGGTGACCTCGGGCGTCGCTTGGACGATCGCCTCGACCTGGCGCAGCAGGCGGTCGGTGTCGCTCAGCGCCGCGCCGGGCTTGGCCTTGTAATCGAGGATGAAGCCGCCCTCGTCCATCTTCGGCATGAAGCCCGACTGGACGTGGAGCCACGAGAAGCCGCCGATGCCGGCAAGGGCCACGGTCGCAATCGCGACGAACAGCGCGGGCCGGCCGAGCAGCCGCGTCGCCATGGCCGCATAGCCGCGCGTGATGCCACCGGTGACCCGTTCGGCACGCTCGGCCGCCTCGGCATCCTTGACCGTCAGCCAGCCGTCGGCGACCAGCGGCAGGGCGTAGCGCGCGTAGGCGAGGCTGACGCCGAGCGCGGCGACCATCGTCACCGCCAGCGCCTTGAAGAACCCGCCGGTGACGCCGCTGATGAACGCCAGCGGCAGGAAGACGACGATCGTCGCGAGGGTGGAGCCGAACAGCGGCCGCGCCATCTCGCGCGCGGCATCGAGCATCGACGGCCGTTCCGCGATGGGCGTGGGCGGTCGCTCCGCGGCAGGAAGCGACGACTGCTCCGCAGGGGCCCGCGCCTCCCCGCCGTGCGC
Source organism: uncultured Alphaproteobacteria bacterium (assembly GCA_963792555.1). GTDB lineage: Bacteria > Pseudomonadota > Alphaproteobacteria > Sphingomonadales > Sphingomonadaceae > Polymorphobacter_B. Next base: position 210,118 of record CAWBWP010000004.1, read on the forward strand.
CTCCTGCAGGCGCCGCATCAGATGTTCGAGCATGACCACGGCATCGTCGACGACGAGCCCGACGGCCGCCGCCATCCCGCCCAGCGTCATCATGTTGAAGCTCATGCCGAGCGCGAGGAGGGCGAGGCAGGTCGCCGCCAGCACTGCCGGCAGCAGGCTTGCCGTGATGACCATCAGCCGCCAGCTGCGCAGAAAGACGAACAGCACGACCCCGGCGAGGAGGGCACCGAGCAGGATCGCATCGCGGACCGAGCTCGCCGCGCCGGAGACGAGCTCCGACTGGTCGTAGAACGGGCTGACCTGGATGTCGGCGGGCAGTCCCGCGCCGCGCAGCTTGGCCTGAACCGCGGCGACGAGCGCGATGGCATCGGCGGTCGGCGTCTGGCGGACGTTGATCAGCACGGCGTCGGTGCCGTTGGCGGTGACCCGCGTGTAGACCGGAGCCGGCGAGCGGCGAACCGTGGCCACCTGACCCAGCGTCACCACGCCGGCCCCTCCGGCCGTCCCCGCCTTGATCGGCACGCTGGCGATGTCGGCTTCGGTGACGACGCGGTCCTCGACGAGGGTCAGGTAGAGGCGGTGCCGGTCCTCGATCCGGCCGACGGCGGTGACGGTGTTCGACGCCCCGAGCGCCGCGGCGAGGTCGGCGCTGGTCAGGCCGAGCGCGCGCAGACGGGCGGGATCGGCCTCGACCTCGATCTCGGGGGTGCCGCCGCCGAGCACGTCGACCCCCGCGACCCCGGGGATCGTCGACAGCAGCGGCCGCAGCCGCAGCCGACCGATCTGCTGAAGCTCGACCCCGCTGCGCCGCGTCGAGGTCAGCGATAGGCCGTAGACCGGAAAGATGGTCGGGTCGGAGCGGCGGACGGTGAAGCGCGTGCCGGGCGGAAGGTCGGGCAGGATCGTCGCGAGCGCGCCCTGCGTCGCCAGCGTGGCGGCAACCATGTCGTCGCCCCAGGCGAAGGTCAGCGACACCTCGGCGGTGCCGCGGCTGGTCGTCGAGCGGATCTGCGTAACCCCGGGGATCTGGCGCAGCGCGATCTCGGCGGGGCGCGTCACCGATGCCGCCATCTGGGCGATATCGCGGTCGCCGGCGTCGATCGCGACCACCACGCGCGGATAGTCGATGTGCGGAAACAGCGTCACCGGCAGTTTCGATGCCGCCATCACCCCGGCCAGGGTGACCAGCGCGACGAGCAGCCAGATCGAGCGGGCGTGCCGGCGCAGCGCGGGCAGCCGCGCCGCCGGATCGAGGGGCGGCATCACTGGCCGGCGTCCCTGACCTTCATGCCGTCCTCGAGCGCCGTACCGCCGGTGACGACCACTCGGTCGCCAGCCGAAACGCCACGGAGGATGGCGACGGTGTCGCCGCTCGAGCTGCCTGGAACGACATCGCGCGCGTGCGCAATTCCCCCCTGCACGACGAAGACGTAGCTGCGGCCGCCGTCGTCGAGCAGCGCGGCATAAGGGACGATCACGCCAGCGCTCGTCCCGCCGACGGGCACGTCGGCGCGCAGCGTTTCGCCCGGACCAACGCCGCTGCCGGCCGGCAGGCGGGCGAAGACCGACGCCAGCCGGGTCGTCGCATCGACCTGCGGATCGACGCCCGTCACGATGCCGGAAAGACGGCCGTTGCTGTCCGGCCGGGTGATCGTCAACGGCTGCCCCGCGTGGACCTGGCCCGCGAGCGCGGGATCGATGCCGAAGCGACCGCGCACCGGCCCCGGCGTGGCAAGCGTCGCGACGGCGACTCCGGCGGCGACGATGTCGCCGGGCCGGGCGGTCAGCGCCTGGACGGTGCCGGCAACCGGCGCCCGCACCGTCAGCGTCGACCCGCGCTGGCTGGTCGCCGCCTGCGCCGCCTGCGCCGCCGTCGCCGCGCTCCGCGCGGTTTCGACATCGGCGTCGCTCATCAGGCCATCGGCGCGCAGGCGCTGGGCGCGGGCGAGCGCCAGCCGGGCGGCCGTCGCATCGCTTGCGGCCTTGGTCGCGTCCAGCCGCGTCGTCGGCGTCGGCGTCAGGACGGCAATGACCTGCCCGGCGCGCACCGCCGTCCCGTTCGCCGCGAGCACCTGCGCCAGCCGCGCCTCGACCTCGATCGGCAGCGCCCGCTCCGCTCCGGGACCGGCTTCTGCGGCACCGTACAGCGCGATCGTGCGCTCGGCCGTCCCCGTCGCGGCGACGGCGGTGCGGACCGTCGCCACCGGGTCGGCCGGTTTATCCTCTGCGGCCGGCGTCGCCGAACACGCGGCAAGCAGCCCGATCGCGCCGGCAAGAAGGGAGCCGTCGAGCCATCCGCCGCGTCATCGGGTCCATCCTTCGGCGAGGCTGCCGGTCAACAGTTCAAGGGCAATCGTCTGTTCGGCGATCGTCTGGTCGAGCGTCGCCAGCGCGAGATCGCGGTCGCGCACGGCCTGCGTCGCGGCCGCCGCCGTCGCCCGTGGCAGGTCGCCGCGCGCAGCCGCTCGTGCCGTCGCGTCGGCATAGCGGCGGAGCGGCGGCAGCGCCGCGGTCAGCGCGCTCCGCTGCCGCTGCGCCGTCTCCACGTTCTTGACCGCATCGACGACGTCCGCGCGGGTCGCGAACAGGCGCGCCTCATATTCTGCCTTGAGCTGCGCCCGCGTCGCATTGGCGACGGCGATGCCGCCGCGGTTCCGGTTCCACAGCGGCAGGGTGAACCCGAGCTGCGGGCCGATGGTGCGATTGTTGGCCGTATCCCGCACAGCGGAGCCGCCGAGCGTCAGGGTGGGGAACTGGAGGAGCACCTGCTTGTGCGTCTCCGCTTCCTGCGCCTCATAGCCGGCCCGCAGCGCCTGGAGGTCCAGCCGCCGCTCCAGCGCGACGGCGACGAGTGCCTCGGCGGGCGGCAGCGGCGGCGCGGACGGCGGCGGCGCGAGGGTGAGGGCGGTCGTCGGCGGCAGCCCGAGTTGCTTGTTGAGATCGCCGCGCGCCGCGACCAGCGCGCTTTCGGCGGTTCGCGCGCGATCGGCGGCGTCGAACGCCGCCTGCCGCCGCACGTCGAGCTCCGCTCCGGCAATATCGCCGCGTCCCGCCGCTCTCAGCGCGATGTCGAGCAGCATCGCCGCCTGGTCGGCGCTGGTGCGCGCCAGCCCGGCCTCGGCGGTCAAGCCGACGATGCGGACGCCGAGCAAGCGCGCCTGCCCGGCCGCCTGCCACTCGGCCCACGCCAGGTCGAGCCGCACCTGCTGCCGCGTCGCCGCCTGCGCCTGCCGGGTCACCCGCGTCAGGCGCAGCTGGTTGAGATCGAAGGCGACCTGGGCGGACAAGCCGTTGAACGGGTCGGGGCCCGACAGGCGCTGGTCGAACCCGGCCTGAAAGGTCGGGTCGGGCAGCAGGCGCGCGGCGAACGACTGGGCATCGCTGACGCCGATCTTCGCGCGCTGCGCCTTCAGGTCCGGGCTCTCCAGAACGGTGATGACGGCCAGCGCGTTCAGCGTCAGCGGCGCGGCGAGATCGACCGGCTGCGGCGTCAGGAACGGCCGCTCGATCTTGCCGGCGGCGACGGCCAGGCCGGCGACATCCGGGCCAACGAGCACGGCGGCTGGCGACCGCGGCGGATCGGCCCGGTAATGGGCGCAGCCCGCCGCGGCGAGGGCGAGCAGAAGGCCGACGTGCGATGGCAAGGCTCGGCGCGGTGACCGGCAAAGAGATCGTCATGCTGTCGCCGGCCCCGATCCGATCAGAACTTCACCGAGGCCTGCACATAGACCAGGCGCCCGATCGGCGAATAGGTCGAAACGTCGGCGGTGTTGTCGGTGTAGGCGGCGCTCGGCGTGAAGACGCTGGTCGACACCGGCGGCAGGCGGTTGAACAGATCGTTGGCGCCGGCCGCCATGGAGAAGCCGCTCGGATGGCCGTCGCGGTCCTTGACCGTGTAGGCGACCCTGAGGTCGAAGGCGGTGTAAGGCTTGATCCGGCCGGCAAACGACGTCGGCGGTGATTTGGCGGCGTTCGTCTCGTAGGTGATCCCGCCGACCCCGAGGTCGTGCACCGCCGAGACATAGGTGTTGCCGAGCACCACATCGAAGCGGCCAAGCGACCAGTCGAGCGTCGTATAGGAGCGGAACCGCGGCAGCACCCCCTGGACGCCGGTGCCGCCGTTGGTCGCGGTGCCCGCGTATTCATAGAACTTCTGCTGGGGGATGACCTGGAACTGGTAGTTGATGAAATAAGCGACCGCGGAATTGACTTCGAAGGTGCCAAAGCGGCTGGTCGGGACCGAATAGTCGACCGTGGCATTGATCGTCCGCACGCGGATGCCCCCGAGATTGGTGAAGCGGTCGATGGCATAGACGTTGTTGTAGTTGGCGGGATCGGCGGCGAGGTAGGCGCGGAGGTCGCCGGGGTTGGCGAACGCCGTCGCGCCGGGCTGGCCGGGGAAGTTGCCCTTGGCGATATTGCCGGCAAAGATCGACGCAGCCCCGTTCTGGTTGACGTCGAGGAAGATGTTGCTGAAGCCGATGCCGCCGGGAAAGCCGCGTTCCTTGACGAAGCTGTAGTCGGCCTCGATCCGCAGCCGCGGGATGAAGCCCGGCTTGAACACGCCGCCGATCGAATAGGTCTGCGCCTTGGCCGGCTGCAGCCCCGGGTTGACGCCGTCCTGCACCGGCGACAGGCCGGCGGGGAGGCCGGGGAAGGCGGCCGGGATGATGCCCGGGCCGGCGAGCCGGTTGTTGGTCGGCCCGTACTCCTGGTACAGCGGCGGCGCGGTGAACGACCGCGAATAGGTCCCGCGCAGCGTCAGCGACTTGTCGAACGGCTGCCAGAAAAAGCCGACCTTGGGCACGGTCGACGCGCCGGCGTCGCTGTAATGTTCGTAACGGACGGCGCCGATGAAGTCGAACTCGCGCAGGCCGGGCACGCTGAAGTCGTCGCCGGTGATCGGCACGCGCGCCTCGCCGTAAACCGAGTTGATCCGCCGTCCGTTCGGCGTTCGTGAATTTGCCGCCGCGCTCGAACAGGCGACCGGGAAGGGATCGGCCTGCTGACCGCCGGTCCAGGTCGAGGCGTTGGTGGTGAGGACGCCGCCGTCGTTGCAGTAGTTGGGGTCGGCGTGGACATAGCCGTTGGTGTCGGTGCGGCCGGTCAGCGCTTCCTTGCGCGTCCCCGCGCCGACGGCGAGCGAGACCTTGCCGCCGGGCAGGCGGAACGGGCTGCCGGTGATCCGCCCGTCGAAGCTGTCGAGATAGCTCGTCGCGTGCAGGTGCTCGGTGCCGAAGATCGTCGCCAGCGTGGTGGCGTTGGGTGTCCGCGACAGCGGGTCGAGCGCGGGCACCAGGACCAGCGGGTTCGCCGGTGAGAAGCCGGAATAGACCTGGGAGAAGGCACCGCCCGGGGTCGCCACGCCGGCCGAGTTGAAGCCGCCGGCGATCGCCCGGGCGACGTTGGGCGCATAGATGACGTTGGTCTGGCTCTGGTCGAGCACGTTGACGCTGTGGACATACGCCGCCTCGTAATTCCACGACGGGCCGAGGAAGGCGAGCTTGCCCTTCAGCCCGGCCGTCAGGCGCAGGCTGTCGTTGCGGTTGTAATACTGTTTGGGCAGCGCCGGCACGCCGAACGTGACGCCGCCGAGCGTCCCTGCGACCGGGTTGAACGGCGCGCCTTGGGGGAGCGTGACGCCGGTGGTTACCGGACGAAACTGCGTGAAGCTCTTGTTTTCGGCAATCTGCGCGTCGCCGAAGAAGACGACGGCATCGTCGATGATGTCCGCGGTGACGCTGGCCGCCAGCGCCTTCTGCTTCTGTTGCAGCAGGATCGTCTGGAAGCGCGACAGATCGTACGTGCCGCCGATGCCGGTGCCGGCGATGCCGATGTTGCTCTGCGCCGTCGCTGGCGAGGTCTGCGGCGAAACCATGGTCGGCGTGTTGACGTAGGTGCCGTTCGCGACCAGCGCGGCAAAGTTGGGAGCGGTGGCGGCGAGCCCGGTCGGGTTGTTCTGGGCCGGGCTGGTCAGCCCGGAGGCGAGGACGCCGAACAGCCCGCCGGTGACGACGGCACCGGGCACGGCCGTCGCCGTGCTGTAGAAGGGCGAGGTGAACGCACGCTGGTTCTGGTACAGCGGATCGGAGTTGACGATACTGCCCGACAACGTGACGTTCAGGCCCTTGGCGAGGTTGTGGCCGAGCGTGAAGGTCAGGCTGTTCTCGCGGTAGCCACCCTCGGCGAAGCCGTAGCGCCCGTCGATGGCGGCGCCCTCATAGTCGCTCTTGAGGATGAAGTTGATGACGCCGCCGACCGCATCCGAGCCATAGATCGCCGACGCGCCGTCGGTCAGCACCTCGACCCGCTCGATCGCGCCGGCGGGAATCTGCGACAGGTCGACGAAGACCTTGCCGCCCAGCCCGGCGATGGCGTTGACCGCCGCCCGGCGACCGTTGATCAGGACCAGGGTGTCAAGGTTCCGCAACTGCGCCTGACTGCCGCCGGCGGTGTTCTGGTTGGTGTTGTTGGCATTGCTGTTCCCGGTATTGGAGCGACCGGCGAACGAGGGGATTTGCTTGCGGACGAGTTCAAGGACGTTGTTGTTGACGCCGCCTTTTTCGATCGCCTCGGCCCCGATCACGCTGACCGGAACCGCGACCTGGTCGGGCGACGTCGGCAGGGCCGATCCGGTGATGACGATCTCCGGGCCCTGGTCGGGATCGGGGTGAGCCGGCGTCGGCTCCACCGCGCCGACCGGGGCCGGGCCGGCCTGAGCCAGGGCCGCGGTTGCCGTCCAGAGCGCCACAGTGGCCGCTGACACCAGCAGCGCGGCGCGGGTCGTGCGCTTGTTCATGATCTTGTCCTCCCCCTGTCGCCGCCGGGCTTATGCGCCCATCCGGCCTGTTCCGAGCTTTACCGCGGAGCCACGTCGAAGCGCAGCACCTTGGCCATGGCCTTCGTCTCGCCCGGCGAGGCGGCGACCCACAGGTGGCGGCGGACGGGATCGAGGATCGCCGTCTTGGCCCCGGCCATGCTGGGGATGTGTGCCCCCTCGTGGTAGGTGTCGGCGCTGTCCTGCTCGACGACGCCGATATACCCCTCGCCGCCAATCGCGTAGATCCGGCGGTTGCCGGCGTCCCAGATGACCTGGTCGGTCCGTCCCGGAGCCGGGAAGGTCGCGACCGTCTTGCCGGTGTCGGTATTGATGACCACCAGCTTGCCGGGCTTGCGGCTGACGATGAACAGGCGGTGGGTCGTGTCGTCGTAGGCGGCGCAGGCGTTCTGCTCGGCCGCGGTGAACGGCCAGGTGGCGACGATCTTGCCGGCTGCCTTGTCGACGACCGCGATGGTGTTCTTGTCGGTGACGTTGATCCACAGCTTCGGGCCGATCGCCATGGCTTCGACGTGGTTGGCCGCGAAATGGACCGACTTGATCTGCTTGCCCGTCACGGGATCGATCTCGACAAGGTTGCTGTCGGGCTGCGGCACGTCCTTGCCGCCGGTCACCACCCACAGGTGCCCCGTGGCGGCATCGAAGCCGGCAGAGTCGGCACCCTTGGCGAGCGGATAGGTGCGCTTGGTCTTGAGCGTCGCCGCGTCGAGCACCGGCGACGGCTTGCCACCGTCGATGACCAGCAGCTCGTTGGCCGCGGGCATGTAGTGGAGCGAGTGCGGCACGCCGAAACCCTTCAGCCGTGTCTTGACCTTGCCCGTGGCGAGGTCGAGCGCTTCCAGCTCGGCGCTCTCCTCGCCGGCGAGGAACAGCGTCTTGTCCTTCTCGTCGATCGCGAAATGGTCGAAGTCGCCGGTATAGCCCGGAAGGTCGGTGCTGCCCGACAGCGTCAGCGCGGCGTGCGGCGCAGCGGCGGCGGGAACGGCGAGCGCCAGGAGCGCGGCACCGGCAAGCATTTGACGCAGGGTCATCGTCAGCATCTCACTTGGCAGGGGCGAACAGCGCGGCGCTGTTCGGGATGGCGGTGGCGATCTGGTCGCGAATGGCGAGCCCCTGGCGGTGGAGCGCTTCCTTGTCGTCGCCCGGCTTGAACGGAAAGACGAGGCCGAGCGCGCCGATGCGGTGGCCGCCGGCGTCGTTCAACGGCAGCTCGGTCTCGAAGCGGTCGTTGTCGCCGCCGAGCTCGAGGTTGGTCGAGCCTTTGTCGATGACCCGCAGGTCGTCCTCGTCGGCCGCCTTGCCGAAGCGGCCGATGTTGGAGCCGATGATGACGTTGCGCGTGCCCCCGGGCGGGGTCGCATGGATCATCATCACCAGCAGGTCGGGATGGGCGGCGACGGTCTTCATCGTCAGCGTCTGGGCATAGGTGTCAGGGCCGAAGGCGCGGTCGAACGGCCAGGGGTCGGCGGCGTTCTTGGCGCTCAGCGTCGCCTTCGCCAGCTCGCTCTGCACCGCTGCCGCCGTCGCGGCGTTCGCAGCCGGCGTGCCCCCCTTGAACCCGATCTCGATCGTTCCGAGCCGGTGACCGGAGCTGCTGTTGAACGCCTCGCGCACCAGCTTCGCGGTGGCGACATCGGGCTTCGGCTGGGCGACCTCGTGCATCACCCGGGCGATGTTTGCGGTCGAGCCGAGAACGATCGTGCCGTCGCCCTTCTCCCGCTTGCTCTCCACCGTGATCGCCGCGATCGTCGGATGGCGAGCCTTGGCGAGCTCGATCTGATGCTGGACATAGGTCCGCCCGCCGACCACCGGCGGCGTCTCGTCGTCGGCAAGCGCCGCCACCGATGCCATTGCCGCAACGAGCGTAGCGATCGCCACGTAATGACGCATGAAGTTCACTCCCCAACGCCTTGACCGGCAGGTTATCACCCTCACTCGCAAGGCAAGCTGACGTCTGCCTTGCGCAAAGATGAATTGCGTTTCAGGTAAGGGGCGACAGGTTGGCTTCAGCTTGGCGAACTAGGTGGCCGCAAACGGTCACTTGGGGACGAGCATGAAGACCACGATGTTTGCGGTCGCCGCGCTGCTGACGGCGACGGGCGCGCAAGGAGAGGGCGCCAAGAACTGGACGCCGCCGCCGTTTACGACCTATGCGCAGTCACTTGCCGACACGACGATGCACGATCATCCCGAACTGCTCAGCGTGACGTTCCACGGCGTGCCGCCCGGTCTCGACAAGGTCTATACCATGTTCGCCGGCTCGTACCCTGACCGGGTCGGCAACCCCGACGATCCCGACGACATCGACGTCATCACCAAGGGGATCACGATCGTCGATCCGCGCTGGCACCGGACGAAGGACGTCACCCCCAAGTTCGTCGTCCAGCTACCGCTGCGCGACGCTGCCGGCGACAACATCGGGCTGGTCGTCTACGCCTTCCGCGTTCCCGTGGCCTCGAGCGCCGGCGAGCGCGGGCTTTACATGAAGGCGCTCGATCTGCGGGACGCGCTGGCCAAGCGGGTGCCGACCTACGCCGTGCTGTTCGAGCACGCGCGCTAGGCGTCTTCGCGCAGCGCCACGGCCGCGGGCACCGGTCGCGCGACGCGCGGCAGCTCGACGACGACGGCAAGCCCCTGCAGGCGACGTGCCGGCTCGACCCAGATCCGGCCGCCATGCAGGCGGGCGATGCTGCGTGAGATGGTCAGGCCGAGTCCGGTTCCCCGAGGCGCGTCGGCGCCGCTCAGCCGGACGAAGCGCTCGAACATGCGGTCGCGTTCGGCGGCGGGCACACCGGGTCCGTCGTCCTCGATCCTGACGTGCCAGACGTCGCCGAGGAAGCCGGCGTCAAGCTGGACGCGCCGGCCGGCCGGCGTGGCCTTCAAGGCGTTGGTCAGGACGTTGAGCAAGACCTGGCGGAGCCATGCTGGCTCCATCGCGACGTAGCCGGCATCGCCGATGGTGAAGCTGAACGCATGGCCGGAGTCCTCCGCCAGCACGCCGGCGTCATGGGCGAAATTGTCGATGAACGGGCGCGGATCGAGCGGCTGCAGGTCGAAGACGATGGCGTCGGCGTCCGCGCGCGAGAGGAACAGCATCTGATCGATGAAGCGGTTGAGCCGGGCGATCTCCTCGATCTGTTCGATCGCCGCGTCGGCATGCGAACCGCCGCCGCCGCGCACGATCTCCTCGGCATGAAGGCGGATCAGGGACAACGGCGTCTTCAGCTCGTGGCTGACCTCTTCGCTGAAGCGACGCATCTGCAGGAACGCGCTTTCCAGCCGGTCGAAGGCGCGGTTGAGCAGTTCGGCAAGGTCGGAAATCTCGTCCCGGACGTCGCCAACCGGGATCCGCTCGCTCAGATTGTCGGAGCGAATGCGGTCGGCGGTGTCGCGGATGGCTCGGATCGGACGCAGCACGAGCCGGCTGAGGCCAACGCCGATGGCGATGCTCGCCAGCAACATGACGGTGATCAGTGCGGCGCTGGTGACCGCATAGGCGCGCATCGACGCATGGACCGCCCGCGCCGAGGTCGCGACCGTGACATCGTACGGCGGCAGCAGGAATTCATTGACGCGGAGCGCGCCGAGCGTCGGCGTTGCGGCATTGAAGCGGCGCTGGCCCTTGACGTCCGGGATACGCTGGCCCTGGAGGTTGGCCGAGTTGAACAGATACTCGTCTTTCCGCGGGTAATGGATGCTGATAAAGAACAGCACCGATTTGTACCGGTTGATGCCGGTCAGCCGCTGCTCGAGCAGTTCGGGGTCGACGCTGCCATAATCCTCGCCGATGTGCGCGCGCAGCTGCCGGAATTCAGCGGCGTTGAGCTCATCCAGACCGTGGACCAGCTGCTGGTTGAGGAGGACGCCGCCGATAACGCTGAGGATGGCGAAGCTGATCGTCGCCGCGAAGGCGTACCAGAACGTCAGGCGCGCACCGAGACTCTTCACAGTAATTGATAACCGATGCCGCGAACCGTCTTGAACACCGGGGCGGCGGTCAACGCACCGATCTTGCCGCGCAGCCGGCTCATATAGACGTCGAGAAGATTGGTATCGACGTCGAAATGCGAGTCCCAGATCTTCTCGGCGATCAGCGACCGCGTCAGCACCCTGCCGGCGTTCTGCACGAAGATGGTCATCAACGCATACTCGCGCGCGGTCAGGTCGAGCTGCTTGCCGTCGACCCGCACGACATGGGCGAGCAGGTCGAGCGTGATGCCGTTATGTTCATACACCGTCTGCTTGCGGGCCGCCTGCCGCCGCAACAGGGCGCGGATGCGGGCAAGGAGCTCGTCCATGCCGAACGGCTTGGGCAGATAATCGTCGGCCCCGAGGTCGAGCCCGGCGACCCGGTCCTGCCGGCTGTCGCGGGCGCTGAGGATCAGCACCGGCTCGACGAAGCCCGCCTCGCGCCACTCGCGGATCAGGTCGAGCCCGTCGCCGTCGGGCAAACCGAGATCGAGGATGACGAGGTCATAGGCCGTCTCGACGATCGCATCCGACGCAGCGGCGCAGCTCGTCACCAGCCGGACGATATGCGCGTGCTGCGCCAGCCCGTGCTGGAGGAAGCGCCCAAGTCGCTCCTCGTCCTCGACGACCAGCAACTTCAAATCCATCCCCAGGCTTTGCCGTCTGTTCGCCAATGATCCGCCCGGCCGCACCCCGCGTCAATCGCCGCTTGCCTGAATATCCCGTCAGTCGCGCGACAGCCTGGCTTCAGGATCGCGCGGCACGGTCGGGCGAGGCGGCAGCGACCGCCAAGCAACGGGGGAGGAGACGCATGCGCCGTCTGGGGATCGTCGTGGCCGCCCTCTGCCTGACCGCGGCCGGGGCACCAGCGCCGGCGCCGGTCTACCGTCTCCAGAGCGAGCTCCAGCTCAAGGGCGCCGCGCCCGGGTGGGACTATCTCGCGTTCGAAACGAGTCGCAACCGCCTGTTCCTGGGACGACGCAGTGCCGGCGTCAGCGTCGTCGATACCGCGACCGGGCAAGTTGCCGCGGTCGCCGACAGCAAGGGTGCCAACCTCGCCTTGCCGGTACCGGCGCTGGGCCGCGGCTATACGGCGAACGAGGATGGGTCGACCACGATTTTCGCGCTCGATACGCTCGCCACGATCGCCCGCGTCAAGGTCGGCGACGCCGTCGATGCGGTGTTCTTCGATCCAACGACGCGGCAGCTGGTCTTCACCGACGGTGACCACAAGCAGCTCGTCCTGCTCGATCCCGCAACGAACCATGTCGCCGGCACGGTGGCGATGCCGGCGGAGGAGCTGGAGGGGGCGATCGTCGTCGGCGACGGCACGCTGTGGGTCAACGAGCGCGACCGCGACCGGATCGCCCACGTCGACCTTCGCGCCAAGCGGCTGATCGCCGACTTTGCGCTAGAGGGGTGCAGCCAGCCGACCGGCCTTGCCTTCGATCCCATGACCGCGCGCCTGTTCGTCGGCTGCAAGGGCAGCGCCCCGATCCTGGCCGTCGTCGACGCGCGCAGCGGGCGGATCGTTGCCCGGGTCGGCATCGGCCGCGGCAATGACGGCGTGGCCTGGGACGCGGAGCGCAAGCGCGTCTTCACGGCCAACGGCATCGACGGCAACGTCGTCATGGTCGACCAGGTTGCCCCCGACAGCTACCGCTTCGCCGGTGCCTTCACCACGCGCCCGATCTGTCGCACGCTGGCCGAGGATCCGGCGACGGGCCGCGTCTTCACCGTGACCGCGAGCGGGATCGTCGATCCGGCGCGACCCCGCAACCTGAAGGCCGGGGCGTTCTATCCCAACCGCTATCTCGACGACTCGTTCGTGCTACTAACCTATGCGCCGAAATGACGGGAGACGTCGTGATCGCTGAAGATGCCGTCGACACGCCGCCCGCGGCAGCAGGTGATCGACTGGTCGATCGGGATCGTCCCGGTCGTGGTCGCCGTCGCCGTCGTCGTCCTCGTCGCCGTGTATGTCGGCCAGGGCAAGGTTCCGGCCGACCTGACGACGGCGATCCCGGTGCTGGCGCTGGGCGGCTTCGCCTGTGCCGAGATCGGACGTCGGCTGCCGGGCCTGCGCCGGATCGGCGCGGCAGCGATCCTGGCGACGTTCATCCCTTCGTTCCTGGTCTACATCCACGCCATCCCCAAGCCGCTCGAGACGGCGATCAAGACCTTCACCGACCAGAGCAACTTCCTCTATCTGTTCATCGCCGCGATCATCGTCGGCTCGATCCTCGGCATGGATCGCCGCGTCCTGATCGGCGGCTTCGTCAAAATCTTCGTGCCGATCTTCGTCGGGTCGGTCGTCGCCATCGCCGCCGGCTGCGCCACCGGCGTCGCGCTCGGCATCGACCTGCCGACGGTGGCGTTCAAGATCGTCGTGCCGGTCCTTGCCGGCGGCGTCGGGGAGGGGGCGATCCCGCTGTCGATCGGCTACTCGGCGCTTCACGGCGGCGACCAGGGTGCCCTGCTGGCGGAGATCCTGCCGGCGGTCATGTTCGGCAGCCTGACCGCGATCCTGCTCGCCGGCGGCCTCAGTCTGCTCGGGCGGCGGCACCCGTCGCTGACCGGCAACGGCATCCTGCAGCCCGGCGAGGTCGACGTCGCGCTCGGCCAAGCCGATCCGCGCCTTGTCCCCGACCTGCCGACGGTCGGTGCCGCCCTCGTGCTGGCGATGACGCTCTACATGGCGGGCGCGCTGGTCCAGAAGCTGACCAATTTCCCCGGCCCCGTGACGATGCTGTTTCTGACGGTCGCGTTGAAGCTGTCGCGCTTCGTCTCGCCGCGGCTCGAGCAGGGGGCGTTCCGCAACTATCAGTTCGCCGCGACACTGCTCACCTATCCCTTGCTGTTCGCGATCGGCGTGGCGAAGACGCCTTGGGACAAACTGATCAGCGCCTTCAATGCGCCGGAACTGATCACGATCGTCGTCACGGTGGCGACGCTGACCGCGACGGGGTTCGCCGTCGGGCGGCTCGTCAACATCTATCCCGTCGAGGCCGGCATCATCGCTGCGTGCCGGGCAAGCCAGGGGGGCACCGGCGATGTCGCGATCCTGAGCGCGAGCGACCGGATGCAGATGATGCCGTTCGCCCAGGTGGCGACGCGGATCGGCGGCGCCCTGACGGTCACGCTGGCGCTCGCGGCGTTCGCGCGGTTCGGCGCGTGATCGCCGCCGACGCCAGCCCGAGAGTCGATAAGGGATAAATCAATGCGATCATTGCTGCGCTTGATGTCGGTCATCATCGGAGCGGCCCTTGCCGGCACGGCGGGCCTTGCGGCCCAAGTCGACGCCGGCATCGCCCGCAGCAAGACGGTGCTCTATGTCGAAAACCTGACCAAGCTCGAGAAGGCGCGCGCTGCGGTGCCCCTCGACCCGAAACGTGTCGCCACGCTCGAGACGTGGCGGCGCAACGACACCGCGCTGGTGACGTGGCTGAACGGCCTCGGGTTCCGCGTCAGGCAGGTCGACGAAAGCGCGCCGGCCGGTGCGACGCAGGGCGTCGACCTGATCATCGTCTCCGAATCGATCGACGCGCTGGAAGTCGCGAACAAGTACCGCGCGACGCCGATCCCGCTCATCACCTTTGAAAATGACATCCTCGGCGACCTCGCCATGGCCGGGCAGAAGAACCACCGCGACTATGGCACCGACGACGACCAGCGCTTTGTCGAGATCGTCAACGCGCCCCATCCGCTCGCCGCCGGCCTTGCCGCCGGGGTCCAGAACGTCCTGACCGACGAGCACTTCAAGATGAACTGGGGAAAGCCCGGTCTCGGTGCCGTCACGATCGCGACCTTGCGCGGCGACCCCGACAAGGCGGCGATCTTCGCCTACGAGCGCGGCGCGACGATGAGCGGGGAGGCGCTTGCGCCCGCCCGCCGCGTCAGCTTCTTCCTGTGGCAGGACACGTTCGAGGCGCTGCGCCCCGAAGGCCTCGCGCTGTTCCGTGCGGCCGTACTATGGGCGGCGACGCCACCGTCCTGATGCGCGGCTCGTAACCGTCCGCCCAGCACGGGCGCACGTTGTCGCCGCCGCGCGGACGCCTGGCAGCGGATCGGGCGACGCTCCCGCGCGGACGGGTGGCCGGTTCCATCCCGTCGGGCAAGCGGAACGCGGCGGGCATTGACGATGGCGGTCGATCGGCATTGATGGCCACGTGATCATCGGCCCGATGTCCGCCGTCCTCGGCCTGTTCGAAGCACAGATGCTGGTGCTGGCGACAGCCTTGGCCGTGCGGCGGCCACGACCGGCGAACCTGTACCTCGCCGGGCTGCTCGTCGCGCTGGCCGGGATGCTGACGCCCTTTGCGATCGGCTATGCCGGCTTCTACGACCGCTGGCCGTGGCTGTCGTTCGCCCCGTTCGCGGTGCCGCTGGCGATCGGGCCGCTGCTCTATGCGCACCTGCATTGGCTGGTCCTCGACCGTCCCGTCGCGCGCTGGCACGTCGTTCTCCCGCTCGGGCAGTTCGTTTATCAGGCGACGGTCTTCCTGCTCCCCCTCGACCAGCGCGGCGTGTTCGATCGGACGGTGCAACGGCCGTGGCTCGACCCTATCCTGGCGGTGCTGTTGCTGACGTCGATGATCGGATACGCGGCCGCCGGCTTCCGCCTGCTTCGCCGACATCGCCGCTGGCTGGCGTCGCGACGGAGCGATCTTGCGGCCGCAAACCGGGTGCGATTGGTTCTGGTCGCCTTCGCCGCCGTCGTCGCGGCAAGGACCGCTTACACCGCGGTCGATGCGCTCGTCGCGCCGCTGTCCTACGCCGACATGTTCGGTTTCTATGTCGTCCTGGCGATCATCGGCAATGGCTTCGCGGTCGAGGGCTGGCGGCACGCCGACGCGCGCCTGCAACCGATCGCCCCGCCGACCGAGCGGGACTGGACCGCGATCGCTGCGGCCTGGATGGGGGAGGTCGAGGAGAAAGGCTGGTGGCGCGATCCGGAGCTTGACCTGACCAGCCTGGCGCGCCGGCTCGGAACCAACACCGCGTATCTCTCGCGCGCCCTGAACGATGGGCTCGGCCTTGGCTTTGCCGACGCCATCAACCGCCTGCGGGTCGACCACGCCGCCGCGACGCTACGGTCGCCGGGCACCGAGGATATTCTGACCATCGCGATGGCGGCCGGGTTCGGATCGAAGGCGACCTTCAACCGCGTCTTCAAGAGCCGGTACGCCATGACGCCGTCGGCGTACCGCCGCGTCTCATCCATGGAAAAACACCCGCGACAACCGGATCTGCAGCGCATCGCCCAGCCGTGACCGGCACTGAGGCTGCGACTTTGTCGCGGAGACGATCCATGTCTGCAGTAACTCGCCGTGACGTGCTTACGGGCGCATCGGCCCTTGCCCTGGCGCCCGTCCTGTCGTCGGCTGGCAGCGCTGCGAGTGCGCTGCTGACGCCGCACGCGATGAGGCGAGACATCGCCGTCCTGGACGATGCCTATACGACGCTGCACCCCGGGCTTTACCGTTACCTCACCCCGATGGCGTTCCGCCGCGAGCGCCAGCGCCTCGACCGCTTCGCCGGCGCGGCGCGGTCGCCGGGCGACTTCTACCTCGCGCTGTCGGCGTTCACCGCCAGCATCCGGTGCGGGCACAGCTTCCCCAATCCCGCCAACCAGCCGGCCCAAATCGCGGCGCTGTTCGGCAAGCCGGATCGCCTCCCGCTGGCGTTCACCTGGGTCGATCGACGCATGATCGTCACGCGCGATCTGGGCAGCGGGTCCGCGCTCGCGCCGGGCTCCACGGTGCTTGCGGTCGACGGCATCGCCTCGTCCGCCCTTCTCCAACGTATGCTGCCCTATCAGCGCACCGACGGCACGAACGACGCGCGCAAGATCGCCGACCTCGGCATCCCGGGTGACGCCGACCTGCCCAGCTTCGACGTGCTGCGCTCCCTCCTGTTTCCATCCGCCGGGCGCTTCACGCGCCTCGAGGTCGAGCGCCACGGGCGACGGTCGAGCATCGTCTGTCCGTTGATGACCGCCGCAGATCGCGACGCAGCGCTACGACGCCCCGACGCGGCATCCCCTTACGGCTGGCGGTTCGAGATCTGTGGCCGCGTCGGTGTCCTCACCATGCCGACATGGGCGGTCTTCCACGAACCGTGGGACTGGCGTGCCTTCATCGACACGAGCCTCGACACCGCGATCGATCGCACCCTCGCGGGCATCGTCGTCGATCTGCGCGAGAATGCCGGCGGGCTCGACTGTGGTGCCGCACTTCTCGCGCGCCTGATCACGACACCACTCACGGCAAACGACTATTCACGGCACGTCCGCTATCGAACGGTGCCGGATCGCCTGGCGCCCTTTCTGGAAACCTGGGATCGTCGCTTCCGCGACTGGGGGACCGCCGCCGCCGGACCGGACGCCGCCGGTTTCTATGCGCTGGCCGGCGACGGGGATGCCGGAGACGCTGCCCTCATCGCGCCCGCCAAGCGGCGCTTCATGGGCAAGGTCGTCATCCTGATCGGGCCGAAGAACGCCTCTGCCACCTTCGGCTTCGCAGCCACGGTCAAACAGCACCGGCTTGCCACGCTGGTCGGCGAGCCGACCGGGGGCAACCTGCGCGGCATCAACGGCGGTGCCTTCTTCTTTGTCGGTCTGCCGGAATCGCGGATCGAGGTGGATCTTCCGCTCATCGCCTACTGGCCGGACACGCCGCAGCCCGACGCCGGCGTGAGGCCGGACATCGCCGTGCCGCTCACGCCCGCCGATCTTGCTGCATCGCGCGACCGGCAGATGGCGCGCGCCCTCGGCGAGGCAGCCAGCTGATCCCCCGCGACGGGTGCCCTCGGTCGCCGCTTGCGAAGAAATCCGGCAGCCGCGACTGACGACCTCACGATTGGCAGCAGCAATACAGAGTCGTCGGCCGCGGCAGCGCACAGCCCGGCAGCGCAACATCATCAAACGTTCACGCGTGGACGGCTGGCGAGCCGTTATCCAGCCGTCGGCGGGGGGCCATTCAGGGAGATCGCTCATGTCGCTCGTCTCGAAATCCAGCATCCTTCTCCTCGCGCTCGCGGGATCGGCATCGGCCGCCCCGGTCGCAAGCTCCGGCTATTCGCTGAGCGTCTTCGCGTCCGCTCCGGCGGGAAGTTCGGCCCCGGACTCGATCGCGACGGTCGGCGACAAGGTCTATGTCGGCTATGGCAATGGCGGTGATCCCACCGGTGCCGGCGGCGCGACCAGCACCATCGCGGAGTATTCGAAGACCGGAACGCTGATCGGCACGGTCGCGGTGGCCGGCCACAACGACGGCCTGCGGTACAATGCGACGACCCGCACGCTCTGGGCGCTGCAGAACGAGGACGCCTCCCCGACCCTCGTCCAGATCACGCCCGCGACGCTCGCGGCCACGGCACCGGTCGCCTTCGCCAGCACGCCCCACGGCGGCGGCTACGACGACGTCGCCTTCGGCGGCGGAAACACGTTCGTCAGTGCGTCCGCACCGGCGAATTCGCCGAATACCGGCCCGGCGATCGTTCGGGTCGACGGCACGGGGGCGGTCCTCGGCACCGTCCTTGCCGGCAACGCGACCGCCACCGTCCTCAATCCCGGCGGCGGCACGACGACGCTCAACCTGCAGGACCCGGATTCGCTGACCTTCGGCCCGGGCGGCGCGCTGGTCCTCGACAGCCAGAGCGACCAGCAGCTGGTCTTCGTCGGCAATCCGGGCCTCGCCGGTCAGACGGTCGGCGTGCTCAACCTGGCATCGACGGTCGATGACACGGTGTTCGCCGGGGGCGGAACGCAGCGGCTGCTGCTCAGCGACCGCGGGTCGAACACGATCTACGCGCTCACGGGCACCTTCGCCAAGGACACGCCGCTGGCGGCCGCCGACAGTCTGAACCAGGTCGTCGCGATCAATCCGGACGGGACTTTTGCGCCGCTGGTCACCGGACTGAACGGACCGCACGGCGAGGCGCTGACGGGCGCGGTGCCGGAACCGGCGGTGTGGGGGATGCTGATCCTCGGCTTCGCGACCGTCGGTGCGGCGATGCGGCGTCGACGCACCGTCGCCCGCACCGCCTGAGGCAGAGGCGTCACGGGTCGACCGGGAGTCGCCACGCTCCCGGCCTGCTCACCGGCAGGCTCGGGTCAGCACCAATTCGTTCGCTGTTCCGGGGCGCGGCTTTAGCGGCGACGCATCCGATCCCGTCCTTTCGCTGTGATGTACGTCACAGCCGCGGACCGGGGCGCGATCTATCAGGCGGCCATCGGCGCACGGATGGTCCAGCGCCGGACGAGACAGGGAACCGCCGCCATGAAGATCCTCCTCGCCGCCGCCATCGCCCTCAGCGCCGCCGTCGCCCCCTCGGTCAACGCGCAGACCGCGCCGACCGCCACGGTGTTCTACGGCGACCTCAACCTCGACACCGTCGCCGGCCAGGCAACCCTCAAGGGCCGCATCAACAGCGCCGCCCGCAGCGTCTGCGGCCGCGGCGACAGCGACCTCGCCGCCCGCACCACCCGCGCCAACTGCCTGCGCACCGCCGTCACCGGCGCGATGAAGCAGCTGCCCGCCGCACCGCAGTTCGCCTCCGCCCAGTGACCGACCGCCCCCGCACCGGGACGGACACCCCGTCCGCCCCGGTGCCCGCGTCGCCGGATCAGGCCGGCTGAACCAACCGCGCTCGACCGGGTGGATGAACCGCCGCCGGCCCGGTACTCAGCCGTTCGACCAGCGAATAGTCGAGCAGGTGGCGAAATCGTTGCGCGCCGGGGTCGGCCCGGTAGCGGGCGTCGACCAGGATGTCGACCGCCGCCGCCGCCATTTCCGCCTTGGGCTGGCGCACCGTCGTCAGCTGCGGCCACGCCGCCCGCGAGGTCGGCGCATCGTCGAAGCCGGCGATCGACAGGCGGTCGGGAACGCCGATGCCAAGCTTGATCGCGCTGATCAGCACGCCCAGCGCCATGTCGTCGTTGCTGGCAAAGATCGCCGTCGGCAACGCCGCGCGCGCCAGCAGCTCCTCGCCGATGGCGAGCCCGCTGCGGAACGAGAAATCACCTTCGCGCACGAACGCCGGCGTCGGCGCGACGCCGGCATCGGCCAAGGCCGCGAGGTAGCCGTCGTAGCGCTTGGCCGAGGCACTGTGTGCGGGATCGCCCTTGACGAAGCCGATGACGCGGTGGCCGAGCGCCAGCAGGTGGCGGGTCATGTCGTAGGCGGCCGCGCGATCATCCATCCAGACGAAGCCCGACCGCTCGGTCGCCATCGACGGCGAGATCCGCACGTACGGCAGGCCCACCGCCTCCAGCAGGTCGAGCAGCTGCGCATTGTCGCACAGCGGCGGAGTCAGCATCGCCCCGTCGAGACCAAGCCCGCGCAGGCTGCCGGCGAGCGCGCCGACCCAGTCGTCCGCAGCGGTATCGATCGGCTCGACGACCAGATGGTAGCTGCGCGCGCGGCAGCGCATCAGCGCCCCGAGCTGCAGATCGGCGGCATAGCCCGACCCCGGATCATCGAGCAGCAGTCCGAGCAGGTACGACCGCGAGCTCGACAGGCTGCGGGCGAAGGCGTTGGGCCGGTAGTCGAGGTCGGCGATCACGCGCTCGACCGCCGCCCGGACTTCGGGCCGGACGTGCGCCTCGTGGTTCAGCACGCGCGACACGGTCTTGGCCGAGACGCCGGCATGGAGCGCGACGTCCTTGATCGTGATCGTGCGCATCAGTCGCCGCCGCGGCGCATCAGCGCGAAGGCGGCGATGCCGCCGTAGCAGAGGGCGGGAAGGGCGAGCGCCGGGCCGAGGCCGACGGCATCGGCGGCGATCCCCGTCGCCAGCGGTAGCACCGCGCCGCCGACGACCGCCATGCACAACAGCATGCCCCCCAGGGGTGCGAGCGCGGCGCCGGCCGGCAGGGCAAGGGCGTAGATCGTCGGATACATGACGGCGTTGCACAGGCCGACCGCCAGCAGCGCCACCGCCGCGACCGCGCCGCCGGTGACGACGGCGGTCAGCGTCAGTGCCGCCGCGCCGAGGGCGACGCCGGCAAGGACGAGCGTCGCCGCCGCCCGCCGCAGCAGCGCGGCCCCGGCGAAGCGGCCGACCATCGCCCCCAGCCAGTAAAGCCCGACCAGCCGCCCCGCCGCGACCGGCGTCGCGCCGAGGATCGCCGGCTGCATCAGGAAATTTGCGAGCAGCGTGCCGATGGTCACCTCGGCCCCGACATAGGCGAACATCGCCGCCGTGCCCGCGGCCATGCGCCGGTCGCGCAGCAGTGCGGGCAAGTGGTCGAGGGTGACCGCGGCCCGCCGCGCCGGGGTCGCGAGCAGATGCCGCGCCGCGACGAAGGCGGCCGCCAGCCCGACCAGCACGACGACAGCGGCAAGGAAGGGAAGGGTGATCGGCGAGGCGCTGCCGTCGGCCGCACTGCCGAGCAGGGCCGGCGCGGTCAGGACCGGTCCGAGCACCGTGCCGAGCGAGTTAAAGCCTTGCAGCAAGGTCAGCCGCGAGGCCGCCGCCGCGCTCGCGCCGACGATCGTCACGACCGTGTTGGCCGCGATCTGGAGAAAGGTGATGCCAAGCGTCAGCAGCAGCAGCGCGGCAAGGATCAGCGCAAAGCTTCCCGCGCGATCGGCGGCGACGATCGCCAGGCACCCGCCGGCCATCACGGCCAGCCCGCACGCGATCGAGCGCATATAGCCGACGCGCACCACGATCAGCGTGATCGGCACGGCGAACAGGAGGTAGCTCAGGTGCGCGGCGAACTGGACGAGCAGCGCCTCGCTGTAGTCGAGCCGGTGGATGGTCTTCAGCCGCGGGACGAGCAGGCTGATGATGGCGGTCAGGAAGCCGCCGATGAAAAACACCCCGACCGACAGGTAGAACAGCCGCCGCGCCACGTCGACGGGTCGCGCGGCGAGAGCCTGGGGCGGATCGGCAGCCATTTAGCCGACTGTAGCGGGTAGTTATGGCACCGGAAACACACCCATCCGGAATTTCCGACATCGATGTCAAAGTGGATTGACACCGATGTCAGCAACTCTAGCCTGCCATTCAAGCCCCGTTCGAGGGTCAAGGGAGGCTTAAATGACATTTAATCAGTTTTTGTCGGCGGCCGCGACGGCCGCCGTGATGTCGTTCGCCGGGGCCGCAGCGGCCCAGTCGGTGACTGCCCCTGCCGGCGTGCCGCCCGAGGCGCAGCCGGCCAACGGCGTCAGCACGCCCGGCTTTGTCGACGGCGACATCATCGTCACCGCGACGCGCCGCGAGACGACGCTCGAGAAGACCCCGATCGCGATTTCGGCATTCAGCCAGGCGACGCTCGACCGCGAGCAGGTCCGCGACGTCACCGACCTCGCCCGCTTTGTCCCCAGCCTGCAGTTCACCCAGCAGGGCGACCAGTCGGCGGTCCTGCTGACGCTGCGCGGCATCGGCAACGACAGCGCCTATACCGAGGTCGCCGACCCGGAGGTCGCGATCTACATCGACGGCGTCTACTCGTCGCGCGCGCAGGGCGCCTCGGTCCTGTTCTACGATCTGGAGCGCGCCGAGGTCCTGCGCGGACCGCAGGGCACGCTGTTCGGGCGGAACGCGACGGTCGGTGCGCTGAGCCTGATCACGGCCAAGCCCAACTTCAACGGCGTGTCGGGCTATGTCGAGGCGATCGGCGGCAACTACAGCCGCTTCGGCAGCCGCGGCGCCCTCAACCTGCCGCTGATCGACGACAAGCTGGCGCTGCGCATCGCCTTCGTCACCGAACGCAACGACGGCTATGCCAGCTTCCAGCCGGCCCCCAATGTCCCGGGCATCGACCCGGCGGCGTTCATCACCACGGGCAAGCGCTATTACGCCCGCGACCAGCAGTCGGCGCGCGTCAGCCTGTTGTTCAAGCCGACCGACACGCTGACCTGGAACCTCAGCGCGGAAGGCTTCCTCGACAAGGGCGCGCCCGTCATCGCGCTGCTCCAGACACCGCGGCCGGGGACCGACTTCTGGTCGACGCTGAGCGACACCGCGCCCGACACCGACCGTTATTCCGTGGCGCTGCGCAGCGACGTCAACTGGGACTTCCGCGACGGCATGCGCTTTGAGTATATCGCCGGCTTCACCCGGATCGGCGGCAGCACGCAGGCCGACGCCGACGCCGGCGCCCTGCCACCGACCGGCGGCCGCGACCCGGCGACGGGCAAGCTCCTCTACCTCGGCGGCTTCGGCCAGAACGCGACGATCAACTCGCGCTACGACTTCGAAAGCCACGAGTTCCAGCTGAAGTCGACCGGCACCCACCGCATCGATTATATTGCCGGCGTCTATTACGCGCACGAGGTCAACCGCATCCGCTTCGACGTCGACCAGCGCGACGGCTACCGCAACGGTCCGACCCGGGCATTCGTCGGCAGCTTCATCCAGGCCGACCGCGAGATCAATTCGCTCGCCGGCTTCGGCCAGGTGACGTGGAACGTCAATTCGCGGCTGCGCCTGACCGGCGGCCTGCGCTATACGCACGACAGCAAGAAGGACGTCGGCGGCCGCAACGTCACCGCCTTCGGCTGCCCGGCGACCGGCCCGTGCAACATCAACATCTTCGGCCAGTTTCCCAACGCCACCGCGGATCAACTCGTGACGCTGTTGAACGCGCAGGGCGGCGCGTTCTCGATCTCGAACAACGACGTCAAGGGCAGCTGGAACAAGCTCAGCTATCTCGCCCGGCTCGACGCCGACCTGACCGACAACGTCCTCGGTTACGCCAGCATCAGCAGCGGCTTCAAGTCGGGAAACATCCAGGACGGCGGCCGCACGACCGACCCGGAGAACATCACCAACTACGAGGTCGGCTTGAAGTCGCGGCTGTTCGACCGCCGCCTGACGCTGAACCTTGCGGCCTACTACGCGGACTTCACCGGCTATCAGGTCAACCAGGTGCTGAACACGCGCGATGCCAACGGCAACGTCATCGCCTCGCAGATCATCACCCAGAACGCCAAGGGTGCCACGGCGTACGGCCTCGAAGCCGAAGCGGTGGCGACGATCACGCCGGTCGACCGCCTGCAGGTCGCCGCGACGGTGCAGAAGACCAAGCTGAAGACCCTGGTCACCGCCGACGGCCGCCTCGACGACCAGGGCGCGCTCAGTTCGCAGCGTGACCTGGCGGGCAACGAACTGGCGCATGCCCCGCGCTTCTCGGCGACGGCGACCTACGAGCACGACTTCAAGCTCGCCGGCGGCGGCAGCATCACGCCGCGCGCCACGGTCCACTACGAGACGCGGAGCTTCCTCAGCTTCTTCGACGGCGACCGGACCAACCGGGTCGTCAACGGCGTCAACGTCTATTACGGACAGGCGTTCGACGAGCAGAAGGCGTACAGCCGGACCGACCTCGCCGTCCGCTACAACGCGCCGGGCGACAAGTATCTGCTCGAGCTGTTCGTCCAGAACGTCGAGGACGGCAAGATCAGGACCAACGCCACGACCTTCGGCCCGACGCAGTACGCGCCGGTGTTCCTGTCCAACTACCAGCCGCCGCGGACGTTCGGCGGGCGCGCCCGGTTGAACTTCTGACCGCCCGCGACGGAGCGTTGCCGATGTTGATCATCACTGCCGCCGTGCTTGCCGGCACGGCGGTAGCCGCCGCGGGCGATCCGGCCAGCCGGGTCGCGGCCGATGCGAAAGCCCGCGCCGCGGCGCTCGTCGCACAGATGACGACGGCGGAGAAACTGTCGCTGGTCCACGGCTATTTTCCGCCGCGGGCCAAGCCGGTGCCGCCGGTCGTGATGGTCCCCTCGGCGGGCTATGTCCCGGGGGTCGAGCGGCTCGGCATCCCGGCGCTGCGCGAGAGCGACGCCAGCCTGGGCGTGGCGAACCAGGTCGAGCAGCGTCGCGGCGACGTCGCCACGGCGCTGCCGGCGGGGCTGGCGACGGCGGCGAGCTTCGACCCCGACCTCGCTTATGCCGGCGGCGCGATGATCGGTGCCGAGGCGCGCGCCAAGGGGTTCAACGTCCTGCTGGCCGGCGGCGTCAACCTGACCCGCGATCCGTGGAACGGGCGCAACTTCGAATATCTGGGCGAGGACCCGCTGCTCGCCGGCACCCTGGCCGGAGCGGCAATCACGGGCGTCCAGAGCAACCATATCGTCTCGACGATCAAGCATTTCGTCCTGAACGCGCAGGAGACCGGGCGGATGGTGCTCGACGCGCGGCTCGCTTTGCCGGCGCTGCGCGAAAGCGATCTCCTCGCCTTCGAACTGGCGATCGAGCGCGGGCACCCGGGGTCGGTGATGTGCGCCTACAACCGGATCGACGGCGACTATGCATGCGAGAATGCCACGCTGCTGAGCGGCGTGCTCAAGGACGGCTGGGGCTACTCCGGCTGGGTCATGTCCGACTGGGGCGCGGTCCACTCGACGGAAAAGGCCGCCAACGCCGGGCTGGACCAGGAGTTGGGACAGGAACTCGACCGCACCGTCTATTTCGGCGCGCCGCTGGCCGCCGCCCTCGCTGCGAACCGCGTGTCCGCAGCGCGGCTCGACGACATGGCGACGCGGGTCCTGTACGGGATCGTCGACACCGGGCTGATCGATCATCCCGTGCCGGCCGCGCCGCAGCCGATCGATTATGCCGCGCCATGCCGTGATTGCCCAGCGGACGGCCGAGGAGGGCATGGTCCTGCTCAAGAACGACGGCGAGCTGCTGCCGCTGGCCGCGAGCGCCCGCCGGATCGTGCTGATCGGCGGCCATGCCGACGTCGGCGTCCTGTCGGGCGGAGGATCGTCGCAGGTCCGTTCGGTCGGCGGCGCGCCGGTTGAGATCCGCCTGACCTCGGGCGCGGCCGCATCGTTCGCGCGGGTGACCTGGCACGCCTCCTCACCGCTGAACGCCCTCCGCGCGGCGCTGCCGGAGGCGACGATGACCTATGTCGACGGCAGCGATCCTGCCGCAGCGGCCACCGCGGCGCGCACGGCCGATCTCGCCATCGTCTTCGCGACGCAGTGGCAGACCGAGGCGATGGATACGCCGACCCTGAACCTGCCCGGGAACCAGGACGCGCTGATCGCGGCGGTGGCGGCGGCCAACCCGCACACGCTGGTCGTCCTTGAAACCGGCAATCCGGTCGTGATGCCGTGGCTCGCCCAGGTCCCGGCGGTGCTCGCCGCCTGGTATCCGGGGCAGCGCGGCGGCGAGGCGCTGGCCCGGCTGCTGACCGGCGCGGTCAGCCCCAGCGGCCATCTGCCGATGACCTTCCCGGCGCGGGCCGACGATGCGCCGCGCCCGCACCCGCCCGGGCTCGCGGCGATGGGCCCCAACGGCCGGGTTGCGCCGTTCACGGTCGACTACGTCGAGGGCGCCGACGTCGGCTACCGCTGGTACGCGCGCGAGCATCGCCCGCCGCTGTTCCCCTTCGGCTTCGGCCTGTCGTACACCAGCTTCCGCCTCGACCGGCTCGCCGTCGCCGGGCTGAGCGCCAGCTTCGACGTGACCAACACCGGCCGCCGCGCGGGCGCCGACGTGCCGCAGGTTTACGTCGAGGCGGCGGGCAGCGGCGGCGCACGGACGTTCCGCCTCGCCGGGTGGAGCCGCGTCATGCTCGCCCCCGGTGAGACGCGGCACGTCACGGTCAGACTCGAGCCGCGGACCTTCGCCCGCTTCGCCGCGGCCGGCGGCTGGACGGTCGCCGCCGGGGTCTACCGCGTCGCGGTCGGTCACAATGCCGGCGACGCCGCGTTGATGGGCACCCTTCAGCTGGCCGCGGCGCGGACGGGGCGGTGACGCTGTCCCGCCGCGGCGCGCTGCCGCTGCTGGCCGCGGCCCTCCTTATCGGCGCGGCGGCGCCGCGGTCGCCGGTCGCGCACGCGGCGCTGTGGTCGACTGTCGAAGCGCGTCCGGCACCGCCGGGGTCGACATGTTCATGTATTCCGGCCCGAACTGGCGCGCGCTGGACGACAACACGCTGACCAGTGTGCAGTCGGGCGAAATCCCGGCGGCGCGGATCGACGACGCCGTCCGCCGCATCCTGCGGGTCAAGCCGCGCCCCGGCATGTTCGAGCGCGGACGGCCGTCGTCGCGCCACGTCGCCGGCCGTTCGAGCTGATCGGCGCCCGTCATCGGCAAGGGCGCCGACGACATCGCGCAGGCCGCGGGCGGCTGGACGCTGACCTGGCAGGGCGGCCACCTGCCCAACAGCGACTTTCCGCATGCGCAGTCGATCCGGGACGGCATCCGCACCGCGGGTAGCGCCGCCGGCGCGAGATCAGCCCCGGCGACAGGTCCGACCTGGCGACGCTGCGCCGCCTGCGCGCCGCCGGCATCCCGGTCGTCGCCGTGTTCCTCTCCGGGCGGTCCCGGGCGCTGCAAGCACCGCCTCGTGCCGCTGGACAGCGCGGGCGACTGGCTCCACCAGCGGGCGGAACCGTTTCTGCGTCAGGTCTGGGAAGGACAGGGTCATGCGGGAAGCCGCCATCGTCGCCACGGCACGGACGCCGGTCGGGCGCGCCCACCGCGGCGCGTTCAACGACACCGATGCCCCGGTCCTTGCCGCCCATGCGGTGCGGGCGGCGGTCGCGCGCGCCGGGATCGACCCGGCCCGCATCGACGACGTCATCGTGGGCGCGGGCAACCAGTGGGGCACGCAGGCGAGCAACATCGCCCGCACGACGATCTTCGCCGCCGGCCTGCCCGACACCGTCCCGGGGACCAGCGTCGACCGCAAGTGCGCCTCGGGCCTGACGGCGCTGGCGTTCGCCGCGCGCGGGATCATCGCCGGGGACATCGATGTTGCCGTGGCGGGCGGCGTCGAGTCGATCAGCCTGACGCGCAACGCCCACAGCCCGACCTTCCGTGCCCAGTCGGCGGCGGTGATCGCCGCCCAGGCGCACGCCTATATGGCGATGATCGAGACCGCCGAGATCGTCGCCGAGCGCTACGGCGTCAGCCGCGAGGCGCAGGACGCGCTTGCCGCCGAAAGCCACCGCCGTGCCGCCGCCGCCACTGCCGAAGGCCGCTTCGCGAACGAGATCGTGCCGATCGAGGTGACCCGCACCATCGTCGAGAAGGACGGCAGCGTCTCGGGCCGCGAGACGCTGACGCTTGGCGCCGACGAGGGCATCCGCGCCGGGACGACGGTCGAGCAGCTGGCCAAGCTGAAACCCGTCTGGCGCGACGGGCAGGTCGTCGCCGAAGGGCGCTTCGTCACCGCCGGCAACGCCAGCCAGTTGTCGGACGGGGCGTCGGCGCAGGTCGTCATGGACCGCGCGACCGCCGAGCGCGAGGGCCACGACGTCCTCGGGCTCTACCGCGGCTTCCAGGCGGCCGGCTGTGCGCCCGAGGAGATGGGCATCGGCCCGGTCTTCGCCGTCCCCAAGCTGCTCGCCCGCGCCGGGCTCAGCGTCGACGACATCGGCCTGTGGGAAATCAACGAGGCCTTCGCCAGCCAGCTCCTCTACTGCCGCGACCGGCTCGGCATCGACCCGGCCAAGCTCAACGTCGACGGCGGGGCGATCGCCCTCGGCCATCCGTTCGGGATGACCGGCAGCCGCCTCGTCGGCCATGCCCTGATCGAGGCGCGCCGCCGCGGCGTCCGCTGGGCCGTGGTGTCGATGTGCGTCGCCGGCGGCATGGGCGGCGCCGGCCTGTTCGAGGTCGCGGGGTGAGCGACTGACGGCGGTTCGACGGCGAGGTTTTCGTCGCCGCCGTCCGTCGCCTGCCCGTCCCCCGCCTCAGTCGCCGTGGCCCGGCAGCACCGATGCCAGGACCTGGTGCACCGCGCCTTTCAGCATGCCGCCCTCGTCGGGATCGCCCTTCAGCGCGGTCGACATGAACGCCTTCGCCTGCTCGAAGCTGATGTGCGGCGGCAGCGGCGGCACCTCGGGATCGGTCTTCACTTCCAGCACGACCGGGCGGTCGCTTGCCAGCGCCTCGTCCCACGCCGCCCCCATGTGCTCGGGATCGTCGACGTAGATGCCCTTGAAGCCGAGCATCTCGGCGAACTTGTGATAGGGAAAGTCGGGGATCTGCTGGGTCGCGTCGAAGCGCGGGAAGCCCTCCATCACCCGCTGCTCCCACGTCACCTGGTTAAGATCCTGGTTGTTCCAGACGCAGCAGATCCACTGCGGATTGACCCATTCGCGCCAGTATTTCTGGACGGTGATGAGTTCGGCCATGTTGTTCATCTGCATCGCCCCGTCGCCGACCAGCGCGATCACTGGCCGGTCGGGGTGGGCGAACTTCGCGCCGATGGCATACGGCACCGCGGCGCCCATCGAGGCGAGCCCGCCCGACAGCGAAAACATCTGCCCGCGCCGGACCCGGAGATTGCGCGCGAACCAGTTGGCGCACGATCCCGAATCGGAAGTGACGATCGCGTTCGCCGGCAGGCGCGGCGACAGCTCGTGGGCGACGCGCTGCGGATTGACCGGGGTCGCGGCGGCGTGCGCGCGCGCGTCGAGCAGCTGCCACCAGTCGCGCATTCCCGCGGCGATGCCTTCACGCCAGCTGCCTTGCGGCTTGGGCGTCAGGAGCGGCAGCAGCGCC
Organism: uncultured Alphaproteobacteria bacterium; assembly: GCA_963792555.1. Lineage (GTDB taxonomy): Bacteria > Pseudomonadota > Alphaproteobacteria > Sphingomonadales > Sphingomonadaceae > Polymorphobacter_B. Next base: position 239,411 of record CAWBWP010000004.1, read on the forward strand.
GTCAGGGTCGCCGCGCTGTCGCCGTGGAGGTTGACCTCGGTATCGTAGCGGATGCCGAGCATCGACGCCTTGATGTCGATCTGCACGGCGCGGACCTTGCCGGTCTTGGGCAGGAACTCCGACCAGGGGAAGCCGGTGCCGATCATCAGCAGCGTGTCGCAGTCGTCCATCAGGTCGGATGACGGCTTGGTGCCGAGCAACCCGATCGTGCCGGTGACCCACGGCAGGTCGTCGGGCAGCGCCGCCTTGCCGAGCAGGGCCTTGGCCGCGCCCGCCTGCAGGACATCGGCGACGGCGATGACCTCGTCGGTCGCGTGCAGCGCGCCGGCACCGACCAGGATGGCGACCTTCTCGCCGGCATTCAGCACCGCGGCGGCGCGGCGCAGGTCGGCGTCGTGCGGCACGACCAGCGGCGCGGAATAGCCGACGCTCGACCGGGTATAGCCGTGCTGGCGCGGCGGTGCCGAATAGCGCTCGTCGGACAGGTCGTTGGGCATGATCACCGCCGCCACGCCGCGCGCGCTCTGGGCGACGCGGATCGCGCGGTCGAGGATCACCGGCAGATGCTCGGGGGTCGTCCCTTCCTGAACGAACTCGGCGACATCGGCGAACATGCGGTCGAGGTTGATCTCCTGCTGATAATGCGCGCCGCGCGACGGCCGCGCCGCCTGGCCGGTGATGGCGAGGACCGGCATGTGGTCGAGCTTGGCATCGTACAGGCCGGTGATCAGGTGGGTCGCCCCGGGACCGCCGGTCGCCAGGCACACGCCCATCTGCCCGGAGAATTTGGCGAAGCCCGAGGCCATGAACGCGGCCATTTCCTCATGGCGGACCTGGACGAACTTGACCGCGTCGCCCGCCTTCTGCAGCCCGCGCAGGACCCCGTTGATGCCGTCGCCGGGGTAGCCGAAGATGATCTTGACGCCCCACTCCTGGAGACGTTCGGCGAAGAATTCGCCCACGGTCTGGCTCATCGTCCCAGCTCCTCGATACCGTTCACGACCTCGGCCGATCCGGGCAAGCGCTACTTCCGCGCGCCGCCGCCCACTGGCCCCTGTCGGGTGCCGGACCGAGCGGTGAGTTCAGCGAGACGGGCATCGCGGGTCCGGCGGCAGGATCGTAGCCGGTGAACGGGCAGCCGCGGCGGGAGTGCCACGGGGGCGGAAAAAACCAGCCGGAAACCGCACCGGCCGGGGCGGTGCGCCGGCTGCCCGACGCTAGGCGAAGCTCGGGCTGCGCCGACCCAGGCGCGGCCAGCGCACGCCGAACCGACGCCGTCCACGCTGCCGCGGCGCCGGCGGGATGACGGCAAGGATCGGTGCATCGGTCGACTGCAGCAGATCCTCGGCGCTGCGGACCTGCCGCCGGTGCAGTTCGCTGACCAGGGTCAAGGCGACGGCGAAGGCGAGGCTGGACGCGGCGGCGATCGCCACCATCAACGGAATGTTGGGATAGCTCGGCTCGTCCTTGGCAATCACGTCGCCGATCACGCGCAGTCCGCTTGGTGCCGCCGCGGTCGATTCGAAATTGGCGACGTGCGCGGCGATCGCTTCATAGTGCGCGGCCTTCATGGCGATGTCGCGGTCGAGGGTGGCCAGCCGATCGTAGAGCGGCGCGCGGTCAAGCAGGTTGAGCCGCGTCTTGAGGTAGTCGGCATCGCGCTGTTGCCGCACCAGTCCGATTAGCGCCGACGGCGCGTCGCTGCCGGCCCGCGCGACTGCCAGCTCGCGCTCGTACTGCTGCGCGACGCTGGCGCGCTGGAGCCGGAGGGACAGCGTCATCGGGTTCTGCTCGCCGCGCTCCTGCGGCACCGCGAGTTCGGCGTCGATCGTATCGAGGCGGCGCTTGAGCGCGCCAGCCGCCCCGTCTCCCGTCGTCGTCGGCAGCGGCAGGCGCCGCGCAGAGTCCATCAACGCCTGCATATGTTCCTGATATTCCAATCCGCCACGCGGGGTATCGACCGGAATGCGGTTCTCCGTGACGAACGCCGCCCGGGCCGCTTCAGCAGCACGCAGCTCGGCCAGTGCCCGCGTCGCCTGCGTCCGGTTCCAGGCCGCCGCCCGCCGCGCCGCCTCGGCCCGCAAACGCCCATTCTCGTCGATGTATGCCGTCCGGATCAGCGCGACGACCTGCTTTGCCGCATCGAGCGACGTCGCGCCGTAGTAGATTTCGAGGATCGAGCTGTCCTCCAGCGGCTGCACGCCGACCGACGGCTGCAACTGGCTCGCCGCCCATTTGGTCACATCGCCGACGCCGCCGGTCGCCGCCTCCCACGCCGCGATCACCTGCGGGTTCTGCGGCCAGCCGAGCTTCTCCACCACCTCGCGGAGGACGCCTTCGTCGGTCACCAGACGCATCTGGCTGCCGATGTAGCCGGCGGCCATGCCGCGCGCGAGGACCGAATATTGCGAGGGGTCCTCGTTGCCGATGTCGAGCATGACGCGCGCCTTGGCCGTATACTGGCGCGGTTGGGAAATCGGCGACGGCATAGGCAACACTGGTGGCGACCAGCACCATCAGCAGGATGCGCAGCCAGTTGGCGCGCAGGGCTGCCAGAAGCTGCGACCCGCTCACGCGGCGAGCGCCGTCCGGTCGAGCTCGCGGCAAAGCCGCCAGACCTTCTCGATCGTCGCCGGCATCTCCAGCTGCCGCCCGTCGAGCGCGTCGATGATCGCGTTCATGATCGACGGCATCGCCCCAATCGTTCCCGCCTCGCCGCAGCCCTTGACTCCCAGGGGATTGGTCGGGCTCGGCACGCCGCGCGTGGCGAAGCCGATGCGCGGCGGCATGTCGTCGGCGCGTGGCACGCCGTAGTCCATGAACGAGCCGGTCAACAGCTGCGCGCCGTCGCCGTAGACGATGTCTTCGAGCAGCACCTGGCCCAACCCCTGCGCGACGCCGCCGTGGATCTGCCCCTCGACCAGCATCGGGTTCATCAGGACGCCGAAATCATCGACCAGGCTGTAGCGGACGACCTTGGTCGTGCCGGTGGCGGGGTCGATCTCGACCTCGGCGACGTGGCAGCCGTTGGGGAAGGTCGGGCGCGGTGCGGCGGGCTTGTAGACCGCGCGGCCGTCGAGGCCGCCCGGGTGACGGGCGGCGAGTTCGGCCAGGCTGACGGTGCGGTTGGTTCCCCGCGCGCTGAACACGCCCTCGGCATAGTCGACGTCGGCGGCGTCGAGGTCGCCCTTGGCCAGCTCGATGCCGCGCGCGACCATGTCGTCGCCGGCCTCGATCACCGCGCCGCCGCCCCAGGCGAGGCTGCGCGAGCCGCCGGTGCCGTTGCCCTGATCCAGTCGCGCGGTGTCGCCCTGGACGATCCGCACGCTTTCGATCGGCAGGCCGAGACGGTCGCTCAGCACCTGGGCGTAGGCGGTTTCGTGGCCCTGACCGTTCGACTGGGTGCCGACCGCCGCCTCGACGATGCCGTCCGTCCCGACGCGGATGTCGGCGAACTCCTCGGTCGAGCCGCCACCGGCGATTTCGACGTAATAGGCCAGGCCGCGGCCGTAGCGCAGGCCCTTGGCCGCAGCCGCCGCCTTCCGCGCCGGAAAGCCGGCCCAGTCGGCGTTGGTCAGCGCCTGGTCGAGCACGGCCGGGAAATCTCCGATATCGAAGGTCAGGCCCAGGCCGTTGGCATGCGGCAGCTCGTCGGGGCGGAGCAGGTTGCGCCGGCGGACCTCGTCGGCGCCGATCCCCAGCTCACGCGCCGCGGCGTCGAGCAGCCGTTCCATGATATAGGCCGATTCGGGACGCCCGGCCCCACGATAGGCATCGACCGGCGCGGTGTTGGTGACGACGCCGTGGACGAGGTTGTGGATCGCCGGGATGCGGTAGACGCCGCCCAGGATCCGCCCGCCGGCAACCGTCTGGATGCCCGGGCCGAACTGCGACTGGTAGGCGCCGAGGTCGCTCCACGTCTCGACCTGCAGCGCGGTGATCAGCCCGTCGGCGTCGAAGCCGATCGCTGCCTCGCTGACCATCGCCCGGCCGTGCGTATCGGTCTGGAAGGCGTCGCCCCGCTCTCCGGTCCACTTGACCGGTCGGCCGCAGTCGCGCGCGGCGTGGAGAACAAGGCCGTATTCCGGATACAGGAACGCCTTCATGCCGAAGCCGCCGCCAACGTCGCCGGTGCGGACGCGGACCTGTGCCGGCGCGACGCCCATGATCCCGGCGAGCATCTTCTGCGCGCCGGCGACGCCCTGGCCGCCGAAGTCGAGGGTGAACCCGTCGGCGTCCCAGTGGCCGACGGCGGCGCGAACCTCCATCGACGTCGGCGCGACACGGTTCTGGACGATGCGCAGGCGCGTGACGTGGGCGGCCGCCGCCAGCCCGGCGCTCGCCTTGTCGGCATCGCCCAGGGGAAAGGCGAAGAGGTCGTTGGACGGGGCCGCATCCCAGATTTTCGGCGCCTCGGCCGCCAGCGCGTCGGCGAGCGACGTCACCGCCGGCAGCTCGTCATAGTCGACCATCACCGCCTCCGCGCCGGCTCGCGCCGCCTCGCGGCTCTCGGCGACGACGAAGGCGACGCCGTCGCCGACGAAGCGGGCGACATCGCCGGTCAGCAGCGCGCGCGGCGTCGGTACCTTGGCGAAGGGGACGAGGCAGGGAATGACGCCGTAACCGGCGACATCGGCGTGAGTATAGACGGCGACGACGCCCGGGACGGCGCGCGCCTCGGTCACGTCGATCCCGGCAATGCGGGCGTGACCATACGGCGAGCGGACCGTCGCGGCGAACAGCATGCCGGCCTCGTGCACGTCGTCGGTGAAGCGGCCGCGCCCGGTCAGCAGGCGGAAATCCTCGACGCGCTTGGGCGACTGGCCGATGCCGAACTTCATGGCGTGCTCCTGCTGCGATGCGCCATCATAGCCAAGCGCGCGCCGCCGGTCGCGGGCAAAAGTGCCGCTACCGTCCGATCAGGTGCCGCGCCCGGGCATCGGCGACGGCGTCGGTCGGCGTGGCGGACGCATCCGCCTCGGCAAAGATCGCGGCGAGGCGCGGCTCGATCGCGGCAATATCGGCCGCGACCGAAGCGGCATCGCCGCGACCGAGATATTCGGCGACGACGTTGATGATGCCGCCGGCGTTGATGACATAGTCGGGCGCGTAGAGGATGCCGCGGGCGTGCAGCCGGGCGCCGTCGGCCGGCGTCGCCAGCTGGTTGTTCGCGGCACCGGCGACGACCTGGACGTCGAGGGCGGCGATGCTCGCCTCGGTCAGGATCGCGCCGAGCGCGTTCGGGCTGAAGACATCGGCGGCGACGCCCATGATCGCGTCGACCGGCACGTGCGTGGCGCCGAGCGCCGCCGCGAGCCGCGCCGCCCGCGCGTCGTCGATGTCGGCGACGGTCAGCCGGGCCCCGGCATGGGCCAGCCGCTCGGCGACGCCGCCGCCGACACTGCCCAGGCCCTGGATCGCGACATGGACGCCGGCGAAGCCGTCGCGCCCGAGCTTGTGGCGGACCGCGGCGCGCATGCCGACGAAGACGCCCTCGGCCGTCGACGGGCCGGGGTTGCCGCCCGCCTCGCCGCCGCCGACGGGCAGGCCGGAGACGTGCTTCGTCTGCCGGGCGATGACGGTCATGTCGGCGTCGGACATGCCGACATCCTCGGCGGTGACGTAGCGGCCGCCCAGCGATTCGATCGCATCGCCGAACGCCTCGAGCAGCGCATGGGTCTTGTCGCCGTCCTTGAACACGACCGCCTTGCCGCCGCCCATCGGCAACCCGGCCATCGCGTTCTTGTAGCTCATGCCGCGCGACAGGCGCAGCGCGTCGGTCAGCGCCGAGGCGTCGTCGGCATAGTGCCAATAGCGGCAGCCGCCCGCCGCCGGGCCGCGGTGCGTCGAATGGACGGCGATGATCGCGCGCAGGCCGCGGGCCGGGTCGGCGATGAAGTGCACGGCCTCGTGCGCGTCGAAATCGGGGGCGTCGAACAGCATCGGAAGACCCAGGTAACTAGCGGGAAGCGGCGCGCAATAAACCAACTGACGCGGTTGGCAACGCCGGTGGCGCTACGAGCAAGGCCGGCGCGTCAGCCGATCAGCTTCGGGTCGCCGCAGACGGGCCAGGCGTCGGGGTCGAACCCGTCGTGCCGATCGAGCGTCGCCCGCGCGAACCGGACGGCGAGCTTGCCGCCGACCGGGTCCAAGACGAAGCATTCCCAGGGCACGGCAAACAGGCGCTCGCCGATGCCGACGATGCCGCCGACGCTGACGGCGACATAGACGATGCGGCCGGCGGCGGCTTCGATCATGACGTCGGCGACCGTGCCCAGCGTCGCGCCGGTATTATCGGCGACGCTGGCACCGAGCAGCGTCGATACCGCTGTCAGGGCCGCGTCGTCGGCACCCGCAACGGCGGCGTGCCCGCTCACTGCCGCGCTCCCCGCGACGCCGTCGCCCGAGTCGCCGCCGCCGCACCCTTGTCGTAGCGCGCGCGGAGACCAAGCCAGCGCCAGACCCCGAGCGCGTTGATGCCGAACAGGATCGCGTTCTGCCAGACGAGGTTTGCCTGTCCCGTCGCCAGGCCGATGACGATCCAGCCGACCGAGCCGATGGCGAAGACGATGAAGCCGATGCCCGTGACCCGGGCGCCGAGGTTGGCCGCAACCAGGATCGCGGCAAGCGTCGTGGCGACAGGGGCCACCCAGTTGGCAATCTGCTCCATTGGTTCTCCGCGGGCGTGATGGCCGACTAAGCAGCCGCGCCGACAGTTGGTTCCGCTGCATCGCCCGCCGGACCGCTGGCGTCGTCGCCGCACCCTCAAGCCAGTCGGACAACGCAGTAACGATCTTTAAATGGTTAACGGTGTATTACCGGTTGCTGCAGTGGCCGTGTCTAATTATGCGCTCCACATCACGCTAATCACTTGAGCGACAGAGAGTGACGGGTCTGGCGCGGGATGGTCCCGCGGCGATCCGGCGCTGATCGCGTTAACTTTTCGGGGGAAATCTCATGCGTTACCTGACCATCATCGCCGCCGCACTGGCCGCTGCAGCCGCCCTGCCGGCTGCAGCCCACGTCGACCTCGTCAAGAACGGCGGGTTCGAGACCACGACGCTGACCAATTCGAGCCAGTTCAGCGACTACTTCACCGGCAACGTCGTCGCCAACTGGACGACGAGCGGCTACAACATGCTGTTCTTCCCCGGCACGGCGACGACGTCGGGCGCGGACACCCAGTACGGTGCCGGCAACGTCAAGTTCTGGGGCCCGGCCAACGGCGCGGCCAACGGCTTTGCCGACAGCCCGACGGGCGGCAATTATGTCGGTGCCGACGGAGCCTATATCGTCGCGCCGATCCAGCAGACGCTGACCGGCCTCGTCGTCGGCCACAAGTACACCGTCGGCTTCGACTGGGCGGCGGCGCAGCAGTACGGCTACCAGGGCCCGACGACGGAGCAGTGGCAGGTCAGCCTGGGCGACGAGACGCACGCGACGGCGGTGTGGGACAACCCCGACCAGGGCTTCAAGCCGTGGAGCCACCAGCGCTTCACCTACACCGCGACCGCCACGACCGAAGTGCTGTCGTTCCTCGCCGTCGGCACGCCTGGCGGCCGCCCGCCCTTCTCGCTGCTCGACGGCGTCAGCGCCGCCGCGGTGCCCGAGCCCGCCTCCTGGGCCATGATGCTCGGCGGCCTCGGTCTCGTCGGCTCGGCGCTCCGCTCGCGCCGCCGGAACACCGTCGCCGCCTGACGGCTGCGACACCGGCTCCCGCCGGATCGGCTCCGCGCCGATCCGGCGGCGGTCGCTTTTGGCCGCACTCTCCGCTATGGACCCTCCATGCCGCAGCTTGCCGCCATCCTTGACCAGATGTTCCACCTGACGGTGTGGCTGCTGCTGCTGGCGGTCGTGTTCGTGCCGCTCGAGCGTCTGTTCGCCCTGAAGCAGGGCCATCTTCTGCGGGCCGGGTGGGCGACCGACCTGTTCTGGTATTTCCTGTCGAGCCTACTGCCCGGCCTCGTGCTGGCCGTGCCGATGGCCGTCGTCGCCTGGGCCGCCCACCGCCTCGTGCCAGCGCCGGTGCAGACGTTCAGCGCCTCGCTGCCCCTCTATGCGCGCATCGCCGCCGCGCTGGTGGTGGGGGAGATCGGCTTCTACTGGGGCCATCGCTGGAGCCACGAGATCCCGTTCCTGTGGCGCTTCCACGCGCTCCACCACTCGGCCGAGCACCTCGACTGGCTGGTCAACACCCGCGCCCACCCGGTCGACATGGTCTTCGGCAAGTTCGTCGGCCTGGTTCCCCTCTACGTGCTGGGCCTGGCCAATCCGCTGTCGGGGCGGCCCGACGTGGTCAGCCTGGTGGTCATCGTCGTCGGCACCTTCTGGGGGTTCTTCATCCACGCCAATGTCCGCTGGCGCTTCGGCATCCTGGAAAACCTGATCGCGACCCCGGCGTTCCACCACTGGCACCACACGCGGCGCGATCACATCGACCGCAACTATGCCGCCATGCTTCCCTTCGTCGATCGGCTGTTCGGGACGTGGTACGTGCCGCGCCACTGGCCCGGCGACTATGGCACCGACCATCCGGTCGCCGCCGGCGTCCGCGGCCAGCTCGTCGATCCGCTGTTGCCGGCGCGGGCGCGGTGGGGCGACCAACGGGGATCGAACCCGCAACCTCCGGTACCACAAACCGGCGCTCTAACCGATTGAGCTATGGTCGCCGTGCGCGGCGCGTCGGCTCAATAGGGTCGCGGAGGCGTTTCCGTCAAGGCGAGGCGGTGGCCGTCGGGATCGGTTTCGCTCCGCCCGCCCCGGATCAGTGTTCGCGTCGCCGCCACGTCCGCCTCGCCGACCGCACGCGGCGGTGCGGGCCGGGGCGACCGATAGCAGAGCAGCTCCAGGTGCGGCTCGCCGCCCGGCGGAGCCAGCGCGACGATGTCGACGGCGACACCCGCGAGCCCGTCGAGCCGGTCCTGCTCGGGCCCGGTGTTAAGCGAGCGTCCGGTCGCGTGACAGCCCCGCGCCGCGTACCATGCCTGCGCCGCAGTGAGGTCGGCAACGGCAAGCGCGGTGTGATCGACGCCCAGAAACACCGCGCCCGCCGCTGCGTCCGCCAGCCAGCGGCTGCCCGGCAGGTAGCTTAACTCCAGCGGGTGGCCGTCGGGATCGCGGAACTTCCACGCCGTGACGCTGCCTGTATTCGGCGGCAGCAGCTGGGGGCCGCCGCGCGAGATCGGCGTCGCGCCCGCGGCGAGCGCCCGCTCCGTCGCGGCGTCGATGTCGGCGACAGCGATCGCGAAGTGCTGGAACCACGGGTCGTTCGCCGCCCGGGGTTCCGGGTAACGCGCGCCGGTCGCCGCGGCGAGATCGAGCCGAAACCCGCCGCAGCTCAGCCGGGCACCATCGCCGGAAAACCCCAGGGCGCGGTAGAAGGCGGCTGCCCGTGCCACGTCGGCAACGTTCAGGCCGATGCCGGCGATCTGCGCGATAGGGTCCATGTTGCCGCTCCCTGCGTTGCCCGTGCCGACCGGCGGGACATCGCCGCGCCAACGCTTGGAGCCCCGATGAAGCTCAACTGGCCGCTGCTCGCCCTTGCCGTCGGCGCATTCGGCATCGGCACGACCGAGTTCGCGCCGATGGGGCTGCTGCCGGTCATTGCCTCCGGTCTGAAGGTGTCGGTGCCGACCGCGGGGCTGCTCGTCACCGGCTATGCCCTCGGCGTCGTCGCCGGCGCGCCGCTGCTGACGCTGCCGACCGGGCGGCTCGACCGCCGGACGCTCCTGACCGGGCTGATGATCCTGTTCACCGTCGGCAACGTGCTGTCGGCGCTGGCCCCCGGCTACGGCACCTTGCTCGCCGCGCGCGTCGTCACGTCGCTGTGCCACGGGGCGTATTTCGGCGTCGGCAGCGTCGTCGCCGGGCGCTTCGCCGGCGACGGCAAGGCGGCGGGCGCGGTGGCGGCGGTGTTCGCCGGGCTGACGGTGGCGAACATCGGCGGCGTGCCGGCGGCGGCGTGGGTCGGCGACCACATCGGCTGGCGGCCGGCCTTCGGCGGCATCGCGGCGATCGGGGTGCTGGCCACCGCCGCGCTGGCGCTGGCCCTGCCCGCGATGCCGGGTGCGGCGACGACCGACGTCAAAGCCGAAGCGCGCGTCCTCCTCCGCCCCGCCGTCCTGCTGGCGCTGGCAACGACGGCGTTCGGCTCGGCGGCGATGTTCACCGTCTTCACCTACATCTCGCCGATCCTGCGCGACGTGACCCATGTGTCGCCGGCGACGGTGACGGTCGCGCTCGTGATCTACGGCGTCGGGCTGACGGTCGGGAACTGGCTTGGCGGCCGCTTCGCCGACCGGGCGCTGACGCCGACGCTGATCGTCGTCCTCGTCGCCCTGACGGTGCTGCTGCTGCTGTTCGCGTGGACGATGCACAGCGCGGTGGCGGCGGTGGCGACAATCTTCGCCTGGGGCGTCGCCACCTTCGCGCTGGTCCCGCCGCTCCAGGCGCGGGTGATGACGGTGGCCAAGGACGCGCCGAGCCTTGCCGGATCGGTCAACATCGGCGCCTTCAACCTCGGCAACGCCGCCGGCGCGGCGCTCGGCGGCGGCGTCATCGCGCTGGGGCTGAGCTATGCCTGGGTTGCGGTCGCCGGGGCGGCGATGGCGGGGATCGCGCTGGCACTCGTCGTCGTCACCCGCCGCTCAGCCCCATAGCTCCGGCGCCGGCGGCCAGACGTCGGACCCGGCGAAGCGCAGGCCGCCGGCGCGGTCGGCGATCAGCAGCGGGCCGTCGAGATCGGCGAACTCGCCGTGCATCGCCGCGTAGAAGGCCGGCGCGATGCCGAGCGACGTGCCGAGCATGCACCCGGTCATCACGCCCAGCCCGCGCGCCTTGGCGGCATGGATCAGCGCCAGCGCCTCGGTCAGGCCGCCGGCCTTGTCGAGCTTGATGTTGATGAAGCGGTAGCGGCCGATCACGGCGTCAAGGCTGGCCCGGTCGTGGACGCTTTCGTCGGCGCACAGCGGCACGGGCGAGCGAACGCCGTCGAGCAACGCGTCCGCGCCCGCCGGCACCGGCTGCTCGATCAGCTCGACCCGCAGGTCGGCCATCGCCCGCGCGAGCCGGGCGACATCCTGTCCGCCCCACGCCTCGTTGGCGTCGACGATCAGCCGCGCGTCGGGCGCGCCGCGGCGGACGGCGGCGACGCGCTCGACGCAGCCTTCGCCCGACAGCTTGACCTTGAGCAGCTCGCGACCGGCGACGGCGCGGGCGGCGGCGGCCATCGCCTCCGGCTCGCCGAGGCTGATGGTAAAGGCAGTCAGCATCGGTCGCGGCGCGGGCAGGCCGATCCGCTGCCAGACGCGCACGCCGCTCGCCTTCGCCTCGACGTCCCACAGCGCGGCGTCGACCGCGTTGCGCGCAGCCCCGGGCGGCAGCAGGCCGAGCACGTCGGCGCGGCTCGCCCCCTCGGCGACGGCCGCGGCGACGCCCTCGACCTGCGCCACGACCGACGCCGCCGTCTCGCCGCGATAGTAGATCGCCGTGCCCTCGCCGCGGCCGAGGGTGTCGCCGTCGGCGATCTTGGCGACGACGACGTCGACCTCGGTCTTGGCGCCCCGCGCGATGACGAAGCTGCCGCGCACGGGAAAGCGTTCGATGGTCGCGGTCAGCCGGCGCTTGGACATGCCGTCCCATGCCGCTAAACCGCTGCGGGTGGAAGACGGTGAAGTCCAGCTCGACCCCGTGGCCGCCGTCGCGCGGATCACGGCGCTCGAAATCCTGACGCGCCAGCTGATGGTCATCCAGCTGCGCATCCTCGACGAGCTTGGCCAGATCGAGCTGACGCCCGACTATGTGAAGGCGCTGTCGGGCATCTACACGGCCAAGGTCGACGCCTCGACGATCATCGAATCGTCGTCGTCGGAGGTGAACTACGAGTTCAAGGTCAACGTCATCCACAACCTCGAACGCTTCTTCGACGAGATCGCGGCGCACCTGGCGGAGAACCCGTGAGGGGAACCCCACCGGCCCGTCCGACGCGATGAGCTGGCGCTTCGCCGTCGATCGCGGCGGGACCTTCACCGACATCGTCGCCCACGCGCCCGACGGCAGCATCCGCACCGCCAAGCTGCTGTCGACCTCGCCGCTCTACGCCGATGCGGCGAGCGAGGGCATCGCGCGGCTGGCCGGCGGCGAGCCGGTCGCGGCGGTGCGGATGGGGACGACGGTCGCGACCAACGCGCTGCTCGAACGCCGCGGCGAGCGTACGCTGCTGGCGATCACCCGCGGCTTCGGCGACGCCCTCCGCATCGGCCACCAGGCGCGGCCGCGGCTGTTCGACCGCGCCATCCGCCTGCCCGAACCGCTCTACGCCCGCGTCGTCGAGATCGCCGAGCGGGTGGCGGCGGACGGGGAGGTGCTGGTTCCGCTCGACGAGGCGGCGGCGGCGCAGGCGTTCGCCACCGCCGCCGCCGACGGCTTCCGCGCCGTCGCCATCGTCCTGATGCACGGCTACCGCTTTCCCGCGCACGAGGGGCGGCTGGCCGAGCTCGCCCGCGCCGCCGGCCTGACCCAGGTCTCGGTCGGGCACGAGGTGGCGGCGACGATCAAGCTCGTCCCTCGCGGCGAGACGACGGTCGCCGACGCCTATCTCTCGCCGGTCCTGCGGGCCTATGTCGACCGCGTCACAGCCGGGCTCGGCGACACGCCGCTCCAGTTCATGCAGTCGAACGGCGGACTGGCGGCGGCGGTGGCATTCCGGGGCAGGGACGCGGTGCTGTCGGGTCCGGCGGGCGGCGTCGTCGGCATGGTCGCCGTCGGGCGCGCGGCGGGCTTCGACCGGCTGATCGGCTTCGACATGGGCGGCACCTCGACCGACGTCTCGCATTATGCCGGCAGCTTCGAGCGGGCGACCGAGACGACCGTCGCCGGCGTCCGGCTGCGGACGCCGATGCTGGCGATCGATACGGTGGCGGCGGGTGGCGGCTCGATCTGCCGCTGGGACGGAACCCGGCTGCGCGTCGGGCCGGAAAGCGCCGGCGCGGTGCCGGGGCCGGCGGCGTACCGCGGCGGCGGCCCGCTGACGGTGACCGACGCACAGGTGCTGCTCGGGCGGCTCCAGCCCGACCGCTTTCCAGCGATCTTCGGCGCGAGCGGCGACCTGCCGCTCGATGTCGCCACGGTCCACGCCGGGTTCGCGGCACTGTCACGGGACACCGGCCTGACGCCGGCGGCGCTCGCCGAGGGCTTCCTCGACATTGCCGTGGCAACGATGGCGCGGGCGATCCGCGCCGTCTCGATCGAGCGTGGCCATGACGTCGGCGACTATACTTTGGTGGCGATGGGCGGCGCGGCCGGTCAGTGCGCCGCCCGCGTCGCGGCGGCGCTCGGCATCGGCCGGGTGCTGGTCTCGCCGCACGCCGGCGTGCTGTCGGCGCTCGGCATCGCGCTCGCCGAAGTCCGCAGCGTGCGCGAGGCGACGGTCGACGCCCCGCTCGACACCGATGTTGCAGCGGTCGTCGCGCGGCTGGCGGAGGCGGCAGCGACGGAGGTCCGCGCCGCCGACGCGGCGGCCGAACCCGCGACGGTGGCGACGGCGCTGGTCAAGGTTGCCGGCACCGATACACCGCTTGGCGTCCCGCTGGCGAGCGCGGCGGACATGGCGGCGGCGTTTGCGGCGCAGCACCGTCAGCGCTTCGGCTTCGTCGCCGACGGTCCGCTCGTGATCGATGCCGTCCGCGTCGAGGCGGTCGGGCGCGGCCCCGCCGTGCCGGTGACGAGCGCCGCCGCCGTTGTGGCAGCCGCCGAACCGGCGATGGTGACCATGGCCGGCGAGCCGGTCCCGCTCCACGTCCGCGACGCGCTGCCCGTCGGCGTTGCGCTGGCAGGTCCCGCGATCGTCGTCGACCCCGGCTCGACCACCATCGTCGAGCGCGGCTGGACCGCCGAGCGGCTGGCCGGCGGCGACCTGCTGCTCCGCGCCGACACCTTGACCGCCGCCCGCCGCGCGACCGGGACGGCGTTCGATCCCGTCGCGCTCGAGCTGTTCAACCACCGCTTCATGGGGATCGCCGAAGCCATGGGGGTGGCGCTGCAGTCGACCGCGGCATCGGTCAACATCAAGGAACGGCTCGATTTCTCCTGTGCGCTGTTCGACGGCGACGGCGCCCTGGTGGCGAACGCACCGCACATGCCGGTCCACCTCGGCTCGATGGGCGAAAGCGTCGCTGCCGTGCTGCGCGCGCGCGGCGACACGCTCCGGGACGGCGACGCGGTAATGCTCAACGCGCCGTACAACGGCGGCACGCATTTGCCCGATATCACCGTCATCCTGCCGGTGTTCGTCGACGGTGCCCGGCGCTTCTTCGTCGCCGCGCGTGGCCACCACGCCGACATCGGCGGGATCACGCCCGGGTCGATGCCCGCCGGGTCGACGACGATCGCCGAGGAGGGCGTGCTGATCGACGACGTCCTGCTGGTCGAGCAGGGCCGCTTCCGCGAGGCCGAGACCCGCGCCCTGCTGGCGGGCGGATGCTGGCCGGCACGCGATCCGGCGCGCAATATCGGCGATCTGAAGGCGCAGGTCGCCGCCTGCGTCCGCGGTGCCGCCGAGCTGCGGGCGCTGTGCGCCGATCAGGGCACCGCCACGGTCGCGGCGTATATGGCGCACGTCATGGCCAACGCCGAGGAAGCGGTCCGCCGCGCCGTCGCCGGCCGGACCGGCGGCAGCTTCGCCTATGAACTCGACGACGGGGCCGTGGTCCGCGTGAGCGTCACGATCGATGCCGCCGACCGGTCGGCGACGATCGACTTCACCGGCACCAGCGGGCAGCAAGCGTCGAACTTCAACGCGCCGCGCAGCGTCGTCCGCGCCGCGGTGCTGTACGTCTTCCGCTGCTTGATCGACGACGACATCCCGTTGAACGACGGCTGCATGCGCGCGCTCCGCCTCGTCATCCCGCCCGGGTCGATGCTCGATCCCGCCTATCCCGCCGCCGTCGTCGCCGGCAACGTCGAGGTCAGCCAGGTCGTCACCGACGCGCTGTTCGGTGCGCTCGGCGTCATGGCCGGGAGCCAGGGGACGATGAACAACCTGACCTTCGGCACCGGCGACTGGCAGTATTACGAAACGATCGCCGGCGGCGCGGCGGCGGGGCCGGGGTTCGCCGGCGCGAGCGCGGTCCAGACGCACATGACCAACAGCCGCCTGACCGACCCGGAGGTGTTCGAGACGCGCTTTCCCGTGCTGGTCGACAGCTTCGCCGTGCGCACCGGCTCGGGCGGGGCCGGGCTGTGGCGCGGCGGCGACGGCACGGTCCGGCGGCTGCGCTTCCGTGAGGGCGCGACCGTCTCGATCCTGTCGAACCGCCGGCGGGTGCCGCCGTTCGGGCTCGCCGGCGGCGGCGACGGCATGGCGGGCGCCAACCACATCGAGCGCGGCGACGGGTCGGTTGAGCCGGTCGCAGGCCGGGCGACGGTGACAGTCGACGCCGGCGAGACCTTCGTCGTCGCCACGCCGGGCGGCGGCGGCTATGGCGGTGACCGATGAGCGAATTGATGTGGCAGGGCCGCTACCTCGAGGTGCGGCGCGACGGGACGTGGGAGTTCGCTGCCCGGGTCGGCAACATGGGGGCCGCGGTGATCCTGGCGACGACCGCGGCCGGCGAGGTCGTCCTCGTCGAGCAGCTGCGCCGCGCCTTCGGCCAGCCGACGATCGAGCTGCCCGCCGGGCTGGTCGGCGACGACGGCGACTTCGACCCCACCGTCGCCGCCGCGCGCGAACTGGCCGAGGAAACCGGCTTCGTCGCAGCGGAATGGGCCAACCTCGGCGACTTCGCCACTTCGGCGGGGATGTCGTCGGAAACCTTCACCCTGTTCCGCGCCCGCGGGCTGTCGCGGCCGGGCCCCGGCGGCGGGGTCGACGGTGAGGCCATCACCGTCCACGTCGTGCCATTGACGGAGATCGACCACTGGCTCGCCGCCGCCCGGGCGCGCGGCTGCGTGATCGACTGCCGCCTCGCCCTGCTCCTCCGCCTCGTCTAAAGGCGCTTGGTCACGGCGATCGCGGCGCGGCAGCCGGCGCGGATCAGCGCGCTCATCACCGGAAAGCCGCTGCCGCCCATCTCGCTCGCGGTGTCGCGGTGCTCGACCTCTTCCGCCTGGAAATCGGCAATGTGCGCGGCGAGTTCGGGGTCGCGGTCGCCCATGCCGGTCAAAGCGTCGCGCTGCGCCTGGTAGTGACGGTCGATCTCGGTCTCGACGGCGACGGTGCACGCCATCGCCGCATCGGGACCGAGCAGTGCCGTGCCGACCCCGAGCATATAGCCGGCGACGTGCCACAGCGGGTGGAGCAGCGTCGGGCGAACGCGGCGGCGGACGATCAGGTCATCGAACACGGCGAGGTGCCGCGCCTCCTGCGCCCGCATCCGCCCGATCGCCGGCGCGACCGCCGAGCGCCCGCCCATCACCGCCAGCTGGCCCGCATAGATCCGCGCCGCGCCGTATTCGCCGGCGTGATCGACGCGGATCATCTGCTCGACGGTTTCACCTTCAGCAGCCACAGGGCAGACGCTCCGATCAAGGTCGAGATCAAGGCGTTGTACCCGGCCATCGAGACGCCGAACAGCGACCATGCCGCCGCATCGCAGCGGATCATCGGCGCAGCGAGGGCGGCGGCGAGATTATGGATGTCGAACGCCGGCCCGGTGCACGCCTGCGGTCCCGGCCACCAGTGATATTCGACGCCGGCGTGAAAATAGCCGATCCCGGCCGACACGAGCACCGCCACCGCCGCCAGCGCCACGAGGCCGCGCCGGTTGCCGAGCGCCCAGGCGACGAGGCCGAGGATCAGCGCGGCGACGTGCGGCCAGCGTTGCCACAGGCACATCTCGCACGGCGCGAGGCCGTCCAGATACTGGAACGCAAGGGCGCCGCCGAGCAGCGCGGCGCTGCCGGTCAGGACGACGGCGTTCGCGGCGGCGGCGCTAGCGGGCCGTGGCGACATAGCGATAGACCAGATAAGCGGCGACGACGGCGACGGCGATCAGTGCGACGCGGTGGAAATGCGCCTCGATATAATGCTCGGCGACCGCGCCGAAGCGCTTGAGGAGGAGGGCGACGACCATGAAGCGGCCGCCGCGGCCGATGACCGACGCCAGCAGCGCCCCCGCCAGCCCGAGATGGACGCTGCCCGCCGCGATCGCCGCCGGCATCGGCGCCAGGACAAAGGCGACCGGCCACAGAAAGATATTGTGCGCGACCTCCGTGGCGAAGCGGCGGAACTCGTCCTCGCGGCCAATGAAGCGGAGCAGCGGCAGCGCCACGCCTTCGAACAGCGCCGAACCGATGTAATAGGCGACCACCGCCCCGACGGCAGACGCGGCAAGGCCGATGACGCCGTAGCGCAGCGACCGCGCCGGCCGGGCGATCGACATCGGCAGCTGCAGCAGCTCGGGCGGAATGGTGAACAGCGCCCCGTCGATGAACGCGACCAGCGCCAGCCACCATTCGGCATCGGGCCGCGCCGCAAGGACGAGCAGGCGGTCGTACAGGCGGCGCAGCAAGGGCAAGGCTCCGGCAGTCGGGGAAGTGCGGCCTTTACCATGCCGCGCGGCCCCGTCGAGCCATTACGCCGCCGTCGGGGGCACCTGGAACAGCGCGAGCAGGGCCGCCCCGACCGGCGTGCCAAGCCCGGTACACGCATCCCAGCCGGGGCCGGCGGCAAAGCCGACGCCGCCGCTGCGGTTGTCCCCCTGCGTGATGTCGTTGAACCGCGCCGCGTTGCCGTACAGCGTCGGCAGGGCAAAGCCGACCGGCTTGGGCGCAGCGGCGTTGATCGCGGCGACGAGCCCGGCCCACAGGGGCGCAACGGCACTGGTGCCGCCGATCTGCTGCGTCTGGCCGTTGACGACGACGAGATAGCCGGTTGCCGGATCGGCATCGCCGGCGACGTCGGGCACGCCGCGGCCACCGCTTGCAGGCCCGGCGGGGACGTTCGCCTGCGCCTGATAAGCCGGGCGGGCGAATTGCGCGCTGACGCCGCCGCCGGTGCCGCCGCCGTTTGCGTTCCACACGGTCTCGCCGGCGCGGGCCGGACCGTTCGCCGTCAGCCGCGTGCCGCCGCAGCCGACAACATAGGGGCTGGAGGCGGGAAAATCGACGTGCGCCTGGCCGTCCGCCACCCCGTCGGTCGCCAGACTGTCGCCCGACGCGGCGAACACCGTCACGCCGAGCGTCGCCGCATCCTTCAGCGCCGCCTGCATCGCGGTCAGCGCCTGCGCCGTCCAGTTGACCTCGGCCGAGCCCCAGCTGATCGAGATGACCGACGGCTTGTTGGCCGCATCGTGGACCGCCGTGCTGATCGCGTCGACGAAGCCCTGCGTCGTATTCGGCGCGAAATAGACCGCGATCCTCGCGCCCGGAGCGACGCCGCCGGCAACCTGGATGTCGAGCGCGACCTCGCCGTTGGCATTGGGGTCGCTGGCTGGGTCGTTGACCCCGCCCGAAACGCCGACGGCGACGACCTCCGGCACCGGCAGGCCCATTGCATCGAACGCCGCCGCCGTGTCGCTCGCGCGGAAGCCACCGCCGAGTTCGACGATGCCGATCGTCTGCCCCGCGCCCGCCGTCTTGCCGCCGGGGAAGGCGTAGACCTGGCCGACCGCGTTCGGCCGGAAGCCGCCCGCGGCGCGCGGCGCGAACGCCACCTTCGGCGTCGCCACCGGCCGGGTATCGAGGCCGAGGACGGCGGCAACCGATGGCGCGACGTTACTCGGCAGCCTGAGCACGCCGGCACGCGCCCGGAAGCGCCCGCCCGCGCCCTCATACTCCGACAGCTGCGTCGCGAACGCCGCCTCCAGCGCCGCCGCCGGACCCGCGAGCGTCACCACCCGCCGCGCCGTGTCGTGGCCGACGACCGTCAGCGCGTGCGCGGTGGCGAAGCGGATCAGCGCCGCGATTTCGTGCGCCGCCGCATGCCGGCTGGCGGCGAGTTCGGCGTGCGTCGTCGCCGGCACGCCCGGCGCCGCCTGCGGCGGCAGGTCGAGCAGCGGATCGCCGGCCGGGTCCTTCAGATAGACGCTGACCGTGATCCGCTCGCCCGGCTGGACCGGACCGAGGCGCGGTGCGGCCGGCGTCTCGCGGTGGCTGCCCGGTAGGTCGACCCACGTCGTCATCGCCCGTCTCCTCCAGGCAACAACGGTCGGGACGTCGCGCGGTGCCAGCGGCGTGTGCGCCGGTCGGCGTCAGGCCACGTCAGCGCGCCGCCGTCACCACGGGCGCCGCCACGCCGCCACCGACGCGCTCGAGCAGCTTCAGGGCATAAGCCATCTGATAATCGGTCACGCCCTTCTTCTTCAGCGTCTCGGGCGTGTCGGCGAAGCGCGGATCGGGCTTGTCGTCGGCCTCGATCAGCTTGTCGTTCGCCTTGACCTCGTTGATCAGGTGGCGCTTGAGGTCGGCCTCGCGCAGCTTGGGCCGGCTGGCGTCGGCGGCGAGCGGGTCGGTCAGCTGCGGCACGGTGATGTCGGGCTCGATGCCGTTCTCCTGCACGCTGCGCCCCGACGGCGTGTAGTAGCGCGCGGTCGTCAGCCGCAGGGCGGTGTCCTCGGTCAGCGGCAGCAGCGTCTGGACCGAACCCTTGCCGAAGCTGCGCTGGCCGATGATCAGCGCGCGCTTCTGGTCCTGGAGCGCACCGGCGACGATCTCGGCCGCCGACGCGCTGCCCTCGTCGATCAGGACGACGACCGGCTTGCCGCCGGTCAGGTCCCCGCCCTTGGCATAATAACGCTCGATGTCGTTCTTGGTCCGGCCGCGCTGCGACACGATCTCGCCATGGTCGAGGAAGGCGTCGCTGACTTCGATCGACTGGTCGAGCAGCCCGCCGGGGTTGGAGCGGAGATCGACGACGAAGCCGGCGAGCTTGGGCCCGAGCTGCTTCTCGATGCCCGTGATCGCCGCGCGCGTCGCCGGACCGGTCTGTTTGCTGAACGAGGCGATGCGGATCACCCCGACGTCCCCCTTGACCTCCCACTTGACCGGCTTGATCTGGATGATCTCGCGCTTCAGCGTGAATTCGAGCGGCTTGGGCGCGCCCTCGCGGATGACGGTGATCTTGACCGTCGTGCCCGGCGTTCCCCGCATCTTGTCGACCGCCTCGGTCAGCGTCGTCCCGTAGAGCAGCTCGCCGTTCAGCCGGGTGATGAAGTCGCCGGCCTTGATTCCGGCGCGCGCAGCGGGCGTGTCGTCGGTCGGGGCGACGACCTTGACCGCCCCTTCCTCGGTCGAGACGGTCAGGCCGAGCCCGCCATATTCGCCGTCGGTCGTCTGCTTCATGTTCTGGAAGTCGTGCGCGTTCATGTAGCTCGAATGCGGGTCGAGGCTGGCGAGCATGCCGTTGATCGCACCCTCGATCAGCTTGGTGTCGTCGACCTTGTCGACATAGTCGGTGCGGACGCGCTCGAACACGTCCATGAAGGCGTCGAGTTTCTTGTTGGTGTCGGTTTCGGGCGCCGCCTGCAGCATCGGCGCGGGCAGCAGGACGAGCAGGCTGGCGGTCAGGGCCAGGCGGACGCGGGTCGAAACCATCGGACTTCCTTCGGGGCGGACGCTGCCAATATAACGCGGCGGCGGCGACTAGCCATCCCGGTGGTACGGATGGCCGGCGAGGAGCGATGTCGCACGATACAGCTGCTCGGCGAGCATCGCCCGGACGAGCAGGTGCGGCCACGTCGCCGGCCCGAACGACAGCAGCAGTGTCGCTCCCCCGCTGCCCGCGCCCGACCCCGCCAGCGCGCGGGCGCCGTCGCCGTGGCCGTCGGCGGGGCCGATGACGAAGCGCGCCTCGCGCATGCCGTCGTCGCGCCAGCGGGCGAGGCGGTCGGCCAGCGCCCGGCTCGACAGCGCCGGCCCGCGCTCGTCGAGCAGGACCGTCACCGCCGGCGGCACCAGTTCGGGCAGCTTCCCCGCGCCGGCGTCGGACAGCTCGGTCAGCGCCACCGGCCAGGCGATGCGCTGCAGATAGCGGTCGACGAGCACCGCCTCGGGACCGCGCCCGATCCGGCCGTGGGCGACGATGTGGAGCTTCACCGCGCGGACGCCGACGAAGGTCGCGCCGGAGGCCGCTTCACCGCGCCCGTCCGCAACAGGCCAGGGGCGGCAAAGCCTGGGCGTCGGTGCGAGCGTAGCGGGCGGTCATGCCGATCCCACGATCCGGCCGGGCGGATGCAGGCCGCGCGTCTTAATCGTCGGTCAGCAACGCCGGGTCGATATGCTCGGCGACGGGGTCGACCGGCTCGGCCTCGATCGGGTCGTTCTCGACCGCGACCGGCTCGACCTTGGGCGGCGCGCGCCCCGGCCCGGTCGAACCGCTCGGCCCGTCGAACGCCCACATCTTCTCCAGATTGTAGAAGCTGCGGACCTCGGGACGGAACAGGTGGACGATGACGTCGCCGAGGTCGATCAGCACCCAGTCGGCCGCGGGCAGCCCCTCGATGCGGGCGCCGCGGCCCAGCTCGGTCTTGGCCCGCTCGGCGAGCTTGGTCGCCAGGCTCGCCACCTGGCGGGTCGAGCGGCCGCTGGCGATGACCATGTGGTCGGCAATGGTCGTCTTGCCGGCCAGAGGGATCGACACGACCTCGACCGCCTGGTCGTCGTCCAGCGTCGCCAGCACCATCGCGTGGAGCGCCGCGACGTGCGGATCGTCGGCAGCGACGGGGGTCACGCGGGCAGCAGGGCTTAGGGCCAAGGCAGGGTCCTCGTCATCGTTGGCAGCGGCAGGGGAAACGGGTGGGCGGCGGAATGCAGCGCCGGCTCGGTATCGGCGCGGCGCGCCCAGGCGGGATCGGCACGCCGGATCGCTGTCGCCGACAGCGGGCTCATGCGGATGTCGAGAACGACGATCGCCGGAAGCCTCCATTCGCGCCAGCGCCGCGCGGTTGCCGAAGCGTGCCGCCGACGCCCGAACCACGCCATCGCCGGCGCGGTCAGTGCCCGCTCCATATAGCCGGGACGGGCGAGAACCGCAATCGGCACCCGCGCCGCCAGCCGCCGCCAGCGGAACCAGTGGTGGAACTGGACCAGATTATCGGCCCCCATCAACCAGATGAAGCGTACGTTGGGGTATCGTCGCTGGAGCGCGGCGACGGTGTCGACGGCAAAGCGCGTGCCGAGGTGCAGCTCCAGGTCGGTGACGTGGATGCGGCGATGATTGGCGACCGCCGCCGCCGAGGCGACGCGCGCGGCCAGCGGGGCCATGTCGGCGGCACCCTTCAGCGGGTTCTGCGGGCTGACCAGCCACCACACCTCGTCGAGGCCGAGACGACGGAGCGCGGCGACACTGATGTGCCGGTGCCCGGCATGCGCGGGGTTGAACGACCCGCCAAGAAGACCGATCGCCGGCACCTCAGCCGCGAACCTGCCCGGATCCGCGGACGACGTTCTTGTATGTCGTCAGACCCTCCAGCGCCACCGGGCCGCGGGCATGGAGGCGGCCGGTGGCGATGCCGATCTCGCCGCCGAAGCCGAACTCGCCGCCGTCGGCGAACTGGGTCGAGGCGTTGTGCAGGACGATCGCCGAATCGACCTCGCCGAGGAACCGCGCCGCCGTCGACGGGTCGGCGGTGACGATCGCGTCGGTGTGGTGGCTGCCATGCGCGGCGATATGCCGGATCGCTCCGCCGACGCCGTCGACCTGCGCCGCGGCGGCGACAGCGTCGAGATATTCGGTATCCCAATCTTCGGGCGTCGCGACCCCCAGGCGCGGGTCGAGCGGCCGTAGCGCGGCGTCGGCGCGAACCTCGCAGCCGGCGTCGAGCAGCGCCGCGAGCAGGCCGGCGGCGCCAGGGTAAGCGGCGTCGATCAGCAGCGTCTCCATCGCCCCGCAGACGCCGGTGCGGCGGAGCTTGGCGTCGACGACGATCGCACGCGCCATCGCCGGGTCGGCGGCGGCATCGACATAGACGTGGTTGTTGCCGTCGAGATGCGCGAGCACGGGGACCCGCGCCTCGGCCAGCACGCGCGCGACCAGACCCTTGCCGCCGCGCGGAATCAGCACGTCGATTAGCCCGTGGGCGGCGAGCATCGCCCCAACCAGCGCCCGGTCGGGATCGGCGACGCGCTGGATCGCGGCCGCCGGCAGGCCCGCCGCCGCCAGCCCTTCGACCAGCGCCGCGTGGATCGCCGTGGTCGAGGCCGCCGCCTCGCTGCCGCCGCGCAGGATCACGGCGTTCCCCGCCATCACCGCCAGCGCGCCGGCGTCGGCGGTGACGTTCGGGCGGCTTTCATAAACGATGCCGACGACGCCGAGCGGCACCCGCACCTGCTCGAACGCCAGGCCGTTGGGCGTCGTCCACGCCGCGACGACCGCGCCGACCGGGTCGGGCAGCGCCGCGATCGCATCGAGCCCCGCGGCCATCGCCTCGACCCGCGCCGGGGTCAGCAGCAGGCGGTCCTTCAGCGCCGGCGACAGGCCGTCCGCAGCGGCGACGTCGCGGGCGTTCGCCGCCAGGATCAGGTCGGCGCGCGCGCGGATCGCCGCCGCCGCGGCGCGAACCGCGGCGGCCTTGGTCGCCGAGGGAGCCTGCGCCAGCGTCGCCGCCGCGTCTCGCGCCGCAGCCCCCATCCCCGCCATGGTCGCGGCCGGCGTCACAGCAGAACCAGCTGGTCGCGGTGGATCAGCGCCGCGCGGGGAGCGTAGCCGAGGATCGCGGCGTGCGCTTCGTTGCGCTGGCCGGCGATCAGCGCCGCCTCGGCGGCGTCATAGGCGATCAGGCCGCGCGCGACCGCACCATGGGGGCCGACGACCTCGACCGCGTCGCCGCGCTCGAAGCGCCCTTCGACGGCGATGACTCCGGCGGCAAGCAGGCTGCGATGATCGCGCAGGGCCGCCACCGCCCCGGCGTCGACGATCACCCGCCCGTCGACCGTCGCCCGGGCCGCCAGCCACGCCTTGCGGGCCGGGGCGGTGCCCGCGGCGGCGAAGACGGTGCCGCGCCCGGTGGCGGCGAACGCGGCGAGCGGGTGCCGCTCGCGGCCGTCGGCGATCGCCAGCGGAATGCCGGCGGCGGCCGCGATCCTGGCCGCGGCGACCTTGGCCGCCATGCCGCCGGTGCCGACTCCGCTCGTGCCCCCCGCCATCGCCTCGACCCGCGCGTCGACGGTGGCCACCTCGGCGACCAGCTTTGCGTCGGGGTCGCGGCGCGGGTCGGCGGTGTAAAGGCCGGCGACGTCGGACAGCAGGATGACGCCGGCCGCCTGCGCCGCGCTGGCGACGCGGGCAGCGAGGCGGTCGTTGTCGCCGAAGCGGATTTCGGCGGTGGCGACGCTGTCGTTCTCGTTGACCACCGGCACCGCGCCGAGCGTGAGCAGCCGGTCGAGCGTCGCGGCGACGTTCAGGTAGCGTCGCCGGTCCTCCAGATCGCCCAGCGTCAGCAGGATCTGCGCCGCCTGGACACCGTACGCGCCGAGCAGGTCGGCGTAGGCGGCGGCCAGCACGATCTGGCCGACCGCGGCGGCCGCCTGCGCGTCGTCGAGGCTGGCCCGGCCGCCCTTGGCCAGGCCCAGCCGCCGCGCCCCGAGCGCGATCGCGCCCGAGGTGACGATGACCACGCCCTGGCCCTCGGCCCGCCTTGCGGCGACGTCGACGGCGACCGACGCCAGCCAGTCGCGCCGCACCTCGCCGCGGGCGACGAGCAGCGACGAACCGATCTTGACCACCAGCCGCGGGCAGGCGGCAGGGGCGAAGCGGTTGGCCTGGACCGCGGCTAGAGCGGCGTCCACGCCGCTGCTTCCTTGGCCGGCATCGCCGTGCCGACCGCCTCGACCAGCTGGTCGAGCACCGGTTCCACCCCCTCGCGCGTCGCCCCCGACAGGACCAAGACCGTGCCGCCGCAGCGCTTCTCCAGCTTGCGCCGGTGCTTGGCCAGGAGCTTCGGCTCGACGAGGTCGGCCTTGTTCAGCGCCACGACCTCGGGCTTGTCGTCGAGGCCGCCGCCATACGCCTCCAGCTCGTCGCGGACGACGGCGTAATTGCCGGCGGGATCGTCGGCGCTGGCATCGACCAGGTGGAGGAGGATGCGGCAGCGCTCGATATGGCCGAGGAAGCGGTCGCCGATGCCGACCCCGTCGGCCGCCCCGGCGATCAGTCCGGGGATGTCGGCGAGGACGACCTCGCGTCCCTTCCAGCGGACGACGCCGAGCTGGGGTTTGAGCGTCGTGAACGGATAGTCGCCGACCTTCGCCGCCGCGTTGGTCACGGCGTTCATGAAGGTCGACTTGCCGGCGTTGGGCATGCCGAGCAGCCCGGCGTCGGCCAGCAGCTTCAGGCGCAGCCAGACCCAGGCCTCGGCGAAGGGGCCGCCGGGGATGAACTCGCGCGGCGCGCGGTTGGTCGAGGTCTTGAAGAAGGCGTTGCCCTTGCCGCCCTCGCCGCCACGCAGCAGCGTCAGCCGCTGGCCCGGCGCGGTAAAGTCGGCGAGCAGCGTCTGCTGATCGTCGTCGTCGATCACCTGTGTCCCGACCGGCACCTTGATGACGAGGTCGTCGCCGCTCGCGCCGGTGCGCTCGCGGCCCATGCCGTGCTCGCCGCGCGCCGCCTTGAAGTGCTGCGTATAGCGGAAGTCGATCAGGGTATTGAGGCCGGCGACGCTTTCGAAGATGACGTCGCCGCCGCGGCCGCCGTCGCCGCCATCGGGACCGCCATATTCGACGAACTTCTCGCGGCGGAACGACACCGCGCCGTCGCCGCCGGCGCCGGAACGAAGATAGATCTTGGCCTGGTCGAGGAACTTCATCGGCGGGCTTCTACACTCTTTCCAGACGCCGCGCGCCCGGACAGCCCGCGGTCGTTATTCGGCGGCAATCAACTCCGGCGCTGCCGGAGCGGAAGCCGGGGCCGCGCGCGGATCGACGCTGACATATTTGCGCCCGAGCCGGCCTGCGTGGAACGTCACGACGCCGGGCGCGGTGGCGAACAGCGTGTGGTCGCGGCCGAGACCGACATTGCGGCCGGGATAGACCCGAGTCCCGCGCTGGCGGATGATGATGCAGCCGCCGGTGACCTCCTGACCGCCGAAGGTCTTGACGCCGAGGCGCCGCCCGGCCAAGTCGCGACCGTTGCGCGACGAGCCGCCTGCTTTCTTGTGTGCCATGGATCCAGCCTACCGAATTCGTGCCTGTCAGCCGACGCTGACGATCTTGAGCAGCGTCAGCTGCTGCCGGTGTCCGTTCTTGCGACGATAATTGTGCCGCCGCTTCTTCTTGAAGATGATGACCTTGTCGGCCTTGGTCTGGGCGACGATCTCCGCCGTCACGGCGGCGGTGCCGAGCGTCCCGCCCTCGCCGCTGAGCAGCGTCTCGAGCTGGACCGTGTCGCCGGCCGCCCCGTCGAGCTTCTCGACGAGGATCTTGTCGTCGGCAGCCACCCGATATTGCTTGCCGCCCGTGCGCACTACCGCGAACATGAAAGTCTAACCTTGGTCGAATCGTGGGCGCGCGGGTCCACCGCTGAAGCGGGCACGCACGGGAAGCGGGTCGTTAAGGGAGCCGCGCCCGCTTGTCAATCACCGGCGGCGGTGGGCAGCCTCAGGCAGCGCCGGTCAGGCGGCGGAGTTCGGCCTGCACCGCGCGCTCGACGATCTCGGGCAGGTTGCGATCGAGCCAGTCGCGCAGCATCGGCGCGAGCAGCGCCCGCGCCTCGGCGTCGAGCGCGAGCGGCGGCGCTCCCGCCGGCAGCGGCGACGGTGGTGCTCCCGCCGGCAGCGGCGACGGCGGGATGTGGGTCGGGCCGAGGGATTCGGACGGCGAGGCGGGGCGCTCCGTCGCCGGCGCCGGCGCAACCGGCCCCTTCGTGGGCGAAGCGGGCGGGGCGGCGACCTCCTGGCGGATCGCCGCCATGATCGCAGCGATCCCCGGCGGCACGTCCTCGCCCGGCGTCACGGGCGCGGCGGCCCGATCGCGACCGAGCGGGAAGCGCTGGCCGGATCGGGCAGCGGCAGCGGGGCGGGATCGGGGTCGGTCGTCCAGTCGCGCCAGTTGTGCCGGACGCGCGCTGCATTGCTCGTCGTGTCGAAGCGCCCGCCGGGAACATCGAGCGGGTCGGCCTCGGCCTCGCCGACGGCGGCGAGCAGCGTATAGCCGGCGACATATTCGTCGCGGCGCGCAGCGGCGAGGTTGACACGGGCGACGACCAGTTCCTGCTCGGCGTTCAGCACTTCGATGACGGTGCGGGTGCCGACCAGGTTCTCCTGGTTGACGCCCTCGAGCGCCAGCGTGTTGGCGCTGACCGAGCTTTCCGACGCGGCGATCACCGCCCGTGCCGTCTGACGGAGGTGAAGGCGTTCTCGGCGGTCTCGGCGACCTGGCGGCCGACGACGCCGATCTGTTCCATGAACTGGCTGCGGACCGCCTGCGCGGCGCGGATCTGGGAGCCGAAGAGGCCGCCTTCGTAGAACGGCACCGACAGCTGCAGCCCGACCGTCTGGGCGAACTGGCCGCCGTCGCCGCTGACCGCGCCGCTGCTGATCGCGGCCGTGCCGGTGCTGCCGCCGCTGCCCGTCCCGGTCGAGGATGTCGAGGTCGTTCCCGTCGGCGTCGTCGACGTGAAGCCGCCCGCGCCCGACTGAACATAGGTGTAGTTGACCCCCGCCCCGACGCCGAGCGACGGGCGGCGCTGGCGCTCGAGCGTGCCGACGTCGAAGCGCGCCGCCGCCTCGTCGAAGCGGGCGGCGATCAGCGACGGATTGTTGGCGTTGGCAAGATCGACCGCCTGGCCGACCGTTCCCGGCAGCCCGGGCAACGGCGGCAACGGCGCCAGCGTGCCCGGAAAGTGGCCGACCGCGCGGGAATAGGCGTTGCGCGCGGTCGCCAGCTGCCCCTGGGCGACGACGAGGTTCGACTGCGCGTTGGCCAGTCGCGCCTCGGCCTGGGCGACGTCGGTCCGGGTCAGGTCGCCGACCTCGAAGCGGTCGCGGTTCGACTGCAATTCGCGCTGCAGCACCTTGACCTGGTTGGTGTTGAGCTCGACCACCGCGGCATAGCGGAGGACGTCGGCATAAGCGGTGACGACGTCGAGCAGCACCGTGTCCTCGATCGCGCGCAGCCGGGCGCGCGCCGCGAGGATGCGGTTCTCCGCCGCGCTGACCGCGGTCCTGGTCCGCCCGCCGCGGTAGAGCGACTGATTGAGGCTGAGCGCGCCCTGATAATAGCGGCCGCCGTCGCGGCTGAAGTCGTCACCGCTCTGCTGCGCAACGCCGGTGGCACTCAGCGTCGGCCGGGCAGCGCTCAGCGCCTGCGGCACGCCCTCGTCGGTCTGGCGGACGACGTTCCGCTGGACGGCGAGCTGGGGGTTGGTCGCATAAGCCTCGGCCAGCGCCTCGGGCAGCGTCTCGGCGGCGGCCGGCGCGGCGAGCGCTACGGCGGCAGCCAGCGCGCACGACATCAGGCCAATCTTCAGGGTCATTCCCGCCGCCTAGAACACGAACGCGGGCGCGCGGGCGAAGCCGGGCAGGACCGGCGCCCCGGTCTCGGCAAAGCCGGTGCCGGCAAACCGGCCGCCGACGATGCGCCCGACGGTGGCGCGGGCGACGCGGTCGTCGCCGACGATGATCCCGGCCAGGCGTCCGCCCTCGGCCTGGGCGAGAAGTTCGGGCGGAAGCTCGGCCGCCGCGCCGTCGATCAGGATCAGGTCATAGGGCGCATTCTCCGGCCAGCCGGCGGCGAGCGGCCCGGTGGCAACCTCGACGCCGTCGAGCAGGGCGGCGGCGGTCGCGGCAAGGGCGGGGTCGACCTCGAGCGCGGTGACGCGGCAGCCGAGCGCGGCGAGGACGGCAGCCGAATAGCCGGTCCCCGCACCGACGACGAGGACGCGCTCGCCCGCGCGAACCCGCGCGTGCGTCAGCAGCAGCCCCAGGACCATCGGCTCGATCAGGACCCGCCCCGGCGCGGTCGCCACCGCGGTGTCGGCATAGGCCAGCGCCGCCGCCGCGGGGGGGACGAAGCGCGCCCGGTCGACGGCGCGGAAGGCCGCGAGCAGGTTGACGTCGTTGACGCCGGTCGGGCGCAACTGCCGCTCGATCATCGCCTCGCGCCGTTCGACCATCATCGGTTTTGCATCGCTCCCGTTACCCTCGAGTGGGTGAGTTATAAACGTAACACAGTAACGGTGCAAGCGCCGCTGCGTCGTGCGCTTCGCGTCCTAGCGGTGACGGTTGCCCTCGCCAAGCGATATGGCTAGAGCCGCTGCTCCAAGCGCGCGTTCGCCAAACTCGCGTTTGGCCGGCACGCGTTAGCCAGGTTCACGCCTGGCCGGCACGCGCAGGGCCCGATGGCGGAGTGGTGACGTAACGGACTGCAAATCCGTGCACCCGGGTTCGATTCCCGGTCGGGCCTCCAAGCTGCTGCCGCCGCCGCCCGGACGATGCGACCGGCCCCTGATCGGCGGAGGCGTCGAACGGCGGGCGGTGCCCGTGCCGCGCGACATCGGTTGCGGACCGGCCAGACTATCCCGAAAACGGCAAGGTGTTTTCGCTGCGGCGGCCGGTGTCCCGCTGTCGGGGCTGCGCTAGACCGGCTCCGAGCGACGAACGCAGGAGCGGGACGTGATTGCGACCATCGAGGCGAACGGCACGGTCTTCACGCTGATCAATACCTTCCACACCTCGCGCGAGCGGCAGGCGCTGATCGTCGCCTCGCTGCAGCAGTTCACGGAACAGACCGCGCGGACCTTGCCCGGCTTCGTCGGAGCGTCGATCCATGCCAGTCTCGACGGCCTGCGGGTGCTGAACTACGTCCAGTGGCACAGCCGCGGCGACCTCGAGCACATGCTGGCGACGCCGGCGGCGCAGGCGCACATGGCCGAGGTCGGCGCGCTGGCCGACCGCGTCGATCCCGTGCCCTACCGCGTCGCCTTCGTCGGCGTCGCCCCTTGAGACGTCGCGTGCCGGTCGCCGCGGTGGCCTGCCTGGTCGCGCACGCCGCGGCGGCGCAGCAGGCGCCGTCCTCGCCGGCCTCGCCGTTCCGCTACGACGACGCTCCCACGCCCTTTGCCGCCGCCGCGTCGCACGACCTTTATGCGCGGCTGAAGTACCTGCCGCTCGGCGGCGATGCCTTCGCCTCGTTCGGCGCGGACCTGCGCGAGCGGGTGGAGGCGGAGGACAATGGCCTGCTCGGCTTCCGCGACCGCGGCGGCAACGCCTATGACCTCCACCGCCTGCTGGCCTTTGGCGACGTCCGGCTTGGGCCGCAGGTCCGCGTCTTCGTCCAGCTTGGCGAGCATGACGAGACCGGACGCCGGCCGGCCCCGCTGCCGACCGATGTCGACCGGCTCGACCTCGCCCAGGCCTTCGTCGACGGCTCGGCCGAGCTGGCCGGGGGCCGCGCGACGCTCAGAGTCGGTCGCGCCGAGATGAGCTTCGACGAAGGCGCGCTGATCGGCCTGCGCGACGGGCCCAACGTCCGCCAGGTCTGGGACGGCGCGCGGCTGATGCTCAGCCGGGGCGCGTGGCAGTGGGACGCGTTCGCCGTCAGACCCGTCGCCGTCAATCCCGGCGTGTTCGACGACGGCCGCCTGCCCGGCCAGTCGCTCGTCGGGGTCCACGTCACCGTCGCGCCCAAGCCCTTCGCCGCCGATGCGTTCTACTATCGCAACGAGAACCCGGCCACGCAGCTGTTCGGAGCGAGCGGCGCGGAGCGGACCGACACCATCGGGCTGCGCCTGCGCTACGCCGACCGCCGGTTCGACGGCACCGCCGGCGCGATCGGGCAGACCGGCCGCGCCGCTGGCCGCCCGGTGCGCGCGTTCGCCCTCCACGCCGATGCCGGCTGGCGCTTCGGCGACGTGGCGTGGACCCCGCACGTCACCGGGCGCGTCGACGTGCTCAGCGGCGGCGACCCGGCGGCAGCGCATGTGGGGACATTCAACGCGCTCTACCCCAACGTCGCCTATTCGACCGAGGCGACGATCGAGGCCCCGGCCAATCTGATCCAGCCGGGCCTCGTCCTGTCCGCCGACCCGGCGCGCGCCGTGACTGTCCAGTACACCGTCGAGGGGCTGTGGCGCTATTCGGCCCGCGACGCCTTCTACGCGGCGCCGCTGCTGCCGCTGGTCCGCCCGACGACGTCCGACAATCGCTGGTCCGGGCTCGAGCAGCAGATCGCGGCGACGTGGCGGATCAGTCGCTTCCTGACGTTGAAGGCCGCCTATGTTCACTTCGCCGCCGGCAGCTTCCTTCGCCAGGGCGGCGCGTCGGACGAGGACTTCGGCATGACCTCGCTCAGCCTGCGGCTGTGATCGCGCGAGGTATCCGTCGGCGCGTCGCGGCGGCCGCCCCCAAGGCAGGCATGCGGTCGGCGACCATATCCGCCGCTGCCTGACCGGGCGGCGTTGCGGCGTCAGGCGAAATACGCCGGATCGTCGAGGTCGGCGAGAAGCGTCGGACCGGCGGGTCGCCAGCCGGTCGCGGCGCGCGTGGCGGTGCTCGACGCCGGGATATCGGCGGCGGCAAAGCCGGCGAACCAGCCGAAGTGGGCCGCCTCGCGCGGCTCGACGGGTACGCCGAGGCGGCGACCGATGACCGCGGCGATGTCGCGGAAGGCGACGCCCTCTTCGGCGACGGCGTGGTAGGCGCGCTCCACAGCGCCGGTTTCGAGCGCCAGCCGGTACAGCCGGGCGGCATCGCTGCGGTGGACCGCCGGCCAGCGGTTGCCGCCGTCGCCGACGTAAGCCGCGACGCCGGTCGCCCGCGCGCGCTCGATCAGGATGCGCAGGAACCCCTGATCGCCGTGGCCATGGACGCTCGGGGCGAGCCGCATCGCCGCCGCGCGCACGCCGCGGTCGGCCAGGTCCTGCGCCGCGAGGTCGGAGCGGCGCGGCCAGCCGGGGTCGACCGGCGCGGTGTCGCTTTCCGTCGCGGTCCGCCCGGGGCGAGCAGGGCGACGCCCGAGGTGACGAGGAACGGCTTGGCCGTGCCGGCGAGCGCCGCCCCCATCGCCGCAATCGCGGCGGCATCCTGCGCGCTCGCTTCGGCGACGCGGCTGAAGTCGTGGCTGAAGGCGGTGTGGATGACGGCGTCGGCGTCGCGCGCGGCGGCAGCTAGCCGGTCGGTCTCGTCGAGCGTGCCGATCAGCACCTCCGCGCCCGCCGCCGCCAACGCTGCGGCCTTCCCCGGATCGCGCGCCAGGCCCACGACGGTATGGCCGGCGGCGACGAGTTCCGGGACGATGGCCGACCCGACCCAGCCCGTCGCTCCGGTCAGAAACACCCGCATGGTCGATCTCCTTGGTTGCCGTCCCCTTGTGGCGATCCCGACGATGCGCTTAAAGAGGTGCGCTTATCCGGGTATAACCAATGCCTGCCACCCCTTCCGTTACCGCGCCGGCCTCTCGGTCCTATCCGCTCGGCGACTGCCTGCGGGCGTGGCGCACGCGGCTCGACGCGAGCGCGCTCGGCTGCGCCGGACGGCGGCGGACGGCGGGGCTTCGGCGCGAGGAGGTGGCGCAGCGCGCCGGCATCAGCACGACGTGGTACACCTGGCTCGAACAGGGGCGCGGCGGCGCGCCGTCCCCCGATGCGCTCGACCGGATCGCGGCGGCGCTGCTGCTGACCGAGGTCGAGCGCGAGCATCTGTTCCTGCTCGGCATCGGCAGCCCGCCGCCGGTCCGCTATCGTCCGGCCGAAGGAGTGACGCCGCGGCTGCAGCGCGTGCTCGACGCCTTCACCGGCGCCCCCGCCATGCTCCGCACCGCGACCTGGGATGTCGTCGCCTGGAACCGCGCGGCGGCGCTGGTCCTGACCGATTATGGCGCGCTGCCCCCGCCCGAGCGCAACGTCCTGCGGCTGTTGTTCCTCGACCCCGCGGCGCGCGCGCTGCAGACCGACTGGGACAGCCTCGCGCGGTTCGTCGTCGCCGTCTTTCGCGCCGATGCCGTCCGCACCGGTGCCACCGCCGAGATGGCGCGGCTGGCCGACGAGCTGTGCCGCGCCAGCCCCGAGTTCGCCGCGATGTGGCGCGACCACGACGTTCGTGGCGCGGGGCATGGCATCAAGCACCTGCGGCACCCGCGGCTGGGCGAGCTCGCGCTCGAGTTTTCCGCCTTCGCCGTCGATGGCCGGCCCGACCTGACGCTGCTCGTCCACAACCCGGTGGAGGCGGCGGCCGCGTTGCGCATCCGCGCGCTGGTCGAGGCGTCGCCGCCGGCTGTCGCGGTCGCCAACCCCGCCGCCACTCCGGTGGCCACGGCCGCGTGACACGCCGGCTCCTCGCCTCAATTCACGACGTCGGCCCGCGCTTCGCACCGCAGGTCGAGGCGCTGGTCGATCACCTCGCGCCGCACGTCGGGCTGCGGCTGGCGATGCTCGTCGTTCCCGATCATTGGGGGGAGGCCCCGCTCGCGGCCGACGCCGGCTATGCCCGGCGGCTGCGCGCCTGGGCCGACGCCGGCGTCGAGATGTTCGTCCACGGCTGGAGCCACCGCGACGAGGCACCCGCAGGGGTCGCCGCTCCGGCCGGCGCGGTCGGTCGCCTCGCCCGCCGCCACATGACCGCCGGCGAGGGCGAGTTCGCCGCCCTGCCCTTCGCCGCGGCGCTGGCCCGGATGCGGCAGGCGCGCGCCGTCGTCGAGGATGCGACCGGCCGCGCCGCCGCGGGCTTCGTCGCACCGGCGTGGCTCTACAGCGACGGCACCCGCGCCGCGCTGGCCGAGGCCGGGTTCGCCCTTGCCGAAGACCATTTCCGCGTCTGGCGGCCCGGCGACGGCGCGGTCCTTGCGCGCGGGCCGGTCATCACCTGGGCGTCGCGCAGCCGCGGCCGCCGGGCGAGTTCGCTGGCGGTCGCGGCGGCGGCGCGCGCCTTCCTCGGCAGCCAGCGCGTGGTGCGCGTCGCCGTTCACCCCGGCGACACGGCCGAGCCGGCGATCCTGGCCAGCATCACGGCGACGCTCGCCCGGCTGGGCCGCGACCGGGTTCCGGCACGTTATGCCGATCTGGATGCCGCTGCCATGCCGCGGTCACAATGACGTTCCATGGGCGGCGCGGGGGCGATCGGACGCGAGACGAGGACACGTGCACGATTTGGGTCGACTTCGTGCCGCCGGACCGGCGGGCTTGCTGACGCCTGCAGTCGCTCAGCCCGCTGGTCCGCGCGGCTGGTTGCGCTGGCTGGGGCCGCTGCTCAGCCTGGCGATCGTCGGCGTCGCCTTCAGCCATTTCCGCGGCAGCGACCTGCCGCGCATCGCCGCCCTGGTGCCGCGCTCGCCGATCTTCTGGCTGGTCTTCGCGCTCGCTTATTTTGCCCAGCCGATCATGGACTTCGTCATCTTTCGCCGGCTGTGGGCAATTCCGGCGTGGGGCTTTGCCGCGCTGGTCCGCAAATACATCTCGAACGAGGTCCTGCTCGGCTATTCGGGCGAGCTCTATTTCTACACCTGGGCGCGGCGGCGTGCGACCGTCGCCGGCGAGCCGGCGGGCGCGATCGCCACCGGCGCCCCGTTCGGCGCGATCAAGGACGTCGCCATCCTGTCGGCGCTGGTCGGCAACTTCGTCACGCTGACGATGTTCGTCGCCGCCTATCCGACGCTCGAGCGGCTCAACATGGGGCTGTCCGGGCGGACGCTGTTCACCTCGATCGCGGTCCTGCTGGGCTCGTCGCTGGCCGTCATGCTGCTGCGCGGGCGGGTGTTCAGCCTGCCGCGGCGCGACCTGCTGTTCGTCGCCGCGATGCAGTTGGTCCGCGTCGTGTCGGCCACCGCGCTGCTGGCGGTGATGTGGAGCCTGGTCCTGCCGGCGGTCCCCTTCGTCTATTGGCTGATGCTGGCGACGCTGCGCCTGCTCATCTCGCGCCTGCCGCTGATGCCGAACAAGGATGTCGTCTTTGCCGCCGCGGCGGTGCTGATCGTCGGAGCGTCCTCCGTGGTCGGGGCGGCCAGCGGGATCGCGCCGCTGATGGCGATGATGGCCGGCCTGCTGATCGTCGCCCACGTCGTCGTCGGCGGGCTGCTCATCGCCACCGACCTCCTTGGTCTCGAGGGACGGGCGTGATCGCGCCGCTGGTCGCCGCGGTCCTTGCCGCCGCCGCCGTGGCCGCCGGGGCGCAGCCGGTTCCCGATTACGGCATCGCCGAGGGCATGTGCCGGCCCCGCGAGACGGGACCGGCGATCGTCGCCACCGCCGAGGGGCTGAAGGACCGCACCGGCACGCTACGGCTCGAGCTGTATTCGCCGGTCGAGGGCGAGTTCCTGGCCGACGACCGCGACCTCGTCCGCGACGGCAAGGTGTTCCGCCGCTCGATGCTGACGGTGCCGGCGAGCGGACCGGTCGACCTGTGCATCCGCGCGCCGCACGCGGGCAAATGGGCCCTGGCGCTGATCCACGACCGCGCCGGGGCGAAGAAGTTCAAGCTGTCGTCGGACGGTATCGGTTTTTCCGCCAATCCGCACCTCGGGCTGTCGAAGCCCAAGCCCGAAGCGGCCGAGATCACCATCGGTCCGGGCGTGACGCGGATCGGCATCCGGCTTAACTATCGCCACGGCCTCCTGTCGTTCGGGCCGATCGACGACAAGTAACGAAAGGTCCACGCCTTGCGCATCGTCGACGTCTGCGCCTTCTACACCCCGACCGGCGGCGGCGTGCGGACGTATATCGACCGCAAGCTCGCCGCCGGCCCGGCGATGGGGCACGACGTCACCATCATCGCGCCCGGCACCGCCACCCGGACCGAGATCCGCGGGCCGGGCGCGCGCGTTGTCTGGATCGAGAACCCGGTCTTCCCGTTCGACCGCAACTACCGCTACTTCGCCGACGAAGCCGTGCTTCATGCGGCGATCGGCGCGGCCGCGCCAGACCTGCTCGAAGCCTCCTCGCCGTGGCGCAGCGCCTCGATGGTCGCGCGCTGGCGGCCGGCGACGGCGGTGCCGCGGTCGCTGTTCATGCACTCCGACCCGCTTGCCGCCTTCGCCTATCGCTGGTTCGAGGGCGTTGCCTCGCCCAGGGTCGTCGACCGCGGGTTCGACTGGTACTGGAAGCACCTGCTTCGGCTCGATCGCCAGTTCGACATGATCGTCAGCGCCTGCGCCAGCCTGACCCAGCGACTCGCCGACGGCGGGCTGACGCGCGTCGTCACCAATCCGATGGGCATCGACCCGCACATCTTCGCGCCCAGCCTGCGCGACGAGGGTTTGCGCGCCGAGCTCCTTGCCCGCTGCGGCCTCGGCCCCGACGCGACGCTGCTGCTGGGCGTCGGCCGGCATGCGCCCGAGAAGCGCTGGCGGATGATCGTCGAGGCGGTGATGAGCGCCGCCTACCAGCGCCCGATCGGGCTGGTCATCGTCGGGGCCGGCCGCGACTCGGCCAAGATCCGCCGCACGATCGGCGGCAACCCCCACATCCACCTCGCCGAGCGGACCACCGACCGGGCCGAGATGGCGCGCTTCATGGCCAGTGCCGACGCCCTGATCCACGGCTCGGAATCGGAGACCTTCTGCCTCGTCGCCGCCGAGGCGCGCGCGAGCGGCCTGCCGCTGATCACCCCCGACCGCGGCGCCGCGGCCGACCACGCCCGGGCGTCGAACGGCATCACCTTTGCCAGCGGCGATCCGGTCAGCGCGGCGGCCGCGATCGGTCGCTTCGTCGACGCGCGGCGGGCGGGCACGCTGCCGCGGCCGCCCGACGAGCCGGTGCGGACGATGGACGATCACTTCACGCAGCTGTTCGCCGCCTTCGAGGCGATGATCGCCGCCCAGCGCGCGCCGCTCGCCCGCGCCGCCTGACGCAAGCGGCCTACCGCGTCAGCCGGGCGACGTCCTCGGGCTGCAACGCGCCGCGAACCCGGGCGCGGACAATGCCGTTGCCGTCGACCAGCCATGTCTCGGGGATGCCCGACGTGCCGAGTGCCGCCTGCACCGCGCCCTTGGGGTCGAGCGCGGCGGCGTCGAGGCGGGTGCCGGTCCGGGCGAGGAACGTCGCCGCATCGCCCGGCGTGTCGCGCACGGCGACGCCGGCGACGGCGAGCCCGCTCGCGTGCAGCGCGCCCAGTTGCGGAGTTTCGGCGCGGCACGGCAGGCACCACGAGGCGAACAGGTTGACGGCGGTCGCACGGCCCCGGCGCAGGGTCGCATCGGTCAAAGGCGACGTGCCCGGCAGGGCCGTCAGCGCCAGATGCGGAAACGGCCGGCCGATCGCCGGGTCGGGCGCGGGGCGCAGGGTCCAGCGCACGCCGGCGAGGAGCAGCGCCAGCCCCAGCGCCACTGGCGGCACGACCCGCGACGCCCTCACCGCCGCCGCCCCATCGGATCAGCCGACGCGGCCGACCTTGTGCAGCGACCCCGCGACTTCGGGCGGCATGTATTTCTCGTCGTGCTTGGCAAGGACGGTGTCGGCGACGAACACTCCGCCCGGGCCGAAGCGACCTTCGGTGATGACGCCCTGGCCTTCGCGGAACAGGTCGGGGACGATGCCGGTGTAGCGGACGGCGACCTCGTGGGCGTTGTCGGTGACGCGGAAGCGGGTCAGCGTCCCGTCCTTGACCACCGAGCCGCGCTCGACGAGGCCGCCCAGACGAATGGCGCGGCCCGGATCGGGGGCGTGGGCGAGGACGTCCGACGGCGCATAGAAATAGGTCGCCTGGTCGCCGAGCGTGGTCAGCGCCAGCGTGCTCGCGCCCGCCAGGGCCACCAGCGCGCCGACGAGCAGCACCAGCCGCTGATGCTTGGGACGCAATCGCGAGCGCTTCACCACCGCGGCTCCTTCATCGCCGGATCGCCGCGCCGCTTCGTCCTCTCCGCCGCGCCCTCGGCCGCGCGCATGGCGACGAAGCTCCACACGACGGCACCGATCAGACCGGCGACGGTCAGCGCGTAGCTCGGGTAGATGAACTCGCCGTGGGTCACCGGGTCCTCATGCATAGGTCTCGGCCAGCCGCCGCCCACGGGCCGCGGTCCGGGCGCGGGCGAGCGCGGCGCGCATCCGCATCAGGACAACACCGCCGAATACCAGGGTGAAGCCGGCCAGCGAGACCAGCAGCGGCGTCAGCATCGCCGGATCGATCGTATTCTTGGTCAGCGTGATCGACGGACCCTGGTGGAGCGTGTGCCACCATTCGACCGAGAACTTGATGATCGGCAGGTTGACCACCCCGACCACCGCCAGGATCGCCGCGCCCTTGCCGGGCTCGCCGCCGCGTTCGTCCTCGGCCGACGCCAGCGCGAGATAGCCGATATAGAGGAACAGGAGCACGAGCATCGACGTCAGCCGCGCGTCCCACACCCAATAGGTGCCCCAGGTCGGCTTGCCCCACAGCGATCCCGTGACCAGGCAGATGGCGGTGAAGAGCGCCCCGACCGGCGCGATCGCGCGTGCGGCGACGCTGGCGAGCGGGTGCCGCCAGACGAGGGCGACGGCGGACGCGACCGCCAGCCCGAGATAGCCACCCGACGCCAGCCACGCGGCGGGCACATGGACGTACATGATGCGGACGCTGTCGCCCTGCTGGTAATCGGGCGGCGAGGCGAACAGGCCGATCCACAGGCCGGCCGCGACCAGCACCAGCCCGGCGAGCGTCAGCAGCGGCGTCAGGACGCGGGCGATGCGCAGGAAGCGCGCAGGGTTGGCGAAGCGGTGCATGCCTGGGACCGTCTTAGCACCGCCGCCGGGCCTTTGCGACCCGGCGGAGAGGCCAAGCGCTGCGCGCTACTTCGCGCCGCAGGCCTTCTTGTCCTTGTTGCCGGTCTTGCTGCAGTCGTAGTGGACGACCTTGCCGTTCTTCAGCGTCGCCGCGACCGTGTTCGGGTTGGCCGGGGCGGCAGCCTTCGCCGGGCGCGCGGCCGGCGCCATCGCCATCGGAGCGGCAGGCTTGGCCGGGGCCATCGCGGTCGCCGGCTTCGCCGCCGGGGCCATCGCTGCGGGCGGAACGACGACGTTCTTGCACGCCGCCTTGTTCTTGTTGCCGGCCTTGGTGCAGTCATAGTTCATCGGCGCCTTGGCGGCAGCCGCAGCGGCAGGCTTGGCCGCCGGCGTCGCGGCGACCGCGGCGGGCGTTACGTTCTTGCACGCCGCCTTGTTCTTGTTACCCGCCTTGGTGCAGTCGTAGTTCATGCCCTTGGCGGCGGGCGGGGTCGTCGCCTGCGCCGCCGGCGGGGCGGCATGGGCGGCGGTGGCGAGCCCGAAGGCGGCGGCCAGTGCGACAATCCTGAGCGACATCGAAAATCCCCTCCGGTTCCGGGCGCGCGCCACGACGGCTGCGGCACTGGTTAATGCCCGTTCGCGGCTTTACCCGCAATGTACCAAATAGCGACCTTAACCACGCGCCCGCAGCGCCGCAGCGGCGGCAAACGGCGTCAGCGCAACGAGCACCAGGCTGCTCGCCGCGAGCAGCTTGAGCGCGCCCGGCGCTGCGGCGCCGACGCCGAAGATCAGCACCGGCAGCGCCAGCGGCACGACGATCAACCCGGCGAGCGCCCCGCCGCCGCGCAGCGTCGCCGTCAGGCTCGCCGCG
Organism: uncultured Alphaproteobacteria bacterium; assembly: GCA_963792555.1. Classification (GTDB taxonomy): domain Bacteria; phylum Pseudomonadota; class Alphaproteobacteria; order Sphingomonadales; family Sphingomonadaceae; genus Polymorphobacter_B. Next base: position 278,833 of record CAWBWP010000004.1, read on the forward strand.
AGCAGCGCCAGCGCCGCCAGCGCCGGCGTGCCGAGCGCCAGGCCCGCCGCCAGCACCCCCAGGTCAGGCAGGCCGAGCAGGACGCCGGCGACCGGGAGGGCGAGCAGCAGCGGCAGGGCGAAGGCCGCCCAGTGCGCCACCAGCCGCGCCGCCGCCCAGGTTTCGAGCGCGATGCCGCGGACGGCGACCTGGTCCAGCGTACCGTCGGCGACATCGGGCGCGACCAGCGTCTCGACCGGCAGCAGGCTGGCGAGCAGCGCCGCGACCCACAGGATGCCGGGCGCGATGCGGGCGAGCAGCCGCGCGTCCGGCCCGACGGCGAAGGGGAACAACGCCGCGACCAGGATGAAGAACACGACCGGCAGCAGCGCCGCGCCGGGCCGCCGCAGCGCCAGCGCGAGATCGCGGCGGACAAGGGTCCAGACGATCACGACGGCAACCGCGGCGGCAGCGCCGTCCCCTCCAGCCGCAGCGTCTGCGGGGCCGCCAGGCCGAGGTCGCCGTGCGTCACCGCCACGACCAGCCCGCCGCCGGCGCGGTGCGCCGCAATCGCCATCGCCAGCAGCGTGCGCGAGGCGGCGTCGAGGCCGGCGTCAGGTTCGTCGAGCAGCCACAGCTCCGCGCCCGATGCTGCCACGCGCGCCAGCGCCGCCCGCCGCCGCTGCCCGCTCGACAGGATCCCGGCGGGCAGGGCAAGCAGCGGCGTCAGGGCGAAGGCCGCCGCCGCCGCCGCCACGGCGTCGGGGTGCGCGTCGTCGAGCCGCGCCCAGTGCGCCAGCTCGTCGCCGAGCGGTACGCCCGGCTTCAGCGCCACCTCGTGCCCGGCGAAGGCGACGGTGAATGGATGCTCGACCGCGCCCGCAGCCGCGGGAAGCAGCCCGGCGAGCACGCGCAGCAGGGTCGACTTGCCCGCCCCGTTCGGCCCGGCGACGACCAGCGCGCCGCCGGCGGGCACGGTGAACGCAAGGCGGTCGAACACGAGCCGCCCGCCGCGTTCGGCAGCAAGGTCGGACACGGCGAGGTTGGGCGCAGGCACGCCCCCCCCTACCGCCCGCCGCCGGACACGGCTACACCGGCCCGATGTCTGCGTCCCGCCAGCCGTCCGCGACGGTCAAGACCATCCTCGACTTCGCCCCGCTGCTGGTGTTCTTCGTCGCCAACCGCGTCGCCGGCATCTACACCGCGACCGCGGCGGTCATGGCGACGACGCTGGCGGCGATGGCGATCGCGCGCTTCCGCTACGGCCGCATCCAGCCGATGCTGTGGCTGGTCGGCGCCATGGTCTTCGTGTTCGGCACCGCGACCCTGCTGTTCCACGACGCCGAGTTCATCAAGATCAAGCTGACGGCGATCTACGCCTTGCTGGCGGCCGTCCTGCTGTTCGGCGTCGCGACCAAGCGCCCGCTGCTCCAGACCGTTCTCGGCGAGACGTTTCCGGCGTTGAGCGCGGCGGGCTGGCGCAAGCTGACGCGCAACTGGATCGTCTTCTTCCTCGCGCTCGCCGCACTGAACGAGGTGTTGCGCCGGACCCTGAGCGACACCGACTGGGTGACGTTCAAGGTCTTCGGCGTCACCGCGCTGACCTTCCTGTTCGCCCTCGCCCAGACGCCGATCCTGCTGCGGCACCGGGCGGAGGGCGAATAGCCTACGCCGCCGCCAGGTTCTTTGCGGCGAAGTCCCAGTTGATCATGTGCGCGAGATAGGCGTCGACGAAGCCCGGGCGGGCGTTCTGATAATCGAGGTAATAGGCGTGCTCCCACAGGTCGAGCACGACCAGCGGCGTCAGTCCGTCGTGGACCAGCGCGGTGTCGGCGTCATGCGTGCTGACGATCTTCAGGGTATCGCCCGACGCGACCAGCCACGCCCAGCCGCTGGCGAAGTGCCCGACAGCCTCCGCCTTGAACTTCTCGGCGAAGCCCTCGACGCCGCCCAGGTCGCGGTCGATCATGTCCTTCAGCTGCCCGGTCGGTGCGCCGCCGCCGTTCGGCGACAGCGACTGCCACAGGAAGTCGTGGTTCCACGCCTGCGCCGCGTTGTTAAACAGGCCTTGGTTGCCCTGCGCCTTGGCGGCGCGGACGACCTCGACGTCGGACGCATCGGCCAGCGGACCGTCCTTGATCGCGGCATTGGCCTTGTCGACATAGGCCTGGTGGTGCTTGCCGTGGTGGAACGACAGGGTGCGGGCCGACATGTACGGCTCGAGCGCCTCGGGGGCGTAGGGCAGGGGGGGAAGGCTGAACATGGCCGGTCTCCAAGGATGAACGAGTCGCGCCGCTATAACCAACGGCCGCGCTAAAGCATATTGTGCCGCTTCAGCGCATGGCGGAGCTGGTCGTAGGTCAGCGCGAGCGCGGACGCCGTCGCCCGCTGGTTATGGCGGCACTTGTGGAGCGCGGCGGCAAGGATGTCGCGTTCGTACTGGGCGACGGCCAGGCGCAGATCGGCGACGCTGGCGTGGTCGAGCAGCGCCGGCGGCGGGGCGGCGGCCGCGTCGGTGGCCGGCGAGTCGGACGTCACCAGCAACGGCGGTGCCGCGGCCGCACGCGACGCCAGCGTGCCGGGGCGCCACGGCGAGTCGAAGGCGTCGAGCACGATGATCCCGACCGGCACCTCGGCGTCGCCCCAGCGGTAGAGCGAGCGCTCGACGACGTTCTTCAGTTCGCGGACGTTGCCCGGCCAGCGGTGGGCGGCGAGGTCCGCGTCCGCCGCCGGGGTGAAGCCGGGGAAGCTCGGCCAGCCCAGCTCGACCGCCATGCGGCGCCCGAAATGCCCGGCCAGCAGCGGGATGTCCTCGGCGCGCCCGCGGAGCGGCGGCAGCGTCACGACCTCGAAGCTCAGCCGGTCGAGCAGGTCGGCGCGGAAACGCCCCAACTCGGCCAGCGCCGGCAGGTCCTCGTTGGTCGCGCCGACGACGCGGACGTCGACCCGGATGACGCGGTTGGAGCCAAGGCGGGTCAGCTCGCCGTATTCGACGACGCGGAGCAGGCGCTCCTGTGCGGCCGGCGTCAGGGTCGCGATTTCGTCCAGGAACAGCGTGCCGCCGTCGGCATCCTCGAAGCGGCCGGCGCGGGCGCGGGCGGCCCCGGTGAACGCGCCCTGGTCATAGCCGAACAGCTCGGCGTCGAGCAGGTTCTCGGGCAGCGCGGCGCAGTTCATCGTCACAAGCGGCCCCGACCAGCGTGCCGACAGGCGGTGGAGGCGCTCGGCGATCAGCTCCTTGCCGGTGCCGCGCTCGCCGATGACCAGCACCGGGCGGTTGAGCGGGGCGGCGGCGGACGCCCGCTCGACGGCGTCGAGAAAGCTCGGGGCCTGGCCGATCAGGGCGACGGGAGCGGGCATGGCCGCCGGATTAGCGCATTTTCCCAACTATTGGCAATCGTGGGACTAACCGCGCGACGGATGCGAGCCACGGCTTGTTCGAAATCAATGACTTGTGATCCTGCTGCGACTTGGCACGACCCCTGCAAGGCACTTGGCATCGACGGGGATCACCCCCGCCAACCAGGAGACCCGAGATGACCAACCCCGCCCCCTTCCGCCGCGTTATCGGCCTGCTCGCTTCGGCGCTGATCGCCAGCGGCTTCATCGCCGCCGCCGCGGCGCCGGCGTATGCATCGACGCCGGCTTACGCCGCGACGCCCGCTGTTATCGTCGCCCAGACCGTCTAAACTGTTGGCCTCACCGGAGACCCTGCCCATGTCGATCTTCTCGCGCACCCGCGACATCGTCGCCGCCAACGTCGCCGACCTCCTCGACCGTGCCGAGGACCCCGCCAAGATGATCCGCATGATCATCATGGAGATGGAGGAGACGCTGGTCGAGGTCCGCGCCGGGGCCGCGCGCACCATCGCCGACCAGAAGGAGATGCGCCGCGCCGTCGCCCGCGCCGAAGCCGCGCAGGCGAGCTGGGCCGAGAAGGCGGAACTGGCGCTGTCCAAGGGCCGCGAGGACCTGGCCACCGCCGCACTGCTGGAGAAGGCCAAGGCGAAGGCGTTTGCCGACGCGACCCAGGCCGACATCGCCCAGCTCGACGAAGGGCTGAACGCCAACGAGGAGGACATCCGCCGCCTCGAGGGCAAGCTGCGCGAGGCGCGCCAGCGGCAGAACACGCTGCTGACCCGGATCGAGAACGCCAGCGCGCGGTCGAAGATGCGCGCCATGTACAAGGGCCCGCGGATCGAGGACGCGTTCGCCAAGTTCGAGGTCATCGAGCGCCGCGCCGACCTGGCCGAAGGCCATGCCGACGCCTATTCGCTCGGCGGTCCCGGCCGCACCCTCGACGACGAGTTCGCCGACCTCAAGCAGGACCACGGCATCCAGAGCGAGCTGGCCGCGATGAAGGCGCGGCTGCAGGCGAAGGAGGGGTAAGTGTTGGGAGACGGCCTCACCCCCATCGTCATCTGCGCCATCCTGTTCATCGGTTTGCCGTGGATCATCCTCCATTACTCGTCGCAGTGGCGGCGGGCGAAGGGCATCTCGATCGAGGACGAGCGCCTGCTCGACGACCTCCACGACACCGCCCGGCGCCTCGATGCCCGGCTCGAACTCGATCGAGCGGATCATCGCCGCCGACAACCCCGGCTGGAAGGACGCGGCGCTGGGCAGCGCACGTCCCGCCGACCGGATCACCGAGCGTGACGCCGAGGCACCGCGCCTCGCCATCCGCCGCTAAGGGGAGTTCCGATGTCCGCCAGCCGCACCAGCTATTATCTCGACAAGCGCAACGCCAAGGTTTCGGGCGTGCTCGCCGGGGTGGCCGATTATTTCGACGTCGACGTCCTGTGGGTCCGCCTCGGCTTCGTGATGACGCTGTTCTTCCTCTTCCCGCCGATCTTCTTTGCTTACTGGATCGTCGCCTGGACCGCCTCGCCCAAGCCGTACTCGCTGTACGAAGAGACGCCCGACGAGCGCGAGTTCTGGACCAAGGTCCGCGTCGCGCCGCAGCGGACGATCCGCGACGTCCGCTCAAGCTTCCGCGAGACCGAGCGCCGGCTGCGCGACGTCGAGGCCTACGTCACCAGCTCGAACAGCCGCCTGGCGAACGAGATCGACGGCCTGCGCTAGGCGCGGCCGGATCAGGGAGAAGCGATCATGTCATTGAGCAAGGTCACCACCATCGACGGCACCGTCATCGTCAGCACCGACGACGCGACGGCCGGACCGCCGGGACCGCCGGCCCTCCACCGCGGGATGCTCCACCTCGGCCCCGACGGCGCGTACGTCCATTCGGGCAGGCCGCTCGATCCCGGCTCGTTCTTCGCCGGGCTGATGCTGGGGGCGCTGCTCTACTTCATCCTGCAGTCGGCGATGCGCTGGCACGCCCGCAGCGAGGCGCGCGGCTCCGCCCGGGCCGCCGCCATCGGGCCGCAGCGCGAGGACCGCACCGCCGCCGACATCGCCGCCCTCGCCCGTCGCACCGCTGCGCTGGAGACGATCGTCACCGACCCCGCGCACCGTACGGCGCGCGAAATCGACGCCCTGCGCTGAAATCCCGAGACACCCGGAGAAGCCCATGGACCCCGATACGATCTGGATCCTGATCCCCTTGCTGGCGCTGCTGATCCCGATCGTCGCGATCCTCAGCCGGCCGCTCGGCCGCTGGATCGCGCTGCAGGAGAAGAAGCACGAGCAGGCGGCGCGGCTGGCCGACAACCAGGCGGCCGAGCACGCGGCCAAGATCGAGCGGCTGGAGGCGCACGTCGCTGTCCTCAACCGCATCGCCACCGACCGGGCGAGCGGCCTCGCCCACGAGATCGACGCCTTGCGCGGCCCGTCCGCGCCGCTGAACTAGAGGATAGGACAATGCATTTCTGGATGTTCTGGTGGCTGATCTTTCCCGTGATGGGCGTCGGCACCAGCGTCTTCAAACGCTGGATGAGCTTCAAGGAGCGCCAGCTCGAGATCGCCGCCCGCACCGCCGGCGAGCAGGCGGCGCAATACGCGGCCAAGATCGAGCGGCTGGAGGCGCACGTCGCCGTTCTCAACCGCATCGTCACCGACCGCTCCGGCCACCTCGCCGACGAGATCGAGGCGCTGCGCGACCCCGCCCGCCTGAACTGACGCCCCTGCACCACCGCCCTTCAAGGAACCGTTCCCATGAACCCGTTCGAGATGGTCGTCCTGATCATCCTTATCGTCACCGTCGGCCGCGTGCTCAGCGCCCGCTACGGCGTCGGCGCCGGCCGGCGGCGCGGCCGCGGCTTCGTCGACCTGCCGCCCCAGGATGTCGTCTCGCTCGACGACGGCGAGCGGATGAAGGCGGAGATCGACCGGCTGAACGCCCGGGTGCAGGTCCTGGAACGCCTCGTCACCGATCCGTCGAAGCGCCTGTCCGACCAGATCGACGCGCTCGGTCCCAAAACGCTCAGCGACCGCTGACCCCCGCCCGAGAGGAGGTTGCCATGTCCCCCGACGCGCTCGTCATCCTCAGCACCGCCTCGCTGGCCGGCCTCGCCACGCTCAGCGCCGTCTTCGCCTGGAGCTGGAAGGGCTGGCTCGACCTCCGCCGCCATGCCCTCGACCGCGAGCGCGGCTATGGCGGCGACGTGCCGGCAGTGGCGAACCGCATCGACCTCGCCGACCTGAAGGAGCGGATTCGCAAGCTGGAAGCGATCGCCGCCGGGGTCGACCTCTAGGGCCGCGCGACGCCCGGGGGGTTCGAAGGAAAGCGGGCGACGCTACCAAGTCAGGGCACCGGCCTGCGGCAAGCGTGGACGACCAGCGTCGGGTCCATGACCGACAAGGCGAGTTGGCCACGGCTCGCACTTCCCGCGCCAGGGGACCGCAACGTCCGGCAATCGTTCGACGATCGCCTGCGCTACGTCAGTCGAGCGCGGCCCGCACCGGCGGCGAGGTCCACGCCAGCGGGCCGTTGACGCGCCATTTCTCGCGCCCGTCCGCGCCGTACAGGATCGACACCGGCAGCCCGGCCGCACCCAGCTTGACGGCGAAGTCGCCGGGCTGGTCGATCCAGGTGACGAGCGCGGTGAACTTGCCGGGGGCGAAGACCTTGCCGACCGCGCGCTGCCCCTCCAGGTCCTCGCTGACCGGCAGCACGAGCAGCTTGTCCGCGCGGGCCTTCGCCAGCATGTCGAGCGCCGGCAGCTCGGCGCGGCAGGGCACGCACCACGTCGCCCACAGGTTGACAAGCACCGGCTTGTGCGCGCCGGCGACGAGCGCGGCGACCGTCGCCTTGCGGCCGTCGAGCGCCTCCACGGCGATTGCCGGCGCGGGCTCGCCGGCATGGCTGCGGTCGATCTGGCCGAGCTTGTGGACGCCGCCCCCCGGTTGCGAGGCGACGACGTACCCGCTAGTCGCCAGAGCGAAGCCGAGCAGGACCGTTCCGATCACGACGCGCACCGATTCGTCCAATTCGCTATGGGGGGGCCGCTTCGCCGGCGGGCCGGCGGCGGTGATGCGCGACATTAACGCTTCGATCCCGTTCGACAAGCGCCTGTGGCGTCAGGACATCGCCGGCAGCCGGGCGCACGCGGCGATGTTGGGGGCGCAGGGCATCCTCAGCGCCGCCGACGCCGCCGCGATCGACGCCGGGCTCGCCGCGGTCGCCGAGGAGTATGCGACAGGCGGCGTGCCCGAGGACCTTGCGCTCGAAGACATTCACATGACGGTCGAGACGCGCCTCGCCGCGCTGATCGGTCCCGTCGCCGGGCGGCTGCACACGGCGCGCTCGCGCAACGATCAGGTGGCGACGAGCTTCCGGCTGTGGGTCCGCGACGCCATCGACGCGGTCGACGCCGGGCTGGCGGCCCTGACCGACGCGCTGCTGGCGCGCGCCGAGGAACATGCCGCCACCGTAATGCCGGGGTTCACCCACCTCCAGGTCGCGCAGCCGGTGACGCTCGGCCACCATTTGATGGCCTATGTCGCGATGGTGGCGCGCGACCGCGGCCGCTTCGCCGACGCGCGGGCGCGGCTGAACGAGTGCCCGCTGGGGGCTGCCGCACTGGCAGGGACCGGCTTCCCGATCGACCGGGCGGCGACCGCGGCGGCGCTCGGCTTCGACCGGCCGGCGGCGAACAGCCTCGACAGCGTGTCGGACCGCGACTTCGCGCTTGAATTCCTGTCGGTGGCGGCGCTGACCGGCCTGCATCTGTCGCGCCTGGCCGAGGAGATCGTCGTCTGGGCGTCGCAGCCGTTCGGCTTCGTGACGCTGCCCGACGCGTTCTCGACCGGATCGTCGATCATGCCGCAGAAGCGCAACCCTGACGCCGCCGAGCTGGTCCGGGGGCACAGCGGCCGCCTGATCGGCTGCCTGACCGCGCTCATGGTGACGATGAAGGGCCTGCCGCTCGCGTATTCCAAGGACATGCAGGACGACAAGCCGCCGGTGTTCGAGGCCTATGACCTGCTCGCCCTCGGCCTTGCCGCCATGACCGGGATGGTTGCGGCACTGACCTTCAACCCCGATCGCATGCGCCGCGCGGCGAGCGCCGGCTTCTCGACCGCGACCGATCTCGCCGACTGGCTGGTCCGTGCCGCCGACGTGCCGTTCCGCGAGGCGCACCACATCACCGGCCGCGCCGTCCGCGCCGCGGAGGCGGCCGGGTGCGGCCTTGCCGACCTGTCGCTCGCCCAGTTGCAGGCGATCGACCCGCGGATCACTCCGGGCGTGTTCGACGTGCTGTCGGTCGACGCCTCGGTCGGCAGCCGGACGAGCTTCGGCGGCACCGCGCCCGACACTGTCCGCGCGGCGATCGCGGCGGCACGGGCATGAGGGCGCTGGTCCTCGCCGCGCTGGTCGCGCTCGCCGCCTGCGGCAAGCAGGGCGAGCTGATGCCCAAGCCGCCGCCCGGCGAGGCGCCGCGACCGGCGCCCGGTCCGTCGCCGACGCAGCGCCTGATCGTGCCGCCGCAGGACCAGCCGGCGCGGGTCGACGATCCCCTGCGCCGGTCGGAGCAGCGCCAGGACGACCGCTTCAACCTGCCGCCGCAGCGCTGATGGACCATTTCGTCGACCGCGCCGGCCGGCTGTTCGCCGAGGACGTCGACCTGGCCACTCTGGCTGACGCCGTCGGCACCCCCTTCTACTGCTATTCGACGGCGACGCTGGTCCGCCATTTCGGCGTCTTTCGCGACGCGCTCGCCGGACTGGCCAGCCCGGGCGGCGAAGCGCCGCTGATTGCCTATGCGGTCAAGGCCAACCCGAACCTCAGCGTCATCGCCACGCTCGCCGCCGAGGGTGCCGGGGCCGACGTCGTGTCGGAGGGCGAGATGCGCCGCGCGCTCGCCGCCGGGGTGCCGCCGGGGCGGATCGTCTTCTCGGGCGTCGGCAAGACGCGCGGCGAGATGGCGGCGGCGCTGGCGGCGGGCATCTATCAGGTCAACGTCGAGGGCGAAGCCGAACTGGTCGCGCTGTCCGACGTCGCGACCGCGCTCGGGACGACGGCGACCGTCGTGCTGCGGGTCAATCCCGGCGTCGACGCCAAGACCCACGCCAAGATTTCGACCGGGGGCACGGAAAACAAGTTCGGCATCGCGCTCGACCGCGTCCCCGCCGCCTATGCGCTGGCGGCGTCGCTCCCCGGCCTCCGTGCCGTCGGCGTCGGCGCGCATATCGGCAGCCAGCTGACCGACCTCGGCCCGCTCGAAGCGACGTTCGCCCTGCTCGGCGGCCTCGTGCGGTCGCTGCGCGCCGCCGGGCTGCCGGTCGAGCGCGTCGACCTCGGCGGCGGCCTCGGCATCCCCTACCGCGCCGCCGACGCCGCGCCGCCGACGCCCGCCGATTATGGCGCGCTGGTGCGCCGCGCGACCGCCGGCTGGGATGTCCGCCTGCTGTGCGAGCCGGGGCGGATGATCGTCGGCAACGCCGGGGTGCTGGTCAGCCGCGTCGTCACGGTCAAGCCGGGGGAGGCGCGGACCTTCGTCGTCGTCGACGCGGCGATGAACGACCTGCTGCGCCCGTCGCTGTACGGCGCGTACCACCATATCCGCGCCGTCGCCCCGGCGGGCGATGACGATGGTCGCCACCGTCGTCGGTCCGGTGTGCGAAACCGGCGACACCTTCGCCGAAGACCGCACCATCGACCGCGTCGGCGAGGGCGACCTGGTCGCCTTCCTCACCGCCGGGGCGTACGGCGCGACGATGGCGTCGACCTATAATTCGCGCCCGCTCGTTCCCGAGGTGCTGGTCGACGGCGACCGCTGGGCCCTGGTTCGCCCGCGCGAGGACCTGGCGGCGCAGCTGGCGCGCGACCGGTTGGCACCCTGGCTCTAGCAACACTTCGGCAACCATATGCGTCTAGGCGCAGCAGCCGCAGCAGGAGGACCCGACGACGATGACCAAGCCCGTGAAGAAGGCGATCTTTCCTGTCGGCGGGCAGGGAACGCGCTTCCTGCCGGCGACCAAGGCCGTCCCCAAGGAGATGCTGCCCGTCGTCGACCGGCCGCTGCTGCAATATGCGGTCGACGAGGCGCTCGCCGCCGGCATCGAGCAGATGATCTTCGTCACCGCTCGCGGCAAAGCCGCGCTGGAGGAATATTTCGACGTCGCCGGCGAGCTCGTGGCGAGCCTGAAGGCCAAGGGCAAGGCGACGGAACTGGCGCTGCTCGATGCGACGCAGCTCGAGCCGGGGCGCATCGCCTATGTCCGCCAGCAGGAACCGGCCGGGCTCGGCCACGCCGTGTGGTGCGCGCGGCTGATCACCGGCGACGATCCGTTCGCCGTCCTGCTGCCCGACGAGCTGCTGTGGAACCCGGCCGCGCCGGCGCTGAAGGAGATGGTCGGCGTCTATGAGCAGCACGGCGGCAACGTCATCTCGGTCCTGGAGGTGCCGGCCGAGCACACCCACCGCTACGGCATCGTCGACCCCGGCGCGGCGTCCGGCCTGGTCACCGAGGTCAAGGGGGTCATCGAGAAGCCGGCGGCGGGCACCGCCCCGTCGCGCCTCGCCGCCATCGGCCGCTACATCCTCCAGCCCGAGGTCATGGCGATCCTGGGCGAAGGCAGGCGCGGCGCGGGCAATGAGATCCAGCTGACCGACGCCATGGCGCAGCTGATCGGGCGGCAGCCGTTCCATGCGCTGACCTTCACCGGCGTCCGCCACGACTGCGGCGACAAGGCGGGGTTCATCACCGCCAACATCGCCCTGGCGCTGGAGCGCGACGACGTCGGGCCGGCGGTCAGGGCGTATCTCGCCAGTCAGTCGATCTGACCGCGCGGCAGGGGACGGCGATGCTGACGCTCTACGCGCATCCCTTCTCGTCCTATTGCCAGAAGGTGCTGATCGCGCTGTGGGAGAACGGCAGCCCGTTCACCTATCGCCACCTCGAGGAGCCGGGCGCCGCGGCCGAGCACGCGGCGCGGTGGCCGCTGGGGCGCTTCCCGGTGCTGATTGACGGCGAGCGCGTGATCGCTGAATCGAGCATCATCATCGAATATCTCGACATCCATCACGCCGGCACGGCGCGGATGGTGCCCGCCGACGCCGCGGCGGCGCTCGAGGTCCGGTTCATGGACCGGCTGTTCGACAATCACGTCATGACGCCGGTGCAGCGGGCGGTCGGCGCGGCGCTGAAGCAGGACACGGCGGCGGCGCAGGCGGCGCGGGCAGAGGCGGCCGAGGCGCTGACCGCCGCCTACCGCTGGCTCGACACGCGGCTGGCCGATCGCCGCTGGGGCGCGGGCGACTGCTTCACCCTGGCCGACTGCGCCGCCGCGCCGTCGCTATTCTACGCCGACTGGGTCCACGAAATCGCCTCCGAGTTCACCCGCGTCCGCGACTATCGCACGCGACTGCTCGCCCACCCATCGGTCGCGCGCGCGGTCGCCGAGGGGCGGCCCTACCGCCACTATTTTCCCCTCGGCGCGCCCGACCGCGACTGAACGTCCGGCTCTCCCCGCCGCCGGAGGCCGGGCCCCTCTCCGGGACGCAACAGCACTTGACCCCCTTCGGGCGCGGCGACGAGCCTGTCCTCTCCCCGTATCGGCGAGGATCGCGTAAGGCTGGTCCCCATGCACTCGCTGCCGATCTTCGTCCGCCTGAGCGGTCGCCGCGTCCTTGTCGTCGGTGACGGCGAGGCGGCGGCGGCGAAGGCACGGCTGGTCGCGGCGGCGGGCGGCGAGGTGGTGCGCGACCTGCCCGCCGCGCTCGCCTTCGTCGCCCTCGAGGATGGAGCGGCAGCCGCGGCCGAGGCGGCGCGGCTGAAGGCGAGCGGGTGCCTGGTCAACGTCGTCGACCGCCCCGCCCTGTGCGATTTCACCGTGCCCGCGATCGTCGACCGCTCGCCGGTGATCGTCGCCGTCGGCACCGGCGGGGCGTCGGCAAGCCTGGCCAAGGCCCTGCGCGAACGGCTGGAGGCGCTGCTGCCCGCCGGCCTCGGGCGGCTGGCCGAGGCGATCTTCGCCGCCCGCGCCCGCGTTGCCACCATCGCGCCGACGGTCGACGCCCGCCGCCGCCTGTGGGACGCAGCGCTGAGTCCCGGCGGCCCGCTCGATCCGCTGGCTGGGCATGGCGACGCCGACGCAGCGGTCGGGGCGGCGATCAGGGCCGCCGGTGCGACCGGCGGCGGGAACAGCCTGACCGAGATCGTCCTGACTTCGCCCGACCCCGACGACCTGACGCTGCGCCAGCTCCGGGCGCTGAACCAGGCCGACACGATCTTCCACGCCGCCGACGTGCCCACAGCGATCCTCGACCGCGCGCGGCGCGACGCCGTGCGGGTGGTCGAACCAGCGCGCGGTGAAGGGGCTTCTGGTCGATCGGTCGTTCTGATCATGCCGCCGTCGAGCCGATAAGGATGCGGCCTTTTCCGCCGGCGATCCTATCCGCCCTCGCCCTGCTCATCCTGACCCTCGGCTGGGCGGCGAGCCGGGATGTCGCTGCGTTTTTCCTCGGCGCGGCCGGCCTTGCCCTGTTGGCAGTCGTCGCGGTCGGGCTCCTCGCAAAGGCCGTCGTTGGCGGCGCGCCGCGCCGGGTCGTCGGTCCGTCTCTCGTGCTCCTCGTCGCATCGCCGCTGGCCGGCACGGCGGTGCTCGACTCGCGCGACGGAATCCAGCTCGCCTGGTGGGCGCTCGGCCATCGATCCGAGCTGGCGGACGGCGCCGTGCCGGACCGCATTGTCCGGCACTGGGACGCGTGGGGATTTGCCGGCTTGGAGAACGATTTGTACCTGGTACGCGACGCCCGTGATGACAGCTCGTCACTCGCCGGAGCGGAGCGGTGGCGGAAGCGGCTGCGGCTCGGATGCGAGGTTGTCGCGACCCAGCGGATGCGGCGAAACTTCTACCTTGTGACCACATACAACTGTAATTTCTAACGCTGCGCGACGGGCCGCGCCTACCCCGCCGCCACCCCGAACAGCCGCCCGACCCCCGCCGTCACGGCCATTGCCAGCGCGCCCCAGAAGACGACCCGGACCGTCGCGGGCAGCACCCTCGCGCCGCCGGTCCGCGCGCCGGCGGCCCCCAGCATCGCCAGCACGATCAGCGCCACCGCGACGACCGCGTCCAGGAGCAGCGACGCGGGCGCGAGCAGGACGGCGACGACGGGCCAGATGCCGCCGGCGAGGAAGGACGCCGCCGACGCCAGCGCCGCCTGCACCGGCCGCGCCTCCGACACCTCGGTGATGCCCAGCTCGTCCCGGGCGTGGGCGGCGAGCGCATCCTTGGCGCTGAGCGCGGCGGCGACCTCCTTGGCAAGCGATGCCGGCAGGCCGCGGCGAATGTAGATGGCGGCCAGCTCGCGCTGCTCGCCGCGGGGATCGGCCTTGAGCTCGGTCGCCTCGCGGGCCAGGTCGGCGGCCTCGGTGTCGGCCTGGCTGCTGACCGAGACATATTCACCCGCCGCCATCGACATCGCGCCTGCCACCAGTGCGGCGACGCCCGACAGCAGGACCGCGTGCGCGCCGGGGCTGGCGGCGGCGACACCGACGATGACGCTCGCCGTCGACAAGACGCCGTCGTTCGCGCCGAGCACGGCGGCGCGCAGCCAGCCGATGCGGGTGATGAAATGCTGCTCGCGCAGGGGGGCGGCGGACAAGGCGGTCGTCATCACCGAGCAACGCGCGCCGACGTCATCGGCTGCATACGCGGCACGGCGCTTGCTCCGGCGCGAGATATTGCCGAAACGGAAGCAGATGCTCGACCCGTCCCCCTACCGTGCCGCCGCTGCGACCAACCAGGCCTGGCCGTTCGAGGAGGCGCGCAAGCTTCTCGCCCGCTATCCCGCCGGACCGGCCAAGGGCGAGGTGCTGTTCGAGACCGGTTATGGACCGTCGGGCCTGCCGCATATCGGCACCTTCGGCGAGGTCGTGCGGACGACGATGGTGCGCCGCGCCTATCAGCTGCTGTCCGACGTGCCGACGCGGCTGATCGCGTTCAGCGACGACATGGACGGCTTCCGGAAGGTGCCCGAGAACCTGCCGCAGCAGGATATGCTGCGCGCCCACCTCGGCCAGCCGCTGTCGGCCGTGCCCGATCCGTTCGGCACCCACGCCAGCCTTGGCGCGCACAACAATGCCCGGCTGCGCGCCTTCCTCGACGGCTTCGGCTTCGACTACGAGTTCCTGTCGTCGACCGACTGCTATCGTTCGGGGCGCTTCGACGCGACGCTGCTCGACGTGCTGGCCCATTACGACGCGGTCATGGCCGTGGTCCTGCCGACGCTGGGGCCTGAGCGGCAGGCGACCTACGCGCCGTTTCTGCCGCTGTGCCCGCGCACCGGCGTCGTCCTGCAGGTGCCGCTGGTCGCGCGCGATGTCGGTGCGGGTACGATAACGTACGTGGATCCGGTATTGCGCGAGACGGTCACCGTTCCCGTCACCGGCGGCCACGCCAAGCTGCAGTGGAAGGTCGACTGGGCGATGCGCTGGGTCGCGCTCGGCATCGACTATGAGATGGCAGGCAAGGACCTGATCGATTCGGTCACCCTGTCGGGGCGCATTGCACGCATCCTCGGCGCGGAGCCGCCGGCGGGGTTCAACTACGAGCTGTTCCTCGACGCCGCGGGGACCAAGATCTCCAAGTCGAAGGGCAATGGGCTCAGCGTCGACGACTGGCTTGCCTACGGCCCGCCCGAGAGCCTGGCGCTCTACATGTACCAGAACCCGCGCAAGGCAAAGCGGCTGCACTTCGACGTCATCCCCAAAGCGGTCGACGAGTATCACGCCTTCGTCGCCGCCTTCCCCAGCCAGCCGGTCGAGCAGCAGCTGGGCAACCCGGCGTTCCACATCCATGGCGGCCCGCCGCCGCCCATTGACCTGCCGCTGACCTTCGGCCTGCTGCTCAACCTCGTCACCGTCGTCGGCACCGGCGATCCGGGCGTGCTGTGGGGCTATGTCGCCCGGACGTTTCCCGGCACCAGCCCGGCGACCCACCCGGAACTCGACGCGCTGGTCGCCCACGCGATCCGCTACGCCCGCGACTTCGTCGTCCCCGGCCTCGTCCGCCGCAGGCCCGACGCGCGCGAGGCGGCCGCGCTCGTCGATCTCGACGCGCGGCTGGCGGCGCTCGGGCCGGACGCGGATGCCGAAGCATACCAGACGGAGGTCTATGCCGCGGGCAAGGCGGCCGGCTTCGAGCCGCTGCGCGACTGGTTCAAGGCGCTGTACGAAACGCTGATTGGCACCAGCAACGGGCCGCGCATGGGATCGTTCATCGCGCTCTACGGGTTGGAGGCGACACGGGGGCGAATCGCGGAGTCATTGCTTGTTTAAGATCATCCTCGCGTCGCTGGCGCTGATCGTGGCCCAGCCGGCGCTGGCGAACGCCGCGAGCCTGTTCCACGACGGTCATTTCGCCGAGGCGGCGACCGCCGGGCGCGCCGAAGGGACGGCGGCGTCGCTGATCCTCGCCGGGCGGGCGACGCTGATCACCGCAAGCTTCGAGACGACCGACCGCACCAAGGCCAAGGCGCAAGTCGACGCGGCCGACCACGACTTCGACGCGGCGCTGGCCAAGGACCCGCAGAACCTCGAGGCGGCACTGATGAAGGCGCAGGCGGTCGGCTATCGCGGCAAGCTGGCGAAGTCGCCGGGGCTTGCCAAGGAGACGCGGACGCGGATGGAGGCGGTGCTCCAGCGCGACCCGAGTTATGCGCTCGCCTGGGCCAGCATCGCCGGCTGGCACGCCGGCGCGATCTCGACGCTCGGCAAGTTCCTCGCCGGCACGCTGCTCGGCGCGTCGAGCAAGACGGCGATCGCCGATTTCGAGACGGCGCTGGCCAAGGACCCGAAGAGCCCGGTGCATCCGACCTTCTACGGCCTGACGCTGCTCGACCTCGGGACCGAGAATTCACCGCGGGCGACGCAGCTGCTCGAGACGGCACAGCGGCTGCCGGCACGCGACGCCTATGAAGGGCTGCTCAAGCGGGCGACGGCCGAAGTCCTGCCGCTGCTGCGGAACGGGGACGTCAAGGGCGCGCAGACGCTCGCCCGCCGCCTCCTGCCGTTCGGCAAGCTCGACTAGTCGTCGTCGCGCCAGCCGGCGACCAACTGCCGCAGGCTGTCGTGCAGGGGGGTCGCCGACCCGCTGCCGCTGCCGCTGCCAAAAAAGCTGTGATGCAGCCCCTGGACGCGCGGCAGCGCCTCGGCGAGCAGCCCGATCGCCGTCGTCGTCAGGACCACGCGCTTGCATCGCGACGACCCTGGCGCGGGACCGCGCTCGACCAGGTTCTTGGCTTCGAGCACCTTGAGAATGTTCGACAACTGCATCGGATGGACCTTGCCGTAGCGTGCCAGCTCGGCCTGGGTCACGGCCGCGCCGTCGCGCGCCAGCCACGCCGTCTGGACGAGGACGACGAACTGCAGATGCGTCAGGTCGAGCGACGCCAGAACCCGGTCGACCTCGCGCTGGTGGCGGTGGGCGACCCGCCACAACAGGAAACCGATGCTGTCCTCCGGTTGTTGCACCCCCGCCGCGGCGAAGATGTCGGCGATTGGCATTGTCGTCATGACTGCTTTGTACGCTCCATTCGCCGCCGCGCCCAAACTCTCGGGTTGCGACTGAATATATATGCATTTATGGACGTCGCATGAGCGCTGCTGACGATCAACCCGCGCACGACCTGCGCTCCGCCGACGTCGAGCCGGCGGAATATGCGTCGGCACGCGCGGAGGAGGCGAAGGGGGGCATCCCGTCCAACCAGGGCAAGCGCGACCAGGCGAAGGACGGCGGCGACGCGCCCGAGCCTGAGGCGAAAGACGACGGGAAGCAGGACGGCCCCGACAAGCCGGGCGAAGACAAGCCGGACGACAAGGCGGGAGGGGACGAGCCGCCGCCGAAAAAACTCCGCGACCGCCCAGTCCTGCTGATCGTCATCGCCGTCGTCGTCATCGGCGCGATCGTCGGCGGCGTCCTCTACTGGCTGAACGCGCGGCAGTATGAGACGACCGACGACGCCTATGTCGACGGCCATATCGTCCGCATCGCGCCGCAGGTGTCGGGGCTGGTCCGGCAGGTGCTGGTCGAGGACAACCAGATCGTCGGTCCGCGCGAGGTGCTGGCGATCCTCGACACCGCCTCCAACCAGGCGCGTTACCAGGGCCAGGTCGCGAGCGCGCAGCAGGCGCAGGCGACCGTCGGCCAAAGCCTTGCCCAGATCGGCGTGCAGCGGCAGCAGATTGCCGCCGCCAGGGCCCAGGTGATCCAGCCGCAGGCCGACCTTGACAAGGCGCTGGCCGACCTCTCCCGTTACCGCCAGGTGCAGCGGACCGAGCCCGCCGCCATCGCCGCGCAGCAGGTCGACGCCGCCGTCCAGGCAGTCGAGTTCGGCGCGCGGCCGCCGCGACGCCGCGCTGAAGGCGGTCCGCCAGGCCGAGGCGCAGCTGAAATCGAGCGACGCGCAGGTCGCCGCCGACCGCGCCGCGGTCAAGGCGGCCAACGCCCAGGCGGCGACGACTGCGGTCGATCTCGCCAACAGCCAGATCCTGTCACCGACGGTCGGCCGCGTCGCCAACCGCACCGTGACGCCGGGGGCCTATGTCACGCCCGGCCAGCAGTTGCTGGCGATCGTTCCCCTGAAGCTATGGGTCACGGCCAACTTCAAGGAAACCCAGCTCAAACTGATGCGCGTCGGCCAGCCGGTGACGATGAAGATCGACGCCGTGCCCGATGTCGAGTTCAAGGGCCATGTCGAATCGTTCCAGCGCGGCGCCGGTCAGGCCTTCGCCCTGCTGCCGGCGGAGAATGCGACCGGCAACTTCGTCAAGGTCGTCCAGCGCGTGCCGGTCCGCATCGCCATCGATTCGCCGGGCATCCAGGCCTATCCCGTCGGCCCGGGCATGTCGGTCGTGCCGCGCGTGAAGGTCCGCTGATGGCGGCCCGCGCCGTCGGGTGCTCGCGGATGGTGGCCCGGCCGATGATGGCCAATGCCATCGGAGACCGCTGACGTGGCCGGACCGGGCGGCGGCTGGGATCCCTCGCGATCGGCCGCGGGCAAGCGCTCGCCGTGGCTGATCGTCGGCATCATCTCCATTGCGACGTTCATGGAGGTGCTCGACACCTCGATCGCCAACGTCAGCCTCAACCACATCGCCGGCAGCCTGTCGGTTTCGCCCGACGAGTCGACCTGGGTGCTGACGAGCTATCTCGTCGCGAACGCCGTCGTCATCCCGATCTCCGGCTGGCTGTCGGACGTGATCGGCCGCAAGCGCTATTACATGATCTCGGTGGCGCTGTTCACCGTTGCCTCGTTCCTGTGCGGCATCGCGCCCAATATCGAGTTCCTCGTCTTCGCCCGCATCCTGCAGGGGATCGGCGGCGGCGGCCTCGCACCCTCGGAACAGTCGATGCTCGCCGATACCTTTCCACCGGCCAAGCGCGGCCAGGCCTTCGGCGCCTATGCCTTCGTCGTCATCGTCGCACCCGTCATCGGCCCGACGATCGGCGGCTGGGTCACCGACAATTATTCGTGGCACTGGATCTTCCTGGTCAACATCCCCGTCGGCTTTCTGTCGCTGTTCCTCGTCCAGTCCTTCGTCGACGAGCCCAAGGTGCTGGTCGAGGAGCGCAAGGCGCGGCTCAAGCGGGGGCTCAACGTCGATTTCGTCGGCTTCCTGCTCGTCGCCGTCGGCCTTGGCTGCCTCGAGCTGTTCCTCGACCGCGGCGAGCGCGACGACTGGTTCGGCTCCGGCTTCATCACCGCCATGGCCATCACGTCGGCGGTCGCCATCGTCTTCCTCGTCATCTGGGAAGCGACCCGGGCCGAGCCGATCGTCAACGTCCGCCTGATGGCCAACCGCAACTTCGCCGCCGTGCTGGCGGTGATGTTCACCACCGGTGTCATCCTGTTCGGTTCGATCCAGCTGATCCCGGCCATGCTCCAGCAGGTCTTCGGCTACACCGCGACCGATGCCGGGTTCGCCATGACCGCGGGTGGGTTCGCCACCGTGGCCGCGGTGCCGTTCGCGGCCAATCTCGTCGGCAAGGTCGACGTCCGCATCCTGCTCGGCGGCGCGTTGGTGGTGTCGGCAATCGCGCTCGGCCACCTGACCACGCTCGACGCGACGGCGAGCTTCAACGACTGGGCCTGGGCGCGGGCATATCAGGCCGTCGCCCTGCCGTTCCTGTTCGTGCCGATCACCACCGCCGCCTATACCGGGCTGAAGCCCAACCAGACCAATCAGGCGTCGGCGCTGCTCAACGTCTTCCGCAACCTCGGCGGTTCGGTCGGCATCGCCGTCAGCCAGGCTTGGCTCAGCGTCGAGAGCCAGGTGCGCCAGTCGCGGCTGGTCGAGCACCTGAACCCGCTCGCGCCCAACTATTCGAACGGCCTCGGCAGCATCGAGGACGCGCTGAAGGGGGTCGGCATGGCGGCGGGCCGGACGACGGAGGCGGCGCAGGGGCAGCTTTACAGCATCGTCGTCAAGCAGGCGACGATGCTCGGCTACCTCGACGTCTACCGCGCGCTGATGGTCTATACCCTGATCGCCTTCCCCGTGATCTTCCTGTTGAAGGCCCCGCCCAAGGGGCAGCAGGCGGCGGCGGGATGACGCGCCTTGCTCCCTTCGCGCTCGCCGCGCTCGCCGGCTGCACCGTCGGACCGAACTATACCAAACCCGATCTGCCCGTGCCGCCGCGCTTTGCCGAGGCTCCGGGCAGCGCGCCGGGGACGAGTGCCGAGCCGCCGGCGAAGTGGTGGACGCGGTTCAACGATCCCGTATTGAACAGCCTCGTCGACCGGGCGCTGGCCGGCAATCTCGACCTCGCGACGGCGCGCAGCCGCATCGCCGGCGCACGGGCGCAGGAGCGCGAGGCGCGCGCCGCCGGCCTGCCCAGCCTCAACGGCAGCGCCGGGCTGAACCGCATCGATTTCAGCAAGAACGCCGGCTTCAGCTCGCTCGCCAAGTCGTTCGGCGGCGCGGCCGGCGGAGGCTCGGGCGGCGCGGGCGGCACCAGCCCCGGTCAGGGCATCGCGCTGCCCGGCAGCGGCATCACCACCTGGTCGCTCGGCCTCGACGCATCGTGGGAGCTCGACCTGTTCGGCGGTGTTCGGCGGCAGGTCGAGGGGGCCCGCGCCCGGACCGAGGCGGCGGTCTGGAACGTCCGCGACATGCAGGTCAGCGTCGCCGCCGAAGTCGCCAGCGATTATCTGACGCTGCGCTCGCTGCAGAGCCAGATCGCCATCAGCGAGGCCGAGCTGAAGCGCCAGCAGGCGACGCTACGCCTCGTCACCGTCCGGCGGGAGGCGGGGCTGGTCGCCGAACTGCCCGAGCGCCAGCAGTCGCTGCAGCTGTCGAATGTCGCCGCCACGCTGCCGCAGCTGCAGGCCCGCGCGCGCGACGAGATCCACGCCATCGGCGTCCTGACCGGCGACGGCGCGGACGGGCTGTCGTCGACCCTGACACCGCCGGCGGCCATCCCTGCGGTCGCCTTCGACCTGCCCGGCGGGCTGCCGTCGGACCTGCTCCGCCGCCGTCCCGACATTCGCGCCGCCGAGCGCCAGCTGGCCGCGGCCAATGCCGACATCGGCGTCGCGACCGCCGACCTCTACCCCAAGTTCAACCTGATGGGCATGGCCGAGCTGATCTCGACCAGCCTCGCGACCCTGTTCGAGCGCGCTTCGATCCAGACGACCGAGAGCGCGGCGGTGACCGTGCCGATCTTCGATGCCGGTCGCCGCCGCGGCGTCATCGCCGAGCGCCGGGCGGCGGCCGACGAGGCGTTGATCGCGTACAAGAAGGCGGTGCTGGTCGCGGTGCAGGACGTCGAGGACGCGCTCGCCGACGTCCAGGCCGAGCAGCGCCGCAACCTCGAGCTGCGCCGCGGTGTCGACCAGGCCGAGCAGGCCCGGCGGCTGGCGCTGACGACGTTCAACGCCGGCCTGTCGGACTTCCAGCCGGTGCTCGACGCCCAGGGGTCGCTGCTGACCAACCGCAATACGCTCGCCCAGTCCGACGCCACCCTGCTGACCGACCTCGCCCGCCTCTACAAGGCGCTCGGCGGCGGCTGGGACGCGTGAGCCGGGACTGATCGCGACCGGGTGGCCGTTCGGCCGATGGCTCAGGCGCGCTGGTTTTAGCGCTGTGGCAGCCGCAGCTCCGACCAACGGCGGCGCGGTCGGTCGCCGGATCGCGCCACGCCAGCGCAGGCTCCCCGCTCAGCGGGACACTCGCCGCGCGCCGCCCCTCACGCCACCTGGTCCGCCGTCACGCCCGCCTCGCCGCTCGCCCGCCGCCGCGCGACCTCGGCCGCCGTCTGGGGCTTGACGAAGACGGCGGTGACTTCGGGGTGTTCGCGCCGGATCTGCGCTTCGAACTCGGCGACGACCGCCTCGATCCTGGGCGCGGTAAGCGTGTCGCCGAACTCGACGCTCAGATTGGCGACAACCTGGTCGGGGGCGAGCTGCACCGTGGCAACGGCGTTGACCGCGTCAATGCCGTCGATGCGCTCGCCGAGCGCCGTGATCGCCTCGCCCAGCGCCGGGTCGGCACGCTCGCCGATCAGCAACGCCTTGGCCTCCCGCGCCAGGATCACGGCGACGACCGTCAGGATCACGGCAATGACCACGCTCGCCGCACCGTCCCACCGCTTCTCTCCCGTCACCAGCGCGAGCCCGGTGCCGGCGGCGGCGACCGCCAGGCCGGCGAGCGCGGCCGAATCCTCGAACACGACCATGAACGTCGGCGGGTCCTTCGACGCGCGGAACGCCGCCCAGAAGCCGCGCCCGCCCGCTTTCTTGCGGAACTCGCGCAGCCCGACCATCCAGGACGTGCCTTCAAACAGCGCCGAGATGCCAAGGACGATGAACACCGTCCGCGGCGACTCGATCGGCTTGGGGTGGACCAGGTGCTGATAGCCCTCGAAGCCCGAGACGCCGGCCCCCAGCGCGAAGATCAGCAGGGCGACGATGAAGCTCCAGAAATACAGCTCGCGGCCATAGCCGAGCGGGTGCGTCGCGTCGGGCCGCTTCCGCGCCCGGTGCAGCCCGTAGAGCAGCAGCACCTCGTTGGTCGTGTCGACGAGGCTGTGAACCCCCTCCGACATCATCGCCGACGAGCCGCTGACGGCGGCGGCGAAGAACTTGACGGCGGCGATCGCAAGGTTGCCGGCGAGCGCCAACCAAACGACGAGGTTCGATCCTGACTTGCGCTCGGCCATGTCCGGTCAGACGCACGAAGCGGCGGGTCGGCACTCCGCCGGCGGCGATTTCCGCGCGCTCAGGGCGCCCAGTGGATGTCGATCGGCAGCTCCGTGCCGGCGAGCAGGCGGCCGATCGGCGCGGTCGCCTTCGCGCCGGCGTCGATTGCCCCCTCCAAAGCGGTGCGCGCGGCCGCGCCGCGGGCGGCGATCAGCACCGTCCGCGCCGCCATCAGTGTCGCCCGCGTCAGCGTCACGCGACCGTCGCCCGCGCCGGCCGCGACGCCGATCGCCTTCGCCGGGGCGCTCAGCGCGGCGTCGAGGTCGGGGCTCGGCACCAGCGAGCCGGTGCTGCCGTCGGCGGCGACAACCAGCCAGGCAAGGTCCAGCGGCCACTTCATCGCCCCCAGCCGCTCGTCGGCGGCGAGGCCGGCGGCGCGGTGCCCGACCTTGATGTCGCCGACCAGCGGGATGACGCGCGCGCCGATCGGCAGGAAGGTGCGGGCGAGCATGCCGACGGTCGACGCCGCGTCGGTCGGCGCGACCAGCCGGTCGTCGGTCGGCAGGATCGTCACCCGTTTCCAGTTGAGCTTGGCCTTGGCCAGCCGGGCATAGACCGGGGCGGCGACGTCGCCGCCCGGCAGCGCCGCCAACGCCTCGCCCCGCGCGTCGAGGGCGGAATCGAGGATGAACTCGATGTCGGAGGCGACCGCGTCGGCCAGTTCGTCGGCCGCGTCATAGTCCCACCATTCGGCTTCGATCATTCGGCGCGTGTCCTTGCGTGTGCGCGCCGCCTATCGCTGCTCTGGCGCGTGGTGACAACCGCCCGCGCCGTCACGGGCCGGCGCGCCGCGCGCTGGCGACCTCGGGCACGCGCGGAAAGGCGATGCGCGTGGTCAGCCCGTGGCTTTCCCAGTCGCGCTCGACCCGGCCCTGCATCTGGCGGCGGACGAAGGCGTCGGCCATCGTCAAGCCGTAGCGGTGCGCTGCCTGCAGCACCGGTGGGCCGCCGCTCTCGGTCAGCTCGACCGAGGTTTCGGCCGCGCCGCTATGCCAGCGGATCCTGGCGAGGCCGGCGGGGTGCGACAGCGCGCCATGTTCGACGGCGTTGGTCAAAAGCTCGTGGAAGGCGAGGATCAGCGGCTGGACGTGCGCTGCCGCAACCGTGACCGTCGGCCCCTCGCGGGAGGCCCGCGCCCCGAACGGGCCGGCGGCGGCCCCCATCACCCGGTCGATCGGCACGTCGCGCCACTGGGCATCCGACAGCACGACATGCGCCTGCGCCAGCGCGTTGACGCGGCCCTGTACCGCCCGCGAATAGCGCACGGAATCCTCGGCATGCGACAGGCGGACGATCCCCTGGACCAACGCCAGCGCGTTTTTCGCGCGATGGTCGATCTCGCGCAGCAGCAGGTGCTCGCGCGCGGCGAGATCGCGGGCGCGGCGCTCCTCGCTGACGTCGAGCTGCGAGGCGAAGAAGTAGATCACCGCGCCGTCGTCGTCGCTGATCGGGCTCAGCATCAGCCGGTTCCAGAAGCTCGTGCCGTCGCGGCGGTAGTTGAGCAGCTCGAGCGTCGTGTCGCGACCTTCGGCGACCGCAGCGCGGACTTCGTCGACGGCGGCGGGATCGGTTCCCGGCCCCTGCAGGAAACGGCAGTTGCGGCCGATGACCTCCGCCGCCGAATAGCCGGTCTGATCGAGAAACGCCTGGTTGGCGAAGATGATCGGGCAGTCGGGCCGGCGCGGGTCGGCGACCACCATCGGCATCCGCGTCCGCTCGACCGCGATCGCCGCCAGCGGGCCGAGATCGATCGCCGCGTCGGCGAGCAGCGCCGCGTGCGGGTCCTTTGGCACGACGCTGCGGCCCGATGAGTTGCTTGCCATGCTGGTCCAGATGGTTCGAATACGTACAACGCGCTATCGGCGCTGCCGGGTGCATGGGCGTGCGCGAAACGGTTGGCGCCTTACCCCAGGGCGCGGTAGCGCGCCTCGGCCACCGCCATGTACTCACGCGTGATCGGCAGGGCGTCGCGCCTCCGCGTCAGCTGCACCTGGACGTTCATGTGGCCGTCGTGGCGGAAGGCAGCGACCGCCGCCGACAGATAGAACTGCCACATGCGGAAGAAGCGCGCGTCGTACAGCGCGACGATACGGTCCTCGGCGGCGACCGTGCGGCGGTACCACTCCTCGAGCGTCAGCGCGTAATGCAGGCGCAGCACTTCGACGTCGGTGATCCACAGCCAGGCCTTCTCGACCGCCGGCGCGATCTGCGACAGCGCGGGCGCATAGCCGCCCGGGAAGATGTACTTCGCCGTCCACGGATCGGTCGCGCCGGGACCGTCGGCGCGGGCGATGGTGTGGACCAAGGCGACGCCGTCGGGCGTCAGCAGCGAATGGACCTTGTCGAAGAAGGTCCGGTAGTGCGGCAGGCCGACATGCTCGAACATGCCGACCGAGACGATGCGGTCGAACGGGCCGGTGACGGCGCGGTAGTCGATCAGCTCGAAGCGCACCCGGTCGGCCACGCCGGCATCGTCGGCGCGGCGGCGGGCGACCTTGAGCTGCTCCTCCGACAAAGTGATGCCGGTGACGTCGACCCCGGCGACGCGGTTCAGGTACAGCGCCATGCCGCCCCAGCCGCAGCCGATGTCGAGCACCCGCTGGCCGGGTCGCAGGTCGAGCTTGGCAGCGATGTGCGCCTTCTTGTGCAGCTGCGCCGCCTCCAGGCTGTCGTCGTCGTGATCGAAATAGGCGCAGGAATATTGCCGGTCGGCATCGAGGAACAGGTCGTAGAGCCGGTCGGACAAGTCATAGTGGTGGGCGACGTTGCGCTTCGACCGCCGCTCGAAATTCATCTGGTCGATCCAGGCAGCGATCCGCGCCTGCCGCCACAGGGCAAAGCGCACCGGATTGGCGCGGTCCCAACGGACGTTGTACGTCACGAGCTGCACGAGGTCGAAGATCGTCCCCTGCTCCAGCGTCAGGCGTCCGGCCATATAGCCTTCACCGGCACCGAGCGCCGGATTGAGGGCGATCGCCCGCGCCGTCGCCGCGTTGGCCAGCCGGATCGTCACCGGCGGCAGCGTCGCCGACGGGCGGCCGAAGCGGTGGGCCGTGCCGCGGTGATCGATGACGGTCAGTTCGCCGTCGCGGACCAGGCGGTTGAACAGGCGGGTGAGCAGCAGCATCGAGCGTGATCTGATCTCTGGATTCGCGGAAATCCCGCTCTCTATGGCCTGTTCGGCCGCTTGCAAACCGTCGTTACACCCCGCGCATCAACCGGGTGTAGCCGTCCGCGATGATCGTATGGCAGTGGCGGGCGAGCGCCTTGCGATCGGGGAAGTCGCTCAGCTGCACGGTCGGGTGGAAGATCAGCTCGGCGCGGACCTTGCCCAGCGACATGAACGCGAACAGGTGCGGCATCAACGCGGTGTCGCCGATCCAGGCGATGTCGGGCAGGCGCTCGCGGGTGATCGGCATCCCGTTCAGCCGGGTATAGGCGATGGTCACCGGCTGGATGACGAAGTCCGCGGCGCCGCTGTCGGCCGGCTCGATGGCGGCGAACAGCGACGACTTGAACGGCAGCACGGCGATGCCGTCGCTGTTGGTGCCTTCGGGAAACAGGATGACATTTTCGCCCGCCGCGAGCCGTTCGGCGATGGCATTCTTCGCGGCGCCGGTCGCCTGCCGCCGCTCGCGCTCGACGTAGACGGTGCGGGCGAGGTTCGACAGAAAGCCGACCGGACCCCAGCCCGCGACCTCCGACTTGGCGACGAAGGCCGCCAGCACCTGACTGCCCAGCACGGGAATGTCAGCCCAGCTCAGGTGGTTGGCGACGAACAGGACGCCGCGCTGACGCCGCCGCCGGCCATGGACAACGATGTGGATGCCAAGACTGCGGGCAAGGGCGCGGTGGAACAGCCACGGCAGGTGCGGCCGGTTGCGCCGCGAGACGCGCCGCATGGCAAGCTCGACCGGCACCAGCACGGCGGCCGCGACCCCGGTTCCGGCCAGCGTCCGCGTCCGGCCAAAGCCCCGCCCGCGGATCGGTCGCAGGCGCCCCGGTCGCGCCATCAGCCGCCGTCCGGCCGCACCGCGACGGCATAGAGTTCCATGCGGTGGTCGACGAGACGGAAGCCAAGGCGCTCGGCGATGCGGCGCTGAAGCTCCTCGAGCTCGACATCGTGGAACTCGATGACGCGCCCGCTCTCGATGTCGATCAGATGGTCATGGTGGTCCTCGCCGGCGGCTTCGTAGCGCGAGCGTCCACCCTGAAAATCGTGGCGTTCGAGGATTCCCGCCTCCTCGAACAGGCGCACCGTGCGGTAAACGGTCGCGATCGAAATGCGCGGGTCCATCGCGGCGGCGCGGCGGTGGACCTCCTCGACGTCGGGGTGGTCGCTCGCCGCCGACAGGACGCGCGCGATCGTCCGGCGCTGCTCGGTGATGCGCAGCCCCTTCGCTGCGCACAGCGCCTCGATGTCGATCGTGCCGCTCACATCAACCTGCCATCTGCTGCCGGCGCACCGTAGGTAAGCTCGGCGCGAGCGGCAAGAGCGGTCGCGCTCGCCGGGCGAGCGCAAGGGCGACGTCCACCACTCGCAGGGCGAGCGGCACGGCGCCGATTACCCCCGCCGAGCGAGCGGCAGGCGCTCGGTCACCGCTTCGGCGCGTTCCGGGCCGTGCCGAGGCCGATCTTCAGCGCCAGCTTCCGCCGTTCCGCGGCATAGTCGGGCGCGACCATCGGATAGTCGGCCGGCAGATTCCACTTCTGGCGGTACGCCTCGGGCGTCATGTTGTAGCGCGTCATCAGATGGCGCTTGAGCATCTTCAGCTTCTTGCCGTCTTCCAGGCAGACGATGTGGTCGGACTTGACCGAGCCCTTGACCGGCACCGCGGGTTCGGGCGGTGCTGCCGGCGCATGCAGGGGGGCGGAGAGGCGGGCGAGCGCTTCGAACGTGCCGGCGATCAAGCCGGGAACGTCGCCGACGGCCACGGTGTTATTGCTGAGATGGGCGGAAACGATGTCGGCGGTCAGCGCCAGGAGATCGGCGTCGGCCGAAAGCGGAGTCATACAAAGTCCTTAGGGTACGCTACTGAAACACCCCTAGCATATGACGTCACGGAAAGTCGCTGGCAAGTGACGCCGTGAAATTAACCACCGGGCGTCAGTCGTCGAGCCGGACCTGCAAGGTCAAAGCGTCGAAGCGGGCGCCGTTGCCGCCGCGGTAATAGCCCGAGCGGCGGCCGATCAGTTCGAATCCCGCAGCGCGGTACAGCGCCAGCGCTCCGACGTTGCCGTCGCGCACCTCGAGGAACATGGTTACCGCATCGTTCCGACGCGCCTCGCTTATGGCGGCCGTCAACAGCGCCGCGCCGACGCCGCGCCGCCTTGCCGCCGGGACGACGCCGATCAGCAGCAGCTCCGCCTCGCGCGCGACGTGGCGGCACAGGGTGAAGCCGAGCGGCACGCCGTCATCGCGGGCGACGCGTGCCCAGGCGCGACCGGTGGCAAGGCTGCCGAGCACCTGCACCGCCGACCATGCCTCGCCGAAGCTCGCGTCGAACGCGGTGGCCATCACCGCCATGACCGCGTCGATGTCGCCGCTGCCGGCCGGGTCGAGGCGCAGCGTCACGCCGCCGCGCCGAGATAGAGCGGCAGCGGGGTGCCGCGCGCCGCTTGCGGCAACAGGTGGGCGTCGGCCGCACGCGGATGCGTGATCGCCAGCCGGCGTCCGTCGACCAGGCCAGCCGCAGTCCCGGCGAGGACCGCGCCCGGCGGCACGGCGACCGCCGCCGCGTCGGACGCAGTCGCGACGGCCAGCGGACGGACGCCGTCGCGCGCGAATGGCTGCCAATAGACGCGGCCGCGGCCGGCATCGGCGACGGCGACGGCGATCTCGGCGGGGTCGGCGGCGAAGGCGGCGGCGGCGACCAGCGCCAGCGAGCCGATGCCGGCGACGGGCACCCCCCAGGCGAGGCCGAGCGCGCGCGCCGCGGCGACCCCGATGCGAACTCCGGTGAAGCTGCCCGGGCCAATGTCGACGACGATCGCCGTGACCGCGCCGCCGCGCCCGCCGACCAGCGCGGCGATGACACCGACGACGGTTTCGGCGTGGCCGCGGCCGATCACGTCATGGTGCTCGGCGATGACCTCGCCCGCGGCGATCAGCGCCACCGACAGCGCCCCCGATGCGGTGTCGATCACCAGCTCCATCAGGCGAGGGTGACCGCCTCGTCGAAGGCGAGGCGCGGCAGGCGCTCGAACAGTTTTTCGGTGGTGCCGTGGCCGATTGAGCAGAGGAAGTTGGTTTCGACCGTCGTTCCGGCGAAGAAGGCGGCGTCGACCTTGGCCTTGTCGAACCCCGACATCGGCCCGCAGTCGAAGCCCAGCGCCCGCGCCGCGAGGATCAGATAGGCCCCCTGCAGCGATGAATTGCGAAACGCCGTCTCGTGAATGCCGGCATCGTCCCCGGCGAACCAGGACCGGGCGTCGGCGTGCGGGAACAGCGTCGGCAGCCGGTCGTAAAACGCCAGGTCCATGCCGATGATCGCCGTCACCGGCGCGGCCCGGACCTTGGGCGCATTGCTCTCGCTGACGCAGGCGGCGAGTTTCTCGCGCGCTTCGGGCGTGCGGCAGAAGACGAAGCGCGCCGGCTCGCCATTGGCCGCCGTCGGGCTGAGCGCGACGAGGTCGTACAGGCGTCGCAGATCGTCGTCGCCGACCGGCGTCGGGTCCCAGCTGTAGTACGTGCGCGCGTCGCGGAACAACGTGCCCAGCGCCGCATCGCCGAGCGGCAAGGCCATCAGACCGCCCGCACTTCGACGACCTCGGGGACGTAATAGCGGAGCAGCGACTCGATGCCGCCCTTCAGCGTCGCGGTCGACGAGGGGCAGCCCGAGCAGGCCCCCTGCAGCTGCAGCGAAACCACGCCGCGGTGGAAGCCGCGGTAGATGATGTCGCCGCCGTCGTTCGCCACCTGCGGCCGGATGCGGGTGTCGAGCAGGTCCTTGATCTGGTCGACGATGTCGGCGTCCTCGGGATCGTCGGCGATCTCGGCGACCGCCGCCTCGCCGGCCATCAGCGGCGCACCGCTGCTGAAATGGTCGACCAGCACGCCAATCACCTGCGTCTTGAGGCTGGCCCAGTCGGCCGAGCCTTCGGCCTTGCTGACCGAGACGAAGTCGTGGCCGAAAAACACGCCGTCGACGTCGCCAAGATCGAACAGCGCGGTCGCCAGCGGCGAGGCGGCGGCGTCCTCGGCCGCGGTGAAGCCGATCGTGCCGCCGGCGCTGACGACGCGGCCGGGCAGGAACTTCAGCGTCGACGGATTAGGGGTGCGCTCGGTTTCGATGAACATGGGACGGCCTCGCGGAGGGATGCGGGCCATGTGGCGCGCACCAGCCGCCAGATCAAGGCGGCGTGGCGCGCAGGGGCAGTGTCGGGATACCGCGAGCGGCGCCCGCGGAGCCGTCCCGGCTCAGGCGAGCTCGGCCAGCCGGTCGTCGCCCAGCGACCCGGGGACGATGATGACCAGGCACGGCAGCGTGCCCGCGCGCTCCCCGGTGAAGAAAGTGACGAGCGGCCCCGGCACCGCGCCCCGGGCCGCGCCCAGCACGATGGCGCGGATCGATGCGTCGGCGGCAACGGTTTCCATCACTGCCGCCGTCGCCTCGCCGGTGCGCACGATCATGCCGGGCCGCTGCCCCGACAGCGCGAACAGCTCGTCCGCGACCGAGGCCAGCAGGGCGTCGGCCGCGGCCTTGGTTTCGGCCTCGATCAGCTCCTGGACGCCGCCCCACTGCATGAACTCGGTCGGCGGCAGGGCGTGCAGCAGGATGACGCGCGCGCCGACGTGCGCTGCCCGAAGCGCGGCGAAACGCATGGCGACACGGCTTTCCGCGGTCTGGTCGACGACAACGAGGAAGGACGAGACAGCGGCCATCGCCGCAGTCTAGGCGCGATCCCGCTCCCGACCAAGGCCCTGCCGCGGCGGCGGGTCAGGCCAGGGCTACGAGCGCGCCAGACCCTCGGGGTGCTTCGGATCGATCTGGACGCGAACCGTCTGGCCGTTGTTGCCGGGGAAGTTGGTGAAGATCGCCGTGATCAGGTTGGGCACGAGCTTGGTCAGGTCGTTGGTCGTCGCCACCGTCTCCGACCGCCCCTCGAACACGGCGAGATTGTCGGCGGTGCGGTTGATGCGAACGTCGACATAGCTGTTGTAGATCGTCTGCGAATAGACTTCCGGATAGTCGCCGAAGCCGAGGCCGTACGGATAGCCGAAGCCGCCAAAGCCATAACGGCCGAAGCCGCCGCCGTAGAAGCCGCCGTAGCCGAAACCGCCGAAGCCGCCGTAGCCGATCCCGCCGAAGCCCCACGGGCCGTAGCCGTAGCCGAAGCCGGGGCGGGTCTCGATGCGCTCGCGCGGGCTGGTCACGGCGTAATCGAAATTGACCACCAGCGTCGCCGCGCGCGGGTCGACGGCGGGACGGAAGCCGGCCTGCTCCAGCTTTTGCGTCAGCAGGGTGGCATAGCTGGCGAACTCGAGCCCGCCGGCCTTGCGGGGATCACGCGACTGGATGGTGAAGGTCTGCCCCGCCGGCGCCGGCAGCGACTGGAAGCGCGCGACGCGGGCGGTGAAGGGTTCGGCGCACGCCCCGACCAGCGTCAGCGCGATCAGCGGGGCAATGGCGGTAAAACGCATGGATTTATCCTCGGACGAGCGGCGAGCCGATCGTATTTCGCGACCGGTGAACAAGACATGAACTCCGGTGCCGGAGCTTGGTGCCTCACCGATATGGCGCGACAGCGACGGCGTTCAAGGCGCACGAGCGCCGCACGTCGCCCGGCGGCGCGCCGCCCCGCCTTAGCGCAGGAAGCCGACCGCCGCGTAGACGTCCGCCAGGACCGGCTCGGCGATCGCGCGCGCGCGGGCAGCGCCGTCACGCAGGACCGCGTCGAGATGTCCCGGGTCGGCAATCAGGCGGACGTAGTCGGCGTTGATCGGCGCCAGCTTCGCCACGGTCAGATCGGCCAGCGCCGGCTTGAACGCGCCGAAGCCCTGGCCGCCCCACTCGGCGAGCACCGCTGCCACGCTGGTGCCGCCGAGCGCGGCGTACAGGCCGACGAGGTTGCGCGCCTCGGGCCGCCCGTCGAGCCCGGCGGCGTCGGTGGGCAGGACGTCGGCGTCGGACTTGGCGCGCTTGATCTTTGCCGCGATGGTGTCGGCATCGTCGGTCAGGTCGATCCGGCTGGCCGCGCTCGGATCCGACTTCGACATCTTGGCGGTGCCGTCGCGCAGGCTCATCACCCGCGCCGCCTCCACCCCGATGACCGGCTGCGGCGGAGTCAGCAGCGCGCCATAGGCCGTATTGAACTTGACCGCGATGTCGCGGGCGAGCTCGAGGTGCTGCTTCTGGTCCTCGCCGACCGGCACGTGCGTCGCGCGGTAGGCGAGGATGTCCGCCGCCTGGAGCACAGGGTAGGTGTAGAGGCCGACGCTCGGCCCCTCGGCGTCACGCCCACGCTTCTCCTTGAACTGGATCATGCGGTCGAGCCAGCCGGTGCGGGCAATCGACATCAGGGTCCAGGCAAGCTCGGCATGCGCCGGGACCGCGCTCTGGTGGAACAGGATGCTGCGCGCCGGATCGACCCCGGCGGCGAGGATTCCTGCCGCCATGTCGCGCGTCGCCTGCGCCAGTCCCCTGGGGTCGTGCGGCAGGGTGATCGCGTGCAGGTCGACGATGCAGTAGATGCATTCGTACTCGGCCTGCATCGCCACCCAGTTGCGGATCGCGCCGAGATAATTGCCGAGGTGGAGGTTGCCGGTCGGCTGGATGCCGGAAAAAACGCGCTTCATGCCGGGCGTCTTCGCAGTTGCCCCTTGAGGTCGGCAAGCGAAAAGGCCCCAAGGGCATAGGCCGCGGCGAGGTAGGCGAGGCCGCCGGCGGCGATCAGCGCAGTGAGGGCGGTCGCGCGGGCAAACAGGCCTGCGGCCATGGACGGCGCGGCAAGGCGGTCGGCGAACAGCAGCACAGCGGCCATGACCGCGCTCGCCGCCGCCAGCCGCCAGGCGTTGCGGCGCAGGCGCGCATCGAGCGCAAAGTGCCCGCGCCGCCTGAGCGTCCAATACAGCGCGCCGGCATTGACCCAGGCGGCGATCGCGGTCGACAGCGCGATGCCGCCGACGCCCAGCGGCCAGATCAGGCCGACGTTGCCGGCAAGATTGACCAGCATCGACCCGACCGCGATCCGGACCGGCGTCGCCGTGTCGCCGCGCGCGTGGAAGCCGGGCGTGAGCACCTTGATCAGCACATAGGCCGGCAGCCCGAGCGAGAAGGCGCTGAGGGTCGTCGCCGTCGCCACCGAGGCGCCGAACGTGAAGCGGCCATGCTCGAACAGCGTGCGGACGATCGGCAGCGCGCTGACCACCAGCGCCGCCGCCGCCGGCAGGGTCAGCAGCAGGACGAGCTCGATCGCCCGGTTCTGTGTGTGCAGCGCCTGCGCGTCGAGCCGGCCGGCGAGCTGGCGCGACAGCGTCGGCAGCAGCACCGTGCCGATACCGATGCCGACCAGCCCGAGGGGCAGCTGGTTCAGGCGGTCGGCGTAATAGAGATAGCTGATCGCCCCTTCGCCCAGAAACCGGGCGGCGAGCGCGGTCGAGATGACGAGGTTGATCTGCACCGCGCCCGCGCCGAGCGCCGCCGGGCCGATGCGGCGGAGCAGGGTCCGCACCTCGGGCGTCAGGCGCGGCAGGCGCAGGCGGAGGTCGAGCCCGGCGCGGTGGCAGGCCCAGACCAGCCAGGCGAACTGGAGGATGCCCGCGACCGTCACCGCCGCCGACTGGACGCGCGCGCTGGCGACAGGCGTGCTGCCGTGGAACAGCACCAGCCCGGCGATCAGCGCGACGTTGAGCAGGATCGGCGCGGCAGCATTGACCCAGAAGCGTCCGATCGAATTGAGGATGCCGCCGAGCAGCGAGACCAGGCTGATCAGCATCAGGTAGGGAAAGGTGATGCGCGTGAACTCGACCGCCAGCGCCACCTTCTCCGCCGGCGCGCCGGGAAAGCCGCCGGTCATCGCCCACACCACCGGGCCGGCCGTCACCACCATGACGAACGTGAACAGCGCCAGCAGCGGCAGGAGCACGGCAAGCACCGCCTCGGCGAAGGCGCGACCGGGGGCGAGGTCGGCCGGCGCTGCCCCGGCGGGGCCGCCGGCGGCGAGCGTCCGGCTGAACATCGGCACGAACGCCGCGGAGAAGGCGCCTTCGGCGAACAAGGCGCGGAACAGGTTGGGTAGGCGAAAGGCGATCAGATAGCAGTCCGACGCCAGGCCGGCACCGACGACGAGGGCGAACAGCTGGTCGCGGACGAGGCCGAGGACGCGGCTGATCAGCGTCAACCCGCCGATGGTGCCGGTGGCCCGGACGAGATTGGCCATGTCAGACGTCGCGCTGTGGTGCGGCGGACGAGGGCATGGCACCCGGCGTCACAGCCAGGCCATACCGTCGCACGCGTCTGGCAGACTTCATCCGCCGCCCCGCCGGCTGGCCGGGCGCAAGCTTGGCCTCAAGGTCGCGGTCGCGGCCCAATCGTTAGTTGAGCGTGGCCGCGCCCTGGCTCTGCTGCTGCGCGAGATACAGCGAGCCGAAGTCGATCGGCTCCAGGAGCAGCGGCGGGAAGCCGCCGTCGCGCGTCGCGTCGGCGACGATCCGCCGCGCGAACGGGAACAGGATGCGCGGTGCCTCGACCACAAGGAACGGCTCGAGCGCCTCGTCGGGCAGGTTGCGGATGCCGAACAGGCCGCCGTAGAGCAGGTCGACGACGAACGACGTCTGGTCCGCTGCGGTCGCCCGCGCCTCGATCTTCAGTTCGACCTCGTACAGGTCGTCGCCGGCGCGCTTCGCGTTGACGTTGACGTTGATCTCGATCCGCGGCTGCTCGGTCATCTGCAACGACTGCGGCGCGTTCGGGTTCTCGAACGAAAAGTCCTTGGTGTACTGGGTCAGGATGCTGACCTGCGGCTGGCCATTGTCGACCCCGTTGGTCGGAGCGTCGGCGGGCAGGTCGCCGGGATCAGTCGCCATGGTCGCGTCTCACAACAAGGATTGGGAAGGACAGGCAGCCGGCTAGCAGGCGCTGCCCTCCGCGGCAAGGCGGCACTATTGCGGCAACCGTTCGTACACCTATGTCATGATGGACCGGCGGCGTTCCCTCCGCTATGGTCCGTGCTTGAGCCCAAGGCGAACGACATGTCCGACAACGGAACCTGGATCGAAATCGTGCTGCTGGCGATGCTTGCCGGCTTCATCGGGCTGCGCCTGGTCAGCGTGCTCGGCAAGCGCACCGGCAGCGAGCGGGCGGTCGAGACCTTCCGCGGCGGGACCGGCGTCGCGAGCTCGACCCGCGCGCGGGTCGAGGCCCCGGTGCGGCGCACGGTGGACGTCCCGGCCGGCACCGACAGCGGGCTTGCCCCGGCGCTGCAGGCGCTGGCCGACGCCGATGCCGGCTTCGATCCGGCCAAGTTCATCGCCGGCGCGCGGGCGGCCTACCGCATGGTCCTCGACGCCTTCTGGGCCGGCGATACCGCGGCCATGGCCGGGCTGGTGTCCGACGAGGTGCTCGAACATTTCCGCGTCGCCGTCGCCCACCGCGAGGCAAGCCTGCCGCACAAGCTGGTCTCGGTCGACGGGGCGGCGATCACCGCTGCGCGGCTGGTCGGGCAGATGGCCGAGGTCACCGTCCGCTTCGAGGCGACGATCGCCACCGGCGATGCCCAGGCGGCGGCAAACGACGTCTGGACCTTCAGCCGCCACATCGGCGCGCACGACCCCGCCTGGTTGCTGATCGCGACCGACGCCGAGGCGTGACGCGGGGGCATTGTTGGTCGGGCGCGACGCGGATCGTCGTCGCGCTCGCCGGCCTGCTCGCCGCCTGTACCCCGCGACCCGCCGCCGTTCCGGTGCCGCCGGTTCTTAACGCTCCGGGATCGGGGGGCGTGGTGGCGCCGGTGCCGCCTGCCTCCCCTGCCGGTGCGCCGATCCTGGCGCATCCCGCGACCGGCCTGGCCGATCGTGCCGGGTTCGCTGCCGCCGACTTCGGCCCGGCGCTGGCTGCCTTTCGCGCCTCGTGCCCGGCGCTCCTGCGGCGCAGCGACGCCTCCGGCCTGACCCAGCCGGGCGACTGGGCCGCGCCGTGCGCCGCTGCGGCAACGGCGAGCGATGCCCGTGCCTTCTTCGCCAACGCCCTAGTGCCGATCGAGATCGGCGACGGGCGCGGTCTCGATACCGGCTATTACGAGCCCGACCTAGCGGCCGCGCCCGTCGCCGCGCCGGGTTTCGCCGTGCCGATCTACCGCCGTCCGCCCGATCTCGTCGACCTCGACCTCGGCCGCTTCGACGCCGGCCTGACCGGCAAGCACATCCGCGGCCGCATCGCCGGCAACCGCTTCATTCCATATTACGACCGTGCCGAGATCGACGCCGGCGCGCTCGCCGGACGCGGCCTGGAGCTCGCCTGGGCAGCCGATCCGTACGCAGCGTTCTTCCTCGAGATCCAGGGCTCCGGACGGCTGAAGCTGCCGGACGGCACGACGCTCCGGGTCGGCTACAACGGGCAGAACGGGCATGCCTATACCGGCATCGGCAAGCTGCTCCGCGACCGTGGCGCGCTCGGTCCGGGGCAGGCGACGATGGCGGGCATCATCGCCTGGCTGCGTGCCCACCCCGCCGAGGCGCCGGCCGTCCTCGACGCCAATCGCAGCAAGGTGTTCTTCAAGGTGCTGACGACGCCCGCCGGACTTGGTCCGCCGGGTGCCCTCGGCGTGCCGCTGACGCCGCGGGCGAGCGCTGCCGCCGACCCTGCCTTCATCCCCCTGGGCGCGCCGCTGTGGCTCGACACGACGGTCGCCGGCGCTCCGTTCCGCGGGGTCGTCGTCGCCCAGGACACCGGCGGCGCGATCAAGGGAGCAAACCGGCTCGACCTGTTCTGGGGGTCGGGCGACGACGCCGGCGCGGTCGCCGGCAGGATCACGGCGACGGGCCGGGTGACGCTCCTCCTCCCGCCGCTCGCCGCGGCGCGCCTCGGCGACCCCGCTGCCGCGCGCGCGGCCGGCTCGGCCACGGACGCGCGGCCCGCCAGCCCCGCCGCCGCTGCCGGGGTGCGCGATCGTGCCGCCGCGCCGCCTCGCCCCTGACGAAGCCGCGCTATGGGCGCGGGTGGCGGCGTCGGTGCGCCCGCTGCCCGGTCGCGTTCGCCCGATTGCCCCACCGGCGCCGCGCGCGATCGTCGAGACCGCGCCCGCCCCGCCGCCGCCGCCGCGGCGCGCCGCCGCCGCCAACCGGGTCGCGGTCGAGGCGGCGACGCTCGACGGCAGCTGGGACCGGGCGATCCGCAGCGGCCGGCTGCACCCGGACCTGACCGTCGACCTTCATGGCTATACCCGCGACCGCGCCTATGCCCTGCTCGGGCGGATGATCGTCGAGGCGGCGGCGTCCGGTGCGCGCGTCCTGCTCGTCATCACCGGGAAGGGATCGCGCGGGAGCGACGACCGCCCCGGCGGCGTCATCCGCGCCTCGCTGCGCGACTGGCTGCACGCGCCCGAGCTGCGGCCCTATATCGCCGCCTTGCGCCCCGCCCACCCGCGCCACGGCGGCGGCGGCGCGTGGTACGTCATCCTGCGGCGGTAGCGAGCGGCAGGGTTCGCACCCGCCATTGCAGCAGCCGCCACAGTCCGCCCGACGCCAGGCGGAACAGCCAGCCGCCGGGGCGCAGGTGGACCGCGCGGAGCAACATGCGGACGCCGTTGTCGACGTGCGGCCGCCGGTACAGGCGGAGCGCGCGGGCGGTATAGGCCCGGGTGTGCACGCCGCTGGCGTAGCGCGCGTCGGGATTGCGCGGCAGGACGTTGGCCGCGAACCAGGCCCAGCCGAGCTCGTCATCCTCGGCCTCGCTGAAGCGCGTCGCAGCGACGGTCAGGCGGGTACGCAGCGGGAGCGGCGCGATGGCATGGTAGCGGGCGAAATGCGTCGCGAACAGGCGGTAGTGGGCGAACTCGTCGGCGGCGATACGCCCGGCGATCGCCTTCAGCACCGGCTCGGCGGTCGCGTCGCGGATCGCCGAGTAAAAGGACGAGGTGCCGGTCTCGACCACCTGCCGCGCGACAAGCTCGCCGCCGCGGCTGCCGCGGATCGACTGGCTGAGCCCCTGGGGAACGCGGAACCCGGCGCGGAAGTCGGCGAGGGCGCGGGCGAAGTCGAAGCCGGGTTCGGCCAGCTCCGCCCAGCGCCCGAGCGCTGCGCCGTGCTGTTCCTCCTCGACGCCCCAGCGCGCGATCTGCGCCAGAAAGACGGGATCGTCGGCGAACACACCGCTCAGGTAGGCGACGTAATCGGCCGCGTTCGCCTCGACGAGGGCCGCGGTCTTGACCACGGCGAGCAGGTCGGGACGAACGGCCGACGCATCGAAGCAGTCCCACGGAAGATCGTCGAGAGCCCAGCCGGTCATTACGCGACGATTACCAAAATCGTAGATACTTGGCCATTAACCGATCGGTCGCCGAGACGATCCGCGTCAGTTGACGGCGACCGCCTGCATCGCCTCGAAGCGCGCGACCCGCTTCTCGGCCGCGGTCGCGGCGTCGCCGGTCGCTCCCCGCACCGCCTCGCGCGCCTCGGCGAGCTGGCGGGCGGTTGCCTCGACGTCGATCTCGCCGACCGGCACCGCGCTCTCGGCGAGGATGGTCAACCCCTCCGGCCCGACTTCCGCAAAACCGCCGTCGATGAAGATGCGCTCGGGCACGTCGCCGAAGCCGGTCGGGAAGACCTGGATCGCACCGGGGCGAATCGTCGACACCAGCGGCGCGTGGCCGGGCAGGACGCCGAAGTCGCCCTCTGTGCCCGGGACGACGACCATGAACACCTCGCCCGAGCGCAGCAGCTTTTCGGGGCTGACGAGTTCGAAGTGGAGCAGGTCAGCCACTTATGCCGCCTCCTGCGCCAGCCGCTCGCCCTTCTTGACCGCGTCCTCGATCGTGCCGACGAGGTAGAACGCCGCCTCGGGCAAGTGGTCGTATTCGCCCGCGACGATCGCCTTGAAGCCCCGGATCGTATCCTCGATGGCGACGAACACGCCCGGCGTGCCGGTGAAGATCTCGGCGACGTGGAACGGCTGGCTGAGGAAGCGCTGGACCTTGCGCGCGCGGGCGACGGTCAGCTTGTCCTCTTCCGACAGCTCGTCCATGCCGAGAATGGCGATGATGTCCTGCAGGCTCTTGTACTTCTGCAGGATTTCCTGGACCGAGCGGGCAACGCCGTAATGTTCGTCGCCGACGGTGCGCGGTTCGAGGACGCGGCTGGTCGAATCGAGCGGGTCGACGGCAGGGTAGATGCCGAGCTCGGCGATCGAGCGCGACAGCGTCGTCGTCGCGTCGAGGTGGGCGAACGAGGTTGCCGGGGCCGGGTCGGTCAGGTCGTCGGCGGGAACGTAGATCGCCTGGATCGAGGTGATCGAGCCCTTGTTGGTCGAGGTGATCCGCTCCTGCAGCGCGCCCATGTCGGTGGCGAGCGTCGGCTGGTAGCCGACGGCCGACGGGATGCGGCCGAGCAGCGCCGACACTTCCGAGCCGGCCTGCGTAAAGCGGAAGATGTTGTCGACGAAGAACAGCACGTCCTGCCCCTCGACGTCGCGGAAATATTCGGCGTTGGTCAGGCCCGACAGGGCGACGCGGGCGCGGGCACCCGGCGGCTCGTTCATCTGGCCGTAGACGAGCGCGACCTTCGAGCCTTCGCTGACGGCGTTGCCGTCGGCGTCCTTGGCGATGACGCCGGCCTCGAGGAACTCGTGGTACAGGTCGTTGCCCTCGCGCGTCCGCTCGCCGACGCCGGCGAACACGCTGGTGCCGCCATGGCCCTTGGCGATGTTGTTGATCAGCTCCTGGATGAGGACGGTCTTGCCGACGCCGGCACCGCCGAACAGGCCGATCTTGCCGCCCTTGGCGTACGGCGCGATCAGGTCGATGACCTTGATGCCGGTGACCAGGATCGCGCTTTCGGTCGACTGGTCCATGAAGGTCGGCGCCTCGGCATGGATCGGCATCGTCGTGTCGGCACCGACCGGGCCGCGCTCGTCGATCGGCTCGCCGATGACGTTGAGGATGCGGCCCAGCGTCTTGGGCCCGACGGGTACGCGGATCTGGCTGCCGGTGTCGGTCACGGTCTGGCCGCGGGTGACGCCGTCGGTCGAGTCCATGGCGATCGTCCGGACCGTGTTCTCGCCGAGGTGCTGGGCGACCTCGAGGACGAGGCGGCGATCCTCGACCCGGGTTTCCAGCGCGTTGAGGATAGCCGGCAGCTCGGTGTCGAAGTGGACGTCGACGACGGCGCCGATGACCTGGCTGACGCGGCCGATGTTGTTGGTGGTGGGGGTGGCCATGGCTCGGTCCTTCGGGGGCTACAGCGACTCAGCGCCGGCGATGATCTCGATCAGTTCGGTCGTGATCGCCGCCTGCCGCGTCCGGTTGTACTGGATAGTCAGCTTGGTAATGATGTCGCCGGCATTGCGCGTCGCATTGTCCATCGCCGTCATCTGCGCGCCGAAGAAACTCGCCTGGTTCTCCAGCATGGCGCGGAAGATCTGCACCGCAAGGTTGCGCGGCAGCAGGTCGGCGAGGATCGATTCCTCGTCGGGCTCATACTCGATCGCCGCCGGCGGCGCGCTGCCGGCGGTCGTCGCCTCCGGCTTGGCGGCTTCGGGCAGCGCTGCGGGGATCAGCTGGACGCGCGTCGGCTCCTGGACCAGCGGCGAGCGGAAGGTGGCGAAGAACAGCTCGGCGATGTCGAATTCGCCGCGCGCGAAGCGGTCGATGACGTTCTGGGCGATCGCCTGCGCATCCTCGAACCGCTGCGCCTTGCCGTGGACGAGGTCGAGCGTGTCGAGGATCGCCTGGCGGTGGGTGCGGATGAAGGCGGCGCGGCCCTTGCGTCCGGCGAGCAGCAGCTTGACCGTCTTGCCCTGCGCCATCAGCTCGTCGGCGCGGCGGCGGGCGAGGCGGACGATGTTCGAGTTGAACCCGCCGGCCAGACCGCGCTCGCTGGTGACGACGACGAGCAGGTAGGTCTGCTCGGCCCCCGTGCCGGTCAGCAGCCTGGGCGATTCGGGTCCGACGACAACGCGGCTGCCCAGGCTCGCCATCACCGCAGCCATGCGCTCGCTGTACGGCCGCGCGGCCTCGGCGGCCTCCTGCGACCGGCGCAGCTTGGCGGCGGCGACGAGCTTCATCGCCTTGGTGATCTTCTGCGTCGACTTGATCGACGCGATCCGCAGCTTGAGGGCTTTGAGGCTGGCCATGGTCTATGCCGCCCGCTTACGCGAACGTCCGCCCGAACTCGGTCAGCATCGCGTTCAGCGCCTTCCTGGTATCGTCGCCGATGTCCTTCTTGTCGCGGATCGTCGTCAGCAGGTCGGCGTGGTTGGCGCGGACGTCGGCGAGGAGGGCCGCCTCATAGCGGGTGACGTCGCGGGTCGGCACCTTGTCGAGGTAGCCGTTGACGCCGGCGAAGATGCTGACGACCTGCTCCTCGAACGGCATCGGCTTGAACTGGCCCTGCTTCAGCAGCTCGGTCAATCTTGCACCTCGGTTCAGCAGCTTCTGCGTCGAGGCGTCGAGGTCGGAGCCGAACTGCGCGAACGCCGCCATCTCGCGGTACTGGGCGAGCTCGAGCTTGATCGACCCGGCGACCTTCTTCATCGCCTTGGTCTGCGCCGCCGAGCCGACGCGGCTGACCGACAGGCCGACGTTGATCGCCGGGCGGATGCCCTGGAAGAACAATTCGGTCTCGAGGAAGATCTGGCCGTCGGTGATCGAGATGACGTTGGTCGGGATGTATGCCGAAACGTCGCCCGCCTGCGTCTCGATGATCGGCAGCGCGGTCAGGCAGCCGTTGCCGTGGGCGTCGCTCATCTTGGCGGCGCGCTCGAGCAGGCGGCTGTGGAGGTAGAAGACGTCGCCGGGATACGCCTCGCGGCCCGGCGGGCGGCGCAGCAGCAGCGACATCTGGCGGTAGGCGACCGCCTGCTTCGACAGGTCGTCGTAGACGATGACCGCGTGCATGCCGTTGTCGCGGAAGAACTCGCCCATCGTGCAGCCGGTGTACGGCGCGAGGAACTGGAGCGGCGCGGGCTCCGACGCGGTCGCGGCGACGACGATCGAATATTGCATCGCGCCGTTTTCTTCGAGCGCGCGGACGATCTGGGCGACGGTCGACCGCTTCTGGCCGACCGCGACATAGATGCAGAACAGCTTCTTCGTGTCGTCGTCGCCGGCGGCGGCGTTGGGGGCCTTCTGGTTGATGAAGGTGTCGATGGCGACGGCGGTCTTGCCGGTCTGGCGGTCGCCGATGATCAGCTCGCGCTGCCCGCGGCCGACGGGGACGAGCGCGTCCAAGGCCTTGAGGCCGGTCTGCATCGGCTCGTGGACCGACTGGCGCGGAATGATACCGGGCGCCTTCACTTCGACGCGCGACCGGGTGACGTCCGTCAGCGGGCCCTTGCCGTCGATCGGGTTGCCGAGGCCGTCGACGACGCGCCCGAGCAGGCCCTTGCCGACGGGAACGTCGACGATGGTGCCGGTGCGCTTGACCGTGTCGCCTTCCTTGATCGTCGAGTCCGACCCGAAGATGACGATGCCGACGTTGTCGGCTTCGAGGTTCAAGGCCATGCCGCGGATGCCGCCGGGGAACTCGACCATCTCGCCCGCCTGGACGTTGTCGAGGCCGAAGACGCGGGCGATGCCGTCGCCGACCGACAGCACCTGGCCGACTTCGCTGACCTGGGCTTCGGTGCCGAAATTGGCGATCTGGTCGCGGATGACCTGCGAGATTTCAGCGGCACGGATATCCATCGTCTAACCCTTCATCGCCGTGGCGAGGCTGTTCAATTTGGTACGCAGCGAGCTGTCGACCATGCGGCTGCCGACGCGCACGATCAGTCCGCCGAGAATTTCCGGGTCGACGTTCAGCACCAGCGCGGCATCGGCGCCGAGGCCGGCGCGAAGCTTGGCCTTCAGCGCCGCCTGCTGCTCGGCGTCGAGCGGATGGGCGCTGGTCACCTCGGCGGTGATCTCGCCCCGCTGCGCCGCCGCTAGGCGATTGTAATCGCGGATGATCGCCGGCAGTGCCGACAGGCGGCGGTTGTGCGCAAGAACCCCGAGGAAGTTGCGGGTCAGCGGGTCGAGCGCCAGAGCGGCGGCGACCGCCTCGATCCCCTTCGTCGCCGTCGCGCGGTCGATCACCGGGCTGGTCGTCAGCGTCCGCAGGTCGTCCGATTCGGCAAGCGCCGCCTTCACAGTGGCGAGGCTGGCGGCGACCGCATCGACCTGCTTTGCGTCGCGCGCAAGGTCGAACAGCGCCGTCGCATAGCGCCCCGACAATCCCGCAACGATCCCGCCCGATGTTTCCACGAAACTCGCCCACAGCGCCGATGATGGCCCGAAA
This sequence comes from uncultured Alphaproteobacteria bacterium, assembly GCA_963792555.1. GTDB lineage: Bacteria > Pseudomonadota > Alphaproteobacteria > Sphingomonadales > Sphingomonadaceae > Polymorphobacter_B. The sequence goes on from CAWBWP010000004.1 coordinate 321,858, forward strand.
ATGCTCACGTCCGCCGCAGGGCCGGCCCGGGCGGTCGAGCGAGGCGGGCGTTAGCATGGGGTCATTGGCCGCGCAAGGCGCGCCCGGCCGTCGGTGGAACCGCGCTCGCGACGGCGCATTTTTCCGCCCAGGCCAAATCCCTGGGAGCACAAGACAATGAAGACTTTGACCCTGTTCGCCGCTGCCGCCGTGGCGCTGGTGCCCGCCGTCGCTTCGGCGATCCCGCTGCCCGCTGCGACCTATGTCAGGAAGGCGGGCGCGAGCGACCTGTTCGAGATGGAATTGTCGAAGCTGGTCCAGGACAGCAAGGATCCGCAGGTCCAGCAGTTCGCACAGCAGATGATCACCGACCACACCAAGTCGACGGACGACGTCGTGACCGCGGCCAAGGCCGACGGTCTCAACCCGGCGCCGCCGGTGCTCACGCCCAAGCAGAAGGGGATGATCGACGGGTTGAAGCATGCGACGGGGGCCAAGCGCGACCTGCTCTACAAGAAGGACCAGGTGATGGCGCACCAGGAGACGCTGGCCTTTCAGCAGGAATATGCCCGGTCGGGCGACAAGCCGAACCTGAAGGCGGCGGCGGCGCAGATCGTCCCGGTCGTCGAGCACCACCTCGACATGGTCAAGGGCATGACGCCGGCGGCCGCGCGCAACCAGTAACCGCGGTCGCGGCGAAGCCGGCGGCGCGGCGGCCCCTCCGGCTGCCGCGCCGCTGCGGTTGAGCGACACCCGTTGCTGCGCCGCTCCTGCTCGTTACCGCCGTCCCTATCGTTTCATCGACCCGCCTGATCGAACGGTCATCGGTGGATTGTCGCAGGGGTTAACGGAATGCAACCGCGACCCCGCCGCACCGTTGCGACTGCAGGATGAACAAGGAGGTTGCGATGCGTCGACTGGGTCTCGTGGCGATCATGCTCGGCGCGGCGGTGCCGGCTCTGGCCGTGCCGGTGACAGTGCCCCTTGGCGGGGTCAGCTTCTTCAACCAGCCGTATACCTACGACTTCGGCGGCGGTGACAGCATCACTTTCACCACGGTCGACCGGTCGTTCTTCGCCTACAATCCTGCGGGCGTCTCGACTGCGGGCACGGTCGAGGTCGCGAGCTTCGGCCTGCCCTTCTACGACCCGCCGCAGCCGACGTCCTATTTCACCAACCGCGGCGGCAGCTTCGGGCCGGGCGCGAACACGGCGCAGTTCGTATCGTATGCAACGCCGGCGGCCGTGCCTTACTCGATCAGCGAGGGCCTGGTCGGCTTCCGCTTCGACGCCGGTCGGGGCTATCAGTACGGCTATGCCGACATCGCCGGCTCGACCCTGTACGGCCTGCGCTTTCAAAGCGACGCTGGCGTCGCCCTGCCCTTCGGCGCGGTGCCCGAGCCGGCGGGCTGGGCGCTGATGGTCGCCGGCTTCGGCCTGGTCGGTCTTGCCCGGCGGCGGCAGGCGGTCGCCGCCTGACCAGGGGCCGCACCTAGATCTCGCGCTCGATCGTCGCGATCAAGTCGCCGACCGCGGTCAGATGGCCGCGCTCGGCGGCGAGGATCGCGGCAAAGGCCTGGCGCTTGATCGCGGCCATGGTGTCGGCGGCGAGAGTACCTGCCGGCACCGTCGAGGCGACGATGTCGATCAAGCGGTCGGCGGCGTGGAGGCGACCCCAGAGATAATCGTTCTCGCGGTAGGCGCGGCTGAAGAACGCGCCGAACGAGTTGAACTGCGTACCCTTGAGCGTGGCGGTGTGCCCGCCGGTGCGGATGGCGATGGCGTCGTCGGGGCTGATGCGATCGACCTTGATCTCGTCGAACTCGTCAAGGCCGTCGCCGTGGAGCAGCGGCAACAGGACGATATCGTAGAACGGGAAGCCGAGCCAGGCGCGAAGCAGCGACCGGCGCAGCGGCGAGGCGACGTCCATCGCCAGCATGTCGACCAGCGCCGCGTCGGTCGCGGCGTCGAGCGCCTTCAGGTCGAGCGCCCGGTCGAGGGCGCGCAGCGCTCCCAGCGGGTCGGTGGCGGCGGCGGCATAAGCCGGGTCGTCGCGAACGGTGTGCCGCAGGGTCAGATAGGGCCCGAGAAGCTCGTAGGTCGTGGCCTTCAGGCTATCGATCGTCGGCCGCTCGTCGTCGCCCCGCGTCGCCGCCAGCGTGTTGATCCGCCGGAGCAGGAAGCGCAGCCGCCGGATGCGGAATTCGAGATCGAAGCGGCGCAGGAAGTCGACGAACGCCGAATAGGCCCCGCCGCGCGCGGTCGCGCCGGCGACGGTCAGCCGCTGCTCCTCGACGTACCGCGTCACCGCCGCCGCGGCGGCCGGATCGGCGGCGAGGTGCGCGAGCCGCCTCGCCACCGCCTCCGTCACCTGCGCCAGCTTCAGCGCCCCGTACGCGGCATAGGCGAACCCCGCCCCACGCGCCGCCGCGGTCTGCGCGCGCGACCGCCAGGCGCCGAGGCGGACGGAGTTGAGCGGCATCAGGAAGAAGCGCAGGCCGACCGCCTCCTCGACGGCGGCATCGACCTGCGGCGTCATCGCCTCGATCACCCCGCGCAGGCGGCGGATGTTGGCCGACATCGCCGCGATCGCCTCCAGGTTGTCGCGGATCGGCTGTTCGCGCGGAATGTCGGCCAGCGCGCGAAGGACGGTGGTGAAAAAGCCGGGCGGCCCGGCGGGCGCGCCCTGCCCGTGCAGGCCGGGCTTGGGGTCGATGTAGACGAAGCGGCGGTCGACCTCGCGGTGCGACGGGCGGTGGCGCAGCGCCTCGATCGCCGGGCCGAACGGGCGGTTGTTGAGCACGCTGCCGTCGATCAGCGCCGCGTCGTCGCTGCGACCGGCGGCGGCGCGGCGCGGGAATACGCGCTCGAGGAACGCCGCGCGCCTTGGCCAGCTGCGGCCGCGGTCGGCCAGCACCGCGTCGATCTCGGCGATCTGCGCCGGCGGAAAGGCACCCGGGAAGGAAGCGGTAGCGCGGGCGGCGAAGGCGAGTTCGGCCGGATCGCCGATCGAGCGGGTCCCCGCCTCCTCGCCGCTCGAGCGGAAATCGATGATCAGGCGGTGCTCGGTCTCGACGATCTCGCGCGGCGAGTGCAGCGCCAGCGCTTCGGGACGGCCGTTGAAGTCGGTGACGGTGACGAACAGGTCGAGCGGCAGCCCGGGCGGGATCAGCGGCTGACCGGCGGGCATCTGCGCCATCGCGTCCAGCGCGTCGTAGAGCATGGCGGTGAAGCCGACGCCGGAAAAGGGCGGGCGGAACCAGCGCGAGCGCATGAAGCGCGACAGCTTGGCCCGCACCTCGCTCCGCGCCGTCGGATCGACGACGGCATCGGCCATGCCGAGCCCGTGGCGGCGGGCGTACCAGACGAGCGGCGTCGCCCACCATTTGGTGAAGCGCCCCGCCGCGCCGCCCTCGTCGAGCAGGGCGTCGACATCGGCCCCGGCGAGCCACAGCTCGCGCAGCGGTTCCATGTCGCGGCCGCCGGCGATGGCGTCGGCGAGCAGGATGCCGTTGATGCCGCCCGCCGAGGCGCCGGCGATGATGTCGACGATGACGCGCAGGTCGAGCGTGGCGCCGATCGTCTCGAGCAGCACCGCGTAGACCGCCTCGCTGTCGCTGCCCGGCGGCTCGCCGCGCCGGCGCGCGGTCGAGGCGCGGAGCAGCTTCCACACCTCCTTGGTGATGCCGTGCATGTAGATGGCAAGGCTGATGCCGCCGTAGCAGACGAGAGCCAGCCGCAGTTCTTTCTCGCGCATCGCCGCCGGCCTCCCCGCCGCCCTGCTACCATTCGGACGGACGGCGGGAAAGTTTCAGGCCATCAGGCTCGGCCGCGTTTAGAAGCCGAACGACAGCGTCCCGAAATACTGGCGCGGGGCGAGCGGGAAGGCGTTGTAGGTGTTCGCCGCCGCCCCGATCGTCAGCGTCGACTGCGCCGTCTTGTTGGTGACGTTGGTGACGTTCAGCGCCACGGTCATGCCGTGGAGGTGGTAGCGCTCGGGATCGGGCAGCGTCCACGCCAGCCGCAGCGCCAGCGTGAAGTAGGGATCGACGGCGAGGTCGTTGGTGTAGGTGGCGAAGCGCTCGCCGATGTAGTCGCCGATCGCCTGCACCTCGAAGCCGCCGTAGCTCGCCGTGACGACCGACTTGTTGAGCCAGTCGGGCGATCCCGGCACCTTCTTGCCGGCGGTCGGCACGACGGTGTTGGCAAGGCCGGTGGAGTAGTTATCCTGGTACCGCGAGTTGTTGTAGCTGACCGCGTCGTAGATCGAGAAATGCCGCCCGAAGCGCAGGGTGCCGGCGATGTCGACGCCGTCGGTCTTGACGCTGCCGACGTTGGCCAGGATCGTCGCGCCGCTGACGATCGAGGTGATGACGCTGGTCGGGCTGATGCCGAGCAGGCGGTTCGAGAAGTCGACGTGGTAGTAGCTCGCCTGCCCGTCGAAGCCGGTGATCGGGCCGAAGCTGAACGCGCGGTGGGTGCGGATGCCGCCCTCGTAGGTCCAGCTCGTCTCGGGGCGGACGGTCGCCTTGAAGGCGTTGAACACGTCTTGGCTCCCGAGCGCGAACGGCGACAGGCCGGCGGCGGCGCTGGTCTGGAACTGGCGGATGTTCTTCTGCGCGTTGACGAAGACCTGCTCGCTCGGCGTCAGGTCCCACAGCGCACCGGCTTCGGGCAGGAAAATGTAGTCGGTGTCGAGGCTGCCGACCGGCAGCGCCGTCGAGTTGGTGAACGACCCCGGGATCGGCTGCACCGGCACGTCCTGGCGGGCGCGCTGGAAGGTCGACTTGAAGCCGCCGAGGATCGTCACGCGCGGGAGGATGTGCCAGCTGTCCTGGATGTGCGCCTGGATCTCGTCGACGTGGATCGAGCTGCCGTACTGGGTGATCAACGGCGTCTCGTACTGGTCGGGGCGGGTGTACGGCGTCGAGGGCAGGCCGGGGGCGACAGCGTACCAGCGGCGGAAGGCCGACGAGGCCTGACGCTCGTACCAGCCGCCGAGCTCGATGTCGTGACGACCCAGGCTGACGTCGAGGGTCGAGACGATGCCTTCGCGGTTGATCCGGTACTCGGTCGTCCGCGCCGCCTCGCCGGTACCGCCGAAGATCGCCGAAACGCGGGCGAGGTTGGCCGCCGAAGTCGCCGTCGGCGACGGGCAGGCGGCACCGGCGACCGCGGGATAATAGCAGGAGAACAACCCCGGCAGGCCGGCCGCCTGGATCGGCCCGGCGACGACGCCGACGCCGTCGTTGTGGTGGAAATAGGCGAGGTTGGTCCAGCGGACATGGTCGCCGATCCGCCACTCGTACTTGCCGTAGGCGAGGTAATCGAGCCGCTGCGCGTCGCTGTAGTAGTTCTGGTAGTTCGACCCCGGTGCCGCGTTGATGGCGGCAAATGTCGGCGAGGCGTAATAGGCGACCGAGCCGGCGAAGTTGGGGTAAAGGAACGGCCGCGTGTAGGGGGCCGTGCCGCGGTTGTCGACGCCGGGGCGGACGACATAGCTCGTCGCATCCTCGTTCGGCTCGGTCTTGTCGGAATATGCGGCGTACAGCGTCAGCTTGCCGGTGGCGTCGTCGTGGACGAACTTGGCGTTCGCCTGCCAGCCACCCTGATGCCCGTCGAAGTCCCAGGCGCGGGCGTCGAGGTGCTCGCCCGAGACATACAGGCTGTTGCCGCGGCCGAACTCGCCCGAATCGACCCGGACGAAGGTGCGGAAGGCGCCGTAGCTGCCGGCGGTCTGCGACCCCTCGATGCCGAAGCGCTTTTCCGGGTCGCGCGTGAAGGTATCGATCGTCCCGCCGAGGTTCGAGGTCGAGGGCGTGCCGAGGTCGCCGGCACCGCTCGCCAGCGTCACCCGGGCGACGTTCTCGCTGATGACCGCACGCTGCGGCGACAGGCCGTTGTAATTGCCGTACTGCTGATCGCCCAGCGGCATGCCGTCGAGCGTGTAGCCGAGCTGCTGCGCGTTGAAGCCGTGGATATAGAGCGAGATGTTCTGCTCGTTGTTCCCGAACGGGTCGGCGGTCAGGTAGGTGACGCCCGGCAGCGTCTGCAGCGCCTTCAGCGGGCTGATGCCCGGCAGGATCGCCTGGATCTGCGCACCTTCGATCTCCGACACGGCGCGGACGCGGTGCGAGGTGACGGTGATCTCGCCGACGTCGCCGGTCGCGCCGGCCTCGCCGCCGACGTCGGCGGTCGCCGTCGCGGGGTCGGGCGCGGCGGCATGGGCCACTCCGGTCAGCGCCAACGCCGTCGTCGCCAGCAGAATCGTCGCGCGCATGCCGCCACCCTCATGTTGCAGTGCGGCGAATAGGACGGGCGTTCGACAGGGGCGTGACACTATGGTGCCAGTTCGATGACGCCACTCGCGCGACGGCGTTTGCGCGCGGTCGCGCGAGTGGCATAGAGGCCGCAAAACACTGGGGAGTGACCGTGATGCCGATGCCCGAACTGTTCGACCTGACCGGCCAGACGGCGCTGATCACCGGCTCGTCGCGCGGCATCGGCAAGGCGATCGCCCACCGCATGGCCGAGCACGGCGCCAACGTCGTCGTCAGCTCGCGCAAGGCCGACGCCTGCGACGCCGCGGTGGCCGAGATCAACGCCGCCGTCGGGCGCGAGGCGGCGGTCGCGATCCCGGCGAACATCGCCTCCAAGGAAGCGCTGCAGGCGCTCGTCGACAAGACGGTCGCCCGCTTCGGCCAGATCGACGCGCTGGTCTGCAACGCCGCGTCGAACCCCTATTACGGACCGCAGGCGGGGATCAGCGACGAGCAGTTCGACAAGATCCTGCAGAACAACATCGTTTCCAACCACTGGCTGATCACCATGGTTGCGCCGGCGATGATCGCGCGCCGCGACGGATCGATCACCATCGTCTCGTCGATCGGCGGCCTCCGCGGCTCGACCATCATCGGGGCCTATTGCATCTCCAAGGCCGCCGACATGCAGCTCGCGCGCAATCTCGCCGCCGAGTACGGACCGGCGAACGTCCGGGTCAACGCCATCTGCCCGGGGTTGATCAAGACCGACTTCGCCAAGGCGCTGTGGGACGACCCGGCGACGCTCGAAGCCTCGACCCGCGGCGCCCCGCTGCGCCGGATCGGCGTTCCCGACGAGATCGCCGGCATGGCGGTGTTCCTGGCGGCGAAGGCCGGCGGTTTCACGACGGGGCAGAGCTTCGTCATCGACGGCGGTGCGACGATCGTCTGAATTTGCGACGACGCGAGGCTGACTCACCGCGCCGGCTACGATAAATGTAGCGCATGGGGGTGGTCGCAGCGACCGAGTGGATCCGTCGTCGGCGGGGGCTGGCGTATGGCCTGGCGGTCGCGCTCAGCGCCGTGGGCGTTCTGCTGCGGATCGAGCTCGCCGCTTATTTCCCCGACTTTCCGTTCCTGACCTTCTTCCTTGTCATCGTCGTGTCGGCGTTTCTGGGCGGCGCGCGGGCCGGAGCGGTCACGGCGCTGCTTTCGGGCGCGGCGGCGGCGTGGCTGTTCATGCGCCCGGCGGGAATGTTCGCCTCGCGCGGGGTCGACGGCTGGCTCGCCCTGGCGTTCTTCTTCATCACCGCCGCGGTCATCATCCAGCTGATGCGCGGGGTCATCGCCGCCGACCGCGCGCGGCAGCGGTTCGAGACCGAGCTGATCGACGCCAACGCAACGCTGGAGGCGCGCGTCGCCGACCGCACCCGCGCGCTGGAGCTGGCGAGCGAGGAGCGCGCCGCTGCCGAAGCCAAGCTGCGGCAGATGCAGAAGATCGAGGCGATCGGCCAGCTGACCGGCGGGATCGCGCACGACTTCAACAACATGCTGGCGATCGTCATCGGCAGCCTCGACCTGGCGCAGCGGCGGTCCGGCGGCGCGTCGCCGGCGATGCTGCGCCACATCGACAATGCGATCGACGGGGCCAAGCGGGCGGCGACGCTGACGACGCGGCTGCTCGCCTTCTCCCGCCAGCAGGCGCTGGTGCCGCAGGTGATCGACGTCAACGCCTTCGTCAACGACATCGTCGAGCTGATCGGCCGCACCCTGGGCGGCGGAGTCGAGGTCGAGACGAGGCTTGCCGACGGGCTGTGGCGGACCCGCGCGGATGTCGGCGAGCTGGAGAACGCGTTGATCAACCTCGCGGTCAACGCCCGCGACGCGATGGCCGGGCGCGGCCGGCTGACCATCGCCACCGCCAACGTGACGATCGACGAGGCCGCCGCCCACGACGGCGCGACGGTCGGCCAGTATGTCGGCGTCAGCGTTCGCGACACCGGCAGCGGCATGAGCGAGGAGGTTCGCGCCCGCGTCTTCGAGCCGTTCTTCACGACCAAGGCGGTGGGCCACGGCAGCGGCCTGGGGCTGAGCCAGGTCTATGGCTTCGTCAACCAGTCGGGCGGCCATATCCGGATCGACTCGACGGTCGGCTGCGGCACCACGGTTCACCTCTGCCTGCCGCGCTGGACCGGGCCCGACGAGGCGGCGGCGCTGGACGTGCCGCTCAGCCTGCCGCGCGCCAAGCCGGGCGAAGTCGTGCTGGTGGTCGAGGACGACGACGGCGTCCGCGTCATGACCACCGCGGCGCTGACCGATCTCGGCTACGCCGTGGTGGAGGCGGCGCGGCCCGAGGCGGCGCTGGAGGTCCTTGGCAACCCGGCGCGCATCGACCTGATGTTCACCGATGTCGTCATGCCCAACATCAATGGCTTCGAGCTTGGCGAGCGGGCATTCGCGCTGCGCCCGGACGTCCGGCTGCTCTACACCACCGGCTTCGCCCGCACCGGCGGTGTCGACCGGCACCGGCTCCGACCGGGCGCGGCGCTGCTGCCGAAGCCGTTCACGGTCCACCAGCTCGCCGTGGGCGTTCGTCAGGCGCTCGACCGCTGACGCTTGCCGGCTTGCGCGGCGCGGCGGTAAGACGACGGCAGGAGACGTTTCCATGGCGCGCAAGTTCTTCGGTACCGACGGCATCCGCGGCCTGACCAACACGGCCCCGATGACGGCCGAGACGGCGATGCGTGTCGGCCAGGCGGCGGGCGCGAAATTCCTGCGCGGCGCCCACAAGCACCGGGTGCTGATCGGCAAGGACACGCGCCTGTCGGGCTACATGATCGAAAGCGCGCTGACCGCCGGCTTCACCAGCGTCGGCATGGACGTCGTCCAGGTCGGGCCGATGCCGACGCCCGCGGTCGCCATGCTGACCCGGTCGATGCGCGCCGATCTCGGCGTCATGGTGTCGGCCAGCCACAACCCGTTCCACGACAACGGCATCAAGCTGTTCGGCCCCGACGGCTACAAGCTGTCCGACGCCGACGAAGCCGAGATCGAGGCGCTGCTCGACGTCGCGCCGGCGCTCGCCGCGCCCGCCGCCATCGGTCGCGCCCGGCGCATCGACGACGCGCAGGGGCGCTATATCCATTCGGCCAAGTCGACCTTTCCCGAGCGGCTGCGCCTCGACGGGCTGAAGGTGGTGATCGACTGCGCGCATGGCGCGGCGTACAAGGTCGCGCCCGCCGCGCTGTGGGAGCTGGGTGCCGACATCGTCCCGATCGGGGTCGATCCCGACGGCTTCAACATCAACGCCGACATCGGCTCGACCCATCCGGGCGCGATGCAGGAGCGCGTCGTCGCCAGCGGCGCCGACCTCGGCATCGCATTGGACGGCGACGCCGACCGGCTGATCGTCGTCGACGAGCAGGGCCGGCTGGTCGACGGCGACCAGCTGATGGCGCTGATCGCCGGCGACTGGGCACGGCGCGGCAAGCTGAAGGGCGGCGGGCTGGTGGCGACGGTGATGTCGAACCTCGGCCTCGAGCGCTATCTCGCCGGCCAGGGGCTGAGCCTCGAGCGGACGGCGGTCGGCGACCGCTATGTGCTGGAGACGATGCGTGCGCGCGGCTTCAACGTCGGCGGCGAGCAGTCGGGGCACATCATCCTCGCCGACCATGCGACGACCGGCGACGGGCTGGTCGCCGCGCTGCAGATCCTGGCGGTGATGATCAAGGCGGGCAAGCCGGCGAGCGAGCTCCTGCACCTGTTCGATCCGCTGCCGCAGCTGCTCAAGAACGTCCGCTTCGCCGGCGGCGCGCCACTGGAAACCGCAGCGGTCAAGGCGGCGATCGCCGACGGCGAGGCGCGGCTCAACGGCCACGGTCGCCTGCTGATCCGCAAGAGCGGCACGGAACCCCTGATCCGCGTCATGGCCGAGGGCGAGGACATCGGCGAGGTGACCGCGGTCGTCGACGACATCTGCGCGGCGGTGGCGGCGGCGGGGTGATGCTCGAACTGCGGCCCGATTGCGAGCGTTGCGGCCGCGATCTCGCGCCCGACGCCGACGCGCGCATCTGCACCTTCGAATGCACCTTCTGCCCGGCGTGCGTCGACGGCCCGCTCGGCGGCGTCTGCCCGAATTGCGGCGGCACTTTCGAGCGGCGACCGGTCCGTCCGGCGACGGCGCTCGCCCGCTTTCCGGCGGGAACCGAGCGCCGGTTCAAGGAGTGATCCCCCGCATCCTCATCGTCGCCGGGTCCGACTCGTCGGGCGGCGCGGGCATTCAGGCCGACCTCAAGACGGTGACGATGCTCGGCGGTTACGCCGCGACGGCGGTCACCGCCGTCACGGTGCAGGACACGACCGGCGTCCGCGCGATCCATGCCGTTCCGCCCGACGTCGTCGCGGCGCAGATGCGCGCGGTGATCGACGACATCGGCGTCGACTGCATCAAGGTCGGCATGCTCGGCTCGGCGGAGGTGATCGCGGCGGTCGCCGACGTCCTGCGCGGGGTGGCCATCCCCATTGTCGTCGATCCGGTGATGGTCGCCAAGGGCGGGGCGAGCCTGCTCGACGACGATGCCGTCGCCGCGCTGACGACCCTGCTGCCGCTGGCGGCGATCGTCACGCCGAACACGCCCGAGCTGGCGGCGCTGACCGGGACCGAGGTCGACGACGAAGGCGACGCGCTGTTGGCCGCGCAGGAGCTGGTGGCGCAGGGCGTCCGCGCGGTGCTCGCCAAGGGCGGCCACCTGGCGGGCGACGAGGTCGCCGACTGGCTGGTCACCCGCGCCGGCCACACCCGCTTCGCCTCGCCGCGGCTGCCGGGTCGCCACACCCACGGCACCGGCTGCACGCTCGCCTCGGCGATCGCCGTCGGGCTGGGGCGCGGCGAACCGCTGGCCGAGGCGGTCGCGGCGGCACGCGCCTATGTCGCCGGGGCGATCGCGCACGCGCCGGGCTTCGGCCGCGGCCACGGTCCGCTGGGACACAATTGGAGCCTGGTCCGGTGAGCCCGTGCCTGACCCGCGAGCGCGCCCGCGGCGGCCTCGTCGCCGGGGTCGACGAGGCGGGGCGGGGGCCGCTCGCCGGGCCGGTAGTCGCTGCCGCGGTCGTGCTCGACCCCGACTGCTATCCCGACGGCATGAACGATTCCAAGCAGCTGACCGCCGCCCGGCGCGAGGCGCTACTGACCATGCTGCGCGACTGCGCCGAGATCGGCGTCGGCAGCGCCAGCGTTGCGGAGATCGACGCGCTCAACATCCACTGGGCGACGATGCTGGCGATGGAGCGCGCCGTCGCCGCCCTGCCGCGCGGGCCCGGCCACATCCTGGTCGACGGCAACCGCAAGCCGCGCTGGCACCATTCGACCGAGACGGTGGTCGGCGGCGACGCGCTGTCGCTGTCGATCGCCGCCGCCTCGATCGTCGCCAAGGTCACCCGCGACCGCCTGATGACCGGGCTGCACGTCGCGCATCCGGGCTACGGCTGGGCGACCAACATGGGCTATTCGACGCCCGAGCACTTCGCCGGTCTGAAACGCCACGGCGCGTGCGTGCATCACCGCCGCAGCTTCGCCCCTGTCGCGGCCGCCCTGCAAATGGCGGCGGGCTGAGTCCTTTCGGCAACACCGCGACCGGTGGTAGTTATCCACAGGCACGGGACTCAACGCCTAGCGATCCTGCCCGCTACCGCCCCGGCCGGGCAAAGCGGCCGCGGTCCGCCCCGCTTGACGCGGACTCCGCCCGGACTCACAGCCGCGTGCGGGGCACAGGGGCAGGCGTGGAAACCAACCGCATCATCACCGGCGACTGCATCGCGGCGATGGCGGCGCTGCCCGAACGCTCGGTCGACCTGATCTTCGCCGACCCGCCGTACAACCTGCAGCTGGCGCAGGCGCTGCACCGGCCCGAAGGCGGCGAGGTCGACGCCGTCACCGACGCCTGGGACCGCTTCGACAGCTTCGCCGACTATGACGCCTTCACCAAGGCGTGGCTGGCGGCGGCGCGGCGGGTGTTGAAGGACGACGGCGCGATCTGGACGATCGGCAGCTATCACAACATCTTCCGCGTCGGCACCGCGCTGCAGGATGCCGGCTTCTGGCTGTTGAACGACATCGTCTGGCGCAAGGCGAACCCGATGCCGAATTTCAAGGGCACGCGCTTCACCAACGCCCACGAGACGCTGATCTGGGCGGCGAAGTCGGCGGACGCGCGCTATACCTTCAACTACCAGGCGATGAAGGCGCTGAACGAGGAGCTGCAAATGCGCTCCGACTGGCACCTGCCGATCTGCACCGGCACCGAGCGGATCCGGACCGACGGCATCAAGGCGCACCCGACGCAGAAGCCCGAGGCGCTGCTCTACCGCGTGCTGCTCGCCTGCACCCAGCCGGGCGACCTCGTCCTCGACCCGTTCTTCGGCACCGGGACGACGGGCGCGGTGGCGAAGCTGCTCGGCCGCCGCTGGCTCGGCATCGAGCGCGAGCCCCGCTATGTCGCGGTCGCCGAGCGGCGGATCGCCGCGCTGCTGCCGCTGTCGGGCGGCGACATGGCGGTGACCGAATCGAAACGCGCGGCGCCGCGCGTCGCCTTCGGCGCGCTGGTCGAAACCGGGCTGATCCGCGCCGGCACCATGTTGACCGACGCCCGGCGGCGGGTCCGCGCCCGGGTCCGCCCCGACGGCAGCCTGGCCATGGGCGACGTCGCGGGGTCGATCCACCAGGTCGGCGCGGCAGCGATGGGTGCGCCGAGCTGCAACGGCTGGACCTTCTGGCTGGTCGAGGACGGCATGGTCCCGCTCGACCGCCTGCGCGAGCACTACCGGGCCGCGCCGCGGTGACGCCCGACCGGGTCGAGGCGCTGTTCGCCCGGCTGAGCGCCACCGACGCGGCGCCGCAGACCGAACTGGCCTACGCCAGCCCGTTCGAGCTGCTCGTCGCGGTCGTCCTGTCGGCGCAGGCGACCGATGCCGGGGTCAACCGCGCGACCCGGGGCCTGTTCGCCGCCGCGCCGACCCCGGCGGCGATGGTCGCGCTGGGCGAGGCGGGCATCCGCGACCACATCCGCACCATCGGCCTGTTCAACACCAAGGCGAGGAACGTCGCGGCGTTGAGCGCGGCGCTCGTCGCGAGCCACGGCGGCGAGGTGCCGCGCGACCGCGACGCCCTGGAGGCGCTGCCCGGGGTCGGCCGGAAGACGGCGAACGTCGTCCTGAACGAGGTGTTCGGCGAGCCGACCATCGCCGTCGACACCCACATCTTCCGCGTGGCCAACCGCACCGGCCTGGCAACGGGCCCGACGCCGCGCGCGGTCGAGGACGCGCTCATCGCCGTGACCCCGCCGCACTACCTGCGCCACGCCCACCACTGGCTGCTCCTCCACGGGCGCTACGTCTGCGTCGCGCGGCGGCCGCGCTGCCCGGCCTGCGTCATTGCCGACCTGTGCGGCTTCGAACCGAAGACGACGGCGACCGAAGCGCGCCCCGGAGGTTCAGAACGAGTTAAGTAGTGTTTGTGTAGCGCGCCGATCCAGTATCTAGTTGCGTTGCGTATCTGAAGTTCCGGGGGAGGTGCCCGTGAAGCGTTGGCTGACAGTCGTGGTCCTTGCCGTTGCCGGGTGCAGCAGCACGCCCCCGGCCAAGGTCCCGGTGGCGGCCGCCAGCGCGGTTCCGCCCAGGGCGTCGCCGATTCCGGCGGCGTCGCGATCGTGCGTGCAGTTGAACCGCATCCGCGAGGCGCGCGTCGTCGACGACCGCACCATCGATTTCTACCTGAGCAACCGCGAAGTGCTGCGCAACACGCTGCCCAACGCCTGCCCGCAGCTCGGCTTCGAGAAGGCCTTCACCTACGCGACCTCGCTCAGCCAGCTGTGCTCGGTCGACATCATCACCGTCATCCAGCAGGGCGGCGGCCCGCGCACGGGGGCGAGCTGCGGGCTCGGGGCGTTCGTGCCCTATACCCCGCCCGCCAAATAGCCGGCTGGCGCAGCGGGGCCGACGCTGCTAGGGCTGGCCATACGCACTCGTAGCTCAGCTGGATAGAGCACCGCCCTCCGAAGGCGGGGGTCAGGGGTTCGAATCCCTTCGAGTGCACCATCTTCGTTCAAAGCCGGGACTGCGGCGGCGTGGTGCCCGGGGGCGGATTTGAACCACCGACACGGGGATTTTCAATCCCCTGCTCTACCCCTGAGCTACCCGGGCGCGCCGCAGCGAGCGGCGGATTTAGTCGCCGTCGCCGCCGTTGTCCAGCGCGGCGTCGGCGTTGTCCAGCCCGACGTCGCCGAGCGGCTCGCCGGGCAGGACGTGGCGCTCGCCCAACCAGTCGAGCAAATCCCGGTCTTTGCACCCGGCGGAGCAGAAGGGGCGGAAGGCGGCGGCCTGGGGCCGGCGGCAGCGGACGCAGCGGGGTTCAGGCGGGAGCGACATACCCACCCGACATGGGCAGCGCGGCGTCGCTCCGCAAGCCGACCGCCCCGCCGCGCCGGCGCGCCAGCTCGGCCGTCAGCGGCGGCCGAGCGTCGAGCCAGGCGATGACGCGGGGCGGGGCGACGAGGGTTCCGCCGCCGATGCCGTCGCGTTCGGCGCGGCGGAGGAGCGCCAGTGCCGCCGTGGCCGCAGGGTCGCCACGCATCGCCTCGACGAACGACGCCCGGACGCGGGGGCGGACGATCTGGACGAAGCCGAAGCCGTTGACCGCGGTGCGTTCGAACGGCGGCGGCAGATGCGCGTCGAGGAGCGCGCCCAGGCGGGTCCGCACCGCCTTGTCGGCGACCGTCGGGAAGTCGATTCCGATCGAGCCGGTCAGGTCGAAGCGCCGGATCGCCGCCGCTGCCGCGCTGGCCGCCGCGAGCGCCAGCGGCCCCGGCGCGGCGTCGCCGTCGACGTCGATCACCGTCATCGCCGGCGTCGGGCTGATCGTCAGCAGCCCGCCGGCGAAGGCGACGTGGCCGCTCTGCGCCGCCTCGACGGTCTCGCTCCAGCCGAACGCGTCGAGGTCGGCCGCGACCGGAACCATCCCGCGCGCGCGCAACCGGTCGACCAGCGTCGGGCCGCGTCGCTCCGGCGCGGTGGCCGGGGCGACCTTGGCCAGCCGCGGCCGCCCGGCCTCGGCCAGCGCCTCGCGGACCACTTCGACGGTCAGCCGCGCGCCCTCGGTCAGCGTCGGCGGCAGCGGCGTCAGCAGCGCCTCGACGCCGTCGCGCACGACAATGCCGCGGACGCCTGGAACCAGGATCGTCCGCAGCCGGACAGCGCGGACGTCGCCCGCGCGCCAGCCGCCGTCGTCGCGCTCGACCTGCGCCTCGATGACTGCGCCACCCGCGACGACCAGCGCGCGCGTCTCGCCGATGCCCGCCTCGAGGTAGGCGTCAGGCATCGAGCCCGGCCCGGCGCAGCAGTCGCCGCGTTTCGAACAGCGGCAGGCCGACGACACCGGTCCACGATCCGCTGAACGCCCGCACCAGCGCCGCTGCGCTGCCCTGAATGGCATAGCCGCCCGCCTTGCCGCGCCACTCGCCCCCGGCGAGGTAGCGGTCGATCTCGCGCGGCTCGAGGCGCTTGAAGGTGACGGTCGCCGTCGCCGTGGCAGCGAAGGGGCGACCGGCGGGATCGATGACGGCAACCGCCGTGACCACCCGGTGCCGCCGCCCCGACAGCACAGCGAGGCAGGCGCGGGCTTCGGCTTCGGTTTCGGCCTTCGGCAACAGCGTGCGGCCGGCGGCGACGACGGTGTCGGCGGCAAGGACGACGGCCCCGTCGTGGCGTGCCGCGACCGCCGCCGCCTTGGCCGCCGCCAGCCGCGCGGCGAGATCGGCGGGGCGCTCGCCCGCGCGCGGCGTCTCGTCGAGGTCGGCGGCATCGACCGCGTGCGGAACGAGGCCGATCTGGGCGAGGAGAGCGAGGCGGCGCGGGCTTGCCGACGCGAGGACTAGCCGAGCCATTCGACGCGGGCGCCGTGCGGATGGGCGCGGGCGAGCAGCCGGTCGTCGCCGCCGGGCCAGAGCGTCAGGCGCAGCGTCGGCAACGCCGCCAGCGTGCTCGCCGCCGCCTCCATCTCGAAGCGCAGCCACGCCAGCGGCGCATCCGGGGTCGCGCCCGCCCCGACAGCCGCGAGATGAGCGGCGATCCGAGCCTGCGTGTCAGCCGCGAAATACTGGAAGGCGATGCTGTGGAGGACAACGGTCGCGCAGCCGCGGCGGAGGGCGACGGTGCGCTCGACCCACTCGGCCGCGTCGTCGCGGTCGACCACCGCCGGGTCGGCGAGAAAGGCGGCGATCGCGGCCTCCAGGCGCTCGACCCGCGCGGTCTGGTCGGGCCAGACATAGGCCAGCAGGCGGTCGCGGTCGCGGCCCACGTCGACCGGCGCCCGGTCGACGCCGCGGCGCTCGACGACGACGACGGCGGCCGCGGGCGGAGACGGCCCGGTCCACGCCGGGGCGAGAGTGAACGGCGCATCGTCCGGCCCGGAACGACGCCCGCCGAGATCATAGGCATAGCGGTCGAGGCGGAGGTTGAGCCCGGCGCTGGCCCCAAGTTCGAACAGGCGCAGCGGCAGGCCGGTCGCGGCGGCGACGGTCATCAGGCCGGGCATCAGCACGCCCGAGCGCGCGACCTCGTTCGTCTGCGGCGCATGGTCGAGCCACGGCAGCAGCCGCGCGTCCCCCAAGGCCTCGGCGAGCAGCGGCGCGAGGACGGTCTCGGCCGGCGTCGGGTTCGGCGGATAGGCCGCGGCAAGGGCGGGCAGGTGGCCGCGGCGGACCAGCGCGTTGAGGCCGCCGAGCAGGCGGAGGACGAGCGCATCGGCGACCGGCTCGCCCGGCCAGTCGAGCACGCGCGCGCCGACGGCGGTCGTGCGGTCGATCGTCGCCGCCAGCGCGCCGAGCAGTCGCGCGGTGAACGGCGAGCCGAGGCGATGCGACCACTCGATCTGGAGATCGACCGCGGCGCGGACGTCGGTTTCGCTCATGCTTCCCTGCTCCCGCCCGTCCTGTGACAGGACCGCGCTTGCCGCGCAACGACGCCGCCGGTACGGCAGCGCCGGTGACCGATCCGCTCATCATCGCCCTGCCCAAGGGCCGCATCCTCAAGGAAGCCCTGCCGGTCCTCGCCCGCGCCGGCATCATCCCGGAGGCCGCGTTCAGCGACGAGACCAGCCGCGCGCTGAAGTTCGCCACCAACCTGGCGAACGTCGAGCTGATCCGCGTGCGCGCCTTCGACGTCGCCACCTTCGTCGCCTTCGGCGGGGCTCAGCTCGGCATCGCCGGCAACGACGTGCTGATGGAGCACGACTTCAGCGAGATCTACGCACCCGTCGACCTTGGCATCGGCCGCTGCCGCATCGCCGTCGCCGAACCGGCGGCGCAGGCGGCGAGCGACGATCCCCGCACCTGGAGCCACGTCCGGGTCGCCACCAAATACCCGCACGTGACACAGGCGCACTTCGCCGCGCGCGGGGTGCAGGCGGAATGCGTCAAGCTCAATGGCGCGATGGAACTGGCGCCGATGCTCGGGCTGTGCGACCGCATCGTCGACCTGGTGTCGACCGGGCGGACGCTCGCCGAGAACGGGTTGGTCGAGGTCGAGACGATCGCCCAGATCAGCTCGCGCCTGATCGTCAACCGCGCCGCCTTCAAGACGCGCGCGGCGCAGGTCGTGCCGTGGGTCGAGCGCTTCCGCACCGCCGCCGGAGAGCCGCGTGCCGCTGCGGCTTGACGCGGCCGCTCCCGGCTTCGCGGTCGCCTTCCGCGCGCTGGTCGACGCCCGCCGCGAAAGCGATGCCGGGGTCGCCGCCACCGTCGCGGCGATTATCGCCGACGTCCGCGCGCGCGGCGACCTCGCGCTCGCCGAGCTGACGCAGCGCTTCGACGGCGTCGATCTCGGCGCGGCCGGCGTCGAGATCGGTCGCGCCGAGATCGCCGCCGCCCGCGCGCAGGTGCCGGCCGACGTGCTGGCGGCGCTGGAGCTCGCCGCGGCGCGCATCCGTGCCTTCCACGAGGCGCAGCGCCCGGCGGGGCTCGACCGCACCGACGCGAGCGGGATCCGCACCGGCTACCGCTGGACCGCGGTCGATGCCGCCGGCCTGTACGTGCCCGGCGGCCGCGCGGCCTATCCGTCGTCGGTGCTGATGAACGCGATCCCCGCCAAGGTCGCCGGCGTCGGGCGGCTGGTCATGGTCACGCCGACGCCGGGCGGCGCGATCAACCCGCTGGTGCTCGCCGCCGCCGAGCTGGCCGGCGTCGACACCGTCTACCGGATCGGCGGGGCGCAGGCGGTTGCCGCGCTCGCCTACGGCACGGCGACGATCGCGCCGGTGGACGTCGTCACCGGCCCGGGCAACGCGTGGGTTGCCGAGGCCAAGCGCCAGCTGTTCGGCGCCGTCGGCATCGACATGATCGCCGGCCCGTCGGAGGTCGTCATCGTCAGCGACGGGGGGTCCGACGCGGCCTGGATCGCCGCCGACCTGCTCGCCCAGGCCGAGCACGACACCACCGCCCAGTCGATCCTGATCACCGATTCGCCCGCGCTCGCCGACGCCGTCGCGGCCGAGGTCGACCGCCAGCTGCCGGACCTGTCGACCCATGCCACGGCGCGGGCGAGCTGGGACGCGTACGGCACGATCATCACCGTCGGCGACCCGCTCGCCGCGGTGCCGCTGATCGACGCGCTCGCGCCGGAACACCTGCAGCTGATGCTTGCCGACCCCGCCGCCGTGTTCGCCCGCGTCCGCCATGCCGGGTCGATCTTCCTCGGCCGCCACACGCCCGAAGCGGCGGGCGACTATGCCGCCGGGCCGAACCACGTCCTGCCGACCGGGCGGCGCGCGCGTTTCTCGAGCGGCCTCGGCGTCACCGACTTCATGAAGCGGACGACCTTCCTCGACTGCGGCGCGGCCGGACTGGCGGCGATCGGTCCGGCGGCAGCGGCGCTGGCGACGGCCGAAGGGCTGCCGGCGCACGCGCGGTCGGTGACAATGCGGCTCTAGAGGAAGCTGTACGGGTCGACGTCGACGGTGACGCGGACGCTCGTGGGGACCGGCACCGCCTCCAGCCAGGCGGCGATGATCCCCTGGAGATCGACCGAGCGCCGGGCGTGGACGAGCAGGCGAACGCGGTGGCGCCCGCGCAGCATCGCCAGCGGGGCGGGGGCGGGGCCGAGCACCGCCAGCCCGTCCGCGGCGGGCGCGGCGCGGCCGAGGTCGCGCGCCGCCGCCGTCACCGCGCCTTCGTTCTCGCCCGAGACAACGATCCCGGCGAGCCGGCCGAACGGCGGCAGGCCGAGTTCGGCGCGCGCCTCGGTCTCGGCGGCGTAGAAGCCTTCCGCGTCATACGCGACGAGCGCGCGCATGATCCGCGCCTCGGGCTGGTGCGTCTGGAGGAGGACGCGGCCCGGCTTCGCCCCGCGCCCGGCGCGGCCGGCGACCTGGGCGATCTGCTGGAACGTCCGTTCGGCCGCGCGCAGGTCGCCGCCGGCAAGCCCGAGGTCGGCATCGACGACGCCGACCAGCGTCAGGTCGGGAAAGTGGTAGCCCTTGGTCACCAGCTGCGTCCCGATCAGCAGGTCGATCTCGCGCGCTTCGACGCTGGCGACGAGCGCCGCCGCGCGCGCCGGCGAGAAGATCGTGTCCGACGTCGCCAACGCCACGCGCAGCTCGGGGAGGACGCGGGCGACCTCCTCGGCCAGCCGCTCGACGCCGGGGCCGCACGGCACGAGGCTGGCCTCCGCATCGCACGCCGGGCAGCGTGGGGGCACCGGCCGCTGAAAGCCGCAATGGTGGCACTGCAGGCGGGCGGTCAGCCGGTGCTCGACCAGCCAGGCGGTGCATTGCGGACACTCGATGCGCTCGCCGCACGTCCGGCACAGCGTCAGCGGGGCATAGCCGCGGCGGTTGAGGAACAGCAGCGACTGCTCGCCGGCGACATGTGTCTCGCGGAGCGCGGCGACCAGCGGCGGGCTGAGCCAGCCGCCCCGCGGCGGCGGATAGCGGCGGAGGTCGACCGTTTCGATCCGCGGCAGGCTCGCCCCGCCGAAGCGCGCCGGCAACTTCAGCTCGGCATAGCGTCCGCGCGCGACCTGGACCCGCATCTCGATCGACGGCGTCGCGGTGGCGAGGACGACGGTCGCCGCCTCCAGCTTGGCGCGCATCACGGCGACGTCGCGGGCGTGGTACTGGACGCCGTCGTCCTGCTTGAAGCTCGCCTCGTGCGCCTCGTCGACGACGATCAGCGCCAGCGCGGCGAACGGCAGGAACAGCGCCGAGCGCGCGCCGACGACGACCCTGGCCTCACCGCTCGCCACCGCGCGCCACGCCCGCCGCCGTTCGGAGCCGCGCAGGTCGGAGTGCCAGGCGACCGGCGGGCAGCCGAAGCGGGCGGCGAAGCGGGCGAGCCACGGCGCGGTCAGCGCGATCTCGGGCAGCAGGACGAGCACCTGGCCGCCGGCCGCCAGCGCCGCGGCGATGCCTTCGAAATAGACCTCGGTCTTGCCCGACCCCGTCACTCCATCGAGCACGAACGGGGCGAAGTCCCGCCCGGCGACAGCGCGGGCGAGGTCCTCGGCGGCGACCGCCTGCTCATAGCTGAGCACCGGTGGCGCGAAGTCGGCACGCGGCAGCGGCGGCGGCGTGTCGGGGCTGACGGCAACCGGTACCAGCAGCCCGGCCCGGGTCATGCCGCGGATAACCCCGTCCGAAACGCCGGCGTGCCGCGCCAGTTCGCGCACCGCTCCCTGCCGTCCCGCCAGCCGTTCGACCGCAGCGGCGCGGAGGGGGGTGAGCCGGTCGGGAACATGCGCTGCCAGGCGGTACTCGGTGACGTCGGGAGCGGCGGTCAGCGCCGACGACACGGGCAGCGCCATGCGCAGCACCGCGGCCGGCGGCGACAGGTAATAGGCACCGGTCCACTCGATCAGCCGGCGGAGGGCGCTGCCGAGCGGCGGCACGTCGAAGCGGCGCGCTACGGGACGCAGCTTGGCGTCGGGCACCTCGCGCGCCGCCCATCGCTCGGCCTCCCAGACGACGCCGGTGATCGTCCGCGGCCCGAGCGGCACCTCGACGATGTCGCCCGGCCCGAGCGCGAGCCCGTCCGGCACGGCATAGTCGAGCGCGCCGAGGCCGGGCTGAAGGACGAGGACGCGGACGCGGGCCATGACGGGTGCAGATAGGGGGCGGGGCGATGCGAAGCTACCTGCCGGTCCCGGACCCGGCTAAGGATCGGCGGCGCGACTCGTCCGGCCGGGCGCGCGCGAACCGGTCGGCCGGCAGGGAGAAGATCATGGTCAGCTTCGTCGTCGCTTATCCCGCCGCCGCCGGCGCGACCTTCGACATCGACTATTACCTCGGCACGCACATGCCGCTGGTCCACGCCCATCTGGGTCCGCACGGCTTGACCGGCGCCCGCGTCATGCTGCCGGACCAGCCCGACGCCCCTTACGCGGCGATCACCACCCTCGACTTCCGCGACGAGGCCGCCTTCGTCGCCGCGACCACCGCGCCCGAGGCGGCCACGGTATTCGCCGACGTGCCCAACTTCACCAGCATCACGCCGGTGACGATGAAGGCGCGCAGCGCCTGAGGAACCGCCCGATCGGTCGCGGCATTGTCCGGAGGGAACGGGAGACCGACCATGGCCGACAAGCAGGGCAAGGGCAGCGCGACCGCCTAGAAGGCGAACGTCAAGGCCGCCGCCGAGGGCGAGAAGAACCCGCGCAAGACCTCCGCGGCGCAGGCCGAGCTCGGCAAGAAGGGCGCGGCGGCCAAGAACAAATAGCCCAGCCTGGCCGTGCCGGCGCGTGACGCCGCCGCCGGGCTCGGCTAGACGGACGGCGACCCTGCCGGAGCGCGCCGCCCATGAAGTTCTTCGTCGACACCGCCGACACGGCCGAGATCGAGTCGCTGGCGGCCACCAGCCTGCTCGACGGCGTCACCACCAACCCCAGCCTGATCGCCAAGTCGGGCAAGAACTTCCTCGAGGTCATCGCCGCCATCGCCAAGCTGGTCGACGGCCCGGTGTCGGCCGAGGTCGTCGCCAGCGACACCCGCGGCATGCTGCTCGAGGCCGAGCGCCTGCTGGGCCTGGGCGACAACATCGCGGTCAAGGTGCCGCTGACGATGGACGGTCTGCGCGCCTGCAAGACGCTCAGCGACAACGGCGTGATGGTCAATGTCACGCTGTGCTTCTCGGCGACGCAGGCGCTGCTCGCGGCCAAGGCGGGGGCGGCGTTCGTCTCGCCCTTCGTCGGCCGGCACGACGACGTCGGCTTCGACGGCATGGCGCTGATCCAGGACATCCGCACGATCTACGACAACTACGCCTTCGATACCGAGATCCTGGTCGCGAGCGTCCGCCACCCCGTCCACGTCCTGCAGGCAGCGAAGATCGGGGCCGACGTCGCGACGATGCCGCCGGCGGTGATCCGGGCGCTGGCGGCGCATCCGCTGACCGACCGCGGGCTGGAGGGCTTCGCCGCCGACTGGGCCAAGACCGGCCAGTCGATCCTGTGAGCGACGGCGGCGAGGCGACCGCCCTCGTCGCGCTGTGGACCGCGACCCTCGCCGACACCCGCCGCCTGTCGCCCCTGACGGTCAAGGCCTATGCCGCGACGCTCCACCGCTTCCTCGGCTTCGCCGCCGCGCACACCGGCGGCCCGGTCGGCGCGGCGACGCTGTCGGCGCTGACCCTGACCGATTTCCGCGCCTATCTCGCCAGCCGCCGCGCCGACGGGCTGGTCAACGCCTCGGTCGCGCGCGAGATCGCCGCGCTGCGCACCTTCTTTGCCTTCGCCCGCCGCCACGGCGTCCGCGACGACGGCCTGACCGGCCTCGCCACGCCCAAGCGCGCCGCGCGCGTGCCGCGCCCCGTCGCGCCGGCCGACGCCAAGGCGCTGATCGCCGACATCGGCGACGGTGCCAGCGCACCGTGGGTCGCCGCCCGCGACGCCGCCGTCCTGCTGCTGCTGTACGGCGCGGGCCTGCGCATCGCCGAGGCGCTGTCGCTGACCGGCAGCGCGCTGCCGCTGGGGCCGACCCTGGTCGTCACCGGCAAGCGAGCCAAGACGCGCATGGTGCCCCTGCTCGCCGTCGTCCGCGACGGCGTCGAGGCCTATGTCCGGCTCTGCCCGTGGCCGGTCGCGGCGAGCGCCCCGCTGTTCCGCGGCGTGCGCGGCGGAGCGCTCGACGCCGCCATCGTCCGCCGGGCGATGGCGGCCGCGCGCGTCGGGCTCGGCCTGCCGGCGTCGGCGACGCCGCACGCGCTGCGCCACAGCTTCGCCACCCATCTTCTCGCCCGCGGCGCCGACCTGCGCGCGATCCAGGAGCTGCTCGGCCACGCCAGCCTGTCGTCGACCCAGGTCTATACCGCCGTCGACGCGGCCCACCTGCTCGACGTCTATCGCCACGCCCACCCGCGGGCGTAGGGGTCAAGCGGGCCTGCCGGCTACGGCACCGCGACCACGCTCAGCCGGTTGAGCGCCTTGACCGAGCGTGCGCCGCGCAGGTCGCCGGCGACGATCAGGCGCAGCGGCCCGTCGTCGGCCAGCGGGGCATTGTTGCAGCGGTCGGCGACGAGGATGCGGGCGCGGCCGAGCGACCGGTCGACCTCGCCCAGCGCGAACACCGCGCGGTAACCATCGGCGGCGCGGGCGACGACGGCGAGCGCCAGCGCCGGGCCGCGCACCGCCTCGCCGGCCGGCACGCCCGCCGCCGCCAGCACATCGGCGAGCCACGCGCCGGAGCAGGCGAGGAACACCCCGTGGATCGTCGCTGTCACCTGCGCCCGCGGCAGCGCCGCCAGCCCCGCAGCGTCGAGCACCAGCGGCCGCGCCACCGCCCCGTCGACAGCGAGGACCGTCGCTCCGGGCGCGTGCGGCACGCCGATCGGCGCGGTCGTCAGGGCGAGGGCTAAGGCGAGGCGCAGCATGGCAGGCTCCGGCGGCGACGCTCGATCGTGCCACAGCCCCGCTGCCGGCGAAACGGTTCAGTCGCGGTTCAATGCCGGGGCGGCTATAGCGCGGAGGTCAGGAGCCCGTTGATGCGACCGCCCTTCTTCTGCCTTGCCCTGCTTGCCGCCGCCCCCGCCCCCGCCACCGCGGCACCGGCGACGATCGACGACGTTCGCGCCACACTGAAGGCGACGACGACGATGACCGCAACCTTCACCCAGACCGCGGCGAACGGCGCGGTCCTGACCGGCAAGCTGCTCCTCGCGCGGCCGGGGCGGATCCGCTTCCAGTACGATCACGCCCCGCTGCTGGTCGTCGCCGACGGCAAGCGGCTGAGCGTCGTCGACTATGAGGTCGCGCAGGTGTCGCAGTGGCCGGTCAAGTCGACGCCGCTCGGCGTCCTGCTCGACGGCGATGCCGACCTGGCGAAATATGCCCGGGTCAGCGGGATCGTGGCGACCGGCGTGCTGGTCGAGGCGAAGGACGCGCGCCACCCCGAATATGGCGCGATCACGCTGGTCTTTGCCCGCGACGCCGCCGCGCCGGGCGGACTGACGCTGACCGGGTGGACCTCGCTAGACGCGCAGAACAACCGGACCGAGGTGTCCCTGAGCGACGTCCACTACAACGTGCCGGTAGCGGCGAGCAGCTTCGGCTTCCGCGATCCCCGCGCACACGGTCTGCCGGGGAAGTCTGGTTAACGCCGCATTTCGTTCAGCCACGGTCAATGTCGCGCTTCTATAAAGCGGGGGCGGTCGATGCTCGCTGTCTGGAATTTGCCCCCTGTTGTCCGGGCAGCCGGGCGCGGCCGTTGCGTGACGAGCGCAAACGGGCCCCCGCTCCATGCCCCCGGAGCGGGGGCCTAATTCGTTTGGGCTTCGGCGTTCGCCTCCTTACATGACGCGCAATATGCCGCTGACGATCGCTACCTGGAACATCAATTCGGTCCGTTTTCGACTGGATATCGTCGAGCGGTTCCTGGGCGAGCATGCGCCCGACATCCTGTGCCTGCAGGAGACCAAGGTCGTCGACAACGACTTCCCGCACGCCGTGTTCGAGCGCCTGGGGTACCGCCACCGCCTGGTCTGCGGGCAGAAGATGCATCACGGCGTCGCCACGCTGTCGAAGGTACCGCTGGCCGAGGAACGGCGCTTCGATTGGCAGGACAACGGCGAGGCGCGGCACATCGGTGCGCGGCTGCCCAACGGGCTGCTGCTCGAGAACGTCTATGTGCCGGCCGGCGGCGATCTGCCCGACCCCGCGCTGAACCCGAAGTTCGCGCAGAAGCTCGCCTTCGTCGACCGGATGACGCGCTGGTCCGAGGGGCTGCGCGACGACACGGTGATCGTCGGCGACTTCAACATCGCGCCGTTGGAATGCGACGTGTGGAGCCACAAGGCGCTGCTGAACGTCGTCAGCCATACGCCGGTCGAGGTCGACCGGCTGACCGGTCTCGCCGCCAGCCACGACTGGGTCGACATCGGCCGCCGCTTCGTTCCCGCGCCGGAGCGGCTGTACACCTGGTGGAGCTACCGCAACGCCGACCATACGGCGAACGACCGCGGCCGCCGGCTCGACCATATCTGGGCCTCGCCCGCGGTCGGTCGCGCGGCGAGCGGGTTCGCCGTGCTGGAGGACGCGCGGCTGTGGACCAAGCCGTCCGACCATGTCCCGCAGATCGCGACCTTCGACCTGTGACTGACGCCGCCACCACCGTCGTCCGCGCCGTCGACGAGCTGCGCCGCGGCCAGATCGTGCGCGTCGTCGACCCGGGCGGCGTGCTCGACGTGCTCGCGGTGGAACTGGCCGACGAGGCGACGCTGGCGCGGCTGGAGGCGGCCGGGCGCGCCGGGCTGGTGCTCACGCCGCGGCGGGCCGCCATCCTGCACCTGGTTAACCAACGCCCCGCCGCCGGCGGCGAGGTGGTCTGGGTCGAGCGGCCGCCATGGCTCGACCTGGCGGCGAGCGTCGCCACCGCCGACCCCGCGCTCGACCTCAAGACGCCGCTGAAAGGCCCCTTTCGTACGCGCGACGCCGGGCCGGCAGCACTGGCGGCCGCGGCAGGCATCCGCCTGGCCAAGCTGGGCGGAGTGCTGCCCGCGGTATTGGCGGTGCCTGCCGGCGAGGGCGGGAACGGCGGCGCCGGCGGGAACGGAACCGCGGCCGGGAACGCGGCGCTGGCCGTCGCTGCCGCTGACGTCCTCGCTTACGCCCGGGCCGACCGGCTGCGGATCGTCACGCGGGCGCGGCTGCCGCTGGCCGACGCGCCCACGACCGAGGTCGTCGCCTTCCGTCCGGCCGAAGGCGGGCCGGAGCATCTCGCGCTCTTGATCGGCCATCAGGCGACGCGGCCGCCGGTGCTGACGCGGCTCCATTCGGCGTGCCTGACCGGCGACGTGCTCGGCAGCCTGAAGTGCGACTGCGGGCCGCAGCTGCGCGCCGGCATCGCCGCGATCGCCGCGGCGGGGGGCGGCATCCTGCTGTATCTCCAGCAGGAGGGGCGCGGCATCGGGCTGATCAACAAGCTGCGCGCCTATGCGCTGCAGGACCAAGGCTTCGACACGGTCGACGCCAATCTCCGCCTCGGTTTCGAGCCCGACGAGCGCGACTTCGCCGTCGCCGCGACCATGCTCCGCCTGCTGGGGGTGGGCGCGGTCCGCCTGCTGACCAACAACCCGGACAAGGTCGCGAGCCTGGCGGCGCACGGCATCGACGTCGTCGAACGGGTCGGCCACGCCATGCCGCCCAACCCGCACAACGCCGCCTATCTCGCGACCAAGCGCGACCGCAGCGGCCATTATCTGTGATCCGGGGATGATCCTGCGGGTCGACACTGCGGCGCGGACGCTGACCGCCGACGGCGCCGCCACGCCGTGCCGGATCGGTCGCGGCGGCACCGTCGCGGCAAGCGGCAAGCGCGAAGGCGACGGCTGCACGCCGCTCGGCGGCTTCGTGCTGCGCGAGGTGCTGCTCCGCCCGGACCGTGGTTTCGACCGGCCCGCGACGACGCTGCCGTGGCGCTGGCTCGCGCCCGACGACGGCTGGTCGGACGACCCTGCCGACCCCGACTATAACCGCCCCGTCCGGCACCCCCGCGCCTTCTCCGCCGAGCGGTTATGGCGCGACGACGGGCTGTACGACGTCGTCGTGCCGCTCGGCTACAACGACGACCCGCCGGTTCCGGGGCGCGGCAGCGCGATCTTCCTCCACTGCACCGACCCCGGCCACCCGGTCACCGCCGGCTGCGTCGCGATCCCCCGCGAGGCGCTGCTCACCCTGCTGCCGTGGCTTGCGCCCGGCGACCGAATGGAGATCCGATGACCTGGCGTCGCTGGCTGTTCGGGGCCGTCCTGCTGCTCACCCTGGTCGCCGCGCTCGCGCCGAACGCGGAGGCGCCCGACCTCGGGCACGGCGACAAGGTCAACCATATCGCGGCCTTCGTCACGTTGACGCTGCTCGCCGGCTGGGCCTGGCCGCGGGCGCGGCTGGCGACGATCCTCGTCACGCTGTCGGCGTTCGGCGGTGCAATCGAAGGACTGCAGGCGTTGCCGGTCATCGCTCGCGACGCCGAGTGGGCCGACTGGTACGCCGACACCGCCGCCGTTGCGGTCGCGCTGGTCATCGTCGCCGCCTGGCGGTGGCTGCGGCGTCCTACTTCGTCCTAGCGGCGAGGATCGCGTCGAGCCGCGCCGGCCCCGGTCCGGTGCGTTCGAGGTGCGGGTAGCGCAGGCCGCCGGTCCACGCGATGCGCACCGTGCGGAAGCGGTCCCCCGTCTTGACGATCAGATCGAGCGGCGTGCCGGTCTTCGCCGCGGTCACCGCGCGCTTGATCGCCTCGCCGCCGAACGGGTCGCCGTCGACCGCGATAATCGATGTTCCGACCGTCAGCCCCGCCGCGTACGCCGGGCCGTGCCACATCACCTGGGTGATCATGGCGTCGTCGCCGACCGTCAGACCGATCGAGTAGGAGAGGTCGGTGCGCTTGGCCACCGTGTCGGCCGACTTGGCGATGTCGGCGATCTTGTCGGTGAACACCAGTCGGTAGCCGCCGCGCGCGATGCCGTCGAGCGGTGCGCCGGGGCCGTGGCCGGCCAGACGGTCCCCTAGGAACGTCGCCCAGTCGTAGGGCTCGACCGCGTTCAACCCGGCGACGACGTCGGCGAAGGTGTAGCTGAGCTCGGTCCAGCTGCCGTTGTCGACGCCAAAGAAGCGCGCGGCGAAGTCGTCGAGCGACCGCTTGTCGCCCGACCGCTCGCGGATCAGCGTATCGGCATCGAGCCAGATCAGCAGCCCCTCGACATAATAATCCTCGCTGCGCTGCCAGTTGCGCCACGGCTCGGGCGCGCGGGCGGCGGTGATCGGGTCGTTGGTCGTGTCGATCAGCGGCTTCCACGCGCGCCCGGCGACGGCGTCATAGGTCGCGGCATCGCCGGCCAGCACGTCGAGCGTCTGCTGCGCGGTCCACAGCCCGGCGCGGGCGGCGAGCATCGTTCCCCAATATTGCGTCTGCCCCTCATAGACCCACAGCAGCGAGTTTCGCATCGGCACGTTGAAGTTCGGCGTCCACGAATCGGCCCCGCGGCGGAACTTGCCGTTCCAGCTATGGGTGAACTCGTGCGGTAGCAGGCCGTGCGCGTTGGCGTTCTTGTCCCACTCCGTGAAATAGGCCGGCACCGAGCCATTCTCGCTCGACCGGTGATGCTCGAGCCCGATCCGGCCCTGGCTGTCGCTGAGCGCGAGGAGGAGGTCGTAGTGATCGAAATGCTTCGACGCGAACAGCGTCGTCGCCTCGCGGACCAGCTTCACGTGCTTGGCGATCTGCTCATCGGTCGCAGCGAGGAGGTCCGGGCGGTCGGCGACGATGTCGAGCGTGACCGGCCGCGAGGAGGTGTCGAGCGGGAAGCGGCGGACGTAGCGTCCGGCGAAGATCGGCGAATCGACCAGCGTCTCGAACGGGACGGTATCGTAGCGGATCTCGCCCGCCGCCGCGCCGGCGACCGGGAGCAGCGCCGTCGCCGCCTGCCACCCGTCGGGGAAACGGACGGTCGCCTCGACCGGGATGTCGCGGGTGAAATAGCCCGCCGGGTACAGCGTCGTCTGGTCGAACTCGAGGTTGAGCATCGCCGGGGTGACGACGACGCGCCCCTGCGCCGGCGCGGTCGGCGACAGCAATTCGAAGTCGAGGTCGATCGCGCCGACCCCCGCCGGCACGTCGAGGTGGAAGGCGTGGACGTCGACCGGATCGCGCGTCCACTCGAGCCGCGTGCAACCAGCGTGGACGATCAGCCCGGCGAGCTTGTCGACCGGCCCGCGCGGCGCATGCTTGCCCGGCAGCCAGTCGGGATAGAGCAGCGTCAACGGTCCCGGCCCAGCGACGGGGATCGTCTCGTGAACCGTCAGGATGCGCCGATCGAGGTCGGTCGCGTCGACATGGACGCGGATCGTGCCGGGATAAAGCCTGTCGACCGGCGCGGCGATCGCCGGCGGGTAAGGCACCGGCTGCGGCGGCGGCGACTGGGCGAGGGCGGCGGTCGCCGCGGTGGTGGCGAGCAACACGGCGGCAAGCGGATCGCGGGCAGAGCGGATCATCGGCGGCTTTCGCAGGAGGGTCGGCAATCGGGTCCGCGATTCGTTCCGCCGTCCATCGGCTCCCCGGACGCCACGACCCCTCGCGTCACCGGCCGGCCGCGGCGAGGCGGCCCGTGGCGCTCGCCAGAACGATGCCGCGCGGTCAACGACCCGTCGGCGCGGAGGTCGGCCCGGGGGCTGGCGCGGACGCGGCCGCCGGGGTTCCCGCCACCGGCACCGGGAAGCCCTTGGCGCGGAGATAGGCGTCGACCCTGGGATCGCGCCCGCGGAAGTTGCGGAAGGCGACCGCCGGGTCGACGGTGTTGCCGACGCTGGTGATCGTGTCGTGCAGCCGCTTGGCGACCACGGGATCGTACGGCCCGCCGGACTCGGTGAACGCCTCGAAGGCGTCGTTGTCGAGCACGGCCGCCCAGAGATAGCCGTAATAGCCGGCCGAGTAGCCGTCGCCCGCAAAGACATGGCCGAACTGCGGGATGCGGTGGCGCATGACGATCTCGCCCGGCATGCCGAGATCGGCCAGCGCCTTGGTCTCGAACGCCTTCGGCTCGATCGGCGTCGAGCCGGCGAGGTGGAGTTCGAGGTCGACGATCGCCGAGGCCTGCGCCTCCACGACGCCGAACGCCTCGTTGAACGTCTCGGCCGCCTTGATCTTGTCGACCAGCGCCTGCGGCAGCGCCTCGCCGCGGCGGTTGACCAGCATCTTCTGGACTTCGGGCGTGGTGAACCAGTTCTCGTTGAGCTGGCTCGGGAACTCGACGAAATCGCGCGCGGTGTTGGTCCCCGACAGGGTCGGGTAGGTGACGTTCGAGTTCAGCCCGTGGAGGGCATGGCCGAATTCGTGGAACATCGTCCGGGCGTCGTCGAACGACAAGGTCGTCGGCTGGCCCGCTGCGCCGCGGATGAAGTTGGCGTTGTTCGAGACGATCGTCGGGACCTCGCCGTCGATCCGGCTCTGCTCGCGGTAGGCGTTCATCCACGCGCCCGAGTTCTTGCCGGCCCGCGCGAACGGATCGAAGTACCACAGGCCGACGTGGTGGCCGTCGCGGCCCTTGACCTCGTAGACGGTGACGTCGGGGTGGAAGACCGGCAGGCCCTCGACCTTGGTGAAGGTGAAGCCGTAGACCTTGCCCGCGGCGAAAAACATCGCCTCGCGGACATGGTCGAGCTGCAGGTACGGCTTCACCTCGTTGAGATCGAGGTCGTACTTCGCCTTGCGCACCTTCTCGGCATAATAGCGATAGTCCCACGGCGCGATCTTGAAGCCGCCGCCCTTCTTGTCGACCACCGCCTGCATGACGGCGACGTCCGTGTGGACCTGCGCCACCGCCGGCTTCCATGCGGCGAGCTCGAGCGCCATCGCCGTCTCCGGCGTCTTCGCCATGCGGTCGGCGAGCACCCAGTGAGCGAAGGTCGGATAGCCGATCAGCCGGGCGTTCGCCGCCCGCAGCGCGAGGATCTGCGTGACGATAGCGTTATTGTCCGTCGCCCCGCCGTTATCGCCGCGCATCGTCCACATGCGGAAGCCCTTCTCGCGGCTCGCCCGGTCGTCGGCATAGGTCAGGAACGGCTCCATCGCCGAGCGGGTGTTGGCGATCAGCCACTTGCCCGGCTGCCCACGCTTGACGCCTTCGGCTGCGGCGGCGGCGACCTGCGCCGTGGTCAGGCCGCGGAGCTGCTCGGGACGATCGAGGACGAGGACATAGCTCTCCTCGTCGGCGAGTTCGTTCTGCGCGAACCGGGCGTACAGGGTCGCCAGTTTCTCGTTGTTGGCGGCAAACGTCGCCTTGTCCGCCGGCGACAGCTTGGCCCCGCGCTGGGTGAAGCGGTGCCAATAGACCCAGACCAGCCGCTGCTGCTCGGGCGTCAGTTTCGCCTTGGCGGGCGAGGAATAGACGGCGTCGATCCGCGCGAACAGCTTGGGGTTCTGCGTGATGCGGTCGTCGAACGCGCTGAGCCGGGGCGCCATCGCCGTCTCGACCGCAGCGACCTCGGGGGTTTTCAGGTTCGCGGTCCAGATGCCGAAGATCGTGCCGACGCGGGTCAGCTCGCCCCCGGCGCGTTCCATGGCGACGATGGTGTTGTCGAACGTCGGCGGCGCGGAGTTGTCGGCGATGGCGTCGATCTCGCGCGCCTCGTCGGCCATCGCGGTTTCGAGTGCGGGGGCGAAGTCGGCGACGCGGACGGTGGCGAAGTTCGGCTCGCCGCCATACGGCCCCGTCCACGGCGCGAGCAGGTCGGCCGGCGCGGCACTCGCCGCCGTTGCCAGAGCTGCGGCGCAGACGCCGGCGAACAGGTTCAATTTCATTGTTTTCTCCCCGAGATTGGCTCGGCCTTAGCCGTTTTCGCCGGTGCCGGGAAAGTCCCGCGCGCCGAACAGCGCGGTGCCGACGCGGACGCAGGTCGCGCCGAGCTCGACCGCCGTCGCATAATCGCCCGACATGCCCATGCTGGCCCCGGCGAGGCCGTGGTCGCGCGCCAGCTTAGCGAGCAGGGCGAAGAACGGGGCCGGCTCCAGCCCGGCGGGCGGCACCGCCATGACGCCGACGACCGGCAGGGCGGCGCGGGCGGTGGCGAGCAGCGCCGGCAGGTCGGCCAGCGCGACGCCGCCCTTCTGCGGCTCGTCGCCGATGTTGACCTGGATGAAGCAATCGGGTCGCCGCCCGGTCGCGGCCATCGCGGCGGCCAGCGCCGCAACCAGGGACGGCCGGTCGACCGAGTGAATGACGTCGAACAGCAGGACCGCCTCCCGCGCCTTGTTCGACTGCAGCTGGCCGACGAGGTGGAGGCGGAGGCCGGGCGTCGCCGCCTGCAACGCCGGCCATTTCGCCGCCGCCTCCTGAACGCGGTTTTCGCCGAAGCTGCGCTGGCCGGCGGCGATCAGCGGCAGGATCGCGTCGGCGTCGTGCGTCTTGGACACCGCGATCAGCTCGACGTCGGCAGGATCGCGCCCCGCCCGCCGCGCCGCGCGCGCGACGCCGTCGCGGACCGCCGCCAGACGATCGGCGGCGCTCACGTCGTCAGAAGGTGAAGGCGGTGCCGAGATAGACGGCCTGGTCACGCCGCAGCGGATCGCTCGGCCCCAGCATTTCCTTGTACTTCAGGCCACCGGTGACCGATAGGCGCGGGGTCAGCGAATACGCCCCGCCGACCTCGACCGAATAGCGCCGCTCGGTCAGCGTCGGCGACGGCGTCAGGCCGCCCAGCAGCAGCGGCGGGCCTTCCTCGGCGGCGACCTGCAGGCTCGTCTTCCAGCTCGCGCCACGGTAGCTGACGCCGGCGTCCAGCGCCTCGCGGTGCGGCGCGAGCGACAGGGCAAGCGCGGTCGGCACGCTGTCGGCCGTGTCGGCGCGGCCATAACCGCCCGACACCGCCAGGTTGCGCCAGCCGACCGCCATGTCGACGTTATAGGCGGCCGGTGCGGTCGAGGCGACCTCGACCGGCACGGCGGCGGCGCGCGTGGTGTCGACCGCCGGCGCGGTGACCCGCGAGGTGACGCCGACGCTGAACGCCTTTCGGCTGTCGACCTTGCCTGACGGCGTGAAACGGAACGCGCGCTCGGCCGTCGCCATGCGCGCATTGGCCCCGGCCTGTCCGGGCGCGGTGAAGCTGAACTTGCTCGAATTCGGTCAGGTTCGGCGCGAAGGACGTCAGGGTATTGGGCCGCAGGTGCTCGGTCGCGCCGTCGCCGTCGACGGTCACGACGGACGACTTGCGGACGACCTTGGTCTCCGCCGCCGCCGGCCACGCGGACGCCACCGCCAGCAGCACCGCCGCCGGGCCGATGACGCCGGTCCACCCCGGCCTGCTGATCCGTTCCGTCCCCATCATTCTCGCGCCCGAATACCCCTGTTGCGGGTTCGCCAGGTTCTCGACACTTCCGTTCTCGACAATGTCCTTACGAACGAAAGGCTTCCCGAGTCTTGCCGATGTATGCGGCCAAAAGCCTATTTCCCCTGCGCCGCGCCCGAATCATCGGCCAGTGTTGCCGAAGTGCATCGCCCTTCCCGTGTGCCGCCCCGCCTCCTATAAGGGCGCCTCGCGAGCGCTTGGAGTGGGTTGGATGGGTCGTTTCGGACGGGCGATGACGGGCATGGCAGTCGTGGCGGCGCTCGCCGGCTGCAGCCATCATCATGCCCGCGACAAGCACGTCAAGGCCGCCCCGCTCGCCCCCGCGCGCCTGGCGACGATCGGCGTCAATGCCTATCTGTGGCAGGCGAGCCTCGACACCATCGCCTTCATGCCGATCGCCACGGTCGATTCGAACGGCGGCGTCATCGTCACCGACTGGTACGTCAACCCGCAGACGCCGAACGAGCGGATCAAGGTGACCATCGCCATCCTCGACACCGTGCTGCGCGCCGACGCGGTGCGCGTCACCGCCAATCGCGAGCAGCTCGGCTCCGCCGGCTGGGTCGAGGTTCCCGTCCGCGCCGGCACGGTGCAGAAGCTCGAGGAGACGATCCTCGGCCGCGCCCGCGACCTGCGCCGCGCCTCGATCCAGGGGTGAGCGGCACGGACCAGGCTCCGTCGGCGGCAGTCGCTGACGACCCGGAAAACCCGGTGATGCCGGCCGGCGCTGCCGCACGACAGGTGCTTGCCGCCGGCGACCCGGCGCGCCCCGTGAAGTTCGACTTCGCCGCCGCCGAGGCGCGGTGGCAGGCGGCATGGGCGGCGGCCGGCACCTTCCGCGCCGACGACGCCAGCCCGCGGCCCAAGACCTATGTGCTCGAGATGTTTCCCTACCCCTCGGGCAAGATCCACGTCGGCCACGTCCGCAACTATACCATGGGCGACGTCCTTGCCCGGGTGCGGCGGATGCAGGGGTTCGAGGTGCTCCACCCGATGGGCTGGGATGCCTTCGGCATGCCGGCGGAGAACGCCGCGATCGAGCGCGGCGTCCACCCGGGCGAGTGGACGCGGTCGAACATCGCGACGATGCGCGGCCAGCTGCAGCGCCTCGGCTTCGCCCTCGACTGGAGCCGCGAACTGGCGACGTGCGAGCCCGATTATTACGGCCACGAGCAAGCGCTGTTCCTCGACCTGATGGCGGCCGGGCTCGTCTACAGGAAGGCGAGCGCGGTCAACTGGGACCCGGTCGACCACACCGTGCTGGCGAACGAGCAGGTCATCGATGGCCGCGGCTGGCGCTCGGGCGCGCTCGTCGAGCGGCGGCAGCTGTCGCAGTGGTTCCTGAAGATCACCGATTTCGCCGAAGAACTGCTCGACGGCCTCGGCGGCCTCGATCACTGGCCCGACAAGGTCCGGCTGATGCAGGAGAACTGGATCGGGCGGAGCCAGGGGCTGCGCTTCACCTTCCACGTCACCGGCAGCACGGAGACGTTCGACGTCTTCACCACCCGGCCCGACACCCTGTTCGGCGCGAGCTTCGCCGCCATCGCCCCCGACCACCCGCTGGCGAAGCGGCTGGGCGAAGCCGACCCCGCGCTCGCCGCCTTCGCCGCCGACTGCCTGCGGACGGGCACGGCGGCGGCCGAGATCGAGACGCAGGAGAAGCGCGGCTACGACACCGGCCTGCGCGTCGCCCACCCGCTCGACGCCGCCATCACGCTCCCGGTCTATGTCGCCAACTTCGTCCTGATGGACTATGGCACCGGTGCGATCTTCGGCTGCCCGGCGCACGACCAGCGCGACCTCGACTTTGCGCGCAAGTACGGCCTGCCGGTGCTCCCCGTCGTCGCCCCCGACGGCGAGGTCCCGGTCATCGCCCGCGAGGCGTACACCGGCCCCGGCGCAATCGTGAACTCGCGCTTCCTCGACGGGCTGAGCGTCGACGCCGCCAAGGCCGCGGTCATCGCCCGCGCCGAAGCCGAGGGCTGGGGCACGGGGACGACGGTGTGGCGGCTGCGCGACTGGGGCGTGTCGCGCCAGCGCTATTGGGGGACGCCGATCCCGGTGATCCACTGCCCGGCGTGCGGGGTCGTGCCGGTGCCGCGCGCCGACCTGCCTGTTGTCCTGCCCGACGACGTCAGCTTCGATGCGCCGGGCAATCCGCTCGACCGCCACCCGACGTGGAAGCACGTCGCCTGCCCGACCTGCGGCGGGGCGGCGACGCGGGAGACCGACACGCTGGATACCTTCGTCAATTCGTCGTGGTATTTCATCCGCTTCGCCAGCGCGCCCGCCGCCCTGCCGTTCGACCGCGCAGTCGCCGATGCGTGGCTGCCGGTGGCGCAATATATCGGCGGGGTCGAGCATGCGATCCTCCACCTGCTCTACGCCCGCTTCTGGACGCGCGCGCTCCGCCGGATCGGCCGCCTCGACCTTGCCGAACCGTTCACCGGCCTGTTCACACAGGGGATGGTGACGCACGAGACGTACCGCCGCGCCCGCGCCAACGCCGACGCCGCCGACGAGGGCGACTTCGAACGCGACAGCGAACCCGCCGGCACCTGGCTTGCGCCGGCCGAGGTCGAGCGGCGCGACGGCGGCGTGGTCGAAACCGCCACCGGTCAGCCGGTCGAGGTCGGCCGCGTCGTCAAGATGTCGAAGTCGAAGAAGAACACCGTCGACCCCGACGCCATCCTCGCCCGCCACGGGGCCGACGCGCTGCGCTGGTTCATGCTGTCCGACTCGCCGCCCGAGCGCGACCTCGCCTGGTCGGAAGCCGGGATCGACGGCGCGTGGCGCTTCGTCCAGCGGGTCTGGCGGCTGGCCCTCGGCGCCGCCGGCGAGGGCGCGGACCTCGCTCTCGACCGCGCCGCGGCGCGCGCGGTCGACGGCGTCACTGCCGACATCGACAGGCTCCAGTTCAACAAGGCCGTCGCCCGGCTGTACGAGCTGGTCAACACCCTCGAGCGGGCGGCCCCCTCGGCCAGCCGCGACGCAGCGGTCGACACACTGATCAAGCTCGCCGCGCCGATGGTCCCGCACCTCGCGGAGGAAGCCTGGGCAGTGCGGGCGGAGGCGCGCGGCCACGCGGGGATGATCGCCGACGCGGACTGGCCGGTCGCCGACCCGGCGCTGCTGGTCGACGACACGGTGACCATCGCTATCCAGATCAACGGCAAGCTCAAGGACAGCGTCGAGGCGGCCAAGGGCGCGCCGCGCGAAGCGGTCGAGGCGCTGGTGCTGGCGCGCGACAAGATCGCCCGCGCGCTTGACGGCAAGCCGCCGAAGAAGGTCATCGTCGTGCCCGACCGCCTGGTCAACCTCGTCGCATGAGCGCCGCGATCCCTGCGGCCGGCAATTCCGGTGGAGCCGCGTCCGGCGGCAGCGCCGCCCG
The DNA here is from genome assembly GCA_963792555.1 of uncultured Alphaproteobacteria bacterium. GTDB lineage: Bacteria > Pseudomonadota > Alphaproteobacteria > Sphingomonadales > Sphingomonadaceae > Polymorphobacter_B. The sequence continues at coordinate 358,856 of CAWBWP010000004.1, forward strand.
CGGCAGCGCCGCCCGCGGCGGCGGCGCCCGCGCCGCCGCCGTTTCGCTGCTGGTCGCGCTGGCGGGGTGTGGCCTGCAGCCGGTCTATTCGGGCGGCAGCCACGGTGTCGCGGCGCAGGGGCTCGCCGACATCGCCATCGCTCCCATTCCCGAGCGCGCCGGCTTCCTCATCCACGGCGAGCTCGAGCAGCGGATGGGAACGACGGTCGAACATCCGCGGTACCGGCTCGAGGTCGAGCTCGACGATCAGATCCTCGGCTTCGGCATCCGCGGCGACAACTCGGTGACGCGCGAGCGGCGGACGCTCAGGGCGCGCTACAAGCTGGTGGCGAACGCGACCAACGAGGTCGTCCTCGACGCGACGGCGACGAGCGACGCCGGCATCGACCGTGTCAGCTCGGACTATGCTGTCGTGGCCGCCGAAAACACGGCACTCGAGCGGTTGACCGCGGACGTCGCCGAGCAGATCGTCATCCGCCTCGCCCGCTTTGCCCACGACGGCAAGATGACCGCGTGAAGGCCGACGCACGGGCGCTGAAGCGGCTCGATCCCGCGGTTCGCCTCGTGCTTTTCCATGGTGGCGACACCTCGGCGTCGTCCGACCTCGCGCGCGGCGTCCTCCGCCGCCTGCCCAACAGCGACGGCGAGACAATCATGCCGGCGGCAGCGGTGGCGAGCGACCCGGCGGCGCTGCTCGCGGCGGCGAGCGAGATCCCGATGTTCGGCGGAGTGCGCCCGGTTCGCGTCGACGACGCCGGCGAGGAGGTGCTGGCGGCGGTCGCGCAGGTGCTCGACGCACCGGCGACGGCCAATCCCGTCATCGTCGTCGCCGGCGCGCTGAAGAAGGGCTCGAAGCTCGTCGCCCGCGTCGAGGCGGCAGCCAATGCGCTGGCGGTCGTCAGCTACCCGCCCGACGCCGCCGGCACTGCGAGCGCGATCGCCGAGATCGCCGCCGAGCACGGCCTGCGCCTGTCACGCGACGCGGTCGACGTCCTCGCCCAGGCGACCGGCGGCGAGCGCGGCATCGTCCGCCAGGAGGTGGCCAAGCTCGCGCTGTTCGTCGACGCGACGCCGGCGGCTCCGGTCGACGCCGGCCGGGCCGAGGTCGCGGCGGTCGGGGCGGACTTCGCCGACGCCGATCTCGGGGCGCTGGTCGACGGCGTCGCCGGCGGCGGGACGGTCGCCGTCGGGCGCCAGCTGGTCGAGCTCGACGCCAGCGCCATCCCCGGTATCACCATCCTGCGCGCGGTCGCCCGCCGCTTCTGGCTGCTGCTCGACCTGCGCGCCGCGGTCGACGCCGGCCTCAGCGCGACACGGGCCGTCGACGCCGCGCGCCCGCCGGTTTTCTGGCGCGACAAGCCGGTCGTCGCGGCGCAGCTCGCACGCTGGTCGACGCCGGCGATCCGCAGCGCGCTGGCCCGCCTTCTCGACGCCGAGCGCGCGGTCAAGCGCAGCGGTTCGGCGGGCGACGTCGCCGTCGACCAGCTGCTGCTCAGCCTCGCCGTGCAGGCCGCAGGCAACGCGGCGCGGCCCTAACCGGGAAGGTGCGCCGCTTCGAGCAGGCGGCAGAGCAGGTCGAGCTGGTCGAGGGTCGAGAAGTCGACCGCCAGCGTGCCTGCCGGCGGCTTGGTCGCCGTCAGCGTCACTGTCATGCCGAGCGCCTCGCGCAGCCGCGCTTCGAGGGCGGCGAGATCGGCATCGCGCGACGGCGGCTCTGCCCGCGCGCGCCCGACGCTGCGGGCCAGCGCCTCGGTCTGGCGGACCGACAGCCCGCCGGCCCAGACCTTGCGCGCCAGCGCGACGGGGTCGCTCGCCGTCATCAGCGCCTTGGCGTGGCCGGTGCCGATTTCGCCTTGGGCAACCATGTCACGCAGCGCCGGCGGCAGGTCGAGCAGGCGGAGCAGGTTGGCGACGTGGCTGCGCGCCTTGCCGACGATCTTGGCGAGGCTCTGCTGCGTGTGGCCGTGCTCGGCCATCAGCCGCTGATAGCCTTCGGCCTCCTCGATCGGATTGAGGTCGGCGCGCTGGATGTTCTCGACCAGTGCAATCTCGAAGGCGGCGCTCTCGTCGAGGTCGCGGATGACGACCGGAATCTCGTGCAGCTCGGCCGCCGCCGCCGCTCGCCAGCGGCGCTCGCCGGCGACGATCTCGAAGCGACGGTCGCCGACCGGGCGGACGAGGATCGGCTGCAGGACGCCGCGGGCGCGAACTGATTCGATCAGGTCCTCCATCGCGCCCTGGTCGAAACGGCGGCGCGGCTGGCGCGGGTTGGCGACGATGTCGGCAAGCGGCAGCACCGTCCGCGTAGCCGCCGGCGCGACCTCGTCCATCAGCGCCGACAGGCCGCGCCCCAGTCCCCGCTTTTTCTCAAGCATCCATCATCTCTCCTGCGACCCGCGTTCGGTCGAGAATTTCCTTGGCCAGTTCGATATACGCCACCGACCCAAGACAGCGGAGGTCATAGACCAGCGCCGGCATCCCGTGGCTCGGGGCTTCCGACAGGCGGACGTTGCGCGGGATGGCGGTGGCGAACACCTGTTCGCCCATCACGGCGCGAACGTCGGCGGCGACCGCCTCCGACAAGCGGTTGCGGCGGTCGGCCATGGTCAGGACGATCCCGAGCAGGCGCAGCCCCGGGTTGGGCCCGTCGCGGACGCGCTCGATCGTGCTGAGCAGCTGGCTCAACCCCTCCAGCGCGAAGAACTCGCATTGCAGCGGCACCAGCACCCGTTCCGCCGCGACGAGGGCGTTGAGCGTCAGCAACCCGAGCGACGGCGGGCAGTCGGTGAGGATGAAATCATAGGCCGGAGCCGTCGCCAGCGCGTCTGCCAGCCGCCGGTTTCGCCGCTCGAGCCCGACCAGTTCGACCTCGGCACCGGCCAGCGCCGACGTCGACGGCACGATCGACAGGCCCGGGACCGCCGTCGCCATCGTCGCCTCGGCCACCGTCGCGCTGCCCAGCAGCACTTCGTAGATCGACCGCGTCCGCGCCCGTCGCTCGATGCCAAGGCCGGTCGAAGCGTTGCCCTGCGCATCCATGTCGAGGAGCAGCACCGATTTGCCCGTCGCCGCCAGCGCCGTGGCGAGGTTGATCGCCGTCGTCGTCTTGCCGACCCCGCCCTTCTGGTTGGCGACCGCGATCCTCATCCCCGCCTCCGCCGCACGTCCCGCGCGACGACGATACGCGCTTGGGGGTCGGTGCGGCTAGCGATGAGTTCGTGGGCGAAGCGATAGTCGCGCGCGGCGGCGGCGACCTCGTCGGCGGCGCTGCGCCCCTTGAGCAGCAGCCAGCGGCCCCGCGCGAAGCGCTCGCCCCAGGCGAACAGCTGGGGCAGCGCGGCGCACGCCCGCGCGGTGATGACGTCGGCGGCGAAGGTCGGCAGCGCCTCGATGCGTTGATTGTGGATCACGACCCGGTCGCCAACGCCGAGCGTCGCCGCCGCCGCGGCCAGGAAGGCGCACTTCTTTGCGGTCGCCTCGACGAGATGAAATGTGCCCGGCAGGAGGCGCGCCAGGACGAGGGCGGGGAAGCCGGCGCCGCTGCCGATATCGAGCCACGTCGTCGCCGCGCCGGCGGGCGCCAGGGGCGCCAGCTGCGCGCTGTCGGCGAAATGCCGGTGCCAGGCGTCCGGCAGGGTCGAGGCCGCGACCAGGTTCATCCGCACCTGCCATTCGCCAAGCAGGGCAAGATAGCGGTCGAACGCGGCCAGCGTGTCGGCATCGCCGATCTCGGCGGCAAAAGCGTCCCGCCCGCTCACGCCGCGCGGCGGACGTGGGCCAGCAGCGACCCGAGGGCGCCCGGCGTCACCCCGGCGATCCGCGCCGCCGCGCCGAAAGTCGCCGGCTGCGCCGCCGTCAGGCGCTCGACAACCTCGTTTGAGAGTCCCGGAATTCGTGTATAATCAATGTCTTGCTTCAGGATCAGGGCTTCCTCGCCACGAAAGGCGGCGATCTCGCTCGCCTGGCGATCCAGGTGGACCGCGTAGCGCATGTCGGTCGCGACGGTCGCGGCGACATCGTCGGCAACGGCCCGCAGTTCGGGCCATAGTCGCACCGCCGCAGCCCAGTCGATCGCCGGGAACGCCAGCCACTCAGCCGCTGTGCGGATGACCCCATCCTGGCCGACCCCAACACCGGCGCGCAACCATTCGACCGGTGAGGCACGCAACTGATGGAGCCGTGCGCGGACGTGCTCGCGCTGTGCTTGGCCCGTGGTGAACCGCGCCGCGCGCGCGCCGCCGACAACGCCACAGGCGATGCCGAGTGGTGTCAGGCGCTCGCCGGCATTGTCAATTCGCAGGCTCAACCGATACTCCGCGCGGGAGGTGAGCATCCGGTACGGCTCGCTGACCCCCTGCGTCGTCAGGTCGTCGATCAGCACGCCGATGTACGACGACGCCCGGTCGAATGTCAGCGACGGGCTGCCCGCAGCATAAAGCGCGGCATTGATGCCGGCGACAAGTCCCTGGGCCGCAGCCTCTTCATAGCCGGTCGTGCCGTTGATCTGCCCAGCGAGGAACAGCCCGGGTCGCCCGCGGACCATCAGCGCCGGGGTCAGCGTTCGGGGATCGACATAGTCATATTGGACCGCATAGCCCGGCTGCAAGATCGTCGTTCGTTCCAGGCCGGGAATGGTGGTCATCAGCTGCGCCTGGATCAGCGGCGGCAGCGCCGTCGAGATGCCGTTTGGATAGATGGTGACGTCGTCATAGCCTTCGGGCTCGAGGAAGATCGTATGGCCGTCGCGATCGCCGAAGCGAACCACCTTGTCCTCGAGCGACGGGCAATAGCGGGGTCCGCGCCCGGCGAAGTCGCCGCCATAGGTCGGTGTGTCGCCGAGGTGCGCACGGACGAGGTCATGGCTTGCCGACGTCGTTCGCGTCACGGCACACGCCAGCATCGGCCGCGTCGAAAGCGATGACGCGTCGGACAATAACGTCGGAACCGCGTCGCCTGGTTGCATGGCCAGCGCAGCCCAGTCGATCGTCCGGCCGTCGAGCCGCGGCGGCGTCCCGGTTTTGAAGCGACCGCGGGGGAGGCCGAGCGCAGCAATCGCTCCGGCCAGCGAATGTGCCGCCGGCGCATCGATCCGACCGCCCGAGGACTTCTGTCGGCCGTGATGGAGCGTACCGGCAAGAAAAGTGCCGGTGGTGACAACCGTCGCTCGCGCCGTGAGTGGCCCGACGTCGGTCATCACGCCCGTCACTTCCTGTCCCCCCATGAACCCCGTCACCTCGGCGGCCACCACGGCCACGCCCGCCGCGGTAACGGCTTCACGCATCGCACGGGCATATAAGCGGCGATCGACCTGCACCCGCGGACCCTGAACTGCCGGCCCCTTGCTGCGATTCAGCAGGCGATACTGCAGCGCCGCCGCATCCGCGACCCGTCCGATCAATCCATCGAGTGCGTCGACCTCGCGGACCAGATGCCCCTTGCCGAGTCCGCCGACCGCTGGATTGCACGACAGCTGGCCGATATCGGAAAGGGCGCGAGTAACCAGAGCAACTCGGGCACCCATGCGAGCGGCCGCCGCGGCGGCCTCGCACCCCGCGTGGCCGCCGCCGACAACGACAAGATCGATCCCGTTCATGACCTCGGCTACGCCAGCGCGTCGGGACAGTCAAAATGTTCCACGTGGAACATCACTTGCCGATGCAGAAGCGCGCAAAGATATGACCTAGAAGTTCCTCGTCGGGCATCCGACCGATCAGCATTTCCAGCGCCGCCGCTGTCCGCCGCAGCGCCTCTGCAACAAGAACCGGATCACTTTCCTCCAGAGCGATGAACAACGCCGCACGTGCATTCGTTACCGCCGCCGTTTGCCAATGATGTGCCAGCAGCGGCACTTCCGCCGGTCGCACGAGCGAAGTCACCCGTTCCGATAGATGATCCTCGAGGAGATCGATCCCTTGACCCGTCAAGGGGGAGAGGTGAAGGCGGCCATCGTGCCATCCGTGCCGCTGCGTCACGTCAGCATGGCCGGCCACGCGTATAGCGTGGGGTGGAGCCACCTCGCCGAAAGCGATCACCAGATCGGCTTCCGCGGCGCGCTTTACCCCCCGACGAACTCCCTCGATTTCCAGCGGGTCGGTTGCTTCCCGCAATCCGGCGGTGTCGATCATAGTCGCGACCACGCCGGCGATCACAATGCGGACTTCGACCGAGTCCCGCGTGGTTCCGGGCTGCGGTGACACCATTGCTGCATCCCGGCGCGCCAAGGCGTTGAGCAGTGTCGATTTCCCGGCATTGACCGGGCCGGTGATCGCGACGGTAACGCCACTCGTCAGCATTTCACCGCGCCGTGCATCGCAAAGAGCGGCAGCGAGGTCCGTCTCGAGCGCGGCCAAAGCCTCTCGCGCTGGTGACGTCAGCCCCGCGCCGACGCCGTCCTCATCGGCGAAGTCGAGCGTTGCCTCGAGGTTCGCGCGGACATCGAGCAGGGTAGCGCGCCACCCGTCGACCGCAGCACCGACCATGCCTCCGACGCGCGACAGGGCTGCCCGCCGCTGCGCCTCGGTTTCGGCGGCGACGAGATCACCCAAAGCTTCGACCTGACCCAGGTCGAGCTTGCCGTTATCGAACGCAGCCCGCGTGAATGCGCCCGGCCGCGCAGGTGCCAGTCCGAGGCGGAGCAGCTCACAGCACACGGCAGCGACAACGGCCGTGCCGCCATGGAGGTGGAGTTCCACAACGTCGTCGCCAGTTGCGCTGGCGGGCCCCGGAAATGCGACAACGAGCGCGTGATCCAGCGGCAAGCGGTCCGCCGCCATCAATCTGCGGCGCGCCATCAGGCGCGGTCGTGGGACGGGTCGCCCGGTGATCTGCTCAAGCGCAGAGAATGCCGCTGGACCGGAAATACGCACAATGGCAATCGCTGCTGGCAGGCCACCGCTGGCCAGCGCGAAGATCGTCGGCCGGATCAGTCGGTCTTCTGCCGCACCGCGCTGAACATCGCCTGCCGCCACGTTTCCAACCCTTCGCTCAAGCCCGGTAGCCACGCCCGCGCCATCCGATCGAAGTCGGCGGGGCCGATCCCGTCGGTCATCAACCCGCTCATCTTGTCGAGGTAAAGCTGGTGAAGCGGCGTCAGGTCCGGAAGGCCGAGGAACGCGCGTGCTTCAGCCGGCGTACAGTCGATGTCGAAGCTGATCTTCATGACCGCGTCTTTCGTGCCCAGTTACCCTCGTCTAGCGTTATCCGCGAGCATCGCCAAGCTGGAGCCGCTTATGCCCGACCACGCCATCCGCCTCGCTGCCACGGGAGGGCCCGAGGTGATGACCCTTGAGGAGGTCAGCGTCGGCGAACCGGGACGCGGCGAGATTCTGGTCCGACAGACGGCAATCGGCGTCAACTTCATCGACGTCTATCACCGCACCGGGCTCTACCCGCTGCCAATGCCAAGCGGCATCGGTTTGGAAGCAGCGGGGGTGATCGAGGCGATCGGTCCGGAAGTCGTCGACTTCGCTGTCGGCGACCGTGTCGGCTGCGGGCTGGGGCCGATCGGTGCCTATGCGACAAGGCGCGTAATCGCCGCCGATATGGCGGTGCCGCTGCCCGGCCTCGTCAGCGACGAGGTGGCAGCTGCGGTCATGTTAAAAGGAGGGACAACCGAATTTCTCGTCGACCGCTGCGCCAAGGTCGAGGCTGGCCAGACCGCTCTCGTCCATGCCGCAGCCGGTGGGGTCGGACAACTGCTGGTCCAATGGCTGCGCACCGCCGGTGCCCGGATCATCGCGACAGCCGGCACGAGTGACAAGGCGGCGATCGCGCGAGCCGCCGGCGCCGATGACGTGATCCTTTACCGCGACGAGGATGTGGCGTCTCGGGTCCGTGACCTTACCGAAGGTGTGGGCGTCGACGTTGTCTTCGACGGGGTCGGACGCGACACCTGGGAGGGATCGCTGAAGTCCCTTCGCCGTCGTGGAATGCTCGTCAGCTACGGTAACGCGAGCGGGCCGGTGGCGAATGTCGACCTTGCCGTACTGTCGCGCCATGGCTCGCTTTTTGTCACCCGGCCGACGATGTTCGATTACTACCATAGCGTCGAGGAACGCCGGGCCGGCCTGGCGAAAGTCTTCGAGCGGATTGTCGACGGTGATCTTGCGGTCGACATCGGCCAGCGTTTTGCTCTTGCCGATGCGGCGGCGGCGCACCGGTCGCTCGAGGCGCGGGAGACGACGGGATCGACCATCCTCGTGCCGTGAGCATGTTCCACGTGGAACATGCTCACGGCGCTGGATCATTCTGTGCTGCGACAAGATCGTTGGCGGAACCCGCGCACGAATGCCTTCGAGGGTTGATCGTGCGGCTGGTCGCTAGAGCTGGTCAGCGAGCGACGTCCGCCTCACGCTCGATCAGTGGTTCATCGCGTCGAAGAAGTCCTCGTTCGACTTCGAGTCCTTCATCTTGTCGAGCAGGAACTCCATCGCGTCGATCGTTCCCATCTGCATGAGAATGCGGCGCAGAACCCACATCTTCGACAGCGTCGTCTTGTCGACCAGCAGCTCCTCCTTGCGGGTTCCCGACTTGCCGATGTCGATCGCCGGGAAGACACGCTTGTCGGCAATCTTGCGGTCGAGGACGATCTCGGCATTGCCGGTGCCCTTGAACTCCTCGAAGATGACCTCGTCCATTCGACTGCCGGTGTCGATCAGCGCCGTCGAGATGATCGTCAGCGAGCCGCCCTCCTCGATGTTGCGCGCCGCACCGAAGAAGCGCTTCGGCCGCTGCAGCGCATTGGCGTCGACGCCGCCGGTCAGCACCTTGCCCGACGACGGCACGACCGTGTTGTAGGCACGTCCCAGGCGGGTGATGTTATCGAGCAGGATGACGACGTCGCGCTTGTGCTCGACCAGCCGCTTGGCCTTCTCGATTACCATCTCGGCAACCTGCACGTGGCGCGTCGCAGGTTCGTCGAAGGTCGACGAGATGACCTCGCCCTTGACGGTGCGCTGCATGTCGGTGACTTCCTCGGGCCGCTCGTCGATGAGCAGCACGATCAGATAGACTTCCGGATGGTTGGTCGAGATCGAGCGCGCGATGTTCTGCATCATGATCGTCTTGCCGACGCGGGGCGGAGCGACGATCAGGCAGCGCTGGCCCTTGCCCAGCGGCACGATGATATCGATGACCCGGCTCGACCGATCCTTGATCGTCGGGTCGAGAGTGTCGAGTCGCAGCTTCTCGTCGGGATAGAGCGGCGTCAGATTGTCGAAGTTGGTCCGGTGGCGGACAACGTCGGGCTCATCGAAATTGATCGCGGTCAGCTTGGTCAGCGCGAAATAACGCTCGCCGTCCTTGGGCGCGCGGATCTCGCCTTCGAGCGTGTCGCCGGTGCGGACGCCAAACTTCCGCACCTGGTTCGGCGAGACATAGATGTCGTCGGGCCCGGCGAGATAGTTCGATTCGGGGCTGCGGAGGAAGCCGAAGCCGTCGTTCATCACCTCGATCGTGCCGGTCCCCATGATCGTCGTGCCGTTGTCGGCCTCGGTCTTGAGGATGGCGAAAAGGATATCCTGCTTGCGGAGGGTAGAAGCATTCTCCACCCCCAAGGCCTCGGCCATGACCACCAGCTCGGCAGGTGTTTTCTTTTTCAAGTCGTTGAGATGCATATGTAATCTTTGCAGAAACAGTCTCGCGCTGTCGCATTGGGGAAAGGCGATGGCGGACAAAGCGCTCCGCCAGGATGGCGACGCTGTAACAAACTTAAGGTCGATGCTCCCGCCGGTCAAGCGGGAGCAGCGCGCCTCATGCCTTGGGCGCGGTGCCCTTGGTCGAGGGATTGGCCGCGATCGTCTTGGGCTTCTTCGCTTTGGGCTTGCGGGTTTCCTTGTTCGACTTCTGCTCGCCACTTGCCATGGACGACCTCCTTTCAGAACGGTTTGACGATGACCAGGATAACGATGAGAATCGTCGCCAGTGCCGGAACCTCATTCAACAGGCGCAGCGTCCGCTCGGCATAGGGGCGCTCGCCACGTGCGAACCGCGACGCTGCCGCCGACGCCCAGCCATGATAGCCCGACAGCAGCACGACGAGGAAGATCTTCGCGTGCAGCCACCCCTGCCCAGCCAGCCCATAGCTGACCGCCAGCGTCAGACCCAGCACCCAGACGGCGATCAGCCCCGGCGTCAGGATGATCCGCTTCAGCCGCCGCTCCCGCTCGATCCAGGCGATATCCTCGGGTGAGCCCACGGGAGAGGCCATGTGGTAGACGAGAAAACGCGGCAGCATGAACAGGCCCGCCATCCAGAAGATAACGGCAATGACATGCAGCGCCTTGACCCAGAGATAGGCTGTTGACCCGACGTCCATCAGCCGCGCACCAGCGCGAGAAGTTCCTCGACATGGGCGATCGGCGTCTGCTGCAGGATGCCGTGGCCGAGGTTGAGGACGTGCGGGCGCGTGTCGAAGGCGGCCGCGATGCGCGCCACGCTCTCGCGCAGCGCAGCGCCGCCCGCAAGGAGCGCGAGCGGGTCGACGTTGCCCTGGACCGGCATCCCCGGCGGCAGCATCGCGTCCGCCCACGCCGGGTCGACCGTCTCGTCGAGCCCGACCGCGTCGATGCCGGTTTCTGCGGCATAGCTCGCCAGCTTGGCGCCTGCACCCTTGGGAAAGCCGATCACCGGCACGCCTGGGTGGCGGACCATCAGCCGCCCGACGATGGCCGCGGTCGGGGCGATCACCCAGCGCTCGAACTCGGCCGGGGCGAGGCTGCCGGCCCAGCTGTCGAACAGCTGCACGGTCTGGGCGCCCGCCTCGATCTGGCCGGACAGATAATCGACGGTGACGGCGACGATGCGGTCGATCAGCGACTGGAAGGCCCCCGGGTCGCGATAGGCAAGCTGGCGCGCTTCGCCCTGGTCCTTGCTACCGCTGCCGGCGACCATGTACGTCGCGACCGTCCACGGACTGCCGGCGAAGCCGATCAGCGCCACGACGGGGTCGAGTTCCGCCCGGACGCGCCGGACCGTGTCGTAGATCGGGGCGAAACGGTCGAACTGCGGCGCCAGCGCTTCCCACCGTCCGTCGGCGAGCGGCGGGACCAGCCGCGGCCCCTCGCCCACGCCGAAGCTCAGGTCCATGCCCAACGCGTGCGGCACGATCAGGATATCGGAGAACAGGATCGCGGCATCGAGGCCGAAGCGGCGGATCGGCTGCAGGGTGATGTCGCTCGCCGCGGCGCTGTCGTAGACCAGCTCGAGGAACCCACCCTTCGCCGTCCGCAGCTCGCGGTACTCGGGCAGGTAGCGCCCCGCCTGGCGCATCAGCCAGACCGGCGGAGGATCGCGACGCTCGCCCGCAAGAACGGCAAGGAGCGGCGAGGCAGGGAGCAGGGCATGCATGGACGACACGCAAGCTCGCTCGCCGGGGCGGCGTCAAGTCCCCGCCGGACGTCACCGGCTCGCCTCTTCCTATTCTCTTATCTTAAGAGAGTCTGGAGGTTGTAGAGCTGTGGATTACGGACAATCTGGTCTTTTCCCGGAACGCTGACCCATGAACGACACGGCAAACCGGCCATTCAGCGCGAGTCGCAGCAGTTATCCCCAGAATTAACAGCTGCGCTGTTGCGCTTGTCGCCCTGTCGATGACCTGTGGACGACCGGCGGCGGAACCGTGACTTGCCGCCTTTGCCGTCATCCGATAGGCGTTGCTCCTGTACTTATCCCCAGAGTTTGGACGAATGAAATAATTCGGTCATGGCACGGTTGCATCTCCATCTCGTGTCCAACTCGACCGGCGAGACGCTCGAATCGATCGTCAAGGCCGGACTCGGCCGCTTCGAAGGGGCCGACACGATCAAGCATTTCTGGCCGATGGTGCGATCAGAGGGTCATCTCGACCGAGTCGTCGAGGAAATCGCCAAGCGGCCCGGCCTCGTCCTCTACACGCTGATCAACGGGGCCGTCCGCGACCGCCTCGAACTGCGCTGCGACCAGTTGGCGCTGCCCGCCGTGTCGGTGCTCGACCCGATCATCAACGCTTTGTCAGGGTTCCTCGGTCAGGCGGCGGTGACGCGGCCGGGGCGGCAGCATGTCATGGATGCGGCGTATTTCCGCCGGGTCGACGCGATCAACTTCACCATGGCGCACGACGACGGGGCGGGATCGGAGAACTGGGAGGAGGCCGACATCGTCCTCGCCGGGGTCTCGCGCAGTTCCAAGACGCCGACGTCGATCTATCTCGCCAACCGCGGCTACAAGACAGCGAACATCCCGCTGGTCCCGCAGTCGCCGCCGCCGCCGTCGCTGTTCCGCCTGCAAAAGCCGCTGCTGGTCGGCCTGACCACCAGCCCCGAACGCCTGATCGCGATCCGCCGCAACCGGCTGTTGTCGCTCGGCCAGACCGCCGACACCGCCTATGTCGACACCGACACTGTGTCGGCCGAAGTCGCCTTCGCCCGCCGTCTGTTCGCCGACCACGACGTCCCGGTGATCGACGTCACCCGCCGCTCGATCGAGGAGACCGCGGCGGCGATCATCAACCTGGCGCAGGAACGCGACGGCAGCGACGCGGGCGCGGAGGGGTGATCACGCTCGCCTCGACCAGCCCGGCGCGGGCGGCGATGCTGCGCGCGGCCGGCGTGCAGTTTACCGTCGTGCCGCCGAACGTCGACGAAGAGGTGATCAAGCTCGGGATGGCGGCGGCGCAGGCTCCGCCCGATTACGTCGCCGACGCACTCGCCGAGGTCAAGGCGGTGGTGGTCTCGCGCCGCGCTCCCGGGCTCGTGCTGGGGGCGGACCAGGTCCTGGTTACGGCCGACGGGGCGCTGCTCGACAAGCCGCCCGACCGGGACGCCGCCGAACGCCAGTTGCGGACGCTCGCCGGGTCCCGGCACCGGCTCGAGACGGCCGCGGTTATCGCCGAGGATGGCCGGCCGGTGTGGCGGGCGAACGCGACCGCGCGGCTGACGATGCGACCGCTGTCGGACGCGTTCATCGCCGACTATCTCGACCGCGAGGGCGCGGCGGTGTTCGGCTGCGTCGGGACGTACCGCATCGAGGGGCTGGGCGCGCAGCTGTTCACCCGCGTCGTCGGCGACCCGTTCACCATCCAGGGCCTGCCGCTGCTTGCCGTGCTCGATTACCTGCGCGTGCGCGGCGAGCTGACGACATGAGGAGCGCCGGCGTCATCGGCTGGCCGGTGGCGCACAGCAAGTCGCCGCTGATCCACCGCTTCTGGCTGGCGAAGCTGGGACTCGACGGCGACTACGGGCGGTTCGCGGTCGCGCCGGACCGGCTCGGCGAGGCGGTGCGGGCGCTGCCGGCGCTGGGGCTGGCGGGGGTCAACGTGACGGTGCCGCACAAGGTGGCGGTGATGGCGTATCTCGACCGCGTCGACCCGCTGGCGACCAAGGTCGGGGCGGTCAACACGGTGGTTGTCGAGGACGGCGCGCTGGCCGGGTACAACACCGATGTAGCCGGCATCGAGCATGCCTTGCGCGACGGGGCTGGCGATCATCGGAGTTCCGCAACGCAAACTGTGTTCCGATTGGTCGGTACCGGCGGCGCGCGCACGTGCGGCGGCAGCAGCGCTGTCCGGGCGCACGGTCGTTGTCTATGGACGCGATGCTGGCAAGGCGACTGAGTTGGTCGAGCGTTTTGCACTCGGCGGCGGATCGGTCACGGAGAATAGCCACGCGGATACCGGGTTGCCGCCCATCCACCCGACAGATGGGCTTGCAGGCCTGCCGCTCGCTCGACATGGCGGCGCAACGCACTCTCACGTGATCATCAATGCGACCTCGCTTGGCATGATCGGAGCCCCACCGCTGGTCATCGACCTTCAGCCATTCCCGGACGACACGGTGGTTTTCGACATGGTGTACGCGCCCCTTGAGACACCCCTCCTCGCCGCCGCCCGCGCTCGCGGGCTGCGCACGATCGACGGACTCGCGATGCTGATCGGGCAGGCGGCCACCGCCTTCGAGCTGTTCTACGGCGCGCCCGCTCCGCGGCAGCACGACGCCGAGTTGCGCGCGCTGCTGGTCGCCTGAGCGCCGGGGCACGCCTGATGCTGACGCCCGCGCCTGAGCCTGAGCCGCCGACCGAGGCCCTGACCCTCCGGGCCTTGCGCAAAAGCTTCGCCCGCGTTGCGGTCGACGATCTCGACCTGACGGTGCGGCGCGGCGAGCTGTACGCCTTGCTCGGGCCGAACGGTGCGGGCAAGACGACGACGCTGCGAATGGTCGCCGGGCTGCTGCCGCCCGATGCCGGTGCGATCAGCGTTCTCGGCATCGACGCACTCGCCGAGCCGCTGCGGGCCAAGGCCGTCGTCGCCTGGCTGCCCGACGATCCCCTGCTCTACGACAAGCTGACGCCGCTCGAATATCTCGAGTTCGTCGCGGGCCTGTGGGGGATCGCCGCCGACCTCGCCGCGCCGCGCGCCGAGGCGCTGCTGCGCCGGCTCGACCTGTGGGAGGCGCGCGACGCCCGCACCGAGACGTTTTCGCGCGGCATGAAGCAGAAGGCGGCGCTGGCCGGCGCGCTGATTCACGATCCCGCGCTGCTCATTCTCGACGAGCCGCTGACCGGGCTCGACGCGGGCGCGGCGCGCCACGTCAAGGATCTCCTCCGCGCCCGGGTGCGGGACGGCGGGACGGTCATCCTGACGACGCACATCCTGGAGGTCGCCGAGCGCCTGGCCGACCGCATCGGCATCATCCGCGGCGGACGGCTGGTCGCGGAGGGCACGCTTGCCGAGCTGCGCAACGCCCGCGGCAGCGCCGGCGCCAGCTTGGAGGAGCTGTTCATCGCGCTCGCCGGCGAATGACGCTCGCACCCGCGAGCTTTCTTTGGCTGCTGCGCCACGAAGTGCGGCTGGCGCTCCGCGGCACGGGGGTGCAGCGCGGCTGGCTGGCGCGCGCCGGACCGCGGCTCGCTCTCGCGGCCGTGCCCGCCGCCGTCGGCATCGGCCTGGCCATCGTCCTGGCGCTCGCCGACGCCCACGCGCCTCGCGCCCACCGGGTCGACAACGGCGAGCTTGGGCTGATCGGGGCGGCGGTCGTCGTCCTCCTCGTGCTGATGGTGTCGACGGCGGCGCTGGCGGTGCTGCGGACCTTTCACGACCGACACGACCTCGACCTGCTGCTCGCCGCCCCGCTGCCGCCGGCGCGGGTGATGGCGGCCAAGGCGGTCGGTGTCGCCGTCGGTGTCGCGGCGCCGTTCACCGCCTTGTTCGCGCCTTTCGCGCTGACCTCGGCGCTGCTCGGTGCGGCGCGCTGGCTCGGCGGGCTGGCGATCATCGCGGTGGACGCGACCCTCGCCACCTCCGCTGCGCTAGCTCTTGCCGCGGCGCTGGTCGCGACGGTCGGCTGGCGGCGGGCGCGCGTTGTCCTGCAGCTTGCCGCGGCCGTCGCCGGGGCGGCGGTGTTCCTGGCGACGCAGGTGCAGAGCTTTTCGCCCGACGCGGCGAACCGGCTGTTCGCCGCCATCGCCCGGCCGTGGCCGACGCCGCTCGACTGGCCGGCGCGGGCGGCACGGGGCGAGGCGCTGCCGCTGCTCGTCCTGGCCGCCGCCGCCGCCCTGCTGTTCCGCGGCGCCGCCGGGGTCGGCGGGCGGCTCCTGGTCCGCGCCGGCGAGCGCGACCGTGGACCTGCCGCCGCCCGTACGGCGCGGGCGCGCTTTCGCAGCGGCGCGGTGACGGCGGTCGTCGTCAAGGAGCTGCGCCTGATCGCCCGCGACCCCGAGCTGATCGCCCAGATCACGCTGCGCCTGATCTATTTGATCCCCCTCGCCGCGCTGCTGCTTCGCGGGGGCGGTGCGGCAGCGGCGTCGGCGGCGGCGGCGGCGACCGGGTTTGCCGGGCTGCTCGCCGCCAGCCTCGCCTGGATCGTCGTCTGTGCCGAGGACGCCCCCGACCTGCTCGCCGCCGCCCCGCGGACGGCGACGCTGATCGCCCGCGCCAAGCTCCTCGCCGCCTGTGTGGTCCCGGTCGCGCTGGTGGCTGCCGTCGCGGTTGCCCTCCTGCGGTTCGGCGTCTGGCCGGCGGCGGTGACGCTGGCGATGGGGACGCTCGCCTCGGCAAGCGCGGCGCTGGTCCAGAGCTGGTTCGGCCGCCCCGCCCCGCGCAGCGCCTTCCGCCGCCGCCAGTCACGCTCGCTCGTTGTCGGGCTGGGCGAGATCGCGCTCGCCGCCGCGTGGGCGGGGACCGCGGAACTGCTGGTGCGCGGCTCGGTCGCGGCGGTCGTGCCGGCGCTGGTGGCGGGCACCCTGCTGGCCGGCGCGATCGAAGCGCACGCGGCGGCTCAGCGCGGCGCGGGTGGTGCCGGGGGCGGTGCGGGGGCCAGCGGATCGAGCAGCAGCGCGTCGAGCTCGCCGAGCGCGCGCCAGCCGACGAGGTAGCGGTCGGCCGCGCTCAGCCATGCGGCAGCGCGGGCCCTGAGCACGGGCGGCAAGGCGGCGATCTCGGTCACCGCTGCCGCGACGTCGCCGGCGGCGAGGTCGCGGTCGGCCCGCTCGACGCGCGCGCTCGGCTCGGTTCCGCTCGTCGTCCCGGCCGGGCGGACGATGCTGGCCAGGCTGTCGCGAAGATTGTCCCACCAGTCGCGCGCGACGCCCGGGGCGGTGGCGGAGCCGGTCAGCGCCGGGCGCAGCGCGCCAAGGCCACTGCGCAGTCCGGCGAGGGTGACGGGCGCATTGCCCAGCGCGGCGATCGCCTCGACCTGGGGCGCGGCATGGGCGGCGAAGTCGCGGCGAAGCGTCAGCTCGAGCGGCCCGAGGCGCGCGCCGGCGGCGAGCTGGCGGCGAACCGCGGCGGCGACCAGCATCGCCTCCGCCCGCGCCGCCGTTGCCGTGGCGCTGTCGAGCGCGGCGGCGGTCGCTCCGGCATTCGCGTCGACCCGCGCGGCGAGGGCGGCGAGGTCGCTGGCGAGTTTGTCGCTGCGCGCGGTCTCCGCCGGCAGCGCGGCGCTCATCGTCGCCATCGCCCCCTCGACGCGGGCGACGCGCTCGCCGACGGCGGGGTCGGTCGCAGATCCCGCCGGCACCGCCTTGACCAGCGGCCGGGCTTCGAGGACCGCGATCCGTCCCTCCAAGGCGGCGACGTCGGCCACGGTCGGCGTCACCGTCGGCGCGAACCCCGGCAGATGGCTGCGCACCGAGCGTTCGAACCACGGATTGGCGATTAGCCCGAGGGCGAAGGCGAGCAGCGCCGCGGTCAGCGCCCAGGCGAGCACGGCGCGCGGCGGCGACGCCGGCGGCGGCACCCGGCCGGCGCGCAGCCGGTCGAGCCGCGTCGCGGTCAGGTCGGCGCGGGTCGCGTCGCGCGGGTCGAACGGCTCCATCGTCATCCTCTGCCGCGGGAAGCGCCAGTCTTGTCGCACAGCGCGGTCGCGGCGGCAAAGAGGGCGGCATCGTCGGGCGTCGCCGCGACGGCGACGACACGCCAGCCCGTGCCGGCGGCAGCGGCGACGGCCGGACTGAGCGCAGCGACCGCGATGCCGGCGCGGTCGAGCCCGGCGGCGTCGACCCGGCGTGCGAAATGGCCGGCGGTTCGCGGCGAGTAGAGCAGGACCGCGTCGATCCGATCGTCCCCGAGCAGGCCGACGACGTGCGACGGCAGGTCGAGCAAGGTCGCCACATAGACTTCGCGGACGGCGACGCTCAGCCCCGCCGGCACCGGAGCGGCGACGCGGTCGACCCCGGCAAGGTGGAGCAGGTCATGGGCGCCGGCGGCCGCGGCGGCGCTGAACAGGCGCGCGGCCGTCCCGCCGCCATCACGGATGTCGCGCCACCCGGCCGCGCGCGCCGCGGCGGCGGTCGCCTCGCCGACGGCAAAGACCGGCAGGGCGAAGTAGCGTTCGGCCTGCGGTCCGGCGAGGCGAACACCGTTGGCGCTGGTGACGGCGACCGCGTCCGGCATCGTTGCGGGCGGCGTCCACGGCCGGGAGGCGACCTCGAGCAGCGGGGCGACCGTCACCGTTGCGCCGCGTCCCCGCCAGCGGGCCGCCGTCGCGCCGGGCTGCGGCCGGGTGACGACGACGTGCACGGCTCAGGCGAACAGGCCGCGCAGGGCGGGCGAGGCGCGGGCGAGCAGGTCGGCGGCGATGGCCGCGACGCCGGCCTCGGCGACGCTCGCGGCGAACACCCCCTCGCCGGCGATGCGCTCGCCGCCGTCGGGCGACAGGATCTCGGCGCGGAAACGGATCGCTGCGTCGGTGACCGTCGCCAGCGCGGCGACCGAGCTGTGGCAGTCGGCTCCAAGCGCGGCGAGGAAGGCGCGTTCGAGCCTGACGGCGGCATGGGTCGTCGCGTCGTCGATCGCGACGAGGTGCGCGCGCACCGTATCATCGCCGGCGCGGCAGGTCATGCCGACCGCGCCCTGCGCCGGCGCCGGCAGCATCGTCTCGAGCGGCACCGCGTCTCCCTCCACCAGCCCGAGCCGGTCGAGCCCGGCGGCGGCGAGCAGGGTCGCGTCCGCCTCGCCGGTCGCGATCTTGGCGAGCCGGGTGGCGACGTTGCCGCGCAGGGGGACGATGGCGACGTCGGGCCGGCAGGCGCGGACCTGCGCCGCTCGCCGCGGCGACGAGGTGCCGAGACGCGCGCCCGGTGCGAGGTCGGCGAGCGTCGCCGCCCCGATCAGCCGGTCGCGAACATCGGCGCGCGGCAGCATGGCGACC
The DNA here is from genome assembly GCA_963792555.1 of uncultured Alphaproteobacteria bacterium. Lineage (GTDB taxonomy): Bacteria > Pseudomonadota > Alphaproteobacteria > Sphingomonadales > Sphingomonadaceae > Polymorphobacter_B. The sequence goes on from CAWBWP010000004.1 coordinate 377,476, forward strand.
AGCGCGATGCCGGCGGGCAAATGCGTCTCGACGTCCTTCATCGAGTGGACGGCGAGGTCGATGCGCCGGTCGAGCAGGGCGGCGTCCAGCTCCTTGGTCCACAGCGCCTTGCCGCCGATCTCCGCCAGCGGCCGGTCCTGGACGCGGTCGCCGGTGGTGACGATGACGACGATCTCGGCCGTCACCCCGTGCACCGCCAGCGCCGCGGCGACCATCTGCGCCTGCGCGAGTGCCAGCGGCGAGCCGCGCGTGCCGAGCTTCAGCGTCTCCATCGCGCGCGGTTGTGCCGGGGTGTGCCGGCGATGGCAAGGCAAGCGGCACCGCCGCTGTCACGCGTGACGCCGCGCACGGAGCCGGGCCAGGCCGCCGTCCGTCGCTGCAGCCGCCGCGCGCGACCGGCCCGCCCTCTGCCCAAGGGGAGATTAGGGCCGTCGTCGCATCCCGCTTATATCGCCGCCATGAGCCCGTCCGCTGCGCCCCTGATCCTCGGCCTCGAATCCTCCTGCGACGAGACCGCCGTCGCCCTGGTGCGCGGCGACCGGACCATCATTGCCCAGCGCATCGCCAGCCAGGACGCGGCGCACCGGCCGTTCGGCGGCGTCGTTCCCGAGCTCGCCGCGCGTGCGCATGTCGAGGTGCTGACGCCGATGATCGAAGCGGTGCTGGCCGAGGGCGGCGTAACCCTGCGCGGGGTCGACGCGATCGCCGCCACCGCCGGGCCGGGGCTGATCGGCGGGGTCATGGTCGGGCTGGTCACGGCCAAGGCGCTGGCGTTCGCCGCGGGCAAGCCGCTGCTGGCGATCAACCACCTCGAGGGCCACGCCCTGTCGCCACGGCTGGTCGCACCGTGGCTGGCGTTCCCCTACCTGCTGCTGCTCGTTTCGGGCGGGCACTGCCAACTGCTCAGCGTCGCCGGCGTCGGCCGCTACCGCCGGCTGGCGACGACGATCGACGACGCCGCCGGCGAGGCGTTCGACAAGGTGGCGAAGCTGCTCGGCCTCGGCTTTCCCGGCGGGCCCGCGGTCGAGCGCGCGGCGGCCGGCGGCGACGCGGGGCGCTTCGCCCTGCCGCGCCCACTCGTCGGCAGCGACGATCCGAACTTCTCCTTCGCCGGCCTGAAATCGGCCGTGCTCCGCGCCCGCGACGCGCTCCCGCTGCCGTGTGCGGTGGATGTGGAGGCCGGCCCGAACGCGCGACTGACCGCAGGCGACGCCGCCGATCTCGCGGCGGGGTTCCAGGCCGCCGTGCTCGACTGCCTGACCGATCGCAGCCGCCGCGCGCTGGCCCGCGTTCCCGACGCGACCGCCTTCGTCGTCGCCGGCGGCGTCGCCGCCAACGGCGCGGTCCGCGCGGCGCTCGGCGACCTTGCCGCTGCCCACGGCCTGCCGTTCATCGCCCCGCCCGCGTGGCTGTGCACCGACAATGCGGCCATGATCGCCTGGGCGGGCGCGGAGCGGCTCGCTGCCGGCCTCCCCGCCGACAGCCTCGACGCACCCGCCCGCCCGCGCTGGCCGCTCGACCCGGACGCGGAGCCGGTGCGCGGGGCGGGAGTCAAGGCGTGACGTGGGGAGGAGCGCCGTGCGGGTCGTGACTCTGCCCTCGGCGACGGCCGATGGCGGACCCGGCGGCCCGCTCGCGCCCACGCTGCACGCGGCGACGGGCGCGGGTAACGGGTCGACGTGACCGGCGCCGCCGCCCGCATCGGTATGGTCGGCGCCGGCGCCTGGGGCTGCGCACTGGCCGGGGTCGCGGCCAGCAACGGCCCGGTGCGGTTGTGGGCGCGCGACGCGGCCGCGGTGGCGAGTATCGCCGCGAGCGGGGTCGCGCCACGCCTGCCGGCGGTGCGGCTCGACCCGGCGGTGCAGGCGACGGCGCGGCTCGATGACCTCAGCGACTGCGATGCGCTGCTCGTTGTCGTGCCGGCGGCGGCGACGGCGGCGGTGCTGGCCCGGCTCGCGGGCTGGTCGCCGCGGCCGCTGGTCCTCGCCGCCAAGGGCCTCGCCCCCGACGGCGTCGCGCTGGCCGACCTCGCCCGGGCGGCGTTGCCCGGCTGGCCGGTCGCCCTGCTCTCGGGACCGACCTTTGCCGAGGAGGTGGCGGCCGGGCTGCCGGCGGCGGCGACGCTCGCCTGCGCGGACGACAGCCTCGCGATGGCACTGGCGGCGCGGCTCGGGCGACCGGCCTTCCGCCTCTACACGACGGCGGACGTCGTCGGCGTCGGCCTCGGCGGGGCGATGAAGAACGTCCTCGCCGTCGCCGCCGGGGTCGTCGCCGGGCGCGGGCTGGGCGAGAATGCGCGCGCAGCGATCGTCACCCGCGGCTTCGCCGAGATGCGCCGCGTCGGCCACGCGCTCGGGGCGGAGCCGGCGACGCTGGCCGGCCTGTCGGGCCTCGGCGACCTGGTGCTCACGTGCTCCGGCCGGTCGTCGCGCAACTTCGCGCTCGGCGTCGCTTTGGGCGAGGGGCGGGGCGCCGCCGCGGCGCTCGCCGCGAGTCGCGGCGTGGCCGAGGGCGCGGCGACGGCCCCGATCCTCTGCCGACTGGCGACCGAGCGGGGCCTCGAGGTGCCGATCGCCGCCGCCGTCGCCGACCTCGTCGCGGGCCGCGCGACCGTCGACGCGGTCATCGTCCGCCTGCTCGACCGGCCCCCACGACCGGAGGGCTAAGCCCCCGCCGCGCGGGCCCGCGCACTCGCATGGCGGCCTGGCGAGCGACCGCGCTGCCGCAGCGCTAGAAGTCGACCGCGATCCCCGCCCGCTCCCAGTCGCCGAAGCGGACGGGGTCGAGCCCGCCGCGCCCGCCGACCTCGGGAACCGGTGCCGCCGGGTCCATCTCCGGCTCGGGGGCGCCGGGGACGGGCAGTTCGGGCGGCTGCTCGCCGGGCAGGCCGGGGGCGGGCATGTCGGGGGTCGGAATGGTGGCCATTGCGCGTCTCCTGCTAGGATCGGATAACAACATAGGGATGACGAAGGCGGCGCGCATGACGGAGTTGAACGGACGTGCGGTCGCACTGACCGGGGCCGGCAGCGGCATCGGCCGGGCGCTGGCGCTGCTCCTTGCGAGCAAGGGCGTGCGGCTGGCGCTGGCGGACAAGGACGCGGCCGGGCTCGACGCGACCAGGCGCCTGCTCGGCAACGCGCCGGCGACCGCGACCGTGCTCGACGTCACCGATACGCCGGCGCTCACCGCCTGGGTCGACGAGGCGGCGCGCGAGTTCGGCGGACTGGACGGCATCATCAACAACGCCGGCCTGTCGGTCGTTGCTCCCTTCGCCGACTGTCCGGAGGCCGAGTTCGACCGGGTGATGGCGGTCAACTTCGGCGGCGTCGTCGCCGGCTGCCGCGCCGCGCTGCCCCACCTCCGCCAGCGCGACGCGGCGTGGATCGTCAACATCTCCAGCGTCTTCGGCATGATGGGCTATCCGACCCAGTCGGCTTATAATGCGTCGAAATATGCCGTGCGCGGCCTGACCGAGGCGCTGTACCTCGAACTGGCGCAAACCGATCCGCACATCCGCGTCATCCGGGTCCACCCCGGCGGCATCAAGACCAACGTCGCGCGCAACGCCAAGTTCATCGCCGGCATGCCGGGGGCGCAGAGCGCGCTCGATTCGGGCGACGAGTTCGAGAAGAACGCGCGGACCACGCCCGAGCAGGCGGCAGCGACGATCGTCGCCGGCATGGAGCGGGGGCAGCACCGCGTCCTGATCGGTCCCGACGCGCGCATGATCGACATCGTCACCCGGCTGTTCCCGGTCACTTATTACAAGCGGATCGGGGCCTTTCTCGGCGGGCGCTAGGGCAAGGCCGTGACGCCGCCGGTCGCCGCGATGCTCGGCCGGGCCGAGACGCGGTCGAACCAGGCGGCAAGTCGCGGCTGACCGGCAAGGTCGACCAGCCCGGCCCAGCGGCCGAAATCGAGCGAGCACCACAAGGCGATGTCGGCGACGGTGAAGGCCTCGCCCGCGACGAACGCCGCCATGTGCTCGTCGAACCACGCCAGCGCGGCGGTCACCTTGGGCCGATTGCTCGCGCCGAACGCCTGGTGCTCGCTGCCGAAGACGGCGGCGGTCAGCGGGTGGTCGTAGACCCATGCCAGCGACAGGGGCGTGCCGAGAACGGTCTCGACCCGGCGCAGCGCCACATCGACGAGCGCGCGGTCGAGCGCACCCATCCCGAACAGCGGCGGATCGGGGTGCAGCGCGTCGAGGTAGCGGCAGATCGAGACCGACTCGGCGATGACTGTCCCGTCGTCGAGTTCAAGCGCGGGAACCTGCCCGCGGGGGTTCTTGGCGAGGAATGCCGGCTGCTTGTGCTCGCGCCGCATCACGGCGAGTTCGGTCGCCGGCAGGTCGATCCCCTTCTCGGCGGCGAAGATCGTCACCCGGCGCGGGTTCGGCGCCGGCGGCGCGGCACTCCACAGCATCATTTCGGCACCCCCGTTCGAGCGTCCGCGCAGCCGCGGCCGGCGACAGCTTGTCCGAAGCGCGGTCGACGAGCAAGTTCGCCCGGCGCATGGCGGCAACGTCGATCGACCCGACCAGCGGCCTCAGCGTGGCGTCGAGGCTGTGGTCGCGGGCCCGGCGCGGGGACACCAGCAGCAGCGCGTCATAGGCGGGGATCGCTCCCGCGGGATCGCGCAGCACGACGAGGTCCTGCGCGGCGATGCGGCCGTCGCTGGAAAAGGCGCTGATGACGTCGACCGCGCCGCTTGCCAGCGCACGATACATGAAGGTCGGCTCGAACGACCGGCTGGCCTTGAACCGGAGGGCGTAGGCGGCGGCGAGCGACGCCCATTCCGGCCGCGACAGGAACTCGATATCGCTGCCCAGCGTCAGCTCGGGCGCGACGCGGGCGAGGTCGGCGATCGTTACCAGCCGGTATTTCGCGGCCGTGTCGCGGCGCACCGCCAGCACATAGGCGTTCTCGAAGCCTAGCGGCCCGACGACGCCCACGCCGAAGCGCGCGCCGAGTTCGCGGGTCAGCGCCGCGAGGAGCGCGGGTCGCGGCAGGCGGCGGCTCTCGCCCAGCACCCCCGTCCACAGCGTGCCGGCATAGTCGACATAGGTGTCGAGGTCGCCCGCCGCGAGCGCCCTGAACGCAACCGCCGAGCCGAGGCCGGTGCGCAGGCTCACCGGGCGCGGCGCGAGGCGATCCGCGATCAGGTCGGCCAGGATGTACTGCTCGGAGAAGTTCTTGGCCCCGACGACGACGGCGGCTCCGGTGCGACTGCCGCCGGGGACCAGTGCCAGCGCCGCGATGATTGCCAACACGGCGGCGCCGGCGATCAGGCGCGGGCGCGACCCGCGCGCCAGCCCCGCCTCGACCAGCCCGAGCGCGGCATCGACCGCGACCGCCAGCCCGGCGGCCGCGCCGCAGCCGACGAGGACGGCGACCCAGTTCTCGGTCTGCAGCCCGGCGAAGATGAAGTCGCCGAGCGTCGTCGCCCCGACCGCGGTCGCCAGCGTCGCCGCGCCGATCGTCCACACCGCCGCCGTCCGCACGCCGCCGACGATGACCGGGGCGGCAAGCGGCAGCTCGACCGACAGCAGGCGCTGCCGCGGCGTCATGCCGATGCCGTCGGCCGCCTCCGTCACAGCCGGGTCGACGCTCGCCAGCCCGCCGATGCCGCCGCGGAGCAGGGGCAGCAAGGCATAAAGCGCGAGCGCGAGCAGCGCCGGCAGGAAGCCGAGCACGGGAACGCGCGCCCCGGCGACGTCGCGCAGCGCCAGCAGCGCCGGGTAGAACAGCGCCAGCAGCGCCAGCGCGGGGATCGTCTGGACCAGCCCGGCCAGCCCCAGCACCGCCCCCCGCAGGCGCGGCCGGCGGCGGGCGAGGAGCACCAGCGGCACGGCGACCGCGATCGCCAGCGCCAGCGCCGCCGCGCTCAGCCCGATATGCGCTGCCAGGCGGTGGGGCAGGTCGGCGAAAGCGGCGGCCAGCGGGCCGGCGGGCGAGGTCACAGCAGCGCCGCCAGCCGCTCGGCGTGGCGGCGCGGCGTCGCGATCATCGCCGCCACCGCCGGATCGGTGTGGCCACGCATCAAGGCGGCGGGCGCAGCGTCGGCGACGATCCGCCCGCCGGCGACGACGACGATGCGGTCGGCGAGCAGCAGCGCCTCGGCCATGTCGTGCGTGACCATGACGCTGGTCAGGCCGAGCTCGTCGTGGAGCGCGCGGTAGCGGCTGGCCAGGCCGTCGCGGGTCAGCGGGTCGAGCGCGCCGAACGGCTCGTCGAGGAGGACGATGGCCGGCCGCGCCGCCAGTGCCCGGGCGACCCCGACGCGCTGCCGCTGCCCGCCCGACAGCGCGGCGGGCAGGCGCTCGCCCAACCCGGCGAGATCGACCAGCGCCAGCAGCTCGGCGACGCGCGCGGCGATGTCGGCGCGGCTCCAGCCGAGCAGGCGCGGCACGGCGGCGATGTTGGCGGCGACCGACAGGTGCGGGAACAGGCCGATCCCCTGGAAGACATAGCCGATCTCGCGCCGCAGCGCGGGCGCGTCGCGGTCCTGCACGTCGCTGCCGCCGACGCGCACCCGGCCCGCGTCGGCGTCGACGAGCCGGTTGGCGAGCTTGAGCAGCGTCGTCTTGCCCGATCCCGACGCCCCGACCAGGGCGACGAACTGCCGGGCCGGGATGTCCAGCGACACGCCGTCGACGGCGACCGTGGCGCCAAAGCGCTTGACCACCCGGTCGAAGGCGATCGCGGCGGGCGCGGAAACTGGCGCGGACGCGGGCGCGGACGGGGGGGTGGGAGCGGCGGACGGCACACAGCCTTCCTAGGCCGCGCGCCCGATCCAGTGCAACGCGGCGCCGTGCGCCTTCAGCCACGCCCGCGCCGCCGGCAGGTCGCCGTCGGTCAGCTCCGCCGCCAGCCGCCAGAACTCGCGGCCGTGGTTGGGGTGGACCAGGTGCGCGACCTCGTGGGCGACGACGCTCTGGCGCACGGCCGGCGGCGCCAGGATCAGCCGCCAGCTGTAACGGATCGCCCCGCTTCGCGCGCAGCTTCCCCAGCGCGTCGCCGGATCGCCGACGCCGACCGTCGCCGTGCGTCCGAGCCTCGCTGCCAGCAGCGCCGTCGCCGGGGCCAGGTCGTCACGCGCCGCGGATCGCAGCCAGCGGAGCGTCCGCCCGGCAACGGTCGCCTCGGTCCCGCCGAGCAGCAGCCGGTCGCCGTCGCGCCGGGCGACCCGGGGGTGATCCGCCGCCCAGTCGAGCCGCAGCGTGCCGCCGTCGAAGGGGACCGTCGCGCCGGCGACGAACGGCACCGCCGCCGGCCAGCCCGCGACCCGTTCGGCGATCCAGCCCGCGTGCGCGGCGACGAAGCGCTCGGCTTCGCGGACGCTGCCCCGCGGCGGCAGCGACACCCGGACGACGCCGGCGACGGCGTCGGCGCGCAGCGTCAGCCGGCGCGCGCGGGGTCGGCGGACGACTTCGACCGGCACCGTGCGCCCGGCGACCTCGATCGCCACCGCGCGGCCGGTGGCGCTAGAGCGGTTCATCGATAATGTGGTTCTCAAGATCGCCGGCAAGGTCCTCGCTGATCGTCCAGCCGCGGACCGAAATTCCGGCGCGGTGGACGCTGTCGGGGTCGCCGGAGACCAGCGGATGCCAGTCGGCGAGTCCCTGGCCGCGATGGACCCGGAGATAGCCGCACGTCGCCGGCAGCCAGTCGATCGTCTCGAGCTTGGCCGGGGTCAGACGGACGCACTCGGGGACCAGCGCGCGGCGGTTGCGATAGTCCTTGCACCGGCCGGTGGTGCCGTCGAGCAGGCGGCAGGCGACGTTGGTCGGGAGCAGTTCGCCCGTCTCCTCGTCCTCGAGCTTGTGGACGCAGCAGCGGCCGCAGCCGTCGCACAGGCTCTCCCACTGCGCCCGGCTCATCGCCGGCAGCGGCACGGTCTCCCAGAACGGGCGCTCGTCGTCAGCGGACATAGGTCGCCAGCTCGGCGGCGATCTGCGCCGGCGTCGCGTCGTGCTCGAGGAACGAGATCGGGTGGTTGCCGGGGTCCATCAGGTAGATCGTCGCCGAGTGGTCGACGAGATAGTCGCGCCCGCCGCCCTGCTTCGAAGCATAGATGCGGAACGCCCGGCGCATCGCCGCCGCCTGCGCCGGCGACCCGGTCAGCCCGACCATGCCGGGGGAAAAGGCGCGGACGAAGGTTTTGAGGACGGCGGGCGTATCGCGTTCAGGGTCGACGGTGACGAAGATCGGCACCACCTTCGCGGCGGCGGCGGGGTCCTTGCCGGCAAACAGCTTCATGCCTTGGGCGATCTTCTGGACGTCGACCGGGCAGACGTCGGGGCAGAAGGTGTAGCCGAAGTACATCAGCCGGTACTTGCCCGCGTAGGTGCGGTCGGTCACGGCATGGCCGTCCTGGTCGATCATCGCAAAGGGGCCGCCGACGCCCGAGCCGACGAGCGGCCCGGCGGGCGTGGCGGGTCCGCGGCAGGCGGCGGTCGCGAGCGCGGGGGCGATGAGGGCGAGGAGGAGCAGGCGACGCCTGTTCATGGCTGCAGTCTTCTGGTTAAACCCGCGATACGAGCTTTCGCGCTCCTCGCACATAGGATGTTCCATGCGCCTGCGCACCACCGCCCCTGTCGCATTCGCCGTCGCCCTGTCCGCCGTGCTCCTTTCCGCGCCCGCGGCGGCGCAGTTCTCCGATTCGTACAACCTGATCAAGGCGGTCCACGACAAGGACGTGCAGAAGGCGCGCGAGATCATCGACAAGCCGGGTTCGACCGCGGTCAACGCGCGCGAACCGTCGACGGGCGACGCGCCGATCCATATCGTCGTCAAGGACCGCGACCTGCCGTGGCTCGGTTTCCTGCTCCAGTCGAGCGCCGATGCCAACGCCCGCGACCGCGACGGCAACACGCCGTTGATCCTCGCTGCCGCTGGCCGCTGGGCCGACGGCCTGCAGCTGCTGATCGCCGTCCATGCCGACGTCAACCGGCGCAACAACGGCGGCGAGACCGCACTGATCAAGGCCGTCCAGGTCAACGATGCCGACGGTGCCAAGCGGCTGCTCGACGCCGGCGCCAACCCCGACCTGACCGACAATCTCGCCGGCCGGTCGGCGCGCGACTATGCCGCGCAGCGCGGCGGCCCGATCGCGCGGGTGCTGGCCGAGGCCCCGGTCAAGCCCAAGGCACCCGTCCAGGGGCCCGTCCGCTAACGTTTCTGCCGCATGGCCCGCGGCGGCGGGGTGGCGTATCGTTCCACCGGTGGAAAGCGCCCGGTCCCTCGTCCTTGCCGCGATCGAACAGCCGGGCGTCCGCGTCCGGACGCTGGTCGCGCTGCGCTGGATCGCCATCGGCGGGCAGTTCGTCACGCTCATTGTCGTCGGGCTTTACCTCCGCTTCCCGCTTGCGTGGACGTCGCTGTTCGCCGCCGTCGCCGCCGCTGCGGCGCTGAACCTGGGGCTGGCGACGCTTTATCCGCGCAACGCCCGCTTCAACGGCCGCCATGCCTTGCTCCAGTTCGCCTTCGATCTTGTCCAGGCGGGCGTGCTGCTGTTCCTTACCGGGGGCCTCAAGAACCCGTTCGTCATCCTGCTGATCGTGCCGATCACCATCTCCGCGACCCTGCTGTCGGCCCGCGGTACCATTCTCCTCATCGGCATGGCGGCCGCGATCCTCGTCATCCTGTGGTGCTGGGCGCTGCCGCTGCCGTGGCAGGGGGTGCCGGTCGACCTGCCGCCGCTGTACCGCATCGGCGTCGTCGTCGCCGTCGCCCTCGCCGGCGTGTTCCTCGCCGGCTATGCGTGGACGGTGTCGGCGGAGGCCCGGCGGCGCGCCCATGCCCTGATCGCGACCCAGGCGGCGCTCGAACGCGAAACCAAGATGGCCGCCCTCGGCAGCCTGGCGGCGGCGGCGGCGCACGAGCTGGGCGGTCCGCTCGGCACCATCACGCTGGTCGCGCGCGAGCTGGCGACGGCGCTCGGCGACGATCCGCAATGGGGTGCCGACGTCCGCCTGCTCGACGCCGAAGCCGCCCGCAGCCGCTCGATCCTGGTCGGCATCGCCCGCCGCGCCGAGGCCGAGGACCCGTTCCCCAAGCTGCCGCTGGACGCGCTGCTGCACGAGGTCGCGCATCCGCTGGGGCCGACGCGCGTGCCGATCCGCGTCGAGACGGAAGGCGCGCTGCCGGTCATCCGCCGCACGCCCGAACTGCTCCACGGTCTCGCCAACCTCGTCGCCAACGCCGTGCGCCACGCCGGGTCGGAGGTCATGCTGACCGCGGCGACGACCGCGCGCGAGGTGGCGGTCAGCGTCGCCGACGACGGCGCGGGCTTCGCCGAAAGCGTCCTGCCGCATCTGGGCGAGCCGTTCCTCGGGCCGTCGGTGTCGGGATCGGGCGGCACCGGGCTCGGCATCTTCATCGCGACGACGCTGCTCGAGCGCACCGGCGGCCATTTAAGCTTCAGCAACCGAGCCGCGGGCGGGGCGCAGGTCGACATCCGCTGGCCGCGTGACCATATCGAAGTACAGGAAGTGGAACGATGATGGATACGCACTCTGCCACCGACGCGGCGCCGGCGCTGCCGCTGCTTCTGGTCGACGACGACGCGCCGTTCCGCCAGCGCCTGGCGCTGACGCTCGAACGCCGCGGTTTCGCCGTCACCGGCGTCGGCAGCGTCGCCGAAGCGCGCCAGCACGCCGCGCTCAAGCCCGGCCATGCGGTGATCGACATGCGGCTCGAAGACGGCAACGGCCTCGACCTGGTCGGTGAACTGCGCGCGCTGCGGCCCGACATCAAGATCGTCGTCCTGACCGGCTACGGCAACCTCGCCACCGCCGTCGCCGCGGTTAAGGCCGGAGCGGTCGACTATCTCGCCAAGCCCGCCGACCCGGAAGACATCGTCCAGGCGCTGAACGCGCTCCCCGGCAGCCGCCCCGAGGCCCCCGCCGAGCCGATGTCGGCCGACCGCGTCCGCTGGGAGCATATCCAGCAAGTCTATGAACTGTGCAGCCGCAACGTGTCGGAGACGGCGCGGCGACTGAAGATGCACCGCCGCACGCTGCAGCGCATCCTGGCCAAACGCTCGCCGCGCTGACCCCGGCACTTCGCGCCTAAGGCAGGCGTACCGCCTCGTCGGCACCCGGGTCGCCGAGCCACAGCAGGCGCTGCGCCGCGCGCCTGGCGAAGCGGAGGGTCTCGGCCTTTCGTCGGGCGGCGCTGAGCGGCACCCAGGCAGCGGCGCGGACTTCGACGCCGTCCCAGCGGTCGGCGACGATCAGTCCGGCGCGGTCGGGGCGGAAGGCGTCGGTCGCCAGGTCGGCAGTGGGGAAGCCGGGGGGCACCGCCCAGAGATAACGGTCGCAATAGTCGAGATATTCCGGCCACTTGTTGTCGCCGCGCAGGTCGGCGAGCGAGACCTTGATCTCGACCAGCGTCAGGCGCCCGTCGCCGCCCAGGCCGACGACATCGGCGCGGCGGCCGTTGCCCAGCGGCACCTCGGTCAAGGGCGCGATGCCGGCGCGCCACAGCAGGCGCGACACGCCGCGGGCGACGTCCTGCGCGGTGATCGTCTCGGCCGGGGTGAGCGCTACCTCCACCGGGCCAGGGTAGCAGAACAGGCGGGGAACGGAAGGGTGCGACGGCAAGGAAGTCGCGGCCGGACAGCAACCCTCAGCCGGCGGCGCTCGCTTCGCCCGTGGGCGCGCCGCACATCACGGGCGCGCTGAGACGCATCACCGATCCGGCAGTCGCGCGGCGCGTCGGCTCGACCGGCGCTGCGCCAGCGCGCGTCAGCGATAGAAGACGTGGTTGCCGATCGTCCCGACCTTGTGCATCGACCAGCCGGCGTTGACCCGCGTCGCATGAAATGCGGTCGCCTGGGGCGCGACAGGGTTCCACGCGGCGGTGGCGGCGATCGTCGCAATGGCCTTGGCGACCTGCCAGTCGCGCCCCTTCAGCGGCACGCGGCTGCGGCTGAAGCTGAATTGCCCCGGCTGGTCGATGACGCCGCACATGGTGCTGGCGAAGCGCCCCGAGGCGACGCGGTTGAGGATCACCTGGGCGACGGCGAGCTGGCCCGCAAGCGGCTCGCCGCGGGCTTCGAAATAGACGGCACGGGCGAGGCATTCGCGGTCGCCGTAAGGGGCCGGGGCCGCCGTCATCGTCTCGGCGACCAGGGTCGCGAGCTCGGCCGGGCGGGGGGCGGTGACAATGTCGTCGTCGGCGACGACCGCGGCGGCGGGCGCATCGGCGCGGAGGGGAGCAGGTGTGGGATCGTCGGGGATCGCCGATGCGGCGACGACGGGCGCGGCGACCAGATGGGCGGCGGCGACGGGGGCGACCGGGAACTCACCGGCGGCGGTCAGGATCGTGGCGGCGGCGGCAAGCGCGGCGGCCTGAAGGATCGGCAAGAAAGTGCGGGTCATGCGTTCGCTTGTCACCCACGGCATTCCCGGGTCCGCTCGGCATCGGCCCTGTCGCTGGCCGCGCGTCGCTGGGCTGAACCCGGTTCAGTCCGCTTGAGATCGCTGGTCGCCGGCTCCGCCCACGGTTCCGGCATGCGTGTGACAGTCCGGTGACGAGCGGCGCGAGACGGCGCAAGCTCAGCGGGTCGTTTCGTCGACGAACCGTGCAAGATCGGGGGTGTCCAGTTCGATCACCCACAGATCGGGGTCGTAGCCGATCTGCCGCTCGACCCAGGAATCGAGCGAGTCGCCGCTGACCGCGACGTGCCAGCGCTCCGCCTCGTCCCCCACTGCGCGGACCGGTGCCCGGGTCAGCGCCCTTGTCTCGCCCGACCTTGGCCGGTGGATCAGGATGACGCTGCCGGCGCCGTCATCGCCGCGCCGCAGGACGGTGGCGAAGTCGCCGACGGCGTGAACGCGGCGGACCAGCGCGGCGACCCAGACGCCGGCGGCGAGCCGCGGCGTCAGGCGGCCTCGCTCCGCCGCTCGCCGACGAGGAGCGCGTAGAACGCCTCGCCCGTCGCCGCGCCGCGCAGCTTGCCACACAACGCCGCGTCGCGCAGCGCCCGGCTGACCCGCGCCAGCGCCTTCAGATGCTCGGCCCCCGCGCCCGTCGGGGCCAGCATCAGGATGACGAGGTCGACCGGCAGTCCGTCGAGCGCGGCGAAGTCGATCGGCGTCGCCAGCTTGGCAGCGACGGCGACGATCGCGCCGAGCCCGGCCAGCCGGCCGTGGGGAATGGCGGTGCCGGCACCGAAGCCGGTCGAGCCGAGCGCTTCGCGCTCGAGGATGACGCCGGTGACCTCGGCGACGTCGCGCCCGGCCAGTGCCGCCGCGCGCGCGCTGAGCGCCGCCAGTACGACGCGCTTGGTGGCGCCCGTCAGTCCGAAGGCGACGCTTGCCGGCGCGATCAGGTCGCCAAGGCCGGGGTCGGTCACGCCTGCGGCTCGACCCAGCCGATGCTGCCGTCCTCGCGCCGATAGACCATGTTGTGGACGCCCGACCTGGTGTTGCGGAACAGCAGGGCGGTGGTGTTGCGCAGGTCGAGCATCATCACGGCGTCGCTGACGCTGGCGTCGGGCACGTCGACCCGCGTCTCGGCGATGATCGGCGGATTGTCGGCGGGCTCCTCCTCGGCCGGCGCGGCGAAGATGGTGTAGCCGGCATTGTCGATCGCGGCACCGTCGACGGGCGCCGGGCGGCTGGCCCCGGGGCCGTGGCGGTCCTTCAGCCGACGCATGTAGCGACGCAGCTGCTTGTCGATCCGGTCGGCGGCACCGTCGAAGGCGATGTGCGCCTCGCCCGCCCGGCCCGAGCCCTTGAGCAGCAGGTCGGCCATGACGTGCATGACGATGTCGACGACGAAATCGCCGTGGGGCCCGCGGCTCAGCGTCACCGTCGCTCCGATCGCCCGGCTGAAATACTTGTCGGCGATGGCCGTCAGGCGGGTCTGGACGTGCTCGCGGAAGGCGGCTCCGGCGTCGACCTGATGGCCTGAAACGCGGATGTCCATCGCTCGTCCTCCTGACAGTCGGGCGGTCGCTCTAGGCGCGCGCTCGGTACGCGTCAATCAACCCGCGGCCGGTGGGATTTCACCCCTCAGGCGAGCCAGACAGGGTCGCTCAGGCCCGCGATGAAGGCGGCGTGGCGGGTGAGCTCGGCTTCGGAGGCGGCGTGGACGCGCGGCGCGCGGTCGTGGCGGACGGCCGCGATCTCGGCAGCGACGGTCGCGTCGGCCAGGTCGAAGCCGATCTGCCTGCCGCCGATCAGCTCGACATAGACCCGGGCAAGCAGTTCGGCGTCGATCAGCGCGCCGTGCTTGACCCGGACCGACAGGTCGATGCCGTAGCGGTTGCACAGCGCGTCGAGCGTGTGCTTGGCGCCGGGGTGCTTCTTGCGCGACAGCTCCAGCGTGCAGACCGCGCGGTGAGCGGGGATGACCGGCATCCGGGCGCGGCGCAGCTCCCAGTTCAGAAATTCCATGTCGAAGGCGGCATTGTGCGCCACCAGCGGCGCATCGGCGATGAAGGCGAGGAAGTCGTCGATCACCGCTTCGAACACCGGCTGCCCGGTCAGGAAGGCGCTCGACAGGCCGTGCACGCCCTCGGCGTCCTTGGGCATCGCCCGGCACGGGTCGACATAGGTGTGGAAGGTCCGCCCGGTCGCGACGCGGCCGACCAGTTCGACCGCGCCGATCTCGACGATGCGGTGGCCATCCCCGGGCATGATGCCGGTGGTTTCGGTATCCCAGACGATTTCGCGCATGGCCCTATCTAGCGCCGCCGAGCGCCCGCACAAGCGTTGCGACCGCCCGCGCCGTCGCCGCTTTCGTCCCGCCGGTCGGGATGACGACGTCGGCCTGCGCGCGCTTGGCGGCGTCGGGAAGCTGGCGGGCGAGGATGGCGGCGAACTTTTCCGGCGTCATGCCCGGGCGGGCGAGAACGCGCGCACGCTGGACCGCGGCGGGCGCGGACACGACGGCGACAGCATCGCACCGTGCCGCGCCGCCGCCTTCGAACAGCAGGGGAATGTCGAGGACGACCAGCGGCCGGCGGCGGTGGCGGCGGAGGAAGCTCGCTCGCGCCGCGCCGACCAGCGGGTGGACGATCGCCTCCAGCCGCTTCAGGGCCGCGTCGTCGCCGAACACCGCGGCACCAAGCGCGGCGCGATCGAGCGTGCCGCCGTGCACCGTTCCCGGGAAACCTGCCGCGATCGCCGGCAGGGCCGCGCCGCCGGGGGCCTGGAGCGCGTGGACGACGGCGTCGGCGTCGAAGACGGGAACGCGCCGGCGGCGGAACATGGCGGCGACGGTCGACTTGCCCATGCCGATCGAGCCGGTCAGGCCAAGGACGATCACGCCGTCTCCGCTGGGCTTGAAAAACTGGAGCGGGCGAAGGGATTCGAACCCTCGACCCCGACCTTGGCAAGGTCGTGCTCTACCCCTGAGCTACGCCCGCTCGGGCAGAAGCGGCGCGCAGGGCACCGCTCCGGGAGACGGCTCGCTACACGCGGGGCCGCCGCTGCGCAAGCCTGAAAACGCGCGTCCGGCACAGGCTTGGCAACGCCCCGGCGGTGCCCCCATATGCGCCGCCGACCCGAAACACGGAGAGTCGCGTGGCCAGCCTGTCATCGCCCCAGACCGACAAAGCGAGCGTCGAGGCATTCCGCCGCGACGTCATCGACGCTTCGCAGACGGCCTTGATCCTGGTCGATTTCTGGGCCGAATGGTGCGGTCCGTGCAAGACGCTGACGCCGATCCTGGAACGGGTCGTCGCCGGCACCGCGGGCAAGGCCAGGCTGGTCAAGATCGACGTCGACAGGAACCAGGCGATCGCCGCCCAATTCCGCATCCAGTCGATCCCGACGGTCTATGCCTTCCTCGGCGGGCAGCCGGTGGACGGCTTCGCCGGGGCTTTGTCGGAGCGCGAGGTCAAGACCTTCGTCGACCGCCTGCTCGCCGCCGTCCCCGCCGCCCCGGGCGACCCGGAGGAGGAGGTCAAGGCGATGATCGCCGCCGCCAACGCCGCGCTCGACGAAGGCGCGGCAGTCGAGGCGGCGGAGATGTTCGGCGCGCTGGCGCAGGAGTTCCCCGACCGCGTCGAGGTCGTCGCCGGCTACGCCCGCGCCCTTGTCGCGCTCGACCAGACGGCGGCGGCCGAAGCGGCGCTGGCGGCGCTGCCGGCCGATGCCAAGGACCCGACGCTGGCGCAGACCCGCGCCGCCATCGCGCTCGCCAAGGACGCGCCGCCGACCGACGAGCTCGCCGCCCTCGCCGCCCGAGTCGCGGCCGACCCGGACGACCACGCCGCCGCGGTCGACCTTGCCAGCGGCCGCGCCGCGCAGGGCGACCGCGCCGCCGCCGCCGACATCCTCCTCGCCTCGATCGCCCGCGACCGCGACGCCAATGACGGCGCCGCGCGGGCCAAGCTGCTGAAGCTGCTGGAGGCTGCCGGGTTCGCCGACCCGTGGGCAGCGGCGGTTCGCCGCCGCCTGTCGACGATCCTGTTCGCCTGATCGTATAAGGCGGGATGGTGAGCGAGAACCCGATGCTGCCGACGGTCCTGCCGGTGTTTCCGCTCGGGGGGGCCGTGCTGCTGCCGCGGGGCGTGCTGCCGCTCAACATCTTCGAGCCGCGCTATCTGGCGATGGTTCGCGACGCGATGGCCGGCGACAAGCTGATCGGCATGATCCAGCCGCGCGGGGAGGGTAACCCGCCGGGGCTGTTCGCCGTCGGCTGTGCCGGGCGCATCACCGAGCACCGCGAGACCGGCGACGGCCGGGTCCTCATCGCCCTGACCGGCGTCGCCCGCTTCGCCGTCACGTCGGAACTCGACGTGACGACGCCCTATCGCCAGGTGAAGGCGGACTTCGACGCGTTCGCCGCCGACGCCGCCGACCCGCAGCCGCTCGCCCCTGCCGCCCGCTCGGCGCTGGAGACGACGCTGCGCACCTATCTCGACGCGCAGGGCCTCAGCGCCGACTGGAAGGCGGTGAGCGAGGCCGACGACAATTCGCTGGTGACGACGCTGTCCGCCGTCTGCCCGTTCGACCCGGTCGAGCGCCAGGCGCTGCTGGAGGCGCGCGACCTACCGGCGCGGGCGGCGACGCTCAACGCGCTGATGACCTTCGCCCAAGGGGCGGGCGACGCGCCGACGCTGCAGTGACGGACGCGGCGACCGACGGCGGGGCGACCGGCGGTGGGGCTACGGGCGGCGTGCCCGATGGCGGTTCGGCGGACTGGGGGGCGGCGAGCACGACCGCGCCGCGCCGGCCCGACCCGCGCCTCCTCGCCATCCTCGTCTGCCCGCTGACGCGGATGCCGCTGCGCTACGACGAGGCCGCGCAGGAACTGGTCAACGACGCCGCGGGGCTCGCCTACCCGATCCGCGACGGCGTGCCGATCCTGCTGATCGAGGATGCGCGCGAGATCTAAGCCGGCTCCCACAACTCGATCGGAGTGCCCTCCGGGTCGTGGAGTCGGGCGAAGCGGCCCATGCCGGCGTCGTCCCACTCGGCGCGGGTCTCGACCGCGATGCCGGCAGCGGCCAGGCCGGCGATCAGGTCATCGAGCCCGGACACGCGCAGGTTGAGCATGAACGGCTTGGCGGCGGCGAAATAGTCGCTATCGGCGGCAAACGGGGCGAATACGGTCGGGCCACCCGCGGTCGTCCAGGTCCATTCGTCCGCCTCGCCCGAGCCGCCGGTGCCGTCGCAGCCGGCGCCAACGCCGAGATGCGTCTTGTACCACGCCGCTTGGGCACTCGGATCGCGGGTGCGGAAGAAGAAGCCGCCGATGCCGGTCACGCCCATACCGCTCGCTCCTCAGTCGCTCCCCGCCCAAGCTCCACCGGCCGCGCACGCGGGTCAAGCGGCTAGAGCGCTTCCCCCAGCAGCAGCTTGGGGCGGTCGCCGGTCTCGCCGCGCGCCTCGGCCATGAAGCGGCGCTTCAACAGCGGCGTGCGCTCGACCGCGGCCAGCCCGAAGCGCCGGGCGGCGGCGGGAACGCGGCCGGGAAGCGCGAACAGGCGGTTCAATCCGTCGGTCACCGCGCCGACCATCGAATTGTCGAGCCGCCGCCACGCCGAATAGCGCGCCGTCACCGCCGGGGCACCGAGGTCGAGCCCCAGCCGCGCGCTGTCGACCAGCACTTCGGCCAGCGCCGCGACGTCGCGCAGCCCCATGTTGAGGCCCTGGCCCGCGATCGGATGGATGCCGTGGGCGGCGTCGCCGACAAGGACCATGCGCTCGGCTTCGTAGGTCGCCGCGTGGTGGTAGCCGAGCGGGTACGACGCCGGCGCGGCGATCACGGTGACCGCGCCGAGCAATCCACCGATCCGCTTCTCGATCTCGGCCGCGAGCGCGCGCGGGCCGAGCTTGAGGGTCCCGGGCGCGGCGTCGTTCTCGACCGTCCAGACGATCGCCGAGCGGTTGGCCCCGCAGTCCGACGCGAGCATCGGCAGGATGGCGAAGGGACCGGTCGGATAGAACAGTTCGAAGGCGGTGTGGTCGTGCGCCACGTCGTGCTCGATCATCGTCACGATCGCCGTCTGCGGATAGGACCAGCGCGCGACCTGGATACCCGCCGCCGCGCGTAGCGTCGACCGCCGGCCGTCGGCGGCGACGAGCAGCGGCGCGCTCAGCACCGCGCCGTCGGCGAGCGTCACCGTGACGCCGTTCGCCGCCCGGTCGACCTGCGCTACGCCGGCGGGGGCGTAGAGCGCGATCTCGGCTGCGGCGCGCCCGGCGGCGAGCAGGCCCGCCCGCAGGTGACGGTTCTCGATCATCCAGCCGAGCGCCCCCCCGGCCCCGTCGGTCTCGAGCGCGTCGAACACCAGCGGCCGGCCGACCGTGCCGTCGCTGACCCGGATGCGGTGGATCGGGCAGCCGTGCGCGTCGAGCATGGCGCCCAGCCCGATCGTGCGGAACATCGCTGCCGAGGCGCTGGCGATCGCCGAGGCGCGGCCGTCGAAGGCCGCGGTCAGCGTCGCGTCGAGGTCGGCGGCATCGACGACCGCGCTGCCGACCCCGTGCTGCGCCAGCGCCAGCGCCAGCGTCATGCCGACAAGGCCGCCGCCGATGATGATCACGTCGTGGTCCATGAACGCCGTCATAGCCGGGGACGCGGCCGATGCGAAGCGGCGTCGCCGTCGCGGGCTGGTCCGCCGGTGCCCGCACCGGTGTTGTTCCCGACCCTGCGGCCGGTCGCCGCGACGGCGAGCATGTCGTTCAAAGCGCTCGGGCGTCGCGGCGCGGCAGGAGCGCAGGTGGCCGCCCGGTTCCACCAATGTTCTTGACCCTGCCGGCGGCTTCACGGCACAACCCGGCGCGGGATAGTGCGAGCGGAGGGGTCATGGCGACGACGGCGGCGACACGCCCGGGCATCGTATCGGCCGCACTCGCGGCGCGGTTGCAGCGGGCCGTGCGCCTCGTCGCCGCGGCCGGGCTGATCGCCGTGGCGCTGCTCGTCGCCGTGGCGCTGCTCGGCTATACGCCGTCCGATCCGTCGTTCGACACGGTCACGGGGCAGGCGCCGCGCAACTGGCTGGGCGCGCCGGGCGCATGGCTGGCGGACGGGCTGCTCTTCCTGTTCGGCTGGGCGGCGGCCGCGCTCCTGCCGATGCCGCTCGGCATCGCGCTCCGCATGCTGCGCCGCAAGGGTGTCGCGAAGTGGCGGCGCTACCTTGCCGCGACCCTGGCCGGGGCGGCGGTGACGGCGGTCGGGATCGGCCTTGCCCTGCCCGACCCCGATGCGGCGCTCCCCGCCGGCACCGGCGGCGTCGCCGGGCTGGCGGCGGCGGCGCTGGGGGACAGTCTCGACGCGAGTGCGACGCTCGGCGCGCTGCCGCTGTCGGGCCTCGTCGCGGCCGCCCTGCTGCTTGCCGGGATCGTGCTGCTCGCCCTCGGCTGCGGGCTGGACCGCGCCGACCTTGCCGCCACGTTCGCGCTGTTCCGCCGCCGCGAGCCCGAGGATGAGGCCCCGCTTCCGCCCCGCCGCGCGCCGGTGGCCGAGCCCGTCGCGCCCGAGGCGGCGGCCGCGCCCCGGGCGACCATCGTCACGCCCGCCGCCACGCCCGCTCCGTCGCCGCGTCGCCGCGAGCGGGCGCGCCAGCCGACGCTCGGCCTTGGCGACGTCTACGAGCTGCCGCCGCTCGACCTGCTCAAGCCGGTGCCGAAGGGGCCGGTGGCGAAGATCGACCGCGCAGCGCTCGAACAGAATGCGCGCCTGCTCGAAAGCGTGCTCGACGACTTCGGCGTCAAGGGCCGCATCGGCGACGTCCGCCCCGGACCGGTCGTCACCATGTACGAGCTGGAACCCGCGCCGGGGCTGAAGGCGAGCCGCGTCATCGGCCTGTCCGACGACATCGCCCGCTCGATGAGCGCAGTCAGCGCCCGCGTCGCCGTCGTTCCCGGGCGCAACGTCATCGGCATCGAGCTGCCCAACGCCAACCGGCAGATGGTGACGCTGTCCGAGCTCCTCGCCAGCGCGCGCTTCGAGGACCAGCAGGCAGCGCTCCCGCTCGTGCTCGGCAAGGACATCAGCGGCGAGCCGGTGATCGCCGACCTGTCGCCGATGCCCCACCTGCTGATCGCCGGGACGACGGGATCGGGCAAGTCGGTCGGCCTCAACTGCATGATCCTGTCGCTGCTCTACCGGCTGACACCGGCGCAGTGCCGGATGATCATGATCGATCCCAAGATGCTCGAATTGTCGGTCTATGACCGCATCCCGCACCTGCTCAGCCCGGTCGTCACCGAGCCGCCCAAGGCGATCCGCGCCCTGAAATGGGCGGTCGAGCAGATGGAGGACCGCTACCGGATGATGGCGACGATCAACGTCCGCTCGCTGTCGGGCTTCAACCAGCGGGTGCGCGAGGCCAAGGCCAGCGGCAAGCCGTTCATCCGCAAGGTCCACACCGGCTACGACGACGACGGCGTCGCGGTCTATGAGGAGGAGACGCTCGACTATGAGACGCTGCCGCTGATCGTCGTCGTCGTCGACGAGCTTGCCGACCTGATGATGACCGCAGGCAAGGAGGTCGAGTTCCTCATCCAGCGCCTGGCGCAGAAGGCGCGCGCGGCGGGCATCCACCTGATCATGGCGACGCAGCGCCCGTCGGTCGACGTCATCACCGGCGTCATCAAGGCGAACCTGCCGACGCGCATCAGCTTTTCCGTCACCAGCAAGATCGACAGCCGCACGATCCTCGGCGAGCAGGGGGCCGAGCAGCTGCTGGGCAAGGGCGACATGCTCTACATGCCCGGCGGCAAGCAGGTCATCCGCGTCCACGGCCCGTTCGTCAGCGACGAGGAGGTCGAGGCGGTCGCCGACTATTGCCGGACGCAGGGGCGCCCCGATTACGTCGATGCCGTCACCGAGGAGCCGGCCGACGGCGACGGCGTGTTCGGCCTCGACCTCGGGGATGCCGGGGGCGGGGAGGAGGCGGAGACGTATCGCCGGGCGATCCAGATCGTCGCGGAAAGCCGCAAGGCGTCGACCAGCTATCTCCAGCGCCAGCTCCGCGTCGGCTACAACAACGCCGCGCGGCTGATCGAGCGGATGGAAAAGGACGGCCTCGTCGGCGCCGCCGACCACGTCGGCCGCCGCGAAGTCCTGATCGAGGCGGACGGCACCCGGGTCTAAGGATGTCGCGCCGGCACCGGGGCCGGGCTCGCGCGGCGGCACGGGTGTCGCCTAGCCGCCGGCGGCGATCCCGCTTGCCCCTGACGTAGCGTCATCGGCTACAACTCGGGCCATGACGACGCTCAGCATCACCGAGGTCTGCCGCCGCACCGGCCTGTCGGCGCGGACCCTGCGCTTCTACGAGGCGCGCGGGCTGGTCGCGGCGCAGCGGTCGGCGGCGGGGCAGCGGCGCTACGGCGTCGAGCAGGTCGCGCGCCTCCACCAGATCACCGCCTTGAAGCGCGTCGGCTTCAGCCTCGCCCAGATCGCTGCGCTGACCGGGGATGCCCGGCTCGACCTCGACCGGTTGATCGTCGCCCAGCTTGACGCGCTGATCGATCGCCGGGCGCGGATCGACGAGGCGGTGACCGGCCTGCGCGCGGCGCGCGCGGCGCTGGCCCGCGGCGAGGCGATCGACCTCGGCGGCTTCTGCGCGCTGATCAGACAGGGAGAGCGAACCATGACCGACGAAACCGCGTGGAAAAAGGTCGCCGACCGCTATTTCACCGACGAGGAGCAGGCGCGGTGGGAGGCGAAGCGGGCGCTGCTGCCGGCGGGTTTCGACTTCGCCGGCTATCAGGCGGCTTGGGCCGACATCGGCGGCCGCATCGCCGCCGACCTGCCGATGAACCCCGCGTCGGCCAGGGCGCAGGCGTATCTCGCCGAATGGCAGGCGCTGCTGGCACCGTTCAACGCGGCCGCCGACACGCGGATGAAGACCGAGGCGGTCGCGCTCTACGACCGCATGGACGAATGGTCGGGCGAGGTCTCGCCGGGCTTCACCAGGGCGGTGTGGGAGTTCATCAAGGCAGCCGGCGCGGCGCGGCGGTGAGACCGCGGCGACGGCAACGCCTCAGCCAATCGCCGCGAAACTGGTGTGGCCGCGTGCATCGCAGGACTTCACCGGAACCGGGACGTCGGCCTGGAGATGCGAGGTCCAGCATTCGTCGAGCACCGAACAGAAGCAGGCGGTGGGGACAATGCTCAAGCGGTCCGTATCGAACGCGTTCCACGCCGCGAGGCTCGCCGGGACGTGCGGCAGTTTCCACGACATGACCGCTCGCGACTCGCCGGCGGGGATGTACGACCCGCCGACCGGCGACTGGAGGATATAGTCACCGTCGGCGGGCTTCGGGCGGTATCCGATCAGCGCGCGCGGGCCGCGCATCGGCACGCCGTTCCTGGCAAGCTCGAACCAGATCACCCGCGCCGTCCCGGTCCCGACGTTGCTGACGTCGAGCTGCAGGACACGCTGGCCGTCGACGATGTTCGACGTGCGGAACTGCAGGATCGGCGTCGCGTTCGCCCGCACCAGCCGGCTGTTGGCATCGACCAGCCGCTCCATCGTCTGGCCGGTGTGCTGCGCGGTGATCAGCGACGCCGCCGACAACGCCAGCACGGCGATCGCCAGCGCCAGGTCGAGCCACTTGATGCCGGTGCTGCCGTGGTGCGGGTGCGGGCCCTCGGGATCCTCGATCATCGCGTCGGCACCGGCGTTTCGCCGCTGTAATCGTAGAAGCCGCGCCTGGTCTTGCGCCCGAACCACCCGGCCTCGACATATTTCACCAGCAGCGGCGCCGGGCGGTACTTGGGGTCGCCGGTCGCCTCCTGCATCACGCGCATGATCGACAGCAGCGTATCCAGCCCGACGAAGTCGGCGAGCGTCAGCGGCCCCATCGGGTGGTTGGCGCCGAGCTTCAGCCCGTTGTCGATGTCGACGACCGAGCCGACCCCCTCGCCAAGCGCGAAGATCGCCTCGTTCATCATCGGGCACAGCACCCGGTTGACGATGAAGGCCGGCGCATCGGCCGCCTCGATCGCGGTCTTGCCGAGGCGCGCGGCGAAGTCGTGCATCGCCGCCGCGGTTTCGTCCGATGTCGCCAGCCCGCGGATGATTTCGACGAGGCTCATCAGCGGCACGGGGTTGAAGAAGTGGACGCCGGTGAAGCGGTCGGGGCGATCGGTCGTCGCGGCGAGGCGCGTGATCGAGATCGACGAGGTGTTGGTCGCGACCAGCGCCGCGGGCTTCAGGCGGGGGCAGAGGTCGGCGAAGATTTTCGCCTTGACGCCCTCGTTCTCGGTTGCCGCCTCGATGACAAGGTCGGCGGTGGCGAAGGCGCCCGCGTCGGTGGCAAGGGCGATCCGGCCGAGCGTCGGCGCGACCGCGTCGGCTGCGACCGTTCCCTTCTTGACCGCGCGCGCGAGATTGGCCGCGATCGTCGCCTTTGCCGCCTCGGCGCGGTCCATGGCGACGTCCGACAGGACGACGTCGTAGCCGGCGAGCGCGGCGACGTGCGCGATGCCGTTCCCCATCAGTCCCGCGCCGATGACGCCAATCGTCTGCATGCCTGCTCCCGCCTGTCCCGCATGCCGAATTAGCCGCGGTGCCCTGCCCTTGGCTAGCGTCCCGCGACGACGGCGGCGATGGTCCGCAGCGCGTCCGGCAGGCCGACTGCATCCATGACCGTGATCACCAGCGCGCTGCCCCAGCCGGCAGCGAGCAGGAACGGCCCGCTTCGCCACCGCCCCATGACGCTCTGCCGGCTGGTGAAGACGAGCAGCGGCACGAGGGCGAACGGCAGCTGCAGGGCAAGGATGACCTGGCTGACGACCAGCAGGTCGTTGATCCCGCCGCTGCCGCGCGCGGCGACGACGAGGACCGCCGGCACCACCGCCGCGAGCCGCGTCAGCAGCCGCCGGGCCCAAGGTTCGAGGCGCAGGTGGAGAAAGCCTTCCATCACCACCTGCCCGGCCAGCGTGCCGGTGATCGTGCTCGACTGGCCGCTGGCCAGCAGCGCGACGGCGAACAGCACACTCGCCGCCGCCGTGCCGAGCAGCGGCGCCAAGGTCAGATAAGCAGCGCGGATCCAGTCGCGTATCGGGGCCGAAGGCGACGAAGCCGCTGGCAACCGCGACGCCGGCACGGCCGTTGAAGGTGATCGCGGCGAGGATCAGAATGGCCGCGTTAATCAGCAGCGCGACGCCGAGCGCGATCACTGCATCGAGGCTGTTCCACCGCAGCGCCGCAGCGATCGCAGCCGGCCCGTGGCCGATCCGGCGCGTCTGGACCAGCGCCGAGTGGAGGTAGAGGTTGTGCGGCATGACGGTCGCCCCGACGATGCCGATGGCGAGCGTCAGCATCCCGGGCGCGGCGAACCCCGGCCGGGCCAGCGCCGTGGCGATCTCGCCGAGGTCGGGGCGGACGAGGGGCAGGACGAAGATCTCCAGCCCGAAGCACAGCGCGATCGTCGCGACCAGGACGAAGACCAGGGCCTCGATCAGCCGCATTCCGGTTCCCCGCAGGACAAGGAGCAGGACGACGTCGGCCGCGGTGATCGCGACGGCCCACAGGATCGGGATGTGGAACAGCAGGTTGAGCGCGACGGCGCTGCCCAGCACCTCGGCGAGGTCACAGGCGACGATCGCGACCTCGGCGGCGATCCAGTTCGGCAGGCGGGTCCACGCCGGCAGCTGCTCGCGGCACGCCTGGGCCAGGTCGCGGCGCGCCACGACGCCCAGCCGGACGGCGATGATCTGGAGGACGACCGCCATCGCGCTCGCCAGCACGACGACCCACAGCAATCCGTAACGGAACTGCGCGCCCGCAGCGAGATCGGTCGCCCAGTTGCCGGGGTCCATGTAGCCGACGCCGACGAGCAGCGCCGGGCCGGCGAAGGCGCGGTACTGCAGCATGGGGCTGGCCAGGGGCGATGGGGTCGGTACGGTGGCGTTGATCTCGTCGAGCGAGACGGAGCCGGTCGGGAGCGTGTCGTGCGGGCCAGGCATCATCTTCCCCTAGCACGCCGGCGGCGCGGCGGGCCCGGCGACGCCTGACCATGGCCGCGCCCCGGCGACAAGCACGACGCGGCGAAACGCGGCATTATGCGCCCCCGCGGGCGGCTGCGCTCAGCCCTTGACCAACCCGGCGGCGATCAGGCTGCGCGCGGTGTCGACGATCGACTCCTCGGCTGGACGCGGGATCCAGCCGAGCACCGCGCGGGCATGGGCGGCGCTGCACGCGCGCTCGCGGCCGAGCTCCGACACGACGGTGCGGATGACGGGGTCGAAAAGCGCGCTGAGGCGGACGAGCACGTCGGGCAGGCGCCGCGTCGGCACGCGCTTGGCGCGGTCGCCGAGACGCGCCTTCAGGACCGCGGCGACCTCGCCCATCCACAGGAACTGGCCGGCGGCGATGAAGCGCTCGCCGTCGAGTCCGGGCTGCGTCATCGCCGTCAGGTGCGCGGCGGCGACATCGCGCACGTCGACGACCGGGAAGCCGATCCGCGGCACGCCCGGCATCGCCCCGTTCAACAACTGCGTGACCACGGCGAGCGAGCCGGAGAAGTCGCTGCCATGGACCGGACCGAGGACGAGGCCGGGGTTGATCGTGACGAACTCCATGCCCGCGCCGTTCGCCGCCATCCAGTCGCGCGCGGCGCGCTCGGCGATGGTCTTGGACTTGACGTAGGCGTAGCTGTCGCGCGAGCCGACCTCGCTCCAGTCGGCCTCGGTGAAGCCGCCCGGCGGCATCGGGTGCCCGTAAGCGATGGCCGCGACCGAGGAGGTCATCACCACGCGCCTGACGCCGGCCGCCCGGGCGGCGGCGAGGACGCGGAGCGCGCCGTCGCGCGCCGGGACGATCAGCTCGTCGTCGTTCTTCGGCACGCCCATCGGCAGGGGCGAGGCGATGTGCTGGACATGGGTGCAGCCCGCCGCGGCTTCTGCCCAGCCGGCGTCGGCGGTAAGATCGGCGGCGACCAGCGGCAGCTGCCCGGGCGTGAGGCCAAGGCTGGCGCGGACCGCGTCGGCCTTGGCCGGCGCGCGTACCGTGCCTCGCACGTCCCAGCCGGCGGCGATCAGGTCCTTGATGACGAAGCCGGCGATATAGCCCGACGCGCCGGTGACGAGGACGGTACCTTGGCTCATCTCGCGCTCCCCTGCCGCTGCCTTACTAGGTCGGCGGCGGGGTCAAGTCGAGCAAATCGAGCGGCGCTCAGGCGGCCTTGGGCGCCAACTCGCGAACGCCGGCGTCGACGTGCGCCTCGAACTGCGCGAAGTTGGCGACGAACATGCCGACGAGCGCCTTGGCCTTGGCGTCATAGGCCGCCTTGTCGGCCCAGGTCTCGCGCGGGTTGAGGATGCGCGGCTCGACGCCGGGGACCGACACCGGCACCTGGAAGCCGAAATTGGGGTCGGTGCGGAATTCCGCGGCGTTGAGGCTGCCGTCGAGGGCGGCGTTCAGCAGCGCGCGGGTGACGCGGATCGGCATGCGGCTGCCGGTGCCGTAGCTGCCGCCGGTCCAGCCGGTGTTGACCAGCCAGCAGTCGACGCCGCCCTTGGCGATCCGCTCCTTCAACAGGTTGCCGTAGACCGAGGGATGGCGCGGCATGAACGGCGCGCCGAAGCACGTCGAGAAGGTCGCGTCGGGTTCGGTGACGCCGATCTCGGTACCCGCGACCCGCGCGGTGTAGCCCGACAGGAAGTGATACATCGCCTGCTCGGGCGTCAGCTTGGCGATCGGCGGCAGGATGCCGAAGGCGTCGGCGGTCAGCATGATGACGTTCGCCGGCACCGGCCCGAGGTTGTCGGCGCTGGCGTTGGGGATGAAGTCGATCGGATAGGACGCGCGGCTGTTCTCGGCGAGGCTGCCGTTGTCGAGGTCGATCTTGCGCGTGACGGGATCGATGACGACGTTCTCGAGCACCGTGCCGAAACGCCGCGTCGTCGCGTAGATTTCCGGCTCGGCTTCGGCCGACAGGCGGATCGCTTTCGCGTAGCAGCCGCCCTCGAAGTTGAACACGGCGGTGTCCGACCAGCCGTGTTCGTCGTCGCCGATCAGCGTGCGGCTGGCGTCGGCGCTGAGCGTCGTCTTGCCCGTGCCCGACAGGCCGAAGAAAACCGCGGTGCGGCCGTCCGCGCCGACGTTGGCCGAGCAGTGCATCGGCATGATCCCCTGCGGCGGCAGGAGGTAGTTCAAGATCGAAAACACGCTCTTCTTCATCTCGCCGGCGTAGCGCGTGCCGCCGATCAGGATGGTGCGCCCGGTGAAATCGACGGCGATGACGGTTTCGCCGCGGCAGCCGTGGCGCGCCGGGTCGGCCTTGAAGCTCGGCAGGTCGACGATGGTGAAGTCGGGGGCGAAGTCGGCCAGCGCGTCCGCCTCGGGCCTGACGAGCAGGGTGCGGATGAACAGCGAATGCCAGGCGAACTCGGTGATGACGCGAACCTTGACGCGGTGCTCGGGCTGCGAGCCGCCGTAGAGGTCCTGGACGAACAGCTCCGGCTTGCCCGCGAGCGCGGCGGCGAAGTCGGCGCGGAGCGCGGCGAACTGTTCGGGCGTGATCGCCTTGTTGGTCTTGCCCCACCAGATGACCGGCTCGGTCGTCGCATCGGAAACGATGAACTTGTCGTTGGCCGAGCGCCCGGTGTGCGCGCCCGTGGCCACGACCAGCGCGCCATGTTCGGACAGCAGCCCCTCCTGCCGCTCGACCGCATGCTCGATCAGCGGCGCGGTCGACAGGTTCCAGTGGAGCGTCGCCGGAGTCGGGAAGCCGACCGTGTCGAGGCCGTGACGCGAGGCGGAAGTCGTGTTCACCGGGGGCTACTCCATCGGGCTGCACGGCGGCTTGTGCCGCTCGCGGGTTGACATTGCGCTTACGTAAAGCGAGCGGCAGCGTCAAAGGTGTGTCGCCGGCGCGCCCGGCGTGTCGCTTGCGCGCGTTCGGCCGACAAGGCACAGCAGGCAAAACCGTCAGGCCCGGCATGCCCGAAACGACCGCCACGATCGCCCTTGTCGACGACGACCGCAACATCCTGACATCGGTCTCGATCGCCCTTCAGGCCGAAGGCTTTGCCGTGCGGATGTATGCCGACGGCGCGGCGGCGCTGAAGGCGCTGGTCGAAACCCCGCCCGACCTTGCCGTGCTCGACATCAAGATGCCGCGCCTCGACGGCATGGAGCTGCTGCGGCGGCTGCGCGAGAAGGTCGACGTCCCCGTCATCTTCCTGACGTCCAAGGACACCGAGATCGACGAGGCGCTCGGCCTCGCCATGGGGGCGGACGATTATATCGGCAAACCGTTCAGCCAGCGCCTGCTGATCGAGCGGATTCGTGCCGTGCTGCGCCGCGCCGCCAGCCGCAAGGGACTGCCGCCCGCCGACGGCGAGGCCGCGCCGGGACCGGCGATCGTCCGCGGCCGGCTGCGCATGGACCCGGCGCGCCACCGCGTGACGTGGGGAGCACCTGCGGCGGGCGGGGGAGCACCTGCGGCGGGCGGGGGAGCACCTGCGGCGGCGGGCGAGGGGCCGGCGGCCGGCGGCGACCGCTCCGCCGACGTCGCGCTGACGGTGACCGAGTTCCTGATCCTGGAGGCGCTTGCCGCCCGGCCCGGCTTCGTCAAGTCGCGCGACCAGCTGATGGATGCGGCGTATCAGGACGACGTCTATGTCGACGACCGGACGATCGACAGCCACATCAAGCGGCTGCGGAAGAAGTTTCGCGTCGTCGACCCGGCGTTCAAGGCGATCGAGACGCTCTACGGCGTCGGCTACCGCTTCAATGAGGAGTGAGGGCGGCGCGGCACCGGGGCTCGACCGGCGCTTCAGCCTGGCCTCGCGGATCCTGGCGGTCAACGTCTTCGCCATCCTCGCGCTGACCGGCAGCATCTTCTATCTCGACTCGTTCCGCGAACGCCTGATCGAGCAGCGCCGCGCCGAAATGCGGATGCAGGCGGTCCTGATCGGCGGCTTCATGGCCGAGGCGTCGCCGCGCCGGCTGCCGGCGATCGCCGCCCGCTACGGCCGGATCGGCGGCGCGCGGCTGCGCGTCTATGGCCGCAGCGGGGCGCTGATCGCCGACAGCTGGCGGGCGACGGGGCCGACGTTCGAACTGCGCGACCCCGCCGGCGACCCGTTCCGCCGCGACGTCGCCCGCTTCCTCGACCGCATGATCGAGGCGGTCGGCTCGTTCCCGCGCATCACCGACTACGCCGAGCCGAAAGTCGACCGGGCGAGCGCCTGGCCGGAGGTCGTCGCCGCCGCCACCACCGGCCGCGCCGCCGACCGGATGCGCGCCGCCCCCGATGGCATCGTCGTCATCAGCGCCGCCGCGCCACTGCCGCCCGCCGCCCGCGCCGCCGCGCCCGACCCCGCCCCGCGCGCCGGGCCTTTCGCCGCGGTCCAGCTGACCCGCGACACGCGCGACATCACCAGCCTGGTCCGGAACGAGCGCGCGGCGGTGTTCTACGTCTTCCTGGGCGTGCTCGCGGCGTCGCTGCTGCTGTCGAACTATCTCGCCTCGACCATCGTCCGGCCGCTGCGCCAGCTCGCCGGGGCCGCCGTCCGCGTCCGGCTGGGCCGCGCCCGCGACGTCACCGTGCCCCGCTTCAACCAGCGCCGCGACGAGATCGGCCAGCTGGCGCGGGCCTTGTCCGACATGACCCTGACGCTGCGCGAGAAGATCGACGCGACCGAGGCGTTCGCCGCCGACGTCGCCCACGAGATCAAGAACCCGCTGGCGTCGCTGTCGAGCGCGGTCGACAGCTTCGCCCGGGTTCACGACCCCGCCCTGCAGGCGCAGCTGCTCGACGTCATCCGCACCGACGTCGGTCGCATCGACCGGCTGATCACCGACATCGCCGACGCCAGCCGGCTCGACGCCGAGCTGTCGCGCAGCCGCTTCGAGCGTATCGACCTCGCCGCGGAGGTCGCCCGGCTGTGCGCCGGCTATGCGACCGCTCCCGGCCCGCGCGGCATTACCGTCGCCTGCGCCGCGCCGGGCGCTGCGCCGGTCTGGGGCGATGCCGGCCGGCTGGCCCAGGTCGCGCGCAACCTGATCGACAACGCCGCCTCCTTCTCGCCGCCGGGCGGCCGGGTCGCGGTCGCCGTCGCGCGGCGCGGACGCGACGTCGTCCTGACCGTCGACGACAGCGGCCCCGGCGTCCCGCCCGACAACCGCGAGGACATCTTCCGCCGGTTTTATTCGGAACGCCCCCCCGGAGAGGACTTCGGTCGCCACTCGGGACTCGGGCTCGCCATCGCCCGGACCATCGTCGACGCGCATGACGGGACGATCGCCGTCACCGACGCGCCGTCCGGCGGTGCGCGGTTCATCGTCACGGTGCCGGCGGCGTGACCGTTCACGCGACGGCGGTGGCGATCGGTGGCCGCGTCGTGCTGCTGACCGGTCCGCCGGACAGCGGCAAGTCCGACCTGGCGCTGCGCCTGATCGACCGCGGCGCGACGCTGGTCGCCGACGACCGCGTCGCGCTGGTGCGTGACGGCGGGCGGGTGCTCGCCGCGCCGCCGCCGCCGCTCGCCGGGCTGATCGAGGTGCGCGGCGTCGGCATCCTTGCTTTGCCCTATGTCGGCGGCCTGCCGGTGGCCCTCGTCGTCGATCTCGTGGCAACCCCGCCCCGCCTTCCGGAGGCGACCACCGTCGACCTCGCCGGCGTCGCCGTGCCGTGGCTGGCGCTCGCCCCCTTCACGGCGTCGGCGGCGATCAGGATCGAACGGGCGTTGACCGTTTTCGGCGGCGGGGTAGAGACTTGAGGCGATGGTCATGCTTGCCCAGCTCACCGACCTGCCGGCAGCGGGACCGCGCGTCCTGCTCGTCACCGGCATGTCGGGGGCCGGGCGGTCGAGCGCGCTGAAGTTCCTCGAGGACCTGGGTTACGAGGCGGTCGACAATCTGCCGCTCGGCCTGTTCGACAAGTTGCTCGCCAGCGACGACGGCGACGACGAGGCGCGGCCGCTGGCGATCGGCATCGATTCGCGCACGCGGGCGTTCGACGCCGACGCCATCGTCGAGCGGATCGGCGACCTGCGCGCTGAAGGCGTCGAGATCACGCTGGTGTTCCTCGACTGCAGCGGCACCGAACTGACGCGGCGCTTTTCCGAGACGCGCCGCCGCCACCCGCTCGCCCTCGATCGCCCTGCCGCCGACGGCATCGCCCGGGAGCGCGAGATCGTCGCGCCGCTGCGCCGCGCCGCGGACATCGTCATCGACACCAGCGACTATGCCGTGCGCGACCTGCGCCGTGCGCTTGCCGGCCGCTTCGCCCGCGCCGGCGTCGATCCGCTGACGCTGACCTTCATGAGCTTCGGCTTCGCCCGCGGGCTGCCACGCGACGCCGACCTCGTCTTCGACATGCGCTTTCTGGCCAACCCGCACTGGGACGTCGCGCTGCGGCCGCTGACCGGGGAAGATCCGGCGGTGCGCGCCTATGTTGCCGCCGACCCGGCGTTCGTCCCCGCCTTCGAGCGCATCTACGAGCTCCTCCTGCTCCTCCTCCCCCGCTACGGGGCGGAGGGGAAGTCGTACCTGACCGTGGCCTTCGGCTGTACCGGCGGGCGCCACCGCTCGGTCTTCGTCGCCCAGGCGATGGCCGACCGGCTCGCCGCCGCGGGCTGGGCCGGCTCCGTCGTCCACCGCGACAAGGGCAGCCCGGGGAGCGATGCCGATGCCGGCGTCGGCCGCGACGGTGCCGGCGATGCGGCCACTGGCGCCGCCGTCGATCTCGCGCTACCGGCGCTCGGTTGAGCGGGGGCGGCGAAATGGCAGCGCGATGATCGGACTGGTGCTGGTGACGCACGGGCGGCTCGCGGCGGAGTTCGTCGCGGCGCTGGAGCATGTCGTCGGCCGCCAGACGGCGCTGGAGAGCATCTGCATCGGCCCCGACGACGACATGGAGGCTCGGCGCGCCGATATCGCCGCGGCGGTCGGGCGGGTCGATACCGGGGCCGGGGTCATCGTGCTGACCGACATGTTCGGCGGCACGCCCTCGAACCTCGCAATCTCGCTGATGGTCCAGGGGCGGATCGAAGTCATTGCCGGGGTCAACCTGCCGATGCTCGTCCGCCTCGTGTCGGTACGGGAGCGGATGACGGTCGCCGCCGCGGTCGACGCCGCGCAGGAGGCCGGGCGCAAGTACATCTCGGTCGCGTCCAAGATCCTCGGCGAGGCGGCTTGACGGCGGCCGGCCCCGTCACGGTCCTGATCCGTAACAAGCGCGGCCTGCACGCCCGGGCCAGCGCCCGCTTCGTCACCTGCGCCGACGGCTTCGACGCCCGCGTCACCGTCAGCCGCGACGGCGCAAGCGTCGCCGGCACGTCGATCATGGGGCTGATGATGCTGGCCGCGGCTCCCGGCGATTCGATCACCATCGCGGCCGAAGGGCCCGCGGCTGCCGAGGCCGTGGCGGCGCTGGTCAAGCTCGTCGAGGGCAAGTTCGGGGAGGACTAGGCCCTCCGCCCGCGGGCGGAGGGCCAAGCCGGACTAGCGGTAGCGCCAGCCGCCGTGCCAGCGGTCGCGGTGCCACCAATAACGGCGGCCGTCCCAATAGCCGCGGCCGGGGTAGAAGGTGTCGACGATCAGCGGACCGCCGACGACGACGCCGGGACGGTAATAGCCGTTGGGCCGGCAGTGGCCATAGGGCCCGCGGTGACCGCCGGGGCCGCAGCCGTCGCGGGCTTCGGCCGCGGTGGCGAAACCGGCCGCGAGCGTGGCGGCAAGAGCAAAGGTGACAAGGGTCTTCATGTCAGTCTCCGTCAAGGGTCCGTTGCGGACCAGGAACAACGCCGCGCGGCAGGGGCCGTTCCTCCGCAGCCGCGCGACGTCTGCCCTTACAACGCCCGTGCCAGCGCGGTTCACCCGCCCCGCCGACTTGTTGTTTTAGGTTCAGGCAGCGACAGGAAAGCGCAGCAGCCGCTCGCGCGTGGCGACCAGCGCGGCGAGCGGTGCGCCGACGGCGCGGGCGAACGCGGGATCGGCAACGTCGAGCCCGCCGGTCAGGGCGCCGTACGCCGGCAGGACGAGCTTGGTCGGCGTCAGCGCGAAGCACCGTCGAACGACGCGCCGCCCGCGCAGGGTAAGGCGCAGCTTGGGGTGGAAATGGCCGCTGATCTCGGGCGTGGGGTCGCCGGGAACCGCCTCGTGGCGCAGGACGATGCCGTCGGTGGCCGCCTCGACCGCGACCCGCCCGCCGAGCACCGCGGCGCTGGCATCGTCGTGGTTGCCGGTGATCCACAGCCAGTCGAGGTCGCGCGTCAGGCGGCGCAGCGTGTCGCGCGCCGCGGGCGGCAAGCGTCCGGCCCCGCCGGCATCGTGGAAGCTGTCGCCGAGGGCGATCACCCGCGTCGCCCCGGTCGCCTCGACCGCGTCTATCAGGCAGGCGAGCGTGTCGAAGCTGTCATAGGGCGGCAGGAACTGCCCGTGCAGCCCATAGAAACTCGCCTTCTCCAAGTGCAGGTCGGCCAGCAGCAACGCCCCGCGCGCCGGCCAGAACAGCGCGCCGCACGGCTGCGGGAGGAAGGTCGCGCCAGCGAACGAAAGGGCAACGGACATCGCCCGGACCTATGCCGCGTCGGACGACGGGGGGCAAGCCGGGAGCGATTGCCGCCGCCGCGGCGTTGGTCCTCTGTACCCGAACGACGGTGTCGCGGCACGCGACCGGGGAGCATCGATGCCTGCCTTTCCGCTCTGGCTTCACGGCCTTGCCACCGTCTCCATCGCGCTCGGCGTCGTGTCCGCCGCCGTGGTTGCCGTCGCTGTCGTCCGGCAGCCGCCGAGGATGGCGGTGATGGCGTTCGTCTGGCCACTGACTGCGCTGTTCGGCGGACCGCTGTGGCTCGCCGCCTACCGCGTGCGGGGCCGCGGCGGGGACGGCAACCCGCGGTTCGCCGTCAGCGTTTTCAAGGGGTCGAGCCACTGCGGCGCCGGCTGCACGCTGGCCGACATCCTGGTCGAATGGGCGGCATTCGCGGTCCCTGCGATCGCCGTCGCCTTCGGCTGGCAGTCGTGGTTCGACGAAAGGATGTTCGCCGTGTGGATCCCCGATTACCTCGTCGCCTTCCTGATCGGCATCGCCTTCCAGTATTTCGCCATCGCGCCGATGCGCCACCTGTCGCCCGGTGCGGGGATCGTCGCCGCGGTCAAGGCCGATGCCGCGTCGATCACCGCCTGGCAGGTCGGCATGTACGGGGGCATGGCAGCGCTCCAGTTCGGCTGGTTCCGCCCGGCCTATGGCGGCGTCGCCCCCGTCGACAGCCCCGAGTTCTGGTTCGCAATGCAACTGGCGATGCTCGCCGGCTTCGCCACCAGCTATCCGGTCAACTGGTGGCTGATCAGGGCCGGGCTGAAGGAGGCGATGTAGCGTCGTCGAGCCGCATCGCTTCGCGCGCGAGGGCGTCCGCCTCGGCCAGCAGGGCGTCGTCGGCGGCGCCGAACACACGCTCCTTGCCGACTTCGAGCAGCACCGGCACGGCGAGCGGCGACACGCGGTCGAGGTCGCGGTGGACGAGATGGGTCTGCGACCGCTCGAGCAGGTTCGCCAGCCGCCCGATGTCGGTGATCTTGGCCCGCGCGTCCGCCCATGCCGCGGTCAGCAGCAGATGGTCGGGTTCGTGGCGGCGAAGGACGTCGTAGATCAGGTCGGACGAGAAGGTCACCTGCTTGCCCGACTTGTGCTGCCCCGGGTGGACGCGGTCGATCAGCCCGGCGATCACCGCCACCTCGCGGAAGGCGCGGCGGAGGAAAGGCGAATCGCTGATCCACTGCGCCAGCTCGTCCTCGAACACATCGGGCGAGAACAGCGGCGCCGGGTCGGTCACCGGCGCCAGGCTCCACGTCGCGACCATGTAGTCGCTGCCGACGAAGCCCATCGGGCCGAGCCCCGCCTTCTCCATGCGCTGGGTGAGCAGCATGCCGAGCGTCTGGTGCGCGTTCCGCCCCTCGAAGCCATAGGCGACCATGAAGTTGCGGCCGCCTTCGGGAAAGGTCTCGACGAGCAGGTCGTCCATCCCCGGCAACGACGAGCGCAGCTGCTGGTAATCGAGCCATTCATGGACGTCGGCGGGCATTTCGCGCCAGCGGTCGGGGCTGTTGAACAGGCCGCGGACGCGCCGCGCGAGGTTGGTCGACAGCGGCATCCGCCCGCCGACATAGGTCGGCACCCGCGGATCGCCGCGCGACAGCCTGACGAACAGGTCCGGCCCCTCGAAGCCGGTGACCTCGAGCACCTGGCCGGCGAACATGAAGCTGTCGCCGATGCGCAGCTGCGAGGCGAACCACTCCTCGACCCGGCCGAAGCTGCGCCCGCCGCGCCCCGGCCGGCCCCCCATCACGACGTTCAGCGCTGCCGCCTCGACGATGGTGCCGGCGTTCAGCCGGTGCTGCACCGCCACGCGCGGGTGGCTGACGCGGTACAGGTCGTCGGGCCCGCGGGTCAGGCGGCGGTACTTGTCGTAGGCCCGGAGTGAATAGCCGCCCGATTCGATGAAGGCGATGGTCCGGTCGAACTCGGCGCGCGGCAGTCCGGCGTAGGGCGCGGCGGTGCGGACCTCGGCGTACAGGTCGTCGGCGGCGAAGGGCGCGGCGCAGGCGCAGGCCATGACGTGCTGCGCCAGCACGTCGACGCCGCCGGGGCGGAAGGCGTCGACGTCGAGCTCGTGCGCCGCGACGGCATCGTGCGCGGCGAGCAACTCGAGATATTCGAAGCGGTTGCCCGGGACGATGACCGCCGCGCTCGGCTCGTCCATGCGGTGGTTGGCCCGGCCGACGCGCTGGAGCAGGCGCGACGAACCCTTGGGCGCGCCCATCTGGACGACGAGGTCGACGTCGCCCCAGTCGATACCGAGGTCGAGGCTCGCCGTCGCGACGATCGCGCGCAGCCGCCCCGACGCCATCGCGTTCTCGACCTTGCGCCGCGCCTCCGGGCTCAAGGAGCCGTGGTGGATGCCGATCGGCAGCGCGGCGTCGTTTTCCGCCCACAGGTCGCGGAAGATCAGCTCGGCGACGGCACGGGTGTTGACGAAGACGATCGTCAGCCGGTGCGCGGCGATCAACTCGATCACCCGCTTGGCGGCGTAGCGGCCGTTGTGCCCCGACCAGGGAATGCGGCCGTCGGGCACGAGGATGTCGATCACCGGCTCGGCCCCGGCGTCGCCCTGGACCAGCCGCACGCTGGCCGCATCGGCGTCCGGCGCGAGCCAGCCCTGGTACGCCTCGGGGTCGGCGATCGTCGCCGACAGGGCGACGCGGCGAAGCGCCGGCGACAGCGCCTGCAGCCGGCTCATGGCGAGGTTGAGGATGTCGCCGCGCTTGGTCGTGGCGAAGGCGTGGACCTCGTCGACGATGATCGTGCGCAGGCCGCCGAGCATCCGCGCCGCGTCGGGGTAGCTGATCAGGAGCGACAGCGATTCGGGCGTCGTCAGCAGCATCTGCGGCGGCTTGGCCCGCTGCCGCGCCTTGCGCTCGGCGGGCGTGTCGCCGGTCCGCGTCTCGACGCGGAGGTCGAGCCCCATTTCGGCGATCGGCGTCAGCAGGTTGCGCTGGACGTCGACCGCCAGCGCCTTCAGCGGCGAGACATAGACGGTATGCAGCCCGTCCGCCGGCTGCTCGACCAGCTCGGCCAGGCTCGGCAGGAAACCCGCCAGCGTCTTGCCCGATCCCGTCGGCGCGACCAGCAGCGCATGCTCGCCCGCGCGCGCGGCGGCGAGCATCTCGCGCTGGTGCCGCCGCACCGCCCAGCCGCGGCGCGCGAACCAGCCGGTCAGGGGGGTGGGCAGGACATCGGGAAGGACAGCGGAGGAGGTCACCGGCACCATATAGGCGGTGCGCGCCACTGGGTGTATGATGCGACTATCGAACCCAGGAGCGACAGCCCGGGAGAGCGGCGATGAACGACCCGATGCACGACGACCCGGCACATTGGACGCGCGGACCGATCAAGCTCTACTTCGCGCGCGACGACCGGCGCTTCATCGTCCCCAAATACCATCGGGCGCTCGGCTGGACGATCAACCTCGGCCATCCCGCGGGCGGCGTCGCCGTGCTTGGGCTGATCCTCGTGGTGCCGCTGATGCTGGCGCTGGCCACGGCTCTCCACGGCTAGCGGCCGCCCGATGGCGCGCCCATATCGGCGCGATGGCTCTTGGTTCCTGGCTCCAGCCCCACCCCGAGGGCATCTACGTCGCGCCCGGCGATTTCTGGATCGATCCGTCGAGCCCCAAGGACAAGGCGCTCGTCACCCACGGCCATGCCGACCACGCCCGCGGCGGCCACGGCAAGGTCCTGGCGACCGCCGAGACGCTGGCGATCATGGGCGTCCGCTACGGCGCACAGGCGGGGCAGGTCGCGGCCTACGGCGAGGCGGTGCGCGTCGGCGACGTCACCGCGACCTTCGTTCCCGCCGGCCACGTCCTCGGCTCGGCGCAGATCGTGCTCGACCACGCGGGCGAGCGGATCGTCGTCTCGGGCGACTACAAGCGCCGCCCCGATCCGACCTGCGCCGGCTTCGAGCCGGTGCCGTGCGACGTCTTCGTCACCGAGGCGACCTTCGGCCTGCCGGTGTTCCGTCACCCCGACACCGCGCAGGAGATCGCCAAGGTCGAAACCGTCCTCGCCGCCAACCCCGACCGCTGCGTGCTGGTCGGGGCGTATGCGCTGGGCAAGGCGCAGCGGGTCATCGCCGAGTTGCGTCATCTTGGCCACGATGCGCCGATCTACCTCCACGGCGCGGTGCAGCGGCTGTGCGATCTGTATGTCGAGCTTGGCGTCGACTTGGGCGACCTGCGTCCGGCGACCGGGCTCAAGCCGGCGCAGCTGAAGGGCGCGGTGGTCGTCGCCCCGCCGTCGGCGCTCAACGACCGCTGGAGCCGGCGCCTGCCCGATCCCGTGACGGCGATGGCGAGCGGGTGGATGCGGGTGCGCCAGCGCGCGGTGCAGCGGATGGTCGAGCTGCCGCTGATCGTGTCCGACCACGCCGACTGGGACGAGCTGACGAGCACCTGCGTCGAACTCGCTCCGTCCGAGGTGTGGGTGACGCACGGCCGCGAGGAGGCGCTGGTGCACTGGTGCCAGACCCGCCAGATGAAGGCGCGCGCGCTCGACCTCGTCGGGTTCGACGACGAGGACGATTGAGCGCAGCGAGGCGGAGCCCCGCTGGGCGGGCCCGGCATGCGTCCTGCCTGGCTATGCCCCGGCCCGCACCAGCCTGGCCGGCGGCCACGGCGGCTTTCCCGCGCGCGCCGTCCGACGGCGCAACCTGCGCCGCGGCCCGGTGCTACAGCAGCCCTTCCTCGCGCAGCGCGGTATCGACCGCCGGTCGTGCCATCATCCGTTCCTGGAACGCCTTCAGCCGCGCAGGCACGGCGACCCCGAACTTGTCGGCCCAGCTCAGCATGACGAACAGATAGCAGTCGGCGGCGCTGACCGCGCTACCGAACAGATAGTCGCCGGCCATGGTCTGGTCGAGATAGTCGAAGCGCTTGCCGATCGCTGCCGCCGCCTTGGCCTTGTCGTCGTCGCTGGCGCTAGCGAAAAAGGGCTTGAAGCCCTTGTGGATCTCGGTCGAGATGAAGGCCAGCGCCTCCAGATGCTGCGTGTGGCCCGCGGCACCGCGGGGCTTCAGCGTCTCCGCCTGATGCGTGATCCAGTCGAGAATGGCGATGTTCTCGGTCAGCACCTCGCCCGAATCGAGGCGCAGCGCGGGGACATAGCCCTTGGGGTTGACCTGGTAGAAGTCCTCGCCCGCTTCGGTGCGGTGGGCGCGGAGGTCGACGGTCTCCCGCTCGAACGGCAGGCCGGCCTCGTGGAGCGCGATGTGATCGGCCAGGCTGCACGCGCCGGGGGAAAGATACAGCTTCATCGCACGGTCTCCTGATCGGGTGCCGCGGGAACGTTCGATGGGGCCAAAGGGTGCTTCAGGGTCGCGCTCGCCGGCGCGGCCCGCTATCACTCGCGTCCGTGACCCTCTACCTCCCCATCGCCGAGCTGTCGGTCAACTGGCTCGTCATCGTCGGCCTGGGCGGGCTGGTCGGCTTTCTGTCGGGGATGTTCGGCGTCGGCGGCGGGTTCCTGACGACGCCGCTCCTCATCTTCTACGGCATCCCGCCTGCCGTCGCCGTCGCCAGTTCCGCGACGCAGATCACGGGCGCGAGCGTCAGCGGGGCGCTCGCCTACTGGCGGCGGGGCGGCGTCGACCTGAAGATGGGCGGCGTCCTCGTCGCCGGCGGCTTCATCGGCGCGGGTCTCGGCTCGCTGCTGTTCGCCTGGCTGCAGCAGCTCGGGCAGATCGATATCACGATCAACCTCGTCTACGTCCTGCTGCTCGGCACCGTCGGCGGGCTGATGCTGCGCGAATCGGTGCGGACGATGCGGCGGACGGCCAGGGGGGTGAAGCCGACCCGCCTCCACCAGCATAATCCGCTGATCGCCGCGTTGCCGTGGAAGACGCGCTTCTACAAGTCGGGCATCTACATTTCGCCGCTGGCCCCGCTCGCGCTCGGTGCCATCGTCGGCGTCCTGACCGTCAGCCTCGGGGTCGGCGGCGGCTTCATCATGGTGCCGGCGATGATCTATCTGCTCGGCATGTCGACGAGCAGCGTGCTCGGCACTTCGCTGTTCCAGATCATCTTCGTCACCGCGGCGACGACGCTGCTCCACTCGGTCGAATCGCACACGGTCGACATCATCCTCGCCGGGCTCCTTCTGATCGGTGGCGTCGTTGGCGCGCAGCTTGGCGTGCGGGCGGCGCAGCGCGTGTCGCCGGTGCGGCTGCGGCTCGGCCTGGCGCTGATCCTGCTCGGCGTCGCCGGGCGGCTGGCGGTCGGGCTGGCGCTGCGCCCGGCCGAGCTGTTCTCGGTGTTCGGCCCGGCGTGATCCGGCTCGCGCTCCTCGTGCTGGCGCTGATCGCCGGCACGTCGGCGCAGGCGGTGGCGCCGGTCCGGCTGATCACCGACATCAGCCAGAACCGCATCGACATCATCTATACCTTCAAAGGGGCGGAGCTGCTCGTCTTTGGCGCGATCCAGTATCCGCGCGGCGCGGTGCCCGACGAGCGCCCCGGCCTCGCCATCGTCGTTCGCGGCCCCGCCCAGCCGATCACCTTGCGAAAAAAGGCGCGCGTCGCGGGCATCTGGATCAACACCGACAGCGTCCACTTCGAGACCGCGCCCGGCTTCTACGCCGTCGCCACCTCGGCCCCGATCAAGAGCCTGGTCGACGAACGGACCGCCTCGATCTGGGAAATCGGGCTCGATTACCTGCAGCTGTCGCCGACCAGCAGCGACAGCGCCCAGGTCGCCGAGTTCACCCGCGGCCTCGTCGACCTGCGCCGCCGCAGCGGCCTGTGGAGCGAGCAGGAGGGGCGCATCGGGATTACCCAGAATATTCTCTACCAGGCTCGCATCACCATCCCGTCGGCGGTGCCGGTGGGATCGTACACGGCGGAGATCTACCTGATCCGCCACGGCAAGGTCATCGCCCGCGCGGCGACGCCGATCACCATCGACAAGAGCGGGTTCGAACGCTGGGTCTATGTCGCGGCGGAAAACAACGGGCTGCTGTACGGTCTCGTTGCCGTCGCGCTGGCGCTGCTCGCCGGCTGGCTCGCCGGGCTGGTGGTGCGGCGGAGCTGAGGGGCGGCGCGACCGCGCTCAGGGGCCGGGCGCCTTGCTGCTGGGGGCACCCTCGCCGTGCAGGCTCTCGTTCGCGAGCCCGCCAACGTCGGCGATGATCCGCCGGACGAGTTGAACCTGGCGCGTCACGCCGACCTTTTCGAAAACCGCCTTGAGATGCGTCTTCACGGTGTTCTCGCTGATCCCGAGGTCCGCTGCGACCGCTGCCACGCCCGCGCCGTCGGCGATCCGCGCAGCGACCTGCGCCTCGGCTGGCGTCAGGTGATAGACCTGCCCGACCCGCGCCGCGGACGGCCGGCTGCTCGATGCCGCGTCGCTCAGGAACAGGATCGCGCCGTGGCCCTGCGTCTGGCCGAGCCGGTCCCCGTGCGCAGGACTGAGCGGTTCGGCGACGACGGCGAGCGGTGCGCCGTCGCCGGCGCGGGGAAGCGTCAGTGCATCAACCGCGACGCCGGCGCGCCCGATCCCGGTCTGCGTCGCCCGGTCGATCATCGCGGTCAGCGCGGCGGAGTCGGCGGGCCGGGCACCACGGAGCCGGCCGCGCGTCGCGTCGATCGCATCGCCCGCGCCCAGCAGCGCGTCGGCGGCGCGGTTGGCGTAGCGCACCTTCCCCTCGGCGTCGGTGACGATCACGCCACGGTCGAGCCGGTCGAGCGCGGCGGCCATGTCGGCGGCGCGCTGCTCCCACCGCGCGATTGCGTTGCGGACGCGCCACGCGCGCGCAAGGTGCGGCAGGAGGTCGGTCAGCCGCTTCGTTTCGGGGACGTCGTAAGCGTCGGCGCGGCTGAACAGCACGAACTCGGCGCGGTCGGCGGCGCGGTCGAGCAGCGCGCCGACCGACTGCCGGATGCCGACCGGAGTCGCATACACGGCATCCCAGATCTTGCTCTGGCGCAGCCGGTCGAGCCCGACGTCGTCCATCGTCGTCAGTCGCCGCAACGGTGCAGCCCACGCGGTTGTGATCCACGGGTTGTCGCGTGGGTTGGCCAGCGGCCCCGCGAGGAGCGCGACGATCTCGGGCCGAATGCGGTGAGCACTGAGGTTGAACACCGCCTGCTCATGACCAAAGGAACCGATCAGGATCGGACTGCCACCAAACGCATCGCTCAGCCGGTCGAGGCCGCGGTCCCAGCTGTGCGGGTCGGCGACGCCTTCGTGGAGGTCGCCGATCAGGTCGAGCAGTTCCGCCATTTGCCGCGTCATCGGCCGAGCCCCCCGGCGACTATATTAACACAGCCGTAACGACCCCGACAATAAATCCTCGCCGTCACCCGTTCGAGTGAACCGCGCCGGGCCACCACCTGCGATCCCACCCTTACCGCTCCGTCACTTCCGGCGGGCGGGCAAGAAAGGAACGACCATGTATCGCATGTTACTGGGCGTCGCCCTGATGGCGGGCCCTGCACTGGCGGCTACGCCTGATACCGTGAAGGTGTCGTACGCCGATCTCGACCTGCACAGCCGCGCTGGTGTGGCCCGGCTCGACCGCCGGCTCGAGGCAGCGATCAACCGCGTCTGCGGGAAGTCCGACGGTTCGGCGCTCGGCTACAGCCTGACGAGCAAGTGCTTCGCCGCAGCGCATAAATCCGTCGCCGTCCAGCGCGACGCTGTCCTCGCCATGGTCGAGCGCAGCGACCGTACGGCAGCACTCGACATCGCGCGGTGACGTCCTCCGGCGGCGTCCGAGGCACGACGCCTCGGACGCCGTTCGCTGGCGCTAGATCTCGACCTGGCTCCCCAGCTCGACGACGCGGTTGGTCGGCAGCTTGAAGAACTCCATCGCGCTTTCGCTGTTCGACAGCATCCAGGCGAAGACCTTTTCGCGCCAGATCGCCATGCCCGGGCGATCGCTGGCCAGCAGCGTCTGGCGCGCCAGGAAGAAGCTGGTGTCCATCATCTTGATCTTGGGCCCGCAACTTTCAACCAGCTTCAGCGTCGCCGGGATGTCGATCTCCTGCATGAAGCCGAAGCGCATGATCATGCGGTAGAAGTTCGAGCCGAGCGGACGCACCTCCATGCGGTCCTCGTCGTCGACGAAGGGCACCTCGTCGATTACCACGGTCAGGATCAGGACGCGGTCGTGGAGCACCTTGTTGTGCTTCAGGTTGTGGAGCAGCGCGTGCGGCACGCCTTCGGGGCTGCTGGTCATGAACACCGCGGTCCCCTGCACCCGCGTGGCGGCGCTCGCGGCGGACTTGATGAACACCTCGATCGGCATCGCACTCTCGCGCAGGCGCAGCATCATCAGGTGCCGCCCCCGCGCCCAGGTCGTCAGCAGGGTGAAGGCGACCGCGCCGACGAGCAGCGGGAACCAGCCGCCGTCGGGGATCTTGGTCATGTTCGAGGCGAAATAGGCCGTGTCGATGACCAGCAGCACGCCGAGCAGCGGCACCGCCCACCACCGCGGCCAGCGCCAGATGGTCAGCACCAGCACCGCGATCATCATCGTCGTGATCAGCATCGTCCCCGTCACCGCGATGCCGTAA
Source organism: uncultured Alphaproteobacteria bacterium (assembly GCA_963792555.1). Taxonomy (GTDB): domain Bacteria; phylum Pseudomonadota; class Alphaproteobacteria; order Sphingomonadales; family Sphingomonadaceae; genus Polymorphobacter_B. Next base: position 420,986 of record CAWBWP010000004.1, read on the forward strand.
GCCGCGGCCAGGTTGTCGGAGGTGCGGAAGCCGAGGACGAGGAGGATGACGAGGATCAGCAGGGTCCAGTTGATCATCGGGATGTAGATCTGCCCGGCCGAGCGCGCGCTGGTGTGGACGATCTTCAGCCGCGGCAGGAAGCCCAGCTGCACCGACTGCTGCGCGACCGAAAAGGCTCCCGAGATCACCGCCTGGCTGGCGATGACGGTCGCCGCGGTCGCCAGGACGACCAGCGGCAGGCGCAGCCAGTCGGGCGCCATCAGGTAGAACGGGTTTTCGGCCTTGGCCGGATCGCCGAGCAGCATCGCGCCCTGGCCGAGGTACGACAGCATCAGCGCGGGAAGGACGAGGTACAGCCACGACACCGCGATCGGCTTGCGCCCGAAATGGCCCATGTCGGCGTAGAGCGCCTCCGCCCCCGTCACCGCCAGCACGACCGAACCCAGCGCGAGAAAGGCGAGCACCGGATCGGCGGCGAAGAACAATACCGCCCAGTGCGGCGACAGACCGAGGAAGATCGCCGGGTGCTGGACGAGCTGGATGACCCCGAGCACGGCGATGACGGCGAAGTAGAACAGCATCACCGGCCCGAACAGCGCCCCGACCTTGGCCGTGCCGCGGGCCTGGATGACGAACAGGCCGATGAGAATGGCGATCGCCAGCGGCAACACGATGCGCGCCAGCCCCGACTGGACGACCTCCAGCCCCTCGACGGCCGATAGCACCGATATCGCGGGCGTGATGATCGCGTCGCCGAAGAACAGCGCCGTCGCCAGGACGCCCAGCAGCACGAGGTAGCGCGACCGGCCCGCGCCCGGCGACAGGCGCGAAATTAGGGCGAGGAGCGACATCGACCCGCCCTCGCCGCGGTTGTCGGCGCGCATGACGATGAAGACGTACTTGACCGTCACCACCATGACCATCGTCCAGAAGATCAGGGAGACGACGCCGAAGATATGCAGCCGGTCGACGTGGAGCGGGTGCGGCCCGACGAACACCTGCTTCATCGCGTACAGCGGGCTAGTACCGATGTCGCCGAAGACGACGCCGACCGCGCCGACCGCCAGCTTGGCGAAACTTTCCTTGTGCGTGTCGGCGACGTGGGGGGCACCGGCCAGCGCTACCGCCGGACGGGCATCGGCGGTCGGGGCGGCGGCAGTCGGGGCGGCGGCGGCGGGAACCGCCAGATCGGCGCTCATTGGACGCAGCAGCCGCCGCGCGCGCGGCTCGGTCGGCGAATCGGGATCACGCGGCGTCTGCCCATCGGATGCGAAGGCGGGCGCGTTACCACGCCCGATGGTGCGCCGCAACGTGGCGGCCCTGGCGACGGCGCGCTATAGCGCGGCACGACGAAACCCGAGGACTGAAGCGATGCACGTCGGCGTACCCAAAGAGATCAAAATCCACGAATATCGCGTCGGCCTGACGCCACCGTCGGTCGCGGAACTGACCGCCGGCGGTCATCACGTAACGGTCGAGACCGGGGCCGGCTCCGGGATCGACTTCACCGATGACGATTATGCCGCGGCTGGCGCGCAGATCGCCGCCACGGCGGCCGAGGTGTTCGCCGCCGCCGACATGATCGTCAAGGTCAAGGAGCCGCAGCTGAACGAGTGCGCCATGCTCCGCCCGGGCCAGCTGCTGTTCACCTACCTCCACCTCGCCCCCGATCCGGAGCAGGCGAAGGCGCTGATCGCCAGCGGCGCAACCTGCATCGCCTATGAGACCGTCACCGACCGCGGCGGCGGCCTGCCGCTGCTCCGCCCGATGTCGGAGGTCGCCGGCCGCATGAGCGTCCAGGTCGGCGCGCATTACCTCGAGAAGGAACAGGGCGGCCGCGGCATCCTGCTCGGCGGCGTGCCCGGCGTCGCGCCGGGCCGCGTCGCGATCCTCGGCGGCGGCGTCAGCGGCGTCAACGCCGCGCAGATGGCGGTCGGCCTGCGCGCCGACGTCACCATCTACGACATCTCGACCGCGCGCCTCGCCGAAATCGACGAGATGTTCGAGGGCCGGGTCAAGACCGTGTTCAGCAGCAAGGCGGCAATCGAGGCGGCGGTCGCCAGCGCCCACGTCGTCATCGGCGCGGTCCTCATTCCCGGTGCCGCCGCGCCCAAGCTCGTCACCCGCGACATGCTCAGGCTGATGAAGCGCGGCTCGGTGCTGGTCGACATCGCCATCGACCAGGGCGGCTGCTTCGAGACCAGCCACGCGACGACACACCAGGACCCGGTCTATGTCGTCGACGGCATCATCCATTACTGCGTCGCCAACATGCCGGGCGCGGTGGCGCGAACCTCGACCTTCGCGCTCAACAACGCGACGCTGCCCTTCGCGCTCAAGCTGGCGCGTCTTGGCGCCGATGGCGCCATGGCCGCGGACCCGCACCTCGCCGCCGGATTGAACGTCATGGCCGGCAAGATCCGCCACCAGGCGGTGGCCGAGGCGCTGGGCATGGAGTTCGTCGCATGACCGAGTGGGCCGCTCCCGGCGATCCGACCGGCATCGTCAACTGGCGGCGGCTCGACGCCCGCATCACGACCTCGGGACAGCCGCGCGAGGACCAGATCGGCGCGCTGGCGTCGCTCGGCGTCCGCCATGTCGTCAATCTCGCGCTCCACAGCCACCCGCAGGCGCTCGCCGACGAAGCCGCGAGCGTCGCGGCGGCGGGCATGGACTACACCCACATCCCGGTCGACTTCGCCGCACCGACCGGCGCCGACTTCGCCGCCTTCACGGCGGCGATGGCCGCGGCGGGCGACGATCCGGTCCACGTCCACTGCATCGTCAATGCCCGCGTGACGGCGTTCGTCCTGCGCCGGGCGCGGGACGGCGGCGATAGCGCGACGGCGGCGGCGATGCTGGCGTCGGTCTGGCGTCCCGGCGGCGTCTGGGCCACCTTCCTCGGGGATCACGCGCGGGTCGGCGAGGCCAGCGCCTATGCCGGGGCCGATTACTGAGGCTGCACCGCAAGGCGCACGGTCGCCGGCTAGGCCGATAGGGCGACCAGCCGCTCCCTGACCGCGATCAGATCGGCGACGAAGCGATCGAATTCCGCTGCCGCTGCCGCCCGGTCCTCGATCCGCAGCAGGAAGCTCGGGTGGACGGTGATCCACGCCTCGCTGCCGTCGGCCAGCGTCAGCGCGCGGCCGCGCTCGCGGCTGATCGTCACCGCCTTGCCGGTCAGGGAGCGCGCCGCCGTTGCCCCGAGCGCAACCGTCACCGCCGGCTTGACGATCTCCCGCTCGTGGCCGACCCACCAGCGGCAGGCGTCGATCTCGCCGGTATCCGGCTTGCTGTGGATGCGCCGCTTGCCGCGCGCCTCGAACTTGAAGTGCTTGACGGCATTGGTCACGTAGGCCCGCGTCCGGTCGATGCCGGCCGCGGCCAGCGCCCGGTCGAACATCTGCCCCGCGGGACCGACGAAGGGGCGTCCAGCCAGGTCCTCGCTGTCGCCGGGCTGTTCGCCGACGAACATCAGCCGGGCATCGACCGGCCCCTCGCCGAACACCGTCTGCGTCGCCGGACCGTATAGCGGGCAGCGCTTGCAGCGCAGCGCCTCGTCCCGGAGGGCGTGGAGGCGGTCGGCGGGGCCGCCGTCGCCGCTCCGCACCGGCGCCTCCGCCTGCACGGCGTCGTTCGACTGGCCCGCCCGGGCCCCGGCTGCGATCATCATCCGCGTCCGCTCCTCGGCACCGGCGACGAGGCCCGGAACGAGCGACGCCTCGGGCAGGTTCTTCCAGTATTTCCTGGGCATTTCGCTCGTCATCGCGGCCACCTTCAACCGCGCCGGGTTGAAGATCGACGCATAATAGGTCCGCCACGTCGCTTCGAGCGGGTCGCCGTCGGGTGCGTCGGCGCGCGTCGCACCCGGCGTGAAGGCCAGCTCGCCGTCCCAGTGGACGCACTCGTCCGGCGTCAGGATCGACCAGCGCATCTGGGCGAAGCGGCGGGCGAAGAAGCCGGCGTTGAGGCGGACGATGTGGTGGTCGGGCTCGAACCAGGCGACGAAGCGCTCGCCCCCGGTGCCGGCGTCGTCCTCGGCGACTTCGCGGAAGCGGACGAAGGCGCGCATCTTGTGGACGTCGCGGCGGACGCCCTTGTCGAGGTCGTAGAGGCGGCGGACGAGCGGGTCGGCGGGGTCGTCGAACAGCTTCGGCCGGTCGCGGAGGGTGGTCAGCGCCGCGTACAGCAGGGCGAAGCGTTCGGGATCGGCGTTACAGACGACCCGCCGGGCGATCTCCAGGAACGCCTTGGGGACGCTGAACATCGGTGCGCCGGTGGCCGGCACGGCGGCGTCGGCGAGGGCGTCGGTCGCGACTCCGCTGGCGAGGAGATCGGTCGCCGTGTCGCCGACCTGCCAGACGATGCGCTCCCCGGGCACGGCGGCGGCGGCGAGCCCGCGCGCGGCGGCACGCCAGCCGTCGAAGTCGTCGGGCCGGGCAAGGACAGCGGTCGGCATCGCTCCTCCGACGCGCCGCTCAGGCGAACAGTTCCAGCTGCGACCGTTCGGCCTTGACCAGGGTCGGGCGCAGCACGGCGCTCTCGGCCAGCGCGCGCGGCCGCCAGTCGCTGGCGACGATGAACGGGCGCAGCCGGTCGAGGCTCCGCGTCAGCCGGGCGAGGTCGGCGAGCCCCAGCCGCCGCTGCCGCCGGGCGCGAAGGACGGCATTGACCGACTTGACGCCGAGCCCCGGAATGCGGAGCAGCGTCTCGCGCGGCGCGCGGTTGATATCGACCGGGAAATCGTCGCGATGCTTCAGCGCCCACGCCGTCTTGGGATCGATGTCGAGCGGCAGCATCCCGGCATCGGTCGCCGCCGCCACCTCGCCCGGCGCGAAGCCATAAAAGCGCATCAGCCAGTCGGCCTGGTACAGCCGGTGCTCGCGCATCAGCGGCGGCCGGACCAGCGGCAGCACGGCGGACGCGTCGGGGATCGGCGAAAACGCGCTGTAATAGACCCGCCGCAGCCCGAACGTGCCGTACAGGGACGAGGCGCTGGCGACGACGTCGCTGTCGGTCGCGGCGTCGGCCCCGACGATCATCTGCGTCGACTGCCCGGCAGGGGCGAACTTCGGCGCGCTGCGGTACTTCGCCCGCGCGTCGCGGTTGTCGTCGATACCGGCCTTCAGGTCCTTCATCGCGCCCCGGATGCGCGTCGCGCTTTTCTCGGGCGCCAGCATCGACAGGCCGGCGACGGTCGGCAGCTCGACATTGATCGACAGGCGGTCGGCGTACAGTCCCGCCTCCTCGATCAGCTCGGGCGCGGCATCGGGGATCGTCTTCAGGTGGATGTAGCCACGGAAGTCGTGCGTGGTGCGCAGCGCCTTCGCCACCAGCACCAGCTGCTCCATCGTGTAATCGCTGCTGCCGATAATGCCCGACGATAGGAACAGGCCTTCGATATAGTTGCGCTTGTAGAAGTTGAGCGTCAGCGCCACGACCTCGTCGACGGTGAAGCGCGCCCGCCGCACGTTCGACGACCGCCGGTTGATGCAGTAATGACAATCGAACACGCAACTATTGGTCAGCAGAATCTTGAGCAGGCTGATGCAGCGCCCGTCGGGAGCATAGCTGTGGCAGATGCCGCTGCCTTCGGTCGACCCCAGACCCTTGCCGCCAACACTGTTGCGCTTGACCGTTCCCGACGACGCGCACGACGCATCGTACTTCGCCGCATCGGCCAGGATCGCCAGCTTGGCGCGCGTGTCGAGGTGCGACATCCGTTCCTTCTATGTTCGCCGGAACGGTCGGGCAAGGGCAGCGGTGTCGCAGTTAGGCCCTTCCGGCGGAGCCGCGGTCAGCTGGTGCGGCGGCGCGGTCAGGCTTCCGCGCCGCGGTCAGGCGAGCAGCAGCACCAGCGGCAACACGACACCGGCGGCGAGCGCGATCAGCGATCCGCGCCGCAGCGCGGGCAGCGACCAAGCGATGACGATGCCGAGCGCGGTCGACAGCGTCAGCCCGACCGACATCAGCGCGACGAAGATCTTGAGGGCCAGCGGATCATGGCGGGGCTGCGACGGCCGCGGCGCGTCGTGACCTCGCGCCGGTCGTGCCGCTGCCGGCCGCGGTGGCCTTGGCGCGGCCTGGTCCTTGTGCAGGCTGGCGAGCCACTGCGTCCACGCCGGCGCCCCGGGCTGCTCGGTCAGGCGAAAGGTCTGGACGCCGCCGCTGACGGCGAAGAACAGGATCGCCGGCGCGAAGAACATGCCGACGTAGAGGTGGACGCGGCGAAGCGAGCGCTGGGTGGCGGCTTTCATCGGCCACGCCGTGCCGCCGCGCGGCCCCGGCGGCAAGCGATTTCGTCAGGCGGCCAGCCGCTGCCGCCTGGCGTGGTCGAGCGAGGCGCGCAGTACCGCGCCGATGCCGGCTGCACCGGCGCGGACCAGCGGCTTGCGCAGGACCGGGACGCTCAGCCCGTGGAGCGCCGCCGCCCACGGCTGGAGCAGGTCGATCCCGGCGTCCATCATCACCCGGGTCGCCGCCGCCGCGCTCGGCAGGGGGGGCGGCGCGCCGAGCAGGATGCGGGCGATCTCGCGCGCCCGCTCGTCGGCGACGAGCTGCGGGCGGACGGCGCGGAAATAGGCGGCGACGGCGCGGCGGTCCTCGGGCACGTCGCTCGCCCCGAGCGCGCGCGCGACCTCGGCCGTCTCGGCGTAATAGCGGTCCTGCGCCGCGCCCGGCATGGCGGGATCGCGGTAGCGGACATAGGCGCGCAGGAAGGCGTCCGCCCCTGCGACATGGACCCAGGTCAGCACGGCGGGGTCGCTGGCGACATAGGGGGTGCCGTCGGGCAGCACCCCGCCGACCGCGTCGTGGATGCGCCGGACGCGCGCGACCATCGCCCCGGCGACGGCCGTCGAGCCATAGGTCGTGCCGGCGATGAACTGCGCCGTCCGCTTCAGCCGCCCGGTCATGTCGCGGCGGAAATTGCTGTGATCCCAGACGCCTGCCGCCGCCGCCGGATGCAGCATCTGGGTCAGCAGGGCGGCGACGCCGCCGACCATCATCGCTGAAAAGTCGCCGTGGACGGCCCAGGCCGCGCCGCCATAGGGCACCAGCCCCGCCTCGCCGGGGGCGCGGACGATCTCGGGCGCATCGCCGCGCGCCCCGACCATCTTGTGGACGTGGCCGGCAATGATCGTGCGGAAGTCAGCCATGCCAGCAACATAGGGGTTCGCCAGCGCCGCGCGAAGCGGCATCGCGCCACGGGTCGGCCCATGGTTCAGCCCGCGAGAAGCCAATGTCCGAGCAGCCGGTCGAAGGGAAAGGTGAAGAACCCCGCGACCAGGATCGCGCCGATGACGATGCCGCGCACGCCGCGCCGGTGGGCGGCGATGTCGTGGCGACGGGCGGCAAGGACCAGGCGCGGAACCAGGACAAGGACGATCAGCGACAGGACGTGGATCGGCGAGATGTCGCCGGTGAAGACCCCGTGACTGCCGGCCGGCGCGCCGGTCCTGAACGTCAGGCTGATCGCCGCCGTCGCCACCATCGCCGCCGTCCAGACGTAGCCGAGGGCGCGGTGCGAGCGCGTTCCCTTCCGCCGCAGCAGCATCGCCGGGGTCAGTGCCAGCGCCAGCGCCATGGTCGCGAGGTGAACCCAGATCGGCGCCGGCACGCGGACCCACTCTGCCCGCCCGCGCAGCACGGCGAGCGCGACCACCGCCAGCATTACCAGTGTCGCCGCCGCCAGCAACGGGTCGGTGGCCAGCCGGTCGAGGCGCCGCGGGCGCAGTGCGGGCGGCACGGACGTGGCCATGGTTCCCCCTGGCCGGCGACGCTAGCGCAGGCACGAACGTCGCGCTAGCGTCGCCGCGATAACCGGGGGTCTAGTCATGCGCCGCTCTGCCTGTCTGCTCGCTGCCACCATGGTTGCCGCCGCCGTGCTCGCCCCGGCGGCGGCGGCGGCGGCCCCGGCGGCGGCGCACGACGACCGGGCGGCGGCGACGCCGCATGCGCGCTTGGCGACGCTCCTCGCCGATCACTGGGCGTGGGTGCTGAAGAACGACCCGCTGCTCGCCACGCGCGTCGGCGTCCACACCCATGACGCCGAGCTGGGCGACAATAGCCTGGCCGCGCGCGACCGCGCGGCGGCGGAGGCGGCCGGATTTATCGCCCGCCTCGATGCCCTGCCCCCGGCAGGGCTGACCGAGGCCGACCGCACCAACGTCGCCATCCTCCGCCGCTCGCTGTCGACGCAGATCGAGGCCAACGGCTTTTCCGAGCGCGAGATCGAGTTCTCCAACCGCGGCGGCTGGCACACCTATCTGCCCGACCTGCCGCTGGCGCTGCCCTTCTTCACCCGCGCCGACTTCGAGTCGTACCTGTCCCGGCTGGCGCAGGTGCCGAAGTTCGCCGCGACCTCGACGGCGATCACGCGGCGCGCCGTCGCCGACGGCAACGTCCTGCCGTGCGCGGTTCTCGACGGCTTCGCCGAAACCATTACCGGCGAGATCAAGGAGCCGACCGCGTCGCGCTTCTATGGTCCGTTCGCCGGACCGCGCCCGGCGGCGATCTCCCCGGCGGAATGGGCCGCGCTCCAGGCGCGCGCCGTCGCCGTCATCCGCGACGCGGTCAATCCGGCGTACCGCGGCTATGCCGACTTCTACACGCGCGACTATCGCTGCCGGCCGACGATCGGTGCCTCGGCCCTGCCCAACGGCGCGGCCTATTACGCCTTCAAGGTGCGGGAGCAGACGACGACCGACCTGACCCCGGCGCAGATCCACGCCCTCGGGTTGAGGGAAGTCGCCCGTATCCGGGCCGAGATGGACGCGCTCGTCGCCTCGACCGGGTTCAGGGGCGACCGCGCCGCGTACATCGCCATGCTGCGGACCGATCCCCGATATTATGCCAAGACGCCGCAGGAGCTGATGGGCGATGCGGCGCTGATCGCCAAGACGCTCGACGGCGCGATGCCCAAGCTGTTCGGCCACCTGCCGCGCCTGCCGTATACTGTGCGCGAGATTCCCGCCGCGACCGCCGACGGCACGACGACTGCTTATTACAACGAAGGCAGCGCCGCGGCCGGGGTCGCGGGCACCTATTACGTCAACACCACGCACCTCGACCAGCGGCCGCTGTTCGAGCTGCCGGCGCTGACCAGCCACGAAGCGGTTCCCGGTCACCACCACCAGATCAGCCTGCAACAGGAACTCGACCTGCCGCCGTTCCGCCAGTTCGCCACCTTCTTCACCGCCTTCGTCGAAGGCTGGGGCCTGTATTCCGAGCGACTGGGGCTCGACATCGGCCTGTATGACACGCCCGAGAAGCAGATGGGGCGGTTGAGCTACGAGATGTGGCGCGCCTGCCGGCTGGTGGTCGACACCGGCATCCATGCCCAGGGCTGGACCAAGGCGCAGGCGGTCGCCTTCATGGCCGACAACACCGCACTGTCGGCCGCCAACATCGACGCCGAGGTCAACCGCTACATCGCCGATCCGGGCCAGGCGCTCGCCTACAAGATCGGCGAGCTGACCATCCGCCGCCTGCGGACCCGCGCCGAGACCGAGCTGGGGCCGAAGTTCGACCTCCGCGCCTTCCATGACGCCGTCCTCGAACAGGGGGCGATCCCGATGGATTTGCTCGAAAGCCGGATGGGCGCGTGGATCGCGGCGCGCAAGGCGGCGTGAACCTCCGCTAACAGACGCATTCAGCCTGCCGGCACCGGCGCGGGCGCATACCTCCCTCAACGGTCGAACGGATCGGCCGGGTTGAGGAGAGGCACAATGGCACGCACCTGGATGACGGCCGCGGTTCTGGCGGCGACGCTGGCAGCGGGAGTCGCGCCGGTCGCGGCCTCGGCCGACGAGTGGCGCGGCGGTGGCTACGGCTATGACCACGATCGCTCCGACCGCGACGGCTGGCGCGACCGCGAGCGTGGCCGCGAGTGGCGCGAGCGTGAATGGCGTGAGCATCAGCGCCGCGAATATTATGATCGTGGCGGCACCGGCTACGGCTATGCCCCGTCTTATTACGGCTATGTACCGTCGTACGGCTACGCGCCGAGCTACCCCGCGTATCGGGGCACGTACGCGCCGGGCGGCTACTACCGTGAGAGCTATCAGCCGGCGTACCGCTACGGCGACCGCTGCCGCAGCGACGGCACCGCCGGCGCGGTGATCGGCGCCATTGCCGGCGGGCTGCTTGGCAACGGCCTCAGCGGGCGCCACGACCGCGGCTTCGGCACCGTAATCGGTGCCGGCGGCGGCGCCATCGCCGGCAGCGCGATCGCCCGCAGCGGCTGCTAGCTAGCGCCGATCGCCATGAGAAAGGCCCGCCGGGGAATTCCCGGCGGGCCTTTTTGTTTGCCTGCCTCGCGGCGAGCGCGAAGGCCTGGCCTCAGCCCTTGTCGCCTTCGCGAGCCCGGTTCAGCGCGGCACCCAGGATATCGCCCAGGCTCGCTCCCGAATCGCTCGACCCGTACTGGGCGACGGCCTGCTTCTCCTCGGTGATCTGCATCGCCTTGATGCTCAGCATCGGCTTCTTGCCGCGCTCGAAGCCGATCACCATCGCGTCGACCTTCTGGCCGACCTGGAAGCGCTCGGGGCGCTGCTCGTCGCGGTCGCGGGACAGGTCGCCGCGCTTGATGAAGGCAGTCGGGCCGCCCTCGCCGACCTGGACCTCGATGCCGCCGTCGCGGTTGTCGATGACCGTCGCGGTGACGATCTGGTTCTTGCGCAGGTCGCTGCCGCCATCGGCGTGGGCGACCGGCTGCGACACCCGGCTGTCGTCCAGCTCCTTGATCGACAGCGAGATCCGCTCCTTCTCGACGTCGACCTCGAGCACCTTCGCGCGGATCCGCTCGCCCTTGTGGTGCGCGCTGAGCGCCTGCTCGCCCGACAGGCCCCAGGCGATGTCGGACATGTGGACCATGCCGTCGACGTCGCCGTCGAGCCCGACGAACAGGCCGAACTCGGTCGCGTTCTTGACCTCGCCCTCGACAATGCTGCCGGCGGGGTGCGTCTCGGCGAAGACCTCCCACGGATTGCGCTGCGCCTGCTTGAGGCCGAGCGAAATCCGCCGCTTCTCCTCGTCGACCTCGAGCACGATGACCTCGACCTCCTGGGAGGTGCTGACGATCTTGCCCGGGTGGACGTTCTTCTTGACCCAGCTCATCTCGCTGACGTGGACCAGGCCCTCGATGCCCGGCTCCAGCTCGACGAAGGCGCCGTATTCGGTGATGTTGGTGACGCGGCCCTTGTGGCGGCTGTCGACCGGGTAGTTGGCGGCGGCCGTGATCCACGGATCCTGCTCGAGCTGCTTCATGCCGAGCGAGATACGCTGCGTCTCGCGGTTGATGCGGACGATCTGGACGCGAAGCGTGTCGCCGATGTTGAGGACTTCGCTCGGATGACCGACGCGCTTGTAGCTCATGTCGGTGACGTGAAGCAGGCCGTCGATGCCGCCGAGGTCGACGAAGGCACCGTAGTCGGTGATGTTCTTGACGACGCCGTCGACGATCTGGCCCTCGGCGAGGCTCTGGATCAGGCCGGTGCGGGCCTCGGCGCGGGTCTCCTCGAGGATCGAGCGGCGCGAGACGACGATGTTGCCGCGCTTGCGGTCCATCTTCAGGATGACGAAGGGCTGCGGCAGGTTCATCAGCGGGGTGACGTCGCGGACCGGGCGGATGTCGACCTGGCTGCCCGGCAGGAAGGCGACGGCGCCCGACAGGTCGACGGTGAAGCCGCCCTTGACCCGGCCGAAGATGACCCCCTCAACGCGCTCGCCGGCGGCATACTGCGTTTCCAGCGTGTCCCAGGCGGCTTCGCGGCGGGCGCGGTCGCGCGACAGCATCGCCTCGCCCATCGCGTTCTCGACGCGGTCGACGAACACCTCGACCTCGTCGCCGACGGTGAGGCTCGCCTTGCCGTCGGGGCCGGCGAACTCGCGCAGCGGCACGCGGCCTTCCGACTTCAGCCCCACGTCGATCACCGCGAGGTCGTTTTCGATGGCGGTGACGCGGCCCTTGACGACGCGTCCCTCGAAGGACTGGTTCTTGCCGAGCGAGCCTTCGAGCATCGCCGCGAAATCGTCGCGGGTCGGTTGGGCTGCAGTTGCCATAGATCTGAATACCTTGTGTCGTCGGGTCCGGCACCGTGCCGCCCGTTCAGCGCCGACCGACGGCCCCATGCCACCGGCCTTGTCACAGGCCTTATGGCGGACGAAGCCCCGCGCCTCGCCCGACCGCAATGTCTGTTTAGTCCCCGCGCAGCCGCGCCTCGACGAGCGCGATCGCCCGGGCGACGGCAGCGTCTATAGTCAAGTTCGACGTATCGAGCAAGCAGGCGTCGGCGGCGCGGAGCAGCGGCGCGGCCGGCCGTCCCGAAATCGCGGGCGTCGCGCGCCAGGATGTCGGCGAGGACGGCGGCCTCGGGCTGCGGGTTGCCGGCGCGCGCGAGCTCGGCGGCGCGGCGGGCGGCGCGGACGGGCGGCGCGGCGGTGACGAACAGCTTCGCCGGCGCCTCGGGCGCGATGACCGTGCCGATGTCGCGCCCGTCGAGGACGGCCCCGGCGGGATTGGCGGCAAAGGCCCGCTGCCGCGCCAGCAGCGCCGCCCGGACCGCCGGGTGCGCGGACACGATCGACGCGCCCTGGGCATTGGCCGCGCTCATCAGGTCGGGGTCGTCGAGCAGCCGTTCGTCGAGGGCTTCCGCCGCCGCCGCCGCCCGGGCGGCATCGGCCGGATCGCCGCCGGCCAGCCGCACCGCCAGCCCGACCGCGCGGTAGAGCTTGCCGGTGTCGAGATGAGCGACGTCGAAGTGCCGGGCGAGGGCGCGCGCGACCGTCCCCTTGCCGCTGGCGGCCGGGCCGTCGACGGCGATCAGGGGACGCTTCTGCGACATTCATCGCGGCGATAGGGGAGAAGCGGCGGTTGTGTCGACTCCGCTGCCGGCCGATAGTGTGCGCGGGGGAGACGGCGATGCGCGGGGGCGTGGCGACGGGGGGCGTGATGTGCGTGCTCGGGACGCGGCCCGAGGCGATCAAGCTTGCCCCGGTGGTCGCGGCGCTTGCCGCGCGCGGCCTGCGGGTGACGCTGTGCAACAGCGGCCAGCACCGCGATCTTGCCCGCGCGGCGCTCGCCGATTTCGACCTGGCGGCCGACCTCGATCTGGACCTGATGCAGCCCGGACAGACCCCGGCGGCATTCGTTGCCGCCGCCCTGCCGGCGCTGCTGGCGACCCTGGGCCGCGTCCGGCCGGAGCTGGTCGTCGTCCAGGGCGACACGGCGACGACCTTTGCGGCGGCGCTGGCCGCAACTTATGCGCGGGTGCCCCTGGTCCACGTCGAGGCGGGCCTGCGCAGCGGCACGGTCGAGCCGTTTCCGGAGGAGATGCACCGCCGCCTGATCGCCCCGCTCGCCGCGCGCCATTTCGCGCCGACCGCGCGCGCGGCGGCGGCGCTCGCCCGCGAGGGAATCGCCGTGGAGACCGTCACCGTCACCGGCAACACGGGGATCGACGCGCTGCATCTGACGGCGGCGCGGCTCGCGGCGAACCCGACGCTGCGCGCGGCGGTGGCCGCAAGCCTGCCGCGGCTCCGCACCGACCGCCCGCTGGTCCTCGTCACGGCGCACCGGCGGGAGAACCATCGGCACATGGCGGCCATCGCCGGCGCGGTCGCGACCATCGCCCGCCGGCGCGACGTCGACATCGTCGTGCCGCTGCACCCCAGCCCGGCCGCAGGCGCGGTGCTCGACGCCGCGCTCGCCGGGTGCACCAACGTCGCCCGCGTCCCGCCGCTCGGCTACCACGCCTTCGTCACCCTGCTTGCCCGCGCCCGGCTGGTGCTGACCGATTCGGGCGGGGTGCAGGAGGAGGCGCCGGCGTTCGGCACGCCCGTGCTCGTCCTGCGCGACTCGACCGAGCGGCTCGAGGGGATCGCCGCCGGCGCGGCGCAGCTCGTCGGGACCGAGCCGGCGCGGATCGTCGCGGCTTGCCTCGCGCTGCTCGACGACAATGCGGCGCATGCGGCCATGGCGGCGGTGGTGCTGCCTTACGGCGACGGCCGCGCCGCCGCGCGCATCGCCGCCGACATTGCCGCGTTGGTGGCCGCATGAGCATTCTCGTCACCGGCGTCGCCGGCTTCATCGGCGCAGGCGTCGCCGAAGCGCTGCTCGCCCGCGGCGAGACGGTGGTCGGCGTCGACGATCTCAATCCTTATTACGATCCGCGGCTCAAGCGCGCTCGCCTGGCGCGGCTGACCGGCGACTTCACCTTTCACCACCTCGACTTCAGCGACGCCGCCGCGCTGGATGCGGCTCTGGCCGGGCAGGCGGTCGAGCGGATCGTCCATCTGGGCGCGCAGGCCGGGGTCGGCCACTCGCTGGTCGATCCGCACAGCTATGTCCGCTCGAACCTCGCCGGACACCTCGCCCTGCTCGAAGTGGCGCGGGCGCGGGGCGTCGAGCATTTTGCCTATGCCTCGTCGTCGTCGGTCTACGGAGCCAATGCCAAGCTGCCGTTCGCCGTCGCCGACCGCGCCGATGCGCCGGTGTCGCTCTACGCCGCGACCAAGCGTGCCGACGAGCTGATGACCGCGAGCTATGTCCACCTGTTCGGCTTTCCGGCGACGGGCCTGCGTTTCTTCACCGTCTACGGTCCGTGGGGGCGGCCCGACATGGCGATGTGGAAGTTCACCGCCGCCATCCTTGCGGGCGACCCGATCAGGCTGTTCAACCGTGGCGAGATGCAGCGCGACTTCACGTATGTCGACGACATCGTCGCCGGGACGCTGGCGGCGCTCGACCGCCCGCCCGCCGGCCACGCCGTCTACAATCTCGGCAACCACCGCGCCGAGCCGCTGCTGCGGGTGGTCGAGCTGATCGAGACAGCGACCGGGCGAGCGGCGCGGCGCGAGCTGTTGCCGATGCAGCCGGGCGACGTGCCGGCGACCTATGCCGACATTGCCGCGACGACGGCGGCGCTCGGCTGGGCGCCGACGACAACCATCGACGCGGGCATCCCGCGCTTCGTCGACTGGTTCCGCCGCTACTCGGGCGTGTAGGCGCCGAGAGCCCGCATCAGGGTGACGAAGCCGGGGAAACTCGTCGCGATCGGCGCGGCGTCGTCGACCGTGACCGCGGCCCTGGCGCGCAGGCCGAGCACGGCGAAGCTCATGGCGATGCGGTGGTCGAGGCGGGCCGCGACCGTCGCTCCGCCGGGCACGGCCTCGCCGCCGCGCCCGTGGACGATGAGGCCGTCGGGCAGCTCCTCGACCCCGACGCCGCAGGCCGCGAGCCCGGCGGTCATGGTGGCGATGCGGTCGCTTTCCTTGACGCGCAGTTCGCCGATGCCGCGCATCACC
Organism: uncultured Alphaproteobacteria bacterium; assembly: GCA_963792555.1. Taxonomy (GTDB): domain Bacteria; phylum Pseudomonadota; class Alphaproteobacteria; order Sphingomonadales; family Sphingomonadaceae; genus Polymorphobacter_B. The sequence continues at coordinate 436,292 of CAWBWP010000004.1, forward strand.
GTCCGGCCGTGGGCGAAGGCGGCGGCGACGAACAGGATCGGGAACTCGTCGATCATGCTCGGCGCGATCTCCGCGGGCACATCGATGCCGGTCAGGCTGCCGGCGGTGACGACCAAGTCGGCGACCGGCTCGCCGCCGACCTCGCGCGGATTGGTCCGGGCAATGTCCGCGCCCATCAGCGCCAGCACGCGAAGCAGCCCGTCGCGCGTCGGGTTGACGCCGACGCCGGTCAGGGTCACCCGGCTGCTCGGGACGATCAGCGCGGCGACGATCGGAAACGCCGCCGACGAGATGTCGCCGGGCACGACGATCGCCTGGGGCCGCAGCTCGGCCTCGCCGTCGACGGTAATCGCCCGGCCCTCGGGCGTGTCCGTCACCGTCACCGTCGCGCCAAAGCCGCGCAGCATCCGCTCGCTGTGGTCGCGCGTCGCCTCGCGCTCGACGACCGTCGTCCGCCCCGGCGTATTCAGCCCGGCGAGCAGCACCGCCGACTTGACCTGCGCCGAGGCGACGGGAAGGACATAGGTCAGCGGTACCGCCGGGCAGCGCCCGGTCATCGTCAGGGGCAGGCGGTCGCCCGGCGCGGCGGCGAAGCGCGCGCCCATCAGCGCCAGCGGCGTCGTCACCCGCGCCATCGGCCGCGCCGACAGCGACGCGTCGCCGATGAAGGTCGCGGTCAGCGGATGGCTGGCGACCAGCCCCATCAGCAGGCGTGTCGAGGTGCCGGAATTGCCCATGTCGAGCGCGGTACGCGGCTGCAGCAACCCGCCGACGCCGACGCCCGACACCCGCCAGCGGCCGTCGGCGTCGCACCCGATCTCCGCCCCCATCGCCCGGAGCGCGCCCGCCGTCGCCCGGACGTCCTCGCCGTCGAGCAGGCCGTCGATCACCGTCTCGCCGACGGCGAGCGCGCCGAACATCAGCGCGCGGTGGCTGATCGACTTGTCGCCGGGAACGGTGACCGTCCCGGTCAACGGGCCGTCGGCGGAAAGGCGCAGCGGGGTCATCGGCGCGGGCGTTTTGACAGCGCCGGGGGCCTGTGGCAATGACCCGCGCCTGATCGCGCCCCGTGAGCGCCACCGGAGTTCTTCATGGTCAAGCCAGAGTGGGGCACCAAGCGTGCCTGCCCCAAGTGCAATACGCGCTTCTACGACCTCGGTAACGAGGACCCCGTCGTCTGCATCAACTGCGGCAACACCTGGCTGCCCGAATCGATGCTGAAGTCGAAGCAGCCGCTGCCGTTCGAGGCGGCCAAGCCGACGCCCAAGACCGACGAGGACGGGGAGATCATCGAGGCCGACGACGACCTCGACGTCGCCGAGGACGCCGAGGAGCCCGACGTCGACATCGGCGACGACGAGGACCTCGCCGTCGTCGTTCCCGGCGAGGACGAGGACGAGGCGTAGGCCGTCGCGGGCCGGCCCCTGCCGTCCCCCTTCCGCGCCGGGCGACCTGCGGGTGAGCGCGCCTTCCTGGCCGGGAGACCCCGGGTGCGCGAACGGGAAGGCGGCCGGCAGGACCGCGCCAGCAGGGGCCTGTCCTTGGCCGCATCGCAGCGCCTTGCGCCCGCCGCCGTGCTGGCGTAATGGCGCACCTCCGCCGGCCCCATCCGGCGGACAGGACGTGGTACGGGGCCTTAGCTCAGCTGGGAGAGCGCTACGATGGCATTGTAGAGGTCAGGGGTTCGATCCCCCTAGGCTCCACCACCACCTCCACCTGACCTTTGGCCGCCGCCTTTCTTTTGTCGGCCCGAACCCCTAAGTCGCACCGATGCAAATCCCCGGCCTGATTGATCCGGTTCCCGTGCCGCGCCCGCTGGTCGAGCGCGCCGACGGCCGGACTGCGATCGTCGGGCTGACCCGCGCCGAGCTTGCCGCCGCCCTGACCGCCGCCGGGCTCGAGCCGCGCGCCGCCAAGATGCGCGCCAGCCAGGTCTGGCACTGGGTCTATCACCGCGGCGCGACCGATTTCGAGGCCATGGCCAACATCGCCCGCGACACCCGCGCGGTGCTCGCCGCCAACTTCGTCGTCGGCCGGCCGGAGGTCAGCGAGGCGCAGGTGTCGAGCGACGGCACGCGCAAGTGGCTGCTGCGCTTCGCCGACGGCAACGAGGCCGAGTGCGTCTTCATCCCCGACGCCGACCGCGGCACGCTGTGCGTTTCCTCGCAGGTCGGCTGCACCTTGAACTGCCGCTTCTGCCACACCGGCACGATGAAGCTCGTGCGCAACCTCACCGCGGGCGAGATCGTCGGCCAGGTGATGCTCGCGCGCGACGCGCTGGGCGAGTGGCCGAGCGCGCTCGAGGGGCGGCAGCTGACCAACATCGTCATGATGGGCATGGGCGAGCCGCTGTATAATTTCGACAACGTCCGCGACGCGCTCGCCATCGTCATGGACGCGAGCGGGCTCGGGCTGTCGAAGCGCCGGATCACCCTGTCGACCAGCGGCGTCGTGCCGATGATGGCGCGCGCCGGCGCGGAGATCGGCGTCAACCTCGCCGTCTCGCTCCACGCCGTGACCAAGGAAGTGCGCGACGAGATCGTGCCGATCAACAAGCGCTACGGCATCGACGAGCTGCTCGCCGCCTGCGCTGCCTATCCGGGCGCGAACAATGCCCGGCGGATCACCTTTGAGTACGTCATGCTCAAGGACAAGAACGACAGCGACGCCGACGCGCGCGAACTGGTCCGTCTGATCCGCCAGTACCGCCTGCCGGCGAAGGTCAACCTGATCCCGTTCAACCCCTGGCCGGGGTCCGACTACCAGTGTTCGGACCCGGAGCGCATCGCCCGGTTCAGCGACATCGTCTTCACCGCGGGTATTTCCGCCCCCGTTCGCCGCCCGCGGGGGCGCGACATCATGGCCGCCTGCGGCCAGCTGAAGAGTGCCAGCGAAAAGCTGAGCCGCGCCGAGCTCGACCGCCGCGCCGCCGCCAAGGAGGCGGACTTTGCCGCAGTCGCTTGAGCGACAGGGTTAACGACGAATTCCGCAGGCGTCGGGAGCGGGACCCGGCCTTTCATCTTCCGTTGACTTGGCCCGACTGATAGACCGCTCGACCATGCAGCAGGGGGTCCGCATTGCGCCGTCGATCCTTTCGGCCGACTTCGCGCGGCTGGGAGAGGAAGTGCGCGCGGTCGCCGCGGCGGGCGCCGATTACCTCCACGTCGACGTCATGGACGGCCATTTCGTGCCGAACCTGACGATCGGCCCGGCGGTGGTGAAGGCGCTGCGCCCCCACTGCGCGCTGCCGTTCGACGTCCACCTGATGATCGCGCCGGTCGACCCGTTCCTCGACGCCTTTGCCGCGGCCGGTGCCGACATCATCACCGTCCATCCCGAAGCCGGCCCGCACATCCACCGCACGGTGCAGCGGATCAAGTCGCTGGGCAAGAAGGCGGGGGTTTCGCTCAACCCCGCGACGCCGGCCAAGATGCTAGACTATCTGATCGACGAGATCGACCTGGTGCTGGTGATGAGCGTCAACCCCGGCTTCGGCGGGCAGGGGTTCATCGCCAGCCAGCTGAAGAAGATCGCCGCGATCCGCAAGATGATCGATGCGACCGGCCGCGCCATCGACCTTGAAGTCGACGGCGGCATCGACCGCGACACCGCGCGGCAGGCGATCGACGCCGGAGCCGACGTCCTCGTCGCCGGCACCGCGACCTTCCGCGGCGGGCCCGACGCCTACGCCGCCAACATCGCCGCATTGCGCGGCCGGTGAGCGACGGCGCGCCCGGCGACCGCCCGCGGCTCGCCGTGGCGTCCGCCGGTCCGCCTCCCGCCGAATTGACCGGGTCCGCGGGCGAGCCGGTCAAGCCCGCGGCAGCGCTGTCCCCGCCCGCGGCAGCGCCGATCCAGCCATCGGTGGAGCCGGACGAGCCCGACCTGTTCACCCCCCGCGCAAGCGACGCCGGCGACCGGTTGCTGCGCGCGTCGGCGGGCGGGGCGGACAAGGGCGTCAGCCTGGCCGAGCGGGTCACCGCCGGGCTGCACCGCCTGAGCTACCGCACCGCGCTGCATCGCATCCGCCTGCGCGGTCATTTCCCCCTCAAGCTCCTCGCCGTTCCTCCCGACCCGCTGCGCGGCGATGCCGCCGTCGGCGCGCGGATCGTTGCCGGCCGCCTGCCGCATGGCGGCTTCAATCCGCCGCGCTCGCTGCCCTTCGCCGACCCGAGCGCGCCCGCCGCCTGGCGCGACTGGGCGCACAGCTTCGCCTGGCTGCGCGATCTCGCCGCCGCTGCCGAGCGCGCGCGGGGTGCGGCCATCGCCGAGCCGATCGTCGCCCGCTGGCTCGCCGACCACGCCGAGTTCGACGCCGTCGCCTGGGCGCCCGAGTTGATGGCGCGACGGCTGATCTTCTGGACCGCCTATGCGCCGTACATCCTGTCGTCGCCGGACCTCGTCTATCGCTCGACCGTGCTCAATGCGCTGGCCCGCATGGCGCGCCACCTCGACCGCACGATCGACCGGCTGCCCGACGGCGTCCCGCGCATCGCCGCCGCCGCCGGGCTCAACGTCGCCGCGCTGCTGATCCCGGGGGTCGATGCGCGGCTGGCGCGCGCCGAGGGGCTACTCGACCGGGCGCTGGCGGCCGTCGTGGCGGAAGACGGCGGCGTCACCGACCGCGCCGCCTCGACGCAGCTCGAACTGATCGAGCTCCTGCTCCAGGTGCGCGCAGCCTATGGCGCGCGGAGCCGCCCGCCCGCCGGCGCGCTGGTGGCGGCGCTCGACCGGCTGGTGCCGGCGCTGGCCGCGGTCGTGATGGGCGACGGCGGCGTCGGCGGGTGGCATGGCGGCGGCGGCATCGCCCCGGCACGGCTGGCGGCGGCGTTCGCGGCCTCCGGCGTCGTCGCCCGCCCGCCGCGGGCGGCCGGCCCGGCGGGGTATCAGCGCGTGACCGGCGGCGGCAGCATCCTTGTCGTCGATGCCGCGCCGCCGCCGCAGGCGCGGGCCGGCGGCACCGGCCACGCGGCGACGCTCGCCTTCGAACTGTCGGACGGACCGCACCGCCTCGTCGTCAACTGCGGTGCGCGCGGGCTGCAGCCGCTGCCGGCGGAACTCGCCGCCGGCCTGCGAACGACGGCGGCGCACTCGACGCTGGTGCTCGGGAACAGCAATTCGACGCGGATCCGCCCCGACGGCGCGCTCGGTCGCGGCGTCGAGGAAGTCGTGCGTCGGCCGTCACGAGAGCGAGGAGGGCGTCTGGCTCGACCTCGTCCACGACGGCTATGTCCGCCGCTTCGGCGTCCGCCATCGCCGCCGCCTGTTCCTCTCGGCCGGGGGTGCCGACTTGCGCGGCGAGGACAGCCTCGAGCCGGTCAGCGGCGTCCGGGCGCGGCGGCGCGCGCGCGTCGGCGTCGACGTCCGCTTCCACCTCGGTCCCGGCGTCGAGGCGACGCCGACCGCCGATGGCCAGGGCGCTTTGGTTCGCCTCGCCGACGGCCGGGTCTGGCAGTTCCGTGCCCGCGGCGCGCCGCTGACCGTCGACAATTCGGTCTGGATCGGCCCCGGCGGCGTCCCGCGGCCGACGCGGCAGCTGGTCGTCGTCGCACCGTCGGCCGGCGACAGCGTCAGCTGGTCGTTCAAGCGGATGGGCCGTTAGCGGCAGGTGACGGCGCCGCCCCGCGCCGCTAGAGCCTTGCCGCCATGACCCCAATTCCCCTCCGCCGCGCCCTCCTCTCCGTCAGCGAAAAGACCGGCCTGACCGACCTTGGTTCTGCCCTGGCGCGGCACGGCGTCGAGCTCGTCTCGACCGGCGGCACGGCGGCGGCGCTGCGCGCGGCGGGGCTGGCGGTGCGCGATGTCGCCGACCTGACCGGCTTTCCCGAAATGATGGACGGGCGGGTCAAGACGCTGCACCCGGCGGTCCACGGCGGGCTCCTCGCCCGGCGCGACCTCGCCGCGCACGTCGAGGCGATGGCAGCGCACGACATCGGCGCGATCGACCTCGTCGTCGTCGACCTCTACCCGTTCGCCGCCACCGTCGCTCGCGGGGGCAGCCGCGACGACATCATCGAGAACATCGATATCGGTGGCCCGGCGATGATCCGCTCGGGGGCCAAGAATCACGACTTTGTCGCCGTCGTCACGTCGCCGGCGCAGTACGCCGGGCTGATCGCCGAGCTCGACGCCAGCGCCGGAGCAACGACGCTGGCCATGCGCCAGCGCCTCGCCGCCGCCGCCTTCGCCGCCACCGCCGCGTACGACGCGATGATCGCCAACTGGTTCAGCCGGGTCGACCTCGACGAGACCTTCCCCGCGGTGCGGACGATGCCGACGCGGCTGGTGACGACGCTGCGCTACGGCGAGAACCCGCACCAGGCGGCGGCGCTGTACGTTCCGTTCGGCGGAGCGGCGCGCGGCATCGGCCAGGCCGAGCAGGTTCAGGGCAAGGAGCTGAGCTACAACAACCTGAACGACGCCGACGCCGCGCTCGAGCTCGTCGCGGAGTTCCGCGACGGGCCGCCGACGGTGGTCATCGTCAAGCACGCCAACCCGTGCGGCGTCGCCACCGCCGACACGCTGCTCGACGCCTATCGCGCGGCGCTCGCGACCGATCCGGTGTCGGCATTCGGCGGGGTGATCGCCGTCAACCGCCCGCTCGACGAGGCGACGGCGCGGGCGATGACCGAGATCTTCACCGAGGTTGTCGCGGCCCCCGACGCGGATGAGGCTGCGAAAGCGGTGTTCGCGACCAAGAAGAACCTGCGTCTGCTGCTGACCGGCGACCTGCCCGACCCGGCGCGGCGCGGGCTGACGACGAAGATCATCGCCGGCGGCGTGCTGGTCCAGGAGCGCGACTTCGGCGGGCTGAGCGACGACATGCTGCGGGTCGTCACCCGCCGTGCGCCGACGCCGGCAGAACTTGCCGATCTCACCTTCGCCTGGACCGTCGCCAAGCATGTCAAGTCGAACGCCATCGTCTATGCCAGGGGCGGCAGCACGGCCGGCATCGGCGCGGGGCAGATGAGCCGGGTCGAACTCGACGCGCATCGCCGCGGCCAAGGCGCGCGAGGCCGCCGCCGCCGCCGGTTGGCCTGAACCCCGCACGGTCGGCAGCGCGGTCGCGTCGGATGCCTTCTTCCCGTTCGCCGACGGGCTGATCGCGGTCGCGGAGGCTGGCGCGACCGCGGTCATCCAGCCCGGCGGGTCGATCCGCGACGCCGAAGTCATCGCCGCCGCCGACGACCGCGACCTGGCGATGGTCTTCACGGGCATGCGCCACTTTCGCCACTGAGCGCCGCCTGCCGCTGCCGCCGCGCCTGGAACAGCAGCCGGTCCGGCCCGCGGAAGCCGGTCGTCCACACCAGCCCGGCAAAGACGCCGAGGATGACGACCAGCCCGGCCGACAGCTGCAGCACCTCGGCGATCGTCTGCGCCCGCGCCGCCGACAGGCCGGGGGCGGCGGCGAGCCAGCGCGGCACCGCCTGGACGGCGAGCCCGGCGGCGAATGCGCCCGCCGCGGCAACCGCGAGCGCCGGTCGCCAGCCCGAGACGCGCGCGCCGACGACGCGGGCGAGCAGCTCCGACTTGACGATCGACACCGTCAGGACCGCCGCTGCCAGTCCGCCTGCCGCCGCCAGCGCGCCGAAGCGCTGCACGAACGCCAGCGTCAGCACCGCCTGCAGGACGAGACCTCCGGCGGCGACGGCAAGGTTGATCCGCGGCCGGAGGTAGATCAGCGCGGCCTCCGCGACCGCGCCCTGGCTCGCCAGCAACTCGACCGTCAGCAGCACGGCGAGGACGGTCGTGCCGCCGACGAACGCCGGGCCGAACAGCCCGAGCGAGGCGCGCGCGGTCATGCCGAGAGCAAGGACGACGGCGAACTGCGCTGCGAGCACCCAGAAGGCGACCTGGCGGACATGGGCGGCGACGCTCGCCTTGTCCCCCGCGGCGATCGCGGTCGCCAGCAGCGGCGCGAGGATCGGATCGAAGCTGTTCTTCAGCTTGGCCGGCAGCGAGGCGATGTTCTGCGCCACGAAGTAGATTCCGACGACTTCGGGCGAGGCGAAGCGGCCGAGGATGAAGAAGTCGAGCCGCCGCGATCCCCAGTCGGCCAGATCGGCCCCGGCGAGCGGGGCGTTGTCGCGCGCCAGCCGCCACAGCCGGACGGCCGATGGCTGCCATTGCCGCGGCAGGCCAAAGCTCCGCAGGCACGGGATCAGGCTGGCGGCGACGGCCGCGATCATCGAGGCGGCATAGGCGACGAGCAGCCCCTCGTCGCGCCCGCTGAACCAGAAGGCCGGGACGGCGAAGAGCGTCAGCGTCCACGGCTCGATGATCGACCGCGCCCGCACCTGCGCGGCGATGTCGTGGCGGAAGGCGAGCGCCGCCAGGGTGATGTCCGACGTTGCCACCGCCAGCGCGACGAGGGGGAACAGCCGGTCGGCGGGCGAGACCGGGCCATTGGGAAAGACCAGCGCCGGCCAGCTGACAAGCAGCGCCGCGCCGGCCGCCGCCAGCATCACGCCGAGCAGGACGGCGTCGGCGACGGTCGACGCGTGCGGCCGCTCGTCCCGCGCGAGCGCATCGGCGAGACCGCGCTTCAAGCCGATCGTCGCCAGTTGCGCGGTCAGCTCGACGACGAGGATGGCGTAGCCGAAGCGGCCGAGCTCGGCCGAGCCGTACAGCCGGCCGGCGATGAACAGGAACGGCATGCGCGCCAGCAGGCGCAGGACGAAGCCACCGAAGCTGGTCCGCCCGCCGCGGGCAAGGACGGCGGTGGCGGCTTCCGCGTCGTCGGCCGCACCCTCGGGAGAGGTCACGTCGGGACGTGCACCCGGCGATAGGCGCCGCGGAAATAGAGCAGCGGGTCCTCGCCGCCGCTGGCCGACATCGCTTCGACGCGGCCGATGATGACGACATGGTCGCCGCCGTCGTGCTCGGCCTCGAGGCGGCAGGCGAAGCTCGCCAGGGCGCCGCCGAGGACCGGCAGCCCGGCCAGCTCGTGCCACGTCGCTTCGGCAAAGCGATCGACCCCCTTGCGCGCGAACCGCTCCGCGACCGGCGTCTGGTCGCTGGCCAGCACGTTGACGGCAAAGCGCCCGGTCGCGCGCAGGGTCGGCAACGCCGAGGCGCTCCGTGCCGGACAGAACAGCAGCAGCGGCGGGTCGAGCGACACCGAGGTCAGGCTGTTCGCCGTCAGCCCGACCCGCTCCGCACCGCGGCACGCAGTAACGACGGTGACCCCCGTGGCAAAGGCCCCGAAGGCGTCGCGCAATCGCCGGGTATCATTGGGGTCATGCTCGATCATCGCGCGCGGACCGTAGCCGCGCCGACGCAGAGGTCAACGGCGCGAGCGTACGGCAGCCGACATAGCCCCTGTTCGGAACGGACAAGAAATGGTGCGGGTCGGGCAGCGTTGCATCGTGCGCTGCGGGTCATAGGTAGCGGCCAGCCTGTTTCACGGGAGAAGACCATGCCGCCGTTCCGCGCCGCCGCCGCGGCCCTCACCTGGCTCACCGTTGTTCCTGCGGCCGCGCAGGTGCCCGGCGCGCCCGACCTCACTCGCGTCGCGGCCGGCACCTACGCTGCCGACCCCGGCCACACGCAGGTGGGATGGAGCCTCAATCACTTCGGCTTCACGACGTACGACGGGCTGTTCGGCGGCGTCACCGGTACGCTGACGCTCGATCCCGCTCATCCCGCCGCGACCGCCGTCGCGATCACCATTCCGATCGCCGGGCTGGTGACGACGGTGCCCGCGTTGAACGACCATCTGAAGTCGCCCGACTTCTTCGACGCCGCCAAATACCCGACCGCGACCTTCACCGCGACCGGCGTCACCGTTCGCGGCACGGCGGCGCGCATTGCCGGGACGCTGACGCTGCATGGGGTGGCCAAGCCCGTGGTGCTCGATGCGACCCTCGTCGGGGCCGGGATCAATCCGGTCAGCAAGAAGGCCACCGTCGGTTTCGCGGCGACGACGCACATCAAGCGATCGGACTTCGGCATCACCACCTACGTCCCCGCCGTTGGCGACGACGTCGAGCTGCGGATCAATGCCGCCTTCGAAAAGAGCAGCTAGAGCCGTGCCGCGTGCCAGGCCAGCTGGTCGGCCATGAAGGTCGAGATGAAGGCGTAGCTGTGATCGTAGCCCGGCTGCAGCCGGAGCGTCAGGTCGATGCCGGCAGCCGCGCAGGCGGCGGCGAGCAGGTCGGGCTTCAGCTCGCGGTCGAGGAAGGCATCGGCATCGCCCTGGTCGACGAGCAGCGCCGGCACGCGGGCACCGTCGGCGATCAGCGCCACGGCGTCGTGCTTGCGCCACGCGGCCCGGTCGCCGCCGAGGTAGGCCGACAGCGCCTTCTCGCCCCACGGCACCTGGCTCGGCGCGACGATCGGGGCAAAGGCGGAGACCGCGCGGAAGCGGTCGGGAAAGGTCAGCCCGACCGTCAGCGCGCCGTGGCCGCCCATCGAATGGCCCATGATCCCCTGCCGCGCCGGGTCCACGGGGAAGGTCGCGGCGACGAGGTCGGGCAGCTCGGCGGTGACGTACGTCCACATCCGGAAGTGCCCGGCCCACGGTGCCTCGGTCGCGTCGACATAAAAGCCCGCGCCCTGTCCGAGGTCGTACTCGGGCGCATCGGCGACGCCGTCGCCGCGCGGCGACGTGTCGGGCGCGACGAGGATCAGCCCCAGCTCGGCGCAGGCGCGGCGATACTCGCCCTTGTCGGTGACGTTGGCGTGGGTGCAGGTCAGCCCCGACAGATACCAGACGACCGGCAGCCGCGCGCCCGGCGGATGCGCGGGCACGAAGACGCTGAAGGTCATCGCCGTGCTCGTGCTCCGGCTGGCGTGGCGGTAGACGCCCTGCGTGCCGCCGAACGCCTTGGCCGTGCCGATCGTCTCGAGGCTCACGCCGCCGCCGGCACCCGGTGGAGCGCGCACAGCTTGTTCCCGTCGGGATCGCGCAGATAGGCGAGGTAGAGCGCGCCCATGCGGCTCTCGCGCACGCCCGGCGCATCCTCGACCGCGGTGCCGCCGGCGGCGATGCCCGCCTCGTGCCAGGCGTTCGCCTGCTCCGGCCCGTCCATGGCGATGCCGATGGTGCAGCCGTTGCCGTGGGTCGCCGGTGCCCCGTCGATCGGCTTCGTCACCATGAACACGCCGCCGTTGTTCATGTAGATCAGCCGGCCCTTGTCGTCCGTCATCCCGGGGTTGCCGCCGATCGCGGCGAAGGTCGCGTCGTAGAACTTGCGCGACCGCTCGATGTCGTTGCTGCCGACCATCATGTGACTGTACATCGCTCTTCCTCCCGTTAGTAGACGACGACGCTGCGGATGCTCTCCCCGGCGTGCATCAGATCGAAGCCCCGGTTGATCTCGTCCAGCGTCAGTACGTGGGTGATCATCGGGTCGATCGCGATCTTGCCGGTCATGTACCAGTCGACGATCCTGGGCACGTCGGTCCGGCCCTTCGCGCCGCCGAATGCCGTCCCGCGCCAGTTGCGGCCGGTGACGAGCTGGAACGGCCGGGTGCTGATCTCCTTGCCCGCTTCGGCGACGCCGATGATGATGCTGGTGCCCCAGCCGCGGTGGCAGCATTCCAGCGCCTGGCGCATCACCGTCGTGTTGCCGGTGCAATCGAAGCTGTAATCGGCCCCGCCGTCGAGCATCGCCACGAGATGGGCGACGACGTCCGCCACGTCGCGGGGGTTGACGAAGTCGGTCATGCCGAACTGGCGGCCCCACGCCTCGCGCGCCGGGTTGATGTCGACGCCGACGATGCGGTCGGCCCCGACCATCCTTGCGCCCTGGATGACGTTCAGGCCGATGCCCCCCAGCCCGAAGACGACGACGTTCGCCCCGGGCTCGACCTTGGCCGTGTTGACCACCGCGCCGACGCCGGTGGTGACGCCGCAACCGATGTAGCAGCTCGTCTGGAACGGCGCGTCGGAGCGGATCTTGGCGACCGCGATTTCGGGCAGGACGGTGAAGTTGGAAAAGGTCGAGCAGCCCATGTAGTGGAACACGGGCCGGCCCTGGTAGCGGAAGCGGCTGGTGCCGTCGGGCATCACGCCCTTGCCCTGGGTCGCGCGGATCGCGGTGCAGAGATTGGTCTTGCCCGACAGGCACGACTTACACTGGCGGCACTCGGGCGTGTACAGCGGGATGACATGGTCGCCGGGGGCGACGCTGGTGACCCCGGCCCCGACCTCGCGGACGATGCCCGCGCCTTCATGGCCGAGAACGCTGGGGAACAGCCCCTCGCTGTCCAGTCCGTCGAGCGTATAGGCATCGGTGTGGCAGATGCCGGTGGCCATGATCTCGACCAGCACCTCGCCGGCCCGCGGACCGTCGAGGTCGAGCTCGACGATCTCCAGCGGGTGCTTGGCCGCGAAGGCGACGGCGGCACGAGTCTTCATGCGCGGTTTCTCCCCGCACGCGCTGTGCCCTGCGAGCGCGGGCGAGGTCAAGCGGCGGGGCCGCGCCGCCGCGGCGGGCAACCACCTGCCGCTCTGGCCGCGGCGTCGCTGATGCTTATAAGGCATGACGGCATACGATTATTCTGCTTTCCGCTCTTTCGGAACGGAGTGACGCTGCCAGTCAGGGACCTAGTGGCGGCATCACCGTCACTTCACGGACCGGGCGGCACCGCAAATGCGGGTCGCGCGGTGGACGATCAGGGGGATTTTCACATGACCAGCCAAGTCTTCGCGCACCGCCGCCGTCCGCTTCACCGCGTCCTGCTCGCCGGCGGCATCGCCTTCGCGGTGCCGGTCGGCGCGGCCGAGCCGGCGGCCGACACGGCCAACCCGGAACTCGCCGACATCGTCGTCACGGCGACACGGTCGGGCGCGGAGTCGCTGCAGAACGTCGCGATCCCCATTTCCGTCGTCAACATCGACCAGGTGACCAAGTCGAACCAGGGCAACCTCGTCGACCTCGCCAAGTTCACGCCCTCGCTCGCCATTACCGAAGGCGCCCCCGGCTTCAACAAGTTCAACATGCGCGGACTGGCGACCGGCGGCTACCGCACCTCCGACACGTCGGACCGCAGCCTCGTCGCGGTCTATCTCGACGACACGCCGATCTCGGTCCAGGGCCAGACGCCCGACCTCAAGGTCTATGACCTGGAGCGGGTCGAGATCCTGCGCGGGCCGCAGGGCACGCTGTTCGGCGCGGGATCGATGGCAGGCACGATCCGCTTCGTCACCGCCAAGCCGGACACCAGGAAAGTCTTCGGCTCGGCCGAGGCCGACGGTGCCTATACCGAGCACGGCGGCGGCAGCTACAACTTCCGCGGCATGGTCAACCTGCCGGTGGTCCGCGACACGCTGGCGATCCGCGGCAACTTCTACATCGGCAAGGACGCCGGCTGGATCGACGATATCGGCGCGTACAACCGCAAGGACGTCAACAGCAACCGCACGACCCAGGCGCGCGTCGCCGCCCGCTGGACGCCGACCGCCGACCTGACGATCGACGCCGCCTTCACCTATGAACAGAGCCGCGCCCACGGCCTCAACACCGGCCTGTCGGGCCTGCCCGGCTACACCGTGTCGACCAACAGCCCGGAAGGGACGAGCGACAAGTTCCGCCTGTACCAGCTCGGCGGGCAGTACAACCTGGGCTTCGCCGACTTCATCGCGACGGCCGCCTATACCGACCGCAACATCGGCTTCAACGCCAGCCCGGAGCCGCAGATCGGCTATTTCTTCCAGGATTACGGCTCGGGCCTGCCGGTCGGGCCGGGGAGCTACCCGCTGTTCAAGGCGCCGACCTCGTACAACCAGGCGATCACCAACCTGATCCCTGCCGAAATGTACACGATCAACAACAAGATCAAGGACTTCATGGCCGAAGCCCGGCTCGCGTCGCACGACAGCGACCTGTTCAAGTGGACCGCCGGCGTGTTTTACGAGACGCAGCAGCGCCACTTGTTCCAGGATATCCCGACGCCGGGCTTCGACACGGTCAGCTATGAAAATTACTTCTACGGCCCGTTCGCCACACCCAACGGCAAGTATAATTCTAAGACCGTCGACGCGGCGTTCAACACCGACGACATCTTCTCCGGCCTGCAGGACGAAGATGAGCATCAGGTCGCCGTCTATGCCGACGGCACGTGGCACGCGACGCCGCGCCTCGACCTGACCGCGGGCCTGCGCTACTTCGATTTCCACGAGAAATATTATCTGTTCGAAAGCGGCGTCTACGGCGTCATCAACCACGTGCCGCTGACGACCAACGCCACGCTGCATTCGAGCGGGGTCAACCCGCGTGCCAACATCGCCTATCACGCGACCGACGACCTGCTGCTCTATGCCGAGGCGGCGAAGGGATTCCGTTACGGCGGGGCGAACCAGCCGGTGCCGATCGGGACCACCGGCGTCGCCGGGCAATGCGCGGCGAACCTCGCCTCCTACGGCTATACCCAGGCACCGCTGACCTTCGGTCCGGACAAGCTGTGGAACTATACGGTCGGCGAAAAGGCCAAGCTGGCCGGCGGCCGGGTGACGATCGACGCCACCGCTTACTGGATCGACTGGCAGGACGTGCAGACGCGGCTGCTCCTCAACTGCTCGTATTTCTTCACCGCGAACAAGGGCAAGATCACCAGCCGCGGCCTCGAACTGGAATCGATGGTCAAGCTCAGTCCCGAGGTGACGCTGAGCATCGGCGGGTCGTACAACGACAGCCACGCCAACGGCGACATTCCGACCGTCGGCGCGTTCGACGGCGACCGGACGCCCTATTTCCCGCAGCTGGTGTTCAACTTCGGCGCCTTCTACGACGTCGCGGTCGGACAGGGCGAGCTGCACCTGCAGGCGAACTACCAGTACCAGTCGGACCAGAACACGACCTTCAACCGCTATGCGACGACGATCAACGGCGGCGTGCTGACCAGGAACGGCCTCAGCTCGACCTTCGCGACGATCCCGGAGACGCACAACGTCAGCGTCTCGGCTGCCTATGACATCGGCGCGTTCGAATTCGGCGTCTTCGGCAACAACCTGGCCAACGGGGTCAAGGTCACCGACATCGCCCGGGCGACCTATTACCAGATCTACCAGGCCGGCAGCCGCGTCACCTATGCGCGGCCGCGGACGCTCGGCGGGCGGGTCAAGGTGCGCTTCTAGCGCGCCACGCCGCGGTCTCGGCGGCGACGAGGCGGACGAGGTCGGCCTGCACCAGCGGCACGTCCATGACGTGCAGCCCCCACTCCGGATAGGCGGCGTCGCCGACCGTCGCCGGATCGAGCACGGCGGCGGCGATGCCCGTCGCGTGGGTGGCATCGACGGCGAGATAGCGGATGCCGCCGCGCTCGACGCACCGCCCGGTCAGCGCGCCGGGCACGCGGACGAAGCGCGTCGGCGCCGGCCAGTCGGCGGGCGCGCGATACTGGACGAAGCCCCCGCGCCACCACGGGAAGCCGATGATGGCGTCGAGCGGCGCGGCCCCGCTGCGGGTGACGTCGAGCGGCGCGGCCCCGCCGCGGGTGACGTCGAGCGGCGCGGCCCCGCCGCGGGTAACATCCAGCGGCGCGGCCCCGCCGCCGGCGCCACCGGGCGCTGCACCGACGAGGGCCGCCGGGTTGGTGCAGCCGGCGACCAGCGCCGGGTCGGCGGAGCGGCCGAACAGCGCGTTCGCCGGCGGCGGCGCGCCGTCGCGGTAGCTCGCCCAGGTGACGACGCAGCCGGTCTGGCCAGCCGCGCGGCACAGCGGCACGCCCCTGAAGTCGCCGCCGACGTCCTTGCCGGCGGGGACCAGCACCGCGGTTCCCGGCAGGATCGCCGACAGCATGCGTCCGGCGACCGGCTTACCGTCGATCTCCTCCTTGACCAGCCGCTTGAGCAGCAGCGACCCCTGGCTGTGGCCGATCAGGACGAACGGGCGGCCGCCGTTGTCGTGCGCGAGATAGTCGGCGAAGGCGGCGCGGACATCGCCGTACGCCATGCCCCAGTCGGCCGTGGCGATCCGCCCGGCATGGAGCGCGGTCAGCGTCACCTGGCGATAGGCCGGCGCGAACACCCGGCAGACGGGAGCGAACGCCGCCGCCTGCGACATCGCCTGGCCCCGCTCTTCGAGCCCCGGCACCATGTCGCTGTTGTCGCCGGCGTCGTTGGACGCGGTCGGATAGACGTAGAAGCAGTCGGCTCTCGCTCCGGCGTCGGCGGTCACCGGCTCCGGTCGCAGGCTGCCGCCGGGCACGGCGACCGAGCGGACGGGATCGGGCGTGCAGGGGTCGATCCGCCCCGGCCGGCACAGCCACGCCGCCTCGTCGCGGTAATCGGGCGCAGCGGCGGCGGCAGCGACGGCGAGCAGCGCGAAGAGCATCGGATCCTAGTCCCTGAACACGACGGTCCGGCTGCCATTGACGGCGACCCGGCCGTCGAGGTGGAGCGCGACCGCCTTCGACAGCACCCGCCGCTCGATGTCGCGGCCCTTGCGGACGAGGTCGTCGGCGGAGTCGGCATGGCTGATCCGTTCGACGTCCTGCTCGATGATCGGCCCCTCGTCGAGGTCGGCGGTAACATAGTGCGCCGTCGCGCCGATCAGCTTGACGCCGCGGGCGTGCGCCTGATGGTACGGCTTCGCGCCCTTGAACCCGGGCAGGAAGCTGTGGTGGATGTTGATGCAGCGCCCGGCGAGCTTGGCCGACAGGTCGTCGGACAGGATCTGCATGTAGCGCGCCAGCACGATCAGGTCGGGCTCGGCCGCCGCGACGATCGCCCACACGGCCGCCTCCTGGTCGGCCTTGGTCGCCGGCGTCACCGGCAGGTGGTGGAAGGCGATATCGCCGGGATCGAAGCCGTTGACCGGGTGATTGGAGACGATCGCCGCGACGTCCATGTCGAGCTCGCCGATCCGTCGCCGGTAGAGCAGGTCGACGAGGCAATGGTCGAACTTCGACACCAGGATGACGACCCGGGGCCGCTCGTCGGTGCGGCGCAGGCGGGCGGTCATGCCGAAGCGGGTGCCGAGCGCGGTGAAGCCGCCGCGCATCGCGCCTTCCGCGGCAGGATCGGTCAGGGCGAAGGCCACGCGCATGAAGAAGCGGCCGGTCGCGGCGTCGTGATACTGGCTCGAATTCGACGATGTTGCCGCCGCTCATGAAGATGTGGTTGGCGACATGCGCGACGATGCCCGGCTGGTCGGCGCAGGCGAAGGTCAGGATGAAGACGCTCACGCCGCGGCCAGACCCCGGACACGCGGCTCGTCGCGGGCATAGCTGCGGATGCTCGTCCAATAGTGATAGCCCGCCCACAACCCGGTCAGCGACAGCGCGAGCAGGGCGTAGCGGAGCGAGGCGGCATTCCCCAGGCGCGGGGCCAGCGCGTCGCTGATCGCCCCGACCACCAGCGGCGCGATGATCAGGTTGGCGACGTTGGCGGTGAGCAGGCTGATCGCCATGCCCTGCGCCCGCATCGCCGGCGGCAGGAAGTTGAGCAGCAGCGCCATCGTCGGCCCGACGTAGAGGTAGATCGCCGGCACGACGAGCCACAGCATCGCCGTCGCCACGCCGAGCGAGTGCGTCCAATAGGCGAGGAACGACGGCACCGTCGACACCAGCACGATCAGGCTGAGGAAATGCGCGATCCGCCGGGGCGGGCGCATCGCCGGCAGCGCCAGGATCGCCCCCGTCGCCAGCGTCGCCGCGACGCCCGCCCAGAGATAGATCGTCCCCAGCCTCGCCCCCGCATCGGCGGTCGACAGGCCGTAGGCGCGCTGGAGGTAGGTCTGCGTCCAGTACATCAGCCCCCAGCCCCACAGGCAGATGACCGTCCCGGCGGCGTTGATGTGCCAGACCGAGCGACACCGCCACATGTAGCGCAGCGTGTCGCTGAGCGCCGCGGGCGGTTCGGTGTCGGGCTCGAGCGTCTCGAAGCGGCCGCGGACCGGCTCGCGGACGGTCAGGAAGATGAGGATGCCGAAGACGACGCCGGGAATGCCGAGGGCGATGAACGCCGCCCGCCAGCTGTGATAGTGATCGACGACGATGCCCGCGACGTTCGAGCCGAGCCACGCGCCGAGCGGAAGCCCGAGCGCGTACACCGTCAGGGCGAAGGCGCGGCGCTCGCGCGGGAAATAATCGGCGATGATCGAGGTCGACGGCGGCGTTCCCCCCGCCTCGCCGACGCCGACGGCGATGCGGGCGACGAGGAACTGGACGAAGCTGGTGGTCAGCCCGAGGATCGCCGTCGCCGCCGACCACAGGACCATGGCGGCCGCGACGATGTTGCGCCGGTTGCTGCGGTCGGCGAGGCGCGAGATCGGCAGGCCGACGGTGATGTAGAACAGCGCCAGGCTGACCCCGGTCAGCCAACCGACGCCGGTGTCGGACAGGTGGAACTCGAGGCGGATCGGCTCGAGCACGGTCGAGACGACGTAGCGGTCGGCGATGTTGAGCGCGTACACCACCGCGCAGACGAGGACGACGTACCAGCGCGCCCGTTCGAGGACTGCGGCGGGCGGCGCGGTCGCCGCCGCCCCGGCGTACGGCCCGCCGGCGGCGGCAGCGGCGGCAGCGGCGGCGGCGGCAGCGGTGTCGGGCGGCGCAGCGGCGTGGTTCATGCGACCCCCCGGTCGATCGCCGCCGTCCACAAGCGGACGAGGCCTTCGGCATAGCTTGCGGCGAAGAAGACGTGGGCGCAATCGCCTGCGGTGCCGCCGCGCGGCACGATCCACACCGGGACGTGGTGGATCACCGTCGCGGCGCAGTCGCCGGGGCCGAAGGCCGGGTCCTCGGCATCGAACACGCCGGCGATCATCAGCAGCGCCCGCCAGCCGGGTCCGGTCAGCGTCGCCCGCACCAGCCCGCCGCCGATCGGTTCCGCCCCGAGCCCGGGATCGACCGCGCCGAACAGCCACCAGCGGTCGGGCTCGACCTGCACCGCGTCGATGCCGGCAAGGTCGCGCCGATCCGCGCCGGGCCACAGGTCGAGCACCGCGACCTCGCCCGCCGGCGCGACCGACAAGGTCACCTCATTCACCACGGTAGCGTGCCCCCTCGCGGTCGTAATGAACCGGGTCGGTGACGACGACCGCCGCCTGCTGGCCGCGCGTCGGCGAGGTCGCGAGCAGCGCCTCCGCCATCCGTGCGCGGCCGCCGGCGAGCAGGGCGAGGGCGACGTGCCCGTTCCCCGCCACGTCGGGCGCGGCGGCGGTGACATGGCCGATTACCGGCGACCCGGCGGCGGTGACGAGCATCGACCCTTCGGGAATGGGCGCGGCGCTCGTGAGCCCGACCAGCTGCAGCCGGTCGGGATCGGCCAGCGCGGGACGGGCGAGCGCCGACGCGCCGACGAAGCCGCCATCCTTGCGCAGCATCCTCGCCAGGCCAAGGTCGCCCGGCGTCGTCCGCCCGTCGACCTCGCCGCCGCCGACGATGTGGCCCTTGGCGATGCGCAGGAACTCCATCGCCTCGATCCCGTACGGCGTCGCGCCGGCGGCGAGCAGCGCCGCCCACAGCGGACCGGCGGCGTCGCCGCGGGCGTACAGCTCGAACGCGCGCTCGCCGCTGTAGCTCGCCGCCAGCACGGTCACCGGCACGCCCGCGACCTGGCCCTCGGCGACCCCCATGTGGGCGGGCATGGTCGCGGACGGCGCGATGCCAAGTGCGGCGACGATCGCCGGGCTGCGCGGTCCGGCGAGCGCGATCCCCGCCCACGCTTCCTGCACCGCGACCACCGTCACGCGCAGCCCCGCCGCCAGGACCCGCCGGCAGTAGGACAGGTGCGCCGCCATCCGCTCGGCCCCGCCGGTCGAGCTGGTCAGCAGGTAGCGCGTCTCGCCCAGGCGCCACACGGTGCCGTCGTCCATGACCATGCCGTCCTCGCGCAGCATGATCGTATAGCGCCCCCGCCCGACCGCGAGCTTGACGCCGGTGGCGCAGACGACGGCGAGCAGCGCGGCGGCGTCCGGGCCGGAGACGATGAACTTGGCCAGCGTCGAGACGTCGGCGATCCCGGCGTGGGCCCGGACCGCGCGCGCCTCGCGCAGGGCCGCCGCGCCGATCGTCTCGCCGTCGCGCGGATAGGCGCGGGGCCGGTGCCACAGGCCGAGCGGCTGCCAGATCGCGCCCTGCGCCGCATGCGCCTCGGCGAGCGCCAGCCGCCGCGACGGCGCGGCATGGCCGCCGGCGTCGGGCCCGGCAAGCGCGGCGAGCGTCAGCGGGGTGTAGGGCGGGCGGAAGCGCGTCAGGCCGGCATCGGGGATCGCGACATCGCCGCTGGCGGCAAGGCGGGCGAGCGCGGCCATGTTGCTCGTCTTGCCCTGGTCGGTGCCCATGCCGAGCGTCGTGTAGCGCTTCAGATGCTCGACCGACCGGTAGCCCTCGCGCCAGGCGAGGTCGACGTCGGCGGCGGTAACGTCGTTCTGGAAGTCGATGAAGGCGGCCTTGGCGTCGGCCAGCGGCGTGGCCGCCGGGGCGACGGCGTCGACTTCACCGGCGGCGCTGCCGGCCACCGTTACGCGCTGCGGCGAAGTCCCTGGAACAAAGGCCTGAACGTCCGCGCACCAGTCGAGCGCCCCGCCGGCATGGCTATGGAGATGGACCACCGGCGTGAAGCCGCCCGACATGGCGACCGCGTCCGCGGCAAACGTCTGCCGGGTGCCGCCGACCAGCGCCTCGACCCGGGCCACGCGTGCAGACCCGCGGGCGCGGACGATCACCGCATCGGCACAGACCCGATGCGGTGCGTTTCGCGCGAGGGCCGGACTGGTCCGCGCGTCGAGAACGGCGACGACGGTTCCTCCCGCGGCGACCACGGCGTCGGCGGTGCGGTAGGCATCGTCGTTGTTCGTCGCGATCACCACCCGCGCTCCAGGCACTACACCGAACCGTGTCGAATAGGTTCGAACCGCGCGCGCCAGCATCACTCCGGGCAGGTCGTTGCCGGCGAAGGTCAGCGGCCGCTCGATGGCCCCGCTGGCGAGCACGACGCTTCCGGCGCGGACCTGCCACAGCCGCTGCGCCAGCGCCGCCGGCTGGCCCGGTTCGGAAAGGCGCTGGACGCAGGGCACGAAGCCGTCGTCCCACAGGCCGGTCGCCGTCGTCCGGGTCAGCACGCGTCCGCCGGCGGCGACCACTGCGGCGCGGGCGCGCTCGACCAGCGCCAGATCGCCGCCATCGCTCAGCAGCGATCCGCCAAGCCGTTGGTCCTGCTCGACCAGCACCACCCGCTGCCCGGCCGCCGCGGCGGCCTCCGCCGCGGTCAGCCCCGCCGGGCCCCCGCCGATGACGAGGATGTCGCAGAACAAGGCGCGGTGCTCGCAGGCATCGGGATCGGCGGCAACGGGTGCCGGCCCGAGCCCGGCGGCGCGGCGGATGAAGCGCTCGTAGCGCATCCATCGCCGGGGCGGGCCGAAGAAGGTCTTGTAATAGAAGCCGGCGGCGAACAGCGGTGCCGCCAGCCCGAGCCCCGCGCCAACGTCGAAGCGCAGGCTCGGCCAGCGGTTCTGGCTCACCGCGACCAGCCCGTCATAGACGAAGATGTCGGTCGCCCGCGTATTCGGCTCGGTCCGTCCGCCTTCGCCGACGGTCACTAGCGCATTCGGCTCCTCGACGCCCGCCGTCATCACGCCGCGCGGGCGATGATACTTGAAGCTCCGCCCGACGATGCCGACGCCGTTTCGCAGCAGCGCCGCCGCCAGCGTGTCGCCCGGTTCGGCGGCCAGCGCCCGCCCATCGAAGGTGAAGCGCAGGCTCACGGCGCGTACTCGGCGACACTTTGAACCGCATGGGTGCCGGTATGCCGCCGCACGACGAGCCAGCGGCGGCAACCATGAAGGTGATACCACAGCTCGTCCGACCAGCCGCGCGGGTTCGTACGCGTGTAGAGCGCGGTCACCGCCTCGTCCGGCGTCGCCGCCAGCGGGACGATGGCATCCAGGGTCCGGTCATAGGCGAACTCGACCTGCGCGCGCGGGCCGCAATGGGGGCAGGCGATCAGCAGCACGTCAGCGGTCCTGCGGCTTCGGCCCGGCCCCGGCCTCGTCGACCGTCGCGCCGCGGGCGAAGCGGTCGAGCCCGAAGCGGGCCGCCAGCGGGTGCGGCGTGCCCGTCGCCAGCAGGTCGGCAAAGGCCAGGCCCGATCCCGGCGTCGCCTTGAACCCGCCGTAGCACCAGCCGCCGTTGAGGTAGAGCCCGTCGACCGGCAGCGCGGAAAGGATCGGCGCGCCGTCGAAGCTCATGTCGGTCGTCCCCGACCAGCAGCGCACCATCCGCAGCCGGGCGAGCGCCGGCACCAGCGCGATCGCCTCCGCCGCCGCCTTCTCCAGCCGTGCCGGCAGGCCGCGCTGGGCATAGCTCGGGAACTGGTCGGGGTCGCCGCCCAGCACGATGCCGCCCTTGTCGGACTGGCTGATGTAGCAGTGGAGCGACTGCGACATGATGACGGTGTCGATCATCGGCTTGACCGGCTCGGTGACGAAGGCCTGGAGCGTCTGCGCCTCGATCGGCAGCTTGATGCCGGCGAGCGCCGCGACGGGACCGCTGTTCCCGGCGACCGCGATGCCGATCCGGTCGGTGGCGATCGCGCCGCGCGAGGTCTGGACGCCCGTGACCCGGCCGCCGGCGATGTCGATGCCCGTCACCTCGCAGTTCTGGATGACGTCGATCCCGAGCGCGTCGGCGGCGCGGGCATAGCCCCAGGCGACGGCGTCGTGGCGGGCGGTGCCGCCGCGGCGCTGGATCAGCCCGCCGTGGACCGGGAAGCGCGCCGCCGGGCTGAGGTCGAGCAGGGGCGCGAGCCGGCCGACCTCGGCGCGCGTCAGCAGGTCGGCGTCGATCCCCGAGCAGCGCAGCGCGTCGCCGCGTTCGGCGAGCTGGCGCATGTCGCCGTCGCTATGGCCGACGAACAGCGCGCCGCGGGGGCTGAACATGACGTTGAAGTTCAGCTCGTCGCTCATCCCCTCCCACAGCTTCAGCGCCATCTCGAAGAAGTCGTGGAGCGGCTTCTGCCGGTAGTTCGAGCGGACGATCGTCGTGTTGCGCCCGGTGTTGCCGCCGCCGATCCAGCCGCGTTCGAGCACCGCCACCTTCTTCAGGCCATGGCGCCGGGCGAGGTAATAGGCCGTCGCCAGGCCATGGCCGCCGCCGCCGATGACGATGACGTCGTAGCCCGTCTTCGGCTCCGGGTCGCGCCAGGCGCGGTCCCAGTGCTTCTGCCCGGTCAGCGCCCCGCGCAGCAGGGCGAGAGCCGAATAGCGCGTCATGCCGCCGCCGGCGCGGGCGCGTCGACCGCCCAGCCACGCTCGGCGCGCCAGTCGGCACTGAGGCCGGCGAAGCGGGCGAGGCCCAGCTTGGCGATGTCGGCGAACGAGCAGGCGCCGTCGACGACGAGGTCGCGGACCGCGTGCCCGCTCGCCGGCGACAGGCCGAAGCCGACGCCCGACATGGTGGCGACGGTGACGTTGCCGACGCGGTCGAGGATCGGCCGGCCGTCGGGGGTGTTCTCGACAATTCCGGCCCACGAGCGGATGACGGCTCAGGTGCGCGGCCCGGGGGAACATCTCGGCGACGCGGCGGGCGAGGCTGCGGACGAGCGGCGACGCCGGGCGCGCGCGCGGCCCGTCGGCCAGGGTCGCGAGCCACTCGTGCGGCCCGCCGCCGAAGGCGAGGTTGCCGCGCAGCGTCTGCCGCCCGTACAGGCCGTTGCCGTCGACGCCGCCGATGGCCAGCAGCGGCGCGGGCTCGGTGACGAGCATCTCGGCGCGGGCGGCGGCGAGCGGGAAGGCGATGCCGAGCGGCGCCAGCAGCGCCTCCGCCTGCGGCCCGGCGGCAACGACGACGGCGTCGCAGGCGATCGTCCCGCGCGCGGTCGCGACCCCGGTCACCCGCCCGCCGGCCTGGGCGAAGCCGGTCACCGGGCAGTGTTCGACGACCGTGCCGCCGAGATCCTCGAGCGCCCAGGCATAGGCCTGCACCGTCCGCTGCGGATTGGCATGGCCGCCGAACCGCAGGTGGATGCCGCCGAGGCACGTTGCGTCGGTCAGCGGTACCAGCTCCTGGCACTGGCGCGAATCGAGGTCGTCGACGCGGTAGCCCATCGCCGTGCACATCCGCCCGACGGCGCGGTAGTGGTCGAGCAGGTCGGGGTCGCGCTGGATGATGACCCGCTCGCGGCGATACTCGGTCGGGTAACCGAGCAGGTCGTCCAGCTGCGGCCACAGCCGCTGCTCCTCGGCGAACAGCGGGCTCTGGTAATGCGAGGCGCCGCCGCCGTTGCGCCCCGACGCTTCCCAGCCGACAATCCCCTTGTCGACGACGACCACCGACACGCCTGTCCGCGCCAGCCACCATGCGGCGCTCAGCCCGGTGACGCCCGCGCCGACGACGACGACTTCGGCCCCGGCCGGCAGGTCGGGCGCGACTTGGCCGAGCGCGGGGCGCTCAGACATGACGGTTGCCGCCGACATGCTCGGCCGCGGTGCCGATGTCGGCGTAAGGCGTCCACTGCGTCGGGATGCCGAACCACACGTCCCACCCCGCCGCCATCGCTGCCGGCTCGGTCCAGTCGGCGAGGACGCCGAGCGCGACCGGGCGGACCGGCGCCCGCCACGTCGCCGGGGCGACCTGCCGCCCGCTGGCGGCGGCGAGCAGGGCCGCGACCTGCGCGCGGCAGCGGCGGCCCTGGCACGCGCCCATGCCGGCCCGGGTCAGGCGCTTGATCTGGTCGGGATCAGGCGCGCGGCCGCGGCCCAGGCTCGCCAGGCTGCGTGCGGCGAGCGCGGGCGGCCGGGCGAGATAGGCCGGCGGCTGCACGCCGAGCAGGTCGCCGCGGGTGACGCCCTCGCACTGGCAGACGATCGTCTCGGGCGGGCCGGCCAGCGCGGCGGCCCAGCGGGCGATCGCGCCCGGGTCGGGCAGCGGCAGGGCGGCGTCGCCAAGGACGCGGACGCCGGCCACTTCGCCGGCGGCGGCGAGGAGCTCGGTCGCCGGCTCGGCCGCGACGGCAAGGACGACGGTGTCGGCGGCCACGGTCTGCTCGCCGCCCGGTCCGCGCAGGACGACGCGCTCGACGCCGCCGATGCCGCCTTCCACGCGGGCGATGGTCGTGTCGATCAAGAGGGGACCGTCGAACCCGGCGGGGACGTCCTCGCCGCACTCGATCACCGCCGCGACGTCGACCCCGTGCGCCACGGCCAGCCGCACCGTCGCCTGGGCCAACGCCCCTGAACCGACGACGATCACGCGCCGGCTGGCGAGCGCCTGATAGCGCGTCAGCAGCGCGTGAAACGCCTGCGCGCCCATGACGCCGGGCTGGTCCCAGCCGGGGAAGCCGAGCACCACGTCGCGGGCACCGGTCGCGAGCACCAGCTCGCCGAAGCCGGTGAACCACGCGCGCTCGCTGTCGGCCAGGCCGAGCAACGGTTCGGGCAGGACGCGCAGGCCCGGGCCGTTGGCGTACAAACCCCACGCCATCGTCCCCAGGCGGACGTCGACGCCGGCGGCGACCGCCTCCTCGAGCAGCGGGTTGGTGGCGACCAGGGTCTCGACCATCCGCGCCGGGTTGACCGCCGCCGCCGTGGCGCGCCCGCCCCAGAACAGCGGCACGTCGCCGCCGATCTGCGCCGCCGGCACCGGGTTCTCGTCGACCAGCAGGACCGAACCACGCGCCGCTGCCGCGATGGCCGCCGCGGTTCCCGCCGTCCCCGCCCCGACGACGACGGTATCGAAGCGTTCGACCGGCGGGGCGATCTTGCCGTCGCCCGGCGTCAGCGCGAAGGCGTCGATCATGCCTGGTCGAGCGCCTGGGCAAGGTCGGCGATCAGGTCGCCGGCATGCTCGATCCCGACCGACAGGCGCAGCGTGCCCTCGTCGATGCCGACCGCGTCGCGCGTCGCCTTGTCGACGGCGTAGTGCGTCGTCGTCGCCGGATGGGTGATCAGCGTTTCCGACCCCCCCAGGCTGACGGCGAAGCGCAACAGCTTCAGGGCCCCCAGGAACCGAAACGCCGCCGCCTCGCCGCCGTGCACGCGGAAAGCAAAGGTCGACCCCGCCGCCGTGCACTGGCGGTTAAAGACCGCATGCTGCGGCGTGCCCGGCGCGACGAAGCCGAGGTAGGTGACGCTCGCCACCTTGGGGTGGTCGCGCAGGTACTCGGCAACGGCGCGCGCATTGGCCATCGCCCGCTCGCTCCGCAGGCCCACCGTCTCGAACGAGCGCAGGAGCAGCCAGCAGGTGAACGGGTCGAGGTGGCTGCCGAGCGTCGTCCGCAGCAGGCGCAGCGGCTGGATCAGCGCAGTCCGCCCGGTGACGCCGCCGGCGAGCAGGTCGCTGTGCCCGCCGCAATATTTGGTCAGCGAGGTCATGCACAGGTCGACGCCGAGGTCGATCGGCCGCTGGAAGATCGGCCCGAGCAGGGTGTTGTCGACGACCACCAGCGGTCGCGGCGTCAGTTCCGCGGCAAGGCGGAGGACAAGCGCGATGTCGACGATCGCCGCGGTCGGGTTGGCCGGCGTCTCGACGACGATCAGCTTGAGCGGCCCGGCTGCCTGCGCCTGCCCGATCGCGGCGCGGATCGCGCCTTCGTCGCAGCCGTCGCTGAACGGCACGCTGGTGACGCCGAGCCCGGGCATCAGCGCGGTGTTGTACAGCCCGTCGGTGCCGCCGTAGATCGGCCGGCTGTGGACCACGCTGTCGCCGGGGCGGAGGTGAGCGAGGGCGATCGCCGTGTGGGTCGCCATGCCGGTATTGAACACGGCTGCCGCTTCCGCGCCGTCGAGCGCCGCCAGCCGCGCCTCGACCATGTCGAGCCCGGGGTGGCCGAGGCGCGTGTAGATGTGCGCCGGCATGCCGACCGCGGGGCCGGTGCCGTCGAAATAGGCCTCGTGGATGTCCTTGGCGGCCTGTGCGGAGTCGTAGGCGAAGGTGGAGGTCAGGAAGATCGGCGGCTTGGCGGCATTGAGCGCGCTCGCCGGGTCGTAGCCGGCGTGGACCGCCAGCGTGTCGGGATGGAGCGGCGGCGTCACCGGGCGGCGTCGAGGTAGTGCCTGGCCGTCGCGCAGTACCAGTCGACGAAGCGGATCGTCAGCGCTTCCGCCTCGGTCGAATAGGGGCCGGGGCGGTAGCCGGGCGAGGCGACGCCGGCGGCGTTGTTCTCGGCCAGCTCCTTGTCCTGCAGGTTGGTCTGCGTCCACAGCGCGCTGAGGCTGGCAACGTCATAGTCGACGCCTTCGACCGCATCCTCGTCGACCAGCCATTTCGACACGACGTGCGTCTCGTTCGGTCCGACCGGCAGGGCGGTGAAGGCGAAGGTATAGTCGCCGGTCGAGTGGCAGAAGCTGTTCGGCTCGACTGCCCAGCGCAGCGAGCCGATATCGCCGCCGCCGACCGCACACATCAGCTTGCCGACGCTCAGGCGCCCGTCCAGCGTCATCGATTTCTGCGTTGGGTTCAACGGGAAGCGGACCGCCTGCCACCAGTCCTCCTCGGCCGGACCGACGGCGAGGCCGAGCTCGGCCATCCGCCGGTCGAAGGCGCTGGCATGCTCGCCGTCGATGTCGAAGTGGGCCGAGGCCTGGACCGGAAAGGTCAGCGACAGCTCCGGGTGGCCGGTGGCGCAGTGGTAGCACTCGCGCGCATTCTCCATCACCAGCTTCCAGTTGGCGTATTCGACCAGCGTCGACTGGAAGGCGACCTTGGCGCGGTCGAGCCGATGCGGCGCGAGGAGCGGCGTCAGCTCGCGGCGCAGCGTCGCGATCGACGGCGGATCGTCGGCCAGGCTGACGAAGATCGCGCCCGCCACCGTCTCCAGCCGCACCGGCACGAGCGGATAGCGGCTTTTGTCGAAGTCCTCGCCCATCCGCCCGGCGGCCAGCAGCGCGCCGTCGAGGCCGTAGGTCCAGCGGTGGTACGGGCAGGTCAGGCGCGCGACCGTGCCGCTGCCGGACTTGCACAGGACCGAGCCGCGGTGGCGACAGCTGTTGTGGAAGGCGCGGAGCACCGCATCGCGGCCGCGGACGATCAGCACCGGCCAGCGGCCGACACTGAAGGCAAGATAGTCGCCGGGCTCGCGGACCTCGGCCTCGAAGCCGGCGAACAGCCAGGCGCGGCCGAACACCGCCTCGAGGTCGAAGTCGAACGCGGCCGGGCTGGTGTACAGGGGCTGCGGCAAGGCATGCCCGACCTCGCGCGCGTCGAGCGCTGCCGCGACGATGCTCAGATCCAAGGCCACTCTCCCGGCAACGGCCAAAAGGACTGGCACGAAAGGCGGCGACGCTTGAAATAGCATTTGTGCATGGCGGCATGTTAAAAGCGAGAGGCGGCGGCGATCGCGGGCGCGGCGCTCGACAAGCGCGGCCGGGCCTGCGACCGTCGCGTCCCGGGACGCCGGAGGCCGAGCGATTTCAAAGCCCCATCCGATCAACCGCCGCTGGCTGCCGCTGAATGCGCTGCGGGCCTTCGACGCGGTCGGCCAGCGGCTTAGCTTCACCGCCGGGGCGCAGGCGCTGAACGTCTCGCAGAGCGCGGTGTCGCGCCACATCATCAGCCTCGAGGAACTGATCGGGCGCAAGCTGTTCGACCGTTCGGGCGCGCGGCTGGTGCTGACCGCGGCGGGCGAGGCGCTGCTGCCCGAGGTGACGCGGGCGTTCGACCGCATCGAGGCGGCGGTCAACGACGTGTCGGGGCAGGCCCCGCGGACCCGGCCGATCCGCATCCACATCCCGCCGTCGTTCCTCCACCAGGTCGCGCTGCCGCTGCTGCACGCGTTCCACGCCGATTATCCCGACATCGTCATCGACATTTCCAGCTCGCACGTCACCGGCCTGCCGGCGACCGAGACCGATATGGCGATCGTCTTCGACCTGCCCCACGTCGACGACCGGGTCACCGACCTGCTCGGGCTGGTCCGCGTCGCGCCGGTGTGCGCGCCGGCAACGGCGGCGCGGCATGCCGGCAAGCCGCTGGAGCAGTTCCTCGCCGACAATCTGCTGCTCCACGTCACGCTGGAGGGGGAGCCGCGCGGGCTGCTGTGGAGCCTGTACGCGCGCCAGTGCCGGATCGATCTCGACGTCGACCGCGGCCTGGCGTTCGATACCGCGCTCTTGGCGACGATGTATGCGATGACCGCCGACGGCGTGGCGCTCGCCGACGTCGACATGTTCGCCCGCGAGATCGCCGACGGACGGCTGGTGGTGCCGTTCGACGCGGTCGTCGAGGACGGCTTCGGCTATTACCTGAAGCTCCGCGCCGAGGACCTCGCCGACCCGGCGATCGCGCTGGTCCGCAGCTGGCTGATCGCGCGCTTTGCCGAACGCGCGCCGGCGCGGCGCGAAGGTCAGGCGGTTCCGCTCGCGGTTTGACACGGTGCGAAGCGATTCTGCGGCTTGACTCCGCAAGGCGGGAGTCAGCACCTAGAACATAGCATGAACAATGATTCGCCCAGCCGCGATGTCGCGCCGGTCGCGTTCGGCTTCGACCCCGTCGATGCCCGGCTGCGCCCTGGCCTCGCGCGCGCGGCGCTGCACGACCTGTATGCCGAGGAGGCCGACGCCGCGGCGGCGACCGGTTTCGCGCTGCTCCTCGCCGCGCGCGCGCGCGGCAGCCGGCCGGTGTGCGTCATCCGCGACGATCGCTGCGTCGGGGAATTCGGCCGGGTCTATGGCAACGGCATCGCCGATCTCGGTCTCGATCCGGCGGCGTTCGTCGTCGTCCATGCCGCCGACATGGCGGCGACGCTGTGCGCCGCCGGCGACGCCACGCGCTGCCCCGACATCGGTGCCCTGGTCGTCCAGCCGTGGCGGACCTCGCCCCTGTTCGACCTGACCGCGACGCGCCGGCTGGCGCTGCGGGTCGAGCGGTCGGGCGTGTTCACCCTCGTCGTCCGGGTCGGCGTCGCGCCTGCCCCGAGCGCTGCGGTGACGCGCTGGCAGGTCCGCGCCGCACCGTCGACCGCGCTTGCCGCCAATGCGCCGGGGCCGCCGGCGTTCGACATCAGCCTGCTCCGGCATCGCCGGGGCGTCGCCGGGTTCGACGCCCGGGTGGAGTGGGACCGTGACCAAGGCCGTTTCCGTGCACCGACGCTACCTCGCGCTGTACCTGCCGTGGCTGCCGGCCGAGCGCGCGATCCGGGCGAACGCCGCGCCGCCTGATACCGGCTTCGCCCTCGTCGCCGCGGTCGCGGGCGCGAACCGCATCGCCGCGGTTTCGGCGCAGGCGGGGGACGGGCTGGTCGGCCTGACCCTTGCCGATGCGCGCGGGCGGGTGCCTGCGTTGCTCACCGTGGCACATGACGAGGCGGCCGACGCGGCGTTGCTGGCGCGGCTGGCGGACGCCTGCGAGC
Organism: uncultured Alphaproteobacteria bacterium; assembly: GCA_963792555.1. Lineage (GTDB taxonomy): Bacteria > Pseudomonadota > Alphaproteobacteria > Sphingomonadales > Sphingomonadaceae > Polymorphobacter_B. Next base: position 466,527 of record CAWBWP010000004.1, read on the forward strand.
GCTTCTCGCCGACCGTCGCGCTTGCTCCGCCACAGACGGTGCTGATCGACATCACCGGCTGCCCCGGGGCTGCGCTGCCGTGTGACGCCGTCGCCCTGGCGGCGCGGCTCGGCCTGACGGCGGTCGCAGCCGTCGCGGCGACGCCCGACGCGGCGACGGCGCGGGCACGCTTCGGCCTGATCGCTCCGGCAGCCGACCCGGCCGATCTGCCGGTCGATGCGCTCGACCTGCCGGCGATCCACGGCGCCCTCCGGCGCAGCGGTCTCACCACGATCGGCGCGCTGGCGGCCCGGCCGACGGCCCCGCTCGCCGCGCGCTTCGGGGCGGAGGTGCCGGTCCGCGTCGCCCGGTTGATGGGGCACGACGATCGTCGCCTGGTGCCGCGCCGCACGCCGCCGGCGATCCTCGCCGACCATCGTTTCGCCGAGCCGGTGGTCGACACCGACGCCGTGCTGGTCATCCTTGACCGCCTGATCGCCGAGGTCGCGCGCCGGCTCGGCGAGCGCGGGCAGGGCGGTCGCCGCTTCACCGCGCAGCTGTTCCGCTGCGATGGGCAGGTGACCCGCCTGACCGTCGCCGCCGGCCAGCCGACGCGCGAGGCGGCGCGGATCGCGCGCCTCTTCCGCGAACGCGTCGCCAGCCTCAACGACCCGCTCGATCCCGGCTTCGGCTATGATCTGCTGCGCCTTGGCGTGCTGCTGGCCGAGCCGCTCGGGACGACGCAGCTCGGCCTCGACGGCGACGGTCGCGACGGCGCGGCGCTCGCCGATCTCGTCGACCGGCTGGCGACGCGGCTGGGGCCGGCGCGTGTCCGGACGCTGGCGCGGGGCGACAGCCATGTCCCCGAACGCGCCGCCTTTGACCGACCGTTCGCGCCCGCGGGCGCCGCCTGGCCGCCGCCCGCCGCCGGCGAGCCGCCGCACCATCCGCTCCATCTGTTCACCACGCCGCAGCCGATCGAGGTCATCGCCGAAGTTCCCGACGGGCCGCCGCGGTCGTTCCGCTGGCACCGGCGGCGGCACGACGTCCACCGCGCCGAAGGGCCCGAGCGCATCGCCGCGGAGTGGTGGCGCGACGCCGACGGCCGCACGCGCGATTATTACCGGCTGGAGGACAGCCTCGGACGGCGCTTCTGGGTGTTCCGCGACGGCCTGTTCGGCGAGGCGGCGACGCCGGCCTGGTACCTCCACGGCCTGTTCGCATGACCGGGTATGCGGAACTCGCCGCGGCGACCAATTTCTCCTTCCTCGACGGCGCGTCGCACCCTCACGAGATGGTCGCAGCCGCGCTCGCCCTGGGGCACACGGGCCTTGGCATTGCCGACCGCAACACCGTCGCCGGCGTCGTCAGGGCGTGGGACGCGCTGCGGCAGGCGAACGACCCGCTCGCCGAGGCGGGCGGTCGTCCGGTCGACTTCAAGCTGGTCGTCGGCGCACGGCTGGTCTTCGCCGACGCCACGCCCGACATCATCGCCTATCCGGCGACGCGGCGCGGCTGGGGCCGGCTGACCCGGCTGCTCACCACGGGGAACCGGCGCGTCGCGAAGGGCGGCTGCCGCCTCCTCGCCGCCGACCTCCTCGACCATGCCGACGACCTGCTGCTGATCGTCCTGCCCGGCATCGACGCGCCGCTGGAGCGACTGCGCGAGGCGGCGGCCGGGGTCTGGCTCGGAGCGACGATGCTTCGCCGCGGGTCCGACCGGCGCACGCTCGCCCGGCGGGAGGCGCAGGCGGCGGCGGCGCGACTGCCGCTGATCGCGGTCAACGACGCGCTCTATGCGACGCCGGCGCAGCGCCCCCTGCACGACCTGCTGACCTGCATCCGCGAGAAGACGACGATCGACACGGCCGGGCGTCGCCTTGCCGCCAATGCCGAGCGCCACCTGAAGGCACCGGCCGAGATGGCGCGCCTGTTCGCCGACACGCCCGATGCCCTGGCCCAGACGCAGGCGCTGCTCGGGGACATCGACTTCGACCTCGGTCAGCTGCGCTACGAATACCCCAACGAGCCGATCCCAGCCGGTTATACGCCGCAGCAATGGCTCGAACGGCTGACGCTGGACGCCGCCGCCAGCCGCTATCCGGGCGGCGTGCCGGCCAGGCTGCGCGACCTGCTGCACGACGAGTTCGCCGTCATCGCCCGGCAGAACTACGCCGCTTATTTCCTCACCGTCCACGACATCGTCGCGTTCGCGCAGGCGCAGGGCATCCTGTGCCAGGGGCGCGGCTCGGCAGCGAATTCCGCGGTGTGCTTCGTCCTAGGCATCACCGCTGTCGATCCGCTGAAGAACAGCCTGTTGTTCTCGCGCTTCATCTCGGAGGAGCGCAAGGAGCCGCCCGACATCGACGTCGACTTCGAGCACGAGCGGCGCGAGGAGGTCATGCAGTACATTTATCGCCGCTATGGCCGCGAGCGCGCGGGCATCGCCGCCACCGTCATCCACTACCGTCCGCGCAGTGCCGTCGGCGAGATCGGCAAGGCGCTCGGGCTGACCAGCGACGTCACCAACCGGCTGGTGAGCACGGTCTGGGGCAGCTTCGCCGACCGCCACGACCGCGACCGCGTCGTCGAAAGCGGCTTCGATCCCGACGCTCCCGAGATCGCCCGGCTGGCGCGCTTCACCGCCGAGATCATGAAGTTCCCGCGCCACCTGTCGCAGCACGTCGGCGGGTTCGTCCTGACCCAGGACCGGCTGGACGAGACGGTGCCGATCCACAACGGGGCGATGCCCGACCGCACCTTCATCGAGTGGGACAAGGACGATATCGACGCGCTCGGGCTGATGAAGGTCGACGTGCTCGCGCTCGGCATGCTGACGTGCATCCGCAAGGCGTTCGCGCTGATCGCGACGCACCTCGGCCGCCAGTACGCGCTTGACACCGTGCCGGGCGAGGCGGCGGACGTGTTCGACATGCTGTGCCGCGGCGACAGCGTCGGCGTCTTCCAGGTCGAGAGCCGGGCGCAGATGAACATGCTGCCGCGCCTGCGCCCGCGCGAGTTCTACGATCTTGTCATCCAGGTCGCGATCGTCCGCCCCGGGCCGATCCAGGGCAACATGGTCCACCCCTATCTCCGCCGGCGGCAGGGGCTGGAGCGCCCCGACTATCCCTCGCCGGCGCCGCCCCACGACCCGGACGAGCTGCGCGGCGTGCTCGGCAAGACCTTGGGCGTGCCGCTGTTCCAGGAGCAGGCGATGAAGCTCGCCATCACCGCCGCGCGCTTCACCGATTCAGAAGCGAACCAGCTGCGGCGGGCGATGGCGACCTTCCGCAACCTCGGCACGATGGAGCAGTTCGAGGCCAAGCTCGTCGGCGGCATGGTCGCGCGCGGCTATGACGAGGCCTTCGCCCGCCGCTGCTACCAGCAGATCGAGGGCTTCGGCAGCTATGGCTTCCCCGAAAGTCACGCGCTCGCCTTCGCCCGGCTGGTGTGGGTGTCGTCCTACCTCAAGTGCCGCTACCCCGCCGTCTTCGCCTGCGCGCTGCTGAACAGCCAGCCGATGGGCTTCTACGCGCCGGCGCAGATCGTCGCCGACGCGCGCGAGCACGGCGTCGAGGTGCGCGCGGTCGACGTCAATGCCAGCGGCTGGGACAACAGCCTCGAACCCACCGGCGACGGCCTCGCCCTGCGTCTCGGCCTGCGCCAGGTCACCGGCTTCCGCGACGCCTGGGCCGCGAAGATCGTCGCCGCGCGGCCCTTCGCGTCGATCGAGGAGGTCGCGCGCCGGGCGGCCGTGCCGCGCCGCGCGCTCGACCTGCTCGCCGATGCCGACGCCTGCCGCTCGCTTGGCCTCGACCGGCGACAGGCGCTGTGGGAGGCGCGGCGGACGCCGACCGACGCCCTGCCGCTGTTCGCCGCCGCCGCGGCGCGCGAACTGGGCGACGAACCGGCGGCGAACCTGCCGGCGCTGCTGCCGGGCGAGCATGTCGCCGCCGATTACCAGACGACGCGCCTATCGCTCGGCGGCCATCCGATGACCTTCGCCCGCTCGGGCTTTGCGGGAGAACGCGTCCTGACCTGCGCCGCCACCGCCGCTGCCGCCGACGGCAAACGCGTCCGCACCGCCGGCATCGTTCTCGTCCGCCAGCGACCGGGCAACGGCAACGCCATCTTCGTGACGATCGAGGACGAGACCGGCGTCGTCAACGTCGTCATCTGGGCGCGGCTGTTCGAGCGCGACCGGCGGCAGATCATGGCCTCGCGGCTGATGCTCGTCGACGGCGTCGTCCAGCGCAGCCCCGAAGGCGTCGTTCACCTGATGGCCAGCCGCATCCACGACCGCAGTCACGAGCTCGGCCGGCTGTCGGCGACGCACGCGGCGACGCCGCCGGGGTCGCGCGGGCTGGAGGACCTCCACCCCGGCTACCCCCAGACCCACGGCCACCCGCGCAACGTCCGCGTCCTGCCGTCGTCCCGCGACTTCCATTAGACACGGTCGCCAGAGGCGGGGCATCACAGGCGCGCGCGTACCCCCGCATAGCCCGTGCGCGGCTGCCCGCGATAGCTGAACACCTCCTCGTAACGCTCGCCGAGCAGGTTCTCGACACGGGCGAAGGCGCTGAGGTGCGGCGTCAGGCGGACCTCGCCGGCCAGTTCGACGAGCGTGAAGCCGTGGAGCGTCACCGTCGGCGTCGTGGCGAAGGTCGGATCGGTGAAGGTGATGTCCGTCTGCGGCCCGTTGTAGCGGACGGTCCCGGTCAGGCTGCCGACACCGCCCGGGGCCGTCCAGCTGACGCCCAGGCTGGCGATGTCGGGCGCGCGCCGGATCTGCTCGACCCCCTGCGACCGGGCGTGGAGGTAGGTGTAGGCGGCGTCGACGCGCCAGGCCTGGCCGATCCGCGAGGTGACGAACGCCTCGACCCCCTGCTGCTTCGACACCCCGGCGATGTTGACCGGCGTGCCCTCGTAGGTCGGCGGCAGGTACTGGACCTGGATAGCGTCGTGCAGGCGGTTGTCGAACCACGTCACCCCCGCCGTCGTACCCGCGAACAGCGTCTGCTCGACCCCGACTTCATAGCCTTCGGACCGCTCGGGCTTGAGGTTCGGATTGCCGACGTAGCGCCCCGAGTCGTAGGCGTAGAGCTGGTACGACAGCGGGTTCCTGACGCCCGACCCGGCGGCGGCGTGCAGCCGGGTGCCGGGCACGACAGCGACGCTGCCCTGCACCCGGTACGTCGTCGTGTCGGCGAACTGCGAGTTGAGGTCGCGCCGCACCGAGGTGCCCAGGGTCGCGGTGTCCCCCAGCGTCGCGTCATAGGCGGCGACCAGCCCCGTGTTCGTGATGTGCCGCCAGCCGTTGAAGGCGAAGCCGCTCGGATCGCGGTTGCGGAAGCTCTCGCGCTCGAGGTCGAGGGCCAGCGTCGCGCGCTGCTCGATCCTGCCGGTGGCGAAGCGCAGCGTCGATTCGGCCGATCCCTTGACCCGCTGTCCGGTGTCGCCCGACGTTCGGCCGGTCGGATCGAAGGCGTCGCGGCGGCTGTCGGCGACCTGCACCCCGAGGGCGTTGGTCCAGCGCCCGTCGAGGAAGCTCGCCTCGCCGCGCAGCAGGCCGTAGACCGCCTCGCTTTCCGAGCGCAGGCCGGGCGAATCGATGATCTGGCCGTAGGTCGCGCTGGCGGCGTCCTGGTCGCTGTTGTTGAACTCGGCGTCCGTCCGCGTGTAGCGGCCGACGGCTGTCACCTTGACGTTGGGCGCGAGCAGCCAGCTCAGCTTGGCCGACGCCGCGCCGCTGTCCTCGCCGATGGCGCGCGTGCCGTGGCGGGCGACCGCGTAGCCGTCGCTGTGCAGGAAGCTGCCGGTCACCGCATAATCGAGTGGTCCGCTGACCCCGGCCGCCCGCAGCGCACCGTCGCCCGTGCCGAGCGCGCCGCCTTCGACCCGCGCCGAAACTCCGGGCGTATCGTGGCCGGTCGCGGTCAGATACTGGACCACGCCGCCGATCGCGTCGGAGCCGTAGAGCGACGACTGCTGGCCGCGCAGGACCTCGACCCGCGCGCCCTCGTCGGCAAGGAGGCCGCTGAAGTCGAACGCGCCCTGGAACGGATCGCTGACCTCGATGCCGTCGATCAGGACGAGGACGTGGTCGGCTTCCGAGCCGCGGATGCGGACCTGGGTCAGCCCGCCCGCGGCGCCCGACCGGCTGACGGCGACGCCGGGGACGTCGCGGAGCACGTCGGCAATGGTGCGGACCTGACGCAGGTCGAGCAGCGCGGGATCGAGCACGGTGATCGACGCTGCCACCTGGTCGAGGGGAACGCCCCCTTCGGCGCGAGTCGCGGTGACGACGATGGTGTCGCCGGCCGGCGTGGCGGCGGGCAGCGTCGGGTCGGTCTGGGCGAGGGCAGGAACGGCAAGCGCGGCCGCAGCGCAGCCGGCAAGGTGGAACAGCTTCATCGATGGTCATCCCGGGGCGGTCATGGCGACAGGACCGGGACACCGTCGACGACGGCCAGCCGCACGTCGGCAGCGGACACCCCAGGCGTCGCCGGCGCACGACCGCAGCGGCCCCGGCCGCTCGGCTCGTCGCCCAACGAGATCGTCTCCGTCGCCGCGGCCAGTCCTTGAGCCACAGCACGAGCGACACGCCCCGGTCGGTCTCCTGGCTCGCGGGTCGTCGCCGCGGTCTGCTCACCTTCCCAGGGTCACCCCCAGTGGCTGCCGGGCCGAAGCCCCGCGCGCATACCGCCGCTCACCGCTTACAGTTACAAGGATAGCGGCAGAATTGGGGACCGACCCCGCACTGCCTTCCCGGTACCGATGCGTCGACGCCATCCTAGCGCCGATCCGCGGCGCACGGAAGTCGTAGCGGCGGCGAAGGTAACGATGGCGGGATGCGGCCGAGGCGGCGCGACGAGAACCGCGGGACAGGCGCCTGCGCCTAAACGCCGTGCTCGGCGCCGGCGCTCACCTAACGCGGGGGGGAACGATCGCGACGCCGCTCCGTCCCGGGTGCGTGCCGCTACCGATGCGCCGGCGCGGGGCCGGAATGCTGATAGGTTGTCGTCTGCTGCGCGGCGGCGGCCCGGCGCTTGGCCATGACCGCGCGGTGGTGCCCGTACCAGCAGCCCGCGGCCGCGCCCAGCACCGCGTGATGGCCGGCGAAATGGCCGGCCGTCCCGCCCACCGCCGCGCCCGTCAGGCAGCCGGCGGTGGCGGGAACAGTCGTCGCGGCGAGCGCGAGTGCCGCAGTGGCAGCAAGGATCTTCATGGGAATATCTCCAAACCTGGGCGCTTGAAACGCCCGGTCACCGTTTCGGCTCCCCTAGGCCATCCGTCCGGGTACCGTCGGATGCGAGCTCGACAGGCCGCCGTCGACGGCGATCGCCTGGCCGTTGATGTAGCTCGCCGCGTCGGACGCGAGGAACAGCGCGACCTCGGCGATCTCCTCCGGTCCCGCGGCGCGCTTCAGCGGATTCAGCTGGCCGAGCTTGTGCTCGGTGCCGCGCGCGCGGGCACCGTCGAACCACGCCTGCGTCATGCCGGTCTCGGTCAGGCCGGGGCAGACGGCGTTGACGCGTACGCCGCTGCCGGCAAGCTGGTTTGCTGCGGTCGCGGCGAGGCTGATGACGCCGGCCTTGGACGCGCTGTACGGCACACCGCCGGCACCCGAGCGAATGCCGGCGACCGACGCGGTGGCGACGATCGACCCGCGGCCCTGCGGCACCATCACCCGCGCCGCCGCCTGCACGGTCAGGAACACGCCGATCAGATTGACGCGGAGCACGCGCTCCCACTCCTCGACGGTCAGGTCGAGGAGCGACGACAGCCCGCCGCCGACGCCGGCGTTGGCGAAGGCGAAGTCGAGCGATCCGTGGGCGGCCGCGGCGGCGACGGCGCGGTCGATGTCGGCCTTGTCGCCGGCGTCGCCCGTTATCGCCGTGATCCGGTCGTGGCCATGGGCGGTGTCGCGAACCGCCTCGCTACGGTCGAAGGCGACGACCGTGCCGCCGCGCAGGGCATAGAGCTGCGCCGCCGCCCGGCCGATGCCGCTCGCCGCGCCGGTGATCAGCGCGACTTTGCCGGTAAAATCCGTCATCGCATCACTCCCCAAGAGGTTGCCGGCCAAGAAATTGCCGCACGGTCGCGACGAAGTCGGCCGTACGGTCGTGGTGAACCCAGTGGCCGGCGCGCTCGAACAGCTCGACGCAGGCGTGCTGGAACGCTGCCAGTCGCCCGTCGGCCGCCGGGTTGGAAGCCCAGCTCTCGGCTCCATAGACGAGCAGCGTCGGCGCGGTGATGCGGCCCCACAGCGCCTCGACCTCGCCGTAGCCAAGATCGACCGGCGACCAGCTCCGCGTATAATTGTCGAACTTCCAGCTGAAGCTGCCGTCCTCGTTCTGCAGCACGCCGTGGATCGTCAGATGCCGCGCCTGCGCCTCCGTCAGGCGGGTGTTCTCGGCCATCATCCGTGCCAGCGCGGCGTCGATCGTCGGATAGCGCTTGGGCAGGCGTCCGGCGAGGCCGCGGACTTCGTCGATCCACTGCCGCACGCGCGCGTCCGCCGGCACCGCCTCGCGCTCCGCCCGCCATTTCGGGGACGGCCCCAGCCCCTCGATGGCGACGATCTTCGCCACCTGCTCGGGGTACAGGCCGGCAAAGCGCAGCGCGATGTTGCCGCCCAGCGAGTGCGCGACCAGCGTGACGGGGGCCAGCGCCAGACTGTGGACCAGCTGGGCGAGGTCGTAGACGAAAGCCGCCATGCCGTACTGGCCGTCGCTCGACCACTGGCTGTCGCCGTGGCCGCGGAGGTCGGGGGCGATCACGTGCCAGTCGCGGGCGAGATCCTCGGCCACCCAGTCCCAGTTGCGGCAATGATCGCGCCCGCCGTGGACGAGGACCAGCGGCGGCGCGGCCGGATCGCCCCAGTCGACATAGTGCAGCCGCAGCCGCTGGGCGATGAAGTGGTGCGACGTCGGGGCCATGTCAGCGCTCGCCGTGCGCCGGCTGGCGGCTGGCCGGCCACGGCTCGCCGATGTCTTCGAGGATCAGGTCGACCGCCTCGACCTCGGCGCGCAGCGTCGGGCCGGCGGCGAAGGCGAGGGTCAGCGTCGGCGCGTCGCCGTCGAGGGTGATCGCGAGTAGGTCGAGGATCGCGTCGCCGTGCGGCCAGCCGCGCCGCTGCAGCCGGGTGACGCTTTCCAGCCGCAGCGCGGTGCGGACCCGCGTATGGTCGCCCGCTTCCCAGCGGAAGCGGTTGACCAGCAGCACCAGCCGCCGGGCGCGGGGTTCCCACGCGATGTCGGCGGCGTGGACGACGGCGTCCTGCACCAGCGTCGAGATCAGCGGCACCTCGACCGCTTCGTTGGCGAGCAGGAGCAGCCGCCCCGTCGGTTCGGCCGTGTCAGCCATCGGACACCCGCTCGATGTCCGCGCCGACCGCCGACAGCTTCTCCTCGAGCCGCTCATAGCCGCGGTCGAGGTGATAGACGCGGCTGACGACCGTCTCCCCCCTGGCGACGAGGCCGGCGAGGATCAGGCTCATCGACGCGCGGAGGTCGGTCGCCATGACCTGCGCCCCGACCAGGTCGCCGACTCCGCGGACCACCGCCGAGCGGCCGCGGACGGTGATGTCGGCCCCCATCCGCGCGAGTTCGGGGACGTGCATGTAGCGGTTCTCGAAGATCGTTTCGGTCAGCAGCGACGCGCCGTCGGCGACGCTGAGCATCGCCATGAACTGCGCCTGCATGTCGGTCGGGAAGCCGGGGTAGGGCGCGGTCGACACGGTGACGCCGTGCAGCCCGTTGGCGCGGCTGACGCGGATGCCGTCGTTGGTCGCTGCGCAGGCGAGCCCCGCTTCGCGGAGCGCGTCGAAGGTGGCACCGAGGTGGCTTGCCTCCGCCCCGACCAGTTCGAGCTCGCCGCCGGTGATCGCCGCCGCGCAGGCGTAGCTGCCGGTCTCGATGCGGTCGGGCATGACGGCGTAGGTGGCGCCGTGGAGCTTGGCGACCCCGGTGATGGTCAACCGCTCGGTGCCGATGCCGTCGATCTTCGCACCCATGGCAACTAGGCAGCGGCACAGGTCGACGATCTCGGGTTCGCGCGCAGCATTGTCGATGACGCTCGTGCCGGTGGCGAGGACGGCGGCCATGACGACGTTCTCGGTCGCGCCGACCGACACGGTCGGGAAGGTGAACCGCCCCCCGCGCAGTCCCTTGGGCGCGGTCGCCTTCACATAGCCGGCGGCCAGGTCGATCGTCGCGCCGAGGGTCTCCAGCGCCTTCAGATGGAGGTCGATCGGTCGGTTGCCGATGGCGCAGCCGCCGGGCAGCGACACCGTCGCCTCGCCGGTCCGCGCCAGCAGCGGACCGAGGACGAGGATCGACGCGCGCATCTTGCGGACGATGTCATAGGGGGCGACGGTCGAGGTGATGCGGTTGGCGCGCAGCGTCATGACGCGCCCGAATTCGCTCGGATGCGACCCCTCGATCGTCGTCGACACGCCGTGGCCGTTGAGCAGGTGCCCGAAGGTGTCGATGTCGGCGAGGCGCGGCAGGTTGCGCAGCGTCAGCGGCTCGTCGGTCAGCAGCGCGCACGGCATCAGCGTCAGCGCCGCGTTCTTGGCTCCCGAGATGTGGATGCGGCCCGATAGCGGCCGCCCGCCGCGGATGACGATTCTGTCCATCGATCCGTCATAGCGGGGGGCGCGCCCGCGGCAAGGGCGCGCCCCGCCGCCGTCAGGCGATCGCCCGCGCCGTCCGCCGCCGCAGCGCGCCGCCAACGCCGCCGAAGCCGGCGACGAACAGGGCCCACGTCGTCGGCTCGGGCAGCGCCTGGATCGAGTCGTTCCCGTCGTCGCCAACCGACAGCGCGTCGCCGACGCGGTAGCCGGGCCGCGTCTGCGGCAGCTGCGACGCGTCGACCTTCGCATAGATCGAGTTTAACGCCGCAAAGTCGGCGGCATCGGGCGCAAGGTTGGCCAAGGTCCCGTTGGCACCCCCATTGGTGCCGGTCGGATCGTTGGTGTAGTCCATGCAGGTACCGTTGTTGAGGTCGGTCTTGATCGTATCGTTGTGGGCAAGGCCCAGTGTGTGGCCGATTTCCTGACACGCCGTCATTGCCCGCCAGGCTGCTGTATTGAAGCTGCCGCTGGCGAAGTAATAATCGTTGAGCTTGACGGTCGCCTCAAGAATGACGGCACCACTAGTATAGACCGTGGCATAACCAAGCCAGCCGGTCTTGCCGTAGTTGGCGTCGCACACCTGTACCGTGCCGTATACCGGATTGCACGTCGAGGGTGCGCTCGTGCCGGCCACCTGCACGAAGTCGATGTTGTTTGCTGATGTCCACTGCGTTGCGGCTGTGGAAACATAGTTCTTCCACGCGCTGCTGACGTTACTGCCCAGCTCGATCGCCAGTGGCCCGGTACGGTTCCAGTGATACCCATTCCAAGATTGCGTCGGCACTGCATAGGCAGTGGACGATGCAGTAACGGTCGCAGTGATTAAGGCACGCGCCAACATCCGGCGTGCGCCGGTCCCATTAAAGATCATGAAAATCTCCACCCGCTCGCGAACTACCGACCCCACGCCGGACTGCTCTATCCCCAAAGCAGCGTTCGCTGCTTGTCTGTGACGTCTCTCGATTAACAAATAACGTCGCGACAGGAAGAATCTCGCACTATTCGATCAAACGAGCGCACGATCCGACCAAGTGATCATCTGTCCTTCGTTGCGCATACGAAACAAAAGCAATTGTTGCCCGGGTTTTTTTGCACGATCCGGGAACTTTCGGCTCCTGCCGCCAAACGTCGGCAGAAGTTACATTCCGTCCCCGTTACGACCAGGCAAGACGTTGTTATTCTGCGATTAACGGAATTGGCACGCTTGTTGCTGATATCTTGATATGGCCGAGTGCTGGTCATGCCCTGTGGGGGGGGTTTTAGTCTCTCACCGAAGGATTGTTGTTTATGCTCAAGACCTTGCTTCCCGCCTTCGCCTTGCTCGCCGCCGCCGGCAGTGCTCAGGCGCTCACCTACACCAGCGTCGCCGGTGCCCCGGATCCGGGCGTCAGCGGGAACTCGCAGGTGTTCGTCACCTTCGACGCGCCCGTTGCGGACACCGGCTTCACGCTGACCGGCAACTATGCGATCACCAGCGGCACTACGAGCGCTTCTGCGGCCCCCGCGGGCGACGCGACGAACTACCTGTATGTCTCGTCGGCGCTGCCCGGCAACACGGCCACCCTGAGCTCGCCGTTTGGTCTGAAGTCGATCGGCTTCTACTGGGGCTCGGTCGACACGTACAACAGCGTCGACGTGCTCGGCTCGAAGAACGGCGGGGCGACGACCACGCTGTACACGCTGTCGGGATCGTCGCTGCCGATGGCGAACGGTGACCAGCAGTCGCCGATGACCAACCGCCGCGTCACGTTCGTCGCTGGCGGCGGCGAGGCGATCACCGGCCTGCGCTTCACCTCGACGGGCATCGCCTACGAAGTCGACGACGTCGCCGGCAGCCTGCTGCCCAGCGGCAGCCCGTCGGCGGTTCCCGAGCCGGCCTCGTGGGCGCTCCTGCTCGCCGGCTTCGGCGTCGTCGGTGCCGCTTCGCGTCGCCGCCGCAACGGGCTTCAGGTCGCCGCCTGAGCCATGGACACGGGCCGGCCGGGCATCTGCCTGGCCGGCCCTTTTCTTATGCCAGGACGCCCAGACCCGTCAGCCAGGCGCGCGCCACCGCCGCGCCGGTGAAGACGTGGCCAACCAGTCCCGCGGCATCGGCCGCCACGACATTATCCGCGCGGTCGTCGATGAACGCGCCCTCGCCGCGGCCGAGACCGAAGCGACTCAGCGCCAGCGCGTAGATTTCCGGCGCAGGCTTGATGAAGCCGACCTCGCCCGAGACGACGATCCCGGCGAACCGGTCGAACAGCCGGATGCCCGGTCGCCACGTCGCCCAGAACTCCGCGCTGTAATTGGTGATCGCGAACAGCGGCACGCCCGCCGCGTCGAGATCGGCGACGAGGTCGGGCATGCCGGCGATCGGTCCGGGCAGCGTCTCGTTCCACCGCTCGGCCAGGGCGCGGATGCGCGCCGCCTGACCCGGAAAGCGGGCGATCAGCTCGGCCGAGGTCTCGGCGAAGGGCCGCCCCGCATCATGCTGGAAGTGCCATGCGTGCGTGACGACATGGCTCAGGAACCAGTCGAGCTCGGCCGGATCGGCGATGATCTTTTCGTAAAGGTAGCGCGGGTCCCACTCGAACAGGACATGGCCGACGTCGAAGACGACGGCGCGCGGCCGCGAGATCAGCCCTGGCGCGCCTTGAACCGGCGGTTGGTCTTGTTGATGACGTAGGTCCGACCGCGGCGGCGCACGATCTGGCAATCGCGGTGACGCGCCTTCAGCGACTTGAGCGAGTTACGGACCTTCATCGGACTTCCAAGCGAATGCGGGGGGCAATAAAGCGAGCGCGCGGGGTACGCGGGCGGGCCTGCGAAGTCAAGGCTCAGGTCGGGCGCAGACCGCGCTCGTCGAGCTGGCGCTCCCACTCCAGCGCGTGCGCGACGATCGTCTCCAGCCGGTCGTAGCGCGGCGTCCAGTCGAGCAGCCCGCGGATGCGGTCGGTCGCCGCCACCAGCGTCGCCGGATCGCCGGCCCGGCGCGGCGCGACCGTCCGCGTCAGCTTGGCATTGGTCACGCGGTCGACCGCATCGAGGACCTCCAGCACCGAGAAGCCGCGACTGTACCCGCAGTTGGCGGTGAACGACTGCCCGGGGTGCGCCTCGAGCCAGTCGAGCGCGGCAACATGCGCCGCAGCAAGGTCGGTGACGTGGATATAGTCGCGGACACCAGTGCCGTCGGGCGTGTCATAGTCGGTACCGTAGATCATGACCTCGCGCCGAAGGCCTCGCGCGGCCTCGGCGGCGACGTGGATCAGGTGGGTCGCGCCCTTGGTCGACTGCCCGCTGCGCGCCTGCGGGTCGGCCCCGGCGACGTTGAAGTAGCGGAGGATGCCATGGCTCAACGAGTGCGCGTGAGCGACGTCGGCGAGCATCGTCTCGGTCATCAGCTTGCTGTTGCCGTACGGGTTGATCGGCGCCTTGCGCGCGTCTTCGGGCACGGGAACCAGCTCGGGGGTGCCGTAGACGGCCGCGGTCGAGGAGAAGACGAAGCGCGGGACGGCGTTCCGCACCGCCGATTCGATCAGGCTGCGGCTGGCGACAACGTTGTTGCGGTAGTAGTCGAGCGGCTTCGTGACCGATTCGGGCACCAGCAGCGAGCCGGCGAAGTGGAGGATGGCGGTGACGTTCTGCTCGGCGGCGATGCGGTCGATCAGCGCGCCATCGGCGACGTCGCCGTGGTAGAACGGCACGTCGTCCGGTACCGCCCAGCGGAAGCCGGTGGCCAGCGTGTCGATCACGGCCACCGCGCGCCCGGCGTCGCGCAGGGCCAGCACAGCGTTGCTGCCGATATAGCCCGCGCCACCGGTGACGAGGACGGTTCCGGCGACGGTTCCGGCGGACGAGGCGGGGGACATTGCTAACTCCGGGCGTATCGGTGCATCGAAAGGCGGCACCTGGGCGTTGTTACGGCGCGACAAGGTTCGCAAGAGGGTTTCGTTCCATGCGTCTCCGCGCCTGCCCCTGCTTCTCACGCCTGCGCTGCTGGCAGTGTCTGCCTGCACGACAACGCCGTCCGCCGACGTCAAGCGCTTCCACCTTGGCCAACCGGTGGCGCGCAGCTCGATCAGCCTCGAGCCGGCGCCCGGCGCCCCGGCGGGACTCGAGTTCCAGACCTATGCCGCCGCCGTTGCCAGCGAGCTTCGCGCCCAGGGCTTCGCGCCCGTCGCACCGGGCACGGGGGCGGCGTACATCGGCACGCTCAACATCACCCAGAACGTCGCCGTCGGCCCGCGCCGGCCGTCGCCGGTGTCGATCGGCATCGGCGGCTTCGGCTTCTCCGGCGGCCGCGGCGGCGGGGTCGGCTTTGGCGGCGGGGCGACGGTGCCGGTCGGCCAGGGCCGGCGCGACGCGGTCGAGTTCGACCAGGTCGGCCTGCAGATCAAGCGCGCGGCCGACCAGTCGCTGATCTGGGAGGGCAGCGCGACGGCGGCGCTGGACACGCGGTCGCCCCAGGCGTCGCTCGCACGCGCGGTGCCAGCGTTGGCGCGGGTTCTGCTGGCGGGCTTTCCCGGACCCTCGGGCGTGACCCAGCACGTACCGCTCCGCTGATGGCGGTTGCGGTCAGCGCCGGATTTGACGGCGGCAATATCGAGGTCCGCCGCTGCACCGGGGCGCACGACATCGAACTGGCGATCCGGCGCGATCATGCCAGCGACTTCTACCAGTGGTTCCACTTCCGCCTGAGCGGCGCGCGCGGTCAGCGCTGCACCGTGCGGATCGTCAACTGCGCCGGCTCGGCCTATCCCGGCGGCTGGCCCGACTACCGCGCGGCGGCTTCGGCCGACCGGGTCCACTGGACGCGGGTCGACACGAGCTACGTCGACGGCGTGCTGACGATCGACGTGACGCCGGCGGCCGACAGCCTGTGGCTGGCCTATTTCGCGCCGTACAGCATGGAACGTCACCACGACCTCGTCGCCCGCATCGCGCAGGAACCGGGGGTGATGACACGCGTCCTCGGGCAGACCCTCGATGGGCAGGACCTCGACGTCGTCGAAGTCGGCGACGGCCCGCGCCACGTCTGGCTCTACGCCCGCCAGCATCCGGGCGAGACGATGGCCGAATGGTGGATGGAAGGCGCACTCGAACGCCTGGTCGAACCCGACGATGCCGTCGCCATCGGCCTGCGGTCGCGCGCGCGGCTGCACCTCGTCCCCAACATGAATCCGGACGGGTCGCGGCGCGGACACCTGCGGACCAACGCCGCCGGGGCCAATCTCAACCGCGAATGGGCCGCGCCGACGCGCGACCGCTCGCCCGAGGTGCTCCACGTGCTGGCGGCGATGGACGCGACCGGCGTCGACTTCGCCATGGACGTCCACGGCGACGAGACGCTGCCGCACAATTTCATCGCCGGCTTCGAGGGTATCCCGGCGATCACCGACCGGCAGCTCGGCCTGCTGGCGGAATATCGCCACATCCTCGCGCGGATCAGCCCCGATTTCCAGACTCGCGTCGGCTATCCGATCTCGGCTCCGGGCAAGGCCAATCTGACGATGAGCACCAATCAGCTCGCCAACCGCTTCGGCTGCCTCGCGATGACGCTCGAGATGCCGTTCAAGGACGCCGCCGAGAACCCCGATCCGGTTGCCGGCTGGTCGCCGGAGCGGTCGAAGCAGCTTGGCCGCGACTGCCTCGCCGCCCTGCTTGAGGTGGTCGACCGCCTGCGCTAGGCGGCGGCGATGCGCCTCGTTGCCGACGACCTTCACCCTCCCGCCGTCGCGGCCTGCGGCGGCCGCGGCCCGGACCCGTTCCTCACCTTCCTGCACCTGGACCTGTGACCCATGCCGACGCTCGTCCTCATCCGCCACGGCCAGTCGGCATGGAACCTGGAGAACCGCTTCACCGGCTGGTGGGACGTGCCGCTGACCGAGCGCGGCATTGCCGAGGCCACCGCCGCCGGCGTCCTGCTGCGGACCCGCGGCTATGATTTCGACCGTGTCTTCACCAGCGTCCAGTCGCGCGCGATCAAGACCGGCTTCCTGATGCTGGAGGCGATGGACCGGCTCTGGCTGCCGGTGACCAAGGACTGGCGGCTGAACGAGCGCCACTATGGCGGCCTGACCGGGCTGAACAAGGCCGAGACGGCGGCGGCGCACGGCGAGGCGCAGGTCCACCTCTGGCGGCGGTCCTTCGACGTGCCGCCGCCGCCGATGGCACCGGGCGGGCCGTTCGATCTAGCCGGCGACCGGCGCTACGCCGGGGTCGCCGTACCGCCAACGGAGAGTTTGAAGGACACCATTGCCCGCGTCCTGCCGTATTGGGAGGCGGCGATCGCCCCGGCGTTGCGGGCGGGCGAGCGTGTCGTCGTCGCCGCGCATGGCAACTCGCTGCGGGCGCTGGTCAAGCACCTCTCGGGGATCGGCGACGCGGAGATCGCCGAGCTCGAAATCCCGACGGGGGCACCGATCGTCTATACCCTGGACGTCGACCTGCACGCGACAGCGCGCTTTTACCTCGACTAACACAGCCTTGCCGGCGGCGTACGGTGGTGCAACCGGGACGCGCCGGCGACCCCAGCCTTCGCCGATTTCGGCGTTGCCCAGGAGCACCCGCCATTAAGAGCGGGTTCACGGGCCACGTGAAAGATCGCCGGTCGTGACACCCCGTGGGAAAGCCGCGCCGTGTCGCGTATCGCCTTGACGATGTTCATGGGAGCTGGTGCATGAAGCGGTTTCTTCTCGGTGCCGCCCTCGCCGCGACCGTCGCCACGACGATGGCGACGCCGGCTGCAGCGTGGTGGCGCGCGGGGTATTATGTCCGACCATCCTATTACGGATACGGCTATTACCCGCCGTATCCGGTCTATCGGCCTTATTATTACGCGCCGCCGCCGGTCTATTACGCCCCGCCGCCGGTGTATGTCGCGCCGACCTATTACGGCTATGGCGGTTATCCCGCCTATGCGCCGGCACCGGTCTATCGCTACCGCTGCCGCAGCTCCGGGGGCGGCGCGATCCTGGGAGCGATCGCCGGCGGGCTGATCGGCAACGCCGCCGGCAGTCGCTACGATCGCGGCCTGTCGACGGTGGCGGGGGCCGGCGTCGGCGCGGCGGTCGGTGATTCGGTCGAGCGCAACTGCTAGGCCCGACTGTGGAGCGAGCCGCCTAGTCGGTCAGCTCGCTCCACATGCCCTTGATCTTGGCGAAGAAGCCCGACTGTGCCGGGAAGTTGCCCTCGCCCGCTTCGAGCGCCTGAAACTCCTCGAGCAGTTCGCGCTGCCGTCGCGACAGCTTGACCGGAGTCTCGACGTCGATCTGGACGACAAGGTCGCCGAAACCGGTGCTACGGCCGGTATTCGACAGCGCCGGCATGCCGCGGCCGCGAATGCGGAGCTGCTTGCCCGACTGGGTACCAGCCGGGACCTTGATCGTTGCCGGCTGCTGGTCGAGCCCGGGCACCTCGATCTCGCCGCCAAGCGCCGCCGTGGTGATCGACACCGGCACCTGGGCGAACAGGGTGGTGCCCTCGCGCTTGAAGATCGCGTGCGGTTTCAGCGCGATGAAGATGTAGAGGTCGCCCGGTCCGGCGCCGCGCTGCCCGGCTTCGCCTTCGCCGGCGACGCGGATGCGCGTGCCGTCGTCGACGCCGGCGGGGATCTTGACCTCCAGCGTCTTCTCGCGCTCGACCCGCCCGGCACCGTGACAGGTCTCGCACGGGTCGGCGATGATCTGGCCGCTGCCGTGGCACTGCGGACAGGCACGCTCGACCATGAACATGCCCTGGCGCATGCCGACCTTGCCCTGGCCGCGGCAGGTGGCGCAGGTCTTGGCACTGGTACCCGGCTTCGCCCCGCGGCCGTCGCAGGTCGTGCAGGTCGCGGCGACTTCCATGGTCAGGCTGGCGCTCTTGCCGGCGAACGCCTCCTCGAAGGTCAGCTCGAGGTCATAGCGCAGATCCTGCCCGCGCCCCGACGGCTGCCGCCCGCGCCCGGTGAACTGGCCGAAGATGTCCTCGAAGATGTCGGAGAAGCCGGCGAACCCCGGCCCCGCGCCACGCGCCGCCGCCGCCGCCGCCCTGGAACGCGGCCTTGCCGTAGCGGTCGTAGGCGGCGCGCTTCTGCGGGTCCTTCAGACAGTCATAGGCCTCGCTGATCGCCTTGAAGCGCGCCTCCGCGGCGGGGTCGCCGGGGTTCTTGTCGGGGTGCCACTTGATCGCCAGGCGGCGATAAGCCGACTTCAGCGTCGCATCGTCCGCACCGCGCTCGCACTCGAGCAGCTCGTAATAGTCGATGTCGGTGGTCATTGACGCTTGCCCCCGGTGCCGGCGCGCGGAGTGCGCGCCGGCCGGCCCCTACTTGTCATCGACCTCGGAGAACTCGGCGTCGACGACGTCATCGTCCTTCTTCGCCGTCGCATCCCCCGCCGGCGCTTCGGATTCGGCCTTATAGATCGCCTCGCCCAGCTTCATCGCCGCCATCGACAGCGCCGTGGTCTTCGCCGTCAGCGCCTCGGCGTCGCCGCTGTCGAGCACGCCCTTCAGGTCGGCGACGGCCCGCTCGATCTCCGCCTTGACCTCGGGGGTCACCTTGTCGCCGTGCTCAGCGAGCTGGCGCTCGGTCGAGTGGACCAGGCTGTCCGCCTGGTTCCTCGCCTCGGCGACGGCGCGGCGCTTCTTGTCCTCCTCGGCGAAGCGCTCGGCATCGCGAACCATCGATTCGATATCGTCCTTGGACAGGCCGCCCGACGGCTGGATGCGGATCTGCTGTTCCTTGCCGGTGCCCTTGTCCTTGGCATTGACGCTGACGAGGCCGTTAGCGTCGATGTCGAAGGTCACCTCGATCTGCGGCATGCCACGCGGCGCGGGCGGGATGCCGACCAGGTCGAACTGGCCAAGCAGCTTGTTGTCGGCGGCCATCTCGCGCTCGCCCTGGAAGACGCGGATCGTCACGGCCGACTGGTTGTCGTCGGCGGTCGAATAGGTCTGGGTCTTCTTGGTCGGGATGGTCGTGTTGCGGTCGATCATGCGCGTGAAGACGCCGCCCAGCGTCTCGATGCCGAGCGACAGCGGCGTCACGTCGAGCAGCAGCACGTCCTTGACGTCGCCCTGCAGCACGCCCGCCTGGATCGCGGCGCCCATGGCGACGACCTCGTCGGGGTTGACGCTGGTGTTCGGCTCCTTGCCGAACAGCTGCTTCACGAACTCCCGGACGCGCGGCATGCGGGTCATGCCGCCGACCAGGATGACCTCGTCGATCTCGCTGGTCTTGACGCCGGCCTCGCTGATCGCGTCGAGGCACGGCTTGCGCGTGCGCTCGATCAGGTCGATCACCAGCCGCTCGAGGTCGGCGCGGGTGACGGTCTTGACGAGGTGCTTCGGCCCGGTCGCGTCGGCGGTGATGAACGGCAGGTTGACCTCGGTCGAGGCCGACGACGACAGCTCGATCTTGGCCTTCTCGGCCGCTTCCTTGAGCCGCTGGAGCGCCAGCTTGTCCTTGGTCAGGTCGATGCCCTCGGCCTTGCGGAAATCGTCGGCGAGGAAGGTGACGACCTTGGCGTCGAAGTCCTCTCCGCCGAGGAACGTGTCGCCGCTGGTCGACTTGACCTCGAACACGCCCTCGCCGAGCTCGAGCACCGACACGTCGAAGGTGCCGCCGCCAAGGTCGTAGACCGCGATGGTCTTCGCGCCCTGCTTGTCGAGGCCATAAGCGAGCGCGGCCGCCGTCGGCTCGTTGATGATGCGCAGGACTTCAAGGCCCGCGATCTGGCCGGCGTCCTTGGTCGCCTGGCGCTGGGCGTCGTTGAAATAGGCGGGCACGGTGATCACCGCCTGCGTCACCTTCTCGCCGAGATAAGCCTCCGCCGTCTCCTTCATCTTCTGGAGAATGAAGGCACTGATCTGGCTCGGCGAATAATCCTCGCCACCGGCCTTGACCCAGGCGTCGCCGTTCGGCCCCTGGACGATCTTGTACGGGACCAGGCCCGCGTCCTTCTGCGTCAGCGGATCGGTGAAGTTGCGGCCGATCAGGCGCTTGACGGCGAAAATGGTGTTTTCCGGGTTCGTCACCGCCTGGCGCTTGGCCGGCTGGCCGACGAGCCGCTCCTTGTCCTTGGTGAAGGCGACCTGCGACGGCGTCGTCCGCGCGCCCTCGGCATTCTCGATGACCTTGGGTGAACTGCCTTCCATCACGGCAACGCAGCTGTTGGTCGTCCCCAGATCGATCCCGATGACTTTGGCCATTTTAGTCCTTTGTCTCACAAACGGTTGGCGCAGTGCACCGGCGGTCGGGCCCTCGCGTGAAGCGACCCGGCCCGGTGCGATGGGGCCGATATAGTGAGCGCATAAGTCGCTGCAAGCGCGTCGCCGGCCAGGCCTTGTCGTCGACGCATCACCGCGCCACATCGACGGCGACGGACCCCAGGCGCTAATGACCAGCGCGGGGAAGAGCGGAGGTTGAGGCGTGTCACGGGTTCTGGGCTGGCTGGCGTGCGCCGTGTCGGTGGTGTTGCTGGTCGTGGCGATGGTGACCGGAACCGCCCCGGCGCTGGCTGCGCCGGTGGCGACCGTCACGGACGCGTGGGTCCGGCTGCCGGCGGTGCCGGGCCGTCCGGCTGCCGGCTATTTCACGCTGAAGGCAACGACGCCGGCGCGCCTGACCGGGGTTACTAGCCCGGCCGCGCGGGTCGAACTGCACAGCATGGCAATGGCGGGCGGCGTCATGCACATGGCCGCCATGCCGTCGGTCGCGGTTGCTGCCGGGCAGACGATCCGCTTCGCGCCGGGCGGCGATCACCTGATGCTGTTCGACCTGCCCGCCGGCGTCGCGCCCGGGTCGCCGCTGGTGTTGACCTTCACCTTTGCCGGCGGTGCGTCGCAGACGGTTGCCGCCGCCGTCGTTCCCGCCGGCGCGCCCGCTGCCGGGCATGGCGGTCGCTAGGACCGTCCGCCCGCTGACCGTCGGCGAGCGCACTATCGCCGCAGAGGTTTTCGGTACGGCGCTCGATCCGCTTCCGGTCACGCTGCGGCGGCGCACCTGGTTCCCGCTGCAGCCACGCGCCGTCGTCATGGCCCCCGACGGGCATATCTGGTTCCATCCCAAGGGGCCGCATTGGCGCGACGACTTCGCCGCCGCCGGCCTTTCGCTCAGGGTCCTCCTGGTTCACGAGCTGACCCATGTCTGGCAGGTGCAGTCGGGGCTCAACCTGGTCCTTCGCCGCCGGCCCTTCGCGCGCTACGCCTATCTGCCGCTGACGCCGGGCAGGGCGTTCGTGGCTTACGGCATCGAGCAGCAGGCGTGCATCGTCGCCGACGCCTATTTTCTGGCACAGGGCGGACGGGTGCCCGGCGCGCCGCCGCTCGGCGACTATGCCGCGCTGATCCCGTTCGCGCCGCCGCCGACGACGTAGAGCGCCGGTCCTGCCGCCTTGGTCATGGCCTCGCGCAGCGGCCGCTCGCCGGTGACATCGTAGACATGGGCGTCGATCGTCACCTGCTCGGCGTCGATCGCGGCCTTGAACTCGACCATCGTCGGCGTTCCGAGGTAGGCGCGCAGGGCGGCCTCGTCCTCCCAGCGTTCGACCAAACTCAGAATGCCATCGGTTTCGCTCTCGACCGAAAACGAATAGCTGAGACAGCCGCTCGCTTCCCACGTAAACTGCATGATCCGGTCGAGCAGCGGTCGCAGCCGCGGGATCGATGCCGGATCGACTTCGATCCGCGCGACGACGATGATCATGCCCTGCTCCCCTGGCTGCCGCGGTCAGGCGGCGTCGGTCTGCCCCTCGGCGCGCGCCTTGGCAACGCTGACCAACGCCGGGCGCAGCAGCCGGTCCTTGATCGTATAGCCGGCCTGCAGCTCGGCGACGATGGCGCCGGGCGCGTGCGTGTCCGACTCGACCTCAATCATCGCCTGGTGGCGGTTGGGGTCGAGCTTGCCGTCGGCCTCGACCCGCGTGATGCCGTGGCGGGTGAGGACGGTGGTCAGCTCGCGCTCGGTCGCGGCGATCCCGGTCTTGACCGCCGCGAACTCCGGCGCATCGGCCGGCAGCGCGGCGACGGCACGCGCGAGATTATCGGCCACGCCCAGCAGATCGCGGGCGAAGCTGGTCATGGCGTAGGTCGAGGCGTCGGTCTTCTCGCGCTCCAGCCGGCGGCGGACGTTCTCGGTCTCGGCCGCCGCGCGCAGCAGCCGGTCCTTCAGCGCGGCGACCTCGTCGGTCAGGCGGACAACCTCGGCGGACAGGTCGGGCGGGCCGCTTTCGGCTTCGCTGGTCCCGGTCGGCGTCGGGTCGGTCATCGTCTCGGTGTTCATGTCGGTCATGCGATCAACCTGCTTAGGGTACGGGCGGTATAATCCACCATCGGAACGACGCGGGCGTAATTCAAGCGGGTCGGGCCGATGACGCCGACGACGCCGACCACCCGGCCGCTGCCGGCGCGGTAGGGCGCGGCGATGACACTGGAGCCGGACAGCGAGAACAGCTTGTTCTCGGAACCGATGAAGATCTTGCACGCCTCGCCGCTCGTCGCCGAGTCGAGCAGGCGGACGAGGTCCTCCTTGCCCTCGAGGTCGTCGAGCAGCGTGCGGACGCGGTCGAGGTCGGTGGCGTCGGCGATCAGGTGGGCGCTGCCGCGGACGATCAGGATCGGCCGCGCCGCGCCGTCCGACGACCAGCTGGCCAGCCCGGTTTCGACCAGGTCGCGCGTCAGCACGTCGAGCTGGGCGCGGTCGGCGTCGATGTCGGCGCGCAGCCGTCGCGCCGCCTCGCTCAGCGTGACCCCGGTCAGGCGCGCGTTGATGAAGTTCGCCGCCTCGATCAGCGCCGCCGCCGGCAGGTCGGGCGGCAGGTCGAGGACGCGGTTCTCGACGTCGCCGTCGGTGCCGACGAGCACCGCCAGTGCCCGCGCCGGCGACAGCGGCACAAAGCTGACCTGGCGCAGGATCATCTCGTGGCGCGGGACGAGGACGATGCCGGCACAAGCGCTCAGGCCGGCCAGGACCGAGGTGGTCCGCCCGAGAATGTCCTCCAGCGACGCCGGCGCCACCAGCTGGCTCTCGATCGCCCCGCGCTCGGCCTCGGTCGGCGCGCTGGTCTGCATCATCCCGTCGACGAACAGGCGCAGCCCGAGTTCGGTCGGCACCCGCCCGGCCGAGGTATGCGGCGCGGCGAGCAGTCCAAGCTCCTCCAGGTCCTGCATGACGTTGCGGATCGACGCCGGCGACAGGCCGAGCGCCGACAGCTTGGACAAGGTGCGCGAGCCGACCGGGCTGCCGCGCTCGATGTACGCTTCGACGATCTGGCGGAACACATCGCGGGCGCGGTCGGTCAGCTCGGTGATCGGCGGCGGCGACATGGCTGCCCCGTGTAATCGCACGCGGGGTTCCGCTCAACCGGGGGAGCGGCTAGACGACGAACTCAAGCGAAGAGGAACCTGCCCATGCGACCGTCCGGCCGCGCTCCCGACGCCATGCGCCGGGTCGAGATCATCCCCCATTTCACCGCCCACGCCGAGGGCTCGTGTCTGGTCAAGTTCGGCGACACCCACGTCCTTGTGACCGCGTCGGTCGAGGAGCGGCTGCCGCCGTGGCTGCGCGGCAAGGGCGAAGGCTGGGTCACGGCCGAATACGGGATGCTGCCCCGCGCGACGCACACCCGCGGCCAGCGCGAGGCGGCCAAGGGCAAGCAGTCGGGGCGGACGCAGGAGATCCAGCGGCTGATCGGGCGGTCGCTGCGCGCCGTCACCGACCTGAAGGTGCTTGGCGAGCGCCAGATCACCCTCGACTGCGACGTCCTCCAGGCCGACGGCGGCACCCGCACGGCCTCGATCAGCGGCGCGTGGGTCGCACTGCGGCTCGCGGTCGACGGGATCATGACGAAGAACGGCCTGTCGCTCGACCCGCTGACCGATCAGGTCGCCGCCGTGAGCTGCGGCATCCACGAGGGCCAGGTCGTCCTCGACCTCGACTATGTCGAAGACTCGGCCGCCGGCACCGACGGCAACTTCGTCCTGACCGCGAGCGGCGGGCTGGTCGAAGTCCAGGCGACGGCGGAGGGCGCGACCTATGACGACGAGGCGCTGCTGCGCATGCTCCGCCTTGCGCGCCTCGGCTGCACCGGCATCTTCGCTGCGCAGCGGGCGGCGACCGGCCGGTGACGCGACGGCTGGCCCCCGGCCGGCTGGTGCTGGCGACGCACAATGGCGGCAAGGTCCGCGAGATGGCGGCGCTGCTGACACCGCACGGCCTCGACGTCGTCGCGGCGGGCGATCTTGGCCTGCCCGAGCCGGCGGAGACCGCGGACAGCTTTACCGGCAATGCG
Source organism: uncultured Alphaproteobacteria bacterium (assembly GCA_963792555.1). Lineage (GTDB taxonomy): Bacteria > Pseudomonadota > Alphaproteobacteria > Sphingomonadales > Sphingomonadaceae > Polymorphobacter_B. The sequence continues at coordinate 491,400 of CAWBWP010000004.1, forward strand.
CTGATCAAGGCGCGGGCCGCGGCGGCGGGCTCGGGCCTCGTCGCGCTTGCCGACAACTCGGGCCTGTGCGTCGATGCGCTCGGCGGGGCACCGGGGGTCTATACGGCCGATTGGGCGGAGACGCCGGCGGGCCGCGACTGGATGCTGGCGATGACCAAGGTCGAGGACCTGCTGGCGGCGCAGGGTCCGGAGGTGTCGCGCCGGGCGCAGTTCGTCTGCACGCTGGCGCTCGCCTGGCCGGACGGCGAAACGGCGGTGTTCGAGGGGCGCTGCCCGGGGACACTGGCCTGGCCGCCGCGCGGCACCCGCGGCTTCGGCTATGATCCGGTGTTCGTCGCCGACGGCATGACAGCGACGTTCGCCGAGATCGACCCGGCCGAGAAGCACCGCATCAGCCACCGCGCGGCCGCCTTTGCCAAGCTTGCCGCCGCCTGCCTGGGAGAACGCTCATGACCGACGCCGACCACGCCGCGATCCGCGCCATCCTCGCCGCCGAGGAGGCGGCATGGGCGGCTGGCGACGCCGCCGCGTTCAGTGCCGCCGTGACCGACGATGTCGTCTTCACCAACGTCGTCGGCATGTTCTCGGTCGGCCGCGTGCCGTTCGAGAAGCAGCACGAGCATATCTTCACGACATTCTACCGGGGCAGCACGATGCGGCAGACGGTGGCGCACATCGCCTTCGTTCGCCCCGACGTCGCCATTGTCGACACGATGACCGAAGGGAGCGGCTTCGGCGACCTGCCGCCGGCCATTGCCGTCCATCTCATCGATGGCGTCATCCGGACGCGGCTCGAACAGGTCATGGTCAAGAACGACGGCGAGTGGCGCGTCGCGGCGTTTCACAACGTGCCGATGAACGAGCGGGCGCTGGCTGCCGCGGCGGGCGGCCCCCCGCCGTGACCGCTGCCGACGCCCTCGCCGTTTACGTCCATTGGCCCTTCTGCGTATCGAAGTGCCCGTATTGCGACTTCAACAGCCACGTCCGCATTCATATCGACGAGGCAGCTTGGCGCGATGCCCTGCTCGCCGACCTCGCGCACGAGGCGGCGCTGACGCCGGGACGGACGGTCGGCAGCATCTTCTTCGGCGGCGGCACCCCGTCGCTGATGGCCCCGGCGACGGTCGCGGCGGTGATCGACGCCGTCGCCCGCCACTGGCGGCTGGCCGAAGGCTGCGAAATCACGCTGGAAGCCAATCCGTCGAGCGTCGAGGCGGCGCGCTTCGCCGGCTTTGCCGCCGCCGGCATCGGTCGCGTCAGCCTGGGACTGCAGGCGCTCGACGACGGCGACCTCCAGGCGCTTGGCCGGCCGCACGACCTCGCGCAAGGGTTGGCGGCCCTCGACGTCGCGCAGGCGACCTTCCCGCGCGTTTCACTCGACCTCATCTACCAGCGGCCCGACCAGACGCTCGACGCCTGGGCGGCCGAGCTGGCGCGCGCCCTTGCGTTCGGCACCGAGCACCTGTCGCTCTACGGCCTGACGATCGAGCCGGGGACGCGCTTCGCCACGCTCCAGGCCAAGGGCGAGCTGGTCGTGCCGGGCGAGGACGCCGCCGCCGACCTGTTCGACCTGACCGCGACGATGACGGCAGACGCCGGGCGTCCGGCCTATGAGGTGTCGAACCATGCCCGTCCGGGGGCCGGCAGCCGCCATAATCTCAGCTATTGGACCTATGCCGATTACGTCGGCGTCGGCCCCGGCGCGCATGGACGGCGCGCGGGCGCGGCGACGGTGCGGCACAAGAAGCCGGAGAACTGGCTCGCCGCCGTCGCCGCCCAGGGGCACGGGATCGCCACGAGCGAGCCGCTCGACGCCGCGACGCGCGGGCGCGAGGCGCTGATGATGGGGCTGCGGCTGACCGACGGCATCGATGCAGCCAGCTTTGCGGCGCGGACCGGCACGACGCTGGCGACGGCGGTCGATCCGGTCCGGCTGGCCCGGCTGGTCGACCTTGGCTTCGTCGCCGCCGACGAGGCGAACCTCCGCCTGACGCCCAGAGGACGGCCGCTGCTCAACGCGATCCTCGCCGAACTCGTCTGAGCGCGCCATAGTCGCAGGCGATGTTCGCGACCCTGCGCCCGCTGCTGTTCCGCCTCGACCCCGAGCGCGCGCACGCACTGACGATCGCCGCCCTCGCCACCGGCCTCGGGCCGCGCGGGCATGGCGACGATCCGATCCTGGCGACCCGGCTTGCGGGTCTTGATCTGCCCAACCCGCTGGGGCTGGCGGCGGGGTTCGACAAGGACGCGCGGGTACCGGGCGCCATGCTGCGGCTGGGCTTCGGCTTCGTCGAAGTCGGCACGGTGACGCCGCGCCCGCAGGCGGGCAATCCGCGCCCGCGCGTCTTCCGGCTGGTCGCGAGCGGGGCGGTGATCAACCGCCTCGGCTTCAACAATGGTGGCGTCGCGGCGGCGCTGGCGCGGCTGCGCGCGCGGCGGCCCGCCGGCGTCGTCGGGGTCAACATCGGGGCGAACAAGGACTCGGCCGACCGCGTCGCCGACTATGCCTTCGGCGCGGCGGCGGCGGCCAACGTCGCCGACTATCTGACGGTCAACGTCTCGTCGCCGAACACGCCGGGCCTGCGCGGGCTGCAGGACCCCGGCGAGCTGGCGGCGCTGGTCGCCGCCGTGCTCGCAGCGGCCGCGGCGACGCCGGTGTTCGTCAAGGTCGCGCCCGATCTCGATGCCGGCGCGATCGACGGCATCGCCCGCGTCGCGCTCGACAGCGGCGTCGCCGGGCTGATCGTGTCGAACACGACGCTGGCCCGGCCGGGCGTGACCAGCATCGAGGCCGGCGGACTGTCGGGCGCACCGCTGTTCGCGCCGTCGACCGCGGTGCTGCGCGCCTTCGCCCGGGCCACGGGAGGCCGCCTGCCGCTGATCGGCGTCGGCGGCGTCGCGAGCGGGGCGGACGCCTACGCCAAGCTGCGGGCGGGGGCGAGCGCCGTCCAGCTTTATACCGGCCTCGTCTTTCACGGCCCGGGGCTGGTCGGGCGGATTAAGGCGGAGCTTGCCGCCGCCCTGCGCCGCGACGGGCTGGCGACGGTCGCCGAGGCGGTCGGCCTCGACGCTTGATCGCCCGGGCCGGCGCGATATGGTCGCACACGGGGCAACCAGAAGGACATAAGCGTGAAGCACTGGATCGCGTGCGCGCTGGCGCTGATGCCGGCGGCCGCGCTGGCCAAGGTCCCCGGTAGCGCCCCGGCGATGGTCTCCGCCGCCGACCCGCGCGCCGCAGCGGCCGGGATCGCCATGCTCAAGGCCGGCGGCAACGCGATGGATGCCGTGGCGGCGACGGCGATCGCGCTGACGGTGGTCGAGCCGCAGTCGTCGGGCATCGGCGGCGGCGGGCTGCTCGTCTACCAGGTCGCCGGCGGGCGGGCACCGGTGACCTTCGACGGGCGCGAGAAGGCCACGATGGCGGCGACCGACCGGCTGTTCCTGCAGCCCGACGGCTCACCGCAGCCGCGCGGGCAGGCGATCCCCGGCGGCAAGTCGGTCGGCGTGCCGGGCAATGTCGCCATGCTGAAGCTGGCGCACGACCGGTACGGCCGCCTGGCGTGGGCGAAGCTGTTCGCCCCGGCGGTCGCCCTCGCCCGCGGCGGCTATGACATCACCCCGCGCCTCGCCGCCTCGATCGCCGGCAGCGCCCGGACCCTGGCCCGCCAGCCGGCGGCGGCGGCGCTGTTCCTCCACGCCGACGGCACGCCGAAGCACGCCGGCGAGCATATCGTTAACGAGGCGCTGGCGCAGACCCTGGAGGCGATCGCCGCCCGGGGACCGAGCGCCTTCTACGCCGGGGCGAACGCCGCCGCGCTGGTCGCTGCGGTCGACCACGCCCCGACCAATCCGTCGACGATGACGGTGGCCGACCTCGCCGCCTATCAGGCCAAGGAACGCCCGCCCGTGTGCGGGGCCTACCGCCAGTACCGCGTCTGCTCGATGGGCCCGCCGTCGGCCGGGGGCACGGCCGTCGTCGCCATCCTCGGCCAACTCCAGGGCTTCGATCTCGGGGCGATGGGCAAGGAGTCGCCCGTCGCCTGGCACCTGTTCGCCGAAAGCGAGCGCCTCGCCTTCGCCGACCGTGCGGCTTATGGCGGCGACGCCGACTTCGTCACCGTGCCGGTCGCCGGGCTGACCGACGCGGCCTATCTGCGCGACCGGGCGAAGCTGATCTCGCCGACCGCCGTCATCCCCCATGCCGAGCCGGGCCGGCCGAAGGGGGCACCGCCGCGCGCCGCGCCCAAGTCGGGCGAGATCCCGTCGACGAGCGACATGGCCGTCGCCGACGCGAGCGGCAACGTCGCCTCGCTGACCTCGACCGTCGAGGGCGCGTTCGGCTCGTCCCTGGTCGCGGGCGGCTACGTCCTCAACAACGAGCTGACCGACTTCGATTTCGTGCCCGAGGTCGCCGGCGCCCTGGTCGCTAACCGCGTCCAGCCGGGCAAGCGCCCGCGCTCGTCGATGTCGCCGTCGATCGTCTATGACCAGTCGGGCCGGGTCGTGCTCGTCGTCGGCGCGGCGGGCGGCCCGACGATCCCGGCGCAGGTCGCGAAAGCGATCGTCGCGGTGCTCGACTGGCACCTGCCGATCCAGGAAGCGATCGCCCTGCCGCTGCTCTACACCAACGACGACACCGTCGTTCTGGAGAAGGACACGCCCCTCGCGGCGATCGCACCGGCGCTGAAGGCCATGGGTCATACGGTCGTCGTCTTCCCGCTGCCGCTCAAGGCGAACGGCATCGAGCGCGTCCCCGGCGGCTGGCGCGGAGGAGCCGACCCCCGCAGCGAGGGCGTCGCGCTCGGCCTGTGATCGCCCCAGCGTCGCCGCTGCCCTCGCCGCTCGCCGACCGGGCGGACGCGGCGACCAACCTCGTTCTTCATTTCCTCGATCAGGCCGCGCGCTACGGCGACGACCCGTTCCTGTGGCGCAAGGCCGGCGGCGAGTGGCGGCCGCAGTCGTGGCGCGCGGTCGCCGACGAGGTCTCCCGGCTTGCCGCAGCCCTCACCGCACACGGTATCCGCCGCGGCGACCGGATCGTCCTGGTCAGCGAGAACCGGCCGGAGTGGTGCATCGCCGATCTCGGCATCATGGCCGCCGGCGCGATCACGGTGCCGGCCTACACGACCAACAGCGAGGCCGACCACCGCCACATCCTGACCGACAGCGGCGCGGTCGCGGCGATCGTCTCGGGGCCGAAGCTTGCGGCCAACCTACTGCCCGCGGTGGCCGGCTGCGACGCCTGCCGGCTGGTCGTCGCCGTGGAGCCGCTGCGCGTCGCCCAGGCATCGGCGGCGACCGTCATCACGTGGTCGGCGCTGCTGGCCGGCCAGCGCGGCCGACCTCGCCCGGACCCGCGCCGGCCTGACCGCGGGCCGCGCCGACCTCGCCTGCCTGATCTACACCAGTGGCACGGGCGGCACGCCGCGCGGCGTCCGCCAGCACCACGGCATGATCCTGCAGAACGTCGCGGCGGCGTGCGAGATCATCGAGCAGGACTTTCCCGCGACGCCTGGGCGCGACAGTTTCCTGTCATTCCTGCCGCTCAGCCACGCCTATGAGCATACCTGCGGCCAGTTCACCGCCATCGGGCTCGGCGCCTCGATCCATTATGCGGAAGGACTGGATAAGCTCGCGGCGAACATGGAGGAGGTCGCGCCGACGATCATGGTCGTCGTCCCGCGCCTGTTCGAGGTGCTGCGCGCCCGCATCGGCAAAGGCATCGAGAAGCAGGGCGGCGCCGCCATCACGCTGCTCAACGCCGCCCTCCGCCTCGGGCGCAAGCGCTACGAGCGGGGCGGCACGCTGCCGCTGACCGACCGGCCGCTCGACGCGCTGCTCGACGGGACCATCCGCCGGCGGGTGCAGCAGCGCTTCGGCGGGCGGCTGAAGACGCTGGTCTCGGGCGGCGCACCGCTCAATCCCGATGTCGGGCTATTCTTCACCGCGCTCGGGCTGACGCTGTGCCAGGGGTACGGCCAGACCGAGGCCGGGCCGCTGATCAGCTGCAACCGGCCGCGCGCCAAGATCAAGATGCACAGCGTCGGTCCGGCGCTCCGCGGCACGACGATCCGCATCGCCGGCGACGGCGAGATCTGCGTCGCCGGCGAGCTGGTCATGGACGGCTATTGGCGGAACGACGTCGACAGCCACCGCGCGCTCCAGGACGGCTGGCTGCTGACCGGCGACATCGGCCGGATCGACGGCGACGGCCACCTGGTCATCACCGACCGCAAGAAGGACATCCTGGTCAACGACAAGGGTGACAACATCTCGCCGGCGCGGGTCGAGGGGATGCTGACGCTCCAGCCCGAGATCGCCCAGGCGATGGTCCACGGCGACCGGCGGCCGTATCTCGTCGGCCTCGTCGTGCCCGACGCCGAATGGGCGCTGTGCTGGGCGCGCGACAAGGGCATGCCGGCCGACCTCGCGCGGCTGCAGCGCGAACCGGAGTTCGCCCGCGCGCTGATGGCCGCGGTCGACCGCGTCAATGCCCGCGTCGGCGCGCACGAGAAGGTCCGCCGCGTCGTCGTCGCCGACGCGGCGTTCTCGACCGACAACGGCCAGATGACGCCGTCGCTCAAGATCCGGCGGCACGTCATCGAGGCGGCCTATGGCGACCGCCTCGACGCGCTGTACCGCTAGCTCCGCTCGATCTCGGCCGCCGCGGCGTCGAGGATCGCGGCGATCCGGGTCGCGGCGGCGTCGTCGACGCTTCCCCGGCCGAGACGCAGCTTGAGGGCGAAGCGCAGGTTGGCCATGGCGCGCAGCACCCGCGGGCCGGTGTCCGGGCCGCTGCCGGCCTCGTCGATCCGCGCCATGATCGCGTCGACCGTCGCCTGGTTGGCCGCGAGATGGGCCCTGCCGTCGTCGGTGACGGTGTACTGGCGCTTGGCCCCTTCCGTGGCCGCGGAGGTCGCGAAGCCCTGCTCCTCGAGCATGGTCAGCGTCGGGTAGACGACGCCGGGCGAGGGGGCATAGGCCCCGCCGAGCCGGCTCTCGATCTCGCGGATGATCTCATAGCCGTGGCGCGGGGCCTCGGCAATCAGCGCGAGGATCAGCAGGCGCAGGTCGCCGTGCTGGAACATCCGGCCGCCGCCGCGGGGACCGCCGAAGCCGCCCGGACCGTGGCGACCCATCCGGTGCATCATCATGCGGTGGCCGAAGCCGCGGTCGCCGTGTTGGTGGTTGTGCATATCGAAACTCCATTTTGATCTATCGATATTACCGATATATCTAAGATGTGTTTCGCTGCAAGGGGTGGCCGCGATTATTTCGCTGCGGGTCGTTGGTAGGGAATAAACGGGCCGAAGGTGCAGCTGCCGTAGCCGACACGGCTGATCGGATCGAACACTTCGAACGGATCGCCCTCGCAGATGCCGATGGCGATCTCGCGGGTGACGATGGCGCGGTCCGGACGCAGGGCGGCGCAGCCCGCGCCGACGTCGCTGCGGTAATAGCGCCCGCTGCCGCGCTCGAAGACGATGGTCGACTGGCCGACGATCGTCTGCCCGCGCAGCTCGCGCTGGCGGATGCAGTGCTTGGCTGGGCCGGTGACGGTGCCCGCGAGCAGGCGGTCGGTCTCCTTCTCACTGGGCGCCGCGTCGGCGGCAGCCGTCACGCCGGTGCCGAGCAGCACCAGGGCAAGCCCCGCCGCCGTCGCCCGAAAGGCACCGGACAGCCCGCGCTGAGCGCGGGAGTTGCCGCAGGCACTGCCGCGCTTCTCCTGGCCGGGCGCGTCATGGCGACCGCGAAGTCCGTGGTCGGCGATCACCGCCGCTGCGGTTGGGCGCAGGAAAGGCAGCCAGTTCATCGCAGTCATCCCAGCATGTCCGGCACGCCGCAAGCCAGCGTGGGCGGCCCGCCGGATCAGTCCATCAGGCTTTCATAACGCCGGAGATGGAAATCGGCGTCGCCGAACTGGCCCTCGATCATCGTCGCGCGCTTGAAATAATGGCCGATGGCAAGCTCGTTCGAGATGCCGATGCCGCCGTGGATCTGCACCGCGTTCTGGCCGACGAAGCGCGCGCTGCGGGCGATCTTGTTCTTCGCCGACGACACATGCTTCGTCCGCTCGGGCTCGTCGAGGCGCAGCGTCGCCATCAACGTCATGGAGACGGTCTGCTCGACCTCCATGAACATGTCGACCATGCGGTGCTGGAGGACCTGGAACTCGCCGATCGGGCGGCCGAACTGCTTGCGCTGCCGGCTATAGTCGAGCGTGCCCTCGTGCAGCTTGCGCAGGACGCCGCTCGCTTCGGCGCAGACCGCGGTCGTTGCCTCGTCGACCACCTGCTCGATCATCGTCAGCGCGGAGCCGTTGTTGCCGACGAAAGCGTCGGCCCCGAAGCGGACGTTCTCGAAATAAACTTCCGACGCGCGGCCGCCATCGACGGTCGGATAGTCGCGCCGCGTGATGCCCGGCGTTGTGGCCGGCAACAGGACGACCGATACGCCGTCGCGGTCGCGCTGGCCACCCGACGCGCGCGCGGTGACGATGAAGTGCGTCGCGAAGGGCGCATCGCGGACCACCGCCTTGTGCCCGTTGAGGACGAAGCCGTCGCCGTCCGCCCGGACCGAAGTCCGCAGGTCGGCGAGGTTGTAGCGCCCCTGCGGCTCGGCGTAGGCGAAGGCGATGATCGCCGAGCCGTCGATGATCTGCGGGATGATCGCGTCGGCGAGCGCGCCGCCGGCGGCCTTCATGAACCCGCCGCCGATAACGACGGTCGACAGATAGGGCTCGATGACCAGCGCGCGGCCGATCTCCTCCATCACGATCATGTTCTCGATCGCGCCGCCGCCGAGGCCGCCGTGCGCCTCCGCGAAAGGCGCGCCGAGGATGCCGAGTTCATGGGCGAAGGCCTGCCACACTGCCGGGTTCCAGCCGCTGTCCCCGTTCACGACCGCCATCCGCGCGTCGAAGGTGTAGGTGTCGGCGAGGTAGCGCTGCACCGACTCGCGGAGCATCGTCTGTTCGTCGGTGAAGTTGAAGTCCATGTCGCGTCCTCCCGCCGGCGCGCATTCGCGCTGCCGCCCCTTCCATAGCGGTCATGCCGGCGAACGCCAGCATCCAGGGTCGCGCCAGTCGCAGGTATTCGCGTCTGGCTCGACGATGGATGCTGGCGTCCGCCAGCATGACGACCCGTATCGGCTAGAGCCCCAGCACCATCTTGGCGATGATGTTGCGCTGGATTTCGTTCGAGCCGCCGTAGATGCTGGTCTTGCGCATGTTGAAATAGGTCGGCGCAGCGCGGTGGGCGTAGTCGGGGCCGATCGGGTGCTCGTTGTCGCCCTCGCCGAAGCCGCGGAAATACGGCGCGCCGTAGTGGCCGACGGCCTCGAGCGCGAGCTCGGTGATCCGCTGCTGGATCTCGGTGCCCTTGATCTTGAGCAGGCTCAATTCCGGCCCCGGCCCCTTGCCCGACGATTCGCCGGCGAGCGTCCGCAGTTCGGTGAACTCGAGCGCGGTCAGGTCGACCTCGAGCTCGGCGACCTTGCGCTTGAAGAACGGGTTGGCGAGCAGCGGCTGCGCCTCGTCGCCGAAGCTGTCGATTTCGGTCCGGGCGATGGTCTTGATCCGCTCGACGCCGCGCTTCGATGCGGCGACGCCGGCGATGCCGGTCCGCTCGTGGGCGAGCAGGAACTTGGCGCAGGTCCAGCCCTTGTTCTCGTGGAAGACGCGGTTTTCGACCGGGACGATGACGTCCTCGAGCCAGACCTCGTTGACCTCGTGCTCGCCGCCGAGCGTGATGATCGGGCGAACGGTGATGCCCGGCGTCTTCATGTCGATCAGGAGGAAGCTGATCCCCTCCTGCGGCTTTACCGTCGGGTCGGTGCGCACGAGGCAGAAGATCCAGTCGGCGTGCTGCGCCAGCGTCGTCCACGTCTTCTGGCCGTTGACCCGGTAATATTCGCGGCCGTCGTCGCCGGTGAAGCGCTCGGCCTTGGTCCGCAGGTTGGCGAGGTCCGACCCGGCACCGGGCTCGCTATAGCCCTGGCACCACCAGTCGTCGCCGCTGAGGATGCGCGGCAGGAACTTCGCCTTCTGCTCGGGGGTGCCGAAGGTGTAGATCACCGGCCCGACCATGTTGAGGCCGAACGGCAGCAGGCGCATGGCATCGCCACGCGCGCTCTCCTCGGCGAAGATGTAGCGCTGGACGCTGGTCCAGCCGGTGCCGCCATATTCCTTGGGCCAGGCGATGCCGGCCCAGCCCTTGGCGGCGAGCACCTTGTGCCAGCTGAGGAAATCCTCCTTCGACAGCTCCTCGCCCTCCTCGGCCTTGGCCTTCAGGTGGTGCGGGTAGTTGTCGGCGATGAAACTGCGAACCTCGTCGCGGAAGGCGAGGTCTTCGGCCGAGAAGTTGAGGTCCATGGCAGCGGCTCCCAAGGCTGGTTTACGTGCACGTTAGCTTGCGCCGGCGACGACGGCAACTAGCCGTGACCGCGCGCCGCAAGCTGGGCGGTGAAGCAGCGCGCCGGATCGTCGGCCGCCCCGGTCGGCAGGCGCGCCTCGGCATAGCGCGCGGTCGGCTGACCGGCGGCGGGGTCGGGGTAGTAATAGAGGTCGAGGACGCAGCCGCCCTGCGCGAACTGGACCGCTCGCGCCGGCCCCTCGCGGCGGTCGAGGCTGGCCGGACCGAGCGCGGCGACGGCGGCGTCCGCCGGCCGGCCGAGCAGGCGCTCGAGCCCCGGGACCGGCGTCAGCGCCACCGGCCTGGCGCTGACCGGCTGCGGCGGCGGCGCGGCCGGCGTGGCGCAGCCGGCGAGCGTCAGGACGGCGGCCGGCACCAGCCGTACAGGGGCCAGCCGGGCACGGGCCAGCCGCACAAGAGAAAGATGGCAGCGGCGCATCGGCGGCTCCTTGGCCGGCTTGTATAGCCAAGCGTGCCTGCGGCCGCTAGGCGGAGCCCGCACCACCGGGAGCCTGCATGACCGCAACCTTCGACGTCCTCGCCATCGGCAACGCGCTGGTCGACGTCATCACCACCAACGACGCCGACTTCCTCAGCCGCCACGCCATTCCCAAGGGAACGATGCGCCTGATCGCCGCCGACGAGGCCGAGCGTCTGTACGGCATCATGGGTGCGGGGCGCGAGGTCTCGGGCGGGTCGGCGGCGAATACCGTCGCGGGCATCGCTGCCCTCGGGGGCCGGCCGGCGTTCGTCGGACGGGTCGCGGCCGATCAGCTGGGGGCGGTCTTCGCCCACGACATCCGCGCCGCCGGCGTCGCCTATGCAACCCCGGCGATGGCCGACGGCCCGCCGACCGGGCGCTGCCTGATCGTCGTCACCCCCGACGGCGACCGGACCATGTCGACCTATCTCGGCGCGTGCCAGGAGCTGAGCACCGCCGACATCGACGCCGACACGGTGCGGGCGAGCGCCGTCCTCTACCTCGAAGGCTATCTGTGGGACCCGCCCGCCCCCCGCGCGGCAATGCGCGAAGCCATCGCCGTCGCCCGCGCCGCCAGACGCAAGGTCGCCTTCACCCTGTCCGACGTGTTCTGCGTCGAGGGCCACCGCGACGACTTCCTGTCGCTGCTGGGGAACCACGTCGACATCCTGTTCGGCAACGAGAACGAGGTCCGGGCGCTGTACCGCACCGACGATCTCGGCACGGCGATGACCGAACTCGCCCGCCACGCGACGATCACCGTCGTCACCCGCTCGGCCCAAGGGGCGGTCGTCATCGCCGGCGGCGAGCGCATCGCGGTTCCCGCCGAGCCGGTCACCCGCGTCGTCGACACGACCGGCGCGGGCGACCTGTTCGCCGGTGGTTTCCTCCACGGCTTCGTCCAGGGCCGGTCGCTCGCCGACTGCGCACGGATCGGCGGCATCGCCGCGGCCGAGATCATCAGCCACTACGGTGCGCGGAGCGAGGTTGACCTCAAAGGACTGGTCGCGGCCCGGCTCTGACGGACCGAACGGCAACGCGGCTCGTTCTGCCGCAGTGACAAGCCCGACCATCCCGCCGCCGGCACCCGAGGGCATGAATTCCGCGCTCGACCGCAACATCGCGGCGCTGACCCGGCGGCGGCTCGAGCACGAGGCCGCGGCCAGCGTCGAGGAGCGGGTCGCCGAGGCGGTCAGCCGCTTCGCCGGCAGCCTCAAGTTCGTCTACGCGCACCTTGTGATCTTCGGCCTGTGGGTCGCGGCGAACAGCGGCGCCGTCCCGGGCCTGCCGCGCTTCGACCCCGGCTTCGTCGGTCTGGCGACGGTCGCCTCGGTCGAGGCGATCTTCCTGTCGACCTTCATCCTCATCAGCCAGAACCGGGCGGCCGTGCTCGCCGACCGGCGCGCCGACCTCGACCTCCAGGTCGGGCTGCTGACCGAGCACGAGGTGACGCGGCTGATCAAGATCACGGCCGAGATCGCCGCCCACCTCGGGCTGACGATCGCCGACGATCCCGAGCTCGACGAACTGAAGCGCGACATCGCCCCCGAAGCGGTACTCGACCGGATCGAGGACGAGGGCCCGCCGGCCTAGACGTCCGCCGCTAAAGGGCGACCGGGACCGGATCGCCCGAATCGACGATGCCGCGCGCGACGTTCGACCGGGTACGACCGTAGAGGAAGTAGATCACCAGCCCGATCGCGGTCCAGCCGAGGAACAGCTCCTTGGTCAGGCTCGACAGCGAGAAGAACAGGAAGCAGCATCCCGCCGCCGCCAGCGGTGCCGTGACCCAGATCAGCGGCGCGCGGAACGGCCGCCGCCGCCCGGGGTCGCGGACGCGCAGGACCATGGCGCCGATGGCGACCGCGACGAAGGCGAGCAACGTGCCGGTATTCGACACGTCGGCGAGCAGGTCGACCGGGAACGCGGCCGAGAACACCGCGACGAACACGCCGGTGGCGATGGTGATGACGTGCGGCGTGTGGAAGCGCGGGTGGATCTTCGACAGCACCGGCGGCAGCAGCCCGTCGCGCGCCATGACGAAGAAGATCCGCGTCTGCCCGTACATCAGCGCGAGGATGACCGACGGCAGGGCGATGCCGGCCGCGATCGCCAGCAGGTTGCCCGCCCAGCCGAAACCGATCGTCCGCAGCACGTAGGCCAGCGCCTCGCTCGACTGCGCCAGCTGCCCGGTCGGCTGCGCCCCGACCGAGCCGGTCGCGGCAATACCGACGAGCATGTAGAGCACCGTCGAGATGCCGAGCGCGCCGATCAGCCCGATCGGGATGTTGCGGTTGGGATTGACCGTCTCCTCGGCCGCGGTCGATACCGAATCGAACCCGACGAAGGCGAAGAAGATCGTCGCCGCCGCCGCCGAGACCCCGACCGAGGCCATGATGCCCGGCTTGAACGGGTCGGCGATCTCGTGGCTGAAGAACCCGTTGGGCATGAACGGGTGGAAGTTGGCGGTGTGGATCAGCGGCAGCGCCAGCGCGAGGAACATGCACAGCGCAAGGATCTTGATCGACACCAGCACCGAGTTGAACCGCGCGCTCTCCTTGGTGCCGATGACCAGCAGGACCGTCACCGCGCCCGCGATGAACATCGCCGGCAGGTTGATCAGGCCCGGGTCCTTGTCGAATGGCCCGTGGACCAGCGTGCTGGGGATGGTGACGCCGAAGAAGCGGTTGGCCAGCCCGACCATGTAGCCCGACCAACCGACGGCGACGGCGCTGCTGGCGATGGCGTATTCAAGGACCAGTCCCCAGCCGACGATCCACGCCGGGATTTCGCCGAACGTCGCGTAGCTGAAGGTATAGGCGGACCCCGATACCGGCACCATCGCCGCCAGCTCGGAATAGGCCAGCGCAGTCAGCAGGCAGATGACGCCGCAGATGATGAAGCTGACCATCATCGCCGGCCCCGCCTTCGACGCCGCGGTCGCGGTCAGGACGAAGATGCCGGTGCCGATCGTGCCGCCGATGCCGAGCATGGTCAGCTGAAAGGCGCCAAGGCTGCGCGTCAGAGGCTTCTTTTCCGCCGTCGCCAGAATCCCGTCGAGCGACTTGATGCGCCAGTCCATGCAGTACCCCTTGAGGCCGCGCGGTCCGGTCTGCCGGGTTCGTGCGCGGCGTGTGCGACGGGTCACAAGGTGGCGCGGTGCAGGGGGGGCGGTCAAGCGGTAAGGTACGCTGCCGCCGCCCTTGGCGTCGGCGGCGCCCTGCCCCGCGTCGCCGGCGGGGCGTTCCCCCGCGGCACCGGCAGGGCGCTGCTGCAGCGGCGCTGCCCCGCCGGCGCTACTTGACGCCGACGAAGGGCAGCGGGGCCGGGCCGCCGGTATAGGTCGGCAGGCGGCCGTCCCACTTCTCGACCGCGCGCAGCTGGACGATCTCGGGATTGGTCCGGATCGCTTCCGCCTCGACGCGGATCGCCTCGGCATCGCCCTTGGCCTTGGCGACGCGCGCCTCGGCGTCGGCGGTCGCGGTGGCGACGTTGGCCTGTGCCGCGAGCGCCGCCTGCTCATTGGCGATCTTGGCGTTGATCTGCGCCAGCACCGCGTCGGGAACGATGATGTTGCCGGCCCAGTAGAGCTGTTCGACCTGCAGCCCCACCGGCGAGAAATAGGCCTGCACGTCCTTCAGCGCGTCGCCCACCAGCTGCGCCTTCATCGGCCCGTAGATCTGCTCGACGCCCAGCTGCGAGGCACGCTCGACGATCGCGTTGCGGATTGCGTTCCGCAACGGGCCGGCGATGATCGCGTCCATATCGGCGCGGTAGCGCTGGAACAGGATCGGCGCGCGCAGCGGATCGACGTGGTAGGCGACCGCGATGTCGGCGCGCAGGCCAAGGCCGTTCTTGTCCTGGAAGCCGAAGCTCTCGTCGGTCGTGTTCTGCTCGGTCCGGCTGCTCGTCCAGCTGTAGGTGCGGGTGAACACCGGATATTCGTAGAAGTTGACCCCCGGCGGCGCGAAGTACCAGCCGACGGGGAGCGCGTGCGAGACGACGCCGGCGTCGGAGCCGATGTTGTTGACGCGGATGCCGACATAGCCGGGCAGGACGCGGAAGAAGGCGTTGCCGAGGAAGCTGGCACAAAGTGCCAGCACGATCAGCCCACCGACGATCCAGCCGAGCCGACGGCCGACGCCGGCCGCCGGGCGGTAGCTCAGGCGGGACGAATAGGTGGCGACGTCGTCAGTCATCGGACAGGTCCCGGAGCGCGTGGACGAGCCGGGTGGCGCCCCAGACGAGCCCGGCAGGAACGGCGGTAATCAGGAACACGGCCTCGGCCAGCGCACCGTCGCGATGGCGGTCGATCAGCTCGGGCACGGCGACGGTCAGCAGCCACAGCCCGGCGACACTCGCGGCCAAGGCCACGAGGAGGACGGCGGCGCGGTGGAGCGAAGGCATCGGATGCGGACCTGACGCGCGCCATATGGGCGTGTCTCACCCGCGCGCAAGTGCCGTCATGGTAATTTCACGCGCAGGTTCTTACCGCGCCAGCATCGCTCCCAGCGGGCGGCCGCCGAACAGATGAACGTGGAGGTGCGGC
Source organism: uncultured Alphaproteobacteria bacterium (assembly GCA_963792555.1). Lineage (GTDB taxonomy): Bacteria > Pseudomonadota > Alphaproteobacteria > Sphingomonadales > Sphingomonadaceae > Polymorphobacter_B. The sequence goes on from CAWBWP010000004.1 coordinate 506,842, forward strand.
ACCTCCTGATGCGCGTCGAGGCCGACGTTGGCGAGCAGGCGGTAACCGGTCTCCTCCAGCCCCAGCTGCCGCCCGACGGCACCGACAGCGCGGACGAAGCCGGCGATCTCGGCGTCCGACGCCTTGGCGCTGAAGTCGGCCCACGACACGTACGGCCCGCGCGGGATGACCAGCACGTGGTGGGGGGTCAGCGGATGGAGGTCGTGAAAGGCGACCGCCCACTCGTCCTCGTACACCCGGCGCGAGGGAATCTCGCCTCGCAGGATGCGGGCAAAGACGTTGCCGTCGTCGTACGGAGCGAGGGCAGGGACGGGCATGGCTCAATTCTCCCCGAAGGCGGCAGATTGCAGCGTCCACATCGGCGACGCGCAGGCGCAGCGCAATGACTTCGGCCAGCGCGCCGTCGCGCTGCGCCGCCATGCGGGCGGACAGATCGGCGCGGCCCCAAACTCGCGACCGCGATCGGCCCTCACCCGCAGCAGCTCGCCCGGCGCCGTGAGCCGGTATCGCCGATGCAGGCCGCGGCGAGTTCCGGCAGGCGGCCTGCCGTAACCTTGGTTCGCGGTCGCTCACCCCTGACCGTTGCCGGGGCGGCTCCCCTCGTCGCGCTGCGCCGAGCGGGAGATGCCAGCGGGGCGGAAGGTTGCGCTAGGTCCGCCGCGACGCTTTTTCGGCCAGCCCCGACACCCCTTCGCGGCGGGTCAGTTCGACGCGGAGGTCGTCGAAGCTCAGCCCCGCGTCGGCGAGGAGGACGGCGAGGTGGAACATCAGGTCGGTCGCTTCGCCGACGATGGCGGCAGGGTCGTTTTCGACCGCCGCGATGACCGTCTCGACCGCCTCCTCACCGAGCTTCTGGGCGATCTTGGCGCGGCCTTTGGCGGTCAGCCTGGCGACATAGGACGCCGCCGGGTCGCCGCCGCGGCGCTCCCGGATCGTGGCGAGCAGGCGGTCGAAGGCGTCGCCGCTCACGTCCGCACCACCAGTCCGGCGTCGGCCAGCGCCGCCTTGGCCTCGCCGACGCTCGCCTCGCCGAAATGGAAGATCGAGGCGGCGAGGACGGCGGAGGCGTGGCCTTCGACGACGCCGGGCGCGAGGTCGGCGACGCCGCCGACACCGCCGCTGGCGATCACCGGCACCGGCACGGCGTCGGCGACGGCGCGGGTCAGCTCGAGGTCATAGCCGCACTTGGTCCCGTCGCGGTCCATGCTGGTCAGCAGGATCTCGCCCGCGCCCCGGCGCGCCGCGTCGATGCAATAGGCGACCGCATCGATGCCGGTCGCCCGCCGGCCGCCGTGGGTGAACACCTCCCAGCGGCCCGGCGACACCGCTTTGGCGTCGACGGCGACGGTGATGCACTGCTCGCCGAAGTGGCGCGACAGCTCGCCGATCAGCTCGGGCCGCGCGACCGCGGCCGAGTTGACGCCGACCTTGTCCGCTCCCGACAGCAGCAGGGCGCGGACATCGTCGACGGTGCGCACGCCGCCGCCGACGGTCAGCGGCATGAAGCAGACGCTCGCCGTCTTGCGGACGATGTCGAGGAGGATGCCGCGCTCCTCGTGCGTCGCGGTGATGTCGAGGAAAACGAGTTCGTCCGCCCCGGCGGCATCATAGGCGCGCGCTGCCTCGACCGGATCGCCGGCGTCGGTCAGGCGGGTGAAGTTGACGCCCTTGACGACGCGCCCGCCGGCGACGTCGAGACAGGGGATGACGCGGACGGCAAGGGTCATGCCGGTGTTTCGGCTGCCGCAAGGCCTTCGCCCGCGAGCGCCAGGGCGTCCGCCAGGCGCAGCCTGCCGTCATAGATCGCGCGGCCGACGATGACGCCGGCGATGTTGGGGAAGGCGCGCAGGGCGATGATGTCGTCCGCCCCGGCGACGCCGCCGCTGGCGATGACCGGCAGGCGCGTCGCTGCGCTGAGCGCTGCCGTCGCTTCGACGTTGACGCCCTTCAGCAGCCCGTCGCGGCCGACGTCGGTGAACAGCACGGCAGCGACGCCGGCGTCCTCGAAGCGGCGGGCAAGGTCGGCGACGGCGACGCTCGACACGTCGGCCCAGCCGCGTGTCGCGACGAGGCCGCCGCGCGCGTCGACGGCGACGACGATCCGCCCCGGCGCGGCGGCCGCGGCGGCGCGGACGAGGTCGGGGTCGTCGAGCGCCGCCGTGCCGACGACGACGCGGGCGACGCCGAGCGCCAGCCAGCGGTCGATGTCGGCACGCGTGCGGATGCCGCCGCCGACCTGAACCGCGCCGGGGAAGGCGGCGACGATCGCCTCGACGGCGGCCGAATTGACGCCGCTTCCGGCGAACGCGCCGTCGAGGTCGACGACGTGGAGGGCGGTCGCACCCTCGCCGGCGAAGGCGCGGGCCTGGGCGGCCGGGTCGTCGGCATAGACCGTCGCCCGCGCCATGTCGCCCTCGGCCAGCCGGACGACCTGGCCGCCTTTGAGGTCGATCGCGGGCCAGACGGTGAAAGCGCGCGCGGTCGCGCTCACGGCCGCCACCGAAGGAACCCGCGCAGCACCGCCAGGCCGAACGCCTGGCTCTTCTCCGGATGGAACTGGACGCCGAGCAGGTTGTCGCGGCCGACGATCGCGGCGATCTCGCCGCCGTGATCGGTCGCCGCCACGGTATCGGCCGGATCGGCGACGGCGAAGCGGTAGCTGTGGACGAAATAAGCGCGCGCGCCGCGCGGCACGTCGGCGAGGGCGGCATGATCGCGGCCGAAGCCAACGGTGTTCCACCCCATGTGCGGGACCTTCAGCGCCGGCGCGCCGGCGGCCGGCTTCGCGGGGCTGAGTCGCTCGACCGCGCCGCCGATCCAGCCGAGGCCGGGAAAGACGCCGTGCTCGCGCCCCTCGTCCGCCAGCAGCTGCATGCCGACGCAGATGCCGAGGAACGGCACGCCGCGTTCGCGGACCGCCGTCGTCAACGCCGCCTCGACCCCCGGCGCGGCGCGGAGCGCGCCGATGCATTGGCCGAAGGCGCCGACGCCGGGAAGGACGATGCTGTCGGCGCGCGCGATCGCGGCCGGGCTCGACGAGACGGTGATCGTCGCCGCGCCGTCGGCGGCGACGCGGAGGGCGTTGTCGACCGAGCAGAGGTTCCCCGCACCATAGTCGATGACGACGACCTGCCGCGTCACGGTGCCGTCGGGCGGTCGGCTCCGCCAGCGGCGAACGCCGCGCTGGCGCTTTCGCCCCCCAGCGTGCCCTTGGTCGACGGCACCGCCTCCGGCTTGCGCGGATCGAGCGTCACCGCCGTCCGCAGCGCCCGCGCCAGCCCCTTGAAGCAGCTTTCGACGATATGGTGGTTGTTGACCCCGTACAGCGTCTCGATGTGGAGCGTGATGCCCGCGCCGCACCGGCGAAGGCGGCGAACCATTCCTTGAACAATTCGGTGTCCATCTCGCCCAGCCGCGGCTGGCTGAACGCCGTCTTCCACACCAGATACGGTCGCCCGGATATATCGAGCGCAACGCGCGTCAGCGTCTCGTCCATCGGGATCAGCGCGTCGCCGTAGCGGGTGATGCCGCGGCGGTCGCCGAGCGCCTTCGCCACCGCCTCGCCGATGGCGATGCCGCTGTCCTCGGTGGTGTGGTGCGCGTCGATGTGGAGGTCGCCCTTCACCGCGACGGCCAGGTCGATCAGCGAATGGCGCGACAGCTGCTCGAGCATGTGGTCGAGGAAGCCGATGCCGGTCGACACCGAATAGACGCCGGTGCCGTCGAGATCGACGGTGACATCGACGCTGGTTTCGGTCGTCGCGCGCTGGACGGTGGCGGTGCGGGTCATGGCGTTGGGGCTAGATCATGGCGGCGGCGGGGGCAAGCATCCGGCCCCGAATGCGGCCCCGACTGCGTCCGGCATCAGCCCGGGAAAAACGACGGTTCGAGGGCCTGCGCGACGGTCCACGGGCACGCGTCGGGGAAGACGTCGAGCCCGGTTTCCTTTTCCGCCTGATCGACGGCGTCGAGCCAGGCCAGCCGCTGCCAATCCGGATCGGCGAGGCTCGCCTTCAGGCTGGGGGTCCGCTTGATGCGCAGGTCGAGGCCTTCGCGCTGGGCCGCGATGGTCTTTTGCCAGCTGGTACCACGTCGGCCGGGCTGGAACTGCCACTTGAGCAGGTGGCACAGCAGCAGCGCCACCCGGCTTTCAAGTTCGCGCTGCTCGCTCTTGCCCACGTCTTCGACCTCGTCCGCGATGTGTTCGATATCGAGCGCGGCGAAGTCGCCGGCACGCAGCAGGCGCGCCTGCTCGTTCGCCCAGGCGACGATGTCGGAATCGTAGGAGGGAATGCTTCGGCTCGCCATGCCGCCCCTTACCAGATAACCGCCAGCGACGGAATGCGGCGCCGTCCGCCTACGGCGGCCGCTACCGCAGATCCGGCGGAACCGCCTCGCCCGCCAGCAGCGCGACCGCTTCGGCGAGCGGCATCACCCGCTGTTCGCCGCCGCCCAGGGCCGCAGCGCGACGGTGCCTTCCTCCGCCTCGCGCCGCCCGACGACGATCAGGTAGGGGACATGCGCGAGGCTGTGTTCGCGGACCTTGTAGTTGATTTTCTCGTTGCGGACGTCGGTCTCGATCCGCAGGCCGGCCTTCGCCAGCGTCGCCGCCACCTCGCCGGCATAGGCGTCGGCGTCGCTGACGATCGTCGCCACCACCGCCTGCACCGGGGCCAGCCACAGCGGGAAGCGCCCGGCATGGTGTTCGATCAGGATGCCGATGAAGCGTTCGAACGACCCGAGGATCGCGCGGTGGAGCATGATCGGCTGGTGACGCTCGCCGTCCTCGCCGACGTAGCTCGCGTCGAGGCGTTCGGGCAGGACCGTGTCGGTCTGGATCGTGCCGACCTGCCACGTCCGCCCGATCGCGTCGGTCAGATGGAATTCGAGCTTCGGCGCGTAAAAGGCTCCCTCGCCGGGCAGCTCCTCCCAGCCGTACTCGGCCGTGTCGCGCCCGGTCGCGGCGACCGCGTCGCGCAGCGACTGTTCCGACCAGTCCCACATTTCCTCGCTGCCGAAGCGCTTGTCGGGGCGCAGCGCCAGCTTGATCGCATAGCCGTCGAAGCCGAGGTCGCGGTAGACGACGTCGAGCAGGTCGCAGAACTCGGCCACCTCGCCGATCAGCTGGTCGGCACGGCAGAAGATATGCGCGTCGTCCTGGGTGAACTGGCGGACACGCATGATGCCGTGGAGCGCGCCGTGCGGCTCGTTGCGGTGGCAGCAGCCGAACTCGGCCATGCGGATCGGCAGATCGCGGTACGACTTGATCCCCTGGCGGAAGATCAGGACGTGCGCCGGGCAGTTCATCGGCTTTAGCGCCAGCAGGTCGGCGGTGCCCGAGAAGATCGCCGCCGCGTCGTCGGTATTTGGAATCTCGTCGGGGACGACGAACATGTTCTCGCGGTATTTGCCCCAGTGGCCCGATTGCTCCCACTGCCGCGCGGCCATCAGCTGCGGCGTCTTGACCTCGGCATAGCCGCCGGCGTCGAGGCGGCGGCGCATGTACGCCTCGAGCGTCCGCCAGACGACATAGCCCTTGGGGTGCCAGAACACCGATCCCTGCGCCTCGGGCTGGAGGTGGAACAGGTCCATCTCGGCACCGATCCGGCGATGGTCGCGCTTGGCGGCCTCTTCCAGCCGGACCAGATGCGCGTCCAACTGCTTTTTGTTGAGCCAGCCGGTGCCGTAGATCCGGCTGAGCATCGCGTTGGCCTGGTCGCCGCGCCAGTACGCGCCGCTGACCCGCGTCAGCTTGAACGCGTTCGGATCGAGCTTGCCCGTCGACGGCAGGTGCGGCCCGCGGCACAGGTCGAGCCACGCCTCGGGCCCGGCCCCGGCCTTGTAGACGCTGAGCGGCTCGCCGTCGGGCAGTTCGGCCGCCCATTCGGCCTTGAACGTCTCGCCGTGCGCGGCGAAGTGTTTGACCAGCCGGTCGCGGTCCCATTCCTCGCGGATCAGCGGCTCGTCGCGCGCGATGATCCGGCGCATCTCGGCTTCGATCGCCGGCAGGTCGTCGTCGGTGAACGGGCGCTCGGCAGGAGCGAAATCATAATAGAAGCCGTCGTCGGTCGACGGGCCGAAGGTGATCTGCGTTCCCGGGAACAGGTGCTGGACCGCTTCGGCGAGGACGTGCGCGAAATCGTGGCGGGCAAGGTCGAGCGCGACGGCCTCGTCCTTCGCCGTGACCAGGGCGAGCCGGGCGTCGCGCTCCAGCGGCCGCGACAGGTCGATGAGTTCGCCGTCGACCCGCGCCGCGATCGCCGCCCTGGCCAAGCCCGGGCCGATCGCGGCAGCGACGGCGGCCGCGGTGGTCCCGCGGGGGGCTTCGCGCACGGAACCGTCGGGCAGGGTCAGGTGGATCGTGTCGGACATGCGCGCGACGTGGGCAAAGCGCGCGCGGCTGTCAACCGCGGCTCCGGCGTTGTCGCGGCTCCGCCGGCGCGGGGCGGGCTGCTGTCGGAGCGAGGCCGGTCGCCAGCATCGGCAATTGTCTGGTGGTCCCTGCGGGAACGGCAACACGCCGCCCACAGCGCTGGCGGCGATGAAGACGGTCACCGTGGCGGCGTCGGCGCGGCTCCGCTACGGTCGTGGCGATGACCGACCTCTGCACCGTGACCCATGCCGGCGTCGCCCTCGCCTATCGCTTCCGCCCCGGCCGCGGTCCGGCGGTGGTGTTCCTGCCCGGCTATATGTCGGACATGACGGGCACCAAGGCCGAGGCCCTTGACGCGTGGGCGGTCGCGCGCGGCCGGGCGTACCTCCGGCTCGATTATTCCGGTTGCGGCGCGAGCGGCGGGGCTTTCGCCGACGGCACCATCAGCCGCTGGACCGCCGACGCCGCCGCCGTCATTGCTGTCGTCTGTCCGGGACCGGCGGTGCTGGTCGGCTCGTCTATGGGGGCATGGATCGCGCTGAGGCTCGCCGTGGCGTGGCGGCAGGCGGGTGTGGTGACGATCGCCGGCGCGCCCGACTTCACCGCCTGGGGGCTGAGTGCGGCGGAGCGCGACACGGCCACGTGCGAGGGTTTCGCCGAGCGGCCGAGCGCTTATGGCCCGCAGCCGTACCGTTATCATGCCGGGCTGATCGCCGATGGACAGGCGTCGCGCCTGCTGCCCGGCCCGATCGCCGTCGACGGCCCGGTGCGCCTGCTCCACGGCCAGGCCGATCCCGACGTGCCGTGGCGGCTCAGCCTCGACATCGCCGCCGCGCTCCGTTCGGCCGACGTTCAGGTGACGCTGGTCAAGGACGGCGACCACCGCCTGTCGCGCGCCGCCGACCTCGCGCTGCTCACGGCGACACTCGACGGTCTGACCCGGGCCAGCAGCGAGACGAACTCGGAGACCTGATGCGCGCGCTCCTGCCCCTCCTTCTCCTCGCCGCGGTTCCGGTCGCGGCCGCTCCTGCGGCGATAGCGCCCGGCGACGCCGAGCGCTATCGGCAGTGCCTGACGCTGGCCGGCAGCGACGCGGCACAGGCGATCGAGCGCGCGACCGAGTGGCGAGCGAACGGCGGCGGCGTACCGGCGCGCCACTGCCTGGCCATGGCGTACACGACGCGGGGCGACTATCCCGCCGCCGCCGACGAACTGGCTGCCGCCGCGCGCGCCGCGGAGGTCGCCCACGATGCCCATGCCGCCGACCTGTGGGGGCAGGCGGGCAATGCCGCGCTGCTGGCCAAGCAGGGTCCGGCGGCGATCGCCGACTTCACCGCCGGGCTGACCGTCGCCGGGACCGAGCCGGTGCGGCTGGCGGGGCTGCTGACCGACCGCGCCCGGGCGCTGGTCGAGGCCAACCGCACGACCGAAGCCAGGGCCGACCTGACGCGGGCGACGGCGCTCGACCCCTCGTCGGCCGACGGCTGGCTGCTGCTGGCGACGCTCGACCGCCGCCTGGGCGACCTGCCCGCGGCCGAGCGCGCGATCCTGGAAGCGGCGCGGCGCGAACCGACCGATCCCGACATCGCGCTGGAGGCCGGCAACATCGCCGGTGCGGAAGGGCGCCTCGACCTCGCCCGCACCGAGTGGAAAAAAGTGGTGACCCAGGCTCCGGGCAGCGACGCGGCGGGCGTGGCGGCGAAGGCGCTGGCGCTCAACCCGGGGTGAGCCGACGTCTACCGGCGGCCAGGCGCGGGAGCGCAACGCCGGCCGCGCTGGCGACCCGCGGCGGGCCGGTCGCCGCCTCCGTCGAGCAGAAGCATTCCGCCTGCGTCGCGATCTGGCAGACGCCGCCGATTGGGCTATATCCGCGGCATCAGCAGGAGACGCGCGCGTGAAATATCTTCACACCATGGTCCGGGTCAGCGACCTCGACGCCAGCCTCGCCTTCTACCGCCTGCTCGGGCTCGAGGAATTGAAGCGGCAGGACAGCGAGAAAGGGCGGTTCACGCTGGTCTTCCTCGCCGCGCCGGGCGACTCGGCGGCGCAGGTCGAGCTGACGCACAACTGGGACCCGGAGGCGTATGGCGGCGGCCGTAATTTCGGTCACCTCGCTTATGCCGTCGACGACATCTACGCGACCTGCGCCCGGCTGGCGGACGGCGGCGTGACGATCAACCGGCCGCCGCGCGACGGGCACATGGCGTTCGTCCGCTCGCCCGACGGCATTTCGGTCGAACTGCTGCAGGCGGGCGGGCGGAAGGAGCCGGCCGAACCTTGGGCGTCGATGCCCAACACCGGGACGTGGTGACGTGCCGACGACCCTGGAGGTCGTCCAGGTCCCGGTGCTCAGCGACAATTATGTCTATCTGATCCACGCCGGCGGCGAGACGGCGGTGGTCGATCCTGCCGTGGCCGAGCCGGTGCTGGCGGCGGCGGCGGCGCGCGGCTGGATCATCGGGCAGGTCCTCAACACGCACTGGCACCCCGATCACGTCGGCGCCAACCTGGCGATCAAGGCCGCGACGGGGGCGCGGATCACCGGCCCCGCCGGCGAGGCGGCGAAAATCCCCGGGCTCGACCGCGCGGTGGCGGACGGCGACACGGTGCAGGTCGGCGGCGTCGCGGGCCGGGTGATCGACGTTCCCGGCCACACCGCCGGGCACAATGCCTATTACTTCGCCGACGCGGCCGCCCTGTTCTGCGGCGATACGCTGTTCGCGCTGGGCTGCGGCCGGTTGTTCGAAGGTACGCCGGCGCAGATGAGCGCCAGCCTCGCCCGGCTGATGGCGCTGCCGGACGCCACGGCGGTCTACTGCGCGCACGAATATACGCAGGCGAACGCGCGCTTTGCGGTCACGGTCGAGGCCGACAACGCCGACCTCGCCGCCCGGGTCGTGGCGATCGACGCCGCCCGCGCGCAGGGCCGCCCGACGGTGCCGTCGACGATCGGCCTGGAGCGCGCGACCAACCCGTTCGTCCGCGCCGGCTCGGTCGCCGAGTTCGCCGCTCGCCGCGCGGCTAAGGACGGGTTTCGCGGCTGACGCGGGGCAGCGTTCCGTCCCGGCCCAGCCAGTAGAAGCGGGCGAGGAGCAGCCCGGCCGACACCGCGCTGGCGATGATCGTTCCCCAGACGATGCCGGCGACGCCCTGGTGCAGGACGATCGCGGCGACGTAGCCGGCGGGCATCAGGACGCCGACATAGCTGACGAGGTGCGTCGCTGCCGGCAGCCAGATATCGCCACGCGCCCGCAGCGCCTGCGCGCCGACCGCCTGCAAGCCGTCGGTCAGGTAGAACAGGCACGACAGAACCAGCGCCGCGGCGGCGACGACCGCGACCCCGACATCGCGCGTGTAGGTCGCGGCGATGGCCCCGGCGGCGAGCGCGATTACCGCCGAGATCGCCAGCGACACGGCCGCCGCTGTGGCGAAGCCGAGGCTGCCGGCGCGGCGGATCCCGGCGGCGTCGCCGGCCCCATAGGCGCGCCCGACCAGCACCGCCGTCGCGGTCGCGATGCCGAGCGGCCCCATGAAGGTGACGCCGGCGATGTTGAGGACGATTGCCCAGGCGGCGACGCCCGCCGCGCCGAGCCAGCCGGCGACGATCGTCATGCTGTTGAACGCGCTCATCTCGACGAAATAGCTGGTCGCCGCGCCGTAGCCGATCCGCCGCAACGCCGCCGATGTCGGCGCCCCCGCGGCGGGCCGGCGGAAGATGCCGAACCCCCGCGCCGCCGGCCAGCGGACGATGTAGACGGCGACGAACGCCAGCAGCGCCGCGCGCGAGACGAAGGTCGCCGTCGCCGAGGCCGCCGCCCCCGCCACCGGCAGGCCGCTATGGCCGGGAACGAGCCACAGGTTGACGCCGAGGTTGACCGCGTTCGCCGCCCACATCGCCGCCGTCGCCGGCAGCGGTCGCCCCTGCGCCTCCAGCCAGAAGATGCCAGCGTCGACCACCAGCATCGGCAGCAGCGACCAGGCAAGGATGCGCAGCACCGGCCCTGCCCCGCCCGCCAGCCGGGGCGCGAGGCCGAGGTGGGCGAGCAGCGCCGGGGCGGCGGTCGCGAGCAGCAGCGCCGTCGCCAGCCCGAGCCAGAAGGCATAGACCGTTCCGCGCCGCAGTACCGTGCCGGTATCGCCCGGCCGGCCGGCCCCCAGGGACTGCGCGGTCAGCACCTGCACCCCCTGGAGGAGGCCGACCGCGGTAACCAGGATGACGCCGGTCGGAGCCCAGGCGAGCGCCAGGTACGACAGCTCCTCCGCCGAATAGCGGCCGACCACGAGCGTATCGGTCACGCCCATCGCCATGATGCCGAGGCGCGAGGCGACCACCGGCCCGGCCAGCGCGAGCAGCGTCCGCAGCCGCACGGGCGCGTGGTCGAGGGTCGCGGTCGCCATGGCCGGCGGGTCGTAGCCGCTCGGGCCGGCCAAGTCACGGCGCGTCGCCGGCAACAAATGCTTTGCCACCGCAGTGCTTGCCGCACGCGTCACCCTGCCGTTAATGAGCCGCAGCGCAGCAGCCGAGGCCGTCCATGACCAACCCGCTCTTCACGCCCTTCACCATGGCCGGGCTCGACCTGCCCAACCGCATCGTCATGGCCCCGATGACGCGCTCGTTTTCGCCCGGCGGCGTGCCCGGAGCCAACGTCGCCGACTATTACCGCCGCCGTGCCGAAGGCCAGGTCGGGCTGATCGTCACCGAAGGGACCGGCGTCGACCGTCCGGGCTCGCTCAACGACCCGAACGTGCCGGTCTTCCACGGCGAGGCGGCGCTCGGTGGCTGGGGCAAGGTCGTCGAGGCGGTCCACGGTGCCGGCGGACGCATCGCGCCGCAGCTGTGGCACGTCGGCGGCATGAAGAACGTCATGCTGCCCGACCACAAGCACGAGGCCGAGGGGCCGTCGGGGCTGCTCCGTCCGGGCAAGGAATACGGCAAGGCGATGACCGATGCCGACATCGCCGACACCATCGCGGCCTTCGCCCGCTCGGCTGGCGACGCCGTCCGCCTCGGCTTCGACGCGGTCGAGCTGCACGGTGCCCACGGCTATCTGATCGACCAGTTCTTCTGGGACGGGACGAACGTCCGCGACGACGGCTGGAACGGGACGCTCCCCGAGCGCGCCAAGTTCGCCGCGCATATCGTCCGCGCGGTCAAGGACGCGATCGGCTCGACACCCCTGATCCTGCGCCTGTCGCAGTGGAAGCAGCAGGATTTCACCGTCAAGCTCGCCCCCACCCCCGACGCGCTGGCGGCGTGGCTGACCCCGCTCGCCGACGCCGGGGTCGACGTGTTCCATTGCTCGCAGCGCCGCTTCTGGGAGCCCGAGTTCGCCGAGATCGACGGTGAGGATGGATTGAACTTTGCCGGCTGGGCGAAGAAGCTGACGGCCAAGCCGACGATCACCGTCGGCTCGGTCGGCCTGTCGGGCGAGTTCGTCGCCGGCTTCGGCGGCGAGCAGTCGCAGCCGGCCAGCCTCGACAACCTCCTGCACCGGCTGGAGCGCGACGAGTTCGACCTCGTCGCCGTTGGCCGCGCCCTGATCGTCGATCCCGACTGGGCCGAGAAGGTGCGGGACGGCCGGATGAGCGAGCTCAAGGACTTCGACCGGGGCGCGCTGGCAACGCTGGTCTAGGCACCGGTAGCCGCCGTCGCTCGCGCGTCGGCCCCGCGACCCGCAGGCCGCCATCGGGAGGAGTCGTTTCCGGGATCGCCGGGCGGAGGGCGGTGCCCTCCAGCCGCCGCAGCTACTTGCGCCGACGCTCCTGCATCATCTCGAGCTGGATGCGCTGGATCTCGGCCAGTCGCTGCCACTGGCGGGTGATCAGGTGGTCGAGCTTCTCGTGCAGGTGGCGGATCTCGAGCTCGGCCTTCAGGTTCACCTTGTATTCGTTGATCGAGCGCAGGCGGTCCTTCTCCTCCTGCCGCCGCTGGCTCATCATGATCACCGGCGCCTGGATCGCCGCGATGGTCGACAGGACGAGATTCAAGAGGATGAACGGGTAGGCGTCGAACGCCTTGCCGCCGGCCACGACGTTGATCGTCATCCAGATGGTCAGGAACACCGCGAAGCTGATGAGGAACGACCACGACCCGCCGAACTTGGCGAGGATGTCGGCGGCCCGTTCGCCGAAGGTGCGGTCGGAGGCGAACTCGTCCTCGATGTTCTCGGCGATCGTGTCCTGGTTGGCGATGCTCTCGGTCACCTGCCGGTCGAGCTCGGTGAACTCGCCGTGCTCCTCGCGCAGCAGCTCCTCGACGTAGCGGCTGCGGTAGGCGTTGACCGCGGTCTTGCTGATCAGTGCGTCCTCGGCGAGCTTGGGATGCTCGCGGCGGATGAAGTCGGCGAGTTCGGGGCGCAGCGAATCGAGCAGCACCAGTTCCTTGCGCGGGCGCAGCTTCTTGGTCACGGCGCAGCGTTCGCGCCGGTCGCGTGGCGGCGCGGCGACGACCGCGCCGGCGACCGGGTCGGCCGCGGGGGCGAAATCCTCGGCCGTGTCGTCGGGCAGAGTCTCGTCGGTCATGCGTCGCTCCCCGCCAGCGTGTGGTCGCGCCTTGCAGCAGGCGGGGCGCGGCGGCAAGCGGGCCGGAAGGCTGTCACGGAAGTGTCATGGACTGACGAAGCCGTCGCAGCGGAGCCGCGCCGACGCTCGGGTTCGGCGGACCGGGTCCACCGACCTCATGGGCGGGCGGCGAGCCGGGGCGCGCTGCTGCGCATGCCTGCGGCGTGCTCGCGGCGCCCGGCCGCGCTTTGTCTAGCCTTTCCCCATCAGCGCCAGCACTTCCTTGCGGCTGCGGTCGTCGTCGCGGAAGACGCCGAGCATGCGGCTGGTCGTCATCGACACCCCCGGGGTCATGACCCCGCGCGCGCTCATGCAGGCGTGCGTCGCCTCGATGACGACAGCGACGCCGGCCGGGTCGAGGTGGCGCTGGATACAGTCGGCGACCTCGGCGGTCAGGCGCTCCTGGACCTGTAGCCGGCGGGCATAGCCATGAAGGACGCGCGCCAGCTTGGAAATGCCGACGACGCGGTCGCGCGGCAGATAGGCGATGTGACCGACACCGATGATCGGCGCCATGTGATGCTCGCAGTGCGACTGGAACGGGATGTCGCGCAGCAGGACGATGTTATCATAACCGCCTGTCTCGCCGAACGTCCGGCTGAGGTGGACGCCTGGATCCTCGAGGTAGCCGCGGAAATATTCGCGGAAGGCCCGGGCGACGCGGCCCGGCGTATCGAGCAGCCCCTCGCGTGCGGGATCGTCGCCGGCCCAGCGGATCAGGTCGCGCACCGCCGCTTCGGCCTGCTCCTGCGGAATCGGGGCGACGCTTGCCTGGGCACCGGGGATGTCGACGTCGTCAAAATGATCCATGCAGCTCCCCGGAGGTCGGTAAGCAGGTGAAATGACCGTCCCGCCGGCCGCGAACAAGCGGGTGCGGCGATGCGCGCCTCACTCCGCGCGGGCGACGACGGCAAAGCCGGATGGCTCGACCTGCTCGACCTCCAGGCCGCGTTCGGCGACACCGCTGGCGGTCAGGCGGAAGAAGCCGTCGATGCCCGTGAAGCCGCTGGCCGCAGTCAAGGTCGCGCGCGGGAACGGCGATCCCGGCGTCCACGACGTGGCGTTGGCGGCGAGGAGGACACCGTCATAGCCGAGGCTGGCGAGCCGCGACGGGTTGCCGCCGAACTTGTCGCGGTAACGACTGGCCAGCTGGTGGAAGCGCTCGTCCGGCACGGCGGCAAAGACCGCCCCGCGCAGCGCCGCCGACCGGGCGATCGCCGGCTCGCTGCCCCACAGCTCGGTGCCCATGATGAGGACGTTGGTCGCGCCGAACTGCGCCAGCGCGGGGGCGACGGCCGCCGCGATCTGGCCCGAGTCGGCGATCAGCAGCGCCTGGAAGGCGACCGGAGCGAGCTGCTTGCTGACCTGGGCGACGGTACCGTCAGGGCGCAGCGCGGCGGTCTTGGTCGCCGCCGCGGCGCGCGCGTCATAGTTGGTCAGCTTGCGTGCGGCGAGCAGCAGGCCGGCCGAGGTGCGGGGATAGCTCTGCACCGCCACCGCCTTGCCGCCGGCCGCCTCGACCGCGCGGAGGAACGAGGTCGCCGCGCGCTGACCGTAGACGCCGGCCGGAACCAGCGCGGCGAAGCGCTCGACGCCGCGGCTGCGGGCGTAGGCGACGATGCGGGCAACCGACTGGCTCGGCAGGAAGCCGAGGACATACGTGCCGTTGCCCGCCAGCGCGACGTCATTGGAAAAGGTCAGCACCGGGACGTTCGCGGCGGCTGCCAGCGGCTGCACGGCGCGGACGTCGGGCCCGAGCAGCGGCCCGAGGAACAGCTGCGCGCCGTCGGCCAGCGCCTTCGCCGCCGCGCCGGCCGCGCCGGGCGCGGTGTCGTAGACCTGGAGGTCGAGCCGGCCGCCGCCGGTATCGAGCAGCGCCATCGTCGCAGCGTTCGCGATCGACTGGCCGACCGCGGCATTGCTTCCGCTCGTCGGCACCAGAAGCGCGACGCGGTTGCGCGGGGCAGTGACAGTCGCGGGTGCGACCGGGCGAGGCGCGGCTGCGGCCGGCGGTGGCGGCGGCGGGGCGGACAGGGCGGTCCGCTGCGGCGCGGTGGTGCAGGCCGCAGCCGCGAGCGCCGCTGAAAGTGCAGCGATGCGCCAAGCCCGGTTCCTGTTCGTCGCGCCTTGGCCCAAGATACGCATATGCACCTTCCGTCGTCTGCCCCCCTCGACCCGGGCCTGTACATCGTCGCGACGCCGATCGGCAATCTCGGCGATCTCAGCCCGCGCGCCGCCGCCATTCTCGCCGGAGCCGCGGTGATCGCGGCCGAGGACACGCGGGTGACGGCGAAGCTCCTCGCCCACATCGGGGTCAAGGTGCCGATGACGCCGTACCACGACCATAATGCCGACGCCGCGCGCCCTGGTCTCGTCGCCCGCGCCGCGACCGAAGTCGTGGCCCTGGTCAGCGACGCCGGTACGCCGCTGATCTCCGACCCCGGCTACAAGCTGGTCCGCGACTGCCGCGCCGCCGGCGTCGCGGTGGTGACCGTGCCCGGCCCCTGCGCTGCGGTCGCGGCGCTGACGCTCGCCGGCCTGCCGACCGACCGCTTCCTGTTCCTCGGCTTCCTGCCGGCCAAGGCGGGCGCGCGCGACGCCGCCATCGACGAGGTGGCGACGGTGCGGGCGACGCTCATCCTCTACGAATCGGGACCGCGGACGGCAGCGACGCTGACGGCGCTGGCGGCGCGGCTCGGCGACCGCCCGGCAGCGGTCGTGCGCGAGATCAGCAAGAAGTTCGAGGAGACGGCGAGCGGCCCGCTTGCCCGCCTCGCCGCGCAGTACGCCGAGACTGCCCCACGCGGCGAGGTCGTGCTCGTCGTCGGCGGCCCGGCCGAGATTCCGCTCAGCGCCGCCGACCTCGACGCGGCGCTGGCGGCGGCGACCGCCCGCGCGCCGTTGAGCGCCGCCGTCGCCGAAGTCAGCGCCGCGCTCGGCCTGCCGCGCTCGGCGGTTTACGCCCGGGCGCTGGCGCTGCGCGACGCTGCCGGCGACCGATGAAGCCGCTCGACAAGCGGCGAGCCACGGGACATCCTGCGTTCCCTGACGTTGATGACAGGACGCGCGCGGGAGAGACGAGGATGAACGACGTGGCCCTGCGGACCTCCGGACTTGCCCGTATCGGGCTGATCGACGACGCCGCGATCGACCTCGCCGAGGCCGCGCTGCTGCTGGCCGCCGCCGACCATCCCGACGCCGCCCTCGACACCGCCCGCGCCCGCCTGACGGGGCTGGTCCTGCGCCTCCAGCGCGAGGCGGCGGGGATCGAGAGCGTCGCGGTCCGCGCCCGCCTGCTGTCGGAGCTGATCGCGCAGGCGCACGAGATCACCGGCGACACGGCCGACTACGACAATCCCGCCAACGCCGATTTCCTGTCGCTGCTCGACCGCAAGCTCGGCCTGCCGGTGACGCTGGCGATCCTCTACGTCGCCCTGGCCCGCCGCGTCGGCTGGGCCGCCGATCCGATCGGCCTGCCGGGACACGTCGTCGTCCGCGTCGGGGCCGAGCCGGTGACGCAGCTGATCGACGCCTTCGACGGCGGCCGGGTGCTCGGGACGAACGGGCTGGCGGCGGTGCTGGCCAAGGTCATCGGCGGCGCGACGACGGTCGATGCCGAGCATCTCGTGCCGCTGAGCAACCGCGCGACGCTCGTCCGGCTGGTGTCGAACCAGGCGACGCGGGCGCGGCGGGCGGGCGATGTCGCGCGCGCGCTGACGCTCCACCAGCGGATGACGCTGATCGCGCCGGGGTTCACCGCGCTGTGGTGGGAGCGGGCGCGGCTCGAACAGCTCGCCGGCGACAACGGTGCCGCGCGCGCATCCCTCGGCGCAATGCTCGAGACGACGCGCGATGCCGGTATCCGGCAGCGGGTCCGGGCGGCACTGAACGCCCTCGCCCGCGCCGGTTAGCTGACCAGCGGCTGCCGGCGGAAGCTGAGCGCCTCGGCGATGTGGAGGCGGGTGACGGTCTCCGCGCCGGCAAGGTCGGCGATCGTCCGGGCGACGCGCAGCACGCGGTGGTAGCCGCGGGCCGAAAGCTTCAGCGCCTGCGTCGCCTGGACCAGCAGCTTCTGCCCGGCCGCATCGGGCGTGGCGACCGCCTCCAGCAGCTTACCGTCGGCCTCGGCATTGGTCCGCGCCCCGTGCCCGTCGTAGCGCGTCGTCTGCCGCGCGCGGGCGATACCGACGCGGGCGCGCACCGTGGCGCTGTCCTCGGCCGGCGGCGGCAGCGTCAGGTCGGCGGCGCTGACCGCGGCGACGTCGACGTGGAGGTCGATGCGGTCGAACAGCGGCCCCGACACCCGGCCCTGGTAATCGGCGGCGCACTTGGGCGCGCGGGCGCAGGCGAGGCTGGCGTCGGCGAGATGCCCGCAGCGGCAGGGGTTCATCGCCGCGATCAGCTGGACCCGCGCCGGGTAGGTGACGTGGAGCGCGGCGCGGCTGACGGTGATCTGCCCCGTCTCCAGCGGCTGGCGCAGCGAATCGAGCACGGCCCGCTGGAACTCGGGCAGCTCGTCGAGGAACAGGACGCCCAGGTGCGCAAGGCTGACCTCGCCCGGCCGCGCCCGCGTCCCGCCGCCGACCAGCGCCGGCATCGACGCGCTGTGGTGGGGCGAGCGGTAGGGCCGGCTCCGGCGCAGGCGCCCGCCCTCCAGCTCGCCGGCCATCGACGCGACCATCGACACTTCGAGCGCTTCGGCCGGCGTCAGGTCGGGGAGGACGCCGGGCAGGCACGCGGCGAGCAGCGACTTGCCCGACCCTGGCGGGCCGCTCATCAACAGGTTGTGGCCCCCGGCGGCGGCGATCTCGAGCGCGCGCTTGGCCGTCTCCTGCCCCTTGACCTCGCCCAGATCGGGCCCGCCGCGGACGATTTCGGCGACGCTCCTGACCGGCGGGGACAGGAGCTGCGTGCCCTTGAGATGATTGATCAGCGACAGGAGGTCGGGCGCGGCGACGACGTCGACCTCGCCCGCCCAGGCCGCCTCGCCGCCCTGCGCGGCGGGGCAGATCAGGCCGAGATCGGCACCGGCCGCGAACAGTGCCGCCAGCAGTACGCCCGGGACGGTCGCCAGCCGGCCGTCGAGCCCGAGCTCACCGACGACGAGAAAGCCCGACAGCATCTCGGCGTCGACCACGCCCATCGCCGCCAGCAGGCCGAGCGCGATGGCAAGGTCGTAGTGCGACCCCTCCTTGGGCAGGTCGGCCGGCGACAGGTTGACGATGATCCGCTTGGGCGGCAGCGCCAGCCCGATAGCGTCGAGCGTCGCCTGGACGCGCTCGCGGCTTTCCTTGACCGCCTTGTCGGGCAGGCCGACGATGACGAAGTTGGCCTGGCCGCCGGCGACCTGGACCTGGACATCGACCGCGCGCGCCTCCAGCCCGAGGAACGCGACCGTGCCCACGTGTGCGACCATCGTTACGCCCCCGACTACCCCGCTTCCTTGTAGCGGCGGGGCGGCGCGAGCGGCAACCGCCGATCCCGGGGCCGGCGGATGGTCCGGAGGATCGGCCTAGAGGATCGGCTTCCCGCCCGTCACGGCGATCGTCGCGCCCGAAACGTAGCTCGACGCCGGCTCGGCCAGCATGACGTAGGCGGAGGCGAGCTCGCGCGGCTGCGCCGGGCGCTTCATCGGCACCTGGCTGCCGAAGCTTTCGACCTTCTCCGGCGGCATCGTCGAGGGGATCAGCGGCGTCCACACCGGCCCGGGCGCGACGCAGTTGGCGCGGATGCCCTTGTCGGCCAGCAGCTGCGCCAACCCGCCGGTGAAGTTCTGAATGGCACCCTTGGTCGTCGCATAGGCGAGCAGCTGCGGGCTCGGCATGTCGGCGTTGACCGAGGCCGTGTTGATGATCGCCGACCCGGGCGGCATGTGCGGCACCGCCGCCTTGGTCAGGTAGAACATCGCGTGAATGTTGGTGCGGAAGGTCAGCTCCCACTCCTCGTCGGGAATTTCGGTAATGTCGTCGAAGCTTGCCTGGTGCGCGGCATTGTTGACCAGGATGTCGATCCGGCCGAACCTCTCGACCGCTGTGTCGATGACCTGTCGGCAATGGTCGGCGTGGGAGATGTCGCCGGGGACGAGCACCGCCTGGCGGCCGGCATCCTCGACGATCCGCCTGGTCTCGGCCGCGTCCTCGTCCTCGTTCAGATAGGCGATCAGCACGTCGGCCCCTTCGCGGGCGAAGGCCAGTGCGACGGCGCGACCGATGCCGCTGTCGCCGCCGGTGATGACCGCCTTGCGGCCCTCCAGCCGGCCCGAGCCGTAATAGCTGTCGACCCCGTAGTCGGGCTGCGGATCCATCGCCGCGCTGCTGCCGGGCATCGGCTGCGGCTGGCTGGCGAACGGGGGTGTGGGCTGGTCGGCCATGGCAGGCTCCTCGGGTAGCGCGTGCCCCAGAAAACCTTCGCACGAGACGCGGTTCCGGTCGGCCAAGCGGTTGAAACGCGGCCGTTCCGCCACTTGGTGAAACCGCCGCAGTCCATGCCCCACTGCCGCCACAGCCGCACCCTATGGGAACGGTCGTGCGCGCCATCCTGCTTCTTCTTGCCGTCGCCGCCTGTTCGGCCCCGGCGCACCGCTTCACCGATGTCGCGGTCAGCCGCGCCAGCCCCGACGGACGGCTCGTCGCGACCGAGGTGTGGGACGAGCACGGACCGGGCAAGCCGCATGCCACCGGTCTCGTCGTCGTCGCCCGCGGGGCGGAGCCGCTCGACGCCGTGCCGGTGGTGCTCGCGCAGGACGACTTTCACCCGCTCGGCTTCGCCTGGACCGGACCGGCGGCGCTGACGCTGCGCCTGCCGTGCGGGCGCTGGTCGAACCTGGCCAATCACGTCGTCGTCGCCGGGCGGACGGTGACGATCGTCCACTTGCCGGCGCGCGGCTGCTATGTCGGACCCGCGGGCACGGGGGCGCTGCCGGGCCCGGGCATTTGACTCAAGCGCCGGGTACGGCTATGCGCGCCCCCTGATTTTTTGGCCCGGCCGGCCGCGCAAGGACATGAACGATGAAGCGGACGTATCAACCGAGCAAGCTGGTGCGCGCGCGCCGTCATGGCTTCCGCGCCCGGATGGCGACGGCGGGTGGGCGCAAGGTGCTGGCCAACCGCCGCGCCAAGGGCCGCGCCAAGCTGAGCGCCTGACCGTCATCCGGCTGCGGCGCGACTTCGTCGCCGCCAATGCCGGCCGACGCGCGGCGACTCCGGGGTTCGTCCTCCTCGTCCGGCGGCGTGACGACCTCGCCGGGGTGCGCGCCGGTTTCACGGTGACCAAGAAGATCGGCAACGCCGTCGTTCGCAACCGCCTGAAGCGCCGGCTGCGGGCGCTGGCCCGGGCCGTCCTGCCGCGCGCCGGCGTGCCCCATGCCGACCATGTCCTGATCGGGCGCAGCGAGGGGCTGACCCGCGACTTCGCCGCCCTGACCGCCGACCTGACCAAGGCACTGGCTAAATGCGCGGGGTGACATCGTCGCAGGCGCGCCAGGGATTGAGCCGCATACTGATCGCGCCGATCCAGTTCTATCGCGCCGCGATTTCGCCGCTGCTGCCGCCGTCGTGCCGGTTCACCCCGACGTGCTCGGCCTATGCGATCGCCGCGATCGAGCGGCACGGGCCGGTGCGCGGACTATGGCTCGGCACCAAGCGGATCTGCCGCTGCCATCCCTGGGGCGGGTCGGGCTTCGATCCCGTGCCGCCTGGCCCTGTTCCTAAGCCCTGAGTCCGCCTACATGGCTCGCGTCCTTCAGCCGAAAGCCGTTTCGTGACCGACCAACGCAACATGATCCTGGCCGTCGTGCTGTCGCTGCTCGTCATCGTCGGCTGGACCTTCGCCTCCGACCGCTTCCTGCCGCATCCGCCCAAGCCGGTCGCCGCGCAAGCCTCGCCGGCGATCGCCACCCAGCCGGCGAACCCGCAGGGCGTTGCCCCCGATGGAGCGGTCGTGCCCGCCATCGGCGGCGCCGGCCAGCTGCGCGACCAGGGTGCGGTGCTGCGCGAGACGCCGCGCGTCGCGATCGTCACGCCGCGGCTGTCCGGCTCGATCAACCTGCGCGGAGCGCGGATCGATGACCTGGTCCTCAAGGGCTATAAGGAAACGATCAAGCCCGGCTCGCCTGACGTACGGCTGCTTGCGCCGAGCGGCGCGCCGGCTGCCTATTTCGCTGCCTTCGGCTGGAGTGGCAGCGACGCGCCGCCCGCCGACGCGCTGTGGACCGCAAGCGCGGCGCAGCTGACTCCGACTGCGCCGGTGACGCTGAGCTGGACGGCACCATCGGGGGCGAAGTTCGACATCGTGCTCGCCGTCGATGCCGATTACCTGTTCACCGTTACCCAGCGCGTGACCAACCCCGGCGCGGCACCCCTGACCCTCCGCCCGTGGGGCCTCGTCAGCCATCTCGGCGAGGGCACGGAGAAGGACGCCGGCAACCTCCACGTCGGTCCGATCGGCGTCGTCGGCGACCGGCTGAAGGACAGCGAGGTCGCCTATAAGAAGCTGCGCGACGACGGTGCGCAGAGCTTCGCGACCACCGGCGGCTGGCTCGGCATCACCGACAAATATTGGGCGACGGCGCTGATCCCCGACCAGCATACGCCGGTCACCGCCCGCTTCGCGCTGGCACCGGGCGACCGCTTCCAGACCGACTATCTCGCCCCGGCGACGACCGTCGCGCCCGGCGCCACGGGGACGACGACGGCACATCTGTTTGCCGGCGCCAAGGAGGTCAAGCTGATCGGCCGCTACAAGGATGTGCTCGGCGTGCCGCTGTTCGACCGCATCGTCTCGTGGGGCTGGTTCTGGTTCATCGCCCAGCCGATCTTCCTGCTGCTGGACTTCCTGTTCCACCTGTTCGGCAACTTCGGCCTCGCCATCATGGGGCTGACCTTCGTCATCCGCCTGGTGATGTTTCCGATCGCCGCCAAGCAGTTCGCTTCGATGAACAAGATGAAGCTGGTGCAGCCCAAGCTGAAGGAGCTGCAGGAGCGCTACAAGGACGACAAGGTCCAGCTCCAGTCGGAGACGATGGCGCTGTACAAGAAGGAGAAGGTCAACCCGGTCGCCGGCTGCCTGCCGGTCGTGATCCAGATCCCGATCTTCTATGCGCTGTACAAGACGCTGCTTGTCTCGACCGAAATGCGCCACCAGCCCTTCATCGGCTGGATCAAGGATCTCTCGGTCGCCGACCCGCTGACGCCGGTCAACCTGTTCGGCCTGCTACCGTTCCAGCCCCCGGCGATGATCGCCATCGGCCTGCTGCCGATCCTGCTCGGAGTGTCGATGTGGGCGCAGCAGAAGATGAACCCGCCACCGGTCGACCCGGCGCAGAGGCAGATCTTCGCGCTGATGCCGTGGGTGCTGATGTTCATCATGGCCCCCTATGCGGCCGGGCTGGTGGTTTATTGGATCACCAACAACTGCCTGACGATGCTGCAGCAATACGTCATGACCCGGCGCAACCCGGCGCCGGCGACGCCCGCTGTCGCCAAATGACCGGCGTCAAGTGATCGACGCCGGCGACAGCGACGCGCCCGAAGACCCCAAGGCTTATGCCTACCGCGTCGAGACCGCGCGCCGGGTGTTCGCCGGGCCCGTCGAGTTCCTGCTGTCCGCGCCGCGGCTCGAGGTCCTGCCCGAGCCCAAGGTGCCGGAGATCGCCTTCGCCGGCCGGTCGAACGTCGGCAAGTCGTCGCTGCTGAACGCGCTCGCCGGTCGCGCCGGGCTGGCGCGGACGTCGAACACGCCGGGGCGGACGCAGGAGCTGAATGTCTTCGACGTCGGCGATCCGCTGGCCTTCCGCCTGATCGACATGCCCGGCTACGGCTATGCCGAGGCGCCGAAGGACGTCGTCCGGCAATGGAAGGCGCTGGTCTTCGACTATCTGCGCGGCCGGGCGGCGCTGAAGCGCGTGCTCGTCCTGATCGACGCGCGCCACGGCGTGAAGCCGGTCGACGCCGAGATCATGGGACTGCTCGACAAGGCGGCGGTCAGCTACCAGCTGGTCCTGACCAAAGGCGACAAGATCAAGCCGACCGCGCTCGCCGCGACGGCCGCGGCCGTCGCGGCGGTGGCGGCGAAGCACCCGGCGGCGTTTCCCGCCGTCTTGACGACGAGCGCCGATCACGGCGACGGTATCGCGGACCTGCGCGCGGCGGTGGTCGCAGCGGTCACCGCCTGAGGGGGAGGGCAAGCATGAAGCTGATCATCGGCAACCGCACCTATTCGTCGTGGTCGCTGCGCGGCTGGCTCGCGTGCAAGCAGGCGGCGCTGCCGTTCGACACCGAGGTCATCGCCATGGACTCGCCCGACTGGCAGTCGGGCGCGGCCAAGGCGCTGCTGCCGTCGGGCAAGGTGCCGGTGCTGTGGGACGGCGACATCGCCGTCTGGGACAGCCTGGCGATCATCGACTGGCTCGCCGACCGCGTGCGGACGGCACGCATCAGCCGCGGGCATTTCTGGCCGGGCGATCTCGCCGCCCGCGCGCTGGCGCGGTCGATGTGCGCCGAGATGCATTCGGGCTTCACCGCGCTGCGCGGCGGGTGCGCGATGAACCTGCAGCGCGACTATCCCGACTACGTCCCCACGCCGGAGGTGCTCGCCGACCTGGCGCGGGTCGAGGCGCTGTGGACCGAGGCGCGCGAGAAGTACCACTCGATCGACGAGGCGCACGAGGGGCCGTTCCTGTTCGGCACGCTGAGCGCCGCCGACATCATGTTCGCGCCGGTCGCCACGCGGATCAAGACGTACGGCCTGCCCATCGGCGAGGTGGCGCAGGCCTATGTCGCGGACATCCTCGCCCACCCGTGGCTGGTCGAGTGGACCGGCGCGGCGCGGGCCGAGACCTACCCGTTCACCCGGCCCTATTTCGACCATCTCGGCGACGGCGTGCCCGCGCGGTGATCCTGTGGCTGCTCGTGGCGCTACTCGCCGGTGCGGTGCTGCCGGTGCAGGCAGCGGTCAACGCCCGGCTGGGCACTGCGCTTGGCGGGCCGCTCTGGGGTGCCTTCGTCTCCTTCTGCGTCGGCACCGTGGCGCTGGGGCTGGTGCTGGCGCTGCGGCGGAGCGCGCCGGCCCTTGGCGGCGTGCCCGCCTGGGCGTGGCTCGGCGGACTGCTCGGCGCCTTCTACGTCGCCGGTGTGACGGCGGCGGTGCCGCGGCTGGGTGGAGCGCTGCTGGTCGGGCTGGTCGTCGCCGGGCAGGTCGCCGCCGCCCTTGCCGTCGACGCCTCGGGCCTGCTGCCGGTCCAGCGCGGCGTCGGCTGGCAGGGCATCGCCGGTGCGCTGCTGATCGTCGCCGGCGTGGTCGTCGTCGCCCGCCGCTGACCTCGTCGAACCGCGTCCCGCCTAGCTGCCGCCCAGCGCGGAGGCGGGGACATAGCCGGTCGCTTCGCTCCAGAACATGTCGACGTCGGGGTAGGTGCAGCGGTCGTGCGCGAGGTCGGTCCCGCCGACCGCGAGCAGGACGACATCCTCGGGTCCGCGATTGACGAAGTGATGGCCGTTCGCCACGCCCTTGGCGAAGCTGGCGATGTCGCCGGGACGCATGACGTGCTCGCCGTCGTCGTCGATCAGCACCGCCTCGCCCGCCAGGACGACGATCAGCTCGTCGATCGCCGAGTGCCAGTGGCGCATCGACGAGACGACGCCCGGCGGGATCGTCGTCAGGTTCGCGCCGAAATCGCTCAGCCCGCCAGCGACGCCGCGCTTGCGCCGCCCGGCGACGAGGGCGTCGTACGGCGGCAGATAGCCGGTCGTGCTCGTTTCGGCGATGGCGGCGAGGTTGAGCTTGGGCATCGCCGCGATCCTGCGCCACGGCGACGCGCTTGAGAAGAGGGCGCGCGGGCTGCTAGGCCATGGGATGATGATGCTGGACCCGCTCGACCTCGCCTGCCGGCTGATCGCCTGCCCCAGCGTCACGCCGGCCGACGCGGGCGCGCAGGACGTGCTCGCCGCCGCGCTCGGGGGGATCGGCTTCACCGTCCACCGCCTGACGTTCGGGGAGCCGCCCGACGGCCCCGTCGCGAACCTGTTCGCCACCATCGGCCAGGGCGCGCCGCACGTCGCCTTCGCCGGCCACACCGATGTCGTCCCTGCGGGCGAGGGCTGGGACGCCTTCACGCCGCGAGTGGAGAACGGCTGGCTCGGCGGGCGCGGCGCGGCCGACATGAAGGGGGCGATCGCCGCCTTCGCCGCCGCCGCCGAGCGGACCGTCGCGCGCGGCTTTGCCGGCACGCTGAGCCTGATCGTCACCGGCGACGAGGAGGGGCCGGCGACCTTCGGCACCGCGCCGCTGCTTGCGTGGATGGCGGCGCACGGCTTCCGCCCCGATCTCTGCATCGTCGGCGAGCCGACCAGTTCGGCGGTGGTCGGCGACACGATCAAGATCGGCCGGCGGGGATCGCTCAACGCCTGGATCACGGTCCACGGCGTCCAGGGCCACGTCGCCTATCCCGACCGCGCCGACAACCCCGTGACCCGCCTGGTTGCCGCGCTGACCGCGCTGCAGGCCCGCGTCCTCGATGCCGGCAGCTCTGTCTTCCAGCCGTCGAACCTCGAGGTAACCGACCTCAGCGTCGGCAACCCGGCATCGAACGTCATCCCGGCGAGCGCGTCCGCCCGCCTGAACATCCGCTTCAACGACCAGCAGCGTGGGGCCGAACTCGAGGCGTGGCTGCGCGCGACGGTCGCCGCGCACGCGCCCGCCGCGGACGTCGTCGTGCGCCTGACCGGCGAGGCGTTCCTGACCGATTCCGGTCCGCTGCCCGCCCTGTGCGCGGCGGCGGTGCGCGAGGTGACCGGTCGCGATCCCGTCCTGTCGACGACCGGGGGCACGTCGGACGCGCGCTTCATTCGCGCGGTCTGCCCGGTGGTCGAGCTGGGCCTCGTCGGCGCGACGATGCACCAGGTCGGCGAGGCGGTGCGGGTCGACGACCTTGCCGTGCTGGCCGATATCTACGCCGCGGTGCTGATGCGCGCCTTCGCGCCGGCCTGAGCCGGCAGTTCCCCCTCCCACCGCGCGACGACCGCCGCGGCGACCGCGTTGCCGATGACATTGGTCGCGCTGCGGCCCATGTCGAGGAAATGGTCGACGGCGAGGATCAGCAGCAGCCCGGCTTCGGGAATGTCGAAAAAGGGCAGCGCCGCGGCGATGACGACGAGACTTGCGCGCGGCACGCCGGCGATGCCCTTCGACGTCACCATCAGCAGCAGCAGCAGCCCCGCCTGCGCCGCCAGCCCGAGATGGATGCCGTAGGCCTGGGCGATGAACAGCGCCGCGAACGAGCAGTACATCATCGACCCGTCGAGATTGAACGAATAGCCGAGCGGCAGGACGAAGGCCGCGATGCGGTTGGGCACGCCGAATTCTTCCAGCGCTTCGAGCAGCTTGGGGTAGCTCGCTTCGGACGAGGCGGTGGCGAAGGTGATGAGGAAGGGTTCCCGGATCGCCCGGATCAGGCCCCGCGTTCGCGCCGCGCCGATCACCGCCGCCCCGGCACCCAGGAGCAGGGCCCACAGGATCGCCAGCGCCAGGTAGAAGCCGCCCATGAACTTGCCGAAGGTGACGACGATCGCCAGCCCCTCGGTCGCGATCGCCCCGGCGACGGCGGCGAACACGGCGAAGGGCGCGACCAGCATGACATAGCCGGTGACCTTCAGCATCACCGCTGCGACCGCCTCCAGCCCCCGGACCAGCGGCGCGCCCGCCGCGCCGACGTGGATCAGCCCGACGCCGGCAAACACCGCGAAGACGACGATCTGCAGCACTTCGTTCTTGGCCATCGCGTCGATGATCGACGCCGGCACGAGGTGGCCGACGAAATCCTTGAGGTTGAACGCCGCCTTGGCCACGCCCGTCGCCGCTCCCGCCGCCGGCAGGGCAAGGCCGACGCCGGCGCCGGGCTGCAGCAGGTTGACCACCGCGGCCCCGAGCGTCAGCGACACCAGGCTGGCGGCGACGAACCAGCCGAGCGTGCGGACGAACATCCGGCCGAGGCTCGCGCCGCCGTCGCGCGCGCCCATGTGGGCGATGCCGACGGTCAGCGTCGACAGGACCAGGGGCGCGATGATCATCTTGATCAGGCGCAGGAAGACGTCGGTGACGATGCCGAGGTTCGCCGCCACGGCCCTGGCCGTCGCCGCGTCGACGCTGGCATGGATCGCCCAGCCGGCGACGATCCCGAGCAGCAGCGCGGCGACGATGAAGCGGGTCAGGCGCGTGCTGCTCATGGCCCGCGCTGGTGGGCGACGGCATCGTCATGGTCAAGCCGTGCGAAGCCGGTCGTCGGCGCCGATGTCAGGATCGGCGGTGCTCGCGATGCCGCGCCCCGACGCCGTCCGCACTGGCGCGCTGCAAACCGTTCCAGCCATGCGTCGCCTGGCCGTCGGTGACGCGGTCGTGCAGCACCCGGATCAGGCGTCGTGCAGCTCGCGGATGCGCTTCGGGTGAAGCAGCACGCGCGGCTGCAGGCAGTCGGGCAGCGGCTTGGGTCCGGCCGGCGGCGGGTCGCGGTCGTCGCCGCGGTCGTCCCGGCCGCGGCGCAGCGTCACGATCTCGTAGACCGCGAGCGCCAGGGGCGCACCGAAACTCAGCGCCCCGGACAAGAGGACGAAGGTAGCCGAGGTCATACTGCCCTCCGAGCGCGACTCACTGCCGAAAGGCTAGCCTTGGCGGGCGATCGCAGGCAAGTCCCCCGCGCCGATTTGGCGTCACGCCGCGATCAGCTGCGCGACGGTCGCGTGAAAGCGGGCGATGCCCTGTTCGAGGCCGCCGAGCAGGACATGGTCGACCGCGCCCGATGCCAGCCCCTGCTGCCCCAATGCGGCGGCGCGGAAGTCCTCGCCCGCGAAGACGCCGCCGTCGAGCAGGTCCCACGATCGCTGCCAGTGCGCCTCCGCCTTGGGCGTCAGCGGCGGCTCCGGGATCAGCATGAAGTCCTCGACCAGCGTCCGGTCGACGGCGCGCGGCATCAGCGTCATGATGTTGATATAGTCGGGCGAGGCGACGACGATGGTGCCGGGCAGCAGCTGGTAGGCGAAGGTCACCGTCCGCCGCAGCGCCGCCCAGTCCGACCAGTCGACGCCGTCGAGCTTCGCCGCCCGGCCGACCGCCGAGCGCGCGTGCGGGCCGATGGTGTCGCCGGTCGTCACGCCGTCCTGGAACATGCCGCCGATCGTCGCCGCGTGCAGGCGCGTGACGTGGTAGCTTTCGAGGAAGGCGTCCATGATCAGCTTCCAGTTCGCCGCGACCTCGTGGGTCCGGCGGCGGTAGAGGTGCTGATCGGCGAAGCCCAGCGCGTCGAAGTCGGCGGCGAGCGGCCCGGCGGCGAGGCTGAAGTCATAGGCGTGGTCGCGCTCGAGCCCGACCCAGACCAGCCCGCCGGCCTCGACGCTCGGCAGTTCGACCAGGCCGCGCTCGGCCTTGTCCATGCCGGCGAAGGTCTCGGGCCGCGGCAGGCCGGCGAGGCGACCGTCGAGGGCGTAGCTCCACGCGTGATAGGGGCAGACAAGGCGCGGCACCTCGCTGATCCCGTCGCCCTCGACCAGCCGCGTCCCGCGGTGGCGGCAGACGTTCAGGAACACGCGCAAACCTCCGCGCGCATCGCGGGCAAGGAGGAGCGGCACGCCGAAGCCGTCGTGCGTCACGCTCATGCCCGGCCGCGGCAGCAGCGCCGACGGCGCGATCACCACCGGCAGCCGGCGCAGCGCCGCCTGCTCGCGCGCGAAGTGCGCGGCATCGACATAGACGGCGGCCGGCACGCGACCGATCGTCGCCAGAGCGGGCTGCCCGGCGGCGGCGGGAATCGCTGCGGCGAGCGCGAGCTGCCCGGGCGTTGGCGAGCGGAAGGGGACGTGAACGTCCATCGCGGCAGTTTACGCGCGCGGAAGCGGCTTGGCGAGGGGCACGCGCGGTTCGCGTCACCGAAACCGCCGAACGCCGGCGGCTTTGCGGCGTCGTCCCAACGCACTAGGAGGGATCGTTCCAGGTGCGCGAGGATTACGTTCCCCATGACCATGTTCATGTTCGCCACCGGCATCGAGAACAGCTACCCGACGGTCGGCGGCAAGCGCGTCGACGAGATGGAGAAGTGCGGCCACTACAAATATTGGCAGCAGGATTTCGCCGCGGTCGACGAGCTGGGCATCCGCTACCTGCGCTACGGCCCGCCGATCCACACCACCTGGCTTGCCGACGGCAAGTACGACTGGAGCTTCGCCGATGCGACCTTCGGCGACCTGCTGAAGCGCGACATCACGCCGATCGTCGACCTCTGCCACTTCGGCGTGCCCGACTGGATCGGCGACTTCCAGAACCCGGATTTTCCACCCCTGTTCGCGCGCTATGCCAAGGCGTTCGCCGAGCGCTTCCCCTGGGTCCAGCTCTACACGCCGATCAACGAGATGTTCATCTGCGCCCTGTTCAGCGCCAAATACGGCTGGTGGAACGAACAGATGACGAGCGACCACACGTTCGTCACCGCCCTGAAGCACCTCGTCCGCGGCAACGTCCTGGCGATGCAGGTCATCCTCGATGCGCGGCCCGACGCGATCTTCATCCAGTCGGAAAGCTCCGAATATTACCACGCCGACAATCCCGCCGCGATCGGTCCCGCGGAGACCCTGAACTCGCTGCGCTTCCTCAGCCTCGACCTGAACTTCGGGCGGCGGACGGGATCGGCGATGTACCAGTATCTGCTCGATAACGGCATGACCCGCGACGAGTACGACTGGTTCATGAACACGCGCCTGAAGCAGCACTGCATCATGGGCAACGATTATTACCTGACCAACGAGCACCGCGTCGCCGCCGACGGCAGCAGCCGGGCGTCGGGCGAGGTGTTCGGCTACGACGGCATCACCTGGCAGTATTTCGACCGCTACCGCCTGCCGGTGATGCACACCGAAACCAATTTCGCCGACTATACCGACGGCGGGCAGAAGTCGGTCGACTGGCTGTGGAAGCAATGGGCTTGCGTGCTTCGGGTCCGCAACGACGGCATCCCGATCGTCGGCTTCACCTGGTACTCGCTGACCGACCAGGTCGACTGGGACAGCGCCCTGCGGGAGGATAACGGCCGGGTCAATCCGCTCGGCCTGTTCGACCTCGACCGCAAGATCCGCCCCGTCGGCGCGGCGTACAAGGAACTGATCCAGAACTGGGGCATGGTCCTGCCGACCCAGAGCGTGTGCATGGTCGTGCCGCTGGTCAAGCCGAGCGAGTACAACGATCCCTGGGCGGCCCGGCGGCGCAGCGAGGCGGAAGCGATGCGCCGCGCCAAGATGCAGGCGTCACCCGACACCAGCGGCTCGGCGGCGACCCCGCAGGCGTAGGGCCGCGGGCGTCGGGCCGCAGGCGTAGGGCCTCAGGCGCCGCGCCTCAGGCGGCGAGCAGCTCGCGCTCCGCCGCCGGCACCGCCGGCACGGCCTTGGTGAAGCGCAGTTCGCCGTCGTCGACCTTCCCGAAGCGGAGCTCCATCGTGTCGAGCAGATAGTTGGCGGTGACCTTCCACGGCCGGCGGTTGCCCGACTTCGGCATGGCGTCGGCCGACCGCTGGACGTAACCGCTGGTCAGGTCGAAGGCGAGGCGCTCCGGCACGACGTCGGGCCCCGGCACCGGGGTCGCGATTTTGGTGCCGGTCGCCTTCATGTGGTTGAGCAGGCGCACGACATAGCCCGCGATGAGGTCGGCGCGCAGGGTCCACGAGGCGTTGATGTAGCCGAGCGACAGCGCCAGGTTGGGCACGCCGGAGAACATCATGCCCTTGTACGCGATGCAGTCGCCGGGGTTGATCGCCTGCCCGTCGACCGTCACGCGCATCCCGCCGAGCGCGACGAGCTTCAGCCCGGTCGCGGTGACGACGACGTCGGCCGGCAGTTCCTCGCCCGACTTCAGGCGGATGCCGGTCGCGGTGAAGCAGTCGATATGGTCGGTGACGACGTCGGCCGTGCCGCTGCGGATCGCGGCGAACAGGTCGGCGTCAGGGATCAGGCACAGCCGCTGGTCCCATGGATTATAGCGCGGCGTGAAGTGGGTGGCGACGTCGTAATTCTCGCCCAGTTCCTGCCGAACGCCGCCGAGCAGGAGGTCGCGGACCTTCGCCGGCTGGGTCCGCGTCATCCGGTAGAAATACATGCCCCAGCCGACGTTCTTCAGCCGGATGAGGTTATAGGCGAGCTTCGCCGGCAGCGCCTTGCGCAGGCGGTCGGCGACGGCATCGTTGCCCGGGCGGCTGATGACATAGGTCGGCGAGCGCTGCAGCATCGTCACGTGCGCCGCCGTCTTGGCCATTTCGGGCACCAGCGTGACCGCGGTCGCGCCGCTGCCGATGACGACGACGCGCTTGCCGGCATAGTCGAGATCGGCCGGCCAGAACTGCGGGTGGACGATCCGCCCGGTGAAGTCGCCTTCGCCCGCGAACTCGGGGCGGTGGCCCTCGTCATAGCTATAGTAGCCGCTGCACATGTAGAGGAAGTTGCACGACATCGTCGCGGTCGAGCCGTCGCTGCGCGCCGCCGTCACCGTCCACCGCGCGTCGGTCGAAGACCAGGACGCCGCAGTGACCTTGTGGTCGAAGCGGATATGGCGCTCGACGTCGTTCTCCGCCGCCGCCTCGCGGACATAGGACAGGATCGAGGGGCCGTCGGCGATCGACTTGGCTGCGGTCCACGGCTTGAAGCGGTAGCCGAGCGTGAACATGTCGCTGTCGGAGCGGATGCCGGGATAGCGGAACAGGTCCCAGGTGCCGCCGATGCCGGTCCGCCGTTCCAAGATGGCAAAGCTGCGCTCGGGCGCGCCCTTCTGCAGGTGGACCGCCGCACCGATGCCTGAAAGGCCGGCACCGACGATCAGCACGTCGACATGATCCATGACCGCGTCTCCCCAAGAGATTGACGCGAACGTAATCCAAGCTGCGCTCGATTCCTAGCCGCCCGCGACGCCCAACCGCCTCCGCCGCTGACCGCCCACGAAACCTAAGTGCCCGCGACGCCTAATTGCCGGCAACGATCGCAGCGAGTTCTGCCTGGCGCAGCGGCGGCGCGAGCTGGTCCATGGTGCACTGGTTGGGGTCCTTGTCGGGCCGCCAGCGGACCAGCGCCGTGCCGTGGCGGAAGCGGCAGGCCGTGACCTGGTCGTAGCGCACCTCGACGACAAGCTCGGGGCGGAGCGGCACCCACGCCGCCGTACGCGCCGTGCTCCACCGGCTCGGGCCGCCCGGCGCGTTGCCGGTGAAGCCGCTGCCGCCGGCCAGCGGCCGAAGGCGCGCCGTCAGGCCCGCGCGCTCGCCCGCCTTGATCGCCGCGGTGAAGCCGACGTGGTTCAGCCGCGCCGTGGCATCGTAGAGACCGAGGAGGAGGGAGCCGACGTCGTCGCTGCCGCTCGCCGTGCGGAAGCCGCCGACGACGCAGTCGGCGGTGCGCAGGGGCTTGACCTTGACCATCGCCCGCTCGCCCGGTCGGTAGCGGTCGTCCGCCCGCTTGGCGACGATGCCGTCGAGCGCCCCGCCGCTCGCTGCCAGCCAGCCGGCGGCGGTGGCGCGGTCGGCGGTCGCCGGCGACAGGTCGACGCGCGGATCGCCGGCGATCATCCGCTCGAGCGCCGCCCGCCGCTCGGTCAGCGGCGCGTCGGACAGCACGACCGCACCCGCGGCGAGGCAGTCGAACAGCATCAGCCGTGCCGGCGTCTCGCGGCTCAGCCTGGCGATGCGACTTGCCGCCGGATGGAGACGGGCCTGCAGCGCGTCGAAGTCGGCGACGCCGTCCCGCACGATCATCAGCTCGCCGTCGACGACGAAGCCGGTCGGCGGCCAGGCCGGCGACGCTGGCCACGACCTCGGGGAAGAAGCGGTCGAGCGGCTTGCCCGATTTCGACATCAGCGCGACGTCGCCCCCGGCCTTGAACACGAGGCAGCGGAAGCCGTCCCACTTTGGCTCGTACTGCCAGCCCGGCCCCTCGGGCAGCGCCTCGGCGAGCTTCGCCGCCATGGGCGCGGTGGTCGTCGGCAGGGCGAACATGGCCGCCGAACGCGCCGCCGCCGCTATCCGGCCCAGCTGCCGCCGCCGAGGCCGCGGACGCCGTGGCCGACGACTTCGAACAGGCCGCCGGCCAGCGGCTGGCGGGCGAGCGCGTCGCCGTCGAGTTCGGCCCGCGCGCTGGTGACGAACAGCCGGTCGAGCGCGGGGCCACCGAACGCGGCGCTCGTCACGTTGGTCACCGGCAGCGGGTGCTCGCCGACGACCGTACCGTCGGGGGCGACGCGGCGGAGGCACGACCCGCCCCAGAAGGCGATCCACAGATGCCCCTCGGCGTCGGTCGTCATGCCGTCGGGGTTGCCGCTGACGTCGCGCCAGTGGCGGAAGACGCGGCGCTCGCCGACCGCACCGCCGGGCCCGAGGTCGAAGGCGAAGGTCGTCCGGTCGAGCGTGTCGTTGTGGTACAGCGTCTGCCCGTCGGGGCTGAACGCCGGGCCGTTGGTGATGCGGTAGCCAAGGTCGACCGGCGCCCAGCTGTGGTCGGGGCGCAGCGCATAGAGCGTTCCGGACCGGTCGTGCTTGCGGTCGTCCATCGTGCCCGCCCAGAAGATGCCGTGGGGGTCGACCTTGCCGTCGTTGAAGCGGTTGTCGGCGAGGTCGGCCTCGGGATGGTCGATGACGCGAAAGACGTCGCTTTCGGGATCGATCACGGCAAACCCCTGCTGCGTGCCGGCGACGAGACCGCCGCGCGCCCGGACGGCGATCGACCCGACGCGGCACGGCGCGGTCCAGCTGGCGCGCTCGCCGGTCGCGGGGTCGAAGCGGTGCAGCCGCCGCTCCTCGATGTCGACGAAGCGGACGACGTTGGTCCGCGCGTCCCAGATCGGGCCTTCACCCAGCGTACAGCCCGCATCCCACAGGCAGCGCCAGCCGGTACCGTCCATCGCCTCGGCCACTCCATCGGCCATCCGGTCGGCTCCTCATGCTTTGTGCGGTGGAAACTTAGCGGCGATGCCCGTATCAGGCGAGGCGAACGTTGGAGTGCCTATGTCCGATCCCAAGCCGAAACTCCGCTCGGCCGCGACCTATGGCAAGCGCGACCGCGACGGCTTCATCCATCGCAGCTGGATGAAGGCGCAGGGGCTGCCCGACCACGTCTTCGACGGCAAGCCGATCATCGGCATCTGCCAGACGTTCAGCGAGTTCAATCCCTGCCACAGCCACCTCCGCAACATCGCCGAGGGGGTCAAGCGCGGGGTATGGGAAGCCGGCGGCGTGCCGCTGGAGTTCCCGACGATCAGCCTGGGCGAGACGCAGATCCGCCCGACGGCGATGCTGTTCAGGAACCTGATGAGCATGGACGTCGAGGAGTCGATCCGCGGCTACGCGATGGACGGTGTCGTCCTGCTCGGCGGCTGCGACAAGAATTCGCCGGCGATGCTGATGGGTGCGGCGTCGGTCGGGTTGCCGGCGATGCTGGTGTCGTCGGGACCGATGCTCAACGGCAAGTTCCGCGGGGCGGACATCGGCAGCGGCACCGACGTCTGGCGCTTTTCGGAGGAGGTTCGCGCCGGCACCATGTCGAACGACGACTTCATGGCCGCCGAAGCCGGCATGAGCCGGTCGCCCGGAACCTGCATGACGATGGGGACGGCCTCGACGCTCGCCTGCATCTTCGAAGCCATGGGGCTGGCGTTGCCGTTCAACGGCACGCTGCCCGGCGTCGATGCCCGGCGCAAGGCGATGGCGCACCGCACCGGCAACCGCATCGTCGAGCTGGTCAACGCCGGGGCGACGATCGGCGACGTGCTGACGCGGCCGGCGTTCGAGAATGCGGTCAAGATCTGCGCCGCGATCGGCGGCTCGACCAACGCCGTTCTCCACCTGCTGGCGCTGGCCGGCCGCGCGGGCGTGCCGTTCGACCTTGCCGACTGGCAGCAGCTCGGTGCCTCGGTGCCGCTGATCGTCGACCTGATGCCGTCGGGGCGGTTCCTGATGGAGGACTTCCAGTACGCGGGCGGCATCCCGGCCGTCATCGCCGAGCTGGGCGACCGCCTCGACCTCGACCATGTCGGCGTCTCCGGCCTGTCGCTGCGCGAGATCGCGGCGAATGCGCGCAACGACAACCCGCACGTCATCCGCCCCGTCGGCGACCCGCTGATGGCCGAGGGCGGGCTGGTCATCCTGAAGGGCAACCTCGCGCCGCGGGGCGCGGTGATCAAGCCCGGGGCGGCAACGCTCGACCTGCTCCAGCACCGCGGTCGGGCGGTGGTGTTCGAATCGATCGAGGACTTCCATGCCCGCGTCGACGATCCCGACCTCGACATCGATGCCGACTGCGTGATGGTGCTCAAGGGCTGCGGCCCCAAGGGATATCCGGGCATGCCCGAGGTCGGCAACATGCCGCTGCCGCGCAAGCTCCTGGAGGCGGGCGTGCGCGACATGGTGCGGATCAGCGATGCGCGGATGAGCGGCACGGCGTTCGGCACCGTCGTCCTCCACTGCGCGCCCGAAGCCGCTGCCGGCGGGCCGCTGGCGCTGGTCCGCGACGGCGACATGATCACGCTCGATACCGCCGGGGCGACGCTGACGCTGGAGGTCGGTGCGGACGAACTCGCCGCGCGCGCCGCCGCGTGGACGCCCGCGCCCCCGGCCTACGACCGCGGCTGGTACAAGCTGTACGTCGACCACGTCCTGCAGGCGGACCAGGGGGCTGATCTCGATTTCCTGGTGGGCAGCAGCGGCAGCGCGGTCACGCGCAAGTCGCACTGATGCCGGGCATCGCCGCGGACTTCGTCGCCGTCGACTGGGGCACGACCAACCGGCGCGCGTGGCGGGTCGCCGCCGGCGTGGCGACGCATCTGCTGAGCGACGACCGCGGCATCCTCGCGGTCGACGACTTCCCGGCGGCGGTCGCCGAGGTCCGCCGCCTTGCGCCCGGCGTGCCGCTGCTGATGGCGGGCATGATCGGCTCGAACCGCGGCTGGCACGAAGTGCCCTATGTGCCCGCCCCGGCGACCCTCGCCGCCGTCGCCGCGGCCGTGCACTGGGTCGAAGCCGACATCGGCATCGTCCCGGGCGTCTCCTTCGCCGACGCCGCCCACGCCGACATCATGCGCGGCGAGGAGGTGCAGCTGTTCGGCGCCGGGCTCGACGGCCTCGTCTGCCATCCGGGCACGCACACCAAGTGGGTCGAGATGGAAGGCGGGGCGATCGCCCGCTTCCGCACGGTGATGACCGGCGACATCTTCGCGGCGCTGGCGACCAAGTCGATCCTCGCCGACCTGCTCGCGCTGCCGGCCCCGGTCGACGCCGCCTTCGCCGCCGGGGTCGACCACGGCTTCGCCAACGCC
The DNA here is from genome assembly GCA_963792555.1 of uncultured Alphaproteobacteria bacterium. Lineage (GTDB taxonomy): Bacteria > Pseudomonadota > Alphaproteobacteria > Sphingomonadales > Sphingomonadaceae > Polymorphobacter_B. The sequence goes on from CAWBWP010000004.1 coordinate 543,090, forward strand.
GATCTGACGGCCGAACTGTTCACCGCCCGTGCCCGCGTCGTCCTGGGCCTGCGCGAGCGGGCGGCGGCGGCCTCCTATGTCTCGGGCCTGCTGATCGGCAGCGACCTGCGCACCGGGCTCGGCCGGTTGCGCGCCGACGTCGTTCCGGTCCTTGGCGCGCCCGCGCTGACCGCCCGCTTCGCCGCCGCCCTGATCCGCGTCGGGCGCACGGCGGTGGAACAGGACGGCGACGCGGCGTTTATCGCCGGGATGACGGCCATCGCGGGGGCACTATGACGCCGATCGAGCGCTTCCGCACGCACTTCGCGGCCTGCCCGCTGATCGCCATCATCCGCGGCGTGACGCCTGGCGAAGCCATGGCCGTCGGCGAGGCGCTGGTCGCCGCGGGCATCCGCATCATCGAGGTGCCGCTGAACTCGCCCGACCCGTTCGCCAGCATCCGCAAGCTCGCCGACCGGTTCGGCGGGACGGCGACGGTCGGGGCGGGAACGGTGATGAGCGTGGCCGATGTCGCGCGGGTGGCGGCCGCCGGGGGGACGATCGTCGTCTCGCCGCACGCCGATACCGCGGTCATCGCCGCGACCGCGGCCGCCGGCCTGGTCGCTGCGCCGGGGTATTTCACGCCGACCGAGGCGTTCGCGGCGCTGGCGGCGGGCGCGCACGTCCTGAAGCTGTTTCCCGCCGAGGCGGCGACGCCTGCCGTGCTCAAGGCGCAGCGAGCGGTCCTGCCCAAGGACGTGCCGATCGTCCCCGTCGGCGGCATCGTCCCCGAATCGCTCGGGCCCTGGCTGGCGGCGGGCGCGGACGGCTTCGGCCTCGGCGGCGGCCTCTTCACGCCCGGACGCGGCGCGGCCGATGTCGGCGAGCGCGCCCGGGCCTATGTCGCCGCGCTTTCGCGCTAGACGGCCTTCGCGATCACGGTAGACCTGCAGCAATGAACACGGTTGCCCTTCCCGCCCACGCCACGCGCGAGCGCCAGTCGCTCGACGGCGTCTGGGATTTCCGCCTCGACCGCGAGGAGCTGTGGCGGGCGATCCAGGTGCCCGGCGTCTGGCAGGCGCAGTTCGACGACCTCCGCGAGACGCAGGGCGTCACCTGGTACCGGCGCAACTTCACCGTGCCCCGCGCGTGGAACGTCGAGAATGCCGGCCACGAGGTCGTGCTTGGCTTCGGCGCGGTCAATTACCTTGCCGAGGTCTACGTCAACGGCCGCCGCGTAGCGGTGCACGAGGGCGGGTATCTCGGCTTCGAGGTGACGCTCGACCCGCAGGCGCTGTGGCCCGACAACAGCCTCGAGGTGAAGGTCACGCTGCCGTCGAACGACCGCGCCGAGTTCCCCGACCATCCATTCCAGGAAATCCCGCACGGCAAGCAGAGCTGGTACGGGCCGATGGGCGGCATCTGGCAGTCGGTCTGGCTCGAACGGCGGCCGTGCGAGCATCTCGGCGAGGTCATCCTGGGTGCCGACCTCGCCAGCGGGGCGGTCGGGGTGTCGGTCGCGGTGTCGGCGGCGGCCGCCGGCGCCGCGCTCGTCGCGACCGTCACCGGGCCCGACAACAGGCCGGTCCGGACCCGCGTCGACTGCGCCGGCCGCGCCCTCGTGCCGCTCGGCCTGACGGTGCCGCACCCGGCCGCGTGGAGCCCGGAACATCCCAATCTGTACCAGCTAACGATCCAGCTGGTCGACGGGCCGACCGTGCGCGACACGGCCACGCGCCATTTCGGCTTCCGCACCATCGCCACCCGGAACGGCCAGTTCCTGCTGAACGGCCAGCCGTTCTACATGCGCTGTGCCCTCGACCAGGATTACTATCCGGAAGGGCTCTATACCGTTCCCAACCTTGCCTATCTCGAGGACCAGTTCCGCAAGGCGAAGGCGCTCGGGCTAAACACCGTCCGCTGTCACATCAAGGTGCCCGACCCGCTGTATTACGACGTCTGCGACCGCCTCGGCCTGCTGGTCTGGACCGAGTTCCCCAACTTCGAGCGGTTCAGCGACAAGGCGGCCGAGCGCGCGCGGATCACGGCCGAAGGGATCATCGCCCGCGACGGTCACCACCCTGCGATCATCGCCTGGACGATCATCAACGAGGACTGGGGCACCCGGCTGACCGAGGACCCCGATCACCGCCGCTGGCTGATCGACCAGTATGACTGGCTGAAGGCGCACGACCCGAGCCGGCTCGCGGTCGACAATTCGGCGTGTTTCCCCAACTTCCACGTCAAGACCGACGTCGAGGATTATCACTATTATCGCGGCGTGCCCGACCGGCGCGGCGAGTGGGACACGCTGACGGAGCGCTTCGCCGGGCGCGAGGACTGGACCTTCAGCCCCTACGGCGACGCCGAGCGCCGCGGCGACGAACCGCTGGTCTGCTCCGAGTTCGGCGTCTGGGGCCTGCCGCACCCGCGCGACCTCCGCCGCGGCGGCACCGTCGATCCGTGGTGGTTCGAAACCGGCGCGCAGTGGGGCGAGGGCGTCGCCTACCCCAAGGGCCTTGAACAGCGCTACCGCAGCTTCTTCCTCGACCGCGCCTTCGGCAGCTTCGATGCCTTCATCACCGCGACGCAGTGGTTCCAGTTCACCGGGCTCAAGTACCAGATCGAAAAGCTGCGCAGCCAGGCATCGATCCAGGGCTATGTCATCACCGAGCTGACGGACATCTACTGGGAAGCCAACGGGCTGATGGACATGGAGCGCAACCTGCGCGCCTTCCACGCGCCCTTCGCCGACGTCAACGCCGATATCGTCCTCGTGCCGGGCTTCCGCCGCTGGGGCTATTGGGCGGGCGAGGCGATCGAACTCGCACCGCAGGTGGCGACCGGCGGCGGCTTCGTCGGACCGGGTGCGGTCCTTGAATGGAGCGTCGAACCGCTCGGGTTGGGCGGCCGGGTGCCGGTGCCGGTGACGGGTGCGAACCGGGTGGCGGCGATCCCCGGAGTCGACGTCGTGCTGCCGCCGGTGACCGCGGCGGTGGCGGCGACGCTGCGCCTGTCGCTGCGCGACGCGAAGAACCAGGTCGTCGCCCGTAACTATGAAGCGTTCAGCGTCTATCCCGCGGCAACGCCGGCGGCGTTCGGCGGCCTGTGGACCGACGACGAGGGCTTGCGGGATCGGCTGGCGGCGCTCGGTTACGAATTCGCCGAGTCGGCGGCGGCGGCGCAGCTGACGGTCGCTCGCGGCATGGACACGGCACTGGTCGAGCGGGTCCGCCGCGGCCACCGCGCGCTCATCATCGTCGAGGACGGCGCCTCGCACTGGCTGCGCACCGACGAGCCGCCGTCGCTGATGCCGGTCCCGTACCATATGGACCAGGCCTTCCCCGGCCTGTTCGCCCAGACCCGCGACAACATCCTGCGCGGCGACTGGATCACGGCGTTCAGCTGGCTCGCGCGGAGCGGCGTCTTCGCCGGCATTCCCGCGCACCGGACGAACGGCCCGATGTTCGACCTGTCGTTCGAACGCGTCGTGCCGCACCTCGTGCTGGTCGGGATGAAGCCGTGGGAGCATGAGGCGCACGTGCCGGCGGGCCTTGTCGTCGGCTGGGGGCACAAGGCGAGCGCGATCATCGCCGAGCGCTGGTTCGGCCGGGGCAAGGCGGTACTGACCACTTTCCGCCTGTCGAACGACGCCCCGGGCAAGGATCCGGTGGCGACGACGTTGCTGCGCGCGCTGGTGACGCAGGCACTCGCCGGCTGACGTCCAGCCGACGCCGGGCGTACGGCGGCCGACGTCTAGCCGACGTCGTCGCCGCGCTTGTCCGTCGAGAGGCCGGGTGCGTCGCGCTCGGTCTCGGTCCCCGACGGCAGGCCGGACTGGGCATTGGTGCCGACGGCATGGCCGGTGCCGTTGAACGCGGCCGGAGTCGGCCCGGGGTCGGGCCGGTCCTCATTCTCCGCGATACCGGCGACGCGCGTCGGGTCGCCGCTCACTGCGCGTCGCTCCCGTCGCCGCGGCGGACGGCGTTCGGATTGTCGCCGCCGCGATAGGCCGGGTCGGTCTGGCCGCCGGGGGAGCCGCGACCGTCGGTCGTCTCGGCCGGCTCGGGCCGCGCCCCGCCGCCCGACTCGCCGCCTTTGGCCGCGGGCGTGCTGTCGCTGTCGTAGTCGGGCCGGGCGTCGACGTCGCCGTAGCCAAGATCGTTGCGGGGTTCGGGCATCGCGGGTCTCCTCGTGCCGGTCAACGTCCGCCTCGCCCGCGCCGTTCCGCTTTGCTAGCCTCCCCGGCAACGCCTTGGGGAGTGCCTGTGACCGACGACCTCTACCCCGTGACCGATGCCGCCCGCGCCCATGCCCGGGTCGACGCCGCCGCGGCAACGCGCATGCGCGTCGCCGCGCACGCCGACCCGGACGGCTTCTGGCGCAGCGAGATCGGGCGATTGGACTGGCTCACCCCGCCGACGGTGATGGGCAACTGGAGCTTCGATCCGGTCGCCATCCGCTGGTTCGAGGACGGGGTGCTGAACGCCAGCGCCAACTGCCTCGACCGCCACGATCCCGACCGCACGGCGATCGTGTGGGAAGCCGACGACCCCGCCACGCCGTCGCGGCGGATCACCTACGGCGAGCTGACCGCCGAAACCTGCCGCATGGCCAACGTCCTGACCGCGCTCGGCGTCGGGCGAGGCGACCGGGTGACGATCTACCTGCCGATGATCCCGGAGGCGGCGGTGGCGATGCTCGCCTGCGCGCGGATCGGGGCGGTCCACTCGGTCGTCTTCGCCGGCTTTTCGCCGCAGGCGATCGCCGGACGCCTGGCCGACGCCGCCAGCCGGGTCGTCATCACGGCCGACAGCGGCACCCGCGGCGGCAAGCCGCTCGCGCTGAAGGCCGCGGTCGACGCCGCCTGCGACCTCGCCGGCGAGGTCGAGGCCGTCCTCGTCGTCCGCCACGGCGGCGGCGACTGCGCGATGGTGCCGGGCCGCGACCATTGGTGGCACGAGCGGCGCGAGGGCGTTGCCGCGACCTGCCCGCCGGCCGCGATGGGCGCCGAGGACCCGCTGTTCCTGCTCTACACCAGCGGCTCCACGGGCAAGCCCAAGGGCGTGCTCCACACCACCGGGGGCTATCTGCTGTGGGCCAATTTCACCTTCGACCTGGTATTCGACTACCGGCCCGGCGAGCTGTTCTGGTGCACCGCCGACGTCGGCTGGGTCACCGGCCACAGTTATATCGTCTATGGCCCGCTGTCGGCGGGCGCGACGGTGCTGATGTTCGAGGGCGTGCCGACTTGGCCGGCGTCCGATCGCTTCTGGGCGACCATCGAACGGCACCGGGTCGCCATTTTCTACACCGCGCCGACGGCCCTGCGCGCGCTGATGCGCGACGGCGACGCGCCGGTGCTGGCCCACGACCTGTCGTCGCTGCGCCTGCTGGGGTCGGTCGGCGAGCCGATCAACCCGGAGGCCTGGGGCTGGTATCACCGTGTCGTCGGCGGCGGCGCGCTGCCGATCGTCGACACCTGGTGGCAGACCGAAACCGGCGGCATCCTGATCTCCCCGCTGCCCGGTGCGACCGACCTCAAGCCGGGGTCGGCGACGCTGCCGCTGCCCGGCGTCGCGCCCGCGCTGGTCGACGCCGACGGCGCGGTCGTCGCCGGTGCGGCGAGCGGCAATCTCGTCCTCACCCACAGCTGGCCGGGGCAGGCGCGGACGCTGTGGCGCGACCACGACCGCTTTGTCGCGACGTATTTCAGCACGTACCGCGGGCGGTATTTCACGGGGGACGGCGCGCGGCGCGACACGGACGGCTATTGGTGGATCACGGGGCGGGTCGACGACGTCATCAACGTCAGCGGCCACCGCCTGGGCACGGCCGAGGTCGAAAGCGCGCTCGTCGCTCATCCGCACGTCGCCGAAGCCGCGGTCGTCGGCTACCCGCACGAGGTCAAGGGGCAGGGCATCTACGCCTATGTCACGTTGAACGCCGGCGTCGCCGAAAGCGAGGGCCTGCTCGCCGAGCTGCGCGCCAGCGTCCGCACGATGATCGGCGCGATCGCGACGCCCGATCACCTTCACCTGACGCCAGCCCTGCCCAAGACCCGGTCGGGCAAGATCATGCGGCGCATCCTGCGGAAGATCGCCGAGAACGACTTTGCACAGCTGGGCGATACATCGACCCTCGCCGACCCCGGCGTCGTCGACAGCCTGATCGCCGGGCGGCAGAATCGATAAGGGCGGAGGCCGCGGCCCCCGCCCTTCGTCGTCGTGCCGCAGGCGTCGCTTAGGCGGTCAGGGCAGTCGACGAGCGGCGACGCGCCATCGTGCCGACCAGGCCGAAGCCGGCAACCATCAGGGCCCAGCTGGCGGGCTCGGGGATCGTGCCCGGCGAGCCGGACGACAGGTTGGCACCGAACTCGCCATCGGCCGTGCCGGTGAAGTTGCCGTTGGTCGTGCCGATCCGCGGCATGATGGCTTCGAAGCCGAGCTGGATGTCGCGCTCCGTCGTGCCGGTGAAGTCGAAGAAGCTCGACGTGAAGTTGACCGCGACGGGCGGCAGCGAGTTGAGCAGCGACGCCGTCGAGCCGCCGACTACCGCCGTGAACAGGCCACCGCTGAACGTGCCGCTGAGCAGGTTCGTCCCGGTGTTGCCGTTAAAGCTCGTCGCGCTGTTGGCGGTGATGCTGAACGTGCCCGACGTCACGGGAGCGGACGCGAGAACGCCGTTGGTGATCGTGCCGGCTCCCGTGGCGGCGGTCAGGTTGAACAGCGCCGCGACGTCGGTGGTGCCCGTCGGGCTCGAAAAGTCGATGAAGTGGAACGTGACCGGCGCGGCGACGCTGCTGATCATGCCGGTGCCGTCGGCGGCGCCGGTGTAGGTGACGTTCTGGGTCGAGTTGGGCGAGAACGTCGCGAACGTATCAGCCCACGCCGGAGCAGCCGCGGCCGCCGCAAGGGCCACAGCCAGTACCATCTTCTTCATACTTAATCCTCCGCAACACGCACGGTCAGGCGCGACCGCAGCCCCCCTCACGGCGTACCCGCCCCTTAGGTCGCAGCAACAACCCAAAATGCTGGTAAACGTTCCCAAAACAAGATGTTACGACATCGTATCTATTATTGCCAACGCGACGACATGGTAGCGGCGCGGGACATGGCGAGCGCGGGGACCGGATTTGACGTGGAACCCGCGCTCGTTTTGCAGTGGCATCGCCGGCAGCGACGACGCATAGGCGGGGGCGGCGGACGGGCCCGCGGCGCTCCTGCCGACACGGACCTGCGGCCGTCTCGCTCCCGACGCCCGAGGTCCTGACCGATGCGGCTGTTCGCCCAGTGCAACCTTGCCTACGCCTTCGACACCGCGGTCGAGGCGATCGCCAAGCTACAGGTCCAGTCCGCCCCCGACCAGGTCATCGTCGGCGAGACGCTGACGCTCAGCCCCGGCGCACGGCTGGCGTCGATCGCCGCAGCCGACGGCACGCGCCTGCTTCGCGGTGAGCTCGAAGGCGAGATCGACGTCGCCTATACCGCCCTCGTCGACGTGACGCCGCGCATCGAGATCCCGGGCGACGCGCGCCAGCACCGCTGGGACGAGCTGCCGCCGGCGACGCTCGACTATCTGCTGCCCAGCCGCTTCTGCCCGTCCGACAAGTTCGGCCGTTTCGTCGCCCGCGAATTCGACTCGGATGCCCCCGGCGGCACGCGGGTCGCGGCGATCCTCGACTGGATCCATGCCGAGGTCGACTATCTCCACGGCGTCAGCGACGCCGAAACGACGGCGGAGCGGACCTTCGTCGACCGCGCCGGCGTCTGCCGCGACTTCACCCATCTCGGCATCACGCTCTGCCGCGCCGCGAATATCCCGGCGCGCGCGGTCGGGGCCTATGCCTGGCGGCTCGAGCCGGCCGACTTCCACGCGGTGCTGGAGGTCTATCTTGCCGGCCAGTGGTGGCTTGCCGATCCGACGCGCCTCGCGCCCGGTGACGGGCTGATCCGCATCGCGACCGGCCGCGACGCTGCCGACATCGCCTTCCTGACCACCGGCGGCGCGGCGCGGCAGATCGCGATCACGGTATCCGTGGCACGGCTGGACGTGGTCGACGGACGCGCTGCCGGCTAGCTCGCGCCGAGGTCGCGCGCGGCCATCGCCAACTGGGTCCGGCTTTCGAGCCCAAGCTTGGCGTAGACGTTGTGCAGGTGCATCTTGACCGTGCCTTCGGAGATCCCAAGCGCGGCGGCGATGCCGCGGTTGCGCTGCCCGGTGGCAACGAGCCTGGCAACGTCGCGCTCGCGTGGGGTCAGCGCCGGACCCGTCCCCGGCCGCTGCTCGCCGGCGACGGCGGCGATGCGGTCGGCCAGCCCGTCGACCGACGCCGTCAGCGGCAGGGCACCGTCGCTGCCGTCGATGGCCAGCGTTCGCGCCGCGCCCTCACCGCGACCGAGCACCGGCGCGATCAAGGCGAGGTCGGGCCGGGCGGCGAGCGCCGCTGCGGTCGCGGCGGCGTCGGAGGCGCGGGTGATGGTGTAGCCGGCGCGCGCAGCGATGACCGCCAGCGCCTCGACGACGATCGGGAAGGGATGGGCGACGAGCGCGGTTGGCGCGTTCATCCTGTCTCTCGCTCTGGCCATGACTTAGGTACGGCCAAAGGATCGGGCAGATGCGTTCAGCCGGGATTATTGACCGGCCGGACCGGCTCGGGCGCGTTCTCCCAGCCGCCGCCGAGCGCCTTGAACAGCGAGACCTGGTCGTCGACCAGCGCCGCCTGGCTCGCCGCCAGCTGCGCCTCGGCGGTCGCCAGCGTCCGCTGCGCGTCGAGCACGGCAAGGAAGTTCTCCGCCCCCGCGCCGTAGCGGAGCTGGACGATGCGCGCCGCTTCTGCGCTATAGTCGCGCGCTGCGACCAGCGCCGCCTGGCGGTCGAGCTCGCCGCCCAGGTCGTTGACTGCGACTTCCGTCTCCTGCAGCGCCGTCAGGACGGTGCCGTCGAAACTCGCCAGCGCCGCCTCGGTCGCGGCTTCTGCCTGCCGGATACGCGCGCGGGCGACGGTGACGTTGGGGAAGGTCCAGCTGATCAGCGGCCCGACGTTGAAGCGGAAGCCCGAATTGCTCCCCAGCTGCGACAGGCTGATGCCCGACGTGCCGACCGAGCCGCCGAGCGAAACCTGCGGGTAGAGCGCGGCCGTGGCCACGCCGATCCGCGCGGTCGCGGCGGCCAGGGTGCGGTCGGCCTGGCGGATGTCGGGCCGGCGCTTGATCAGGGCGGTACCGTCGCCGACCGGCACCGGCTGCTTCAGCTGCGGCGGCGTCGTGCAGGCGGCGGCGGCCGGCGGCACCTGCTCGGGCGGGCGGCCGGTGAGGACGGCGAGGCGGGCCAGGGCGTCGCGACGCTCGGCGACGAACGGCGCAATCGTCGCGCGGACCTGCTCGTACTGCGTCCGCGCCCGCGACGTGTCGAGCGGCGTGCCGCGCCCGGCCTGCGCCAGCCGCTCGGTCAGGTCGTATGTCTGCGCCTGCAGTTGCAGCGACCGCCGGGCGACGCCGAGCTGGAGCGCGGCCGAGCACGCTTCGGCATAGGCGCGCGCGGTTTCGGCGGCGACGCTGGTCCGCGTCGCATCGCGCTGCGCGTCCTGGGCGGCGACGTCGGCGCGCGACGCCTCGATGTCGCGCTTGACCCGGCCGTAGAGGTCGAGCTCGTAGCTGACGTCGAGCCCGGCGGAATAGAATGCGCCCTGATACGAGCCGCTGGTGATGCCGGTGGTCGTCGTGCCGGTCCCGGTCGTGCCCGTGCCGGTGGTGCCGGTGCCAGTCGCCCCCCCCGTGCCGCTGCCGCCGGCGGTCGTGCCGATCCCGCCGCTGCCGCTGGCACCGCTACTGCGTAGGTAGCTCGCCGAGGCCGACAGCCCGGTCGACGGCAGGCGCTGGCTGCGCGTCTCGCTGAGGATCGCCCGCGCCCGCCGCAGGTTGGCGGTGGCGACGCGGATGTCGGTGTTGGCGGTCAGCGCCTCGGTGACCAGCGCGTCGAGGGCGGGGTCGTCGTACAGCTGCCACCAGCGGTCGGGCAACGGCGTCGACGACACCGCGATCGTCTGTGCCGCCGCGAACCGTCCCGCCGCGGCAGGCGGCGTCGGCGCGGGATGGAAGTTCGGGCCGACCGCGCAGCCGGCGAGGGCCAGCGCCGCAAGCAGGGGAACCGGGAGCCGCATCATTCGGCCGCCACCGGGGCCGGCGTCGTACTATCCTCGACCGGCGGCGGGCGGCGGACGTGGACCGAGGGCAGCTTGTCGCTGATCCAGCTGGCGATGACGTAGAACACCGGCGTGAACAGCAGGCCGAAGACGGTGACGCCGATCATGCCGAAGAACACCGCGGTGCCCAGCGCCTGCCGCATCTCCTGCCCGGGGCCGACGGCGAAGACGAGCGGGAGGACGCCGAGGATGAAGGCGAACGAGGTCATCAGGATCGGGCGGAGCCGGGTCCGCGCCGCGTGTTCGGCGGCCGCCCAGCGGTTTTCGCCGCGCTCCTCGTCCTGCTTGGCGAACTCGACGATCAGGATCGCGTTCTTGGCGGCCAGCCCGACCAGCACGACGAGGCCGATCTGGGTCAGGATGTTGTTGTCGAAGCCCCGGAGATTGACGCCGATGATCGCCGCCAGCAGGCACATCGGGACGATCAGGATGACGGCGAAGGGCAGCACCAGCGATTCGTACTGCGCTGCGAGCAGCAGGAAGACGAAGACGACGGCGAGGGCAAAGACGATCGACGCGGTATTGCCCTGCGTCTTCTGCTGGTAGGCGAGCTCGGTCCATTCATAGCCGAAGCCGCTCGGCAGCGTCTTGGCGGCGAGGTCCTCCATCGCCTGCAGCGCCTGGCCGCTGGAGAAGCCGGGCTTGGTGTCGCCCTGCAGCTCGGCCGCAGGGTACAGGTCGTGGCGGACGACGCGGTACGGGCCGGAGTCGTTGCGCAGCGTGGCGACCGAGCCGATCGGGACCATCGCCCCCGAGGTCGAGCGCGTCTTCAGCTGGACGATGTCGGACGGCTGGTGGCGGAACGGCGCGTCGGCCTGCGCCGTCACCCGCCACGTCCGGCCGAACAGGTTGAAGTCGTTGATGTAGCTCGAGCCGAGATAGGTCGACAGGGTCGAGAACACGTCCGCCGGAGGGACGCCGAGCTGCTCGGCCTTCTCGCGGTCGACGTCGGCGTACAGGCGCGGCGTGCCGGTGTTGAACAGGGTGAAGACGCTGGTCAGCCCCGGCGTCGCATTGGCCGCCATCATCATCGCGAAGGTCGCCTTCTCCAGCGCTTTCGGGCCGGCGTTGGCGCGGTCCTGGACCATCATCTTGAAGCCGCCGCCCGTGCCGATGCCGCGCACCGGCGGCGGCGCGATGACGAGGACGTTGGCCGCATCGATGCTGCCCAGCGTCTTCCGGAGATCGGCCAAGATCGAGTCGCCGGTCTGGTGGTGCTGCTTGCGCACGGCGAAATCGTCGAGCGCGAGGAACATCGTCGCGGCATTGGGCGCGTTCGAGAAGCTCGCGCCGTCGAGCCCGGCGATGTCGACGATATGGTTGACGCCGGGCACCTTCAGCGCCCGCTTGACGGTCGCCTGCAGCACCGCGTCGGTCCGCTCGAGGGTCGAGCCCGGCGGCATCTGGACGACACCGATCAGATAGCCCTGGTCCTGTGCCGGGATGAAGCCGGTCGGCGTCGCCGTGAAACGCCACGCGGCCAGACCCAGCAGGCAGACATAGGCGATCAGGATGATGCCGATCAGCCGAACCGTCCGCGCCGTCAGCCGGCCGTAGCGGTCGGACAGCCAGTCGAAGCCGCGGTTGAAGCCGTTCGCCGCGCGCTGCACCGGCGCGAACCAGCCGCGCGGCTCGTCGTGGTGCGCTTCGTACGGCTTGAGGAGCAGCGCCGCCAGCGCCGGGGACAGGGTCAGCGAGACAAGGCACGAGATCAGCGTCGCCGATGAGATGGTCAGCGCGAACTGCTTGTAGAACTGGCCCGAGATGCCGCTGATGAACGCCGTCGGCACGAAGACCGCACAGAGCGTCAGCGCGATGGCGACGAGGGCGCCGCCGACTTCGTCCATCGTGCGGAAGGCGGCGTCGTGGGGGCTGAGGCCGTTCCTCAACTCGCGCTCGACGTTCTCGACGACGACGATCGCGTCGTCGACGACGATGCCGATCGCCAGCACCAGCCCGAACAGCGACAGGTTGTTCAAGGAATAGCCGAACGCCGCCATCACCGCGAAGGTGCCGATCAGCGAGACCGGGATCGCCAGCACCGGGATCAGCGCCGCGCGCCAGCTCTGGAGGAAGATGAGGACGACGATGACGACCAGGCCGACCGCCTCGATCAGCGTCTGCTGCACGCTGTCGATCGACTGCTGGACATAGGTCGTCGGGTTGTACGGGATCGAGTAGGTGACGCCGGGCGGGAAATCCTTCTTCGCCTCCTCCATCGTCTTGATGATCGCCGCCGCCGTCGCCAGCGCGTTCGATCCGGGGAGCTGGGTGATGCCCAGGCCGATGCCCTGGTCGCCGTTGACATAAGCCGACGTGCCATAGTCCTGCGCCCCGACCTCGATCCGGGCGACGTCGCGGACCCGCGTCAGGGCACCGTCTGGCGTCGGCCTTGATGACGACGTCGCCGAACTGTTCGGGCGTCGTCAGCCGGCCCTGGGTCTGGACCGACAGCTCGAACCCCGATCCGCCGCGGGCGAACGGCGGTGCGCCGACGGCTCCGGCTGCGACCTGGACGTTCTGCGCCCGCAGCGCGGCGACGATCTCGCTGGCGTCGAGGTTGCGCGCCGCGGCCTTTTCGGGATCGATCCAGATCCGCATCGCATAGTCTCGCGCACCGAAGATGTTGATCCCGCCGATCCCCTGCAGGCGGAGCAGCCGGTCGCGAATCTGGATCGTCGCATAGTTCGACAGATACTGGACGTTGTGGCTGTGGTCGGGCGACAGCAGGAACACGGCCATCAGGATGTCGGGCGTGTTCTTGCGCGTCTGGACGCCCAGCTGCTGGACCTCCTGCGGCAGGCGCGGCAGCGCCGACTGCACCCGGTTCTGGACCAGGACCTGCGCGGTATCGAGGTTCGTCCCGAGCTTGAAGACGACGTTGATCGTGACCTGCCCGTTCCCTGTCGCCGACGAGGTGATGTAGAGCATGTTCTCGACGCCGTTGATCTCCTGCTCGATCGGCGCGGCGACGGTGTCGCCGAGCACCTCGGCCGAGGCTCCGGGATAGGAGGCGGTGACGGCGATCGTCGGCGGCGCGATCTCGGGATATTGCGCGACCGGCAGCGAGGGATAGGCGAAGAGCCCGATCAGGACGATCAGGATCGACACGACGCCGGCGAAGATCGGCCGGTCGATGAAGAAATGCGAGAAGCGCACGACCTAGCGGACCGCCGCCACGGTCGTCGCCGAGGCCGCCGGCGGCTCGGTATAGGCCGGCAGGGTCGGGCCGGTGCCGGGGTCGGGCGGCACGATCTTGCCGGCGACCGTCTTCACCGGCGCGCCCGGGTGGGCGCGCTGGACGCCGGCGATGATGACGTTATCGGTCGCCGCCAGCCCGGCGCGGACGACGCGCAGGCCATCGACGATCGGCCCCAGCTCGAGCACCTTCGACGCGACCTTGCCGTCGGGACCGACGACGAGAACGGTCTTGCGCGTCTGGTCGGTGACCACCGCATCGTCGGGCACGAGCAGCCCCTGGTAGGCGCCCGAGCCGAGCAGGCGCATGTGGCCGAACATGCCCGGCGTCAGGATGCCGTCGGGGTTGCGCACGACAGCGCGACCGCGGATCGTCCCCGATCCCAGGTCGATGGCGTTGTCGACGAAGTCCATCCGCCCGTGCCAGCGGTAGCCGGTCTCGTCGGCCAGCCGGATGTCGACCGGGTTGGCAGCGACGCGCGACGACGGCCGGGTGCCGGCGCGATTGGCGCGCGCGTATTTCAAGTATACCGCCTCCGACCCGGTGAAGACGAAGTGGATCGGGTCGAGCGAGACGATCGTCGTCAGCACCGTCTGGCCGCTGGTGACATAATTGCCGACGCTGACCTTGCGGTCCGACGCGCGGCCGGCCGCAGGCGCCGTGACGCGGGTAAACTCGACATCCAGCGCCTTCGCGCGCGTGTTCGCCTGGGCTGAGCCGACCTGCGCATTCGCCTGACGAAGCGTCGCCTGCGCGTTGTCGAACTCCTCCTGGCTGACCGCCTTCAGGTCGAGGAGCTGCTTTTCGCGGTCGAACGCGGTCTGGGCGACGGCGGCGGCGGCGATGTAGCGCGCCTCGTCGGCCTTGGCCTGGGCCAGCACCGCCTGGAACGGCCGCGGGTCGATGGTCATCAGCAGCTCGCCCTTGCGGACGAACTGACCGTCGCGGAAGTTGAGCGACTGGAGATAGCCCGACACGCGCGGGCGGACGTCGACCGTGTCGATCGCCTCGAAGCGGCCGGTATAATCGTCCCAGTCGACGATCGGCTGGACGAGCGGCCGGGCGACGGTCACGGCCGGCGGCGGACCGCCCGGCGCTCCCGGCGGCGGTGGCCCCTGTCCGTCGTCTTTCTTGCCGCAACTGGCCAGCACCAGCAGGCCGGCAACGACAACGATTGCACGCATCGACAGTCCCTCGGGTCAGCGGCATCCAAGATAGGCTGCCGGTGCCGATATGAGCGGCACTTATGCCAACATTGGCTTCGCGTCTATCGCAGCGCAGCAATGCGGCGGCGAAGTTAATCTTGGCTTGCCGCCGGCCGCCGCCCTTCCCATGGCGCCGCCGCCTCGATCTCGGCCGCGAGGCGGATCAGCAGCGCCTCCGCGCCGTAGCGCCCGGTGGCCATGATCCCGATCGGCAGGCCGTCGCGGTCGTGGGCCAGCGGCAGGCTCATCGCCGGGACGCCGGTCCAGTTGGCCAGCGCCGTGAACGGGCTGTAGCCGGTGATAGCCGCCGTCCACTGGCTGATATCGGCCGGCGACAGGTCGATCGTGCCGAGCCCGATCACCGGCTGGGCGAAGACCGGCGACAGGATGATGTCGAACCGCTCCATGAACTGCGCCAGCGCGATCGCCCCTGTCTGGAAGGCGAAGTTCGCTGCCGCCAGTTCAACGGCCGTCGTCCGGTTGCCGATGTGGACCCACATCTGCGGCACGGTCTCGATGTCGTCGCCGGCGTCGCTGCGGCCGAGCGCGCGCAACCGGCTGGCAACCTCGTAGGCGGTACTCGCCCCGACGGTCGCGGTCATCGCCGTGTTGAGGGCGGTCGCGTCGAGACTGGGCGCGGCCTCCTCGACGTGGTGGCCGAGGCTTTCGAGCAGGCGCGCGGCGTCGCGCGTCGCGGCGATCACCTGCGGGTCGACCGGCACGCCGGTGATCGGCGCCAGCATCAGCGCGACGCGCAGGCGCGGACCTTCGGGCCGCAGCGCCTCGACGAACGACCGCGCCGGCGTCGGCGCGACGTAGCGGCTGCCGGCTTCCGCGCCGTGGACCGCGTCGAGCACGGCGGCCAAGTCGCGTACCGAGCGGGTGACGACGTGGTTGACCGTCAGACCGAACCAGCCTTCGGTCGCGCGCGGGCCGATCGGCACCCGGCCGCGCGACGGCTTCAGCCCGAACAGGCCGCAGGCGGCGGCCGGGCAGCGGATCGATCCGCCGCCGTCCGACGCATGGGCGATCGGCACGACGCGCGCCGCCACCGCCGCCGCCGCGCCGCCGCTCGACCCGCCGGCGCTGCGGTCGTGTCGCCACGGATTGCGGGTCAGGCCGTAGGCGCGGCTCTCGGTGGTGACGGTCAGGCCGAACTCGGGCGACGTCGTCTTGCCGAAGGTGTTGAAGCCGGCGGCGGCGAAGCGGGTGAACAACGTCGAATTGTGGTCGGCGACATAGCCGTCGAACAGCCGGCTGCCCTCGCCCGATCGCTCGCCGGCGATGTGCATGTGCAGGTCCTTGACCAGGAACGGAACCCCGGCGAACGGCCCGGAGAAGGGCTGCGCGGCCCGGGCGCGGGCGCGGTCGAACAGCGGCTGCGCGATGAAGTTGAGCGCCGGGTTGCCCGCCTCCGTCGCGGCGATCGCGGTGTCGAGCAGCTCGGCCGGGGTCACCTCGCCGTCGGCGACGAGGTCGGCCAGCGCCGTCGCGTCGAGGTCGCTATATTCGTCGAAGGTCATCCCCAGGCTCCCGTCGGCAGGATTGTGCGCGCGACAATGCCGATCGCCGCGACGATGGCAACCGCGAGCGCAGTCGCCGTCAGCTGCGACCGTGGCACGCCCGGCGCGGCGCCGAGCAGGGCCCCGCCGAGCGCCGTCGCGACGATCGCCCACACGTGGTAGCGGAGGTCGGACGCGATCGACACGGCAGCGAAGCTCAGGCTGATCGCGCTGGCCGAGACGAACAGCGCCAGCGCAAGGTCGCGCGGCGGCGAGCGCGGGGTCGCCGCCGCGGTCGCCCACAGCCCGAGGCTCGCTGCCAGCCACGCCGCGGGCCAGCCAAGCGGGGTCGCCGCCAGCGTCCGCGCGACCCGCGCCGGCACCCGCGTCCGCCACGTCCCGCCGCCGCCCAGTCCCTCGAGGTTAGGCTGCGAATCAGGCGGGGCGCCGGCGTTCGGTTGGCCGAGCGGGACGAGCCAGCGCAGCGTCGCGTTGAGGTGGCCCAGCCGGTGGCGGGCGTAGGGCACCGGGTTCGTCGCCACCGCGCGCAGCCACTCGCCGAGCAGAGCCGCGCCGTTCGCCCCCTGCAGGCCAAGGTCCGAGCCGATGAAGCCGCAGCGATGGTCGTCGCCGAACGCGTCCCACAGGGCGGGGGAGTAGCAGCCCCGCTGCTCGGCCTCGCGCCAGGCGGCGGGGTCGACCCGCGGCGGCAGCGGTCCGCCGAAGTGGGCGATGCCGGCGAGGTCGAACACCGGCAGCACCCGCTCGACGTGCGACACGCTCGCGCCGAGCAGGTGATGGTTGACGACGGGGCTGAGGGCGAGGACCGCGAGCGTCGCCGCTCCTGCCACCGCCAAGCGCGCCGCCACGCTCCCGCGCATCCACCAGGCGACCGCCAGCGGTACGACGGCGAACACCGCATTGGCCCGCACCAGCGTCGCATACCCGAGCAGCCCGGCGACGACGGCGACGGCCCAGCCCGGCAGCGCGCGCGCGCGCAGGCGAAAAGCAGCGACGACGCCGGTCGCCAGCGTCAGTGCCGCCACCATCTGCGCGTCCTTGACGACGACCGTCAGCCAGTCGGCGGGGATGACCAGCGCGACCAGCATGGCGACGGCGAGCGCCGGGCGCAGCCGCGGCAAGGCGGCGAACAGCAGCGCCAGCCCGGCGTAGAAGGCGAGCGTCTGGACGACGAACAGCGGCGCGGTTCCCGCCGCACCTGCGGCGAGAAACGCCTGCCACAGCCGCGCCATGACCGGCGGGTGCCAGTCGTCGAGCGTACCGGTCCGCAGCTGGTCGAACTGGCGCACCGTGTCGTAGAGCGCGACCCCCGGCCAGGCGAGGGCGAGGCTCGCCGCCGCCGCCATTCCTGCGGCCGCCGCGGCCCGCCTCAGAACTGCGCCTCGTAGCGGTCGAGCCCGGCGGCGAGGTCGGCGATCAGGTCGGCGGGATCCTCCAGCCCGATCGACAGCCGGATGATCTGCCCGCCGGAATCAGTGCTGGTCGCGGTGCGGATGCCGTCAAGCTCGACCGGCAGGATCAGGCTCTCGTACCCGCCCCACGAGAAGCCGATGCCGAAATGCGTGAGATGGTCGATCAGCGCCGCCGTGTGCGGCCGCGTCCCGCGCTTGAGGACGAAGGCGAACAG
Source organism: uncultured Alphaproteobacteria bacterium (assembly GCA_963792555.1). GTDB lineage: Bacteria > Pseudomonadota > Alphaproteobacteria > Sphingomonadales > Sphingomonadaceae > Polymorphobacter_B. The sequence continues at coordinate 560,827 of CAWBWP010000004.1, forward strand.
CCCCGACGCGCCGGTAAAGTCGCGTTGCCACAGGGCATGGCCGGGGTCGCCCGGCAGCGCCGGATGCAGCACCCGCGCCACTGCCGGGTGACCCTGCAGCCACTCTGCGACGGCCAGCGCGCTCCCCCCCTGCCGGTCGAGGCGCAGCCCGAGCGTCCTGAGACCGCGAAGCGCGAGATAGGCGTCGTCCGGCCCGACGCAGTAGCCGAGCAGGTACGACTTGGTCTTCAGCCGCCCCCACCACTTGGCCGTCGTCGTCACCGCGCCCATCATCAGGTCGCTGTGGCCGCCGGTATATTTGGTCAGCGCCTGGACGCTGAAGTCGACGCCGTGGCCGATCGCCGGAAACAGCAGCGGGGTCGCCCAGGTGTTGTCCATCACCGTGGCGATGGTGCGCGCCTGCGCGACCGCGACGATCGCCGGCACATCCTGCACCTCGAAGCTGAGCGAGCCGGGCGATTCGAGCACGATCGCGCGCGTTTCCGGCCGCAGCAGCGGCGCGACATCGGCGGTCGGCGCATAAAAGGTGGTGGCGATCCCGAGCGGCTTCAGGAAGCGATCGGCGAACGCCCGGCTCGGCTCATAGGCGGTGTCGACCATCAGCACGTGGTCGCCGCCGCGGACCACCGTCAGCAGCGCCGCCGCCACCGCGGCGACGCCCGACGGATAGAGCTTGGTTCCCGCCGCGCCCGGTTCGAGGGCGGTCAGTGCCGCCTCGAGTGCCCATTGCGTCGGCGTCCCCCGCCGGCCGTAGAACAGCCCGGCGTCGGGATGCTTGCGCGCCTCCTCGAGCGCGGCGAGGTTGTCGAACAGGATCGTCGAGGCATGCCACACCGGCGGGTTGACGATCCCCGCGGTCATGTCCGGCCCGCGCGTCCAGGCGTCGGTGCGGCCGGCGTGGGTCAGGCGCGTGTCGCGGCCGGTGCTGGCTGACGGCGCGGAGCCGGCACCGGCGGGCGGCGGGCGGCCGGTATCGCTCACGCGGCTCCGGTGACCACCGGCGCCGTCGGCGACGCGCCCCATTCGGCCCAGCTGCCGTCGTACAGCGCGACGTCCTTCGCCCCGAGCAGCGTCGCGCCGAAGGCGACGACGGCGGCGGTGACGCCCGAGCCGCAGGTGGTGACGATCGGCTTGCCAAGGTCGACCCCGGCGGCGTCGAACGCGGCCTTCAGCTCGGAACCCTGCTTCCACGTGCCGTCGGCGTTGAACAGCTCGGTCTGCGGCAGGCTTCGGGCCCCCGGCATGTGACCGGCGCGCAGGCCGGCGTGCGGCTCGGGCTCCGTCCCGGCAAAGCGGCCGGCGGAGCGCGCGTCGACGACCTGCTCGGTCTTGGTGCGGAGGTTGTCGGTCATCTGCGCCATCGTCCTGACCGGCTTGGTGTCGTTCCAGACGGTGAAGTGGCGATGGCGGACGATCGGCTTGCCCGATTCGATGGCGCGGCCCTCGGCCTGCCACTTGGCAAAGCCGCCATCCAGCAGCGCGACCTGGTGCGCGCCAAAGACGGTCAGCATCCACCACGCGCGCGCCGCCGAATGCAGCGGCGAACTGTCGTAGACGACGATGCGGCTGCCGTCGCCCAGGCCCAGCGCCTGCATCCGGCTGGCGAACTTCTCCGGGCTCGGCAGCATGTTGGGCAGGGCCGACGACCCGTCGACCAGCTCGTCGAGGTCGAGGAACACCGCGCCCGGCACGTGCGCGGCCTCGAACTCGGTGCGGGCGTTGCGCCCGCTATCGGCGAGGAACAGCGTCGCATCGATGACCCGCAGGTCGTTGGCGCCGAGCTCGGCCGCCAGCCATTCGGTCGTCACCAGCGGGGTCATGCATCTCTCCCAGGAACTTCTTGGCCGCCGTGATAGCGGCGGTGCCGGCCCTTGTCAGGGGCGGAAATCGCGTTAGGCGGTCGCGGGCATGACCGATTACACGCCAACCGCCCTCGGCCGCGCCAGCGCACTGCCCGCCAGCCCCGCCGCCGCCGTCCTCGATTATCCGCCGAACCCGCGCACGGGCACCGATTATCTCGTGCGGTTCGCGGTCCCCGAGTTCACCTCGCTGTGTCCGGTGACCGGGCAGCCCGACTTCGCCCATCTCGTCATCGACTATGTCCCGGCCGCGACCATCGTCGAGTCGAAGTCGCTGAAGCTGTTCCTCGGCAGCTTCCGCAACCACGCGGCTTTCCACGAGGATTGCACGGTCGGCATCGGCCAGCGCCTGGTTGCCGAAATGGTGCCGAAGTGGCTGCGGATCGGCGGCTACTGGTACCCGCGCGGCGGCATTCCGATCGACGTCTTCTGGCAGAGCGGACCGCCGCCCGCCGGCGTCTGGCTGCCCGAGCAGGGCGTGCCCGCCTACCGCGGGCGCTAGCGCAGCCGACGTCTCGAGCGCGGCCAACGAACGCTGCCGAAGCGATGGTGCCGCGGCGCTACTCGTCGACCCGGGCGAGGCAGGTGGCAAGGACCTTGTCGACCTTGTGCCCGTCCATGTCGACGACCTCGAAGTGCCAGCCGTCGCTGGCGAACGCCTCGCCGGTCTCCGGCAGGTGGCGAAGCACGTCGAGGACGAAACCGGCGACCGTCTGGTAATCGCGCGACGCCGGCAGCTCGACGCCGAGCCGCTCGGCCATCTCGTCGGCGGGGAGCGAACCCGACAGCAGCCACGAGCCGTCGGCGCGCTCGACCGCGGGCGGGTCGCTGCCGGCGTCGACGTCGGAGCGGAACTCGCCAGCGATCGCGGCGAGCAGGTCGGCCGGGGTGACGATGCCCTCGAAGTGACCATATTCGTCATGGACCAGCGCGATCGGGATCGCGGCATCGCGCAGGGTGGCGAGCGCATCCATCGCGTCGAGCAGGTCGGGAATGACGGGGGCCGCCCGCGCGAGCACGCGAAGGTCGAGCGATGCGCCCTCGATCAGCGCGGTGACGACGTCGCGCGCTTGGACGACGCCGATGATGTCGTCGACCGAGCCGGCGGCGACCGGCAGGCGGGTGTGCGGCGTCGCTGCCAGGTGGGCGCGGATCTCGGCCTCGCTGGCGTCGGCGTCGAGCCAGTCGATCCGGTTGCGGGGCGTCATCACCCCGCGGACCGGGCGGTCGGCGAGGCGCATGATGCCGCTGATCATCTGGCGCTCGTTCTCCTCGATGATCCCGGCGGTCTCGGCTTCGGCGACGACCGAGCGCAGCTCCTCCTCGGTGACGCTGTGGCTGGCGTCGCGCGTCTGCCCGAGCAGGCGGAAGACCAGCGCGCTCGACCGGTCGAGGAGCCAGGCAAAGGGCGAGGCGAGGCGCGTCAGCCACCGCATCGCCGGGGCGACGGCGCACGCGATCGCCTCGGGCGAGCGGAGTGCGAACTGCTTGGGAACCAGCTCCCCGGCGATCAGCGAGACGTAGGTGGTGATGACGATGACGATGCCGAAGCCGATGTCGTGCGCCTGCGTCGGCTCCAGGCCGCCCCACGCCACCAGGCGCTCGGCGACCGGCCCGGCGAGGCTGGAGCCCGAGAAGGCGCCGTTCAGGATCGAGACGAGGGTGATCCCCGCCTGCGCCGACGACAGGAAGCGCGCCGGGCTTTCGGCCAGCGCCAGCGCCGTCGCCGCCCCGCGCTTGCCGGCCGCCGCCAGACCCCGCAGGCGCGGCCGGCGTGCCGAGACGACGGCAAGCTCGGCCATGCTGAGGAAACCGTTCAAGGCGATCAGCGCGAGGACGATGATCGCGTCGGTCCAGGGGAAAGGGTGCACTCGCCTCCGTGCGGTGGCACGGCCTGCGCGCCGCGGTTCGCAGACGAGATTAACCGTCAACGCGGCTTTCCGGAAGTCCCGCCAAGATAACACTGGCAATTTGCCCATACTCGTGGTCAAGGGCTTGTTAGTACTGGCTGCGGCTGGTGCGGCAGCGTGACGGTCCGGGGGCGGCCGGGCGCTGCCGGGGGAAGGGGCACAGGGATGATCCGGTCGGAACTCGTGGCGGCGCTGGCGGGGGCGAATCCGCATTTGACGCAACGCGACGTCGAACGCGTGGTCGCAACCGTGTTCGAGACGATCACCAATGCGCTCGTCGACGGGCGGCGGGTCGAGCTGCGCGGCTTCGGCGCGTTCTCCACCCGCGAGCGCGAGGCGCGGACCGGGCGCAACCCGCGCACCGGAACGGCGGTCGAGGTGGACGCCAAGCGCGTGCCGTATTTCAAGCCGGGCAAGGACTTACGCGAGCGCCTCAACGTCGGCTAAGGAAGTTGCGCGCCGGCCCACGTGGCGGAACCGGTAGACGCTAGGGACTTAAAATCCTTCGGCCGCAAGGCCATGCCGGTTCGAGTCCGGCCGTGGGCACCAGCGCGGGCGCTACTTCCGGCCGAGGTCGCGCCAGTCGTCCTCGGCAAGGTCGACGTCGAACTTCGCCGCCGCTGCCCGGATCCGTCGCCACGCGGCGTCGCGCTCGGCGTCGGTCACGCCTTCGACCTGGTTGAAACGGGCGACGGCGCTCCGGACATGGGCGGCGTTCTCGATCGGCTCCTTGCGCGCCTTGGCGAAGGCATACTGGCTGTCGTCCAGCCGGTCACGGTCGGCGGCGTCGAGCTTGGCCATCGATGGTCCTCCAGCGGTGTTCGGGAGATCAACGCGCACATCGTCCGCCGGGTTCGCTCAGCCACCGGCGCACGCCGGGTTGGTCACGCGGCCGCGAGCGCCGCGGGCGGATCGAGCATCGTCGGCAGGAGCGGCGTCGCCTCGACTGCGCGGAGGTCGGCGATTTCCTCCAGCCCGGTCGTCCCGCCGAAATCCTGGAACTTGCGCGCGCGGCCGACGACGCGGCTGTCGATCTGGCCGACGAGCTTGTTCCAGCTGCCGACCGCGCCCTCCAGCCCCTTCTGCACGGCGTTGAAATTGGCCGCCATGATCCGGATCGAGTCGTACAGGTCGCGGCCGAGCTTGCCTATTTCTGCTGCCTCCTTGGCCAGCCGGGCCTGGTCGCGCATCGCCGCGACGGTGCGCGCCACGGCGATCAGGTTGATCGGTCCGGCAAGGACGACGCGCTTGTCCATATAGTCGCCCATGATCGCGCGGTCGTGCTCGAAGGCGGCGGCGAGGAAGTTCTCGCCCGGCACGAACAGGACGACGAAATCGACCGCGCCGCCGACGCTCTTCTCATACGCCTTGTTCGCGAGGCCGGAGGCGTGGGTGCGGACGGCCCGGGCATGGGCGGCAAGGTGGCGCGCCCGTTCGTCGGCGTCCTCGGCACCCGCGGCGGCCATGTAGGCGTCGATCGAGCACTTGACGTCGATGACCAGCTTGCGATCGCCGGGTAGCGTGATGATGAAGTCGGGCCGGCGGTTGTCGTCGCTGCCCGCCGCGGTCTGGGCGACAAAGTCGACGCCGTCGATCAGCCCGGCCAGCTCCAGCACGTTGCGGCACTGCTCCTCGCCCCAGCGGCCCGCCGCCTTGCCCGACGAGCGCAGCACGGTCTCGAGCTTGGCGGTCGCCCCGGTGACGCGGTCCTGCCCCTTGGCGACCTGGTCGAGGAGCGTGCTCAGCGCGCCGTACCCCTCGGCGCGCGCCTTCTCGATCTCGTCGAGCTTCGCTGCATAGTGGCCAAGCGTCGCGTGCATCGGCGCGATCAGCTCGGCCAAGGCGGCGCGGTTCGCCTCGAGTCCCGCCCCGGCAACCTCGCGGTGGCGGACCAGCACCGCCTCGGCGCGCTCGGCGAAGGCGGACTGCGCGCCGTCGAGCGCCTTGGCCGCAAGGCCGGTGAAATGCTCGTTGAGCGCGGCGAGTTGGCGGGCATGGGCGGCGTCGCGTTCGGCCTGCGTCGCCCGCAGCGCCGCGAGGTCGGCCGCCAGCCGGTCGCGCTCGTCCGCTGCCGCCTGCAGCTCGCCGATCCGCTCCTGCTTGGCCAGAACCTCGACGGCATGGCCGCGGACCTGCACCCGCAGCTCGACGGCCGCGTCGCGCGCGGCCACCGCGTCCGACCGGGCCGCGGCCGCCTCCGCCCGCACTCCGCCGAGGCTCCGGCCCCACAGGAGCCAGCCGAGGACCAGCATCAGGGCCGCCGTCCCGGCGGCAACGATCAGGATTTCCACCACGCCTCCACGAACGTAACGTGAATCCCTGTAGCGTAAGCGGCGGTCCGATGACATGGTTTTCGCAGCCGGTTCGGTCGGAACAGATCATGCTCAAGCGCGCTGCCGAACTCCTTGCCGCGGCAAGCTTCGTGGCCTTGGCCGCCCTGCTCTTCATGCCCTTCCTTGCCGGACCGGTCATGCGCCCGCCCGCCGTGCCGCCGGCGCCGCGGCTGTGCACCAGGTGGGACGGCGGCGACGCCTGCGTCGGCATCACCCCGGGTCGCAGGGTAGCGATCGCCGCCGCCGGCGCCCTCTTTCTCCTGGGTGCCGTTGTCGTCCATAGTCGGCGCAACAAGCGATAAGGGGAGAGCGCCATGCATCCGCACACCATCGTCGTCGAAGGCCTGGCGTTTCCCGAAGGGCCGGTATGGTTCGCCGACGGCAGCGTCGTCCTCGTCGAGATCAAGGCCGGGCGCGTCACCCGCGTCCGCCCCGACGGGCGGACGGAGGTCGTCGCCACGCCCGGCGGTGGTCCGAACGGCCTCGCCCTCGGTCCCGATGGGGCGCTGTATCTGTGCAACAACGGCGGCTTCGAATGGGCCGACATGGGCGGCATGCTCCTGCCCGGCGGCGCACCGCACGACTATAGCGGCGGGCGCATCGAGCGGATCGACCTCGCCACGGGCACGGTCGAGCGGCTGTACGATACCGTCGACGGCCACCCGCTGTCCGGGCCGAACGACATCGTCTTCGACGCGGCCGGCGGCTTCTGGTTCACCGATCTCGGCAAGCACCGCGCCCGCTCGACCGACAGCGGCGGACTCTATTACGGGCGCGCCGACGGCAGCGGCGTCGTCTGCGCCGTCCACGGACCGAACATGAACGGGGTCGGCCTGTCGCCCGACGGGCGCACGGTCTATACCGCCTGCACCCAGGCGCGGCTGCTCCTCGCCTTCGACGTCACCGGGCCGGGGACCGTCGCGCCGTCGCCGCTGCCGGCGCTGCCGGGCCGCGTCGTCACGAGCTTTCCCGGCTACACCCTGCTCGACAGCCTGGCGATGGAGGCGGACGGGCGCATCGCGGTCGCGACCCTCGTCGAGCGTCCCGGCATCTGCGCCGTCGATCCGGCGACCGGCGCGCAGGAGGATTTCGCCTTCCCCGACCTCCTGACGACCAACATCGTCTTCGGCGGCGACGACATGATGGACGCGTGGGTCTGCCTCTCGGCGACGGGCAGGCTCGCCCGATGCCGCTGGCCGCGACCGGGGCTACGCCTCGCCCACTACGGCTGAGGCGCTGCGGCCAGACACGGGTGGAACAGGGGCGCAACGATCTCGGGCGTGTCGCGTTGTCGCAGGTGGAGGTTGCCCATGAACCATTTCTTCGCCCGCGCGGCCAACGCCGTCGCCCACGCCACCGGCCGGCCGATCACCTTCGCCGTCTGCTGCCTGCTGGTGCTGGTGTGGGCGGCGACCGGGCCGATGTTCCACTTTTCGGATACGTGGCAGCTGGTGATCAATACCGGCACCACGATCATTACCTTCCTGATGGTGTTCCTGATCCAGAACACCCAGAACCGCGAGGGCGCGGCGCTGCAGGCCAAGCTCGACGAGCTGATCCGCGCGCTGGAGGCGGCGGAAAACCGCTTCATCGGGCTCGAGCAGCGCGACGAGGAGCAGATCGCCGACCTCCGCGCCGGCCATGCCGAGCTGATCGAAGGCACCGACGGGCGGCCGGCGACCGGGCGTGGGGCCGCGGTCCGCGCCGCGTTGAGCTGACCCTTAGAGCTTGACCACCATCTTGCCGGTGTTCGAGCCGGTGAACAGACCGAGGAAGGCATTGGGGGCGTTGGCGATGCCGTCCATCACCGTCTCCTCCCACTTGATCCGGCCCTCGCCGAGCCAGCGGCCGATGTCGGCGACGAACTGCGGCTGCAGGTGGCCGTAGTTGGAGACGATGAAGCCCTGGATCTTCAGGCTTTTGCCCACCACCATGATGATGTTGCGCGGCCCCGGCGTCGGCTCGGTCGCGTTATAACCGCTGATCATGCCGCATTCGGCGAAGCGCGCGCCCTGGCGGGCGACCTCGATGGCGACTTCCAAGTGCTCGCCGCCGACGTTGTCGAAATAGACATCGATGCCCTTGGGCGCGGCCGCCTGCACCTGGGCGAGGAGATCGCCCTGCTTGTAGTTGATCGCGTGGTCGACCCCGACCGAGCGCAGCCAGGCGCACTTCTCGTCGGATCCGGCGCTGGCGACGACGGTGCAGCCCTTGATCTTGGCGATCTGGGCAACGAGGCTGCCGACCGCGCCGGCGCCGCCGCTGACGAATACCGTCTCGCCCTCCTTCGGCTGACCGATCTCGAGCAGCCCGACGTACGCCGTCAGGCCGGGCATGCCGAGCACGCCGAGAAACGCCGACGGCGACACGCCGGGGATCGGCGGCAGCTTGCTGAACAGGGCGGGGGCCTGTGCGAAGGTCGCGGGGGCGACGGTGAATGCTTCGCGCCAGCCAAACATCGAGCTGACGAGGTCGCCCGGCGCGAAGCCCTCGGCGTGCGACTCGACGATCTCGCCGACGGCATGACCCTGCAGCGTCTCGCCGATCTGGAACGGCGGGACATAGCTCGGGCGATCGTACATCCGCCCGCGCATGTACGGGTCGACCGACATGAAGCGGTTGCGGACGAGGACCTCGCCGGCTCCGGGCGCGGGCACCTCGACCTGCGCCACCGCGAAGTTATCCGCCGCCGGCATGCCCTCGGGGCGGCTCTTCAGGCGAATTTCGGTGCTCGTCGTCATGCGCGTCTCCCCGCTTCTCGTTGGCGTCACCCTAGGCGGCTTGGATCACAGTTGGAACGGGATTTCGCCCAGCGCATCGGGCACGAACGCCGCGCCGGGTCGGAACAGCTTGTCGAGCCCCGACAGCCGGTCGCCGCTGCACAGCTGCGCCTGCAGCCGTTCGTCGTCGCGGCGGCGGAACTCGGTCTCGATCGCGGCGATCGTCTCGGGCGGCGTCCCGAGCAGCGCCAGCGCCTCGCGGCCGAGCGCGATCGAGCCGTCGAGCACCTCGCGCACGGCGACGTCGACTTCGGCCCGGATCAGGTCGAGGTGGTGCAGCCGGTCGTAGGCGCGCGCAAGGATCTTCAGGTGCGGGAACGCCTCGCGGATCGGGGCGAGCGTCTCGGCCGCCGGCCATGAGCCGTCGTTGGCCATGACCAGCAGCTTCGCCTCCGCCGCGCCGGCCGCCCGCAGGATGTCGACCCGCCGGCCGTCGCCGAAATAGACGCGGTTGCCGAACAGGTTGCTGACGTCGATGATCTCGTCGTCGATGTCGACCGCGACCACCTCGACCCCTCGCGCGAGCAGCATCTGGGCGACGCCCTGCCCGAAGCGCCCCGCCCCGACCAGGATGACCCGCGATCCGGCGCTCTCGTCGTGGACGGCGGCCTCCGGCCCGTCGTGGTCGGTCCGCGCCACCGGCTTCGGGTTGAACGTCGCGGCAAAGCGGGCGGCGAGCGGCGTCAGCAGCATCGACACGGTGACGACCGCGCCGAACAACGCCGAGGCCGACGGCGCGAGCAACTGCCCGGCGACGCCTTGCGCGAAAAGGACGAAGCCGAACTCGCCGCCCTGGGCGAGCAGCAGGCCCATCTGGAACGCGCGCAGCCACGGGCTGCCGAAGGCCCGCGCGAGGCCGCCGATGACCACCGTCTTGGTCGCCATGACGGCGGCAACCAGCATCGCCACCTGCAGCCAGTGATCGCGGACGACGGCGAGGTCGAGCGTCATGCCGACCGAGACGAAGAACAGGCCGAGGAGCAGCCCGCGGAACGGTTCGATGTCGGCTTCGAGCGCGTGGCGATAGGGCGATTCGCTGAGCATCACGCCGGCGACGAACGCGCCAAGCGCCATCGACAGCGACAGGCTCGCCATCAGGAAGGCCGCGCCGAGAACGCTGAGCAGCGCGGCGGCGGCGAAAGCCTCGCGCACGCCGAGCCGCCCGATCAGGCGGAAGATCGGGTTCAGGACGTAGCGGCCGGCCAGCCCCAGGACCAGAACCGCGCCCGCGGTCAGCGCCGCCGTCTCCCACCCCGGCCGCGCGTCGGGGTCGGGAACCCGGGACAGCGCGGCGACGATCGTCAGCAGCGGCACGATGGCGAGGTCCTGAAACAGCAGGACGGCGAACGCGCGCTCGCCGAAGGGCGTCGCCGTCAGCTTGCGCTCGGCCAGCAGCTGCATGACGAGCGCGGTCGACGACAGCGCCAGCGGCAGGCCGACGACGACCGCTGCCTGCCACGACAGGCCGGTCAGCGCGAGAACGACCGCCGACAGCGCCAACCCGCACAGCATGACCTGGAGTGTACCCAGCCCGAAGATGTCGCGCCGCAGCGCCCACAGCCGCGACGGCTTCAGCTCCAGCCCGATGACGAACAGCAGCAGGACGATGCCGAACTCGGCCAGCTGGCCCATGCTTGCAGGATCGCTGACGAGCGACAGGACATGCGGGCCGATGACCACGCCGGCCGCGAGATAGCCGAGCACGGCGCCGAGCTTCAGCCGGGCGAACAGCGGCACGAGGACGACGACGGCGGTGAAGTAGACGACCGCGTCGCGCAGCGGCGCGGCCGCTCCGGTCACGCCCGCGCCGCGGCGGGAGCCGGGGTGACGGTCCGCGCCGCGGCCGCGGCCGCGTCGGCGGCGGCCTGGAAGGCGAGAAGGATCGAGCCGTGGCGGGCCTTGTGCGGGCGGGCGAGGTCGAAGACGTCCAGCCCGGGCCAGCTGTCGGGTACCTCGGCCTCGCCCTTGAGGTAGGCGGCGAGCGCGTCGCGGGCGGCGGCGATCTCGGCCGGAGTCCGTCCGACGACGTGGCTCCCGAGCAGCGCCGCCGACGCCTGGCCGAGAGCGCAGGCGCGGACGTCGTGGGCGAAGCGCGCGACCCGGCCGTCGGCGATGTCGACGTCGGCGGTGACCTTGCTGCCGCACACCGGCGATACCCGGGTCACGCTCGCCTGGGGCGCGTCGAGGCGGCCGGCCAGCGGGATCGCCGCGGCCAGGCGCAGGATGGTCGTGTTGTAGAGGGTCGCGCTCATCGCCCCCGATGTAGGCGAGCGCACCGCGCGCGGCTAGTCGGCGTCGTTCGCGCCCAGGGTGAAGCGGCCGGCGTAACGGCGGGTGATCCGCTCGACGGGCATGACGACGAAGACGTCGGTGGTGTTGAACTGCGGGTCGACATAGGCCCCGTCGCCGATCATCGCCCCGACGCGCAGATAGCCCTTGATCAGCGGCGGCAGCGCCTTCGCCGCGGCGCGCTGGTCGTAGGCGGTCGCCGGCAGCCGGTCCATCGCGACATAATGGTCGCCGAGCGCCCGCGCGCGCAGTTCGGGCGGCGCGAGGTGGTGGTGGTAGAGGTAGCTGAGTTCCGCGGCATGAACCCGGGGGTCGGCCCCGTGCAGCGAAGCGCAGCCGAACATATGGCCGATGACGTGCGTCTGGAGGTAGCTGGCGATGCCGCGCCACAACAGCGTGATCGTGGTGTTGTTGCGGTAGGCGGGGGCGACGCAGCTGCGCCCGAGTTCGAGCAGCTGCCCGCCCTCGGCCGACTGCGCGATCAGCGGCGAAAGATCGTACTCGCCGGCCGAATAAAAGCCGTGGTTCATCTGCGCGACGACCTGGCGGAGCAGGCGATAGGTGCCGACGACGTGCGGCCCCTCGCCGGGCAGGCCGTGGTCGATGACGAGCAGGTGGTCGCAAATGGCGTCATAGCTGTCGACGTCGCGCCGGGCGGCGACCATCGCCGGCGTCGGTGCGGCCCCCATCTCTTCGTAGAAGATCTGGTAGCGAAGCGCCTGGGCGGCGGCGATCTCGGCTTCCGAAGTCGCCAGGCGAACATCGAGCTGGCCCGAGCGGTGGAGGTGCGGCGCGCCTTCGAGCAGGTGCGCCGCGACCGCGGTCGCTTTCGCCGAAAAACTCATTCTTCCCCATCCCTCGCGCCCAAGCAGCGGCGTCTAGCGCTCGAATGTGACAGTGTAACTTATACGCTGTCCGCTGCGCCATCGGTGCGCGGAACCGCGACCAACCCCTTCCGCAACATATAGAGATAGAGCGCGATGCCGGGCAAGGTGATCGCCGCGGTCAGCAGATAGAAGTCGACGTAGCCGACCCGCTCGATCAGCGCCCCCGCAGTCGTGCCGCTGACGAAACGCCCGAGGATCGCCCGCAGCGCCGACAGCAGAGCAAACTGGGTCGCGGTGAAGCGCAGGTCGCACAGCGCCGACAGATAGGCGACGATGGCGACGTCGCCGACGCTGCCCGCGAAACTTTCGAAGCTGATCGCCGCTGCCAGCCCCGCGGTCGAGTGGCCATAGGCCGCCAGCACCGAGAAGCTGAGGTTCGAGCACGCGATCAGGACCAGCCCGAGGAGCACCGCCCGCTTCATGCCGATGCGCGTGTAGACGACGCCGCCGACGAACAGCCCGACCAGATACCCGGCGAGACCAAAGCCGATGTCGTAGGTCGCCACTTCGTCCTTGGTGAAGCCGAGGTCGTGGAACAGCAGGCGGAAACTCAGCTGGGCAATCGTGTCGCCCATCTTGTGGATGAGGATGAAGACGAGGACGATCAGCGCGCCGTCGCGCCGGGCGAAGTCGGCCAGCGGCGCGATGACGGCGTCGCGGAGCGCGGCGAGCCCGCGGCGGGCGACCGTCTCGACGTGGCGCGCCGGCTCGCCGGTGAGGGCGACCGCAAGCAGCGGGCACAGGCCGAACAGCGTCGCCGCGCCGTAGCCGGCCGCCCAGCCGAAGCGCGTGGCGACGAACAGGACCAGCGCGCCCGCCGCCGCCGCCCCGATCCGCCAGCCGTACTGGACCATGCCCGAACCGACGCCGAGCTGGCGCGGGGTGAGCGTCTCGATGCGGATGGCGTCGCTGACGATGTCGTAGGTCGCGCCCGAGAAGGCGACGGCGAGCGCGGCGGCGACCGTGGTGCTGAGCGCTGCCTGCGGATCGGTCGCGCCGAGCCACGCGACCGACGCCGTGACCATCGCGACCGCGACGACCAGCCACGCCCGCCGCTGCCCGATCGCGCGGGCAAGGCCCGGGATGCGGACCTTGTCGACCGCCGGGGCCCAGATCGGCTTCAAGCTGTAGAGGAGGATGGCGAGCGCGAAGGCGGTGACGGTCTTCTTCTCGATGCCGGCCTCGGCGAGGCGGGTCGTCAGCGTCGCCCCGATCATGGCGAAGGGGAAGCCCTGGCCGACGCCCAGCAGCAACGCCGCGACCGGTGCCCGCTCGAAATAGGGGCGGACCCCCGCCGCCCAGCCGCGTCCGGCGCTCACCGTCGCCAAGGGGCGCACGGTCCGCTGTTGTTCGTCGTCATCCTGTCCCCGCGTCGCCACGGCTCACGCTAGCGGGCAGCGCGCGTCGGCGCAAAGCACGACGGCGGGGCGGTGAGCGGAAACCAGTAGATTATCAGAGAGGAGGCGCCGCCCGGGTCGGCTCGCACGGCCGTGAGCCACGCGGCGCGGGACGCAGCGCCGCGCACCCCGCCGTGCTCGGCACCCGGTGGCAGGAACGGGAACAGGGTGGAGGGTACCCTCCACCCTGCATCGTTTTCGGGCCGCTCGGTCAGCGCGACGCGACCTGCTGCCCCGCGATCGACGCCTGTGCCATCGGCGCCTGTGCCATGGCCCCGTGCATCGCCGCCGCGTAGCAGGCGTTCATCGCGGTCCGCTCGCCGAGGTCGCTGGCACTCGTGCCGCCGCAAACCACGTGCGCCGCGCGGCTCACGCGGACCTTGAACGCCGCCTGGCCCGCCGCGCTGTCGAGGTTGAGGTCGCCGTAGAACACCTTGGCGGTGGGGGCCGTCTGCGCCGTGACCGACGGGGCGGCGAAGGCGGTGGTGGCGAGGGCGAGGGCGATGATGAAGGTCTTCATGGCGGTAGGCTCCTGAGATCGTTCGGTTGCGGACCATCCCGCGCCGATGTCTCCTGATAGGCGGCCGGCCGGCTGGGTGCTGTGACCCGCGTCACACCGCGATCGCGGCACCGAACCGGACTTTGACGGACTTCGTCGCGCCTGCGGACCCGCCGCGGCCGGCGCGCCGCTCGTCTTCGCGGCCCAAGGGCACGCCAAAGGTTTCGGGCAGTATTGCCGAGTTTCGCCGCCGCGCGTGCCCGGCGGCGGCAAGTGTCGCCGTCGGCCGACATAGCGATTGGCAAGATCATCTTATTCTGTGCTAATCAGCCAACAGACAGGGGAGGTGGCATAGCTGCATCTCCTCCGGGTTCAGCGCCGCCTGATATGCGCGGCACGGATGAGCAAGTGGGGCGGCGACGCTCCTTCGACCTGTGTGGAGGGGCTGAGCGATGCAGTCAGGGGGTGTCAGCATGTCGCTCGATCTCGAGCTGGTGATCGACGGGCTCGGCTTCCCCGAGGGGCCGGTGGCAATGGCCGACGGCTCCGTGCTGTTCGTCGACATCCTGCACCAGACCCTGTCGTCGGTGACGTCGGCCGGACAGCTGCGCGTCGTCGCCAAGCTTCCCGGCGGCCCGAACGGCGCGGCGATCGGTCCGGACGGCGCCGCCTATGTCTGCAACAACGGCGGCGTCTACAGCTTCGTGCCGCTTGGCGACCAGGCCGGCGTCACCGTTCCCGGCCCGCGCCCGGACAGCTACCGTGGCGGCTCCATCCAGCGGGTCGACCTCGCGAGCGGTGCGGTCACAACGCTTTACGACGCGTGCGACGGTGTCGGACTGATGGCCCCGGACGACATCGTCTTCGATGCCGCCGGTGGTTTCTGGTTCACCAACTCGGGCCTGCAGGAGAGCGACGGCTCGAAGCACGGCGCGCTTTATTACGGTACCGTCGAGGGCGCGCCGCTCATCCATGCGGCGACCATCCCGATGGCCAACGGCGTCGGCCTGTCGCCCGACGGCCGCACCGTCTATGTTGCCGACACGGTGTTCGGGCGCTTGTGGGCGCTCGACATCGTCGGGCCGGGGAAGGTCGCGCCGGGCCTCCTGCCGGTCATGGCAGGGCGCGTCGTCCAGACCCTGCCGGGCTTCCAGTGGCTCGACAGCCTCAAGGTCGAAGCGGACGGCAAGATCTGCGTCGGCACGATCTTCAACGGCGGGATCAGTGTCTTCGACATCGACGGCACGGTCGAGCACCTTGCCGTTCCCGACATGTTCACGACAAATCTATGCTTCGGCGGTGACGACATGCGCGACGTCTGGATTACCGCGTCGAGTACGGGCAAGCTCTATCGCACGCGCTGGCCGCGCCCCGGATTGCGGCTCGCGTTCAACGCCTGATCGACGAAGTGACTGGGGGCAGGGCATGGCGGACGCGGAGGCAGGGGAGGTGATCGGCGACGGCATCACTGCGGACCTGGTCGACGCCCTCGCTCACCCTTTGGGGAGCCTGGCGCTGCGGCCGGTGCATTCGCTCGGGGTCGGTGCCACGGGCAGCTTCGTCGCCTCCGACGTCGCCAAGAATTTCTGCGTCGCCGCGCACTTCAACGGCGACACCCTGCCCGTCACCGCGCGTTTCTCCAACGGCTCGGGCAGCGCCGTTCGCCGCGACGGCTGGTCCGACGTCCGCGGGCTGGCGACGCGCTTCCATCTTCCCGACGGCACCGCGACCGACCTCGTGATGATGACGCTGCGCGAGTTCTTCACCCCCGACGCCGAGTCGTTCCTCAAGTTCGCGCGTGCCGCCACGCCGAAGCCGTTCACCTCGCCCTCGCCGTTGCAGAGGCTTGGCGATTATCTGAAGCTCAAGGTGCCGACGCGCGCGGCCTATCCCGGCGAAACGATCCGGCCCGACGAGGGCGCGATCACCTTTGCCGACGCCCACGCCTATGCCCAGCTGCCGGTGTTCGAGGCGGCAGCGATCGGCGCGCCGGTCAGCTACGCCCGCGCCGCGTACCATGCCGTCCACACCTTCGTCCTCCAGGCACCCGACGGGGGCCGGCACCACGTGCGGTTCGACTGGCTGCCCGCGGTCGGCATGCTCAACACCGATCCGCGCGCGACGCCGGTCGACGTCTATCTCGACCGCGAACTGCACCAGCGGATTGCCGCCGATCCCGTCCGCTTCATCCTGAGCATGGTCATCGGCGAGATCGGCGATGCGTTCGACGATCCGACCCGGCCCTGGCCGCCGCACCGCCAGCGCATCGTCATGGGCACGCTGACCCTCGACCAGATGCTCGACGGGGAGACGACCGAGCGGCTGAGCTTCAACCCCTGGCTGCTGACAGCCGGCATCGAGCCGTCGGGCGATCCGGTCCTCAGGACGCGTCGCGACGTCTATCGGCTGTCGGCCGGCCGCCGCGGCGCGACCCCCTGCCCCTTCATGCGGAGCGACGAACATGGCGGCTGAGGGCTGGTTCGGGCGCTGGGTCGACCACATGCCCGAGGAACGCTGGTTCAAGCTCGCGTCGACGTACCTGGTCGTGCCCTTCTGGGCGTGGAGGGAGCCCAAGACCGCCTTGCCCGGCGGCCCCCGCCCCGCCCCGCAGCCGAGCGAGAACGTGCAGCGGATGATGAACCTCATCATGCCGCTGAAGGATGCAACGCCGGTCGGCCGCGCCAAGGCCGCGTTCGCCATTGCCCAGAACGTCGACGCGATCTTTGCCGGGCTCGACAATGTCGGCACCATCCACTTCGCGCGCTTCGACCTGATCGGCGACAATATCTGCATGCTGTCGGTCTATGACGGCGACTTCGCCAGCTATATCCGTGACTTCATCGTCACCATCGGCAGCGTGTTCGACGCCGTCATCGATTTGGTCGAGGGCGGCGACGCGATGATCCCGACGACCCGGAACGTCGAGGCGTTCATCGACTGGGTTCACGCGCACGACCTGTTCCAGGCGTCCGACTTTGCCACCGACCTGTTCACGCTGCAGGCGCAGGCGCAGGGCGTCGCCCCTGGCGCGCTGCCGCAGCCGCTGCGGACGCTCCCCCGTGCCCTGATCCTGCAGCTGCGGAAGAACCCCAACCTCTCGCTCGGCGGCGGCTACCGCGGCTATCCGGGCGTCTCCGCCGCGCGGGTGCGCCGCCAGTTCGGGATCGGCTGGTGACGATCGACGCGCTGAATCCGGCCGCCATCCAGGGCAATGTCCTGCGCGGCTACCGCGGCACGCTGGGCGCGGTCCGCTGCCTGATGCTCGAGGTCGGCGACCGGGCCGCGGCGCGGCGCTTCCTCGACGTCGCGGCGAGCAGCGGCAGTGCGGAGGTTCCGGCGATTACCACCGACGCCGCCTGGACCGACGCCCAGAGCCTGTGTTTCAACCTCGGCGTGACCTTCGCCGGGCTGCGGGCGCTGGGCGTTCCCGCGGCGTGCCTCGAGACGTTCCCAAGCGAGTTCGCCGCGGGGATGACGGCGCGGGCGGTGCACCTGTCCGACGTCGGTGCGAGCGCGCCCGAGCACTGGCCGGCGCCGTTCGACCGGCCCGACCGGCTGCATCTGATCGCCACCGTCTATGCCAGCGTCAGCGACGGCGACGACGGGACAGCGGCGCTCGACCGCGTCCAGGCGCAGGTGGCGCGGGCGTTCACCGTCCTTGGCACCCGCGACGGCCAGCGTTTCGACGAGGACCGGGTGCACTTCGATTACGTCGACAGCATCTCGCAGCCACGTTTCCGCCCCAAGGCGGACGACACCCAGCCGCTCGACCCGCTCGGCACCGTCCTCCTCGGCCATCCGACGCGGATGGAGGGGGTGATGTTCCGGGTGCCGCAGCCGGAGCGCCTCGGGCTCAACGGCACGTTCAGCGCGTTTCGCGTTCTGGCGCAGGACGTCGTCGGTTTCGAACGCTTCCTCGACACGGCAGCCGACGACCTGATCGAGCGGCTGCCCGGCGAGCGGATGCGCGCGCTTCTCCCCGCGGGCCCGGACGCGATCGTCGACGCCGTCTGCCGGCACGTCGACCGCGACGCTCTGGCACCGGGCGAGGCCGCCCGGCTGGCGCTCCGCGAGATCGTCGCCGCGCAGATGTGCGGCCGCTGGCGCAACGGCATGCCCTACGTGAACGGGCCCGAACTCCCCGACACGTCGGTGTCGCTCAGGAGCTATGACTATAGCGCGACATCGCAGTGCCCGGTCGGGTCGCACGTGCGCCGCGTCAATCCGCGCGGCGGGGCGATGGTGCAGCGCATCGCCAGCCGGACGCGCCGCCTGGTCCGGCGCAGCGTTCCGTACGGCCCACCGTATGACCCCGCGCGCCCCGACGACGTCGAACGCGGCCTGCTCGGCAACTTCATCAACGCGAACCTCGGCGCGCAGTTCGAGGCGATCATGAGCGACTGGCTCAACCTCGGCTTGCAGCATCCCGACATCACCGGCCTCAACGACCCGCTGCTCGGCGCGAACACGCCCGAGACGAGCGCCTTCGATCTGGTCCTGAAGGACGGCACGACGGTTCGCCTCCGCGGCTTTCCGCAGTTCGTCACCACCCGCGGCGGCGCCTATACCTTCATCCCGAGCATGGCGGCGATCCGCTATCTGGCGGACCTGACGGAGTAGCGCAGATCGGGCGGCGGGACTTGGGCGTCAGGCGTTCACGCGGCCAGGCTCGACAGCGCGGCATCGACCCGGCTGAGCAGTGGCGACGCGCCGGACGCGCCGATGATCCGCTGCGCCTCGGTCAAGTGCCGCCGGGCGCGGCGCGGGTCCTTCTTCATCTTGTAGAGCAGGCCCGTGATCATCTCGGCGCGACCGATATAATGGCCTTCGGGATCGAACTGCCGGCTGGCGCGCACCTGATCGACCAGCGTCCCGACGCGGCGCGAGCCGCGCAGCAGCACCGCGGCAAGGGCGGGCAGGTTGCGCAGCATGACGGCAACCGACCCGCCCTCCCGCGACAGGATCGTCAGGTAGACTTCGCACAGATACAGGCGGCCCCAGTCCGCTGACGCGCGAAATCCCTGTTCCTCGTGGCGTGCGATCGTCGCTTCGATCTGCGCCAACCCGGCGGCGATCCGGCCGTCCATCGCTTCGGCGACGCCGAGCATCAGCTCCGGGCCGCTCTGGAACATGGTCCAGCCGTTGCCGGCGCAGGTGTCGATGTAGCGTCGAACCTCGGCCACGGCGTCGGGCTTGCGCAGCAGGACCAGCGCCGCGCAGCGGGCGGCGGAGGCGATCGCCTGTTCGAAGCGCGCGCGCGAGACGTCGAGCGCGCGCTCGGCGAGTTCGAGCGCCTGCTCGTAATCGTCGGTGACGCTGGCGATAAGCGCGCGCATCGCCGTGCCATAGCCGAGCGAGCGCGGGTCATTCGTCGCCGTGCCGAGCGCGACGAGGCGGTCCGATGTCGCGTGCGCGCGGTCGACGCGGCCGCGGCAGACCTCGTCGAACCCGGTCGTGGCGAGAAAGAAGTTGTGCAGGTAGGCGTCGCCGGCGTCGGTCAGCAGCGCCTCGACCTCGCGCTGCTTGGCGTCGAACGTCGCGATCGGCAGCGGCGCGCAGTAGGTCGAGACCGACAGCTCGCTGACCAGCGCATAGGCGGTCGCGACCCGCTGCCCAAGCCGCGTCGCCATCGCCGACAGCGACTTCTGCACCGCCAGCGCATCGAGAAAACGGCCATTGCAGATCAGGCACGAGACATAATGGTGGAGGAACAGCGCATGGTGGCAGCTGTCGCCGAGCCGCGCGAGGATCGGCCCGACCCGGTCGACCAGCGCGATCAGCGGCGTCACGCACAGCGAGATGTTGAGGCACAGCGCATGGTCAGACAGGAGCCGCGCGATCTGCTCGTCGTCCGCGCATGTCGGGCAGGAACTCGTAGAGCGTCAGGGCCGCGCTGAAATAGCGATCGGCCTCTTCGTGCGAAAAGATGCCGAGGCTCTTGGCACCGGCAAGGGCAAGATAGGTGAAGGCGGTCGGCTTCTCGTCGGTCAGCGCATAGTGATAGGCTAGCGTCTCGACGGCCTCGCTGATCCGCCCCTCGCTGCGGCGTTCCAGCGCCCGCGCGACCGCCAGGTGGAGCTGCGACCGCTGCCCCTGGAGCAGGCGGTGGTAGACGCAGTCGCGCATCACGACGTGCTTGAAGATGTGGTGGTAGCCGTCGACGTCGAGGCGAATGAAATCCTGCTGCCGCAGCCGTCGCAGCGTCTCGGTCAGGCCGTCCTCGCCGCCGATGGCCGCGGCCAGCAGCCCGGCATCGAAGCGCCGTCCGATCACCGCGGCGACCTGCAGGACCGACCGGTCCGCGGGTGACAGCCGGTCGATCTTGGCCGCCAGCAGCCCAAGCAGGCTGGCCGGCAACACGCCTTCACCGGCGACCGGCACGAGGCTGGCGTCGCCCGCTTCGACGCGCAACGCCCCTTCGCCGACCAGGAAGCCCAGGATCTCCTCAGCAAACAGCGGATTGCCGGCGGCGCGTTCCGTAACCTGCGCGATCAAGGCCGGCGGCAGCCGTTCCACCCCGAGGCGCCGTTGCGCGATGCGGGCGATCTCGTCGGCATCGAGCGGCTGCAGATCGATCGTCGTCACCCGGTCGCTCTGCCACGGCGCGGTATATTCGGGCCGCCGCGTGTAGATGATCAGCAGGTTGGCCGGCATGCCGCTGCGGATCAGGTCGCCCAGGACCTGCTCGGTCGCGCTGTCGATCCAGTGGATATCCTCGACGATGACGATGACCGGCCACTGCCGGCACTGGGCGGTCAGCAGGGCGGGCAGGAGGTCGCGCGTCCGCAGGCCGATGAGGACGCCGTCCAAGCCGGCCAGCGATCCCTCGGGCGGCGTCAGGCCGAGCAGGTTGAGCAGGATGCCAAGGTTCTCCGCACTGTCGAGCGCAAGCCGGCGGAGCCCGGCGTCGAGCTTCTGCGCGACCGCGGCGGCGCTGTCCTCGATTCCGATCTGGAAGGCGCTGCGGACGATGTCGAGGAACGGCAGGAACGGTGTCTGCTCGCCGTCCGACGTGCAATGCCCCTGAAACACGCGGAATTCGCCGCTCGTCAGCGACTTCATGAACTCGAAGATGACGCGGGTCTTGCCCAGCCCCGGCTCACCGACAAGGTCGATCACCGCCAGGCCGTCCGGCACCTGCCGGAAGATGTCGTGCATCCTGACGAGATCGGCGTCACGGCCGACGAGCAGGCTCAGGCCCCGTCCGCGCGAGGTGTCGAAACGCTGCGCATTCTCGTGGACCGACATCAGCCGCCACAGCTTTTGCGGCCGGGCGACGCCCTTGATGATCTCCTCGCCGTGAAACTCGACCGCCGCCTGCCACTCGATCAGCCGCCGGGTCGCCTCGCAGATCAGCGACGTTCCCGCAGGTGCCAGGGTCTGGATGCGCGACGCCAGGTTGACGTTGTTGCCGATCGTCGTCAGCGCGCTGCTGTCACTGTCGACCGGGGCGACGACGGCGACGCCCGAACTCACGCCGACGCGCATGCTCGGGCGCACGCCGAAGCGGGCGTTGATCTCGTCCGCCGCCGACGCGAACGCCTCGTGGATCTGCTTGGCGGCGCGGCACGCCCGCAGCGCCGCGTCCTCGGTCGTGCCGGAGACGCCGAACACGGCCATGATGCTATCACCGCCGAAGGCGTGAACCGATCCGTCGTACTTGCGAACGCAGCGGACCAGCTGGTCATAGACCATCTGGACGAACGGCAGACTCTGTTCGTCGCCCAGTTCTTCAAGGATCGCAGTGTAGCCGACCATGTCGGAGAACAGGACCGAGACGTGGCGCCGCTCGCCTGCCTGCCAACTCGAGTTCGCGAGGGGGAGATCCCGGTCCGCCATGGTAACCGATCATTAGGCTAATCTGCCGCCGAGCGCCAGACAGAGCCGCCGCTCGTCGGCACTGCCTACGGTCCTATGATAGGGGAAGCTGTACGCTGCCGCACAGTGTATCCGCCCGTCGACGTTCAGCGCCTCCGTCCTTCGCGAAAGTGGATAGACCAATACGGGAGCTCAGCACGGGGGTAGGGGGCGTCTGCCAGCAGTTGGCACGCTGCTCGCGCTCGAAGGGCACGATTAGCAACGCTGCCTGGTTGACCAAAGTTGATTGGTACTTGATTTTGGTCAGGCCATTCCGTAAGCAGGGCGATGTTTCGGGCAGCAAGAACCCGGGAATGACCAGGGGAGCACGACATGACCGGTTTTCGTAACAGCGTGGGCCGCTACGCGCTCGCCGTCTCGGCGGTCCTCTGCGTCCAGCCGGCGTTCGCCCAGACCAGCGTCGCCGTCGCCGATCCCGCGCCGGAGGAAATCATCGTCACCGCGCAGAAACGCGCCGAAAACCTGCAGTCGGTGCCGCTCGCGGTGTCGGTCGTCGGCGAGAACCAGCTCCGCGCCGCCGGCGTCACGCAGTTCCAGGACCTCGCCAAGGTCGCGCCGTCGCTGACCATCCGCCCGGCCGAGCATCCGGTCAATTCCAACGTCTCGCTGCGCGGCGTCGGCACCTTCGCCTTCGGCATCGGCGTCGAGTCGAGCGTCGCCGTGCTGGTCGACGAGGTTCCGCTTGCCTTCGCCGCCCGCGCCTTCACCGACCTGCCCGATGTCGACCACATCGAGATCCTCCGCGGACCGCAGAGCACCTTGTACGGCAAGTCGGCCTCGGCGGGGCTGATCAACATCATCACGCGCAGCCCGACCGACCAGCTGCGCGTCCACGCCAACGCGATCGTCACCAACGACAGCGAATATGACGCCAACTTCAGCGTGTCCGGACCGCTGACGCCGAACCTCGGCTATGTCTTTTCCGCCGCTTATTCCTTCTGGGACGGCAACGTCTTCAACCGTTTCGACAACAAGCACGTCAACGGTCACGAATCGGTCAACACGCGCGGCAAGCTGCGCTGGGAGCCGACCGCCGATATCAAGCTGACCCTGTCGGCCAACTACGTCAACGGCAACACCGACGTCGGTCGTCCGTTCATCCGCGTCGCGCCCGGCGCGCTGCTCCGCGCCACGCCCGGCCAGACCGTCGGCGTCGTCCTGCCCGGCGTCACCGTCAGCGAGCAGAACCAGGACATCAGCAACAATTATCCCGCCCGCACCAAGTACGAGGGCGGCGGCGGCAACCTGCGCGGCGAGATCGGGCTCGGCAGCCTGACGCTCATTTCGATCACCTCCTACGACAAGTTCCGCCTCGACGATTATCTCGACCAGGACGACACGTCGTCGACTGCGGCGATCGGCAGCAACATCCAGGTCGGCGCCTTCAAGTCGTCGCTGTTCACCCAGGAGTTCCGCCTGCAGTCGCCGAGCACCAAGCCTTTCCGCTATACGCTGGGTGCCTATTACGCCGACATCGCGTTCGAGCGGCCGTTCTACCGCGGCCCGGTGTTCTCGCTGGCGAACTGGTACGCGACGTCGAAGTCGAAGCAGATCGCGGGCTTCGCGCAGATCGATTGGGAAATCCTGCCCAAGCTGACGCTGACCGGCGGCGGGCGCGTGCAGAACGAGAAGGTCTCGTACACCTTCCTCGACAAGCAGAACGGCAACGCCTTCTTCTCCGGCGGTGCCTCCGATACCGCCGGCACCTACCGGGCGAGCGCGCGCTATCAGCTGACGCCCGATATCAACGTCTTCACCACCTACTCGACCGGCTACAAGGGCCAGACCTACGACCTGACGACAGGGTTCAACGCCAACCGCGCCGCCGCCGGCCCGATCCTGCCCGAACGGTCGCGCGACATCGAAGTCGGCGTGCGCAGTCAGTTCCTCGACCGCAAGCTGACGCTGAACCTCACCTACTTCGACACCATCTACAAGAACCTGCAGGCGCAGACGATCGAGACGCTGGCCGATGGCACGTCGAACTTCCGCCTGACCAACGTCGGTCGGTTGGGGACCAAGGGCGTGGAGATCGAGACCGTCGTCCGCCCGGTCGAGGACCTCAGCCTGAACGCATCGGTCGCCTTCCTCGACGCCAAGTATCTGTCGTATCCGGTCTCGCAATGCTATCCGCTGCAGACGGCGGCGCAGGGCTGCACCGGCAGCCCGGCGCGGCAGAACCTGACCGGCCAGCGCGCGGTGCAGGCACCGCAGCTGAAGTTCTCCTTCACCGGTGAATATTCGCCGTCCGTCGGCCGCAACCTGCGCGGACTGGCGCAGGTCAACTGGCAGCACCAGAGCAGCGTCTACTACGCGGCCGAGGATCCCCAGACGTTCCAGGGGGCCTATTCGATCGTCAACCTCGGCCTTGGCGTGCGCGACGAGGCGCGGCGCTGGGAGCTGGTGGCGTTCGTCAACAATGTGTTCGACAAGCAGTATTTCCCCTCGCTGGTGAACACGGCGGGCAACTTCGGCGGTCAGATCGCGACGCAGGCGTTGCTGCCGCGCGATTTCCGGCGGTACGGCGGCCTGCGTCTCGGCGTGAACTTCTGACGCGTCGCTGGCGGCACCTGAAGCCCACGATCGCTCCCGCGCGGAGCATGGCAGAGGATCGACAACCGATGCGCAGCTTCCTGCTCAAGACGCTCGCCGTCGCGCTGGTCGCGGGCACCGCCGCGGCCGAGCCACCGTCCGCCACCCTGCCCCTCGCGACCGTCGCCAGCGAGCCCCTGCTCGTCGCCGCCGATCTCCGCGACGGCACCGACCTGTCGGGCGCGTGGACCTACTCGATCGATCCCTATCGCTCGGGCATCGCCGGCTTCCACGGCGAGCCCCCCGACCGCGGCCAGCAGCGCTACCTCGACATCGACGTCCGCAAGACGATGGCGGCGGATAATCGGACGCTGTTCGAGTTCGACATGGCGCATTCGCCGAGCGCCACCCTGCCCGGCGCCTGGCTCGCGGCGTCGCCGGAGATGAGGCATTATCAGGGGCTGGTCTGGTATCAGCGGCACTTCGAGATGCCCGCGTCCCGGTCCGGCCGCTATTTCCTGCGCTTCGGTGCCGCCAATTACACCGCCGTCGCCTATCTGAACGGCCAGCCGCTCGGCCGGCACGAGGGCGGCTTCACGCCCTTTGCCTTTGAGGTCACGAAGCTGCTCCGCGACGGCGACAACCAGGTGACGATCGGCGTCAATTCGCAGGCGACGCCGGCGACCGTGCCGCCGCCGGTGACGGACTGGGAGAATTACGGCGGCGTCACCCGCGCGGTCCGGCTGGTGCACACCGCCGACACCTATGTCGACCAGGCGTGGGTCCGCCTGACGCGGGACGGTCGGATCGCCGTCGACGCCCAGCTCGACGGGTCGGCCGCGGCCGGACTTCCGGTCCGCCTCCACATCGACGGGCTGAAGGCGGATCTCGCCGGAACGACCGACGGCCATGGCAGCTGGCATGCGACGATGCCCGCCCCGCGCGGGCTGGTCCGCTGGTCGCCCGAACAGCCGCGGCTGTACGAGGTGAGCCTGACCGCCGGTGGCGACCGCTGGCGCGACCGCATCGGCTTCCGCACGATCGAGCGGCGCGGGGCCGACATCCTGCTCAACGGCCGGCCGATCTTTCTCCGCGGCATCTCGCTGCATGAAGAGGAGATCGGCCCCAATCCGGCGCGCATCATCACGCCGGAAGCGGCACGCGCGCTGCTCGGCGAAATCAAGACCGGTCTCCACGGCAATTACGTCCGTCTCGCCCATTATCCGCATTCGGAGGTGATGACCCGGACGGCGGACGAGATCGGGCTGCTCGTCTGGAGCGAGATGCCGGTCTATTGGCTGGTCGACTGGACCAACCCGGCGACGCTCGCGACTGCGCGGAACATGCTGGCCGAAAACATCCTGCGCGACCGCAACCGCGCCGCCATCGCGATCTGGAGCGTGGCCAACGAGACGCCGGTCAACGATGCCCGCAACGCCTTCCTGCGCACCTTGATTGCCGACGTGCGCCGGCTCGACGACACCCGGCTGGTCAGCGCGGCGCTGCTCACCGAGCGCGACAAGACGCCCGGCGCGCCGAGCCTGACGCTGGCCGATCCGCTCGTCGGCGATGTCGATGTCGTCGCCATCAACACCTATAACGGCTGGTACACGCCCGACCGGCTCGCCGACCTGCCCGCCAGTACCTGGCACGTGCCGACCGACAAGCCGCTGGTCTTTTCCGAGTTCGGGGCGGACGCGCGCGCGGGCTTCCACAGCCCCGACCGGCTCCAGAAGTTTTCCGAGGAGTTCCAGGCCGAGTTCTATCGGAAGACGCTGGCAATGGCCGACAAGCTGCCGATGCTGCGCGGCATGTCGCCGTGGATCCTGAAGGACTTCCGCTCGCCGCGCCGGCAGAACCCCGACTTCCAGCAGGGCTGGAACCGCAAGGGACTGATCTCGGAAACGGGTGTCCACAAGCAGGCGTTCAAGGTGCTGGCCGACTATTACGCTGCCAGGAGCGGGGAGCCGAGCCGGTGATCGCCGGCATTGCCCGGTGCCTGGCTGCGGCCGCCGCGACGGCGCTGCTGCTGGCCGCACCGCTTTCCGCAGCCCCTGGCGACTGGGTCAACGGTGTCGAGCCCATCGCGACGCCGCCGCAGCCCGGCGCGATCGACCTGCCCGTGACCCTGCCGCAGGCGAACCCGGCGCACGAGGCGTGGGCGGCGCAGACACCGGACCAGCGGCTCGCCTACAACATCGCGCAGCCACAGCTGCTGCCGCTGCCGGCGAGCCTCCCCGCCGACCGGGTCGCGCCGGCGGTCCTGCTCGTCCCGGGCGGCGGGTTCCAGTTCCTGGCGATGGACAACGAAGGCTATGACGTCGCCAAGCGCCTCGACCGGCTCGGCGTCCGCGTGTTCATCGTCAAGTATCGGACGACACCGGTCGCCGACAGCTTCGCCGGCTTCAAGGCCGCCATCGCGGGCACCTTCCAGCGCGGCGAGCCGGTCGACCTCGACAGCCGCCGCTTCGCCGCCGCCGACACCGAGGCGGCGCTCCGGCTGGTCCGCGCCCAGGCCGCGCAGTGGCACGTCGACCCGGCGCGGATCGGCGTCGTCGGCTTTTCCGCCGGCGCGGCGACCGTCCTGACGGCGGTACAGGCGAACCCGGCCGGCGCCCGGCCCGACTTCGTCGGCATGATCTACGGGCCGACCGCGGGCAGCGCGGTTCCGCCCCATGCGCCGCCCCTGTTTGCCGCGCTGGCAGCCGACGACCGCTTCTTCAAGGCGCAGGACCTCGGCCTGATCCACGCCTGGCGCACGGCCGGCAGCCCGGTCGAACTGCATCTCTACAGCGCCGGTGGTCACGGTTTCGCCTCGCACCCGACCGGCACGACAAGCGACGCCTGGTTCGATCAGTTCGCGCTGTGGCTCAAGGACATGGGCTTCCTGGCCGGTTAGCCCGGCGGAACAGCCCAGTCGACGACGCGACGGCGGACGCCAAGCACGTCCTCCTCGGACGTTTCGACCGCACGGCCGTTGACCGTCAGCCGCCGCGCATCGCGCAGCGGCACGACGAGCGCGAGCCGCGGGGCCGGGGGGGCGTCGGCGCCGGTCCAGGCGGCGGTCACGTCGATCGCGTCGGCGGCGGTGTCGATCACCAGCTGCCAGCACGGCGGCCGCGCCAGGTCCGGCCAGCCGTCGTCGCCGTCGAAGCCGGTCCATTCGTGTCGCCGGGCACCCTCGGTCGGGAACAGCAGCACCGCCGGTCGGTAGGGCCGGCGTGCGAACCCGCCGCGGGCGAGATCGACGAGGTGGCCCGATCCTTCGCGGGCGAGCATCGGCGGCAGCCCGGCAAGCGGCGCGGCGAGGTCGTGGTCCCGGCCCCCGTCGCAAAGCCGGTCGTCGCGCAGGTCGATCCAGCGCGCCGGACCGGGCAGATAGGCGGCGACGCGCTCGACGCCCGGTGCCATCGCCGGCGCGACGAGCAGGTCCGGCCCCAGCAGATACGTGTCGCCGTCGTCCCATGCGCGCAGGTCGCCCGGGAAATCGAGCCAGGCCGGGCGCGTGACCGGCTCGAAATGAGCATGGTGCCGCCACAGCAGGTCGCCGAGCAGGGGGATCAGCGCCTGCCGCAGCGCCATCATCCGCGCGATCGCCGGCGTCGCTTCCGGGTACATCCAAGGCTCGTTGACCGTCCGGTCGGAGTTCCAGCTGTGGATCGAGAAGCGGGGCATGACGATGCCGGCCTGGACCCAGCGCAGCAGCAGCTCCGGTTCGGGCGCCGGGCCGTCGAAGCCGCCGATGTCGTGGCCGGCGTTGGAGACGCCCGATAACGCGAGGCCCAGCCCCATCTTCTGGTTGTAGCGCAGCGTCGCCCAGGTGGTGAAATTGTCGCCCGACCAGGTCTGGGCATAGCGCTGCATCCCGGCCATGCCGCTGCGCGTGACGACATAAGGCCGCTCCGCCGGCCGGGCGGCGACCTGCGCGGCGCGCGAGGCGCGCATCATCAGCAGCGTCTGCACCGGGCGCTCGGCCGCCGCCGGCCGCGGCATGCCGAACCCGGCGATCTGCGCGCCCGCGTCCCAGATCTCGAACTCGTTGTTGTCGTTCCACGTCGCCCGGATGCGGAAGTCGAGCAGCGCCGTCGTCACCTGCCCGCGCCACCAGCCGGCTGCGGCGGGGTTGGTGAAGTCGAGGTAGCTGCCGACCTCGTCCCAGAACTGGCATTCGACCGGCTGGCCGGCGGCGTCGGCGACGAACCAGCCGTTGGCCGCGATCTCGCCATAGCGGGGGTGCGAGAGGAGGAACGCCGGCTTGATGTTGGGCACGAGGTCGATGCCCGCCTGCGCATAGCCCGCGACGAAGGCGGCGACATCGGGGAACTTGTCCCGGTTCCAGTGGAAGACATAGCGGCGGTCGCCGATCGAGGTGTAGCCCGACGACAGGTGGAACGAGGTGCAGCCGATGTCGTGCCGCGCAAGCCCGGCGATGAAGCCCGCCATCTGCGCCTGCGCGTCGGGCGCGTCGGTATAGGTCATCGTCGACCCCGAATAGCCGAGCGACCAGCGCGGCATCAGCGCCGGGCGACCGGTCAGCCAGGTGAAGCGGCGGGTGACGTCGGCCGCGTCCGGTCCGGCGATCATGTACAGGTCGAGGTCGCCGCTCGCCGCCCGCATCGAGCGGTACTTGCCGTGGTAGTTGTCGAACTCCAGGCCAAGATCGAACACCGGATCGGCGGTCGTGTCGTAGAAGACGCCGTGCGCCGCCCCGTCGGCCGTCGACGACGAGCAGATAGGGGATCGCTTTGTACAGCGGATCGGCGGTCGCCGCGTCATAGCCCATGGCGTCGAGGTTGGTCAGCCGGAAGCGCCGCCCTGCCCGGTCCATCGCCCCGCTGCGCTCGCCCAGGCCGTAGAAGCGCTCGCCGGGGCGGCGGCCGACATGGTGATAGGTCGCCGCGTCCCACCAGCCGAAATTGTACGCCTGGGTCGGCCGGTCCGCGCTCATCGGCTGCCAGCCGCCTGGCCCGTTCTGCTCCCAGCCGCACAGCAGCCCCTCGCGCGCGACGGTGAGGCGCAGGCGAGCGGTCTCGATGACCAGGGCGGTGGCCGTCTCGCGCACGGTGAACGGCGGCGCGGCGAAACCGGTCAGGTCGAAGCGGTCCCGGCCGGGCTCGGCGATGTCGCTCGCGCCCGGCGCGACGGCCCAGCTCGGCGGCGAGGTCAGCCGGCCTTCCGCGAGCAGGAGGACGCGGATGATGTCGTCTTCGAGGACGAAGATGTGCGCGACCGCGCCGGTGTCGGCCGCCAGCGTCACCCGCGCGCCCGCTCGCCCGGCGAGCGCGAAGCGCGGCGGCGCCGACAGGCGGGCCCGGCGCAGCGGCGGGCGGGGAGCGGGGGCGGTCATGGCCGTCTCACGCCGCCGGCACGACGAGATGGCGGCGCAGGGCGACGAGCCAGATCGCCCCGAGCAGGTCGAAGACGCCGAGGCACGCGAACAATGGGGCAAAGCCGACCGAATCCGCCAGCTGGCCGATCGCCAGCGAGAACAGCAGGCCGCCCGTCCACCCGGCCATGCCGACGAGGCCGTTCGCCTTGGCGATGTTCTCCTTGGGAAAGACGTCGGCCGACAGCGTGTTGATCAGGACCGAGATCGCCTGATGGGCGAAGCCGCCGGCGGCGAGCAGGGCGATCGCGACATAAGGGCTCGCCGCCAGCCCGACGCAGCCGGGTGCGATCATCACGACCGCCCCGATGCAGATGCCGGCGATGCGCGAGTCCTCCAGGCGGAGACCGCGCCAGCGTTGCAGCCACGGCGCGAGGTATCCGCCGAGGATCCCGCCGGCGTCGGCGGCGAGGAACGGCACCCAGGCGAACATCGCGATCTGCGTGATGTCCCAGCCGCGCTCCTTGGCGAAGTACAGCGGCACCCAGAAGCTGAAGGTCTGCCACGCCGGCTCGGCGAGGAAGCGCGGCACCGCAATCGCCCAGAAGCGCGGCGTGCGGACGATTTCGCCGATGCTGGTCGAGGTGACGGGGACCGGGCGCTGGCCGGCGCGGATGGCGCTCAGTTCCCCCGCGCTGACATAGCTCGCCACCCCGGGCGAACGGTAGAGGCGGAACCAGGCGAAGGCGAAGACGAGGCCGAGGAAGCCCGTGGCGACGAACGCCGCCTGCCAGCCCCAGATGCGCGCGACGAGCGCCGCCAGGATCGGTGCCAGCACCGCGCCGAACGCGGTCCCGGCGTTGAACCAGCCGGTCGCGATCGATCGCTCGCGGTCGGGGAACCACTCGCCGATGGTCTTCATGCCGGCCGGGATGACCACCGACTCGGCCATGCCGAGCAGCCCGCGGAAGGCGGCGAGCGACAGCCAGCCGCGGGCAAAGCCGTGCGCCATGTTGGCCAGGCTCCAGGCGAGCGCGAACAGGGCGAAGCCGACGGTCAGGCCGAGCCGGTCGATCAGCAGCCCGCCGATCGGCTGCATGACGGTATAGGCCAGCTGGAAGGCCCCGACGACGTACGAATATTCGGCGGTCGTGAAATGCAGGTCGGCCTTCAACTGCGGCGCGAGCACGCCGAGCGAATTGCGCGCGATATAGTTGATGATCGTGCCGACCATCACCAGCGCGAGGATGCGCACCCGCGCCGACCGCCACGTCATCGCGGCTCCGTGCCGGGCGGCGGCGGCGTCGCTCACCAGTTCCACATCGTGCCGTCCTCGAGCCGGGCGACGGGCAGATAGGCGGGCTTGTACGGGTACTTCGCCGCCAGCGCCTCGTCGATGTCGACGCCGTGGCCCGGCGTCTCGCCGCAGATACAGCAGGCCGCGGTCGAAGCGGTAGTCGTGCGGGAAGACCGCGTCGGTCTCCGGCGATATGGCGCATGTATTCCTGGATGCCGAAGTTCGGCACCCAGGTGTCGAAGTGCAGCGCCGCGCCCATGGTCACCGGCGACAGGTCGGTCGCGCCGTGGCAGCCGGTGCGGACCTGGTAGAGCGCCGCGAGGTCGGCGATGCGGCGCAGGTGGGTGATGCCGCCCGCGCCGACGATGGTCGCGCGGATATAGTCGATCAGCTGGTTCTGGATCAGGTCCTTGGCGTCCCAGATCGTGTTGAACACCTCGCCGACGGCGAGCGGCGTCGTCGTGTGCTGGCGGATCAGCCTGAACGCCTCCTGGTTCTCGGCCGGCGTCGCGTCCTCCAGCCAGAACAGGCTGTACGGCTCCAGCGCCTTGCCGAGCTGCGCCGCCTCGAGCGGCGTGTAGCGGTGGTGCCCGTCGTGCAGCAGGTGGCAGTCGAAGCCGTACGTCGCGCGCAGCGTCTCGAACAATTTCGGCACGAAGTTCAGCGCCTTGCGCGTGTCCCACCCGGTCACCGAGCGGCAGCGCCGCATCGGCCGGCTCGTAGTAGAGCGTGCCGCGCCCGACGCCGTAGGCATCCTTGATGCCGGGCACGCCGCTCTGCGCGCGGACCGCCTTGTAGCCGAGGTCGAGGTACGCGCCGACCGCGTCGACCGTCTGCTGCGATGTCGGCGCCGTTGGCGTGGCCGTAGACCATGCACGCCGTCGCGGCTGCGGCCGCCGAGCAGCTGATAGAGCGGCATGCCCGCGAGCTTGGCCTTGATGTCCCACAGCGCGACGTCGACCGCGGCGATGGCGCGCATCGTCACCGGCCCGCGCCGCCAATAGGCGCCGCGGTAGAGATACTGCCAGATATCCTCGATCCGGCGCGGGTCCCTGCCGATCAGGCACGGGATGACATGGTCCTCGAGATAGCCGACGACGGCCTTTTCGCGGCCGTTCAGCGTGGCGTCGCCGATGCCGTAGACGCCCTCGCTCGGTCTCGATCTTGAGCGTGACGAAATTGCGCCCGGGGCAGGTGACGATGACGCGGGCGGACGTGATCTTCATGGACGGCTCCGGCGCGGGCGGCGACGATGGACAAAGGTGTTGACCGTTCCCATCTGGCCTGTCAAGTTTGATGAAAGTGGTAAGGCCATCGAAGGGAAGGAGCTTGAGTGACGTCATTTCAGATGGCGACCGCGCTTCCCCGGACCGGCTTTACCAGGAGCTTGCCCGCCGCCTGATCGCCGAGCTCGCCAGTGGGCGATTTGCCGTCGGTGACCGCTTGCCGGCGGAGCGCGAGCTGTCGGTCCAGTACGGCGTGTCCCGCCCCACCGTGCGCGAGGCGGTGATCGCGCTCGAGGTCCAGGGGCTGGTCGAGGTCCGCGTCGGCTCGGGCGCCTATGTCAAGCGCCTGCCCGGGACGAACGACATCCCCGGTTTCAACATCACGGCCTTCGAGCTGACCGAGGCGCGCCTGCTGTTCGAGGCCGAGGCGGCGGCGCTGGCGGCAACCCAGATCACCGCGGAGGAACTGGCGCAGCTGGCCGGCGCTTGTCGACGCGATCGAGCGCGAGAACCGCAACGCCCAGGGCACGGAGAAGGCCGACCGCGAATTCCACCTGACGATCAGCCGCGCCACGCGCAACGGCGCGATCGTCGAGGCGGTCGAGCGGCTGTGGGACCTGCGCGTCGACGTCCCCGGAAAGCGCGCTGCTCCACGCCAAGGCCCGCTCGGCGAACATCAAGCCGGTGGTCGACGAGCATGCGGCCGTGCTCGACGCCCTGCGCAACCACGATCCCGTGGCCGCGCGGACGGCGATGCGAGTGCATCTCGCCGCCGTGCTCGACAGCCTGTTGTTCGCCACCGAGGAGAAGGCGATCGAGGAAGTCCGGCGCTTTGCCCGCGCCAAGCGCGAGCGCTACGCGCGCGTCACCAGCTAGAGCCGGCCCACGGGCAACCTGAAATGAGCACCCTCGACCTCCACCCGGACCGCCTGCTGCCCGCCGACCCCGCCGTCCGCGCGATTGCCCGCGAGCTCCTCGCCACCGTCACCGAGCTGCCGATCGTGTCGCCGCACGGCCATACCGATGCGGCATGGTTCGCCGGGAACCGGCCGTTCGGCAACGCCACCGACCTGCTGCTGCGGCCCGACCATTATCTGTTCCGCATGCTGTACTCGCAGGGCGTGCGGCTGGAGGCGCTGGGGATCGGCGGCGCCGGCGGCGATCCGCGCGCGGCGTGGCGGATCCTGGCCGACCATTGGCACCTGTTCCGCGGGACGCCGTCGCGGCTGTGGCTCGACTGGGTCTTCGTCACCGCCTTCGGCATGACGGTGATGCTCGATGCGAGCAGCGCCGACGACTATTACGACCGCATCACCGAGGCGCTCGCCACCGACGCCTTCCGGCCGCGCGCGC
Source organism: uncultured Alphaproteobacteria bacterium (assembly GCA_963792555.1). Lineage (GTDB taxonomy): Bacteria > Pseudomonadota > Alphaproteobacteria > Sphingomonadales > Sphingomonadaceae > Polymorphobacter_B. The sequence goes on from CAWBWP010000004.1 coordinate 594,393, forward strand.
TGTTCGACCGCTACCGGATCGAGGTGATCGCCACGACCGAAAGCCCGCTCGACGGCCTTGTCGACCATGCCGCGATCCGCGCCGAGAACGCCCGCCCCGGCGGCTGGCAGGGGCGGGTCATCACCGCCTACCGCCCCGATCCGGTCGTCGATCCGGAGTTCGACGGCTTTGCCGCCAACCTGCAGCGCCTGTCGGACCTGACCGGGGAGGACTGCCTCGGCTGGCCGGGCTATCTCGCCGCGCACCGGCAGCGGCGGGCGTTCTTCGCGGAGCACGGCGCGACGAGCACCGACCACGGCCACCCCAGCGCGCGGACCGCCGACCTGCCCGCAAACGAGGCGGCCGCGCTGTTCGCCAAGGTAGTGCGCGGCACCTTCTCTGCGGACGAGGCCGAGCTGTTCCGCGCCCAGATGCTGACCGAGATGGCCGGCATGAGCGTCGACGACGGCCTGGTGATGCAGCTCCACCCGGGCTCGTTCCGCAACCACAATGCCGCGCTGTTCGCTGCGCTGGGCCGCGACAAGGGCGCCGACATCCCGACCCGGACCGACTATGTCCACGCGCTGAAGCCGCTGCTCGACCGCTTCGGCAACGACCCGCGGCTGAACCTCATCCTCTTCACCCTGGACGAGAGCGTCTATGCCCGCGAACTGGCGCCGCTGGCCGGCCACTACCCCAGTATCAAGCTCGGCCCGGCGTGGTGGTTTCACGACAGCCCGGAGGGTATGCGCCGCTTCCGCCTGGCGACGACCGAGACCGCGGGCTTCTACAATACGGTCGGATTCAACGACGACACGCGCGCGTTCCTGTCGATCCCGGCGCGCCACGATGTCGCCAGGCGGATCGACTGCGGCTTCCTCGCCGGCCTCGTCGCCGAGCACCGCCTCGCCGATTGGGAGGCGGCCGAGCTGGCCCACGACCTCAGTTATGGGCTGGCGAAGCGAGCCTATCGCTTGTGAACCGCCTGGGGCCCGACCATCTCCCCGGGGGCGTGGCGCTGCCGGGCTATGACCGCGCAGCAGCCGGGATCGGCATCGTCCACTTCGGCCTCGGTGCCTTCGCGCGCGCCCACCTGGCCTGGTACACCGACCAGGCGATGGCGCGTGCCGGCGGCGACTGGCGGATCGCCGGCGTGTCGCTGCGCCATCCTGTGGTCGCCGAGCAGCTGAACCCGCAGGACGGCCTGTACCTGCTGGCCGAGCGTTCGGCCGACGCGCTCGACGCGCAGTTGATCGGGGCGGTCGCGACCGTCGTCGTCGCGCCGCACGACCGGGAGCGGGTGGTCGACCTGATCGCTGCCCCGGCGACGAAGCTGATTTCGTTCACCGTGACGGAGAAGGGCTATTGCCGCGCCGCCGACGGCACGCTCGACCCGGCGCTGGCGGATAGAGGCAGTGTCTATGCCTTTCTGGCGGCGGGTCTGGCGCGCCGCCGTGCCGCCGGCCGGAGCGGCGTGACTTTGCTATCGTGCGACAATCTCGCCGAGAACGGGCACCAGCTTCGCCGCCTGCTGGGCGATTATCTTGCCGGGCACGATCCGGCGCTGGACGACTGGGTGACGACCAACTGCACCTTCCCGAGCAGCATGGTCGACCGGATCGTACCCGCGACCACGGCGGCCGACCGTGACACGGTCGCGGCCCTGGTCGGCGTGCGCGACGAGGGGGTCGTCGTCACCGAACCGTTCCACCAATGGGTGATCGAGGACCGCTTTGCCGACGGGCGCCCCGCCTGGGATGCTGCCGGGGCCCAGTTCGTCGCCAGCGTCGTGCCGTTCGAGACCGCCAAGCTGCGACTGCTCAACGGCGCACATTCGGCGCTTGCTTACTGCGGCCTGCTGTCCGGCCATGCCTATGTCCATCAGGCGGTCGCCGATCCCGAGCTGCGCCGGCTGGGCGACGCGTTGATGCGCGACGAAGCCGCGCCGACCGTACCGGCGGCAGGACAGGACCTCGGTGCCTATGCCGACGCCCTGCTCGCCCGCTTCGCCAACCCCGCGCTCAACCATGGTCTGATCCAGATCGCGATGGACGGCAGCCAGAAGATCCCGCAGCGCTGGCTGGCGACGCTCGCGGCCAACCGCGCGCGCGGCCGGCGGTGCCCGGCGATCCTGACGGCGATCGGGGCCTGGCTGCGCCACGTGCGCGGCGATAACGTCGCGCGCTGGGGGCCGGTCGTCGACCCGCGCGCCAGGGACCTTGCTGCGCTGTGGCGGATGCACGGCGCGGCCGGCATCGTGCCGGCGGTCTTCGGCGTCGGCGGCCCGCTCGCCAGCGACTGGGTTCCCGATGCCGCCGACATCGCGCTGATCCCGCTCGGCGCAGCGGCGACGGGGAGGGCGCGATGATCGTCTGCTTCGGCGAGATGCTGCTCCGCCTCGCCACCGCGCGCGGGCGGCTGCTGAGCAACGCGTCGAGCCTCGATGTCGTCGTCGGCGGGGCGGAGGCCAACGTCGCAGTCGCGCTGGCGGCGCTTGGTCACGGCACGCGGATGGTCACCGTCCTGCCCGACAATCCCCTCGGCGACTGCGCCGCCGCCGAGCTCGCGATGGCCGGCGTCGACCCTTCGGGGGTTCGGCGCGCGGGCGGGCGCATGGGGCTCTATTTTCTCGAGACGGGCGGCAGCCTGCGTCCGTCGGCGGTGACCTACGACCGCGAGGGCTCCGCCTTTGCCCGCGCCGAGGCCGGCGACTTCGACTTCGCGCGGCTGCTCGCGGGGGCGCGGCTGCTGCACCTTTCGGGCATTACCGCAGCGCTCGGCCCACGCGGGCTGGCGGCCTCGCGCGCCGCGATTGCCGCGGCCCACGCTGCGGGCGTTCCGGTCAGTTTCGACCCCAATTACCGCGCAACTTTGTGGTCGGCGTGGGACAGCCAGCCGCGCGAGGCGCTCGGCGAGCTTGCCGCCGGGGCCGATATCCTGTTCGCCGGCCCGCGCGACATCGCGCTACTGCTCGGCCCCATGGACGGCGAGGACGCGGCACCAGGACGCGCCTTCGCCGACGCGGCCTTCGCGGCTTTCCCCCGACTGACCGTCCTCGCCTCGACGCAGCGCGAGGCGCTGAGCCAGACGCATCACCGGCTTGCCGCCCGCGTCGACCGCCGCGACGACCGGTACCAGAGCGCCGCCGTGGAGGTCACCGACATCGTCGACCGGGTCGGCACCGGCGACGCCTTTGCCGCCGGCGTGCTCGATGCCTGGCTTGGCGGGGGGGATGCGCGCGCGCTGGCGGAGACCGGCTTGACGCTGGCGGTGCTGAAACACTCGATCGCCGGCGATTCGTGCCGCGTGCGCCGGGCCGACCTGCTCGCCTTCGCCACTGGAGCGGGCGACGTCAGGCGCTGACGGCGGGTGTCGTTCCGACGCGGGTGACTTGTCGGCGGCGACAGGGCTCCGCGACGGTGCGACCATTGGTCGGGGACGCGTTCCGACCGCAGGCGGTTGATCCGCGCCTCCCGCCGCGCCACCTACAGGCGTGCTGGACCCGGAAGGTGCCGGCGAGTGTTTGGCCAGGCACCCACGCCGACCGGGCGATCAGGCCGGTCCGTCAATCAGGAAGTCGTCCATGCTGGACAAAGTCGAACTAGAACTGTCGCGCCGCGGCGTGCTTGCCGCGGGCGCGGTTACCGCCGCTGCCGTCGCTGCGCCCGCCGGGGCCGCGGCGCGGGCCGCACCGGGAGCGGGCAGCGGGCCGACGATGCCGGTCCGCCTTGAAGTGAACGGCAAGCCGGTCGAGCTGTCGCTCGATCCGCGGACGACGCTGCTCGATACGCTGCGCGAGCACCTCCACCTGACCGGCACCAAGAAGGGCTGCGATCATGGCCAGTGCGGCGCATGCACGGTCATCGTCAACGGCACGCGGATCAACTCGTGCCTCAGCCTCGCGCTGCAGCACCAGGGCGACAAGGTGACGACGATCGAGGGGCTGGGCACGCCCGACCGGCTGCATCCGATGCAGGCCGCCTTCGTCAAGCACGACGGCTATCAGTGCGGCTATTGCACGCCCGGGCAGATCTGCTCCGCCGTGGCAGTGCTCGACGAGATCAAGCGCGGCGTCCCGAGCCATGTTCAGGCCGACCTGACCGCCCGGCCGCAGCCGACCAACATGGAGCTGCGCGAGCGGATGAGCGGCAACATCTGCCGCTGCGGCGCCTATTCGAACATCGCCGAGGCGATCGCCGAAGTCGCGGGAGCGCAGGCATGAAGGCATTCACCTACGAACGGGCCAAGGACCCGCAGGCGGCGGCGCGGGCGGCGGCGCAGCCGGGGGCGAAGTTCCTTGCCGGCGGCACCAACCTGCTCGACCTGATGAAGCTCGAGATCGAGACGCCGACGCACCTGATCGACGTCCAGGACCTCGGCTTCGACCGGATCGAGCCGACGCAAGACGGCGGGCTGCGGATCGGCGCGCTGGTCACCAACACCGGCCTTGCCGCCGACGACCGGGTGCGCCGCGACTACGGGGTGCTCAGCCGGGCGATCGTTGCCGGGGCGTCGGGGCAGCTGCGCAACAAGGCGACGACGGCCGGAAACATCCTCCAGCGCACCCGCTGCGCCTATTTCTACGATACCAACATGCCGTGCAACAAGCGCCAGCCCGGCGCGGGCTGTTCGGCGATCGGTGGCGTTTCGCGCCAGCTCGGCGTCATCGGCGTGTCGGACAAGTGCATCGCGACTTTTCCCGGCGACATGGCGGTGGCGCTCAGGGTGCTCGATGCGACCGTCGAGACCGTCGACGCGCAGGGGCAGCACCGCTCGATCCCGATGGCGGAGTTCCATCGCCTGTGGGGCGATCATCCGGAACAGGACACCGTGCTGAGGCCCGGCGAGCTGATCACCAGCGTCACGCTGCCGCGCCCGCTCGGCGGCCGGCATTTCTACGAGAAGGTGCGCGACCGCGCGTCTTATGCCTATGCGCTGGTGTCGGTGGCGGCGGTGATCCAGCCGGACGGCACCGGCCGCGTCGCCTTCGGCGGCGTCGCGCCGCGGCCGTGGCGCGTCGAAGCCGCCGACGCGCTGCTGCCGCACGGCGCTGCTGCCGTCACCGCCCGCGCCTTCCAGGGCGCGACGCCGACGGCGGACAATGCTTTCAAGGTGCCGCTCGCCACCCGCGCGCTTGCCGCCGTCCTCGCCGAAGCCAAGGCCTGATCCGATGAAGTTCGACACGCCCGCGGGAACCAACCCAATCGACCGGCAGACCGTCGTCGGCCGCGCCCACGACCGTATCGAGGGTCCGCTGAAGACCAGCGGCACTGCGCCATATGCCTATGAGCGGCGCGAGCCGGCGAACCCGGCATATGGCTATGTCCTCGGCTCGGCCATCGCCAAGGGCCGGGTCGTCACCATCTCGCTCGACCGCGCGCGGGCCGCCCCCGGCGTGCTTGCCATCGTCACCGCCGCCAGTGCCGGCCCGCTCGGCAAGGGCAAGCACAACACGGCCAAGCTGCTCGGCGGTCCCGAGATCGAGCATTATCACCAGGCGATCGCGCTGGTCGTGGCGCGGACGTTCGAGCAGGCGCGCGCCGCCGCGGCGCTGATCCACGTCGACTACGCGCGCGCACCCGGGCGCTTCGACCTCGACGAGGGGTTGAAGACGGCGCCGCTCTACGGCGGCGACAGCAAGGAGGGCAGCAACTCGCCGGCGATCGACCGTGTCGGCATTTCGAGGACGCCTTCGCCGCCGCCCCGGTCAAGCTCGACGCGCATTATGCCACCCCCGACCAGAGCCACATGATGATGGAGCCGTTCGCTTCCATCGCTGCGTGGAACGGCGACGAACTGCGGCTGTGGACGTCGAACCAGATGATCGACTGGGGCCGCACCGACCTCGCCCTGACGCTTGGCATGCCCAAGGAGAAGATCCGCTTCATGTCGCCCTATGTCGGCGGCGGCTTCGGCGGCAAGCTGTTCCTGCGCGCCGACGCGGTCGCTCGCGGCGCTCGGTGCGCGGGCGGCGGGGCGGCCGGTCAAGCTCGCGATCCAGCGGCCGCTGATGCCGAACAACTCGACGCACCGCCCGGCGACGCGCCAGCACATCCGCATCGGCGCGGCGCCGGACGGAACCATTCTCGCCATCGCCCACGAAAGCGGTTCCGGCGACCTGCCGCACGGCAAGCCCGAGACGGCGACCAGCCAGACCAAGCTGCTCTATGCCGGCGCCAATCGCCTGATCTCGATGCGGCTGGCCGAGCTCGACCTGCCCGAAGGCAACGCGATGCGCGCGCCGGGCGAGGCGCCGGGGCTGATGGCGCTCGAAATCGCGATGGACGAGATGGCCGAGAAGCTGGGCATGGATCCGATCGCCTTCCGGGTGAAGAACGACACCCAGGTCGATCCGGAAAAGCCGGAGCGGCGCTTCTCCGCAGCGGCAGCTCGTCCGCTGCCTGACCGAGGGGGCCGAACGCTTCGGCTGGGTCGAGGCGCAACCCCAGGCCGGGCCGGACGCGCGACGGCCGCTGGCTGGTCGGCTTCGGCGTTGCCGCGGCCTTCCGCAACCACATCGACGTGCCTTCGGGCGCGCGGGTGCGGCTGGGTCCGGACGGTGTCGTCACCGTCGAGACCGACATGACCGACATCGGCACCGGCAGCTACACGATCATCGCGCAGACCGCGGCCGAGATGATGGGGGTGCCGATCGACCGGGTGGTGGTCAAACTCGGCGATTCCGATTTTCCGGTCGCGGCGGGGTCCGGCGGTCAGTTCGGCGCCGCCAATTCGACGTCGGGCGTCTATGCCGCCTGCGTGAAGCTGCGCGACGATGTCGCCCAGCGGCTCGGCTACAACTCCGCCGACGCCGTCTTCGCCGACGGCCGGGTGACCATCGGCAATCGCTCGTCGCGGCTGGCGGACGCCGCGCGCGGTGGCGAACTCGTGGCCGAGGACCGGATCGAGTATCGGCGATCTCAGCAAGCAGGTCCAGCAATCGACCTTCGGCGCGCATTTCGTCGAGGTGCGGGTCGACGCCTATACCGGCGCGGCGCGGGTCCAGCGCATGCTCGCCGTCTGCGCCGCCGGGCGCATCCTCAACCCCAAGTCGGCGCGCAGCCAGGTGATCGGCGCGATGACGATGGGCGTCGGCGGGGCGCTGATGGAGGAGCTCGCCGTCGACAAGCGCTTCGGCCTGTTCATCAATCACGATCTCGCGCTGTACGAGGTGCCGGTCCATGCCGACATCCCGCACCAGGAAGTCGTCTTCCTCGAGGAGGCCGATCCGACCGCCAATCCGATGAAGGCCAAGGGCGTCGGCGAGCTCGGCCTGTGCGGCGTCGGGGCCGCGGTCGCCAATGCGGTCTACAATGCGACCGGCGTCCGGGTGCGCGATTATCCGCTCACGCTCGACAAGCATTTCGAACATTTGCCGGTGATCGCCTGAGCGTGAGGCGTGCTGTGGCCAAGGGCGTCGCCTTTGGCCAAGTGCTGATCGACCATAAGAGGCTGACCGGCTGACCGGCTGCCTCGAGTTGACGTCAGGTCGTCGAACCTCCGGCCTCGATGCGCGGAGCCGATCATTTGCTCGTTCGGCGGGACGGCCAAGCGAAGGCCGCTGCGACGTCGCCCGCCGTGACATTTGCGCCGCATCCGCCTAGGCATGGCGACCGTGACCGCGCTTCGCCACCGTCTCCTGCACCACCGCTGGCTGACCCTTGGGCTGATCGTGCTCACGCTGCTGGTGCGGTTCGCCGTTCCGGTCGGCTACATGCCCGTCTTCGCCGGCAACACCGTGACCATCGCGCTGTGTTCGGGGTCCGGGCCGATGACAATGGCGATGACCGGCGTGGCCGCGATGACCGGTCCCGCCCGCGGCGACTCCGCAAGCGACCACGATCCCGGGGGTCACGGCAAGGCCGAAATGCCGTGCGGCTTCGCGGGCCTCAGCGCCCCATTCGTCGCGGGTGCCGATCCGGTCGTCCTCGCGCTGGCGGTCGCGTTCATCGTCGCAACCGTGTTCCGGGCCGTCGCGCCCCGCGCACGCGTCGTGCCCGCCAACCTTCGTCCGCCGCTCCGGGGACCGCCTGCAACCGCCTGATCGCCTGCCCCTCCCTGATGCCGGCGGTTGCCGCCGCGCGTCCACGATCAGGAACGTGTCATGCTTGCCATCTCCCTGTGCCGGCCCCCCGGGCTGGCCGCGGCGCATCATCGTGCCGCCCTCCTGCTTGCCGCGGCGCTGCTGCCCCTGGCCCCCGCCGTCGCCGCCGACTCCGCGCGGACCGTCGACGCCGCTAGCTCCGCCGTCGCCGACATTCTCGTCACCGCCCAACGCCGCGCGGCGACGATCGAGAATGCCCCGGCCTCGCGCACGTCGGTCGACGCCGCGACGATCGCGACGACGATCAACGCACGCAATGTCGAGGATGCGCTCAAGTATCTGCCGAGCCTCGTCGTCCGCAAACGCCACATCGGCGACAGCCAGGCGCCGCTGGCGACGCGGACCTCGGGCCTCGGCGCGTCGGCGCGCAGCCTGATCTATGCCGACGGTGCGATCCTGTCGGCGCTGATCGGCAACAATAATACGACCGCGTCGCCGCGCTGGAACCTGGTGTCGACGGAAGAGATCGCGCGGATCGACGTCCTCTATGGCCCGTTCGCCGCCGCCTACCCGGGCAATTCGATCGGTGCCGTCGTCAACATCACGACGCGCCTGCCCGACCGGTTCGAGGCGACGATCGACGCGGGCCTCACCAGCCAGCAGTTCGACCTGTACGGCACGCACCGCGCGCTGCCGGCCTATCAGATCGGCGGCACCATCGGCGACCGCTTCGGGCCGCTCGCACTTTTCGCCAGCGTCGATCACGTCGACAGCAAGGCCCAGCCGCTCGGCTTCGCCACGGCGACCGTACCGGCCTTGGCCAGCACGGCGGGGCTGCCGACCATCGGCGGCGATGACGACCTCAACAGGAACGGCCAGGCGATCCGCGTCTTCGGCGCGACCGCGTTCGAGCATCAGGTCCAGGACCGGATCAAGCTCAAGGCGGCGCTCGACCTCGGTCCGTCGCTGCGGCTGACCTATGTCGGCAGCCTGTTTCGCAACGATACCAATGCCACGGTCGCAAGCTACCTGACCGATCCAGCGGGGCGGCCGGTCTATGCCGGGGCAATTACCAATAACGGCCACGCCTATGCGCTTGCCGCGAGCGCCTTCGCCGGCAACGTCTACCACACGGACCAGCGCCAATGGTCGCACAACCTGTCGCTGAACGGCAGCAGCGACCGGTTCGACTGGCAGGTCATCGGCACCGTGTACGACGTCGACAAGGACCAGCAGCGCATCGCCAACACCGCGCTGCCCGGCGGGCAGGCCGGCGGGGCGGGCTTCATCACCGACCTGCGCGGGACCGGCTGGAAGACGCTGGACGTCAAGGGCGCGTGGCGGTCCGACGCCGCGGCGACGCACACGGTCAGCTTCGGCGCGCACGGCGACTGGTACGAACTCGCCAGCAACCGCTACAATACCAGCGACTGGGTCAACGGGGCCGAAGGGTCGCTGAACCTCGTGGGCAGCGGCAGGACGCGGACGGTGGCGCTGTGGGCGCAGGAGGCGTGGCGCATCGTATCGCCGCTGACGTTGACGGTCGGCGGCCGCTACGAATGGTGGCGCGCTGATGACGGGGTCAACTACTCGCAGTCGCCGCCGATCGGCCCGGTCAAGCAGCCGGGGCTGTCGAGCGACAAGTTCTCGCCCAAGGCGGCGCTCGCCTTCGCGATCAGCCCCCATCTGACGGCGCGACTGTCGTTCGGCCAGGCGTGGCGCTTCCCGACCGTCGGCGAACTGTACCAGATCGTGACGTCGCCGGTCGCGTCGGTGCCCAACCCCACGCTGCGCCCCGAGCGCGCCCGGTCGGAGGAACTCGCGCTCGAGCAGCACGACAGCCATGGCACCATCCGGCTCTCGCTGTTCAACGAGGTGGTCGACGATGCGCTGATCTCGCAGAGCGGCGCGCTCGCCACGACGCCGGCCGTGGTCGGCACCTTCGTCCAGAACGTCGACCGCACGCGCGCCCGCGGCGTCGAGCTGGCGGTGGCACGAACCGACGTCGTCCGCCATGTCGACGTCTCGGGCAGCGTGACCTACGCCGACGCGATCACCAGCAAGGACACCGCCTTCCCGGCAGCGGTCGGCAAGCTGCTGCCGAGCGTGCCGCACTGGAAGGCGACGGTGGTCGGGACGTGGCGACCGGTCGACCGGCTCGCGCTGACCGCGGCGGCACGCTATTCGAGCCGCACCTACGGCGCGCTCGACAACAGCGACATCGTCGGCAACACCTACCAGGGCTTTTACCAGTATTTCGTCGTCGACCTGCGCGCGGTCGTCAAGGCGACCGATCACCTCGAGGTCGGGCTCGGCATCGACAACGTCAACAACGACAAATACTTCCTCTTCCACCCCTTCCCGCAGCGCAGCTTCGCCGCCGATGCGAAGGTGAGGTTCTGATCCCCTCGACGGCGGCTGAGCCCGGCCGCGGTCCCTTCAGGAAGGCACGATGATGACCGTTCGATTTGCCGGGGGCCTGACCGCCCTTGCCCTCGCCGCCACCGCGGCGGGCGCGCACATCGTCTTCGCCGAGCCCAGGGCGGCGCCCGGCAGCTATTACGTCGGTTTCCTGCGCGTGTCGCACGGCTGCGACGGATCGCCGACGGTATCGCTTCGCGTCGAGATTCCTGCTGCCGTCGCCAGCGCGCGACCGCAACCCAAGCCGGGGTGGACGCTGACGATCGAGAAGGCTCCGCTCGCCGCCCCTGTCCCGAGCGAGGGCAGCGTCGCGATCAGCGAACGGGTTACTGCGGTAACGTGGACCGGCCGCCTCGACAGCGACCAGTTCGACCAGTTCGGCATCATGCTCAAGCTGCCCGACGCGACGGCAAAGCTGTTTTTCCCGGCCGTCCAGCGGTGCGTGGTCGGCAGCAACGAGTGGACGATGATCCCCGCCGCCGGCCAACCGTTGCACTCGGTCAAGTCGCCCGCGCCCATGCTCGACGTGACCCCCGGCGTCGCTGCGCCGATGCACGACATGAAGATGTAAGGGACGACACCACGGGCAACGCCAAGATCAGCGCGTGCCGATCAGTCCAATGCCGCGCGAGGGGGCAGGCAGCTAAGATATTGAGACTTGGCTGACGGTGCGCCAGTGTCGCTGCCGGTCGATCGCATCATGCGCGGCGACTGCGATACTGCGCAACGGCCGCAACCGGACTGCTGGAGACAGCCGGCGCACCCTGGCTCCCCGCTCGCGCGTCACGTTCCTGATCGAACAGGTTCGCGGTCGGCTCGGCAGCCGTTCGGCGGCGCCGAACCCGACCGTGGCTACTGCGTCTTGGCCGCAGCATCCACGGCTGCATCGGTTTTGCGCGCGACCTTGCCGGCGGCGTGTTTCGTGTCGACGGCCGCGTCGTGACCAGCAGCGGCGGTCTTTTCAGCAGCAGTATCGACCGCTGTCCCGGCATTGTCGGCTGCCCGCTCCGTCGCGCGGCCAGCATCTCCGGCGGCCGTGGCGGTGGCGGCACCCGCATCCTGCGCCGCTGCCGCGGCGTGATCGCCGGCAGCGGCCGCCTGATCCTGCGATTTCTCCGAACACCCCACGAGAGCGAGCGCAAGAAGAGCCGTCGAGCCGATGACCAGAGCTTTCACCATTGCCTCCTGAATTACCAACGCCGTGTCCGCTCAAATCGTTGCGAACAAGGAATGTTCCCCTGCCGTCTCGGCCTCGTCGTTGATGGATCGAAAGCCAAGCCGGCACACCGGAACCGCGGCGACGATCGTCTGCTCTTGCTTCGCATCCACTTAGGTCGAACTAATTCATAACCAGAACGCGACGGCGGCGGCGAGCGCGACGGCCGAGAGGTAGTTACGGGCGAGCTTGTCGTAGCGGGTGGCGACGCGGCGGAAGTCTTTGAGACGACAGAACATCGCCTCGACGCGCCAGCGGTCCTTGTAGCGGCGTTCATCGTACTGGATCGGGCGCTTGCGGTTGCGGCGGCCGGGGATGACGGGGATCGTGCCCTGGTCGCGCAGGGTGGCTCGGAGCCGGTTGGCGTCGTAGCCGCGATCGGCGATCAGCCGCTTCATGCCCTGAGTGTCGCCGACGAGCAGGTCGGCACCCTTGATGTCCGACGTGTTGCCCGGCGTCAGGACAAGGCGGAGCGGCCGGCCGAGGAGGTCGACGAGGGCATGGATCTTCGTCGTCCGACCGCCGCGCGAGATGCCAATGGCCTGGGCTCGAGCCCCCCTTTTGCGCCGCCGGAACACCGGTGCGCCTTGACGTAGCTACTGTCGATCTGCGCCGTCTCGGCAATCCAGCCCTCGTCAGTCAGGGCGGCAAGAATGTGGCCCCACACACCTCTGCGGCTCCACCGGTTCCAGCGGTTGTAGACCGTCGTCGAAGGACCGTAGTCTGGGGGACAGTCCTGCCACCGCCCGCCGCACTTCAGCATGTGCACGATGCCCGAGATCACCCGCCGATCATCGACCCGACGTGCCCCGGGCTGGTTCTTCGGCAGGTGCGGCTCGATCGCCGCCCACGCCGCATCCGACAACCAGAACAACGCTCCCGCCACGCCCGAGCCTCCATCAACCGGAGACTCCCTGAATCAGCACATCGCGCCGGAATCAAGCTGCTGATTGGGTTTGGACCCTAGGTCGACATCGCGGTGCCGCGCCGCAGTCGGATATCCCCAGCGCCGGCCAGTCGGACCGGGAAAATCGGTCGTCAGTCAGTTGGTCATGCACTCCCAGGACGTAAAGATCGCCATAAACAGTACTGCCAAACCTTTAATCGCCGCTGGTTTAGCACGGATCACGCATCATAGTTGCTGCATCGTGGTGCTGTGTTGAAATCCGCTGCGTCCGAACTCGCAAGCGATACGTACCACTTGACGTGTCTATTCAACTCTAGACTGGCTTCGCCGGCGCGATGTTGGGCCGGCGGCAGTATCTGACGAGGGCTCAATGCCGATCCTCAGGGTTACCGACGCCGTCAGAAACGTCCTCGCCGAGCATGGCAAGAAAATGCTGTCCGACGCCGAGCGCGATATTCCCGGTGACTGGCTACGGCTCCTCGACCGTCTCGACGACGGCCCCCCGCCGCCCCGCACAGTCGCCCCGGGCGCGGGGAAACCGTCGTGCGGGTAGGGGGCCTGGGACGCGAGGCGAGGTTGCCGCCAGCATAACGCTTCCGCAGCGACCGGGCGTCGAGCCCCGCTTGGAGTTGCTCATGCCGTCTACTTCCTCATCGTGTTGCTGATCAGGCAGTCGCTGGGACCGCCATCGTCGCCAAGCCGGGAAGCACAGTGTCGGATGTGTCGCCGACCCTCAGGAGGCCGGTTTTGATACAATACATTGGTAACCACGTGAACTGTGCAACGCCCAGCACACCCGACGCCCTATAGAGGCGACGCATTCGGAACATGGTTCTCAAAAATTAACTATAAGGCAGAGGTCGATTAGTTACGGCTGGGATACATAAAGTTTAGCCTGTTAACCCAGATTTGTAATCTGCGTTTATAAACCAGAAACAAAGTTGCTGTTTCTTGTGCGCGCCGGCCGATCATGCGCCCGGGGGTGTGGTTTTACGCGATTAGGTAAAATGGGGAGTGTGTAATGTTTGATACCGTCATCGTCCGTGCCGGAGCTAGGCGCGGGACGCCCGCTGTCGCGAGCGCGCTCAGCGCGTTCGCGCTCCTGCTTGCAACGCCTGCCCAAGCCGCGCTTGTCAGCGCCTGCTCCGGCGTCAGCCTGCCGCCGTCGGCCGTCACCGGCATCATGCGCCCGGTCCTCCAGGGCATCGTCGACCCGATACAGGGCGACGTTAACGGCATCCTCGGCATACCGCTTATCGGCGCGCTCGGCTTGCCTGCCCTCAACATCAACCTGACGGGCCCGGGTGGCTTGCTGACGACCGCTGACGCCGGCCTACCGATCAGCCTGTCGGTGCTGAAGACGGACGGCACTGTCCTGACATCAGCCGACACCTGCAACACGACGACCGACTCGATTCAGCTGAACACGCCGCAAGGCATCGCCATCGGCGGCAACCAGATCACCGGGCTCGGCAATGGCAGCCTTGCTTCCGCGGGCCAGATCGACTCGATCGCGCTCGGCAACAACGCGCGGACGGACGCCTTGTCGAGCGCAGCGCTCGCGCTGGGGCCCAACGCGGTGGTCGGAGCGAACAGCAGCGGCGCAATCGCCCTCGGGGCAGGCGCGAACGTCGCCGACAGTGCGGCGGGGGGTATCGCGCTCGGCAACGCAGCGGCGGTCAGTTATGCCGGTGCCGTTGCCATTGGCTCCGGCAGCGTGACCGGTTCGGTCGCCCCGACCGGCACCGGCTTCCTCACAGGCCAGGCGGCACCCGCTGCCGAAGCGTCGTTCGGTGCCCCCGGGGCGCCGCGGCGGCTGACCAACATTGCCGACGGTTCGGCGCCGTCCGACGCGGTCAGCGTCGCCCAGCTCGCGGCCGAAAACGCCGGCCGCAACGCGCTCGGCGCAGCAACCGCGGCCAATCTTGGCGGCGGTGCAAGCTACAACCCCGCCAACGGCACGCTTCTGGCCCCAAGCTATACGGTCCAGGGCAACACCTATGCGACTGTCGGCGAAGCGCTCACCGGCCTCGACGGCGGGGTGACGGGCAATACCGCGGCGATCACCAACCTGACCACTGCGGTCAACGCCGGTACGGTGGGCACGGTCGTGCGCGATCCCGTGACGCCGGGCGTGCTGCTGCTCGCGGGAGCGGGTGGGACGCCGGCGGTGCCCGGCACGCCGCAGGTCCTCCGCAACCTCGCCAACGGGATCGTTGCGCCGGGATCGACCGACGCCGTCACCGGCGACCAGCTCAACAGCACGAACGTCCAGGTCTTGGGCAACAGCGCCGCCATCGGCGCCAACACGACGAACATCAACAACCTGTCGACAGGCCTGGCCACCGGCACGATCGGGCTTGTCCAGCAGGCCGGCGGGGTCCCCGGCGGACAGCTGTCGGTCGGGGCGACGACCGGGGGCGCGGTCGTCGACTTCACCGGCACCGGCGGCCCGCGGACGCTGAGCGGCGTCGCTCCGGGCGTGGCGGCGACCGATGCCGTCAACCTCGGCCAGGCGCAGGGCCTCGCCACCGCCGCGGCCGGATCCTTGCCGATCCAGTATTCCGCCGCGGCTGCGCCGACGACGCCGACGCCCGGCGTCGCCTCCAACGATACAACGCTGGTCGGGGCTGCTGCCGGCGCGGTCGCGTTGCACAATGTCGCCGCTGGCGTCGTGGCGGCAGGCTCGACCGACGCGGTCAACGGCGACCAGCTCGCCACGACCAACGCGCAGGTGACCGCCAATACCGGCGCGATTGGCGTCAATGCCGCGGCGATCTCGACCAACTCGGCAGGTATCGCCGGCAACACGATGGCGATCACCAGCCTGACCAACGGCACGACGGGCCTTCTCCAGCAGGCGGGCGGCGCACCCGGAGGCGGGCAGCTGACGATCGGGGCGGCGACCGGAGGCACCAGCCTCAGCATCGCCGGCACCGACGGCAACCGCGTCCTGTCGGGCGTCGCGCCCGGGGTCGCGCCGACCGATGCGGCCAATGTCGGGCAGATCACCGACGCGGTCGGGACGGCGACGGCGAACGCCGTGCAGTATGATGCGCCCGGCGGCGTCCGCAGCAACACGGTGACGCTGGCCGGCGGCGCGCCGGGCGCGGTGACGGTGACCAACGTTGCTCCAGCCGCTCTCAACGACGTCTCGACCGATGCGGTCAACGGCAGCCAGCTGTTCGCCACCAACACCCAGGTGAGCAGCAACACGACGGCGATCACCAGCCTCGGCACGGCGGTCACCGCCGGCACGGTGGGGACCGTGGTGCGCGATCCCGTGACGCCCGACGTGCTCCTGCTGACCGGAACTGGGGGGACGCCGGGGGTGCCGGGCACACCGCAGGTGCTGCGCAACCTCGCCAACGGAACGATCGCGGCGGGCTCGACCGACGCCGTAACCGGCGACCAGCTCAACAGCACGAATGCCCAGGTCGCGGGCAACAGCGCCGCGATCGGCGTCAACACGACGAACATCGGCAACCTTTCGACCGGCCTCGCCAACGGCACGATCGGCCTGGTCCAGCAGGCGGGCGGCGCACCCGGAAGCGGGCAGCTGACGATCGGGGCGGCGACCGGAGGCACCAGCCTCAGCATCGCCGGCACCGACGGCAACCGCGTCCTGTCGGGTGTCGCGCCCGGGGTCGCGCCGACCGATGCGGCCAATGTCGGGCAGATCACCGACGCGGTCGGGACGGCGACGGCGAACGCCGTGCAGTATGATGCGCCCGGCGGCGTCCGCAGCAACACGGTAACGCTGGCCGGCGGCGCTGCCGGTCCGGTGACGGTGACCAACGTTGCCCCGGCTGCGCTCGGCGCGTCGTCGACCGATGCGGTCAACGGCAGCCAGCTGTTCGCCACCAACACCCAGGTGAGCAGCAACACGACGGCGATCACCAGCCTGACCAACGGCACCGCCGGCATCGTCCAGCAGGCGTCGCCGTCGGCGGCGGTCACGGTGGCGGCGGCAAGCGGCGGCACGACCGTCGATTTCACCGGCACCAGCGGCCCGCGGACGCTGAGCGGCGTTGCTGCCGGTGTCGTCACGACCGATGCCGTCAACCTCGGCCAGGCGCAGGGCCTGATCGCCGCCTCGGCCGGGGCCTCGCCGATCCAGTATTCGGCCGCCGCCGCACCGACAACGCCGACGCCCGGCGTCGCTTCCAACGACACGACGCTGGTCGGGGCGGCCGCGGGGGCGGTCGCGCTGCACAACGTCGCCGCCGGCGTCGTGGCGACGGGCTCGAACGACGCGGTCAACGGCGGGCAGCTCGCCGCGACCAACGGCCAGGTTGCGGCGAACACCAGCGCCATCGCCGGCAACACGACGGCGATCGCGACCAACACCGCCAACATCGCAACCAACACGGCCAACATTGCGACCAATACCAGCGCCATCGCCGGCAACACGACGGCGATCACCAACCTGACCAACGGCACGGCGGGGCTCGTCCAGCAGGCGGGCGGAGCGCCCGGCAACGGCCAGATCACGGTCGGCGCGGCGACCGGCGGGACCAGCGTCTCGCTCGTCGGCACCGCCGGCAACCGGACGCTGACCGGCCTGAAGGACGGCATCAACGGCAGCGACGCAGTGACGGTGGCGCAGATCAACAACCTGACCGGCGGGCAGCTGAACGTCGTTCAGTATGACACGGCGGCCGATGGTGGGCGCAGCAACACGATCTCGCTGGCCGGCGGCGCACCCGGCGGGGTCGCGATCAACAACGTCGCCGCCGCTCCGCTGACCGCGACCTCGACTGGCGCGGTCAACGGCGGCCAGCTGTATGCGACCAACACCAACGTCTCGCTGCTCCTCGGCGGCCAGGCGGGGGCGTTCCAGGCGAACAATGCCGCGGCGGCGGCGGCGCCGGTCGCATCGGGGGCGAACGCAGTGGCCGGCGGCTACGGGGCCAGCGCAACCGGCGCCGGCGACCTCGCCCTCGGCGCCGGCGCGACGTCGACGGGCACCGGCTCGGTCGCCATCGGCCAGGGGTCGAGCGACGGCGGGGCGACGCGGGTGGTGTCGGTCGGCAGCGCCGGCAACGAGCGGCGGGTGACCAACGTCGCGCCGGCGCTGAACGGCACCGACGCGGTCAACCTCGCGCAGCTGCAGGCGGCGACCACCGCCTTCGGCACGACCGCGGCCGGGCTGCAGAACCAGGTCAACGGCCTGCAGACGCAGCTCAACCAGACGAACTTCGACCTCGGGCAGGTTCGTCGCCGCGCCAACGGCGGGACGGCGGGAGCGATGGCGGTCGCGGGCCTGCCGCAGGCGTTCGAGCCGGGCAAGTCGATGATCGGCGGCGCGGTCGGTTACTGGCAGGACCAGGTCGCCTTCGCCATCGGCGTGTCGTCGATCGTCGGCGACCATACCGTGGTCAAGGCGGGCGGCTCGATTAGCAACCAGGGGGTCGGCGGCTTCAACGCCGGTATCGGGTTCCAGTTCTAAAACACTGGCCGCGACCCAATCTGACGGCGGGAGCAGCAATGCTCCCGCCGTTTCTTTTGACCGATACCGACTGACGGAAGCCGGAGCGGCTCCTGCGATTACTGTCCCGATCGGCTCGAACCCGGCGCAAAATGGTGATGCGCCGCGGAGTTTTGGACAGACCAAGGCCAACAGCGCGACGAGCAGGGGCGTCAGGCCGTCGATGCGCATCCGACGCGCCCTTCTCCTGGCCGCTCGTGCGCAGGTCCTGATCCGAGCCACCGTCGCGAGCCACCGTCGCAAGCCATGGGTCCGCCGGACTGACCGCACGCAAGCCCGGCGGTCGGCACGCGCCCCGCGACGGGTCGGCGAAGCTGCCGGCATGTCGGGCCAATTTTACGGTCGCATGATTACTCACGCGCCCACTCCTCTCGATCCGTAACGGCGAGCGCAGGCAAGGTTCGGATGCGACGCACCTCCCTTGTCGCTGGAGCACTTCCATGCAGGATTTGATCTGGATTGGCGTCAGCGCAGGCTTCGTGACGTTTGGCCTTCTCTACGTCGCGCTCGCCGACAAGGCCTGACGCGCATGACCCTCGACCTCTGGCTCGGCGCGGCGACGTCGGTCGGCCTCCTCGTCTACCTCGTCCTCGTCCTCGCCCGCCCCGAGCGGTTCTAGGAAAGCGCCCGCATGACATTCAATGGTTGGCTGCTGATCGCCGCCGTCGCGGCGCTTGTCGTCGCGATGGCGCGACCGATGGGGGCGTGGCTGTTCGCCCTCTACGACGGGCGGGCGGCGCCCGGCGGCGCGGTCGAGCGCGGCTTCTACCGGCTGGCGGGCATCGACCCGGCCGAGGACATGTCGTGGCGGCGGTATGCGGTCCATGTCCTCATCTTCAGCTTCGCCGGCGTGCTGCTGACCTACGCCTTTCTCCGCGTCCAGGGCGCGCTGCCGCTCAACCCGCTGGGGTTGAAGGCGCTCGACCCGCACCTCGCGATGAACACGGCGATCAGCTTCGTCACCAACACCAACTGGCAGAGCTATTCGGGCGAAAGCACGATGAGCAATTTCAGCCAGATGGTCGCGCTGACCGTCCACAACTTCCTGTCGGCGGCGACCGGGATCGCCGTCGCCTTCGCCGTGATCCGCGGCTTCGCCCGCGCGCGAAGCGACTGGCGCTCGGCAACTTCTGGGCCGACCTGACGCGGGTCACGCTCTATCTCCTGCTGCCGGTGTCGATCGTCTACGCGCTCGTGCTGGTCGCGCGGCGGCGTGCCGCAGACCTTCGCCGGATCGGTCGTCGCGACGACGCTCGAAGGCGCGAAGCAGACGCTCGTCCTCGGGCCCGGTCGCGCAGCCAGGAAGCGATCAAGATGTTCGGCACCAACGGCGGCGGCTTCTTCAACGCCAACTCGGCGCACCCGTTCGAGAACCCGAGCGCGTGGACCAACCTCATCCAGATGCTGTCGATCTTCGCGCTCGGCGCAGGGCTGACGCACATGTTCGGCCGCGCGGTCGGCGACCGGCGGCAGGGCTGGGCGATCTTCGCCGCGATGTTCGTGCTGTTCCTCGCCGGCGCCGGCCTCGCCTATTGGGCGGAGAGCAGCGGGCAACCCCAACCTCCACGCGCTCGGCATCCCCGGCGGCAACATGGAGGGCAAGGAGGTCCGCTTCGGCGTCGCCGCCTCGGCGCTGTTCGCGACCGTCACCACCGACGCGAGCTGCGGCGCGGTCAACGCGATGCACGACAGCTTCACCGCGCTCGGCGGCATGGTCCCGCTGTTCAACATCCAGCTCGGCGAGATCATCTTCGGCGGCGTCGGGTCGGGGCTGTACGGCTTCCTGATCTACTGCATCCTCGTCGGTCTTCGTCGCCGGGCTGATGGTCGGCCGCAGCCCCGAATATGTCGGCAAGAAGATCGAGGGGCGCGAGGTCAAGCTCGCCGTGCTCGCCATCGCGGTGCTGCCGCTGCTGATCCTGTGCCTGACCGGGCTCGCCGCGGTGCTGCCGACGGGGCTCGCCGGGCTCAACAACAAGGGGCCGCACGGCTATCAGCGAGATCCTGTATGCCTTCACGCAGCGCGTCGGGAACAACGGCTCGGCGTTCGCCGGGCTGACCGCGTCCACGCCGTTCTACGACGGGCTGCTCGGCATCGGCATGTGGTTCGGGCGGTTCTTCGTCATCATCCCCGTCCTCGCCATCGCCGGGTCGCTCGCCGCCAAGCGCGCGGTTCCCGCCGGCCCGGGGTCGTTCCCCACCACCGGCCCGCTGTGGGTCGGCCTGCTGATCGGCATCATCCTGATCGTCGGCGGCCTGACCTTCCTGCCCAGCCTCGCGCTCGGGCCGATCGCCGACCATCTCGCGATGGTCTCCGGCAAGCTGTTCTAAGGACAGCGACAATGGCCAAGGCCGCCGCTCCCTCGATGTTCTCCGCCCAGCTCGCCGGGCCCGCGCTCGGCGACGCGTTCCGCAAGCTCGCGCCCGCGCGCGCTGGTCAGGAACCCGGTCATGTTCACCACCGCGGTGGTGGCGGCGCTGCTGACCGTCCTGCTGTTCACCGGCGCGGTCGGGGCTGGCGCTGTCGTTCCAGATCCAGATCGTCGTCTGGCTGTGGCTGACCGTGCTGTTCGGCAACTTCGCCGAGGCGATCGCCGAGGGGCGCGGCAAGGCGCAGGCCGCGTCGCTCCGCGCGACCAAGGGCGAGCTGACCGGCAAGCTCCTCGCCGGCGGCAGCAAGGCGTGGGAGAACGTCCCCGCCAGCCGTCTCAAGGTCGGCGACCTCGTGCTCGTCGAGACCGGCGACCTGATCCCGGCCGACGGCGAAGTCGTCGAGGGCGTCGCCAGCGTCAACGAAGCCGCGATCACCGGCGAGAGCGCGCCCGTCATCCGCGAGGCGGGCGGCGACCGCTCGGCGGTGACCGCGGGCACGCGCGTCATCTCGGACCAGATCACGGTCCGCGTCACCGCCGGCCCCGGCCAGGGCTTCCTCGACCGCATGATCGCGCTCGTCGAGGGCGCGGCGCGGCAGAAGACGCCGAACGAGATCGCGCTGACGATCTTGCTCGTCGGGCTGACGATCATCTTCCTGATCGCGGTCGGCACGATCCCCGCCTTCGCGCATTACGCCGGCGGCGCGGTGCCCGTCGTGCTGCTCGCGGCGCTGCTGATCACGCTGATCCCGACGACGATCGCCGCGCTGCTGTCGGCGATCGGCATCGCCGGCATGGACCGGCTGGTCCGCTTCAACGTGCTGGCCAAGTCGGGCCGCGCGGTCGAGGCGGCGGGCGACGTCGACGTCCTGCTGCTCGACAAGACCGGCACGATCACCGTCGGCGACCGGCAGGCGACCGAGTTCCGGCCGGTGTCGGGCGTGTCGATGGCCGAGCTCGCCGAGGCCGTCGCGCTCGCCAGCCTCGCCGACGAGACGCCCGAGGGCCGCTCGATCGTCGTCCTCGCCCGCGAGACGCACGGCATCACCGCGACGATGCCGGCGGGGGCCGAGGTCATCCCGTTCAGCGCCGCGACCCGCCTGTCGGGCGTCCGCTTCGGGCCGACCCTGATCGAGAAGGGCGCGGTCGACAGCGTCATCAAGACGCTCGGCGACCGCGCCGATCCGGCGACGGTGACCGAACTGCGCCGCATGACCGACGAGTTCGCCCGCGCCGGCAAGACGCCGCTGGCGGTCGCGCGCGACGGGCGCATCCTCGGCGCGGTCGCGCTAAGCGACATCATCAAGGCGGGGATGCGCGAGCGCTTCGCCGAGCTGCGCCGGATGGGCATCCGCACGGTGATGATCACCGGCGACAACCCGCTGACCGCCGCCGCGATCGCCGCCGAGGCCGGGGTCGACGATTTCCTCGCGCAGGCGACGCCCGAGGACAAGCTCGCGCTGATCCGCAAGGAACAGGCCGGCGGCAAGCTCGTCGCGATGTGCGGCGACGGGACCAACGACGCGCCCGCGCTGGCGCAGGCCGACGTCGGCGTGACGATGAACACCGGCACGCAGGCGGCGCGCGAGGCGGGCAACATGGTCGACCTCGACAGCGACCCGACCAAGCTGATCGAGATCGTCGGCCTCGGCAAGCAGCTGCTGATGACCCGCGGCGCGCTGACGACCTTCTCGATCGCCAACGACGTCGCCAAATATTTCGCGATCCTGCCGGCGATCTTCGTCGTGCTCTATCCCGGCCTGTGCGGTGCTCAACGTCATGCACCTCGCCTCGCCCCAAAGCGCGATCCTGTCGGCGATCATCTTCAACGCGCTGATCATCCCGGCGCTGGTGCCGCTCGCGCTCAAGGGCGTCGCGTACAAGCCGGTCGGGGCGGGCGCGCTGCTGGCGCGCAACCTGACGATCTACGGCCTCGGCGGACTGATCGCGCCGTTCGTCGGCATCAAGGCGATCGACCTGATCGTCGCCGCGCTCCATCTCGCCTGAGGACCTGACCCATGGGTAACGATCTTCGCTCCGCCCTCCGCCCGTCGCTGGTCATGCTGCTGCTGTTCACGCTGCTGACCGGGCTGGCCTATCCCGCGCTGCTGACCGGCATCGCGCAGGCGATCTTCCCGTCGCAGGCGAACGGCAGCCTCGTCCGCGACGGCGACACCGTCGTCGGCTCCGAACTGATCGGCCAGGCGTTTGCCGCGCCGAAATACTTCCACGGCCGCCCCTCGGCCGCGGGCAAGGGCTATGACCCGACCGCGAGCGGCGGCTCGAACCTCGGTCCGGCGGCCAAGGGGCTGATCGACCGCGTCAGCGGCGACCTCAAGATCGTCCGTGCGGATGGCCTGACCGGCGACGTCCCGGCCGACATGGTCACCGCTTCGGCCAGCGGCCTCGATCCCGACATCTCGCCGGCGAACGCCTATGCCCAGGTCGCGCGCGTCGCCAGGGCCCGCGGGATCGCTGAAGGGACCGTCAAGGCGATGGTCGCTGCCGCCGTGCAGGAACCCCTTGCCGGCGTGCTTGGCGAGCGACGGGTCAACGTGCTGCTGCTCAACGTCGGCTCGACGGTTCGGCTGTCGTCAATCGACAACCCGGCGGCGCGAGCGCAAACCCGCCAGCGTGACCGATCGCGATCGCCCCGAGCCCGAAGCCTTTCTCGCCGCCGCGCGCGCCGAGGGGCGCGGGCAAGCTCAAGGTGTTTCTCGGTGCCGCTCCCGGGGTCGGCAAGACCTACGAGATGCTGTCGGACGCCGCCGTCCGCCTGCGCGAAGGGGCCGACGTCGTCGTCGGGCTGGTCGAGACGCACGGCCGCGCCGAGACCGAGGCGCTGGTTCGGCCCGTTCGCGCTGGTCCCGCGCCGCGTGGTCGACTTCGGCGGGCGGATGCTGACCGAAATGGATCTCGACGCGCTCCTCGCGCGGCGCCCGGGCCTCGCGCTGGTCGACGAACTCGCGCACACCAACCTGCCCGGCTCGCGCCACCCCAAGCGCTACATGGACATCGACGAGCTGCTCGCCGCCGGCATCGACGTGTTCACGACCGTCAACATCCAGCACATCGAATCGCTGAACGACACCGTCGCCAGCTTCACCCGCGTCCGGGTCCGCGAAACGGTGCCCGACCGCGTGCTCGAGGATGCCGAGATCGAGGTCGTCGACCTGCCGCCCGACGAACTGATCGCGCGGCTGCAGGCGGGCAAGGTCTATGTCCCCGAAGAAGCGTCGCGCGCGCTCGGCCATTTCTTCAGCCGGTCGAACTTGACCGCCTTGCGCGAACTGGCGCTGCGCCGCGCGGCGCAGGCGATCGACGCGCGAGATGCTGAGCGAACTCCGCGCCCAGTCGCTCGCCGGGCCCTATGCGGCAGGCGAGCGCGTGCTCGTCGCGGTCAGCGAGCTGCCGAGCGCGCCCGAGCTGGTCCGCGCGGCGAAGCGCCTGGCCGACGCGCTCGGCGCGCGCTGGACGGCGCTCCATGTCGAGACGCGGCGCAGCGCTCGGCTCGGCCCGGCCGACCGCCGGCGGCTCGACGACGCGCTGGCGCTGGCATCGAGCCTCGGGGCCGATACCGCGACGGTCCCCGCCGAGCGGCGTCACCGACGGGTTGATGCGCTTTGCCGCCGATGCGCGGGTCGACGCAGATCGTCATCGGCAAGTCGCGCCGGTCGTGGTGGTTCCAGCTGCGCCACGGCTCGGTTGTCGACGAGCTGGTGCGGGGCATCGGCGAGGTCGCGATCCACGTGCTCCCCGCTGGCGAGGGGGCCAGCGCAAGGGCCGAGCCGATGACGCGGGCCGCCGATCCGTCGACGCCGATCGATTACGCCCGCGCCGCCGCGATGGTTGCGCTGACCACGGGGGTCGACGTGGTGTTCCGCCCGGTGATCGGGCTCAACTCGACCGACCTCGTCTATCTCGTCCCGGTGATGGCGGCGGCGCTGCGGTTCGGCCTGCGCCCCGGCCTGGCCGCCGGCCTGCTTTCGGCACTGGCCTATAATTTCTTTTTCCTGCCGCCGCTTTACACCTTCACCATCGCCGATCCGCAGAATGCGGTGACTGTCGTCGTCCTGCTCGGCGTCGCGGTCATCACCAGCCAGCTCGCGTCGCGCGTCCGGGCGCAGGGCGCGCTCGCGGCGACGTCGGCGCGGCAGAACGCGGCGCTCGCCGGTTTTGCCCGCGCCCTCGCGGCCGCACCCGACGAGGTCGCGCTGGGTCAGGCGCTCGCCGGCGAGACGTCGGCGCTGTTCGATGCGCGTGCCACCTATCTCACGCGCCGCAACGGGGCGCTGGCCGTCGTCGCCGCCGTGCCGCCCAACGAGAACATCGACGCCGTCGCGCTCGCCGCAGCCGATTGGGCGTTCGACCGCGGCCAGCCTGCCGGGCGGGGGTCGGACACCCTGCCCGCCGCCGACTGGCTGTTCGTGCCGGTCACCGCCGGCGGGGCGACCCGCGCCGTGTTCGGGCTGGGGCGCGACGACAGCCGCGATCCCGTCCGCGCCGACCAGCGCGGGCTGCTCGCGGCGCTCGTCGACCAGGCGGGACTGGCGCTGGCGCGGATCGTCGCGGAGCGCGAAATGGCGGGCATTGCCGCCCTCGAGCAGCGCGACCGGCTGCGTTCGGCGCTGCTGGCGAGCATCGGGCACGATCTGCGCTCGCCGCTCACGACCGTCGTCGCGACCGCCGCCGACCTTCAGGCGCGCTACGGCAACGCCGACCCTGCCTTTGGTGCGTTGGCGTCCGAGGCGGGGCAACTCCAGCGCTTCGTCACCAACCTGCTCGACATGGCGCGGGTCGAGGCCGGTGCGCTGACCCCCGACGTCACTGCGATCGACCTGACCGATGCGGTGACGAGTGCCGTCCACGACGTCCGCCCGGCGCTCGCCGGCCACGCGATCCGCCTCGACGTCGCTCCCGACCTGCCGCTGGTCCGGGCCGACGCGCGGCTGCTGCACCACTGCCTGATCAACCTGCTCGACAACGCCGGCAAGTTCGGCGCGCCCGGCACGCCGATTGCCGTCGTCGCGACCCGCTCGCCCGATGCGCTGACGCTTACCGTGCTCGATGAGGGGCCGGGCCTGCCGCCGGGGTTCGCGGCGGCCGCCTTCGACCGCTTTGCGCGGATCGAGGGCAGCGACCGCGCGCGCGAGGGAACGGGCCTCGGCCTCGCCATCGTCAAGGGGTTCGCCGAGGCGATGGGGTTCACCGTCAGCGCCGCCAACCGCGACGAAAAAACCGGGGCATGCTTCGGCCTGACGGTGCCGGCACGCTTGCTGGTCCGGGTCGGCCACGAGGCGGCGTGAACGCGGCGAAGCTTCTCGTCGTCGACGACGACCTCGCGATCCGGCGGCTGCTCGTCCGTACTCTCGACCGCGCCGGTTATGCGGTCGTCGAGGCGGCCGACGCCCGCGCCGCGCTTGCGGCCCGCGACATCGACAAGCCCGACCTCGTCCTCCTCGACCTTGGGCTGCCCGACCGCGACGGGCTCGAACTGCTGCCGCTGCTCGTCCGCGCGCCCGGCCCGGCGGTGATCGTCCTGACGGCCCGCGACGCAACCGACGAGAAGATCGCCGCGCTCGACCTCGGGGCCGACGATTATGTCACCAAGCCGTTCGATACCGACGAGCTTCTCGCCCGCGTCCGCTCGGCGCTTCGTCGGGGCACGCGGGCCAACGCCGAGCGCATCGTCGTCGGGTTCGGCGACGCGACCATCGATCTCGCCCGGCGCCGAGTATCGCGCGAGGGAGCGGAGGTGCGGCTGACGCCGAAGGAATACGGGCTGCTCGCAGAACTGGCCCGTCACCCCGGGCGCGTGTTGACCCACGCCCACCTGCTCCGGACGGTATGGGGTCCAGCGCACACCGACGATGTCGAATATCTCCGCGTCACCATTCGCGCGTTGCGCCGCAAGCTCGAAGCCGACCCGTCACTGCCCGTTGTGCTGCGCAACGAACCCGGAGTCGGCTATCGGTTGGAAACGAAGGAAGATTGAGTGCCTGCGTCGGCGTGGCGGCTCCTGCGCTTTCACGCTTCGTCGACAGCCCGCCCAAGGTCGTTCCATCGAGGGCACGCGCGGCGCGGGCGCGGATCGCGGCGCGACGTGCGTCCATGCCCAAGCTCGCGCTGCCGCAGGGTCGGATCGTCCGCGCCGCTGCGCCGTACTTGAGGAAGGGGGCCGCCGTCGCAGCCCCCTTCGGATCAGGCCAACGGGATCAGGCGATGACGGCGCGCGGCGAGCGACGGCGGGCGGCGATGCCGACCAGCCCGAAGCCCGCGATCATCAGAACCCACGTCGATGCGTCGGGCACCGCCGCGATCGAGATGTTGTCGAGATAGCCACCCAGCGAGTCCGACGTACCGGTCGCCGCGAACGTCAACGCGCCGCCGGTCGTGGCGAACTTGACGCTGCGCAGCGCCCACATCGTGTCGCCGCCGCCGTTGCCGGTCACCGCGTCAAGCGCCGTCGAGCCGATCGACAGCGTGATCCCATTCGAGGCGGCACCGACGCCCGGGCGCGGCGAGTAATAATAGCTGACGAGATATGTCCCCTTGCCGAGCGTATGGAACATGGAGCTGTTGGCAAAGGTGTCGAGCTCGACGAGGTTCGGGCTCGAGAACGGCGTCCCGGCAGCATGGTTCTGGATTTCGATGCCGTTTGTCGTGCTCGTCCAGCCTTCGATCGTCGACACGGTCGTGTAGCTGCCGGCGCCAAGCGCGAGCAAGTCGAAGTTCGAGGTAAGAATGACAGTGGCGTCCGCCACGGTGGCAGTGCCGAGGGCAAGCGCGCCAGCAATAATAAACTTCAGGCTCATCGCAACTCTCCAACATCTTGACTGACTTACCCAATGCAATGCAAACGACGTGCCAACTTCAGGCTACTTGACGCAGATCGTGGTAAGTGAAGAGCAAACCAAAGAGTTACATTGTGTTAACGGGGCGGCAGGGTGACCATGCGGAGGTACGCTCAGGTTGATCCGCAGGCAAACTGTCGGATTATTTTACACTTTCCCCCGTTGGACGATCAGCAGGCGCGACGACCTCTCCCTTCGCGCCAACGATGAGGCAGGGTCAGACAGTCGGCGCGCTGGCGAGCTTCCGGTAAGCAGTCCCTTGTTCAGCTTGGTGAACGGCCGGTTCCGGTTTTGCGGCAACATGCGTCCTGCGTCAGGAGCGGATGGCACCGGTCACACATCTGCACCCGCCGACGCGATTGACGCGCGGCACACCCATCCCGACATGGCGCATAGTCGATGCCGAGGACGCCATGACTCCAGATGAACGTGCCCTGCTGACCAGCTTCCTGCGCGACCTGACCGCGACCCGCGGCACGGCCAGGGATGCCGAGGCCGATGCGCTGATCCGCGACACGCTCGCGGCGAACCCCGACGCGGCCTATCTGCTGGTCCAGCACGCGATCGTCGCCGATCAGGCGCTGCACGCGGCGCAGGCGCGGATCGCCGACCTCGAGGCGCAGGCCCGCGCGGTGGCCGCGCCGCAGACGAGCTTCCTCCCGCCGCGGGTGAACCCGTGGGACAATCCGGTGGCCGCGCCCGCTCCGGCCTATGGCTACAGCCAGACCTACGGACAGACGTACACGCCGCCCCCGCCCGAGGCTCGGCCGAGCATCTTTGGCGGCGGCGGAGGCGTGGGCAGCTTCCTGCGGAGCGCCGGCACGACGGCGGCGGGCGTCGCGGGCGGCGAGATGCTGTTCAGCGGCCTGTCCGACCTGTTCGGCGGCCACCACGGGGCGCAGGGCTTTGGCGGTTTCGACACGCCGCGCGAGGAGGTCGTCATCAACAACGACAATGACGGCGACCGCGACTTCGGCGGCAGCGACGGCGACTTCAGCGACGACGGCGGGTTGTGATCCGCCGGGGCGGCCGCGAAGCGTGCAGCGTTGGGGGCGGCGAGGCAAGGCGCGGGAGCTTCCACGGGGGCGGGAGTTCGGCCGCGTCCCTGCCGCGGAGGGCTCGCCCGTGCCCGAGCCGATGATTTTCGGCTGACAATCCTCGTGACCGCGGCAGATCGTCCGATCGTACCGTGGCGTTTTGCCGTCGGGGTGCTGCTGCACTTGGCGCTCCCGGTCTACGTCGTGGCAATCGCTGCGGTGCTATTGGCGTCGCACCAGCCGTTCGTGCTGGCGTCGGCGCTTCGCCTGACCTTGACCACCAGCCTTTGGTTTCTGCCCGCCTATGGCGCGGCCACCGTTGCTGTCGCGGCCGCCGCCAGCTTTGCCGACTCGCACCTGCGTCGGCGTCGCGTTGCCAGGTCGAAGCTCGATCCCGGTGTCGCAAAGCGTCAATCCGAACAGCGAGTTGCCGACGCGGCGAAGGCGATAGGGGGTGCGCCAGGTTCGCACGCAACCGCGTCTCGGCGCGTCGGCGAGGCGATGACACTTCTCGCGCAGGGGCCCTGGCGCCACGGCGAGAAGGCGTATCAAGCCCTCTCATCGGACCTGGCAATGGCGGTCCGGGCATTCGCCGCATCGATCAACGCGTCCGAAGCCGCGCAACTGGCGGAGGTCGACGGTCTGGCCGCCGCCGCTCTCGAGCAACTCGCAGCCGAGCTGCGCCGGCTCAACACGGCGCACGACAGGCTCGACCATGGCGATGCGAAGGTCGCAGCCCGCTATATCGATCTGCGGTACGGGGCAGACAAATTCTCTGGTGACGACCTCTGATACGGGGTATTTGACGTCGGTCCCGCAGCCGTCCGGCTGAGGACCCTGGGGCAGATCCGCGATGGAAAACTTCTTCGTGCTCGGCGCAATCGCGGCCGTGTTCGCGGTCATGCTCGTCGTGCTCGTCGTATCGCGCTGCGTCCGGTATGTCGGGAACAACCGGGTTGCCATCGTCGAGAAGCTGTGGAGTTCAGCCGGATCGATCAGCGGCGGGCTGATCGCCTTGGCGGGCGAGGCCGGCTACCAGCCCGACGTGCTGCGCGGCGGCTACCACTTCTTCTTCCCGTTCCAGTACCGCATCCACATCCAGCCACTGGTGACGATTCCCCAGGGTCAGATCGGCTATGTCTTCGCCCGCGACGGCACCCCGCTTGGTCCGACGCAGACGCTGGCGAGCAACGTCAAGACCGCCGATTTCCTCGACGTCCGGCGCTTCCTTACCGATGGCGGCCAGAAGGGGCCGCAACGGACAATCCTGCGTGAGGGCACCTACGCAATCAACCTGGCGCAGTTCGTCGTGCTGACCCAGGAGCGCATCTATGGGCTGCAGCTCGAGACCGCCGACGACAACCTGTTCGTCGAGATGCAGAACATCATTGCCCAGCGCGGCGGCTTCGAGGCGGTGGTGTTGAAGGACGCCGACGACATGATCGGCGTCGTCACCGTCCACGACGGTCCGGCACTGACCGCGGACCAGATCATCGCGCCGCAGGTGGGGATCGACCAGGGCGACGCGGCGACGTTCCACAACAGCTTCCAGGATCCAGAGAAATTCATCGCCGCCGGTGGTCGCCGCGGGCGCCAGCTGCAAGTGTTGGTCGAGGGCAGCTACTTCATCAACCGTCTGTTCGCGACGGTCGAGAAGGTGCCCAAGACCATCATCGACGTCGGTCATGTCGGCGTCGTCATCTCGTACACCGGCGAAACCGGTACCGACACGTCGGGTGAAAGCTATCGCCACGGCGAGCTCGTCGCCCGCGGCAGCCGCGGCGTGTGGAGCGAACCACTGCTACCGGGCAAGTACGCATTCAACACCTATGCGGGCAAGATCATCATCGTGCCCACGACCAACTTCATCTTGAAGTGGGACCAGGCAACGACCGGGCAGCACAAGCTCGACGAGAACCTCTCCGAAGTCTCGCTGATCACACGCGATGCCTTCGAGCCGACGCTGCCGCTTTCGGTCGTGGTTCATATCGATTACCGCAAGGCACCGCTCGTCATCCAGCGCTTCGGGGACATCAAGAAGCTCGTCGAGCAGACGCTCGATCCGATGGTGTCGGCGTACTTCAAGAACATCGCCCAGAAGAAGACGCTGATCGAGCTGCTGCAGGATCGCAGCGACATCCAGGAACAGGCCGGCGACGAAATGCGGGCGAAGTTTTCAGCCTACAACCTCGAGCTGCAGGAGGTGCTGATCGGCACGCCGCGCGCGGCACCGGGCAACAACCAGATCGAGCAGGTGCTGCAGCAGCTTCGCCAGCGCCAGGTCGCCGAGGAGCAGGTCGCGACCTATCAGAAGCAGAGGGTCGCGGCGGAAGGCGAGAAGGACCTGCGGGAGGCGGAAGCGCGCGCCAAGCAGCAGACGGTGATCACCGAGTCCGAGCTGTCGATCACGGTTCAGGAAAACCAGGGCAAGGCGTCGCTCAGGCGCGCGACCCAGGAGGCGGAGCAGACCCGCACGCTGGCTCGCGCCGAGTCCGATCGCATGAAGATCATCGGCGAGGGCGAGGCGGCGAAGGTCGTGGCGCTCGCCGGAGCCGAGGCCGACCGGATCACCAAGACCGGGCTGGCGACGGCGGAGACAATCGAAAAGCAAGCCGCCGCCTCGGGCGGAGCCCAGTTCCAGCTTACCCGTCAGGTCGTCGAACGGCTCGCCGAGGCGCTGGAGAAGTCGGGTGTCGACATCGTGCCGCGTGTCCAGATCAGCTCCGGCGGCGACAAGGGGGAAGCGTCAGGGGGGTCGCTGATCCAGGCGCTCATTGGCATGATGCTCTCCGAGAAAGGCATGGCCCTGGGCGCAGCGACGGGCGCGGCGAACGACAAGGCGATAGGGCCGCCCAAGGTCATTGCTGCCGAATAGCGCGGAGCTCCCGGTAGATTTCTTTCACGCCGGGTTCGATCGCTGTCGTGGGTTCGACGACCCCACTCGGCCGTTCGGGAACTCCCATCGTTTTTGGAACCGGACAGTCGTCCGCTCACAACATCTCGAGCAGCTGCCGCCCCCGCGGCAGGGGGAAGGCGGCGTCGAGGGTGCCTAACTCGTCGTCACTGAGTACGAGGTCGACCGCCGCCCGGTTCTCCCGGACATGCTCCACCGTACCGGCCTTTGGGATCGCGATCATTCCATCGCGCCGCAGTGTCCAGGCGAGCGCGATCTGCGCCGGCGTGACGCCGCGCCGCGTCGCGACCGCGGTCAGGCGCGGGTCGCGGACAAGCCTGCCCTGCTCGACCGGGCTATAGGCCATTGCTGCGACGCCGCGGTCGGTCAGCCACGGCAGCAGATCGTTTTCCGGGCCCCGCCGCGTGAGGTTGTAGAGGATCTGATCGGCCGCACACCCCGCCCCGCCAGCGGCGACGAGTTCGGCCATCGCATCGGCGTCAAGATTGCTGACGCCCCAATGGCGAATGCGGCCCGACGCCTTCAGCCGCTCCATCGCCTCCGCCGTTTCGCCGAGCGGCACCGACCCGCGCCAGTGGAGCAGGTAGAGGTCGATCCGGTCGGTCCGCAGGCGCTTGAGGCTCGCCTCGCACGCGCGCCACAGCCGATCGCGCGAAGCGTTCTGCGGATACGCCTTGCTGACAAGGAACACGCGGTCGCGGATGTCGCCGATCGCCTCGCCGACGAGCGTCTCGGCGGCGCCGTCGGCGTACATCTCGGCGGTGTCGATCAGCGTCATGCCGAGGTCGATGCCGGTGCGCAGCGCCGCCATCTCGGCGGCCCGCCGGTCGCTCCGCTCGGCCATCTTCCACGTCCCCTGGCCGAGGGCGGGGACGGTTTCCCCGCCCGGCAACGTTACCGTCTTCATATCTGCTCCGCGCCGGTCGTCTTCGTTATCGCGGAGAGGCAACGCACCGCGATCGCTCAGGGTTCGCTTGCGGCGGTGCGGGTTCGCGCTCCCGGCTGTCGTGGCGCACGTCGCCGACGGCACGGGGTCGGGACTGTTTGCGGATCGGCCCGGCAATGCCCGGGTGCGGGCGGTCGGGCGATGGCGGCGCGGCGTCGGCGATCAGCCCGGTCTCCAGCATGGGCGCGCCGGATGTACTCGCCGCGACCACAGGGACAGCGACGGGTTGGTCAAACTCATCGACGTCTGCGGCAACGACGTCGCCGAACCCGCCATTCAAGGCGGCAACCCTTCGAGGGCGCCGTAAAAACGGCTAGCCCATCGCTTGTCAGGCCAGTCGCCGGCGGAAACATGCCCGGGCCATGGGGTTCTAGGCGCTCAACTCTGAAGGTTTGGTCATGGCTCCCTCGCGCTACCGTCCGCCGCATCAATTCGGCCTTGGTGGGGTTGCGATCGGCAACGAATTCCAGTTCGCGACCGACGAGCAGGCGGAAGCGACGCTCGCTGCCGCCTGGGACGCGGGCGTCCGCTATTTCGACGTGTCGCCCTGGTACGGCCTGGGACTGGCGGAACGGCGCTTCGGGCGCTTCCTCGCGAGGAAACCCCGCGACGAATTCGTCCTGTCGTCCAAGGTCGGCAAGCTGCTTCGCGCCAGCCGCAATCACAAGGCGAAGAAGTACTTTCCTTTCACCCCCTCCCCCAACACGCCGCATTTCGACTATACCGCCGACGGCGTCCTGCGCTCGATCGAGGATAGTTTGCAGCGCCTCGGGCTGGACCGGCTCGACATCGTCTTCGTCCACGACCTGTCGCCGGACAACAAGTACCTGCCCGACGATTGGGAGTCGCTGTGGCCGGTCGCCGAGAAGGGCGCGTTCCCGGCGCTGACCCGCCTGCGCAAGGAGGGCGTCATCGACGCCTGGGGCATGGGCGTGAACTGCCCGCAGCCGATCCTGCGCTGCCTGGAGGTCGCCGACAGCGACGTCCACCTGCTCGCCAGCCAGTATTCGCTGGTCGACCACGGCAACGCCGTCGAACAGGTGTTCCCCAAGGCGCGCGAGGCGGGCGTCAGCTTCGTCGTCGGCTCGGCGCTCAACGCCGGCTTCCTCGGCGGCGAGCCGCGCTACAATTACGGTGAGGACAACACGATCATCCTCCACGACAAGCGCGAGCGGCTCGCCCGCCTGCGCGCGGTTGCCGCCCGCCACGGCGTCGACTTGGTCGCAGCTGCACTGCAGTTCAGCCTCGCGCCCGACGTCGCCTCGGCATTGATCGTCGGTACCGCCAGCCCGGCCCACATCCTTGCCGACCACGCCGCACTTCGGGCAAAGATCCCGCCCGCCTTCTGGGATGAGCTGAAGTCGGCCGGTATCCTCCACCCCGATGCCGCAGTGCCCGCCAACAGGGACCAAGACGATGCCGGGCAGGGTCGTGGCGGCTGAAATGACGGGTTCGATGTCGCCGGCATGGGTCGGCCCCGAGCGTCTGCACTTCGCGGCCGATCACGGCATCATCGTTACTGGCGCGCACGGCACGCCTGCGGGCAGCGCATGCGCCAACGGCGTCAGCCATGCGATCGGTGCGTCCTGACGCCAGCCGCCTGACGACGATTGCGGCGGGGGCGACCTTGCCACCCCGCGGCTAGTCGAAGACAGCGGCCCGAAACCGGCTGTCGGGCATGCCCGCGCACGGCTGACGACGTGGCTCGTCATCCATCGCTGCAGGCAGCGGCGATGCGGCGCAGGCAGCGAACCGCGGGCGGTCATTTATGAAGTCCGCATGAGATTGCTGCTGTTCGCCGTCGCGCTTGCGCTCGACCTGCTGGGATCGTCCGTCATGGCCACCGAAGAACCGCCATTTACCCTGTCGCTCAAGCACGGCGAGTTCGAGGTGCGCGATTACCCGCCGCTCGTCCTGGCAGAGGTTGCGGTGATGGGGAGCCGAACGGAGGCGGCGGGGAAGGGCTTTCGTCTTCTCGCCGGCTATATCTTCGGCGACAACACCGGGCGGCAGAAGATCGCCATGACCGCGCCGGTGATCCAGTTGCCGGCCGGTGAGACGATCGCGATGACCGCGCCGATGTTGCAGACCGGCGGCGACGGCAGGTGGATCGTCCGGTTCATCATGCCGCGCGGCGCGACGTTAGACACCCTGCCGCGCCCGAACAGTCCCAGGGTGCACCTCCACGCCCAAGCTGCGGCGCGCGTGGCGGTCGTCCGGTTCAGCGGCCTTGCCCGGTCGGATGACGTGGCGGCGAAAACGCTGGCCCTGTCGCGGTTCGTCGCGACGCAGCAGCTTCACGCCGCCGGCCCACCGTCGCTGGCGCAGTATGACCCACCGTGGACGTTATGGTTCATGCGCCGGAACGAGATCATGATCCCGGTCGGGTCCGCCGTGGGAGAGAAGAAATAACGGCCGGACCGGCCGGCCGCCGCTTTTACCGGCAAGGATATCGCCCGACCGCGATTGCGGTCGCGGGATCACAACCGGAACCGTTCCGACCCGCCGGGTCCCAAGTAACCTTCGGGTGCCATATCCGGGTCGCCTTGAGGACCGCGTCTGGCCGCTCTGTCCGTCGCCTACCGGGCCGGTGTGAAGCCCTCCAGCTCCGAGGTCCGCGTCTCGCTGCGGATGCCGTTGGAGCCATAATATTCCTCGATCGTCTTGACTGCCCGCTTGACCGCGGGAGCGTACCAGAACGCCTTGTATAGCCGGCCCGTGGCGTCGTGGGCGACCTGGCGATCGAGCCGGTTGACCACCGCTGCACCTTGGGCGTCGCTGCGGACCACGGCGGAACCTGTCACCGCCGGAGCGATCGTTGCCGTCCACTGACCGGTCGCCTCGACCTTGATCGTGTCGAATGCGCCGCCCGGGACCGTCACCCGCTCGCCACCGACAACGCGGTAGGTCAGGTTCAGGCGTTCGCTCGAATGCTGGCGGTTCGGATTGCTCTCCCGATACTCGACGGTCCAGCTCTTTGCCGGCTGCAGCGGGAAGGCGAACGGGCGGTTGACCACCTGCTCCTGCCCGTCGACGCTGCGAAAGCGCGACCAGTCGTTGCCCAGCAGGATTTCCGTCGGCTGCAGCGTCGAGTCGACCTGATGGACGCGAACGACGACGGCATCGCCTTCCGTCCGGACGATACTGCTCTCATCGTGCGTCTCGGCAAAGCGCCCGTTGAGCTCGACCGTGTTCTTGTATCGCCACGTGTCGCCGGGCTGGAGCAACGGCGCCTCGGCCGTGACGGCGCTGGCCGCAAGGGCGACGAGAACAGGAACCACAAGCATCACACCTCCCGCGGCAGCGCCAGGCAGATTAGCGCGCAAGCGATTGCAGCGAAAGGCGCGCGATGTCGGGGCGAGCCCGCGCGGTTCGGCAGGTGGATCATGGTGCGGGTACCATCGCGGCGGCGACCGGGCTGGCTACCGGTCGCCGCTGTCAGGTCCTGCGCTACTTACGCGGTAACGCCGGCGGCCGTCGTCCGCCGCCGCATGACGCCGCCGATCGTACCGAAGCCAGCAAGCATCAATGCCCATGAGGCGGGTTCGGGCACGGTGCCGCCGACCGATGCCGAGCCGAACGTCAGACCACTCAGGGCGGCACGTGAAAAGCCATCGGCCCCGTTGTCCGTGACGACGACTTTGACGATGTTGTTCGTCAGGAACAGCGGATCGAGCTGGAAGGTCTGCTCGTCGAGCCGGTGCTGGCCGTTGTCGACGGTCAGCGCGTTAGTGGCTGTTATCGACGGGGCATCATTGTTGTTGATCGTATTGGTATAAATGAAGTTATTGAAATCGCGGACGTCGCTGCCGCCAAGCAGGTTGAACTGCTGGGAAGAACCATCTGCGCCGACGAACTTGATGTAGATCAGGCCGCGTTGGGCCTGTCCCCAGATCGTATTGATCAGGGAATAGGCGGTCGTCGCGTGGGCGATGTCGGTCGCGATCGAAAAAGTGCCCGACGCGCTGCCGGCGACGGTGCCGTAGACCGAGGCGTAGCGCGCACCCGACGCATCGCCTGGGATGACGAACGGCGTGCCGTTGTCCATTTGCGCACCCTGCGGAAAGCTCGGGACGCCCCAGTCGCTGACCCAGCTGCGGTTGGCCGCCGCCGACAGGTCGACCGTGGTGAACGTCGTCGCGGCCATTGCCGGGGCCGATAGTCCACTCATTGATAATGCGCCGCAAAGCAACCAGACTGACTTCATGCTCGTCCTCCTCATTGGCGGTCGGCCGCCCATGCCGCCACCGCGCGAGGATGACTGAAAGATTAAGGACGATTCGTACTCCGGCATGTTGCGGCAGGAGCCCGCATCTCCATGCATCAGCCGAAAAATCGGGCTAGGGGATCGCTATCCCCCTGGCCGCCGCCGCCGCCGCCGCCGCCGCCAGCGTCGCGCGTGGCTGCATGGCTTCGAACGCCGGGTTGCCGGCGAGCCCGTGCAGGTCGATCTCGCCGGGCATGGACGCCATCGCAGCCTCGTGCGCTTCGCCCGCCCGGCGCAACTCGTCGAGCGCAGCAGCGGTGCGGCCCTGCAGCGCGGCGATGCGCGCCCGGTCGAAATGCGCGTTGGCCGCGGTGCGACGGTCGAGCCGCGCCGCGATCGACGCCAGGAGCGCCGCTTGGCCGCCGTGGGCGAACGCCGCGCGGTCGGCGATCACGGCCGCGCCTTCGACGTCATCGTTCTTCAAGCGGCAGGCGATTGCCGCCTCGGCGAGATAGGTCGCGCCGTCGCCGCGCGCGAGCGCGAGGTCGGCAAGATAGCGGTGGGTCGACATGTGCGTCGGCGACCCCGCCGCAACGGCGTTGAGCGCCGCCAGCCCATCCGCACGCCGCCCGGCGAGATAGGCGACGAGACCGTAATCGGCCGCTATCGGCGTCGACTCGGGGGCGAGCCGCCGCGCTTCGCCGATCGCGTCCAAAGCCGCCGCCGCCTCGCCGTTCGCGCTCAGCGCCGTCGCGTACCAGTGCCACGTCTGCGCATCGTGGGGGGCAAAGGCACGGGCGCGACTGAACTCGTCGCGCGCGGTCGGAATGTCACGATCACCCCAGAAGGCGACGAAGGCCAGCGCGCGGTGCGCCGCCACGAGATCGGGGTCGAGGGCGATCGCCGCCCGTTCCGCGGCCGCGGCGGCGCGGTATGCCTCGTCGCCGGGGAAGACACTGTATTCGCGGAGCAGCAGGTAGGTTTCGCCGAGGGCCGCATAGGCCGGCGCGGCGGTCGGGTCGCGCGCGATGATCGCACCGAATTCGGCGCGTGCGCGGTCGAGGCTGGCGGGCGTGCGGAGGTTGAGATCGTAGGTTGCCGCGAGATAAGCGCGCTCGGTCGCGGCGTCATGGAATGTCCGGGGGAACGCTGGTCCCGCCGGGCCACTGATCGCGGCGATCAGCGCGGCAGCAGCAACGATCATGGCGGCGGCGACACCGAGCAAGGCGATTCGCCGCGCCGGCTGCGCGACCGGCGGCACAACGACTGCGCGCACCGGTTCGGGCGTCGCCGGCCCAGGCGCGGCGGGACTGATAACCGCGGCGGAATCCAGCGAAACAGGGCTGCCGGCTGAACCCGCGGTCGCCAGCCACGCGGCGAGTTCGTCGGGTAGCGCATAGACCGACGACCGGCCCTCACCGGGCAGACGGCGTACCGGCAGACCGCGCTGCGCCGCCCAGCGCATCACCGTGCTCGCGTCGCGACCGAAATAGTCTGCGATCGACTTCCAGCCCTTCAACGTGGTTGGCGAGATGGACTCGGTCATCGGCCAAGGCTGCCCCATTGCGTGTCGCGCCACCAGCGGGGATCGTTCCGGCCCATCGCCTTAATCAAAATTTCATGAGTCAGGCAGTTGGCATGCACCTGATTGAACGGCGGATAACGAAGAACGGCTGAGCGCCGCCAACTGTCGATCCATGGCTCCGTCGCCGACCGTCGCCCGGCGTTCGGCCAAGCGGCGCGCTCATGGCGGTGCAGTCTCGGCTCCAGCAGGCATCGAGGCGGCCCCGGCTGCGTCAGAAACTGGCGTCTGCCGCTTCATACCCACTCGCGCGTGAAGATGCCTGAATACTAATTTTCCTTAATCTTTCAATGCGGTCGCGGCGCACGATGTCGTGGCTTCGCCTTTTGTTAAGCAGGGGTATTACGATGAAGCTCAGCGGATTACAGCTTGGTGGATCACAGGGCGTCCGCGCGGTCGGGATGCTCATAGCGGTTGCCTCGGCAGCGCCAGCGCTGGCCGCGAACGCATTCACCATCAACTATTTCACGATCGCCGGAACGTACGCCGCGGGCGACGGCGGTGATCCCGACTTCAACACCATCGGTTGCTGCACGCCGACATACTATGATGAGGTCAAGCCGACGCTCGGCGCGCTCGGGCTTCCGGTCTACAACACGGCGTCATCGGCGCCGTTCATCCACGACACCACCGCGGACGGCGAGATCACGTGGTGGAGTCCTGGCCTGAATACCCATGTTACCTATACCGGTTCGGCCACGATCACGAGCCCGTTCGCCAACTACAGCTTCTATCCGGGCAACGGCACCGGCAGCGACGATTTCCACGGGTTCCAAGGCGCGACGATCACCGGTCAGTTCAATCTGATGGCGCCGGAGAAAGTCACGTTCAGCTTTGGCGCGGATGACGATGCGTTTCTTGCGCTCGACAGGAACATCATCGCCCAGGAAGGCGGCATCCACGGCGTCGCTGCAGCGCCGGTGACGTCGTCAACCCTCGCGGTTGGCTTGCACACCTTCACCTTGTTCTATGTCGACCGGAACGTCACCGGCGCAGGACTCTACTTCAACGTCGACACAAGCGACATTGTCGTGACTCCACCACCGGTCGGCGGTGTCCCTGAGCCATCGACGTGGGCGATGATTGTCGTTGGCTTCGGACTGGTCGGTGTCACCTCGCGGCGTCGCGGTCGCGTCGTCGCCGCTTAGGAACATCCCCACTGCGCGGCGGTGAGAGGGCGGTCGGAGTCCGCCCTCTCCACCTGTCGCAGCCGCCGCATGACCCGATGATTGAGCATCGGCGTCTTGGACCCCGTATGTGCGGCGTGCGCGTCGGCACGTGGCCGGGCGTCCTTTCGCTCCGCGTCGGCGTACCCTCACTCGCTTCCCCCTTCCCGGCTGGCCATTTCGGAAAGGGCTTCGCGTTCCAATTCAAGGGAAGGCGATGCCGGACAGCCGCCGCCTCGCTCGCGGCCACCGTCCCGTGGTCGGTTCCTCCGCGAGAGAGCCGATGAAGGCTGTCACGCACCGATCGTGACGATGCGATGACCGGGCGATGGCCTGAAGTTGGCGCGTGCGCTCCAGTGTAAGCCGCGTCTTGCACTGCGTATCCACCACTCCGGGCGCGAGCCCACGATAGGCGAAGGCTTCCGCCAGACACTCGGCGTTGTCGGAAAGCGGCGGTAGCACGCCGAGGGCGTGCCGCCAGCGCCTCGGTAAATGACGGGCTGGTATCGACTTTCCCAATCGGTGGCGTAGGCGGGGGGCGAAGATGCAGGCGATCAAGAGCACGCTGTCGGATCGGCAGGCGGTCTGGGCGTTTGTGCTCGGCTGCGTCGCCGTGACGGCTGGCGTCTGCGCGCATCTGCCGATGTTCGTGATGGCGCAATCCATGCACTATCGCCTGGCCGGCATGCCGATGGACCGCACGATGATCGTCGGCATGGCGCTGATCGTGCTGGGGGCGCTGGTCGCCGGCTATGGATTGTTGCCGCGCAATCTCGCGGCGCAGCGTGCTGCTGCCGCCGATATCGTCATTGCCGCGCCGGAAGACGCGCCGCTCGGGCCGGCGCATTGGGGATTGATGGCGGTGCTGGTCGTCGCGCTGGTGATCGACGTGATGAAGCCCGCGTCGCTGGGCTTCACCGTGCCCGGCATGATCAGCGAATATGGCGTGCCCAAGCGAACCGTCTCGCTCGTGCCGTTCTTTGCGCTGGCGGGCACGGTGACGGGGTCGGTGCTGTGGGGCTGGATCGCCGACGTCTATGGTCGCAAGGCGTCCATCCTGCTGTCGGCGGTGATGTTTGTTGGCACCTCCATCTGCGGTGCGATGCCGAGCCTCGCATGGAATATCGCCATGTGCTTCATGATGGGGGCCGCGGCGGGCGGCATGCTGCCGGTGACCTATGCGCTCCTTGCCGAGATGATGCCGAGCCGGCATCGCGGCTGGAGCCTTGTCTTGGTCGGAGGTCTGGGCGCGGTCGGCGGCTATTTCGCCGCCAGCGCCCTGTCGGCGATGCTGCAACCGATCTTCGGGTGGCGCATCCTGTGGCTCGCCAATCTGCCGACCGGGCTGACGCTGGTGCTGCTGGGCGCACTGATCCCGGAGTCCGCCAAGTTCCTGCTGGCCCGCGGCCGCGTTGCCGAGGCGGAGGCCGTCATGCGCCGGTTCGGTGCCACGGCGCTGCAGGCAAGCGCGACGACGATCGCGCCCCGGCCCGGTTCGCATGCGCTCGCCGGCTTGCCGCTTTACGGCAAGCTGGCGGCGCTCAGCCTGTGCGCCCTGTCATGGAGCCTCATCAACTTCGGACTCCTGCTCTGGCTGCCGGCCGATCTCGTCGCGAAGGGCTATTCGGTCGGCGTGTCGAGCCGGCTGCTCGCCGAAAGCGCGCTGATCGCTTTCCCCACGGTTTTCATTGCAGCCCTGCTGTATAGCCGGTGGAGCACCAAATGGGCGCTGACGACGATGATCGCCGTGACGCTGGCGGGTTTGCTGCTGGTCCTTCGTCTGGAGCTTGCGGGCATCGGCAGTCCCGTCCTGCCGGTCGCGTTGCTGATCGTCGGCACGAACGGGATCATCGCGATCGTGCTGCCTTATGCGGCAGAGAGCTTCCCGCTCCGGGTGCGCGGCCGTGCGACGGGCTGGGTCGCCGCTTGCACGAAAGGCGGCGGGCTGGCGGCACAAGGACTGACGATCAGCGGCGTCGTGCTGTCGATGGGCGTGTCGTCGCTACTGGTGATGGCGCCCACCGCGCTTTCGCTGGTGCTGGTGGCCTGGTTTGGGCGTGAGACGCGGGGGCGCGACTTGCGCGACCTCGACGCCGATATCGGCCAATCCGGGCATGCGGAAGTCTAGCCGCACAAGATTGGCGCGCTTTTCAGGTCTTCTTCCTGCACCATGTCACTGCATGCGAAAGTCGCCGGCTCCCTCACCCCCAATCGGCTCATCCTCGAACTGCTTGGCCCGGAGCGACCAGCCAAGTTGAGCGGGCGTCCGGGTTGGCGAACGAGACGGGCGCGGTGAGCGACGGGACTGGATCGTCCCGGTCTTGGCATGGCAACGATGCCGGCCCATGCGCCAGGTCGGGCAGGCTCGCCGATGCGTGACGGCTCGGCGGAAGGAGGCCGCGTCCCTGGCGAACGCGTCAGGCTCTCGCCCTTGTCCTGCTCGGCAGACGAGGGCTCGATCAGAACTGGCCCGGCTACGTCTGCAGGGTAGCGGCCGACCCGTATAAGGTGCTTCGCCGAGCGAAGGTGCGCGTACCGGCCATCTTGATCGGACTGTGCCCGATGTGCCGCTTACAGCCTATCGCGTATCGTGGCCGAACTAGCTGGATACGCAGTGATAATCACGCCGCCATTCCGGTATCACTCTGATCCGCCGCTTCGCCCAGTAGCTGATATCCATGGAGAAACGTACCGGTGAGCCCTTGCGTGTATAGATGGCCTGATCTCCTGAACGGCCGTTGCCGGTCAGACACTTGCTCCATCCAGTTTCCTCCAGGAAGTGTGCGATCTTGAAAACCGCATCATTGTCGCGCTCATCCCACAGTGTCAGTTCGTCGAAACCGCCTTCGCCATTGCTGCCGAGTAGATCCACAGCGGCGTCATAGGGGCCGATGCTGGCGACCGTGACGCCGCGACGGCGACAGCGGACATGGACGGCGTCGAGATCGACGCATTCGGTGAAGCCCGCATG
The DNA here is from genome assembly GCA_963792555.1 of uncultured Alphaproteobacteria bacterium. Classification (GTDB taxonomy): domain Bacteria; phylum Pseudomonadota; class Alphaproteobacteria; order Sphingomonadales; family Sphingomonadaceae; genus Polymorphobacter_B. The sequence goes on from CAWBWP010000004.1 coordinate 636,500, forward strand.
CCGCGCGTCGCGCAGGTTGCCACTAACCGGCAAGCCGCCAAAGAAGACCGATTGCGGGGGGGCGCGGACCGGCTGGCAGCCGGAGCAGGAAAGGATGAGCGCCAGGGCGGCGAGGCGCCACGTGTTCCCCTGTCGCGGCGCAACAGCGTGGTAGCCGACAGGACCCGTCGTCTTAGCGGCAGCGGAAAGCGTGGCGCACCGAGCACTCCCTCCGCCGGGTTCGTTGCTGTTCACCAGGCCATGCCGGAAGGCGTGCCGGGGACACATCGGTGTGACCAGCGGCGATGGTGGCCGGGCGTCATCGTCGCCGACGGTGACCTCGTCATGATCCACGGTCTCTACACCGGCTGGGTCCGAAGCCGCTGGTCACCGTCTACATCCTCCGGGTGAAGCACGGCAAGCTGGTCGAGCACTGGGACGTCATGCAGGAGACCGTTCCGGCGGCGATGACCAAGAGCGGTCGGCCGATGTTCCCTAGGCGGTCGCGGCGAGCGCGGGGACAAGGTCAGCGCAGGTCCAGCCTGTTCCACCTGGCACGGCCAACTCCAAGCTGTGACACCTCCGGTTGGGTCGCTAGCGAACAGTGAAGCGGATCCCGTCGAGGCGGCGGACCCGTCACTGAGGGTGATGTGGTGATAGCCGGGGAGCGGTGCCCACAGGCGCGCGCCGCCGAGCGGCCGGCCGTCGATGGCGACGCTGCCGGTGCCGGCGACGACCACCGCCACCCGTTGCCGCGCCGGTGGGATGTCGGGATCGAGCGCGATCACCGTGCCGTCGGCCGGCGCGATGATGCGCGGCCGCTCGGCCGTGGCGGCGACGCGGACCAGGCCGAGCGCAGTCCCCGGCAGGAACAACTCGCGTCGCGGCGGCTCGATCGCCGGCTCGAAGCGCACATCGGCGGCGGACACGGCGGCGTGCAGCGTCCCGCCCGGCGCGTCTCGATGCAGGTGGAGCATGATCGCGCGCCACGCCGGGGCGGCGCCGACCACGCCCGACACGCCCGCCCCCATGGCGTCACCCTCGAAGTTGCCGACCCACACCGCCACTGTGAAGCGGTCGGAAAAGCCGATGCACCAATTGTCGCGGAGCGCCTTCGACGTGCCGGTCTTGACCGCTGCCGAGAAAGGCAGCTCGAGCGTGTTGTCGGCCCCGAAAGTGGCGCTGCGCGCGGCGGGGTCGGCAAGGATGTCGGCGACGATGGCGCTCGCCTGCGGGTCGAGCACCGCCCGTTCGGGCAGGCGCGGCCCCGGCTCGAGGCGGAGGGCCGACCAGCGGCCGCCGCGGGCGAGCGCACGGTACGCCGCCGCCTGCTCGGCAAGCGTCACCTCGGCCGAGCCGAGCGCCAGGCTGAAGCCGTAATAGTCGCCGTCGCGGCTGATCCCGCGATAGCCGGCGTCGAACAGCCGGTCGCGGAAGGCATCGACGCCGACCAGCAGCAGCGCGCGCACGGCAGGCACGTTGAGCGAGTTGCCCAGCGCCGACCGGACGCTGACCGGACCGCGGAAGACGCGGTCGTAGTCCTGCGGGATGTACAGGCCCGAGGCGGTGTCGAGGTCGACGGCCGAGTCGTCGAGCACCGAGGCAGCGGTCAGCAGCCGGCGCTCGATGGCGAGTTCGTAGAGGAACGGCTTGAGGCTCGACCCCGCCTGCCGCGGGCTCGCCGCGCCGTCGACCGCGCCGCTTAGCGACGCCGCTCCGGCCGAGCCGACATAGGCGAGAATGTCGCCGCTGGCGTTGTCGACGACGATCGCCGCGCCGTCGCGGGCGTTGCGCCCGGCGAGCGCCGCGAGCTGTTGCCTGAGCGTCGCGGCGACGAACGCCTGCAGGTCGGCGTCGAGCGTCGTCGTCACCTCGCGCCGGCCGGCGAGCAGCCGCGCGGCGACCTGCGGCGCAAGGCCGGGGTCGGGCAGCGCGCTGCGGGCGCCCAGCATCTCGGCGGTGCGCAGCTGGAGCGCGGCGCAGTCGCCGCGGGCAGCGGCGCAGGCGCGCGCCGCGACGCGCGCCGGGCTGGCGGTCGGCGCCGGCAGCAGGCTGACGAGGACGCGCGCCTCGTTCATGTCGAGCGCGGCGGGCGGCTTGCCGGCGAGCGCGCGCGCGGCGGCGTCGATGCCGACAAGGTCGCCGCGGAACGGCAGCAGGTTGACCCACGCTTCGAGGATTTCGGCCTTGGTCCACGCCCGCTCGATGGCGAGCGCGGCGCGCGCCTGCTCGATCTTGGCCGGCCACGAGCGGCCCCCGCCGCGGTTCCCCGCCAGCAGCCCGGCGAGTTGCATCGTGATCGTGCTCGCGCCGCGTCCGCGCCGTCCGTGCAGCCGGTCGCGGAGCGCCCCGCCGACGCCGCGCCAGTCGACGCCGTGGTGGACGGCGAAGCGCTTGTCCTCGCTGGCGATCGCGGCGGCGACGAACGGTGCGGCGATATTGCCGAGCGGTACCCAGTCGAGCCGGCGGACGCGGGGATCGGCGCGGACGATGTCGAGCACCTGCCCGTCGCGCGCGAGCAGCCGCGCCTCCGACGAGCGCCACCCGCCCCGCACGGCGGCGAACGACGGCGGGTCGCGGGGCGTGGTGGCGAGGACGAGGGCGACGAGCAGGACCAAAGCGGCGAGCGCGGCCCCCACCGCGGCCCGCTCCGCCTTCCGATGCTGCGCAGCGCGGGGGGCGGACGGCGCGCCCTTCTCCCGCCTCTCCAGCGAAGCGGAGCGCGGGGCGGGCCGGGACGGGCGACCGCCGGGGGGTGTCGTCACCGCGTCGCCGCCGCCACCGTCAGGCTCGCGTTCGGCACCAGCGCCATCATCTCGGGCGAATACAGCGCCTCGACGCGCGTCGGCGGCAGGTGGAAGGTGCCGGCGCTGTTCAGCCGCAGCGTATAGTCATAGGCGATCGTCGCCCGCGTCACCGCCTCGTAATGGGCGTGGACCGCGTCGGTCCGGCGCTCGACGAAGGTCGGCTGGACCCCCGACGTCGCCCCCGCCGCGAGGATGTCGCTGCGCCCGCCGAGCGAGCCGCCGAGCACCGTCGCACCGGCCGGTACGGGGTCGTTGATGACGACCCACGCCAGCGGCGCGCGCGGCGTCACCTCGAGATGGACCTTCATGACGTCGCCGCGGCTCCAGCGGCCGGGGACCGCCTGCGCCACCGCTGACACGGCGCGGCGGACGGCAAAGCCACTGCTGAACGGCACCGTCAGCGGCACTGCGGCGCGGCTGGTGACGATCGCCCACGGCGCCCCCGTCCCGGCATGGGTCAGCGTCAGCGGCGCTGCGACCGCCGGCCAGGCGAGCGTCGCCTGCGCCGGCGTCGGCGTGTTCCAGTCGAAGGCGTGGTGCCCGCTCGCCAGCGTCGCGGTCGTTGTGCCGGCAACCGGCGTCGAACTCGAACCGCGTCGAGAACGCCCGCATCGCCAGCGTGCCGACGGCATTGGCCGGCGTCGTGTCCCAGTGGCCGCGGCTCTGGTCAAGCATCAGGCCGCGGGCGATGCGGGGGCTGTCGGCGCGCCATTCGGGCAGCGCCGCCACCGCCTGCAGCAGTCGCGCCGCGGTCAGGTCGCGGGAGCCAAGCAGCTGCCATGCATCGTCGGCACGCGCGATCGACAGCCGCGTCCCCTGCAGGTCGAGCCGCGCGCGCAGCACGGCCTCCGCCTGCTCGCGTTTGGCCGATGCATCGGGGATGCCGGGCAGGCGCAGCACGGTCAGCCAGTCGATCAGCGTCGCGGTGTCCCAAGCATCGGGCGTGACCGAGATCGGCTCGACCATCGCCGGCGTCGCCGCGCCCGCGCTCATCAGCCCGGCGACTGCCGCCAGCCGCCGCGACGCGCCCTCGCCGGTGAAGCTCGCCGTCCCGACGATGCCCTTGGCCTTCTCGACGACGAGCACATCGTCGTGCGACCGCGCCACTCGCCCGCCGACGAAGCCGGTCAGGCCGGCGACCATCTTCGCCTCAACGTCGCGAGGGAGCGGCCAGCCGCTGTCGGCCGACAGGCGCAAGAGGTACGCGGTCAGCAAATCGTCGCCGGCGATCCAGTCGGCGGGGAAGAACCGGACCAGCCCGTCGCGGTCGAGATAGGCCGGCAGCAGCGCCGCCGCGGCGTCCCACCGCGCGCGGTCGCCGGTCGCCACCGCCACCGACAGCCGCTGCTCGATGCAGTCGTAGGGGTAGGCCGCCATGTAGGCGCGGACGCCGGGCAGCGACCCGCCGAGCGAGCGGCTGAGCACGACGTCGATGCCGCCGCGCCCGGGCAGCGCGGTCGCCGGCAGCGCGACGGGGAACGCCTGTTGCGGCGCCACCTGGACCAGCGTCGCCTGCAGCGTCTCGACCGGCACGGCGGGGGCGACCGTCTGCGCCACCTGCACGGCGTCGGTCGCGCCGCTCGTGGCGCGGGCGGCGATGGCCCAGGCGATTTTGCCCTCGCCCGGCGCGGCGACGTCCCACGCCACGGTTGCCGCCTCGCCGGCGGGGATGTCGACGATCCGGCTGGCGAGCGCCGCCGCCCCCGCCGTGCCGCTCAGGCTGACGCGCATCGCCTTCGCCGTCGCGTTGCGGGCGAGCACCGTCGCCGTATAGCGGTCGCCCTCGCGGACCAGCGGCGGGATACCGGCGAGGAGCTGCAGGTCCTGTGTCGTCCTGACCGTCGCCGCGCCGGTGCCGAACAGGTCGGAGCCCGCCGTCGCCACCGCGACCAAGCGGAAAGCGGAGAGCGAATCGTTCATCGTCACCGGCAGGTTTGCCCGCCCCTGCGCGTCGAGCGCGACGCGCCCGCGCCACAACAGCAGCGGGTTGAAGTCGCGCCGCACCGTCCCGCCTGCACCCTCGCCGCCGCCGCCGCCGGCTGCGAGCGCCTTGCGGCCATAGTGGCGCTTGCCGACGACCTGCGTCTGCGCCGTCGAGGTGAAGACGGACAGCGGCCGGTCGGCCATCATCGCCGTCAGCACGTCCCAGCTGTCGTTGCCGTGCAGCTGGAGCAGTGCCTCGTCGATCGCGGCAAAGGCGATCTCGCTGCCCGGCGGCAGCGCGCGGCCCTTCGGCGGGGTGACGGTGACGGTCGCCTGCGCCGTCTTGCGCACGGCATAGGTCGGGCTGTCGGTGGCGACGCGCACGCCCAGCCGGTGATCGTCCCAGCCGACGCGGATCTTGGCCAGGCCGAAGCGGTACGACGGCTTGGCGAGGTCGACCAGCGCGGTCGGGTACACCGCGTCGCGGCTCAGCCACGGCAGGTTCCAGCGCCGCGCGAGATCGGCGAGCCACAGCCGCCAGCCAGCGACGCGACCGCGCACCGCCAGCACCGAGACGTAGATGTCGGGCGCATAGCCGCGCTTCAGCTGCACCGCCACGACCGGCTCCTTGCCCGACAGGGTGGTGACGAAGCTGTCGATGACGCCGTCGCGCAGCACGCTGACGAGCGCGGTCGCCTCGCGGAACGGCATCCGCACCTGGAACTTCGCGACGCCGCCGGCCGGGTATTCGGGGGTCTCGGGGACGACGTCCATGCGGTCGCCGTTGTCGCCGCCGAACCACCAGTCGTCGTCGCCGGCGAGCCACAGCGACTGGGTGGCGCGGCTGACGTGGCCGGCGGCGTCCGTCGCCGTCACCAGCGCGATCGCCTCGCCCGACACGCCCGCGTCGAGGGTGCAGCGGAACAGCCCGCGGTCGTCGGTGGTGCCGCTGCAGCCGCGGCCGAGTTCCTTCGTCTCCTGGCTGTTGTCATAGGCATAGAAGCCGCCGATCAGCCGCTTGCGGTAGGAATAGGTCTCGCGGCTGAACAGGCGGACGTCGACACGCTGGCCGCGCACCGGTCGGTTGGCGAGGTCGAGCGCGACGACCTGGAGGTGGGCGGCGTCGGCCTTCATGATCCAGCCGTCCTTGGCGATGCCGACGCGGACGCTCGCCGGATCGAGGCTGACCGACCCCTTGGCCGTCGCCACCTCGCCGTTGGCATCGTCGTAATCCATTTCGAGCGAAAGCGACGACGGCACCGTCACCGCGGACAGATGATCGACGACGACCCGCGCCGTGCCGCCGGCCGACAGCGTCACCGGCACGACCTGCGCCCGCGTCGGAGTCGGCGCGGCGGGCTCGTCGGCCCCGTCGAGGCGGACGATGCCGGGAACGATGTCCTCGCCGGTGAAGCTGAACTTCGGATAGTCGGCGATCTCGAGCGTGCGCGGGGCGACCATCGTCCGCAGCTTGACCGGGGCGTGCGCCGCGGCCCCGCCGGCGAGATAGGCGAGGCTCAGGTCGACCGGCACCGTACTCGGCGCGACCAGCGGCTTGGCCGGTCCGGCGACGCGGGCGCGGATCGTCGGCAGGCGGAACTCCTCGACGGTGAAGGTGCCCGACGTGTGCCGCTCGGTCGCGCCGCGCTCGCCGATCTCGACGCTGTATTCGCCGAGCGCGGCAGCGGCAGGGACGGCCCACGCCGTCTCGCCGATGCCGTCGCGGCCGAGCTTGAGGTCGAGCTCGTAGGTCTGGTCGGACCCCAGGTGGCGGATGACGACGGTCGGATCGGCCGGCAGCTCGGCCGGCGCGAACCCGGCATCTGTGCGCTGCCGGATGACGTGCTTCATGTGCACCGTCTCGCCGGCGCGGAGCAGGGTGCGGTCGAAGATCGTGTGGTACGCCGTGCGGCCGGCGTCGCCGCCATAGATGCTGAAGTCGGATGGCGCGATGCCCTTGCTCCACTCGGTCAGCGTGAAGCTGAAGTCGTCGGCCGTGCGCGCGCTGACCATCAGCGGCGGCGTGCCGTACTCGCAGCTGCCGTACGACGCCGGCTCGGGCAGGCCGTTGCCGATCGCCGCACGCCCGGCACCATCGGTCTTCGCGGTCGCCAGCAGCCGACCGGTGCAGCTGTCGCTGACCGCGACGAGGGCGCCGGCGACGGGCGACGCATCGCTGAGGTGCGTGACCCACGCCAGGCTGCGGCCGTGGCCCCACTGGAAGTGCACCGCCATGTCGGTGACGAGCGCGCCGGCGGCGACGTAGCGCGTACCGCCGCGCCCGAGCAGCGCGTTTCCAAGCAGCGGCGAGGCGAGCTCGACGACGTGGAAGCCGTTGCCCTTGAGCGGGATGCCGACGACCTCGAAGGCGCGTGCGTCCTGGCGGCGGATGGTCAGGCCGCGCGCCGGTGCCTCGGCGCGGATCAGCGGCGTCGACCGCGTCGTCTCGATCCACTTCTTGGCGTCGCTGCCGGCGATCGGCTCCTCGTCGTGGGTCCGCTCTTCGACCTTGTCGAGCGTCCTCAGCCAGCGGGCGATCGTCGCGTCGTCGGCGACGACGACATCGCGGCCGCCAATCGGGCCCCGCTCCTTGCCGCCGATGCTCGCCTCGACCGCGCGCACCGTCACCGGCAGGACGCCGCCCTCCTTCGCCTCGACGATGCCGAAGGTGCCGGCGAACTTGATCAGCGGCGGCGCGTCGGCAGTCGCGGTTTCGAGCGGGAAGCGCGCGGCGTTGGCCAGCGGCCGCCCGGCGTCGTCGGTCAGCCCGGCCGGCAGCAGCACCCGCAGCCGCGCGTGCTCGGCAAACGGCCCCTTGAAGCTCAACGCGTCGACCGTCTGCACGTGCGGCTTGAAGACGATCGTGGCGGCGTCCTTCCCGACGGCGTCGACCAGCCGCACCTGCCTGGCGAGCGCGACCGGCACCTGCCCGGTGAAGCGGATGCCGATCGGCTCGATCGGTGAGCAGGCCGCGGCCGGGTTGGCGCGGCTGCACTCGAGCCGGGCGACGAACGCCGGCCGCACCTTGAAGTCGATCCGGTTGGGGCGCAGCGTCGCCAAGCCCTCGGCAGTGGCGATGCCCGCGCCCCAGACGATGCTGACGCGCCCGCCGGACGGAAGAGTGCGGCGGCACTGCGCGGCGACGAGGACAGCCTTCGGCTGCGGCTGCTCGTCCCACTCGGGGTTGGGCGCGACCTGTCCCGCCTTTTGCAGGAAGGTGCGCATCGCATCGTCGCTGCCCGCGCCCGCGACGATCGCTGCGCGCCTGGCGTCGGACAGAATGTCGAGCGGCACCGCCTCGCCGATGCCCTCGATGGCGCAGGCGGCGTGGGCGGCGAGCGAGGCGGCGGTCGGCGCGGCGTTCAGCGCCAGCAGGAACGCCTGGTCCTCCTCGATCGTCCGCCCGTCCGCCGGCAGGGCCACGCGGATGTTCGGCCCGCCGGTGTCGAAGGCGAAACGCGCCGGCGCGAGCCGCGCGCCGGCAGCGTCCTTCAGCCCGGGGACGAGGGCGTAGCTGCACCGCCGGCCGCCGGCGAGCGGCGCGGGCAGGTCGATGGCATAGCGCTGCGCGTCGACCCAGCGCCCGCTCGCGCCTTCGCTGCATGTGCCGGCGACCGGCGCGGGCAGGCGGGGGTCGCCGAAAGCGACCATGGCTGTTGCGAATCGGACCTGGATCTGGGCGACGCGCTCGACCGACCCGGTCGGTACGAACGCGGCAACGCCGGGTGCGGAGCCGCTCCCGGCCGGCGCTGCCAACGCCAGCGCGATGATGATCCCCGCCCCGAGTTTACCCATGACCGGGAGGATGACGCAGGCGCAGCCTACCGGCAAGCGAGCGCCATTGTATGGAGCCGCGCAGTGTCCAGGGCGAGCGGGCGGGGCTCGGCGCGGTGAGGGCGGCGGCGCTGCGGCTGCGGCTGTGCCGCCCGAACTCGGCGGCTGATTGCTCGCCGCGTTCCGTCTGTCCGGTTCCCGTCCGTCGCGCGATCGCGGGTAGAGGCATCGGCGGCAACTGCCTGACTGGCTGGGCGGCCGGCTCCGACGCGGGCATCGCGGCGCCGGGCCAGCCCGCTCGACGAACGGCCGCGGCCTGACGGCGGCGAACGTCAGCCGCGGGCCCTAGCGCGTCTCCCGCTCAGCCAGCTCGCGGCCGTTCCAACCCGAGGTCAGCCCAGTCAGCGGAAGTCCAGGGGTTCAGCCCCAGCCGCCCGAGGCGCTGTTCCACCCCGCATTAGCTCGGAAGTAGCCGCTCACCGGCTTAGGCCTGCACCGGGCAAGCCTGTCTGCGGCAGGGGAACCGTGGTCGTCGCGCCTGTGTCGGTTTTCGGCTCAGGTGCCGAACGCGCGCTTAAATCGTTGCAAGCCAACGCATCGCCTCGCTGCCAAGGCCGGTCGCGTCGATCGGCCAGTGACCCTGTCCAGCTTCCCGGATCAAGCAGCGTCGGCGATGTCGGACTGCCGGAGTCGACGCGCGCGCAGTCCGGCGGCAACCAGGCCGAAACCGGACAGCATCATGGCCCAGGTCGACGGCTCGGGCACGCCGAGGATGGCGTTGTCGGCGATGACGCTCCACCCGGCATAGCCGCTGCGGCCGAAGGCGGCGTTGAGCTCGACGAGCATGGCGGGATCGATGGTGCTGAACGCGATATCGGTCGGCCCGAGCGGGTCGATGGTGAAGTCGCCGGTGCCCCGGATGCCCCAGCTGAAGCCGCCGAGCAGGTCGACGACATGGTTGCCGAGCAGGGCGGGGGTCTCATAGGCGAAGAACGTCATGAACAGCGTCCGGTCGCCGGCGAACTCCTCGATCGGCGCGTCGGCGATGACCATGGTGCCGGGATTGACGCCGTCGTGGCTGTGCTGATTGCCGTAGCTCAGCTGCGGATAGGCCCAGGGCAGACCCGTGGCCGGGTTATTCTCGGTATCGGAATCATAAAAGGGATTGGCGTCGTCGCCGCCGGGCAACTCGTAATCCCAGCCCCCGGCGGGATCGTCGACCAGGGTTCCCAGATGCTCGGGGGTGCTTGCCGGGGTGATGATCCGGCCCTGCCACGGGAAGGGTTCGTCGTCATAGGTGATGAACTGCACGGTGCGGATTTGCCGTCCCGCGGCGTCGCTCATCAACGAACGGTAGCGGCCGTCGAGGGTGAACCTGCCGAACATTCCACCGGCGGCGGTGTTGCTGGCATCGATCGCGCCGATATGCACGGCGGCACCCCCGCCGACCGGCGTGGCGAGAATGTCGAGCGCCATGGCGGGTGCCGCCAGCACCGTCAGCGTCGCGCCGATCAAATTTTTATACCGCGCCACGACTTTCTCCCCAATCAACCCGGTAGAGTGCTTACCGACCGCGACGCGCTGCGCCAACACATCGTCGTGCCGAACCGGAATGTCACCGCAAGGATCTCGACGCTGACCGACGGCCCGGCGGACCGGCGACGCGCCGCGACAACGACGGTATTGCACACCGCAGGCCGCAGCCGCCTTGCCGAAGCTCTGGGCCTTGGCGATTTCCGCAAACAGCGCGATGTCGCGCGGATCGTCTGTTCCTGTATCCCGGCCAAAGAACGGCCATGTCCGAGCAGCCGCGTATCTCCGACCGGTGAAGCACTGTGGCACTGCAGATCTCGCACCGGCCAAACCGTGCGGACGGAAGATCATCGAACGGCAGCGCAGGCTTGTACGACGGGCCACTGCATCATCATGCTCGTCGACCACCAAGCCACAACCATCGGCTAGGTGGTCCGCAATCCCGTGGCCATGGGCAATACTGGCTGCCGAAGCTAATCGACGCGGACGGCCCGGTAGATCTCCATGCCGCTCATACCCGCCGCCAGCTGCCGGACAGAAGCAACGAAGCTTCTAGACCCGGGTTGTGCGAAGTGACGCGCCAAAGCCTCGCGATCGGTCCAGCGCTCGACAAACAGCAGCTGCAACGGCGCTTCTGCCGAACGACCGACCTCGTGCGACAAACATCCGACTTCGGAACGGGACCGCGCAACATGGGCGATACTTGCCGCAAGCAGCGCATCGAAGCTATCCGGGCGCGCGGTCACCGAACCGGTGACGATGATGATCGAAGTCGCATCCACGGTCACATTATCCTCTCGGGGATTATTTCAGTCATGTTAGTCTCGCTTGTCGTCGGTTTTGGCAAAGCCAAGCAAGCGAACTCACCCAGCGGTCGGCACCGCAGCGATCGCCAGGTCGGCCCACGTCCTGCAAGCTGATGGCGGAGGCGCGGCCGCAACCGGTTTTCGGGGCGCGGCGTAGGCACTCGAGGGCGTACTCGTGCGAGGGTCGAAGGCGGCATTCGCCAAGTGCGCCGCTCCCGTCGCGCGGCCAAACGCACGCGTCCGGCTTTGACTGGAAATGGTGCGCCCGAAGGGAATCGAACCCCCGACCTGCGGTTTAGGAAACCGTCGCTCTATCCGGCTGAGCTACGGGCGCACACGGGGCGGCGGTAAGGTCTGGCAGCGCGCCGGTCAACGACGGCGGCGCATAGGCGCGGCCGGCCTCGAGCGACGGGATGCGCGCGCGGGTCGCCGCGACGGCGGCAAGGTCGATGTCGACCGCCGCGGTGCCGGGACCCTCGCCCATGTCGAGCAGCACCGGTACCCCAGGGGTCGACGACGAGCGAGTGGCCGAAGGTGGCGCGACCGTCGGCATGCTCGCCCGACTGTGCCGCGGCGACGACGAACGCGCCGCTCTCGATCGCCCGGGCGCGGAGCAGCGTGTGCCAGTGCGCCGCCCCCGTCGGCCGGGTGAACGCCGCCGGCACCGCGAGCACGCCGGCCCCGGCCAGCGCCAGGTCGCGGTAGAGCTGGGGAAAGCGGACATCGTAGCAGACGGTCAGCCCAAGGGCGGCCCACGGCGTCGCCGCCACGACGGCGCGGTCGCCGGCGGCATAGGTCGCCGATTCGCGGTAGCTCTCGCCGGCACCGAGCGTGACGTCGAACAGGTGGATCTTGTCGTAGCGCGCAGCGACGCTGCCGTCGGCGGCGATCAGGAAGGCGCGGTTGACCAGGCGCTCGCCCTGCCGCAGCGCGAGGCTGCCGAGCTGGACCCAGACCCTGTGCTCGGCGGCGGCGGCGCGAACGGCGGCGAGGACGACGTCGTCGCTCTCCGCCCGGATCGCCGCAGCCGCGCGCGCCCGGTCACGGTCGAGCAGGCCGCTCATCTCGGGGGTGAACACGATCGCCGCGCCCTGCCGCGCCAGCGCCGCGATGTCGACCACGAGCGCCGCCGCGTTCGCCGCCGGGTCGATGCCGGTGCAGGTCTGGACGACGCCGAGGCGCATCCGCGTCACGCCGCGAGCAGGCCGTCCAGCTTGCCCGCCCGCTCGAGCGCGGCGAGATCGTCGCTGCCGCCGATGGCGACGCCGTCGATGAAGATTTGCGGCACGGTCGTCCGCCCCTCCGACCGCGCGAGCATCTCGGCGCGCTTGGGTCCGCCCATCGTGATGTCGATTTCCTCGGGCTGGACGCCCTTGGCCTGCAACAGCTTCATTGCGCGCGCGCAGAACGGGCAGAGGAACTTGGTGTAGATTTCGACCTTGGCCACGCGGCGGCTCCTTCAGCGCGAGCTGTATTATGCGGTCACAGGGCGGCGCGCACAACCCGCGCCCAGGTCAGCACCCGAACCTCGCTCGCGCCGGCGCGCAGGAGAACGCGGCTGCACGCCTCCGCCGTCGCCCCGGTCGTCAGGACATCGTCGATCAGCACCACGGAACGGCCGCGGATCGCCGCTGGCCGGGCGACCCGGAACGCGCCGCGGACATTGGCGCTGCGCGCGCGCCGGCCCATGCCCTGGCTGCTCGGCGTCGCCTTGGTCCGGACCAGCGCATCGACCGCCACCGTCGCCGGACTGCGCCGGGCGACGGCCTGGGCGAGGAGCGCCGCCTGATTGTAGCCCCGCCGCCACAGCCGCCAGCGGTGGAGCGGGACCGGGACCAGAACGGCGTCGGCCCCCAGCCAGCCGCGCCCGGCGCGCAGCATCTGCGGGGCCATGACCTTGGCCAGATGTTGCCGGTCGCCGTGCTTGAAGCCGAGGAGCACCGTCCGCGCCGCGCCGTCATAGGCGAGGGCGGCGCGCGCCGCTGCAAAGCCGGGCGGCGTTTCGAGGCAGCCGCCGCATCGCGCCGCCGGGCCGCGGTCGATCTCGAACGGCACCCCGCAGCCGGCGCAGACCGGATCGGTGATGAAGGTCAGGCCGCGCCAGCAGGCCAGGCAGAAGCGGCCGTCGTGCGCGACGATCTCGCGACACGCGGGGCAGCGCGGCGGCAGCAGCAGGTCGAGACCGTAGCCGCCGAGGCTGCGGGCGATGCTGGCCAGGCGGTGGAGTGACGGCGCGGCGGCGACCATGCCCGATGCGTAGCATGCGAGCGGTTAAGACCAAATGCAGGCGGTGATGCGACCGACTGCGCCGGAGGTCGACATGCCGCTCGACAGGCGGGGCCGGGGCCGGCGGCGGCTGGGGGCCTGTGCAGCGGCGAGCAGGCCAGGCCGCGCGCGATTACAGGCTGTAACGCGGAGCAGAAATCGCGCAGCGGAAGATGAGAGCCTTCGTCGGGCGCCAGCCGGCGTTCGCGGGAGGCGGCCGGTGGAGTGCCGCCAGCCGGCGGTACTGCGCGAGCCGGCGGCCGGATCGCCACCCGCCGCCCTAACCCGCGCGATCCCGCAGGCGGGCGATCAGCGGCCGACGGCGGGCGGGCCTCCCCGCGCGGCGCAGTGGCCGACCTGGGTTCGGCCTTCCCGCGCGACGCGGCGCAGCGGCGGTCAGCGGCCGACGGTGGTCCGGACGGCCTCGCGGACCGAGCGCAGGGCGCGGACGGCGGCGGGCGGGCGGTAGCGGCTCTTGGTCAGCTTCGCCAGCCGGTCGTCGGTGTCCGGCCGCCAGATTTCAGCCGAGCAGCTGACGGCGAGATACATCGCCTTGCGGACGCCGGAGATCGCGGTGACGGGGTTGACGTCGTGGAACGCCCGGTTCGACTGCAGCGACGCGACCATGAAGTCGCCGCGCGCCGGATAGATCTTGTCGATCACCGGCGTATGGCCGTCGAGCCCGTACAGGCGGTGCTCGCCGCCGACCATGTCGGGGTTGTCGTCGATGTAGATCAGGATCGACACCAGCCGCGTCAGGTTGTCGACGTGGATGCCGTTGCCGCCGGTCTTGATCCCGTAGTTCAGCCGGCCGATGCCGATGTCGAGGCGCGGGAACAGGAAGGCGTCGCGGCCGACGTTGCCGACCTTGATCAGGTCGTCGCGGCGCTCGTACGGCTCCGGACGGATCGGCAGGGTGCGCGGGTCGCGGATCAGGTCGCCGCTGGCGACGAAGCGCGCGATCTCGGAATCGAACACCTCGAGGAAGGTGGTGACGAAGCCGGCCGAATAGACCCAGTTGTGGAACGCGGCATAGGCCGGTTCCTCGTCGATCAGCTTCATATACTCCGGGTCGGGCCAGGTCAGGTCGCCGTGCATCCGGATCTGCGGGCCGAAGCGGTCCTCGGCCGGAAAGCCCCGGCGCAGGGCCTCATAGTCGATCAGCGTGCCGGCCGTCGCGACATGCGGGTAGGGCGTGGTCACGACTTCGTCGGCGGTGATCGTGCGGATGGCCATGGGGTTCCACCTGATGTCTGCGCGCTTGGCCGACGGTCAATAGCTTGGGAACCGCTGTTTTGCCAGAGGCAATGCCGCCGATTTGCTCCTATCGGCGAACGCCGCGCGCGGCGACATCGCCCTTGGCAGCCGTACGCCGGCGCGGCATGCCCTGGGGCACATGACCGCGACCACCACCGCCGATCCGTTCGACCGCGCCGCGCGCCGGCGGCAGCGCGGGCGCGTCCGGCCCGGCCACGACTTTCTCGCGGCCGCGCTCGCCGGCGACCTGGCGGAGCGGGTCGCGGCGGTGGGCAGCCGGTTCGACCTCGCTGTCGATGTCGGCGGCACCGGCGTCCGCGGCGCCGCCGCGACGGTCCGGCTCGACGTCGTCGCCGGCATCGGCGTGGCCGTCGTCGCCGATCCCGACCGGCTGCCGCTGGCCGACGCCAGTGTCGACCTGATCGCCGCGTTCGGCCTCCATGCCGTCGGCGACCTGCCCGGCGCGCTGATCCTCGCCCGGCGGGCGCTGCGCCCCGGCGGCCTGTTCGTCGCGGCCCTGCCGGGCGGGGCGACGCTGGCCGAGCTGCGCGCCGATCTCCTCGCCGCCGAAGTCGCGCTGACCGGGCGCGCGGCGGCGCGGGTGCTGCCGATGGTCGATCCCGCCGCCGCGCCGGCCCTGCTCCAGCGCGCCGGCTTCGCCGATCCCGTCGCCGAGGTCGACACGCTCCGCGTCCGCTACGACGACGTGTGGGGGGTTCTGCGCGACCTCCGCGGCGCGGGCGAGGGCAATATCCTGCACCGGTCGCGAGCCGCTGCGGCGCGACGTTCTGGCCGAGGCGGAACGGCGCTTTGCCGCGCGGGCGGTGGACGGGCGGATCGCGGTCACGGTGCAGGTCATCACCCTGAGCGGGCGGGGGCGATAGCGCGGGCCGCCCCTGCGCCGTCGTGCCGCCTCAGACCAGCGCCGCCAGCATCGCGATCAGCGGGCGGTCGGCGGGCGGCATGTCGAGGGCGAACAACGCGTTCGGCCGATGCCAGGCGATCGCCTGGCCGTCGCGTCCGCGCGGGACCCCGCGCCATTTGCGGCAGGCGAAGAGCAGCAGGACGAGGTGGAAGTCGGGGTAGGGGTGGCTGGCGAAGGCGGCGGGCGCGAGGCAGCTGGCATGGGTGTCGACGCCCAGTTCCTCGGTCAGTTCGCGGACCAGCGCGGCTTCCGGGGTTTCGTTCGCCTCGATCTTGCCGCCGGGAAACTCCCACTGGCCGGCGAGGTGCTTGCCCGCCGGGCGCTGGGCGACGAGGACGCGGCCGTCGGCATCGATCAGGGCGGCGGCGACGACGGTCAGGATCGGCCGGGCGTCACCGCTCACGCCCGGCCCATCGCCAGGAACTTGGCCCGCCGGCCGGACCGCAGCGCCGCCGCCGGCTGCGTCTCGAGCGCGGTCAGCTCGGCGGCGATGGCAGTGCCCAGGCGCTGGATGGCGGTGGCCGGGTCGCGGTGCGCGCCGCCGCGCGGCTCGTAGATGATGCGGTCGATGACGCCCAGTTTCTTCAGGTCGCTCGCCGTCACCTTCATCGCCTCGGCGGCTTCGGCGGCGCGGTTCGGCGGCGCGGCGACGGTCCGGCCGTCGGGCGTCGTGGTCGGCTTGTTGTCGCCGCGCCACAGGATCGAGGCGCAGCCCTCGGGCGAGATGACGGCGTAGATCGCGTGCTCGAACATGACGATGCGGTTGGCCGTCGCCAGCGCCACCGCTCCGCCCGAGCCGCCCTCGCCGACGATCGCGGCGACGACCGGAACGTCGAGCTCCAGGCACGCGGCCGTCGCCCGGGCGATCGCTTCGGCCTGGCCGCGCTCCTCGGCGTCGATCCCGGGGAAGGCGCCCGGCGTGTCGACCAGCGTCACCACCGGCAGGCCGAAGCGCGCCGCCATCGCCATCAGCCGGACCGCCTTGCGGTACCCCTCGGGCCGGCCCATCCCGAAATTATGGGCGACGCGGCTGGCGGTGTCGGCCCCTTTCTCGTGCCCGATGACGACGACCGAGCGGCCTTTCAGCCGGCCGACGCCGCCGACGATCGCCGCGTCCTCGCCGAACGCCCGGTCGCCGGCGAGCGGGGTGAAGTCGTCGATCAGGCCGGCGACATAATCCTTGAAGTGCGGCCGCTCGGCGTGGCGGGCGACCAGCGTCTTCTGCCACGGCGTCAGGCGGGAATAGATGTCGGCAAGCTGGCGCTCGGCGCGCTCGGCCAGGCGCGCGGCCTCCGCGACCGCTTCGGGCGAGCCCTCGGCGCGGAGATCGGCGGCGCGCGTCTCGAGTTCGGCGACCGGCTTTTCGAAGTCGAGGAAGGCAACCATCGCCCGCGGCGTTAGCCGGGAACCGCCCCCCGCGCAACGCAGGGCCTCATTCGGCGGAGGCGGAACCGTCGACGCGCGGCAGCGGTCCGCGCACCGCGACGCCGATCACGCGCTCATAGGCGCGCTCGGCGCTGCCGTACGACGCGCCGGCGATCTCCTGCAGCACTGCCTGGCTGGTCACCGTCAGCGTCGCGCGCCGCGCGAGCAAGGCGCCCTTGGCCTCAAGGCTCTGCACGGCGACGGTGACGCCGGCGCGGCGGACGCCGAGCATCAACGCCAGCGCCTCGTGGGTCATGGAGATGTCGCTGCCGTCGAGCCGGTCGAGGCACATCAGCAGCCAGCGGGCCAGCCGCGCCTCGATCGTCTGCGTCGCATAGGCCAGCGCCGAACTCGTGACTTGCAGCATGAAATTCTGCGCATAGCCGAGCAGGTGCTGGAGGAGGGTCGGACTGGTCGTCAGCAACTGGCGCAGCATCGCCGCCGGCATTCGCAGCGCCTGCCCGGGAATCTGGATGAAGATATGCATCGGTTCGGTGTCGACGCCGTGGAGCGTCGCGACCGAAATCATCCCTTCGCGGCCAACGATGCCGACCTCGGCCTGGGCGCCGCCGGGGGTCGTGGCGACGACCGAGGCGATGCCCGAAAGCATGAACCACACGTTCTTGATGCGGCTTTCGGGCAGCGCCAGGTCGTCGTGCTTGGCCAGGTCGACCCGCACCAGCGACGGTTCCAGAGCGGCAAAATCGGCATCCGACATCGTGCGCAGCAAATGGTTCTGGTTTCTTTCTAAACGCATTCCGCCGAACCCTGTCCGGGTCGACGGAGATCCGCCGCAAATGCCCCGTGCAATCGTTGCCTCGTGTTACGGCTGCTTACCGCCCGAAGCGGATAACACCGGAGATTCGACCAGTCGGTGCGGAAGCGGACTTAGACCTGCCGTGTCGTCCGATATACCGATGCCGTCGACTTGACTGATCGACCGGCGGGGCGACCTTGAGCTGGGACAGCACTTCGAGCCATTACTGGCATCGCCCCTGCAGCGAGTCCGAACCCTGCCCAGGGTCAGGTGCGACCGTGCCCGCGCGCGCCGTCCCGTGTTAGCCGCGCTTTTACTTCGGTGACGCGTGAAATTCCCTGAATTAACGCGTCAAGTCTTGGCAGCGGCGGTAGCTTAGATACCAGACTTCGTGCCCCAGGCGGCGCGCCTTGGCCTCGTAGCGCGTAGCGGGCCAGTCGCCGGGGCGCTGCTGCCAGTCGCCGGGTGCCGCCGCCGTCCACGCGAAATCCCGCCGCCGCGCCATCTGCATCAGCGTCCAGCGGCAATAAACGGGATGATCGGTGCCGATCCTCAGTTCAGCGCCCGGCGCGAGCTTGGCGGCAAGCAGGTCGAGGGGGCCGGGGTTGACGAAACGCCGCTTGGCGTGGCGCGCCTTGGGCCACGGGTCGGGGTGAAGGAGGAAGGCGCGGGCGAGGCCGCCGTCGGGCAGGCGCTCGAGGACGTCGAGCGCATCGCCCATGTGCAGGCGGACGTTGGTCAGGCCGCCATCGCGGACGTGGCCGAGCGCGCCGACGACGCCGTTGAGGAAGGGCTCGGCCCCGATCAGCCCGACGCCGGGATTGGCTGCCGCCTGCGCCGCGAGATGCTCGCCTGCGCCGAAGCCGATCTCCAGCCACAGCGGCCGCGCGGTGCCGAACAGCGTCGGCGCGTCGAGCGGCCCGGCCGGCACCGCCAGCCGGGGCAGCAGCGCCTCGACAAGGTCGGCCTGGCCGCTCCGCAACTTGTGCCCCTGTCGCCGCCCGTACAGTCGGCGCAGCGTCGTCGGATCGGCGTCGGTCAGGCGACCGCGGCCTTCAGCGCGTCGACCAGGTCGAGCTTCTCCCAGCCGAAGCCGCCGTCGGCGTCCGGCTTGCGGCCGAAATGGCCGTAGCGCGCGGTGCGCTGGTAGATCGGCTTGTTGAGGCCGAGATGCTTGCGGATGCCGCGCGGGGTCAGGCGGACGAGCGTCGGCAGGACCGCCTCGATCCGCGCCTCGGCCACGGTGCCGGTGCCGTGCGTGTCGACGTAAAGCGACAGCGGCTCCGACACGCCGATGGCATAGCTCAGCTGGATCGTGCACGCGGCGGGCCAGGCCGGCGGCGACGATGTTCTTGGCCAAGTAGCGGCTGATGTAGGCGGCCGAGCGGTCGACCTTGGTCGGGTCCTTGCCGCTGAACGCGCCGCCGCCGTGCGGGCTCGCGCCGCCATAGGTGTCGACGATGATCTTGCGCCCCGTCAGCCCGGCGTCGCCGTCGGGGCCGCCGATCTCGAACCGCCCGGTCGGGTTGACGAAGATGCGCGTGTCCGGCGGTGATGAAGCCCGCCGGCAGGACGCGGTGGAGGACGCTTTCGACATAGTCGCGGAGGACGGCGTACTTGGCGGGATCGCCGTCGTTGTCGTGGAAGAAATAGCCGGGCTGGTGCTGGGTCGACACGACGAGCGCCGTCGCCCGCACCGGCCGCTCGTCCTCGTATTCCAGCGTGACCTGGCTCTTGGCGTCGGGCTCGAGGAACGGGGCCGCGCCGGAGTGGCGGTCGGCCGCCATCGTCTCCAGAATCTTGTGCGCGTAGTCGAGCGTCGCCGGCATGAAGTCGGGCGTCTCGTCGGTCGCATAGCCGAACATGATGCCCTGGTCGCCGGCGCCCTCGTCCTTGTTGCCGCTGGCGTCGACCCCTTGCGCGATGTCGGCCGACTGCGGGTGGAGGTGGTTTTCGAAGACCAGGTTCTGCCAGTGGAAGCCGGCCTGCTCATAGCCGATGCGGCGGACGGTGGCGCGGACCGCGGCCTGGATTTCCTCCTGCGCGCCGGGTGCCCAGTTGCCGGCGGTGTCGATCATGCCGCGGCCGCGGACCTCGCCGGCCAGGACGACCCGGTTGGTCGTCGTCAGCGTCTCGCAGGCGACGCGGGCGAACGGGTCCTTGGCGAGGAACAGGTCGACGACGGCGTCGCTGATCTGGTCGGCGACCTTGTCGGGGTGGCCTTCGGACACCGATTCGCTGGTGAAGAGGAACGAGCTGCGCGCCATGCGGGACCCTTGTGCGACTGTCGCGGTCGATTACCGGCCGGGGCAGGCGCGCGCAAGCCACATAAAGCTTGCCTTATATCCGGCGGCGGAGGGCGATGGCGGCGGCGAGCAGCACCGCCCCGAACGCGGCGCTGGTGCCGTGGGCAAAGCGCGCGAACGGCGTCGGCGGCAGCGGCGGCGGCATCCGCAGCGAAAGCGTGCCGACCTGGTGAAGGCCCAGGCTGGCGACGACGCGGCCATGGGCGTCGATCACCGCGCTGATCCCGGTCGGCGTCGCCCGCGCGATCGGCAGCCCCTCCTCGATCGCGCGCAGCCGCGCCTGCGCCAGATGCTCAGGCGGTCCCCAGCTGCCGAACCAGGCGTCGTTGGAGATGTTGACGATCCACGCCGGGCGGTGCGCCTCATCGACGACCATCGCCGGGAAGATGATCTCATAACAGATCTGGATGCCCGCCGGCGGGAAGCCCGGCAGGTCGAGCGTCCGGGCGCCGGCCCCGGGCAGGAAGTCGATCGACCCCGGCGTCAGGCGGGTCAGGCCGAGGCGGCTCATCAGCGGGCGCGCCGGCACGTACTCGCCCAGGGGCACGAGGTGGCTCTTGTCGTAGCGCCCGCGCAGGGTGCCGGTGCTGTCGAGGACGTACAGGCTGTTGGTCGCGGCCGCCGGCGAGCCGTCGGGGTTGCGGATCAGCGCCTCGCCGCCGAACAGCAGCAGGTCGCCGGGCTGGAGGATCGAGGCGAGCTGCGCCCGCACCGCCGGCTGCTCGGCGACGAGGTCGAGCACGGCCGATTCCGACCAGATGGTGATCGTTTGCGGGCGCGGGGCGGGTCCAAGCGCGGCGCGCGACTGGGCGAGGTAGGTGGCGAGGTGGACGACGGGGTCGTCGTACTTATACTCCTGCCCGAGGTTGGGCTGGACAAGGTGGACGAGCGGCCCGGCCAGCCGGGCGGGGGCGGGTGCCAGTCGGCGTGACGCGTCGGCAAACAGGACGATCATCGCGGTGGCGAAGAGATAGGGCCAGAACCCCGGCACCGTCCGCCGCCGGGTCGCCGCGCCGGCCAGCGTGATCGCGCCGCCCGCCAGCACCATCAGCCCCGACAGCCCCAGCGCGCCGATCCACGCCGCCGCCTGCGCGACGCTGCCTGCCTCGAGCCACGCCGCGCCGAGCGGGTTCCACGCGAACCCCGACAGCACGTGGCCGCGGAGCCACTCGGACAGCATCCACGTCGCGGCGAAGGCCGGTCCCCGGCTCGCGCCCGGCCACGGCCAGGCGCGGGCCAGCCCCGCCGCCAGCGCCGGGTAGAGCGCGAGATACATCGACAGGAGGACGACCGTCACCCAGCCCATGAACGCCGGCAGCGCTGCCTGATACGTGAAAGCGGTCGCGATCCAGCCGAGGCTGACGGCGAACTGGCCAAGGCCGAACAGCCAGCCGGCGAGCGCTGCACCGCGGCGCGTGCGTGCCTGCTCGACGCACCAGACGAGCACGGCGACCCCCGCCAGCGTCAGCGGCCAGACGTCGAGCGGCGCAAAGCCAAGGGCCGACATCGCCCCGGCGAGAAGTGGTAACGACGAATAGACGGCGCGCGGCATGGCGCGCCGTCTACCGCAACCGGGGGTTGCCGCAATGGGGCTGCCGCACACCGCGCCGCGAATCTGCTGGCGCGGTGTGCGGGTCGCTTACTGCGGCGTGGTGGCGACGGTCGTCGTCGTCTTGTCGATCACCTTGGTCGGGGTCGCCGGTGTGGTGACGACGCGGCGGCGCGCCGGGTGGCCGGGCTGAACGGTCTTGGTCTCGGTCGTGGCGACCGTCGTCGCGGTCGGAGCGGGCGCGGGCGTCTCGACGACGACCGGCGGCTGGTTGCGCAGCGCATCGGCCTGGGCGTTGGCGCTGGCCGCTTGCGACTGCGCAGCGTCGGCGCGGTCGCGCTCGGCGGCCGCGCGGGCATTGGCGTCGGCGGCGGACTCCTGTGCCGACGAGGCGGCGGCTTCGGCGTTGGCGGCGCGGGCACGCTCGGCCCCGACGACGCGGTTCTGGCCGGTCACGAGCGCGCGGTCGGCGAGCTCGCTCGCGTGCTGCGCATCGGAGATCGCCTCCTCCTTGCGACCGCGATCGAGACGCGCCTGCGCCGAGGACAGCGCGTCCTGCGCCTGGGCGAGCGGCAGCCCGGCGGTGTTCGCCGCGCCGGCCTTGACCGCAGCGTCGATCTTGGCCCGCGCGGCCGCGATCGCCTGGCGGGCGCGGTCGGCTTCGCCGGCAAGCGCCGGGACGGCGGTGGTGGCGAGCAGCAGCGACAGGCCCAAAGTGCGGGCAAGATGGTTGATACGCATGATCGAAACTCCCAGGATAACTAACACCGGCGGCGAAACGGATGCCAACTCGTACCGGTTCCGCTCCGACCGCAAGACACAGACTGCTCCGACCGAGATGAACGATGCGTGAGGCCAGTAATGACCCAAGCTACAGATCCCGCAGCCGCGGTAAAGGCGATGATCGATCAATGGGTTAGCTTGTCGACGACCCTTGCCGACCGGACGTTGTCGCCGCGCGGTGCGGGCGTTCCCTTCGACCTTGGCGCGGTCGCGACGCCGCTTCTGGGCGCGGTCAACCTGCCGACGCGGGCCGAGGTGCTGGCCGTCGGGGCGGCGGTGGCGGCGCTCGACGCACGGCTGGCGCGGATCGAGGCGCTGCTTTCCACCACGCCCGCGACGACGGACCCGATCGTTCCGGAGCCGCGTTCCACCGCCGCAACCGCAAGGAGCACGACCATGGCCGACCTGTCGCAGATCAAGGAACACATGAACGTCATCGGCGCCGACGGCGTCCACGTCGGAACCGTCGACAAGATCGAGGGCGACCGCATCAAGCTGACCAAGGACAGCTCGACCCACACCGACCATCACCACTTCATCTCGGGCGGCCTCGTCGCCGACATCGAGGGCAACGACGTCCGCCTGTCGGCCAACGGCGATGTCGCGGTCACGTTCGAGGAAGAAGCGTAAGGCCTCGCCATCCCGCCGCCGCTTCGCTAGCGGCGGCGGGTGCACGGCTGGATCATCCTCGACAAGCCGCTGGGGCTGAGCAGCGCGCAGGCGGTTGCCGCGGTCAAGCGAGTGTTCCGCGACGCCGGGCGGCCGCGCGCCCAAGATCGGCCACGGCGGCACGCTCGACCCGCTGGCAACCGGCGTGCTGCCGATCGCGCTCGGCGAGGCGACCAAGCTCGCCGGGCGGCTGCTCGACGCGACCAAGGGCTATGCCTTCACGGTCGCGCTGGGGCACGGCGACGGCGACGGACGATGCCGAGGGCGCGGTCGTCGCCGAATCCCCCGTCCGCCCCGACGCGGCGGCGATCCGCGCCGTTCTCCCGGCCTTCACCGGACCGATCGTCCAGACGCCGCCGGCCTACAGCGCGCTCAAGGTCGACGGGGAGCGCGCGTACAAGCTCGCCCGCGCCGGCGAGACCGTGGTGCTCGCCGAACGCCGCCTGACGATCCACGCGCTCGACCTGATCGCCGCCCGCCCCGACGCGGCCGATTTCATCGTCACCTGCTCGAAGGGCACCTACGTCCGCAGCCTGGCCCGCGATCTCGCGCTGGCGCTCGGCACCGTCGGCCATGTCGCGGCGCTGCGCCGGACCCGCGCCGGGCCGTTCACGCTCGCCGCTGCGGTTTCGCTGGACAATCTGGCTGGAATGCTGCAGGCGGGCGACGAACAGGCGATACTGCCGCTGACGGCGGGGCTGGACGACATCCCGGCTCTATCCGTCACGCCCGACGAGGCGACCGCGCTCCGACAGGGACGCACGCTCCCCGGGCACCCCGCATCCCACGGGCTGTATCTGGCGACCGACGGACCTGTTCCGGTCGCCCTGGTGGACGTCACGTCTGCCGCGATACGGGTCGTGCGCGGGTTCAACCTTGTTTGAGGAGACCCACGATGTCGATCACCGCCGAGCGCAAGACCGCGCTCATTGCCGAACACGCCCGTGGCAAGGGCGACACCGGATCGCCCGAGGTCCAGGTCGCGATCCTGACCGAGCGCATCGCCAACCTGACCGAGCACTTCAAGACCCACGGCAAGGACAACCACAGCCGCCGCGGCCTGCTCGTCCTGGTCAACACCCGCCGCTCGCTGCTCGACTATCTGAAGAGCCGCGACGAAGGCCGGTACAGCGCGATCATCGGCAAGCTCGGGCTTCGCAAGTAATTCGGGACAGGCCCCGCACCAGCGATCTGGGCGGGGCCTGTTTCTTTTCCGGCGGCGGCAATCGTGCCGCCCCGGCTGTAGGCCGCGCACGGCAAGGGCCGGGCGCAGAGGAAAGAGACAGATGTTCACCATCCACAAGCAGGAAATCCAGTGGGGCGGCCGCACGCTGACCCTCGAGACCGGGCGCATCGCGCGCCAGGCCGACGGCGCGGTGCTCGCGACGTACGGCGACACCGTCGTGCTGTGCGCCGTCACCGCGGCGAAGTCGGTCAAGGAGGGGCAGGATTTCTTCCCGCTCACCGTCCATTATCAGGAGAAGTTCTCCGCCGCCGGCCGCATCCCGGGCGGTTTCTTCAAGCGCGAGCGCGGCGCGACCGAGCATGAGACGCTGACCAGCCGCCTGATCGACCGCCCGATCCGGCCGCTGTTCCCCGACGGCTTCTACAACGAGATCCTGATCATCGCGCAGGTCCTGAGCTACGACGGCGAGAACGAGGCCGACATCGTCGCCCTGATCGCCGCGTCGGCCGCGCTGACGCTGTCGGGCGTGCCGTTCATGGGCCCGGTCGGCGCCGCGCGCGTCGCCTACGAGGGTGGCCAGTACATCCTCAACCCGACCAAGGAGCAGACCAAGGCGTCCGACCTCGACCTCGTCGCCGCCGGCACCCACGACGCGATCCTGATGGTCGAGTTGGAGGCCAAGGAACTGCAGGAAGACGTCATGCTCGGCGCGGTGATGTTCGCCCACGAACAGTCGAAGCCGGTGATCGAGGCGATCATCCGCCTCGCCGAAGACGCCGCCAAGGATCCGTGGGAGCTGAAGAGCGACGACGCGACCGGCATGATCGACCAGATCAAGGGCGTCGCCGGCACCGCCATCGCCGACGCCTATCGCATCATCGCCAAGGCCGACCGGCAGTCGGCGCTCGGGGTCGCCAAGGCGAAGGTCAAGGAGCTGTTCGCCGGCTCCGCACCCGCCGAGGCGCTGAAGGCGTCGAAGCTGGTCAAGAAGGTCGAGGGCGACATCGTCCGCACCGCGATCCTGAAGGAAGGCCGCCGCATCGACGGCCGCGACACCAGGACCGTCCGCCCGATCGAGGCGATGGTCGGCTTCCTGCCGCGCACCCACGGCTCGGCACTGTTCACCCGCGGCGAGACGCAGGCGATCGTCTCGACGACGCTCGGCACCGCCGACGCCGAGCAGATGATCGATGGCTTGGACGGGCTGCGCTACGAGCGCTTCATGCTCCACTACAACTTCCCGCCGTATTCGGTCGGTGAGGTCGGCCGCTTCGGTGCGCCGGGCCGCCGCGAGATCGGCCACGGCAAGCTGGCGTGGCGCGCGATCAACCCGCTGCTGCCGACCAAGGAGGCGTTTCCCTATACCATCCGCGTCCTGTCCGACATCACCGAGTTCGAACGGCAGCTCGTCGATGGCGACCGTCTGCGGCGCGTCCCTTGCGCTGATGGACGCCGGCGTGCCGCTCGAGCGGCCGGTCGCGGGCATCGCCATGGGCCTGATCCTGGAGGGCAAGGACTTCGCCGTCATCAGCGACATCCTGGGCGACGAGGATCACCTCGGCGACATGGACTTCAAGGTCGCCGGCACGACCGAGGGCGTCACCGCGCTCCAGATGGACATCAAGGTCGCCGGCATTACCGAGGAGATCATGCGCGTCGCGCTGGCCCAGGCGAAGGAGGGGCGTCAGCACATCCTGGGTGAGATGGCCAAGGCGCTCGACACGACGCGGACCGAGATGAGCGCGCACGCGCCGCGGATCGAGAGCTTCACCATCGACAAGGCGAAGATCCGCGACGTCATCGGCACCGGCGGCAAGATCATCCGCGAGATCGTCGCGACGACCGGCGCGAAGGTCAACATCGAGGACGACGGCACCGTCAAGATCGCCAGTTCCGACCCGGCGCAGATCGAGGCCGCCAAGAAGTGGATCCTCGGCATCACGCAGGAGGCCGAGGTCGGCAAGATCTACGACGGCAAGGTCGTGTCGATGGTCGACTTCGGCGCGTTCGTGAATTTCATGGGGTCGAAGGACGGTCTCGTCCACATCTCGGAAATCAAGAACGAGCGCGTCGCCAAGGTCAGCGAAGTCCTGACCGAGGGCCAACCGGTCAAGGTCAAGGTGCTCGGCATCGACGACCGCGGCAAGGTCCGCCTGTCGATGCGCCTCGTCGATCAGGACAGCGGCGAGGAAATCGCCGACACCCGCCCGCCGCGCGAGGACGGTCCCGACCGTGGCCCGCGCAGCGATCGCGGCCCGCGCCGTGACGGTGGTGGCGGTGGCGACCGGGGTCGCGGCGGCGACCGGGGTGGCGATCGTGGCCCGCGCCGCGACGGCGGCGGCGGCAGCCGGGATGACCGGCCGCGTGACGACCGGCCCCGCGGCGATCGTCCGGCGCGCGAGCCGGCCCGCGACGACGGCCCCGAGCCAGTCTTTGCGCCCAGCTTCATCGTCGGCGACCGCGACTAGAGCCGGCGCCTGCGGGCGAGTGCAGGGCCGCGCCGGAAACGGTGCGGCCCGCTTCGTTTCGGTGCCGAGAGCCGTGATGACGCCAGGACCGGCGGCACGGGCGGATCGGCGGCTCGGGCTGCGTCGCTTTCCCTAGCGCAATTCGGCGCGCCGGTCCGTATATGTGGCTAGACATTGGGGACATAGCTTGTCGGTAATGCACGGTCTGGGCGCGGTGATGATGGGCGGGAGGCATGTCCTGCCGCTGGTCGAGGGCGGCAAGGGCGTTGCCGCGACCAACCACCTGTCGTCGGGCGCGTGGGCCCTGGCCGGCGGCGTCGGCACGATCAGCGCGGTCAACGCCGACAGCTACGACCCGACCGGGCGGATCATTCCCCAGGTCTATGCCGCGCTCAGCCGCCGCGACCGTCACGAGGAGCTGGTCAGCTATGCGGTCGAAGGCGCGGTGCAGCAGGTCCAGCGCGCCTATGAGATGGCGGCGTCGGAGCTGAGCCGCGGCATCGGCGCGATCAACATCAACGTGCTGTGGGAAATGGGCGGGGCGCAGCGCGTCCTCCACGGCGTCCTCGAACGCACCCGGGGCCTGGTCAACGGCGTCACCTGCGGTGCCGGCATGCCGTACAAGCTGTCGGAGATCGCCGCCTCGTACGGCGTCCATTACTACCCGATCATCAGCAGCGCGCGGGCGTTCCGCGCCCTGTGGAAGCGGGCCTATAGCAAAGCGGCGGAGTGGCTCGGAGCGGTGGTCTACGAGGACCCGTGGCTTGCGGGCGGGCACAACGGCCTGTCCAACGCGGAGGATCCGCGCGCCCCCCAGGACCCGTTCCCGCGCGTGCGCGACCTGCGCAGCGTGATGCGCGAAAGCGGCATCCCCGATTCGACGCCGATCGTCATGGCCGGCGGCGTCTGGTGCCTGAAGGAATGGCGCGACTGGATCGACAACCCCGAACTCGGCCGGATCGTCTTCCAGTTCGGTACGCGCCCGCTGCTGACGGTCGAGAGCCCGATCCCGCAGGGGTGGAAGGACCGGCTGCTGACGTTGAAGCAGGGCGACATCCTGCTCCACAAGTTCTCGCCGACCGGCTTTTATTCGAGCGCGGTGCGCAACCCGTTCCTGCGCGCGCTCGAGGCACGGTCGGAGCGCCAGATCGCCTTCTCGACGACGGCCACCGGCGACCACCAGTTCCTGTTGGACGTCGGGGTCGGCCGGAAGAAATATTACGTCACCCGCGACGACCTGCTCCGCGCCCGCGAATGGGCGGCGCTGGGGCATTCGGAGGCGCTGAAAACGCCCGACAATACGCTGGTCTTCGTCGGCTCGGCGGAGCGTGACACGATCCGCCAGGACCAGTCGGACTGCATGGGCTGCCTCAGCCAGTGCGGTTTCTCCAGCTGGGCCGACACCGAAAGCAACTCGACCGGGCGGCTGGCCGACCCGCGCTCGTTCTGCATCCAGAAGACGCTGCAGGACATCGCCCACGGCGGCGACACCGAGCACAACCTGATGTTCGGCGGCCATTCGGCGTACCGCTTCGGCAGCGATCCCTTTTATTCGAACGGCTTCATCCCGACCGTCCGGCAGCTCGTCGATCGGCTGATGACCGGCGACTGACGGGTGTAACCGGCTCCCGCGCCAGGGCGAAGATGGCGGCAGTGACGCTCGTCACGCACTGGGAGAGAGATCATGAAGTTCGCCATCGCCATTGCCGCCGCGCTTGCCGCCGCCAGCCTGCCCGCCGCCGTCCTGGCGCAGGCCGCCCCCGCCGACGCCATGTCCGCCAGCCACGACGCCATGGCGCCGGGCAAGGACGCGATGGCAACCCACGACGCAATGGCGAGCCACGACGCCATGTCCCCGCACGCGATGACCAAGGTGCCCGCCGCCGACATGAAGAAAATCAACCAGTGCAAGGCGATGAAGGCCGACGCCATGGCCAAGAGCACGATGTGCACCAAGATGGCCAAGCTCTACCCGGCCGCCTTCTCGGGCAGCGCTTCGACCAACTGATCGATGGTCGCGGCGGCCGGTTCGTTACACCGGACGCCGCGCCGCACGTGACCCGCTCCGTGGCCGGTCACGTGCGGCCAGCCTTTTCCTAGCGGCAGCACCTGTGGCAAATCGCCACTTCCGCAGTTCGCGTGGCACATACGGCCAGCAAGCCGCCCAGGCATCCCGTTACGGATCGGTAATGAAGGCTTGTCCTCTGCAGCGATGCCGACAGCCACGTGATCTGCTGGGGATCGTCGATGCTCGCGGCCCACACCTCCCTCGCCGTCGCTCTGCTGGCAACCGCCGGGTGCGCCACCGCGCAGACCCCCGTCTGCAACATCCTTCCCGATCGCCACCCCAACCTCGCCGCGGCGCGGGATCTGACGATCCGGGCTTATGACCGCCTGACCGCCGCGCAGCAGCAGAATGACTATTTTCCCGGCGGACATGCGACGCGCGCCAAGGAGTTGCTCGCGCAGGCCACTGTCGCGATGAAGGAAGCCGCCTTGTCCGCCAATCGTCGCTAGGCCGTACGTCCCGCAGGTCGCGCGCGACCTGCGGCTCGCCTCAGCTTCGCCCGGCCAGCTCGCTTCCAGTCAGCCGCACGACATGGACGACGTTGGTCGTCCCCGGCGTCGAGAAGGGCACGCCGGCGATCAGGACCAGCAGGTCGCCGCCGGCGGCGATGTTGGTGCGGAGCGCCATGCGCTTGGCCTTGGCGACCATTTCCTCGAAGCCCGCGACGTCCTTGGTGACGACGGCATGGACGCCCCAGACGAGCCCCATCCGCCGCGCCGTCGCGCGTGCCGGGGTCAGGCACAGGATCGGCCCGGCGCCGCCGCGCTCGCGCGCCGCCCGGCGCGCGGTCGAGCCGGAGATGGTAAAGCAGACGGTCGCCTTGGCAGCGATGGTGTGGGTGATCGCCGCCGCTGCCGCGCTGATCGCGTCGGCGGTGGTGTGTGCGGTCGCCGTTTCGGTGAAGTGGACGCGGGCATAATATTGCGGGTCGGCCTCGGTGGTCCGCGCGATCGCGTCCATCATCGCCACCGCCTCGACCGGCCATGCCCCGGCCGCGCTTTCGGCCGACAGCATCACCGCGTCGGCTCCGTCGTAGATCGCGGTGGCGACGTCGCTGACCTCGGCGCGCGTCGGGGTCGGCGCCTGGATCATCGATTCAAGCATCTGCGTCGCCACCACGACCGGCTTGCCCATGGCGCGGGCGAGGGCGACGATCCGCTTCTGCGCCGGCGGCACCTGCTCGGGCGGCAGCTCGACGCCAAGGTCGCCGCGCGCGACCATGACCGCGTCGGCGAGCTCGAGGATCTCCGGCAGGCGGTCGAGTGCGGCCGGCTTCTCGATCTTGGCGAGGAGGCTGGCGCGCCCGCCGATCAGCGCCCGCGCCTCGGCGACATCCTCGGGCCGCTGGACGAACGACAGCGCGATCCAGTCGGCCCCGTGGTCGAGGGCGAAGCCGAGGTCGGTGCGGTCCTTGGGCGTCAGCGCCGGCAGCGGCACGACGACGTCGGGAACGTTGACGCCCTTGTTGTTCGACACCGTGCCGCCGGTGACGACCGTCGCGGTGATCCGGTCGGGGGCGACGTGGGTGCACCGCAGGACGACCTTGCCGTCGTCGATCAACAGCCGGGCATCGGCGGCCAGGGCGGCGAACAGCTCGCGGTGAGGCAGGCAGACGCGGCTCTCGTCGCCCGGCGTGTCGTCGAGGTCGAGCGTGAAGCTCGCCCCCGTCGCCAGCGTCACCTTGCCGGCGGCGAAGCTGCCGACGCGCAGCTTCGGCCCCTGCAGGTCGGCGAGGATGGTCAGCGGCCGGCCGATCTCCGGCTCCAGCCCGCGGATATTGGCGATCAGACTGGCGCGCGTCTCGGGCGAGCCGTGGCTCATGTTGATGCGGAAGGCGTCGGCGCCGGCGTGGATCAGCTTGGCGATCATCGCGGGCGTCGCCGAGGCCGGGCCGAGCGTGGCGAGGACCTTGACGCGGCGGGCGCGGGGGGTGAACACGGTGACGGTCTCCTGAGGCGCTCGCACGACCGCCTAGCCGCTCGGGGCCGACCGCTCAACCGGGACGATGCGCGATGGACAGTAGGATGACTTCAGCCGAGCGCGACGCGGTGGAGGCGGCCGCCTTCCGCCGCCTGACGGCGCTGCTCAGGCACCGCACCGACGTCCAGAACGTCGACCTGATGGGGGTCGGCGGCTTCTGCCGCAACTGCCTGTCCGACTGGGTCGCCGAGGCGGCGGCCGAGCGCGGCGTCGCCCTGCCGAAGGATGCCGCGCGCGAGCTGGTCTATGGCATGCCCTACGCCGACTATAAGGCGCGCCACCAGACGCCCGCCAGCGCGGCGCAGCTGGCGGCGATGGCGGCGAGCGTGGCGAGGAACCGCGCGCTCGATCCCGCCGTCGACGCCAGCTTCCCGGCGAGCGACCCGCCGAGCCTCAGCGAACCGGGCTAGGCGACGACGCCCCGCCGCCGCCGCGCGGCGATGCCGACCACGCCGAAGCCGCCGACGAGCAGCGCCCAGGTCGCCGGCTCGGGCAGGACGGTGACGGTCAGCTGCGTCGGATAGAGGTTGCCGATGGCGTCGGCATAGGTGCCGCCCGAACTCGCGTCGATGAACGAGACGTTGGCCACCTGCGCCGGCGCGAGCGTCAGCCGCAGCGGCTGCGTCACCGTCGCCGGCAGGCCGGAGCCGGTCAGGTCGACGTAGAAGCTGTTGTCGTCGCGGGTCGTGCCGACGGCGTCGTCGGTCAGGATCTGGTAGTCGCCGGTGGTGTAGAGGCCGCTGTAGTTGCTGCCGGCGACGGCAAAGCTGTGGCCGTTGAGGGTCAGCGTCCCGCCGATCGCGAACGGCGGCGCGGCGTCGAAGATGCTGTTCGAATAGATGCCGGTGCCCAGCCCATTGGGGTTGACGCTGGTGTCGGCGAGGAACGTTTCGACGAACCGCTGGTCGGTGATGATCCGGTTTGCGGCGCCGAATACGCCGGCGTTGTCGCGGATGTTCTCCCGGCTTCCGGTCAGGGTGATGCGGACGATCGCCGCCGATGCGGCCGATCCCGCCAGTACCGACGCGACGACCGATCCCGCGATGACCGATGCCGCGATGAAACGCATGCGCATACCAAACTCCCACTGTTAACGACTCGAACGCCACTGTGGTTAGCGATTGTTTATCGCGGCTTCGTGACAGCCATGGCCCGTGGTCGATGCGACGCGACGCGACGGGCGCGGGGCCGGGCGACGGCGCGCCGGTCACCGCCTTGCGCCCACCGAACGCCGCCCGTATCACGTCGCGCCAACCCACCCATCACGGAGCCATAATGTCGACGGAGAATGTTTCCGCCGAGCAGCTGCGGCTGTTCATCGAGCGGATCGAGCGCCTGGAAGAGGACAAGAAGGGCGTCGCCGACGACATCAAGGACGTCTATGCCGAGGCCAAGGGCACCGGTTTCGACACCAAGACGATGCGCGCCGTCATCCGCCTGCGGGCGATGGAGCGTGCCGCCCGGCAGGAGCAGGAGGCGCTGCTCGAAACGTACAAGGTGGCGCTCGGCCTCGCCGACTGACCGTCGGCGCTGTCACGACCCCGACTGACCGTCGGCGCTGTCACGACCCCGACGGACCGTCGGCGCTGTCACGACCCCGACTGACCGTCGGCGCGATCGCCGCCCCGACCGCCGGTCGACGCTATCGCCGCCGTCGCCTGCCTGCTAGGACGTGAATCGCACTCAGGGGAGGCGTCCAGATGAAGCTCTACGGGTTGAAACTCTCGCCCTTCGTCATGCGGCCACTGCTCGTCGCCCGGGCCAAGGGCCACGCGATGGAGCCGGAGATGCCCGAGGGCGGCATCAAGTCCGACGACTACATCCGCCTGTCGCCGATGGCCAAGATGCCCCTGCTCGTCGACGGCGATTTCTGCCTGCCCGAGAGCCAGATCATCGCGGAATATCTGGACAGCGTCCTGGACGGCCCGCGGATGGTCTCGGCCGACCCGCAGCTCGCGGCGCGGGAGCGGCTAATCTGCCGCCTCGCCGACGTCTACATCGTCCCCGAGCTCGGCGGCATGTTCAACGCGCGCGAGAAGCCCGAGGGCCTCGCGCCGGCGCTGATGAAGCTGGAGCTGGCGTTCGGTTATCTCGAACACTTCCGCCACGCCGGTGACGTTCACGCGGTCGGCGACCGCTTCAGCATCGCCGACGCCGCCTTGATCCCGCTGTTCTTCTTTTTCGACGCCTTCGGCGGCACGATGCGGTCGGCCGAGCTGATCGCCGCGCGTCCCGGCCTTGCCGCCTGGTGGGCGCACGCCAAGGCGAGCGAGCTCGGCAGCCGCGCCGTCGCCGAGCAGGGCGAGGGGCTGAAGGCGATGATGGCCCAGCGCGCCGCCGCGGCGGCTCCGGCGGAGGCCGCGTGACCATGGCGACAACGCTGACGATCAACGGCACGACCGCCACGCACGAGGTCGCCCCGGCGACGCTGCTGGTCGAGCTGCTGCGCGACGACCTCGGCCTGACCGGCACCCACATCGGCTGCGACACCAGCCAGTGCGGCGCGTGCAACGTGCTCATCGACGGTCTGGCGGCGAAGGCCTGCACGGTGCTCGCAGTCGCCCTCGACGGGGCGGCGGTGACGACGATCGAGGGGCTCAGCCCCGACGCCACCGGTCCCGAGGCGCTCCATCCGATGCAGGCGGCGTTCCGCGAGCACCACGGGCTCCAGTGCGGCTTCTGCACCCCGGGCATGGTCATCGCCGGACTGGACATCGTCCGCCGCCACGGCGCCCAGGTCGACGAGGCGACGATCGCCCACGACCTCGAAGGCAACCTGTGCCGCTGCACCGGCTATCGCAACATCGTTACCGCGATCGCCGCCGGTGCGCGCGCCATGGCGGAGACGGCCGATGCGTGAGTTCGCCTATGTCCGCCCCGACAGCGTCGCGGCGGCGGCCGCGGCGTTCGCTGCCGGCGGCGAAGCGGCGTTCATCGCTGGCGGCCATACGCTGCTGCCCGCGATCAAGTCGCGGCTGCGCGCGCCCGAGACGCTGGTCGACCTCGGCGGGCTGCCGGGCTTGCGCGGCGTCACCCGCGCCGCGGACGAAGGCGGCGACATGCTGTGGATCGGCGCGCTGACGACCCACGCCGAGGTCGCCGACGACGCCACCGTCGCCGCCGCGATCCCGGGCCTCGCCGGCATGGCGCGGCTGATCGGCGATCCGCAGGTCAGGAACCGCGGCACGATCGGCGGCGTGCTCGCCAACAACGATCCGGCAGCCGATTATCCGGCGGCGCTGCTCGCGCTCGGCGGCACCGTCGAGACCGACCGCGGCAGCCACGACGCCGACGACTTTTTCCTCGGCATGTTCACGACGGCGCTTACCGACGGCGAGATCGTCACCCGCGTCGGCTTCCGCGTGCCCCGTCGCAGCGCCTATGCCAAGTTCCGCCACCCGGCGTCGCGCTACGCCGTCGTCGGCGTCTATGTCGCCGACACGGCAACCGGCATCCGCGTCGCCGTCACCGGCGCGGGTCCCGGCGTTGTCCGCTGGCCGGAAGCGGAGGCGGCGCTGGCCGCGTCCTTCACGCCTGAGGCCGCCCGCGGCCTGGTGCTCGGCGGCGACCTCAACACCGACATCCACGCCAGTGCCGAATATCGCGGGCACCTGGCCGGCGTGATGCTGGAACGGGCGGTGGCGGCGGTCTAGTTGCGCCGGCTCCGCCCCCGGGGCTAGACGGAGGCAAGCACCAGCAATCGGGAATCCAAGCCTTGGCCGGCCATAGCAAGTTCAAGAACATCATGTACCGCAAGGGCGCGCAGGACCGGAAGCGCGCCGCGGCCTTCTCCAAGCTCAGCCGCGAGATCACCGTCGCGGCCAAGGCCGGGCTGCCCGACCCGGCGATGAACGCGCGGCTGCGGGCCGCCGTCATCGCTGCACGCCAAGGGGGCATGCCCAAGGACAATATCGAGCGCTCGATCAACAAGGCCGCCGGTAGCGACGCCGAAATCTACGAAGAGATCCGCTACGAAGGCTTCGGCCCCGGCGGCGTCGCGCTGATCATCGAGACGCTGACCGACAACCGCAACCGCA
Organism: uncultured Alphaproteobacteria bacterium; assembly: GCA_963792555.1. Lineage (GTDB taxonomy): Bacteria > Pseudomonadota > Alphaproteobacteria > Sphingomonadales > Sphingomonadaceae > Polymorphobacter_B. The sequence goes on from CAWBWP010000004.1 coordinate 670,997, forward strand.
CCGCGACCAACGTCCGCACCATCGTCAGCAAGAACGGCGGCAACCTCGGCGCGAGCGGTTCGGTCAGCCACGGCTTCGACCGGATGGGCCTGATCACCTACCCCGCCAAGGCGGGCAGCGCCGACGCGGTGTTCGAGGCGGCGCTCGAGGCCGGCGCCGACGACGTCAGTTCGAGCGAGGAGGGGCACGAGGTGTGGACCGACGTCGGCGCGCTGCACGAGGTCGCACGCGCGCTCGAAGCCAGGCTCGGCGAGGCGGAAAGCGCCAAGCTCGCGTGGCGGCCGCAGGTGATGACCGCCGTCGCCGACGAGACCGATGCCGGCACGCTCCTGAAGCTGATCGACGCGCTGGAAGACGACGACGACGTCCAGACGGTGTGGGGCAACTACGACGTGCCCGAGGACGTGCTGGCGAAGCTGGCGTGATCCTGCGGTGAAGATCTTGGGCCTCGACCCCGGGCTGCAGGCGACCGGCTGGGGGGTGATCGAGGCCGACGGCAACCGCTTGTACCACGTCGCCAACGGCACGGTGCGGAGCCGCGCCGCCGACCCGCTGAGCGAACGGCTGGTCCAGCTCCACGACGCCCTGGCCACCGTGATCGCCGACCATCGGCCCGGCAGCGCCGCGGTCGAGGAGACCTTCGTCAACACCAATGCCCAGTCGACCCTGAAGCTCGGCCACGCGCGCGGCGTCGTCCTGCTGGTCGCCGCGCGCGCCGGATTGCCGGTCGCCGAATATGCCGCGCGGCTGGTCAAGAAGGCGCTCGTCGGCACCGGCGCGGCTGACAAGGCGCAGGTCGCGGCGATGGTCGCGCGGCTGCTTCCGGGCTGCGGTCCGCTCGCGCCCGATGCCGCCGACGCGCTGGCGGTGGCGATCACCCATGCTCATCTCGGCGCGACGGCGCGGACGTGGGCCGCGGCGCGGGTCCGCGCGTGAGTGCCTGGGCACAGGTCGGCGCGTGTTGGCCCCATCGGCCCGCGTGACGGCGCGATGATCGCCAGGCTGACCGGGCGGCTCGACGCGACCGCGGCGGACACGTGCGTGATCGACGTCGGCGGCGTCGGCTATCTCGTCTTCGCCAGCGCCCGAACCCTCGCCGGTCTTGGTGCCGCGGGAGCGGCGACGACCCTCCACATCGAGACGCAGGTGCGCGAGGACGCGATCCAGCTGTTCGGTTTCGCCCGCGCCGACGAGCGCGACTGGTTCCGCCTGCTGCTGTCGGTCCAGGGCGTCGGCGGGCGGGTGGCGCTGGCGATCCTGTCGGTGCTGGCCCCGGACGACCTCCACCATGCGGTCGCGGCGAAGGACACCGCGAGCATCGCCCGGGCGAACGGCGTCGGGCCGAAGCTGGCGGGCCGGATCGTCAACGAACTCAAGGACAAGACTGGGAGTGTCGCCCTGTCGCCGGGAGTCGCCGCGCCGGTCGCGACGCCCGGCAGCGCCGTCGCCGATGCCCTGTCGGCGCTGGCCAACCTCGGCTTCCGCCCCGCCGACGCCAGCCGCGCGGTCAGCGAGGCTGTGGCCGAGGTGGGGGAGGAGGTACCGGTCGGCGAGCTGGTGCGGGTGGCGCTGCGGAAGAGTGCGCGGTGAGCGCTGCCTCCCTATACAATCGGGCCTGTGGCATCTGGGTTCCGGGCGGCCTGTTGTTCCTGTCCTCATTTGCCACCTTCCAGTTGGCCCACGACGGGGACCTGCCGGCGGACTTCAAGATTCTGCCGGTCGCGACTGCGGTGCTCGGCATGATGCTGCTGGTGGCGACGAGGGCGATCTTCATGTGTCCGACGTGTGGCAAGCCGCTGACGGCGACCGGTTTCGGGCTTGGCACCAAGGCGATGCCCGATCGCATCGGCTCGAAATGCGGTACCTTGCGCGATAGCCAAGAATGACTTCCGTCCCCCTCACCCCGCTCCGCCGCCCGGAGGACGTCGACGCCGCGCTGCGCCCGCAGAGCCTCGACGACTTCGTCGGCCAGGCGGGGCTGCGCGAGAACCTGCGGGTGTTCATCACGGCCGCGCGGGGGCGGGGGGAGGCGCTCGACCACGTCCTGCTTCACGGGCCGCCGGGGCTCGGCAAGACGACGCTGGCGCAGATCGTCGCGCGCGAGCTTGGCGTCGGCTTCCGCGCGACGAGCGGCCCGGTCATCGCCAAGGCGGGCGATCTCGCCGCGCTGCTGACCAACCTGGAGGCGAACGACGTCCTGTTCATCGACGAGATCCACCGCCTTGCGCCCGCTGTCGAGGAAATCCTGTATCCGGCGATGGAGGACCGCGCGCTCGACCTGATGATCGGCGAGGGGCCGAGCGCGCGGTCGGTGCGCATCGACCTGCCGCCGTTCACCCTGGTCGGGGCGACGACGCGCGCCGGGCTGGTGACGACGCCGCTGCGCGACCGTTTCGGCATCCCGCTGCGCCTGCAGTTCTACACCGTCGCCGAGCTGGAGAGCGTCGTTGCCCGTGCCGCGCGGCTGCTGGCGATGGACTTGACCGGCGACGGGGCGCGCGAAATCGCGGCGCGCTCCCGCGGGACGCCGCGGATCGCCGGGCGGCTGCTGCGCCGGGTGCGCGACTTCGCCGACGGCGCGACCGTCGACCGGGCGGCGGCGGACCGGGCGCTGGCGCGGCTGGAAGTCGATGCGCTCGGCCTCGACGCGATGGACCGGCGCTACCTGATGATGATCGCCGACATCTATCGCGGCGGCCCCGTCGGGGTCGAGACGCTCGCCGCCGGCCTGTCGGAGCCGCGCGACACCGTCGAGGAGGTGGTCGAGCCGTACCTGATCCAGACCGGCCTCGTCGCGCGGACCGCGCGCGGGCGGATGCTTAATCCGCTTGCCTGGAAGCACCTTGGGATCGTGCCGCCGGCAACCGCGCCGCTGCTGCCGCTGCTGGACGAATAGCCGCGCCCGGAACCGCGCGCCCGGGCGACGGGTTCTGGACGGTACATGAACGGACGGGCGGATCGGCCTGTCCGATGGGAGATATCGATGACCGCCCCCTTCCTGCCGGTGCCAAGTGCCCGGCCGGCGGCCAGCGACGCAACGCTGCACCGCGAGCTGGCCCATTTCAATCGCCGACGGACCAAGCCCGGCCTGCCTTGTGCGGGCTGGGAGGGAATGGTCCGTGACGAGGCGCGGTTCCGTTTGACCGAGGGGCGCTGGATCGAGGCCGAGCGCGCCGAGGTCAGCGAGCGTGCCGCTGCCGCGCCGACCGATGCTGCCGGCTTCATCGCCTGGTTCGAGGAGCTGAAGGCGACCGGTCCGGGCCAGGGCGATCCGCTGTTCGATTGGCTCGCCGAGGCCGCGACGCTCGAGGAGATGCGCTGGTTCCTGACCCAGGAGGCGGCCGGCGAGGCCGGCTTCGACGATCTCGTTGCCCTGACCCAGGTCAAGCTGCCGCCGCGGCCGAAGCTGGAGCTCGCCCGCAACTACTGGGACGAGATGGGGCGCGGCAACCTGAACGGGATGCACGGGCTGCTGCTCGACGCGCTGGTCGAGCGGCTCGGCCTCGCGCCGGTGATCGAGACGACGGCGTGGGAAAGCCTCGCGCTGGCCAACATGATGCTCGGCCTCGCCGCCTCGCGCCGGTACGCCTACCATTCAGTCGGCGCGCTTGGGGTCGTCGAGCTGACCGCGCCGGGGCGGGTCGCCAAGGTCGCGAAAGGGTTGCGCCGGCTCGGCTTCAGCGACCGCGAGCGGCGCTATTTCGACCTCCACGCGGTACTCGACGTCAAGCATTCGCAGGCGTGGAACGCCGAGGCGCTGGTTCCGCTGGTCGAGGGCGAGCCGCGGGTCGCCACCGCCCTTGCCGAGGGGGCGTTGATGCGGCTCCGTTGCGGCGAGCGCTGCTTCGCCCGCTACAGGGCGGAGTTGTGGGGCAAGCCACGCGCCCAGGCGGCGTGAACCCCGGCGCGCTCGGTGCACTGCTCCAGTGGCTCGACGCGCGGGCGTACGACTTCGTCCCGCCGACGCCGCTCACGCACGCACGGGCGTTGCGCAACGGCGCGGCTGGCGGTGATGCGCTGCGCGACCTGTTCGGCTGGAGCATCGGCGTGCCGGCGGTCGAACCGGACCTGCGCGCCCTGCTCGACCGCGCCGACATCGCCATCGACGCCGCGGACGGGGTGCGCAGCGATCTTCGCGTCGCCCGGCTCGACCGGTCCTTGTTCTTTCACTCGGCCTACCCGACCGACGCGCCCGACGCGGTGTTCCTCGGCCCCGATTCGTATCGCTTCGCGCGACTGATCCGGGCCGAGCTGGCGGATTGGCGAGGCGGCGGAACGCTGCTCGACATCGGCACCGGGGCGGGCGTCGGCGCGGTCGTCGCCTGCGGCGTCGCGCGGCCAACGCGCACGATCGCGACCGACATCAATCCCGCCGCACTCGATCTCGCCGCGGTGAGTGCCGCGCATGGCCGGTGCCGCGTCGAGTTCATTCTCGGCGGCGACCTGCCCGACGTCGCCGTCGATCTCGCTGTTGCCAACCCGCCGTTCCTCGTCGACGACGGCGAGCGTGCCTATCGTCACGGCGGCGCCATGCGCGGTTGCGGCGTTGCGCTCGACATGGCGACGGCGGCAATGGCCCGGCTGACCGTCGGCGGCCGCCTGATCCTCTACACCGGCAGCCCGGTCACGCGCGGCCACGACGACTTCCGTGCCGCGCTCGCCGACGCGGCAGGGGTAGCCGGCTGCGCGCTGCGCTACGAGGAGCTCGACCCCGACATCTTCGGCGAGGAGCTCGACCGCCCCGCCTATGCCGGCGTCGACCGCATCGCGCTCGTCGCGGCCGTCGCCGTCAGGGAGTAGGCGTCACGCCTGCGATACGGCCGTGGCGATGCCGGTGCCGCCGGTGGCGTCGTCGCCGCTCGTCTGAGCTTCCTTCAACACCGGCTGCTCGGGCTCCGTCGCATCCTTGGCAAGGTCATCGGCGCTGACCGGCTTGGCGTTCGGATCGATCTTGGTCTCGGACATGGCGGGCTCCCGTGGCGTGTCGTGCCGAACGCGCGAGACCGTGCTTCAGATGCCGGCGTACCACTCGTAACCGCGATCTTCCCAATAGCCGCCCTTGCCGAGTTCCATGGTGTGGAAGCTGTCGACCGCTTCGATCCGCATGACGTACTTGGCCTGCTTGTAGCCGAGCTGGCGCTCGATCCGCATCCGGCACGGCGCGCCGTGGGCGACGTCGAGCGGGGCCCCGTTGAGCGAATGGGCGACGATCGTCTGCGGGTGGAAGGCGTCGCGCAGGTCGACGCTTTCGTAGTAGCGCCCGGTCGACTGCGCGCCGCCCTTGCTGATCTCGCCGCCATACGTGTCGGCGCAGTGGAAGACGACGTACTTGGCGGTCGGCAGCAGCCCGGCGGCTTTCAGCAGCGGCCCCAGTTGCGGCCCGGTCCACTGGCCGATCGCGCTCCACCCCTCGACACAGTCATGGCGGGTGATCTGCGTCCGCGCCGGCAGCGCCCGCAGGTCGGCCAGCGAGAGCGAGATCGGGCGGCGGACGAGGCCGTCGATCTTCAGCTTCCAGTCGGCGAAGTTGGTGTCGGCGTGGCGGCGGTAGTCGTCATCCTTCGGGTCGGTCGAGCCGTTGGCCTTGAACACCGGCGACAGGTCGGCGGGCGTGAACTCCTGCGCCAGTGCCTGGCCGCCGATCAGCCGCTGCCAGCCATAGGTCGCCTTTTCGGCCATGGCGACGAAGTCGTTCGCGCCGGGCGAAGTGGCCAGCCGGCCGCACCCCGACAGCAGCAGGCTCCCGGCCCCGGCCCCGATCCCGACGAGGCTGCGGCGCGAAATCATGGTCATGCCCGGTCCTTTCCGGTGTCGTAGCGCCCGGTGATCATCGAGCGGATCTGGTTGTACGGCCCGGCGAGGATGACCATCAGCACGTGGACGGCGACGAAGGCGATCAGCAGGTCCATGACGATGAAGTGGAGTGAGCGCGCCGACGACCGACCGCCGAACAGCGCGGGCAGGAAGCCGTTGACCGCGCCGTTGAACCCCGGCGACATCGACAGGCCGGTCAGGACCATCAGCGGCAGGAGGACGAACACCGTCCCGGCGTACGCCAGCCGCTGCAGGATGTGATACTCGCGGTCGGCCCGCCCGCGCGGGAACTGCAGCTTCGCGTGGAGCACGATGTCGTGCCAGAGATTGGCCGGGCTCAGCTGCTTGAGCCGCGGCCAGACATCGTTCTGCAGGTGGCGGGTGAAGAAGCCGTAGCCAAGGTACACCAGCCCCGACAGGATGAAGGCCCAGGCGAAGAAGAAGTGCCAGCGCCGGGCGGTGGCGAGGTCGCGGTTTGCCGGGAAGGTCGCCCAGTCGGGGAAGCCCTGCTGCTGCACGCCGCCCTGCCCATCGGGGTTGGTGCCGAGGATGCCGCTGGTGTCGACCATGACCGGGCCGATCCGCGTCACGCCCTCGATGCCGCCGCCCGGCCGGTCGACCGCGCCGATTTCGAACCAGCGCCGCCCGTCGTCGGCGTTGGCCCCGAACTTGCCCCAGTAGAGCGAGGGATGGGCGTTGAAGATGTTGAGGCCCGTCCCGACCAGGAACAGGATGCACAAGGCGTTGATCCAGTGGCAGACGCGGGTGATCACCCGGTGCCGGTAATAGACCTGCCCGGACGGGGCCGGCGCGGTGTCGAGCGTGTCAGCGACGGTGGCCATCGGCGTCCTCAAACGGTTGGTCGGGGTGGCGGCTGGTCGGGAGCGAAATGAAAACTGCCGGGCGGCGCGGCCAAAGTAAAGCCGCGTGCGCCGGCAGCGCGATCAACCGCGGACCGCCGCGAGGATCGGCCCCCCCGGCTGCTGCACCAGCACGGCGGTGCTGAGACCGGCGGTGGCGGCGGGCAGCGGCAGGGTTGCCGGCGTTCCGGTCCAGCGGCCGAGCCGGACCAGCTGGCGGACGACGTTCCTGTGGTCGATGCGGCGGCCGCCGTTCTCGCCCGCACCGACGGCGACGCTGATCGTGCGCGGGTCGTAGCGGACGAGCCAGACATCGGCGCCGCCGGCGGGCGCCGGGCCGCTGCCGATGGCGACGCCGTTGGCGGCCAGATCGATCGCTGGACCGGTCCGTGCCGGCGTCCGGGCGAGCAGCCCTTCGACCTGGCCAGGCCGGGCACCGACAACGTCGCCGCGGCCGTCGACGATGACCTGCGGCGTCCACACCTGGTCGTGGCCGAAGCCGCGGGCATAGTCCCACTGGCGCGCCGTCTGCGCCGGGCTGGCGAAGGTATCCTTCCAGCCGAGCTGGTCCCAGTAGGTGACGGCGAAGGTCAGCGTCAGGACGTCGGGCCGGTCGGCGAGCGCATTGACGTTGTGAATCGCCGGCGGGCACGACGAGCAGCCCTGCGACTGGTACAGTTCGACGATCGTCGGGTGGCGCGCGTCGACCCCCTGCGCTCCGGCGGGAGCGGTGGCAAGCGCGGCGGCGATAACGGCGAGGCGAAGCATCGGCGGTGTCCTTGACTGACGACACCCGCCTGTTCGTGCGCGCTGGCGGCGTGGTTACACGCGTGCCGGTCGACCTCTGAAGCAGCTCGCCGCCGCCGGGGTCGCACGTCATCGCCTCAAGGTACGGCGTTCATCGCCGCAACGAAAGGGCTGGCTTCGTTCCGTCCGCAAGCGCACAGTTCGCTGCGGGGGACCTTGCCGTGGCGGTAGCACAGGACGCGACCGGTAATCTGCTGCTGCGCTCCATGGCGCCCCTCGATTTTGCGATGCTGCAGCCGCACTTCATCCGCCTGCCGCTCCCCCGCAACCTCGCTCTGCACAAGGCGGGGGCGCGGATCGACCGGGTCTATTTTCCCGAAGACGGAGTGGTGTCGGTCGTCGCCATCGCGCTCGACGGCAAGTCGTGCGAGGTCGGGGTGTTCGGCCGCGAGGGGATGTCCGAGACAGCGACCGTGCTCGGGACCGATTTCGCGCCGTTCGAGGCCTATGTCCAGGTGCCCGGCCGCTCGGCACTGCAGCTGACCGTGGCGACGCTCAACGAGGGCTTCGAGCGCAGCCCGACGCTGCGGCAGCACCTCCTGCGCTATGTCCAGGCGATGATGGTCCAGGCGTCGAGCTCGATCGCCGCCGCCGCCCAGACGATCGAGCCGCGGCTCGCCCGCTGGTTGCTGATGTGCCACGACCGGATCGACGACAATGATGTCCGGCTGACCCACGAATTCCTCGCCATGATGCTGAACGTCCGCCGCGCCGGCGTGAGCGAGGCGCTCGAGAGCTTGCGCGAGCGCGGACTGCTGACGCTGCGCCGCAGCGAAATCAAGATCGACGATCGCGCCGGGCTCGAGCGCCTGGCAGCGGGAAGCTACGGTCTGGCCGAGGCAGAATACGAACGGCTGATCGAACAACCGCTGCGCAAGCGGCTGTCGACCATCGTCTGAAAACCCGGGCGGCCGACGACGACCGGTTGCGGTCGCCGCGGTGGCAGGCGCGTGTGGCGAACCGTTCGGCCTACGCCGCCATGAACGCCAACAGGTCGGCGCTCACGCGGTCGCCCGCGGTGGCGGTCAGGCCGTGCGGCTCGTCGTCATACTCGATCAGCTTGGCGTGGGGGATCATCCGCGCCGCGACGCGGCCCGAGCTGTCGATCGGCACGGTCTGGTCGGCGGTACCGTGGATGATCAGCGTCGGCATCGTGAATGCCGCCATGTCGGGGCGGAAATCGGTGCCGGCAAACGCCTTGGCACACTCGATCGTCGCCCGCAGCGACCCCATCATCGCCATGGTGAAGGTCCAGTCGAGCACTTCGCTCGACACGCGCTTCTTCAGCATCGAGTTGCCGTAAAACTGCGGCGCGAAACTGCCAGGAAGGCCGGGCGGTCCTCGCGCAGGGCGACCAGCATGCCGTCGAAGACCGACTGGTCGACGCCGGTCGGATTGGTCTCGGTCTTGACCAGGTACGGCGTCACCGCCGCGATCAGCGCCGCCCGCGCGACCTTGGCACCGCCGTGGCGGCCGAGATAGCGCGCGACCTCGCCGCCGCCCATCGAGAAGCCGGCGAGCGTCACCTGATCGAGGCCGAGATGGTCGATCAGCTGCGCCAGGTCGTCGGCCAACGTGTCGTAGTCGTAGCCGTGCCATGGCTGGTCCGACCGGCCGAAGCCGCGGCGGTCGTAGGCGATCACGCGGTGGCCCTTCTCCGCCAGCGCCAAGGCCTGCGTCGACCACATGTCGGCGTCGAGCGGCCAGCCGTGGATCAGGACGACCGGCGCCCCCTGGCCCCAGTCGTTGTAATACAGGCCGGTGCCGTCGGCGGTCGTGAAGGTCGCCATGATCTGCTCCTCGCGGGGATGGTTGCCGGACGAAACCCCTGCGCCCGCGCGAAGGTTCATGCGCGGCCCGAAACTTCCCCGCTTGCGCGCACCGCCGGGGCGGGCCAAGCGGCGGCGAACGGGGACGGGAGCCGCTGATGCTGCAGATTTATTCGGCCGGCGAGAAGCGGATCACCGCGGTCGACTGCGACGGCGACACGCTTCCTGTCGGGACGGTGTGGCTCGACCTGGTCGATCCGACCAAGGCCGAGGAAGGTTTTGTCGAGCGGGTCACCGGCGCGGCCGTCCCGACCCGCGACGAAGCCGTCGAGATCGAGCCGTCGAGCCGCCAGTACCGCGAGGGCGACGCGATCACCGTCATCGCCTCGATCGTCGCCGGCATGGCAGACAATGCGCCCGTGCTGACCCCGGTATCGTTCGTCCTGACGCCCAAGCACCTCGTCACCGTCCGCTATGCCGAACCCAAGGTGTTCGAGCTGTTCGGCGCCCACGTCGAGCGGTCGAAGGAGGTCTGCGCCGACGCGACGACGACGCTGCTCCACCTGCTCGAGGCGATCGTCGACCGCATGGCCGACGTTCTGGAGCATGTCGGCGACGAGATGGACAATGTCTCGCGCGCCACCTTCCGCCGCGGCGCGTCGAAGCAGCAGCGGATGACCAACGCCGCGCTCGAGGTGCTGCTGCTCCGCATCGGCGGCGTTCAGGACGTCGTCTCCAAGTCACGGATGAGCGGCGTCAGCGTCGCCCGGCTGCTGAGCTTCCTCGGGACGACGCTCGACCCCAAGGGAACGAAGGAGCAGCTCGACGGGCTGGCGAAGGACGTCGCGGCGCTGACCGACCACGCCAGCTACCTCGGCGGCAACATCACCTTCCTCCTCGATGCCGCGCTCGGCCTGATCAACATCGAGCAGAACGCGATCATCAAGATCTTCTCGGTCGCCGCCGTCATCTTCATGCCGCCGACGCTGGTCGCGAGCATCTACGGCATGAACTTCCACAACATGCCCGAGCTCAGCTTCACCTACGGCTATCCGATGGCGCTTGGCATCATGGTCTGCTCCGCGGTGCTGCCCTACCTGTTCTTCAAGGGGCGCGGGTGGCTGTAGCGGAGCCCGGACGCCCCGAGCGCGTTTGGGCGAAATGGCCAGTCCGATCCTGATCGCGCTCGCTGCTGCTGCGGCCGCGCTGCCGCTCGCCCAGCATCGCTGGCATGACCGGCTGCTGATCGTGTTCGCGCCCGGCGAGGCCTCCCCCGACTTGGCCGAGCAGCGGCGCGACACGGCCGCGGCAACCGCGACTTACACCGAGCGCGATCTGGCGGTGGTCGAGGTCGTCGGGGACGTCGTCCGCGGCGCGTCCGACAGCGCGGGCGCGCTCCGCCGTCGCTTCCACGTTCCCGGCGACGCCTTCCGCGCCGTTCTCGTGGGCAAGGACGGCACGGTCGCGCTGACCGCCGCCGGGCCTCTGCCGGCGGCGCGGCTGGCAGCGGTCATCGACGCGATGCCGATGCGCCAGGACGAGATGCGGCGCCGCTGACTAGCGCTTGTCGAGCGCGCAGCCGTATTCGCCCTGGTACGTCGCGGTGTGCTTGGCCAGCAGCGGCACCCAGGCGGTGATGCGCCTGGCGACCGGATCGTCGGACATCTTGACGATCTCCATGCCCGGCTCGAAGTCGGTCGCGCACGACTTCAGGTCGCGGTTGCCGACATAGCGGCACGAGCAGACGACATGGGCGACGTAGCCGCTGGCGAGGTCGGCGCGGCGGCCGAGGCGGCTCTGCTTCAGCACCGCCCAGCCGCCGACGCCGGCGACGACGATCAGGGTGAGCGCGATCAGCCACCAATTTCTTGCCTTCACCGTCGCCCCACCCTTATCGTCCGTCTCGCTTCCGGGGAAGGTGACGCCATGCGGCGACTGCGATCAAGCCTGATTATGCTCGCCGCCCCGCTCGCCGCGGCGGCCGCACCGGTGCCGCCTGCCGTTCCGCCGACGGTTCCGCCCGCCGCGACCGCCGCCGTCGAGCGCCTGTTCGGCGATCGGCGGGAGGGGGAGACCCGTGCCGTCGTCGTGCTCCGCGACGGCCAGCCGGTGATCGAGCGCTATGCCGCCGGCTATGGGCCGAACAACCGCTTCATCTCGTGGTCGATGGCGAAGTCGATCACCTCGACCCTCGTCGGCCAGCTTGTCGCCGCGGGCAAGCTCGGCCTCGACGCGCCCGCGCCGGTACCGGCGTGGCACCGCGATCCCGCCGATCCGCGGGCGAAGATCACGCTCGCCAACCTGCTCCACATGTCGTCGGGGCTGAAGCACCTCGAGGTTGAGCCGGTCGAGGACGCCGACACCAACCGCGCGCTGTTCAGCGACGAAAGCGACGACAGCGCCGCCGCCGCCGAAGCCGCGCCGCTCGCCTATGCGCCCGGCACGCACTACCAGTATTCGACGCTGACGACGGTCATCCTCGACGACATCATCGTCCGCACGATCGCCCCCGCGGCGACGACGCCCGCCGCCCGCCGGTCGGCGATGCAGGCGTACCTGCGCAGCCATTTGGCCGAGCCGGCGGGAATGACCAGCCTGGTCTGCGAATACGACGCCGCCGGCACCATGCTCGGCGGGTCGTTCTGCCACGCGACCGCGCGCGACTGGGCGAAGTTCGGGCAGATGTATCTCGACGGCGGCATCGTTGCCGGCAAGCCGGTCGTGCCGCCGCAGTGGATCAGGTTCGTCACCACGCCGGCGGCGACCAACCCGACCTATGGTGGCCAGTTCTGGCTCAATCGCGCCCACCAGACCGAGGGCAAGCATCCGGCGCTGTTCCCCGAGCAGGGGCCGCCGGACCTGTTCTCAGCGATCGGCCACCTCGGCCAATACGTCATGGTCGCGCCGTCCAAGCACCTGGTCGTCGTCCGCCTGGGCAAGACCGCCGACGGCGCGCGCAGCGACCTCGTGCCGACGCTGGGGCAGCTGGTCAACGCCTTCCCCGACGCGACGTGAGCGACGCCGACCCCCCGGCCGCCGGCCAGGCCGATTACCGCATCATCGACGTCAAGCTCGACGAGCGCACGATCCTGTGGCGCAACGCCGATATCGAGCAGGAGCGCCGCGTCGCCATCTTCGACCTCCTCGAAGGCAATTTCTTCAAGCCCGTCGGCCCCTACGACGATGGCTATGCCGGGCCCTACCGGCTGGTGATGGGGGTCGAGGAAGGGCGGCTGACGGTCGCCCTCGCGCGCGCCGACGGCTCGGCGCTCGACAGCTTCGTCGTCCCGCTGTCGCCCTTCCGACGCATCGTCCGCGATTATTTCGCCATCTGCGACAGCTATTTCAAAGCGATCCGCAACGCCACGCCGAGCCAGATCGAGACCATCGACATGGCGCGGCGCGGCATCCACAACGACGCCGCCGACCTCGTCATCGAACGCTTCGCCAGCCGCGCCGAGGTCGACCACGACACCGCCCGCCGGCTGTTCACGCTGATCTGCGTACTGCATATTAGGCAGTGACGATGCGACACCTGCCTGCGCTCGCGCTCGGCGTTCTGGCCGGCTGCTCGTGGCCGGTCAGCTCGGAGGAGCATCAGCTCGCAGCGGTGCGCTCGCCCGGTCGGTTGGTCACGGCCGTCGTCATCGAAAACATTACCGACGGTATGGGCTTGGGAAGCTTCACGCAGTCGGTCTTCTTGCGACGAGATTCCGACCAAAAGGACATCTGCGACATCCTCCTCATCGACGTCGCGCCCGCGCCCGATGCCGGGATCAGGCTGCGATGGTTGAGTGAATCCCGGCTGTCGATCGCGTACAGCGCCGGGAGCGTGCAATACCAGGTCGTCAAGTGTCAGGGCGTCGATATCACGACAGAGAAGGTGACAGCGTAGAATGTCCGTCCAATCCGACCGCTGGATCCGCGAGCAGGCACTCACCCACGGCATGATCGAGCCGTTCGTCGACCGGCAGCAGCGCGAGGGGGTGATCTCGTACGGGCTGAGCAGCTACGGCTATGACGCGCGGGTGTCGGACGAGTTCAAGATCTTCACCAACGTCGACAGCGTCACCGTCGACCCCAAGGATTTCCACCCGGCGAGCTTCGTCGACCGCAAGACCGACTGCTGCATCATCCCGCCGAACAGCTTCGCGCTGGCGCGGACGGTCGAATATTTCCGCGTGCCGCGCGACGTGCTCGTCATCTGCCTCGGCAAGTCGACCTATGCGCGGTGCGGGATCATCGTCAACGTGACGCCGCTCGAGCCGGGGTGGGAGGGGCACGTCACGCTCGAATTCTCGAACACTACGCCGCTGCCGGCCAAGGTCTATGCCAACGAAGGCGCGTGCCAGTTCCTGTTCCTGGCTGGCAACGAGCCGTGCGAGGTCAGCTACGCCGACCGCGCCGGGAAGTACCAGGGTCAGCGCGGCGTGACGCTGCCGAAACTTTAGGCTTTGATTAACCATCGTTGCGGTGTCTGCCGTGCAGACTGTCGGATATCTTTACACCCAAAACGCAAGTGTCCGGTCCGGATATTTGCTTTCCGTTACTTGGAATTTGGCACACTGTTTGCAGCTCATGTCTTGCGACGATCTTCGGATTGAGCGATGGACCAGTCGAACAGGGGAATGACCAAATGAAGACGATACTTATTGCGGCGGCGGCGGCGGCGCTGATCGCCGTTCCGGCCACCGCCAAGCTCTACAGCTTCTCGTACATCGCCACCGGCGGGACGCTGCAGGGTCGTTTCGACGGAACCCTTCAAGCCGACGGCAACACGATCACCGTCAACTCGATTGCGGATTTCGTGACCTTCAACGGCGCGGGCGGCACGTCGCTGCCGTTTCTGAACGGCGGCTTTTATGGCGCCGGGGTTCAGGGGACGCCGACAGTCAGCCTCGACGGATCGATCATGAGCCTTACGGCGTGCGACACGAACAAATGCCTGCAGGGTATATTGTTCTCCGCGCCGACCAGCTTCTTCGGTCCGGCGGCTTTTCTCAGCAGCGGGGTCTTGGGTAGCGCCTTTGAACTCTATCATGCGAACAAGTGGTCGATCAGCGCCGTTCCCGAAGCGGCGAGCTGGACGCTGTTGATCGCCGGTTTCGGTCTCGTCGGCGGCGCGCTCCGCCGCCGGGCGACCGTCGCCGCCTGATCGCCGCCGTCGGACGGGCGGTCACGCTGCCCGTCCGAGGCCACCGAGCCGCGCCCGGCCGCGTTGCCGCCCGGCGATGCGCTGCCGGTCACGGGGCGGTGCTGCCAGCGCGAGGGGCGTGAGACCGACTTCTCGACCCTCGTTCGGCTCTGCCAGGCGGCGCGGCAGGGCCTGATCCGGGCAGACGGTTCCGACTGCGCCTCGACGGGCGGCCGTCGGCGTTGACTTATCCACGCGCGACCTGACCTCCCGACGACCTGTCGAGCAGGTCGAGCCAGGCCGCGGCCGACCGACCAATGCGATGTTGTTCCAGACGGGCGGCGGCGAGGCGGGCATCGGGAACGCGGCCGGCGACGGCAGTGACGGCGGCGGCCAGGGCGGCCGGGTCGGCGGCGGCGACGGCACCGAAGCTTGCGTCGCTGACGATCTCGGGGACGGCGGGCGAGCAGGGCGTGGTGACCACGGGTGTGCCGGCGGCGATCGCCTCGACCAGCACGGCGGGATAGCCTTCGTAGCGCGAGGTGCACAGGAACACCGACGCGGCGCGGAGGTAGGGCGCGGTATCGGCGACGTGACCGTGGAAGGTGACGCGGTCCGCCACCCCGAGGTCGACGGCGCGCGCCGCCAGCGCCGCCCGGTCGCGGCCGTCGCCGAGCAGGTCGAGGTGCCAGCCGGGGAGCTTCGCCAGCGTCGCGAAGGCGAGCGGAAAATCCTTCTGCGGCATCATCCGCCCGGCGGCGACGATGCGGCGTGCGTCGCGCGGATGCGGCGGGGGCGGGGTCCAGTCGTCGGGCAGGTTGGGTTCGGCGATGGTTGCGACCGGTCGGCCGAGGACGGCCCGCGCCTCGGCGGCGAGCGCCGGCGACATCGCCACCAGCGCGGCGTAATGCGCCGTCACCCGGGCGAAGGTGGCGTTCAACAGTCCTTGCAGCGGCGGCCCGCGCTCGCTGGCTCGAACCGGATTGCTGATCTTGGCGACCACCGGCCGGCGCAGGCCGGCGGCGCGGGCGGCGGCAAAGGTCGGCACGTGCCAGTTGCCCGGCGAGACGACGACATCGGGGGCGAGGGCGGCGAGCATCGCCGCGGCGGCGCGGCCGAAGCGCAGCCGGTCGGGGATGCTGCGCGTCAGGTCGCGCCGGAACTCGACGATCGCCAGCCCCTCGGCGAGCGGCCGCGCGACACCTGCCTCGGTGCCGGCGACGATCGTCACCCGCCGCCCCGCCGCCGCCCAGCGCCCGGCCAGGCGGATCGCGATCCGCTCGCTGCCGCCGCCGGAGAAATCGTGGAGGACAAGGGCGATGTGCCCCGCGTGCGCGTCGTCGTGAGGCAATCCGGTCCCTCCGTCGGCGGTGACTACCGGTCGCGTGCGGACAACGCCAGATGCCGGGCTTCCGCCGGCTGAGCGGACCGACCGCGCGGCAGATGCGGACCGGTCCGCCCGTTGCGCGAGCGAGGCTGAAGCGTTGGTCTGATGCGTGGGAGCGGCCGCGGCTTTCTAGCCGTCGGCGCGGTGCTCGTCAGCACCGCTGCTGCCGCGAGGCGGCTCGCCGGGCGGGCGGGGTGTCGCCGGGCGGGGCTGGCTTCGTGGTGCCGGACGCCGGCCGCGACGGCGCTCCGGCCACGGCCACCCCGGACACGGCGCTAGCTGCCGAGGACGTCGTCCATCGTGTAGCGCCCGGGCGGTCGCCCCGCGAGCCAGGCGGCGGCGCGGACCGCGCCGGCGGCGAAGATCTCGCGGCTCTCGGCGCGGTGGTGAAGCTCGATCCGCTCCCCGTCGCCAGCCAGCAGCACCATGTGGTCGCCGGCCGCCGACCCGCCGCGCAGGGCGGCGAAGCCGATCGCTCCGGCCCCGTCCCGCGGCGCGGTGCGGCGCGTCAGCGGCGTTCCCCGCCCCCGCGCCGCCGCCTCGGCGAGGAGCAGGGCCGTGCCCGACGGCGCGTCGCGCTTGTCGCGGTGGTGCAGGTCGAGCACCTCGATGTCCCACGCCGGCAGCGCCGCGGCGGCCTCGGCGACAAGGCGCGTCAGGACGGCGACGCCGATGCTGGTGTTGGCGGTCTGCAGCACGGCAAGGTCGCGCGCCGCCCGGTCGAGCGCGGCATGGTGGCGGCTTTCCAGCCCGGTGGTGCCGACCAGGATCGCGGCATGGCCGGTGCAGGCGGCGTCGAGATTGGCCTCGAGAGCGGCAGGCGTGGTGAAGTCGATCAGGACGTCGCTGGCCACCGCAAGCGCCGACGGGTTGGTGCAGACGGTCAGGCCGCCGCCAAGCGCGCCGCCGACGCTGGCATGGCCCGCCTGCTCGACCGCGCCGGCAAGCTTGAGACCGGGGGCGGCGCGCAGTGCGGCGATGATCGCCTGCCCCATCCGCCCGCCCGCACCGAGCACACCGACTCGCGTCATTATGTCGCTCCCCGGTTAACCCCAGTGCTACCCTTGCCGTTGATCATATGCCGCTAGTGCAAGGGCGTACAGCGGGTGTGCGGAGGGCAGGGTGATCGACGTGGCCGGGTTGTGCGGCGCGGACGCGGGGTTGGAGGCCGATCGGCTTGCCGCCCTCGCCCGCTACGACGTGCTGGACACGCCGGCGGAAGCCTCGTTCGACCGCATCACCGCGCTGGTTCGCAGCATCCTCGGCGTGCCGATGGCGGCGGTGTCGCTGATCGACCGCGAGCGTCAGTGGTTCAAGTCCCATCCGGGCCTCAACGCGAGCGAGACGCCGCGAAGCATCGCCTTTTGCAGCCACACCATCCGCAGCAGCCGCCCGTTCATCGTCCCCGACGCCGGCGCCGACGACCGCTTCTGCGACAATCCCCTGGTCAAGGGGACGCCCAACATCGCGGCCTATGCCGGGGTGCCACTGACCAGCCGCGACGGCTATCACGTCGGCACGCTGTGCGCCCTCGACGCCAGCCCGCGATCGTTTTCACCGCGCGAGATCGATATCCTGACCGGGCTCGCCGCCATCGTCACCGATGAGCTCGAGCTGCGCCGCATTGCCTGCCACGACCACCTGACCGGGGTCCTTGCCCGCCGCGCCTTCCTTGCCGAGGCCGACCGCGCGATCGGCCGCCGCAATCGCCATGGGCGGCCCGCGGCGCTGGTCCTGTTCGACCTCGATCACTTCAAGGCGGTGAACGACGCCGGCGGCCATGCGGCCGGCGACGCGGCGTTGCGCGCGGTCAGCGCCGCGTGCACGGCGATGCTGCGCGCCGAGGACGTCCTCGGCCGCATCGGCGGCGAGGAGTTCGGCGTGCTGCTGCCCGAACAGGCGGGGGAGGCCGTCGCCGCCGCCGAGCGGTTCCGCCTCGGCATCGCCGCGATCCCCGGCCTGCGCGTGACGGCAAGCTTCGGCGTGGCTCCGCTGACCGGCGACATCGCTTCCGCCGGGGCGTGGCTTGCGGTTGCCGACCACGCGCTGTTCGCGGCCAAGCGCGGCGGGCGGAATTGCTGCCGGATGGCCGCTTCGCCCATCGTCGCGGCGGCGTGAACATCGTCGTCCTGACGGGAGCAGGCATTTCGGCGGAATCGGGCGTCCCCACCTTTCGCGGCCCCGACGGGCTGTGGGAAGGCCACCGCCTGGAGGACGTCGCGACGCCGGAGGCCTATGCCCGCGATCCGGCGCTGGTGCAGCGCTTCTACGATGCCCGTCGTGCGGCGCTCGCGGCGGTCGTGCCGAACCCGGCGCACCTGGCACTGGCGCGGCTCGACGGCGCGTGGCCGGGCGACCTGCTCATCGTCACGCAGAACGTGGACGACCTCCACGACCGCGCCGCTGCTGCCGCCGGCGTGGCGCAGCCGCGGCTGGTCCACATGCACGGCGAGCTGCAGTCGGCCCTGTGCGGCCGGTGCGGCGCGCGGCAGCGGTGGGCCGGCGACCTCGCCGGCGCGCCCCCTTGCGCCTGCGGCGGCACGCTTCGCCCCGACATCGTCTGGTTCGGCGAGATGCCCTACGCCATGGACCGCATCGATGCGGCGCTCGTCGCCTGCGACCTGTTCGTCTCGGTCGGGACCAGCGGCGCGGTCTATCCCGCCGCCGGCTTCGTCGCCACCGCACGCGCGGTCGGAGCGGCCACTCTCGAGCTCAACCTCGAGCCGTCGGCGGGGTCGTACCTGTTCGCCGAGACGCGCCACGGCCCGGCCGGCCGGCTTGTGCCGGCGTGGGTCGACGACCTACTGTCCGGCGTATGACCGTGCTGACGACCGAGGCCGAACTGGACGCGCTTTACGGGGCGCCGGTGCCGGCGGCAGTGGTCAAGGAGAGCGCTGGGCTGACGCCGCACTACCGCGCGCTGATCGCCGCCTCGCCCTTCGTCGTGCTGGCGACCGCGGGGCCGGAGGGGCTGGACTGCAGCCCGCGGGGCGACGAGCCGGGGTTCGTCCGCGTGATCGACGCACAGACGCTGGCGCTGCCCGACCGGCGCGGCAACAACCGGGTGGATTCGCTCCGCAACATCGTCCGCGATCCGCGCGTCGCGCTGCTGTTCCTCATTCCCGGCTCGGGCACGACCTTCCGCGTCAATGGGCGGGCGGCGGTCTCGGTCGACCCGGACCTGCTCGCGTCCTTCGCCGTCGCCGGCCATCCGCCGCGCACCGTCGTCCTCGTCAGCGCCGAAGCGGCGTACTTCCAGTGCGCCCGCGCCGTCGTCCGCTGCGGCCTGTGGAGCGAGGCGGCACGCATCGATCCGGCGACGCTGCCGACCCCGGGGGCGATGCTGGCGGCGCTGAGCGAGGGCCGGGTCGGCGGCGCGGCCTATGACGCCAAGTGGCCCGAGCGTGCCGCGGGAACCCTGTGGTAGCCTACGCCTGACGGCACGCGCCGTGTTCCGCGCTTGCGAAGCGGACGCGCATTTGCCACAAGCCGCCGCAATTACAACCATGCCGCGCCAGCGCCGCGCGGCGGCCCAAGGGGACCCCATGACCTTCGTTCTCGTCGCGATCGCCTGCGGGCTCGCCGCCGTCGTCTATGGTATCGTCACCTCGCGCGGCATCCTCAGCGCGTCCGCCGGCAACGCGCGGATGCAGGAGATCGCCGCGGCGATCCAGGAAGGTGCCGGGGCTTATCTCGCGCGCCAGTACCGCGCGATCGCCGTGGTCGGCGTCATCGTCCTGATCCTCGTCGGCGTGTTTCTGGGCATCGTCCCGGCGATCGGCTTCCTCATCGGCGCGGTGCTGTCGGGGGCCACCGGCTTCATCGGCATGAACATTTCCGTCCGCGCCAACGTGCGGACGGCGGAGGCGGCGCGGGTGTCGCTGCAGAGCGGGCTGACGATGGCCTTCCGCTCGGGTGCGGTGACCGGGATGCTGGTCGCCGGCCTCGCGCTGCTGGCGATCGCCGGCTATTTCTACGCGCTGGTCGCGCCCGGCCTTGGCGGCATGGAGGCGACCTCGCGTCCGGTCATCAACGCGCTGGTCGCGCTCAGCTTCGGCGCGTCGCTGATCTCGATCTTCGCGCGTCTGGGCGGCGGCATCTTCACCAAGGCGGCCGACGTCGGCGCCGACATGGTCGGCAAGAACGAGCTGGGCTTCGACGAGGACGACGACCGCAACCCGGGCGTCATCGCCGACAACGTCGGCGACAACGTCGGCGACTGTGCCGGCATGGCCGCCGACCTGTTCGAGACCTATGTCGTGACGCTCGGCGCGACGATGGTCCTGGTCGCCCTGCTCGTCACCAGCACCGACGCCGCGCGGCTGATGACGCTGCCGCTGCTCGCCGGCGGGGTGTGCATCCTGACCTCGGTCATCGGCACCTACTTCGTCCGCCTCGGCAAGTCGGCGTCGATCATGGGGGCGCTGTACAAGGGCTTCATCGTCACCGCGCTGCTGTCGATCCCGGCGCTCTACGTCGTCACCAACGCCGTCTTTCCCGACATGAACGCCGTCATCGCGGTCAAGCCGGCCGCCGCCGGCGCCGCCGCCAACGCGGTCTCGGCACCGACGGACTTCACCGGCATGGCGCTGTTCTGGTGCATGCTCGTCGGGCTGGCGGTGACGGGACTCATCGTCTGGATCACCGAATATTACACCGGCACCGGTTACCGCCCGGTCCAGTCGATCGCCAAGGCGTCCGACAGCGGTCACGGCACCAACGTCATCCAAGGCCTTGCCGTCAGCATGGAGTCGACGGCGCTGCCGACGCTGGTCATCGTCGTCGGCATCATCGCCTCGTTCCAGCTCGCCGGGCTGATCGGCATCGCCTTCGCCGCGACCGCGATGCTGGCGCTGGCCGGCATGGTCGTCGCCCTCGACGCCTATGGCCCGGTGACCGACAACGCCGGCGGCATCGCCGAGATGGCCGGGCTCGACCCCGACGTCCGCGTCCGCACCGACGCGCTCGACGCGGTCGGCAACACGACCAAGGCGGTGACCAAGGGCTATGCCATCGGCTCGGCCGGCCTTGCCGCGCTGGTGCTGTTCGCCACCTTCACCGAAGACCTGCGCCGCTTCTTCGTCGACGTGCCGGTCGATTTCACGTTGTCGAACCCGTACGTCGTCGTCGGGCTGCTTTTGGGCGCACTGCTCCCCTACCTGTTCGGCGGCATGGCGATGACTGCGGTCGGCCGGACGGCGAGCGCCGTCGCGCTCGATATCCGCGCGCAGTTCAAGGAGAACCCCGGCATCGCCGACCGCAGCGTCCGGCCGGACTATGCCCGCACCGTCGGCCTCGTCACGGCGGGCGCGATCCGCGAGATGATCGTGCCGTCGCTGCTGCCGGTCCTTGCGCCCGTGGTCGTCTATTTCGCGGTGCGCGCGGTGTCGACGCAGGGCAACGGCTTCGCCGCGCTCGGCGCGCTGCTGATGGGCGTCATCGTTTCCGGCCTGTTCGTCGCGATCTCGATGACGAGCGGCGGCGGCGCGTGGGACAACGCCAAGAAGGTCATCGAGCAGGGCGCCTATGGCGGCAAGGGCTCGCCCGCCCACCAGGCGGCGGTGACCGGCGACACCGTCGGCGACCCGTACAAGGACACGGCCGGCCCGGCGGTCAACCCGATGATCAAGATCACCAACATCGTCGCGCTGCTGCTGCTCGCGGCGCTGGCGGGAGCGTAACGCTTACTTCATGGCGACGTGGGCAACGGCGCGGCTCGATGCCCTGATCGCCGGGGCCGAGCCGCCGCCGGTGGTCCAGACGATGCGTCTCGGCACGCTCGACGCCTGGGGCGAAGGGTGGGCGCGCAAGCGGTTCGAGCCCGACGACGGCCAGCTCAATGGCGACGGATCGCTGTTCGGCGGATTGGTTGCCGCGCTGGCTGACCAGATGCTCGCGTTCGCGGCGATGACGGTTGTCCCTGGCGATCACCTGTTTCGCACTACCAACCTTGCCGTATCGTATTTCAAACTCGGCAGACGTCAGGCGATCGACATCGACGCGCGGGTGATCGCGCAAAGCCGGCAACTGATCCATGTCCGCGCCGATTTCCGCGACGCGGCGGGTGCGTTGCTGGCGGAAGCAGCGGCGCAGCAGGTCCTGACGAAGATCGGAGGTTAGTCTCCGGCGGCCGCTTCAATCCTGTGCATATCCGCGTCGCTCAACCCGAAATGGTGCCCCACCTCGTGGACCAGCACGTGGGTCACCAGCGCCTCGAGCGACTCCCCCGTCTCGCACCATTCCTCGAGCAGCGGCCGGCGGTAGAGGAAGATGACGTCGGGCAGCGCCCCGCTCGGGACGTCGCCTTTCAGCCCGACGTGACGGCCCCAGTACAGGCCGAGGATGTCGAACTCGGTCTCCAGCCCCATCTCGGCCATGACCTCGGCGTCGGGGAAGTCCTCGACGCGGAGCAGCACCGGCTCCAGCCAAGTGCGGAACTGGTCGGGCAGCCGCTCGATCGCCGCCTGGGCGAGCGCGTCGATCGCGGCAAGGGTTGGCGGGAAGGTTTGACGCTCGCTCATGCCGCCCGGCATAGAAGCGTCCGCCGCCGCCGCCAAGGAGTGCGTCCGTGATCCCCAAACTGGTCGATGCCGAGATCGAGCTGGCGCTGGCCGCCTTGCCGGGGTGGAACCGCGACAACGACGCCATCGCGCGCCACTACCGCTTCGCCGACTTCGCCCATGCCTTTGCCTTCATGACGCGGGTCGCGCTGCTGGCGGAGAAGGCGGACCACCATCCCGAATGGTCGAACGTCTATAACCGGGTCGACATTCGCCTGACGACCCACGACGCCGGCGGCCTGACGCAGCGCGACATCGACCTGGCGCGGGCGATCGACGGCGCATGATCCGGCATTAAGGGTCGGCGCCGCGCCGGCGGCACCGTTGCGCCCCCGTGCCGAAATCGGTAGCAGCGTCTCAGCAAGTGTGAGGGACGCCATGCCGGTCACCGCCGCCGCCGCGCTCAATGCCCTCGGCAACGTCGCGCAGCTGTCGCTGAACGCGACGCCGACGGCTAATGCACCGCTGGTGGCCCTGACGCTCGATTGCAGCCTAAGCCGACATGCCTACCAGCATATCGACGGTGCCAATGCCAAGCCGCTGAATTCGATCCTGTTCTTCAGCATGGGCGCGGTCGATGTGCTGACCGACCTGGCTTCGATCGGTACCGAGCTCGTGACGAGGCTTGATGGGCTGCTGCGGCAGGCACCTCTCCAGCGCGATATCATCGCCGCCGGCATGATCCGGGCGCTGGGAGGTCCGGGAGCGGCGGCCTTTGGCGGAGCCGCGCCGAACCGACTCGATGTAATTCTCGGCGGCACGCTATTTGGAGATTACACCGCCACCAGCGGCCGCACCTACCGGGTCGACAACACCGGCATGAACCCGACGCGACGACCAAATCACTGCTATCCGATCGCCGGTCCCGAGTTGTGGGCCGCGGTCAGCCAGACCGCGTTCGCCGCCGCCGCGGCGCTGCGCCGGCTGGAACTCGACATGCGGCGCTATCCCAAGCACGAGAAGCCCGGTTTCATCGCCGAGAAGTGGAAAAGCCTGCAATATGCGGGCGCAGGCAACGCGACCTTTGGCGCGATCTCGGGGGCGCGGACGCAGATCCGCGCGGCATCGGCGCTCGAGCAGACGAAGCTTGGCGAAGTCAGCAACGTGCCATGGCTGATCGAGCAGGTGGTGGCGCTCAAGTAAGCTGCCGATCCGGCGAGTTCCCGGCAACGGCGCATCCGGCTCCCGACTGTCCAGGGGCCATCAAAGGTGCCTCAACATGCCATCCCCGGCTCGCGGCCCCGCCGCCCCGTATTCTGCAGCGACGCCCGGCGGCGCGCGCCTCACCGCGGGGCCATGCGGATCGCGCCGTCGATCCGCACGTCTTCGCCGTTGAAATAGCTGTTGCGGCACATTTCCAGCGCCAGACTGGCGTACTCATGAGGCAGGCCGAGGCGCTTGGGGAAGGGCACGCTGGCGGCCAGCGCCTCCTTCACCTTGTCGGGCGCGCCCTGCATCAGCGGCGTGTTGAAGATGCCGGGCAGGATGGTGTTGACGCGGATACCTTCGCTCATCAGGTCGCGGGCGATCGGCAGGGTCATGCCGACGACGCCGCCCTTCGACGCGCTGTACGCCGCCTGGCCCATCTGCCCGTCCTCGGCCGCGACCGAGGCGGTGTTGACGATGACGCCGCGCTCGCCGTCGGCCATGGGTTCCAGCGTCAGCATGCCGGCAGCCGACTTGGCGATGCAGCGAAAGGTGCCGACCAGGTTGATCTGGATGATCATGTTGAAGGCATCGAGGGGGAAGTGCTTGATCTCGCCCGTCTCGCGGCTGCGGCTCGCGGTCTTGGCGGCGTTGCCGGTGCCGGCGCAGTTGATCAGGATGCGCTCCTGCCCATGATGCTCGCGCGCGCGGGCGAAGCCGGCGTCGACCGCAGCGTCGCTGGTGACGTTGACGCTGCAGAAGACGCCGCCGATGTCGGCTGCGACTGCTTCGCCCTTCTCCGCATTCATGTCGAAGATCGCAACCTTGACGCCGGCGGCCGCCAGCGCGCGCGCCGTCGCTTCGCCCAGTCCGCTCGCGCCGCCGGTGACTACCGCCGCACAGCCATGAAGGTCCATCGTCGTCTCTCCCCAGGTATTTTGGCGGTTATGCCCGGCTCACGAGTCGGGGGCCAGCCCTGTGGTGCGGGCGACCGGTTGGTCCCGGCGGGCACGGCCGACCGCGGCTTCGCGCATGGCGAGATAGATCGTCGCCGCCAGGATGATCGCGCCGCCGCCAACCGTCAGCACGTCGTAGCGCTCGCCGAAAACAACAATGCCGCCAAGCGTGATCAGGCCGAAGCGGACGAAGTCGTAGGGCAGCACCGCCGACGCCTCGGCACTGGCGAAGGCATAGGCGAGGCCGATCTGGCCGAGCGCGGCCAGCGCGCCGATGAGGACCAGAAGCCCGAGCGCGGCCGCACCCGGCCAGCTCCACACGAACAGCGCGACGACGAACGACGGCGGCAGCATCAGGACGAACGACCAGGCGGCGACGCTCCGCGGATCGTCCTTGCCGACCAGGGCGCGGATGGCGAGATAGGAGAAGGCGGTGGCGACGGCCGACAGCACGGCGGCACCGATGCCCGGGGTCAGCGGCAGCGCGCCGGGGCGGACGACGACGAGCATGCCGACGAACCCGACCGCCAGCGCCGCGCCGCGCCGGACGTGGATTCGCTCGCCGAGGAACAGCACCGCGCCCAGCGTGGCGAACAGCGGCGCGGTGTAGTTGATGGCGAGTGCCGTCGCCAGCGGGGCATTGGCCACCGCGTAGAACGTGGCGAGAGTTGCGACCAGGCCCGACGAGGCGCGGCGCAGGTTGGGGAGCGCGCGCGCCGGCTCGAGCAGGCCGGGGCGGCGGACCAGCATGGGAAGCAGGGCGGCAAGACCGAACAGGTTGCGGAAAAAGACGATCTCGAACGGATGGACGCTGCGGCTGGCGACACGGATGACCATCCACATCACGGCGAAGGATACCGCGGCGACGAGCATCCAGGCGGGACCGCGGATGGAGGGGGGGAGGGGCTTCACCGGACCGGCTTAGGCGAGCGCGCCGGCCACGGCAAAGCCGCATCATCGGGCGGGTTCAGGTGGACGGACCGCCGGATTCGCCGGTGCCCTGCGCGTGGCTTCGCACTCGCAGGGCACAGCCGCATCGCCGGACCTGCGCCGCCCGACCCGCCGACCGGCGTGGTGCGAGTTGGCGCGCTGGCCGGTGAAGGCGAAGCCGCGTTCGCCGCGTTACGCGCCGCCGCGCTGCGGCTCACCCATCCAGCATCCGCGACAGCTGCGTCACGTCGGCGTCCAGCTCGCGGTCGGCGGCGCGCAGTTCGTCGATGCGCTTGACGGCGTGCATCACCGTGGTGTGGTCGCGGTTGCCGAAGCGGCGACCGATCTCGGGCAGCGACCGCGGCGTCAGGCGCTTGGCGAGATACATCGCCACCTGCCGCGGCCGGGCGACTTCGCGGGCGCGGCGGGCGGACAGCAGGTCGGCGAGCTTGAGGTGGTAGTAGTCGGCGACGCGCCGCTGGATGTCGTCGATCGTCACCTTTTTCTCGTGGCTGCGGAGCAGGTCGGCGAGCGTCTCGCGAGTGAAGTCGACCGTCACCGGCTTCTCGACCAGCCGCGCGTAGGCGATCGTGCGGTTGAGCGCCCCTTCGAGCTCGCGGACGTTCGACGTGATCTTGCGCGCGAGGAAGTCGATCACCTCGTCGGGGACGGCGAGCGCCGGCCCGAGCTGGTCCTTCAGCCCCGACACCTTGGCGTGGAGGATGTTGAGCCGCAGCTCATAGTCGGCGGCGTTGATGTCGGCGACCAGCCCCCACGCCATGCGGCTGAGGATGCGGTCCTGGATGCCTTCCAGGTTCTGCGGCGACCGGTCGGAGGTGATCACCAGGCGCTTCCCCGCGCTGATGATCTCGTTCATCGTGTGGAAGAACTCCTCCTGCGTCGAATCCTTGCCGGCGATGAACTGGACGTCGTCGATCATCAGCAGGTCGACCGAGCGCAGCCGCTGCTTGAAGGCGATCGTGTCCTTGGCCCGGAGCGCGGCGAGGAAGTCGACCATGAACTTCTCGGCCGACAGATAGGCGACCTTGGCATTGGGATCGCGCGCGCGCAGGTCACCGCCGATGGCGTGCATCAGGTGCGTCTTGCCCAAGCCCGTCGTGCCGTGGAGGAACAGCGGGTTGAAGCCGATCGGCCCATCCTCGGTCAGGCTCCGCGCCGCGTTATAGGCGAGCTCGTTCGACTTGCCGACGATGAAGCTGTCGAAGCTGTAGCGCGGCTCGAGCGGCAGACCGACGCACGGCCGGAGCGACGGAGCTTGCGCGATCTCCGGCTCGGCCGGCTCCGCGGCGACCGGCATGACCGCCAGGACGACGTGGCGCAGCTCGGGCGACTGCGCCGACCACAGCAGACGCAGCCGGTCGAGGAAGTGGTTGCCGACCCAGTCGGCCTGGAACGCCGTCGGCAGCGCGAGCCGGACGGTGTCGCCCTCCCGCCCGACGAGCATGATCGGCTTCAGCCAGTTGTCGAACGTGCGCTGACCACATTCGCGGCGCAGGACGCCGCGCACCGTTTCCCACATGGCGTCGATGGTCGGAGCCGCACCCTGCGCTGTTGCTGCCGGAAGGGACCAGTTCGTCGCCATAATCGTCTTGCGCTACCTCCCCAACTCACGGACCCGACTCATCGAGTCCGCTGCGGGAGCCGACGCCGAACGCTGCAGACACGTCTCCACACCGTGCCGCGAGACCGTTTCCGGCGCTTCGGCAGGCGACTCGACTGCAGTGTTTTTCGTCGTCCCCAGAGCGGCATCGCTGCCGTGTGAGGGTCACTAACCACCGCCTTCGGAGACGATCAAGGGCCGAAACTATGCCCAAAACCAAATAATCTCATTGACACGCAAACGCGCCAAAACGACCGAAAAGCGGCCAAACGACTGAATTTCCGTGACCGATTAGTGACGCTTGCGTGACGGCATATCAGCGCAGCCGTGGTCAAGTGTTTGAATGCAAACATGCAAAGGCCGCCCGACTCGGGCGGCCTGATTGTCACATGACAATGGTAAAAAGAAAGTTAGCCGAGCGCCTTAACACGCTTGGCCAACCGCGACATCTTACGAGCGACGGTGTTCTTGTGAAGCACGCCCTTGGCGACGCCGCGCATCATCTCCGGCTGCGCCGCCAGCAGGGCGGCGCGTGCTGCTTCGGGAGTGCCGCTGTCGATCGTCGATTTCGACCTTCTTGACGAACGTCCGGATGCGGCTGACGCGCGCCTTGTTGATCGCCGCGCGGCGATCGTTGCGGCGGATGCGCTTTTCAGCCTGCGGAGTATTCGCCATTCTCGTCCTCGAAAAGCACGGTCAAGTTTTCGGGCGTGGCGAGCCACCCCGTCAGAAGGCGGGGCTGTTACCGCGTGTCGTGGCACCGGTCAAGGCATGTCAGCGCTGGACCGCCGGGCAGAAGAAGGTCGACCGCCCCCCCTGGACGATCCGCTGGACCGTGCCGCGACCGTCGGGACAGGCTTCGCCCTCGCGACCATACACGCAGAACGACTTGGCGAAATAGCCGAGCGTGCCGTCGACCTGGGCATGGTCGCGCAGGCTCGACCCGCCGGCGGCGATCGACGCTTCGAGCGTGGCGCGGATCGCCGGCACCAGCCGCGCGAGCCTGGCCGGCGAAACGCTGCCCGCCGGCCGACGCGGATCGATCCGCGCGAGGTACAGCGCCTCGCAGGCATAGATGTTGCCGAGTCCCGCGACGATCCGCTGGTCGAGGAGCAGCGGCTTGATCGGCGCGGCGCGACCGGCAAAGCGCCGGGCGAGATAGCTCGCCGTAAGCTCCGGCCCCAGCGGCTCGGGGCCGAGCGGGACGAGCGGCGGATAGGTTGCGAGGTCCGCCGTCGGCACGAGGTCGAGGCTGCCGAAGCGCCGGGCGTCGTTGAACGCCACGACCTGCCCGACGTCGAGCGTGAACACGACGTGGTCGTGCTTGCCCCGGTCGGGCGGATCGAGCCGCATTCGGCCCGACATGCCGAGGTGGAAGACCAGCGTATCGTCGCGGTCGGTGGCGATCAGGCCGAACTTGGCGCGCCGCGTCACCGCGGTGACAGTCGCCCCCGTCAGCCGCTGAACCAGTCCATCGGGGAACGGGCGCCGCAGCCCGTCGCGGTGCAGCTCGACCCGCGCCAGCCGCCGCCCGACGAGGACGGGGCGCAGCCCGCGGACGACGGTTTCGACTTCGGGAAGCTCGGGCATGCCCCGCGCGGCATATGGCGCGTTTGCCGCGATGCCAAGCCTCGGCTACGAGCGCGGTCATGAGCGAGCCCAGCAGCGAGACGGTCAGCTACGGCTTCCAGGAGGTTAGTCCCGACGAGAAGACGCGGCGCGTGACGAGCGTGTTCGAGCGGGTCGCCAGGCGCTACGACCTGATGAACGACCTGATGAGCGCCGGCCTTCACCGCGGGTGGAAGGACGAGTTCGTGCGCATGGTGCGGCCGCGGGCCGGCGAGGCGATCCTCGACATGGCCGGCGGCACCGGCGACATCGCCTTCCGGCTGGCGAAGGCCGGGGCGGCGGTGACCGTCGCCGACATCAACCCGGCGATGCTCGAGGTCGGGCGCGAACGCGCGGCCAAGCGCGGGATCGCGGGGCTCGGCTGGAGCGAGCAGAACGCCGAGACGCTGACCTTCGCCGGCGCCGGCTTCGATGCCTATACGATCGCGTTTGGCATTCGCAACGTCACCGACATTCCCGCCGCGCTGCGCGAGGCGCACCGGGTGCTGCGCTTTGGCGGGCGGTTCTTCTGCCTCGAATTCTCGACGATGGAGTGGCCGGGCGTCGCGCGCCTTTATGACGAATATTCGCACCGGGTAGTGCCGCGGATCGGCAAGGTCGTCGCTCGGGACGAGGAGGCGTACCGCTACCTGGTCGAGAGCATCCGCCGCTTCCCGCCGATGGCCGAGTTCCGCGAGATGATCGCCGCCGCCGGGTTCGCGCAGGTCACCGTGCGGCCGATTCTCGGCGGCCTCGTGGCGATCCACAGCGGCTGGAAGGCGTGACAGCGGCGATCGTCCACGTCGCACGGCTGCTGCGCTGGGGACGGACGCTGGCGGCGCACGGCGCGCTGCGCGAGGTCGAGGTCAGTGCCGCCGCCCCGCCAATGCTGCGCCGGCTGGCGCGTGTCGCCCGCCTCGGCACCTTCGCCCCGCGGACGCCCGACTATGCCGGCGCGCTCGAACGGCTCGGGCCGGCGGCGGTCAAGCTCGGCCAGGCACTGGCGACGCGCCCCGATTTCATCGGTCTGGCGGCGGCGGCCGACCTTGCGCGGCTGCAGGATGCGCTGCCGCCGGTGCCGTTCGCCCGCATCGAGCCGGCGCTCGACGCGACGTTCGGCGTGTCGTGGCGGACCTTGTTCGCCTCGATCGAGCCGAAGGCGGTCGGCGCGGCGTCGATCGCCCAGGTCCACCGCGGGGTGACCAGCGACGGGCGGACCGTGGCGATCAAGGTCCTGCGCCCGGATATCGAGGCCGACTTCACCCGCGCCGTCGACACCTATGAATGGGCGGCCGAGCGGCTGGAGCGCGTCGGCGGCGAGTTCGCGCGGCTGCGCCCCCGCGCGGTCATCGCGCTGTTCAAGTCGTGGACGTTGGCCGAGCTCGACCTCCGGCGCGAGGCGGCGTCGGCCTCGGAGCTGAAGGCGGCGATGGCGGCCGAGCCCGATTTCGTCGTGCCGGCGATCGACTGGCCGCGGACCGGGCGGCGGGTTCTGACGATCGACTGGATCGACGGGGTCAAGCTGTCCGACCGCGCCGCCGTCGATGCGCTCGCCGTCGACCGCAAGGCGCTGGCGGCGACGATGGTGCGCAGCTTCCTGCGTCAGGCGATCGCCGACGGCTTCTTCCATGCCGACATGCACCAGGGCAATCTGTTCGTCATTCCCGGCGAAGGCGGCCGCGCGCGGATCGGGGTCATCGACTTCGGCATCATGGGTCGGCTCGACCGCCGCGCGCGGATCTATCTTGCGGAAATCCTCTACGGTCTGCTCGTCGGCAACTACCGCCGCGTCGCCGAAATCCACTTCGAGGCAGGCTATGTCCCCGCGCACCACGACATCGGCGAGTTCGCCACCGCCCTGCGCGCGGTCGGCGAGCCGATCCGCGGGCTGGCGGCGCGCGACATCTCGATCGCCAACCTGCTGGACGGCCTGTTCGCCATCACGCGCAGCTTCGACATGGCGGTCCAGCCGCACCTTTTGCTGCTGCAGAAAACGATGGTCATGGTCGAGGGTGTCGCGCTGACGCTCGATCCCAACGTCAACATGTGGGAAGTGGCCGAGCCGTTCGTCCGCGACTGGATGCGCGGCGAGCTGGGCCCGCTGTCGCGCGGGGCGGACGCGCTGGTCCTTGGCATGCGGGCGCTGACCCAGCTGCCGCGGGTCTTTCGCCAGCTCGTGGCGCTGGTCCCGCCGGAAGGGGCGGCACCGCCGTCGCTGCCGCTGCCCGACATCACCGCGGACGCGGAGGTCAAGGTCCGCGCCCGCGTGCGCCTCACGTGGCTGGCGTTGCCGCTGTTTGCCGCGGGGGGGCTGCTCGGCTGGGCAGCGGCGACGCTGCTCTAGCGGCCGCCGTGCTGCTTTACGTCGGGCGCGTCGTACCGGCCAGCCAGCGGGCCGCCGCGCCCGTCGACCGCGGGCAGCCGTTCAGATCGATCGCTGCGGGACCGGGGCCGGCGGGGCCGGCGGCGCGGCAGCGGCTCGCGCTCGGCTCTCGCCGGCCGGCACCGGAAAGTCGATGAGGTAGGTGCAGTCGTGCGCGTCGTGGCGTAGCGGCGCCCGCATCTGGCGCGCCAGCCCGTTGATGATGCGAACCGCCGGGTTCCTCGGGTCGAGCATGGCGTCGTCGCAGAATACGGGGCACTGGACCGCGAGCCAGGCCGCGCCGTCGGCGGCAGCAGCGCGCACCTTGATCTCGGCGCGCTCGGGCGCGGTCGCCTGGGCGGCGAGCGTGACGAGCTCGGTGATGAGGAAGGCGAGCGGCACCGCGGTATCCTGGGCGACGCTGAAGCGGGCGACATCGCAGCTGATCCGCGGCGCGACACCCTCGCTGGCGGCAACGGCCTGTTCCAGGCTGGCGCAGAGATCGGTCGCAAGCGCGCGCAGGTCGACGCCGCGGGCGGTCTCGTCGTCGTACATCCAGCGGTGGACGAGGGCGAGCGCGCCGACCCGCGCCTGGACGGCCGAATAGGCGCGCCCGACCGCAACGTCGGTCGAATCGCGCGCCTGGATCGACAACAGGCTGGCGACGATCTGCAGGTTGTTCTTGACGCGGTGGTGGACCTCGCGCGTCAGCCGCCGCTGCTCGTCGAGCGCCGAGCGCATCGCCGCATCGTGCGTCGCGCTGTCGTCGGCCATCCGGTCGAAGGCGCGGCCGAGGGCGGTCATCTCGGCCGACAGCCAGTCGGTCGCACCCAGCCGGACGCTGAGATCGCCGGCGCCGTAGCGCTCGACCGCGGCCCGCATGCCGGTCAGCGGGCGGACCAGCAGCCGGTTGGCCACCAGCCAGCCCATCAGCAGCGCCGCCAGCCACATCGCCAGCGGCAGCGCGACGCCGACCCAGCGTCCGGGCGAGACGTGTCCGGCATGGGCGATGGTCTGGCGATAGGCGGAGGCGGTGACGTAGGTCGCCAGAACGCCCAGTGGCAGAAGCGCCCCGGCCAGGGCGGCGACGACCTTGGCCGACAGCGGCCAGCGGCGATACGCCCATCCGCGCTCGGTCTTCAGTTCAGGCACAGATCATCCCAGTTGGCGCAACAGGTCCGCAAACGCCTCGGGCATGGGTTCGGTGGCGGCTTCATCGAAAATCTGCCGCAGGCGGGAGCCGATGGCTGCGGCCCGCTCGGCCGGCGTATGACTTTTCGTCCGACGTTCTTCCTCCGGACCCGTAGTCGACATCATCGGTGCGAGTGTCCTGCCAGTACGGTCGTCCCTAGCCACAATCGTTCGCCTGCGGAAACAAAAAAGCGCCCTGTCTGTTCGTCCGGAGCACAACGGTCTAAGCGAAGCTGCCAGTCTATACCTAGTACGACTGAACGAAGGGAAAACGATGACGCTAGCGTCGGAAATTGCTCCGCATTTGCCCTACCTGCGGCGCTATGCCCGGGCGCTGACCGGCAGCCAGTCGCACGGCGACGCCTTCGTCCGCGCGGCGCTCGAGGCGATTGTCCAGGCTCCGCAGGACTTCCCGCGCGACGTCGATGCCCGGCTGGGGCTCTACAAGACGTTCCATGCGATCTGGTCGACGGCCAACGTCGATGTCGCGCCCGAGACCGGCGACGCGCCCAGTTTCGAGAAGATCGCCCAGGACCGGCTGGCGGCGATCACGCCACTGTCGCGCCAGGCCCTGCTGCTGACGGCGATGGAGGGCTTCACCAACGACGACGCCGGCTATCTGATCGACGCCAGCGCCAGCGACGTCGCCAGTCTGGTGGCCGAGGCATTGGCCGAGATCGACCGGCAGACGGCGACGCGCGTCCTCATCATCGAGGACGAGCCGATCATCGCCATGGATATCGAGTAGATCGTCCACGATCTCGGCCACGACGTCACCGGCGTTGCCGTCACGCGCGACGAGGCGGTGGCGCTGGCCAGGGCGAACAAGCCGGGGCTGGTCCTCGCCGACATCCAGCTGGCCGACGCCAGCTCGGGCATCGACGCGGTCAAGGACATCCTCGGCGAGTTCACCGTGCCCGTGATCTTCATCACCGCCTTCCCCGAGCGGCTGCTGACCGGCGAGCGGCCCGAGCCGACCTTCCTCATCACCAAGCCGTTCCAGCGCTCGACGGTGAAGGCGGCGATCGCGCAGGCGCTGTTCTTCAACTCGACCGCGGCGTTCGCGCGATGAGCACCGACCCGACCGAGCCCGAGCGGCTGACCGAGACCGAGGCCAAGGCGGGGTCGAAGACGAAGGCCAACAACGTCGTGCTGATCGTCTCGACGCTTGCGGTGATTATTGCATTTGTAATCATTTATCTCATTTATGCCTAGACGCCCGTCCGCTCGGGCCCACGTGACGCGGAGAGACTGACATGACCTACGTTGCCGGAAAGCCGCGCAATGCCACCCGCGTCCGGGCCGCCCCGGCGGCGGTGCAGCCGGAGGCGGTGCGTGATATCGGCTCGTATCTGCGGACGGCGTTCGCCGATTCCGCCGATGCCGAGCTGCCCGCGGTGTTCGTCGACCTGCTGTCCCGCCTCGGCGAGGGCGAAGAAAAGCCGACGGTTTCGCGCGATGCCTTATCCGACAAGGACTTCAAGGCGCAGCTCGCCCAAGTCATCCCGCACCTGCGCGCCTTCGGCCGCTCGCTGTCGGGCAGCCGCGACCTGGCCGACGACCTCGTCCAGGAGACGCTGCTGAAGGCGTGGGCTGCCCGTGACCGGTTCCAGGCCGGGACCAACATGCGCGCGTGGACCTTTATCATCCTGCGGAACCTGTTCCTCAGCCAGATGCGGCGGGCGCGCTTCAAGGGCGAGTGGGACGACTTCACCGCTGACCGCCTGCTCGCCATGCCGGCGGGCCAGGACCGTCAGATCGACCTCAGCGACCTTCAGCGCGGCCTGCTGCAGCTACCGCAGGCGCAGCGCGAGGCGCTGATCCTCGTCGGTGCCGGAGGGTTTGCCTACGAAGAGGCAGCGTCGATCTGCAACTGCGCGGTCGGAACGATCAAGAGCCGCGTCGCGCGCGGCCGCGCTGCCCTCGAGATCATCCTGACCGACGGCCTGCTGCCGTCGCGCCGGCTGGACGAGGATGCGCAGGGCGTGTCGCCGCTCAACCAGATCATGGGGCAGGTCGATAGCCTCGCGCGCGGCTAGGCCGGGCCCTCGGCGGTTAGCCCGTGCACGGGCGTAAAGCCGCCGAAGATCATGCGCCTGCCGGCGAACGGCGGTCGCGGGCGGCGCGGCGCAGAGTGGGCGTCGTCAGGCGTCCGGGCGAGGGCGCGATTGCGGGCCGCCCCAATCGCGCCGTCGATCGCGGCTCCGGCTTGGCCTGTCGGCGTCTCGTGGGGAAAAGCCCGCCACGCTGGCAAGCCGATGCCGGATGGGCCAAGGTCGGGCGATGGAGCCCTCCCTCGCCGCTGCCGTCGCTCGTGCGGCATGCTCGCCGTATCTGAAGGGGCTGCTGCGTCGGCGTGCCGCGACGTTGGCGCGGATCGAACGCGACGGATTCGACGCCGCGTGGCGGGCAGCGACGGTGCTCGATGGCCCGCTGCTCGTGGCCGAGCGGCTGCGTCAGGCGAAAGCGGATGTCGCACTGATCGTGGCCTTGGCCGACCTGTCGGGCGCCTGGCCGCTGGAGCGGGTGACGGCGGCGCTGTCGGTCTTTGCCGACGCCGCGCTCGACGCCGCCATCGCCGCGGCCCTGGCTGAGCGGGACGCGCCGAACCGCGGCTTCACGGCGATCGCGCTCGGCAAGCTCGGCAGCCACGAGCTCAACTACTCGTCCGACGTCGACCTGATCCTGCTCTACGACCCGGCAGTGATCCCGCGGCGA
The DNA here is from genome assembly GCA_963792555.1 of uncultured Alphaproteobacteria bacterium. GTDB lineage: Bacteria > Pseudomonadota > Alphaproteobacteria > Sphingomonadales > Sphingomonadaceae > Polymorphobacter_B. The sequence goes on from CAWBWP010000004.1 coordinate 705,860, forward strand.
GCGAAGGAAGAAGCGGCCGATGCCGCCGTCCGCCTCGCCCGGCGCGTCGTAGCGCTGATGGCCGACCCGATCGGTGGCTATGTCTTCCGTGTCGACCTGCGCCTGCGCCCGGCGAGCGAGGTTAGCCCGATCGCCCTGCCCGTCGCGGCGGCCGAGCAGTATTACCAGAGCGAAGCGGAGACGTGGGAACGGACCGCCTTCATCCGCGCCCGCGCCTGCGCCGGCGACCGCGCGCTCGGCGAGGGGTTCCTCGCCGCCATCGCGCCGTTCGTCTGGCGGCGGAGCCTCGACTATACCGCGGTCCGCGACATCCAGTCGGTCTCCCTGCGCATCCGCGACCATTTCGAGGGCGGCCAGACGGTCGGCCCCGGCTACGACCTCAAGCGCGGGCGCGGCGGGATCCGCGAGGTCGAGTTCTTCGCCCAGGTTCACCAGCTGATCTGGGGTGGCCGCGATGCCGCGCTCCGCACCCCGGCGACGCTGGACGCGCTGGCGGCGTTGGCGGCCGCCGGACGGATCGCAGCCGACGATGCGGCGGTGCTTGGCGACGCCTACCGCTTCCTGCGCACGCTCGAGCACCGGGTGCAGATGATCGACGACGCGCAGACCCATGCCGTGCCCCCGTCGGCGGCCGCACGGACGGCGGTGGCCCGGCTCGACGGGCGCGACTGGCGGACGGTCGAGCGCGAGCTCGTCCGCCACACGGCCGCGGTTGCGACGCGCTACGACCGGCTGATCGCCGACGCCGGCGTGGCGGCGCCCCGGGTGCCCGCCGCGCCCGCCGCGCTGGCGAAGTGGCTGGCGGCGGAGCGGCTCGATGCCGGGCTTGCCGCGCTGGTGGCGAAGTGGCGCTCGGCCCGCTACCGCGCGCTCCGCTCGGACGACGCCCGCGGCCGCTTCGAGGCGCTGCTGCCGGCGCTGCTGCGGATGCTGGCCGAGGCCGGCGACCCGGCGCACGCCGCCGCCCGCCTCGACGCCTTCCTTGCCGACCTGCCGGCGGGCGTGCAGTTCTTTGCCTTGCTCGAAGCCAATCCGAAGCTGCTGCCGCTGCTGGGTCGCCTGCTCGGTGTCGCGCCGGTGCTCGCAGAAGCGCTGGCGCGGCGTCCGGCGCTGTTCGATGCGCTGCTTGCGCACGACAGCTTCGCCGCCCTGCCCGACGCGCCCGCGCTGCTCGCCGAGCTGCACGCCGCCGCGACGGGTCCGGCCACGGGCAGCGCCGAGGAGCGCCTCGACCGCGTCCGCCTGTGGACCGCCGACCGCCGCTTCCAGCTGGGTGCGCAGCTGCTCGAAGGGCGCGATCCGCTCGCCGTCGCCGCCGACCTCAGCGCCGTGGCGGACGCCGGCGTGGCGGTGCTGGCCGATGCCGTCGCCGCCGAGTTCGCGCGCGAGCATGGGACCGTTCCGGGCGGCCGGCTGGTCGTCCTCGGCCTCGGTCGCTTCGGCGGGCGGGCGCTGACGCATGCGAGCGATCTCGACCTCGTCTATCTGTTCACCGGCGGCCACGACGCCGTCTCCGATGGCGCGAGGCCGCTCGGCGCGACGGTCTATTTTCAGCGGCTGGCGGCGCGGCTGACCGCGGCCTTGTCGGTTCCGACGGCCGCGGGCGGACTCTACGACGTCGACACGCGGCTGCGCCCGTCGGGGGCCAAGGGCCTGCTCGCCGTGACCGTCGCCAGCTTCGCGCGCTATCAGGCGGACGACGCCGAGACGTGGGAGCACATGGCGCTCTGCCGCGCCCGCGTCGTCGCGGCGACCACGGCGGACACGGCGGAGGTCGACGGGGTGATCGCCGGCGTCCTCGACCGACCGCGCGACGCCGCCGTCCTCCGCACCGACGTGCTGGCGATGCGCCGCGACATCGCCGCCGCCAAGCCCGGCGGCGGAGTGTGGGACGTCAAGCTGGCGCGGGGCGGGCTGGTCGACCTCGAGTTCCTCGTCCATTTCCTGCAGCTGCGCGGTCGCACCGCCTTCACTCCCGACCTCCGCGCGGCGCTGACGCTGCTCGCCGCTGCCGGGCAGGTGCCGCCCGGCCTTAACGCCGCTTATGACACGCTCGCCCGCGTGCTCGGCGTGCTCCGCCTCGTCAGCGCCGGGCCCGTGCCGCGGCGCTTCGCCGCTCCTGTCGCCGCGCTCCTCGCCCGTGCCGCCGGGGCCGGCGATGTCGCGGCCGCCGAAGCCACGGTGGGACTCGCCAAGGCGGCCGTTCGTGCGGCATGGAGCGACATCTTCGAGACGGAGCGCGAACGATGAACCCCGGCGACCCCGCCCCCGACTTCGACCTGCCGACCGACGGCGGCGGAACTGCGAGCCTCGCCGCGCTCGAGGGGCGCAAGGTCGTGCTGTATTTCTACCCCAAGGACGACACCCCGGGCTGCACCACCGAGGCGATCGCCTTCACCGGGCTCGCGCCGGACTTCGCCGCCGCCGACGCCACCGTCATCGGCGTGTCGAAGGACTTGGTCGCCGCCCACGCCAAGTTCCGCGCCAAGCACGGCCTGGGGATCGATCTCGCCGCCGACCCCGACGGCCATGTCGTCGAAGCGTACGGCGCGTGGGTCGAAAAGAGCATGTACGGCAAGAAATACATGGGCGTCGACCGCGCCACCTTCCTCATCGGCCGCGACGGCAAGGTTGCGGCGGTGTGGCGCAAGGTCAAGGTGCCGGGCCACGCCGAGGCGGTGCTCAAGGCGGCGCGGGAGCTGGCATGATCCGCGCCGTCGTGCTCGCGGCGCTGATCGCCGCGCCGGCGGCGGCGCTGCCTGCGGACCGGCTGGAGTCGCTGGTCGCCGGCCGGACCCCCGGCGCGCCGGTCGCGTGCATCGACCGGATCGACATCGACGCGGTTCGGCTGGTGGCGAACGTCGGCTTCGTCTTCGAGATGAAGACCGGCGGGGTCGTCTATCTCGACCGCGTCGCCACGGCCCGCGTCTTCGTCCATGACGGCATCACGCCGCTGATCGAGCCCGGCTCGCCGCGCCTGTGCAGCGGGGAGCCGGTCAAGTTGTTGAACGAGAACTCGCGCGCGCCCGTAGCGACAGCCGAACTCGGCGACTTCGTCCCCTATCGCCGGCCCTAGCGTCGGATTCGCGGCATGCCGATATAGTCGCGCTTGCCGAGCGGCACGCCCTGCGCCCGCAGGACCGCGTAGGCGATGCTGGCGTGGAAATAGAAATTGGGCAGGCTGAACGACAGCAGGAAGTCCTCGGCGTGATAGGGCACGCGTCGCTCGCCGAAGACGAAGGCCATGTCGCCGCCGACGAAGCCGTCGACCTCGTCGGGCGTCAGCGCCTCGACCTCGCTCGCGGTCGTCTCGAGAAGCGCGGCCAGCCCCGCGAAATCGGTCGGCCACGGCGACATGTCCGGCCCGAAGGTGCCGGCGCGGACGCCGCGGACCGCGCCCATGCTGTGGACCACGATCGACTTCACCTGGTAGCCGAAGGGCAGCATGTCGGGGGCGAGCCGCGCCTCGACCAGCGTCGCGGGGTCGATGCCCCGTTCGGCCGCGAACGCTTCGCCCTTGGCCAGCACACCGCGCGTCGCCGCGATGATCTGGCGGAAGGCGGGAACGGTGGCGGTGTAGAGCGAGATCATTGGTGCCTCCCCAAGCGGACGATGATGGCGGCCGCCAGCGCCAGGAGCAGGATCGCGCTTGCCTCGAAGACGATGTTCTCCGGCTTCATGTTCTTGCCCTGGAGGACGATCAACCGGGCAAGCGCGGTGATGGCGATGAAGATCGGATAGACGAACGCGCTGCCTTTGCCGGTGTAGAACACGCCGATCATGCCGACGACCTCGGTATAGAGGAACATCAGCAGGATGTCGGCGAGGTTGATCTCCCGCACCTCGATCACGCGCCAGACCTCGGTCGCGGCGGCGGCAAGCGTCATGCAGGCGATGAGGATAAGGAGGCCGTGCTCGGCGAGGCTGAAGGCGCGGCCGGCAAGGATCGTCCGCCGGGATGGCCGGTGGCCGCTGGCGGCGGTGCCGAGGTCGGGCATCCCGGTGTCGTGGCCGCCGGTGTCGTGGCCGCCGGTGTCGTGGCCGCCGGTGTCGTGCCTGGCGGTGTCGTGCCTGACGGTGTCGTGCCGGGCGGTGTCGCGCCTGCCGGTGTCGTGCTCGTTCATCGCTCCCCCCGGACGCGGCCGAAGTGGACCGCGAGGTAGCAGCCGGCGGCGACAAAGCCGGCGGCGACCGCAACCCGGCCGAGCCGCGGGTCGACCGCGTCGAGGCGCGGCAGCAGGTACAGCCCGATCGACAGGTTCGCCGCCCCCCACAGGAAGTTCAGGAGCGGCGACGACAGGCCGCGCCCCGGCGGGTCGGCGAACGGCGTCGGAAACGCCTCGCCGCGCGAACCGCTGGCGAGGTGGGGCAAGCAGTTGCACAGCAGCGCCCCGGCGAGGGCGAGGAGGGCGTAGTTGCCGGGGCTGCCGGAGATCACGTCGCGCTGGCCATCATCGCGGGCAGGGTACCCTCGTGCGCGGCGCGCAGGTCGGCGAGGGGGACGGACCGGCCGTCGGGCAAGCGCAGGCAATCGCCGCCGACCGTACCAAGCCTCGTCACGTCACCCATCGCCGCCACGGCTTGCATCGACTTTGCCCCTTGCCGGGTGGTGACGACAAAGCGAGCCTGATCCTCGCCGAACCAGAATTCGGCACCCTGCGGTCGCTGCGGGTGGTCGGGCGCCGCACCGCTGGACCGCTGCCCTTCGCCGGGCGTCCGTGCGGCATCGAGCTCGATCACCGCGCCCAGTTTTCCGGCGAGTGCCATCTCGGCCAGCGCCACGAGCAGACCGCCGTCGGCGACGTCGTGAACTGCGGTAATCTCATCGTCGGCGAACAGATATCCGCCCAGCGACTGACCGCATCGGCGCTCGGCGGCGAGATCGACGGGCGGCGGCGGTCCGTCCTCGCGGCCATGAACCTCGCGCAGCCACAGCGACTGCCCGAGGTGGGATGCCGGCGCCCCGATCAGCCAGATTTCCTCGCCTGCGGCCTTGAACCCCATCGTCATCGTCTTCGCATGATCGTCGATCAGCCCGACCCCGCCGATCGCGGGCGTCGGCAAAATGCCCGTCCCATCGGTCTCGTTGTAGAGCGATACATTCCCGCTCACGACCGGGAAGTCGAGCGCGCGACACGCCTCGGCCATGCCCTCGATGCAGCCGACGAACTGCGCCATGATCTCGGGCCGCTGCGGGTTGCCGAAGTTCATGCAGTCGGTGATCGCCAGCGGCTTTGCGCCGACCGCGATCAGGTTGCGCCACGCCTCCGCCACCGCCTGCCTGCCGCCCTCGACCGGATCGGCATAGCAATAGCGCGGGGTGCAGTCGGTCGTCATCGCCAGCGCCTTTTTCGTCCCGTGGACCCGCACCACCGCCGCGTCGCCGCCCGGGCGCTGGACCGTGTCGGCCCCGACCATGTGGTCGTACTGCTCCCAGATCCACCGCTTGGAGGCGATGTCGGGGCAGGCCATCAGCGTCAGCAGGTCGGCGGTGAGGTCGGCCGACTCCGGCACGTCGGCCAGCGGCTTCGTTCCGGCCCAGGCGCGGTACTCATCCCTGGTCAGCGCCGGCCGGTCGTAGCTCGGCGCCTTGTCGGCAAGCGGGCCGAGCGGGATGTTCGCCACTTCCGCGCCGTCGAACCGCAGCACGAGGTGTTCGGTGTCGGTGACGGTGCCGATGACGGCGAAGTCGAGCTCCCACTTGCGGAAGATCGCCTCGGCGAAGGCCTCGCGCCCCGGCTTCAGGACCATGAGCATCCGCTCCTGGCTCTCGCTCAGCATCATCTCATAGGGCGTCATGCCCGTCTCGCGGGTCGGTACGGCGTTCATGTCGAGTTCGAGCCCGACGCCGCCCTTCGACGCCATCTCGACCGACGACGACGTCAGCCCGGCCGCGCCCATGTCCTGGATCGCAACGATCGCGTCCGACGCCATCAGCTCGAGGCACGCCTCGATCAGCAGCTTCTCGGTGAAGGGGTCGCCGACCTGGACCGTCGGGCGCTTGTCCTCGTCGCCTTCGGTGAACTCGGCCGAGGCCATGGTCGCGCCGTGGATGCCGTCGCGGCCGGTCTTGGAGCCGACGTAGACGACGCTGTTGCCGACGCCGGCGGCGGCCGAATAGAAGATCTTGTCGGTGTGCGCGACGCCGACGGTCATGGCGTTGACCAGGATGTTGCCGTTATAGGCCGGGTGGAAGTTGGTCTCGCCGCCGACGGTCGGCACGCCGACGCAGTTGCCGTAGCCGCCGATGCCGGCGACGACGCCCTTGATCAGGTGCTTCATCCGCGGCGCGTCGGGCGCGCCGAAGCGCAGCGCGTTCATGTTCGCCACCGGCCGCGCACCCATGGTGAAGACGTCGCGCAGGATGCCGCCGACGCCGGTCGCCGCGCCCTGGTACGGCTCGATGAAGCTCGGGTGGTTGTGGCTCTCCATCTTGAAGATCGCCGCCAGCCCGCGGCCGTCCTCGTCGACGCCGATGTCGATCACGCCGGCGTTCTCGCCGGGGCCGCAGATGACCCAGGCAGCCTCGGTCGGCAGCTTTTTCAGGTGCCGCCGGCTCGACTTGTAGCTGCAGTGCTCCGACCACATCACCGAGAAGATGCCGAGTTCCAGCAGGTTCGGGGTGCGGCCGAGACTGGCGACGACCGCGTCGTACTCGGCCGGGCTGAGGCCGTGGTCGGCGACGATCTGCGGCGTGATTTCGGAATGGGCGACGGACATGGCCGCGAGGCTTAGCTTAGCGCGTCACCGCCTGCCAGTGTCGAGGTGGGGCGCTCGGCGCGAGGCGTACCGCCGCGGCGGCGGGGCCGGCGCCAGTGCCGCCGTCGACCCGCCGGCGCCGTGCGCGCCTCTGCCGCCGAAACCCGTGTGACGGTCATTCCACCGTCATAGTGTACGTGCTATGTTCCCGCTCGACTCAACGGGGAGAATGAACGTGGCCGATATTCGCACGATCGCAGCCGACATGGTTGCCATGACCAAGGCCGGCGACTTCCACATCGGCGAGAAATACTGGGCCGACGACGTCGTGTCGATCGAGGCGATGGACGGCCCGATGGCGCGCGTCGAGGGCCGCGAGGCGGTCCTGGGCAAGAGCGCGTGGTGGTATGCCAATCACGAGGTTCACGGCACGACGACCGAGGGGCCATTCGTCAACGGCGACCAGATCGCGATCCACTGGACGATGGACGTGACCAACAAGGACATGGGCCAGCGGATGCAGATGGACGAGATCGCGCTCTACACCATTCGCGACGGCCGGATTGCCGAGGAACGCTTCTTCTACAACGCGCCGGTGACCGCCTGAGCCGCGTGACATGCGGCCTGCCGCTGCTAGGGTAGCGGCAGGGGGTACGGGCATGGACATGACGCCGGTCAAGCTGAAAACGCAGATCGTCGTCGTCGGTGGCGGGGCGGGCGGGCTCGAGCTGGTGGCGAAGCTCGGCCGCGCGCTCGGCAAGGTCGATTACGACATCATCCTGGTCGACAAGGCGCAGACGCACATCTGGAAGCCGCTGCTGCACGAGGTCGCCGCCGGGTCGCTCGACGCCAACCTCGACGAGGTCGGCTACCGCGGTCATGCCCAGCGCTGGGACTATCGCTTCTTCGACGGCGCGCTCGAGGACATCGACCGCGCCGCCCGCGAGATCGTCATCGCGCCGATCGTCGAGGACGGACGCGAGGTCGTCGGGCGGCACCGCATCCGCTATGACTATCTCGTCCTCGCCGTCGGTTCGGTGTCGAACGACTTCGGCACGCCCGGCGTGCGCGAACACTGCATCTTCCTCGACGAGCGCGCCGAGGCCGACCGCTTCCGGCGCAAGCTGCTCCACCAGTGCCTGCGCGTATCGCGGCAGGTCGCGGCCGATCCGGCGTCGGATGCGACCGTCGACATCGTCATCGTCGGCGGCGGCGCGACGGGCGTCGAGCTTGCCGCCGAGCTCCACATGTCGGCCGACAGCCTGGCAATGTACGGGCTCGAAGTGTTCGATTCGTCGCGGCTGCGGACGGTTCTGGTCGAGGCCGGGCCGCGCATCCTGCCGGCGCTGCCGGAAAAACTCGCCGCGGCGGCGCGCAGCGAACTCGAAGCGATCGGCGTCAAGGTCTGCACCGACGAGCTGGTCGTCGAAGCGAGCGCGGCCGGTATCCTGACCAAGCGCGGCGACCGTATCGCCGCCGACCTCATGGTCTGGGCCGCCGGCGTCAAGGGCGCCGCCTATATGCACGAGATCGGCGGACTTGAAACGACGCGCGGCAACCAGCTCGTCGTCCGCCCGACGCTGCAGACGACGCGCGACGACCGCATCTTCGCGATCGGCGACTGCGCCTGCTACGTGCCCCCCGGGGCCGAGCGGCCGGTGCCGCCGCGAGCGCAGACCGCGCACCAGATGGCCGATATCGCCTTCCACAACATCCGCGCGCTGATCGCCGGCAAGCCGTTGAAGCCGTTCAAGTACCAGGACCATGGCAGCCTCGTCAGCCTGGCCCGCTATGCCACCGTCGGCAGCCTGATGGGCAATCTCGTCGGCGGCAAGATGGCGGTCGAGGGGCGGCTCGCGCGCTTCGTCTATATGTCGCTCTACCGGATGCACCTGATCGCCATCCACGGCTGGCTGCGCGGGTTGTTCATGATCGTCATCGGCCACGTCAACGCGATCGTCCGGCCCAAGCTGAAGCTCCATTGACCGACGCTGCCGATCATCACCGCAGCCCTCGCGGCGCGGCGTTCGACTTCCAGCCGACCTTGACCGGCGGCGGCGTGATCCTGCGCCCGCTCGTCGTCGACGATTGGGAGGCGCTGTTCGCCGTCGCGCGCGATCCGCTGATCTGGGCCGGCCACCCGGCGCACGACCGTTGGCAGGAGCCGGTGTTCCGCACCTTCTTCGCCGAGGCGATCGCTGGCGGCAAGGCGCTCGCCGTGCTCGACGCGGCGTCGGGCGCCGCGATCGGCACCTCGCGCTTCGACCTCGCCCGGGCGGGAGCAGGCGAGGTCGAGATCGGCTGGACCTTCCTCGCCCGCTCGCACTGGGGCGGGGAGACCAACCGTGCGGTCAAGGCGCGGATGATCGCCCACGCCCTGAAAACCCCGGCACCCGCCGGCTTCGACCGCGCCATCTTCCTCGTCGGCGACACCAACCTGCGGTCGCGACGAGCGCTGGAGAAGATCGGCGCGGTGCTGACCGACCGGGTCGACCGGGCGGAGATGGCGGGGCGGGAGGTGCGGCACGTGGTCTACGCGGTCGACCGCGAAACGTTCGCGGCCGGGCCGCTGGCCGGGTGGAGCGCGGGATAGCGGTGGGCTGCCGCCGCCCGTCGCCGTGGTCGATCACGCGGCCAGCGGTGGAGGGGCCCGCCGAGCGCGTCCGGCCCCGGCCGACAGCCCGATCAACGACGGCGGGTGTGACCTCCGCGCGCGGCACATGCCAGCACTTCGAGGCACCGGCGAACCCGTTCGCAAAAATGACATGCAAAGTGTCGGTCCGCTTTACACTCGCAACCGAGCGTCCTTGGCAACTTGCTGATTAACCCTGTTCCCGAAGTTGGCATGGTTCATGCGCAGTATTGAGCGTCGAAACATCATGACGGGGGAAGGACACGACCATGTTCAGACATCTGCAGTGCCGCGCCGCCGCCTCGGCCCTGGCGATCGCAATCGTCGCCGCGTCGGGAGCCAGCGCCGGCACGATCCCGTACCCCAATGTCGGGACGTACAACCCGCAGGCCTATTCCTTCACAGCAGCCGGGTCCGGCGAACTTTTCGCCTATTTCATCGACAAGGGTAATGCGGGATACGAGAATTACCTCGGGCTGTTCGTCAACGGGGTCCAGACGAGCGCTGGCTTTGGTCTCTACAATCAGACTTCGCAGAATGGCGACAGTTTCGATCTCGGCCATGTCAACGCGGGCGACTCGCTGGTTTTCGCCATGCAGAACCGGTCGCTGATCGATGCAAACGGCAATGCGCTGATCGCCTATTCCGACCCTGCGCTCAACCGTTCTTACGACACCTACTTCGGATCGTATACCGGCGGCGACAACCATATCTATTCGACGTCCTTCGCTGGCGCGACGACCCCTTATGTACCGGCCGGCGTCTATGTGGCGTTCGAGGACATTCCGTTCAGCGGGACGTCAGACTATAACTATCGGGACGAGACGTTTGTCTTCACCAACGTGCCGATCACGATCGGCGGTGTTCCCGAACCCGCGACCTGGGCCTTTCTCGTGACCGGCTTCGGCCTGGTCGGCGTGGCCGCGCGCCGCCGCTCGACCGTCATCGCCGCCTAAGCCGGGCGCTGATACCGGAGTGACGGGCGAGGGTCGCGCGACCCTCGCCCGTTGCCGAACACGCGCGGAACGGACGATACCGAAGGGGCTGCTGCGGCAAGGGAGCCCGACCCTGCACTCCACCCGCCGCACAAAGCTTTACTCGGCGAATTCCGCCAGTTCCGGGATCCGGGTGAAGGCGATCTTCGGCCCGGAACTCCGCGTCGCGCCGCGCGCGTCATGGCCGATCGTCACCGCGTCGCGGCCGAACCGGGCGTTCATCCGGTCGATCGCGGTCGACAGGGCAAGGCGACGGGCCTCGGTCGCCGGGGTGACAGCCGAGCCGCCGTCGAACAGCGCAAGCTGCGTCTCGGCGGCGTCGGACAGCTCGAGCAAGGTCACGGCGACCTGGCGGTAGCGCGCGTCGGGCAGCTCGGCCTGCATTCGCGTCCACAGGCCGTCGAGCACGCCGAGCAGGGTGAAATTATCCTGCGCTGCGACCAGCCGGCTGCCGTGCGACCAGCGCCCGCCGGGCCGGCTCGCCACCGGTCCCGACCAGCCGCTGCCGGCGTTGCCGCTGGCGAAGGGCGCGTCGCCGTCCCGGCCCTCGCCCTTCACCGTCAGCACGACGAGCGCGGTGCGGCAGCCCATGCGGCGCAGGCGCGTCGCTGCCTTGACGCACAGGCGCCGGGCGACCAGGCGCGCCCGCTCCGGCGCGCGGCTCTCGGGCCCCAGGACGTGGCTGTGGCCGACGGTGTGGCGCTGCGTCGCCCGTTCGGGCAGGTCGTGGCCCTTGAGCAGCCAGTGCAGCCGCTCGCCCCAGACGCTGCCCCAGACCGAGCGCGCCTCGCGCGGGGTCAGCGACAGGATGCGCTCCATGGTGACGACGCCGGCCGCCGCCAGCCGCCGCTCCATGTTGCGGCCGATGCCGGGAATGTCGGCCGGCGTGAGCGCGGTCAGGCGCGGGGCGATCGCGGGCGCATCCAGCACCGTCAGCCCGTCCGGTTTCTGCATGTCGGCGGCCATCTTCGCCAGCAGGCGGTTCGGCGCGACGCCGATCGAGGCGGTCAGGGCGACGCCGACGTTCGCCGCGATCCCGGCCTTGATCCGCCGCGCGAGGCCCTCGACCTGCCCGGGCGCGTTCTCGTTATCGCACAGGCGGCAGGCGACCTCGTCGATCGAGCAGACCGCGGTGACGGGGACGTGGCGCTCGACCTCGGCGATGATGCGGTGGTGGAAGCGGACGTACTCCTCGTGGCGGGCGGGGACGATGACGAGATCGCGGCATCTGGCCTTCGCTTCCCAGATCGGCGTCCCGGTGCGGATGCCGAACGCCTTGGCGGCGTAGCTCGCGGCAATCGCGCTGGTGGCATCGGTGTCGACCGGGGCGACGACGATCGGCCGGCCGCGGAGCGCGGGGTCAAGCTGCTGCTCGACACTCGCAAAATAGCTGTTGAGGTCGAGATAGAGCCAGCGGAGAGGGAGCGACTCGGCCATGCCCGCAGCTTAGCACGACAAGTACGAAAGAAGAACGCACCGGCGCGGCAGGCCGCTCAGCGCCCTTCGATCTCGCCCTCGGCGTCCAGCTTCGCCGCCTCGACCATGTGCTTGCGGCACGTCCCGCCCCGGACCTGGCGCGCTGCCCCCGACATCGCCGCACTTGGCGTCGGCGACAAGGTTGGCGTGGCGGATCGCGGCGAGCATGCGCGGATCGCGGGCGATCTGTTCGGGCGTCAGTGCTCGGTCGCGCAGCGCGGTCCCGCCGGTCAGCCGGATTCAGGCGCGGCAGTCGCTCGACACCCACGGGCTTGTCGCCGCTGCAGCCAACCCCCTGATCGCGACGTTCCGTGCCGCGCCCATCCAAGGGTCCGCTTGCTGCGCTCGCATGGCATCGCCGTCCGGTGCCGCGCACCAAGTCTCGTTCCGCCCGCGACACAAAGACCTGTCCTTCGCGCCGGGCGCGTGGCTAAGATGTCGTCATGACCCTGCCGCTGCCCCCGCTTCTCGTCGCCACCGCCGCCATGCCGCGGAGCGGCGGCTCTGGTGTCTCGCGGGCGGACGAAGGGAGGAGCGCACGTCCAGGCGGTGCGTCCCTCGCCGACTGCCGCGGTGCCGCATGACTGCCGCGATCGTCGCCGTCGACGCCGACGCGCTCCAGGGGCGGACGCTGCGCTTTTACGACTTCGCCATGGCGGCGTTCGTCGTCATCCTGATCTGCTCGAACCTGATCGGGGCCGGCAAGCCCGCGGTGGTGACGCTGCCGGTCGTCGGCGAGGTCAAGTTCGGCGCGGGGATCCTGTTTTTCCCCTTGAGTTACCTGCTCGGCGATGTGCTGACCGAGGTGTACGGCTTCGCCCGCGCCCGGCGCTGCGTCTGGGCGGGGTTCGCGGCGTCGCTGTTCGCCGCCGGCATGAGCTGGGTCGTCGTCAGCCTGCCGCCGGCGGCCGACTGGCGGGGCCAGGCGGCGCTGGCCGAGGTCTTCGGCCAGGTCCCGCGCATCTTCCTCGCCTCGATCGCCGCTTTCTGGGCCGGTGAAATCGCCAATGCGGTGACGTTGTCGCGGATGAAGCTGTGGACCGGGGGCCGCATGCTGTGGACGCGGACGATCGGCTCGACGGTGGTCGGCCAGGGGGTCGACAGCCTGATCTTCTATCCGCTGGCGTTCCTTGGCGTCTGGGAAACGAGCCTCGTCGTCCAGGTGCTGCTGACCAATTACGCGCTGAAGGTCCTGTGGGAGGTAATCCTGACGCCGGTCACCTACCGCATCGTCGCCTGGTTCAAGGCGGCGGAGGGAGTCGACGTGTTCGACCGCGGCGTGGGGTACGACCCGTTCACGACGGCGGTTTGACGCGCCCGCGTCAACCCAGCGCCGCGACCAGCCCCTCGAACAGCCGCCGGCCGTCGCTGCCGCCCAGCGCGTCGTCGATCAGGCGCTCCGGGTGGGGCATCAGGCCGAGCACGTTGCCGCTGTCGTTGACGATGCCGGCGATGTCGCGAGCGCTGCCGTTGACCGGCTCGGCATAGCGGAAGACGACGCGGCCCTCGCCCTCCAGCCGGTCGAGCGTGCCCTCGTCGGCGGTGTAGTTGCCGTCGTGGTGCGCGACCGGGATGCGGATCGTCTCGCCGGCGTCATAGCGCGCGCTGAACGCCGTCTGGCTGTTCGCGACCGTCAGCGCCACGTCGCGGCAGACGAAATCGAGCCCGGCGTTGCGCATCAGGGCGCCGGGCAGCAGGCCGGCCTCGGTCAGTACCTGGAAGCCGTTGCACACGCCGAGCACGGCGCGGCCCTGGCCCGCCGCCGCGACGACGGCGCGCATCACCGGCGAGCGCGCGCTCATCGCGCCCGAGCGCAGATAGTCGCCGTAGCTGAAGCCCCCCGGCAGCGCGATCAGGTCGAGGTCGCCGGGCAGGTCGGTGTCGCGGTGCCAGACCATCGCCGGTGCCGTGCCCGTGATCTCACGCAACGCGACGGCGAGATCGCGGTCGCAGTTGGAGCCGGGGAAGACGACGACGGCCGACTTCATGCGACCTCGATCCGGTAGTTCTCGATGACCGGATTGGCGAGGAGCGCCTTGCACATCGCCTCGACGTCGGCGTGGCTGGTGCCATCGGCGAGGTCGAGTTCGATCAGCTTGCCCTGGCGGACATCGGCGACGCCGGCGAAGCCCAGCCCCTCGAGCGCGGTGTGGATGGCACGCCCCTGAGGATCGAGGACGCCGCTCTTCAGGGTCACGGTGACGCGGGCTTTCATGCTTGCGGTCTAGGGCGAGGCGCGGCATCGGGCAAGCCGAACCCGACGCCGGCGGGGCACCCGCCGGCCCGATGCCAAGGACCTGTCCCGATGCGCGACCCCGCCGTGCCCCCGCAGCCCGCGAGCAAAGTGCCCGAGGTCACCCTCATCTTCTGGCTGATGAAGATCCTCGCGACGACGCTGGGCGAGACCGGCGGCGATGCGCTGTCGATGTCCGCCAATCTCGGCTATCTGGTTTCGACCGGCATCTTCGCGGTTCTTTTCGCCGTCTTCGTCGGCTTGCAGATTCGCGCCAGCCGCTTTCATCCGTGGCTCTATTGGGCAACGATCATTGCCACGACGACCGTCGGGACGACGCTCGCCGACTTCGCCGACCGGTCGCTCGGCATCGGCTACACCGGCGGCTCGACCCTGCTCCTGGCCTTGCTGCTGACCTCGCTGGTGGTCTGGTACCGGACGCTCGGCACCGTCGCGGTCGACAGCATCACGACGCCGCGGGCCGAGGTATTCTACTGGGTCACGATCATGTTTTCGCAGACGCTCGGTACCGCACTCGGCGACTGGACGGCCGACACCGCGGGGCTCGGCTACACGGGCGCGGCGCTGATCTTCGGCGGTGCGCTGGCGGCAATCGCCTTGCTCTATTACACGACGCGCCTGTCGCGGACCGCGCTGTTCTGGGCGGCCTTCGTCCTGACCCGGCCGCTCGGGGCCGTGGTCGGCGATTTCCTCGACAAGCCGGTCGCCAAGGGCGGCCTCAACCTCGACCGCTATGCCGCGAGCGGGCTGCTGCTGGCGGCACTCGTCGTGCTGCTGATCGCGTTCCGGCAGCGGGCGGCGACCCGCGCGCACTGACGCTGGCCGCGGGATGCACAGGCACGGGAGAAGCGCCTCGAGGCACCGATCGAACTGACCCGCGGCGGCGACCGCTCCGCGCCCCGCGGGCCGCCGTCGGAGTAGCCTATTTGCCTCGCGCCTTGCGGTGTTCGTCGAGGTCGAGCACGGTCGAGACGCTGCCTTCGGGCAGCAGGCCGAGGCGGCGCGCCACCTCCTGATACGCTTCGACCTCGCCGCCGAGATCCTGGCGGAAGCGGTCCTTGTCGAGCTTCTCGTTGGTCTTCATGTCCCACAGGCGGCAGCCATCGGGGCTGATCTCGTCGGCCAGGATGATGCGGCTGAACTCCTGGTCGAACAGGCGGCCGAACTCGAGCTTGAAGTCGACCAGGCGGATGCCGACGCCGGCGAACAGCCCGGCCATGAAGTCGTTGATGCGGATCGCCATGTCGGCGATATCGTGCATCTCGTCCTGCGTCGCCCAGCCGAAGGCGCTGATATGCTCGTCGGTCACGAGCGGGTCGCCGAGCGCGTCGTCCTTGTAATAATATTCAAGGATCGTCCGCGGCAGGGTGGTTCCCTCTTCCAGGCCGAAGCGCTTGGCGAGGCTGCCGGCGACAACGTTGCGCACCACGACCTCGATCGGCACGATCTCGACCTGGCGCACCAGCTGCTCGCGCATGTTCAGCCGGCGGATGAAGTGCGTCGGGATGCCGATCGTGCCGAGCATCGTGAAAAGATGCTCGGAAATACGGTTGTTGAGGACCCCCTTGCCGCTGATCGTACCCTTTTTCTGCGCGTTGAAGGCGGTCGCGTCATCCTTGAAGTACTGGATGATCGTGCCGGGCTCGGGGCCTTCGTAGAGGATCTTGGCCTTGCCCTCGTAGATCTGGCGGCGGCGGGACATGGGCATCGTCCTCCCTCGGGCGTGTCGGCGGGCGCGGGCGCCGCTGCCCGCGTCCGTCAAAAGAAAGCGCCCCGGCGCGGGCGGGATCGCGCGCGGCCGGGGCTGGGCTACCGATATAGCGCGCGCGGGCAGGGCTGACAATGCGCCAGCCGCTCGCCGCGCCGGTTGAAGGTGGTGCCCTGCCGGTCTATCTGAGGGCGACACAAAGCAGGACGCGGGCGCCCAGATGACGACATTCGACGAGCGCGAGGCGAGTTTCGAGGCGAAGTTCGCGCACGACGCCAACGCCGAGTTCCGCATCGTCTCGCGCGCCAACAAGCTGCTCGGCACCTGGGCTGCGGGCAAGCTCGGCCTGACCGGGGACGCGGCCGACGACTATGCCCGGCAGGTCGTCCACGCCGAGTTCGAGGCGCGCGGCCACGCCGGCGTCGCCGCCAAGGTCGCCGCCGACCTCGCCGCGCTTGGCGTGACCGCCGCCGACGTCGATGCGGCGATGGCGGCAAGCGTGGCCGAAGCGCGCATCCAGATCATGGATGCCGCCTGATGCCTGCCCTACGGAGCATGATCTGATGCCGATGGCGGCAGCCGACATCGAGGCGGCGATCGTTGCCGCCCTGCCGGGCGCGGCGGTGACGATCACCGATCTCGCCGGTGACGGCGACCATTACCGGGCGCACGTCGTCGCCGCTGCCTTCGCGGGCCTGCCGCGGGTCAAGCAGCACCAGCTCGTCTACAACGCGCTCGGCGGCCGCATGGGCGGCGTCCTCCACGCGCTGCAACTGACCACGGCCATTCCTGAAGGAGCTTCGGCATGAGCGACATTCATTCGAAGATCGCCGCCCTCGTCGGCGGAACCGACGTCGTCCTGTTCATGAAGGGGACGCCGCTGTTCCCGCAGTGCGGCTTTTCCTCGACCGCGATCCAGATCCTCGAGCGCCTCGGCGTCGACTATGAGACGGTCGATGTCCTGGCCGACCCCGAGGTCCGCGCCGGCATCAAGAGCTTCAGCGACTGGCCGACCGTGCCCCAGTTGTACGTCAAGGGCGAGTTCGTCGGCGGCTCCGACATCATGATCGAAATGTACCAGTCGGGCGAGCTCGAGACGATGGTGGCGGAGAAGGGCGTCGCCCGCGCCGCCTGACGTGGCGGTGCCGCGGCCGCTCGACCTGACCCGCCTGTGGCGCGAGACGATCGCCGATAGTCGTGCGCTGCTGCCGCTGGTCTGGCCGGTCGCGGCGGCGTTCGTCCTGCTGCCCAATGTCCTGATCGACCGCTTCGGGCCGCCGCTGCCCACGTCGCCGATGGCAATGACACCGCAGCACGTGCTGATCCTGCTCGTCCTGCCGGAACTCATCGCGCTCGTCGCCCAGGCGACCGTGATGCGGCTGGCGCTCGACCGCCGGCGTGGGGGGGCGCAGCCGTCGATCGGTGAGGCGCTCGGCATCGCCCTCCGCGCCTGGCCGCTGCTCGTGGCGGTGCAGGCGCTATCGGCGCTGGCGATCGTGCCGGGGATCCTGCTCCTGATCGTGCCCGGCCTGTACGTCGCCGGGCGCTTGCTTCCCGCGGTCCCGCTCGCGCTCGACGGGGCCGGGCCGATCGCCGCGGTCGAGCGCGGCTGGGCCTTGAGCGACGGCAACGGCTGGCGGGCGATCGGCTTCCTGCTGCTCCTCGTCGGCTGGTTCTTTGTCGTCTCGGCCGCGACCGGGGCGATCGGCGCCGGGCTCGCGGCGCTCATCGGCTCGGCAGGGGCGCGCGGGGTCGGCGCGCTCGTCGCCAGCACGCTCGACGGCGTCGTCGCGGCGGCGTTCGCCGTCGTCAGCGCGGTCGCGACGGCGACGGTGTACCGGATGCTGCGCGAAGCCTAGTCCCAGCGCGCCAGCGGCGGCAGGCTCATCAGGATCGCCTCGGTATTGCCTCCGGTCTTCAGGCCGAAGGTCGTGCCGCGGTCATAGACGAGGTTGAATTCGGCGTAGAGGCCGCGGTAACGCAGCTGCGCCAGCCGCTCGTCGGCACTGAACGGCGCGTGCATGTGCCGCCGGACGAGGCGCGGGAAGACGTCCAGCAGCGTCCGCCCGACATCCTGCGTGAACGCCAGGTTGGCGGCGAAGTCGCCCTCCAGCCGGTCGTAGAAGATGCCGCCGACGCCGCGGTGGAGGTTCCGGTGGGGCACGAAGAAATACTCGTCGCACCACTTCGAGTAGCGCTCCCAGTAATCCGCCCCGTGGGCGTCGCAGGTCGCCTCGAACGCCGCCTTGAACTCGGCGGTGTCGGCGGCGACCGGCAGGGCGGGGTTGAGGTCGGCCCCGCCGCCGAACCAGCGCCGTGTCGTCACCAGGAAGCGCGTGTTCATGTGGACGGCGGGCACGTGCGGATTGGCCATGTGCGCGACGAGGCTGATGCCGGTGGCGAAGAAGCGCGGGTCGGCCTCGGCCCCGGGAATGGAGGCGGCGAACTCGGGGCTGAAGGTGCCGAACACGGTCGAGGTGTTGACCCCGACCTTCTCGAACACGCGGCCCTTCATCACCCCCATGACCCCGCCGCCGCCGGGGGCACCGCTCGGGTCGGGGCGCTCCCACGGCGTGCGGACGAAGCGTCCCGCCGGCTCGGGCCCGGTGCCCTCGTCCTCCAGCGCCTCGAAAGCGGCGCAAAGATGGTCGCGCAGGTGCTGGAACCACGCCTGGGCGGCACGCTGCTGGTCGTCGAAGGGGCTGTCCATGCCGGCGTCGTAGCGGCGCAGCGGCGACGGGGAAAGTCCGCCGCCGCCGCGACGCTTACTTGCCGATCAGCTTGACGCCGATGAACAGCGGCCGGCCGGTACCGCGCTGCACGAACATCAGCACCGTGTCGCGACCGGCCTTCTTCGCCTCGGCGACGACCGCGGCGGCGGCGGCGGGTGTCGGCGTCGGCACCTGGTTGATCGACAGGATGACGTCGCCGCGCTGCAGCCCCTCGCTCGCCGCGTCGCTGTCGGGGTTGACGCCGGCGATGACGACGCCGCTGACGTTGGCATCGAGCTTCAGTTCGGCGCGCACCGCCGGCGTCAGCGGCGTCAGCGTGATGCCCAGCGTCGCCTTGGCCGCGGCGGCGCCGGGCACGACGCCCGGCGTCTGCGGCGCATCGTTATCGTCCGGGGTCGCGGTCGACCCGCGCAGCGCGACTTCGCTCGGCCGCTGGACGACGGTCGCTTCCAGCGTCAGCGGCTTGCCGCCGCGGATGACGCCGATCGGCACGCGGCTGCCCGGCGTCACGTTGGCGACGATGTAGCTCAGCGTGTTCTCATAGGTGACGTCCTGGTTCGCCACGCGGACGACGACGTCGCCCTGCTTGATCCCGGCCTTGGCGGCGGGACCGCCGGGCTCGACCGAGGCGACGATCTCGCCGTGATCCTTGGGCAGGCCCAGGCCCTCGGCGATGGTGCCGGTGACCGGCTGGATCTGGACGCCGAGATAGCCGCGGCGGACGGTGCCGCTGCCCTTCATCAGCTGCTCGATAACAGGGCGGGCCTGCTCGGCGGGGATGGCGAAGCCAAGGCCGACATTGCCGCCGCTGGTCGAGAAGATCGCCGTGTTGATGCCGATGACGTTGCCGTTGATGTCGAACAGCGGCCCGCCGGAATTGCCCTGGTTGATCGGCGCATCGGTCTGGATGTAGCGGTCGTACTGTCCCGACTGGATGTTGCGGTGCAGCGCCGAGATGATGCCGTGCGTCACCGTGCCGCCAAGGCCGAAGGGATTGCCGATGGCGATCGCCCAGTCGCCGACGCGGACCGCCTGGCTGTTGCCGAACTTGACATAGGGCAGGTTGGTGCCGTCGATCTTGAGCAGCGCGAGGTCGGACAGGACATCGCGGCCGACGACGCGCGCCTTGAACTCGCGGCGGTCGGCCAACGTGACGGTGATCGTCTCGACGGGCAGCTTGGATGCCGGCGACCCCGGCTCGCCGCCCGAGATGACGTGGTTGTTAGTGACGATGTAGCCCGACGGATCGACGATGAAACCGCTGCCGAGGCTGGTCGCCTCGCGCGTCGACGGCTGACCGCCCTCGTCGCCGCCGCTGCCGCCGCCGCCCTGCTGCTCCTGGAAGCGGCGAAACAGTTCCTCGAGGCTTGACGGCGCACCCCCGCGCAAGCCGTGACCGACCTCGATCTTCTGCGTCGTCGACACGTTGACCACCGCCGGGGCGAGGCGCGCGGTCAGGTCGGCGAAACTGCGCGGGGCCAGCATCGGCCCGCTATCGAGCTGCGCGGGCACGGCATTCTGGGCGGGCGGGGCGGCGGCCGGGGCAGTGGCGATCTGCGCACCGGCGGGCATCAGGATCGCGGCGGCACCGCCGACGAGGACGAGAGCGGGAATGACGCTGCGAAGGATGCGCACGGGTATCGGTCTCCTAGAGGTGTCGGATCGCCCTGTCCAACGGGACATGCGATGCAATTCGGCAACAGGCAAGGCGAAATCAAGGCGATCGCCGCCGTTGTTTTCAGTTCATCTTCACTTCGCCGGATGCCCCTCGAATTCGCGCAGGAACTCGTTGTTGGGCGACATGATGATCGTCGAATTGCTGTCCTTGAAGGTCTCGCGGTACGCCTGCATCGCCCGGTAGAAGGCGTAGAACTGCGGGTCCTTGCCGAAGGCATCGGCATAGATGCGCGCGGCATTGGCATCGGCCTGGGCGCGGACGAGCTGCGCCTGCTTGTTGCCTTCGGCGCGGATGGTCAGCGCCTGCTGCTCGCGCGCCGACTTCATCCGGGTGTACGCCGCCTCGAGCGGAGCGCCCGTCGGCAGGTCGGCGCGCTTGATCCGCACGTCGAGGATGGTGACGCCGTACTGCGCCGCCTGGCGGTTCACGCTGTCCTTGATGTCCTCCATGAGCGTCGTCCGCTCGGGGCTGAGGAGCGCGGCGAAAGGCTGGCGGCCAAGCTCGTTCCGCAGGCGCGAGGCGAGGATGCGGGCGAGCGCGTCCTTGACGTTCTCCTCAGTGCCGACGGTCTGGTACATCCGCTGCGGATCGACGATGCGGAAGCGGGCGAAGGCGTCGACCACCAGGCGCAGCTGGTCGGTCGACAGCACCGTCTGCTGCGGCATGTCGAGGTCGAGGACGCGCTTGTCGATATACACGACGTTCTCGATGAAGGGGACCTTCGCCGTCAGCCCGGCGTCGGTGTCGCCGAAGCGGGCGCGGGCGTCATAGGCGTTGACGATGCGCTCGGGCTTGCCGAGGCGCAGGACGATCGCCTGCTTCGTCTCGGGCACGGTGTAGAGCGACGCCGAGGCGACGAGCAGCACCGCGAACAGCAGCACCAGCCAGGTGATCGCATTGCGGGACAACACCATGCTACTTCGCCTGGACCGGCGCGGGAAGGGCGTGCCGCTTGACCTCGGGCAGCGGCAGATAGGTCTGGACGCCCGACGGCTCGATCACCGTCTTGTCGACCTTGGACAGGATATTCTCCATCGTTTCGAGATAGATGCGCTTGCGCGTAACTTCCGGTGCGAGCTTGTACTGGGCATAGACCGCGTCGAACTGCGCCGCCGACCCCTGGGCTACGGCAAGCAGCTGCTGGGCATAGCCCTTTGACTGGTTGATGACCTGGACGGCGTCCTGCTGGGCGGCCGAGACGTCGTTGAACGCGTCCTTGACCGCGGCGGGCGGATCGGCCTGCTTGATGTCGACGCCGCGGACGTCGATGCCGGCCCGGTAGCCGTCGAGGATCTCCTGCATCCGCTCGCGGACCTGCTCGGCGATCTGCGCGCGCTGCGGGCCGATGGCATCGTTCAGCGTCGCGCGGCCGATCTCGGCGCGCATCGCGGCCTCGGCGACTTCGTGGATCGTCTGCTCGGGCTCGGCCAGCTCGAACAGAAACAGCTCGGGGTTCTTGATCTTCCAGCGGACGGCATAGGCGATGTCGATGATGTTCTGGTCGCCGGTCAGCATCAGGTTTTCCGACGCGCCGTCGCCACCGGCGATGTCGACCGAATTGACCTGCTCGACCTTGGGCAGCACCACGGTATCAACTGGGGCCGGCAGCTTCAGGTGGATGCCCGGTCCGGTCGTCTCGACATATTTGCCGAAACGCATGACGACGCCGCGCTCCTGCGCCTGGACGCGGTAGGTGGCGGTCGCGACGAGCCAGATCGCGAGGATGACGACGGCGACGAGCAGCCACGGGATGTGCGCCAGCTGGCCGCCGCCGCCGGGCAGCGAGCCGCGCAGCCGCTCCTGTCCGCGGCGGAGGAGGTCGTCGATCTCGCCGCGCCCGGTCGGGCCGCGCGGCGCCGGGCGGCGCGGCGGCGCCTCGCCCCACGGGCTCTTGGGTCCGCCGTTCCCGCCGCTGCCCCACGGGTTGCCGCCGGAGCTGTCGTTATTCAAGGTCCAGGGCATCGCGTCCGTTCGCAAATTGCGTGTGTCCGGCGTCCTATATACGGAAGCGTTCAGCCGATTGCGAGGGACGCGCCGCCGCGCCTCGCCGTCATCGTTAAGGAAGCGTCTTGATCGACCGCGAAACCCTTGCCGCCGCCCTGTCGGCGATTGCCGATCCCGCCGGAGGCGGCGACGTTCTTGCCACCGGGCGCGTCGCCGGGTTGGTCGCCAAGGCGGACGGCAGCGCCGGGCTGGTGCTGGCGCTCGACGGCCTCCAGCCCGCCGCCGCCGAGCGGCTGCACGCGGCGATCGACCTGGCCGTGCGCCGCGCCGGTGCCGCGGCGGTGACAATCGCCACCACCGCCGAGCGCGGCAGCGGTCCCGCTCTCCGCGCCGCCCCCGTTCCCGGGATCCGCACCATCGTCGCCGTCGCCAGCGGCAAGGGCGGGGTCGGCAAGTCGACCGTCGCCGTCAACCTCGCCGTCGCCCTCGGTCGCCGCGGCTCTGCCGTCGGGCTGCTCGACGCCGACATCTACGGGCCGTCGGTGCCGACGCTGCTCGGACTGTCGGGGCGCGGGCAGGTCGTCGGCAAGCGGCTGGTGCCGGCGGAGGCGTTCGGCATCAAGGCGCTGTCGATGGGCATGATGACCGATCCCGCCAAGGCGGTGATCTGGCGCGGGCCGATGGCGGCGTCGGCCATGACCCAGATGGTCGAGCAGGGTGACTGGGGGGTGCTCGACGTCCTCGTCATCGACCTGCCGCCGGGCACCGGCGACATCCAGCTGACGCTGTCGCAGAAGCTGAAGCCGACCGGCGCGGTGATCGTCTCGACGCCGCAGGACCTGGCGCTGATCGACGCCCGCCGCGCCATCGCCATGTTCGGCGAGGTCGGCGTGCCGGTGCTCGGCCTGGTCGAGAACATGTCGAGCTTCGTCTGCCCGTCGTGCGGCGATGCCCACGACATCTTCGGCCATGGCGGCGCGCGCGACGCGGCGGCGGCGGCGGGCATCCGCTTCCTCGGCGAGCTCCCGCTCGACCTTGGCATCCGCCTCGCTTCCGACGGCGGAACGCCACCGGCGGCGGGCGAAGGGCGATCGGCGACGGCGTTCATGGCGCTGGCGGAACAGGTGGCCGCGGCACTCGCTTTGTGAGGCGAAGGAGCCGCCCATGCCGCTGACCGCCGATGCCGACATTCGTACCCTGCTGGAGGGCGCGCGCACGGTGGCGCTCGTCGGCATTTCCGACCGGCCCGAGCGCGCGTCGAACCACGTCATGGCCGCGCTGCAGGCGCACGGCTACCGCGTTCTGCCGGTCAACCCGCAGATCACCGGCGAGCATATCCACGGCGAGTTCGTCTGGCGCGAGCTGAGCCAGCTCGGCGACCCGATCGACATCGTCGACGTCTTTCGGAAGTCGAGCGAGGCGGGCGCGGTCGTCGACCAGGCGATCGCCGCCGGGGCCAAGGCGGTCTGGCTCCAGCTCGAGGTGGTCGACGAAGCGGCGGCGGCGCGGGCGGAGGCGGCCGGTTTGCAGGTGGTCATGGATCGGTGCATCAAGATCGAGCTGGCGCGGCTCGGCATCCCGCCCATCGCGCCCGCGGAGGACCGGACATGAAGACCGTTCTCGTTGCCGCAGCGCTCCTCGCCGCCACGGCCGCCGCAGCGCAGTATAGCGGCCAGCCTTATCCGCCGGGCGGCGGCTATGGCAGCCCGCCGTACGGCCAGCCTGCGCCGAACGATGGCCGGGGTTATCCCGGCGACGCCAATAATGCCGGTTATCCGCGGCCCTTTGACGACCGGCGCGGCGACCGCGGGCCGCCGCAGGCGACCTTCTTCGTCGACGACGATTTCCGCGGGCGCAGCATCACGCTCGACCGGCCGGTCCGTCGCCTCGGGCCGACCGGCATGGAGGACAAGATCTCGTCGGTCGGCATCCGCTCGGGCGTGTGGCTGGTCTGCGCCGACGACGATTTCCGCGGCCGCTGCGTGACGCTCGACCACTCCATCGGGCGGCTGAGCGAAATCGGCATGGACGACCGGATCTCGTCGATCCGGCCCCTGCGCCCGCGCGAGCGACCGGGCTACTGACACGCTGAAGGCCCTGCCGGCCTGACCGGACCGTCGCGCGATCGGGCTCTGTCGACGTCGCCCGCGTAGCGACAGCCTCAGACGGTCCGCCTGGCCCGGGCGGCCGCGAGTGCCTGCAACCCGCCGGCGAGCCGGTCACGCAGAGCCGCGTGCAGCGCCGGGGTGGCCGCGACGACGCCGTGGACGTCCGGGCCGGGCTGATTGAAGGCGAGCGGTGCCCCCCGCTGGTCGGTGACCCGGCCCCCGGCCTCGCTGACGATCAACGCGGCGGCGGCAACGTCCCATTCGTGGACCGTGCGCCCTTCGATAAAGCCGTCGGCGACCCCATGCGCGACATGCGCCATGCGAAGCGCAATGCTGTTCGGCTTCTCGACCGCGACGGCGTCCCACGGCTCGGGCCAGAACGCCGCGGTCAGCGTCGGCGGGTCGATCGGCAGGCGCACACCGGCGAGCACTGTGGCCCCCGACACGGCAAGTGGTGTCCCGTTCAGCGTCGCGCCGCCGCCGGCGCTGGCAACGAACACCTGCCGCCGGGCCGGTGCGGCGAGGCAGGCCAACACCGGCGCGCCGTCCTCGACCAGCGCCGCCGACACCGCCCAGCCGCTGCGCCCGCGGATGAAGTCGCGCGTGCCGTCGATCGGGTCGACGACCCAGACGCGGTGGCGGGCGAGGCGGGCGGGATCGTCGACGGTTTCCTCCGACAGCCAGCCATAGCCGGGCCGGCCGCCCAGCAGCGCGGCCTTCAGCTGCGCATCGGCGGCCAGGTCGGCGGTGCTGACCGGGTTCCCCGGCGACTTGTCCCAACGGCGGACACCGCCCCGGTCGAAAACCGCGAGCGCGACCGCTGCCGCCGCTTCGGTCGCCGCGACGAGCAAGGCGAGATCGTCGGCGCGGCCCGGATCAGGCACCCGTCTCAGGCACCCGCCTCAGGCACCGGCGAGCGTCATGCCGTCGACACGCAGCGTCGGCACGTTGGTCGCATAGCGGAAGACGAGGTCGTCGGCTGGCGTCACGTGGCGGAACATGTCCTTGAGGTTGCCCGCGATCGTCACCTCCGACACCGCCTCGCCAAGCTCGCCGTCGGTGATCAGGAAGCCGCTGGCACCGCGACTATAGTCGCCGGTCAGGCCGTTGACGCCCATGCCGATCAGCTCGGTGACGTAGAGCCCGTGGCGGATGCCGCCGAGCAGCGCCGCGCGGCTGGTCGGGCCCGCGGCCAGATGCAGGTTCGACGGTCCGGCTCCCGGCGGACCACCGACGCCGCGGGCGGCGTGGCCGGTCGGTTCGAGACCGAGCTGCCGCGCGCTCGCCGAATCGAGCAGCCACGTCGTCAGCCGGCCGCCGTCGACGATGGCGCGCGCCGCCGTCGGCAGCCCCTCGCCGTCGAACGGGCGCGAGCGCAGCCCGCGGCGGCGGTGCGGCTCCTCGCGGATGGTGATGTCCGGCGCGAACACGTCGGTGTCGAGGGCGTCCCTGAGGAAACTGGTCCCCCGGGCGACCGCGCTGCCGGTGATCGCCCCGATCAGGTGCCCGAGCAGCGATCCGCCGACGCGCGGGTCGAAGACGACCGGCAACGCCTGCGTGCCGAGCTTGGCCGGGCGCAGGCGGCGGACCGCCCGCTCGCCGGCCTCGCGTCCGATCGCCTCGGGCCGGTCGAGGTCGGTGCGGTGGCGGACGCTGTGATAGGCATAGTCGCGCTCCATGCCCGTGCCTTCGCCGGCGATGACGCTGGCCGAGACGCCGTAGCTGGTTGCGCGGTAGCCGCCGGCGAAGCCGCCGCTCGTCGCCAGCGCGATGAGGCCGCGGCTGGCGCTCGCTCCGCCCCCTTCCGAGTTGGACACGCCGGGTACCGCGCGGGCGGCGTCCTCGGCGGCGGCGGCGAGGTCGCGCAGCGCCTCGGCGCTCGGGTCGCCGCCGTCGTCGAGATCAAGGTCGGGCGCGTCGCCGCGCAGCAGCCGCTCGGCCGGCGCGAGGCCGGCGAAGTCGTCTTCCGGGGCTTCGCGGGCCATCGCCACCGCCCGCTCGACGACGGCGGTCAGCGCCGCCGGTGACAGGTCGGATGACGACACGCTCGCCGAGCGCCGGCCGACGAAGACGCGCAGGCCCACCTCCTCGCCCTCCGACCGGCCGACATCCTCCAGGCTGCCGAGGCGGACGCTGACCGAGGTCGAGGCGTCGCCGACGTAGACCGCGTCGGCCGCATCCGCGCCGGCGGTGCGCGCGGCGCTAAGGGCGGCTGTCAGGCGCGTCAGCGCGGCATCGACGGTGAGCATGGACGCGACTTAAGGAGCCGGTCGAGACGACGCAACCGTTACGGCCGAAGGGCGTTAAGGGTCCGTAACTGTTTTTGGGAGATGCGTTGTGAGCCTTGGCACCATCCTGCTGATCGTCCTCATCCTGCTGCTCATCGGCGCGCTGCCGAGCTGGGGATATTCGAGCGGCTGGGGCTACGGCCCGTCGGGCGGCCTCGGCATCATCGTCGTCATCGTCGTCATTCTGGTGCTGATGGGGCGGATCTGATCCCAGCGGTTCCGGTCGCCATCGCGCGGCGGAACAGGACCAGCGTTCCGGTGGCCAACATCGCGGCCAGAACGAAGGCCGCCCCGGGCAGCGACACCGGGGCGGCCGGACCGGAGAAGAAGGCGAACGCTTGCGTCATTACCGGCGGGCCGACAATCGCCGCCAGCGAGACGAGGCTCGACACCGCTCCCTGCAGCTCGCCCTGCTCGTCGCGGCCGACCTCGGCCGACATCAGCGACTGCAGCGCGGGGTAGACGATGCCGCCCAGCGTGCCGATCGCGATGCCGACATACATGATCCAGCCGGCGCTCGCCGCGGCATAGACGAGGTAGCTGAGGACCGCGCTTGCGACGCCCCAGCCGACCAGCCGGCGCTCGCCGAACCGCGGCACCAGCGCCCGGGTCAGCACGACCTGGGCGATGATCGCCGACACCCCGACGGCGGCCAGCGACCAGCCGACGGCACGGATGCTCCAGCCGAAGCGGCCGATGGTGTAATAATTCCACGTCGCCTGCAGCGACATCTGCGCGAAGCTCCACAGGAAGGTCGCCGTCGCCAGCGTCAGCACGGCGGGGCGGAGATGGCGGAGGCGGGTGAGCGAGCCCCAGACATTGGCCCGCCGCCAGTCGAACGGCCGCCGGGCCGCGGGGTCGAGGCTTTCGGGCACCACCAGGAAGCCATAGAGCGACGTTCGCCAGCGCCAGCCCCGCGGCGGCAAAAAAGGGCGCACGAGTCCCGTAGCTCGCGAGCAGCCCGCCGATCGCCGGGCCGACGATGAAGCCGATCCCGAAGGCAAAGCCAAGGATGCCGAAATCCTGCGTCCGGCGCTCGGGCGGGGTGATGTCGGCGATATACGCATAGGCACTGTTGAACGACGCCCCGGCGATGCCGGCGATGATCCGGCCGACGAACAGCCACGCCAGCGTCGGCGCGAAGCCCATCAGAAGATAATCGAGGCCGAACGCCGCCAGCGACGCGAGCAGGATCGGTCGCCGTCCGAATCGGTCCGACAAGCCGCCGAGCACGGGACCGAAAATGAACTGCATCCCCGAATAGGCGAACATCAGATAGCCGCCGAGTCGCGCCGCCTCGCCGATGCCGACGTGCGCCAGCGCCATGATCAGCTTGGGCAGCACCGGGATGACGATGCCGAAGCCGACGACGTCGATCAGCACCGTCAAAAAGATGAAGGCGAGCGCGCGCCGGTGGGAAAGGGCGACCATCGCGCGGGCTGTAGCTGATTTTGGCGGGCGAACCAGCGCCGTGATCCGATCGTGTCAGCGGCTCGGCCGCTGCGCAGTCGCACCTCGGCTCCCCCGCAGCCGTGCTTCGGCTCGTCGGTGAAAAACACCGCTTGAGCGTAGGTGAACGAAAAAGCTCTGGTGGGTTAAGCCAGACCACTTCGCGCTCCCCCGCGACTGCGCTAAAACTCGTAACAATTCAGTCCTATGACAACTTGTCACAGTTAATCGTCTGTAAGTCTGGGGTTGTGTCATGAAGCGTACTGTGTTGGTCAAGTCGATCTGTGCCGGCGTTGTCACGTCTGCACTGATAACAAGTACGGCCTTGGCTGCTTGCTGGCACCCAGACGAAACTGTCGCGAGTCAGGTCAAGGATTTTCAGTATATGATGATGGTCGGCGCGCTTCAGTGTCGAACATCCGACCAGGCGAGCCATGACGCCTATAATGCCTTCATTGCACGACAGCACGGTGTGCTCGACTCGAAGGCGTATGTTCTAAAGGGACACTTCCTCCGCGAGAACGGATTACAGTCCGGTCGTGCGGCGTATGACGAATATAACACGGCAATGTCGAACCGGCATGCCGGACGCTTCGACGATCCGTCGTTCTGCGGCACGATCGCCACCTACACCCGGCTTGCGGCGACGTCGTCCGACCACGACTTCATTGTCCTCGCCCAGGCGGTGATCGAACCGCCGGCAAGCAGCTGCACCGAAGGCTTCGCGGCGGCGGTGCCGATTCCACCCCGGCGCTTCGCTCAGGTCCCTGCCGTCGCGGTGGCGTCCGAAGGGGACGACGATCCCTACCACGGCGTGCCGGTGCCCGACACCTTCGCCGCGGCGCCGCTGCCCGCACGCGAGACGTTCGCGCCCGCGCCGCAGCCGTCGCCCGAGGTCGTGCCGGCGGTCGCCTATGCCGCTCCGGCGCCGGAGATGCCAGCCGCGCCAATGGCGGCCCCGTTCGTCACGCCGGCCCCCGCTCCGGTCGCCGTCGCCGCCCCGCCGGTTCCGGTCCGCACCGCCGCGGCGATGCCGACCAGCGTGATTGCCGCCGCGCCCGTCGTGCCGCCGCAGGAGGCGAGGGCGGCCCCGTCGCCGGCCGACGCGCTCCAGGCGGCGATCTCGGCGCTCCAGGCGGCGACCGACGCGCTGAAGGCAAGCCAGGCACACCCGACGAACTGAGCAGCGGGATGGCACTGGACGGTGCCGGGCGGGAGCACTCCGCCCGGCGGTTCAACAGGCCCTACGCCGTACGCTGGGCGCGGTCGGCGGCGTTGGTCGCGGCGATCGCCTCGCGGATGCCGTGCCAGTCGTCGGCGTCGAGCGCGGTCAGGTTGGCGAAATTGCCGCCCGACACCAGCCACTGCCCGCCGTCGATCGGAATGACGGCGCCGGTGATATAGTCGCAGCCGCCCGACAGCAGGAAGACCGCGAGGTTGTCGAGCTCCGACAGTTCGCCCCAGCGTCCGAGCGGGATCGCCCCGGCTCCCTTGGCCCCGACCTTGTCGGCAAGCGGCGCGGGCATCAGCCGGTCGCTCATGCCCTTGGAGGGAAACGGGCCGGGAGCGATGGCATTGGCGCGGATGCCGTAGCGGCCCCACTCGACCGCCAGGCTCTGCGTCATCGCCGCGACGCCGGCCTTGGACATCGCCGACGGCACGGTGAACGGGCCGCCGTTCCACACCCAGGTGGTGACGATCGACAGGATCGAGCCGCGCCGGCCATCGGCGATCCAGCGCTTGCCCGCGGCGACGGTGGTGTTGAACGTTCCCGCCGCGACGATGCCCGCGACCGCGTCGAAGGCCCGCGGCGACAGCGCTTCGGTCGGCGAGATGAAGTTGCCGGCGGCGTTGTTGACCAGCGCGGTGAGCGGCCCGCGGGCGAAGACCTCGTCCATCGCCGTGTCGATCGCGCCGCCGCTCCGAATATCGACCGCCATCGGCGTGCAGGTGCCGCCCGTCGCCTCGCGCAGCTCCGCCGCTGTCTCGTCGAGCACGCCGCCGCGCCGGCCCCAGATGACCGTCTCGGCCCCCAGCGCCATGAACGCTCCCGCCATCGATTTGCCGAGCCCGGTGCCGCCGCCGGTGACCAGGATCTTCTGCCCGGCCAGCAGGTCGTGTGCGAACATGATGCTCTCCCCAGTGTCGTTGCCGCCATGCTAGGCAGAGGTGTGCCCGCCGACCAGCCGCCCATTGTCCTGCCGACCGCCTCCGCCGCGGTCATCGTCGACGCCCGCGGCTGGCGTTGCCCATGGCCGGTCGTGCGCCTTGCGCGGGCGCTGCGCGAGGGTGCGACGGGCGTCGACCTGATCGCCGACGATCCGGCGACCGAGGGCGAGGTTGCCGCCTTCGCCGCCGCGCACGGGCTGGCGGTGGCGCCGATCGCCGGCGGCTGGCGGGTCGGGTGAAGATCGCCACGTGGAACGTCAACGGCGTCAACGGCCGGCTGGCGCACCTGCTCGCCTGGCTGGCGGCGGCGCAGCCCGATGTCGTCTGCCTGCAGGAGCTGAAGGCCCCCGACGAGCGCTTCCCGGCGGCGGCGCTGGAGACTGCCGGATACGGGGCGGTATGGCACGGGCAGAGCCGGTGGAACGGCGTCGCGATCCTCGCCCGCGGTACCGAGCCGGTGCTGACCCGGCGCGGGTTTCCCGGCGACCCGCTGCCCGGGGACAGCCGCTACATCGAGGCCGCGGTCAGCGGCATCCTGATCGGCGGGCTGTACGCGCCGAACGGCAATCCCTGGCCCGGGCCGAAGTTCGACGGCAAGCTCGCGTGGCTGGCGGCGTTCAGCGCCTATGCCGCGGAGCTGCTCGCGCACCGCGTGCCGGTGGTGCTCGCCGGCGATTATAACGTCGTGCCGACCTCCTTCGACCTCTATCGCCCCGGCGCGGTCGCCGACAATGCGCTGGTCCAGCCGGAGGCGCGCGCCGCTTATGCCGCGCTGGTCGCGCAGGGATGGACCGATGCCCTGCGGCACCTCTACCCCGACCGGCCGATGTTCACCTTCTGGGACTATTTCCGCGACGCCTTCGACCATGACCGCGGCATGCGGATCGATCATTTCCTGCTCAGCCGCGAAGTTGCCGCGCGCCTCGCCGCCGCCGGCATCGACCGCGCCGTGCGCGCTGCGCCGGGAACCAGCGATCACGCGCCGGCATGGATTGTCATAAAGCCGTGACGCCGCGTCGCCCGCGCGGCTAGGGTGCGGGCCCATGTGGCAACTCCATCATTTCACCCTGTGCCCGTTTTCCCGCAAGATCCGCCTGCAGTGCGCCGAGAAGGGCGTGCCGGTCGAACTCGTCACCGAACGGCCGTGGGAGCGGCGCGACGGCTTCATGGAGCTGAACCCCGCCGGCCAGACCCCGGTGCTGCGCGACGGCGCGCTGGTGCTGGCCGATTCGACCGCGATCGCCGAATATCTCGAGGAGACCGTCGAGCGGACGCCGCTCCTCGGGTCGGGGGCCGGCGAGCGGGCAGAGACGCGGCGGGTGATCGCCTGGTTCGAGGGCAAGTTCTACGCCGAAGTCGGCGTGCCGCTGCTTGCCGAACGGATGTTCAAGCGGCTGGTCGAGCGGACCGCGCCCGACGCCCGCGCGGTGCGCGGGGCGGCCAAGGCCGCGGAGGCGCACATGGACTATCTCGATTTCCTGCTCGACCGGAAGCGATGGCTGTCCGGGCCGGTGTTCGGCCTGGCCGACATCGCCGCCGCGGCGCAGCTGTCGGTCGCCGATTACCTCGGCGGCATCGACTGGGACGGCCACGAGCCGTCGCGGCAATGGTATTCGGCGTTGAAGTCGCGCCCGACCTTCCGGCCCCTGCTCGGCGAGCGCATGGAGGGCCTCCCGCCGCCGGCGCATTATGACAAGCTCGACTGGTGACCCTTCGCGGCACGGCGAGGATCTCGGCACCCGCCTGCGCGCCGCCGCCCGCGACCACGGCTTCGCCGCCGTCGGCATCGCGCCGGCCGACGCGGCACCGCGCGCCGGCGAGCGCCTGCGCGCCTGGCTCGCTGCAGGCATGCACGGCGACATGCTGTGGATGGCAGAGACCGCCGACCGCCGCGCCGCGCCGCCGGCGCTATGGCCGGAGGTGCGGAGCGTCGTCATGCTCGGCGTCGACTATACGCCCGCGCTCGATCCGTTCCGTCTGGCCGACCAGCATGACCGCGGGACGGTGTCGGTGTATGCGCTGGGCGGCGATTATCACGACATCGTCAAGCGCCGGCTGAAGGCGCTCGGCCGCTGGCTGGCCGCCGCCGCGCCCGCGCCGCTCAAGGTCTTCGTCGACACCGCGCCGGTAATGGAAAAGCCGCTGGCCGAGGCCGCCGGGCTCGGCTGGCAGGGCAAGCACACCAATCTCGTCAGCCGCGACCATGGCAGCTGGCTGTTCCTCGGTGCGATCTACACGACGCTCGACCTTGCCGCCGACGCGCCGGCGCGGGACGCCTGCGGATCGTGCGCCGCCTGTCAGCGCGCCTGCCCGACCGACGCCTTCCCCGCGCCGTATCGGCTCGATGCGCGGCGTTGCATCTCCTACCTGACGATCGAGCACAAGGGAGCGATTCCGGTCGAATTCAGGGCGGCGATCGGCAACCGCATCTATGGCTGCGACGACTGCCTGAGCGTCTGCCCGTGGAACAAATTCGCGCGCGCGGGCCACGAGGTTCTGACGGCGGTGCCCGGCCGCGACGCGGCGTTCGCGCCGCGGGCCGAGCTGGTCGCGCCGCGCCTTGCCGATCTCCTCGCGCTCGACGACGCGAGCTTCCGCCAGGTCTTCGCCGGCTCTCCGGTCAAGCGCATCGGCCGCGACCGGCTGGTCCGCAATGCCGCCATCGCCGCCGGCAACAGCGGCGATCCCGCCTTGCTCGCCGCGCTGGCGCCGCTCCTCGACGACCCTGCGCCGGTGGTGCGCGGGGCGGCGGTCTGGGCCTGGCGGCGGCTCGGCGGCGCGCGGCGCGAAGGTGACCCCGATGCGGCGGTCGCCGCCGAATGGGCAGCCTAACGGCGGTCGCCGCCGAATGGCAGCCTAGCGGCGGTCGCCGCCAAATGGGCTGCCTAGCGGCGGTGGGCGAACAGCCAGACGGGCAGGTCGGGATCGGCGAAGGCGTCGTCCCACGAATTGTGGCCGACGCCGGGGAGCTCGTGGAAGCGGACCTCGTCGCCGACCGCCTTCAGCGCGCTGGCCATCGCGCGGGAGGCGGCGACCGGCACGACGGGGTCGGCGTCGCCATGGACGATCCAGGCGGGGACGGTGGCGATCGACCGCGCCAGCGCCGCTTCCGGCGTCGGCTGGCCGTCGGGAATGATACCGGGATAGTCGTGGAACGCTCCGGCGAAGCCGCAGACGACGACGATCGCGGCAAAGCGCCTGGGATCGTCGTGCGCCAGCGCCCAGGTCCCGTTGCCGCCCATCGACAGGCCGATCGCATACACCCGCGCCGGATCGGCGTGGAACTCGCGCTGCGTCCGGGCCAGGGCGGCGAGCGCCAGGCGGCGGTTGTCGGGCCAGGTCTGGTCGGGTGGCACCTGCGGGAAAACGACGATCGCCGGCCACCGCTCGGGGTGCAGCCGGATGGCGCGACCGAGGCCGACTTCGGTCTGCGCCAGCCCGTCCGTGCCGCGCTCGCCCGCCCCGTGGAGCGCGAGGATAACCGGCGGCGGCCCCGGCTGCCGTCCGGCGGGGACATAGACGACATAGCGGTGCGGCTGGCCGTCGACGACGATGACGCGGTCCAGAAAGCCGGTTTCCCGAGCGGAAGC
The DNA here is from genome assembly GCA_963792555.1 of uncultured Alphaproteobacteria bacterium. Taxonomy (GTDB): domain Bacteria; phylum Pseudomonadota; class Alphaproteobacteria; order Sphingomonadales; family Sphingomonadaceae; genus Polymorphobacter_B. Next base: position 739,582 of record CAWBWP010000004.1, read on the forward strand.
CGGCGGCGCGACCAGCGCCAGCAGGGCAAGCAAAGCTCCGATCCAGCGACTCACCTCAGCCTCCTTCGTTGGCGCGCCGCGCCGGTCAGCAGCCTAGCGCGGCGGTCCGTTCAGCGTCTCGTCGAGCCAGCGGTCGTCGATCCGCGGCTGGCTGCGCGGCGGCCCGCCGTCGCCCGGATCGCGCGTCGCCCCGTCGCGGTACGGCGCCGGCGCATATGGGTCGCGGGATGCCGGGCGTTGCGGCGGGGGGCCGTCGCCTTGGTACGGGTCGCGCGGGTAGGCGCGGGGTGCGGGCGTCGCCGGCGCATACGGGTCGCGCGGGTAGGCACGGGGAACCGCCGCCGCATAGGGGTCGCGCGGGTAAGGTCGCGGAGCGGCCGGATCGCTGGCGTCGGGAGCCTGTGGGGAGGCTCGCCCCGCGCCGCTGTCGCCTTGGTACGGGTCGGCCCGCGGTGTTCGCCGCGGCGTGTTGAGGTCGACCTCGCCGGTGTGGTCGGGAACGACGCCCGGGGCGGCGCTGTCGGGGGCGAGGCCGTAGACCTGGTCGTCGGGCTCCAGCCCGAGGTCGGGGGTGGCGACATCGGTCGTCAGCGGCGCGGGCGGCGTGCCGCCGACCGCGCGCGCCATATAGGCGGCGAATGCGCGGGCCGGCGCGCGGCCCCCCTGGAGGACGGGCACCGGCTTCGAATCGTCGCGGCCCATCCACACGCCCGCAGTCATGCCGCTGGTGAAGCCGATGAACCAGCCGTCGCGGTTGCTGCTCGTCGTGCCCGTCTTGCCGGCGAGCGGCCGGCCGATCTGGGCGTTGCGTCCGGTACCGGTTTCGACCGCAGCCTGCATCAGGTCGGTCATCTTGGCCGCGACATACGGTGCGACGAGGACGCGCGCGTCGGGCGGCTCACGCGTGTAGAGTACCCGGCCCGAGGCGGTGGCGATCCGGGTGATGCCATACGGCCGTGCCTCGACGCCCTGGTTGGCGATCGCGGCATAGGCGCCGGTCAGTTCGAGCAGCGTCACGTCGGACGCGCCGAGCGCCATCGCCGGGCGGCGGTCGATCGGCGTCGTGATGCCGAAGCGGCGGGCAACGTCGGCGACCGTGTCGAAGCCGACGCGCTGCGCCAGGCGAACGGCGACGGTGTTGATCGAGCGCGCGAAGGCCTCGCGGACGGTGACGGTGCCGGCGTACCCCGGCGTGAAGTTCTTCGGGCTCCAGCCGTCGATGGTGATCGGCGCATCGACGATGGTGTCGTCCGGGTTGACCCCGTCCTCGATCGCCGCGGTATAGTCGAACAGCTTCCAGCTCGACCCCGGCTGCCGCCGCGCGGCGACGGCGCGGTTGTAATTCGACGTCACATAGTCGCGCCCGCCGACCATCGCTTTGACCGCGCCGTCATGGGCGAGGGCGACCAGGGCTCCCTGCGTCCCGGCCGGCGCCTCGGCGGCGATGGCCGCCTCGGCGGCGCGCTGGCCGGCGGGGTCGAGCGTGGTCGACACCGACAGCGGCTCGACCGCCTCGTCGGACAGGTTCTCGACCTGCGCCAGCACCCAGTCGGTGAAGTAGCGCACGCCCGACTGCCGCTCCTGCGGCGCGAAGCGGAGGTGGTCGAGGTCGGCCGCCGCCGCCTCGCCCGGGGTGATCGAGCCGGCCTCGACCATCGTCGCGATCACCGTTGCGGCGCGGTTGCGCGCCGCGACCGGGTCGGCCGACGGCGCGTAGCGGCTCGGGGCCTTGACCAGGCCGGCGATGATCGCCGCTTCGGGCAGGCTGAGCTGCTCGGCCGGGTGACCGAAGAACTTGCGGCTGGCGGCGTCGATGCCGTAGGCGCCGCCGCCGAAGTAGACGCGGTTGAGGTACAGCTCGAGGATCGCTTCCTTGGTGAAGCGGCGCTCGATCGCCAGCGCCAGCACCGCCTCGCGGACCTTGCGGGCGAAGGTTCGGTTGGAGGTCAGGAAGACGTTGCGCGCCAGCTGCTGGGTGATGGTCGACGCGCCCTGGGTGAAGCGGCCGCTGCGCTCGGCGACGGCGAGGCTGCGGGCGATGCCGATCGGGTCGACGCCGGGGTGCGAATAGAACCGCCGGTCCTCGACGGCGATCATCGCCGCGGTCATGGTGTGCGGGATGCGGGCATAGGGCAGCCACTCGCCGTAGCTCGGGCCGAGGCTGACGAGCACACTGTTGTCGGCGCCGCGGATTTCGACCGATTGCCCGTTGGGCGACTTTTTGAACTCGTCGAAGCTCGGCAGCGACGACATGGCGACCGCGACCGACACGCCGAGCGCAATCAAGCCGAGCAGCACGGCGGCGATCAGGACCTTGCCGGTGCCGGCAAGGAACGCCGAGACGCCCCCGCGAGGCGGCGCGCGGCGGGCGGGGCGGGGGGAGCGGGCGTCCATGCGGGTGTATTGCGCGACTAGGCCGGATTGCCGCCCGCGGCAAGGGCGATCCGGTCCCGATCAGGCGAGCAGAAGCTGGGCGTCGGCCATCTGCGCGAGGAAGCCGACCATGCCGCCGGTCTCGATCCCGGCGGGGAGCGCTTCGGCCGGGAGGTTGCACGCGGCCAGGCCCGACTGGCAGGCGACGATCCGTACGCCGAGGTCGAGCGCGGCGGTCAGGCGCTCGTCCGGGGCGACGAGTGCGGCGACGCTCCCGCCGTCGAACAGCATCGCCACGTCGCGTCCCAGGGCGGCAGCCGCGGCGGCGAGGCTGAGCGCCGTCGCCGGCGCGGCCCCTTCGCCGACGATTATCGCGAGCCGCAGACCGGACACGCCGGGTCCTTCGCCAGTGCCAGCGTCCGCATTCGCAGGCTCAGCGCGTCGAACAGCAGAAGCTTGCCCGCGCTATCGGGGCCGAACCCGGTGATCTGCCGGATGACCTCGAGCGCCTGCAGGCTGCCCATGACGCCGGCGACCGCACCCAGGATGCCCTGGTCGGCGCAGCTCGTCTCCTGGCCGGCGGGGTCGCCGCCGACAAAGCACCGATAGCACGGCTTGTCCGCCTCCCAGCCGCGGAAGGTCGCGAGCTGGCCCTCGAACGGCCCGACCGCGGCCGACACCAGCGGCCGGCGCAGCGCCAGCGCCGCATCGGCAACGATCAGCCGCGTGGCGAAGCTGTCGGAGCCATCGGCGACGACGTCGTGGCCGGCGAGCAGGCGGAGCGCGTTGGCGGCGTCGAGGCGAAGCGTCTGCGCCGTCACCGCGACGCCGGGGTTGATCCGGGCAATCGCGTCGGCCGCGCTCGCGGTCTTGGCCCGGCCGACATCGGCCGTCCCGTGGAGCAGCTGCCGCTGGAGGTTGGACAAGGCGACGTCGTCGTCGTCGATCACCGTCAGGCGGCCGACGCCGGCGGCGGCGAGGTACATCAGGCAGGGCGAGCCGAGGCCGCCCGCTCCGACCACGGCAACGTTTGCCGCCAGCAGCCTGGCCTGCCCCGCGCCGCCGACTTCCTTCAGGACGATGTGACGAGCGTAGCGCTCGAGCTGGTCGTCGTTCATGCCCCCGTCGAGCCGAAGCCGCCCGCGCCCCGCACTGTGTCGGCGGCGACGGCGGCGACCGGCTGCCAGCGCGCGCGAACGACGGGTGCGACGACGAGTTGGGCGATGCGCATCCCGCGCACGATCGTCACCGCCTCCGGGCCGAGGTTGGCCAGCAGCACCATCAGCTCGCCGCGATAATCGCTGTCGATCGTGCCGGGCGCGTTCGCCACCGTCAGCCCGTGCCTGAGCGCCAGCCCCGAGCGTGGCCGGACCTGCAGCTCATAGCCGTCGGGGATCGCCAGCTTGAGCCCCGTCGGGATCGCCGCGCGCGCGCCGGGCGCGAGGACGAGCTCGCCGTCGAGCGCGGCGACGGCGTCCATCCCGGCCGCGCCGGCGGTCGCATAGCCCGGCAGGGTCAGCCCCTCGGCATGCGGCATGATCTCGACGGCAATGGCGATTTCGGGGCTCATGCCGCATTCCCCGTCAGAAGATCGGCGATGCGCCGCGCAAGCCGCCGCGCGACTTCCGTCTTCGCGAGCTGCGGCCAGTTCTCGACGCCGGCGGCGGTGACGAGGTGGACGGCGTTGGCGTCGCCGCCCATGACGTCGCCCGAGACGTCGTTCGCGACGATCCAGTCGGCCGCCTTGGCGACTCGCTTGGCGGCGGCACTCGCGACCGTGTCGCTGGTCTCCGCCGCGAAGCCGACGACAAGGCGCGGCCGGCGCGGTCCGGGCGCGGCGACGGCGGCGAGGATGTCGGGGTTCTCAACCAGCTGGAGGCGAAGCGGGCCGTCGGCTTTCTTGAGCTTGCCGGCGTGCGCGACGACCCCCCAGTCGGCGACGGCGGCGACCATCACCGCGGCGTCGGCGGGCAGCGCGGCGTCGACGGCAGCGGCCATCTGCCGCGCCGTCTCGACATCGATCCGCGCACACCCCGGCGGCGTCGCCAGCGCTACGGGGCCGGCGACGAGCGTTACCCGCGCGCCCAGCCGCGCCAGCGCGCCGGCGATGGCGAAGCCCTGCTTGCCCGACGAGCGATTGCCGAGAAACCGCACCGGATCGATCGGCTCGTGCGTCGGCCCGGCGGTGACGACGACGTGGCGACCGGCGAGCGGGCGGTCGCCCGCGAGCATGGCGGCAACCTCGGCGGCGATCCGGTCGACCTCGGGCAGACGCCCCGGGCCGAATTCGCCGCACGCCATCGCCCCCTCGTCGGGGTCCATGACGGCGACGCCACGCGCGCGCAGGACCGCGACATTGGCCAGCGTTGCGGCATGCAGCCACATCCGCACATTCATCGCCGGCACCGCCAGCACCGGCGTATCGGTCGCCAGCAGCAGCGTCGTCGCCAAGTCGTCGGCAAGCCCCGCTGCCATCTTCGCCAGCAGGTCGGCGGTCGCCGGGCAGACGACGATCAGGTCGGCGGCGCGCGACAGTTCGATGTGGCCCATGCCGCCGGCCTCGTCGAGCGTCCATAGGTCGGCATGGACCGGGCTGGCGGCGAGCGCTTCCAGGCTGAGCGGCGTGACGAACCTCGCGCCGGCACTGGTGAGCACGGGCGTGACGGCGAGACCATCGCGGCGAAGCGCCCGCACCAGTTCAAGCGACTTGAAAGCCGCGATACCGCCGCCGACGATCAGGAGGACGCGCTTGCCGCTCATCCTCCCGCCTTAGTCGGCGACGGCGACGCGTCAAAGCGTGACGTGCGTGACCTTGTCGGTCTTGGGCGGCGACTGGGTGATGTTGGCCGCGGCAACGCGCACCATCTGCAGCACGCCGCTTGGGGAGTCCCAGAAGGTCGCGTGCTGCGGCGTGACGTGGATCAGCCCGGTCGTCGGTGCTTCGGGCCCCTCGGGCAGCCAGGCTTCGGCGAACGGGTTCCACAGTTCCTTGGTCTTGGCCGGATCGCGGACGACCCGTGCCGTGCCCGTGACCGAGACATAGCTGTTCGCCTTGGCGTCGGCGAAGGCGAGGTTGACGTGGGAGTCGTCCTTGATCTCCTCGGTCTTGTCGCTGTCGATGCGCGTGATGAACCAGATCGAGCTCGTGTCCTTGTCGACATAGGCGCTCATCGGGCGGCTCTGGAGGCCGTCGGTGGTTTCGGTCGTCAGCATGGCGACGCGGATGTCGTCGATCATCTTCCAGAACTTCGCGGTGTCGTCGGCCATGGGAAACGCCCTTTGTTTCGGGGATGTGTCGCGCCCAAAGACGCCCGGCGACAGGGCGCGGTTCCCCTCTCGCGCGGCGTTCAGGCCCGCCGAAAAAAAGATTCGAAAGAGGCGGAACCGCGATTGAGCATGCCCGTTGAGCAGCCAGGACCACGGTACACGCCCCCCCGCTCCCGCGGTCCTCCCAAAGGGGTCCGGTCGCATCATCCCCCCCGAATGCGATCGGACCCTAACGATATTGGCCCGCGACCATCCCCCCCGGTCGCGGGCCTTTTCATGTCCGGCGTCGGTGATTTGAAGCGGTCGAGCGGCGACCGACGCTATTCCGCGACCGCCGGCAGCGTTGCCGCATCGCGCGCCCGGCGCCGCTCGCTGAACCAGATACCGATGATCGAGGCCTCGTAGAGCGCGACCAGCGGCACCGCGAGCAGGCATTGGGACGTGACGTCGGGCGGCGCGAGGACGGCGGCGACGACGAACGCGCCGACGATGGCGTAGCGTCGGCCGCCCTTCAGCTGTGCCCGCGTCACCAGCCCAGCGCGCTCGAGCAGCATCAGCAGCACCGGCAGCAGGAAGGCGATGCCGAACCCGGCCATGAAATGCATGATCAGCGACAGATAGTCGTCGATCGTCGGCAGCGCCGTTTGCGTGAAGCCGGCCCCGGCATCGTCGCCGGCGAAGCTGAGCAGGAAGCGCAGCGAGATCGGCGCGACGACATAATAAGCGAGCGCCGCCCCGGCGGTGAACAGCACCGGCGTCATGATCAGGAAGGGGAGGAAAGCGCGCTTCTCGCGCTTGTACAGCCCCGGCGCGACGAAGGCCCACAGCTGGTTGGCGATAATCGGGAAGGCGAGGCACAAGGCGGCGAACACCGCGACCTTCACCTGGACGAAGAACGCCTCATAGATCTTGGTGAAGATCAGCTGCGTATGGTGACCCTCGGCGACGACCAGCGGCTGGACCAGGAAGGCGAAGATGCGCTTGGCCTGGGTGAAGGCGATGCCGAAGGCGATCACCAGCGCCGCGATCGAGATGAGCAGGCGCTTCCTGAGCTCGACCAGATGCTCCATCAGCGGCGCGCGCGAGGCGTCGATCTCGTCCTCGGGCGTCACGGCGTGGCGTGGTCGTGCGGCACCGCCGCCGGCGTGTCGGCCAGGGCGTGAGCGGGCGGCTGCGGCCCTGTCATCGCCAGGACGGTGCCATCGGCGGTGCCGTCGGCGGGAAGTGCGCCGGGGTGGTCGTACGGATGCGGCCCGACCGTCGCCTCATAGGCGTGCGGCGCGACGGGCGCGGTCGCCGTCGCCGCCATGATCTCGGCGTTCTGCTTCGCCCACTGCTTCTGCATTTCCTCGAGCTCGGCCTCGCGCATCATCGTGTCGAAGCCGGCGCGGAGGTGGCGCGTCATCGCCCGCCCGCGCCCGACCCAGCCGCCGACCAGTCGCATGACGCGCGGCAGGTCCTTGGGCCCGATAACCAGCAGGGCGACGACCGCGATAACCAGAAATTCGGAAGAATCGATGCCGAACACCGGCCCGCCTCCGCGTCAGCCCCGCGGGTCGTCGCGGGTCGGCGACGCCGGCGGCGCCGCGGGTGCATGCTGGCCCGGTGCCGACGGTGCGTACTGGCCCTGCGCCGGCGGCGAATACTGGCCCGAAGCGGGCGGGACATACTGACCCTGCGCCGGCGGCGCATATTGGGGCTGCGCCGGCGGCGCATATTGGGGCTGGGCCGGCGGCGCCAGGTGCGGCGGGGTGTACGGCGGGGCATAGCCCTGCGAGTGCTGCGGCGCCTCGCCGTCGGCCAAGCCCTTCTTGAAGCTGTTGATGCCCTTGGCCATGTCGCCCATCAGCTCGGAAATCTTGCCGCGGCCGAACAGCAGCATGATGACGAGAATGACGATGAGCCAGTGGACGAGGCTGAACGAACCCATGATGTGACTACTCCGGCGGCCGGGCCTAACCCCCGCTATGTACGCGCGGGGGCGGTGTTTCGCCAGTGGCGGCCGGAAGCGCGTCGAGCAGCCCGGCCGCGCGGAGGTCGGCGATCCCCGGCAGGTCGCGCCGGTCGCCGAGGCCGAAGTCGACGAGGAACGCCGGCGTCGTCGCGAACTGCAGCGGCCGCCCCGGGGCTTCGCGTCGTCCGGCCGGCTTGATCCAGCCGGTCGCCAGCAGCACGTCGAGCGTTCCCGGCGATGCCGCGACACCGCGGATGTCCTCGATCTCGGCGCGCGTCACCGGCTCGTGATAGGCGACGATCGCCAGCGTCTCGACCGCCGCCCGGCTCAGCCGCCGCGGCACCGCGCGCTCGCTGCGCAGCAGATAGGCGAGGTCGGGCGCGGTCTGGAACAGCCAGCGGCCGCCGCGCTCGACGAGCACGATGCCGCGGGTGGCATAGCTGTCGGCGAGCGCGGTCAGTGCGACGGCGATGTCGCCCGGCACCGCGGCGACGTGCCGCGCGATCTCGGCGACGGTGACCGGATCCTCGGCGGCGAAGACCACCGCCTCGACGGCGCGGAGGAGGGCGGGGTCGCTCACCGCGTCCGGACCAGCAGCGGCGCATCCGCGTCTGCCTGGGCCAGCTCGGTCCGGCCGACCCGCGTCAGTTCGAGCGCGGCGGCGAAGGTGCTGGCAAGCGCCGAGCGGCGGAAGCGCGGACCGCCCGCTGCCGGCAAATAGGTGTCGAGCGCGGTCCAGCGCGGCCCGACCAGCCGCCGCAGCCGGTCGAGGGCGGCATCGAGGGCGAGGACGTCGCGGCGGGCAACGGCGTAAGCGGGGCGCTCGCGCCGCGCCCACACCGCGCCATAGGCTTGCATCAACTCGAACAGGTCGGCGGTGAACACCGGCCGCGTGGTGGTACGCACGCCCTCGGGCGCGGGACGACGGAAGGTGTCGATGCCCATGCGGTCGCGCGCCATCAGCCGGGCGCCGGCTTCGCGCATCGCCTCCAGCCGCTCCAGCCGGCGCTGGAGCCGGGCGGCGAGTTCCTGCGGATCGGGGTCCGCCGCCGGGTCGGGCGGCAGCAGCAGGCACGACTTCAGATAGGCGAGCCACGCCGCCATGACGAGATAATCGGCGGCAACCTCGAGGCGCAGCGCCCGCGCCGCGGCGATGAAGGCGAGATACTGGTCGACCAACGCCAGGATCGAGATCTGCGCGAGATCGACCTTCTGCGTCCGCGCCAGGCTGAGGAGGAGGTCGAGCGGACCTTCCCAGCTGCCGAGCGCGAGCGTCAGGATCGCCGGTTCCGCGCGGTCGTTCGCCGCCGCGCCGCCGGCCGCGTCCTCGGCTGCTTCGTCAGCCATGCGCCAGCAGGTGGTCGCGCTGCGCCGTCAGCGCCGCCGCGTCCATCTCGCGCGGCGTCGTCGCCCACAGCATCGCCGCGTTGAGCCGCGCCATCGCCTCCGGCCCGATCGACCCGGCGGCGGCGACGACCTCGCGCATCTCGGCGAAGTCCCCCGAACAGTGCAGGGCGATGTCGCAGCCGGCGGCGAGACAGTCGGCCGTGCGCGCGGTGAAGCTGCCGCCCAACGCCTTCATGCCGAGATCGTCGCTCATCAACAGGCCGTCGAAGCCGATCGTCCCGCGGATCGTCTCCCCGATCACGGCCGGCGACAACGTCGCGCAGTGGCGCGGATCGAGCGCGGCATAGACGATGTGCGCGGTCATCGCCATCGGCGCGTCGGCGAGGCTGCGGAACGGCTCGAAGTCGGCGGCGAGCTCCTCCCGGCTCGCCTCGACCACCGGCAGGTCGAGGTGGCTGTCGACGCGCGCGCGGCCGTGGCCCGGGATGTGCTTGATGACGCCGACGACGCCGCCCTCGCGCAGCCCGGCGAGGGTCGCCTTGCCCAGCGCGGCGACGGGCATCGGCTCGCCGCCATAACTGCGGTCACCGATGATCGTGTGCCCCTCGGGGCGGCGGAGGTCGAGGAGCGGCAGGCAGTCGACGGTGATGCCGGCGTCGTGGAGCATCAGCCCGATCAGCAGCCCGTTCAGCCGCGCCGCCTCGATCGCCGATAGCGGGGCGACATCGTACAGTTCGCCGAAGCGCGACGCCGGCGGGAACTCGGGCCATCCCGGCGGCCGCAGCCGGGCGACGCGGCCGCCTTCCTGGTCGATCAGGATCGGCAGGTCGCGCCCGGCCAGCGCCCGCAGCGCGTCGGTCAGGGCGAGAAGCTGGTCAGGATCGACGCAGTTGCGCGCGAACAGGATGTATCCCGCCGGATCGGCGGCGCGGAACAGCGCGTGCTCCTCCCGGCTGATCGTTGGGCCGGCGAGACCGAGGAAGACCGGGGTCACCGCCCTCACTCCGCGACGATGCAGGCGTTGCCCGCGGCCTTGATCCGCGTGCACAGCGCCTTGGCGGCCTCGGTCGAGGCGACCCCGCCGGCGCGCAGGCGGTACAGCGTTGCGCCGTCGCGGTCGACCGGCTCGACCCGCTTCGCCAGCCCGGACAGCGCGCCGTCGCTCGCCACCTTGGTCCAGGCAGCATCGGCCTTGTCGCGCGTCGAGAAGGCACCGAGCTGGAGGACGGTGCCCCCCTTGCTCGCGGTCTCCACCCTTTGCGCCGCCGGGGCGAGGGGGTCGGTGCCCTTGGCCTTGTCCTCGCCTCGGGGTCTGCCGTCGGGCTTCGGCGTCGCCGCCGCCTCGGCGAGCTTGGGCTTCGGCTGCGGGGTCGCCGGCTTGGCCGCCGGTTCTGCCGGCTTCGCCACCGCGGGGGCGGCGGCGGGTTTGGTCGGTGCCGCCGAGGGAGCGGCGGCTGGCCTGGTCGGCGCGGCCGCTGGCGTCACCGTGGGCGGGACCACCGGGGCGACCGGCACCGCGCGCGTCGGCGCATCGGTGCGCGGCGGCAGCAGGTCGACCGGCGGCGCGGTTCCCGGCGCGGGCCGCGCCAGCGGCTCCTCGGCGGCGTCCGGGGCGATGGCACTCGCCTGTTCGGTGCCGCTCGCCACCGCGGCGACGCTGTCGTCGATGCCCGTGATCTGCGCGCCGCCGGGGTTTTCCGGCGCGACCTTGTACGGACCGGGGTCGGCGGCGATCAGCGGCGCGTCCTCGGGGCGGGCATAGCCGGCCGAGCCGTCGCTCTTGTGACCCGCGGCGAGGAACACTCCGAGCGCGACGAGCACCGCCAGCAGCACGGCCACCAGCCCGCCGCCGACCAGCCGGGCGCGCGGCACCATCGTCGACCGCTCCTCGCGCACGCCTTCGGCCAGCCAGGGCAGGTCGTCGTCCTGCGGAGCCGGACGCGCCATCAGTGCATCTCCTCGGCCGGCTCGACGCCCATCACGCCGAGCCCGTTGGCGATGACCTGCCCGACGCCGCGGGCAAGCGCCAGCCGCGTCGCGGTCAACGTCAGGTCGTCGTCGATCAGGAAGCGCCGGGCGGGGTCGTCGTTCCCGCGGTTCCACAGCGAATGGAAGGCGGCGGCAAGATCGTTCAGGTAGAAGGCGATGCGATGCGGCTCGCGCGCCGCCGCCGCCGCCTCGACCGTCTTGGGCCATTGCGCGGCGACCTTGACGAGCTCGAGCTCCTCGGCGTCGAGGCGGGCCAGGTCCGGCTCGGGCAGGGTCATGCCCGCCGCCGCGGCCCGCCGTCCGAGCGAGGCGATCCGTGCGTGGGCATATTGGACGTAGAACACCGGATTGTCGCGCGACTGCTCGACGACCTTGGCAAAGTCGAAGTCGAGCTGGCTGTCGGCCTTCTTGGTCAGCATGATGAAGCGGACGACGTCCTTGCCGACCTCCCGGACGACGTCGGCCAGCGTGACGAACGACCCCGACCGTTTGCTCATCTTGACCGGCTCGCCGGCGCGGAACAGGCGGACCATCTGGACGATCTTGACGTCGAGCGCGACGGTGCCGCCCGACAGCGCCGCGACCGCTGCCGCCATGCGCTTGACGTAGCCGCCGTGGTCGGCCCCGAACAGGTCGACCAGGGCGCCATAGCCGCGGCGCAGCTTATCGTAGTGATAGGCAACATCGCCGGCGAAATAGGTCCAGCTGCCGTCGGATTTCTTCAGCGCGCGGTCGCTGTCGTCGCCGAACTGCGTCGCCTTGAACAGCGTCTGCGGGCGCGGCTCCCAATCGTCGGCGGCCTCGCCCTTGGGCGCTTCGAGGACACCCTCGTAGATCAGCCCCTTCGCCTCCAGGTCGGCGAGCGCCTGCGCCACCGCGTCGCCCAGGCTCGCCTCGGAGAAGAAGACGTCGTGGTGGATGCCGAGCAGGGCCAGGTCGGCGCGGATCAGGTCCATCATCATCGCCACGGCGCGGCGGCGGAACAGCGCCAGCCAGTCGCTTTCGGGGCGCAGGGCATAAGCATCGCCGAACTCGGCGGCGAGCGCCTCGCCGACCGGGACCAGATAGTCGCCCGGATAGAAGCCCGCCGGGATCGTCACCTCGCCGCCCAGCGCCTCGAGGTAGCGCAGGTGCGCCGAGCGGGCGAGGGTGTCGACCTGCCCGCCGGCGTCGTTGATGTAATATTCCCGGGTGACGGCATGGCCGGCGTAGGCGAGGAGGTTCGCCAGCGCGTCGCCGACGACCGCGCCGCGGCAATGGCCCATGTGCATCGGCCCGGTCGGGTTGGCCGAGACATACTCGACATCGACCCGCTCGCCCGCACCGGCGCGCGAGCGGCCGTAATCGGGACCGACGGCAAGGATCGCGGCGAGCTCGTCCGCCCACACGCGCGGGCGCAGGCGCAGGTTGAGGAAGCCGGGGCCGGCGACTTCGCACGCGGCGACGTCGGGAAGCTCCGTGAGATACTGCGCGATGCCGACGGCGATCTCGCGCGGCTTCACGCCCGCCGGCTTGGCCAGCACCATCGCCGCATTGGTCGCCAGGTCGCCGTGGCTGGGATCGCGCGGCGCCTCGACGGTGATACCTGCCGTGTCGAGCCCGGCCGGCAGGTCGCCCGAGCGGACGAGGTCGGCGATCGCATCGGCGACGTGCGCGGCATAGGTCTGGTAAACGGTGGTCAAGGCGGCTCCGGCGCGCGGCAAAGCCCGTGCCTAGCGGCAAAGCGGCGGCGGGTCACGCCCCCCTGCACGGGCGGCTGCGACGATGCGCGGCGGCCGTCGGGCGAGCCGCGGCCGCCACCGGTTGCCGTCACCCTTCCGGGCCCGTACCGTCAGGCGGGGCAGGGACGGGAGACGATATGCGGGGTCGGGTCGGGACGGCAGCGGCGCTCATCGCCACCGTGCTGTTGGCAGCACCGGGGCACGGGGCGGAAACGCCACGCTTCCGTCCACGGGCCCATCAACTGGTCTGCGAATCGGTCCGATTCCGCCGCCACGACTGTCCCGCCGACACGCGCGGCGGGGTCCGGCTGCTGCAGCAGACGAGCGGCATCTGCACCCGCGGGGTGACCTGGGGCACGACGCCGCGCAGCGTCTGGGTGACCAACGGCTGCCGCGCGATCTTTGCCGTCGTGCCGGGGCCGGGCGGCAGTCCGCCGCCCGCCGGCCGTCTGATCGTCTGCGAATCGGCGGGGCGGCAGCGCACCCGCTGTGCCGCCCCGCTCAGCCGCCGCCCGCGCATCGAGGTGATCTCCGGCACCTGCGCCGAGCACCGCAGCTGGGGCTGGGACCGCGCCGGGGTGTGGGTACGGAACGGCTGCCGCGCGCGATTCCTGCTCGGCTGAGACTTGATTGTTCCATCAGCGTAACGTCCCTGCTATGGCGGCGGTGCGTCTGGGGGGAACCGCCGCATGATTCCGCTGTCCAAGAAGCTGTTTGCCGAGGCCTTCGGCACCTTCTGGCTGGTCTTCGGCGGCTGCGGCTCGGCCGTGCTTGCCGCTGCTTTCCCCGGGGTCGGGATCGGGCTGGCGGGGGTCAGCCTCGCGTTCGGCCTGACGGTGCTGACCATGGCCTATTCGGTCGGGCACATCTCGGGCTGCCACCTCAACCCGGCCGTGACCATTGGCCTATGGGCGGGAAAGCGCTTTCCGCTCGCCCAGATCGCGCCGTACATCGCCGCGCAGGTGGCCGGTGCGGTCCTGGCCGCCGTCGTCCTGCTCACCGTCGCGCAGGGGCAGGCGGGCTTCGCACTCGGGCCGACGAGCCTTGCGGTCAACGGCTTCGGCCCGCAGTCGCCGGGGCACTACACGCTCCTCGCCGGGCTGATCGTCGAGGTCGTGCTGACCTTCGGCTTCCTCATCGTCATCCTCGGCGCGACCGACACCCGGTCGCCGTCGGGCTTCGCGCCGATCGCCATCGGCCTCGCCCTGACGCTGATCCACCTGATCTCGATTCCCGTAACCAACACCAGCGTCAATCCGGCGCGGAGCACGGGGCCGGCGCTGCTCGTCGGCGGGCCCGCTCTCGATCAGCTGTGGCTGTTCTGGCTCGCGCCGATCGCGGGGGCACTGCTTGCCGGCGTCACCTACCGCTGGCTCGCCGGCGAGCCACCCGCGCCGCCGGTGACCGGCGAGGCGCTTTAAGGTAGCCCGTCGCCCGGCAGCGGGCTGGGACCGACCAGCCGCTCATAGGTTCGCAGCGCATAGCGATCGGTCATCCCGGCGATGAAGTCACCCAGATGGCGCGCCCGGTCGGGTTCGATCGTGGGCAGCGCCCCGCGCCAGCGGTCGGGCAGCCCCCGGGGATCGTCGTGGAGCACGGCGAACAGCCCGGCGACGACCGTGGCGGCGGGGTCGCGCAGCCGGGCGACGTCGGGGTGCGTGTACATGCGCGCGCGGAGAAAGCGCTTGAGGATCGCCGCCTCTGCCGCGAGGCCGGGGGTGAAGCCGACGAGCGCGGTCCCGGCGGCGCGAACCTCCGCGACCGACGCGACGCCGGCGACCCGCGCCCGTGTCTCGGCGAGCAGGTCGGCGACCATCATGCCGATCTGGTCGCGGATCAGTTCCGGCACCAGGCGGCGCCGCTCGGCGGCTGCCGGCCAGCGCCGGCGTCACGCCGGCCCAGGCCGCGGCGACGAACGGGACCGCGGCGATGACCTCGTCGAGGTCGAACAGCCCCGCGCGCAGGCCGTCGTCGAGGTCGTGATTGTCATAGGCGATGTCGTCGGCGGTGGCGGCGACCTGCGCCTCCAGCCCCGGCCACGTCGCGAGGTCGAGCGGAAACGCGGCATCGGCCGCCGCCAGCGCCCAGGGCGGCGCGGCGACCGGGCCATTGTGCTTGGCCAGTCCCTCCAGCGTCTCCCAGCTGAGGTTGAGGCCGTCGAACGCGGGGTAGCGAACCTCCAGCCGGGTGACGATCCGCAGCGTCTGGGCATTATGGTCGAAGCCGCCGAACGGAGCCAGCGCGGCGCTGCAGCGCGTCCTCGCCCGAATGGCCGAACGGCGGGTGGCCGAGGTCGTGGGCCAGCGCGCAGCGCCTCGGCGAGATCCTCGTTCAGCCCCAATGCGCGGGCCAGCGTGCGGGCGATCTGCGCGACCTCGAGGCTGTGGGTCAGGCGGACGCGGAAATGGTCGCCGTCGGGACGGACGAAGACCTGCGTCTTGTCGCGCAGCCGGCGGAAAGCCGATCGAATGGACGATGCGGTCGCGGTCGCGCTGGAAGGCGTCGCGCGTCGCCGACGGCGGCTCGGCGTGCGCGCGACCCCGCGAGCGGGCCGGGTCGGTCGCGAGCGGGCTCACGCCAGCCAGACGCTGCGCGCGGCGAAGTCGGTGACCAGGCCGAAGCGGCGCAGCAGGCGGACGCCGATATTGGCGTCGCTCGCGCTCGGGCTGGTGTCGAGCGCGGCCGGGAGGTCGAAGAAGCGGCGGCCGGCGAGCGTCAGGCTGGCGAGGGTGAAGGTCGTCTGGTGCGCCTCGCCGCCGATGCCGCCGCCCGGGATGACGCCGGTCGGCCGGCCGTCGAGCAGGCGGTAGCGGGCGGCGAAGGCCGCGCCGACCAGCACGGTGCCGCCGTTACCGAGATCGAAGTCGGCCTGGGCGGCGTGTCCCTCGATCGTCAGCGGCACGGTCTCGATGCCCCGGCGGCCGGCGAGCGGCAGGCGGACCCCCGGCGGCGTCGCGTCGCGCGGCAGAACGGCAAGGCGGCCGGCGTCGATGTCGATGGCCAGGCGCGCCGCATCGAACAGCTCGCGCCCGAGCACGAGCGGCATCGCCCCGCGCGCCAGCCGCCGGGCGATGTCGGCAAGGTCGATGACGGCGACCTCGCTCGGGCGCAGGCGCAGTCCGGCGACATCGATGGCGACGCCCTTGACCAGCGTCGCCGCTGCCGTCGCCGCGCCGGTGCCGCGCGCGGTGATCGCCTCGCCCGCCGGCAGCCGGAGCCGCGCGGCAAAGGCGGTGTCGACGATCGAGGTTTCGGCGGCGGAGTTGAGCAGGGCCTCGACGGGCACGCCGTTGATCGCCGCCGGCAGATAGATCCGGTCGTCGTCGACGCGCAGCGGAGTCGCGCCGGCGGCATTCGCGCCGGGCCACGGCGCGGTCAGCGACAGCAAGGCTCCGGCCGCAAGCACCTGCCGCCGGTCGAGCCTCATCGCACCGTGCCGGCCGCCGTCAGCCGGTCGATCCGCTCGGCGTCGTACCCCAGCTGCGCCAGCACCGCCGCGCCGGTAAATGCGGTTGTCATCGCCGGCGGCGTGGTCGACGAGCGCGAGTAGCGCGGCGCCGGTGCCGGCTGCACGACGCCGCCCGCCTCGACGAACGTGCCGCGGGCCGCGTTGTGCGGGTGCGCCGGGGCCTCCGCCATAGCGAGCACGGGCGCGAAGCAAACGTCGGTCGCCTCCAGGAGCGCGCACCACTCCGCCCGCGGGCGCGTCCGGAACAACACCGTCAGCTTCGCCTTGAGCGGACCCCAGGCGGCGCGGTCCATCTGCGCGTCGAACTCGGGGTCGGCGTCGAGGCCGGTCAGGCGGCGGAGCTCGGCATAGAACTGCGGCTCGATGCTGCCGAGCGCGATCCACAGGCCGTCGGCGGTCTCATAGGTGTCGTAGAAGTGCGCGCCGGTGTCGAGCAGGTTGGTCCCGCGCTCATCCGACCACAGCCCCATCGCGCGAAAGCCCCAGATCATGCTCATCAGCACCGCTGCGCCGTCGGTCATCGCCGCGTCGATGACCTGCCCCTCGCCGGTCCGCGCCGCGTGGAGCAGGGCGCTGACCATGCCGAAGGCAAGCATCGCGCCACCGCCGCCGAAGTCGCCGACCAGGTTGATCGGCGGGGTCGGCTTCTCGCCCGCGCGCCCGAAGGCGTGGAGCGCACCGGCAAGCGCGATATAGTTGATGTCGTGGCCGGCCGCCGCCGCAAAAGGTCCAGTCTGGCCCCAGCCGGTCATCCGGCCATAGACGAGTTTCGGATTGTCGCCGAGGAGCACGTCGGGCCCCAGGCCCAGCCGCTCGGTGACGCCGGGACGAAAGCCCTCGATCAGGCCGTCGGCCGAGCGGCACAGGTCGCGGACCACCGCAACCCCGTCGGCGCTTTTGAGGTCGACGCCGATCAGCGTCCGCGAACGGAGCAGCGGGTCGCGCGCCTCGATCCGCGCCCCCGGGCGGTCGACGCGGATCACCTCCGCGCCGTGGTCGGCGAGCATCATCCCGGCGAACGGCCCCGGCCCGATCCCGGCCAGCTCGATGATCCGGATGCCGGCCAGTGGTCCCATGCCCGTCTCCTCCCGGTCACCCGCTGTGGCACGCGGCGCGCCGCGCGTCCATCGGGGCGACGGCGCGGGACGACGCTAGTTCGACGCCTGCTTCTTGAAGAAGGACGGGATCGCCACCTCGGGCTCGCTCGCGTCCGGCTCGGGGGCGAGCGTCGTCGGGGCCGGGCGCGGCCGCCGGCTTGCGGCTGAGGTTCATCATCTTCTCGAACAGCGTCAGCGGCCGCTCCTCGACCTCGGGCTGCGGGTGCATCGGCTGCGCGTGGGGCTGGGGCTGCATCTTCGGCTGGACCGGTGCGGGCGGCGGAGCGGGGCGACGGCAACCGGCTCGGGCAAAAGTTCGGGCTCGTCGACGATGTCGTCGAGGCTGAGGTCGAGCATCGCCGGCTCGACGGCCGGCTCGGGAACGATCTCGGGCTCGGGCATCGGCTTCGTCGACACGGCGGGGAAGGCGGGCGCGGCGCTGGCGAAGGGCGAGCTGGCGCGAAGCGTGCTGACCGCCGGCGTCCGCGCGACGACGTCGATGCCGGTGGCGACGACCGACACGCGCATCATGCCGTTCAACTCGGGGTTGAAGGCGCTGCCGACGATGATGTTGGCTTCGGGGTCGACCATCTCGCGGATGTGTGTCGCCGCCTCGTCGACCTCCATCAGGCGAAGGTCGTCGCCGCCGGTGATGTTGATGATGACGCCCTTGGCTCCGCGCATCGACACCTCGTCGAGCAGCGGGTTGGCGATCGCCTTTTCCGCCGCCTCGATCGCCCGGTGGTCGCCCGACGCTTCGCCGGTGCCCATCATCGCCTTGCCCATCTCGCTCATGACGGTGCGGATGTCGGCGAAGTCGAGGTTGATCAGGCCGGGCATGATCATCAGGTCGGTGATGCCGCGCACGCCCTGGTGGAGCACCTGGTCGGCCATCGCGAAGGCGTCCTTGAACGTCGTGTTGGCGTTGGCGATCAGGAACAGGTTCTGGTTGGGGATGATGATCAGCGTGTCGACATGCTTCTGCAGCTCGACGATGCCGTCCTCGGCCGAGCGCATGCGCTTCAACCCTTCGAAGGCGAACGGCTTGGTGACGACGCCGACGGTCAGGATGCCCTTCTCGCGCGCGGCGCGGGCGACGACGGGGGCGGCGCCGGTGCCGGTGCCGCCGCCCATGCCGGCGGTGATGAAGCACATGTGGCAGCCGTCGAGCGCCGCCTCGATCTGTTCGATCGTCTCCTCGGCGGCGGCGCGACCGATCTCGGGACGCGAGCCGGCACCGAGACCCTGGGTGATCTGCAGGCCGAGCTGGATGCGGGTTTCCGCCTCGCTGATGGCAAGGCTTTGCGCATCGGTGTTGGCGACGACGAAGTCGACCCCCTGAAGGTTCGAGTTGATCATGTTGGTGACGGCGTTGCCGCCCGCCCCGCCAACGCCGATGACGGCGATCCGTGGTTTGAGTTCAGTCAGCTCCGGCCGCTTGAAATCCACCATATCTCGTCTCCTCGTCGCACGCTGATACTATAGAATGTAAACATCGGCCAAGCCCGATCAGAGGCTCGAGCGTAACTTATCCACCATTTGTTGAAGCCTGCCGCCGCCCTTCGTCCCTGGTTTGAGGCTTCCGGGCGCGGGTTTGGCGTTCCACAGGTCGGGCACGTCCAGCGCCGCGAACAGCGCCAGCCCGGCCAGCGTCGCGAAAGCCGGGCCGCCCTGGGCGTCGGGCAGGCCGGTCAGGCCGCGCGGCTTGCCGATGCGCACGTTCTTCCCCAGCAACCCCTGGGCGAAGTCCGCGACCGACTTGATCTCGGCCCCCCCGCCCGTCAGCACCACCTGCCGCGCCTGCGGTCCGGCAAAGCCGAGCTGGGGCAGTCGCGTCGCCACCTCGCCGAACAGCAGGTCGAGGCGGTGGCGGACGACACCGATCAGCTGGGCGCGGGGCACGCGCGTCGGTTCGCCGGCCTCGTCGTCGCTGATCGGCGGGATCTCGATCAGGTCGTGATTGTCCTTCTGCGCCGTGATCGCCGCGCCGTAGAGCGTCTTCAGCCGCTCGGCGTGGCTGCGCCGCGTGGCGAAGGCGCTGGCGATGTCGTTGGTGATGTCGCCCGCGCCCATCGGCACCGAGGCGACGCCAACCAGCTGGCCCATCATGTGCACGGCGATGTTGGTCACGCCCGCGCCGATCTCGACGAGGGCGACGCCAAGGTCGCGCTCCTCGCGGGCGAGCACCGCCAGGCTGGACGCCGCCGGCGAGGCGACCATCGTCCGCACCCCGAGATGCGCGCTCCTGACGGCAAGGTCGAGGTTGCGGATCGGCGGCGTGTCCGCCGTGACGATGTGGATGTCCATGCCGAGCCGGTCGGCATGGAAGCCGACCGGGCTTTCGACGAACGTGCCGTCGACGGCGTACAGCGCCGGCTGGGCGTGGAGCACGGTGCGGTTGCCGGGATCGATCCGCGCGCGGCCGGCGGCGAGCAGGGTCGTCATGTCCGAATCGGAGATCTTGTGGCCGCCGATGTCGATCTCGACCGTCTCGACCTCGCTCCGCAGGCCGCCGGCGGACATGTTGACATAGACTTCGCCGGCCTGGACGCCGGCGTTGCGCTCGGCCTGGTCGACGGCGGCCCGGATCGCGCTCTCGGCCTTCTCCATGTCGGCGACGAGGCCGCGGCGGACGCCCTGGCAGATGCGCTGGCCGACGCCGATGACGCGCGGGTCGCCGCCGCCGCCACTGCCGCCGACGAGGACGATGAGGGCGGCGACCTTCGACGTGCCGACATCGAGCACGGTCACGGTGCGCTCGCCGCGCGCGGTCGCCCGCGGGGGCTTGGCTGCGGTCATATCGCCACCGCCCCGCCGGCTTTGGCGGCAGGCGCCGGAACCGGCGCCGCGGGACGTGCCGGTGCCTTGGCCGGCGGCTTGACCGGGGCGGCGACGCGGACCGTCATCTGCCCGGGCACGCGCAGGTCGAAGCGGGTGTAGCCGTGGCCGATGAGGCCGGTCTTGCGGTCGAGGGCATCGAAGCGGGCGAGCGCCGTCGGCGCCGCTGCACCTTCGGGCAGGACCAGCGTCTCGCCGCTCCTGAAGCGCAGGTCCCACCGCCGCGTGCCGACGAACGTCGCCGCATCGACTTCTGCCGCGAGCCGGGGAGCGGCGGCGAGCAGGCCGAGCAGCTCGGCGACGTGGCGGTTGGCGTCGGCCCCGACGACCAGGGGTAGGGCGGAAAAGCGTTCGAGCCGGTCGCCGGTCAGCGGTACGCCGGTGCGATCGATCGCCGCCAGCCGGTGGCGGAACTGCCACAGCGCAACCGGGCGGCGCTCGACGACGTCGACGATCATCGTGTCGGGCAGGCGGCGGGCGACGCTGGCGTCGGCGACCCACGGCAGCGCCAGCAGGCGCGCGCGGGCGGCGGCGAGGTCGACCAGCAGCATCGAATTGGTCGGCCCCTCGAGCGCGGCGGCGATGACAGCAAGGCGCGGCCCGGTGGCGACGCCGTGGACGTCGACGTGCCGGACCTCGAAGCCGGCCTGCGCCGCCGCCCGCGCGGTCGCTTGCCAGGCGCGCCCGGGCAGGCCGGCAAGGACCGCCGCCGCGACGGCGGCGAGCAGCAGCAGCGTCAGGAAGGCGCTGGCCGCGTGGCGGCGGAAGCGGCGGGGGGCGAGGGGGACGCGGACCATCGCCGGCGGCGGCTTGCGCACCGCGGCCTTGCGGCGCGGGGCCGTGCCGCGCTTGATCACCGCCGCCGTCATGCCGCGCTCGCCAGCAGCCGCGCGACGAGCGCATCATAATCGATGCCGCGGTAGCGCGCCTGCTCGGGCACGAGGCTGAGCGCCGTCATCCCCGGCTGGGTGTTGACCTCGAGCAGGAACAGTCCCGCCTCGCCGCGGGCGTCGTCCCAGCGGAAGTCGGACCGCGACGCGCCGCGGCAGCCCAGCGCGGCGTGGGCCCGCGCCGCCATGTCGAGCGCCGACGCTTCGACCTCGGGTGGCAGGTCGGCGGGGCAGAGGTGGACGGTCAGGCCGTCGGTGTACTTGGCATCATAGTCGTAGAAGCCCTTGACCGGCTTCAGCTCGGTCACCGCCAGCGCCTTGCCGTCGAGCACGGCGACGGTCAGCTCGCGCCCGGCGATGAACGGCTCGGCGAGCAGGTGCGTGAAGGTCTGCCACGGCCCGGCGGCTGCGGGCGCGATCGGGTTGCCGTAGTTTGCGGTGTCGCTGACGATGGCGACGCCGACGCTCGACCCTTCGTTGACCGGCTTCAGCACATACGGCCGGGGCAGCGGATCGCCGGCGTGGAGGTCGGCCGAGGCGACGACGTGCCCGCCCGGCATCCGCAGCCCCAGGGGCACGAGAAAGGCCTTCGTCAGCTGCTTGTCGATGGCGATCGCCGACGTCGCGACCCCGCTGTGGGTGTAGCGCAGGCCGAGCAGGTCGAGCATGCCCTGCACCGTGCCGTCCTCGCCCGGCGAGCCATGGAGGGCGTTGAAGACGACATCGGGCGCGGCCGCGATCAGCCGGGCGGCGACGTCGCGGTCCATGTCGACCTCGGTGACGTCGTGCCCCAGCCGGCGGCAGGCGGCGGCAATGCCGGCACCGCTGGTCAGCGACACCTCGCGCTCGGCCGACCAGCCGCCCATCAGCACGGCGACCTTCATGCCACCCCCACCCGGACGATTTCCCAGCGCAGGTCGATGCCGCTGTGGGCGCGGACGCGGGCGCGGACGTCCTCGCCCAGGCCTTCGAGGTCGGCACTTGTCGCGGAGCCGGTGTTGATCAGGAAGTTGGTGTGCTTCTCGCTGACCTGCGCTCCGCCGCGCGCCAGACCGCGGCAGCCGGCGGCGGCGATCAGCGCCCAGGCCTTGTCGCTGGGAGGATTGGCGAAGGTCGAGCCGCCGGTGCGCTGCCGCAGCGGCTGCGACGCCTCGCGTTCCCGGGCGATCCGCTCCATCTCGGCGGTGATCGCCGCCCGGTCGCCGGGCGCGGCGCGGAACACGGCGTCGACGACGATGTCGCCCGCGGGCAGCGCGGCGTGCCGGTAGGCGAAGGCGAACTCGGCCGCCGCAAGGGTCTCGACGCGGCCCGAGCGGCGGACGACCGTCGCCTCGACCAGAACGTCCGAGATATCGCGGCCATAGGCGCCGGCGTTCATCGCCACCGCGCCGCCGACGGTGCCGGGAATGCCGCGGAGGAACTCGAGGCCCGCCAGCCCGGCATCGCGCGCCGCGCTCGCCACGGCGATGCCGGGCGCGCCCGCGCCCGCGACGATGCGCTCGCCCGCGATCCGCACGCCGGCGAAGGCCTTGCCGAGCCGCACCGTCACGCCCGGCACGCCGCCGTCGCGCACGATCAGGTTGGAGCCGAGGCCGAGCGGCAGGACCGGGACGGCAGCATCCAGATCGGCCAGGAACGCGGCGAGATCGGCGCAGTCGGCGGGCTCGAACAGCGTCTCGGCCGCGCCGCCCGCCTTGAACCAGATCAGCGGTGCCAGCGGGGCGTTCGCCGTCAGCCGTCCGGCGACGCGGTGAGGGGCGAGCGCCACCGTCACTTGATCCCCCACAGTCGCGCCCACTGGCCGACGGCGCGCTGGTTCGCCTCGATCACCTTGTGTGCCTGCGCCTGGGAGCGCAGCAGCGCGTTGCCCGCCTTCAGCGACGCCTGCTGCGCGTCGAGCACCTGCTTGTGCATCGCCGCCGCGTGGTCCCACCAGCTCATCATCAGCGGCGCTCCGCGATGGCTGCAGCGAGCCCGGCCGCCCATTTGGTGATGTCGCCCGCGCCGAGGCAGACGACCATGTCGCCGGGTGCGACGATCCCGGCGAGCTGCACCGCCAGCGCGTCGGGCCCGGTCGTCGTCGCGACGCTGCGATGCCCGGCGCGCTTCAGCCCGGTGGCGAGCGCGTCGGCATCGACGCCCTCGATCGGGGCTTCGCCGGCGGCATAGACGGGCGCGACGATGACCATGTCGGCGTCGTTGAACGCGGTCTGGAAGTCGCTCATCAGGTCGCGCAGCCGGGTAAAGCGGTGCGGCTGGACGACGGCGATGACGCGGCCCTCGGCGCCTTCGCGCGCGGCGGCGAGGACGGCGCGGATTTCGACCGGGTGGTGGCCGTAGTCGTCGATGACGATGGCGCTGCCACCGGGCAGGGCGACCTCGCCGACGCGGGTGAAGCGGCGCTTGACCCCGCCGAAGCGCGCGAAGCCGGCCGTGATCGCGGCGTCGTCGATGCCGAGCTCGACCGCGACGGCGATCGCGGCGAGCGCGTTCTGGACGTTGTGGCGGCCGGGCATCGGCAGGACCAGCGGCTCGATCCGGCGCTCGGCCCCGGCGCGGTCGCGGACGATCGCGGTGAAGCGGTTGCCGCCCGGCACCGGCGTCACGTTCTCGCCGCGGACGTCGGCCTGGGCGGAGAAGCCGTAGGTGATGATCCGCCGGTCCTGGACCTTGGGCAGCAGCGCCTGGACCTCGGGATGGTCGAGGCACAGGATGCCCGCGCCGTAGAACGGGACGTGCTCGACGAACTCGACGAACGCGGCCTTGACCCGCTCGAAGTCGCCATAATGGTCGAGGTGTTCGGGGTCGATGTTGGTGACGACGCCGATCGTGCCGTGGAGGCGGAGGAAGCTGCCGTCGCTCTCGTCGGCCTCGACCACCATCCACTCGCCCGCGCCGAGCCGCGCGTTCGAGCCATAGGTGTTGATGATGCCGCCGTTGATCACCGTCGGGTCCATGCCGCCGGCATCGAGCAGGGCGGCGATCATCGACGTCGTCGTCGTCTTGCCGTGGGTCCCGGCAATGGCGACGGTCGACTTCAGCCGCATCAGCTCGGCGAGCATCTCGGCGCGGCGGACGACGGGGATGCGCCGTTCGATTGCGGCGGCGACTTCGGGGTTGGTCCGCTTGATCGCCGTCGAGGTGACGACGACGGCGGCGTCGCCGAGGTTGGCCGCGTCGTGGCCGATGGTGACGGCGATGCCCTTGTCGCGCAGGCCCTGGACGACATAGCCCTCGGCGACGTCGCGACCCCTGCACGGTGTAGCCGAGGTTGTGCATGACCTCGGCGATGCCCGACATGCCGATGCCGCCGATGCCGATGAAATGGATCGTGCCGATATCGCGGGCGATGCCGGTCAAGGTCGGGATCCGGTCAAGGTCGGGGTCCGGTCATGTCATCAAGCCTGTGACGAGGTCGGCGAGCGTCGCGCCGGCCCGGGGGTGACCGATGCTTCTAGCCGCTGCCGCCGCTTTTTCCAGCGTCTCGGGGCTGGTCATCAGCGAAACGATCTGTCGGGCAACGGCATCGGGGGTAAATGCCGCCTCGCGCAGCATCGGCCCGGCACCGGCGGCCACGAAGGCGGCGGCGTTGGCGGCCTGGTGGTCGTCGGTCGCGGCGGCGAAGGGGACGAGGATCGCAGGGCGGCCGGCGGCGGTCAGCTCGGCCATGGTCGATGCGCCGGAACGGGCGATGACGAGGTGGGCGGCGGCCAGGCGCGTCGGCGAAGTCGGCGAAGTAGGGCTCGCACGTCGCCGCCGTGCCCTGCTGGGCGTACGCGGCCCGCACGGTCGCGAGGTCCTCGGGCCGACACTGCTGGACGACGTGCAGGCGGGTACGGAGGTCGGTCGGCAGCTGGCCGATCGCGGCGGGCACGACGCGCGACAGGATCGACGCGCCCTGGCTGCCGCCGGTGACGAACAGAACCAGGGTGCCGTCGCTCGGCGGGATAGGGCGCAGCCCCGATGGCGGCGATCTCCGGGCGCACCGGCAGGCCGGTGAAGACCGTCTTGGCGACGAAGCGCGGGGGCGAGGCGCAGGGTCGGCTTGAAGCTGGTCGCGATCCGCGTCGCCCGGCCGGCGAGCAGGCGGTTGACGCGGCCGAGCACCGCATTCTGTTCGTGGAGCACCGCCGGCCGGCCCAGGGCCAGCGCGGCGAGCAGCGGCGGGAGCGACGGATAGCCGCCGAAGCCGACGACAGCGGCGACCTTTTCCGCCTTGAGAAAGGCGACCGCCTCGCGCCGCCCGCGCCAGACCTTCGCCGCCGCGCGCGGGCCAGCCGAGCGGCGAGCCGATCACGGCGCTGTCGACGATGCGGCGCTCGATGCCGTCGAACAGGCCGGGAAAGCGCAGGCCGCGCGCGTCGGTCATCAGCGTGACGCGGTGGCCACGCGCGCGAAGCTCGCCGGCGACGACGTGCGCCGGCACCATGTGACCGCCGGTCCCGCCGGCGGCGACGACATAATGCGCGCTCAAGTCGCCCGCGCTCCGGCGGCGTAGGGCGACGCCTTGAGGTACGGATTGCGCCGGGTCAGCGCCAGCAGCAGCCCCATGCCGAGCGACAGCGCGAGGAACGACGAGCCGCCGTGGCTGATGAACGGCAGCGTCATGCCCTTCGACGGCAGCAGCGCCAGGTTGACGCTCATGTTGATCGCCGCCTGCAGCCCGAACTCGATGGCGAGCCCGCTCGCGGCGAGAAAGACGAACGGCTCCTCCTCGTCGAGCAGCTGGAGGAGGACGCGGACGACGATGGCGAGGTAGAGGATGGCGAGCATGAAGCAGGCGATCGCGCCGAACTCCTCGCCGATGACCGAGAAGATATAGTCGGTGTGCGCCTCGGGCAGGCGGAACTTCATCTGCCCCTCGCCCGGCCCCGCGCCGAACAGCCCGCCCGCCTTGAAGCAGTCGAGCGCGCGGTCGATCTGGTAGGTGTCGCCGGTGCCCTTGACGAAATGGTCGATGCGCTCGGCGACGTGGGTCGAGGTCAGGTAGGCGACGCCCAGTCCTGCAGCAGCGAGGCAGACGAGCGCGCCGATGACGAGGACGCTCATGCCGGCGAGCGTCGCCTGCACCGTCCACACCGCGCCGAACAGGGCGGTCTGGCCGAAGTCCGGCTGCTTGACCAGCAGCCCGGCGATGACGACGAGGAGGCCGAACGACAACTGCATCGTCGGCAGGCTGCGGTCGTCGAAGCGCGCCGCCAGCAGCCACGCCGTAGTGATGACGAACATCGGCTTGAGGAACTCGGACGGCTGCAGCTGGAAGCCGGGCAGGTTGATCCAGCGGACGGCGCCGTTGACCTCGCTGCCGATGAACGGCACCGCGAACAGCGCGGCGAGGAACACCACCGTGCCACCGATGGCGACCCGCTTGGCCCAGCGGATCGGCAGCATCGACACGCCGAGCATCACCGGCACGCCGGCCAGCACCCACAGCACCTGCCGCTTGAGGTAGAACAGGTCGCCGACGCGGACCGAGCCGCCCGAATAGCGATGCGCCGCCGCCGGCGAGGCGGCGGCGACGGCAATGATGCCCAGCCCGATCAGCAGCAGGACGAGGGCGACGAGCGGCTTGTCGATCGTCCAGAACCAGCGGCCGAGGATCGTGCGGTCGTTGCGCGACAGGTGCTTCACAGGGCCTCCACGAGCGTGCGGAACGCGGTGCCGCGCGCGGCATAGTCGGTGAACTGGTCGTAGCTGGCGCACGCCGGCGACAGCAGGACGGTGTCGCCCGGCGCGGCGGCGGCGGCGGCGAGCGCGACGGCGCGGTCGAGCGTCCCGGCCTCGACTACCGGCACCTTGCCTCGAAGCAGGCGGGCGAAACCGGCGCCGCCTCGCCGATCAGGTAGGCGGTGCGAACGTGGGGCAGGAAGGGCAGGCAGGCGTCGAGCTCGTCGGTCTTGGCACGGCCGCCGGCGATCCAGTGGACGCGGCGGAAGGCGGCGAGCGCCGGCGCGGTCGACGTCGGGTTGGTCGCCTTGCTGTCGTTGACGTAGGCGACGCCGTCGACCTCGCGCACCCGCTCCATCCGGTGCGGCAGGCCGGGATAGGTGGCGAGGCCTTCGGCGATGACCGGCGCGGTCGACCCCCAGGACGAGGCACACGGCGATCGCGGCGGCCGCATTCTGCGCATTGTGCGGCCCGGCGAGCGCGGGCCAGTCGGCCTGGCGTCCCTCCGCCTTGCCGCCGATGGTCAGCCGCCCGTCGACGACGCTGACGCCCTCGTCGAGCACGGTCACCGCCGACGCGCCGATCATTCGCGCGACGGCGACGTCGGCGATGTCGCGGCTGAGCTTGTCGTCCTGGCCGATGACGGCGGTATCGGCGGGGATCTGCATCTCGAACAGCCTCGCCTTGGCGGCGGCATAAGCGGCCATCGTGCCGTGCCGGTCGAGGTGGTCGGGGGTGATGTTGAGCAGGACGGCGACCTCGCAGACGAGGCTGAACGTCAGCTCGAGCTGGAAGCTCGACAGCTCGAGGACGTAGACGCCCACGCCCGCGTCATTTGGCGTCAGCGGCTCCTCGCCAAGGATCGGCGCGCCGATGTTGCCGCCGAGGCGGGCGGGAACGCCGGCCGAAACGAGGATGTGGTGGATCAGCGCGGCGGTCGTCGACTTGCCGTTGGTCCCGGTCACGCCGACGACCTTGTGCTTCGGCAGTCCGGCGCGGGCCTGGGCGAACAGCTCGATATCGCCGATGACGGGGATGCCGGCGGCGACGGCGCGGCGGAACAGGGGAGCGTCGTGCGGCACACCGGGCGAGACGACCATCGCCGCGAGTGACGACAGGTCGACCGTGTGGAGGTCGGCGAGTTCGCCGCCGAACGCCGCGCGTGCGCCCTCGCCGTCGTCCCACGCCAGGCACGTCGCGCCGCTCGCGGTCAGCGCGGCGACGACCGACGTGCCGGTGCGTGCGAGGCCGTAGACCCCGAACGTCTTTCCCGCCCAGGCGGCGCAGGTGATCACCGCAGCTTCAACGTCGCCAGGCCGGCCAGCGCGAGCACCAGCGACACGATCCAGAAACGGATGACGACGGTCGAACTCGCTCCAGCCGAGCTGCTCGTAATGATGGTGGAGCGGGGCCATCTTGAACACGCGCTTGCCCGTCGTCTTGAAGCTGATGACCTGGACGACGACGCTGACCGTCTCCAGCACGAACAGGCCGCCGACGAGGAGCAGGACGATCTCGTGGTTGGTGACGACCGCCACCGTGCCGAGCGCGCCACCCAGCGCCAGGCTGCCGGTGTCGCCCATGAACACCGCCGCCGGCGGCGCGTTGAACCACAGGAACCCCAGGCACGCGCCGATCAGCGCGCCGACGAAGATCGCCAGCTCGCCCGATCCCGGGACGTGGTGAATGCCGAGATAGTCGGCGAAGCGGATGTTGCCGGCGAGATAGGCGATCACCCCGAGCGTCAGCGCGGCGATGATGACCGGCATCGTCGCCAGCCCGTCGAGCCCGTCGGTCAGATTGACCGCATTGCCCATGCCCGCGACGATGAACGCGCCGAACAGGATATAGCCCACGCCGAGATACAGCCCCGCGTCTTTTAGGAAGGGCAGGTACAGCGTGTGTCCGGTCCGCGTCGCGATGTACCAGGTCGCCAGCCCGGCGATGACGAACTCGGCCGCCAGCCGGACGCGCCCCGAAACGCCCTTGGCCGAGCGCTTCACGACCTTGTCATAGTCGTCCATGAACCCGATCCCGCCGAACCCCAGCGTGACGAACAGGCACGCCCAGGTGAAGCCGTCGGTCAGGTCCATCCACAGGAAGGTCGATGCCGTCATCGACACCAGGATGAGCAAGCCGCCCATGGTCGGCGTCCCCTTCTTGGTCAGCAGGTGCGACGCCGGGCCGTCGCTGCGGATCGGCTGGCCCTTGCCCTGCTTCGACCGCAGCCACTTGATGAAGCGCGGCCCCAGCCACAGCGCGATGACCAGCGCCGTCAGCACCGCCGCGCCGCTGCGGAAGGTGATGTAGCGGAACAGGTTGAGGATGCCCTCGAAGTGGAACATGCGGGCGAGGACGAAGATCATGGGGCCGTTTCCTTCAGGCCCGCGACGACATCGCCGAGCCGGACCGAGTTCGACCCCTTGACCAGCAAAACGTCGCCTGCCGCAAGGCTCGCCGCGACCGCCGCCAGCGCCGCCGCCGCGTCGTCCACGAGCAGGGCGGGGATGTGGCGCGGCAAGGCGGCGGCGAGCGGTGCCATCTCCGCGCCGACCAGAACCGCGTGGCCGACGTACGCGGCATCGATCAGCGGGGCGAGGGCGGCGTGGAAGGCATCCGACTCCGCCCCGAGTTCCTTCATCGCGCCGAGGACGACCCGGCGTCTGCCGGTACCCGCGGCCGGAGTTGCGCCGAGCACGGCGAGCGCGGCCGCCATCGACGCCGGGTTGGCGTTGTAGCTTTCGTCGATCACCGTCGCCGTCCCGTCGCCGCGCGGGACGACGAAGCGCGCACCGCGCCCGGCCAGCCCGGCCAGCTCGGCCAGGGCCAGCCCTGCGAGGGCGAGGTCGCCGCCAGCCGCGTCGACCGCGGCGAGCACGGCGAGCGCGTTCGACAGCCAGTGGATGCCTGGCGTACCGATGCGGAACATCAGCGTTCGGCCGCCGACCGTGGCCGTCGCCGTGGTGCAGTCGGCGTGAAGGACGTGGCCGGTGGCGCGGACGTCGGCGCCTTCGCCCAGGCCGAAGGTGACGATGCTCGCCGCGTGCGGCCGGGCGGCGGCGATCAGCCGGGCGCGATGGGGCGAGTCGAACGGGACGATCGCCGTGCCGCCGGGTTCGAGGCCGGCGAAAATCTCGCCCTTGGCGTCGGCGATCGCTTCCTCGCTGCCAAAGAATTCGCGGTGGGCGCTGGCGACCGCGGTGACGACGGCGACGTGCGGACGGACCAGTGCAGTGAGGGCGGTCAATTCACCGGCATGGTTCATGCCCATCTCGAAGACGCCGAAACGGCTGGCTGCGGGCATGCGCGCGAGGCTCAGCGGCACGCCGGTATGGTTGTTGTAGCTTTTGACCGACGCATGGACGGCTCCCGGTGCGGTTCGTTCGAGCGCGAGGCGAAGCGCCTCCTTGGTTCCCGTCTTGCCGACGCTGCCGGTGACGCCGATGATCCTGGCTTCCGTCCGCGCGCGCGCGGCGACGGCGAGCGCGGTCAGCCCGGCCATGGTGTCGGCGACGCGGACCTGCGGTCCCTGGGTCGCCTCGCTGACCAGCACCCCGGCCGCGCCGCGCTGCTGCGCCACGGCGACGAAGCGGTGGCCGTCGGTCGCTTCGCCGCGCAAGGCGACGAACAGCTCGCCGCCGCTGACCTCGCGCGAATCGAAGGTCACCCCGGTCGCGGCGAAGTCCGCCGAGGCGACGCCGCCGGTCGCCACGGCGATGTCGGCCGAGGTCCACAGCGGGGTCACGCCGCCGCCTCGCGCGCGATCTCTTCCGCCAGTTCCCGCGCGACGACGACATCGTCGAACGGCAGGACACGGTCGCCGACGATCTGTCCCTGTTCGTGACCCTTGCCGGCGATCAGGACGACGTCGCCGGGGCCGCTCGCCGCAATCGCGGCACGGATCGCGGCGCGGCGGTCGCCGACCTCGGCCGCGCCCGGGGCCTGCGCCAGGATCGCGGCGCGGATCGCCGCCGCCGCCTCGCTGCGCGGGTTGTCGTCGGTGACGATGACGTCGTCGGCGTGCGCCACCGCGGCCGCCCCCATCAGCGGCCGCTTGCCGGCGTCGCGGTCGCCACCCGCGCCGAACACCAGCCGCAGCCGCCCGGCGACATGGGGGCGGAGCGCGGTGCAGGCCGCGTCGAGCGCGTCGGGCGTATGGGCATAATCGACATACACCGCCGCCCCCGACCGGGCGATGACCGCGCGCTCGAGCCGCCCGCGCACCGGCTGGACGCGGGCGAGATGGCCGAAGACGGTCGCCGCATCGCCGCCCGTCGCGATGACCAGCGCGGCGGCGGTCAGCGCGTTCGCCGCCTGGTACGCGCCGATCAGCGGCAGCTCGACGGTGAACGCCGCTCCGCGCCAGGCGAGGTCGAGGCGCTGGCCGAGCGCGGTCGGGGTGCGGGCGGTGAGGACAAGGTCGCCGCGGCCGACGCGGATCGTCGCGACGCCCCGCTCGCGCGTCGCTGCGAGCACACGCGCGGCCCACTCGTCGCCGTCGTCCCACACCACCGCCGTGCCGTCGGCGTCGACGACGGCACTGAACAGGCGCAGCTTGGCCGCGAAATAACGGTCCATGTCGCCGTGATAGTCGAGATGGTCGCGGCTGAGGTTGGTGAACGCGGCGGCGCGCACCGGCAACCCTTCGGTGCGGTACTGCGCGAGACCGTGGCTCGACGCCTCGAAGGCGACGTGGCTCAACCCCTCGCGGGCGAGCCCGCCCATGTTGGCGAGGAAGGTGACGATGTCGGGCGTCGTCAGTCCGGTCGTCACCTGGTCGTCGGCGGTGGTCACGCCAAGCGTGCCGATGCTCGCCGCCCGGTGGCCGGCGAGCCGCCACAGCTGGCGGGTCAGCTCGACGGTCGAGGTCTTGCCGTTGGTCCCCGTGACCGCCACCGTCGTTGCGGGATAGGGCGCGAAAAAGGGGGCGGCGACGCGGGCGAAAAGCCGGCGCGGCTCGGCGTCGGCGAGGTGGACCGCGCCCGCGACGGGCGCCTCCGGTCGCGCTACGACGGCGATGGCACCGGCGGCGACCGCAGCGGGAATGAAGTCCTCGCCGTTGACGGTCGCGCCCTGGAAGGCCCCGAACACCGTTCCCGGCGCGACCTTGCGGTGATCGATGGCGAAGCCGGTGACCTCGCGCGCGGCGTCGGCGGGGGCAAGCGCCGGTCCGGCGGGAACGAGGTCGCCGAGCTTCACTCCTTTTCCGGCGCGTTGGCGACGAGGCCGAGCATGCCGGAGACGTCGATGTCGTGGTCGAGGTCGGGGGCGACGCCGAGATACGGGGCGATCCGCGGCACGATCTTGGCGACGATCGGCGCCGAGACCATGCCCGCGGTCGAGAAGCCGCCGGTTTCCTTGGTCCCATGCGGCGCGTCGAGCAGGGCGATGACGACATAGCGCGGCGCATCCATCGGGAAGGCGGCGGCGAAGGTCGAGACGTTGACGTGCTTCTCGTAATGGCCGCCCTGCTGCTTCTCGGCGGTGCCGGTCTTGCCGCCGATGCGGTAGCCGGGCGCGTTCGCCTTGCGCCCCGTGCCGCTGGTCACGACCATGCGGAGGAGCGCGCGCATGGTGTCGGAGGTCTTTTCGCTGAAGATGCGCTTGCCCGGCACCGCCTGGCCCGCCGGCACCTTGAGCATGGTCGCGGGGTGGAAGATGCCGCCGTTGACCACGGCGGCGTACGCGGTGGCGAGGTGGAGCGGCGTCACCGCGATGCCGTGGCCGAAGCCGACCGTCATCGTCGCGATCTCGCCCCAGTTGTTCGCCGGCGGATAAAGGGTGTGGCCGCGCTCCATCAGCTCCCCGCTGACGGGCTTGAGGAAGCCGAGCGCGTCGAGATAGGCGCGCTGCCGCGTCGCGCCGAGCTCGGCGGCCATGTGCGCGGTGCCGATGTTCGACGAGTGGATGAAGATTTCCGGCACCGTCGCCCACTTGCGGAGTTCGTGGCCGCGGTCGTCGTGGATGGTGAAGCGGCCGATGTGGATCGGTGCGGTCGCGTCGTACTTCTGGTCCATCGACTTGATGAAGCCGTCGTTCAAGCTCATGGCGATGGTCAACGTCTTGAACGTGCTGCCGAGTTCATACACGCCGAGCGTCGCCCGGTCGAACCGGCTGTTGTCGTCGCTGTGGCCGGCGGCGTTGGGGTTGAACTCGGGCAGGGAAGCCAGCGCGACGACCTCGCCGGTGCGGACGTCCATGACGATGCCGGCGGCACCCAATGCGCTGAACTTGGTCATGGCGGCGCCAAGCTCGCTCTCCAGCGCCTGCTGCACCCGGCTGTCGAGCGCCAGCTGCACCGGCGTCCCCCGGGTCGCCTGGCCGACGAGATGCTGGTCGGCGGCGCGCTCCATGCCGTAGCGGCCGTGGCCGTCGATATCGGTATAGCCGATGACGTGGGCCGCGAGGTCGAGATTGGGATAGAGCCGCTCAGGCTCGCGCTGCAGGGTGATCGCCGGCTCGCCGAGCGCGTTGATCGCCGTCGCCTGCGCCGGCAGGACGCGCCGCGCGATATAGCGGAACGTGCCCGGATGGACGAGCTCGGCGTAGATTTCGGCTTCGCTCCGCTCGGGCAGGATGGCGGCAAGCTGGCGCGCGAGCAGGTGCGGATTGCCGACGAGCTTGCGCGGCGCGACGGTCACGGCGACGGCATCGACGGTCCCGGCCAGCTCGACGCCGTTGCGGTCGACGATGTCGCCGCGCGCGGGCAGCGCGGTCGCGACGAGGCCAGCGTGGTCGGTCTCGTGGAGCACGGCGAGATCGACCAGGCGCAAGCCGATGACCAGGCACACCGCGACGAACAGCAGCAGCGCCACCATCAAGCGCTGGCGGGCGCTGGCGAGCGCGGTCTGGCGCTGCCCGGGCAGGGCGGTCGTCCGCCGCGGCAGCGCCATCGCCGTCACCGCAGCGGTGCCTTGTGGAAGCTGACCTCGACCGTCGCGGCACCGCCGGCTCCGGCACCGGCAAGAACCGCATCGGTTCCGAGATCGCGCGCGGCACGCGGGGCGAAGGTCGCGCGGTGCAGCTCGGGCACCGGTGCCGGTGCGTCGCGGACCACGGTCTGGACCGTGGTGGGCGCGGCCGGGGCGGCGGCCGGCGCGGCATAGCTCGCCAGCTGGACCGGGTTGGCGACGAGCTGCTCGGCGCGCGGCGGGGCGAGGGCGAGGACCTCCTCGTTCCATCGCTGCAGCTCGGGCAGGCGCGACCGGGTCCGCAGCTCGGCCCGCAGCAGACGCATGTCGGACAGGTCGCGCGTGATCTGGCCGCGCGCCGCGACGACGGCCGACCGCTCGCTCGCGGCGTGCAGCGAGACCGTATAGCACCCCATCGCCGAGGCCAGCGCGCTGGCGATCAGGGCCGCCGATCGAAGAGTGCTCATGCCTGTCCCCATGCTGGTGCGGTCGTGCGGGTGGCGGCGCGCAGCGTTGCCGAGCGTGCCCGCGGGTTGCGTTCGATTTCGGCAGCGGACGGACGTACCGCCTTCGCCGCCGCGGTGAAGCTCGGCGCGCGCGTCGCCGTCTCGGGCCGGTGGCGCGATCCCGCCGGTGCGCTCCCTGAACGGTCGCGCAGGAAGGTCTTGACGATGCGGTCTTCCAGGCTGTGGAAGCTGACCACCGCCAGTCGCCCGCCGGCGGCAAGCAGCCGCTCGGCGGCGCGCAGGCCGGCGTCGAGTTCGCCCAGCTCGTCGTTGACGTGGATCCTGAGCGCCTGGAACGTCCGCGTCGCCGCGTCCTTGCCGCCGGGCTGGGGGCCGCAGACGCTGCGGACGACGGCGGCGAGCTGCGCCGTCCGGGTGAACGGCCGGTCGTTGACCAGCGCGCGGGCGATGCGCCGGGCCTTCGGCTCCTCGCCCAGGCGGAACAGGACGTCGGCGATCTCCGCCTCGCTCGCCGTATTGATGAAGTCGGCCGCCGATGGGCCGTCGCTGCTCATGCGCATGTCGAGCGGGCCGTCGGCGGCGAACGAGAAGCCGCGCTCGGCCTGGTCGAGCTGCATCGACGAGACGCCGACGTCCATCGCCACCGCATCGACCGCGTCGATGCCGCGCTCGGCCAGCAGCCGGTCCATGACCGAGAACCGCCCCTCGACCAGCGTCAGGCGCGGATCGTCGATGTCGCTGGCAGCCAAAGCGGCGGGATCGCGGTCGAAGGCGACGACGCGCGCGCCGCGGGCCAGCGCCGCGCGCGCATAGCCCCCCGCGCCGAAGGTCGCGTCGACGTAGAGGCAGCCGGCATCGAGCGCGAGCGCAGCCATCACCTCGTCCAGCAGGACCGGAACGTGGCGCGCGGTCATGCCGGCCCCCGGGCGTCGATCAGGCGCTGGGCCATGCGGACGACGCGCGGGTCGAGGCCGGGACGGGCGACGAAACGGTGCGGGTTCCACACCTCGAAATAGTCGCCCATGCCCCAGAACAGCGCCAGGCGGTCGATCTCGCCGACGTCCTTCATCGCCGCCGACAGGATGATGCGGCCGTTGTCGTCGATCGGCGCCTTCTCGGCCGAGCCGAAGGTGGCGCGGAAGCGGTCATCGCGCTCGGCCGAAAACTCACCGGCGAAGCGCGCCTCCAGCTCGGCCCGCACCTTGGCGGGGTAGCCCGGATCGTAGCCGACGAGGCAGTCGGCGCGTTCGGCCGGCGCCAGGATGACGCTGCGGCCGTCGGCCCGCGCCGTCAGCACGTCGCGAAAGCCCGACGGGATCGAGACGCGGCCCTTGGCGTCGATCCCGTTCAGCGCATTGCCAAGGAAGGATTCGTCCACGCCCGTTCGCCCATAACTGCAGGCGCGGGGCGGACCACCAGCCGGCGCAGCGGCGCTGCGACGACGACCTGAACGATGTGATTGCCCGCACGCCTACTGTGGAAAACCAGTAGATGGGCTTTCGTGGGTTTACAATGGGAAAACGTGGGAAAGCATAGATTAGACCGTGGTTTACGGGCTGAATGCCTTTATCGTCGGTTTTTGAACTTGATTTGTTCTAGGCAAGCGCATTAGCCCCCTCCCTGTGGATAACCTTGTGCATTTACCGTCGTGGGCCGCGTCAGGGCGCGGTGGTGCGGACCTGCGCGCGAGGAACCGCCGGCGTGCTCAGCGTCGAGGCGCTGCCCGAACTGGGGGCGACACCAAGGACCGCCAGGGTCTCGGTGCGCGGATTGACCGGCACCTTCGGCCGGCTCGCCCGGACGCCCGCCGCCGCGGCCATGACCGTCAGGAAGATCAGGGCCAGCAAAGTCAGGCCGACGTTCAGTCGTTGAGTACCGACGGACCCCGAAGGGCGTGGCCGCGCGATGTGCTTCACTCTTCCTCGCTCGCCTGCACAACCCGGCCACACGCGAGCCAGGGTCTTCATCGATCGAAGTCTGTTGTGGGACATCACATACGGCGTCACACCTGCCTTGTCGAGCCGTCGAGCCAGGGCGGCACCTTGACGCTCCTCGCGCGGCACCAGTCGGGATTGTAGAGCGTCGACAGGTAGCGCATCCCGGAATCGCACAGGATGGTGACGATCGTCTTGCCCGGGCCCAGCGTCTCGGCGAGCCGGATCGCGCCTGCGACGTTGATCCCCGACGACAGGCCGAGGCACAGCCCCTCGTCGGACAGGAGCGAATGCATCACCGGCAGCGCCTCCGCGTCGCTGACCCGGAACTGGGTGTCGACCGTGACCCCGTCGAGATTGGCCGTGATCCGGCTCTGGCCGATCCCCTCGGCGACCGACTTGCCTTCGGCGTGCAGCTCGCCGTGGGCGAACCAGTCGTACAGCGCCGCTCCGTCGGGATCGGTCAGGGCGATGGTGACGGCGGGGTCGAAGGTTTTGAGCCCGATGGCCACCCCGGCCAGCGTCCCGCCGGTGCCGACGGCGCAGGTGAAGCCGTCGATCCGCCCGCCGGTGTCGCTCCAGATCTCGGGCGCGGTCGTCTTGATGTGGGCGAGCCGGTTGGCCAGGTTGTCGAACTGGTTGGCCCAGACCGCGTTCGGCGTCTCCTCGGCGATCCGGCGCGACTGGTGCACATAATGGCACGGGCTGCTGTACGGGGCGGCGGGGACCAGCACGAGCTTCGCGCCGAGCGCGCGCAGCAGGTCCTGCTTCTCGCGGCTCTGCGTGTCGGGCATGACGATGACGGTCTTGTAGCCGAGCGCGTTGGCGACCACGGCAAGGCCGATGCCGGTATTGCCGGCGGTGCCGTCGACGATCGTGCCGCCGGGCTTCAGCAGGCCCCGCTCCTCGGCGTCGCGGACGATGAACAGCGCCGCCCGGTCCTTGACCGACCCGCCGGGGTTCATGAATTCGCACTTGCCGAGAATGGTGCACCCCGTCCGCTCGGACGGGCCGCGCAGCCGCACCAGAGGCGTATTGCCGATCAGGGCGATGGCGTCGGCAGCGGGTACGGTCATGGCAAGGGCTTAGCCACGCGGGGGCGGGGCGGCAAGCAAGCGCTGGTTGACCACCGCCAATCGAGGGTTTGCGCCGACGACCGACCGCGATAGGACGGCGGGCGATGCTTGCCCGCCGCGCCTTGGCCGTGCTGATCGTCGCGCTGACCGTTGCGGGCTGTGGCGGCAAGAGCAGCGACACCGGTGCCACGCTCAGGGTCGATATCGTCGCTGCTCCGGGCGGCGGCGAGGTCGCGCGCGCGGTCGCCGCGGCGACGCAGGTCGGGCTGGTCGGCTTCAACGAACGGGGCGAGGTCGTGCCGGCGCTGGCGTCGAGCTGGCGCGTGATCCGCGATAACCGCAGCATCATCTTCCGTCTCGCCCCCCGACACTGGCCCGACGGCCGCCCCGTCACCGCGGCCGAGGTCGTCGCCGCGTTCCGCCGCGCGGCGATGCCCGCCAGCCGCAACCCGGCGCGGCCCCTGCTCGCCGCGCTCGACGGCGGCAGCGACATCCTGCGCGGTGCCCTGCCGCCGAGCGCGCTGGGCATCGATGCTCCGGTCGACAACGTCGTCGAGGTCCGCGGTGCGGGCGCGATGCCGGGCCTGCTGCCGCTCCTCGCGCAGCCCGAGCTGGCGGTGACCCTCCCGGGGCCGAAGCCGCCGGCGCTCGGGCCGATGCGCGTCGCGAGCGCCAAGCCGCTGGTCCTCGAACGCAACCCGGCCGCTCCGGCGGGTGCGACCAGCCTCGCGCGTGTCGCCGTCGAGCCGCAGGACGATCCCGGCCCGGCGATCGCCCGCTTTGCCCACGACCGCACCGACCTCGTCGTCGGCAACGGGCTGGCGGGGTTCGACGACGCCCGGCTGCTGGCGGCGTCGAATGCGTTGAAGGTCGAGCCGGCATGGGCGGTGTACGGCTATCTCGTCCGTCCGGCGGGCGCGCTCGCCGACGCCCGGGTCCGCCGCGCCCTGGCCATGGCGGTCGACCGCGACGACCTCGGCAGCCGCCTGTTCGGCGTCGCCCTGGCACCGGTCCTTGGCCTGGTGCCGCCGCTGCCTGGCGAGCCCGCGCCGGCGCAGCCCGACTGGGCGGTGCAGGCGCCGGCGGCCAGGCTCGACCTCGCACGGCAGCTTCTCGCCGCCGCCGGGTACGACGCGACCCACCCGCTGACGGTGACGATCAGCCTGCCCGACGCGCGCGAGCACGCCAACGTCGCCGCCGAGGTCGCGAGCGACTGGGCGCGGATCGGCGTCCAGGCGCAGACCGTCGTCCGCTCGCCCGCGGCGCACGCGCTCGCCGTCGCGCGGGGCGACTATGAGCTGGCGCTGGTCGAGCGGACCGCGCCGGTGGACAGCGCGCTGCCGTTCCTGACGCCCTTCGCCTGCAGCCGCGCCGGCTATTGCAACCCCGGCGCCGACGCCCTCGTCACCGCCGCCCGCGCGGCCGTCGATCCCGCCAGCGCGGCGACGACGCTGCTGGCGGCCGAAGCGGCGATGGTCGCCGACACGCCGATGATCGCGCTGTTCGCCCCGGTCCGCTGGGCGCTGGTGTCGCCGCGCGTCACCGGCTGGGTACCCAACGCGGCGGGGCAGCACCCGCTGGCGCTGCTCGGGTTCAACGGCGGCACCCGGCCCTAGGCCGCCGGGTCCAGCAGCAGCGCGACGAGTTCGTCGGGCTTGTCCTCCTGGAGGAAGTGGCCGGCACCCTCGATGATCCGGTGCGGCTGCCCCGTGGCGCCCGGAATGCGCTCGATGAACGGCTTCTCGCCGCCGCGGGTGACGGCATCGGAGTCGCTGAAACAGGTGACCACGGGCTTGTCGAAGCGCGCGAGCACCGCCCACGCCGCCTGGTTTTCGGCGACCGAGGGATGCTCGGGCGTGATCGGCACCAGCGCCGGAAACTGGCGCGCGCCGGCCTTGAACGTCTCGTCGGGAAAAGGCGCGTTATAGGCGGCGATCTCGGCCTCGGTCAGCTGGCGGATGCAGCCGCCGTTGACGATCCCGCCAGCGTTGAACAGCGGCACCTCCTGGCTGAACTTGAGCCACGCGGCAAAGCCTTCCGACCAGCCGGTCCCGATCGGCAGGCCGGTGTTGCCGACGACCAGCCGGGCGAAGCGGTCGGGCATCGCCGCCACCAGCCGCAGCCCGATCAGCCCGCCCCAATCCTGGCAAAACAGGGTGATGTCGCGAAGGTCGAGCCCGGTCAGCCACTGCGTCATCCAGTCGACGTGCGCTTCGTAGCTGTAGTCGCTTCGCGCCGCCGGCTTGTCGGAGCGCCCGAAGCCGATCAGGTCGGGGGCGACGACGCGGTGCCCGGCGGCCGCGAGCGGCGGGACGAAGCGGCGATAGAGGTACGACCAGCTCGGCTCGCCGTGCATCAGGAGCATCGGCGCGGCGTCGCGCGGGCCCTCGTCGAGATAGTGAAGGCGGAGGTCGGTACCGTCGGCGGCGGTGACGGTCGCGTAGTGCGGGGCGAACGGGTAGCCGTGGAGGCCGTCGAACCGCTCGTCGGGCGTGCGGAGCACATCCATCTCGTCTCTCCCCAGGCGGCTCGTGCCGCTCGACGGCCGTGCTACCGCGTCAATGCGTCTGCGTCAGTACGGGATACAACGTCGCCACCATGGTCAGCGCGGCGGCGACGTTGAACCACCGCAAGCGGACCGGATCGGCCAGGAAGCGCCGCAGCGACGTGCCGAGCGCCGCCCACGCCCCGACCGACGGCAGGTTGACCGCGCCGAAGACGACCGCGAGGATGAGCACGCCGGTCCAGCGGTTCCCCGCCGGCAGGTAGGCCGACGCCGCTGTCAGCGCCATCGTCCACGCCTTGGGGTTGACCCATTGGAAGGCGGCGGCGCCAAGGAAGGTCATCGGCCGGGCCCGGCTGCGGCCCTGCGGCGCGTCGACGGGGGCGGTGGCGATCTTCCAGGCCAGATACAACAGGTAGGCGACCGACGCCCATTTGACGACCGCCAGCAGGCCGGGGACCAGCGTCACCAGGCTCGCCGTCGCCGCCGCGACGAGCGCGATCATCACCGTAAACCCGATCGCGACGCCCAGCATGTGCGGCACGGTGCGGCGGAAGCCGAAGTTGATGCCCGACGCCAGCAGCATCAGGTTGTTCGGCCCCGGCGTGATCGAGCTGACCAGCGCAAAGGCGGCGAGGGCGAGGAGCAGCGACGTCGTCATGCGCGGCAGTTTAGGCGCGTCATGCTGGTGAGTGGTTGCAAAGTTGTGCCGTTTCGCCCCAGTAACGCAATCGATGACCGATCTGGACGCCGCCAACAGCAGGATCGTGCAGGCGCTCGCGCAGAACGGGCGGCTCAGCAATCTCGACCTCGCCGCCCGCGTCGGCCTGTCGCCGTCGGCATGTCTGCGCCGGGTGCAGGAACTGGAACGCAGCGGCGTCATCCGCGGCTACCGCGCGGTGATCGACCCGGCGGCCCGCGGCGGCGGCTTCCTCGCCTATGTCACGATCGGGTTGGCGACCCACACCAAGGCGGCGCAGGCGGCGTTCGAGGCGGCGGTCGCCTCCGCGCCTGAGGTCCGCGAATGCCACAACGTGACGGGCGACGTCGAATATCTGCTCCGCGTCGAGGTACGCGACCTTGCCGCGTACAAGTATTTCCATACCGAGGTGCTCGGCGTCATTCCCGGGCTGGCCAGCATCACCTCGTTCATCGTCATGGATTCGCCGAAGGACGAGCGGGCCTGACAGGGCGCGGTCACGACGCCGTCACCATGAGCAGCGAAGCGGAGCACGATGACAAGCGACGGCGGCATGGCATGCGGCACGGCAGGCCGGGGCACGGCGGGCGAGGTCTTCGCCGCCTTCTTCGCGCTCGGCGTCAGCGCCTTTGGCGGCCCGGTCGCGCACCTCGGCTATTTTCGCACGGCGTTCGTCGCCCGGCGGCGGTGGCTGGCAGAGGGCGAGTTCGCCGATCTCGTCGCGCTCTGCTCGGTGTTGCCGGGGCCGACGTCGAGCCAGGTCGGGGCGGCGATCGGCTTCCGCCGCGCCGGCTGGACGGGCGCGGCGGCGGCGTGGACCGCCTTCACGCTGCCGTCGGCGGCGCTGATGACCGCGGCCGCGCTCGCGGCGGGATCGCTGACGGGCGGGATCGCGGCCCCGGCCGGGCACGGGCTGAAGCTGGCGGCGGCAGCGATCGTCGCGCAGGCGGTGGTGGCGATGGCGCGCAGCCTGACCCCCGACTGGCCGCGCCGCGGCGTCGCGCTGGTCGCAGCGGCAATCGTCGCGCTCGGTGGACCGTTCGGGCAGCTTGCGGCGATCGCGTTCGGCTTCGCCGCCGGCGCCGTCCTAGCCCGCTCCGCCCGATGCGGTGCGGTCATTGCCGCGCCCGCGGCTGGCGGGAAGCCTCGCGGCCGTCGCCGTCCTCGCGGCGGTGTTCGTCGGCCTGCCGCTGCTAGCCGCAGCAACCGGCGACCGGGTAACGGCGCTGGCGGCAGCGTGCGTCCGTGCCGGCGCGCTGGTCTTCGGCGGTGGCCACGTCGTCCTGCCGCTGCTGCAGGCTTCCGTCGTGCCGCGGCTGGTCGGGAGCGATGCCTTTCTCGCCGGTTACGGCGCGGTCCAGGCCATGCCGGGGCCACTGTTCACCTTCGCCGCTTATCTCGGCGGGCTCGTCGGCGGGGTCGGCGGCGCCGCGGTCGCGCTCGTCGCTCTTTTCGCCCCGGGGATGGTGCTCCTGGCGGCCGCGCTGCCCCTAGCGGCGCTGATGACGCATGGCCCGGTGCGCCGCGCCGTGCGCGGCGTCAACGCGGCCGTCGTCGGGCTGCTCGCGGCAGCCTTGGTATCGCCGGTCGGCACGGCGGCGATCGGCGATGCCCGCGACCTGATCCTGGCCGGGCTGGGTCTCGCCGCGCTGCTCGGTCGCGTCCCGCCCCTGGCCGTCGTCGCCGCGCTGGTCGCCGTCCAGTTCGCCTGAGGGTCAGCCCCGCTCGCGCCGGACCAGCGCCTCGGTCGCACGGTTGCGGCGCAGCGCCACGATCAGGACACCGCCCAGCGCCAGCGCCGTTCCCGCAATCATCCGCGCGTCGAGCCGGTCACCGGTGAAGGCGACCCCGAAGGCGATCGTCGCCAGCGGCGTCATCAGCGTCAGCGGCGCGATCAGGTTCGCCTCGTACCGCGCGATCAGCCCGTAATAAGCGGTGTGGGCGAGCAGGCTGACGACCCACGCCGAAAACACCAGCGCGAGCGCGAACGGCCACCCCGCGGCAAGTGCGGTTGCGGCCTGCCCGTGCTCGATCAGCGCCGAGCCCAAGGCCAGCGGCAGGCACGAGACCAGCGCAACCCACGCCTGGAAGCGCAGCGGCGCGACATTTTCCATCTGCTTCATCAGGATCGCCCCGAGAGACCCCGCGCCGGCGCAGGCAACGATGAACCACAGCCCGGTCGACATGGCGACGCCGCGCGGGTTCCACACGACGAGGAGCACGCCGGCCAGCGTCAGCGCGATGCCGACGCCCCGCCGCCAGTGGATGCGCTCGCCGAGCATCACCACCGACAACAGGGTGGTGATCGGCACGCCGAGCTGGATGACGACGGCCGCGGCCGACGGCGAAGCGGTCTGCAGGCCGATGAACAGCAAGGCGAAATTGCCGCCGCCCATCAGCAGCCCGACCGCGATGATCCGCGCATGGGGGCGGGGCATCGGCCGCAGCCACGGCCAGGTGACGGCGACGACCAGTGCAAAGCGGACCGCGGCGAAGAACAGCGGCGGCACGTGCCACTGCCCGACGACGATCTTCGACAGGACGTTCGACAGTCCCCAGGTGAGGCAGACCGCGATCAGGATGAGGAAGTCGCGCGGCCGCATTGCGCGTCCATAGGGGGCGGAGCCATAAGGTTCAAAGTAGTGATGCGTCGGGAGCCCGCGCGGGCGGCGGGTCGGTCCCAGGAACCAGCCCCTGAAAGCAGCGCCATGACCACGCACGTCATCTGCCTCGACGGCACCGACCAGTGGAAGCACCAGCACCACCCGACCAACATCGCGCGCCTGTTCGACAGTCTCGGCGGCACGGCCGAGGATGCGGGGAACGGCGCGTTCGAGGTCGACGTCGGCGCCGCGCGCGGCATTTACCTGCCGGGCATCGGCGCACCGGGCAGCGCCACCCTGCACGTCCTTGGCAGCCTGTTCGGCGATGGCATCGCCCAGCTCATCGTCCGCGGCTACGCCTTCCTGTCGCGGGTGTACGCGCCGGGCGACGCGGTGGTCGTCACCGGCTTCAGCCGCGGCGCGACGTCGGCCCGGGCGCTCGCCGGGCTGATCACGGCGCGCGGCGTACTCGCTCGCTCGCGGTACGATGTGGCGGACGAGGAAACAGCTTACCGCCGGGCAATCGCCGCCTGGTATGCCTATCGCCATGACCTGCCCCACCTTGCCGACCAGGCCCGGCTGTTCCTGATCGGCGAATTGACGGACACGGTCCCGGAACTCGCCGCGGACGACTTCACCGGCCCGATGACCATCGACGCCGTCGGTGTGTTCGACACCGTCAGCTCGCTCGGCCTGCCCCACCTCGACGAGTCCGGAGTGAAGTTCGACTTCTCGATCTGCGACACGAACCTCAGCGCGAGGGTGACCAACGGCTTTCATGCGCTTGCCGCCGACGAGACACGCGAGCTGCTCGCGCCGACCCTGTGGGCAGCGCGCGAGCGTGTCGAACAGGTCATCTTTCCCGGCAGCCACGGCGACGTCGGTGGCGGTTGCGCCGAACGCGGGCTGTCCGATGCGGCGCTGGCGTGGATGATCGAGCGGCTCAACTCGACGGTTCCTGCCGCCGCGGGCGGACGTCTGTTCGACGGCGGCTGCGTCCCCGGAGGGATCCAGCCGGACGGCATGGGCGTCATCCACGACGGCGCCCGCATCCTCCCCTGGCTGATGACCCCCAGCCGCGGACGTCGCTTCCCGCGGGAAGCCGTGGCCAGTCCCATCCTGACCGAGCGCTGCGGAAAAGCCTCGACGATCGTGCCGGGGTTCGTCTGCAAGCCGTATGCGCCCCACGGACATTACGCCGATGGCAGCGCGCTCGTGGCGCTGGTCGCC
This sequence comes from uncultured Alphaproteobacteria bacterium, assembly GCA_963792555.1. Lineage (GTDB taxonomy): Bacteria > Pseudomonadota > Alphaproteobacteria > Sphingomonadales > Sphingomonadaceae > Polymorphobacter_B. Next base: position 783,618 of record CAWBWP010000004.1, read on the forward strand.
GACGGCACGTCCCCGACGTGCGCGGGATAGCTTTCGCCCGCCCGACGCGACGGCTAAAGCCCGCATCATGAGCATCGATCTTGCCGCACTGGCCGCCGCCTATGTCGACTTGCGCCCCGACCCCGGCGTGCCCGCGCAGCGCGTCGCCTTCGGCACCTCGGGTCACCGCGGCTCGGCGCTCGATGCCGCGTTCAACGAGGTCCACATCCTTGCGGTGACGCAGGCGGTCGCCGAATGGCGCGCGGCGCACGGGATCGACGGGCCGCTGTTCCTCGGCCGCGACACCCACGCGCTGTCGGAGCCGGCGTGGCTGACCGCGCGCGAAGTGCTTGCCGGGAACGGTGTCGACGTGCGGATCGACGCCGCCGGCGGCTTCACCCCGACGCCGGTCGTCAGCCACGCCGTCGTCTGCCACAACCGCGGGCGGGCGGCGCACCTCGCCGACGGCATCGTCGTCACGCCGTCGCACAACCCGCCGCGCGATGGAGGCTTCAAGTATAACGGTCCCGACGGCGGCCCGGCCGACACCGCCGTCACCGGCTGGATCGAAGCCCGCGCCAACGCCCTGATCGAGGGCGGCCTGCGCGAGGTCCGCCGCGCCGCGCCGGGTGGGGAGGCGTTCGACTTCGTCGGCCATTATGTCGGCGACCTGGCGAGCGTGGTCGACCTCGCCGTTATCGCCGCCTCCGGCCTTCGCCTCGGCGTCGATCCGCTCGGCGGCGCGGGGGTCGGCTACTGGGCCCCGATCGCCGATCGTTACGGTCTCGACCTGACGGTGGTCAACCAGACGGTCGACTCGGCCTTCGCCTTCATGCCGCCCGACTGGGACGGCAAGATCCGCATGGACTGCTCGTCGCCTGACGCCATGGCCGGGCTGATCGCGATGAAGGACCGCTTCGACCTCGGCTTCGCCAACGATCCCGACGCCGACCGCCACGGCATCGTCACCCCTGCCGGCCTGATGAACCCCAACCATTATCTGTCGTCGGCGATCGACTATCTGCTCGGCGATCGGAGCGGCTGGAACGTGGGCGCGGCGATCGGCAAGACGGCGGTGACGAGCGCCATGGTCGACCGCGTCGCCGCCGCCCGCGGCCGGGCAGTCTTCGAAACGCCGGTCGGCCTGAAGTGGTTCGTCGCCGGCCTGAGCGCAGGCGACCTCGCGTTTGCCGGCGAGGAGAGCGCGGGCGCGACCTTCGTCCGGATGGACGGCACCGTCTGGACGACCGACAAGGACGGTCTGCTCCTCGGCCTGCTGGCCGCCGAGATGACGGCGCGGTCGGGCGAGGACCCGCACGCGCGCTACTGCCGCCTGACCCGGACGCTCGGCGAGCCGTTCTACGCCCGCACCGACGCGCCGGCGACCCCGGCGCAGAAGGCGGCGTTCAAGACGCTCGATCCAGCGACGATGCCGGCGACGCTGGCCGGCGATCCCGTGATCCGGGTCGAGACACGGGCAAGCGGCAACGGCGCGCCTTTGGGCGGGGTCAAGGTGTCGAGCGCCAACGGCTGGTTCGCCGCGCGACCGTCGGGAACGGAAAACGTCGTCAAGGTCTATGCCGAGAGCTTCGCCAGCCCCGACCATCTCGCGCAGGTCCAGACCGAAGCGCAGGCGGTCCTCGCCGGCCTGACCACAGGCTAGTCGCCGCGCCGACCCCGGCGCGGGCGGCTTAGCTGACCCGCCAGCCCAGCGTCGCGCCGGCGTGGAACGGCACGAGATCGGTCCCGCCGAGGTCGATCCGATCTGGTACCGTAACCGCCGCCCGGGTCAGGGTGACCGTGTCGGGGTTGACCGGCAGGCGGTAGAAGGCCGGGCCGAAGCGGCTGGCGAAACCTTCGAGCCGGTCGAGCGCGCCGGCGGCGTCGAACACCTCGGCATAACTTTCGAGCGCGAACGGCGCGTTCCAGACGCCGGCGCAGCCGCACGCCGCTTCCTTGGCGTGGACGGCATGCGGCGCGGAGTTGGTGCCGAGGAAGAACTTCGGATCGCCCGAGGTCGCCGCGGCGACGAGCGCGCGACGGTGCGTCTCGCGCTTCAGGACGGGCAGGCAATAATGGTGCGGGCGCAGGCCGCCGGCGAACAGCGCATTGCGGCTGAGGTGGAGATGGTGCGGCGTGATCGTCGCGGCGACCGTCGGTTCGGCATCGCGGACGAAGGCGACGGCCTCGGCAGTGGTGATGTGCTCGAAGACGATCCGCAGCTCGGGCAGGCGGTGGGTAAGGGGGGCCAGAACCCGATCGATGAACACCGCTTCGCGGTCGAAGACGTCGATGTCCGCGTCGGTCACCTCGCCGTGGACGAGAAGCGGCATCCCGGCTGCCGCCATCGCCTCGAGGACCGGCATCACGCACGCGAGGTCCGTCACGCCGGCAGCCGAGTTGGTCGTGGCGTGCGCCGGATACAGCTTGGCCGCGGCCAGGACGCCGTCGCGGTGCCCGGCCGCGAGATCGGCGGGGTCGCTGGTGTCGGTCAGATAGGCCGTCATCAGCGGCGTGAATCCCGGCCCCGCGGCGGCGGTCACGCGCTCACGGTAGACGGCGGCGCGCGCCGTGGTCGTAACCGGCTCGGCAAGGTTGGGCATGACGATCGCGCGCGCGAACTGGCGCGCGGTGAACGGCGCGACGGCGGTCAGCATCTCGCCGTCACGCAGATGGACATGCCAGTCGTCCGGCCGGGGCAGGGTCAACGCATCCATCGCTTCCGCCTACGTCGGCGGGCCGGCCAACTCAAGGCGTCAGGAGGACACCGACCGGGTCGAGCGTGGACGCCGCAGCGCGCCGACAGCGGCAAACGTCGCGAGCGCCAGCAGCCAATCGACGGTCGCCACCTTGTGGTGGGGGCGACCCGCAATCGCCGGCTGCCGCTCCGCCGGCTGCTGTTGCGGTGCAGCATGAACCGTCGCTGCGATCAGCAGTGCTACAGGCAGGATCAGTCGATATCGCATCGGCCTGCACCTCCTTCATATCGCTTCAGCGCTCGTCGCCCGAGGCAAAACCACCGGCCTCGCGCCTCCGGTTCTGTTTACCATCCGATGGTAGCAGCGGCACCCTAATTTTGTGCTGTGCACAAAAACTTCTCACTGACGCGCAAGGAAGCGATTCCAGACCCGGGCATCGCCCTCCGGGAATCGCGGCGCCACGGCAGACGAAGTGCATTGCCTTTTGCGTAGTTCCCATGCACGTTCTTGGCAGAACTCGGCACAGAGCTGCTTGGGAGAGCGACCTTGGCGACGCGCGTAATCGACTTCGATGCCCTGCGTGCCGAGGAGCCGCCGCATCTCGGGGCTGCGCGCGAGCGGGCCTATGCCATGCCGCTTGCCGAGATCGACCTGCTCGACACCGACCTGTGGCTGAACGACACGCACTGGCCTTATTTCGAGCGGCTGCGCGACGAGGCACCTGTCCATCATCACGCCAATGGCCGCTTTGGTCCGTATTGGTCGGTAACGCGCTATGCCGACATCATGGCGATCGATACCAACCATGCGCAATTCTCGTCCGACGCCCATCTTGGCGGCATCACCGCCAAGGACATGGACCAGGACTTCATCCTGCCGATGTTCATTGCCATGGACCCGCCCAAGCACGACGTGCAGCGCAAAGCGGTGTCGCCGATCGTCTCGCCGGGCAATCTCGCCGTGCTGGAGACGCTGATCCGCGAGCGGGCGCAGAAGATCTTCGACGATCTGCCGCGCGGCGAGGTGTTCGACTGGGTCGACCGCGTCTCGATCGAGTTGACGACGCAGATGCTGGCGACGCTGTTCGATTTCCCGTGGGAGGACCGCCGGCTGCTGACCTACTGGTCGGACATGGCGACCGCCGACGAGACGGTTCCGGGCAACCCGACCAAGGCCGAGCGCGAGGCGATCATGCTCGAGTGCCTGATGTACTTCACCCGGCTGTGGAACGAGCGGGTCAACGCGCCGGAGCCGGGCAACGACCTCGTCTCCATGCTCGCGCACAACCCGGCGACGCGGGACATGATCCCGATGGAATATCTCGGCAACCTGATCCTGCTGATCGTCGGCGGCAACGACACGACGCGCAACTCGATTACCGGCGGCCTGACCTTCATGATGGGCAATCCCGGCGAATGGGCCAAGCTCAAGGCCAACCCGGCGCTGGTCGATTCCGCCGTCAGCGAGATCATCCGCTACCAGACGCCGCTCGCGCACATGCGCCGCACGGCCCTGACCGACGTCGAGTTCGGCGGCAAGACCATCCGCAAGGGCGACCGCGTCGTCATGTGGTACGTCTCGGGCAATCGCGACGAGCGCGCGGTGTCCGAGCCGAACCGCTTCTGGATCGACCGGCCGCGGGTGCGCCAGCACCTGTCGTTCGGGTTCGGCATCCATCGCTGCGTCGGCAACCGCCTGGCCGAGCTGCAGCTGAAGATCGTCTGGCAGGAAATCCTGAAGCGCTATCCCGGCGGCATCGAGATCATGGGTCCGCCGACGCGGGTTCCTTCCGCCTTCGTCAAGGGCTACACCAGCCTGCCGGTCCGTATCCCGGCCTGAGCCGCGAAGGGACCCATGGCGAAGATCACCTATATCGCGGCCGACGGCGGCGCGCGCACCCTCGATGTCGCCGACGGCGAGTCGCTGATGGAGGCGGCGGTGGCGAACGGCGTGCCGGGCATCGACGGCGACTGCGGCGGCAACTGCGCCTGCGCGACGTGCCACGTCCATGTCGACACCGCCTGGCTCGCGGCGGCCGGCGCGCCATCGGAAATGGAAACGGCGATGCTCGAGTTCGCCGAAGGCGTCACCGCCGACAGCCGCCTCGCGTGCCAGATCGTCGCGTCGCCGGCGCTCGACGGCATGGTCGTGCGAACGCCGGTGAGCCAGCACTAGCGCGAGCCTTTCTGCTCCCGCATAGTCGCCGCACAACGACCGGCAACCGGCGTGGGGAGTTCGCGAATGGCTGATTACGATTACATTGTCGTCGGCGCCGGCAGCGCCGGCTGCGTGTTGGCCAACCGCCTGACCGAGGACGGGACGGCGACGGTGCTGCTGCTCGAGGCGGGCGGCAAGGACACCAACCCGATGATCCACATCCCGGTCGGCTATGCCAAGACGCTGAAGGACCCCAAGGTCAACTGGCTGTACGAGACCGAGGTCGACCCGACCAGTGGCGACCGCCCGCACGTCTGGCCGCGCGGCAAGGTGCTCGGCGGCTCCTCGTCGATCAACGGCCTGCTCTACGTCCGCGGCCAGGCGGCCGACTATGACGGTTGGGCCCAGCTCGGCTGCACCGGCTGGAGCCATTCCGACGTGCTGCCGTATTTCCGCCGCGCCGAGGGCAACGAGCGGTTGAAGGACGATCCCCTGCACGGCGGCGACGGTCCGCTCAACGTCTCCGACATCACCGAGCACCACCCGGTCAGCGACGCGGTCATCGCTGCCGGCGTCGAGGCCGGGCTGCCGTTCAACGACGACTGCAACGGCGCAAGCCAGGACGGCATCAGCTATTTCCAGCTGACGGTGAAGAACGGCCGCCGCTGGTCGGCGGCGATGGCTTATCTCCGCCCGGCGCTGCCCCGCCGAAACCTGACCTTGGTGACGAACGCGCAGGCCGAGCAGGTGGTGATCGATAAGGGACGCGCCACCGGCGTCCGCTACCATATCGACGGCGCGAGCACGACCGCGACCGCCCGGCGCGAGGTCATCCTGGCCGGCGGCGCGGTCAACTCGCCGCAGCTGCTCGAACTGTCGGGCATCGGCGACCCCGAGGTGCTGCGCGCCGCCGGCATCGCGGTGAAGGTCGCCGCGCCCGGCGTCGGCACCAACCTCCAGGACCATTATGTCGTCAGCCTGCAGTACCGGCTGAAGGACTGCGTCTCGGTCAACGAGCTGAGCCGCGGCTGGCGGCTGATGCGCGAGGCGGCGCGCTATGCGACGATGCGCAAGGGCCTGCTGACGATGTCGGCGGCGCACATCCAGGCGTATATCCGCACGCGTCCCGGCCTCGACGGTCCCGACGTCCAGTATCACATCCTGCCGGCGACGGTCGACGTCGAGAAGTTCACGCAGAAGCAGATCTGGGAGCTCGAGCGCCTGCCCGGCCTGACCATGGCGGCGTGCCAGCTACGCCCGGAAAGCCGCGGCACGATCCACGTCAAGTCGGCCGACCCGCTCGCCCGCCCGGCGATCCGGCCCAAATACCTGAGCACGCAGCTCGACCGCGACACGATCGTCGCCGGGCTGAAGTGGGGGCGGATGCTGAGCACGCAGCCGGCGCTGGCACCCTATGTCGTCGGCGAGATGATGCCCGGATCGGAGATGCCGAGCGACGCCGATCTGCTGACCTATGCGCAGCAGGCGGGAACCACGATCTATCACCCGGTCGGCACCTGCGCGATGGGCCGGGCCGGCGATCCGAACGCCGTCGTCGATCCCGAGCTGCGCGTCCGCGGCGTCGATGGGCTGCGCGTCGTCGATGCCTCGGTCATGCCGCGGCTGGTCAGCGGCAACACCAATGCCCCGACGATCATGATCGCGGAGAAGGCGAGCGACCTCATCCGTGCGGCAGCAAAACAGCGGCTGGCGGCGTAAGGAGATCGTGCCGCTCGACCTCCTGTTCCGCATCGCCTCGACCCTGGCGCTCGCCGGCTGGGTGGTGCTGGCGCTGAGCGTGTGGCAGCGGCCGCTGGCGGTGTTCGTCGCCCGGCTGATCGCGGCGATCCTGTGCGGCGGCTATTTCGCGGTGCTGATCCACGCGCTGGCCACGGGGCCGGCTCCCGACTGGCGCGCGTTCAACTCCCTCGACGGGGTGCGGCAGCTGCTCGGCTCGCGCGAGGCGGCGCTCGCCGGCTGGGTCCATTACCTTGCGTTCGACCTGTTCGCCGGCGCCTGGGAGGCGGAGACGGCTCCCACGGCGCGCGTGCCGCACGCGGCGCTGCTCGTCTGCCTGCTCCTGACCTTCATGGCCGGGCCGGTGGGACTGCTGCTGTTCTTTGTCCTGATGGCGTCGCGCGCGCGCGGACGGCGGCGGCGTTAGCGGCGCTTTTCCTGCACGCGGAGCGTCGAGCCATCGGGCAGGGCGACGAGGACATGGTCGCTGAAGCGGCTGATGACCGGCGCCTCGACATCGCGGCGGGTAACGGCGCCGGTGCGGTAATCGGTTTCGCGGAAGGGCACGAGGCGGAACTCGCCGTCGAGATCCTCGGTCGAGGCGGGCGCTGCGACGGGGTCGGTCATGGCTCGTCCCTTCCAGAAAGGACGCCCCGGAACCGGTGGCTCCGGGGCGTTCGGGTCAGCGGCGGAAGAAGCGGCGCTGGTTCATCGGCGGGTTGACCGTCTTTTCGCGGAAGACGATCCGCCCCTTGTCGAGGTCGTAAGCGGTCATCTCGACGTGGACCCGGTCGCCGACGATCGAGCGGATGCGGTTCTTGCGCATCTTGCCCGCTGTATAGGCGATGATCTCATGGTCGTTCTCGAGCTTCACGCGAAAGCGGCCGTCGGGCAGGATCTCGCTGATCACGCCCTCGACCTTCAGCGCCTCTTCCTTCGCCATATAGGCTTCAGGCCAGGGTGAGGTTGACGGCAGAGGCGCGACCTTGGCGGTCGTTCTCGACGTCGAAGCTGACCTTCTGGCCCTCGTTCAGGCCGTTGAGGCCCGAGCGCTCGACGGCCGAGACGTGGACGAAGACGTCCTTCGACGCACCGTCGGGGGCGATGAAGCCATAGCCCTTGACGCTGTTGAAAAACTTGACGGTTCCGATGGCCATGACAGGCTCCTTACGTTCGTTCGAGGGCCAGGACGCGCAGGTGCACCCTGACGCCGCGGCAGCGAGAAACGACATGAGAAGGCGTGAAGCGCCGCTCGACGGTTGCAGGCAACTTCGGCTGGCTGCTATGTGCGCGCTTACCCTCACAAATGCAAGCCGGGTCTCGGCACCCGCGTGCGCCTGCTCCCCGTCGATTGTTTCGCACCCATCGAACGACAGGGGGGAACGACCTGTTGCGGCGTCGGTTTTCGTACCGTTCCCGGACTAAGAGGCGGTACTGGCATGGCCGAACAGCCCGACGAACTCGTTTTGCCCGTCGCCGAGGAAGTTCTCGCGATCGGTAAACGAGAGGTCGAGACCGGCCGGGTCCGTGTCACCACCCGCAACGAGGAGCACGCCGTCGTCGTGCGCGAGAGCCTCGTTCACGGCACGGTCGAGATCGAGCGAACGCCGGTCGGCGAGGAAATCCTGACCGTGCCGGCGGTCCGGGACGAGGGCGACACCATCGTCGTTCCCGTCGTGCGCGAAGAACTCGTCGTCACCAAGCGCCTGATCCTTGTCGAGGAGGTGCGGCTGCGCCGTGTCGCCACCACCGAGGACTTTTCCCAAACCGTCGTGCTGCGCCACCAGCGCGCCGTCATCGAGCGCGACCCCAGTTGAAGGAGATAGAGTCATGAGCCGCACCCTGACCGCAATGTTCGACAATCGCAGCGACGCCGAGGCCGCCAAGCAGCGGTTGATCGACGCCAACATCGATTCCGGTCGCGTCCGTATCGTCGAGCAGGGGACGGATGCCACCATGGGCACCACCGGCGCGACCTCGACAGGCGGCCACGGCTTCTGGCAGTCCCTCAAGGACATGTTCGTTTCCGACGAGGACCGGCATGCCTACGGCGAGGGGATTCGTCGCGGCGGCTATCTCCTGACCGCCGACGTCGAGGAGCGCGATGCCGACGCCGCCGTCCGCATCCTCGATGAAGGCAACAGCGTCGATCTCGACCAGCGCGCCGCCGACTGGCGCGGCAGCGGCTGGACCGGCCGGTTCGGCGACACCGGAGCGCCCGGCGCGGCGGCGACGGCCGGCCGCGACGTCGAGCGCGGTACGGAAGAGGTCATCCCGGTCGTCGAGGAGCAGCTGCGGGTCGGCAAGCGCGAAGTCGAGCGCGGCGGCGCGCGCGTCCGCTCGTACGTCCGCGAGGTTCCGGTCAACGAGCAGGTGACGCTGCGCGAGGAGCATGTCGAGGTCGAGCGGCGGCCGGTCGACCGCGCGCTTGGTGCCGGCGAAGTCAGCGGTGACCTGCTGCGCGAGCGCACGATCGAGATGACCGAAACCGCCGAGGAGGCGGTCATCAGCAAGGAGGCGCGGGTCGTCGAAGAAGTGGTGGTGCGCAAGACCACCGATACCCATACCGAAAATGTGCAGGATACCGTCCGCCGGACCGAAGTCGAGGTCGACAACGATCCCGTCCAGAAGTTCGCCGGCGTCGGCGGCACCGGGGCGACCGGCCCCGGCGCGCCGACCGGCGTGACGACAGGGGCGACGGCGCCGGGCGCGCACGGGCCCGGCGGCGAGCCGGTGGTGCGCGACGGTGCCACCACAACCGGCTCGACCATCGACGGCAACGTCGGCAACGCGCGCGACCGGGTTGCGGCGGGTATCGACGGCACGCCGCCGCTCGATGACGGCTTCGGCACGACCGGCCGCCGCTGAGGCTCCGGCGGGTTGATCCTGCCGGTGTTGCGACTACAGACCTCCGGCGTTCGACGCGCCGGAGGTTTCGTGCTGGTCTACAAGCTGCTGCGCGACGCCGAGTGGGCGGCCTTCCAGGCGGAGGGCCGCTTCGCCGGCTCGTCCGACGATCGCCGCGACGGGTTCATCCATTTGTCGGCGGCCGACCAGGTGGACGGCACGCGGGCCAAGTATTTCGCCGACGCCGCGCCCGTCCGCATCGCGCTCGACGCCGACCGTCTCGGCGACGCCCTGCGGTGGGAGGCGTCGCGCGGCGGGGCGTTGTTTCCGCACCTCTACCGCCCCCTGCTCGCGTCGGACATTGTCGAGGTAATTCCGCCTGACCGAGGCCAGCGACATTAATCCGCGCTTCACCCGGCCTGCGGCAGGAGCGCCGCACGGAGGGGTCCTTATGAATCATGCAGTCCGTACCATCCTGTTGCTCGGCGGCGGCGCTGCTGCCGGGCTGGCGCTCGCGCTCGGGCTGGAGACGGGGGTCGGGCGGACGCCGGTCAGCGCCGACGTTCTCGCGCCGCCGCCGCCCGTCGCCGCCACGCGCGTCGCGCCCGCCGATGCGGCGCAGCTGCAGCTGAGCTTCGCCCCCGTCGCGCGCAGGGCGGCACCGGCGGTGGTCAACGTCTATTCGGCGCGCGTCAACCGCAGCCGCGCGACGATGATGGACGACCCCTTCTTCCGCCAGTTCTTCGGCGGCGGCGCGCCCCAGCCGCGGGTCGAACAGTCGCTCGGCTCGGGCGTGCTGGTCCAGTCCGACGGGCTGATCGTGACCAACAACCACGTCGTCAACGGAGCCGACGAGATCCTCGTCGCGCTTGCCGACCGCCGCGAATATAAGGCGAAACTGGTGTTCGCCGACGCCAAGTCCGACCTCGCGCTGCTCCGGATCGATACCAAGGGCGCGCGCCTGCCGGTGATCCGCCTCGGCGACAGCGACCGGGCGGAGGTCGGCGACGTCGTCCTTGCCGTCGGCAACCCGTTCGGCGTCGGTCAGACCGTGACCCACGGCATCGTCTCGGCAGTGGCGCGAACCGGCGTCGGTATTTCCGACTACCAGTTCTTCATCCAGACCGACGCGGCGATCAACCCCGGCAACTCGGGCGGGGCGCTGCTCGACCTCCACGGCGACCTCCTCGGCATCAACAGCGCGATCTATTCCCGCAGCGGCGGCAGCCAGGGCATCGGCTTCGCCATTCCAGCGAACATCGTCCGCGTCTTCCTCGCCGCCGCCGGCACCGGCAAGCTCGTCACCGGCTGGATCGGCGCGGAAGGGGAGGCGGTGACCGCCGACAGCGCGCGCCTTGCGGGCCTCGACCGGCCGGGCGGCGTGCTCGTCACCGCGGTGTCGCCGGGCTCGCCGGCGGCGGCGGCCGGCGTCCGCGTCGGCGACGTGCTGACCGCGATCGACGGCAAGGACGTCGCCGATCCCGGCATGCTCCGCTACCGCATCGCGACGCAGGGGGTGGGCACCCGGCTCGACGTGACGCTGCTCCGCGGCGGCCGGGTCGAGCACGTCGGCCTGACTCTCGCCCGCCCGCCCGAGACGCCCCCGCGCGCGCTGACGACCGTCGGCGGCGACAACCTGCTGTCGGGCGTGACCATTGGCAACCTGTCGCCTGCCTTCGCCCAGGAACTCGGCGCGGGCCTGCCCGAGCACGGCGTCGTCGTCACCGCCGTCCAGCCGGGCGCGCCGGCGGCGCGGTTCGGCTATCTCCAGCCCGGCGACCTCGTCGAGGCGGTCAACGGCGTCACCGTGGGCAGCGTCGCCGCGGTCGGCACGGCCGTCCAGCAGGGCACCCCAAGCGTCCGCATCAACCGCGGCGGCCAGCGCCAGGAGTGCGCAGCCATCCAGGGCCAGCTCGCCTGTCGCAGCTGAGCGCAGGAACGGGAATGCGCTGGCGTTCCGGTCCCTGCGCCGGACTTGCGCGACACCGGGCGAACGGAGCGACGGGGCACGCCCGCCGAGCCGTCCGACGGTGCGGTTCCGTCGCGACGACTCCTGACCGTGGACGGCGCTGCTCGGTCACCGCTTCGGGTGTCGGGCTGAGCCAGCCGCCGCTCAGGCGAGCAGTTTCCGCCCCTCGCCCGCCTGCCACGCGACCAGGGCCGGCAGGCCGATCGTGAGGTCCCGCGCCCGCTTGAGCAGCGAGAGGGCGACAGCGACACCCGGGTCGATGCCGAACAGCGGCGCGAGCAACAGGTACGCGCCCTCCTGCACCCCCAGCGCCCCGGGCACGGCGAAGGCGATCGAGCGGACGGCGAAGACCAGCGCCTCGATGGCGACGACGGCGACCGCGCCGACGTGGACGCCGATCAGCTGCAGCGCCAGCCACGCCCCGAGGCCGCTCGCCACCCAGGCCGCGAGATTGGCGGCGAACGACAGGGCGACGCCGCCGGGCGCGCGGTAGATCGCCGCCAGCCGCGCCGCCACCGCGTCGAACGATCCCGCCGACGCCGGCAGCACCCGCGCCGCCAGCCGCGCCGCCAGGCGGAGCAGCGGCCGCTGCCCGAAGGCGACGGCGGCAAGCAGCGCCAGCGCCACGCCGAGGCCGGCGAGGACCAGCTTGAGCACGCCCGCGTGGTCGAACATACCGCCCAGCGCCATGACCAGCGCCGCCACGCCGAACAGGGTGAAGACCGCCTGGCTGCCCATTTCGGTCGTCTGGTCGGCAATCATCGAGGCGTAGACGAGATCGGCCGGCAGCCCGCGTGCGGTCAGCACCCGCCCGCCGACGACGAGGCCGCCGATCTGGGCAAACGGCAGGACGTCGGTCGCGCCCTCGCGCACCGTCCGTGCCCAGGCGAAGGCGGCGACCGGCCCGCCATCCGGTGCCACCGCCCGCCACGCGACGCCGAGCAGCGCGAGGACGATCAGCGAATAGGCGCAGTAGAGCGCGAAACCGCCCCAGCCGATGCGCGCGACCGCCGCCAGCACCGGCGCGAAGCCGACATCGCGCACGATCCACGCGGCGGCGGCAAGGCCGGCGAGGGTGAGGAGGAGGATCACGGCACGGGTCATGGCATTCCTGCCACTCCGTTCGCCGGAGCGGAACGAGGCGTTACGCTGCCGCCGGCAGCTTGCCCTTGCCCATGACCCGCAGTGCCAGGCGCACCATGGCGGGCACGAACTTCGGCCGGACCAGCCGCGCATCGTAGACGCCGAGCCGGCGGTCGTTCTCGGCCAAGCAGATCGCCGCCAGCTCGGGGAATTCGATCTCGACGCCCAGCTCCTTCGATCCGTTCAGCGTGAAATTGCTTTCCTCGGCGCGGCTGTTGCCCTCGCCCATGCCCTTGGCCATGTCGATCCGCTCCCAGATCAGGAACGCCCAGACCGCCGCGACCTTGGCCGCGAACCATGGCCGCCGCCACCACGGCATCGTGCGGCGGTGCCACGCGACCCAGTTGACGAAGAACAGGATGTGCCGTCCCTCCTCGCGCATCACCGGCTCGAAGGTGTCGACCAGTTCGGGCGGGAAGAAGCCGCTGTCCCTGGCGACCTTGAACAGGCCGAAGCCGAAGAAGCTGTCGATGCACTCCGAAAACCCCGTGACCATGAACGCCCATTCGGGGTCGCGCGGCGTGACGTAGGCGGGTTCGGGGACAAGGTCGATCCCGTATGCTTGGACCATGTCGCCGAGCACGAGCTTGTGCCGCGCCTCTTCGAAGGCGTTCATCTCGACCGCGCTTTTCAGCAGCGGGTCGGCGATGGTGCCGGCATACGTCGATACGTTCATGCTCGCCCGGCCTTCCGTGGCGACGGCGATGTCCCAGATCGGCAGGCTGGTGATACGGTTCTGCGTCACCGGATCGAGCGTCGGCCAGTCGATCAGCGCCGGCTTGTACGGGTCGTGCGTCGTCAGCATCGTCCGGCACATCAGCACCTTGTGCGCCTCGCTTCCCGGGCGGACCGTGCCGGCCGGCGCGTCGGGCAGCGCCGGCGGATAAGCGGTGAAGGCGGCTTTGGCGATCGGTGCGTTCATCGGCTCGGCTCCGTCAATCCTTCGCAAATGCAGCAAAGCTGCCAATTTGAACACCGGCTGCGACGATCTGCTGCCGGATTCCAGGGTCGAGCAATGCCGCCAATTCCAGCCGGTGTCGGTACGCCGGCCCATGACCGGGATAATCGTCGCGCGTCGCCGGGTGAAGGTAGATTTCACTCAGGCCCGCGGGCAGCGCCGCAATCGCCCGGTGCAGGCGGTCGGTGGTCATGGCGCCGGAGTGCTTAAGCCCGAACACGGCGCCCGGCACGGCGATGCCGCGGCGGCGGAAGCGGTGCGCCACCAGCCGCGCCCACGGATCGGTCAGCGCTCGTGCGCCGGGCTCCAGCGGAGCGCGGACCGCCTTCAGCCCGTAACGCGCGCCGATGCGGGCGATCAGCCCGGCGATCGTCGGGTGGAGGTGGAAGTGCTTGTGCGCGTTGACGTGGTCGAGCGGCAGGCCGGTCGCGGCGAAGGCGGCGAACTGTGCCGCGATCTCGGCGGCGAGCTGCCGCCGGGTTGCGGGCAGGAAGAACATGCGCGCGCCCGCTATCGCCATGTCGTCGCGGAAGCGGCCGTCCGGCCCGACCAACCCAGGCACCTCGTCCGGCGGCAGCACGGGTACGCCGTCGACCAGCGTCAGGTGCAGCCCGACACCCAACGCCGGCAGGCGCTTCGCCCGGGCCACCGCGTCCGCGACCGCGGGGGCACCGACCATCAGGCTGGCGGCGGTGAGGACGCCGTCGCGGTGAGCAAGCTCGACCGCCTCGTTGACCGCGACGTCGTTGCCGAAGTCGTCGGCGGTGACGACGAGCGATCTCAAGCGGTCAAACCGCCTCTTTCCGCCGGCGGAGGAAGTCGAAGAACTCGACGCCCTCGCGCAGGCGGCGCTTCATCATGTCCCAGTCGCGCACCATCTCCCAGACGATCGAACCGATCTTCGACGGGCGGAAGTAGAAGCGCTTGTAGAACTCCTCCACCTTGTCGAAGATGCGCTCGCTCGACAAATGCGGGTAGCTGAGCTGCGCAATCTGGTTGCCGCCGTCGGTCAGCAGGTGGTCCGTACCGTCGAACCAGCCGTTCTCCGTCGCCTGCTTGTACAGGAACGTGCCGGGATACGGTGCGGCGAGCGATACCTGGATCGTGTGCGGGTCGATCTCCTTGGCATAGCGGATCGTCTCCTCGATCGTCTCCTCGGTTTCGCCGGGCAGGCCGAGGATGAAGGTGCCGTGGATGACGATGCCGAGCTCGTGGCAGTCCTTGGTGAACTGGCGCGCGACCTCGGTCCGCAGGCCCTTCTTGATGTTGATCAGGATCTGCTGGTTGCCGCTTTCATAGCCGACGAGGAGCAGGCGCAGGCCGTTCGCCTTCATCACCTCGAGCGTCTTGCGCGGCACGTTGGCCTTGGCGTTGCAGCTCCAGGTGACGCCGAGCTTGCCCAGTTCACGGGCCAGCGCCTCGACCCGCGGGGCGTTGTCGGTCAGCGTGTCGTCGTCGAAGAAGATTTCCTTCACCTCGGGCCAGGTGTCGCGGACGTACTTCACCTCGGCGACGACGTTCTCGATCGACCGGACGCGATAGTTGTGCCCGCCGACCGTCTGCGGCCACAGGCAGAAGGTGCAGCGGCTCTTGCAGCCCCGCCCGGTGTAGAAGCTGATGTACGGGTGGAGCAGGTAGCCGCCGAAATACTTCTGGATGTCGAGGTCGCGCTTGTAGATCGGCGTAACCCACGGCAGTTGGTCCATGTCGGTCAGCACGGCGCGGTCGGGATTGGCGACGATCTCGCCGGCGGCGGTGCGGTAGCTGATCCCGGCGACCTCGCTCAGCGGCATGCCGTCGGCGATGTCCTTGATCGTGAAATCGAATTCATTGCGGCAGACGAAGTCGACGGCCGTCGAGGCGGCGAGCGACTTCTCGCTCTCGACCGCGACCTTGGCGCCGATCAGGCCGATCAGCGCCTTGGGGTTGCGCGCGCGGATCAGCTCGGCGGTGCGGATGTCCTGGCGGAACGACGGCGTCGAGGTGTGGAGGACGATAAGTTCCTTGTCGTCGACCTCATGCGCGATGTCGTCCCACGACAGGTCGTGCGCCGGGGCATCGATCAGCCGCGACCCCTCGACCAGCGCCGCCGGCTGGGCGAGCCAGGTCGGGTACCAGAACGACTTGACCTCGCGCTTCATCTGATACCGCGCGCCGGCACCACCGTCATAGCCGTCGAACGACGGGGCCTGCAGGAACAAACTGCGCATGAGCGTTCGCCTTAATCGATAATGCTGCCGTCGCGCGCGACTCGAAGCCGCGATCCGCGCCAGTCGACCGACTGCACCAAAAACCCGGCAATGAACAGCCCGAAGGTCAGCAGGTCGCGCGCCGGCAGCCACCAAAGGGGGCCCGGACGCGTGTGTGTGGCGCGGTCGACGCAGGCAGCGACTGCGGCCCGGGCGGCGAGCGCGCCGCCGATCAGCGGCCAGGCGGCGGGGTGGACGGCCGTCGCCAGCAGCGCCAGCGGCAGCGGGTTGACCAGTCCGTGGCCGAGATAGCCCCACGGGTCCAGCCGGCGGATGGTGACGTTCCACCGCGTCTCGTGCCGGACGACGGCGGCAAGGCTCGGCTCGACGCAGCCATGGGCGACGGTGAACGCCGGGACGGCGACGTGGAGCCCGGGCACGCGCACGGCGACGCCAATGGCATGATCGTCGGCCAGGATGTCGGCGAAGGCGGCGAACCCGCCGATGCGGTCGAGCGTCGGGCGGGTGAGGGCAATGGTCGACCCCATGCACGGCTCTGCGAGGCCGAGGCGCAGACCGATGACGACCGACGGCAGGAAGCCGTAGCTGATCCCCTGCGCCGCCAGCCGCGACCAGTTCCCCGCGTCGCCGCGACCATGATAGAGGCAGGTGACCGCGCCGACACCGGGCAGGCCGAGCGCGGCGACGACGCGGCCGAGATAGTCGGGGCCGACGGCGATGTCGGAATCGCTGACAATCAGCACGTCGTGGCGCGCCGCGGCCATCATGTTGACCAGGTTCGACACTTTTGCGTTGCTGCCGTGGCGGACGCCGTCGACGACGGTTTCGAGGTCGGCGTCGGGATGCGCCGCGCGCAGCGTCGCGACGGCGCTCAGGGCGGCATCGTCGGCGTCGCTGACGCCGAACACCACTTGCTGTGGCCCTCCGTAGCGCTGGGCGAGGAACCCGCCGAGGTTGGCCGCCAGCCGCGGCTCGATACCGTGCAGCGGCTTCAGCAGCGTCACCGCCGGCGGGGGGTCGAGCGCCGGCGCCAGCGGCGTGCCCAGCGTGCGCCAGACGGCGATCGCCGAGGCGAGCTGATAGCCGATGCCGACCGCCGCGAGGGTGACGAGCGCCGCGGCGAGGACGGTCACGGCGATCACAGGCAGGCGGCTGAAGTCACGGCCCGCGTCATATCGTGGCGTGGATGCTTTGTCGCTAGAGCGGTTGGCGGCGCGGGCGGACGATCCGCCAGAAGACGATGCCGCCCAGCGCGCCTGCCGCCGCAATGCTTGCAAGGTCGACCAGGTGCCGGTGCCAGCCGTAAGCGGTGAAGCGATAGTCGGCGATGAGCGCACGGCCGTCGTAGAGGTACGCCTTGGTCATTCCAATTCGGTCCAGCAGCAGGAGTGGGATGGCCGCCACGGTGCCGCCGCCGAGCATGGCCGCCAGCGGCGTCAGCCTGATCCGCGAGCCAAGGAGCAGCCATAGCGGCAGGCCGAGACAAACGCCTGCGCCGTAGCTGCCGAACAGAACGACGATCGTCGTCGCGACCATCTGGCCGGCGGTCACGGGATCGTTTCCCGTCACGGCGTCGGCAACGACAAGGGCAAAGCCGGCAGCGGCCGGCGCGGTCAGAAACGCCAGAGCCTCCCGGTCGGTCAGCGGAAAGGATTTGTTGCGGCCCATCCCAGCTCCTGACCTCGGCAGTCCTCTTCCCACGCGGCGCGGTTCGCGGCTAGGAGCGGCGCGATGGCGCAGCGCAGCACAGTCCTGGTCACCGGTGCCGCCGGGTTCGTCGGGGCCGCGGTCGCGCGCGTCGCCGCCGCCGACGGCTGGCGGGTGCGGGCACTGGTCCGGGGATCGAGCCCGCGCGCCAATCTCGTCGGTCTCGATGCCGAGATCGTTACCGCCGACCTGATGGACGCGCCTGCGGTGGCTGCGGCGTGCGGCGGGGCGGACGCGGTGATCCACGTCGCCGCCGACTACCGGCTGTGGGCGCGCGACCCGGAGGAGATCGTCCGCAACAACGTCGCCCAGACGACCAACGTCATGCGCGGCGCGCTGGCGGCGGGGGTCCGGCGGGTGGTCCACACCAGTTCCGTAGCGACGCTCGGGCTCGACCGCACGCCGGCCGACGAGACCGACCCGCTGACGCCCGCGCGCGCGATCGGCGCGTACAAGCGGAGCAAGGTCGTCGCCGAGCGGCTGGTCGAGGCGATGGTGGCGGGCGAAGGCCTGCCGGCGGTGATCGTCAATCCGTCGACGCCGATCGGCCCGCGCGACGTCCGCCCGACGCCGACGGGACGGATCATCGTCGAGGCGGCGACGGGCAGGATCCCGGCCTTCGTCGATACCGGCCTCAACCTCGTCCATGTCGACGACGTCGCCCGCGGCCACCTGCTGGCGCTGGACCGGGGCGTGGTCGGCGAGCGCTATATCCTGGGCGGGCAGGACGTCAGCCTGCGGCAGATGCTCGCCGACATCGCCGCGCTGACCGGCCGCCGCGCGCCGACGATCGCGCTGCCGCGCCGGGCGCTGTTCCCTTTGGCGTGGGGGGCGGAGGCGGTCGCGCGGGTCACGGGCCGCGAGCCGTTCGTCACCGCCGACGCGCTGACGATGGCCGGACACCACATGTACTTCACCAGCGCCAAGGCGGAGCGCGACCTCGGCTATTCGGCCCGACCGTACACGCAGGCGCTGGCGGACGCGCTGGCGTGGTTCGGCGCGGCGGGAATGCTGTGAGCCCCGCGCTCGACCTGCTCGGCGCGCTGGTCGTGATCGTCTGGCTGGTGCTGCTGTTCGCCCGCGCCGGCTGGTGGCGCGCGGCGGAGCAGGACAGCGGGGAGCTGCCCGATCCCGCAGCATGGCCGGCAGTGGTCGCGGTCGTGCCGGCGCGCGACGAGGCGGCGGTGATCGGCCGCGCCGCCGCCAGCCTGGCGGCCCAGGACTATCGCGGCGCGTTCCGGGTGATCGTCGTCGACGACGGCAGCTCGGACGGGACGGCGGAGGTCGCCCGCGCGGCCGGCGGCGACCGCCTGTCGGTGCTTCGCGCCACACCGCTCGCCGCCGGCTGGACGGGGAAGCTCGCTGCGATCGCGCAGGGGATCGCGGCAGCGGGCGACGTGCCGTACCTGTGGCTGACCGACGCCGACATCGAGCATGCGCCCGACACGCTGCGCCGCCTTGTCGCGCGCGCGGTGGCCGAGCGGGCCGTGCTGGTGTCGCTGATGGCGCGGCTCCGCACCGACAGCTGGCCCGAGCGCGCGCTGGTGCCGGCGTTCGTCTGGTTTTTCATGATGTTGTTCCCTTTTCGCGCGGTCAATCGGCCGGGACCGACGGCGGCGGCGGCGGGGGGAGTGATGCTCGTCGACCGCGCCGCCCTGGCCCGCGCCGGCGGCATCGCCGCCATCCGCACCGCGCTGATCGACGACTGCGCGCTGGCGGCGCTGCTCAAGCAGGAGGGGCCGATCCGGCTGCTGCTGACGCGGCGCTCGGTGTCGCTGCGGCCCTATCCGCGCGTCGCCGACATCGGCGCGATGATCAGCCGCTCGGCCTATGCGCAGCTCGGTTATTCGCCGCTGCTCCTCGCCGGCACGCTCGCCGGCCTCGCCCTGACCTTCGCCGCGCCGCCGCTGCTCGCCCTGTTCGCGCGCGGCTGGGCCGAGATCGCCGGCGTCGCCGCCTGGGGCACGATGTCGGCGGCGTTCCAGCCGATGCTGCGCTTCTACCGCCGCTCGCCGGCGTGGGGCGCCGCGGCTCCCGTCATCGCCGTGGTCTACGGCTGGTTCACGCTGGTCTCGGCGGTCCAGCACGCGCGGGGGCGCGGCGGGCAGTGGAAGGGCCGGATCCAGGCACCAACTCCGGCAACGCCGGCATGACCGCCCCGCCCAGGGTCACCCCGAGCCGCCCCCCCCCGACCCCCACCACCCCGACCCGGACCGCCCCGACCCGAATCGCCCCGACCCGAACCGCGACGACGGAGAACTTCCCGGTCGCCTCGTGGCTGGTGAAGCCGGCCGCGCGCGCGCCGATCCTCGCCTTCTACCGCTTCGCCCGGCAGGCCGACGACATCGCCGACGACGGCCCGGCACCGCCGGCGGAGCGGCTGGGGGCGCTGGCGGCGATGCGGCGGAGCCTTGGCGGGACCGACGACGCGGTCCCGAGTGCGGCAGCACTGCGCCACGTGCTCGCCGAGCGCGGGCTCGATCCGGTCCACGCCCACGACCTGCTCGACGCCTTCGAGCACGACGTCGCGACGCCGCGCACCGCCGACTGGGCCGCGTTGATCGACTACTGCGCCAAATCGGCGATGCCGGTCGGGCGGTTCGTCCTCGACGTTCACGGCGAGGACCGCGCGACGTGGCCGGCGTCCGATGCGTTGTGCGCCGCGTTGCAGGTGATCAACCACCTCCAGGACTGCGGGAAAGACTATCGCGCCATGGACCGCGTCTATATCCCCGGCGACATGCTGACTGCCGCCGGCCTTGCGCCTGACGTCCTTGCTGCCGACCGCGCGCCGGCGGCCCTGCTCGGGGTGATCCGCGACCTCGCCCGCCGCTGCCAGGCGCTGCTCGCCGAGGCGCGGCCGTTCGCCGCCCAGATCCGCGACCGGCGGCTGGCGGCCGAGGTGCGGGTGATCCACGCGCTCGCCGCCGACCTGGCCGCGCAGCTGACCCGGCGCGACCCCCTGGCCGAGCGGGTCGCCCACGGCCGCGGCCGGCAGGCGTGGCTGGCGGCGCGCGCGGTGCTGGCGGCATGAACCACGACGACCGCGTCGCGCTCCACGGGCAGGTGTCGCGCAGCAGCTTCTACGCCGGGATGCGCGTCCTGCCGCGAGCCGAGCGCGAGGCGATGTTCGCCGTCTATGCCTTCTGCCGCGCGGTCGACGACATCGCCGACGACATCGACCGCGATCCGGCCGACCGGGCGCGGGCCTTGGCCGCATGGCGCGACGACATCGACGCGCTGTACGCCGGCGGCCCGCCCGGACGCGCCGAACTGGTCGCCGAGGCGGTCGCGCGCTTCGGTCTCGCCCGCGAAGACTTCGTCGCCGTCATCGACGGCATGGCGATGGACGTCGCCGCCGACATCCGCGCCCCCGACGCCGCGACGCTCGACCTGTACTGCGACCGCGTCGCGTCGGCGGTTGGGCGGCTGTCGGTCCGCATCTTCGGCATGGAGGGTCCGGCGGCGACCGACCTCGCCCACCACCTCGGCCGCGCGCTGCAGCTGACCAACATCCTGCGCGACATCGACGAGGACGCCGCCATCGGCCGGCTGTACCTCCCGCGCGAGCACCTCGTGGCGCACGGCATCGCCGGCGACGAGCCGCTGGCGGTCGCCGCCGATCCGGCGATCGACGGCGTCGCCCGCGCCGTCGCCCGCGACGCCCATGTCCATTATGCCGCCGCCAAGACGATCCTGGCGCAGCGGCCCAAGGGACATTTGTTCGCGCCGCGGCTGATGGCGGGGGTCTATTCGCGGACGCTGGCGATGATGGAGACGGCGGGCTGGCACCGGCCGCGCGTCCGGGCCAAGCTCAGCCGCCCGGTGCTGCTGTGGACCGTGGCGAAGGTCGGGCTGGGTCTTTAGGGCGATGACCGTCCACGTCATCGGCGCCGGGCTCGCCGGCCTGTCGGCGGCGACCGCGCTGGCGGCCGCGGGGGTGCCGGTGATCGTGTCCGAGGCGGCACCGCAGGCGGGCGGCCGCTGCCGGTCGTACGCCGACGCCGCCACCGGCCTGACGGTCGACAACGGCAACCATCTCGTCCTGTCGGGCAACGGCGCCGTCATGGCCTATGTCGACCGCATCGGCGCGCGCGACCGGCTCGCGGGGCCTAAATCAGCGGCATTCCGCTTCGTCGATCTCGCCGGCGGCGGCTTCACCGTCGCGCCCAGCGACGGGATACTGCCATGGTGGCTGCTGGTCGCCGCGCGCCGGGTCCCGGGGACAGCGGCGGCCGACTATCTGGCGCTGGCCCGCCTGCTCCGCCCGCCGGCGGGGGCGGCGGTCGCGGATGTCGTGCGCACCTCGGGGCCGCTGTGGGACCGGCTGCTCGAACCCGTCCTGCTGGCCGCGCTCAACACGCCTCCGGCGGGGGCCTCGGCGGCGCTGGCGGGCGCGGTGCTGCGCGGCAGCCTGGCGCGCGGCGGTCGCGCCTGCAGGCCGCTGATCGCGACGCCGACGCTCGCCGCCGCCTTCGTCGCGCCGGCCGTGGCGTTCCTCGAGCGGCACGGCGGCAAGATCGTCCCGCGGCGGCTGACGGCGCTGGTGCCGCGCGGCGGGCGGGTCGGGGCGCTGGCTTTCGGGGACGTGCCGGTGATGCTCGACGAGGGTGATGCCGTAATCCTTGCCGTGCCCGCGCCGGTGGCGGCGTCGCTGCTGCCTGGCCTCGGCGTCCCGACCGATTTCAACCCGATCGTCAGCTTGCATTTCGCCACCGCCCCGCCCGTGGGAGCGCCGCCGATCCTGGGCGTGCTCGGAGGCACCACGGAGTGGATCTTCGCTTTTCCCGACCGGCTGTCGGTGACGATCAGCGCCGCCACCGCCGCCGCCGAGCGTGATCGCGGCGAACTGGCGGCAGCGGTCTGGGCGGAGGTCTGCCGCGCGCTCGACTGGCCCGCGCCGCTGCCGCGGTGGCAGGTGGTCAAGGAGCGGCGGGCGACCTTCGCCGCAACGGTGGCGCAGGACGCGCTGCGGCCGCCGGCGCGGACGGCGTACCCCAATCTGGTTCTCGCCGGCGACTGGACGGCGACCGGCCTGCCGGCGACGATCGAAGGCGCGGTGCAGTCCGGCGCGACGGCGGCGGGGTTGGCCCGCCGCGCGGCGGGCTTGGCCGGCGCGTCAAGCCGGTTATAAGCGCGCGATGTCCGTCACCGCGCTTGCGCCCGACCAGCTCGACACCGCCGTTGCCACTGCCGCCGCCGCCCTCGCAGGACTGCAGCGCGCCGACGGTCACTGGGTGTTCGAGCTGGAGGCGGACGCGACCATTCCGGCCGAATATGTCCTGCTCCGCCATTATCTCGGCGAACCGGTCGACGCGGACGTCGAGGCACGGATCGGCCGCTACCTGCGCCGCATCCAGGGCCCGCACGACGGCTGGGGCCTGTTCCACGAGGGCGACTTCGACATCTCGGCGTCGGTCAAGGCGTATTTCGCGCTGAAGATGATCGGCGACGACCCCGCCGCCGACCACATGACCCGCGCCCGCGCCGCGATCCTGCGCGCCGGCGGGGCGGCGGCGGTCAACGTCTTCACCCGCATCCAGCTGGCGCTGTTCGCCGCCGGACCGTGGTCGACGATCCCGACGATGCCGCCCGAGCTGATCCTCGCGCCGCGCTGGTTCCCGGTGCACCTGTCGAAGATGGCGTATTGGGCGCGGACGGTGATCGTGCCGCTCCTCGTCCTCGGCGCGCTGCAGCCGGTGGCGAAGAACCCCAGGGGCGTCCGGGTCGACGAGCTCTACCTGCCCCGAGCCACGGTCAAGCCGAAGTCGAACGTCGCCGGGGCGAAGCGGGCGTGGCGGGTCGCGTTCGGCGCGCTCGACGTCGTGCTCAAGGCCGTCGACGGGCTGTGGCCGAAGCGCTTGCGCCAGCGCGCGATCGACGCCTGCGTGGCGTTCGTCACCGAGCGGCTGAACGGCGACGACGGTCTCGGCGCGATCTACCCGGCGATGGCCAACAGCGTGATGATGTTCGACTGCCTTGACGACCACGTCCACCGCGACATCGCCCGCGCCGCCGTCGAGAAGCTCGTCGTCCGGCGCGATGACGGCGAGGTCTATTGCCAGCCGTGCCTGTCGCCGGTGTGGGACACCGCGCTCGCCGCGCACGCCCTGCTCGAAGTGCGCTCACCGCAGGCGGAAGCGGCGGCGGACCGCGGGCTCGACTGGCTGCTGCCGCGGCAGGTGCTCGCGGTGAAGGGCGACTGGGCCGATAACGCGCCCGATCTCCGCCCCGGCGGCTGGGCGTTCCAGTACGAGAACGCACATTACCCTGATCTCGACGACACCGCCGCCGTCGTCTGCGCGCTCGACCGGGCACGCGGGCGCGTCGGCGGGCGCTTCGACGAAGCGATCGCGCGCGGCACCGAATGGACCGTCGGGCTGCAGTCGCGGGACGGCGGCTGGGGCGCGTTCGACGCCGACAACAGCTATCATTACCTGAACAACATCCCGTTCGCCGACCACGGCGCGCTCCTCGACCCGCCGACCGCCGACGTCTCGGCGCGGTGCGTGTCGATGCTGGCGCAGCTCGGCGAGCCGGCCGGCTCCGACCGGATGCGCGCCGCCGTCGCCTACCTGCTCAACGAGCAGGAGGCCGACGGCAGCTGGTTCGGGCGCTGGGGGGTCAACTACATCTACGGCACGTGGTCGGCGCTGTGCGCGCTCAACGCCGCCGGGCTGACGAGCGGCGAGGCGGTGCGCCGCGGGGCGGACTGGCTGGTCGCGATCCAGAACGCCGACGGCGGCTGGGGCGAGGCCTGCGACAGCTATGCGCTCGACCGGACCGGCCACGTCCCGGCCGAAAGCCGCGCCTCGCAGACCGCCTGGGCGCTGCTCGGGCTGATGGCGGCCGGGCGGGTCGATCATCCGGCGGTGACACGCGGCATCGCCTGGCTGACGGCGCACCAGGGTACGGACGGCGTCTGGCCGGAGGAGCATTATACCGGCGGCGGCTTTCCGCGCGTCTTCTACCTGCGCTATCACGGCTACGCGAAGATCTTCCCGCTCTGGGCGCTGGCGCGCTACCGCAACCTGCGCAACGCCAACGACACGAAGGTCGGCTGGGGCCTGTGAGCGCCGGGCGGCGGGGCGGCGGCACGTGCGCGGCGGTGGGCGGCAGAGGAACCCGGAGCGACGCCACGGTGAGACGGAGCGCCGGTCGCGGACGGGCCGGCACCTTCGTCGTGGGCGTCAGGCCAAGTCCAGGGCGGAGCGCATGCCGTTGATCCTCCTGACCTGCGGCTTCATCATCGAGGCGCAGACCGCCGCCAGCGGCGCAATCCGCGCGGTCCCCGGCGGCGGCGACGCCAGCTACCTCGCTGCCGAGCTCGACCGGCTCGCGCCGCAGGCGGAGGCGATCGTCAGCTGGGGACTTGCCGGGGCACTCACCGACGACCTCGCGATCGGCGATTGGGTGATCGGCAGCGGCGTCTCGGGCGAAATCGAACACGACTGCGATGCCGGGTGGAGCGAACGCGTGCTGGCGGCGCTGCCCGGCGCCTACCACGGCCGTTTCCACGCCGACGGCCTCCTCGCCGACGCCCCGGCCAAGCGTGCGCTCGGTGCCAGCGGCCGGCTGGCCGTCGACATGGAAAGCCACGTCGCCGCGCGCGTCGCCGCCGCCCACGGGCTGCCCCTGCTCATCGCCCGCGTCGTCTCCGACCGCGTCGACGACGCCATGCCCCCCGCCGTGCTGGTGTCGATGGGCCCAAAGGGGCGCACCGCCTACGCCCGCGTCGCCGCCTCCCTCGCCCGCCACCCGGCGCAGGTCCCGGCCTTTGCCGCCTTCGCGCGCCACAGCATGGCGTGCCTCAAGGTGCTCCGCGAGGGCCGCGCGCGGATGGGGCCGCGGCTGGCGCTGGGGTAGCGGCTGGAGCGGCGGCGAGGCGCGGGCGGCGGGTCGCTGCGCCAGTCGCGCCGCGGCGGACCGAGCAGGCGCAGAGTAGCACACGTGGCGGGCACACCGTACGCATCCTTCGGGTGCAGAGGCCGTAAAGTCAAAGACTTACGGAGAATGATCATGGACACCACAAGTAATAAGCCGCTGAAAAACAACAACAAGTCGCCTGCTTCCCTGAAACGCGTGAAAACGCTGGCCGAGCGTCGTTCTGGAAAACAGGCCAAAGCTGCACTCTCTTGCAACCCTGGGGCTTCCACAGGATCGGCCAATTTGGCCGTGCAAAAATGTATGCATCTCGATCGCCAGACTGACGTGCGCGCACCGGCGTCTGTTGCCGGCAACGGCAGGGGCGAGGGCGGGCTTCAGGCCGGCGAGCGGTTCCTTTGGGACGCGAAGCTGCCGGGGTTCGGCATCCGTGTCCATGCCTCGGGCGTGCGGTCCTATGTCGTCCAATACCGCGAACGTGGGCGTACCGGCGGCGGGTGATCGGGTCGGTCGACGACATGGAGCGACGGACCGCACGCCGGCACGCCCGCAAGTTGCTCAGTGACGTCAAGGTCGGCCTAGGCGTCGTCGATCCGTTCGCGCCGGTCGAAGTACCCGTGACCTTGTCGTTCGGCGCCTATGCCGAGCGCTTCTGGGAAGCGCATGCGCGGCGATGGAAACCTCGCACCCAGGCGTCGAACCGCAAGCTGATCGACCGGCTGTTGCTCCCCGAGTTCGGCAATGTGCCCTTGACCGATATCACCCGCGCGATGGTGCTCAAGTGGCGCGACGGTCTTGGCGAACGCCCGGGGACCGCCAACCGAAGCCTGCCGGTGTTGTCGGTGATGATGACCACTGCCGAGGCAATGGGGCTGCGTCCAAAGCGCTCGAACCCATGCCGCAACGTCACGCGCTTCCCGACAAAGACGGTGGAGCGCTTTCTCGCTCTCGACGAGGTGTCCCGGCTTGGCGCAGTCCTCGATACGGTGGAGGAAAAGCATCCGCACGACTGCGCGATAATCCGCCTGCTGCTGCTGACCGGCGCGCGCAAGCAGGAGATCGAGACGCTGCAATGGTCGTACCTCGACGGCAACTTCGCCCATCTGCCAGACTCGAAGAGCGGGCCGAAGACGCTCTATCTCGGCCGCGCCGCGCGCGACCTGCTCGCGGCGCTGCCGCGCACGCCACGACGACTGGGTCTTTCCCGACAAGCATGGGACCGGGCATGCCGAAATTGGCTGGCCGCGATGGACCCGCATCCGCGCCAAGGCGGGGTTGAGCGACATCCGGCTGCACGACCTGCGACATACCTTTGCCAGCCACGCGGCGATGAACCGCGTGACACTGCCGACGATCGGCAAGCTGCTCGGCCATGCTCTGCTCGAGACAACCGAGCGCTACGCGCACCTTGGCGACACCAGCGTCCGCGAGGCGGCGGGCCGCGTCTCGGGGCACATCGCCCGCGCCTGCGGCTTCGCCTTCGATGAGGCGGCGCGATGACGACGGTGTCGAACCGCCGCCGCGCGCGGCGGCTGCCGCTTCAGTCCGGAGGAGATCGCACCGCTGATCGGCAACGGCCGCGTCGTATGGGACGACGCGCTGCCGGGGTTCGGACTACGCGTGTCGGGCAATGGCAGGCGAACGTGGATCGTGTTTACCCGGATCAAGGGCGTCGTCTCGCGCATCAGCCTTGGCGGCCCGCCGACGGTCACCGAGACCGCGGCGCGGGCCAAGGCGCAGCTGCTGATCCTCGAAGCCAAGGTCCGGCGCGACCCGCTGAAGGCCAAGCGCGACGCCAAGACGACGCCGCTGTTCGCCGACTTCGCCAAGGCGTACCGCCGCTATGGCGTGACCCGGTGGAAGCCGTCGACGGTCGAGACCCACGACATCTACATGCGTGGGCACCTGCTGCCCGCGTTCGGCAAGCGCTTCCTCGACCAGATCGACGAGGCAAGTGTATTCGAGTGGTTCTCGGCCGTGAGCAAGACGAGGCCCGGCGCCGCCAATCGCGCGCTCGACATCCTCAGCGCGATGTTCGTAAAGGCCGAGGATTGGGGCAGCTGCCGGCCCACTCGAACCCGTGCGGCGGCATAAAAAAGAATGCGCGCCGCGTGTTCCGCCGCTACCTGACCGAGCAGGAGCTGCGCCGCCTCGGTCGCGCACTCGACGAACTGCAGGACAGCGATCCCGCCCGCGTCGGCGCAATCCGGCTGCTGCTCTACACCGGCTGCCGTAAGGGCGAGGTCCTGTCGCTGCGCTGGAGCGACGTCGCGGGCCGACTGATGACGCTGCGCGAGAGCAAGACCGGTCCGCGCCAGGTTGATCTCGGCCCAGCGGCGCAGGAAGCACTCCGCCGCGTGTCACGCGTGCCCGGCAGCCCATGGGTGTTTACCAGCCGCGCGTCGCGCTGGCCAGCCGCTCACCGAGCTGCTGCCGTTCTGGCACGAAGTCGTGCTGCCGCTGGCGAAAAATCGCGCCGCTGCGCCTGCACGACCTGCGCCACAGCTTCGCCAGCCACGCCGCGATCCAGCAGGAGAACACGCCGATGATCGCGCGGCTGCTCGGCCACCGCGGCACCGACAATACGCAACGCTATATGCACCTTGCCGACCAGCCCGCGCTCGACGCGGCGGAACTGGTCAGCGGATTGCTGTGGAAAGCGCTGAACGCGAAATTGCCGACGCAAGCAAGCGCTCACAGCTAACCTGGGAGCCACGGTTGTTCCAGCGAACAGAACAGCCTATGCTGCGTTCAAGGGAGACAGCTATGGCCACCGCCCACGTCGATATCCGCAGCCCCGACGCCGCGCGCGTGCTCAGCGATGCCGTCGCGCGCATCGCCGGCTTCTGGCAGCTGTCGAACGCCAAGCTCGGCGCAATCATCGGGCTTTCCGGCCCGACCGTCTCGCGGCTGCGCGCCGGCCAGTACCGGCTTGAACCCGGCAGCAAGCCGTTCGAGCTGGCGCAGCACCTGCTGCGCCTGTTCCGCTCGCTCGACAGCTGGCTCGGCCAGGACGACGGATCGGCGCGGTCGTGGCTGACGACGCCGAACCTCGACCTCGGCGAGCGCCCGATCGATCTGCTGTCGACCGTCAGGGGATTGCTCCGCACCAGCGACTATGTCGACGCCCTCCGCGCTCGCGTCTGAGGTCCGGCCGTATCGCGGCCGCGTCATCCGTATCGTCGAGGGCCAGCATCTGATCTCGACCAACCGCCTCGCCGCCAACCCGGCCGACCAGGCGCTGCTCGAAGCGCTCGCCGACGAGGTCAAGCCGCAGCTGCCGGAAGCTGCGCGACGCCTGCCATGGTTGCTGGCCTCGCCGTTCCGCTACGGCCTTGGCCGCCCTTCTCGGTTCCGCGCGCCCGACGTGCTGCCCGGTATCTTCTACGCCTCCGAGGACGTCGAGACCGCCGTCAGCGAAGCCGCGCACTGGCGGCTCGTCGCCTTCTCCCGCTCACCCGGATTCCAGCGGCCGCGTACCCCGACGCCGATGTCGGCGTTCTCGGTGATGGTCGACGCCAAGGCAGCGCTCGACCTCACGATGGGCGACCTTGCCAAGGACGCCGATCGGTGGACGCACCCGAGCGACTATACCGCGACCCAACAGTTGGCCGCCGATGCCCGCGCGATCGGCGTTGAGGCGATCCGCGCGCCGTCCGCACGGCGACACGACGGGATCAACGTCGCCGTGATTGACCCCACGGGCCTCGCCCCGCCATCAAGACCTCACTCGAGCTGGGCGTTCTTGGCCAACGACGATGGACTGATTGCCACGAGAGAGATGGGTGGAGATAGGAAAAGATTTACAACTGCGGACTGGAACATCCGTAATGCGGACAACTCTCTGCCATCATATGCTGCGAAACTCTGCTCGGCGCCAACACTTGCTCACGCAGCGAACTGACGGGCGGATTGCGGCTGGTCTGTTTTCGGGCGGTGGGACGGCTTAACCGGACGCTCTCTGTGGATGGCTCCGGCGTTGCAAGTGTAATTCGACGATCTGACTTAGGGTCGGATGCAGCTCTATGTTCGGCCTGTTAGTGCAGCCGTTGAAGGACTGCTCGCCCTGATGAGTCCGAGAGCTCGGTCCTATCTCATTCAACAGGCTATAATTGCCAATTCCGGTGCATTCCGCCCCCTGATTCCGGAATGATGTCGCCCCCTTGGGTCGTCGGATCGGGGTCCTGCTGCTGGGTTATGTTGGCTCCCTTTGCGTGTCGAAGGGAGCAAGCGAATGCCGGCGGAGAGGGTGTCTGGCAGAAATCTCGGTTAGCGAATTGCCTCAACAGGTTAGCTGCCGTTTCCGCTCCCTCACTGGTCCCACACCGGCCATTATTTGTATCCGATCTTCCCACTCGCGGAAAGACGGCAAAAAAATAAATACAGTAGCTTAGGCAGGTTTACAGGTTTTCAATAACCTCATTTAATAAATGCTGTATCTCGGATGCAATCCTCTCTCCCCCGGTGCCGGTACACCGCCGCCCGAGCTCGCCGGACGCGATGCGATGGTCGAACGCGCTGCGGTCGCCCTTGACCGCATCGGCTCGCGGCGAGCTGCACGCAGTATCATTCTCTACGGCCCGCGTGGCGTCGGCAGGACCGTTCTGCTTGGCAAATTCAGGCTGGACGCTGGACGCGGAGGCGCGCGGCCTCGTCACCGTCGCGTCGGATCGCCGGAAGAGCGCTCGCTCCCGGCACTTCTCGTCCCGGCGCTGCGCCTCGCCCTCATCAAGCTGAGCCGTACCGAGGCAGCGAAGCACGGCGTCAAACGCGCGCTCCAAGGGTATGCTGTACACCCAGCACACGGCGACGCCGCATTCACCGTTCCACTATTTGACCGGTATATGCATCGAACAATGCCCAACTAGTTTTAGCTCTATAAACGCTTCTAGGCGGAGTGGTCAGGAATCTCACAGCATGAGCGGCAAGCATCATTAGCCGCGATGACTGAAGGTTCCGAGGATAAATTCTGTACAAGTGGTCAGTTCTGACGGTTTTACTGCCGCCGGTTGCGATGTATGTTGATCGGCAAGAGCCGTGACCGCGAGCGATATACATCACGAGGACCTAATTTATCTGACGATTGCGCCAGTAGCTCCAGAATGACTGGCTAGTCCAAGTCCTCAAAGAACTCGCTACATGCCAACGTAAATGGGTCATCGACCGATGGCTGCTGCGGCGGGCATCATGTATAACCTCTATGTTGCGTTCATATTCGATTCTGTAGCCAGCAAGTTGTAGACGGACACAGATGTCCATATCTTCGCAATAGAGAAAGAAGCGTTCGTCAAAACCGTGGATCGCTTCGAAGGCATCGCCTCGAATAATGAGGAACATACCCGCTATCCAATCGAGTTCTCGCCGGGTCATCGGTGCTTGCGGCAGGCCGCGAATTGCGAGCCTCCGTCCGAATTCGCATAAGTAGTCGCGCAGGTGTTAGGAGCCTCCGCGCCGAATCTTGCAACGCTCCGTCGGGGCCAATTACGCCTGGCGCGATCAGCTCCGCAGCGGCATTATTTTGCGCACGATCGATCAGTGCCACAAAAACGTCTGAGTCGATGCGGATATCCGGATTAACAACAGCGTACCAGCGACTCGATCGGCCAGCAGTGCCGCATTGTGATTTGCGGCGAAGCCCTTGGGCAATGGATTGTCGATCCATTCGACGCCGGACCATCGCGTCCGGTCAAAGCCATCTTTCTCCGGTATATTAAGTGTTACAACGATCGCGCTGTTGGATTTCCGCCACCGAACAACATCGTCAAGCAATGCCGCGAGCAGTTCATCATGACCATGGCTGACGATCGAGATCGTCAGCATCGGCGACTGGTCGCCATCGTCATTCATGGACATGTTTCCGATATTGTTCGACATTCACACTACATCAACGCATATAGTAACAGGGTTCGTAACACTCCGCTTTTGCGGAGTCCGAGCCGCCTCGCCTCGATACGGCAAATCAGCCAGTTCAAACGTGACAGCCTGATAAAGCGCTCCGCGATTAAGCGCTGCCCCGGCAGCAATGCAGCACCGCACCGTTCGAGCAATAAATCTACCTGAGTGATCGCCGCTCGATAATTGCGTCGGGCAGTCCGCAGCCGCTTTGGCGATAGTTGTAAAACGCTCGACAGGCCATAGCGCCACGCACCGACCTCGTTGCTGCCGTGCTGACGATAGCGCAGCGTCGGCCGGTCGAGCATCGCGATCCGCCCCGTTCCAACTGCAACCAGGGCCAACCACCAGTCGTGCATCGCGACGCCTGACGGGATTGGCAGTGCCCGGTCGAGCAGCGCACGATTGGCCATTGCCGTGCAGCCGATTACGGTGTTCTGCAGGAACAACGCCGGATAAGCGGTACGCGTGGGCTCAATGCCGGTATAAGTAAAATACGACGGGGCAAGTTCGCAATTGGCGCTGTCGACCACCACAACATCGGTGTAGATCAGGACGGGCGTGGGGTCGACCGGGTGGTGGCCGCACTGTTCTTCATGCCGCATGGCAGCAAGGGTCGCTTCGATCTTGTCGGGAGACCAGATATCGTCCTGATCGGCAAACATCACGTAATTCGACCGGCTGTGCTCAAGCATTGCGGCGAAGTTACCCTTGGCGCCTAGGTTGGTGCGCTTATCGCTTATCCGCGATACCCGGTCGGGATGAGCGAGGCAGACGGCATCGACAATCGCTACGGTCCGGTCCGCCGACCCGTCATCGCGGATGAGAAGCCTAAAATCGGCAAATGTCTGGTTCAGGATCGACTAAATCTGCTCGCTAATGAACCGCTCACCGTTATAGGCGGCGAGCAATACATCGATGATAGGCTCTGTCACCGTCGACCTGCCAGAAAAAATCTGCAAATCAAGACTACAGCAATGTCGATGCAACGTCGTCGTGTCACGGATCGCTTCGCCTTGCCTCGCCACCGGGTGGTTGTTATCGGGACAGCGGGACCGACACAACCATTTGCAGTAAGCTCAGTCGTTGCCATGCGGCATGGCTGCACACCGGAACGAAAAATGTTAATTAATCGGCAGCTTTTAGCGCCGTTAGCCTCGCCCTCCTCGCCGCCGTTACTGCCGCAGTCCCGTGCGCCAGTGACGCAGGAACCGCGCGTGTGGTTGCGGTCGACGATTTCAGGGCGAGGGTCGTCGACGGCGACTGGGCACCGGCGGTGCGCGCCGCCATAGCCGCCACCAACCTCGGGGACATCGTTGGCTTTAGTCGCAATCGACGATACAGAATTCAACAGCGTTGTCGTGATCGACAAGCCATCGATCAAACTCGATGGCAGGGATGCGCTGATAGAGCAGAGCGCGCTAGATGCCGCTACCGGCAACATCGGGCTATTCACGGTAACTGCGAACGACGTGAGATTCACGCATCTGAGGCTGCAGGCTACTGCCGCGCCAAAACCGATCGGTCCGGTTGAATTTTTGATCCAAGCAACGAACGGTGGCGGCCGAATGCGGATTGATCACTGTTATTTCGGCACCATGCCCTTCTCGACCTCGGCCGCGCAAGCGGCGGTCGGCTTTCGCGTCGGGGCGGACTCTGGGGTCGGTCACCTTCAGCAAATTCGAAACCGGTGTTGGAGGCGTCTTCACGCAAGGTCGCGCGACAGTAATCGCCGATAACGTCTTTCGTCATCCTGGCGATATGTCGATCGCATTCAACGGCACCGGAGCAAGCGACGGAACCGCGTTGCGCAACGAGAATTCATGCCGAGGGGCTCACAATTTCTGGATCAATCGGCGTTGAGGAAGGAGCCAGCAACTTTCACATAAGCTATAATCGAGTTTACGGCGGGCACGGTCCCGCGATTTGGTGCGTTCATGTTGCCGTACAGGCGATGTCTCATGGCGGTCTAATCGATCATAACTGGGTCGACGGCGGATCACAAACCGCTAATAGTCCGTCAGCACTTTGGCCATTACCGTGAATTGTTCTGATGTAACCATCAGCGACAACTACTTCGTCAATTCTCCACTCGGTCATGCTGGAAAATGCAGTATTATTATCCCAACTAATGGAAGTAAGATTTTTCCGAAATCATGTTCTTCCAGGGCCAAAGGCCGTTGGATATGGCGTGCTCGTCTATCCTTCGGGCGGCACTCTCACACTTATTAGCAACTATTACAGAACATCAGCGCCAATCCCGAAGATCTATGTAATCGGGGATCAAAGGATCTATCATCTAATACAATACAATAATCACTGGACCTCGGCGGTTGACCGCAAATACATGAGTGTTCAATAACAAGTCGTGTCGCTCAACAGCAACCGCAAGTTGTCGGATCGTATTGCGCTCACGACAATCTTTCGCCTAAAGTCATTCGTCGGAGGTGTCGCCAACAGTGCTAACGGATCGCCGCAGCACCGCAAGCGACCATACTAAAGAGATCGTGATGAACGAAGCAGCAATAAAGATCAGTGCACTAACCACCGTATACCGCGGTCGCTTGATGCTGTCGCTAGCTTCCGGTGGAGAAACGACATCAACCAAGTAGAATTGGTCCGCGTGCCCAATCACATTTCGCATCTCGACACGTTGGATGAGCTGGACCAGCGAAGTACGCTGATCCGCTAGCTGGGTGTCCGCGAGCCGCCCTTCGAGGTATCGCCGACGCGCCTCGGCTTGCGCCATCTGTTGCTGGCGCATCATACTGTCCGCCTCACTAAGTAACTCTTCCATGAGCCTTGGTCCGGCAATCCGATCAGAAAAATAAGGAAACCTTATAGGTGTTGCGGTCGATCTCGCTCTCAGTAAAACTTATACCACGCAGCCATGTCTGCAGATCATCGATCGTCACGGTCGCCGGATTATGAACGCCAAACGATCCGCTAATTGTCGTTGTCAGCCAATGAACAGGGCCGCTCGGTGGCCGCCAACGACGGGCAGATTTATCCCACCGTTCGGCGAAAATTTCATGGGAAATATGGTAGCGCGCTTCTGCTTTTCGTGCCAACTGGGTTGTATAGAGCATTTCCTGCAGCGATTTTGCTCCGGACGTGTCTTGCTTAAGATTGAGAAATCCGCCTGCCAGCGCACCTAGCCCGCCGGCGCCACTACTGCCGGCTAGATTGTCTTGCTTATCGCTGATGATGCTGCTGATCTCGTACATTGGCTGCTGGCTCGACAACCAATAAAGTCCGCCAATCAAGATGGTGGCGAAGACAGCGACCGCTAAAAGCCAGTATCGCCTAAAGACATACCGCAGTTCAGCAAATGTTGACCGGTCTTGCAATGCAGCGTCCTCTACTTAACGTGTGCTCGTTTGAACGACCCAAAACGCGGAGTACAGCCGAGCTGGTCGTCGAGGACTCCGATTACTACAAACAACATGATATACACGTTCGCCGCTGCCGATGAAAAAAGATATGGGTTAGTTGACCCGGCGGCCACGAAAGCGAGGAAGCCACCGACCTGACAAATGAGGCCGGCGATCGGGAGTTGCGGTGAGGCGATGAGCGCGGCGAAAGCGAAGCTAATTAGAGCAATCGCTCCAACAAGACCTACCTTCGTTAGGATTGAGTGAAGCTGCAACTCGTAATTATATGGCGCCTTGTCGTCGCGAAAAACGATGGTGCTGTATGCACCGAGCCCAGCTCCGAAACTAGTGTGGTGCTGCCATAGGTCTAGCAGTGCCTCGGCTTGTGGTGCTCTTGTCAAATCTCCCTGGTGACCGGTTTCTAGACGATTTTGAATTGCTTCACCGCCAACTACGGCCACACTGGCAGCGCCGGCGAAAAGGATGGCGAGGCCGAGGACCAGCGTCCGTCCGCGCGCACGAGCGAAAAACTCGACGAGCACATACAAGACGAAGAATGCAACCAAGGCCCGAGAGAAGGTGATAACAAGCGCGGCACCGAGCACCACGAGAGCGGGCCAGCGCAACCAGAATGGCAACAATGGGGTGCGACTGCGCAGCAAAAACATGATTGAAATCAGTAGCGCGAAATCAAGCCCGGTTTGGATCCGGCTGATGCCTGGTGCTACCTGACTGGCGCCGCCATTTACGTTGTTTGCAACTAACGCGTCGAGCACGACTGCCGCCAGCGGCGACACCACCACAAGAAGTGAGAATAAAACCATCTTCGCAGTGGCGTAGATAAGTGATCCAATCACAAAGGACTTGGCAAGCTTGGTGATAGTGATCGCGTTCAGCTGCACTAGAGCAACGGCGAACAACGGAATGCTGAAGGTAATGAGGTATGTCCGCGTATCGTCAAGGATGTAATTGTCGGGCGATGTCGAGCCGATAAGGCCGTTAATAGATGCGAGGAGCACAAGCCCGATCAGGGCGCCACCGAAACGGATCGGCCCTCGCACCGTACTCGCCGGAGCAAGCACAGCGAGCTGAACTGTGGTCAGTGCCACGATCGCGTAGAGCACAGTGCGGAACGGAATGCCGACCAGCGAGCCGCTGGGGAAGATATTTGACGTCGCAACGAGCAGCTCGAGCGCGACGCATGCGATCCCGCCGACGATACCGGGCAGCACGCTCGCGCTATCTGGGATTGCCCGCGGCATAGAACGGATCAGCACAGATGCTCGGCCCCAGTTTTCCTCGCACCCGCCGCGTCCATGGGTCGATGATCGCGAGCGTAGCGCATGTCGGTTTCAACTCGCGATCGTGGACTTTGCCGAAGTCCAGCATTGTCGGCACTCGAATGCCCCTTCCCCAAGCCATTTGCAACGTCGCATCGCGATAAGATGTGGCCGGGGACATCAATCCGCCCTAAGGCCCGGCAACCTGCCTGCGAGCAAAAAGGAGCCCTCGTGCCAGCAATCGACGTTCTTCTCGCCACGTATAACGGCGAAAAATATTTGGAGCGTCAGCTGTTTTCGGTACTCAACCAAGGCGTCGACGTCCGCATCCTGATCCGCGATGACGGCTCGACCGACGGCACCCGCGCGATTATCGACCGCTTCGCCACGCTCAGGCCCGATGTGGTTTATCCAGTTCGCGACACGCGCGGCAATATTGGCGTCATTGGTAACTTTGCTACGCTGTTGGACCAGTCGACCGCTCCTTATGTAATGTTCTGCGATCAGGACGATGTGTGGTTGCCCGGCAAGATCGCCGACAGCCTCGACGAGATGCGCGCCGCCGAGGCCGAAGCCGGCAACGACACGCCAGTTCTCGTCTACACCGACGCGGTCGTGGCAGATGACGAGGCCAGGCCCATCGCCTCCTCCTTCTTCAAATTTATTGGCGTCGATCCACGCCCGCACGACCTGAGAACGATCATGTTGTTCAACCGGGTAATCGGCTGCACCGCGATCCTGAATAGGGCGCTGGTGGCAGGAGCGTCGCCGATACCGGCCGAGGCGACGATGCACGACTGGTGGTTCGCGCTGTACGCCGCTGCTTTCGGAAAGATGCGCTTCATTGCTCGAGGGACGCTGCTCTATCGTCAGCACAGCGGTAATCAGGTCGGTGCGCAACGCTATGGTCTGAGGACGCTCCTGCGGATCGGGCCAACACGGATCAAGAACGTACGCCTCAACCTCCATCGCGGGATCAAGCAAGCGGCGGTCTTCATAGATCGTTTCGGCGGGCGGCTCGACGCCCGCCAACGCGAACTATTGCAAGGCTACGCCGACTTGCCCAAGCGCAGCTGGCTCGTTCGGCGCCTCAAGGCGGCAATGCTGGGCTACGGCAAAACCGGGACGATGCGGACGGCGATGTTCATCCTGATCGTGTAACTTAATTCCTAAAGTATTACAGCCTATTAACGTCCCGTGAAACAAGCCACCGCCACCA